>CP019638.1 GCA_002163975.1 Nostocales cyanobacterium HT-58-2 | reverse complement strand
GTGCTTAGCGAAAGTCTAAACCAGAGAAGATAGGGACACAGCAGCTCTTATGCCAGAATGAGATTGCAGAGCGGCAATGACCTTAGGGGTGTTATGAATGATATAAATGACCCTTTTCGGGAATGTCTTCATTTGAATATTAAGTTTAGGTTGAGGCTGAAACAACGGTAAATCAAGGTTTTTGACAATTGCCTTTACAAAACTTTACAACGTGTCCTATTTTGCACATATCTCGGTGGCTACCCAGAATGGTTCAATATTACAAAAATTCGTTCCGCTAAACTACCAATATATTTTAAATTTTGAAATTTTTTTGAATTTAATAATTTCATTCAAAAGTTGAATCTAATTATAATCTCAAACTAATGTCAAGCTGTTATTATACTAAAATGCATCAGAAAATATATTTTTTGACGGTTTGTATGTGGTTATAATAGTTCAAGTAAACATACAACTGGGGGGGTCATTTTATGTTTAACTATTACTCACTTATGTCTAATTTTAGTGTTGTAAACTGTTTTTTTTAATTACTGTTAGTAAACTAAAAAGTTTTCCATAAGGTTTACCAACCATTATTTGAGCGAGTGTAGACCACTCGCTCAAATCCCTTTAAAATCGCCTTTTGAGCAACGAGCGTTGTGGATTGACTCTCTGTCTGTGCGATGACAAGCGATTGCGCGGAGCACACTACCCCTTGGGCAATCGCTATGCATGTCCATCCATAATAGAGATGCTTGAAAGGCAGATTAGAAAATGATTTCGGCTCCTTGTATTCCCAGGATTTACACTTTTTAGATGAAGGTATTCCTAAAATGAACTACTTTTTTGATGGTATTAATGTTGGTCAGTCAGCTAATCTAATTCAAGGATTAAATTCCAATTGGAATCCAGGAGAAGGTAGACTAAATATCCTATATCCACTTCCAAAACAATCCATCAGCATCACATCAGATGACATTCAATCTGAATTCAATCAGGGAAGGTGGGAATATCCAGCTATTACTTTGCATGAGAGTCTGGAAAGCCTGTTAACTGAGCTGATTCCCTATGAAGTTGTTAACCCTTCATCCGAACAAAATGTTCCTAATTTGCCTGCTGGGGCATTAGTGATGGGTGGCGTGAGTAATCATGAGGCAGTTGAGGAACTATCCAAAACTATTGGTGTTGACTTATCCAATTCTGATTACTGCTATGCGTTAGCAAAACTTACCCGCAAAGACGGTGTCACAACTCATGCCTCAGTTCAACAAGGTATCTTGATGCATCTCCGTTTGCATAATCCAGATCCTCGTTTTGGAATCACAAAAGATTTCAAGAGTGCAATGATCAAATTAAGGCATTACGGGAAACAAATGCTGCAAGATTATAGTAATAATTTTGGAGTGGATGAAGCAACATATTACCTTGACTTGTTTAAAACTTATGGCACACATTTTGTATCACAGGTAGATATTGGTGATACAATTATGCAGGTATTTGCCTATCCACCTGAAAAATTTAAACGCGTTAAGGATGCCTATGCTAATGTCGACCAACCATTAACTGGTGAAGACGCTGTTAATTTCGTTTATTACACAAGTAGCCTGAAAGACGGCGAATATGGTTTTGTCCAAGAGTATGGTCACATTCTAAATTTGAGCAATTCATGCACCTTTAACAAGACTCTAAAAGAAGGTAAATGGCAAGAACCCTTGTATGCTAAAACCAACAGTGTCTTTGCACTGTTTGATTCAAATGCTCAGCTAACTCTGCGTGACCTTCAAGAACGATTCCGAGACACGGCACCCAACCGCGTGCAATTGACCACAATGACCCTATTTGTGGAATACGAGCGTACCTTGATTTGGCAACGTGTGCTGAGTGCAGCCTTTGTTCAGAAATATCAGTTTTCGATTGACGCTAATTTCACTGTTTATGATGACCGTGATTTTGTAGCAATGCTCCCGGAAGATCATTCTGGCGTGTTGTCAACAATTGCAACACCTACCATCAATGTCTACAAAACCAGGATAGATATTGGCGAGATGAGGTTTTGTCTCCCCGATGAGGTTAATGATTTCACGCTATTTGCTAACGTGTTATCTTCTTCAGCAAAAGAAGGTTATGTGAAGCTCCCTGGAAGGAACGCCCGCCTTTTCGGTCAAGTGCTGGATATGCGTACCTCTGGTCAACCGAAAGCTGTAATGTTAAATGATGCTGCTTATGATGAGTTTGAGATAGCTTGTAGCGAGTTTCTTGGCGCTTTAGCTTTACGCAATCAAGCAGGCACAAAATATAACGTAATTGTTGATGGTCTCAAATATGGGCTTTCAGGTGAGGGAAGGAATGCAGAGCCAATTGTGATACATGATGTGCGTCAGACTCCCTCTACTGCTGCTCTTCCACTCCTAGTTAACAGTCTACAATTCTCCTTAACATTTGCAGAGGCGGTGCTCAGTAACCAAACAGACCCTGATAGTGATATTCAGAAATTTATACAGGACTACCTGTTGTGGATTGTTGAATTCATCCCGACGGAAACTGAAGATGCGGAATTGTTGGCTTTGCGAGTGCGGGCGTTTGATCTTGCCAAATATGCTACAGATCCTTCCTACGGCAGTTTTGTGCCAATCCTGCCACCAGAGAAATATGCGAACTATGTTCAATCAATTCTCGATTTAGCCGAAGCTATTCAAAGCCAAATTTCTGATAATGAGCAGAGAATCGAAGCTCGCCGACAATACGAATGGCTATATGTAACTTTAAATACTCTTAACCAGAACATTATTGACTCAGGTAAGTTGCTGACTGATGTGATCAAAGCTAATACTGATTACCAAAAAGACATTACAGGGTATTACGATTCTATCATCTCACAGCAGAAAGCCGAAGCCCAGCAACAGAAGAACAACATTGGCACGTTGGAAAGACAGCTGTTTGAACAGCAGGCTGTCGTTAACACAGCAATCGATAGATATAACACTGCTGTTCAGGCTTGGCAAATGACACAGGATATTAAGTTTGCTCTTGATGTTGCCAAGAATCTGTTTATTCTTGTGCCTATCTTTACTCCGTCTTCTGGTCTTGAGGCAGTCAAAAATCTGGGTAACATGGCACAGTGGACCCAAAAAAATCTTCATGTGCTAAACACTTCTGAAACTCTTTATTCCAGCACTCAAACTGAAGTGGACGAACTAAGGGAGCTTCAGAAAGAGCTTGATGAGTTGAAAGGTAATCCGTTTGGCAACCCCTCTACCTTGGCATGGGATGAGATGTCAGAGGACTTCGATTATATCATGAACACTGGCCCTGACGACCCTAAAGTCAACTTGGCTAAGGCAGAACTGCAAAGGGCCTTCAATATCCTGGTTTTGCGCGGCAAGGCTCTGACTACTGCTAAATCGGCACTACACCATATCCAGCGCGATATTTACACGAATCAGCAACAAAAAGAGATCAATGAACGCCAAGCTAAGCGACTAGAACATATCAATGATGCACTTAACCCTGGAAAAATTGAAGAACTCGATAAGTCAAGGATCGATCTGATTGGACTCACAGGTAATCTTGTTTTTGTCCAAAACCAGATACTGACAATTTTGGCAAAGGCATTCTTGTTGCGAGATCAGGCTTTGCAATATGCCAATCTGCAACCAGCAACTCCTATTACCTCATTCAGCCTATTAAAATTTCGGTGGGCTCTGATGAATCAGGCGCAAGTTACTGTTGAGGCAGAGAGCAAACTTAGGCAGTATCAACCGTCAATCACTCACCCGATAGACTATACTGTTGATGGCGTTAGTACCGAGGATATAATTAACGGCAATCGGTTTAGTATTTCCGTAGATTTGGGTGCAAAGGAGTTTTACAAATATGTCGTAGCACGAATAATTTCTGTTGTTGCCGAAGTTGATGGAATTCAGTCCACTGATAGCGGGGATTATTTGGTGCAACTTACCTACCAGGGAACTCCATTTAATGACCGGAATCTAGAGCGCCAAGCTTTGACGTTTCGCACTCCGTGGCGTGAGCGAACTTATCAATACAACGCCGAAACAGGCACTCCCAAATTTAGTGATGGTGGTGAATCATGGTCTAAAGACGTCAGTAATATCACACCTTTTTCGACTTGGGAGATATCGTTGCCAAACACTCAAACTAATAAAGGTATCACTTTCAAGAAATCTAATCTGAACATTAAACTGACTTTCGTCTTAGAAGCACGAATTGTTGATGCTTCGTTTGCAAGAATGAACGCGCTAGTCCTGGAAAGAGATGGCGATCGCCTACTCAGGGAAATGCTTGCCACAACAGCAATGGCTTCAGCGCCGTCTTCCGAAGATGTGGTTAAACATATGTTTAACCGACCTTGCACCAACAATTGGGATGTTGTTTTCAATATGTCTCTAGATCAGATAAACGAGTCTTTGAAAGATCAATATGAGGAACTGAAAACTAGTACAGACTATAAGAATGTTATTAGTGTTACGACATATAGGAAGGACGATTGGGTAGAAGATCGTTGCCTGATAACCAAGTTCTATATGGAATATGGCTATCCTCTTATGAGCTTTTATACTAATAACCCGACTAAAGCTCATCTTCAGATGGAAATATTGAGCGGTAGTATCCAAAAATGCATGCAGGATAAAGGCGAAGAGGAAATTTGCAAGCCTCGTCAAGATATCAGTGGCCAGACATTAAGCGCCAACGTTGAGATTGGTCAAGTTGAAGGAACAGTGGAAACTGAGACTGGAGAGCATGATGTGCTAATAGTCCAACTCGATATGAAAGAAGGCGCGTTTGATATCAGTGACATTGATTTAAGTAGTGAAGAATCAATAGAGTTCAACAAGGCGGTAAAGGAGTATTTTGTCAAGAATCCGGTAGTTTTTATTATCAATAAGCTTGACCTCAGTGAAGTAACACCCCTTCATGATCTCAAGCCGAATGGATTCTATTTCAAGCCTCTGAAAACACAGTCTAGCAACACTGAAATTTTGCAACTTTTTATTCAGACCGGCAATCGCAAGTTGCATGATTATAGCCAGACTTTCCTCAGTGATGTTCCCGAACCAATCCCACTAGGAGAAAAGTGCAGCCTAATGATACGCTCAGAATTATTTTTCAGTTCCGTACTCCCTCAAAGCCTCAACAAGGAGGGCTGGAATTTAGAAGGGGTCGAACCTGAGTCTGGAAAAGCATGGACAGCCAAATTCACAAGAGCTATTGTAACAGCAGACATTGATCTCAGTAAATTGAATCATGAGGGTCAAGTTGAAAAGACACAAACATCTTTTGAGTACTACCTTCCTAATGGAAAATCGACTGAATTTTCTCTCGAAGGTATGAAAATAGAACTGATGGAAGAAGGCAAAATGAGACTGGAGGGAAGTCGAGACAACGAGATGGAATATATTGAGAAATATTGCCACAAAATGGTATGGGAACAGAATTGGAAATGTAAGATTTCACCAAAGTTTACAGATGTAAGTATCAATGTTCATGCCGATATGCCTCCCAAGGTTGATGGGGATGGTAGGATGCAGACTGTCAAAATTGATATTGAGCAACAGGCTGTGACAGTTGATGGAAGGATATCGGGAGGTGGTTCATGTGGTTCCCGGGATGTAGAAGCACTAGTTAATCAGCAGATTAAGGAACAAGTACCTCCACAGATTGTCGCGCAGTTGAATGTATCGTTTGAGCCAATTTCAATTTTTGCTTTAAAAAACCTACTGTTCCCATCGAAAAATTATATCAACTTCAGTTCAGTCCACGTTCCTGGTGATTTACTACTCCTTGGTACATTTACCAATTTAGATTGACATCCTCCCACCGCTAACCTGACGGTGTAGCGGGGGATTCCCAAGACTCACGACTTAGGTTTCTGTTTCTTTCCCTTACTCGTTCCCATTCCTCTCACCGCCAAGCTGGCGCTGTGGCGGGAGTCTCCTGGGGGTGTTAGATGAACTACCCAGACCTACTGCATTGAGGTCTGGGTAGTTCATTGAGACGTGAAGCCGAGATACGTGTAAAAACCTGCAAGATGGTCTGGTAATCCTTGGTATATCTAGCTTTCAAAGATTTCAGGTGGCAGATTCATTGCAGCCTCTAACGGTTGGGGAATATTATGTAAATTCACCACATAATCACCGTATCTTTTTATATGTCTATTTATGTAAGGACTTAAAGCCGCAATATGGCGTTGAAGAATCACTTCCCCCTGTTCACTCAACATATTAATCGCCAGGGACATATCAACTGTGTTTTATAATTTACTCACCTGGTTGAGTCCATCAAACCAAATCCGCTAGCACACTACTCACCTTCAACTGATGCTGCTGTCGGTTATCATCGTAAATCATCAACGTCTCCAACTTGCTGTGCCGACTCAGTTTCTGCACCTCCCGCACACTCTGCCCCGCGTCCAACGCAGCCGTAATAGAACTGTGCCTTATACGGTGCGGACTTAACGGCTTAGTAATATTTGCCTTCTTCGCCCTAGTTCTCACCATCTTTGCAATCCCAGCATCTGTCAAAGGATGCCCTGGCGTATTCAAATCCAACGCCACAAACAACGCATCTTTTGTTGACGCCAACCCTCGAAACGCCAACCAATAACAAATCGCATCCCTGGTTTTCGGAGTCAAATCTATTTTTTCCTTTTGGCTACCCCGTCCCTTACCTAATACCAAAAGTTTGCTATTTTGACGGTCAAAATCCCCCATCGTCAACTTCGCAATCTCTCCCCGCCGCAGAGCATTATCCCAAAGCAAGCGCAGCAAAGCATAATCCCTGACCCCCTTCGCCGTCGTGCGATCGCAAGTCCAAAGTATCTGTTTAAACTCTTGGGGAGTGATACCGCTCGTATCCCGGTACTTCATCACCGTCTCACCTTTTATGTCTTCTAAGGTGTAACTACAAACCCCCAACACCCTGCCCTTGTGTGTCAGCGCCCTGAGTGCCGACAGCCTACGGTTTACCGTTGCCTCAGACAACCCCTGCCCAATCATCTTTGCTTTGTACCGCACCACCCACTCCAACGCCTGTGCCCCAGGCAGTGCCAAAAACCGCACAACGTACTCTGCAGTAGATTCTACCCCAAACATCATTGCAAAAAAATGTTTGACATCCCGGTCATAAGCCCTACGGGTTGACTCACTGCGCTTTTCCGCCAACAACATCGCCAAAACATCAGGTTGAGTCCACCAATCTCTCACGGAAGGTAGAGTATTATTCTTTACTTTAACGATGCGACCAGTCATACAAAATAGGTGACGATAATAGGTCTTTACGTAACCTTATACCCTATTCAGGGGATCAATAACTCAATAAAATAACTTCACAATTGCTATTTTGAAAGAAAACAACTAGAAAAAAAGCTATCCTGATGATTCAACTCTCCCTAAGATTCATTTCTAGGGAAGTCACTTACCCTTTCAGGGCTGGTTGCGTTCGTCATAGCGATGGAAACTTGGCTGTGAGCTATTCCGAAATATCCCGGTTGTCCCTAAGCACCAAAAATGCTAAGTGAAAACCCTTAGTAGTTAGTCACCGCTATTTTCGGTTTTGTTGAGCAATTAGCAGAATCTAGGGAAAGAAATTCTAGAATAAATCAATAAATTGGGTGAAATCGATATGAGTTCCGAACGAGAATTGTTAGAAAAATGGCGAGAACTTCCGCAAGATAAACAACAGGAGGTTGTGGAGTTTGTAGAATTTCTCCACCACAAAACAACGCGAGTTCAACCTGTAACCGCAGCAAAGAAACCTCAACTAGGAGAACGTTTGCGTCAAATTCGTACCAAAATAGTTGCTTCTGGAGTCCCTTTATTAACTCAAGACGAGATAGAAAAAGAAATCGCTAGCCGTCGAGGTGGCTTACAGGATACTGATACATGAAGATAACTTTTATTGATTCTGGAGTGCTAGTTGCTGCGGCGCGTGGTGTGGGGGAATTATCCGAAACAGCCCTTTCTATTCTCGAAGATTCTGGACGTGAGTTTGCATCCAGCGAGTTTATCAAACTGGAGGTGCTTCCAAAAGCTATATATAACAAGCAAACAGAAGAAGCTGAATTCTATGAAGCATTTTTTAGTGCTGTCACTTATTGGGCTAATGATTTAGAAAAGGTCATGCAAGATTCCTACAGCATCGCTTGTCAGTATGGTTTGGCTGCAATGGATGCGCTGCATATGGCGGCTGCGCTGTCAGTTGGTGCAGAAGAATTTGTCACAACTGAGAAATCGACAAAGCCTATGTTTCGAGTATCAGATATTAGAGTTATTTCCCTTTTTGATTAATTTTAAAGGTATTTTTATTTGGCATAGTGAATAATTTCATGTTGGTTTGAAACTAGAAACCAGTACATTGATTTTACTTTGAATATGTCTGTAGTTCTACTATCAAAGAATTCTTTGTAATTCTTTCCCAAGCTGTTCGTACGTACGCCTTGTTACGATTTTTTGCTTACCTCAGTAGTAAAAGCCTCACAACCTGTAATCTTGGTAAGTTCAAAATAATGTAAAAATAAGTGGCTAAAACGGCTATGCTGAGGCTAGAATCTATGGTTTCTCAACGTATTACTAAGCTTAGTTCATTGATAATATGCGTTTTGCTTTTGACTTGGCTTACTCCCTTAGCAGCTCAAAACACACCTGTAAGATCTGATCTAGTAAATAGGCTTGCACGGGGGGAGATACCAGAAGCGTCTTCTCGGATGGAACTGCCACCATCAGCTGTCATACCACTCGGAAACCTCTCTTTGGCACAGGTTACAAAGAAATTTAGTCAAGCACTAACGAGTGCTGGTTATTCACAGCAAGGTTGGTATTTGGTTGGAGAGAAGGGAGAACCCTTGACAGTCGCAGTACTTACCCAACTTGAACAGATCCGTGACAATGGACGCCCACGTATGGATGGCAAGAGATGGTCACTGGACTACTCTAGTCCAGAAATTAACTCTCTTGGATCTTTCATAGAAACTCTTTTGAAAGGGGCCCCTCCTGGGAGATACCGTACTTTTTTCTTCGTTTTTAGGCAAAATCAGAATCCCATAACTCAACAACCGTTACAACTACAACCGCTCACCCAAGACATAATTAGGGATTGGTTGTTAAGAGGTTCTCGCTCGCCCCAATTAAATGTTTTATCAAAAGTATCGTCCAAAGACTATCAGTGCTTCGCTTTTATTTACGAGTACGAGCGCTCTTCTACTGATGGTTCAGTAACATTTGTCAAGAACAGCACTATTGACGCAAGCCAGCATCTTAAGGGATCTGGTCTTTGGAAAGTTTTGAAGATCCAAGGTTAAATCATGCCTAAGAGACTGCCATTACTCTACTGCCAGCGCTGGTTGCTCCTAACTTGGCTAGTTGGCTCAATTCCTGCTGTACTATTTATGGCTACACGAAGTTTTGCAGGTGTTTTCCTCGGAAAAGAGCAAGAAATCTGGGGATGGTTTCTTCCTACTTTCTTGCCAACGCTTTCCTTAATAATTGGGTCTTACGCTGCTATTGCACTGAAAGAACCATCGCGTGCAATAACTGTTGACCGATTCTTCTTTTATATCTCGCTTGGTTTGTCAGCTTTTTACCTGCTGACACTGACTACTGTTATCGTATGCCAGCCGTTTCTTGATGCACCAGCGTTAGTGACCATGCAGCGTGCAAGCTTAGTACTTGGCGTAATACAAGGGCTTACGACTGCTTGCTTAGGAGTTTTCTTTGTCTCACAGGAATAGGTAAAAATGTATTTTAAGAAAACAAAAATCTTTCTACTTACAACTAAGTGTAGCCATTATTATCCTAAAAGGTTAAAACAGATTAAGCAGTTTTTATACATCTGTTATGGCTGAACCAACACTACAACAAGTATTTGGCGAGCACGCCACGCAGACAGCAACGACTTTAACCATTACGCTCATCAGATCTCGCCATCACTGGGTTAACAGCATCTGCAATAAATACGGCGGAAAGTTTGATGAGCGCAATCATCCTTTTAGCCTCTAAGTATCTCAATGAAGAGAATCAGCAAACTAATGCAGATATCCCGGTTACTGTTGCTTGGATTGCAAAAGCACTGCCTGAGTAATAGCAGCTATACGAAAAACACTTAAGAGGGACAAATGAGTGATTGTTGTAGTGAGATACTAAAAGAGTTAGGAGCGCTACGAGCAGAAATTGCTAAGCTCAAAAAAGTTGATGAAGAGTCAATTATTAAAAAAGCCGTAAAGCATAGCGAAGCGAGCATTATTCCTCAAATTCCTGGAATTACTAATCCCCTAATTTTTACTGCTATCAATCCTTTTAATATCCGCTTGGGCAAGGCAGAGAAATTATCTGGGCAAGCATTGGAGAAAGCACGGGCTTCCCTTGAAAGGGCATATGCTGCTAGCAATACTGCTAGCAGTGCGGCTGCTACTGCTAGTAATGCACTTGGGAAAGCTGGTGCAGCCATAGCAAGAATTGCATCCCTAGCAGCTGCTATCGCGGGGTTGGCTGGGGCGATCGCCACTTTTAAAGTTCTAGGTGCAAGACTCGACGCTACTGAAAGACGTGTAGATTCTATTGATAATGGCTTATCTAAACTGTTGACTTTGATTACACCCATCAAATCAACAGCCCAAAGAGCGGATAAAAACGCATCAAGAGCACTTGAAGAAGCAGATAAAGCTGATAGCACTGCTAACTCTGCAATCTATAAAGCCAACTCTGCATCATATGCCGCTAAAGATGCACAACTGACAGCTACCAACGCTTATGGTAAAGCCAATGAAGCTCTTTATGAAACACGAGCGGGTCGAGCCAAGCTTGAAAACCAAATTGCAACCCTTGATAAAGAAGTCAATGACACAACTTATACAGCGAATCGAGCTAATACTAAGGCTGAAGAGGCGCTAAAAAGAGCATTTATTCCAGGACCACCTGGTCCTCAGGGGATACCTGGACCTCAAGGCGCTCCCGGGAAAAATGGTGAGCGTGGTCCTCAGGGGTTACCTGGACCTCAAGGTTTGCCTGGCAGAGATGGTGAACGTGGATTACAAGGTATTCCCGGACTGCCAGGACCTCAAGGCACGCCCGGGAAAAATGGTGAACGCGGTCCTCAGGGGATTCCTGGACCAATGGGATTGCAAGGTATCCCAGGGAAAAATGGCAGAGATGGTAAAGACGGTAAGGATGCACAGATGGACTCAGAAACCAAGAAAATGCTTGATGAGATCAACCGCAAAGTGAGCATGATTCCCCCAATGATTGCGGCGAAACGAGATCCACTCACCTTTGAGGATACCGTACAGGCGACTAACACGGGCGTTTGTCGCTCCACTCAACCTGGTGGGTGTATGAATAAAGCTTTGAATGATACAGGTAATAGTATTAAAAATAACGATAATACTAATACTGGCAATATTTTGAATGCAATTAATCTTGGAGCTAATACCGAACAATTAAACTTACTTAAAGGTATTGATAATAAACTCGGTCCACAATTAGCTAATGGCGGTATTTCTGGATTCCTACAAGGCTTTTTAGAACGGTTTAATAAGGTTGCCAATTGGCTCCATTTGGACCGTGTGCTAAACGTCCTCATCTGGTGGCAGACACTACATAATGCTTATATGTTATCTAATAATTTGGGACAAACATTAACCAGTGCATTTAGTAATGTACTAGCCGCAATTGGCATAAAGGACGCTGAAGGAAATCCTTTAGATTTTACCGCCATAATTGGAACAACCTTTGATAATTTCGCGAAAGCTTCTTTAGGTGAAAAGACTTGGGGAGGAATGAAAGCAGAGTGGAAGCGCTATAACCGTATTTATCAAGCAGGTGCTAACATACTCAATTCAATTCAATCAATTGGATACTCAATTCTGAGTGCTTTAGAAGTTGTTGGAAGTTGGGTTGCACTCATAGGAAATGCTCTACGCAAGTGGGGGACTATTGGCGAACAAGCTTACCGTTGGATGAATCCAAATGTCAATTTTCAAAATCGATACTTTGTTGCTTTAGAAAATGCGACTAACGTTGTGAGTCAGGTAGACCAAGTTGCCAGTGAAGTCCTAAGCGTACAAGAAACCATCAAACAAATAGGTGACCACAAGAAGGAACTAGAAAATGCTCTAGGACAAAAAGAAAACTCTATTCAAAGCAAAGAAAAGCCAGAAGCTGAAAAACTCAAACAGCAGTACGAAGCTACAAAAGCTGTTAGCGTTAGCCCCAACATTTCTAATTTAGATAAGGTGAAACGTGAGGAATAAATATGTCATTACCTGACGGGTTTTCAGAATTTGAATTTCTCCAAGACACGATAAAACGTGTACAAAATCAAATTGTTCATAAAGAATTCAGCGATTTAGGTGACGAAAACTGGAATCCTGACATTACCACAGGACGGGGAGCTTTACGCCATGCTTGCACCTTAAAAGATAGCGATAGTGCAGATATGCTGCAAATGCGTTTACAGCTTTTCTACATTATCTTAAGAAAAGCCCAAGACTTACATCCTGCTATCTATGGTATACCTGTTACCACGTTTCATGAATCGGTTGAATTCTTCCCACAAATCCGCTTATTCTTCTTAGAAGATTGGGAGCAAGTAGAAGAAGGTTACAGCCCTGTAGAAGCGGAAATTTCTTTCCGGTTAATGCATGAAACCAGTGCTACAATGACCCATGCTAAAGCTGAAGTTTTCGCCAATAAAATTAGAAATTTATTTGCCTCTGGTCAAGGATTTGTGTGGAAGAAAGGACGGGAAAAATGGGTGTATAAAGATTTGTCCAAAGGCTATGACTTTCGCTTACTAGCTTGGAGTGAATCAGAAGCCAAAAAGGTAATTGAGCAAGTTTTGGACATTCAGGGACATTCCCCTGACTGGAACCTTTTGGGTGTAGCTGTCAAAAAGAAAACATACACCACTGTACCTGGTACTCATAGAGTCTACGGTAAGCAACGCCGCAAGCCCAGAGAACGCCCAATTGCTTACGTGCGCTTTCGGTACGCTGAGTTAAAGTTGTGGGGATTGTTCAATGATATTACTCTGGTTGACAGGACTGGATTTAGACACAATCCCCTGATCCGCGTTTAAGTCGTTTGACCAACCACAACAGCCGCACTAGATGTAAAAGAAACGGCAATTCTGGAGAGCTTTCTAGAATTGGTAAAATCTCCTTATGGAGATTTCGCTGGCATTGGGAAGCTTTCTCATGTTCTAAACGATGCAGCTACGCTTCAAAAAATTGTGGCATTTCTCAGCCTGACACCCCAAGGGAAACAAGCTTTTGTAGACCGCCGCTTGCTAGGAAAAATCGATTTGCAGCAACTGCATCAATTACCGAATCATACACTGGGTTATGCGTATGCAGATCACATGATTAGAAATGGATTAACTCCACCACCTGTTAACGAAATTGCAAACGATCCGTTTATATTTTGGGCTGTTCACCTTGGCGAAACTCATGATATCTGGCACGTCGTTACAGGGTGTGATACTGATAAACCGGGTGAGGTGAAACTAGAAGCTTTTTATGTTGCACAGCTTGCTCCAGACCGTTTATTTTTAGCCCTACTTGCGAAGAATTTGCTCAAAACCGCAATGTACGAAATCGAGCTCTGTGAGCAGATGATGAATGGGTTGACACAAGGCTGGACGATGGGAAAACGGGCAAAACCGCTGTTTGGCATCGAATGGAACAGATTATGGGAAACACCCTTAGAAGACGTGCAGATATCTTTGAACATTGCACCGAAAAGCAAATAATTTTTTGTGTCAGAGACTAAATTAGATTCGTTGAAGGAAAAACCAGAACTTAGAAGAAAGCTAGTTAAATACCTTCAACGTTTTTTGGCTTTACAAATTAAGGCACAGTCTTCCCTAGCTATCCGCTGTTAATTTCTCCAGCTCATCCAAAAGCTTAGTAATCCGCGCTCTCTTGTGGACATCACTCGAAACTTTTTTCTGACGTAAACGTTTGCTAATCTCATTAAACCGCTCAACCAAAATCTTCTCTGGAGTCACTTCTGGTTCTGATTTTAGTTCCTTAACTCTCGTCTTGATTTCCGAAAGAGCTAAGTTTTCAGTGATCGCTACCTTCAGCAATTGCGCCCGCTGTTGCTCATCTTTGATTCGTGAGATCGCTTGGGCTTTCGTGTACTCAATCTCCCCACGCCGCAGTGCAGACAGGATATCATCGGGAAGATTCAACAAAGGAAGCCGACTAGAGCGGAAAGTTCCAGCATTGAAACGTCCTATCTCCGATAAGACGGATTCAATCCTCTCCAGTTGAATCCGAACATTCTGATTCAATTCGAGACCTCTTTGTTTCGCGTTGAAAGACTGGTGCAAAATTGACACAACTTCACTTTTCTCTATTGACAAATCCAGCGCCAGCAGTTCTAGCACTGCCTCAGTTTCTTCAACTGGATTCAGGTCTTCCCGCTGTAAGTTCTCCATCAACGCCACTTGGAGAGCTTGTTTGTCATCTAGCTCACGCGAGACAATAGGTATCTCAACTAATTTCGCCTCACGCGCCGCCCGTAACCGTCGCTCACCAGCTATCAGTTCGTATTCCCCATCATGGAGTGGGCGAACCAGCACTGGCTCTAAAATGCCGTGCTCTTTAACTGACTGAACCAGTTGGGCAAGCTTCTGTGGGTCAAAGTAGTGACGTGGTTGCTTGAGAGGTAATCGAATCTTGTCAATTGCAACTGTCGTCGTAGATTGGTTAGGAGAACTACTGAGGTAAGCATCAACTGTATTTAGCTTTGGTGCTACCCGACTAGATTTTCTTGTTGGCATTAAATTTTCTCCAGTTTCTGAGCAATGGATTCAAGGAGTTGCACCGCTGGATGTTTAGGATCATAAAGTGCTAGAGGCTGTCGTGCCATTGAGGCATCAGCAAAGCTTATCGCTCTGGGAATCGCAGGAAAAATTGGAGCTATAGCTCCCAGTTGTTCATTGATTCCATCAAGAATGACTTTACCTTGGCTCGTACGGCTTTCGTGCATCATGGGCACGACTCCAGCAAGCGCCAACCCAGGATTAATACGTTCTCTGACTTGGCGGATAGAATCTAGTAGCAGCTCTACGCCTAAAAAAGCTTTGAAGTGCGTTTGAATTGGTACAAGGACATGAGTTGAAGCGACTAAGCTGAGAATGCTAAAAATTCCCAATGTCGGAGGGCAGTCAACCAGTACAAAGTCATAACTGGACTGCACAGGTAATAAGACTTGCTTGAGTCTCCATTCACGAGCTATGACTGAATGAAGCTGTACTTCAACAGCACTGAGAAGAATGTTACTTGGAACTAAGTCTACATCATGCAAATTGCGGTGGAGCGGTAAAGGAGTATCTTTTAACAGTGAATCGGCAATGGTTTGCTTCAGCTCGAATGGTTCTAAACCCATGAAGGCAGTCAGCGATGCTTGAGGGTCAATATCTACTAGCAAAACCCGATGTTGACGTTGAGCAAGCTGATAGCCCAAATTCTGCGTCAGAGTGGTTTTACCAGTTCCACCTGCTTGATTAAACAGAGAAATAATCTTGAGGACCACAGCGAGAATTGGTGAAGCAACTAGAGTTAGTTTAGCTCAACTCTTGTCTCAAATACATAACAGATAACTTTTTATAGCCAAGATTCCATCAGAAAAGGTT
>CP019637.1 GCA_002163975.1 Nostocales cyanobacterium HT-58-2 | reverse complement strand
GAAGCCTAATAATTTTCAAGTTTTGCAAAATAACTGTTTTTATTGGTTTCTATAGCTTGTTATAGCCTTAAGAGCAAAACTTTCTGCAGCAGAGATTGTAATACACTAAGTGTACCCATTTTATTTTTTGAGCTGACCGCCATTAATTGTGCTGCTTGTTTGATGCGCAATTTTGCAAAGTGTATTGCCTTTTGGGCGATCGCCCTATCCAAACGGTTGTCCCCACCGCTCCCACATTTCCTTGTTAAACGGCGATTTCCACACCATCAGATACCAATTGGCGAGTACTGCTGACGATAGTTCCACCACCGCCACAAAAGGACGGGCAGGAGGCAATGGAAGCATTGACGGCGCAGGGATATCCTGTTTTTAGCTGTGGGATTCGATTTTATAAAGCTTACAAGGACGCAGTGACGTTAGGAGTTCCGGTCTACAAGGTTCGAGGGAGAAAGGTGCCATGGCGGGATTGGGCGGAGGTAAAAAACGAGGTGATTCAAGCAATCCAAGGGTGAGCAGATTTAGCGAAGCTCTTGGAGCGGCAAAAAAAAGTAGTCAAAAACCTGGGTACCCAGACAACCAGCAATCTGAACAGTCGGCAACTCAACCATCTGTACAACCAAAAGACAAAAGTAGCTAAGCGGGAGAATCCAAAGTACACCCTAACCACCTTTCGCATCCCCAAGAAACTGAGCAGGCAAATCAACCGAGCATTAATGGATTTGGCAGATGAAGGGGTGGAGATGGATCGCAGTGACCTGTTAGAAGAATTGGCAGGTGCCTTTATTAGGCTGGCAGATGAAGTTGGAGTAGTTGAGGCATTGGAGCAACTTAGAAACCTGGGTACCCAGATGGATAAATAGTTAGGAGGTAAATGCAAGTGAAATTAACTTATGTACGTTTAGTGCGATTACGTTTAGCGTTCATTACGCTTTAAGTAAAAATAAATACTTTTACAAAAAAATAAAGTGCTCTATATAACTTTTATTTTCAGTATGTCAATGGTGGTTTTACTGAAATTAAGTAAAGTTATTTTGGTTAATACAATGAAGTAATTCCCATAATTTAAAGCTTTTATGAATTAATAAATGAAGATGCTTATATTTTATACCTTTTCAAAAAAACAGTACCTTTGTACTTAATGACTGTGATAAAAAATACAATTACTATATAGGGTAATATATCGTTTGCTACGTTAAGTAGTGTGGGTGGGAGAAAAGTGCGTTGGTGAAACAAGTCATCATTGAAAACCCGATTATTAACTCGCCGTTTTCTGAGCCTGAACGGCATTTCCGGTTTGATGATGATGGCATTACTAATGAAATTGTCGAATCTCGGAGAAAGAGTCACTACTTTAGTCCTATTCCTAAGCCTAAAAAAAATGACAAACAGTTGGAACTGGATTTAGGTTTATGGACACAAGACCGTATTGAAGAGAATAAGTTTATTAATGATGTCCGAGAGCGCGTTTCATTATGGCGGCGGGGTGGGTATCGCGCGGCTGTTAACATTACTCCTATCACTAGGAGACTTCTGGAGCATTGGACAAATGCAGAGCGAGAAAGACGGTTATTTTTCTGTCAACTTGAAGCTTTAGAGACAGTTATTTATATCACTGAAGTTGCTGAAAAATCAGGTGATACCTGGATTAGAAATAAGCTTAATAAGTTTAAAGATGATGCTAACCCGTTGCTATTTCGTACAGCGCTCAAGATGGCAACAGGCAGTGGTAAGACAGTGGTGATGTCGATGCTGATTGCTTGGCACACCCTCAATAAAGCCGCTAACCCACAACGGCGAGAATTCAGTGATGCCTTTTTGATAGTGACACCTGGAATTACCATTCGTGACCGTCTGCGGGTACTGCTACCTAATGACCCGGAGAACTATTACAAAAAGTTAGATTTAATTCCTGCTGATTTATTCCCAGACTTAGAAAAAGCCAAAATTATTATTACTAACTATCATGCTTTTCAGTTAAGAGAACATATCGCTGCTGCTTCCTTGACTAAAAGTATTCTGACTCAAGGTAAAGAAAGTCCCTTTACAGAAACCCCCGCGCAGATGGTCAATAGAGTCTGTCGAGGACTAGGGAATAAGAAAAATATCATCATCATTAATGATGAGGCACATCACTGTTACCGTCGTCGCGTTGGTGGTGATGAAGAAAAATACAAAGGGGATGACTTAAAAGAAGCTAAAAAAAATGAAGAGTCAGCACGAGTTTGGATTTCAGGATTAGAAGCTATCCAACAGAAATTAGGGATAAAGGTAGTTTACGACCTTTCAGCTACTCCATTTTTTCTCAAAGGTTCAGGTTATCGAGAAGGTACATTATTTCCTTGGGTGGTATCAGACTTTTCCTTAATTGATGCCATTGAAAGCGGAATTGTTAAAATTCCGCGTGTACCTGTCTCTGATGACAGCATGAAGGGAGAACTACCTACCTATCGCAACATCTGGGCGTTAATTCGTGACCATCTCCCTAAAAAGGGAAGGGGTTCTAAAGACGCAACACCAACTACACCTGAGCCAAAACTGCCCAAAGAATTAGAAGGAGCGTTGCGGACACTCTACGGTAACTACGAAAAGGCTTACAAAGTTTGGGAACAAAACACTGAAGCGCAAGCCAAAGGACTGACACCACCCGTTTTTATTGTTGTTTGCAATAATACCAGTGTCTCGAAGATGGTCTATGACTACATTTCTGGTTGGGATACTGGCAAGACTTACCCGAATGGTAGACCTGTTTTAGCTCCTGGGCAATTACCACTATTTAGCAATGTCAAAAATAGTAACTGGATACCTCGACCTAACACCATTTTGGTGGACAGTGAGCAGTTAGAGTCTGGCGAAAGTATGACTGCTGAGTTTAAACAGCTAGCAGAGCGAGAGATTGAAGAATTTAAAGCAGAGTACCGGGAACGCTTCCCAGGTCAAGATCCAGACAAAATTACAAACGAAGACCTGTTACGTGAAGTACTCAACACTGTTGGTAAACCAGGCAAACTGGGTGAACACGTCCGCTGTGTTGTTTCAGTCTCGATGCTGACTGAAGGTTGGGATGCAAACACGGTAACTCACATTCTGGGAGTTAGAGCATTTGGTACACAGCTACTCTGCGAACAAGTGGTTGGTAGGGGCTTAAGGCGTATTAGCTACGCAGCCAGTATCAACCAAATTAACGTCAATGGTAAGACGGTTGAAATCGAATCTTTTGTGCCAGAGTATGCCGAAGTGTACGGTGTACCTTTCGCCTTCATCCCCTGTGCAGGTTCTAACAAGCCGCAGAAGCCAGGACCACTGCCCACCCGCGTCCGTGCGCTACCAGAACGAGAAAGCTGTGAAATTACTTTCCCAAAACTTTTGGGCTACCGCTATGAAATCACTAGCAAAAAGCTAAATCCTGATTTTACTAAACCTGGTTGTCACTACACCCTATCCACTGCTGACCTACCTACTGTTACCATTAACGCTCCTATCATTGGTCAATCAAGTATCCACACTCTTGATGATTTGCGCTTACATCGGGGACAAGAGGTGGCGTTTTTATTGGCGAAGCTAACTCTAGAGAAATATTTTCGTTGCAGTATCTTAGAGTCTGAAGTTCAGGCTTGGTTATTTCCCCAAATATTGCAGATATCAAAGCAGTGGATGCGTGAATGTGTCACTTATAAGTCAGGGACATATCCACAGCTATTACTGCTCAATGAGTTTGCTCATGATGCCTCAGATTGTATTTATCAGGCAATAGTCGCAGGCGAAAGTCAAAAATTCCTCAAGCCCATACTGCAACCTTATGAGTTTATAGGTTCTACAAAGTATGTAGACTTCAGTACTACCCGTCCGGTTTATGCCACTGACTCTGATAAATGTCATATTTCCCATGTTGTCGCTGATACCAATAGCTGGGAACAGAAGATGGCACAAGTTCTAGAGGATATGAGGGAAGTAGTTTGTTATGTCAAAAACCAAGGGCTTGGTTTGTTCATTCCTTACACCTTCAACGGACAACAAAAAAACTATATGCCTGACTTCATCGTGAAGTTTAACGACGGTCAAGGCGACTCACTGAATTTAATTGTGGAAGTCTCTGGAGAAGCAAGAAAAAATAAACCTACTAAGGTTGCTACTACCCGTAACTTATGGGTTAGAGCTATTAACCAACACGGTGGATTTGGTAGGTGGGATTTTATCGAAATCACTGACCCTTGGGATGCAGAAAATACTATACGTACTGCATACTGTAGCGGTAACAATCAGTCATCAACTTTTCAAGGTTTCAAGCTGCTTAGTTCTCATTGATCATCACTATTTCATCAGCTTAATTATCATACATATTTATTTATGAAAAATAAAACTTCTATTAATAGTGTTAAGCATAAAGATAAACGTGCCAATATTCCCACAGAAGAACTGCGTGATTTCTTATCTGACGAAGAGAAAAAACCAACACCTTTACTGTATCCTCGTGATACATCGATAGACCCGCAGCTTGTTTGGAAAGGGAAAGATATCCAAGATAGCGAAGATTTAGAAGTTCCGGGAATTCCTATTTACATTCAAGAAAAAATTCATCCCCAAGCTATCATTGAAGACTTTCGTAATCAAATAAAAAAAGAGCAAGCAGAACAGCAGCTTAGTCTGTTTGGTGATTTTAATGGATTGGAATTTGAGAAGTTAATTGATTTCTACCAGCATAAAGATGGGGTCAAGTGGACTAACCGCATGATTCTGGGTGATTCCTTACTTGTCATGGGTTCCTTAGCAAAGAAGGAAGGACTCAAGGGTAAGGTGCAGATGATTTACATTGACCCACCTTATGGGATTAAGTTTGGGTCGAATTGGCAAGTATCTACTCGTAAACGTGATGTCAAGGATGGGAAAGCTGAGGAAGTCACACGGCAGCCAGAACAAGTCAAGGCGTTTCGGGATATTTGGGAAGTGGGGATTCATTCTTATTTGGCTTATTTGCGTGAACGCTTGGTGGTGGCAAGGGAGTTATTAACAGAAACAGGTAGTATCTTTGTGCAGATTGGGGATGATAATGTGCATTTGGTGAGGTGTTTGATGGATGAAGTGTTTGGATCATCCAATCATGTTTGTCAAATTGCCTATGCTACTTCTACTGGTAGAACATCGAAGTATATTTCGAGTGTGAATGACTACATACTTTGGTATGCTAAAAATTATGACTCACTTAAGTTTCGTGAAATATTGTTGGAAAAACACGAAGATGAATCAATTGAGCCTGATTCTTTTGAATTGGGCGATCTGACATCACAAGGAGCATCTAATGAAGAGCAACCTTTTGAGTTTCAAAATTCAGTATTTAAACCACCATTAGGTCGTCACTGGAGCAATGATTATATTGTAGGAATGCCCAGACTCGCTAAAGCAGGTCGTATTGTTCCAGTTAGTAAAACTCAAATTCGAGCGAAAAAATATCTTTGGGAAAGACCTACTATACCATTAAATAATTGCTGGTTAGATACTCAGTTTGGCGCGTTTGCAAAAGATAAGGTTTATGTTGTTCAAACAGCAACAAAAGTCATAGAACGCTGCATCCTAATGACCACAGACCCCGGTGATCTAGTTCTAGATCCTACTTGCGGAGGCGGTACAACTGCCTATGTTGCAGAACAATGGGGTAGACGCTGGATCACCTGTGATACTAGCCGCGTAGCATTGGCACTAGCCCGCAGTCGCCTCATGACTGCTAAATTTCCTTACTACTTACTAACAGACTCACCCGAAGGTATCAAAAAACAAGCTGAGATTGCCAGTCAGCTACCATCACAGGCAGAAACTAATCATGATATCCGGAAAGGCTTTGTCTATAAGCGTGTGCCGCATGTAACTCTAAAAGCGATCGCCAACAATCCTGAAATCGATACTATCTACGAAAAGTGGCAACAACAACTTGAACCCATCCGCACCCAGTTAAACCAACTCCTGAAAAAATCATGGGAGGAGTGGGAAGTACCCCGTGAACCAGGGGATAAATGGTCACAGGAAACAAAAGACCTATTGCAGAAGTGGTGGGAAGTGCGGCGGCAGCGTCAGCAGGAAATTGACGAATCAATTGCCCGCAATGCTGACTACGAAACTTTATATGACCAACCTTATGAAGATAAAAAGCGGTTGCGGGTCACTGGTCCATTTACTGTCGAGAGTCTTTCCCCTCATCGTGTTTTAGCTACAGATGAGGAACGTCCCACCTCAGAAACTGAAGGTACACAAGATGCATCTGACCAGTTTGAAATTAGAATCATCGAAAATCTACGCAAAGCCGGAGTCCAGAACACAAAAAAAGATGAGCGCCTTGTATTCGACAATCTAGAACCTTACTCCAGTACTTGGATACAGGCAGTGGGAGAATATACAGACATTGATGGTAACGTAAAACGGGTAGCAGTTTCCATCGGTCCTGAGTATGGCACTGTTGGTTCTGACCAAATCAAGGAAGCTGCTAAAGAAGCGGTACAAGGTTTAAGTTATGACCTGCTGGTTGTCTGTGGCTTTACCTTTGATCCTGGTGTTGCAGAAGAGTCTAAACGCTATGGCAAGTTACAGGTCTTAGTCACCCGCATGAATCCTGACCTGCTACTGGGAGATGAACTGCTTAAGAAAACTGGCTCCGGCAACCTGTTTATGGTGTTCGGTGAACCAGATATTGAGATTACCTCATCTGATGGTAAAGTTACTGTCACTCTGCGCGGACTAGATATTTATGACCCCACCACAGGGGAAATTCGTAGTTGCTCTACTGATGATATTGCCTGCTGGTTCATTGACACCAACTACAACGGCGAAAGCTTTTTTGTCCGCCATGCTTACTTCACTGGTGCAGATAAACCCTATGACAAACTTAAACGCACCTTGAAAGCTGAAATTGATGAGTCAGCTTGGCTATCACTTTATTCTACGACAAGCCGTCCCTTTGATGCACCCAAAAGCAAAGACGGTAAACCAGGCAAGATTGCTGTCAAAGTCATCAACCACTATGGTGATGAGGTACTGAAGGTGTACAAAGTTCAGTAATTGGCGACGCTTAAAGCTCACTGCCCTTAACTTGTATACACGTCAACATGATAATTTATAAATCTGGCTCTGATGGTAAACCGAGTTTGGCGCAAAATTGGGGTCATGACGAAATACGTGTAAAATAGGACACGTTGTAAAGAAGAATTACAAAAAGCACTTTCTCAATTTACTAACTTGCCCAAAAATGATAAAGAAGCTTTTTACATTCATGACCGTAGAATCAACTTTTCACCCTTGCCACTTCATCGAACTTGCCCATAAATGATTGTTTTAGGAAATATTTGGCTCTGAAGACAATACTGAAGTTGGATGTTGAAACATTGAATAATCAAGAGTTTTGAGAGTCTGCGTTACAAAAGTTTACAACGTGGGTCATTTTACACGTATTTCGTCATATCCCCTATATGGCAGGCATCCATATATATATATGGTATATTTTTCCTAGAATTATTAATCATAAACTGTTATGACTGAAGTAAAAGGGCTTTACAAAACCAGTACGAACCGTAATGAATACGGTCAGTTTGCACCCAAAGAATATGGGAATAAGAAATTACGTAGCATGATGCTTTCTGACGACGCTTGGCAGATTCTCAAACAGAAAGCTGATGAACAAGGAATCAGCCGTACAGATGTCATGGAAGAACTGGTACGGCATCACATCAGTGAACAAGAGATAGTGTTGCGAACACTAAAAAAGTTTATTGAACACAAGCGCCAATCTTACGGAAATAATGCCGCTCAAAAACAAAGAGAATTTTCTACAGACACTCGTAGTTGGGATGCTTTTAGAGAATTCTTGAAACTAGTTGAAATTTCCCCTTGTAAACTAGGATTAGATGAGTGAGTCGTATACTTCTGTTAAAGAAACCCCGTGTATATACGTGGATTTTTGTAAGAGTCTTCTTAAGTTTGATCATCTAGCTGAGCTAAAATCTTATCTAATTTGTTGCTTGCACACATGAACAAGAAAACAACACATATAGCTGAATTTAACGCAGATGATGATTGGTTTTTTACTAGTGAATTATCAGAAGCCTCCTTCTGCGGCTCTTTGGACTATTGTCTAGAAATGGCAAAAGACTGGCATAACCCAGCCGAGCGAACAATCAAAAGAGCTAGGAAGCGTTGCCTGTTACTTGGGAGCTTCAAAATGTCAATGTGGCAGATTAATTATGACGTTCATGGAACTCAAAAAGCAATTGAGCGAATGCTCGCGCAAAGACCGTTAAAAGAAGAGTAATTTTGTAAAGGTGCATAAGTTAATTTCGGTTTCACTTATAAAAATAAGTGGAAGTGTTCCTCTGTTAGTATCTTTTTCTGGTAATTTGTATAAATTCTCACGCTTGTTCTATGCTCTATCACAAACCTTCTCATGAATAACAGCCCACGTGTCAAAACAATTTTGATTTTGGCAGCCAATCCGAAAAGCACTTCAAGGTTGCGATTGGACGAAGAAGTGCGGGAAATTGATGAAGGATTGCGACGAGGGAATAACCGTGAGCAGTTCAAGTTAGAGCAGAGGTGGGCAGTACGTCAGCGTGATTTCTACCGAGCTATTTTAGATTATCAGCCGCTGATTGTTCACTTTAGCGGACATGGCGCTGGGGAAGATGGCATAGTCTTGGAAGATGAAACTGGGCAGCTAGTTTATGTTAAAGCAGATGCTTTGGCAAGTATGTTTAAGCTATTTGCCACAAAAGGAGTCGAGTGCGTACTTCTCAATGCCTGCTACAGTGAAGTGCAAGCAAAAGCGATTAGCCAATACATCAATTACGTGATTGGCATGAATCGGGCGGTAGGGGATAAAGCAGCAATTGATTTTGCTGTGGCATTTTATGATGCTCTAGCGGCTGGAGAGCAGATGGAGTTTGCTTATGAATTAGGTTGCTCGCAAATGATGAGCTTTTTAGAGCAACAAACTCCGGTTCTTTTGAAAAAAGACCAAATCAGTGCAACTCCTCCTATCCAGCCTGAAGTAGACATTCTTCCTCCCAATCCCTATCAAGGATTAGCTGCATTTGCGGAAGTTGATGCTGCATTCTTTTTTGGACGAGAAACCTTTGTTAATGGCTTAGTCGAAGCGGTTAACAAACAGCCCTTAGTCGCAGTCATTGGTCCTAGTGGCAGTGGAAAATCTTCTGTAGTGTATGCAGGGCTGATTCCTCAGTTACGCATGAAAGGAAACTGGCTGATTGAATCGTTCCGTCCTGGGAATCAACCATTTTATCAGCTAGCTTCTGCTTTAGTACGTCAATTAGAACCCGAAGCTGGGGAAACTGCACAACTGCGAGAAGCGGTGGGATTAGCAGCCGATATGCAACAGGGGAGAATCACTTTACCTACGGTGATATCTCGACTCCTAGAACGCCACTCTAATAAACGTTTGTTGCTGTTTGCAGACCAATTTGAAGAACTTTACACCCTCTGCCAGGATAAGCAGGAAATTGAGCGCTTTGCTGACTTCTTGTTGGCAGCGATTCATCAGAATAACTTAACATTGGTTTTCACTTTACGGGCTGATTTCTATGGTTTTGTCCTTGCCTATCGTCCTTTTCGAGATGCATTGCAGCAGTTTACACCTCAACTCCTAAGCTCAATGAATCGGGAGGAACTCCAAAGGGCAATTGAGCAACCAGCCCAAAAGCTAGAAGTGCAATTAGAAGCACAATTGACGCAACGGATTTTAGATGATGTAGGTAATGAACCTGGGAATCTCCCATTGCTAGAATTTGCCCTCACCCGATTGTGGTCATTGCAGCAAAGGCGCTTGTTAACTCATCAGGCTTATGATGAGATTGGAGGTGTAAAAAAAGCCCTAGCAAATCACGCCGAGCAGGTTTATCAACAACTCAACACAACACAGCAAAAACTAGCACAGCGGATTTTTGTGCAATTGGTACGTCCAGGGGAGGGAACAGAGGATACTCGCCGTATCGCAACCCGTGCAGAAGTTGGGGATGAAAACTGGGGATTGGTGAGTGATTTAGCAGGATACACAGCCCGTTTAGTTGTGACAGGACGCGATGAGAAGTCCGGGGAAGACACGGTGGAGGTTGTCCATGAAGCCCTGATCCGCGAATGGCTGACTCTGCGAGAATGGATGAATGCTAACCGTCAGTTTCGCGTTTGGCAGGAGCGGTTGAAGGTGGCAATGCTTGAGTGGAAAAATAGCAACCATGACTCAGGGGCATTGTTGCGAGGTGCACCGTTAACTGTGGCAGAAGATTGGTTGCACAAGCGTGCTGAGGAAATGACTCAACATGAGCTTGAATTTATTCGTGCTAGCGCCCAACAAGAGAAACGCAGACGCCGACGTAGCAGAAACAC
Source organism: Nostocales cyanobacterium HT-58-2 (assembly GCA_002163975.1). GTDB lineage: Bacteria > Cyanobacteriota > Cyanobacteriia > Cyanobacteriales > Nostocaceae > HT-58-2. The sequence goes on along the minus strand of CP019637.1, from coordinate 26,654 downwards.
AATAATTGGCGTCTTGGTTGGTGCGTTCTCGTTAACTGGGTTCGCTTTAGGACAGTGGCGAAGCGCAGAGCAACAGCGGGTGGGCTTAACTGCTGCAACAGCAAAACTTTCGCTATCAACAGAGCCCGTACAAGCGATGGTCAATGCAATTAGTGCAGCAGGACTCAGTCGCTCACCCATAGTTAGTTTCCCTAATAGATTATTTCCCGCAGTACAAGACAGTTTGTTTAGTGCAGTTCAGAGTAGTTATGAAAAAAATGTTCTTAAAGGTCATGAGGGTTCTGTCTTTTCAGTAGCAATCAGTACTGACGGCAAAACCATTGTCAGTGGTGGTAGAGATGGCACCGTCCGCTTGTGGAATCAGCAAGGACAGCCGATTGCTCTGCCCTTCAAAGGTCATGAGGGTAATGTCTATTCAGTAGCAATCAGCACTGACGGCAAAACCATCGTCAGTGGTGGACAAGATGGCTCCGTCCGCTTGTGGAATCAGCAAGGACTGCCGATTGCTCAGCCCTTCAAAGGTCATAAGGAATATGTCAATTCAGTAGCAATCAGCACTGACGGCAAAACCATCGTCAGTGGTAGCTGGGATGGCACCGTCCGCTTGTGGAATCAGCAAGGACTGCCGATTGCTCAGCCCTTCAAAGGTCATGAGGGTAATGTCTATTCAGTAGCAATCAGCACTGACGGCAAAACCATCGTCAGTGGTGGTAGAGATGGCTCCGTCCGCTTGTGGAATCAGCAAGGACAGCCGGTTGCTCAGCCCTTCAAAGGTCATGAGGGTAATGTCTCTTCAGTAGCAATCAGCACAGACGGTAAAACCATAGTCAGTGGTGGTTCTGATGGCTCCGTCCGCTTGTGGAATCAGCAAGGACAGCCGATTGCTCTGCCCTTCAAAGGTCATGAGGGAAATGTCTCTTCAGTAGCAATCAGCACAGACGGCAAAACCATCGTCAGTGGTGGTTCTGATGGCTCCGTCCGCTTGTGGAATCAGCAAGGACTGCCGATTGCTCAGCCCTTCAAAGGTCATGAGGGTATTGTCTCTTCAGTAACAATCAGCACTGACGGCAAAAACATCGTCAGTGGTGGAGAAGATGGCACCGTCCGCTTGTGGAATCAGCAAGGACTGCCGATTGCTCAGCCCTTCAAAGGTCATGAGGGTTCTGTCAATTCAGTAGCAATCAGCACTGACAGCCAAACCATCGTCAGTGGTGGTAGAGATGGCACCGTCCGCTTGTGGAATCAGCAAGGACTGCCGATTGCTCTGCCCTTCAAAGCTCATGAGGGATATGTCACTTCAGTAGCAATCAGCACTGACGGCAAAACCATCGTCAGTGGTGGAGAAGATGGCACCGTCCGCTTGTGGAATCAGCAAGGACTGCCGATTGCTCAGCCCTTCAAAGGTCATGAGGGTATTGTCTCTGAAGTAGCAATCAGCACTGACGGCAAAACCATCGTCAGTGGTGGAGAAGATGGCACCGTCCGCTTGTGGAATCAGCACGGGCAGCCGATTGCTCAGCCCTTCAAAGCTCATGAGGGAACGTCCTTGCTGATTCCACAAGTTGTCTATTCAGTAGCAATCAGCACTGACGGCAAAACCATCGTCAGTGGTGGATTAGATGGCACCGTCCGCTTGTGGAATCAGCAAGGACAACCGATTGCTCAGCCATTCAAAGGTCATAAGGAATATGTCAATTCAGTAGCAATCAGCACTGACGGCAAAACCATCGTCAGTGGTGCTAGAGATGGCACCGTCCGCTTGTGGAATCAGCAAGGACAGCCGATTGCTCAGCCCTTCAAAGGTCATAAGGATTCTGTCAGTTCAGTAGCAATCAGCACTGACGGCAAAACCATCGTCAGTGGTGGTAGAGATGGCACCGTCCGCTTGTGGAATCAGCAAGGACAGCCGATTGCTCAGCCCTTCAAAGGTCATGAGGGAAATGTCTCTTCAGTAGCAATCAGCACTGACGGCAAAACCATCGTCAGTGGTGGTAGAGATGGCACCGTCCGCTTGTGGAATATCAATATTGAGCATTGGTTGAAAATTGCTTGTGAACGGTTGCGCTTTCATCCCGCGCTCGTTGGTGATGCCAAGGCAACTTGTCAGCCATATTTTCGTTCTTTACATTAACTCATCAAAAAACTTTGTATTTTGTATATATTCGCGCTCTCCTCAAAAGGGGAATAGGTGTAGGAGCCAGCAATAAGAAACGCTCCGACCAGCAATAATGATCATTCTGAGCCAGAATTAATTGCAACTATGTTGGTGAATTGAGCCAGGATTATCTACAACTGGGACAGAATTAACTGCAACCAGCCAGCAATAAGAAATTTGAGCCAGAATTAATTACAACTATAAGTAAAGAAAACCACCCTTTTCTTGACCAAGAAGTTTTGCTTGCGACCACCGCCAAAGACAGTTAATTTTTGGTTAAAAAACTCAGTTAAATAATCTATGGCAAGATATAATCATAAGCAATGAGTTTCTTAACTAAAGCTAACTTCTAAATGCTGATTGGCTATGCCCGTGTCTCCACTGACGACCAGAATCTAAACCTGCAAAAAGATGCCCTAAAGCAGGCGGGATGTAGTCGGATTTATGAGGATAGACTTAGCGGAGCAGGAGTAGCCCGTCCAGGATTAACAAAGGCTTTAGAGGCAGCCCGTGCAGGAGACGTATTGGTAGTATGGCGATTAGATCGTTTGGGACGCTCCTTAAAAGATTTAATCCAAATGGTGGAAACCTTATCTGAGCGCGGTATCGAATTGCACAGCTTAACTGAGGCTCTAGCTACTACCTCAACCAGTGGTAAATTAATCTTCCATCTGTTTGGCGCACTAGCAGAATTTGAGCGCAACCTGATTCGAGAACGTACACAAGCCGGATTGACAGCAGCTAGAGCGCGGGGGCGCAAGGGAGGAAGACCTAAAGCATTAGATGCGCCAAAGCGTCAATTGGCTATCAAGCTCTACAACGAGCGTCAGTACACCATTGAAGAAATCTGCCGAATCATGGGAATTTCTAAGCCAACGCTCTACAGTTACATTGCAAAGGCCCAAGGAACACCATGAGCCGGAAGCAGATTCCTAATGATGCGTTAGTTCAATTACGGCAGAGACTAGAATTATTTCCACCAAGGTCTCGAGAGCGACGAAAACTGATTGAAGAAGCTGCCACTAGCTACGGTGTGTCACTAGACACAGTGTATCGGGCATTGCGAGAGCGGTCTCGTCCCAAAGCAGAAGGGCGTTCAGATAGGGGGACACCGCGCAAGTTATCAACAGCAGAGATGGAACGCTACTGCGAAATTATTGCTGCCTTCAAAATCCGTACCAGCAACAAGAAAGGAAGACATGTCTCAACTGCTCGGGCAATTCAACTGCTGGAAGAGTACGGTATGGAAACGCCTGATGGATTTGTCCAGCCTCCTGCCGGATTGTTGACTAAAAGTAGCGTCAACTACTACTTAAAAACCTGGGGCTACGACCACACCTCAATGACGCGCCAGCCTCCTGCGGTGCGCTTTCAAGCTGACATGAGCAATGATTGCTGGCACTTTGATCTCAGCCCCTCAGATTTAAAACACCTTGATCTTCCTACTTGGATTCAGCCAGGGCGTGGAAACCCACAGTTGATGCTCTACAGTGTCGTTGATGACAGAAGTGGAGTATGTTACCAGGAATACCACTGTGTTTATGGGGAGGACGTAGAAGCGGCTTTGCGCTTCCTATTTAACGCCATGAGTGCCAAAACCATAGAAGGGTTTGGTTTTCAAGGTATTCCACAAATGCTTTATACGGACAATGGCCCGATTAGCAAAAGTCGGGTATTTCAGAACGTCATGGAATGTTTGGGAGTAAAATTAGTTACTCATCTGCCCAATGGCAAAGACGGGCGGCGGGTAACGGCTCGGGCGAAAGGCAAAGTAGAACGCCCGTTTCGGACAGTGAAGGAAGCCCATGAAACCCTTTACCACTTTCACCAACCCCAAACGGAACAAGAAGCCAACCGTTGGTTGCACCAGTACCTGCTGCACTATAACAATCAACCCCATCGCCAAGAGAACCATTCTCGTTTAGAAGATTGGCTTTTACACTTACCAGTAAAAGGATTGCAGTCCATGTGTAGCTGGGAGCGGTTTTGTACTTTTGCCAGGGAGCCGGAACAACGTAAGGTGGATGCTTGTGCCAGGGTATCAGTAGCAGGGGTGGCTTACGAAGTAAACCCTGACTTGGCAGGAGAAACTGTCGTCCTTTGGTGGGGGTTGTTTGACAATGAATTATACGTGGAGAAAGACGGAACTAAGTATGGGCCTTACCTACCCGTGGACGGGCCGATTCCATTACATCGCTACCGCAAGTTTAAGAAAAGTAAAACGCAGGAGCGAGCTGACCGAATTGCTGCCCTGGCTACTGGGTTAGTTTTGCCTCGGGCCGCCTTAGAAGGAAACCGAGAGCTTCAATTTCTGGCTCCATCACAGCCAAAGAGCGAACCCATAATCATTCCTTTCCAAGATCCAGACCCATTCCAGGAGTTTACCTATCCCAGCATCCTCGCTGCCAAACGAGCCATTGCGGATAACCTTGCCCTACCCCTAGCAAGATTGTCGGAGCAAGAGCGGGCTTTCATCGATGAACTCTTAGCCCAAACGCTTTCTAAAAAGGTGATTTTGGAACGAGTGCGGCACTACTTTAAGCAAAGGCGGGAAAACAAAGATGCTGACTGAAGTGATGGAATTTTATGGGTTGGTGAAGGAATTTCGGCGAGCAGGATATTACGAAACAGACCACTTGAGGCAGTTGTTTAAAGAGATTAAAGCGGCAATTCCACAGGGGAAAATGATTGCTGTCACAGGCGTTGTTGGGTGCGGCAAGACTGTGACATTGCGGCGGTTGCAAGAAGCCTTAAAGAAAGAAGGCAAGATATTGGTTTCTAAATCTCTGTCAGTAGATAAAAATCGAGCGACCTTACCAACGCTCATTGCTGCCTTGTTCTACGACTTATCATCGGATAAGGAAGTCAAGATTTCCACTCAAGGCGAAAAGCGGGAAAGGGAGCTGCAAGAGCTAATTCGCAAAGGTAAGAAGCCAGTGGCTCTGTTTGTCGATGAAGCGCACGACCTACATAGCAGCACTTTGACAGGACTCAAGCGCCTAATTGAAGTGGTGGAAGATAGTGGGGGCATCCTTTCTATTATCCTGGCAGGCCATCCTAAACTCAAAAATGATTTACGTCGTCCTATGATGGAAGAAATCGGCTACCGCACAGTCATCTTCTCTCTCGACAGTATTGGGGGTAGCCAGCGCCAGTACATCGAATGGCTGCTTTCTTCCTGCACAAAAGAAGGAACATTACTGGAGAATTTAATTACAGCAGAAGCCATTGACCTACTCTGTACGCGGTTGAGAACCCCCCTTCAAATAGAAATGCACTTATCTTTATCCTTCGAGGAAGCTCATCGTATGGGGGAAGCAATTGTCACGCTCTCCATTGTCGAGTCGATTCTGTCCAAGCAGATTGATGACTTAGAGCCAACTTTGACGCGGCATGGCTACAACGTCAAAAGCCTATCTGAACAGTTAAATGCTAAACCATCTGAGATTCGCTCTTTATTACGAGGACAACTTGACCCCACCAGAACACGCGAATTACAAGAACAAATGTTAGCCGCAGGATTACCTATTTAATTAGTTATTAATATTACTAATATTTTAACAAAAATTTTTTTGATTCTAGTTGCAAACAATTCTGGCTCAAAGCAAGTTATTGCTGGCTGGTTGCAGTTAATCCTGTCCCAGTTGTAGATAATCCTGGCTCAACTCACTAACATAGTTGCAATTAATCCTGGCTCAGAATGATCATTATTGCTGGTCGGAGCGTTTCTTATTGCTGGCTCCTACAAATAGGGGTACGAGTAGTAACCGACTCAAATGGTACGCCTAGACCAATTTTGCCTTAAATACAGAGGAGATGAAACGTGACCTAGAGCAACGAGGGGCAATTTTTGGCGATCGCTGAAAGCGTGCGCTCCGCGCAATCGCCCTCCGGTTCCCACCTCAACATAACCAATTTTCCAGCATATTTGAATCCAAAACCTAATATCAACTTTAGATGAGCGCTACGAAGCATCCCTAGATTTTTGGTTCTCCTGACGCTCTAACTTTTGCAATCCTTCATCTAAAATCTGTTCTGCAAGCAAACTCATTGTTGTCCCAAGTCTAACGGCTTGCAACTTCAGTCGTGTTCTGATTGACTCTCTAACGTCCGTTTGTAGGACCACCATTTTTTCTGCTGACATTGTTCATACTACTAACCTTCCAACTATTATCAGTCAGATTAGTATTTTTCGCTTTCCTCATGCTAGCATTACTAGCATTGCTGACATTGCTAACAATACTAGTCTGATTATAAACAAAAACATTTATGGACTTTGACCAAAAGTCTAATCGTATGTACACGCGCACTGAACTGGAAACGAAAACTCTCCTACAACTAGTAACCTTATGCAATCGCTACGGACTCAAGGCACATCATGACCCAGGACAGAGATCTGGTTGGGCGACTGCTTTACTATCCTTCGCTAACAAAGCGATTACTCAAATGCAGCGGGGTGTGGGATTAAAACATCCAGGGCGGGATGGGATTGAAGCTCTACTCACCGCCTATAATGCCCTTGGAACGCCTACAGCAGAACAAGTCGCGTTAATAAAATCCTCCAGTGAAGGACGGGTCATGCCCTCGCCCTACAGATTAGAGCAACAAAAATTGCTAGCTTTTTATGAAGCCAAACGCAAGCTGGAAGAAGCAATCTCGCTTTTAAATTTCCCGAATCTTTCACCGTAAATATACGGAGTGAGAAAAACTTAAACGATTACCTGAAAATCGTCAATGACTAAAATCATATAAATTTGTAGACAAATATCACTGCTGTTCAGTGGTATTTACGCTTCAAATAGGATTGATGTTATGTGTTCCTTATAACTATGCACAGTCTTATGAACGTTGGAACAAGAGTAAGAATTCTTACAGGTCAACAGACAGACAAGGCTGGGCTGTGACGTGGAGCAGTCGCTACAGATTTGAATGCAGACAGAACACTGCTGAGTTGCCTGGGTTCTGTAGAAACGACAAATCAGACGAGATTTTATCAAATTTCAAAACAAAAATCCGATTAAGTGCAAATACGGTGCTTAATTCGTTGCATAATACTTTTCAGTCGTTATTCCAAAAAAAAAAGACTTCTGTTAATCTCTGGCAAACTGCTCATCGCTCCTGAGCGAGGGTAAATACACACACCTATTGCCCAATTGCTAACAGTAGCAGACTTCTCAACAAAAGTACTGTTACACAAACACAAAAATAAATTAATTCAATGTTAACACTTGGAGTAGGGGTAATCATAGAAAACCAGAGGTTTTCAGAAGTCAGGTAAACTCTAAACCCTGACACCATGAATAAAACTTCTTCTACCTCAACCAATTCCCAATCACCCGCTCAAGCTTTTGGCTCTCCAACAAAAGTTACTAAATGGCTCCCCTTCAAACGCCTGTCAAACGGTCATGAAGTCGCCGAAGGCTTAAAGAAAATCCCTGCCCACTGGTCATTAACGCCGCTGCAAGACAAACGCCCCATGCGCACGGGCTGGCAGACAGAAGATTTTATCCCTCATGAAGAAATTGCCCGGTTAATTCTAGATGGTGAAAAGGCAGTTAGCCGTAAGGGCAATCCCTACACTCGATACTGGTCCGGGTTTGGAGTACGCACTGGTGAGGCGTCCGGCGGTTTACTCGCAATTGACGTTGATGGAGAAACTGCTGAAAAAATACTTTTAGGGATCACTGTCGGTGTTATCCCCAAAACAGTGACTTGGACCAGTGGTAAACCCGGTCGCTATCAAATGCTATTCCAAGTTCCTGATGAACTTAGACCACTTCTGAAGGATTTTAACCGCAAAGCACTCACCGAATGGGGAGAATTAAAGACCGCACGAGATGAAAAAGGGCAACCAATAGAATTATTAGAATTTCGCTATAACCGCTGTCAATCTGCTCTACCACCAAGCCGTCACCCCAGCACAGGTGCTTATAAATGGATTCATTCACCTGACACTACACCTGTCGTTCTTCTGCCTGAGTGCCTTTGTCAGGTTATTATTCAACTTTTAACAGAAGAGAAACAGCAAAAAACCGAACATAAAGAAAAATCTATTAAACGGGCACAAGTCCAAAAGCAAAACCAATGTAAGGGCGGTGTAGCGAACAACCTTGTTGAGTTTTTGAATTTTGAAATTCTGCCGAGACTCTCATTTGAACAAATTTACAACTGGGAGGGGCACAACTTCAGAGAATACGGCAATACTTACAAAGGTGCCCCCCCTTGGCGGGCTTCTGCCAGTGGCAAATCATTCCATGTCTGGTGGGATGGTGAACACTATGCTTGGCATGATAAAGCTTTAGACGTTGGGGGCGGTGCGGTTCAGTACCGTTGGATGTTACGCGGTGGAACTGGTACACCCAAGGGCAAAGACTTTGTTGAAATCGTCAAAGAACTGGCAGTTGATGCTGGTGTTGTCATACCCGAATATCTCTTTCATCGCTGGCAATGGGAGCAACAAAACACCTTAGAAGAACAAATATATTACACCAAACTTGCTCAAGAGCAAGAAGAATGGGAGCAGACCTATGATTATCAGCTTGCGGATCAGAAAGTCCAATGGCTGGCACAGTATCCAGAACGTGTCAAGAGAACTCAACAAAGTTTAAAATCTCTGAGCGTTTGGAACCCAATTATCCAAAATACCCAATTTGTTAACCTACTTGTTGAAGAATTCTTCCCCACACCAACTCCACAGCCACCACAGCCAGAAGAGGAATCAGTACAGCTATCAATATTTGATACGCCACAGGCTCAGGGAAAATCAGTAGAGTCATATAGAATAGCACCGAAAACAGATGATGAGAAAGAGTTAAAAAACCTACTACCTGCTGTTTATGCCATCTCAGCAGCAATGGGCAGTGGCAAAACCACTATGATGTTACAAGTGATTCAGCAGTTTCAAGAAGGCAATCTCATCTCATTTAGAAATTCACTGCTGACACAAACTTGTTATCAGCCAATTGTTGCTAATATTATCCACTACCTCTGGGACTTAGAAACCTTCAAAGGAAGCGAAAAAGAAAAAGCCGCACGCTGGCGAAAAGCTCAAGAAGGATGGATGGGAGCTTGTATTGAATCTATTGCCAAGTGTCGCCCAAAAGAAGTTTTGATTCTAGAGGAGGTCGAAAAAATTAAAAATGCTCTGCTTTTGGGTGCAACTTGCCGCAAAAATCGACGGGAACGGCTCAAAGAATTTGAGCGCCACCTCAGAGCAGCTAAATATATTTTCTGCTGTGATGCTGATTTAACAAGCTCGACTCTTAAATGGCTGCAAAGACTCCTTCCTGGTAAAAAAATTAATTGTGTTCAAAACGTCAAGCAGCGCTTTGAGTGGGACTGTTACTTTTACACGGGTGCTGTTGAAACTTTACCAGATGGCACCCTCAAAGAATACCCCAATAAGCGTGCTGATTTTGAAGTCAAGTTGCTTTGTCACTTCGTCAAAGGCAAAAAGCTCTTAATGACTGCTGATAGCCAAAGATGGGGACAATCAATTGAAGACAGTTTAAAAATGGTTAATCCCAATTGCAAGGGGATACGGGTTGACTCTGTTACAAAAGTTGACCCAAAAACCAAAGATGAAGTTAACGCTTTCCTCAAAAACCCAAATAAATGGATAAAGGAAAATAAGCCGGATTATGTGATCTACTCTCCCACCTGCGAAGCTTCTTTAGATATCACAATTGAAGATTACTTTGATAGCGTTTGGGGCTACTTCGTCCACATGAACCACCTGAGCTGTAAGCAGATGCTGGGACGCTTACGCACAAATGCCCCACGTCACATTTTTGTAGTCACTCATGCCATCCTAGACAACGGCGGCTCTCGTTCTCCTTTGCCTCAAGTTGTTGCAAAACATATGTTTGAGCACAACTTTGAAACTGTTGTTGAAATTATGCTGGCAAATAATCCTGAAATCAAGGACGACTTTCAACTACTCAAAAAACTTAACGAAATTATCGATTACGAGAGCTGTGAATACAAAGACCCCCATGTGCAAGCACTGGTTGAGACCATCGCCATGGAGAATTACAGCCGGGCCAATTTACGGCAGAATCTCATTGAGGAATTAGAGCGCTGTGGGCATAATATCCATTTGCTTGCTCCAGGAAAACCAGAAACCAAGTGTCCCAGTTCCCCCCATCGTAAGCAAATCATCATAGAGTGGTCTCAGGCGATCGCCAACTCAGAAACCATTTCTATAGATGAAGCTTGGCTGATTCAAAACTCAATGGAGGCAACTTTAGAAGACCGCCACAAAGCAACTAAGGCGATTCTTCAAGATAGATTACCAGGTTTTTCCCTCAGTGATAAATTTATTGCTGACTACTACTTAAATGACAGGGATTGGATTAGTTGTCAAGAGATGCGTTACTTGCTGGACCATCCCGAAACAGCAAAGACCTTGGATTGTAATCGCTGGATAGCAGCGCTCAAAAATGATATCGCCTGGTGGGATGTGCGCACCAATTCATTAGCAATTAAGGCGCTCATTGCCTTAGATATTCCTAAAATCGCCAAGAGTGGCAAAGAATGGCATAAGGACACAGATTGGCTTGTTGAATTCAAACAACGAGCAATTAAGCATTCTAAGCTTGTCAAACTGGCTTTGAACATCAGCGTTGACAATAACAGTGACCCCTGCTATCTCCTACGTCGCTGTTTAGAAAAAGCTGGCTACCCAGTCCGTGGTCATCAGCAGCGTAAAGGAAACGGGACTGATGAGCGAATACGCGTTTACAAAGTTGATGTTGAGGTGCTTGCTGAATCATGGAGTATTTACCATGAAGTTTACCAAGCTATCCATCGGCGTTATACCGAGAAAATAACAGGCGCTCAGCCGTCACACACTGCTCGTAATAGTATATCTATAAGCGCACACTGTGACGTTTGGGACGGACTTGATGAAGATTGGATGATTGCGCCAACTCCAAGTGATGTCCTAGAAGCTATTGAAAACAGTAAATATACTCCCCCACCTCTAATTGACCTACCCCCCTTAGAGCTAGAAACCTTACAGGGCAATGTGGAACTGGTGGAATTGTGTGAAGACTGGGAGATGTTTGCAGATCTGCTCTCTGTTTGGAGTGAGGAGTTTCAGGGGTGGGTTTGGCATAGTTTGCCCAAAGAACAGAGGGAACGAATACGAAGTTTAGCACTCGCTGCTTGATTACTAAACTTTAGTTATTTCAATAAATAGAAAAGAGCAGTTTATGAGACTGCTCAATGTTCTCCTATGCTGATAGGTTCAGGAGAAGCAAACTTGTATTAATTAGCAGTAGGGTCAACTAAGTTATCTGCAAAAGCCTGAGTATTGACTGCTACTTGTATAACAAATTTATACACAGGTCGTCCAGGAGTGCCCGTTAATTCAGCAGTCGCAAACTCAATCGGTTCTAGTGGCGGATTTTGACTAGCTCGTTCCTGATTTATCTCATCTGTAAGTTCTGCCAATCCTTGCAACAGTTTAACTATACCTTCTACAAAAGAAGAATCCAAACTCAGTGGATTATGACTCAACTGAGAGAAATTAAACTTAACTTGATTATTTCCCACATACTCAACCACTCCCGCTGGCAGTATCTCACCCAATCTCGTAAAAGTCAGTGTCATAGTTGGTCAATTTTGAATTCAATAGTTTCCAGTTTTGTGCGTACTGTTTGCAGTAGCTCCTCTGTAGAATCGCTCTGGACACCTCGGTACTCCCAAACACCAAGCGTTAATTCCCTCAACCAACGCACAGGCTCAAATCGTAATTGAGCCGCACTGGTCAAATGGGGGAAGATGACAAGTTGCATAGAGTTAAGAGGGATGACACGCTGAGTAGCAGCAACAGTCGTTGTAGGGATACGTTCCAAACCCTCAAAAACAACAGTGTCATCCACCGCCACTCCATTGATTTGTTGATGCAACCATCCGGCCCTGTACCAAGTCGGCTTAGCTCTTAAAGAAGTTGCACCAACCAAAAAGATATGGCAATCTGTCAGATAAGGCAGTTCAACCGATTCAATAGAAGTGTTTCCACTTGGTGATTGCAGTTTCTGAAAGTAAGTCAGTTCCCATGAACCAAGCTGAGTCAAATTGACATTTAACATGGGTTAAAGCAATCATCAGACAGTTTGTAAACATCAAACTCTTGCTCATCTAAGAAGTCGAGAAGAACATCAGCATCTAACGAACCTCTCAAGAAATCTTCCTGCATTCTGACAACCGCTAGCATTCTGGTGACTTCTTCTAGAAACTCAGTTTCGGACTGGTTGGGATACCAAATCACTTGATTTTCTTGTTCCAAGCGAGAGAGAAAATCACTCATCAGCCACTACCAGTGAGTACAAATCTTTCTGGTTCAAAAGACACACGCCCATAAGAACCGCCCAATTTCCCCTTCACTGCTGCAAACACAGCTCTGACTTCATCATCTAAAGCAGCGACTGATTGAATCGAAATTGGAGCGCTAAAAGTGCTTTGGACGCGGCTACCACGCTCACCCCTGGTATAACGGATGTAAGGACGTTTGCTGGCTACTGCCCTCACTAGAGTGGGAGAGCCATCAGCAACAGTGGCTTTGACCTTAGCGGGTTTAGCGCCTCTAGGTAGGGGTTCTTGTGCTCCAGGATCTACTAAATGCAGATTAGCTTGCCCAAAGAACTCAACAGCCTCTTTAGACGCCTGTACAAGATATCTTTTAGCAGCATCGCCAACAGCAATCTGCATAGGCTTATAAGCATAAGGACTTTTGGGAGAGCGTCTAGTAGGAGCGCCTTCCTCTCTTAGAGGGGTTTTGTACGCGGCTTTATTTTTGGCGTATTTGAGTTGCTCTTCAATTTGGCGAACTGTTTTTTCTCTGCCCATGACTAAATTGACCTGAATCTGTTTGACTCAGTTCTAGCAGAGGTTTTTTGCCATTTTTCGTAGTTGGATAAGTTAACTTGTCTAACTAATTTTTGTCACAAATCCTCTTAAACACGTTCAATCACACTTTTGGCTCTATGACTACCTACTACAACTAAATTAATTGGGTGAGGCATTCCCCAAACAAATAGCTGTGCATACTTAAATTTCACGTCTACGCGGCGGCGTTTGATGGGCTTCCTGACCATTCGACCATACACACGATGAGTGCCTGGATTAACAGGATAACTCCGCTCATGCTCAACAAATTGGAAATAGTCGCGGTCAAACGAATGCTCTTGAATCTCAAGGACATGACGTATAACTCTTTCTCCCTCTGCTCTACTCTTGACTAAAAGCCGTAAATCATAACCTCTTTCTTTATCAAGGTAGGTTGCTTTGTACCAACCTTTCTCCCAGGTAAAAGGAGGGGTGGCAAAAACTTGTTTAATCCTATTAGCAATTCGCTCTGCATCACTTCTATTAATGTTTTCGCTTGATTTGTGCATTAATCGGAAAGTGATTTCACCTTGAGCGCGGGGAATTTTATTAACATATGCCTCACTATCATAAGGTTCAAGAAAGAATAATTTAATTTGAGGTTTATATTCTACTTGGGATTGAAATTCTTGTACCGGAATACCATATATAGGTGTTTGCATAGATGCAGCATGACCACACGTCACTTCAAATAACCATAGCCGCATCATAGTCATAGTTGCAGTGTCTGAATCTTTGATGAGACAAGCGTGTTTGAGACTTCTTTTTGGAGTGCTGATATCATCATCTGGTTGATTTTTGAAGTATGTTTGCACAGCTTGATTGTGTGCAAGTCTCACTTGGTCTTGTAAATGTTCCCACTCATCAAATCCATCTGGTAAAGGCATTATTCATCACCATCCTTATCAGTTTCAAATAGGTTATGACCTTTACTAATAGCTTTAGAAGCTGCCACTTGCTGTTTAATTTTTTGTGCTTCTGGAACTTGTTGAGATTGTTTAGAATTCTCGTTTTGTCCCAAAGAATCTTGCACCTGCTTACTCTGTTCACCAATCTGTCTGACTGTTTCTTGCACAGATAAAACTTCAGAGGCAACAGAGTCTATTTGACTCACAACATTACTTGTATTCTCTAAAGCCGTAAAAAACTTGTTTTGAAAATTGGGAGTGGGATTCATCCAACGGTAGGCAGATTCTCCCACCTCACCCCACTTCCGAAGGGCATTACCGATAGATGCTACCCAACTTCCAACAACTTCTAAAGCGCTCAGAATTGAGTATCCAATTGATTGAATCGAATTGAGTAAATTAGCAGTTGCTTGGTAAATCCGGTTATAGCGCTTCCACTCTGCTTTCATTCCTCCCCAAGTCTTTTCACCTAAAGAAGCTTTCGCGAAATTATCAAAGGTTGTTCCAATTATGGCGGTAAAATCTAAAGGATTTCCTTCAGCGTCCTTTATGCCAATTGCGGCTAGTACATTACTAAATGCACTCGTTAATGTTTGTCCCAAATTATTAGATAACATATAAGCATTATGCAATGTCTGCCACCAGATAAGAATGTTTAGCACACGGTCCAAATGGAGCCAATTAGCAACTTTATTAAACCGTTCTAAAAAGCCTTGTAAGAATCCAGAAATCCCACCGTTAGCTAATTGTGGACCGAGTTTATTATCAATACCTTTAAGTAAGTTTAATTGTTCGGTATTAGCTCCAAGATTAATTGCATTCAAAAGATTGCCAGTATTAGTGTTGGCATTGGCTTTGACATCATTACCCACATCATTAAAAGCTTTGTTCATGCAGCCACCAGGTTGAGTGGAGCGACAAACGCCCGTGTTGGTTGCTTGCACAGTTTCCTCAAAGGTGAGTGGGTCTCGTTTAGCTGCAATCATTGGGGGAATCATGCTGACTTTGCGGTTAATCTCATCAAGCATTTTCTTGGTCTCTGAGTCCATCTGTGCATCCTTACCGTCTTTACCGTCTCTGCCATCTCTGCCATTTTTCCCTGGAATACCTTGCAATCCCATTAGTCCAGGAATCCCCTGAGGACCGCGTTCACCATTTTTCCCAGGAGTGCCTTGAGGTCCTGGCAGTCCGGGAATACCTTGTAATCCACGTTCACCATCTTTGCCAGGTAAACCTTGAAGTCCAGGAACACCCTGAGGACCACGCTCACCATTTTTCCCAGGAATGCCTTGAGGTCCGGGTATCCCCTGAGGTCCTGCCGGTCCTGGAATAAATGCTCTTTTTAGTGCCTCTTCTGCTTTGGTATTAGCCCGATTAGCTGTATAAGTTGTGTCATTGACTTCTTTATCAAGCGTTGCAATTTGGTTTTCAAGCTTAGCTCGACCCGCTCGTGTTTCATAAAGAGCCTCATTGGCTTTGCTATAAGCGTTGGCAGCTGTCAGTTGTGCATCTTTAGCGGTATATGATGCAGAGTTGGCTTTATAGATTGCAGAGTTAGCGGTGCGGGAAGCTTTATCTGCTTCTTCAAGTGCTCTTGATGCATTTTTATCTGCTCTTTGGGCTATTGATTTGATGGGTGTAATCAAAGTCAGCAATTTAGATAAGCCATTATCAATAGAATCTACACGTCTTTCAGTAGCGTCGAGTCTTGCACCCAGAACTTTAAAAGTGGCGATTGCCGCAGCTAGTCCAGCAATGGCAGCTGCTAGGGATGCAATTCTTGCTATGGCTGCACCAGCTTTCCCAAGTGCATTACTAGCAGTAGCAGCCGCACTGCTAGCAGTATTGCTAGCAGCATATGCTCTTTCAAGTGAAGCCCGTGCTTTCTCCAATGCTTGCCCTGATAATTTCTCTGCCTTGCCCAAGCGGATGTTAAATGGATTGATAGCAGTAAAAATTAAGGGATTAGTAATTCCAGGAATTTGAGGAATAATACTTGCTTCGCTACGTCTGACGGCTTTTTTAATAATTGCTTCTTCATCAACTCTTTTGAGCTTAGCAATTTCCGCCCGTAGCGCTCTTAATTCTGCTCTTAGTTCTGCACAGCAATCAGCCATGATTTAATCTCCTAATAGCATTAGTAGCAGCAGCTAGACTAGATTTGATTTCATGACAAGGAACACAACAATATCCAGGATATTGAGAAGTCTCACAGCGAATATAACCAGATGGACAATTATCATTGCAAGAGACATGAAAATGGACTGGACAGGCTCCAGAATCGACTAATAACTTTTGACCAGATTGAGATGAAGTAATGGTGATTTCACATCCTTCACACCTCCATTGCAACAATAAATCAACATAGAAACCACCCCTCACTTCATTTGTCGCAGTTCCACTAATTGAATATCCAGTACCAACTTTTAATTCCCCGCTATAACTTTTTACATAACCATGCCCAGTGTCATAATCACCGATACTGCCGTGGTCATCCCACGTCCCAGATAATAAATAAATATTGGGAGGAGTTTTTAATCCTTTTGGAATGAAGGGAGGTGCTTCTACTGTAAAGTTATATGTCGTCAATTCCATACCGGGGAAATTTTTATAAAATCTTTGAGAAAAGCGAAAAACATCTTCTTTAATTTGAGTGGAGACATTGAGAGGAAGTTGATTTGATTGAGCCACAAAAAATTGTTCTTTTTTATTCAAAAAACTCCATCTCACAGCAGCTTGTTTTTGTCCTTGACAATAGTTCATGTCTTATCTCCAATAGTTTGCAACTCTTGAACAACAAGTAAATGTTTCACGTAACCATTTTCAAAATAAGACTTCCAGTGAAAGATGTGAAATCTGTCTGTCATGGAAGAAAGCTCATAATTCTTTAGCATTTGTAAGAAAATAGCAGCGAAAAGTTGCTCACCTCGATTATTGAAATTTGGGATTAAGTCTGGTAAGTCTGCTTTTTGAATAATAAGGAAATCAGCGTTTTGTGAGACATTGATTCCAAAGCAAGCTTGTATTGCTAAAAGAGAATTTTGATAATTTGAGTTGGGAGTAATATAACCGTTAATGATGATGGAGCCAGAAGTTAGTAATGGTGAAGCTGTAACAATACCATTAGCGACTAATAACCCAGTTTGAGTGTCACTTAACGAATTTATAAGAACACCATTAGCAACTAATAACCCAGTTTGAGTGTTAATAGATGTTATTGATAACGCCTCACTGAGTAAACCACCATTGATGAAAGAGGTAGAATCAATTAGTATTCCACCTCCGATGATTTGACCTATGGCAAAATCACTATTAGCAGTAATTTGAGCATCTATCATGAGATTCTAACTGCTAGCCCTCCTGCACCGGGATTCACCACTAAATATTGCATTCCACTTGCCTGAATTAATTCATATCGTGCAATTCCATTGGCGGAACACATGACTAATTCATCAGAAGTTTTACAGGCTATTCCACAATTACTTTGTGTATAAAACAAAAGCCCTGTCATGATGTCCCGCTTATTTGTTTGTGGATTAGGATTAGTGAGTTGTCCATATGATAAGCTGACAGAATAAGTGGAATTCGAGTAGGGATTCACATTGCTACTCCTCCATTCGTTTAAATAAAGATTAACAGGAATAAAGCCATAGCTAAATGAGTTCAAATCCCACCAGCTTGGACGCTTCTCTGGTATCAATATTCCCAATAACCAAAATGCACTTCCTTGAGATAAGCAAAGAAATTTATATTCATTTCCTCCATTCAAACTAACAATAGTTAAAGGGGTTCTGGAGTCAAAACCATAGTAGTAACCATACTCATTGCTACCGTTCTCGCCTGAATGATTTGAAGAATTCCAAGCCGTGAAAATCTGTTGATAAATTGTAAAACCAGTCGTGAGCCTAATTTTAAGAAAGTTGGAGCCGTATTTTTTACTACTATCTACAGTTTGACTGTAAACCAGATTTTTATCACTCCCACTGGTAAACTCATCTACAGGATTAGAGAACCCTGCATTAATGAATCCTTGCTTTATAGCATCTATCAAAGATACTTGTGTGAAGTTAGCCGCTAGACTACTATCACTTCGTGTTGCAATTGCCATAAATTCTAGTAGTCGTTGGGGTCAATAGTGGAAGTCGTATCAACTTTCTGGAATTCGACAGTGTAAGAGCGCTGGCGGTAAGTTTGATTATTTCGATTTACCAAAGTGTCAAAACCAGGCGCAATGGTGATTTGGATATCTGCATTGGTTTGCTGATTCTCCTCATTGAGATACTTGGAGGCTAAAAGGATGATTGCGCTCATCAAACTTTCCGCCGTATTTGTTGCAGATGCTGTTAACCCAGTGATGGCGAGATCTGATTTTGCGATGGTTAAAGTCGTTGCTGTCTGCGTGGCGTGCTCGCCAAATATCTGTTGTAGTGTTGGTTCAGCCATAACAGATGTATAAAAACTGCTTAATCTGTTTTAACCTTTCAGGATAATAATGGCTACACTTAGTTTTAGGTAGAAAAATTTTGCCTGACTATGATGTTTTTGGAGCGATTTCGCAGCAGTGTAGATAACTTAGTATTAATTGGTGAAGATCATACCTGCAAGTGGTCATCGCGTTCTTCGCATAAGCAGGTTTTATCAGCCAACGTTAGAATGCGGGTTGTAGCGGTCGTGCTGTCGTACTGATTGATAAGTCTTGGTTAATCGCTTGGACTCGCGAACGACATATTAAGCTTTTTGCTCACTTACATTGTATTTCTGTCCTTAGATAATGTAGGCTAGAGCCTATGAAAATAAACAGATTCGGCAGGGCAGAAATCCTCAGCCCCGACCAAATTAATCTCCTATTTAGCGAGGGCTTTGTCAACCCGCGTGATCGGGCATTGTTCGGTGTGTGTCTTTATGCTGCTTGCCGGATTAACGAAGCCTGCACTTTGGCGGTAAATGACGTGTTTGGCAGCAATGGTGTTAGAGGGGTGTTGGTGTTACGCAGCGTCAACACCAAGGGCAAGCGGGACACCAGGGAAATTCGAGTGCATCCGAAGCTCAAGCAGTATTTAGAAGAGTACAACCCCAACCGCCGCAAGGAGTTCTTGTTTCCTGGTCGGCACGGGTTGGGGCATATTCATAAGGTGAGTGCTGACAAAATCCTTAGAGATACCTGTGTGCGGCTGGGCATTGAGGGGGTGAGTACGCACAGTTTCAGGAGGACTGCATTAACCAGGATGAGCGATGCTGGGATACCGTTACGCCACATTCAGGAGATATCGGGACATCGGACTTTGGCAGCTTTAGAGCGTTATTTAGGCGTAACCGAAAAGCAGAAGCAAAACGCGATCTCTGCTTTGGATTTTTGAACAATGTAGGGGAATAGTAACTATGCAACTTGTTGACGCTTCAACTCTTGAATGAGTGCTTGACATTGCTTACTAGCGTCTCTAGCTTGCCGCATTAAATCAAGTCCTTGTTTGCGGTTGACCTTAGAAGTTTCTACGGCTTGACGGCTTAACGCTGCTGCTTGACGGCTTAACTCTTTGATTTTAATTTTGAGTTCTTCCATCTCATTCCTCTAGCTCTGAAATGACAAAATCTAAATTTTCCATTTGTTCATAAAGTATATCCGCTCTAGTTTGGAGTAAGCTAGCGTCCTCAAAATCTCCCATTTCTACAGCGGCATCTGCTGCATCATATAAGTCTGATACGATTTGCTCTAGTTGCGAGTAAGCTTTTAACAAAGCATTTCGTGTTTCTGATTTCATTTTACTGGTTTATCGTTGGATTTATTTTATACCCCCTGTGGTACTAAAAGACCCAACCTGTAGTGTACAGATTTTCCACTACCTCTTCCCTAACACAGATGCAAATGCACTTAGAAATCATCCATGTATTTCTCAAACCAACCTGAATTTTGAGGGAAAGTTACAGGCTGAGTTCTGAGTGCTTCTGGTAGTGATTCATCTTCAAAAGTAAGAATAAAAACAACAGACTTTTGACTCAATGGGTGACAATAGATGTTAGTTATAGTCGCCAGCTTCCCCAATCGTTTGCCTCCACACTCAACCCCAGTCTTGGTAGTTTCTGATTCAACTAAATACTTAACCTTTTCTCCAACAGAAAAACCAGCATAGGCAGCAAGGAAATCACTTTTCTTTTGGTCATTCATTTTTCTACTGTATAACAATGTTTTGCAATTTTTGATAGCTACAACAAATGAATACTTTGAGGCATCAATTACAACTTTTGGCTCTTTTGTAGAATGTCCTCATCAACAAAGTTGTTTTTCTTTAGTGCCACCATTGTGCCACTTTCTGAATAGCACAATTAACGGATGCTATTGCTGCATCACTACCTAATGCAAAAATAACTGGAACTAGCTTTTCTATGTCTGTCAGTAAATTTTGACGAGTACGAAGAGATGACTCGTCAAGTGTCTGTTTCCAGCATGAAAAAAGCAGATCTGTTGGCATTGTTGATAAAGGGATAGCTAAGGCACTTAGGGCATTGGCGCGATTATACTCATCCTGAATCTGTTTAGCGGCAGCCAGTGCATCGCTTAACAATTCTGGTGGCAGTTTGTTCGCTAAGGCACTTAGGGCTTTGGCGCGATAATACTCATGCTGAATCTGTTTAGCGGTAGCCAGTGCATCGCTTAACAATTCTGGTAGTTTGTCCGCTAAGGCACTTAGGGCATTGGCGCGATTAGACTCATCCTGAATCTGTTTAGCGGCAGCCAGTGCATCGCTTAACAATTCTGGTGGCAGTTTGTCCGCTAAGGCACTTAAGGCTTTGGCGCGCTCTGACTCATCCTGAATCTGTTTAGCGGCAGCCAGTGCATCGCTTAACAATTCTGGTGGCAGTTTGTCCGCTAAGGCACTTAGGGCTTTGGCGCGATATACTCAACTGAATCTGTTTAGCGGCAGCCAGTGCATCTGGTAACACCTCTGGTAGTTTGTCCGCTAAGGCACTTAGGGCATCGGCGCGATAATACTCATCCTGAATCTGTTTAGCGGCAGCCAGTGCATCTGGTAACACCTCTGGTAGTTTGTCCGCTAAAGCACTTAGGGCATTGGCGCGATAATACTCAGACTGAATCTGTTTGGCGGCAGCCAGTGCATCTGGTAACACCTCTGGTAGTTTGTCCGCTAAGGCACTTAGGGCATGGCGCGATAATACTCATTCTGAATCTGTTTGGCGGCAGCCAGTGCATCGCTTAACAATTCTGGTGGCAGTTTGTCCGCTAAGGCACTTAGGGCTTCTGGCGCGCTCTGACTCAGGCTGAATCAGTTTAGCGGCAGCCAGTGCATCGCTTAACAATTCTGGTGGCAGTTTGTCCGCTAAGGCACTTAGGGCATAGGCGCGCTCTGACTCAACCTGAATCAGTTTAGCGGCAGCCAGTGCATCGCTTAACAATTCTGGTGGCAGTTTGTCCGCTAAGGCACTTAGGGCATAGGCGCGTTGACTCACCTGAATCAGTTTAGCGGCAGCCAGTGCATCGCTTAACACCTCTGGTCAGTTTGTCCGCTAAGGCACTTAGGGCATTGGCGCGATTATACTCGACTGAATCAGTTTAGCGGCAGCCAGTGCATCGCTTAACACCTCTGGCAGTTTGTCCGCTAAGGCACTTAGGGCATTGGCGCGATAATACTCAGACTGAATCTGTTTAGCGGCAGCCAGTGCATCTGGTAACAATTCCTGGTAGTTTGTCCGTTAAGGCACTTAGGGCTTTGGCGCGATTATACTCAGACCTGAATTTGTTTGGTGGCAGCCAGTGCATCGCTTAACAATTCTCGGTGGTAGTTTGTCCGCTAAGGCACTTAGGGCTTTGGCGCGCTCTGACTCATCCTGAATTTGTTTGGTGGCAGCCAGTGCATCGCTTAACAATTCTGGTGGCAGTTTGTCCGCTAAGGCACTTAGGGCATAGGCGCGCTCTGACTCATCCTGAATCAGTTTGGTGGCAGCCAGTGCATCGCTTAACAATTCTGGTGCAGTTTGTCCGCTAAGGCACTTAGGGCTTTGGCGCGCTCTGACTCAACCTGAATCAGTTTAGCGGCAGCCAGTGCATCGCTTAACAATTCAGGTAGTTTGTCCGCTAAGGCACTTAGGGCATTGGCGCGATTAGACTCATCCTGAATCAGTTTAGCGGCAGCCAGTGCATCGCTTAACAATTCAGGTAGTTTGTCCGCTAAGGCACTTAGGGCTTTGGCGCGATCTGACTCATCCTGAATCTGTTTAGCGGCAGCCAGTGCATCGCTTAACAATTCAGGTAGTTTGTCCGCTAAGGCACTTAGGGCTTTGGCGCGATCTGACTCATCCTGAATCTGTTTAGCGGCAGCCAGTGCATCGCTTAACAATTCTGGTGGCAGTTTGTCCGCTAAGGCACTTAGGGCATTGGCGCGATAATACTCAGACTGAATCTGTTTAGCGGCAGCCAGTGCATCGCTTAACAATTCTGGTGGCAGTTTGTCCGCTAAGGCACTTAGGGCCTCGTCGCGAGAATACTCAACCTGAATCTGTTTAGCGGCAGCCAGTGCATCGCTTAACAATTCTGGTGGCAGTTTGTCCGCTAAGGCACTTAGGGCTTTGGCGCGATCTGACTCATCCTGAATCTGTTTAGCGGCAGCCAGTGCATCGCTTAACAATTCAGGTAGTTTGTCCGCTAAGGCACTTAGGGCATCGGCGCGATTATACTCATCCTGAATCTGTTTAGCGGCAGCCAGTGCATCTGGTAACACCTCTGGCAGTTTGTCCGCTAAGGCACTTAGGGCATAGGCGCGATAATACTCATCCTGAATCTGTTTTGCAGCAGCCAGTGCATCGCTTAACAATTCTGGTGGCAGTTTGTCCGCTAAGGCGCTTAGGGCATCGGTGCGATAATACTCAGACTGAATCTGTTTTGCGGCAGCCAGTGCTTGTGAGAGTGCTAATTCTTTTAGGTTTGGTGGCAAATGATTGGCTAGCTCTTTCAGCAAGTTTGCTTTCTGTGCTGGATTTGAGCTTTGTAGCACGTAAGCGAGTCCTTGCTCCGGCGTCCACACATTTTTTTGAACTAACGCAATCAACAGTTCTACTGGTAAATTAGCAGTCAGACTATTAAGGGATGTAATAATCAAAGCATAGCGACACTGCAACCCAATAATTTGAGGCAGGGTTGTTTTAGTCCAGGAGTTTTCTGCCAATTGCCAAGCATGAGCAACATCAGTTACAAAGTTGGCAGTTTGTCCCAAGCGATCGCAAGCTTCATACCAACCGTTGCCTCCTGTTTTTGACTCTTCCTGCAATAATTCGTGAATCTCTTCTACCTTTTTAGCTTCTTCCAAATGCCAAACGAGATGCTGATGGATATAACCGTCCGATGGGAGGGTATGCCACAAACCATCTTGGGTTTTTTTTCGATATTTCTCCAAGAAAGTAGCGTGAGCATGAGCAAGAGTTATACCTAGCCCTGGTAAATCACCTCGACGCTTAGGTATTGGAGGAGAAGTTAATAGATTGCGTGCTAAATCATGGAATAAGTCATGTAAACGATAGGTAGGTGTTCCATCTACCAAAGGGACACCAGACAATAACAGTGCTTTAGAGTATAAGTAGCCCAACTCATCTGCTCCATCCCGCTCGTCATCCATATCCCACAGCGTTACAGCCATTTGCTGAGTAATAGTTACATCTTCCGGTAATGTTCCCAGCCAGATGAAATATTCTTGCGTTTCCTTCGATAATCGCTGTATGCTCAAATTTAATGAAGCAGTTAAACTGAGTCTTTTTAAGCTTGCTTCATCATTAACATCTCTGGCTGCTTTATCATCGATTGTTCTTAAGCGAGCTACCTCTTTCTGCATATCTTGCACAAGAACTGTCCAAGAAATACCACTAGCAACTTGGGCAGCTGCTAGTTCCAATGCCAATGGCAAGTAACCAAGTTCTTTTGCTAAAACTTCAGCTGACTGAGTTTCTGTATCAGTGAGGTTACGTCCTAATTTCTTAGTCAGCAGTTCCATCGCTTGGGATGGCTGCATCACATCCAGAGAATATGTGCTGGCTCGGAGAACTTGGGCGATTCCTGCTTCGCGGGTTGTTACCAAAACTTGACAACGCGGTCCACCAACATTAAACGCTTGTGCATCCTCTGGATTCCAAGCATCGTCTACTACTAGCAGCACAGCTTTGTCATATAGCAGTGTACGCAGTTGAGTGGTGGTAGCTTCCACACTAGTGGCTTTAAAGTTGTAGTCCCCCAATGCCTGTACCCAGCCACTAAGAAGGGATAGAAGATTAGGCTGCTGACCTAATGTTGCCCAGAGGATACCGTCACAAAAGTGAGTTTGTATTTCTTTGTCATGTGCTATTGCAGCAGCTAAGGTTGATTTGCCGACAGAACCTAAGCCGTGAATAGCAGTGATGACTAAAGTTTTAGTATTTGATGACTCCGTGAGCAGGCGAGTCTTTAAATCCTGTCTGTACTCCGGTCGGTCTACATAATAAGTTGGCAGGGGTGGTGCTTGTTGGGGATTTAACTTTACCCGTTCCCGTTCGGGCGACTCCAGTCAAATATTGAAAGTACTGCCTCTTTGATCAATATTTTGTGTTTGAGCCCCATTAATAGCTTTTTCAATGTTTTGGATAAAAGTTGAAGGATATGATTTTTGAGATTTCTCCACAGCTTCTTTTATCTCCCTCAAAACTTCAGCCAAGTTTGCTGGCGGATTAGTTTCTGCTGCTGTTGCCAATTCCTGTGCAGCTTCAGCCACTTCAGGATTAGCCTTAGCCGCAGATTCTACTTCCAGTACAGCTTTGCCGTAATCGAGTGGTTCTTGGGGTGCTTTTTCAATCGCAACTACAGTATGGGGAGAGTGTTTTTTCAGGGTAACTAAGAACTTACCAGCTTTATCCAATAAAATTTCTGTTCCCTTTTCGGTTGTTTTTTCTAAGACTTTAGTGGCAACTATAGTACCAACAGCGAGCGCACCAGCAGTTAATAGCTCCATCTACTACCTCTTAAGCGCGGTATCATATTTTATTATTACCACATGGTTTTTGTTCTAAATTACGCAATTAATGAAGAAAATCTTTAGTTAGCTTATTGTTAAAGCTCAGAATTCATGCAGAATTACACATTTGGGCATTTTCGTTGATTGACAAAAATTCGTTACTTTCGAGAGTGGAGAAAAATGGGACTAATTAATCTTCAATCAGTATAGCTTCCATCTGCATCAACAACTTTTCTAAACGTTTTTGTTTTTTGGGGTCATCCCAGGCTTTTGCTTTTTGAAACCGATGAGTCATCTGTTGCATACGCTGCTTTAGTGATTGAGGTTCTTCCTTAGGGAGACGAGCAGCTTTGCTCTGCTCCCGGATTTGAGCGAGAGATAAGTTTTGAGTTATTGCTTCTTCTAGTAATGCTTTTCTTTGAGCTTCATCTTTGACCCGAGAAATGGCTTGAGCTTTGGTATAAGCAATTCTGCCACTGCGCAGCGCTTCAAGGATCTCACTTGGTAAATTGAGTAAGGTTAGCCTAGTCGTTACGAAAGACTCCCAAGAAATAGAGCCTAGCTCCGAAAAAACTGCTTGAATTTTTTGGGCTTCGGAACTAATCAAAACGTTTTGATTAATATTCCCAACCACTTCATTGCGCATCCGGTAAAGAATTGGAGGAACGTCTGCTACATCAATTTTGAGTCTAAGACTTAATAACTGAAGGATTCCTTCTGTTTCCTCTACAGGATTGAGGTCCTCACGCTGTAGATTCTCAACAAGCGCCAACTGAACTGCTTCCTCATCAGTTAGCTCTCTTACAGTGACAGGAACTGATGTTAAGCTAGCTTCCTTTGCAGCCTTATAACGTCGCTCTCCTGCCACTAATTCATACTGACCAACTTTTCCTAAAGGACGAACTAGTAGCGGTTCTAAAATTCCATGGGTGCTAATTGACTCCTTCAATTGTTGGAGCTTCTGCGGGTCAAAATAGCGACGAGGTTGTTTTGATGGAAGAATAATTGAGTCAATAGGTATTTCACGAACATTGGATAATTCTGCATCGAATTTCCAATCATCTTTCAAGCTATTACGCCTTGGCATAACTTAATGCCTCCTCAAAAAGCTGCTCATAATCTCTTGCAGCTTGAGATGCCGCATCACCAGACATATTAAAAACACTAACTGATTGTCCTGGTGCATCAGCAATGACCTGCCGCTGATAAATCACTTGCTTCAATAACGCTAATCCTTGAGTTTGGGCTAAAACCTCTTGGGCTTCCCTCAATAATACAGTACCCTTGGAAGCACGGCTTAAAAACATCGCTGCTAGAGGGGGTCCCTTACGGATTTTCTGAGCTTGATTGACCAAACGGACAATATCTTTGGTCGCGAGTAGATCCAAATTCGATGGTTGTACTGGCACTAAAGCTAGATCTACACTTAACAAAACTGCTTTAGCTGTTTCGCCAAGAACAGCTGGAGAATCCACGATAACTGAATCGTACTGCTCACTTAATTGCGTGATTTGGTCAAACAGATCATCTGGATCACTAACAACTAAAGAAGGCAGGTTAAGTTTTTCTAGCCATTGACTAGAACTTGTCTGTCCATCCGAGTCAATAACCACTACATTATGCTTTCTCTGAGCTAACCAGTAGGCGAGATGGACTGCGGTCGTTGATTTTCCACACCCACCCTTTCTATTTAATATCCCAATAAGCATTGAT
>CP019636.1:4467500-7846907 GCA_002163975.1 Nostocales cyanobacterium HT-58-2 | reverse complement strand
GTAATCATTCTTGGACTCCCCCGGTAGCCAAGATTCTACCACTGACTGATTCATACGGAGAAGTAAATACAGATGAAGACGACAGACTATGACTTTCAGCCGACAAGAAAACAGACAGAAGCCAGAAAAGAGGACAGGGGGACAAAAGATTTCTCCGCGTCCTCCTCAACCACGTGGTTATATCTCGCCGTTTGCGCGTCATTGAAAGGGCGTTTGCCCCAAAGGTGGTCAACCAATCATATCCTGGTCATGCTGCTCAGTAGTGTATCAATCATGTCTATTGGAGGTTGTTCCATACCCACAGGGACACTTGATGCAGGAAAATCAAATGCTCAGCCTCAAACGCCAGTTGAAAAGACAGCTGATACTTCTTCCCCAAATATTGTACCAATTGCCTCAACTGCCTCAACGTCCAATAATCCTAACTTTGTTGTTGGAGTTGTACAAAAAGTAGGACCTGCTGTTGTTCGCATTGATACGAATAAAACAGTGGTTTCTCAGATACCAGAAGAGTTTGACGATCCGGTTTTTCGGCGCTTTTTTGGCTCACAACCTAGAGAACGAGTGGAAAGGGGTAGCGGTTCTGGGTTCATTATTAACTCTGCAGGTCAAATTTTAACCAATTCTCATGTCGTCAATGGTGCTGAAACAGTGACAGTGAAGCTGAAAGATGGTCGCTCTTTTGACGGACGTGTACTCGGTGAAGACCCCGTTACAGATGTTGCTGTAATTAAAATAGAGGCAAATAACTTACCCACTGTTTCTTTGGGAAACTCTGAGGTCTTGCAACCAGGCGAAGCAGTCATTGCTATTGGGAACCCTCTTGGTTTAGATTATACTGTGACATCTGGAATTGTCAGCGCCACAGGTCGTTCGAGCAGTGACATTGGTGCAACTGATAAACGCGTTGATTACATTCAAACCGATGCAGCTATTAACCCTGGTAACTCTGGAGGACCACTTCTGAATGCACGTGGAGATGTTATCGGTATGAATACTGCCATCATTCGCGGTGCTCAAGGGTTAGGATTTGCGATTCCCATCAGCACGGCGCAGCGGATTGCTCAAGAATTAATAGCAAAAGGCAGGGTTGATCATCCTTATTTAGGTATTCAAATGGTCACTTTGACGCCAGAGATTAGGGAAAAAGCTAGTTCTAAAGGGATTAATTTAGCAGCAGATAAGGGGGTTTTGTTAGTTGATATTGTACCCCGTTCTCCAGCAGAGGCGGCTGGACTCAAACAAGGCGATATTATTCAAAGCATTAGTAACCAGCCAGTCACTAAAATAGAAGAAGTGCAAAAAATAGTGGAGAATAGTAAAATAGGGAACCCTCTGGCATTGCAAGTGCTACGTAATGGGCGAACTACACAAATAGCGGTTAGACCCGCACCATTGCCTGTTCAACGTAGAAGCTAAATGATAGGTTATGAAGTATAAATTATGAATTGAAAATGATTTCTGATTCATATTTTGTATTTCATAAATAAAATTTATAAACAAATTTGTTGAAAAATTTTCTTATTGTTATGGGTTTGTTATGGGTGAACTACTACCAATTATTCAATTAGGCGATCCAATCCTGCGTCAAAAAGCCAACCTGGTAGAAAATATCAAAGATGAACGTATTCAAAAACTCATTGACGACTTAACAGCAACAGTTGCTAAGGCTAATGGTGTTGGCATCGCTGCACCTCAAGTTGCAGAGTCCTTGCGTTTATTTATTGTTGCTTCCCGTCCTAATCCCAGGTATCCCAACGCTCCAGAAATGGAACCCACTGCCATGATTAATCCCAAAATCACAGCTCATTCAACAGAGATGGTCAAAGGATGGGAAGGTTGTTTGTGTATTCCGGGGATCAGGGGACGAGTTCCCAGATCTCAAAAGATTGAAGTAGAATATACCGACCGTAATGGCAAACTACAAAAGCAAGAGTTGACTGATTTTGTCGCTCGTATTTTTCAACACGAGTATGACCACCTTGATGGCATCGTCTTTCTGGATAAGGTAGAAAGTACTCTGGACATAATCACTGAACAAGAGTATCAGAAACAAGTGATTAGCAACACTTAAATATAAATAATTCTAAAGAAAGAGAATTTACCTGGAAGATTAAGGTACATTTAACCTAATGTTAACCTTTTGGCTTAATTGGGCTATCGGGTAAATGACCAACACTCTCAGTAGTCGGGAGAGATTAAGTCCTCAGGAGAGAGAGCCTGTGGATTTCTTTTCATCTCAGCAACAAAGTCATGAATCAAGTGGAACTACCACCAAAAAATCTGTTGCAGAATCAAACGTGCAGTCATCTGTAGGTGAATTGCAAATAGTTCATGCAACGACAGGGCGCGTCCGAATCCGTGCTACTGACGGTAATCATAACTCGATACTTGACACCATCTCTCAAAATTTACAAAAGCAAGATGGGGTGAGGGAAGTATCCATCAATCAGCAAACAAGCAGTTTGGTCATTCATTTTGATGAAAATAAACTGCCCTTGCCCCAGTTGTTGAAGCAACTCCAGCACTTTAACATACAACAGTTGCAAACTTCGTCTCCACAGATTCAACAAGACCCCTTTGCTGCATGGAAATCTCCTGATTTTTGGAAGGAGCAGGGCATTTCGTTTATTCCCATGTTTACAGGCTTAGCTGTAACAGGAGGGTTGGGAATCCAAGGTTTGGTGTCGCTTCCAGTCTACTTACTTACGGCAAATGCAACTCGTCGGGTGATTGACTATCTTGAACCTCAACTATTAGCATCAAAAACGAGCGCAGCCCCTTCTTCCCAGGAAGCAAAGAGGAATAATAAATCTGCTATAAAACGTGACAACACTGACCAATCTTCCTTATCAAAAGTGGAGCACAAATCTGCCACAGCCACAGCACACGCTGCAAAAATCGCCTATAGCATTGTTCATGCCATTCCCGGACGTATCAGGTTGAATGTGCCTCGAGTTGCACGCGATCGCGCCTATGCACGACGACTCGAGAGGTTACTGAAAACAGAACCCCACGTAACAAGTGTACGTATCAATTGCGATGCCGCATCAGTTGCCATTACCCATGGCTCAGGAGAGATGCCCATATCTCATTGGGTTGGTCTGATGCACTTAGCAGACAAAACCATCCCGCAAACAATCCCCATACAGACAATAACAGAGCAACCGCTTCCAGAGCCAGTTCATCAGCTTGCGGAACCAGCAGAATCAACAACGGTAAAAGAGCCTCCTACAGTCGAAACGGTCAGTATGTGGTCTGATTTCAAGTTTCCGGTTCTGACTACGGCTCTCTCTTTCATGGCGAACTTTCCCCTAGACTCCGTTTCATACTGAGGAATACTGGAGGGTAACATGGCGGCTTCAACATTGCAATTAAAACTTCATCAAAACAAAAATCTCGGGAAATACAAAAGGAAGAGACTCCTTATCTAGCAGCAAAGCCACACGATTCTGCAGTCATTGACAGCATGACTCACGCGCTTCCAACTGAGTGGGATTTTGTGTTCCTCGAACCTCTATAGATTGCAGAATTTGATTGCTTATGAGCCTTGGGTTATAAGGCAGCACCTCAAGACATGACACGGTTTCTTGTCATTATCTATACAATTTGGGATTATGTCACGCTCTCAGATGCACCCATATTTAGCAAGTTTGATGCAATTTGTTGCTGGCGATACTTTAATGACCGTAATGTTAACCAGAAAATAAGCAAGCCTTCCCTTGAAAGTAGGGTGTCTGGGTATAAGGAAATAGGTATTTGAGAACCTTCCCTGTACAGGCGCAGTCTGTTGCGCCTACATCCCCATGCACCTTGTCTCAATCTGGTTGAGCAAGCTTTTGAAAATCCACTTTGAACAATTTTTGTATGAGAGAGAAGAAATGGCAGAACCTAGTGTGCAACTATCACCCTCCCGAGTTCATGTTTCTCCAGTAGCTGTAGCGACAAAAAACGAGAAAGTTTTTTTGATTGAGGGCAATGGACGGTTACAAGTTCAGCCTCCCAAAGTGCCATACAGCCTTGTACATAAGATTCCGGGACGGGTGCGGTTGCGAGTACCACGCTTACGTTATGATGCAGATTATGCACAGCGCCTGCAAGTGTTGTTGGAAGCTGACTCCCTTTTCACAAGTCTTCGGATCAAGCCTGCGGCAGCATCACTGACTGTGACTTATAAATCCAGTCAGGTTTCAGAGAGTAAAATAGTTTCGCATCTAGGCTATTTGATTCAAGCTGCTAGGGAAGTCATCATTCTCAAGTCGTCTTTACCACAACCTGCATCCAATGCAGAGGAAAACTCTTGGCCTGGGATGCCACTTTCGGTTTTAGCGACGGCTTTAGCTGTCCTGGGTGGACCAGTAGGTTTGTCTATTCCACCTGTTATGGTTGCTTTGAGCATATCCCTTGCAACTTTACCAGTTGTCAAACGAGCTTGGGAAGGGATTTGGATCGAGCGAAAATTGAATATTGACTTTCTGGATTTTATGGCTATCGCCATCACCACAGTTCAAGGTCAATTTCTCACGCCTGCCTTGATGTTGAGTTTAATTGAAATTGGGGAGAATATACGTGATCGCACAGCACGTTCTTCAGCTCAGCAAACCCTGGATTTGTTGAGTTCCCTGGGACAATTCGTCTGGGTGGAACGCGATCGCGAAAAGGTGCAAATTCCTATTCAAGATGTGCAGCGAGGGGATACAGTCATTGTTTATCCAGGCGAACAAGTCCCAGTGGACGGTACAATCCTACGGGGTAAAGCACTGCTAGATGAGCAGAAACTGACTGGTGAGTCCTTGCCCGTTTTGAAAAAAAAGGGACAAACTGTTTATGCTTCAACTCTGGTGAGGGAGGGACGAATCTATATTTCCGCAGAACGGACAGGTAACGACACCTGTGCTGGGCAGAGCATTCGGTTAATGCAAGAAGCCCCCGTTCACGATACCCGTATGGAAAACCATGCCCTGAAGATTGCTCAAAAAGCAGTCATGCCAACATTGCTACTTGGCGGAGTCGTATTTGCCACAACCCGTAACCCAGCACGGGCAGCCAGTGTCCTGACTCTAGACTTTGCGACTGGCATCCGTGTATCGGTGCCAACAACAGTGTTAGCCGCCCTAACCTATGCAGCACGGCGCGGTGTTCTCATCCGTAGCGGACGAGCGTTAGAACAACTTGCAGAAGTTGATACAATTGTATTTGATAAGACAGGCACACTTACTAAAGGTGAGGTGACTGTTGTTGATGTCCAAAGTCTCAATAGCGCAACCTCAACAACACGAGTACTGGAACTAGCTGCTTCTGCCGAACAGCGTCTGACTCACCCAGTGGCAGAGGCAATTGTACGCTACGCCCAAACGCAAAATATCGAAGTTCCATCCCGTGCCAAGTGGGACTATCAACTTGGTTTAGGCGTTCGAGCAGAGATTGATGGAGAGACTGTCTACGTCGGCAGCGAGCGCTTTCTGCGTCAAGAAGGCGTTGAGATGGATCTCAATGGATACCAAAAGCAGGCAAATTCGGTTATTTATGTCGCAAGCAATGGTCAACTTCAAGGTAGAATAGAGTACAGTGACATACTGCGTCCAGAAAGTCAAGAAGTCATCACAGCGCTGTTGACAGTCGAAGGTGTGGAAGTCCACATACTGACTGGAGATAACAGGCACACTGCTAGCGCTGTTGCTACTGAACTTGGAATTCCTCCGACGCACACCCACGCAGAAGCTTTTCCTGAACAGAAAGCAACAGTTGTCCGCGAGCTGCACGAACAAGGCAAGACAGTTGCATTTATTGGTGACGGGATTAATGATTCGCCAGCTTTAGCCTATGCTGATGTTTCTATTTCCTTCGCCAACGGTTCTGACATTGCCCGCGAAACTGCAGATGTCGTGCTAATGCAGAATGACTTGCATGGTTTGTTGGAGGCAATTGAAATTGCTCGCAAAGCCAAGCAATTGATTCAGCAAAACACGGGTTTAATCGCCGTTCCTAACATAGGAGCACTATTGATAGCAGTTTTGTTTGGTCTTAATCCCTTAGCAGCTACAGTGGTTAACAATGGCTCGACAGTCGTTGCGGGAGTCAATGGTTTGCGCCCAATTCTGAAAAGTCGTAAGCAGAAAACTCTACCATCAGTAGGATGAGATAACTGTCTTAATGATAGTAAGATTGTAGACTTTATAAAATTTCAATACATAGGAGAAAATGGTTATGGCACCTAAAATTACTGACTTTGTTGAAGACGCTGGCGCACCTGGTATCATTGCCGGTATTGGAGCAGTACTCTTAGCGCCTGTGGTAATTCCGGTTGTCGCTGGCATTGGTAAACCAATCGCCAAGTCACTGATTAAAAGCGGACTTGTGCTTTTTGAAAAAAGCAAAGGAGCCGTTGCAGAACTTGGCGAAACTTGGGAAGACATGGTAGCGGAAGCCAGAGCAGAACTTGCTGAGGGAAGACAACTACCAGCAGTTGATGTCGCAGGAACCTCTGCTGATAATGCGCCTGATAATGGTGTATAGTTTTCAGTCATTTTTTCTTCCCTGGCTCAGCCAGGGAAGACTCCAAGAAATTCGGAACTTTACTAATTACCAATTCCTCAATTAGGGGGATAAATACGTGTCAAAAAATGGTTATATTAATACTGCCCAAATGCCAAAAGTTATTAATAAAAAATCTATACAAATTGCTTCTCAATCTATACCTATGCAAATTCTCAGTTCAACTCCAGGAAGGTTGCGTTTGAGAGTTGCACCGTCCCATCGTCAAGTTGGGGAAATGCAAAGGATTGCCAGTGCGCTAGAAGCAGATCCAAATGTCAATCAGGTGCGGACTAACATCCAGAATGGCAGTATTGTTATATATCACGGGACTCAAGACGCCAGTCTTGATAATATTTTCGCCACGCTACAAGATTTAGGTATTATTCTCGGCAATATCACAATAGGAAAAACTGATGCAGCCGCAGAAGTCTCAAACGCAGCTGCTGACTTGAATAATCGAGTCAAACAAGCGACGAATAATGCCGTTGATTTGCGTATTCTTTTTCCTTTGGGACTGGCTATCCTTGCAATTCGGCAGTTTATGATTCAGGGGTTGCGATTGGAAAGAATTCCTTGGTATGTGTTGGCTTGGTATGCCTTTGATAGCTTTATTAAGCTGCACGGCACGAATAATCAACAACACTCAAGTAGCGAGTCATAAGGTGAAACAAGAAAGCAGGGAGAGAAGAGAGTAGAGAAGCAGTTCTTGTGCAGGGGGAGCAGGGGGAGAAGAGTTAGTGTCCGTTAACTCTTCCTCTTCCCCTGCTTCTCTTCTTCCCCAGCCTCCCCTGCTCTCTTCGGTGAGAAGTCTTGAGTTAGACTCCCCCTTTGTTAAAGTGGCGGCTGACTCATCGTGAGATGGCTCTGGCGTCTGTGAGTCTGTAGTAGCGCAGTAGTCTGTTATTGGACACTGGAGCCGCCATCAGTAAAATCTTTTCCAACAGCCAAGGAGCAATCCGGTTGCACCACACGGCTAAATGACTTTGCCATCCTATCAAGATTTCAGGTGAATCCCTTTGTAGTCCGG
This sequence comes from Nostocales cyanobacterium HT-58-2, assembly GCA_002163975.1. Classification (GTDB taxonomy): domain Bacteria; phylum Cyanobacteriota; class Cyanobacteriia; order Cyanobacteriales; family Nostocaceae; genus HT-58-2. The sequence goes on along the minus strand of CP019636.1, from coordinate 7,839,343 downwards.
TCACAAGTGCTTGAGCAACTTTCTGGGGAGTCGTGGGTAATACCCAGCGAAACCATTGTAAATCCCGCACCATATCAGTCTCAGTTAGGGATGGCAGCAAAGCTATGACCCGGATATTGTGTGCAGCTAACTCGCAGCGTAAGGCTTGGGTAAACCCTACAATTGCAAACTTTGTGGCGCAATAGGTTGCCATTGTTGGTGCTGCCACCTTGCCCATCAAGCTAGAAACGTTAACAATTGTCCCTGAGCCTTGTGCAACCATGCGTCGGGCAACCAGACGAGTCATGGCATACATTCCGATTAAATTCACACCTATCTCTGCTTGCACATTTGGCAGTCGAGACTTTAAAAAAGGCACTTGGTGTGCAACTCCAGCGCAATTAACAAGCAAATCAATTGGTCCGTAATCTCGCCAAGCTTGGGCGATCGCAATATTCACTTCTACCACTTCAGACAGATCTAAAGGCAGGGTGAGCGCTTCTACACCAAGCATCTGTATTTCAGTGGCAACTTCGGCTAAGCGAGCAGTATCTCGTGCTACCAATAACAGACGTTTTACTCCTTGCTTTGCTAATTCGATGGCGATCGCTCGCCCAATACCACGTGAGGCTCCGGTAACAAGAGCTGTCTTTCCTTGAATATCCATAACTAAAACCTCCAGAGTTGAGGTCTCACCGTCCTAGCACACAAATGCCGATTGCATCCTCGACACGGAGTGAGACGAAAGAGACTCGTGAGTGGGGTATTAATTGAACCAAACCGTTGGCAGTAAGAAACTTTTCAGGATTTACCACCACACAAATGCACTTCAAATGACAAGCAGCTTGAAGGAAGCTGTCTGTTTAAATTTAGGCTGCAATGGTTAAGAACTCAGAAATTTTTCAAGACAAACATCGGAAATTATTTTGTCTTGAAATTGACTGCCAAGCTACAACCTTGACTTTTTATGACATTGTTCGAGATGAATGTATTCAAAGCATCACACCACTGTGTCCCAAAGCTTGTATTCGTCCCCCTGCTCCTATGCTTCTGCCTTGACCGCATTGTTTTAGAAAAACTTTGGGTATCTATGAGCCAGACATAAATCAAATTTGAGTTAGCGAGCAATCAAGAAGATTTCTCAACTGTTTTGCCGGAAAATTGCTATAAAGCAGTTGGAGAAATATTTCTCAAACAATTCTGGCATCAGTGAATCAGTGAAAAGCTTTGATTGACGTAGAGCATAAATGATACCTCTTTTAGATCCGCGTGTCTACCAGAACTAACTTTCTTTGCATACGCTAGCAAAGGGATCAACGACTAGCAACATTTATTAACAATAATCTTCAACTTTTACCTAAGTTTACAAAGCTCTCAGAAACAACAAAAGAGCAAGAGTGCTTTATTCTTGGTCTTAGCAACCTCTAAATTAAAAGCAACCAGACCATGAAAAAGTTTATTAATAAACCTGATGACTTTGTACGTGAAAGTCTAGAAGGTTTAGCAGCAGCTCATCCTGATCTAGTAAAAGTCCACTATGACCCAACTTTTGTCTATCGGGCCGATGCACCTGTAAACGGGAAAGTCGCAATTATTTCAGGTGGGGGTAGCGGTCATGAACCAATGCATACAGGCTTTGTGGGAATGGGAATGCTAGATGCTGCTTGTCCGGGAGAGGTTTTCACGTCTCCTACCCCTGACCAAATGCTAGAAGCCGCCAAAAAAGTCGATGGTGGGGCTGGTATCCTTTACATCGTCAAAAACTACAGCGGCGATATCATGAACTTTGAGATGGCAACGGAATTAGCTCGTACTGACGGCATCCGAGTGTTAAGTATCTTGATTGATGACGATGTCGCGGTGAAAGACAGTTTGTATACACAGGGACGCCGGGGTGTGGGAACAACGGTACTCGCAGAAAAAATCTGTGGTGCAGCAGCACAGCAAGGGTATGATTTACAGCGGTTAGCAGATTTGTGCCGACGAGTAAACCTCAATGGGCGGAGTATGGGGATCGCACTGACTTCCTGTACAGTACCCGCCAAAGGAACGCCAACCTTTGAACTGGGGCATGATGAAATGGAAATAGGCATAGGTATTCACGGTGAACCAGGACGACAACGCTTGAGTGTCAAATCAGCAGACGAGATGACTGAGATGCTAGCGCTATCAATGATTGAAGATTCACCCTACAGCCGGACAATGCGGGAGTGGGATGAAAATCAAGGTGAATGGGTAGATGTGGAACTGATTGATCCCCTTTTGGAACAGGGAGATAAGTTACTGGCTTTCGTCAATAGTATGGGTGGTACTCCTATTTCTGAACTTTATATTGTTTACCGCAAACTAGCAGAAATCTGTGAAAAGAAGGGACTGCAAATTGTGCGCAACCTCATTGGTCCTTACATCACTTCTTTGGATATGCAAGGTTGCTCAATAACGCTGCTAAAGTTGGATGATGAGATGATCCAGTTATGGGATGCACCTGTAAAGACAACAAGTCTGCGGTGGGGAGTTTGATCTATGCTGACAAAAGAGCAGATTTTGCAATGGTTGCAAACATTTGCAGCCCAGATAGAGCAGAATAAAGACTATTTGACAGAATTAGATGCGGCGATCGGTGATGCTGACCATGGCATGAATATGGATCGCGGCTTTAAAAAGGTAATTCTTCAGTTACCAACTGTTGCAGATAAAGACATTGGTAGCATTTTGAAAACAGTCAGTATGACTTTGATTTCCTCTGTCGGTGGTGCTAGTGGTCCTCTTTATGGCACTTTATTTCTACAAGCAAGCACAGTTGTGGCTGGTCAGCAAGAACTGAGTGACAATGATGTGCACCAGATGCTCAAAGCAGGATTAAATGGTGTTCTTCAGCGTGGCAAAGCACAATTGGGTGATAAAACGATGGTCGATGTTCTCTCTCCCGCAGTGAGCGCTTTTCAACAAGCTTTAAGTGAGGGTAACAATATATTGGAAGCAATGCAACAGGCTGTAACCGCAGCAGAACAAGGGATGAAAGACACTACGCCCTTGGTTGCTAAAAAAGGACGGGCGAGCTACTTAGGAGAACGCAGCATCGGACATCAAGATCCAGGGGCTACTTCGTCTTATTTAATGTTGAAGAGTTTGTTGACAGTGTTGGAAAGTTCTCTTGGATGAAGCGCAAGGCGATTGGGCGATAAGCGAGCTTAAACCCTTTGAATTATCGCCTCTGATGCTACGCTTTGCGTTGGCTAACGAAAAGAAGTTTTTGCGCAGTCTCTTTAGAGAGTATAAGTAAAATTATTCACTAACATACCGGGAACCATACTACCTCCAAGCTGGCGACTATCGTAGGTTCCGACTTCAGGTACGAATTCTTGAAAATCGGTCAAATCTACGAGATTTTCTCCCCAAAAACGATAAAGACTTTCATCAAACCGCAAATTTTCGATGGGGGCAGTAATTTCGCCACCTTCCACCCAAAAACAGGCATAACGGGTCATACCTGTAATTCTTCCTGTGGGGCGATCGCTCCAATTCAAGTAATGTAAATTAGAGACATATAAACCCGTATTTAAATTAGGAAGAACATCCTCAAATTTTAAATTTCCCGGACTCACTTCTGGTGTCCGTAAAGCCTCATAACTATTTGCGCCGTTACTCGTTTTTTGATATTCCTTAGCAGTGCGAGAATTAATCAAAGTATTGACTAACACTCCTTGTTCAATAATAGGTAATTCTGGTGCTGCCATTTCTCCCCATTCATTGAATCGCGGTACTAATCCCCGTTGAAAGTTTTCTTTGACATGAAATGCCACAGACAACTGCTTTTCTTTGCGCCACAGTAATGCTAAAGCACTGCCTCCTTGTTGTAAATCCGCTTCACTCACACCTCCCCAAGAAAGCATAGCTAATAAATCAGCAACTGCTGCAGGTGCAAAGTAAGTTTTGTACTGACCTCGTGGCAATTCTTTTACAGGACGAGAAAGCAATTTTAGTTGTATTTTCGCATCGCTAATTTTTGCTGCATAAGCCTCATGATGCCAATCGCTACCAGCGAAAGTGCCTTTCACAGCTTGTCCTTCTGTCGTGAATATAGAATAATCCAATGTAAAAGTATCAGTACTAAACCAGTGCTTTTGGCCACTGGAATCGGCATAAGCTTTAATGACAACTCCCCCAGCGTATATACCTGCAAAATCTAATTCTGCAACTTGTTCCAGTACTGTTGGCACGACCATTTCATCAGCCAATAAATTCCCAAAATGAACTTCTCGACTGGTATGTGTTCCTGATGGTAATACCAAGTATGGATCAACAGGTAATTGAGGAAGTTCTTCACGGAGTTCTTGCAAAGCTTTGTATGCCAACTGCCAATCAACTTCCCCATCTCCGGTAAAGGGAAACTGCCGAAAACTACTGCGCTGATTTTGCATCAAAGTCAGTTCTACCCAACCATCAGCAACATAACCTGTTTGTCGCACCTTGGCATGATTAAAACGAGTAAATTGACTGCGCTCACTGTTAAGTTTCACAGTAAATTGTTCACTTTCTTCTTTCTTATTCAACAGAGTGTCAACCAGTTGGTTAAAGCTGACTTCTAAGGCAGATAGTTCTTCGTGTTTCATGGGCATTGTAGATTGAAGGCAGATGGGAAAGATGACAGAGATGGGGGAGTGGAGGAAGAAGCATGGGAGCACCAGAACTGGGAGAGGGGGAGCCCGCTTCGCTTGGGAGCGGGGGAGAACAAGAGTTAACGTCCATTAACTCCCTCTCCCCTGCTCCTGGTACTTTCTTCCCCCTGCGCCCTGCTCCCCACTCCCCTGCTTCTTCTCCCCTCCTCTTCAAGCGCCGCCACCAAAGACTTCGACATTAGCAAATACACAAACAGGTGAACCATGTCCTACCCAAATCGCTTGATTTGGTTCTCCTTTTCCACAGTAAGGAGTGCCGTACATTTTCCAAGTCGAGGAATTACCCACTTTTGCTAAGCTGTGCCAAAACTCTGGAGTCGTAGCTCTATAGTTGGGATTGCGGAGGGTTTTTGTGAGTTTGCCGTTTTCAATCAATTTAGCGTACTCGCAACCAAATTGAAATTTATAGCGGCGATCGTCAATCGACCAGGAGCGATTGGACTCCATGTAAACACCGTGTTCTACACCAGCGATGATTTCCTCAAAAGAGCCTTCGCCTGGCTCCAAATTCAAGTTTGCCATGCGGTCGATCGCTGGTCGATTCCAAGAGCTAGCACGGGCACAAGCAACCCCCGGTACACCTGCTCTTGCTTGGCTTTCCAGACTGCCTAAACCCCGATGGAGAACACCTTCTTTAATCAAATACTCTCGTGTTGCCACAGCACCTGTATCATCAAAGCCATAGCTAGCATATTCACCAAGTACGGTGGGATCAAAGGTAATGTTCATCAAAGGAGAACCATACACTAAATTGCCGAAATCGCTCTTGTTAACAAAGCTACCTCCGGCATAATTGCGTTCATCTCCCAAAATTCGGTCAATTTCTACAGGATGCCCAACACTTTCGTGGATTTGCAGCATCATCTGGTCTGGGGCTAACACTAAATTAGTGCGGGTGGTTGGGCATTCTTCCGCTGTCAACAACTCTACTGCTTGTTCGCCAATTTCCTGTACCCGAAGCCACAAGTCTTCTTGTTGGAAAAGTTCTAGTCCGCCTTGGTAACAGTTTGCTTGCCAGCCATTATTGGTACGTTGCTGGACGACTGCCCCATCTTGTGCTGTAGCTCCGTAATGAGTGCCAAAAAACATGAATTTTTGATACACTTCAGAGCCGTTACTGCTAACAAACCAAGTTTCTCTTTCGCTTATGCTGGCACTAGCTGTCGTTTGTACAATCTGGTCAGCAACTCTGAGTGTATGGCAGACACGAACAAGTAAATCGTTAATTTCCCCTGAACTTAAGGTATCAAAGGGTTTAAGAAACGGTGAGATATATTGACCTACAACTTTAGGACGCTCACTTTGGGCTTTAAACGGATGTATCCACCACTCGCTAGCTGCAAGTGCCTGTTTATACGCTTTTTCAGCAGCGGCTTGTAAGTCTTGTATTTGCAGCGAGTTAGTCGCTGCATAACCTATACAACCGTTGACCATGACTTCCAACATAGCTCCTGTCGTAGACAACTTACCGTTACTTTGAGGTATGCCGTCACGGACATGACTGTTAGATGAAGTTTCCTTGACAACTCTAATACCAAGCCAATCAGCAGGTATATTTATTTGAGCGATCGCTTTTGTGAGTTCAGACCACATAACAATTCAAAATTCAAAATTCAAAGTTCAAAAAAATTACTTTTGATGATTTTGTTTGGTTTTAACGACGATAGCAGCAATTATCTTGATGAGTTGTTAATTTATCCTAAAACAGATACTAAACGACCTTCTGGTACCAATTCAGTAGCAATTAAAAGTCTTAGCCAATATCTCGTTTCCTTCGCCTCTTTTAAAGCAATTTCTAGCTTGTTAACAAAATCGGCTGTACTCTGCGCTGATTGGGATTCTTCAACATTTGCCCCTGTAGACGTTCCAGGCTTAATCAACTGTTTAGAAAGAGTTTGTGCCACTCCCGGACTTTCATTTAGTACCTGGCAAAGCTTAACAATGCGGATAGCAAACTCAAACGTTCTATCAGTAATTGCTTTATAGTGACTCGTCATTTTGGATTTTGTTATTAATTTTGAACTTTGAATTTTGAATTTTGAATTGTTAAGAGCGGTGCCATCTGGTGCCTTCACGACTATCAATTAGGGTAATGCCTTGTGCTTGTAATTCGTCGCGAATGCGATCAGCTTCAGCAAAATTCTTAGCTTTACGCGCATCCTGCCTTTTCTGAATTAATGCCTCAATTTCTGCATCGCTGATACCGCTACTATGGGATGTTTCCACTTCTAGCTTGGCTTCTAAACCTAAAACTTGAGCTAAGGTGACTAATGTAGACCACTTGCTTTGTAGTTCTTTTGTTGGTATCTCTGTTTTTCCTTCATGCACCAGAATATTTCTCTCGCGTTGAAGTTCTTTAGCTAATTCATACACGACAGCCAACCCAGTAGGAAAATTAAAGTCATCATTCACAGCTTCTTGAAAGCGCTCAATGTATGACGCGCCTGATTTTTCTCCATTTCCCTTGTCCTCCGTTTCCCAACCAAGTTTTTCGCCGTATTGATAGCCGAAGAGCAAACCTTCTTTGATTGTGTGCCAGCCGTTTGTTGCTGCGGCGATCGCTTCATCGGTAAAATCAATGGGCTTGGTATAGTGTGCTCCAAGGACAAACAACCGGACCGCCATTGGGTCAACTCCTCGATCCAGCAATTCTCGAATCGTGATAAAGTTGCCCAAAGACTTGGACATTTTTTCACCATCTACTTTTACCATGCCGTTGTGCATCCAGTAACGTGCCAGTGGTTTTCCGGTGACAGCTTCTGACTGAGCGATTTCATTTTCATGGTGGGGAAAAATTAAGTCGGCACCACCAGCATGAATATCAATTGTCTCACCTAGGCGATCGCGGACCATTGCCGAGCATTCAATATGCCACCCCGGACGACCTTGACCCCAAGCTGATTCCCAAGCAGGTTCTCCTGGTTTTGCCGCCTTCCACAATGCAAAGTCAAACGGGTCTTTTTTCTTTTGATACTCTGGGTCGTCCACATTTACCCGTTCGCTGGCTCCCGCTTGCATATCTTCTAATTTGCGTCCGGAGAGTTTGCCATACTCAGGAAACTGGCGGACTGCGTAGTAAACATCACCGTCAGCCGGGTAGGCGTAGCCTTTGTTTTCTAACTCATAAATGAGCCGCACAATTCCGTTCATTGTGTGAGTTGCGCGAGGATACTCATCGGCATCTTTGATCCCCAGCCGCCTCATATCTTCAAAATACGCTTGGATATAGCGCTCTGCTACCGCTTCCATTGAAGAATGTTCTTGCCGGGCTCGGTTGAGGATCTTATCATCAATATCAGTAAAATTCTGGACAAAACGCACTTGATAGCCGAGAAACTGAAGATATCGGCGCACCACATCCCAAACAATACAAGCTCTGGCGTGACCCAAATGGCAATAGTCGTACACTGTTACGCCGCAGTAATACATCTTAACTTTTCCTGGTTCTACAGTTTCAAAGGGTTCCTGACGACGAGTGAGGGTATTGTAAACGGATAGGGTCATAGCCAAGTAACACTGAATATAGAGATACGTAATAATAGGGGAGGCGTCTGGGATGAAATACCAGCACCCCTATGCTAGTGTTTTCTTTACTCTTTGCGCTACATTCTTATATTTTGACTTTTTGACAGCAGCGCTATGCAAGCAGTTACTTCCGAATCGCAATCAATGGATGCGCCGAAACAAGGATTACCAGTAACAATTATTACTGGATTCCTAGGGAGCGGTAAGACAACTTTACTTAATCATATCTTGACTAATCAACAGGGTCTAAAAACCGCTGTTTTAGTGAACGAATTTGGCGAAATTGGCATCGATAACGAGTTAATTATCTCCACCGAGGATAATAATAATATGGTGGAGTTAAGTAACGGCTGTATCTGCTGCACCATTAATAATGATTTGGTGGATGCCGTTTACAAAGTTTTGGAACGCCAAGACAAAATAGATTATCTCGTTGTCGAAACAACTGGACTGGCAGACCCGCTACCTGTTGCGCTCACATTTCTCGGTACCGAGTTACGCGACTTAACCCGTCTGGATTCAATCATTACGGTAGTTGACGCAGCAAATTACAGCCTAGATTTATTCAATTCTCAGGCGGCTTACAGTCAAATTGCCTATGGTGATGTCATTTTACTGAATAAGACGGATCTAGTTTCTCAAGCAGAGTTAGAGACGCTAGAAGCAAAAATTCGGGAAGTTAAGGAAGGAGCAAGAATTATTCGCACCAACCGATCACAAGTGCCACTTCCCTTAATTCTCAGTGTTGGTCTGTTTGAAACAGACAAGTATTTTGATGATGCCGCCAATGAGCATAGCCATGATGATCATCACCATCATGACCATGACCATGAACATCATCACCATCATGACCATGACCATTCTGAATGCGGTCATGACCATCATCACGAACATGACCATCATCACGACCATCATTCGGACCATCTAGAAAATGATGGTTTCACTTCGATATCTTTCCAAAGTGACAAGCCTTTTGCTATTAGAAAGTTTCAATATTTTCTAGATAACCAACTGCCTGAAAATATCTTCCGAGCAAAGGGGATTATGTGGTTTGACGAAAGCCCCAAACGTCATATCTTCCACCTTTGTGGCAAGCGTTTCACTTTGGATGATGATGAGTGGAAAGGTGAAAAGAAAAACCAGTTAGTGCTGATTGGTCAAAATCTAGATCGTGAGGCTTTGCTCAAACAGTTGGAAAACTGCATTTGTTTGCCGTCTACTAGTCGAGGTAAAGGCTTCGGGAAATAGCTTTTAGCACTCAGTGCACAAGACCATAGTCAAAGTTATAAGTCATGAGTAAATAGACTCATTGTCCCAATACGATTCGGATAAGCTTACAGACTAAAGCCTGAGCCTACACAGACTAAGCCTGCCAAAGCAGGCTTAGTTCGTATAACCGCATCTTTCAGGGTGAGAAAGTTTGTTATGAGCAATAACCGGATTGGCTGAGAAGCCCACACCGTAATCTTTGCTTCGGTGTGGGAGTATGTCACGATTATACTTGCTGATAGATCCTAACTTTCTTACCTATGCGCGTCGTTATCCAACGAGTGAAATCATCTCAAGTGACGGTGAACGGTGAAATTGTTGGCAAAATTGGACGAGGACTAAACTTGCTCGTAGGCATTGCTGATACTGATACCGATGCCGAACTTGACTGGATGGTGCGTAAGTGTCTGGAATTACGGCTATTTCCGGAAAAAGAAGAGGGCGATCGCTGGCAAAAATCTGTACAAGAGATTGGTGGTGAGTTGTTGGTGGTCAGTCAGTTCACACTTTATGGCGACTGTCGCAAAGGTCGCCGTCCCTCCTTTGACCGTTCAGCTGCTCCTAAAATTGCAGAAGATTTGTATAATCACTTCGTTTACAAGTTACGGGAAAGTGGTCTGCGGGTGGAAACAGGCGTATTTGGAGCGATGATGCAAGTCTGTATTGAGAATGATGGTCCTGTCACTTTATTACTAGACAGAGAAGCAACATAAGGGTTTATACGGAAAATAAAAAATCAACAGCAGCTAGACTGCCAAGTCCTAAATGGTGAGAGAATATTAGACTAACGATAACAAAACTTTAAATTTACTCATCATGGCTCAAATTCAGTTTTCCAGAGGTATAAACGAAGAAGCAATTCCACAGGTTCGCCTGACGCGATCGCGCACTGGTGACAGCGCAACAGCAACGTTTGTCTTCCAAAATCCCAAAGCGTTGAGTAGCAGCAGCACAGAAGAAATCACCGGAATGTACTTGATTGACGATGAAGGAGAAATCGTAACCCGGGAAGTCAAGGGTAAATTCATCAACGGTAAGCCAGAAGCATTAGAAGCAGTTTACGTAATGAAATCATCAGAAGAATGGGACCGCTTTATGCGTTTTATGCAGCGCTATGCTGAAGAAAATGGTTTGGAATTCAATAAATCCTAAGCAGTCATGAGTCGTTAGTTAGTAGTTAGTAGTTAGTAGAATAACCAATAACTAGCAACTAACAACTAACACACAAAATTAATAGTTTACCTATGAGGCACAATCCTCACCCAGACTCCCCAAACACAACAGTAACTTGCGCTGTCGTAACCGTTAGCGATACACGTTCTCCAGAAACAGACAAAAGTGGTCAGCTCATTCAAGAATTACTCCACAATGCCAACCATGCAGTAGAAGCTTACACGATTGTCAAAGATGAACCTGTGCAAATTCAAGAGCAGATGGAACAACTAAGTAAGCATTCCAGTCTGGATGTTATGATATTTAATGGAGGCACAGGTATTGCACCTAGAGATACTACCTATGATGCAATTGAAAAGTTGTTAGAAAAAACCCTGCCTGGTTTTGGTGAACTGTTCCGCTTTTTAAGCTATCAAGAAATTGGTTCGCGATCTCTTGCCTCTCGTGCGGTTGCTGGGATTTATCAACAGAAAGTGATTTTCTCTCTTCCAGGTTCTAGTCATGCAGTAAGACTGGCAATGGAAAAGCTAATTTTGCCAGAACTGGTTCATTTAGTTGGGCAAATGCGTAAGTGAGTGTAAGCACTATTCCCAGCGTCTACACTCACTGATTCAAAAAACAACCCCCTCTAGCAGAGGAGGTATCTGGTTTTTATTCAGGTAATCCCTTAAAAGATTATAATCGACCAATTGTCAAGCTGATGACAGCTAAAATTGCACTAAGTATATAGAACACAGTAACCACTTGCAGTTCTGACCAGCCAGAAAGTTCTAGATGATGGTGTAATGGTGCCATCTTCAGCAAGCGTTTGCCTTTGCCATCAGGACCTTTTGTTGCCTTGTAATAGCTAACTTGTGCCATGACAGAAAGGGTTTCTACAAAGAAAATGCCGCTAAGAATGAACAGTGCTGCTAAGCTGTTAGTCAGCAGACCGACTGCTGCTAAAGCTCCTCCTAGAGCCAAAGAACCGGTATCTCCCATGAAAACACGGGCTGGGTTACGGTTATGGGCTAAAAATCCCAGGCAACTGCCACTCATACAAGCACAGAAAACCATCAATCCAGGCGAAGCAGGCGCAATCACCGCACCCAATGCTAGCAGTGCGATCGCCACTGTTCCTGCTGCTAAACCATCAATACCATCAGTGAGGTTTGTGGCGTTACTTTCTGCCACCAAGACAAAGCCAGCTAAAGGCCAGAACAGTAACCCTAATGGGAGAGAAAAACCTAAAGGCAAAGCAATCGTTGTAATATTATAAGGCTGAGTCAAAATCAACCACAGACAGAACGCTATTGCAAAACCAATTTGCAAAGCTAGTTTCATCCGTGGGGATATACCTTTATTAGATTTGCGGCGCAGAATTTGCCAGTCATCTAGCCAACCAATAAATCCGTAGCTTAATGTCAAAGCAGAAACGGCGAGCACCTCTGTCGTAAATTGAGATAATACACAGGCAGCCGCTACTGCAACGGGGACAAAGAAAATGCCCCCCATTGTTGGTGTACCAGCTTTTCTCAGATGGGCTTGAGGACCATCTTCGCGGATAATTTGCCCGGTTTTCAGTGCTTGCAGTAATGGGATCGCCCAAAAACCGATTGCCGCTGAAGCCAGCGCACAGAACAAAAATGGCAGGGTGAGCGACATACCTTGCCAAGGCAACCTATTCGCCACCAAATCCAACACTAGTGCTGATACACCCAGACCTACACCCAGTAGAGAGACCAGACCTATGCCATTAATAACATTTAACCCTTGGTCAGGAGATAATTTTGCGTCCACGGAAACTTCCCTTCACTCCACACTTGCAAAACTAAACAATAGGGACTAGTTGTGCCAATGATATACTTTCAGCCCGAAATCATCACTCTTCATCAGGAGCGATATCATCGTCGTCATCGAAGTCATATTCGCCAATTCCATCTTCAGCGCTCAAAAACTCCGATATCTCTTCCTCGTCATCTAGAAAATCAGGCTCGTGAACATCACGTGCTATAAGACGACCGCTAGATTGCAACCAGTCCAGTAGTGATGACTCTTGCTTTAATGGAATTACAGTTGCCCTTTGATTTCGAGGGACTTCACGCAATGGAGAATTTAGCATATCTTACGAAGACAATATATGGGGAAGATAACTAGACACTTAGAGTCTATCACTTGATACAGCACGATTTACTTGTTAATTCAACTCCTGGCTAAAAAATCCGACAAAAAAATTTTTTATTTATTATTGATAGGGCAAAAAGTGAAAGCTAATAGTTATTGGTATGACCGTATACATAACTCATTAATCTTCTGTCAACACTAATGTTTTTTGAGGTGACAAACAATGCTAAGAAAAGCAGATCTTTTGGAAGCACTTGCAGGTAAAAATCGCGGTTTACTTGCAACTGAGCAAGAGAAACAGGCTATCTTGGTAGCCATTGCAAAATTAGAAGATGTAAATCCTACACCACGCCCAGTTGAAGCAACGAATTTGCTGAATGGCGATTGGCGACTCATATATACCACTAGCAAAGCTCTATTAAACATTGATAATCTACCTTTGTACAAACTTGGTCAAATTTATCAGTGTATTCGCGTAGAAACTAACAGTGTTTACAATATAGCTGAGACTTATGGCTTACCTTTTCTTGAAGGCATAGTCAGCGTTGCTGCAAAATTTGAGCCAGTTTCAGGGCGGCGCGTCAACGTAAAATTTGAGCGGTCAATTATCGGTTTACAACGTTTAATAGGCTACGAATCTCCAGAGAGTTTTATCGAACAAATTGAACTCGGTAAAAAACTCACTGCGATTGATTTTCCTTTAAATAGTGATGAACAACAAGGTTGGTTGGATATCACTTATATAGATAACAATTTGCGTATTGGCAGAGGTAACGAGGGGAGCGTGTTTGTTTTGACAAAAGTATGAGAGCCTCCTGGAAAAAGTGCTTGCGACCAATGAAAATATGCGATCCCAAGAACTTTGTCAAGGAGGGTTTGACACTTTTTTTAAAAAATATGAAATGGAGAATAGGTAATAAGTAGTAGGTGAGAGCCAAATACCTCGCTTAATCTGCACTCTAGGACCTATCCCTTGTAACCTATCCCCTGCACCTGATAACCTAGCCCCTAGGTTTTACACTCTGCACCCTGTCACTTATTTTTCTCTTTAACTCCAATTGACGAAAATTAATCGTACAAGTTCCTGCCAAACTCACCAGTGATGTCTCAACCAACCTCAAGGAAGATAAATAACTTAACAAAGCCTCTTGGTGAGACCTCCTGGTTGTAGAGTGAAATCAATTAGCCTTATATATTGGCGATTGATAACTCAAAGGGAAGAAACTCATGGTTCAACGTGGTTCTAAAGTACGTATTCTCCGTCGGGAATCCTACTGGTATCAAGATGTAGGAACCGTGGCGTCTATTGACCAAAGCGGTATCAAATACCCAGTCATTGTCCGTTTTAACAATGTAAATTACGCTGGCATCAACACCAATAACTTTGCTGAGGGAGAACTATTAGAAGTTGAAGCTCCAAAGGCAAAGGCGAAAAAGTAACAGGCAAAGCTAGATATGATGGGGAAATGGGGAAGGTGAGAAAAATAAAGAGGATGAGAAGAGTGAGCAAGTTATCCCACTCATCTGTCTTATTATCTTTATCTCCTCATCTCCTCTGAAGTTCCTATCGGAAGAAGCTTCTGTTCGGACTTCTCTCCATCTCCCCCGTCTGCTTATCTTTCAAAAGAAATGCCTGAACTGCCTGAAGTTGAAACAGTCCGGCGTGGTCTAAATCAATTGACCCTTAACCAGAAAATTACGGGTGGAGATGTGCTGCTTGAACGCACGATCGCCTACCCGTTTTCTGTAGAAGAATTTTTCACTGGAATCCAAGAAAGTGCCATTGCAACTTGGCATCGTCGTGGGAAATATCTCCTAGCCGAACTCACTTCCTTGAAAAGGGACACGGAGGAAGGGAGACGCGGGGACACGGAGATAGAGAACGTCCCTTTGTCGTCTTGTGCAGGCTGGCTGGGCGTTCATCTGAGAATGACTGGTCAACTTCTGTGGCTGAATCAAGATGAAGCGTTACATAAGCACACGCGAGTCAGACTATTTTTTGGAGATGAACGCGAATTACGCTTTGTTGACCAACGAACCTTTGGTCAAATGTGGTGGGTACCGCCAGGTGTGAGTCCAGAAACAATTATCACAGGTTTGGGAAAACTAGCAGTAGACCCCTTTTCACCCGAATTTAGTGTTGAGTATTTGGCAGGCAAACTACACAATCGTCGCCGTCCAATAAAAACGACACTTTTAGATCAGTCCGTGGTGGCAGGATTAGGTAATATCTATGCTGACGAAGCACTGTTTCTCAGTGGCATCTTGCCAGAAACTTTATGTATAGATTTGCAGCCAGAGCAAATTGAGCGTTTACGCTCCTGTATCATTCAAGTGTTAAAAGCCAGTATAGAAGCTGGCGGTACAACATTCAGTAATTTCCTTAGTGTAAAAGGGATTAACGGGAACTACGGTGGTGTAGCCTGGGTTTATAACCGTGCTGGAGAACCTTGTCGAGTTTGTGGTCAGCTAATCCAGCGGACTCGGTTAGCCGGGCGTTCGAGTCACTTCTGTATCCAGTGCCAACGATAAGCAATTCAAAAGTCAGATTAAAAAGGCAATAGGGAACAGGGAACAGAAGAAGTAATCAGCATTGACTCTTCTCTGTTGCCTGTTTGCCCGTTCCCTGTTCCCTTCTTCGATGAAAAAGATGACAACTTAACAGCGAAATCTTTAATGTATAAAAATTAATGTGTCCTTGCTGATACAATTTTGATTTTAGATTCTGAAATTTTTCATCAGACCCAGATGAAGGGGAAAAGCACTCTCAAATTCATCTGCGTAGATTCGCGTGCGTCTGCGGTTGTCATTTTGGATTTTGAAATAGACTACTACCAGTAGGCAGTAGGAACTTTAAGGAATCCAAATTTAACAGCCATAAAACCAACTGATATCCAACAAAAGGGATGCATAAGGCATTATCCGGCACGTGTGAGAAGCCAATTCCTGCTCTAGGATAACTTTGGGCGAGCTACAATCCTGATACAACCACCTATTTAAGAGGAGAACTCATGGCTGTAAAAAAAGGAGATATAGTTCGTGTTAACCGCGAGAAGCTGGAAAACAGTCTAGAAGCACAAGCTAGTGACTCTCGCTTTCCTTCCTATTTATTTGAAACCAAAGGCGAAGTTGTAGATCTCAAAGGTGACTATGCCTTTGTGAAGTTTCAGGTTCCAACTCCAAATGTTTGGTTACGTCAGGATCAACTCGAAGAATTTAAATGACATTTGAACAATTAACAGAGGCACTGCAATTATGAACTATTCCCCTTCCTCCTCAAATATATGTCATTCACCCCGTGTCACCGTTGTCGGTGCTGGTAAAGTTGGTAGTACTTTAGCGCAACACATTGCTGAAAAAAACCTAGCAGATGTTGTATTGCTTGATGTTGTCGCAGGTATGCCCCAAGGACTAGCGCTGGATTTGATGGAGGCAAGGGGAATTGAATTGCACAATCGTCAGATTATCGGTACAAATGACTATGCTGATACATCTGGTTCTGATGTCGTAGTCATTACAGCAGGTTTTCCCCGCAAACCAGGCATGAGTCGCGATGATTTGCTCCTGACAAATGCAAAAATTGTGGTGGACGCTGCAAAGAAAGCAGTTGCCTATTCTCCCGACGCTGTATACATAGTTGTCACAAATCCTTTGGATGTGATGACTTACCTATCTTGGCAAGCAACCGGACTCCCACGCGATCGCGTTATGGGTATGGCTGGTGTGTTAGACTCAGCGCGCTTTGAAACCTTTATTGCGATGGAATTGGGCGTGAGTCCCCTTGATGTCAAAGCAATGGTCCTGGGTAGCCACGGAGATTTAATGGTGCCCTTGCCGCGTTATGCTACTGTCAACGGTGTTTCGATTACAGAATTACTCGATGAAGCCACAATTGAGCGATTAGTGGAACGAACCCGTAATGGTGGTGCAGAAATTGTAGAACTGATGCAGACAGGAGGTGCTTTTTTTGCTCCCGCTTCTTCTACCTACATGATGGTAGAATCGATTTTACTGAATCAGTCGCGCTTGTTACCAGTGACCGCGTATTTGCAAGGTGAATATGGGTTAAACGATATCTTTATCGGCGTTCCCTGTCGTTTGGGATGTGGCGGAATTGAGAAAGTCGTAGAATTGCACCTGTCTGATGCAGAAAGGGATGCTTTGCATACTTCTGCACAAGCAGTACGTAATAATATTACCCGAGCGCAGGAAATTTTTGCTGGTATCGGTAAGTGATAGTATGTCGGCTCAATAACTCAGAAATTGTGGGAAACCCCACCCGCCCTATCGGGTACCCTCCCCTTACCAAGGGGAGGCTTGGGGAGGGGTTTAACCAATGTGTTGCATTCTTTTTTCCAATTGGTATTATAAGAAAAAATTGATACAAAAGACTCCTTACCATCCCACTGTTGGGGAGAGAGAGGAGTCAATAATAGGCTTGGCTGAATCAGAGGAGATTTATTTTTTGGCGTCGATTATCGGTAATCCTGATCCGCTGGGTCACCGTAGGGGTCTTCACTTGCTGAACGGACGTTGTCATACTGCCCAGAGTAATCAGCGGGGTCACCATAGGGGTCTTGGCTTGCGGGGATGGGGCTACCGTAATATTCTTGGTCAGCAGGGTCGCCGTAAGGATCTTCACTTGCTGGACGGACATTATCATATTGCCCGTAGGAATCCGCTGGGTCGCCGTAAGGATCTTCACTTGCTGGACGGACATTATCATACTGCCCGTAGGAATCCGCTGGGTCACCATAGGGGTCTTGGCTTGCGGGGGTGGCGTTACCGTAGTAATCCTGGTTTGCTGGGTCGCCGTATGGGTCTTCACTTGCTGGACGTACCTCGCGGTCATCCTCGTTCGATCCAGTCAGAAAATCTGCTGCCTTTCGCAAAAAGTCGTCTACCATCACTTATCTCCTTTTGATTTTTGTGGTTAATTGTGCTGTTGTCTGATCTACCTGTCTTTGTGTATGTGACTAGGTATTATCTGTGAGTATTGTGAGTATTGCGAGTCAGTGGCTTTTTGTTTAATATGTCGGCGCTTCTTGTGGAACGATGTCAGTTAAAGTGCGACCTGTTGTACGCCCGTTATATCCTTGGAAATCCCGGTAGCGTTGCGCTTCTGACTCTGGAACTCGAATTCCTTCAGGTGGAGGCGATACCCAGTGAGGACGACCTTGAGCATCGCGGTAGTAAACACGCCCGTTTTTAGAAAGGTAGTACTTGCCCTGTGGTCCCTGTCCTTGAGCATTCTTGCGTTGATTGTAGAGGTAGTAAAGAGCAGCAGCTCCCGCCAAGGTTATTGCCACTTTTTGCCCTGTTGATAATCCCTTCTTAGCTTGTTGGGGTTGGTTTGCTCGTTGTGGATAATTGACATTTCTACCAGTGGTGTTGTCAACAGGTGGCGGTGGCGCAGCAGTTTGGGAGTCTCCACCGCAACCACTAAGCACAGGTAGTGTTAGCAATGCTGAGAGAAAAACCGCCGTTGGAAGCGGAGCTCTTTTATGCCCTGGGTTTATTGTGTTCATTGTGTTTCCTCATCACCCTGCCTTTGCTAAATACGTGCTGTTACATGAAACAACAGTGAAGGAATTTCTGTGATTTCTCGTAGCAGAGAAAGAACACTAGCCATTCTTTGACAACAGCACTGTGAATTGTTTGATTGCAATGATGATGTAATTTCTCAAATTATCCATCTTGCCTTTGAGAGAATCTGCATTCATCCTCAGGAAATATGCGGTTAATTAAATAACAAATAAATAAATGTTATGTATACTACAAAAATTATTTAGACAACTATTTCTTTCAATTGATTAATAAGAGATACGGAAAATTAGAGTTATAAATGCTGCATTTTTCAATTGGTGTTGAGTTTTTGTGTAAATGTACTGAAAAATATTGAAGTTATACAAGATACTAATATTTTTCCAGTATTTATACATAAATAGGAACGCTGAAGTAAAAATTATACTAGTTGTAGCAAATGTAACTATTAATATGTCGTCAAAAAAAATACAAGGTATCGAAACCCAGGCAAAAACTCGTCTCCTTCTGGCTTTGTGGGACTTGGGAGGAACAAAGCAGGAAGTGAACAAAGGTAAACTCACGAGGCGAATTGTTCCGAAAGGCAAGAAAGTAACAGATTATCAGGGTGTCTTTGAGGAATTGGAGAAAAAAGGGGCGATCGCCATTTCCAAAAAAGGCTTCTCTTTGGTATCTCCTGTGGGTTTAGAGGTGCTGGGTGAGGGTTTGAAAAGCCCAGAGTTTAAGTTTGAAGGCAATATTGTCGGTACTTGGGCGGCTAATGCACTCCTAAAGTGGATAAGTCAGATGAATGGTGCGATCGCTGCAACTGCATCAACTAATGGGGTGAAGAGTGGGATTAAATCTTACGACGAGTTTAAGCAAGTCGCGTTAGCAGTCTACGACCAGCTTAACCGCGACTATAACCTGAATGATTTGGTACCAATTTACAGGATTAGGAGAGAAATAGGCGATCGCGTTAATCGTTCCGAATTTAGTAATTGGCTGCTTGAAATGCAGGAGAAGGATATTTTGCAACTTCAGGGTGGAAGTATAGAAGATAGCGCACCAGACAAAATTGAAGATTCCGTCACTACAGAACTAGATGGATTGCGCTGCTATGCCACGCTTCTGAAATTTTAATTTGTCTCTTACTCCTCACTTATCTAAGTTTATAAAAGTATGACTACTGCTACATCTTCAATTGATGACCTGATCAGAAAGAAAAATCCATTTGCAGGACATATTGTTGTCAGACCTTCGCAAATATGGGGAAAAAGTTTTCCTGATGTTCCCTCAATTAATGCTCATGCTTCAAATGCTGTGTTTGATGCAGTGGAAAAAGTACGTAAAGGGCAACGTGAAACTGTGGGCATCACAATAACGGCTGAAAAAGGAGCAGGAAAAAGTCATATCATAAGTCGAATTCGTCATGGCTTGCAGGCAGAAGGTAGTGCTTTGTTTGTCTACATGAGCAAGTATGACAACTTAAATCAAATTAAATATCAGTTTCTCCAAACTGTCGCTTCAAGCCTCAGAGCCTTGGGTAGTCAAAATGTAATGCAATGGCAGGAAATAGCAGCAGCTTTAATTAACGAAGCAAAGCAATGGAACTACACTCCACAGCAGTATATTAGTAATATATACCCAAGTTGGTTAAATAAATATTCAACGAAAGTAGTTGATAAATTAACGGAATTAGTTCTGCAAACAAAGCCTGAAGTAAGCAATCCTTACTTAGTAAAAGCAATTTTGTGGACACTATCTTCTGTCCATACCAATTATGCAAATTATTGGTTATGTGGATTGGAGTTAACAGAGGAACAAGCTGAAGTCATGGGATTACCTAATCTTAAAACAGAAGATAGAGAATCTGAAGGATTAAGCATAGTTCGCCAAATTCTAGACATAATCAGTGATTATCGAGTTCCGGTAATTTGCTTTGATGAATTAGATATTGCAGATGCTGATAACAACGGCTTTCTTGCAGCACAGGTTATTGCCAGCTTGACTAAAGACTTATATAACAGTCTCAAACGGGGTGTTTTACTGCTGGCAATGTATCCTCCAACTTGGGAAGAGCAAATTAAAGCTTTGCCACAAGCTGAAGCAGTCATTGATAGACTAGTAAGTGAGCAACCTGATAGAAAACCAATTAAACTAAATAATCTAAGCTCTGATGATATAGTTGCTATTGTTGGTCAGTGGCTACAAGAGTTTTATAGGGAAAATCAAGTAGAGCCGCCTCAGAAACTCTACCCCTTTTCAGAAGATAAACTCAGAGAATTTGGAAAAAGTAAACCTACCGTCAGGTCAGTTTTGAAGTGGTGTGCAGACAATTTTGTTGTGTCTGACCCCTATCCACCTATAGGCAAGCCATCTGAAATCGAACCACATCCAGTTGAACCATACTTTGAGAATGAATTAGCAAATGTTAATGCTTCTATTGATTCCCTAATGGAGGATGAAGCAGCAATTGCAGATGCACTTTGGCTGGCTTTCTTTAGTTTAGTTAAAGAAACAGTAGAAGGAGTAACAATTGAAGCAATTGAAGAAGTTGAAGCAAGTGCAGCAGACCAAGGCTATATTGATTTCAAAATTATCGGCAATCAAAGAAAAGTTAAGATAGGAGTAGACGTTATTCAGCAATCTGGCGGCAAGTACGTGGGAGCTGCATTGAGGCGACTAATCAATTACAAAAAGTTTGACCTTACTCGCAGTTGTTTAGTGCGCTCAAAAAAAATTAATCCAGGAGCAACAGTTGCTAGAGAGTGTTTGAAAACACTTTTAAAAAAGCAAGGTGGAGAGTGGGTAATGTTGCAGAGTCAAGATATTAAACCTCTTTTGGCGATTTTATTTGTATATAAATGTGAGAATTACGAACTGACTGAAGAACAGATTTTGGATTTCATTAAACAAAAAAAACTAGCAATAGATAATCCTCTGATTCGAGAGATTTTAAGTGATCCATCTGGTAAAGAACCTGATAATTTAACTGATGACGATTTGCCTGTTAGTATTCCTAAAAGCGTTTTTGATACTGCTGATAACATTGATCTAAATTCAGCTATCCCTAACTAGAAATGAATCAGCTTGTTTCAATCACAACAGCGCTATGCTTACCTGCTCCTGATATTGAAGCGTTAATACAGGGGCAAACAATTGCCGTTTTATCGAGGATGTTCATCCGTCCTGGGCAAAAGTTTGCTATCTATCCAACCGATTCTTCAACTATTCCACTTTCAGTTGAGCGATACTACCACTCAAGTTTCTTACCCATAGCTCATACTGCTTTCGCAAAGTTAAATTGCCAGGAGTTTTTTTTAGCCTCTGAGATAATCTCCATTAAAGCTTGGACAAAGTGCGAATTATGCCAAATTATTAATAGTGCTGAATCACTAGCTGCTTTATCATCGCTAACAATTTGGACACAAGAAGCTTTACAAGAAATACTCAAGCAACGGCAAAACATCTTTCTCGCTTACTTGCGTGTTTACCAGCTACTTGAACCACTTGAGATTGCGGTACAACCTCAAAATCGTCAATTTGTGCCTTTACCTTATTCTCTGACTGTTTCTCAAGCCAAACCTGTGTTAAGCGATCGCACTTTTGCCATCCGCAAACATCAATTAGAAACACTTCAACCACCACTGCATCCAGAATTAGAAGACTTGCAGAGTGCTTTAGCCTCCTTGGCTATCACCAACACAGCCGCTAAAAAATTAGAGCAGGATATCAAAGCTTTTTTAGGTTGGATTAGTGAAGAACTTATCGAGCAACCCAATCCAAATTTAGCTTGGATAAATGACATTGCAGCTTTGGGCGATCGCAGCATAAAACAAGATGAGGGCAAAAGCAACTATCAAGCTGGAACAGACTTTGAAAATATAGTCCGTAAGAGCCTGGAATTTTTGGGATTTACAGTTGATGATTTCCACAGAGGCGGTGCTGGTGGCGTAGATGTATTCTGTTCAAAACCCTATCCTCTCGTTGGGGAATGTAAAGCAGGTAAAAAAATCCCTAACACCACCGCAGTACAACTACTAAATTTAGGAACTCTACGCTTAAAAAGCCAAGAACTATTTAAGCAAGCGGCTAAATTAATTATTGGTCCTGGAGAACCGACAACCCAACTGAAAGATGCAGCAATAATACAAGGTATGTCAATTATTAACCCAGAAACACTTGAGAAGCTGGTAAAACTGCAATCTAAATATCCTAACTCAGTAGATTTGTTTCAACTAAAAGAATACCTAAAAGTGGGTCAATCTGACCAGGAAGTTGAAAAATACATTAATAAAGTTAATGAGGATATTAAGTTGCGATTGCAGCTTGTCCAAGCAGCCAAAGAAATTTCTGAGCAAGATAACAAAAGTTTAAAAGCTACCAGTCAAAGTTTTACAGTTACAGAGATTCGCGCTCATTATAATGCCACTCATAACCCTAAGCTAACTGATGAAACAGTCCGCGATTTTCTAATTGAACTTTCCTCACCCTTAACAGGATACTTGGGAAGAATAAAAGGAGAAGATTGGAAGAGCGATCGCTTTTACTTTCTACGTGATTTACCAACTCCTAAAAATTAATCCTTTCTCCCTTACTTTCTTGCCTTTGCGTTCTTTGTGTCTTTGCGGTTTATTTTAAATTAAAGGCGAAAATATTCTTATAGCCAAAATACTCCCATAAACTATGCAAACTTACCAAGAACAGCGATACTACTCTCCAGAAGAGTATTTACAACTAGAAGAAACTGCCGAGTATAAAAGCGAGTATATTGACGGTCTAATCATCCCTATGGCAGGTGGAACGACGAATCATAACCGCATAGCACTTAATGTCAGTACTGAATTAAATTTTGCGTTTAAGCAGCAAGACTATGAAGTCTTTATGGGTGATGTCCGTTTGTGGATACCCCAGAAGCGAATTTACACTTACCCAGACGTGATGGTAATAGCTGGTGAACCACTCTATTGGAATAATCGCACTGATACGATTACTAACCCCATAGTTATTATTGAAGTTCTGTCAGAATCAACCGAAGGTTATGACAGAGAGGGAAAATTTCATGGTTACAAGACTATTTCCTCATTGGTTGAGTATGTTTTGATTGACCAAACTCGAATATATATTGAGCAATATTCTAAAACTGCAAAAAAACGATGGTCTATTTGTGAATATGATGAAGAAGATGAAAGTATAACTCTCAGTTCAATACCTTTTCAAATTTCTTTAGCTGATGTATACAACAAAGTAAAATTTCCAGAAAATCTACTCCGGTGAAGAAGCAAGGGAGAGGAAGAGTAAACGAACGTTTACTCTTTTCTCCTACTCCTGTACTTCCTATGAACTATTGACTAATTCCCTTTACCATCAAGCACAGATTTCTGCAGTTGAAAGTCGTTTACCCAAATTGCTTGTTGAGGCAAAGGAATGGATATTCCAGCATGGTCGAAGGCAATTTTTAGACGGCGGCGATACTCCCGTGCCACATCCCATTGCTTCAGGGGCTGTGTCTTAATCCATACGCGAATATTCAAACCGCGATCGCCAAAATGATCCACTCCCAAAACTTGAGGAGTTTCTACAATTCGATGCTGCCATTGTGGATCTTGATCCATCTCTAAGGCGACAGTTTCAATTAACTTCAAAGCTTGGTCAATATCGGTGTCATAAGCGACTGGTATAGTTAAATCAGCTCGTGACCAGCGACTAGAAAGATTAGCAACAATTTTGATTTCGCTGTTAGGAATTGTGATGAGGCGTCCTTCTGCGTCTCGCAGTTGGGTCATCCGCCAATTCAAATTTTCTACCAAACCTCCCACGTCTCCCACATTAATAACGTCGCCAATGGCGTACTGGTCTTCCATAATGATGAGGAAGCCATTAATCGCATCTTTGATCAAGTTTTGGGATGCCAGAGACACAGCAACACCGACTAAACCAGCACCAGCTAGTATGGGAGCGATATTTACACCCAACGTCGTTAAGGAGAGCAGGATGCCAACGCCCATCCAAGCAAAGGTCACAATACCTTTGGAAACGTTAGAAACAGTAGAAACTCGCAGTTGTAGACGTTCTGAAGTTTCAGGAGTGATTAAACTTCTGCTGTTAATCAAAGCAGTGGTGAAACGGTCAATCAGAGCATAACTCAAACGTACTGCCATATAAGTTCCCACTACCACAACACCTAGTCCTAGAGGAATTTGGGCAGCTGAGATAATCAGGATCTGAAGCGGTCGTGTGTAGGGAAATAGACCTAAGATAAAGTAAGTTCCACCCCCCCAAATTGTTGTTTGCGCAAGCTGAGACAGTCGTCGCTTGACTTCTTGCAAGTGTTGATGTTGTTGTTGAGTTAGTTGTGTTGTAATAGGTTTCGCTTCTGATGAACTGGGAAGTGCCGGCATGAGTAAATGCTTTTTCGAGCGGCGCTCCCAGCTATAGACCCCCCAACTCAGTAGAATCATCACCACACCAGTTGCACCTGCAATTGCACCCTGACGAATTAGATACTGAGTTTGTCGCTCCTGTCTTGCCTGCTTTAATTCGTCTTCCAAGCCTTGAGCAATGACATTTGCTGCTGCTTCTGAGGAAGGTGCCTGTCGCAGGTTCGCATCCTCAGAGGTCACAGTCATCAGATATAGACCGTTGACGCTAATGATTGGTGAGGGACCTGAATTACTAATTTTTACATCCAGCTTGGCATTAGGATCTTCCAAGTAAGCTTGGCTAATGTCAGCCAAATTTCGTTCAATTTGCTGTAAACGTTCAGAAATGTTTGTCCTTGGGGCTGCAACTTGAAACAAACGGCGACCATCTAAATAAACCCAGCGAGAAACAATTCTAGTATCTGATTCACTACTCCGATTTGTAGGAAGTTGCACCGTAGGCAAAAAAGGAATCTGCGCTGTAACTGGAGGCATTGCCCCTAGTGTCATCACTGCTGAAGAAAGAGCAACTGCCAAAAATGGAAAGCGCACTTTCACACCTCCTTGTGCAAAATATACAGTCGAGAACTCTTAGAGCCATGCTCCAAAATCAGTTTGGGTAATTGTACTGTCTTAAGTTAGGTTTTAACAAATCTTTAAGATATTACCATCTTAAATTGTATTAATTATTCTTAGTATTTTCTTTCTTTAGATAGATGACAAGAGAAACAAGCAAGAGCGAAAGACGAGAAAGTCAGGAAAATTTGATACTTTCTCCTTTATACTTCACACTTCATCGTTTGACATGAATCTTACCCATTTTGTCAGTTGTGGAATAATCTAAATAGAGTGCGTAAGAAGTTACGCCACTTTTTTTCTTCATTGAGGAACTATTTAATGACCGCAACTTCTCCCCGATTAAAGCACGAGGTTAAAGACCTCGCCCTAGCTCCCTTGGGAAGACAGCGCATTGAATGGGCTGGACGCGAGATGCCTGTTTTGCGGCAAATTCGCGATCGCTTTGCCCAAGAAAAGCCCTTTGCGGGCATTCGCCTTGTAGCTTGCTGCCATGTCACAACAGAAACAGCGAACTTAGCAATTGCACTGAAAGCTGGTGGTGCAGACGCCCTGTTAATTGCCAGTAATCCCCTATCAACTCAAGACGACGTAGCTGCTTGCCTCGTCGCCGACTATGACATTCCTGTCTTTGCCATCAAAGGTGAAGATAACGAAACATACAACCGCCACGTACAAATTGCTCTAGACCATCGTCCTAACATCATCATTGATGACGGTTGTGATGTCGTTGCGACCCTAGTACAACAACGCCAGCATCAACTTGCTGACATCATTGGGACCACAGAAGAAACCACAACAGGAATTGTGCGGTTGCGCGCCATGTTTAAGGATGGCGTTCTCACCTTCCCGGCAGTCAACGTCAATGACGCCGACACCAAACACTTTTTTGACAACCGCTACGGTACAGGGCAATCAACCCTAGACGGCATTATCCGCGCTACAAATATTCTGCTTGCTGGTAAAACCCTTGTCGTTGTTGGTTACGGCTGGTGCGGTAAAGGAACAGCACTGCGGGCGCGGGGACTCGGTGCAAACGTGATTGTCACCGAAATTGACCCCATCAGAGCAATTGAAGCGGTGATGGATGGTTTCCGCGTACTTCCAATGGCAGAAGCTGCACCCTTAGGTGATTTGTTTGTCACCGTAACTGGTAACAAGCACGTCATTCGCGGCGAGCATTTTGATGTTATGAAAGACGGCGCTATTGTCTGTAACTCCGGTCACTTTGACATTGAAATTGACCTCAAAGCTTTGGGTACTAAAGCCAAGGAAGTCAAAACAGTACGTCCTTTCACCCAAGAGTATCGCCTACAAAGTGGCAAATCCGTCGTTGTTTTGGGCGAAGGACGCTTGATTAACCTTGCTGCAGCAGAAGGACATCCCAGTGCAGTTATGGATATGAGTTTTGCTAACCAAGCTCTGGGTTGTGAATACCTAGTGAAAAATAAGGGTCAGCTGGAACCCGGTTTGCACTCAATTCCAACAGACGTGGATCAAGAAATTGCACGGCTGAAGTTACAGGCGATGGGAATTCAGATTGATACCCTAACGCCAGATCAAATTGAATACATCAACTCTTGGACTTCTGGCACTTAAGCACTGCACATAGTTATTCTGTGATTGCTGAATAACTAATCACTATCAAGGGCAATTGGACTTAATCCAATTGCCCTTTTATGTATGATAATCTTGCACTTTTTTGAAGTAGGCAGACAGAGTTTTTTGGAGGATGCTAGCGGTAGGATGCGTTAGCGTGATTCGTAACGCATCAATTGCTTAGACAACATTTATTTACGTCAAACTGACTTGAACCATCAGAATTATCAACTTCGTTGTCGAACTGACTGTCCAACTAAAGGACCTCCTAGTTGCACTTGAGGCGCAACTGCATTCGCAAACTGCTTAAAGTTATCCACAAACATCTGTGCAAGTTTACGGGCTTGCACATTATAGCTAACAGGGTCACTCCATGTTTGACTGGGAGTCAATAACTCATCAGATATGCCAGGACAGTGAACAGGGACATGAAGACCAAAAACTGGGTCAACAGTTGTAGGTACGTCATCTAGCTCACCACTCAGGGCTGCTGCTAACATGGCACGGGTTCTTTTGATGGGGATACGTTCTCCCACACCATAAGGACCTCCTGTCCAACCTGTATTGAGCAGCCAAACTTTTACCTTATGCTGTTCAATTTTTTGTCTAAGCAAATTAGCATAAATACTCGGGTGCAGAGCCATAAAAGGTGCGCCAAAGCAGGCACTAAAGACAACCTCCGGCTCGTCACTCAATCCTTTCTCTGTCCCAGCAACTTTTGCAGTATAACCACTGAGGAAATGGTACATCGCTTGCTCGTTGGTTAATCTGGCGATTGGTGGCAAAACTCCCAGTGCATCAGCCGTTAAGAAAATGATGTTTTTGGGATGTCCCGCTACACCAGTTGGGCTGGCGTTGCTGATGTAATCTATTGGGTAAGCTCCACGGGTATTTTCAGTCAAGCTGGCATCGTTTAAATCTAAGCAACGAGTCAGCGGGTCAATGGCAACATTCTCTAAAATGCTGCCAAAACGTTCTGTTGTCTGGTAAATCTCCGGTTCTGCTTCCTTCGATAAACGAATTAATTTGGCATAACAACCACCCTCAAAATTGAAAATGCCGTGCTTACTCCAACCATGTTCATCATCACCAATTAAGGTGCGTTGGGAGTTCGCCGAAAGGGTGGTTTTTCCAGTACCGGATAGTCCAAAGAATACCGCGACATCATCACCATGACCAACATTAACAGCGCAGTGCATGGGAAGCACCTGATGATGTGGGAGCAGATAGTTCAGTGTTGTAAAAATTGATTTTTTAATCTCGCCAGCATAGCTGGTGCCACCAATCAGAATTAACTTCCGAGCAAAATTTAAGATAATAAAAACATCTGAGTGTGTACCGTCGATCTCTGGTCTAGCATGGAAATTTGGTAGAGCAATGACGGTAAAATTCGGCACAAAAATGTTGAGTTCTTCACACTTTGGCTGAATAAACAAGTCACGGACAAAAATACTTTGCCATGCTGTTTCGGTAATAAAACGAACAGAAAGCTGATAAGCAGGGTCAGCACCGGCATAGCGATCTTGAACAAACAAATCTCGTCCTTGCAGATATGCCAGCATTCTGGCATAAAGAGCATCAAAACGCTGTTCGCTGATGGGACGATTGACTTTTCCCCACCAAACTTCGTCACTGGAACCTGGTTCTTGGACGATGAATTTGTCGTTAGGCGATCGCCCTGTATGTTGACCTGTACGTACAACTAAAGGTCCATGATGTGCTACAGTCCCCTCCCGACGGCGAATAGCTTCTTCATAAAGGGCTGGAGTCGAAAGATTCCAGTAGATATTCCCCGTGTTAAGAATATCTTGCTGCTCCAAATCGTAGTTGCTGTGCATCAAGTCAGTCCCAGCCATTGCTGACTCCATTGAACTACCGTTCAGCAAAGGTGTGCGGTCTAGCCAAATATTTCCGAATAAATTTTGCGTCATTTCCCTATTATTTAGCGTTTAACGCTGTAGCAAGCCTATTTTGGCAGTTTGCTCAATCGTTTGTTGAGTTAAAGTTCAGGGTTAAATCGCTACTTTTGATTCTAGTTTTGATTAATTTATTAATTATAAGAAAAATATGAGGAACTTGTGAGGAATGAGTATTTTTTACAGTTTTTCTTGTTTCTTAATTATTCTAAAAATCACGACTTGTTAGTTATAAAAAACTCTCAATATGGACATATCTATCTATATTTATCAAGAATATAGCAAAATCAATTATTTTTCATTTCTAAGTCAATTTCTCTTGAGTATGAGACATCAGGAAAGCTTAGAAGGTGTGTCGGCAAATATGTTGGAAGATTCACCATGAAATTCGTGAAAACTATACAAAAAGCCGTTCCTAACTGGCAAGAACGGCTAAAAGAGTTTGTTGACAAACTCGTATCAACGCTATCCAAAAATGACTAAGGATGGGTAAAGACGAGTAGGAATTAGGTTCCAGCTTCCAACCTTGACATTAACTCAGGCTCGCAACACCCGCTATGTCCAAAATTTGCGGAATTAAGTCTTCACGCTTGACCGCCATCATATGGACACCATGACATAATTGACGTGCTATTTGGACTTGCTCAGCGGCAATTTTTATCCCTTCCTCAAGGGGATCTTTTGCTTGTGCCAATCTATCAATTATGTGCTGGGGAATATTAACACCTGGTACACACCGATTGATAAATTGTGCGTTTTTCGCTGATTTCAACAAAAAAATTCCAGCCAAAATAGGTTTCTTACAGCCTATGGCTATATTGTCCATAAACTTTTCTAGCCGCTCAAAATCTGTAATCAATTGACTTTGAAAAAACTGTGCTCCTGCTTCTAATTTGCGCTCAAACCGACTTTGTAATCCTGACCAACTTGAACATTGCGGATCGACCGCTGCACCAGGAAATAAGTCCAGCGCACCATCACTCAGGGGTTGCTCGTTGCAGTCAACCCCGTGATTGAGTTTGTGAATCAGTTGCAGCAAGCGCACAGACTCAAGGTCAAACACACCCTTGGCTTCGGGATGATCGCCTGCTTTGACAGGGTCACCAGTCAAAGCCAAAATGTTATGAATACCTAAGGCATGAGCGCCCATCAAATCAGCCTGTAAACCAATACGGTTGCGATCGCGACAAGCAAGCTGACAAATCGGTTCTATACCGTTTTGCAACAAAATCGCTGACGCGACTACCGAAGACATCCGTAATACCGCGCGGCTACCATCTGTGATGTTGACGGCATGAACCCTCCCCTTAAGGGTCGCCGCCATTTTAATCATATGGTCTGGATTACCGCCTTTAGGTGGTGTCACTTCGGCGGTAATCAGGAATTGACCTGATTTAGCAGCTGTACGGAAAGAAGTTAAAGCAGTTGGATTTATCGTATCCAGCATAAAAATGACTATTTCTGTCTTTGGGTAAGCTATAGCACAAGATACCCCCATCAGAAAAGCTCATAGCGGCATAGAGTAACCCATAGCGGCTTTTACTTGCGCGAGAGTTTGGTTGGCGATCGCTTCTGCTTTTTGCTTTCCATCCCGCAATACAGACTCCAGATAGCCTTTGTCATTCATCACCGCCTGATATTTTTCTTGGATAGGTGTGAGGGCTTCAATGACTGTTTGTGTCAACAAAGGCTTAAATTGCCCCCACCCCATATCTTGACACTCATTGGCAACCTCTTCCTTTGTCTTACCGGAGAGCAGCATATACAGTGTTAATAAATTGTTACTTTCAGGGCGTTCTGGATTATCAAACTCTAAGCCACGAATGGGGTCAGTTTTACAGCGCTTAATTTTTTTTGCTATTTCATCTGGTGAATCTAGCAAGTTGATCCGACTCAACTCTGAGGGGTCAGATTTGGACATTTTCTTGGTACCGTCCGTCAAACTCATCACCCTAGCGCCTTCTTTACCGATGAGAGGTTCTGGCAACTTTAGTATTGGCTGATTTGGTTTAGCAAATTGATGATTAAATCTATTCACAATATCCCGTGTCAGTTCCAAATGTTGCTTTTGGTCCTCACCCACTGGCACTTTATCCGCTTGGTAAAGCAAAATATCTGATGCCATCAGCACTGGATAGTCTAACAAACCAACACCAACATTTTCTCCCTGCTTAAGAGCCTTTTCCTTAAACTGAATCATATCTTCGAGCCAGTTTAAGGGCGTGATGCAGTTAAGCAACCAGGTGAGTTCGCTGTGAGCAGGGACGTGAGATTGTACAAAAATGGTAGAGTGGCTTAAGTCAATGCCACACGCAAGATAAATAGCTGCGATCGCATAAGTATCTTTTGCCAGCGTTTCAGGTTTATGGGACACCGTAATTGCGTGTAAATCCACCACGCAAAAGAAATTATCGAACTGGCTTTGGATTTCTACCCAGTTACGAATAGCGCCTAAGTAGTTGCCTAAGTGAGGATTGCCAGTTGGTTGAACCCCAGAAAAAACTCGTTGCCTGCCAGACATAGCGTAATATCAATAACTCTAGCTTTCAAAGTTTATAAAATGTTCAGAAAATACTCAAAAATCTTTTATCAGTAGTTTTTGACGTTTTTTAAGTATTATCTGTTGCCAGCATTCATACTCAATCAATGCTCACTGCTAATCAGCATATACTCTACCATAGTAATTTTTATCAAATAATTTATCTGACAAATGTCACCATATACACTACCTTGATAAATCACTTGAATTTGTCCCGTAATCAAGTTATACTAGGAACCTAACTTATGAACCTTGAAAATGTCTAAGTACTTGATTGAGCTAAAAGATAGTGTTACTGATGATATGGCACTGCTGCAGCTAGAAGCGGACTCACCAGATGCTGCTAAAGCCCACGCTAAAACTCATTACCCTGAGTGTGAAGTCATGAGAATCAAACATACACATGGCGGTGCTAGGACTGGCGCAGGTAGAAAATCACCCTGGGGTGAAGACGTGGTGACAGAACGTCGTAGGCTACCTCAGAAGTACGCGCTAAAAGCTGAGGATGTTATCAGCGAGCTAGAAATGGTCAATGGTATTTTGGAGTGTTG
Source organism: Nostocales cyanobacterium HT-58-2 (assembly GCA_002163975.1). Lineage (GTDB taxonomy): Bacteria > Cyanobacteriota > Cyanobacteriia > Cyanobacteriales > Nostocaceae > HT-58-2. The sequence continues at coordinate 7,807,486 of CP019636.1, read as the reverse complement.
GCAAGACAAGGTAGCTGAGTCTATGAGTAAATCAGCTAATGGTTTACCTAGCGAGCGTTACAAATATGTAGCTCAGTTAATTAATGACCTAAAACAAGCCATGCAGATTACTAGTGATAGCTTAGTATAGTTATTTGTGTCAGATATTTTTTTGTGATAACTACAAACAATACTAAAAATTGAATATTCTAACCCTGCCAGATAAGAAAAACCACCTTAGAGTAATTCTAAGGTGGTTTATTCATTTATGTTTCAGCAATTTTAAGCCCTAGGTCTTAAGCTGTCTTTAAATTCCTTTGCTGCTTTCGCTGCTAGACTCCAAGCTTCATACTTGGCTATGTATTCCTTATAAGCTTTCCGGTTTCTGGATTCTAGCGCTAAGTGGAAAGAGTGAGAAGCATTGCTAAGATAAAAGTCAATTAAATCATCAACTGTTTCAAAGTTCATTGCTTCTACTCCTACATAGTTAGACGCAACATTGCTTGCTGCAAGTACCATTTCGCAACGTGCAAGTTAAGTAATGCTTCTTGGTCGTAACGTTCTGGAAATTCCATTGTTTTACCTTCCATAGTTACCTTGAGCAATGCTTTCTGTTCTTGTGTGGGAGAACCTATCGCTTCAATGATTGCTCCTAGTGCGTCTAGATGAGATTCTCTAATACGTTTGTACCCTGTACCAGCTTTAATTTGTCTGAGTGCGATCGCAGGGAAAACAAGCAAGGCATTAATGTAAGAATCCTTGTATGCTGTATTTCCTATTGGCTTGAGTTCGTAAACGTGCAAGCAAAGATTGCGCAATTCTTTGATTGACTTGCGCTCTAATTCTGTTCGGGTGAACATAAAATGGTAATGTCCTTTTCGCTTGAAATTGGGCTAGGTAGTTATCCCGTCCGGCAAGATGCGATAACTGCCAATCAATATATTAATAGGTATACCAATTAATAAGTCAATATTTGTATCGTAACTATAACAATGGCAAGAAAGGGTGGAAACCCAAATATTAAGGACTATGGCTTCTCCGCAGAAGGGGATGAAGCATTAGATAAAACGCTATGTGTAAAAGTCACTGAGTCAATGTATCAACAGGTAAAATCTCAGGACAATCCAGCAGAGTTTTTGCGTGGAGCCATCCAAAAAGCACTAGATGAGCAGAAGCAACCGAATGACACAACTGAGTCATAGAGCCAAATTTATCTGACTAATTAACTCTTCATAATCCTGGTTTAGTTTGGGTTCTAGGCATCTTGTTACCCCTTAAAAAAGCAATTCTCGCGCAATCCTCAAAGCCCGATATTATTATCTCTGCGATCTGCATAAGTTCACTTTGGTTGCACCTATGGATATGTAGAAGAGTTCTCTTGACGCTCTTCTAACTACCCCATATCTTGTTTGATTTGTCAATACTTTACGATAACTAGTATATTTCCCTAAGTGAATAAAAACGGTGAAAAAAATCCTCGTATTATCAGCTAATCCAAAGAACACAGATAAGCTGCGCCTAGATGAGGAGGTGCGGGAAATCCAAGCATCGCTCAAGCTTGCCAAACATCGAGAACAGTTTGAAATCGTCACCTCCTTGGCGATACGAGTTGAAGATCTGCGCCGTGCGCTGTTGGAACATCAACCGAATATTGTTCACTTCTCTGGGCATGGTTCAGGTAGTGACGGCTTGGCTTTAGAAAATAATTCTGGGCAAGTGCAACTAGTGAATGCAGAATCGCTGGCAAGGTTGTTTGGATTGTTTCAGGACACAATTGAGTGTGTTTTACTCAATGCTTGTTATTCACAAGTTCAAGCAGAGGCAATTCACCAACATATAGATTATGTTGTGGGCATGAATAAAGCAATTGGAGATGTCGCTGCTATTGAGTTTGCTATTGGATTTTATGACGCGTTGGGTGCTGGTAGAGGTTATGAGGAATCTTTTGAGGTAGGACGTGCTTCGATTGACTTACAGGGAATTCCAGAATTTTCCACACCAGTGCTGAAAGCAAGGCGGCGTCGAAATCAAGTAAGTTTGGAGGACACTGTATCCCTCAAACCTGCTGCTGAGGATGATAGGAGTAGTGAACTGAAGATGGGACAAAATCGCTCAGTTTCTATCGGGGGTAATGTCACTGGTAGCGCTATTCAAACGGGAGATAGCAACGTTGCCAATATACAATTTCAACCTGTGAGTTTACCTGCGCCTGAAAGTGTTGATATTCAAGCAGAACTGAACGCGCTGTGTGAAGCACTGGCAAAGCTGGAAAGTCCGGATCGTCGCAAAATTGAGAATGCCTTTGCTGATGCCGAGGAGGAGGTAAACAAGCCCAAGCCGGATAAAGATGAGGTGGGGAAGGCATTAGACCGAGCGCTTGATTATGCCAAGAAAGCTGAGGGATTTGCTTCTGTGGTTGAAAAACTTAAACCTCACTTAACCAAAACAACGGCTTGGTTGGGGGAGAACTGGCATAAGCTACTTGGTATCGTTGGTTTGGGAATTTGACAGGAGTACATTGATATAGAGGCAAAATCGATGAGTGACAGCACTTTTGGGGGAGAGAATCGCAGCATCGCAATCGAACGAGATGCACTCAGCAGTGCGATTATTTCAGGGGATGGCAATAGGGTTGTGATTTACCAATATCACACCGCTCAAGAAGTTCAATCAGAATTATCGCCTGTTGAAACTAAAATTGGTCCCAATCCTTATAAAGGTTTGTTGGCGTTTGATGAAGAAGATGCAGATCGCTATTTTGGTCGAGAAGCTCAGATTTCGCGACTGTGGAATGTATTTCGGGATCTTCACTCAGATGTGTCTCAAATCCGCTTGCTTCCTATTTTAGGACCATCGGGAAGTGGCAAATCTTCTCTAGCACGCGCCGGATTAATTCCAGAACTGGCGCGGCAACCGCTTCCGGGAAAGAAGCAGGCGCAGGTGGCGATACTAGTACCTGGAGCGCATCCCTTGGACGCTTTGGCTGGGGTTTTGGCACGGGTAGCGACACAGGATCTTACCCCGATGGCGAAGACACGAGAGTTTGTTGATGAATTGCAACGCACTAATAAGACAGGTGCATACGATGGTTTGCGGCGCATCGCCGATATGCTGCCTCAGATTGCCGAATCTTCCTTAGTGGTGCTGGTGGATCAGTTTGAGGAGGTCTACTCGCTGTGCAAGAATGCTGATGAACGCAAGGCTTTTATTGAAAATTTAGTTGATGCAGCTGCTGACCCCTCTGCCCGTGTTTCTGTGATTGTGACGTTGCGCAGTGACTTTCTCGGCGAAACCCAAAGGCATCCTGTGCTGAATCAACTCGTTGCTCAACTCGGCTTAATTATCCCAGCAATGACTGCTGATGAACTGCGGCGAGCAATAGCCAAACCAGCAGAACTGGCGGGTCATCCCTTAGATCAGGCGACGGTAAATTTGTTAGTTGAGGAAGCCGAAGGACGAGAGGGAGCATTACCCTTGCTTCAGTTTGCTCTGTCACGGATTTGGGAAGGGTTAACCCAAGGAATTGAACCTGCTGTCACGCTGAAACAAATCGGTGGAGTTGGCGGTGCGCTGGCTGGGGAAGCTCAACGGATTTATGATAACCTCAGTCCTGAAGAAAAAGAAATTGCCCGACGCGTTTTTCTAGGATTGGTACAGTTGGGAGAAGGGGCAAAAGACACCCGCCGCCGCGCTGCGTTTGCAGGGCTTGTCTCACACAAAGACAATCCAGAGCGAGTCAAACAGGTGATTGGCAAATTTGCTGCCCGTGATGTGCGCTTAATTACCCTCTCCTCCATTCCGGAAGCAGGCGAAACAGCAGAAGTCACTCACGAAGCGCTGTTTGAGCACTGGCGTCAGTTGGATCAATGGTTGGACAGCAGTCGCAGTGATATTCGCTTTGGGCGTCGCCTAGAAGAAGCAGCAAAAGCTTGGGATGAACATGGGCGAAAAGAGGGAAGTCTTTGGCGTCCTCCTGATTTGGACTTGCTACAGCGCTATCACCAGCGAGCAGGTAACGACATGACACCGCTACAATTAGAATTTTTCCATGCTTGTGTGGATGCAGAAGAGGCAAGAAAGCAAGAACAAAAACGGCAACGACAACTTTGGATTGGGGTATTAAGTACAGGCTTTGTATTCATGACGACAATAGCAAGCTTTGCTGTTTACCAGTGGCAAAGCTCAGAACGAGGGCGTACAGAACAAGCTGCTTTAACAGCCAAAATTTTATTATCGGTAGATCCCTTAACAAGTTTGGTGAGAGCAATTAGTCTTGTAGGACAAAGCCGCTCACCTTTGTTTAGTTTCCCCAATCAATCATTACCCTCATCAGTACAAGACAGCTTATTCAGTGCAGTCCAAAATAGTAGGGAGAAAAATATTTTCAGAGGTCATCAGGGTTCTATAAAATCAGTAGCAATCAGCACAGATAATCAGACAATTGTCAGTGGTGGATATGATGGCACTGTGCGGTTGTGGGATAGTAAGGGCAAGCAACTCACTGAATTGAAAGGTCATCAGGGTTATGTAAGCTCAGTAGCAATCAGCACGGATAATCAGACAATCGTCAGTGGTGATTCAGATGGCACTGTGCGGTTGTGGGATAGTAAGGGCAAGCAACTCACTGAACTGAAAGGTCATCAGGGTTCTGTAATCTCAGTAGCAATCAGCATAGATAATCAGACAATTGTCAGTGGTGGTGAGGATGGCACTGTGCGGTTGTGGGATAGTAAGGGCAAGCAACTCACTGAATTGAAAGGTCATCAGGGTTCTGTAGACTCAGTAGCAATCAGCACAGATAATCAGAAAATTGTCAGTGGTGGTGAGGATGGCACTGTGCGGTTGTGGGATAGTAAGGGCAAGCAACTCACTGAATTGAAAGGTCATCAGGGTTACGTATTTTCAGTAGCAATCAGCACAGATAATCAGACAATTGTCAGTGGTGGTGAGGATGGCACTGTGCGGTTGTGGGATAGTAAGGGCAAGCAACTCACTGAATTGAAAGGTCATCAGGGTTCTGTAAAATCAGTAGCAATCAGCACAGATAATCAGACAATTGTCAGTGGTGATTCAGATGGCACTGTGCGGTTGTGGGATAGCAAGGCCAAGCTACTCACTGAATTGAAAGGTCACCAGGGTTATGTAAGCTCAGTAGCAATCAGCACAGATAATCAGACAATTGTCAGTGGTGGTTCAGATGGCACCGTGCGGTTGTGGGATAGCAAGGCCAAGCTACTCACTGAATTGAAAGGTCACCAAGGTTCTGTAAGCTCAGTAGCAATCAGCACAGATAATCAGACAATTGTCAGTGGTGGTTCAGATGGCACCGTGCGGTTGTGGGATAGTAAGGGCAAGCAACTCACTGAATTGAAAGGTCATCAAGGTTATGTATTTTCAGTAGCAATCAGCACAGATAAACAGGCAATTGTCAGTGGTGGTTCAGATCCCAGTGTGCGGTTGTGGGATAGCAAGGGCAAGCCAGTCGCTACCTTAAGAGGTCATCATGGTTCCGTAATCTCAGTAGCAATCAGCACAGATAATCAGACAATTGTCAGTGGTAGTTTAGATGGTACTGTGCGGTTGTGGGATAGTAAGGGCAAGCCAGTCGCTACCTTAAGAGGTCATCAGGATCACGTGAATTCAGTAGCAATCAGCACAGATAATCAGACAATTGTCAGTGGTAGTTCAGATGGCACTGTGCGGTTGTGGGATAGTAAGGGCAAGCCAGTCGCTACCTTAAGAGGTCATCAGGGTTCTGTAAGCTCAGTAGCAATAAGCACAGATAATCAGACAATTGTCAGTGGTGGTTTAGATGGTACTGTACGGTTGTGGGATAGCAATGGTAAGCAAATCACTGAATTGAAAGGTCATCAGGGTTCTGTAAGCTCAGTAGCAATCAGCACAGATAAGCAGAGAGTTGTCAGTGGTGGTGAGGATGGCACTGTGCGGTTGTGGGATAGCAATGGCAGGCAAATCACTGAATTGAAAGGTCATCAGGGTTCTGTAAGCTCAGTAGCAATCAGCACAGATAAACAGACAATTGTCAGTGATGGTTCAGATGGCACTGTCCGGTTGTGGGATATTAAATTTGAGTCTTGGTTGAAAGCTGCTTGTGAGCGATTACAGGATCATCCTGTTTTCCAAAAGCCTGAAAGTTCTGAGGAGAGAGAAGCGAAGGCAACTTGTCAACCATATCTCGATTAATCTCGTTAAATATGCAATTTTTTATGAAGTTTTTATCACAAAATTAATCGTGTCTTGGCTGGGTGAAAACTGGCATAAGCTACTTAGTATTGTTGGGTTGACACTTTGATGCTGGTGAATCGGTGATGAGGCAATATCCATGAGCGATCGCGGGTTAAGAGATGAGAATCGCAGCATTAGAATTGAAAAGGATGCCGTCAGCAGTGCGATTATTTCTGGAAATGGCAATAAAGTTGTTATCTACCAGTACCAACAAGAGCGTCAACTTCCTGAAGAGAAAGTTTCTACTATAGGAGAAATAGGTCCCAATCCCTACAAAGGGTTACTTGCATTTCTTGAGGTTGATGGCGATCGCTATTTTGGGCGAGAAAAACAAATCGAAAAACTGTGGAATCTATTTCGGACTCTTCACGAAAACACAACTCAACCAGAAGCGCCATTACGTTTGCTGCCAATTTTAGGACCATCTGGTTCTGGTAAATCTTCCCTAGCGCGTGCAGGTTTAATTCCTGAACTCGCACGGCGTCCTTTACCGGGTAAAAGCCAAGCGCGAGTGGCGGTGCTTGTCCCTGGTACTCATCCTGTGGAAGCTTTAGCAACGGTGTTGGCAAGAGTGGCGACGAATGACCAAACTCCTGTGGCTAAAACCCGCGAGTTTGCAGAAGAATTAAAACAAACTAGCAGTAACACTACTGATACTATTATTTATGATGGCTTACGGCGCATTGCCAATGTTTTACCAGAGATTGCTGTATCGCCATTGGTGGTGTTGGTAGACCAGTTTGAGGAAGTTTACTCGCTTTGCGATGACGCTACCGAACGCCAAATATTTATCGAGAACTTAATTCATGCCGCAGGCGATCGCTCTGGTTGTGTATCGGTTATCATCACTCTGCGTAGCGACTTCCTTGGAGAAACCCAACGACACCCAGCACTCAATCAGGCGATCGCAAAACTTGGTGTGATTGTACCTGCGATGAGTACAGAGGAATTGCGGCAAGCAATTACCAAACCAGCTTCAAATGCAGGTCATCCACTGGAGGAAGCTGTTGTTAACTTGTTACTGAAGGACACAGAAGGACGAGAAGGAGCATTACCGCTACTCCAATTTGCATTAACCCGGATTTGGGACGGGCTAAAAAAAGGTGTTGAACCTGTCAAGACGCTTGAACAAATTGGTGGAGTTGGTGGAGCATTGGCAGATGAAGCTCAACGCATTTATCAAAGCCTCAACGAACAAGAAAAGAAAATTGCTCAACGAGTTTTTCTGGGATTAGTTCAACTTGGGGAAGGAACAAGCGACACCCGTCGTCGTACAAATATTAATAGCTTGGTTTCTTATAAAGATGAGCCAGAGTACGTCAAAAAAGTGATTGACAGATTTGCTCACCCTGGTGTGCGATTAGTGACTCTCTCTAGCATTGACGGAACAGAAACCGCAGAAGTGACCCACGAAGCATTGTTTGCCAACTGGGGACAGATGAGACAATGGCTAGATAGCAGCCGCAGCGACATTCGTTTTCAGCGTCGCTTGGACGAAGCAGCGAGGGTTTGGAATGAGAACAATCGCCCAGAGGGAAGCCTTTGGCGTCCTCCAGATTTGGATTTATTGAGAGAATATTACGAGCAGAAGAGCGAGCATATAACGCCACTGCAAGTAAAATTTTTCCATGCCTCTGTGGATGCAGAAGAAGAAAAAAAGCAAAACGCAATAAAAGCTGAACAGGAGCGAATAAGGCAGCGACAAGTCTTAACTGGCGTTTTAAGTATAGGTTTAGTGTTAACGACAGTAGCAGCGATCTCAGCTTATAGGTGGCAAAATGCAGAACGAGGGCGAATAGAACAAGCTGCCGTACTAGTAACAAATCGGTTATCAAACAATCCCTTACAAGGTTATCCCGTACAAGGGATGGTGAGTGCGATTAATCTTGTAGCACAAAGCCGGTCGCCTTTCCTCAATTTTCCCAATCAATTGATTCCTCAAACAATAAAAGACAGCTTGTTTAGTGCAGTCGAGTTTAGTAGGGAAAAGAATGTTCTCAAAGGTCATCAGGGTTCGGCAAGAGGTATAGCAATAAGTACGGATGGACAAACAATTGTCAGTGGAAGTGAAGATGGCACAGTTCGGATGTGGAACCGCAAGGGTCAGCCAATTGGTGGACCTTTTAAAGGTCATCTAGGTCACATAACTTCTGTAGCAATAAGTACAGATGGGCAAACAATTGTCAGTGGAGGTGTAGATAATACAGTCCGGATGTGGAACTCTAAGGGTGAGCCGATAGGTAAACCATTTGAAGGTCATCAGAGCCCCGTAACCTCTGTAGCAATAAGCATAGATGGACAAACAATTGTCAGTGGAGATGATAATGGCACAGTCCGGATGTGGAACCACAAGGGTCAGCCAATCGGTGAACTAAAAGGTCATCAGGGTAATGTATATACTGTAGCCATAAGTGCAGATGGGAACAGAATTTTCAGTGGAGGTGCAGATGGCACAGTCCGTATGTGGAGCCGCAAGGGTCAGCCAGAAGGTATGTTTTCTACACAACAGGGTGCTATAAGCTCTATAGCAATAAGCACGGATGGACAAACAATTGTCAGTGGAGGTTACAATAACACAACAGTGCGGATGTGGAACTCCAAGGGTCAGCCGATAGGCCAACCTTTTGAAGGTCATCAGCTCCCCATAAGTTCTGTAGCAATAAGTATGGATGGGCAAACAATTGCCAGTGGAAGTTATGATGGCACAGTGCGGATGTGGAACTCCAAGGGTCAGCCAATCAATGAGCCTTTTAAAGGTCATCAGCGTCCCGTAAGAACTGTAGCAATAAGCAAAGATGGGCAAATAATTGTCAGTGGAAGTGATGATCACACACTCAGGATGTGGGACTCAGAAAGTAACTTTTTTATTAAAGGTCATCAGGGTTCGGCAAGAAGTGTAGCAATAAGTACGGATGGACAAACAATTGTCAGTGGAAGTGAAGATGGCACAGTTCGGATGTGGAACCGCAAGGGTCAGCCAATCGGTGGACCTTTTAAAGGTCATCTAGGTCACATAACTTCTGTAGCAATAAGTACAGATGGGCAAACAATTGTCAGTGGAGGTGTAGATAATACAGTCCGGATGTGGAACTCTAAGGGTGAGCCGATAGGTAAACCATTTGAAGGTCATCAGAGCCCCGTAACCTCTGTAGCAATAAGCATAGATGGACAAATAATTGTCAGTGGAGATGATAATGGCACAGTCCGGATGTGGAACCACAAGGGTCAGCCAATCGGTGAACTAAAAGGTCATCAGGGTAATGTATATACTGTAGCCATAAGTGCAGATGGGAACAGAATTTTCAGTGCAGGTAGAGATGGCACAATCCGCATATGGAACCGCAATGGTGAGCTAGAACGTAAGATTGATACACAACAGGGTGTCATAACTTCTATAGCAATAAGTACGGATGGGCAAACAATTGTTAGTGGAAGTGTAGATAAGACAGTCCGGATGTGGAACCGCAAGGGTCAGCCAATCAGTGAGCCTTTAGGTCATCAGAGTCCCGTAACTTCTGTAGCAATAAGTACGGATGGGCAAACAATTGTTAGTGGAGATGATGATGGCACAGTGCGGATGTGGAACTCCAAGGGTCAGCCAATCAATGAGCCTTTTAAAGGTCATCAGCGTCCCGTAAGAACTGTAGCAATAAGCAAAGATGGGCAAATAATTGTCAGTGGAAGTGATGATCACACACTCAGGATGTGGGATATGAGTTTAGATCCCTGGTTGAAAACTGCTTGTAAGCGATTACAGGATCATCCTGTTTTCAAAGAACCTAAAACTCCTGAGGAGAAAGCAGCTAAAGCAACGTGTGAGCCATATCTCTATTAATCTCAATAAGCAGCTTTTTGTTGTAAAACTTTTATAACAAAATCAATCATTTCTCCTAACATCTTTTTCAGTCATATCACTTTTCAAGTGAACCGCTACCTTCTCCCCATTAATCAAAGTCTCCACAGCTTTTTCACCATCTTGCTTAGACTTTTCAAACTCCTTACGCTGCTCCTTCAACTGATTAAAATTATCCCCAATTGAAACAGTCCCCCCAGTCACAGAACTAAAAGCACTCACAGCATTTTCCACTGGCTGTAAACCACTCAAAATATTATCCCACTTCGCTTGTGTAGCAGTTCTAGCCGTCACCCTCTCACTCATATTCGGAAAAGCATTCTCAAAAACAACTCCCGCTCTTTTTAATGCATTCCCAATCTTGCCAGTGTTATTGGCTGTCAACTCTGTCACACTTCTCACTGAATCAAACATTGACTGAATCGACCACAACATATTAGTTGTCGCTTGGTACATCCGATTAGCAGACTGATAGGTTTTCACCATCTGGTTAAAATTCTCTTCCCCAAAAATGGACTTAAAAAAGCTAGTTGTCCATTGGGAGACAAGACCACCAAAACCAACCTCATCACCTTTTTCATTCTTCCACTTAAATCCAGCAACTTGACCGATATTGTCAATGGCTCCAAACAGTGTTTGAGCAATATTGTTAGACAGCATGAATGCATTATGAAATGTCGTTATCAGGATTAATACATTCAATACCCTATCAATTTGTAATGTCTGCCATAATCGCCCGAATGTCCCTGATAACCCTCCAGGTAACTCTGGTCCCAACTTAGTGTTAATGATATTGAGTATCCCTAATTGTTCGGCGTTGGCTCCTAGATTAATTGCATTCAAAAGATTGCCTGTATTCGTATTAGCATTACCCTTAACATCACTGCCTAAATCATTAAAAGCTTTACTCATACACCCACCGGGTTGAGTGGAGCGACAAACGCCCGTGTTGGTTGCTTGTACGGTTTCCTCAAAAGTGAGTGGATCTCGTTTCGCAATGATTAACGGGGGAATAGCGCTAACTTTGCGGTTAAGCTCTTCTAACATTCTTTTGCTTTCGTTATCCACTGGTGCGTCCTTTCCGTTCTTGCCGTCTTTACCATCTCTGCCATCTGTGCCATTTTTACCTGGGATACCTTGCGGTCCTGGCGGTCCTAGTAAACCGACTGAACCACGCTCACCATCTCTTCCTGGGATACCTTGCGGTCCTGGCAAACCCTGAGGACCGCGCTCACCATTTTTCCCATGAGTGCCCTGTGATCCTGGCGGTCCTGGCAAACCCTGAGGACCACGCTCACCATTTTTCCCAGGAGTGCCTTGTGGTCCTGCTGGTCCTGGAATGAATGCTCGCTTTAGAGCTTCCTCTGCTTTGGAGTTTGCACGGTTCGCCGTGTAGGTCGTATCATTAATTTCTTTGTCAAGCACAGAAATGCGCTTTCCTAGAGCCGCTCGACCCGCACGGGTTTCATAAAGAGCTTCATTCGCTTTTTCGTATGCGTTTGCAGCTGTACCCTGTGCTTCTTTTGCGGCATATGATGCATTATTGGCTTTAAAAATTGCAGTGTTCGCCGTACTATCGGCTCTATCGGCTTTTTGTTCTGCCCTTTGTGCTGTCGATTTGATGGGTGTAATCAAAGTCAACAGTTTGGATAAGCCATTATCAATAGAATCTACACGCCTTTCTTGAGCATCAAGCCTTGCGCCAAGAACTTTAAAAGTGGCTATTGCCGCAGCTAACCCCGCGATCGCAGCTGCTAAAGATGCAACTCTGGCGATCGCTGCACCCGCCTTACTAGCAGCACCGCTGGCGGTAGCAGCTGCATTGCTAGCAGTATTACTGGCAGCATATGCTCTTTCAAGTGAAGCCCGCGCCTGATCCAATGCTTGCCCAGATAATTTCTCTGCCTTACCCAATCGAATGTTAAAAGGATTGATGGCAGAAATGATTAAAGGGTTAGTAATACCTGGGATTTGAGGAATGATTGAAGCTTCGCTACGTTTAACAGCCTTTCTAATAATTGATTCCTCATTTATTTGATTGAGCTTAGCAATTTCAGCCCGTAACGCTGCCAATTCTCTTTTGACCTCACTGCAACAATCACTCATTTTTACCCCCTGAATATTTGACGCATAGATACTATTTCATGTTGTCTATGTTTGTTTTCTATAATTTTTTATTGCGGCAATTAGCTGTATTTTGTTTGTACTTTTATCTGTTTAGTAAGTGTTATCAGATAAGTTATCTGACAAGAATGAACAATACTAGAAAAGCTAGAATAAATATAACGTATATAATAATACTTATATGACAAGTACGCCACAATTTAATGATGTTGAATTATTCCAGCAATTCTGCTTGCGTTATGTCAACAAACGAGTGAGAGAGTACTTTCATGATATTGATGATGTCTCTATCGATGGCTTAGATATTGACAACGCCAGACAAGTTGCTAGGGCAGTCTGCTTGCATAAGGATAATGACCCAATCACACTAACAACATCTCGATTAATTGCATTTTTCATCGTTCTTGGTGATGCACTAGATAAAAATCCTGTTTACTCAATACCAACAATCACATTTCAACAAGAACGCAAATTTAAACCACAAATTCAACTGTGTTTTATTGAAGATCCAGACGATGTAGAACCAGGTTATAGTCCGGTTGCAGGTGAAATTTCTTTCAGACTAGCTCATGAATCAACAACCACACTCACCAATGCTGAATTAGTAAACTACGGGCAGAAAGTGAAAACTAATTTTGGCTCTCGCGGTGGCTTTGTTTGGAGAAAAGGCAAGACAATGTGCAGCTACTCGGACTGGGATAGAGGCTATCAATTGCAACTACTTTGTAGAGACAAATCTGAAGGTAAGAGAGTGATTGAACAAGTCCTAGATATTCAAGGACATACCCCAGATTGGAAGAAAATGAATGTTTCTGAAAATGAAGAACCAGCAGCCGCTTATCCGACAGTTCCAGCACAGGAAACAATTTTAGGTAAGTCTAGACGCATGGCAAGAAAGCGACCAATAGCAAGTGTCAAATTTCAATACGCGATAGTACACATACATGGAGTCCGTAACCCAATTGTGCTTTACGACAGGACGAAAACGAAACGAAATCCTTTGGTGATTTAGAGCAAAGGTTTAACCTTTCCGAAAAATAGCATTGACGAAAAACACCCAATTTAGGAGCTTACAGTAGAAAAAATGTGAATCCAAAAGTCGGGGTGATTATGGGAAGACGAGTCAAAGATTCTTATGAAATCCAGAGAATACTGGATAAGGCTAAGAAGCGAGAGCAGTACAGAGAACAGCATAGAATCAACAATCCAAAGCCTTACAAAAAGAGAGCGGATTTTAGACCAGTTTATTACCGGGATATTGTAGATAACGAAAAAATTATTAAGTTACAAGCGAGTGAGGCTGCCATCCAAAAAATTGGTGACTTGGCAACAGTCGGTTTATTGAATGCATTACCAGCAGGTAAGGAACCTATTAGCGTACGTGGATTAAATTATCCAATAGTTAAAATTATGTGGTTTTACGGAGATGATAACCCTGTTGCATCAACGACTCCTTGGGGAACTAGGGTGATTAGATATCACGACAAGGATGGAGCGCAATCACACTACTCTATACCTATTTCTAGTACAAAAGTGCCATTTGGCATTGATGATCTTGTCTCAGAGTTTCAATCTTTATTTAATCCAAACAATGGAACAAAAAGAGCGTTGTTAGGTGCGAGAGGTCAAGCCAAGTTAGTACTTGGTCGGTCAACAATTCTCACTCTTTAAGTTTTGGTGTTATGCATATCTTCCAAATCGTCAGATAAGTTGTCTGACGATTTTTATTAAAAAATTTAAATATGACAATAATTACTGATTCATTAGGTAGTTGGGAACAAATAGGTGAAATCGCCGTAACTGATAACTGGCAACTTTTTGACAATCCTATTCTCAATAGCAAAACTTTTAGACTCACATTTAGGACGAATTGGGAAATCTGGGGAGCTTATAACACCTACCAATCTTATGGTTTATTACGGTTGTATTACCCAACGGCTGAAGTCACCGTAAGCAACTGTATGAGGTTGTACGTTGCTCAAGAACACAAAATTCTTACATTATCATTTGACCCAATTACTGATACTTTTGATATTGGTGTGAAACGAGTCATATATGCAAAAAGCTATTACAAAGCACCAATCAATCCAGATGACTCACTCACTTGGTATCTCAAGCTAGAAGCGAAAGTGATTACGTAAATCTAATGATTTGTGTTGAGAAACATTTATGTGATAACACTGACGAAAAGTGTATTTGTTTTATTTATACTGAGATTAACTATCATATAAGTATCAGATAACTAATTAGATGCTTGATGATAGCACTAAGAGTGTTTATTTACTTGATGGGGTGTACCTATTTAAGTAGGGGTTGTTGTCTCTCATAGTATTTAGTCGAATTTCTCAGATAAATGCTTTGAGAAACCAGGTTCCTCAGATAAATGCTTTGAGAAATCAGGAGAAAAATAGATATGGAATTAGAACAAGACAAGGTTGTTTCTTGGAAAGAAATATTAGGGAATCCTTACCGTTACGGGTTGAATTCGCAAATGCTACTCCCGAATGGTTACAAACATAAAGGGATGCTCCGTGTTGTCGGTCAACGCAAGAGTGATGACAAGATTCCAGCGACAGTTTGTTTTGATGAAGATTATGTTGTTTCCTTTCTCATCAAATATGTCTTCGAGAAGTTATTACCAGAAAGTTACAATGACTTCCAAAAAATTGTCTCCAAAGCTTACAAAGTTTGGAAGTCACAACAAGCTGACAAATAATAAAGTCTGTCAATTCTGATGAATTGTCACGACAGAATGAGACGGTTGTGAACTTCTTTGGAATGAAAGGATAGGCTAGCTGTCTTACGGGTTGAGGGGAGTTCAGATATGACTCCCAAAACTAAAGATATAACGAAATTGTGAGCAATGGCGTGTGTTTGAATTATCTACTTTATCTACTCAATGATGAGTTGAAAAATGAACACGTCAATACTTAATTCATCAGAGATACAAAATACACAAACTTCTCATGGGCTACAACCCGTTACGAAAAATGAACCATGCCGCCATTGTGGGAAACCTGACTGGTGTTATCGCCTTGGCAATTTAGAGGTGTGTAAACGTGATGCACTGGCTGAGGGATGGCACAAAACAAGCAAGGCGGATCATGAGGGGAGTTATTATCTGGCGCTAACGGAGCTACATAAGCCCGTTAGATCAAAGCAGAAACGAGAATGGATTTACAATGATCGCAATGGCAATCCTTTGGTTAAAGTTGTCCGCCGTGACGATGGCAAAGGGAAAAAGAAAATTTGGCAAGAACGTTATGAGAATGGAAGTTGGGTCAAAGGGTTAGGGAATATCAAGCGTGAGAATATCCCTGTTTATCGCTATTTGTAGGAGCCAGCAATAAGAAACGCTCCGACCAGCAATAATGATCATTCTGAGCCAGAATTAATTGCAACTATGTTGGTGAATTGAGCCAGGATTATCTACAACTGGGACAGAATTAACTGCAACCAGCCAGCAATAAGAAATTTGAGCCAGAATTAATTACAACTATAAGTAAAGAAAACCACCCTTTTCTTGACCAAGAAGTTTTGCTTGCGACCACCGCCAAAGACAGTTAATTTTTGGTTAAAAAACTCAGTTAAATAATCTATGGCAAGATATAATCATAAGCAATGAGTTTCTTAACTAAAGCTAACTTCTAAATGCTGATTGGCTATGCCCGTGTCTCCACTGACGACCAGAATCTAAACCTGCAAAAAGATGCCCTAAAGCAGGCGGGATGTAGTCGGATTTATGAGGATAGACTTAGCGGAGCAGGAGTAGCCCGTCCAGGATTAACAAAGGCTTTAGAGGCAGCCCGTGCAGGAGACGTATTGGTAGTATGGCGATTAGATCGTTTGGGACGCTCCTTAAAAGATTTAATCCAAATGGTGGAAACCTTATCTGAGCGCGGTATCGAATTGCACAGCTTAACTGAGGCTCTAGCTACTACCTCAACCAGTGGTAAATTAATCTTCCATCTGTTTGGCGCACTAGCAGAATTTGAGCGCAACCTGATTCGAGAACGTACACAAGCCGGATTGACAGCAGCTAGAGCGCGGGGGCGCAAGGGAGGAAGACCTAAAGCATTAGATGCGCCAAAGCGTCAATTGGCTATCAAGCTCTACAACGAGCGTCAGTACACCATTGAAGAAATCTGCCGAATCATGGGAATTTCTAAGCCAACGCTCTACAGTTACATTGCAAAGGCCCAAGGAACACCATGAGCCGGAAGCAGATTCCTAATGATGCGTTAGTTCAATTACGGCAGAGACTAGAATTATTTCCACCAAGGTCTCGAGAGCGACGAAAACTGATTGAAGAAGCTGCCACTAGCTACGGTGTGTCACTAGACACAGTGTATCGGGCATTGCGAGAGCGGTCTCGTCCCAAAGCAGAAGGGCGTTCAGATAGGGGGACACCACGCAAGTTATCAACAGCAGAGATGGAACGCTACTGCGAAATTATTGCTGCCTTCAAAATCCGTACCAGCAACAAGAAAGGAAGACATGTCTCAACTGCTCGGGCAATTCAACTGCTGGAAGAGTACGGTATGGAAACGCCTGATGGATTTGTCCAGCCTCCTGCCGGATTGTTGACTAAAAGTAGCGTCAACTACTACTTAAAAACCTGGGGCTACGACCACACCTCAATGACGCGCCAGCCTCCTGCGGTGCGCTTTCAAGCTGACATGAGCAATGATTGCTGGCACTTTGATCTCAGCCCCTCAGATTTAAAACACCTTGATCTTCCTACTTGGATTCAGCCAGGGCGTGGAAACCCACAGTTGATGCTCTACAGTGTCGTTGATGACAGAAGTGGAGTATGTTACCAGGAATACCACTGTGTTTATGGGGAGGACGTAGAAGCGGCTTTGCGCTTCCTATTTAACGCCATGAGTGCCAAAACCATAGAAGGGTTTGGTTTTCAAGGTATTCCACAAATGCTTTATACGGACAATGGCCCGATTAGCAAAAGTCGGGTATTTCAGAACGTCATGGAATGTTTGGGAGTAAAATTAGTTACTCATCTGCCCAATGGCAAAGACGGGCGGCGGGTAACGGCTCGGGCGAAAGGCAAAGTAGAACGCCCGTTTCGGACAGTGAAGGAAGCCCATGAAACCCTTTACCACTTTCACCAACCCCAAACGGAACAAGAAGCCAACCGTTGGTTGCACCAGTACCTGCTGCACTATAACAATCAACCCCATCGCCAAGAGAACCATTCTCGTTTAGAAGATTGGCTTTTACACTTACCAGTAAAAGGATTGCAGTCCATGTGTAGCTGGGAGCGGTTTTGTACTTTTGCCAGGGAGCCGGAACAACGTAAGGTGGATGCTTGTGCCAGGGTATCAGTAGCAGGGGTGGCTTACGAAGTAAACCCTGACTTGGCAGGAGAAACTGTCGTCCTTTGGTGGGGGTTGTTTGACAATGAATTATACGTGGAGAAAGACGGAACTAAGTATGGGCCTTACCTACCCGTGGACGGGCCGATTCCATTACATCGCTACCGCAAGTTTAAGAAAAGTAAAACGCAGGAGCGAGCTGACCGAATTGCTGCCCTGGCTACTGGGTTAGTTTTGCCTCGGGCCGCCTTAGAAGGAAACCGAGAGCTTCAATTTCTGGCTCCATCACAGCCAAAGAGCGAACCCATAATCATTCCTTTCCAAGATCCAGACCCATTCCAGGAGTTTACCTATCCCAGCATCCTCGCTGCCAAACGAGCCATTGCGGATAACCTTGCCCTACCCCTAGCAAGATTGTCGGAGCAAGAGCGGGCTTTCATCGATGAACTCTTAGCCCAAACGCTTTCTAAAAAGGTGATTTTGGAACGAGTGCGGCACTACTTTAAGCAAAGGCGGGAAAACAAAGATGCTGACTGAAGTGATGGAATTTTATGGGTTGGTGAAGGAATTTCGGCGAGCAGGATATTACGAAACAGACCACTTGAGGCAGTTGTTTAAAGAGATTAAAGCGGCAATTCCACAGGGGAAAATGATTGCTGTCACAGGCGTTGTTGGGTGCGGCAAGACTGTGACATTGCGGCGGTTGCAAGAAGCCTTAAAGAAAGAAGGCAAGATATTGGTTTCTAAATCTCTGTCAGTAGATAAAAATCGAGCGACCTTACCAACGCTCATTGCTGCCTTGTTCTACGACTTATCATCGGATAAGGAAGTCAAGATTTCCACTCAAGGCGAAAAGCGGGAAAGGGAGCTGCAAGAGCTAATTCGCAAAGGTAAGAAGCCAGTGGCTCTGTTTGTCGATGAAGCGCACGACCTACATAGCAGCACTTTGACAGGACTCAAGCGCCTAATTGAAGTGGTGGAAGATAGTGGGGGCATCCTTTCTATTATCCTGGCAGGCCATCCTAAACTCAAAAATGATTTACGTCGTCCTATGATGGAAGAAATCGGCTACCGCACAGTCATCTTCTCTCTCGACAGTATTGGGGGTAGCCAGCGCCAGTACATCGAATGGCTGCTTTCTTCCTGCACAAAAGAAGGAACATTACTGGAGAATTTAATTACAGCAGAAGCCATTGACCTACTCTGTACGCGGTTGAGAACCCCCCTTCAAATAGAAATGCACTTATCTTTATCCTTCGAGGAAGCTCATCGTATGGGGGAAGCAATTGTCACGCTCTCCATTGTCGAGTCGATTCTGTCCAAGCAGATTGATGACTTAGAGCCAACTTTGACGCGGCATGGCTACAACGTCAAAAGCCTATCTGAACAGTTAAATGCTAAACCATCTGAGATTCGCTCTTTATTACGAGGACAACTTGACCCCACCAGAACACGCGAATTACAAGAACAAATGTTAGCCGCAGGATTACCTATTTAATTAGTTATTAATATTACTAATATTTTAACAAAAATTTTTTTGATTCTAGTTGCAAACAATTCTGGCTCAAAGCAAGTTATTGCTGGCTGGTTGCAGTTAATCCTGTCCCAGTTGTAGATAATCCTGGCTCAACTCACTAACATAGTTGCAATTAATCCTGGCTCAGAATGATCATTATTGCTGGTCGGAGCGTTTCTTATTGCTGGCTCCTACAGCTATTACCCTGATGTGAGTTTAGCAATTCAATCTGATGTTCCAATGTTCATTGGTGAAGGAGAACCAGTAGCTGACGCATTGTGTTTTCTGGATCTGGTTGCCACGACTAACATTGGCGGCAGTGGTAAGTGGGCAAACACTGACTCTACTGATTTAGCCGAGGTGAAACAAGTTGTAATTTGTCCTGATATGGACAAACCAGGTGTGAAACACTTTTTAAGGATTTATCAAGACTTTCCCAACGCCAAGGTTTTGCTCGCTTACCCAGACTCACCAGTGTGGGATGATTTGCCTGAGTCTGGAGGTGTAGACGTAGTGGATTGGATTGAGGAGTATCATCTGAGCAAGGATGACATACTCAAGCACGTTATGGACATCACGCCGGAATTATTGCAGAGGTTGGAACGACAGTTTGAGAATGCTGTTTCTGGTGATGAGTTCATACAAACCCAACCAGCCAAGAGCAATAAAAAGAAAATCACCCCAGCAAATGTCATGGGAATAGCTTTGGCAGATGAGTTTCGTTCGACTTTACGGTGGAATAATGAATCAAAGTTGTGGATGCGATATGAAGCTGACTATCGCGGTGTCTGGTCGGTTGAGTCGGATGAGTGCATAGAAAGCATCATTGCTGACGCGGTGGTCAATAAAGGAATGAAGGAGTACGGTTCCCACAGTTATATCGTGAATGTGGTGAAAACCATGCGCGGTAAGTTGATTGCAAGGACTTGGGAAGAAAAATCACCTAAGGAGTACATCCCATTCCAGAATGGAGTGCTGGAAATTGCCACTGGTAAGGTCGTTTCCCATTCTCCTGGTTTTCGCTTTACCTGGTGTATTCCGCGTGATTACAAACAAGCAGCGACGAATTGGGAGACTATCTCAAGCTGGATGGATGAAGCGACTGGTGGGAAGGAAGAATTAAAGCAGATATTGCTGTGTTTCTGCAATGCTGTTCTCAAAGGACGTGCTGATTTACAAAAGTTCCTCCACCTCACCGGACATGGTGGTACTGGTAAGGGAACTTTCATGAGGTTACTGGTGAGTTTGATTGGTGAGTGCAATGTTCATTCTTCGACATTAAATGACTGGTGTGGAAATCAGTTTGAATCTGCGAACGGCTATCGCAAGCGTTTAGTGGTGTTTTGGGATGAGGATAAGTTTTCTGGCAAGGTCGGTAAGTTTAAATCGCTGACTGGTGGTGATTTTATACGCGGTGAACAAAAGGGTAGAACTGCGTTTCAGTACATCTTTGACGGTATGGTGGTAATGAGTTCTAACTATCCTGTGTTCGTTAATGAGACATCCTCAGGATTGAACCGTCGCGTCATAAATGTGCCGTTTACTGTCACTCCCAAGGATAGAGACTCTCGGTTGCAACAGAAGCTAGAAGCTCAATTAGATGCTTTTACAAATCACATCTTGGCAATACCTGATGAGGTTGTCACTTCTGTCCTGCTTGGTGAAATCAAATGTAAGGAAGTAGAACTTCAAGCATGGGAACATCGCAAGCGCACAGATTCTGTTGCTTGGTGGTTGGATGAGTATGTTATTAGGGATGCCGCTGCCAAAACTCCCATCGGTAGCAATAAGAATGAAGCGAAAGATTTTGGTGTTGGTAATGTGGTGACACTTTTTGGCAGCTACTACCAACGCTGCTCTGATGCGGGTAAAACGC
Organism: Nostocales cyanobacterium HT-58-2; assembly: GCA_002163975.1. GTDB lineage: Bacteria > Cyanobacteriota > Cyanobacteriia > Cyanobacteriales > Nostocaceae > HT-58-2. The sequence goes on along the minus strand of CP019636.1, from coordinate 7,786,559 downwards.
CTAAGGCGATTACTGAGTTTTCCGGACATCTGTTGGATTTGTGCAAGAACATCCTGGGGTGGAGTGAAATTCAAAAAGGAAAGACCAGGAGTTGCAATGTGATTTTTGGGTTGCGGCTACGGCAGATAGGTTCGGATGATGAAATTCTAACTCTGGAGGAAATATATTCATTGCAAACAGTGGCTCAATCCTCCACATCCTCCAAAATTGAGGTGCAGCAAGCTCTTGAACCCTCCACGGCACTCTCCACATCACCCTCCACACCATCCTCCACAGTCCAAGAAGTCGTTGAATTACAGCTGGATTTATTTTCATCTGCTCCCTCTGCCTCCCCTACCACCCTCCACACCATCCTCGACAGTGGAAGAAGTCGTTGAATAACAATGGGATTTGTTTTCATCTGCTCCCTCTGCATCCCCTGCTTCCTCATCACTTTCCAGTGTGGAGAGTTGTGTGGAGGGGAGCGTGGAGGGGTGTGTGGAGGGTTCAAATCCTTGCCAGGTAAGCACTGTGGAGAGTGTGGATGAAAAAAGGGGTATTTTGTTTGACGTTACACACAATCCTTTTAAGGAAGGAGATAAAACTATTTACCGTAGTAATGATCCTGATTTTTCTAGAGAACGGGTTCTGGTGAGAGGTGTTGAGTAATACTAGAGTGGCTATAGGTGTTATTTGTGGTATTGGCAGGCAGAAGTACTTGGAGTGTCATATCAGTGAGCTTCAGCCTGTGAGTAAGTAATAATTGTGTATTGCGTGATTGCACCTATTTTACTGCTCAGGTGCTTTATCAATATCTGGGGAGGTCATTACTGGGGTCATCGTGCCAAAACGGGTTTTTTGTACGCCAAGGAATTGCTTATACTGCAAAACGTTTACTGTGCTTGCTTCCCAGCCGCAGCTTTCTTGAATTTCTCAATTAATGCTTCAGAATGGGTTTCAAGACCAACTTGCGCATAAATGATGGTTGGCTGCTGTGAAGTTGGGTACGCTAGAATCAGCATTTGAGACTATTCTGCGTCAACAACTTGCCCAAAAATGGCCATTTTTGGCAATGATCAATGCCACTTCAGAGCTTCAAACTTAAAAAATCAAAAATTTGAAAAATTTAAAAGCTGTAATTTAGTCTGGACAAGAGTTTGGGTTTTTATCTAAATCTCTTAAGGTACAATTTTCCCGTTTTGGCACGATGACCCCTTACTGAGCGAAGTCCTTCAAGATTTTTACGGGAGATAATTGTATGAGGATGATTGACGCCTAACCGATGCTCATAAATTTCCAATGCTTGAATGTAGAGTGGTTCGGCTTCACTGTAGCGTCCTTGAGAATGGTAGAGTGTTGCCAGGTTGTGGAAACTGGTGGCGACATCGGGATGCTCATCTCCCAAACGCAATTGTACGACTGATACACATTGCTCTAACCAGGGTTGAGCTAGCGCATACAAACCTTGTCCTTCATAAAATCTACTTAAGCCAACAAAAGCCCAAGGTAAATTTTCATCACTGACTGCATCAATCAGATTTTGTGCAACCTCTGCTAAATGTGGAATCGCATTTTTTACTGATTTAATGAACTCCTGGGTTGGCGAATTGGGAATTGTCTTCGCAATTGCGATCAAAGTCTCTGCAAAAGCGCGTTTCAACTCATCGACTTGTTCTGAAGTTGCTAGCTTGACTTTCAAAAACTCCCGAATTAAGGGATGAATTTTGTAGCCATCTTCTGTATCTTCCACCCACTGAATCAAATGACGTTCGTATAGTTGCTGGTTTGCTGTTTCGGCATCTGACGCAGTCCAATTGAGCGTCTTTGTTGCAGATTCTACCGATTTCCAAGCAAAGATATTTGGTGCAAATAAGCTCAACAACTGGGCAACACGTTGTGTCATGGGATGGAGATCCAGCCAACTTAATTCAAATGCTGCTTTCACTCCAAGCTGTGCTGTACTTAGGGTTTGTTGCAATTGATGACGATCTATAGCTTCGTCTTCCAATCGCTGCGCTTTCAACCGCTCTAACATCTTTGCTAAAGTCCAATTGGGAGGTTTTTTTGCTATGTACCGCCCCACCAACTCCAAACCTAACGGTAAATATCCTAACCATTCACATAACTCTTTGGCTGTTTCTTCTTCCCGTTGTACCCGCTTTTCACCCACTAATGCTGTCAATAATTGCAATGCTTCTTCTGGTAACAGCACATCCAGAGGGATTTCCTCAATATTGGTGTCTAAGTTTCGCAACCGTGTTGTTATTAACACTCGAAAGCGGTTCGCTGTTGGTAGGAACTCGCGATAATTCCCTAAATCTGTGACATCATCCAATACCACCAACGCTAGCCCTTCTGGTGGTTGCCAGTTCTGCCAGCACCAATTCACCTGCTGGGCGAGAGTTAGCTGTTTTCCTCCCAACTCCTGCGGCACTTCCAAATTCATCTGCAGCTGGGCAAATTGTACAATCAAAGCTGCCAGATTGGTTTCTCTAGCGGATAACCAGCAAATACCACCGGGATAATCCGCTTCGTGTTGCTTTGCATAGCGTAGCGCTAGTTCGGTTTTCCCAACTCCTCCCATGCCAGCTACGGCAGAAATTGCCACTGTACCTGGTTGTTGCAATTTTTCATGCAGCAGGGTGAGTTCATGCTGTCGTCCGACAAAGTTGGCGACACCTGTGTATGGAATATTTTTTGGGGAATTTAACTTTGTCCGTTCCCATTCGGACGACTGCAGTCAATTGAATGTGATGGTGTGACCACTGCCACCTTGAATCACTGGGGCATTGGTGTTGTTCGCATTATTCTGTTCTGCTTTTCCACCGTAGACATTCTGAACGTTCTGCCCTTGAATGTTACCAATGTTAATTTCTTGCTGAATTTCACGAGCTAATTTTTCTATATCAGCAGCAAACTCTGGTTGTTTAGCCATCAGTTCTTGTAAGTACTCAGCCACTCTCTCTAAAGAAGTCTCAGAACCTTTCTCTGCTTCTACCAGTGCTGTTTCTGCCTGGAGATTTCCCCGAAACTTATCCCAAATCTTCTTGCGTAGCTCGTTTATCTTAGCAAGGGTTGCTTGTGTCAGATTCTTGATCGTCTCTCCAAAAGCTGTTTTGAAAGCGAGAGTGGCGATCGCACCAGCAGTCAGTGGCTCCATATGCTACCTCGTTTAGGGGCATCCTGTTTAATTATTACCACAAGCTCGCTGTTACTGATTCCGTAAAGTTGTCTGATAAATTTGACTTTATGCCTAAGTTGCGTTGTCTGATTGCTTCTGTTCATCCAGTGCTTTTTGGATGGCTTGCCTAATATGGCAGTTCTCGTTCGAGTGAAATATTTGTAATAAAAATCACATAAAGCTTACCGAATTAGTTAAGGTAAGGTATTTATAGTCAATGAAGTATCTATCTAGAGTAAAAATTTAAGCACATGAGTTTTTAAGTGTTTAGGTTTTTAGTAGTAGTTACTAAGTTTTTATACACATATGATTATTGGTTTAAATATTTATTTAATAATAAAATAAATATAATTAATAAAATAATTAAAAATATAATTAATAAAAGAAAATCCCCTATTATAACTAATAGGAGATTAAGCAGGTAAATAGCTAAAGAAATTTTACTTTTGTTGTTTTACTTGTAATTGTAGTTTAGCTATTAATTCTGATTGTACTTTTAATTGGTCTTGAAGTGATTTGATAATTTTCTTAAGTGAATCAACTTCTGATGTAATTATTTCTGTTTGTTGATTATTTGGTAAGTCAGGGTTAGTTTGGATTGCTTTAGCCATGATATCCTGATAATGTTTTTTGCTTGTTTCTTCAGAATGCTCACACCATGCATTAACTATTTTTTCATCTCTACCTAAGTCAAAAATTTGATGAGTAATAAATGTGTGTCGCGTGTTGTAACAAGGTAAATATTTATTAACTTTTCCTTCTTTGACAAGATAAGGTATTATTCCTTGCATTTTATATTTTTCACTTCCTCCCCATGCAACACTTAACACTGCACTGTTAATTATTTTTCCTTGCTTGCTTTTAAATACACATTCATTAGGTTGTCCTTCAGGTATTGATTTCAGTAAATTCCATAATTCACCATTTTTAGGCATAGGAAATATTCTGTTAGTTTCATTTTTTGTGGGCTTAAATACTTTGCAAGCTCTACTATAATTTCGCCTAATTATAATACATTCTTCATTCCATTTAACATCACACCACCAGAATGCTATTGCTTCTCCTGTTCTACAACCTGTTAGAAATTTAAATTTAATAAATGAATACCAATGTCGAGTTTTTTTTCTAGATTGTATGTAATTTAAAATTTCTTCCGCTTCTTCCCATGTAAATGATTTACTTTTATTTAAAATATCAGAGTCATCTTCTATTTCATCTGCTTGATTAATTACTTTTTTTCTTCTTGCGGTTTCAATATCATCACATAATCCATCAAATGGATTATGTAAAATTAACCTTTGACGTATTGCCATTGCATAAGCCTTGCTTAATGCTGATAACGCTTTTTTAGTTATTGATTGACTTCTATTTGCCAATAACCAATTACGCATAGCAATTGAGTCTTCTCCCACCGATTTTATTGCATTAATAAAATAATTACGATAAACAGTACAATATTCATTTTCGTATGTGGTTATTGCAAGATTACTTTTTTTATACTCACAGTACATATCCCAAATTTCTAGAATGCTTAACTCAGGTTTAGGTGGTAGCTGGTCAGACGCTCTAGCTGTTCCACCTTTAATTACCCGCAAGTTAGCTTTGATGCCATGCTCACATAGAATCTCTTGAAACCTAATTTCGTTAAAGTTCCCGTAACCATCATTAAGCTTGCCTTGTTCTAAGTCTAGTTGTAGATGTCGAACTACTAAGTTAGCTTTCGCGTGTCCTTCAGGTGTGTCTGGTAGGCTTAATCCTTTACGTACTTGCCTGCCTCCAAAATACTGTCTGGGAAAGTTAGCTTTGAGTCTACCTTGTTCAGCCTGGATACCAATGGAACCTTTGGAACTCTTATCGGATGGTGTTCTAGCGTATGTCATACTTAATGCTCATTCAATGCTCAAACTGAGTATAGTAGTTATCAGATAACTCTTCAAGTAGTCAATACAACTTTATATGGATAAGCCTCGTTGCCTACCCATAAACTTCAAGATACTATTTTTAAATTCGACAGTAGCGGGAATACAATTGATTTTCTTAGTTTGACATTTCTTTATAATTTCGTGCAAAAACACAAAGCTGATCTTAGTGGCTTGAGGACTGTGCGTGAGGTCATGGTAAAGTTTGCTGCCAATTACATTTAGTCGTTTTTTCTTTACAAAAATCAATATAATTTAAGCTCTCTTGAGAGAAAGCAGCAGTAACCTGGAAATGAATTAATTTTTTTACATTCCGGGGTATATGCTTTATGAAAGCTCTACTACTCTGGCCCATAATGCCCAATTCCTTCTGGTCTTACCAGGAGACGCTTGATTTGGCAGGTTTACGTGCAACCAATCCGCCATTGGGATTAATAACAGTGGCAGCCATGTTGCCTGCTGATTGGGAAATTCGGTTGGTTGACCGCAATGTCCGTCTAGAGACTGATGACGATTGGGCATGGTGCGATCTGGTAATGATCTCTGCAATGATCATCCAAAAACAAGATTTCTGGGAGTTGATTCAAAAAGGAGTTGCGCTAGGGAAAAAAGTTGCAGTGGGTGGACCTTTTCCCACATCAGTCCCTGAATTCGCCCTGGAGGCAGGAGCGCAATATCTGATTCTAGATGAGGGGGAATGTACCATCCCCCTTTTTTTAGAAGCCCTAGCACGAGGGGAAGAACAGGGAATCTTCCGTGCGACAGAAAAACCAGATGTGACTCAAACACCAATACCGCGCTTTGACTTGCTAGATTTAGATGCTTATCTGGCAGTTACAGTGCAATTTTCGCGGGGATGTCCGTTTCAGTGTGAGTTTTGTGACATCATTAACTTATTTGGTCGTAAGCCGCGCACAAAAACACCAGAGCAAATGCTGGCTGAGTTAGAAGTTTTGTATCAGATGGGTTGGCGGCGATTAATATTTATCGTGGACGACAACTTCATTGGTAACAAGCGCAATGCCAAAGTTTTCTTGCGTGCTTTGATTCCGTGGATGCAAGAGCGCAACTACCCGTTTATTCTGCTAACAGAAGCATCTCTTAATCTTGCAGAAGACGACGAGTTGATAGATCTGATGGTGCAAGCCGGGTTCACCATGGTATTTATGGGCATTGAAACACCAGACGTGGAAAGCCTACAGGTTATCCACAAAGAACAAAACACACGCCAATCCCTCATGGAGTCGTGTCATAAAATTACTCGCGCCGGATTACAGATTATGTCTGGCTTCATCCTCGGTTTTGATGGCGAGAAGCCTGGTGCAGGGCAACGCATTCAAGACTTTGTAGAGGAAACTGGTATTCCCCAGGCTCATCTGAGTTTACTACAGGCATTGCACAATACGTCAATGTGGACTCGTCTTAAGCAGGAAGGGCGCTTGTTAGACGAGTTAGGCAATTACTTTACTTTTCAGAAATCCCTGATCAACTTTATCCCCACTCGTCCAATGGAAGAAATTGTGACAGAGTATATCAAGGCATTCTGGAACTTGTATGAGCCACTGCCTTATCTCAAACGCACCTTCCACCACTTCAGTATGATGAAGGGTAAACGTCCCAGTAGTAAGCGACCCTTTGGTTGGCATGAATTGAAGTTATTCTCAGCAATCTGTTGGCGACAGGGTTTTGTTCGCTCAACACGTTTTCGCTTCTGGTGGCAAATACTAGCAATGGCACTCCAGAAACCGCATTTATTTTATGATTACTTTGTTGCTTTAGGTATTGGCGAACACTTCTTTACTTTCCGTCATGAGGTGAAGGCGCAACTAGAAGCACAACTGGAAGATTGGAAGCGACACAAGCAAGCACAACAGGAGGAGGGAAATCTTCAGTTGTCACCGATAAGTTAAATAGGTCATTTTGAGTTTGCGCAAAGTTGGCAACAGTTCAAATAACAGATGTAACGGATGAGTTATCTGTTGCAACACATATAAGCCATCCGCTACATCTACTTTTGTACTTGCTGACCGATAAAATGATTCAGGTTGCACAATCATATTTATTCAACAAAATAACTAGGAGAAATATGAAATAATTTAGCTAATTCTTTGATTTGATTCTCAGTAAGTTTATGTTTGCCGTTTATGACATCTAAAACAATAGACTCACTTTCAAAGATATAAGCCAAATTCCTAGGCTCAAGGCTTGATTCCTCCAATAACGCTTTAAGGAGTTCAACACCTTTGAGAATAGGTATAGGTTCGTGTTGCTGTTCATAATCGTAAACAAGAGTTCCAAGCACCTTCAGATAATCTCTATCATCTTGTGTAAGATTTCTCTTGTCCAAGATAGAATTAATTTGGTTCTGAGTGGCAATTAACTCAGCCTGATTGGTAATTGGACGTGGAGGAAAGTTATTAATTAACTTCATGTAGTAATCACTAGGACTTTTCAACCCACTCGTCATTTTTCCAGCCAGTAGGGTGTGTTAGCGATAGCGTAACGCACCATGCACCACGATCAAGGGTTTGGTGCGTTACGGATTTCATCCTAACGCACCCTACTGGCGTGACAAGACTAAAATGATGCGATAGAAAAAGCTCGTAGTAGTGCTTTAGCACAGAAGTTGACTACAAATCTAATGCACAAATTTAGCTGTGTCGCGCCACTACAGATAAATATTGTTATATTGTTCAAAAATCAAATAGTAGTCCTAATATATCTAGCTTTTGGTGAGCATTGCCTACTCTACAGATACTGAAATTCAAGAATTTCTTTTCAGCTTAAGACGATTTGCTTTTTTACAGAAACAGCTTCAATCACAGTGGCTTCTATGGTTGATTTTTCTGCAATAGCTTCTTCTAAGTAAGCACCGATTTTTTTCTCTAAAGTTATATACGCTTCAACCGAAGTTATTGGACTTGCTACTCCTTTTACCTTCGCTTCATAAAATTCACGAGTTGCATACCCAACTGTCAAGAACATAATGACATTAGTGCTTGCTCCAATACCCCAGTTAGGAATAGGAGAATGTTTTAGCAAAAAGCCTATACCTAATTTTCCTAATTGCTCTGCACCTAGTGCCAGACCAAAAATTGCTAAAATTTCACCTGGTTTTTCTGCAGCTTTTGAGTCATCTTCGTAGGCAAAAGAAATTTCGTAAACCATTTGTACAAGCAATGGAAGAGTAGCAAATAAATCAACTGGTATCGTTGTAAGCACTGGGACGATACCACCAATTAACCCTGTTACTGTAGCCCAAATGGCTTTTTCATTAATTAAATGCTCAGCAATCTGGCTAGGTGGAAGAGTGGGATAATCACCTTTCACTTTGCTCACAGTATTCCTAGCTTTTTCTACATCAACGATTTTGATGAGGTCAATTAACCGTTCTAGCCAATACCTATTCCATAAATTAGTTATTGTTTGGTGTAAGGTAGTTATTAGTTTCCCTGATCCTTGAGTTGCTTGGTCAAGCAATTGACAAGCCTGATTGCTGGTATCTCCTACAGCTTTTACTGCTGTTTGGAGACTTTGTATCATAGTCTTCTGAGTATCTTCAAAAAATCTGCTTACTGTTTCAATATCCTTTGTTGCTCGATACTGTATTGCATTTTGCATCTCTGCAACAAAATTGATTAGAGAATGAATATCTCGTTCTGCTTTATTCTTAGCTTCTTTCTCTTTCTCGGCTTGTTTATTAACAGAAATATCTGATTTTGCTACTTTTCCAGAGTGAGTGTATTGCTGTGACTCATTCTGAATGACTTCATTTTCAGAGGAAGTTCCAAATAGTTCCGACTCCGAAAACCATTTCCCTTGTTTTTCTCCTTCAATCTGAAAGCAGACACGACGACGATTCACATGGGTAGATACAGCAAGAACTTTGCCTTTTTTTTCTTCACCATTAAGATAGAAAGTTTGTTTTTGAAATATTTCTTCTATATTCATGATTGAGTATCCTTAAGTGTAAACAGATCTGAACAAAACAGTAGTTTTTAGTTAGCCTTTCAACTATCACAAAAGCTAAATACCAATAGTCAACCTTGAACATTAGCCTCTTTAGCTTAATGACTTTTTCCGTATTTATTATGAAGTTAGCGTATTATTTTTTAAATTTTTATACTAAGTCTGGTTTTTCAACCCCCTTTTTGTCTAGCCCACGCAGGTGGGCTTTGTTTTTACAGACCCAGGCTTCTAGCTTGTGGGAAAAAGAGAGGTATTAAATACGGGTTGAGTATCAATTCTATCTCACTCCACGTCGTCAACTATCGCCCAAAAATGCGAAAATAACCACACCATTGGGTTAACAAAAATGAAATTTCTCGGAATTGACTTAGGCTGGAAATCCCAACCCAGCGGCTTATGCTCCTTAGAACTCATAGACGGAAAACTGCAAATACAAGACTTAGACCGCAAAGAATCCATTGCAGATATCTTAACCTGGATTGATGTCTGCGTTGCCCCACACGAACCCGCCATCATCGCTGTAGACGCACCCACCCTGATTCCTAACACCACAGGAAGTCGCCTACCCGACAAACTCACTCATAAATACTTCGGCAAATATCATGCTGGATGCTACCCAGCTAACCTCGGTTTACCCTTTGCAGAAAGGACAGTCAAATTTGGCTTAGAATTAGAATCGCGAGGTTTTGCTCACGCACCAACTATAGAACCACAAAAACCCGGCAGATACCAAATAGAAGTCTTCCCTCACCCAGCCACAATTCATCTATTCAACTTAGAACGAATCCTCAAATATAAAAAAGGACGCCTCAGCGATCGCCGCTTAGAACTCATCCAACTCTACACTTACATTACAGAAATCTTACCCTCTCTTGATCCTCCTCTGTGTCCTTTGCGCCTTAGCGGTTCATTTCTTTCCGAGATTCCCAACACAGGCGCAGCCCTTAAAGAAGTCGAAGACAAACTCGATAGCCTTATCTGTGCTTACGTCGCTGCATATTGGTGGTATTGGGGGGAACAACGTAACCTGGTTCTTGGCGATCGCACCACAGGTTACATTGTCATCCCCAAATCCGTTCTACACGATGAGTAATGAGTGGTAATCTATTTCACTCAGTACTTCATACTTACCGCACATCACTTTTATTGTGCCCAAACAATTAGCCTTGGCTCGTAAGGGCTAGAGAGGTCTTTATGATTTGGCAACACTCGCAAAGATAAGCCTTGTAAACCAGAAGTATTATACACAATATCAGCCGTGTAAATACTTAATCCATTCTGCTCTTCTCCTTGGTAATCCATGACAACAGGCACACCATTGACAATCTCACCATTGGCATCAATAGCACCTTGGTAAAGTTCCACCCGCACATCATCGTTCGTCAAAGTTGCTAAGTCAACTTTGGCTTTAACGTTAACAAGTTGGCTAACTTCAATATCAGCTCCTGAAGATACGTTAACATCCTTAATTTTGATGTCGTACCAATGTGCATTCAGATTCTCTTTCCAAGCAGCTAATTCTTTAGCTGGAGCATAATTATCAGCAGTGAGAGTGTGGAAGCGATCGCTAGCAGGGAAATAAGCTCTCTGTGCATATTCTCGCACCATCCGCGCTGTATTAAAGAACGGACAATTTAACCGGATCGCATCCTTCATTTTATCAATCCAATGGCGAGGCAAACCATCAACATCCCGGTCATAGAACAAAGGTGTGACTTCCTTTTCCAGCAAATCATAAAAAGCATTTGCTTCTATCTCATCTTGGTAATTGGGATCGTCATACATTTCCCCATGCCCAATCGCCCAACCGGTACGAACATAATCGGCTTCATCCCACCAACCATCTAGTACGCTTAAATTCGGCAAACCATTCATAGCTGCCTTCATACCACTCGTACCAGAAGCTTCCCGTGGACGGCGCGGTGTGTTTAACCAGACATCGCAGCCAGCAACCATTAACCGGGCGATGTAAATATCGTAATTGGGAACAAAGACGATTTGCTTTTCCAAACCCTGTTCGCGGATAAAGTGATTGATATCGCGGATAAGTTCCTTACCAGGAATATCCTTGGGGTGTGCCTTACCAGAAATGACAAATTGCACTTTGCGGTCTTTATTGCCCAACAAAATCCGCTTAATCCTCTCTACATCCCGCATCCACAAAGTAGCGCGTTTGTACGTGGCAAAGCGACGAGCAAAGCCAATGGTTAAAACGTTTGGGTCGAGAACTTCTTGTGCTTGGGCAATTTCTGAGGGAGAAGCACCGCGATCGTGTAAATGCTTCACAAGACGTTCCCGCACATACAAAACCATGTCCAAGCGACAGCGTTCGTGATTGCGCCACAACTCCTCATCAGGGATAGCGTCCATCCGTTCCCATAAGGGGTTATCTGGTGGTGCTGAAGACCAGCTTGGTCCTAGGTAGCGATCGTACAATTCTTGGGTTGATTTAGCAACACAACTACGAGCATGGACGCCGTTAGTAATTGCTTTAATCGGCACTTCCTCTGTGGGTACGTTTTGCCACAAACCCTTAAACATCTGGCGCGACACCACACCATGCAACTGTGCCACACCATTAGAGAATGTTGCCATTTTCAGTGCCAATACCGCCATACTAAAAGGTGCAGACAAATCACCAGTATTTTCGCGCCCCAAGGCTAAAAATTGGTCTTTATTCAGACCAAAGACATCAGCATAGTATCCCAGATAGTGCAAAACTTTGTCTGGTGGGAACAAATCTATTCCTGCAGGAACTGGTGTGTGAGTCGTAAAGATATTACTAGAGGCTACCACCTGCTTCGCTTCCGGATAATTCAGCCCTTGTTCCTGAATTAGGATGCGAATACGCTCTAAAGCAGAGAAAGCTGCGTGACCTTCATTCATGTGATACGCAGTTACATTATACCCAAGGGCTTTGAGCATTCGTACACCACCGATACCCAGCATAATTTCCTGGTGGATACGCATATCGATGTCGCCACCGTAAAGCTGGTCTGTAATGTCGTGGTCGTAAGGGTTATTAGGTTCAATATTAGTGTCTAGCATATACAAGGGTACTGTTCCCACTTGTACGCGCCAAACCCTAGCATAGACAGTCCGTCCTGGATAATCCACCGCAATCCGCAGTTCTGAACCATCAGGATTGCGTTCCAGGTGTATGGGCATATTGTAAAAGTCGTTGATTGGATAGCGTTCTTGCTGCCAACCATCAGCATTAAGATACTGAGCGAAATAACCTTGTTGGTAGAGTAAGCCTACACCAACCAAAGGTAGACCTAAATCACTGGCAGATTTGAGGTGATCTCCAGCAAGAACTCCCAAACCTCCAGAATAGATAGGCAAACAATCCACTAACCCAAATTCAGCCGAAAAATAGGCGTAGCATTCTTGTGCTTTGCCATCAGACAAATGACCAGTTCTCTGTTTTTGATACCAAGTCCGCTCGTGAAAATAATCTTCTAACTGACGAGCAGCTCGGTCCATTTGTGCCAGGAAGCCTTCATCTTCCACAACTTCCAACAGACGTGCTTGGCTAATAGTACCAAGCATCAAAACCGGGTTGTGACGGCTAGATTCCCATAAGTCAGGATCTAAGCGCCGGAATAAATCTTTTGTCTCAACGTTCCAATCCCAGTGCAGGTTATATGCTAATTTCCGCAGCGGCTCAAGTCGCTGTGGTAGTGAAGGAGAGACGTTAAAAGTGCGAATTGGCTGCATAGGTAGCGAAACTCTAGCTTTAGTTATGGCTATTGTTGACTGTATTTTCTTTATGTTGCCAATTCTTTATACTATGTTTGTAAAGTTACGATAACATTGTTAAGTTTTCAAAAGCTTTCTCAGTTTTTTTGCCACAGTTGACACCATAGGTATTTCAAAGTTTGGGCTTCATTCTTCGCCTTATCTTCCGATACAGTCAAATTTGATTATTTTGATATATGGTCTCCGCGAATTTACTAAAATATTAGTACTAAATTTACATATCTTTATATTTTGTTCAACAGCTACTACAGGAACTAGGTGTATTAAGGGTTGGGAGCATCACGCCAAGGACTGCGCTATCTGCCAGAGCGATCACGTCTCGAAGTCATTCACGGGGCAAACCACAGTTTCCTTGATCACATGAATTGTGTGATTGATCTTATTCAGACTTGGTTAACCAAGTACCTGCCCCACTCGCTGCGGCCTACCCCCTAATCATTTTTTTACGCTGAGGGAAGTGCAGCTGTCGTGCTATTGCTGTCAGAGTATAGTAGTTGATTATACGTCTTAAGCGTAGATTCGTCAAAATCGCCTGTCAATGGTTGGAAAGCATCCCCGAATTTACCTAAAAGGGAATTTACCAAATTGTCAGCAGCATCCTTCGTTCCTATTGACAACTCCAAATTATCCAGTAACCCGTGAAAATCACTAGCAACATTGCTTGATTTGTCAATAATGACAGACCAATTGCCATTACCAATAACTATGCTGTTGCTGGTGAAAACCCAGTTGCCATTACCAATAATTGTGTTATTACTACCGAAGTCCCAGTTACCATTACCAATGGTTGTGTTGTTATTTCCAAAGTGCCAGTTACCATTGCCAAGGGTTTTGTTGTCACTGGTTGACTCCCAGTACCAGTTGCCATTACCTACAGTTCTATTGTTCTCACTAAAGTCTAGATGCCAGTTACCATTTCCAATAGTTGCATTGTCCTTATTGAAGTCCCAATGCCAGTTACCATTTCCAATGCTTGCGTTGAAGTTTCCGTAGTTCCAGTTTGCATTACCAATAGCTACGTTGCCATTACCAAAGTCGTGGTTGCCATAACCGATTGGTATTTCACCATCTGGAGTCGTAAACACGTTGTCAGAGCCAGTGAAAGGTAAGATGCCCTCAAGAGCAACGGTTATGATATCAAAGGGGATTTGCCCCTGATTACCATCAAGCAAGTTCCCAAACGGGTTGCTACCACTAGCAGACGAGTCACTACCAGCAAACAGGCTGACAAACAGATTGGTAACATTAGCAGATGAGTCGTCACTATCAAGTTTGGTAACAGTATTTACACCCTGATTAAAGCTGTACATATCAGCCCGGAAGAGCCTCAACAGCTCAGAGGGATTCTGCAAAGGTGTAGTGTTACCATTGGCGAATAGGTCTTCTACAGAAGATGTGATGCTTAAAATATTATCTTGAACACTCTTTAAGACCTCTGGGATCTGAGGTGTACTGCCTTCACCGCTAACATCAGTGCCGCTAACATCAGTGCCATTATTGTTACCCAAGGCAATCTTGGAGATATCAAAGGATGATTGCTCAGGCGTATTATCAGCACCAGAAAACGGGTTATCTCCACCAGGAAATGGGTTGCTACTATCAGCAATGGGGTTTTCTCCATTGGCGATCGCCAGATCAACATCGGCAAACGAATGCTCACTGTCCCCAGCTTGATTGTCACCAGTGACGATCGCCAGATCAACATCGGCAAACGAATGCTCACTGTCCCCAGCTTGATTGTCACCAGTGGCGATCGGGTTGACAACTCCATTGGGAAAGTTTTCACCAGAGACAGATTTTGAGCTATCTAAGGCTGGTAAATCAGGCATATTGCCTGCACCAAAAGGGTTGCGACTATCAGCAAACGGATTACCATTTTCGCTTGGGTTGCCAGCATTACTCAAAGGTAATCTCATTCGCAATTTGGAGATGACGGAGTCAAGCTTACGGGTAACAAAATCTGTTATTAGTGAGGAGAACTGCTCCGGTGTGTTGTCTTCACCGATGATCCATTGACCGTTACCAATAATGACATTACCTAGACTGGTGCTCTGGTTACTTTTGGCTTCAGCAGAGGAATTGTCACTCCCACCACTAAAAGAAATGCTGCTGCTTAAAGAATTGCTGTCGTCATTGATTTGAGACAGACTACTACTTTCTATAGTAGTAGAAGTTTCCATTGACAATACCCCTCTAATTTTTAGGAAAAACATCTCGTGTCACAGAAAAAAGTAACCTAGCTTTGTTAACAATTTTCCAGTTTAGTTTTATGGGTAAAAGTTATTAGGTAGTAGCTTTTAAAAGCTTGTTGGGTTACTTATGAAAGGTTAACTTAACACAAAGCTTAGGGAGCATATTTGTATTTACAGAGATACAATTACTGAAGTTCCTGTGAGATGGGCGAGGTGCCCATCCCGAACGCAAACCAGGCTCTGTAATCTACTCTGTAAAAGTGATTTGCTTGGAAGGCTTATTAAGTTACCTATAAAGTGGTTAGCTCAATAGTTGGACTTTCCAAAACAAACTCTAAGCCAACGGATTGTTACTACCAGCAAATGGGTTGCTACTATCACCCAACGGGTTGTTACCACCAGCAAAGGGGTTGTTACCACTAGCAAAGGGGTTGTTACTATCACCCAACGGGTTGCCCGTATTATTGGAGCCTAGCGAAGAATAAACTAGCTTTTCAACACTAGCTTTTATCTGCGATGCCAAGCTCTCATTTACACTTGTGTCAGTGCTGCCGCTACCAAATAAGTTGTTACCGCTAGCACTATCAGTAGAAGAGTTGCCATTACTGGCTTGACTGCCAGCGCTACTGGTATCAGCTTGGTTAAGACTGGTGTTAACCTGTTCGTCAATTACAACTCTGTACTGAAACGCCAACGACTGGCTTGCATTTTCAAAATCGATGCCGCCGAAACCGCCAGCGCTGCCACCGTCAGAACCGCCGCTGCCACCACTAAAGGGGTTTCCACCACCAAAGCCACTGCCACCGAAGCCACCAGTGTCACCGCCTGAACCACTGCTGCCACCACTAAAGGGGTTTCCACCACCAAAGCCACCGCCTGAACCGCTGCTGCCACCACTAAAGGGGTTTCCACCACCAAAGCCACCGCCGAAGCCACCAGCGCTGCCACCGTCAGAACCGCTGCTGCCACCACTAAAGGGGTTTCCACCACCAAAGCCGCCGCCACCGAAGCCACCAGTGCTGCCACCGTCAGAACCGCTGCTGCCACCACTAAAGGGGTTTCCACCACCAAAGCCGCCGCCACCGAAGCCACCAGTGCTGCCACCACCTGAACCACTGCTGCCGCCACTAAAGGGGTTTCCACCACCAAAGCCGCCGCCGCCGAAGCCACCAGTGCTGCCACCACCTGAACCACTGCTGCCGCCACTAAAGGGGTTTCCACCACCAAAGCCACCAGTGCTGCCACCACCTGAACCACTGCTGCCGCCACTAAAGGGGTTTCCACCACCAAAGCCACCGCCACCGAAGCCACCAGTGCTGCCACCGTCAGAACCGCCGCTGCCACCACTAAAGGGGTTTCCACCACCAAAGCCGCCGCCACCGAAGCCACCAGTGCTGCCACCACCTGAACCACTGCTGCTACTAAAAGAATTGTCTCCACTAGAGTGGTTAGTACTGTCACTAGACAAGGAGATAGGGTTAGCGGGGTTTATGCCACCAGTGCTACCGCCACCAAAGCCGCCAGTGCTACCGCCACCAAAGCCGCCAGTGCTACCGCCACCAAAGCCGCCAGTGCTACCGCCACCAAAGCCGCCAGTGCTACCGCCACCAAAGCCGCCAGTGCTACCGCCACCAAAGCCACCAGTGCTACCGCCACCAAAGCCGCCAGTGCTACCGCCACCAAAGCCGCCAGTGCTACCGCCACCAAAGCCGCCAGTGCTGCCACTAGACTTAGTAGGGTTGACACCACCAGCAAATACATTCCAGAAGTTGTCACCAGCAAAGGGATTACCACCATACGGACTATCAGCGCCACTAGCAGAGGGGTTGCTACCGCCAAATGGATTTTCACCACTAGAGTTGATGCCACTGAAAATGCTACTCAAGTCGTCACCAACCACTTCGCTTAAGCGACCAAACGGTGATTGCGTTATCTGATTGTTAACAGTATTTGTTTGGTTACTGTTTGAGACGCTTATTGAGTTGTTGTCTGAGGTTGCCATTAAGAAGAACCCTCCTATTTCTAGGTTAGAAATTACGGAACCACAGGCATATAAAACATACAAAAATAAGCCTGTATATTTAAGTTTTTACTGCTTTTATTGTCAAGATTAGTAATTAATTATTTGTAGATGAGAAACAAAATTTTCCTCTCAATATTTTTCTAACAAACGTATAAGCATCCCTGTAAAGAAGTGTAATAGAAGCTATTACTTACCAAAAAAATAATAAATTTTAACAAAATTAGCAATAAATATTCTTTTGGTTGTTTTGTCTTTTTTTTAGATTTTTTATTTAAAAATAGAAAGTAGGAAAGCTACTTTAACCAAAGCTAATGAAAAAAGCATCATGGCTTTGATAGCAGTATCAATCCTACAGTTATTAATAATGTGGGAAAATTACCCTAGATAGCAATCCTAAAAAAGTTGTATGATGGTGCTTTTCGCTTCTTTTGTCTACCTTGGCGTTCTTAGTAGCTTAATGCTGCATATTAGATTAGGATTGCCATAAATTGAGTGTGAAATACGGAGTTAGTGACAATATAAAATTCAAAATTATGTTTTTTGAATTTTAAATGTTTCTATCCCTTACACCATTTCACGAAATTCTTGATACAAATCACTTTTCTTGCTTCCCCTGCTCCCGAAGCTTGCCATCTGTATCAATCTTAAGGTGAAACGGTATTACACCCTACTTCCTACACTCTGCCCTGAAGTCACCAAAGTAGCCTTCTCGGAAATAGACCAGCGACCAATAACTTTGCCTAAGACTGACATCTCTTGAACCACACGGTCAAACCTTTCAGGAGTTAGAGACTGTGGTCCGTCAGATAGAGCTTTAGCAGGATTGGGGTGAACTTCAATCATCAATGAATCTGCACCTGCTGCTAAAGCTGCTATTGCCATAGGTGCAACATACTCAGATTTACCTGTGCCATGACTTGGGTCAATCATGATAGGTAAATGTGTCAGGTTTCTCAACACAGGAATAACTGATAAATCCAGAGTATTGCGAACATATTTGGAATCAAAAGTTCTAATACCCCGTTCGCAAAGAATCACATTTGAATTTCCTGCTGCCAAAAGATATTCTGCTGCCATCAACCACTCATCTATCGTGGCAGACATCCCGCGCTTGAGCAAGACAGGCTTATCTTGAGCGCCTACCTTTTTTAATAACGAGAAGTTTTGCATATTTCTGGCTCCTATCTGGATTACGTCAGCAACCCTAGACAGCGCTGGCAAATCAGCAGCATCCATAAGCTCTGTGATGATACCCAAACCTGTAGCTTCACGGGCTGCTGCTAACAAATCAAGGGCACTCTCACCATGTCCTTGAAAGGCATAGGGTGAAGAGCGAGGTTTGTAAGCCCCGCCACGCAAAAACTTGGCTCCGGCAGCCTTAACCCGCTTTGCCGTCTCCACAATCATTTCTTCATTTTCTACGGAACAAGGTCCAGCAACCAGCACGACAGGATGTTGTTCACCAATGTAGACAGTACCGTTTGGTGTGGGGACAACAACCTCACTGGCTTCTCCATGACGAAATTCCCGACTAACCCGCTTGAAAGGTCTCTCAACTCGCAACACTTGCTCAATCCAAGAACTGCTATTCTGTATTTGTAATGGGTCTATAGTGGCAGTTTCACCAACTAAGCCCAAGATGATTTTGTGCTTACCAATACTTTTTTCCACAGTGACACCCCAAGTGTCACGTAACTCTTGGCTGATACGGGTAATTTCATCAGCAGGTGTACTATTCTTGATGATAACAATCATGAATTTTTAGCCTCTGTGTTGTTGGTTGTTAGTTGTAGAGATGCGTCATGGCGCATCTCTACACTTATGAAGTGTTAGCTGTTCTACTAACTACTAACTACTAACCCTTCTCCTTCTGAGTAGCGCAGACACTCTGAGAGGGAAACCCTCCTTCCTACAGCACTATTGATCTCACCGCAGTGGCTCATCACTAACGACTTCCTAAACTACTTCCTAAGAACCACTGACTTATTACTGTAGAAATTCAGCAAGCTGTTCTAGCTTCTTCCAAGCTTCTCCGCTTTGCAGAACTTCCTTAGCAATGGCAATACCTTTTATATAAGCCTGTGTAATGTCAGTTGCCCCATCTAGCACTTCACCAACTTGAAGCGCCAGTGCTGCATTCAAAGCGACAACATCTTGTTGCGCCTGTGTACCTTGACCTTGTAGGACTGCTTTCAAAATATCTGCGTTTTCTTGAACTTCTCCACCCCGTAATGCTTCAATTGGTGCAGGAGTGAGACCTAGTTCCTGAGGATTGAGTACGCCTGGGTGGACTTGTTGGTTTTTGAGGACAGCTATATCAGTTAAATCTCCCAATCCAGCTTCATCTAACCTTTCCCGTCCGTACACTACGATCGCACGACGAGTTCCCAGTTGCGACAATGCTTTGGCAATTGTTTCTACCAACAGTGGATCAGACACACCAATAATTTGCCCTGTTGGTCGCATTGGATTAACGAGTGGACCTAGCAAGTTAAAAACTGTACGCACTTTCAAAGTTTTTCGTAAACCCGCAACTGCTTTGAGTGCTGGATGCCATCCTGGAGCAAATAAAAAGGTGATACCGACTTCATCAACTGCGGCTTGAACCTTCTGGGGATTGGCGTTGAGATTGATGCCCAATGCTTCCAACACATCAGCCGAACCAGTCTTGCTAGACGCTGAACGATTGCCATGTTTGGCAACCTTTACCCCTGCTGCTGCAACAACAAAAGCAACAGCTGTAGAAATATTAAATGTGGAAGCTCCATCTCCACCTGTTCCGCAAGTATCAATCAGAGGAGATTGAGAGAATTCTTGTCCTCCTACCGACTGAGATTGTAAAACACCAGCCATGCCCACTAATTCTTCTGTGGATACTCCTTTGGCTTGGATTGCTGCCAAAATCGCTCCCGAAAGCACTGGAGGAATTGTGTCTGTGAGCCAGCCCCGCATTAATTCCTCAGCTTGGGCAACCGAGAGCGATCGCCGATCTAGCAATTGTTTTAATAAACCAGAGCAGTCGTAAGACTCAGGAGTGACGGCAATATTGTTAATTGACGCTTGAGTGACAGCTGTCATTTTTTCAATCGTTAATAATATGTAGTTACTAGTCATTAGTCAATAGTCATCTGTCAAAAGTCAATAGTCATGACACTATTGACTTTTGAGATTTCACTAAGGATTAAGAACTTTAGCTACGGTTTGTACATCCTTGTCGCCTCTGCCAGAGCAGTTGATCACAATCCGGGGATGACCATCCAATTGAGGACACAGCTTTTCTAAATAGGCGATCGCATGAGCGGTTTCCAAAGCTGGAATAATCCCTTCTAATTGAGACAAAAGCTGTAACCCCGCCAAAGCTTCAGAATCGGTTACACTGTAGTACTCAGCCCGACCAATTTCCTTGAGATAGCTATGCTCAGGACCGACACCAGGATAATCTAAACCAGCACTAATTGAATGTGCTTCGACAACCTGACCATCACTATCTTGTAATAGATAGCTCATCGCACCGTGCAACACGCCAACTCTTCCCTCTGTTAAAGTTGCTGCATGCTTTCCAGTGTCAACACCTTCACCCGCCGCTTCAACTCCAATCAACCGCACAGAGGGCTCATTGACAAACTCATGAAATAACCCAATTGCATTGGAACCGCCACCTACACAAGCCAAGAGAATATCTGGTATTCCTCCCCATTTCTCGTTGGACTGAGCGCGAGTTTCCTCACCAATGACAGCGTGGAATTCTCGTACTAGCATGGGGTAGGGATGGGGACCAGCAACGGAACCAAGGATGTAGTGGGTTGTTTCTACGTTTGTCACCCAGTCACGAATCGCCTCACTCGTTGCATCCTTGAGTGTTCCAGTACCTGCCTCTACCGGACGAACTTCTGCTCCCATAAGCTTCATCCGAAAGACATTGAGGGCTTGCCGTTGCATATCGTGGATGCCCATGTAAATCACACATTGTAGACCAAAACGAGCGCAGACCGTGGCAGTTGCGACACCATGCTGACCTGCTCCGGTTTCAGCAATGATGCGTTGCTTGCCCATGCGCTTGGCTAACAATACCTGACCTAAAGCGTTGTTAATTTTATGAGCACCTGTATGATTTAAATCTTCACGCTTTAAATAAATTTGTGGTCCTGTACCATCAGGTCGAGCATAGTGTGCTGTGAGACGTTCAGCAAAATACAAAGGACTAGGTCTTCCTACGTAATCTTTTAGTAACCCCTGTAACTCTTTTTGAAAACTCGGCTCCTTATGGTATTGCTCAAATGCTGTCTCTAGTTCACTTAATGCAGGCATTAAGGTTTCAGGAACATACTTACCGCCGAACTTGCCAAATCTTCCCAGGGAGTCGGGTCTTGCGGTAGTAGATGCAACTTTGTTATTGATATTTGAGATGCTGACCACAGGTGAAAACCTCTTACGTTGTTATAAATTTTCAGGAGTTGAGTAGAACTAGGGGAATTGGGGAGTGGGTAAGCAAGGAGTAGGGGTGTAAGGGCATCAGAGTATAAGGGGATAGGTAAGGAAAGAGTTAACGCCTATGAATTTTTCTTCCCCTATACCCCTAAACCCCTGTTCATTACTGTGTTAAACTCGCCGTTTGAAGGGATGATTGAGCAAGCGCTCCTTTCAACTCTTGAGAAAATTCTTCAATAGCTTGCAGCCCTTCTGCTGGACTACCATTTGCTAACCTTTGGACAAAAGCACTGCCAACAATAACACCATCTGCACCCCAATCCCTTGCCTGAAGTGCCTGTTCTGGTCCTGAGATACCAAAGCCAAGACTAATCGGCTTATCAGTTATACTTCGCAATTGGCTTAGCAAAGTTTTTACACGGTCTTGTAGTTGGGAGCGAACACCTGTCACACCAGTGACACTTACAAGGTAGATAAAACCTTGAGAATATTTGGCGATCGCCTCAATTCGCTCTTTGGAACTGGTCGGAGCCACCAGCAAAATGACTTCTATTCCAAATTCGGCAGCAGTGTTGATTAACTCTTCTGCTTCTTCTAGGGGCAAATCTGGCACAATTAACCCCCGCACCCCAACATTAGCGACTTGTGCTAAAAACGACTTAATACCCCGATTGAGAATTGGATTGTAGTAAATCAATAAAATGATGGGCGCTTGTAGGTTTGGGCTTTCTTGTGCAAGCATCTCTAACACGTGCTCTAGCTTAGTTCCTTTTTGCAACGCACGAGTGGCTGCTGCTTGAATCACAGGACCATCTGCTAGTGGATCAGAGTAAGGAATACCCAGTTCAATAAAGTCAGCACCATTGCGGTCTAAGATGCGTATAGCCTCTCTTGTGGTTTGTAAGTCAGGATCTCCAGCTGTTACAAAGGGAATTAGAGCGCACTGGTTGTTATTTCTTAAAGATTGAAAGCGTTGGGAAATGGAAGTCATCAAATAATATACCTAATTCATGGGTATTGGTTAGCAGATAGTAGAACAGTAGAACAACTATCTACTATCTACTATCTACTATTAGGAGTTGAGCAAACTACGTACAGCCTGCTCTAAATCAGTTTGTTTCACCAGGGACTCACCTACCAGAACGGTACGGGCACCCGCTTGGGCAACGAATGATAAATCTGCAGGGCTGTACAACCCAGATTCACTGACAACAGTAATACCAAAGCCTTGCAACTGAGAACGCCGCTGTTCTAACAACTGCTGCGTCGTTGCCAGATCCACAGTAAAATTCTCTAGATTGCGGTTGTTAATCCCTACCAAGCGCAGATCCTCAATTTTTAGCACTCGATCTAATTCAGCCAAAGTATGAACTTCTACCAAAGCTTTCATCCCCAAATCGTGAATCACTCGTAAAAAGTCTTGGAGTTCTTCATCGCTAAGGATAGCAGCAATCAGCAGTACGGCATCTGCGCCTGCAACCCGCGCATAATAAATTTGATAAATGTCAATAATAAACTCTTTGCACAATAGTGGTAATTCTACTTGCTGCCTGATAGCACGCAAATTGTCAAAACTACCTTGGAAGAACTTTTGATCAGTCAGAACAGATAGACAAGCTGCGCCACCTCGCTCATATGCTTGGGCGATCGCCACTGGATCAAAGTCAGCCCGGAGGACTCCACGACTTGGTGATGCTTTCTTAACCTCTGCAATTAAGCTTGGTTGATGAGGATTTTCCTTTAAAGCAGTGAGAAAATTTCGTACCGGGGGTGCAGCAGCTAACTGCCCCTGTACTGTAGCCAATGGCAGTTCTTGTCGCATTTGTGCAATTTCTTGCCTCTTGTCCCACACAATTTCTTCGAGAATGTGCCGTGGACGAACGTTTGGAGTGGTAACTGAGTAACTCATAGGCAAAGATGAGAGGGATGAGGGAGAAAACCAGGGAGCCCGCTGAGCCCTGCGGGCACGCTACGCGAACGCTTGGGAGTGGGGAGCAGGGGAGCACAAGAGTTAATGGACGTTGACTCCCTCTCCCTTGCTCCTCTGCTGAGGGGGTGACTTTTGACTTTTGACTCTTGACTATTGACTAATGACTAATGACTCTTTAGTGTAAGTACTTACCACATTTTTAATGATTGCCAAACCTAGTTCACCTGCTAAAGTCATGATGGATTCTGGATGAAACTGCACAGCCGCAACAGGAAGTGTTTGATGCTCAATTGCCATAATGACATCGTCATCTGAAATTGCTGCTACCTTCAGTTGTGCTGGTAATTTTTGTGGTAAGGCAAACAATGAATGGTATCTACCCACGCAAAAGGATTCTGGTAAATCCTTGAAGAGAACAGAATTTCGCTCAGTCACAAAAATGCGTGAAGATTTACCATGTTGAGGATAGTTGAGAACTCCTAGTTCTCCACCAAACGCTTCAACAATGCCTTGCAGTCCCAGACAGACTCCAAAAAGCGGGATGTTTCGGCGCACGCAAGCTTGCACAGTTTCTGGAACTCGAAAATCACTGGGCTGACCAGGACCAGGAGATAACACAACAAGGTCTGGACGCTCTGCGTCAAACAGCGATTCTGAGAAGCCATGACGTAGTGTTGTGACTGTAGCGCCAGTTTGGCGGATATAATTTGCTAGTGTGTGAACAAATGAGTCTTCGTAGTCAATCAGTAAAATACGCTTACTCGGCTCAACATCTGCAATACAGGCGCTTAATTTTGTTGGAGCGCATTCCTTTGTTTTCTGCCCTTGCTTGGCGCGGCGAATTGTCTCAAACAACGCTGCTGCTTTGGTTATTGTCTCTTGTTCTTCCGCTGATGGCAAGGAGTCATAAAGAATTGTTGCGCCAACTCTGACCTCGGCGATCGCGTCTTGTAGACGAATTGTCCGCAAAATCAATCCCGTATTAAAATCGCCGTTGAAGCTTAAGTAACCAACAGCTCCACCATACCAGCGTCGGGCACTACGCTCGTGGTTTTCGATAAACTGCATTGCCGATCGCTTGGGTGCGCCCGTCACTGTGACTGCCCAGGTGTGACTGAGAAACGCATCCAAAGCATCAAATTCTTGTCTTAATAATCCCTCGACATGATCCACTGTATGGATCAAGTGACTATATAATTCTATTTGCCGACGACCAATAACTTGTACTGAACCAGGTTCGCAAATCCGTGATTTGTCATTGCGATCCACGTCTGTACACATGGTCAGTTCTGCTTCTTCTTTACCAGAGTTAAGGAGTTGACGAATTTGCTCAGCATCATCTAGAGCATCTTGTCCCCGACTAATCGTCCCACTGATTGGGCAGGTTTCTACACGTCTACCTTCAACTCGCACAAACATTTCTGGAGATGCACCAATGAGATACTCCCCACCTAAGTTAAATATAAATCCATAGGGACTAGGATTAATTTGCTGTAATGTTTGGAATAGTTTGCTGGGTCGTTCTTCGCAAGATTCAAAGAAGCTTTGACTCGGAACGACTTCAAATAAGTCACCCCGGCGGAAATAATCTAATGCGACTTCTACCTGGCTTGCATACTCACCTGGCTCATGGTCAGAAGCTTGAGGCGGAACACGGCGCTCTCCTTTGTAATCAACCGACTCACCTGTTCGTGCAAGATTTCTGGTACTGCCATGCGCTGTTTCAAACTCATACTGCAAACGATAGGCTCGTTGTGAGTAGTAGTCAACAACGATGAGTTCATCAGGTAGGTACAGTACTAAATCCCGCTGATCTACAGGACGTTCCAGACGCTGGGGAATTGGCTCAAACTGAAACACCAAGTCATATCCAAACGCTCCATACAGTCCTAAATGCTCATCTTCATCACTAGAAAAAGCATGAAGAACATCGCGGATCACTGTGAACGCCGAAGGTTGCTTACTGCGCTCTTCTTCTGCAAACAGTTCCACAGCTGGCTTCACAAAACCCGTGATGCCATCATCATCTAACGTGACTTCCTGAAGTTGAGAATGAGCAGACAGTCGCTTAAACAGCACAGGTAGAAGCACTTTGCCTCTGTTGTTGAGGGTTCTTAGCGTAAAAGTTTTCTCGCGTGTTGTTAGTTCCAGTGGTGGATTTACAAATCCAATCGCCCATCTTTTGTATCGCCCTGGATACTCATAGCTACTTTTGAGCAAGCCTCCACGCTGAGAGTCCAGGTAAAACAAAATTTCATCTAGGACTGTATCCATTTGTACTTCGCTGATGGAGCGAGATACACTTATGCCGCCAAGAGTTGTGTAGGAGTGGGAATCAACAATCATGGGCAATTTCTCTATAGTATTCATAAGCCAAGAGCTTTGAGTCAAAATTTTGATCTTTGACTTTTCACTCCAGACTTTTGGGTGTTGATAGAAATAGAATACGATGCCAGTCTCAAATTTTACTACTACATCAGTAATACAAGCAAGTGTTGAGAAATACAATCAAGTATTGGGAGCAAAAAGTAATACGTACAACTGATTCCAAAATTGTGGATCTTGTTGCAGTTATCTCTTAAATAAGAACCATGATGCCAATGGGAAACTAGCTGAGAAACTAATTGTATTCAATCAGATAATAAGGTTTAGATTGTCAACTTTTGACTGCTAACAGCCTACTGTCAACAATCAAAACCTTTAACAAAGTTCAGACTTGAATGCGACTCGGTATGAAATAAGCCTACTAAATGTTAAAGAGTGATAGGTGAACAATTTTTTGATAGTTGTGTCGATTTTTTTGCTTTTACTCTCGTGGCTAAGTACACTCTCTACAAATGTATAATGCTATTCTGCCGCTTCCACCTTGGGTAAGATAACTCTTTCTTTCTTTGGGAGTAAACAGGGAATAGTTTCCTAATTTAAATCCTAAAAATGTATGAATCACTATTTACTCGTTCGCAGTGCCAAGGGATTTTTATTTTGCGTAGCTGAACTTATAGTTTGCTCAATTCTCTTGAATCTTGTCTCGGGACGTTTAGCACTTTCAATCCAATAAAGTATGTTCTTTTTTGATGATTTACTAAATGCTTGAAAATATTTATTTGCTATTTCGTTTTCTTCCAATGCTTGCTTTAAGTCTATTGGAATTATTAACTCTTCTATTGCATCTAATGTGTTCCACGAACCATCTTGTTTTGCCGCTTCAATTTTTTTGAAACCAGCCTCTGTCATCAAACCTTGTTCTATGAGTTCTTCAATATATTGCTTATTTAATTTTGACCATACGCTTTTGAGTTTTCGGGGTGTAAATATTTGCATATAGCGCTCTTCGTCCAATGAGTTGACTTTACTGTCAATCCAACCAAAGCACAAGGCTTCTTTGACTGCTTCGCTATATCGAACGCTTGACTTACTACTTTTTACTTTGTAATAAATAAGCCATACACCACGAGAGGTGTTATGGTTTTTTTCCAACCATTTCCGCCATTCTTTGCGATTTTTAGCTTGAAAGGTTTCTAGTTGGTTATCAGGTTTCGGCATTACAGAAACTGAACGAAATTTATGATTTGATTATTTATAATCCTATACAGTTCAGATAAAATATTTACAAACGCCCTGATTCAACCATGAATATGTCTGAGAATTAACTGGCATACATCTGCGGCTGCTACTGATTCGGGCTCAAGTAAATGAGTTTGTCGAGTTATAAATAATGGTCCTTGTGCAGGAGACGTTGTGACGCAACCATGAGAACCACGTACTAGAGTAGCATCCAAGGGAATGACATCCATCAAATAGCGAAAACCTAGCTGTTTCTTGAGCAGTTTTAAACCAATTTTGAACTTAGGAAGTTGAATAGAAGGATCAACGAAGAGTTCAACCGGATCGTAACCAGGCTTGCGATGAATATCGACTGTTCTGGCAAAATCAGGGGCACGATTGTCGTCAAGCCAGTAGTAGTATGTAAACCAAGCATCTGCATGAGCAATGGCTACTAACTCTCCTGAGCGTGAATGATTCAGACCATAAGCAGGCTTTTCGTCGTCTCCTAAGACTTGAGTGACACCTTGGGTGTCTTCCAGCAGCGATCGCACTTTGGGTATATAAAACGGGTCATTGACATAAACATGAGCAATTTGATGGTCCGCTACAACAAAAGCCTTACTGGCTCCAGGGTCCAGCAGTTCTCGTCCCAGTTCCTCGCGCACAGTTAGCAAACCGTTTTCCCGCAGTATGCGATTCAGGTGGACGGGTTGCGAGACGGGTGTGATGCCGTATTCTGATAAAATAATCACTTGAGCGCCGCGATTTTCGTAGTATTCAATCAAATCGCCGCAAACTGCATCAATCTCTTGTAAATCTCTGGTGACTCGTTTGTCATCAGGACCGAACTTTTGCAAGCAATAATCTAGATGAGGTAAATAAATGAGTGTCAACGTTGGGTGACAGCGTTCTTCCACCCACTTAGCGCAAGAAGCGATCCACTGCGTAGAAAGAATGGATGTGTTGGGACCCCAGAAATTGAAGAGAGGAAACTGACCAAGTTCGGCTTGGAGGGGCGAACGCCATTCTTGTGGCTGTGTATAAATATCAGGGATTTTTCTACCATCAGCCGGATACATTGGTCGGGGGGTAACTGCATAGTCCACCGACGAGTACATATTGTACCACCAGAACAAATTGGCGCAGGTAAAGGATGGATCTAGTGCTCGTGCCATATCCCACACTTTAGGAGCCTGAACGAGTTTGTTAGACTGTCGCCAAAATTTCACTTCACACTCGTCACGAAAATACCACCCATTGGCGACAATGCCATGTTCATTAGGCAACTTTCCTGTGAGATAAGTTGTTTGAACTGTACAAGTAACAGCAGGTAACACGGGTGCAATGGGAACAACTTTTCCAGAAGCAGCCCAACGTGACAAGAACGGTGTATGTTCCCCTAATAAGCTGCGTGACAATCCTACAACGTTGAGAACAACGGTTTTATTCATGGATGTAATATGAATAGGTTTTTATCAATTTAGTAAAGTGCGTTAAGGGGTCATTTATTTAGTAGGATGTGTTACAGCTATGCAAGAATTTGAAATTTTGAGAGAGTGAGTTCTAGCCGTAACGCATCGCATTTTTTGGAGCATTAATGGCTCTCCTAAACATATTTTCTTTACAAACATAGGAACTCAGGTTAATTTTTAAAAAGATACCTAGTAACGCACTATTATCAAGGGTTTGGTGCGTTACGCTATCGCTAACGACCCTACAAATTTTGTTCAAAATTAAATAGTAGTCCTATAGCCTTCAACAGTTTACTAACTCTAAAAGGCGGCTATTTAGGGACATTTCTGATAACACCCACTCATACTCGCGTTGGATTGATGCTAGTAAATCTAGTTTCATCTGTTGAGGTAGTACTTCCCAAGTGTAAGTTTCAATTTCTAGGTGACTACAGGCATGGTTAATTTGTAGTAACTCTAAAACAGTAGAAATATTGTCTTGAGTAGACTCAAACAACTGATAGTCGCGGATAAAAATGGGGACGTGGAAGTGAATCCGCCATTCACGATCTGTCGTGTCCTCCAAATCTGGTAGAGCCTTTTCTAAATCTATATAATGTCGCAGTTGTCCAGTGTTTTCTCGTGCTATGACTTGATGTAAATAAGTAGATTCAGCAAAAGGAAGTAACCGTTCTTTGATTAGGCGGCGCTGCTCAATACTAGAAGGTATATTCACCTGCAAGGCAGCACTGATTTGAATTTTACCGACTTGTATTCCTGCCGCTTTAAATTGCTTGAAAACTGAAACTGGGTTTTCATACTCCACAGCAAAATGGCAAGTATCATAACAAATGCGCACGTGCTCTAGTATGAGAGCCTCAGCTGCTTCTAGAGAAATTTCCAGATTCTTAACTAAATATTCCCCACCTATAGGCAGTAAATATGCCTGGAAATAATCAACAACTTCGGCAGCATTTTCTATAAATCCGTCTGGTTCTGGTTCCAAATCTATGTGCAAGACTTTTCCTGTTTCGGCTTTCATCCGTGCCATTTGAGCCACAACTTTTGCGATGTTGAGGCTTGCACTAGTTGTTAGGGATGCTAAGAAAAGTTGATTTCCTTTAAACCAGGGTTTATAGGACAACGGTAATGTGGAAATGCTGCCCTCCACACCAGGAGGTAACAGTTGTGCAAGAATATCTACCAGTCGTAAAGTATAGTCCAACCGCTCTTGCTTTGACCAATCCGGTGTATAAACTTGGTCTTTGACAACCTGCCAATGAAATTCACCGAAGGGAAAACCATTTAAGGTAAATACATATAAATTTTGTTCACTCAACCATGAGTGAAACTCATTTAAGGTGTTTCCTTGCAGCAATTCTCTGGTTGCAACATCTGCCAAACGCAATCCAATACCAAACGGTTTCTCTGGGGCTAATCTAGATTTAAGTGGAGGAATGTGTTGCTTTAAGTTGGCAAAGACTTTGCTCCACTCTTCTCCAGGATGAATATTTGTGCAGTAGGTTAAGTGAAAGTTGTCATTCGTTCCTATTTTCATTCATCCCCCCTGTGACTGTTCGCTAGACTCGCTACAAAAACCTCATTCCAGGTTTGGAACCACAGATGCACACTGATAAATCATCTGTGGTTAATATTTAAAAATCTCAACCGCCTCACATCATACATTCCCAACCTGTGGCGGGTAACGAAGAGTTGTAGAACTCGCCCAACAACCAAATGGCTTGCCGAAATAGAGACATATCTACTTCGTGAATCTCAACACCTTTTCCTATACGTTGCAACAGCGTTAAGGTTAGTTCTCCACCCAAATGTTCCCGAAATTCATTCAGCCCTCGGAACAAGCTGCGAGGATGTTCCGGTTCTGTCATTTGTTCAGAGAGTTCTGGTAGATACAACACAAAGCCTAACGATAACAAAGTATTCAAGATTCGCCGCCACTCTAACCGAGAAAGCAGCCCTATCAAGTAGGAATAGGTACTATCTAAAGCAATGCCGATCGCCACTGCTTCCCCATGACGTAATCTGTAATTTGTGAGCTGCTCTAGTTTGTGCGCTGCCCAATGACCAAAATCCAATGGACGAGATGAACCTTTTTCAAAAGAGTCCCCATTGTTAGCAATGTGATCCATGTGCAACTGGGCACAGCGATAGATCACATTTTGCATTCTATTCAAGTCTCGACAGACGAGTGCATGAGCGTAGGTAGAGATGTACTCAAAGAAGTCAGCATCTTTGATCAACGCCACTTTCACTGCTTCTGCGATTCCAGAACGCCAGTCACGGTCATTGAGGGAAGTCAAAAAGGTAAAATCGTTCAAAACCGCATAGGGTGGGGCAAAGGTTCCAAGAAAATTCTTTTTGCCAAAGGCGTTGATTCCGTTTTTTACCCCGATACCAGAATCATTTTGTGCCAAAACTGTTGTGGGAATGCGAATCAAACGAATTCCCCGATGCGCTGTTGCTGCTGCATATCCAACTAAATCTAAAACAGCACCACCACCAATTCCTAATAGATAAGAGTGACGGCAAAGCCCCACTTCATTAATAGTTTGATGGATTTTCAAAAGCTCATTTGGATCGTTTTTGGCTTCCTCTCCTCCCAGCACAATGATAGGATCAGCAGCAAGTTTCAGTGTATCTGCATAGTGATCGCTATAGGTAGCTATTTGCTTGAGGAGCATACGTCGAGACTGCAATAATCCTGAGTCTACAACTGCTAAAACTTTTTTTGGTTTAGTTTCCCCATCGGTAGCAATCACTTTTGCCAGTAAGGGGTTTTTTGTATCAAACACTGCATTGGTAAAATGCACTCCGTAGTCGAAAGTCACAGAGAAACTTTGGCGGATTGGTTGCAGATTATTAAGTGTAATTTTCTGCTTGATGTCTACTACCATATTTTTGCAGATATTTCTATAAGCACAGCACGATTGAGAGCTTGTTGGAACACCTCTGGTGAGTGTGAACCGTCAACCCTAAAATTGTTGTTGATAATGTAGTTGTTGATAATGTAGAAAAACACACTAGTGATGCCATTCAATAGACCTCTTGCATGAATGCTGTAAAAGATTTGTAGGATGTGTTAGGACGAAGTCCGTAAGGCATCTTCTGGGATTTGTTGTGCTGCTTTACTCTCTCATTCCCCGACACAAAATATTCGTGCAAGAGTTCTAGTCTCTTGAGATTGTGTCAAGGCATCAAAAAGATGCTTATGACTGATTCAGCACCATCGCAGGAGAAGGGCATCGTGAAAGATGTCGATCAGCATAGTTTTCGTGACTCAGCTTGGGAGAATTGGTACTTTCCTCGCTAAAAAAGCTTTGAGCAGTTTCAAACTCCTGAATTAATGCAGCACGGTCTTTGCGTGCTACTAACTTTGCCAAGTGGTTGTAGACATCGGCTAATTTGGCAATGGCATGACATCTATCTTGGGTAGCCAGCATAATATCCATACATAATTGTGGGCTTTGAGTAAACAAA
Source organism: Nostocales cyanobacterium HT-58-2 (assembly GCA_002163975.1). Classification (GTDB taxonomy): domain Bacteria; phylum Cyanobacteriota; class Cyanobacteriia; order Cyanobacteriales; family Nostocaceae; genus HT-58-2. Next base: position 7,754,681 of record CP019636.1, on the reverse strand, counting down.
CACTTAATCATGTCTATTTGTTGACGATAGCTAGGGCTTGACATACACAAGCTGCGTTCTATGTCAATTCCTTCTTGTGTTAAGAAAACACCGACGCTAAATGTGGAAAAATGCCTTATTGCCTGAACCATCACCATCATGTAGTCGTGTTCTTCAGGTGTAGAGACAATCACTTCCCCACCTTGATTTTTTATAAAATCTAATAACCACTCAAATGAATCATTATTCCGACCTGGACAAGCCACCACCTTTTGTCCAACAAAGGATTTGACATTCGGACCAAACATAGGATGCAATCCCATCACTGGACCACGATGGTATTTCAGCATTGCTTGAACTGGTTCTGTTTTGAGACTCGTAATGTCACAAAGCGCTGTCGTTGGAGCAAGATATTGAGCCGCACGCTTGATAACATCTACCGTCCAATGAATCGGAACACAGACCATTACAAGTTCAGCAGGGTTCAGGAGTTGATCTGCATATTCCCAATCTTCGTTTTCAAGAATACTTACATTGTGACCAGCTTCTGTCAGTTGCTGGGTGAAGAATCTGCCCATTCTACCACCTCCACCGATCAGAGTGATTTTTCGATGTGTGGCTTTCTTTGTAGGCGAAGACGAAGCAACAGAGGAAAGAGCAGCATGACAATTGTTAACTAGATTTGCCCAAATTGATTCAGGAACACCAGCTTGAGCAAGTAAGGGGGCTATATAAGCAAGTTGTTCCTCAACATCTGGAAGTTTTGATGTTTTGAGAATTGATAGGCGATCGCACAGCAGCTCGATCAGCCTTTGGTCTGTTTGCTTGAGCTTTTCTGGGATCATATTTTTGAAGGGGGATGAGGGAGCAGGGAGCAGGAAGCAGGGAACAGGGAGAAAAAATTAACGTCCATTAACTTTTGTTATCCCTCTCTTCCCTCTCCCTTCTCCTCCGCCTTTTTGTTGACCCTTGACTTAACTAAATATCAATAATGGATTCGCTAGAGGTCAATTTTGGTAGCATTCTCAGAGAAGGTGATTCGGAGCTTGTAGCAATAACTTCAGCAAATAGGGCTTCATACTCAGCTAGGGCTTGCTCAAATGAATAGCGCTCTACAGCAAACTGTCTTCCTTGATGACCCAGCTTTGCAGCTTTGGCTGGATTTGCATATAAATCCATAATTGCATCTGCTAGTGCTTCTGGTGATTCTGGGGCTACAACTATGCCACCACCACTCTTACGTACAGCTCGTGCTGCTGTCCCAGAGGCAGGAACAGAGGCAATAATGGGACGACCACTAGCCAACTCTAGTGGGATTTTGGAAGGCATATTGAAGGAAATCACATTGCGCTTTTGCACCACTAAACTCACATCCGCTGCTGCTAGCAATTCGGGGAGTTTTTCTCGTTCTACCAGAGGTAGAAGCAATATGTTAGAAGCCCCACGTGCTTGACAATCTGCCTGCAATCTTTTCAATGCTCTTTTTTCACCCGCAATGACAAAGACGATTTCTGGGATATGACGCAAGGAAGTTGCAGCTTCGATAACTGTCTCTAATCCTTGAGTCAAGGCAATGTTGCCGGAGTAAAGTACGACAAATTTATTATCCAGTTGATAGGCATTGCGAAATGGATTGCTCTTTTTTGGCAAAGGGCAAATGAAATTGACGTTTACCCAGTTTGGTATGCAGACTATTTTTTGCTCTGGGACTCCCTTATTAACTAAATTTTCCACAAAACCATCAGCAATAACGCTAATAGTGTGTGCGCTGCGGTACGCAAATTGCTCTACTGCCTCTAAGGCGCGAATCATCCATTTGTTTTTAATGAGCCCAACTCGTACACCTGCTTCTGGCAATATATCTTGCACATTTAGTATCACTGGACAGTTATATAACCATCCTAGTAATGTTGCTGGTAGGGATACTAGCAGTGGGGGTACGGTAAGGAGAATGACATCAGGTCGCCAACCGTTCAGTGCTTGCGGCAAACTTGTGAATACAAAGCTCAACTCCAATAGCAGTCTATCTACCAGGTTAGGTTTCGACCGAATTCGCAGGTAACTACGCTGGATGGTCACGCCATTTTTTTGCTCTGTTACGTACCACTTGCCCCGATACTCTTCGTAGATCTCGCGCTGGGGATAGTTGGGCATTCCCGTAATGACTCGCACTTGGTGACCTTGCTTTACCAGTCCTTCTGCCAGTTCAGTCATCAAAGGAGCAATTCCAATTGGCTCTGGATGATAGTTGTAGGAATAAATTAGAATCCGCATTATCCGTTTCTTTGTTACGTGAAGTCCGGTCGAAAGTGTGAGCTTTGTTGTTTTCGCACAAGATGCACGGTTACTCGCGGTAGGAGGCTAGTTAGAGTAGTATAGAGCTTGCGTACTCACTAATATTTGGTATTCGGTTATAATTTTAACGTGTGCCTCATGTAACAGCAAAGATTTCTGACAATCCCCTAGAAATTGGTAACAAACATAACACTAGTAGACCGTATAGTAAGCTAGCAAAACCAGCCGCCACTGTAGCATCTAAAACAATAAGTGACAAGACCCCTGCACGTACAGCTGTCCGAATGTTTTCTGGAGATGGTTCGCTCACGGCTTTGATAAAAGGTAGTAACACGCGAGCAGATAGCAGCGTGACGAATGGCAAGACTGCAAGCAGGTGATAATTTTCCAACAAACTTAGTCCCAACAATCCAACAATGACTATGCAAATGAGCATAAGCGTGATGCTATCAGTACGACTCTTACCTCCATATACTTCACCTCGGCTAAGGCTTGTTACGGCAGCGATGTAAATAATGGGAATGACTGCTAAAAACCAATAATTTGGTACCATGGACGATGCCGCACTGATGCCAAGCAATAAGTTGCCACCACGACAAACACCCATATTGAGCGGACCAAAAATAGGATGATGCTTGCTGTAAGCGTCGTAGAGGATAGCAGCAGTAGCAATTCCACAAGCTAGACTGGCACTCAACCAGTTCACTTGAGATGCTGCTATTATGCCTGCACTCAAAAGCAAACTTCCCAGAATAGATGCCTCTTGACGAGATGCCCTACCACTAGGAATTGGTCTGTCTGGTCTTTCTAAAGCATCTATTTCAGCATCAAAGACATCATTGAAAACAATACCACCACCATACAGACCTGTGGTTGCGAGAAGCAGCCATGCAAGTGGTATCAAATCAGAGGAAGAAGGAGAAATAAAGACAGCGCATCCTGAGGCAGCGAACCCAGCTAAAATATCTGCCCAAGCAGTAACAATGTTAGCTGGTCGCATTAACTGAAGATAAGCCCAAAAGCGGTGGGAAGTTAGAGTTGCTGTGTTCATTGCGAGGAGAGTGGGGGAATGAGGAAGCAGGGAGCAGGGAGCAGGGGAGAAAGAATTAATGTCCATTAACTCTTCTTCTCTCCCTCTCCTCTACTTTTCTGTTGGCTTTTGACTCTTGACTTTTTAATCAATTAATGCGTATTCTCGGGTGGTAGACTCAACGACGGGTTGTTGACCTCGAAGTACGGAGTTCCCATTAAATAGTTGCCGCTGGTCTATAGGTGGTGGGTTGAGCCAGTCTGACTCTTGGATTTGACCGCTTTGGCTGTAAGCAGCAAGGGCATTTTCGTAACAGACGGCTTGTATATGAGCTTCTGGAATTCCTCGTTCTCGCATAAGTTGGGCAGTCTTAGGGACAGCAAGTGGATCACTGACTCCCCAATCAGCACTGCTATCTACAATGATGCGATTGCACCCGTATTGGCGCACAACTTCAACCATACGGGCATTTCCCATTTTGGTATGAGGGTAAATTGTAAATGCTGCCCAGAAACCCCGGTCCAAAACTTCCTGCACAGTCTCTTCGTTGTTGTGATCCATAATGACTTTTGATGGATCTAAGCCATGCTCGATACACACATCCATACTGCGACTGGTGCCTGCTTTTTTGTTCCTGTGGGGCGTATGAATTAACACCAGCATATCAAGTTCTTTTGCGAGTTCTAGCTGCAGGCGGAAGTACTTGTCTTCTGCGGGAGTCATATCGTCATATCCAATTTCACCAATAGCAACAACTCCTTCTTTGCAAGCATACAGAGGCAAAAGTTCCATGACTTGCTCTGCCAAAGGTTCGTTATTGGCTTCTTTGGAGTTCAAGCCAATTGTGCAATAATGACGAATCCCAAACTGAGCAGCCCGAAATCGTTCCCACCCCACTAAGCTGTTAAAGTAATCTTGGAATGAGCCTATGCTAGTACGGGGTTGCCCCAACCAGAAGGCAGGCTCAATCACAGCGACAATGCCAGACTCGCGCATCTTCTGGTAATCGTCGGTTGTGCGGGAACTCATATGAATGTGAGGATCTATATATATGCGGCTGGTGTTCATAGTGCTTGTCGTCAAGGGTCAAAGTTAGTGACTTTGGATTTTATATAGGGCTTATCTGTGGCTTAAGCTGTTCCAAGTAAGATGCCCTGCTTGAATTTGGGCTTGTAGGATTGGATAACGAGCAAGGAGTTGTTGAGCTTCTGGTAAAGGACACTCGGCAGTGGCGATCACCGCTGCTGCTTGTCGGACTGGATCGGGATCTTGTATGGCTCGCTCCAAATCCGCTAGCATGGCTTTATTGGCAAATCGTCCGACTAAACGCCAAAGTTCGGGAGACACTGTACGCTTGGCTACCCAACGTTCGTGGGCATAATCAACGAGCATCTGAGCGAGTTCTGGATTTGCACGCTGGTGAAGCCCTTGAATCAGATGTAAAGGGCTACCGACAAATAGGGCTTTCAATACCATTTGGTTCCAAGCAAGGTCATCGAGATACTCTGCTGGATAGGGATTTTGCAAAGCCACAGCGTTGAACACGGCTGTCATATTGCTGCGAACTCCCTCAGATGCACGGGCACGATGCTTTTCTGGGTAAGGTAAAAGTGGTAAGGCTCGATAAAGACTGATTAACTCTCCTACATCAGCAGCATTAAAAACTTGTGCTAAAGTTTTCAGATAATTTTCTGTATCATCTTGTGGCAAAGACAACACCAGTAAAGTACGAGCCGCTTGATCTACACTCCAGTGTTTAGGAAACCATCCAGTCTGCAATTTGTCAGCTGCCTTTAACTCTTGTGGAGTGAGATTTAAATCATTTTTACCTGTGTATCGAGGCACAGCGCTAAAAGCACTGAAGAAAACTCGCGTATTAGCAGTGGTTTGAATTTGCTCTCTTTTCTGATCCAACCAAGTCAATTGTTCCTGTGCAACACGCTGTTGTAGCCAGCTATGTAATAAGTCAGCAGTACTAATAGTTGCTATTTCTAAATAACTTGCGAAAACCATATTAATGAATTGAGTAATGAAGAATTAAGCTTAAAAAGTTTTAGGCAAGCATGAGAAAATACCAATTCAATAAATAAAGGCTGTAAATAATTTTGCCTTGCAAAGCTGCTCTGCCGCCCTAAAATGCAAACCTTAAAGTGAAATTGATTTGAACTATCAGCTTTAGCTAGAAATAAGTTTTCTGTTTTCTAGGAAATCGTTCCCAAGTTATAGCCTGGGAACGAGACTAAACCAGGTTAAGATTGAGGATGTGCAAAATTATGGCTGTCTAAACAGGAGATTTTTCTAGTTTTCCTATCTTTAACTGCCGATTTTTCCGGAATCGTGTCGCAGTAGCCCCAACTCCCAATAACCCTAAACCTAATACTGAAGCAGACTCGGGTACTTTAGTTGTGCCAGTTGTGCTACCTTTGACAACATTTAACACTTGAACACGACCTTGGAAAAAGTCGCCAACATACAGCTTGCCATCTTTAAGAGTTGTGCCACCCGTCCAGTTAAATCTGCCGGGAGCCAGGTCGAGGGGGTCGCCAAAAGGAGGACCAGTTAATGCTGGAGGCGGTACAGGGTTACCTGATGCATCGCGGGCATTTTCACCGAAGGAAGTCAAGAAGTTACCGTTTTTATCGAATACCTGAACGCGGCTGTTGATAGAATCAGCTACATAAACATTCTCTTGGTCGTCCACTTCGATGCCAATTGGCTGAAGAAGCTGTCCAGGTTCGCTACCTGTTGAACCAAATGCCAACAGAGGATTACCATTTGGATCGAGTACTTGAACGCGGTTGTTATACTGGTCAGCGACAAAGATATTTCCACTAACTGGGGAAATTCTTACACCTGCTACACCTTGGAATTGTCCAGGTGCAGTGCCTTCGGTGCCACCAATGACACCAATTTGCTGTCCGTCTGGTGTGAATTTAAGGATTCTTTCGCCGTTAAAATCACCAACGTACACGTTGCCATCTTTGTCAAATGTCACACCAGATGGTCCAAAGAACAATCTACCCTCTTTGAGAGGGGTAAATGATCCATTTGCAAAGGATCTAATAAAGTTACCCTGAGAATCGTATTGATTGATGCGGTTGTTGTAAACATCACCTGCATACAGATCCCCTGTTACTGGGTTAAAGTCTACAGTTGTTGGCTCGTCAAACTGCCCGGGTCCTGTGCCGCCGGAGCCAATTGCTCCAATATACTGACCACTAGGACTAAATATTTCAATTTTGTTACCGACGTTGTAGTTAGGAGTACCATCCGGGTTAACACCGCGTCCGTTAGATATGAGGGTATTCCCTTGGCTATCTACTGCTATACCTTGGGGAACAAACAGTTGCCCAGGAGCAAAACCAGGACTACCAATAGAGCGATCATATTCTAAGGTTAAAGATGCCTTGGCTTGAGCAGCAGCTGCTAGAACTATAAATCCGGCAGTGACTAAGGCAATTGACAAATTTTTTACTAGTCCCATAATGAATACCCTGTGTGATGAGTTATACTCTTTTCTGGGTTTATGGTGTCCCCAAACTAAGTCTAGAAAACTTAAATTTGAGCTACTGCCTTGTTTTTGGAACACAGCTTTCTCTTGGAGGCAGTAGCTTCTTTCTCAAGCGTTCCTTGGCTTGACCAAGAAACAAGGCTTAGAAAGTTTCTACCTTAGCTAGTAACTCTTCCTGGTGCTTGCGCTTCATTGCTTTTGCACCTACGGCAGTAGCCAGTAATAAACCAATCACAGAAGCAGGTTCAGGGACTTTTGTTGCACCACCAGAGGTACTACCAGATTTGATATCAACCTTAACGAGTTGTCCTCCTCGTTCACCTGCTACAAGTCGGCTGCGGTTTGAGGTGTATAAATTACCATCAGGACCAAAAAATAGTCCAGAAGCTGCCTCTAGCCCATTACCACTCCAGATAGTTTCGCGAGTACCATCCTTGCCTATTTTGGTGATAGAACCACTGACATCACCAGTGATAACACCGCCCTGCTGAATAGCTTTCCATTCTGACTGATTGATATGTTGCAAGGCATACAAATTGCCATCAGAGTCGTAGGTCACGCCAGTCAGCTGTGTAAAGCCATCAGCAAGAACCTGTGTTTGCAAAGTATCAGGGTCAACTTTAAAGATACGTGCTTCATTTTCTGGATAAGGGAAGTAAGTGTATTCACTTACTGTCAAACTGCCATCGGGAGCAACTGTGATGCCTGTAGGTACCGATTGGTTTGATACAGGAAGACCATTGGGAGCAATTGTATAACCTGGAGGTGGTTCTGCACCTCCTGTTGGGTCTGTTATCCCCTCAGGAAGAGTAGGGAATTGTAGTTTATTTGGTGATATTGGTTTCTCAGGTAACGCTGCTACGTTCTTGATACCGCCACCATTAAGATCTACAGAATATATACTATTCCCACCTCCATCAACGACATAAGCAGTGTCGCCTTTGATTGTGAAAGCATAGGGGTTGCTAATCAAATCAGTGCCATCGGGATTATTTTTGGCTTCATACTGAGCAAAATCAGCAAGAGTTGTTAATGAACCAGTGCTTAAGTCTACTTTGTATAATTTTCCAAGATCGGGGGACTGTAACACGGTATCACGGTTGTTTGGATCACCAGCAAGACCCACTAAAAAATAAGCGTTGCCTTTAGAATCAAATTTCCAGTCTGCAGGACCAGCAGCTTGTTCCCCAGAAGGTACCAATGCTATGGAGGTGAGATTCGGAAGTACAGCTTGTTTCTGGCCATCAGGAGTAATTTTGACAACGCTACCAGTCTTACCAGAACACAAAGGAATATATTGAGCGCTGGGTGATGGTATGCAGTTGGCTCCGCCGTTTCCGTCACCTCCAGCACCACTCTCCGTCAGATAAATACTGCCATCAGAAGCCCAGTCAAAATTTCGTGGGTTATTCAAACCATCAGCAACTACTGACAGTGATGCAGCTTTTGCTGCTTCCGTTCCACAAGTCGTGGCAACACAAATGGAAAAAAATGTAAGAGCAAATGACTTGAATTTCATACTTATTTAAATCAAGTGTTGGTAGTTGTGGAGTGTTGTACGGTGTCGGAAACATAATTCCCAGTGACTGGGATATAGAAATCAAGCATCTACCGCAATAGTCCCTCCCGGTTGAGAGGAACTGGCATTGTTAGCTTGAAGCTTGTTACCCAAGTGGCAAGAAACTCGTTGCTGTGTTGGGTTCGTGATCCAGTGGTCATAACTCCATCGCACTGGGATCTTCAATTTTTATAACTTGCCCTTTTCCAGGCAAACCGCCTCGGTTTATCACATAAAGAGCATTATCAGGACCAATAGTCATGGCACTAGGGGTCACGAGTCCATCACCATTCAGGAGAGTTGTGCGAGTGCCGTCCTGTGCTATTTTGATTAGACTTCCATCTGGCTTTCCTTTCCATCCTGACTGGTTCATGTGTTGCAATACATACAAGTCGCCTTGAGTATTGAAAGCTAAGTCAATCAGTTGTGTAAAATCATCGGCATATACTGCGAGTTGACCATTGGCATCAACTCGGTAAATTTTTGCTTCACCTTCTGGAAAAGGAAAACCAGTAAATGTGGTGATGTAATAAGCACCGTCAGGACCTTTAGCAACACCTGTAGGTACTGATTGAATTGTGATTTGCGATTGTGGCGCATTACGGTAAGCATTGGGAGGTGGCGCATGTCCCCGGTCAAAATTTTCGGAGTTAGAACCTGGGAAGATTGGATGAGTGAGTATTTGCTGAGGAAGAACAGCAATATGTTGCAAATGACTCCCATCTATACCCACACTCAGCAAGTCGTTGGCACCCGGATCAACAACAACAATCTTGTCGTCATCTATTAAAAAAGCTAAGGGATTACTAACAACATCGTTACCATCGGGATTGTGAGTCAGTTCATACTTAGCTATATCAGCAACAGTGGTCCAGGAATTTGTCTTGAAGTCGAGTTTGATAATTTTTCCTAGGTCAGTGTTACCTAATGTCGTGTCACGTAAAGCTGGATCAGCAGCATACCCGATCAGAACATAAGGCTTGCCTGTAGTATCAAATTTGATATCGTGAGGTCCTGCGGCACCGCTACCATCTGGAAATGCTAACGAAGGGAGCCCTGTAACTATACGTTTAGCTGTACCATTCTCAATTTTGGCGATCGCACCACTTGTGCCATAACGTAAGAAACCTTGACCACTAGGTGATGGAATAGATGCCCCATCTCCCCCTGTTCCTGCTTCTGTCACATACAAACTACCATCAGGACCAAAGCCCAGACCTTTGGGATTGTCAAGACCATCGGCAAGTACCACAAAAGATGATGTAATAGTGAGCTGCTCCAGTTTCATGCTTTATCCTTCGGTCTTACCAATGATTACTGACTACTTGGCATATAGCTCAAACCTTGAGCCAAAGTATTTAAGTTACCAGCTTTAGCTTCTAACAGACGTTTGATGTTCAAGCTCTCTGAGCCAAAGTCTTCGATTTGGAGTTTGCCGTGAGGCAACTGCTCGCCAACTTTCCAGAACGTAATCCGATGCTGGATAAAACCAGGAGCTTCTGGGTCACCGAAAGCATAGGACGCTGGGATAAGTAGCACTGGGGAGCGCTGATAAAATCCGTAGTCTGGGTAAAAGAATTCGTGCTCCAGCAAGTACCATTTGCTAACAGGTTGTAGCCGCTGAGTCACTTTGATCTTTTGGTCATATTCATCGCGAAACTCTCCAGATTGACCAGAAATTTCGCCATCTGCTCGTAGCAAGTGCGCCCAATCATCCATGTTTTGGAGGTCAGACAAAAACTCGACTCCCAACTCTATTGGGGCATTCACATAAATGGTGTCGGTTTCTATGTAATAGCGTCCTTTTGCTGCTGCAGTCAAACCAGCCTTGCGTTCCAAATTCCCTTTGAGAGAACGACACTCGGATGTATGTACCGTGTGAATTCCCTCCATAATTAAGGGACTACGCCGTTTTGGATCGACAAAGCTGATCCAGTGTAAATACACACCCTTTTCATCTGTTCCCGGTTCAATGTAGTCGGGAGAAAAAAGCAGGACAGGGTAAACCTGATAATATTTTTGATACTCTAACCCGCAGTGCCACTCAATACCGTAAAAATGCGGGTGCTCTAGTCTTTTTAAATGATAATACAGTTTCCTTTGATAGCCAGACGCAGTCCCTATCCAGGTATCTTCGTCAACTTGCTCTTGCATCCGGCTATAGAGCGTCCACTCACCTAGGTTTTTGAGATTACAAAGGTATTCATAAGCTCTCTGGGGAGAAGTTGCAATATAAGCTGAGGTTGCAAATGTATTTCTTTCAACGACCATTTATAACTCCTTTATGCTGCAGCCATAGTTTTGAGATGTCTGGCTTTGAGGATTCTTTCTTCTGCCAACTGCTTAGAAGCATCGTTGGTCGTGATTCCCTGCTTTTGGGCTTTGTCAAAAATTTCCAGCAGCGTGTCATAAATGTTATTGACTTGCTTGAAAGCTTTTTCTTCGTTGTAGCCAATCATTTCGTTATAAACGTTGATAAGCCCACCAGCATTGATGACGTAATCAGGACAATATAGAATTCCTTTTGCTGCCAGCATTTGACTATGAAGTGCCTCAACTCCTAGCTGATTATTGGCAGCGCCAGCAATAATTGCAGCTTTAATGCGAGGGATTGTTTCACTATTGAGAATTCCACCTAAAGCACAAGGAGAAAGCACATCTACATCCAGAGAGTAAATTTCGTTTGGCTCTACAACAGTTGCACCAAAAAGACGTTTTACTTGCTCTGTTTTCTCGCGACTGATATCACTAACAAACAGTTTTGCCCCCTGCTCGTGTAGGTGTCGGCAAAGATTTTGACCGACATTTCCTAAACCTTGAATGGCAACAGAAAATCCTTTGAGATCTTGAGTATACAATTTAAACTCAACAGCAGCTTTTATTCCCAAGAAAACTCCCCATGCTGTAACAGGAGCTGGTCCTCCAGACCTTTCTTCCACCCCCACAACATATTTCGTTTCTTGGCTAATTTTTCTAACATCTTCGGGGGTCAGATTCACATCTTGACCTGTAATAAAGCGTCCTTTAAGACTTTCAACAAAACGTCCGTAGGCTCTAAATAAGTCTTCAGTTTTCTTTTCAGGATGAGCAATAATAACTGCTTTTCCTCCACCGACTGGAATATTAGCACAAGCAGCTTTATAAGTCATACCGCGACTGAGACGAAGAGCGTCTTGTAAAGCTGCTTCCTCAGTAGCATAGGGCCACAGTCGTGTCGCCCCCATTGCAGGTCCTAAACTTGTGTCATGGATCGCGATGATTGCTTTGATATCTGGGTCTTGTCCATGACAGAAAAGAACCTGTTCGTGACCCATTTCTGTAACGGTTTCAAAAAGGTTCACCCTAGTCTCCTCGCTCACCTTATCAGTGATTAGTTACTTGTCGTTAATCATGAGTTATTAGTTGTAAGTCAATAACCATCAACTAATAACCGATGATTAATGACTTAATTAGACATTTGGAAATGAAACTTGTGGAAATGACATATGCAATTCCGTCTTTTGGACTGGAGTTGATTTGACTCCTTGTGATGCCAAACCTTGATTGCGTCCTTTAGATGGTGCGCGTCTATCTGCGTTAATCACAACATCGACAACAATGGGACCATTGGCTGCCATTGCTTGCTCTAGTGCAGCTTCGAGATCGTCTTCTTTATTGATGCGGATTCCTTCGGCTCCCATACCGCGAGCAATCATGGCAAAGTCTGCCTCTGGAATTAATGCATCCGCACCTTTTAGTCCCAACATTGCCATACCTTGGTAGCTCATGTTGTAGCGGGCATCGTTGAGGACAATCCAAACCGCAGGAATCTGGTATTTCACAGCTGTGTTTATTTCATTATTCATGAGCATTGCTCCATCCCCAACAATGGCAACGGCTTTGCCATTACGTGCAACAGCTGCTCCTACGACTCCCGCAGCAGCATGACCCATTGCCCCAACTCCGGTACTGATACGGTAACGATGTGGTTGACTAAATTGCAGGAGATGAGTTGACCAAAGGAATGAGTTACCACACTCCGCCAAAACTATAGCATCACTATTCTGGACAATGACCTTTTGAATAGCCTCCAACAATATCTCTGGTCTGACTGGAGAGTCTGGACCTGATTGCATTGCCTCCTTTTCAGGACGAGGTAACCAAAAAGCTGTGACCGCTGCGCTGGCTAACAGATCATCGTGTTGCAACAGCCCCTGTAAAAATGCTTTGATATCCGACTGGATAGCGAAGGTTTCCGCTTGTGAATACGCTACCCCTGGTACCGTTGGGTCGATATCTACATGCACAAAACCTCCTGGAGGAACAAGCAATGGATTCCAAAAAGAAGTCGGTTCGCTCAGGCGTGTTCCCAGTACAAGTGTGCGTAGAGGTGTTTGCTGTTGCATGTAGGTCATGACAGAAGCATGACCTCCCAAACCTGTGACTCCTACAAATTGAGGATGGTCTTCGGGAAAAATGCCTTTGCCACGAGGTGAACACATGACAGCTGCCCCGGTTCTCTCGGCAAGTTGGAGAATTTCTTTTGCTGCACTACGAGCACCAAAACCCACCCAAATGGCAAACGGTCCCTCTGACAACAATTGCGCAGTTCTAATGATGGTTTCTTGATCTGGTGTTACCAAAGAACAATATATTCCTTGGAACAAGGGTACATCATCAAGTGGACTTGTTTGTACAGCAGTAGGAATGCTCAAATGAGCAACGAAACCTCCTGGTTGCGACAGACCAAGAGCAAGTTTGCGAAAAATCTGTGGGAGTTGTGCAGCACTTTCCACAGTGGTAGCATAGTTGAACAGCGCTCCTGAGGTGAATATTCCCTCGGTTGGCAGAGTGTCGGTGCTGGTTTCTTGTATAGCCCACCGTCCGCGCTGCGGGGAGGAGGTGCAAGCTGAGAGCAAAATCACTTTTGCACCTTCACCTCTAGCAGCAAACAACCCAGTTAAAGCATTGGTAATACCTGGTCCAGCTGTTGTAAACACGACACAAGGACGACTAGTCGCAAAGTAAGCTTCGGCTGCTGCAAAAGCAGCTCCTGCTTCATGACGAAAGTTCAACACTTGTAAGAGGCTATTCGATAGCGATCCCCAAAGACCTGCCATCGCGCCTCCGTTAACACCAAAGGCACAGTTGACTCCCAAATCTTCCATCATTTGGGCGATCGCATCTGCAACCGTTAGCGATCGCTGTATTTGTTCTTTCACAACAGGCGTGGTATTTGAGTGGGTGTTAGGCTGGTCTTCAAAATGGTGAGTGCAACCAACTGGCTCTGACTGTACACAGCCATTTGGTTGGTATACCTCATATGGCTGATCGCCTATCTGAGATGTTATCTGAGTATAGTTTTCGCTCATTGCGTCTACAAACTCCCTGATTATTGGAGAGGGTGCCAGTTAGCTTACTCAAGCTGCCTTTGCACTCACAGTCTTAAGTACGTGGAATGCCAAAGTCTGAGTTTCTCCTGCTACTTTTGACCCAGTTTGACGAACACTGGGAGTAGTGATTTACCGCTTCTTTGCTAGTAAAAAAACTCGTATGGTAGGAGTCAAAGAATTTAGATTGTGCTTATGGAAACAAGACTACAGAAGCTACATACGTTGCTGCAATGAAGAATCTTTTGATTGGGTTGTCAATTTTTTTGCTGTTGTTTGTACTAAAAAAAATGCTGACTTAGCTCGTTGAAATAACTTTGAAATAACTTTTTTCTACCTTTAGGCAGATTACGATCTGTTTTTAGCTTTTTTCTCTTCCTTGGTTTACATCTATACAAAAAAAGTCACTGCTCTAAGAAAAACCAAGGATAAGTAGTAGAGAATGCCTTTACAACCAATGAATATTGTGTTTTTAATAAAATTTTAATATTCTAACTTATTTGTTTAAAAAATAATAGGTATTGTAGTAATTTTGCGATTAGATAACTCCATTAAGTTAAAGTTTTGTTGTCATGATCACTAACACGATGTGCAAATTCTATATCTTTAGATAGATGTTAAAATATTGTAAATACTCATTCAAAAATGAGGGTATTTCTTTTGACAGATGACTTTGTAAATTAATTCGTAGTTGAATTCATGAAGAGTAAATTAAAAGGAATTCAGCCAATTAAGAACAATTACTCATAAAACTCTGAAAATATCTTCACTATTCTGCTGAAATTAACTCATTTAAACGTATTGAGAGTCTATCAATCCTAGAGCTGTAAGCATTGAACAGTCATTTCGTGAGCAGTTATACCATTCACACACAGATACAAACTCCTAAGTTCATGTGGCTAAAAGAAAGTAAAGATACTCAAGACTTAGGGCTCCAGTTTAAGTCAGGTGGGGAGAATAATAGCTCAATAACTCAATAGCTGTTCTTTGGACTCAAGTTTTCTGTTGCTAATTGCAAATTATTTGCAATGTGAAGGAAAGCAAATTGTTGTCTAATATACAGACAGTAAAGATGAATAAATTATTTTTCTTGTAAAGATATATTAATTTTATAAGAATTTTGATAGTTTAATGTTGGGCAAGAAAAGCCTAACGACGAATTTAGGAAATTTAGATGATAAGCCCATTGATCGCTAGAGTAACTAATGATACAAGATGAGCGGGAGAGGGCAATGACTTTTCGCGACTACATGTTATCTAATACTGGTTCTCAATCGGCGCTACAGCCGGAAGAAGAGTTAAAGCTGGCACAATTTCTGATTAATCAGCTTGCAGATGCTGCTTTTTATGTGGGAGCAAATGCACAAATCATCTATGTCAACGATGCTATCTGCCGTATGACCGAGTATTCTCGTGAGGAATTACTCTCTATGACGCTGACAGATATGGATATAGACATCTCTCCACACAATTGGTCAGAGAAATGGGTAACTCTCAAGCAACAAGGGTCTCTTACTTTCAAATCCAGATACAGAACAAAAGCAGGTCGAATATTTTTAGTACAAATGAGTGTTACTTATGTAGAACACCAAGCCAAAGAGTTTGGCTGTGTCTTTGCTCGTGATAGCAGTGATGAATTAGTGGGCTTGAGCTTACAGCAGTATGTTAATAAAACTCCTAATCCCAACGAAGAGTTGCAGCAAGAAGTTATTGAGTATCAAAAAACAGAAACAGAACTAGAAACATCTCTTTCTCTACTTCGCTCCACTCTAGAATCAACTGCAAATGGCATACTTGCAGTGAATTTTGAAGGAGAAATCCTTTGCTATAACCACAAATTTATGGAGATGTGGCAATTTCCAAACTCAGTTAGCGTGTCGAGGAAATGTAACCGAGCAAAAGCCTTTTTTGAGAGCAAAGTTAAAGACCCAGAGCTTTTTCGTCAGGCTGTTTGGGAAATGTCTAGCCAATCAGAGAAAGAGAGCTATGATGTAGTGGAATTAAAAGATGGGAGGGTATTTGCACATTACTCAGAACCACAGCGACTGGGAGACAAAATCATTGGGAGAGTGTGGAGTATATGGGATGTTACTGAATCCAGAAAAACAGAAGAAGCATTGAGGCTCAATGAAGCTAGATTTCGTGCTTTAGCAGAAACAACAGAGGCTAGTATTTTCCTGACTCAAAATAAAAACATTTGCTATGTCAATCCTGCCGCAGAGGAATTGACTGGCTATACCAGAAAGGAATTACTTGATGATTTTAACATTGATCACCTCATCAAAGGCAAAAAGCTTAGGCAAGTTACCAAGCTGGATGGAGCAGCTTGTTGTGAATATCAGGAAATACAGATCTTGACGAAAAATGGTACGAACCGCTGGCTGGCTTGTACAATAGGAGTACTTGATGGAGTGCTTGATTTCGCAAGTCAGTCAGTTGAATTAGTCACAGCAATTGATATCACAGATTATAAGCAGGCAGAATCAGAGGTTCGTCAAGCTCTTGAGCAAGCAAAACGACTAAGTGAACTCAGAGAACGCTTTGTCTCTATGCTTTGCCATCAATTCCGTACGCCGCTGAATGTTGTCTCATTCTCTGCTGATTTACTCAGACGTCACATTCACCAATGGACTGAGGAAAAAAACCGTTCATATCTGGATTTGATTCAAGTTGCTGTTCAACAAATTAGTGAGCTACTAGATGAAATTCTATTGTATGGTCAGGCAGAATCGGCGAGACTTGAGTGTGAACCTAGACCACTTGATCTAGATAGATTTTGCCGAGACATAATAGCACAAGTACAACTAGCAAGTGGTAACCAAAAATCCGTTAACTTTATCACACAAGGGAACTGCTCTACTGCTTATCTAGATCCAAAACTACTACAGCATATATTAACGAACTTACTCTCGAATGCTATTAAGTATTCACCTACCAGTAGCACAGTGAGTTTTAGACTTTGCTGCCAAAAAAAACAAGCAATTTTTCAAGTCAAAGATTCAGGTATTGGTATTCCAGTGATCGATCAACAACAAATATTTGAGCCATTTTATCGTGGCAGCAATGTTGATAGTATACCGGGTACTGGACTAGGTCTATCAATTGTTAAAACTCTGGTGGATTTACATGGCGGTGAAATCGCTGTGGAAAGTTTAGTTGGTGTAGGCACGACTTTTACTGTCAAATTGCCATCAACTGACTCTTAATTGTTACGTAATACTCGGCACAGAATTCAGCAATTTTTTGCTTCCTCTCATTCTAGTGATAGTACATGATGCACGAATCGTCGAAAAAAATTCTGATTATCGAAGATGATGCAATAACCCGCAATATCTTCCTAGACGGTCTTGAAGCTGAAGGTTTTGACACAATAGGTGCAGAAAATGGTACTTTTGGTATTCAAAAAGCACAAGAGCATCAACCCGATTTAGTTATTTGCGATATCAAGATGCCAGGGATGGATGGTTTTGGCGTTTTAACAATGCTGCGCCAAGATCCTGTGACCGCAATCATACCCTTTATTTTTCTCACTGGTAGCGATCACAATACATCTCTTCGCAAAGGTATGGAGTTAGGAGCAGATGACTACATTACCAAACCTTGTACAGTACAGCAGTTAGTGAGAGCCGTAGCAGTCAGATTAGAAAAGCAAGTGAAACTTATGCAGTACTGGTACGCTGCTTGCTACGAAAAATTGTCAGTATCGGTAGCATCTGGTACAACTTCATCAATGGAAGCAGTATCAATCTTTCCATCTGTACCGCAACTCAAGGAAGTGTTTGATTATATAGAAGCCAATTATCACCAAGGTATCACTCTGTGTGATGTTGCTGAGGCTGTTGGTTACTCTTCGGCTTATTTGACTAACAGAGTTGCAAAAATCACAGGAGAAACAGTCAACGGCTGGATTGTTAAGCGCCGGATGTCAGCAGCACGGTGCTTACTCCAAGAGACTGACCAAACAATAGAGCAAATTGCTTCATCTCTTGGCTATCAAAATGCATGCCATTTTTCCCGTCAGTTTCGTCAACACCATGGGGTACCTCCTCAAACTTGGAGAAAAGAGCATCAACTGATTCGGCGTTGCAAAGTAGAAGTCTGACATAGGAAAACAATCCACATTATGTCATTTTTGCGCTTCCATACATACAGCAACAACATGAAGCAACAAAATAATCATTAAAGTTGTATTTGTCACACATATTCATAGATTTAACAAGTGGGGTTATACAATGGTGAAATTAGCCCTACCAGACTGACAATCATACCTTTGAAACAAGCGCTCACCAAAAGCAAGAAGAAAAAGCTTCATAGTCGTTGGGAAAATCCCTTTCTGTACTAGACATCTCGCTTCAAGACTGTCTTGACAGATTTTTTCTAATCAAGCTGTTTGATGCTTATGAGGCATCAAGCAGTCTATTAGATTGGCTCTACAACGGTAAAATGAGCAAATTGAGAGAAAATATATGTCTTTAGGATGATGGCAGCGGGTAGATACAATATTTTATATATGATATAATTAATGTGAACACCTTGTCATTAGAAGTGTGATTTGGTTAGTTTGTAAATCGTCTACGTGCAACATCATGACAGCAGCAAAATTAGGAAGTTGGCTGCAGCAGATTCGTCATGGCGATCGGGGGAGCGCCTACTTGTTTGCACCGATGGCAGATTTTAATGTAATGGCAGAAGTTGGGGACACTCCCCCTTAATTGGTATGTACTTAAGTAGAAACGCCAAGAGAAATTCAACAACAACATACATTATTACCTGGTATATATTGTTACCTAGATAAATGGAAGAGAAATTTAGCTTCTTCTGTGGTAATAAGTCAAAGAAATGTAGTTGTGTTGAAAGTTCAGTTAACTTAACCGCGTCTCTACAGGCAAAGATTAGAGCTGTTTAGCAAGCAGTTTGCTCAAAAAGAATAATTGTATCGGTAGTTGCGTTAGAAGCCACATTTTAACACTCTCTGAAGAAAGGAAAAGCGAGCTTGTTTAGGTAGTTTGATGGTTCATGCTTTCACAAACTTCAATGTAAGGGCTTTAAAGTAAGGGCTTTAAACTTGCTCAGAGAAAAGACTAGTTGTGTCTCTATCCAATATGAATACCGTTACAAGTCTTCCTAGCAAGCAAGCACAATTGATGTGTATAGCCGAAAACTATAGGTTGTGCATCTGACCTTGAGGGATTTGACAGTATCTGCATGAGTTCTTCAAACATTAAACATTAGGAGACCATTGGAAACTTTCCACATGACTCCAAATCTACTTGATGGAATAAAACATCTCAGTAAGAGTGCAAATACCAAACATCAAACACAAGTGAAATCATACAAACTTGATTCTTGTCAATAACCCATACTTAAGGATGACGCAGTTATGAATAGAGAGCAATCTTCGTCAAAGTTGCAGCGTTTGCAAGAACTTTTAGTCATTGGTTTACTAGGAAATCTCCCAACAATTGCGTTGGGACCAAAACTGCGAAGTATAGTGTATCGTAACATTTTTGCCCGTATGGGGAAATCAGTTTATATTCAAGATGGTGTTGAATTTCTCGGTGCTTCTTCTATTGAAATGGGTAATGGAGTATTTATTTTTAAAGGTGTTCGTCTAGATGCACGAGGAAACCAAAACAAACTGTATCTGGATAATGGAGTTGCTATTGAGCGTAACGTTAACATTGGGCGTTTGGAGAACACGCACATAGAAATTGGTCAAGAGACTTTCATCGGTCCTGGGGTTTGTATTGCTGGACCTGGAGACATCAAAATTGGCAAGCGGTGTCTCATTGCTGCAAACTCTGGAATATATGCAAATAATCATAATTTTGCAGACCCCATCGAGCCAATTAAATACCAGGGGATTTCTCGTAAGGGAATTGTGATAGGGGATGACTGCTGGCTAGGACATGGCGTGGCTGTCTTAGACGGAGTGACCATCGGTGAAGGTAGTGTCATTGGTGCAGGAGCAGTGGTTACTAAAGATATTCCCCCGTTCTCAGTTGCTGTAGGCGTACCTGCAAAAGTCATTAAAAGCCGAACTAGCAAGCAACTGGTGAATACCAGAGACTGAGAAATAGGAGTGGTTGTTTCAGACTTTGTGTAAACGCAAAGCCTATAAGCCTGATAACCTGTTTTACGAGCACACACTTGAGGATTGGTGGTATCGTACACCACTTCCTCATTCTCCCCTCTCAATAGTATGCAGTCAGTTTGTAATTAAATTAATTTAATATGTGATTTCTCGTGAGAATTATTTGTGGTAAATCTTTATATTATCAAGTGTAATTTCACAATGAATACCAAAAAAAATTTTTTTCGGTGGAAGCGTTTACAAGAAAGTTTATTAACTCATTTGTTAGGTAATATCCCCACGCGGGCTGTAGGGGGTAACTTACGAAATACTCTATACCGTACTATTTTTGCTCGTATTGGTCGTTCAGTTTATATTGAAGAGAGTGTGAAATTTATAAATACTTTGTGTATTGAAATTGGAAATGGAGTAGATATTCTAAAAGGTGTTAGTATAAACGCAACAGGACATATAAACAATAGAGTTTATCTTGGAAATAAAGTAACTCTTGAACATGGTGTTGATATTCGGGCAATGAAAGACACCTGTGTCTATATTGATGAAGGTACTTACATTGGTCCCTATGTTTGTTTAGCAGGTCCTGGCAATATTAAAATAGGCAGACGTTGTCTGATTGCAGCACACGTAGGTATATTTGCTAACAATCACATTTTTGATAACCCGATGCTGGATATTGAAGATCAGGGAGTGACGCGTCAGGGAATTGTGATTGAAGATGACTGTTGGATAGGGCATGCGGTGACTGTATTAGATGGTGTGACTATTGGTAAAGGTAGTGTCATTGGTGCAGGAGGAGTTGTGACTAAAGATATTCCTCCATTTTCAATCGCTGTAGGCGTACCTGCTAAAGTCATTAAAAGCCGGAAAAAGGAAGCAGTGAGTTCAAAAGACTAACAGCGAATTATGCTGCTCATCAGCTAAAGAATAAATTCTTCTGCGTCGCCTATAAGCATTTTCCTTTAAGCCTACAGATCTAAAGCAAGCCTGCAAAGACAGGCTCCATAAGTGTAGCCGCACCCTTCAGGGTGACTGTTAACTGAATCGTATTGCCTTATCAGTTCTTTGAGAATCTCAGTTTTGATACACCTAGACATCTCCCTTGAACTCCTCCAAGATTCTGCACTTCTCCTGTGAGATTTGAAATTGTCATCTATCTTTGTTCTTTCTTTGTACAGATTTTTACCAATATTATTGGTAATTTAACGCTTATCTTGGTACGATGCTACCAACCGCAATTTCATTGCCAGAGAATCTTTGGAGTGCAGTTCTCCTATGAAAAGAAGACAATTTTTTGCCTTTATAGGCATAGCAGTTGCTAGCTCGCTATTAGCAGTTGGCTTGCAATTGTTTGACTCATCTATTGTGACAGCACAGCCTAACACAACAAACCTACTCGTGTCTGCAGCCGCCAGCCTTAAAGATGGGTTGGAAGAAATTAAGACTGTTTATCAACAAAGTAAACCGAATGTCAACCTGAGCTATAACTTTGGTGCTTCTGGTGCTTTGCAGCAACAGATTGAGCAAGGTGCACCAGCAGATATCTTTATTTCTGCTGGAAAGAAGCAAATGGATGCTCTCGAACAAAAGGGGTTGTTAGTTTCTGGTACCCGTACCAACTTGGCAAATAACAGTTTAGTTTTGGTTGTGCCTAGTAATTCTACAGGCGTCACCAGCTTCAACACTTTGGCAGACGCCAAGGTCAAGAAAATTGCCATAGGCGAACCCAGGAGTGTCCCTGCAGGTCAATATGGCGAGCAAGTTCTTCAGAAATTAAACCTTTTGCAGACAGTCAAGCCCAAACTCGTTTATGCCAACAACGTGCGTCAAGTGCTAGCCTCTGTGGAAAGTGGTAATGCCGATGCTGGTCTAGTTTATGCGACTGATGCCAAAATCTCGGATAAGGTGAAAGTTGTTGTTGTTGCTGACGACAAGTCTCACTCCCCAATTGTCTACCCAATGGCGGTACTCAAAAGCAGTAAAAATGTTGATGCTGCTAAAGAGTTTGTCCAGTTTTTATCTAGTGAGCCAGCTAAGACTGTCCTGAAGAAATATGGATTTATAGTGCAAGTATCAAAAGCACCAGCGCCAAGCCGTTAAGCTGTTACAAATTTAACTTTGTATTTAGCGAAATCGTGGTAAGTGAGGAGTGGAGATTGGGAATTTTGACTGCCCATTCCCTACTCCCCAAAACTGTATAGATTTGTGTAGTCATTAATTACCAACTTTTTTATGATTAAGTTGGTGCTTAGAGAATTTCTGAGAACCCAAGATTCTAAGGAAGAGCAAGACACAAATCCTGATTCTTCTCCATGAGAGTTACTTTTTGAATTTTGAATCACTTATGCCCCTTGATCTTTCCCCTTTGTGGATATCCCTGAAAACCTCCTTACTTGCGACGTTTATTACCTTCTTCTTTGGTATTGCTGCTGCTTATTGGATGCTGGGGTATCGAGGGAAAGGGAAATCTTTGATTGAGGGAATCTTTGTCGCCCCTCTGATTTTACCACCTACAGTCGTCGGCTTTTTGTTGCTAATCTTGTTTGGCAAAAACGGTCCTCTTGGGAAACTTATGGAACCTCTGGGTTTGAGTGTCGTTTTTACCTGGTACGGCGCGGCGATCGCTGCCACTGTAGTCGCCTTCCCATTAATGTATAAAACTGCCTTGGGAGCTTTTGAGCAAATAGATAGTAATCTTCTACGAGTTGCCAGAACGCTTGGTGCAAAAGAATCAACAATATTTTGGCGAATTAGTTTACCACTCGCAGTGCCAGGAATTTTAGCAGCAACAATCTTGGCTTTTGCCCGTGCTCTGGGTGAATTCGGTGCCACACTGATGTTAGCAGGAAATATTCCAGGGCAAACTCAGACCATTCCAATGGCAATTTATTTTGCTGTGGAAGGCGGAGCAATGAACGAAGCTTGGTTTTGGGCTGTCGCCATCATAGCTATTTCTCTATCTGGGATTATTGCTGTGAATTATTGGCAGGAAAAGCAGGATAAGAGGAGAGGACAAGGAAGAGCAGGGGATGCAGGGGATGCAGGGGGAGCAGGGGATGCAGGAGGAGCAAGGGATGCAGGGGGAGAAAATACTGTTCCATTTCTCGGGCGACCTACCTATCATTCCTCAGATTCAGGATTGTTTGTTGATATCGAAAAACAGCTTCCAGGTTTTCACTTGAAAGTATCTTTCAGTGCTGATGCGCAGCCCTTGGGATTGTTGGGAGGGTCTGGGGCTGGTAAGAGCATGATTCTACGTTGCATTGCTGGGATAGAAACTCCAACCTCCGGTCGCATTGTGCTGAATGGACGCGTGTTGTTTGACTCTCAACAAGGGATTAATTTGCCACCGCGCGATCGCCGTATTGGTTTTTTAGTGCAGAATTATGCTCTTTTCCCGCACATGACTGTAGCGCAGAACATTCTGTTTGGCTTACCAAAAGGACTTTCTAACACAGCGATTCGACAACTTTTAAAAACCCAACTTACAACAGTGCAGTTGGAAGGATTAGCAGAACGCTATCCACATCAACTCTCCGGTGGTCAGCAGCAACGAGTGGCATTGGCAAGAGCCTTAGCAAGTCAACCAGAAGCACTGCTGTTGGATGAGCCATTTTCTGCACTGGACACTCACCTGCGAAGCCAGCTGGAACAGCAAATGGTAGGAACATTAGCCAATTACGAAGGTGTGACTCTATTTGTGACCCATAATATGGAGGAGGCTTATCGAGTTTGTCCGAATTTGCTAGTTCTGGAGAAAGGAAAAGCAGTTCACTACGGCACCAAATATGAAATTTTTGAACATCCCGCCACCGTTAGTGTTGCCCAATTGACAGGATGCAAAAACTTCTCACGTGCTGTTGCTGTGACATCGCAGCAAGTAAAGGCAATTGATTGGGATTGTACCCTCCGTGTCATGGAACCCATGCCAAACACTTTATCCAATGTGGGAATTCGTGCCCATCACCTCATGATTAGCAACGACCCTCATCAGGAAAATACCTTTGAGTGCTGGCTAGTAAGAACGAGTGAAACACCACACCGAATGACGCTGTTTCTCAAACTACATCATCCCTCTAGCAATCCTAATGATTACCACTTGCAAGCAGAGGTATTCAAAGAGAAATGGGCAAATCTGAAAGACCAACCGATGCCTTGGTATGTGCATTTAGATCCATTACGGCTGATTTTAATGCAGTAAAAGTTGGATAAATCAAAACAAGTTTATAAAATAAAAAAATATAAAAATATAAAACAATAGCGCTTCTCTAGACTTAGGGAAGCGCTATTTTAAGCATAAAGATGACGAATAAATCAGGGAGATATATAGTTAAGTAGTTCCCTGATGTTTAGTATAGATTGATGATAACTGAATTGCTTACACAGCACTGCGACGGGTTAGTAGGTTCCATACGAAAACAGCTACAAGTGCACCAACAACTGCTACTATAACACCGGGTATACTAAGAGCAGGAGCTGCCAGCGTGAAAGTTCCCGTACTAAAGTATAAGCCCAAACTACCACCTACAAAAGCACCGATAATTCCTAACAAGATGGTTCCTAAAATTCCGCCGCCTTGATGACCGGGGTAGATAGCTTTAGCGATAGCACCAGCTAAAAGACCTAAGATAATCCAAGCAAGAATGTTCATTGTTCTGATTTTTGATTTTATAGACGCTTTTCTTTGACAATTACAGATTATCAATTCAAGTCTTGATATCCAATCTGTCATCCGAATTAATTCTAAATAGCCTTAAGGAATACTTGAAGAGCTGCAATTCTTAGGGAGTATATCGCAATTCAGATAAATAAAATAAATTAATAAAAAGCTTCGAGTGATGTCTAAAATTATAGGTTTATGAATCTATTGCTTGATAATAGCAGTATACGTATTTTTAACTGCATCGGTGTTTTTATGGCGATCGCCAGTATGGGAACAATATATAAACGTGCTACAGCTAGAAGGTTTTTAGCATAAGTTCATAAGTCGTACTTGATATGATAACTTGTACAACTTGTCAATGACTCGCTGGTTGTACTTTTTGTTTGATTTCACTTGTGGCGATACCCATTGTTTGCATTGTGACAAGGTAAGAAGACACCTGTGCAAGCTTTTCAGAGCCGAGTTCATCATGTGTAAAACCGAGCAATAGCAGCTTTTACGTTAAGAGAAACTTAAAAATGGCAAGACCGAGAGTAGGATGTTAACCATAAATAGATGATACTTGATACTATAAATGGGTCGAAAGGATACAGGGAACAATCGAAAATGCAAGTAAGTGCTCGTAATGCTCTCAAGGCTACCGTGAAAAAAGTTGTGGAAGGTTCTGTTAACAATGAGATTGTATTGGAAGTGGCGCCTGGAGTTGAAGTGACCGCAATTATAACTAAATCATCAGCAGAAAAGCTTCAACTAAAAGAAGGCAAGCAGGCATATGCCATTATTAAATCTTCAGATGTGATGGTTGCTGTTGATTAAGAAATACTCTTTGAGAGAGTTCTCAATGACCTAAAATCTATAAGATAAAGCTTTGAAGCCCCCATGTGACTGGGGGCTTTGTCGTTCATCTTTTGTTATACCAATTTGAAAAAAGAATGCAACACATTAGTTGAACCCCTCCCCAACCCTCCCCTTAGTAAGGGGAGGGTGCCCGATAGGGCGGGTGGGGTTATCTGTCGTAAACATTTTTTATTTGGTATTATTTTTCTTCTTTGCTTGTTATTGATAGTATGAATTGTTCTGTTGATGGCATCAAAAGGATTAGCAGAGACAGGTGCTTGATGAAGACATACTGAACACAATGCAGATATGCCAAAGGCGGCTCAAAACTTGCAAACTTTAGACATATTGTTTCGTCTCAACCAAAACAGCAGTATCCTGTGTTGTGTCAAGTCTGGTTAAAGCGGATGGGCATAAGCCAAAAATAAAAGTTGCATCTAGAGAGGAATATTTGGAAGCTTGGCGATCGCGCTTTGCGATCGCCGATTGTCACTTGTAACTATTCCTACATTTACTTTTTGTTCTATGGTTTGCCTTTAGGCGTAGGTGTAGGTGAACCGTAGGGTTTACTTGTAGTTGTAGGTTTCGGGGTGGCTGTAGTTGTAGGTTTCGGGGTGGCTGTAGTTGTAGGTTTCGGGGTGGCTGTAGTTGTAGGTTTCGTGGTGGCTGTAGTTGTGGGTTTCGGGGTGGCTGTAGTTGTGGGTTTCGTGGTGGCTGTAGTTGTGGGTTTCGGGGTTTGTGCTTGAACTACTGATGGAAAACTGCTAGTAACAGGTATGGCAAGTGCCATGCCAACAACTAGGGAAACCGCAACGGAACTAATATGCTTACTCATGTTAAATGCTCACTCCTCTTAGCATTCTAGTAAGTACTTTTTCCTAATTTTATCCTTGATGTGGTAACGCTAAACTCGTGTTAGCATATCTTTTCGTTTTTAGTTTCAATGCTGCATAGTATTTTGGTTATTATTTTCAAGCATTAGGCTTTTGTCAGTGCCGAAAAAATCTATACTTTCAAAGTCACCCCATCATAGTGACTCAAATCCCAAAGCCATTGTTGGACTGGTGCTATTCTTTTAAGTAATTCACTCCATGTACAGTGCCAAAACTGGCATAATCCTTGACATGACATCCGGCTCACTTCCTTCTAACCCCTTTGTGGCTGCAGGAATGATTGAAGACCCTAGGCTGTTTGTGGGTCGTAAAGATGAATTACAAGCGATCGCATCTCGGATGAGTGGTGTACAGCCAACAAGTGTTAATGTTGTTGGTGACAAGCGCATTGGCAAATCTTCGTTACTGTATCACTTCTTCCAGACATGGGAGCAGCGAGTCGCAGATTCCAGCCGCTATGTCGTGATTTACCTCTCACTCCAAAATGTGCAGTGTCATCGTGAGACGGATTTTTATCAGGCGATCGCACAAAAGTTACTCAGTTTCCCGCGTGTGGCGACAAACCCAGCTTTAAGTGACTCTTTAAGAGTGACACCCCTGAACCGCTTGGCATTTTCGGCGGCGATGGGAGAGTGGAAAACGCAGGGAGTTTTGCCAGTACTGTGCTTGGATGATTTTAAGATGTTGTTCGACAACAAGAGCGAATTTGATGATGGGTTTTATAACAATCTGCGCTCTTTAATGGATAACAATATGTTGATGCTAGTGGTAGGGACAACGAAAGAACTGGATTTTTATCGTAAACAGCATCAGTTGACTTCTTCTTTCTTCAATTTAGGTCATGTGCTGAAGTTAGGAGAACTGAAGGAGGAAGAAGCGAAAGATCTAGCACGTCTACCTGCTAGCACTGTTAACACTGCTTCAGCCGCTTTGAGTATGGATGAACAGCACCTAACTCGACAACTAGGCGGGCGTCATCCTTTTTTACTGCAGATAGCAGGGGGTTTAGTATGTGAAGCACGTCAGCAAGGACATGATGAAAATTGGGTGAAAAGTCGGTTTGAAGAACAAAAGCGCCGTTTGCCCAAATCTAGAAATGCTTCTCTGAAGTTGTCGAATCTGTGGCGTTGGGTACACAAGATTTTTTCAAGTATTGGTGCTTTTGGCTTATGGCTGGCAGAGTTTTGGAATAATGCCAAAACTGTAGTATTGGGAATAGTTATGGTGGTTTTAGTTATTTACTGTTTACAGAACCCCGATAAGGTACAGGAATTTTTGGCATACCTGTTGAATTTGACGAAGTAGCGATGACTAAAGAACGCCCAGCTCATGGATTTTGGAATTACGTCGCTGAATGTGTGCGTCTGCTGTACTGGATTTATTTCAAGCCGTATACCTTTGAACGCTGGCTACGCGATATTCATCCAGAATTGAAATCTGACACCAACCCTTTTACAAAGCGGGCTGAGTTTCGCACTAACCCCCGCCTGCGTCGCTATGCTGGACAGGTTTGGTGGCTAACTGCTGTGGTGCCAATTCTGGCTGTGTTGTTAGTAGCGCCAGTGTATACAGTCGTTAGCAGTGAACCCTTTCACTGGTTACGCAGTTGCTCTATTTGGGTGGGTTGGTTAATAGGTCTAATATTTGCGCGTAGTGTAAATAAAAATAGGTTTGTAATTGCGATCTTAGCTTTTCTTGGGATATCGGTGGTATCTATTTTTCTGCTAAACGTGGCGTTTGGCGTGGCGTTTGGCGTGGCGTTTGGCGTGGCGTTTGGCGTGGCGTTTGGCGTGGCGTTTGGCGTGGCGTTAGGCGTGGCGTTAGGCGTGGCGTTAGGCGTGGCGGGAGGCGTGGCGGGAGGCGTGGCGGTAGGCGTGGCGTTTGGTGTGGCGGGAGGCGTGGCGGGAGGCGTGGCGGTAGGCGTGGCGGTAGGCGTGGCGGTAGGCGTGGCGGTAGGCGTGGCGGGGCGGTAGGCGTGGCGGGAGGCGTGACGTTTATTCTTGGTTTTCTCCGTGTTTACTTTTGGTTGCCAGAGTTTCTGTGGATGCTGATTCTTTTTCTACTTTCGCAAAGTGGAGATAGAGTAAAGTGGCTGCGCTACCTACCAGCCCGTTTTGACGAAAAGATTATTTTGCCACTGCCTTTTATAGACAAGCTGATTGTAGAAGCCTATCAAGAAAACCCAGCTGCTGCCCGCGAGACGATTGATTACCTCACCACTTCCACCAACCAGCAACGAGTCGCAGCACAAGCAATAACCGGTATAGCTGTCAACAGCCTCAGCCGTTGTCAGCATTTGAGTGATATCACATCTGTCCCTGAACAACTCGCTTGGATACCTTCACCGCCACCAGAAGAACTTGGCACTGTGCTACCTCAACTGCTGGATATTAGCCAAGGTGTAAAAGCATCTCTTCGTGCTACTTCCCCCTATCGTCAGGCAGAATTACTCAAGCGTCCGGTTCGTGCGTTGCGCGAGTTGCAAAATAATCTCGCTTATGGAAAACATGCTCAGATAGCTACCAATTTTGGCAGTATTACTCGCTGGCTAAGTATTCTGGAAACTGCACAGCGTACATTAGAGGAACAAACAGGACACTCAAAAGAAATCCGGCAAGTTTATATTGCTGGCAATTCCCTAGATCCCGAGACAGCAAACAATCGTTTCAAAGGACGAATTGACATCTTTCGGGAAATTGAAACTTTAACACTTTCGGATCAGCCGCCCGTGTTGTTGCTGTATGGTGGGCGGAGAACAGGGAAAACCTCTGCTCTCAAGTACTTACCCCACAAAGTAGACTCTACAGTTGTACCGTTATTAGTAGATTTGCAAAGAACCGCATCAGCCGAAACTCCCAAGGGGTTAGCAAATGATTTGGCACAACAAATCATCGATGCAGCACGACAACAATTACCCCGAAGGATGAGATTACCTTATCCTGATAGCGAGAAGCTGGCTGAAGATCCATTTCCAGCTTTGCAAACTTGGCTAGGCGAAATAGAACGCACAGTTCCTAGTAAGCGGTTTCTTCTTTGTCTGGACGAATTTGAGCGTCTCAGTGAGGTAGAAGAAGTCACACGCACACGTTCACTCAACTTTTTCCGCAATATCCTGCAACACCGCCAAAAGTGGACTTTGCTTTTTAGTGGTTCGCATCAACTTTCGGAACTTCCTGCCTACTGGAGTGACTATCTCATTAATACTCGTGCTTTACGCATAACCTACTTGCAAGAGTCAGAAGCCCGTGAGTTGATTCTACAACCAGTGGAGGACTTCCCCAATATCTACCAACCAAGTGCTGTAAACACAATTATTCAACTGACTCATTGCCAACCTTATCTTGTTCAGTTGGTATGTTATGAAGTGGTGGAACTGCTGAACCGGGAAATCAGAGAAAACAGGCGAGATGCAGGGAGTGCAAAAGCCACTGCTAACGATGTCCACGCGGTTATTCCCACAGTAATAGAACGAGGCGATCAGTATTTTCGGGAATTATGGACGAGTTTAGCAGAGAGCGATCGCATTTTTCTACGGCGTTTAGTCCAAGGGGAAACTCCGACAGAGAAAGATAAAGGAGTTGTGCGAAAATTGGTGCGGAAAGAAATTGTAGAGAAAGAAGGCAATGCTTTCCAAGTGCCATTGGTGCAAAGATTTGTGGAACAGGTGGTAGAAGAGGAAAGTTGATCTCAAATCTGTATGAAGAAGTTCAAAAAGCATCTTTGAAAAGCTGTGGCGACTGGAAGTCGCACGCCAGTTGCTACAACGGAGGGAACCTCCCTCCGGGTTCGCAGTCGCCTGCGGAGGGAAACCCTCCTGCAGCGCTGTCTCACCGCAACGCACTGGCTCGCCTACACAAACAAAGTCTGTCTACGCAGACTCATTGGCGAAACCCGCGCAGGCGGGTTTTGTCTGTATAGCCCCAGACTTCCAGTCTGAGGGCGAAAGTGCAATTTATATAAAATCAAAGCAACAGATGTGTGGGCATTGCCTATTACTATCTCAAATGTCCATCAAACATGCTTTTTTGGCAATGCCCACCCTACAATTTATGGTTTGAGCTTGGAATTTTAGGTTCTGAGGATGAATTTTGAGCTTTTAAGGGTGAACTTTCAGGTTCTGAGGATGAACTTTCAGGTTCTGAGGGTGAACTTTCAGGTTCTGAGGATGAAGTTTCGAGTTCTGAGGATGAACTTTCAGGTTCTGAGGATGAACTTTCAGGTTCTGAGGGTGAACTTTTAGGTTTTGAGGTTGAAGTTCCAAGTTCTGAGGTTGGAATTCCAAGATTTTAAGTAGGCGGATAGAATTTTTTGTAGGATGCGTTAGGCGTAGCCGTAACGCATCAATTGCAAAGGACAGCATGGGTACTTGTTTCTTCAGCCGTGCACTCAATCAAAGAATAGCCGTAACGCATCAATTGCAAAGGACAGCATGGGTACTCTCGGCTAACGCATCCTTGTATCTTAGAAGATGCGTTACGGACTTCGTCCTAACACATCCTACAAATCTTTTATAGCATTCATGCAAGAGGTCTATTTTTTATCGCCATCTTACGCAACGCCTTATTTTTACTCAAAAATATAAAAAAACGCAAGGTTTACCTTACCACCCTTGCGTCTTCGTGTGAAATTTAATAAGCAGTGCAACGCATATATCTAAACATTTTGATAATTCGGATGCCATTGCAACCAGTATCTTTCCAAATACCTAGCAATGACATCTGCAAGCTTACCAAACAATGCATATAGCAAAATGCTCAACACCACAACATCAGTCTGCATAAATTCTCTGGCATTCATCGCCATATAACCGATTCCTGAGTCTGCGGCAATAGTCTCAGCGACAATGAGTGTTAACCACATGATCCCCAAAGAGAAGCGAACACCAACAAGGATGGAAGACATTGCACCAGGAAGAATAATCCGCCAGAACAAACCCCACGCAGTTAAACCATAAACTCTCCCCATTTCAATCAATCCTGGATCGACGCTGCGAATTCCATGAAAGGTATTCAAGTAAATAGGGAACATCACACCCAAGGAGACAAGAAATAGCCTTGCTTCATCTCCAATTCCAAACCACAAAATCACTAGGGGAATCAATGCCAAGTTAGGAATATTCCGAAGCATCTGCAGAGAAGTATCAAGTAATTTTTCCGCAATAGGAGAAATGCCATTGAGCAAACCCAAGGCAAAGCCGATACTCCCACCAACGATGAAACCACTAATTGCTCGCGCTGCGCTGATGCCAATATTCCTAAACAATTCGCCAGTCTCGGCTAATTTGATTGCAGCACCTACCACACTCAAAGGTGCGGGTAAGATTCTGGTGGGAATTACGCCTATTGTTGATAAAAGTTGCCACACGACAAGTAGGAGTATGGGTACACCCCAAGGAATAAGCGATTGAATCTGGCGATTGTGAAAAATGTTGGACTTAAATTTGAGTGCTATTGCCATTGGAAACCTCTATGAAGCTGTTGGTTGTGGTTGCAGTAAATCGGATTTATTCACAAATTCGTTATATGGATTGTTCAACGCTTGCGGCGATGCAAAAGTGGGAAGATTCTGTAAAGGTAAGCGTGGAAAAACTAATTCAGCAACTCGATAAGCCTCTTCTAAATGAGGATAACCCGACAACACAAAAGTATCAATTCCTAAATCAGTATATTCCAGTATCCGCACAGCAACTGTATCTGGATCTCCTACTAAAGCAGTCCCCGCACCTCCCCGCGCTAAGCCAACACCTGACCATAAATTGGGGCTAATTTCTAATTGTTTACGGCTGCCTTGATGCAGTTGTACCATGCGGCGTTGTCCCTCTGAATCAGAGCGAGCAAACCGTTGTTGTGCAGCAGCAATTGTTTTTTCATCCACATATTTTATCAAATCATTTGCTGCATCCCACGCTTGTGATGTGGTTTCACGGACAATAACGTGCATCCGGATTCCAAACCTGACAGTTCTGCCTTGTTCTGCAGCTAAGTGACGAACTTTAGCGATTTTTTCGGCAACTTGTTGCGGTGGTTCACCCCAAGTTAAATAAACATCAATGTGTTTAGCCGCAACCCTAAGCGCAGCATCAGAAGAACCACCAAAATAGAGAGTAGGATGAGGCTTTTGGACAGGAGAAAATTGCAGTTTAGCACCTTTGGCTTTCAGGTGACGACCACTGAAGTTGACTTCTTCGCCTAGCATGAGCGATCGCCAAATCGTGAGAAACTCATCAGTGAGTTCATAACGCTCATCATGGTCTAAAAACACGCCATCTTTTGCAAGTTCTTCTGAGTCGCCACCAGTCACCACATTAAGAATAATTCGACCGTTAGAAATTTGGTCAAAAGTCGCCGCCATCCTTGCAGAAAGCGAAGGCGACATAATGGAAGGACGAAAGGCGACAAGAAAGCGTAAGCGTTGCGTCACTGGAATCAACGAAGCAGCGACAATCCAAGTATCCTGTTTTTGTCCAGTGCCAATCAACATCCCACCGTAACCGAGTTGATCAACAGCTTGGGCAATTTGTCGCATATAAGGATAATTGGCTTCGCGACTGCCAATTTTTGTACCTAAATAACGCTCATCTCCTTGGGTTGGTAAATACCAAAAAGCTTCTACCACGTGGCTCCCTCTAATGATTGCTGATGATCTTAAATTCTTTTTTGTTTATCTTTTTGTTTATCTTTGACTCAATAATCTTGGAGGTGTCAGCGCTGTATATTGTTGAGTTGTAAGAAGCGCTTGCTTAATATCAATTTTTCGGGGAATGACTTTTTCCTGATAAAATACATCAGCGATGCGTTGTTGTTCGCTAATAAGATTTGGTGTAAGTTTCCTTAAAGTATAAGTCCGCCGACGCACCGCCACTTCTAAGATTGCTGGGTCGAGTTTAAGCTCAGGAGCAAGAAGTTTGACAACCTCAGTTGGGTTAGCTTCAGCCCATTGCCCTAACTTATCTATCTCTTCTAAAACAACTTTTACCACTCCAGGATTTTGGACAGCAAATTCACGTCTTGCCAGATAAAATCCCCCTTGTGTCGCAATTCCTGCTGCATTTCTTAGGGTACGAGCATTAGCAGTTTTTTGCACAAATGCATAAAACGGGTCCCAAGTTACCCAAGCATCAATTTTCTTTTGAATAAATGCATCGCGGGCTTCAGCTGGAGTTAAACTTATGGGTTGAATATCACTATATTTTAACCCAGCTTCTTGCAAAGCTCTTAGTAGTAAATAGTGTGAAGCTGATCCTTTTTGAAAAACAACTTTCTGACCTTTGAGATCTGCCACTCGCTTAATAGGTGAATCTTGCCTAACAATTAGACCGCTGCCTTCACCTTTACTAGGTTTACGTCCAGCAATATAGACAAGTTGTGCACCAGCAGCTTGAGCAAAGATTGGTGGTGTTTCTCCTACACTACCTATATCAACTCTACCTGCACTCATGGCTTCCAATAGTTGAGGACCTGCGGGAAATGGTGCCCAGTCTATATCAACACCTAATGCTTTGAGCGGTTGTTCTAAAACTCCTTTGAGCCTGACAATATCTCCATAAGTTTGATAGCCCAATCGGACTACGTTAGTGTTGATTCCAGATGTTTTTGTTTGTGCTTGAGCCTTTTCTAAAAAGTTTCCAATAATCGGAGTTGAAAAACCAGATAATCCTAGCAATGAGTATTTTACAAAGCTCTTTAAGAATTGACGGCGTTGCTGTAAGAATTTCTCATCCACCATAATTGTTATAAAGTCTCCTCACGATTCGTTAAGACTGAAAATTTATATGCTTCTACATAGCAAGTACAGTGTTTGGGAAGTTTTTTGTAAACCGTTGTTAGGTAAAAAAATGGTAGAGAATTATACTATTTCTGACTAACAAGTGTAGGGGGAGTAATCGCTGCATATTCCTTAGGTGTCAGCAAAGCATCCTTGATATCAATCTTTTTCGGTAAAATTTTCTCATTTAGCTTGTGATTTCAATTGCAGGCGATGAGGTGCTGCAAAATTCTGGTTCTAAAAATTTACTGCTTCCTAGCAGTAATAATAATAACGGGTAGTTCTTCTGTAAACTGACCAGATGGTTCGACAGCTAGCAGAGATTCTCTTAAATCCTTTTCAAATTTTTCCCGGTTGTCTCCAAAAAAAGAAGGCAAACAGAAAGCAGTTGTGTAGAGATAGCCAAGAAAAGTGTCAACTGTCCAAAATTGCTCAAATTTCAACTCATATTTCTCAAGGCGAGTAAAGGACGATTTAGCCAATATCTCTTCATGAGAAACTTCTAAAGGTTTCCACACACCTTGTCCGCCTTGACCAGTGCGACGTTGTTCACCTAACCACCGCTTCACAACAGTAAGCGCCGTCTTCTTCCACGGATCGTCACTGTTCCATATATCTTGAGGTGCATTGATAATTGCAACTCCACCATCATCGCTTAGCAATTCATAAATACGCTCTAGCACTATTTCTCGTTGCATCCAGTGAAAAGCCCTTCCTACTGTGACTAAACGAAATGACCCCAAAGCGCGAGAAACTAATTCTGCTCGTTCGTTTACCCATTTGATATTTGTTGCTCCCACAGATGCAGCTTGTTTTTGAGCTTCTTGAAGCATCTCTGGATCAGGGTCTAATCCAATGACTTCTTCAAAGCGATCGCGAAACGGAATCGTAATTAACCCAGCACCACAACCCAAGTCTAAAAGCCGTCCAGTCCCATCTAGTTGAAATTTTTCTGTAAGCAAATCGAATAGGGCTGGTGGGTATTTTGGTCTGTAGCGAGCATAGTACCAAGCCGCACCCTCAAATAATGTTGAGTCGTATGCAGGAAGCGTAGTCATTACAAAAAACTCCAAAACTTAGGTTATTCATTCTTAGTTTTCTTTCCCCTACTCCCTTCCACTCCTTACTGCGGTATCCAAGTTGCTTCTTTAATTCGTACAGGTTTTGGAATCAGCTTCAAATTGTAAAATAGGTCTGCCATCTGCTGCTGTTCTTTCACTATTTGGTCATTCAAATACACCACACCAAAGTTGGGTCTCCTTTGAAAAGACCATTCCCAATTTTCAGCTTTCACGCCTGTTGCTGTTTCTAAAATTTTGGCAGTTTCCTTACGGTGACTTTTTGCCCACTCTTCATCTTTCTTTTGTTCTTCTAAAATTGCTTTGACAATGTTAGGATGTTTGTCAACAAAGGAGCGAGTGGCAATGAAGTAAGAACGTTGTTCTGCAATCTTTTCCCCGGTGGCAAGAACACGTATTTTTCCAGTGCGTTCAATCTCTGCGTAACGGGGGTCAGAAGTGACCCAAGCGTCAACATTTCCTCCTTCAAAAGCAACACGAGCTTCTGGTGGTAATAGATATACTGGCTGAATATCTTTAAGCGTGAGTTTTGCTGATTCTAAAACTTTGACAATTAAATAATGTCCTGCTGTTCCTTTTCCTACAGCGACTTTTTTACCTTTTAAATCAGCAACTGTCCGAAATGGAGAATCTTTTTTGACTAAAAGAACCTGACTATTACCATTAGGTAAACTGCTAGCAACATAGACAATTGGTGTACCAGCCGCTTGGGCAAATATAGGAGGTGGTGCGCCCACAACCCCAATATCAACCGCATTAGCACTCATCGCCTCCATCATTGGAGGTCCTTGAGCAAATTCAATCCATTTAACAGCAACCCCAGAAGAACCTAATCTTTTTTCTAGGCTACCTCTTGCTTTAACTATGTTAAGAAAAGCTGTTCCTTTTTGATAACCTAGTCGAACCTCTGTTTGTTTAGTCTGTTTAGTGTTGCTAGAAATTTGAGTACTGTCAGCTTTTAGCCCGGAACTTGTGAGAGTAGCTGCAAGTACAAATAAGGAAGCTACGAAAGATGGTAGTAATGTACGTTTTGCAATCATTTTCCACCTACCTCAAAATGGACGGCTACCTGCAAGGCTGACGCGCTTCATCACTCGTCGATACTTTGGAGCAAATGCTTGACGGTAGTGCAGGGTGGCTTGATTATCCCAATAAACAATGTCACCCACAGACCATTTGTGTTGGTAGTAGAATCGAGGTTGATTGAGATGCTCTCTTAATTGCTCAATCAGTTCTGCTCCTTCTTGCGGATCTACACCAACAATTTCGACTTCAGTGGAAATGCCTAAGTAGAGAATCTTTTTACCACTTTCGGGATGAGTCCGAACCAAAGGATGGGGGAAGACAGGGCTAATCAGGGGAATACTCTTATCAAGACGGTATTTGGATCTTGGTGCGTTGGGATCTCGCAAAAACGGGTTATACGTAATCAACTTCAAGTCAGCAATTCGTTGCTTGGTTGACTCATCTAACGTCTCGTATGCCAAATTCAGATTTAACCAATATGTATCTCCTCCTTCAGGAGGTACTTCAAGAGCATACAGCAGCGAGCCACTTGAAGGGTAAGGAGTCCAATGATGATCAGCGTGGAAAGCGATTTCTCGAGTACCTGTGTAACCACCATCAACATTGGAAATTGGAATCACAACAGGCGTGACTCCAGGTTCGGAAGCAAGCACTGGGATATCATCTGGTGGAACAAAAAGTGAGCCAAAGTAAAAAGCAAAGTTCAAAAATTGCTCATCAGTTAGATTTTGATTTTTGAAAATTAAAATGTGGCGATCACGCAAAGCTTGTTTGAGTT
The DNA here is from genome assembly GCA_002163975.1 of Nostocales cyanobacterium HT-58-2. GTDB lineage: Bacteria > Cyanobacteriota > Cyanobacteriia > Cyanobacteriales > Nostocaceae > HT-58-2. Next base: position 7,717,808 of record CP019636.1, on the reverse strand, counting down.
CTAATATCACCTCAGGTGCAACAGCTTGGCTTGCATCTAACCCAGTCACTTCAGATCCCAAAGGTGCATTGAGGTGAGTGATTTTAAATTCTGTTAAAGCTAATGTAGGCATAATTAAGCAATTCAAAATTTAGTGTTCAAGTGAGCAGTTATCAGTTCTTTTTTTATATTGATAACTGATAACTGATAACTGATTACTGTTTAGCCAGCACTTCTTGAGGAGTGATTTTGGTATACTCTTCGGGTGTCAAAAATCCATCTTTGACATTCACCTTTTTAGGAATCAACTTTTGGCTGTACCACATATCTGCAACTTCTTGTTGCTTTTTAATAACTTGCTCGGTAATTGGTCGTAGTTCAAAATCGTACTTGTCATGCATTTTTTCTAGAGTAGGTACATCAAGTTGAGTGACAGGAGCAAGTAACTGTGCTAATTCTTTGGGATGCTCTTTAGACCAGGTATTTGCTTTTTGTAGCTCTTCAAGAAAGATTTTAATCACTTCATGGTTAGACTGATAAAATTTGCGTGATGTTGAGTAGAAATTACCCGTATCTCTCAACTGGCTACCATCCACAATCACACGACCAATTTTCTTTTGTTCTGCTCTGGTAACAAAGGGCTCCCAAATGAACCAGCCATCTACCTTTCCTTGACTAAAAGCCACGTTAGCATCAGGTGGTGGTAGGTAAACTGACTCTACATCACTCAATTTTAACCCTTCTTTTTCCAGTGCTTTTACTAAAAGATAATGACCAATAGATGCTTTTTGGAAAGCAACTTTTTTGCCCTTTAAGTCCTTGACACTTTTAACAGAAGAGTTGGTTGGAACTAAAAGCGAGATGGACTTGCCATCAAAAGATACCGCAGTCAAATATACAAGATCTGTTCCGGCAGCTTGGGCAAATACTGGAGGTGACTCTGCAGTTAATGCGATGTCTAGTGAACCTGCATTCAGGGCTTCTAGCTGCTGTGGTCCAGCAGCAAACTCTGGCCACTCAACCTTAAAACCTAAAGGTTCTAATCTTTTGTCTAAAGTCTTTTGCTTTTCTAAAACTGCTAGAGCTGTGAGTTGTTTTGAACGCACAATACGCACCACTTTTCTCTCAGTGCTATTGGGTGTAGCTATTTGCTGTTGAGTCGTTTGTTTTGTTGTCTGCTGTGATGTCGTGCAACTGAACAGAGTTGTAGATAATACCAAGCAGTAGCCAACTGTAAATAATAAAGAACGACGAGTTAATTTAAACTTTTTTTTCAAATGCATATTATCTCACTTCTCACAAAAAAATGTTTAATTCCAGCAGAATTGAACAAATAAAACAGGCTTTATGCTTGGCTTTAAAACTTATGTTCCGCTGTATAAGTTCATATATTCATAATCTCCTGTTAAAGCAAGCATCCACACTAACAGGCAAGCCATAAGAGCGACCAAAAAATACGGAAATATTTGATTATAATTTTTTAATTTATTGAATTTTCTCAGCATAACTTGTTTTTTATCTAACCCGAAAATGAGTCATTTTTCATGTTTTTTTGGTATTTAAAATTTTCCTTATACGGAGGAAATAGGGTAGATAGGAACCACCCCATTGTCAGGAGAGTAAGGAAAAGAAGCTAGTTTGCACCTATGAAAGCTATGAGCAATTGATACTTGGAATGTTTAAGGAGCAAAGTTTAAGAGGGAAAGTCAGGTGAGCCGTCGCAGTTACCCACCTGACGAAAGGAGAGCAATTGGTAGGAGGCAAGTTTGAAAAGAGTTAAGGGAGTGGAAAACCCACATGAAGAGGTAGTTATGAGTCAGCCAGCAGTTTACAGGAGGAAAACCTTCCTCCCGCTCCCTCTTGCTCTATTAGGAATATTGCGTAACAATTGGTAACTCCTGGTTCAATACCCAATTGCCAATATCTCGTAATTTGTAATCTATGGGGTCGTGAAGGGTAAAGGTACGTAAGTCCCGCCAGTAACGGTCAAAACCATATTTGGTAGCTGTAGACCGAGTTCCTGTCACGTTAAAGATATTGCTGGTAATGTCTAATCCTACTTTTGTGGCAAAGGCTTTGGCTGCAAACACAGATATTGCAACTTCTCCTCTTTCTTGGAGAGTCAATTCTATACCTTTGTCCCATGCTTGCTGGACCTGTTCGGCAGTGCGATCAGCTAGAGTAATGGCAGCTTGGAGCTGAGTCCACAATTGCCCGTAGTTATGCAAAATATAAGGATCAGCTGTTGCAGTGTCTACCCCTGATGTAATCCAAGGTCTAGTCAAGCTTGAAGTGTACTCTTTTGCTGCGGCAAATGCTCCTTCGGCTATGCCTAAATACACATAGGTTTTCGTTAACTGAGCGATGATTCCCAAAAATGTAGAAAAACCACTATCAGGAGGATCAGGAGGTCCCAAAATTTCATTTTTGTATACCAAAACATTATCAAACGCGAATGTCGCGCTATCTGTTCGCCGTTGCCCAATATTGTCCCAATCCTGATGAGAAGCTACACCCTCTCTATCCTTGGGAATAACAAAAAAGAAAGGCAGCTCGACACCATCCTGCACGGCAGAAAAGACTCGCAAGTCAGCAACTGCAATACCTGTACCAAAACTCTTGACACCATTGACGCGGAAATTTTCGCCATCTGGGTGAATCTTTAACCGAGTATCTCGTGTGTTGATGGCATTAGCCCAAAATAAGTTTTTCTCAACGGTTTCCCGATAATATCTATCTTTCTGCTCTGGTGTTCCCGAAACATGAGCCAAAGCAGTTAAATTCAGATGGTTGCCATACAACTGTCCAATAGAACCATCTGATGACGAAAGTTTTTGAACAATTTTTAGGGCTTGTACCCAAGTTGCCCCAATCCCACCATACTCTTTGGGTACTATCAAAGGCAGCAAGCCAGTTTCTCGCAGTCGCTGTACTTCCACATCTGGAAGCCCTGCTTTGATGTCCCGTTCAACTGCAGTTTCGGCAAGTTCTTTGGAGAGGGAAGATGCAATTGCAATCCAGTCTTTGGACTGTTGAGTCTCTTTTACCTCTAAAATTTGTACCATTACCAAATTTTCTCCTGTTGTGAATAGGTAGGGGCTTGTGGTAAGCGCTGCTTCTAAAAAGAGGTTAATTGATAATTTCTGCAAATTCGCGATCGCTTCCTTGAGGCGTCTGGCTTAGAGCATTTCTTTCTGGCTTGTCTTCTTGCTTGCCCATAACGCGCTGCAAAATCTTTTCTACTGTTTGTGCAAATACTGGGTTGCCTCTTGCTCTGGGTCGTGGTAGAGAAACGTGATAATCCATTGTTACCAAACCATCTTCAATCAAGACAACTCTATCTGCCAAAACCACTGCCTCTTCTACATCATGAGTAATTAACAAAGCAGTAAATTTTTGGTCTTTCCATAAATCTTCTAATAACTGTTGCATCTCAATACGTGTTAGAGCATCTAAAGCGCCAAGAGGTTCATCAAGAAGCAACAAAGAGGGTTTACCAACCAAAGCCCTTGCCAAAGCTACCCTCTGCCTTTGTCCACCTGAGAGAACAGCAGGCCACTCATGAGCCCGGTCTTCAAGTCCAACACTGCGAAGGACGTGCAAAGCAGTTTGCCGCCTATACACTTTAGATTGAGAATTTATCAAACCCAACTCTACGTTTGCTAATACCCGTTGCCAAGGTAATAGACGTGCATCTTGAAACATCATCCGCACCTGTGGATTAATTCGACGATGAAATTGTTTATCATCCAAATAAACATTGCCTCCACTGGGAGCGTCTAGTCCTGCAACTAGGCGTAGCATTGTACTCTTACCGCACCCACTACGACCTACAATTGCGACAAACTCTCCGGGTTGGATTTCTAAATCTATGCCTTGTAAAACTGCCTTTTTTCCAAAGGATTTCCTTAGTCTTTCGAGTTTTAAATGTGTTCCACGGGTTTCTAAACTCATCTCAAAAACAACCTCAAATGTTGATTTTTTTACAATTTAATTCTGTCTTTTCGTTATAAAATAGTTCAAATTTCAGTGATTCTCTATGCTTAAGGTGTCAGTTTTTATTTAAGAATATGTAAATTTTAAAACCATAGCTTCTTATTCCTTGAGTTGTGCAAGAGGTAATAAGAAAGACTCAAGTGATGAAGGATAAAGGCTGAAAAAGAGAGATTTTCTAGTGAGAGATCATTTATCAAACCTCGTACAGCAAACTTCATCACTTTAGTTGACCTTGTTGATACGCTAATTAACAGTATTCACCCTAGAAGTTACTGAGGGCTTGTGGGCTAATAGCGTAGCCGAGTAAGCGTTGTAAAAGTATTCGCACCCTTGTTTGCCTGAAGACTAGTAGAGTCAAAACAAAGTACGGTAATTTGATAAGGTTGCCGTATATTATTTCTACTAATTTTGCACAGTTTCACTATAAAGGCAAGTAGATTTTGTAAAAAATTGCAAACTTAGAACTGATAGAGAAATCTTGTGAAAAACTCCCCTTTTAAAGGAGGGTTTAAAATGTCTTAGGTAAAGCTAAAATTCCATATTTTCATATAGCTTTGATAAAGCAATTTGAAGTATGGTTGAAAAATCCTTTTAAAAATTTAAAGGTAAAAACTAAAAATTTAAAATATGCTTGACTTTTGATATCAAGTGCGGCAAACTATACCAACTTCAAGAATTTTTGCAATACATAAATTTGGTTATGCGTTAACAAAGAATTATGCCTCTACCCAGATAGTTATCACCTACTTTCTGACTTTAAGAAAAGAAGAGATGAATTATGCTATCTATCACTCACCTACTTTCTGACTTTAAGAAAAGAGATATGAGAAATAGAGGTAGATTATCATGGCTACTCCTACCTCAGATGCTTTTATAAGTTGGTAAGCAAAGCAGTTCTGCTACTAAGATTTTAAAATTATCAAAGTACCCCCTGACAGAGTCCCCCATCCACTTGCAGCATCACTCCATTCACATATGAAGCAGCAGGTGAACACAAGAAAACAGCGACATTGGCAAACTCTTCAGGCTTACCCATACGACCCAGTGGTACAGTCGCATTGATATCAGCGATTTCATCTGCTGGAATTCTACCATTCCTGGCAGTACGCGCTGTTATGATTTCTTCAACTCGTTCTGTGTACGTCCAACCAGGTAAAATGCTGTTGACACGGATTCTATCGTTACCCAGTTCCCGACTTAGACTTTTTGTTAAACCAATCACAGACAACCGAATAGAATTAGACAAAATCAAATTTTGAACTGGCTGTTTGGAACTCGATGAAGTCACTGTGAGAATTGCTGGGGAGAACGATTTGCGCAGATGTGGTAGTGAGAGTTTAATCAAGCGCACAGCACTGAGCAAAATCAAGTTAACTGAAGCTTCCCAAGCAGTGAGATCTACATCATCCAAGGTACCAGCTGGTGGACCACCTGTATTAGTAACGAGGATATCTAGACCGCCAAATTTTTCCACAGTGGCATGAATAACTCGTTCTACATCTTCTTGCTTGGTCAAATCTGCACGTATTGCTAAAACGTCTACACCCGTTTCACTTTCAATCTCCGCAGCAGCTTTTTCAACTAACTCGCTGCGGGCACAGATAGCAACCTTTGCACCCTCACGGGCAAACTGCCGTGCTGTAGCTTTACCCAAACCTTTGCTTGCTGCTGTGACTAAAGCGATTTTGCCACTGAGTTGTAAATCCATCTGAATTTTTATTTGTTAGTTGTTGGATGTTAGTTGTTAGTTGAATTGTTGACTAACTAACAACTAATCACTAACCATTGTCTATGACTAGCGCAGTTGAAAGCCAAGAGTTTTCAAAGCTTCATGTAAGCGATGCCGTCCTGATAAAGATTCAGCAAAAGCAACTCTTTTGACAGAATGTTCCGACCAGTCGCTTTGAATATTCATCTGTTGAGAACCATAGAAAGCTTTCATTACCTCGTTGTATTGGGCGATCGCCTCATCTTGTTCTGCCAGTTTATACGTTTCTCGGTGTAGTACAGCAGACTGTGGTAAACGTGGCTTAATGGCGACATCCTGCTCAGGAGTGGGATAGCCTACACATAATCCAAATACAGCAAAGACGTGTGGAGGTAAATTCAAAACCTCTGCCACTTCTTCTGGACGGTTCCGTATCCCACCAATGTACACTGTTCCTAAGCCGAGAGATTCAGCAGCGACAGTTGCATTTTGTGCTGCGAGTGTTGCATCTATTGCTGCCATTAAGAACATTTCTAGATAGTCTAAGCCTTCGTGAGGCAATCCACGACTTTCAGCAATGTAAGTGAGGCGAGCCAGATCTGCTAACCATACAAGAAAGAGAGGACTCTGGCGAATGTGCGCTTGATTGCCAGCCAGTTGTGATAACTTTTCCTTACGTTGTGCATCTTCGACTGCTACCACACTCCATGTTTGGAGATTAGAAGAAGTCGAAGCAGATTGAGCCGCAGCAACCAGAATTTCCAGAGTTCCCGGCGGTAAAGGGTCTGGTAGGTAGGAGCGAATTGAACGGTGAGATAGCAGAGTCGTTAAGCTATCATTCCAAGGAATATCTGCATTCACAGATGTATTCCCGTAACGGTGATTGAGTAACTCAATGGGATTTGTCATAAATCATTTAGATGGAAATGAACGTTAACCCATGAAGAGACGTAGGATGCTACGTCTCTGCGACATATCCTGCAGGACTGGGCTCACCAGTCGCCAAAGAGTGATCATCGCTCTCCACCAACCAATTTATACTTTTGGTGACAAAGCGGCGTATTGTTCTGGTTTTAACATAGCCTCTCGTACATCAATCTTTTTCGGAATCAGTTTTAAATCATAAAATTTATCGGCAACTTTCTGTTGAAGACCAATGAGTTCTTCGTTGATTGGTACGACACCAAAAGTTTTTCTATTAGTTGCCTTTTTCATTGTATCCAAATCAATCCCCAATACAGGTGAAAGAGCTTCTGCCACAGCATCTCGATTTTTATCAGACCATTCCTCTAGTTTTTGAATTTCTTCTAGTATTGCCTTGATTGTTTCTTCGTTCTCGTTGGCAAACTTGCGGCTAGCTAAATAATATCCTCCCTGTTTATTAATTTCCTTACCATCAACCAAAACACGCGCACTTACAGCTTTTTCGGCTGCTGCATAGAAGGGGTCCCAAATTACCCAAGCATCTAAGCTACCTTTGACAAATGCAGCACGAGCATCAGCTGGCGGTAGATACACAGGTTGAATCTCGCTGTATTTCAATCCTATTTTGTCAAGCAGTTGCACCAACATATAGTGAGCACTGGAACCTTTTTGAAAGGCAATTTTTTTGCCTTTCAGGTCAGTGGGTGTTTTGATAGGAGAGTTTTGGGGAACAAGAACGGCTGACCCTGCAGGACTAGCGGCTATCCCTGCAATGTAAGTGAGTGAAGCTCCCGCTGCTTGGGCAAAAATTGGCGGTGATTCTCCCGTATGACCAAAATCAATACTCCCCACATTCATGGCTTCTAAAAGTTGTGGTCCTGCGGGAAATTCGATCCATTCAACAGATACGCCTTGAGGTTGCAAGCGTTTCTCTAAAACCCCTTTAGCCTTAATCAAAATTGCTGATTTTTGATAGCCAAATCTCACAACTGAAGCCTGAGTTTGAGTGTTAGCAGCAGATGTAGAGGTGGCTGTGGGAGTATTCGCTGAATTATTAATACTACAAGCAGCAAATAACAAGCTCAGGCATAAGCCAGCGACAAAACCTCCGACAATTGGAAGGGGCAGAACAGATAATAATCTGTTTCGACTCCCCGATGGAAAAAAGGTGCTTGTTATCAATGATTTGCATTGTGTAATGAAGTGTTTTAAACCCTGGTTATACATGGGACATTACTCATCTCTATTCACAACTTACAGCAAATTGATAGTTTTACCGTATTTTATACAAAACATTTTCGCAAAGCTTGATCAGTAGAAAGTCAAAGTCGTGTGGAGAACACCTACCACAATCGAGTCATTGTTGCTATTGTGCTCTAATTTGCGAATCACATAGACAACTTGGGTCAACTGATGTCGATAACACGAGAGCAATATTAAGTCAATCACCTCAAGAAATGAAAATTTATCTAAAAATGTGATACAAAATACTTGATTGGTAATAGTTTTTGTGAAATGCTCCTATCTAGTAGAAAAACTACTCAAAGCTGATAAGCTTACAGTATTTTTTGGAAAAATTATTTAGAATGAACAAAATGAGTGGTTTTTACTGTCTAAAGTCGCATGATAGCTTATATCAAGTGTAGTGATGAGTAGCTTGACAATCACGAATTGAAAATTTCTCAAACGATTCCCTCAAGATTTGGTTAATTTAAAAGATTTTTATTCCATCTGGCTTATTTTTGTAGAAGTGCAGAGCACAGTCTGCCATGTAGGCTTGTGTGGCGATAACAAAATGAGAAAAACTCTGTGGAATTTTTACCGAGATTTCTGGTGCTGCTTTTATTTAGTAGCAAGCGTACAGGAGAAATTTTGATTCCTGAATTCACTTATTCAAGTACTCATTGCTGGCTTTGTTCCTTGGAAGTTATACCTCTGTAGCTAGCAAAGTTATTACTAAACCCTTTTTCTAAGGATTTAGCAGAAGCATTGTATTAAGGCATTCTGCCAATATTCTCTATTCATTTAGAGCAAATTCATTTACTTTTTAGGTTGAGGAGTCATGTCAAAAATTTGTTGGAATTCTAGATGGATACCGTTTTTGGTTTCCCTACTGGATATACAGATGATCCTAGTTCTTAATCCAGCAAAAAGTTCGGCAAATACACTGGAATCTCGTTTATCTACCGCTTCATCAATTTCATCTACAGTAAGGAGTCGTGCGATGGTCCCAAGGGGACCCGCCCAAAGGGCGATCGCTCCTGAGCAACATAAAGCGTCTGTTCAAACCAATAATTCCGTAATGGATCACCAGAGGCTGATCTCACAAGTCGTCTCACCAAAGGTTGAGCGATCGCCATCGCCGACTTCTACAGTTGCTAACCCTGCACTCAAGAGTGATTCATCCAAACCACCAAACGACGATCCAGCAATTAAACACGTTACTTCTGTCTCTGAGTTATCGGATGTAAAGCGATCACCTACTCCTATACCTGCTAACCCTTCACTCTCGCGTGATTCGTCTAAGCTACCAAACCGCGATGCAACGATAGATCAAGTTAATTCTGTCTCCCAGCTATCTGATGTAAAACCGACTGACTGGGCATTTCAAGCATTGCAATCATTAGTCGAACGGTATGGCGTGATTGCGGGTTATCCCAACCAGACTTTTCGGGGTAATCGGGCTATGACCCGTTACGAATTTGCCGCAGGGCTGAATGCAGCACTCAATCGAATAACTGAGCTGCTTGCTGCAGGAACAAGCAATCTGGTTAGAAAAGAGGATTTAGTGACCCTGCAAACACTACAAAATCAATTTGCAGCAGAACTGGCACAACTACGCGGACGAGTAGATGCGCTAGAGGCACACACAGCGAGTCTTGAACAACATCAGTTTTCCACTACAACCAAATTTTTAGGTGAAGTTGAGACTGTTATTGGAGGAATTCTGGCGGGCAATAACGTCGTCACCAAGAGACCTGCACCTCGTATCATCACATTTCAAGACCGGGTTCGCCTAATTTTTAACACGAGTTTTACTGGCACCGATCAACTACGGACGACACTGACAGCTGGAAATATTGCCTCTTTAGGAGGAACAAGAACTGGATTATTCGGAACCACTGAAGGGAGAACTTCTGATAATGCCACTCCTCGTTTTCCAAACAATGACGTTTATCTCTCTGGACTTCGTTATCAGTTTAAACCTTTTAAAAATACCCAAGTCAACATTTTCGCCCAGTCTGATGGAGCTTTTGAGATTGGCTTGAGTGGCCCTATTAACCCATATTTTGAAGGGTCTGCTGCTAATGCGATCTCACGATATGCACGACGGAATATGGTCTATGATTATGGAGATACTGGTCCTGGAATTGCGGTACTCCAGCAATTTGATAAACAGTGGCAATTAGGGTTAGCGTACACTGCGATTAATGGTGACACTCCTACCCCTGACAATGGCTTATTTTCAGGCAGATATGTAGCTCTAGGACAGTTATCATACTATAGCCCCAGTAAGGATTTTCGGTTGGCTTTAACTTACGCCAATACCTACAGTCCACCGAACACTACGGGTCAAACTGGGACAAACTTCGGTCCAGTCATCGGAAGTAACCTGGCAAACAGCACCGTGGCTGGAACGGGAACTGTGGGTAATCTTTACGGCATACAAGCTTTCTATAAAATTAATCCCAAGTTTGCAATCAATGGGTGGGTAGGTTATTCAGCACACCGCTATTTGGGGCGCGGAGATGGTCAGGTTTGGAACTGGGCGGTAGGACTGGCATTCCCCGATCTTTTGAAAGAAGGTAGTCTAGGCGGTCTTTTCATCGGTATGGAGCCGAAACTGACTGCCTTGAGTAAGAATGTAGATTTGGGAGCAGGTCCTGGACAAGTAGACAAAGATACCTCTCTACACATTGAGGGATTTTACCAATATCAACTCAACGATAATATTGCGATTACGCCAGGCTTCATCTGGATCACCGCACCAGACTTTAATGCCGACAATCCTGCTAGTCTAGTTGCTTGGCTGCGTACCACATTCAAGTTTTAGCCTTTAGGAATTGCGTTACAAGGGTTCTGCCTTTTGACATACTCCCCCGTTTTTTAAACGGGGGATTCTAGGCTGAAACAGCAATTGCAGGCGTTGCCCATCTTACATCGCCCTCCGGGTCAGCAGTTGCTTTATGCCGGGGAACCCGTCCACCGCACTGCTGACCTAACCCAGCAGTTGATGCCCCAACTGCACAAATGTTCTTAGCTGCGTTCTCATCTCTGCCATTCACGGACTGACAGGATGGACAACGCCATTCTCTCACCGACAAATCTAGACTTTCTAGAACGTGTCCACAGTGAGAGCAAGTCTTACTAGTACGCTTCACGACTCGTAACCACAAAAAATATGCAAGTCGGCTGTAAGCTGTAAAGATGTCAGTTGTGGAGAAAATTTCATCACAGTTCTTTGCTCAAAGATAGCCAAAGATACTTCATGAAATGAAAAGTGTTTTAGGAAAATATGAAGTACAACCAACTTGGAGAAAGCGACCTTAAGGTTTCGGAGATTTGCCTGGGTACTATGACTTTTGGTCAGCAAAATACCCTTGAAGATGCTTATCAACAGCTAGATTATGCTGTTGCACAAGGAATAAACTTTATTGATACAGCGGAAATGTATCCGGTTCCTCCACGTGCCGAAACTCAAGGAAGAACAGAGACTTACATTGGAGAATGGCTGAAGAAGCAGCAGCGAGATCAATTGATCATCGCGACTAAAATTGCAGGACCTGGTCGTGCTGTTAAATGGGTGCGTCAAGGAGCCTTAAACATTGAACTCAATAATATCAAGCAAGCAGTAGATGATAGCTTAAAACGTTTGCAAACAGACTACATTGACCTCTATCAAATCCACTGGCCAGACCGTTACGTTCCCCTTTTTGGACAGACAGAATATAATCCTAAGTTTGAGCGTGAAACTGTTCCTATTGCTGAACAGCTAACAGCTTTTGCTGATTTGATTAAGGCTGGTAAGATTCGCTTTCTGGGTTTGAGCAATGAAACTCCTTGGGGAGTTTCTGAGTTTAGTCACATTGCTAAACAGCTAGGATTACCCAAAGTTGCATCAATTCAAAATGCTTACAATCTGCTCAACCGCGAATTTGATAGATATTTAGCAGAAGCTTGCTACTATGAAAAGATTGGCTTGCTAGCTTATAGTCCTTTAGGATTTGGTTTGTTATCAGGCAAGTACTTTAATAAACCAAAACCAGAGAACACACGTTTGACACTGTTTCAGAATTTTGGACAACGCTATCTTAAACCAAATGTGAATGAAGCAGTAGCTGCTTATGTAGAAATTGCTCGTAAATATAATCTCAAACCTGCGCAACTAGCTATAGCTTTTGTCAGGAGTCGTTGGTTTGTCACGAGCACAATTATCGGTGCTACAAGTATTGAGCAACTCAAAGAAAACATAGATAGTGTGAATGTTGTTCTTGACAAAGACATTTTGGCAGAGTTAGATGCTGTTCACACTCGTTACCCTAATCCAGCACCGTAAACAATTGAAAATATTCTCCATGGGGAAGCAAGGCACAGCGTACAAATTCTCCATAGGAGACACAAAGGTCAAAATTCAAACTGGAGTGGCGTCGGGTGTGTTACGCTATGTGAACTCACCCTGTTCTGGACTAATATCGTTAACGAATTCAAAGGGCTCCCAATCTTTGGAAGCTAAAATAGATACATATACTGCCATCTGAAATCCAGTCAATTCTTATTTTTAACTTTTATTAAAATTGTCCTTGCTTTTCTAGAGAAACTGTGCAAAACTCTGTCTTATAGAATAAATACGGTAACTTTACCAAATAACCGTACTTTAATAAAAAATATCAGGCTACGATGATTTTCCTTAACAAATCATAGAAGGAAGCGGGTAGGAAATGCCTTCATTCCTCTTGTTCTATTTAGCAGTCAGTGTCATAGCTGTATAAGCGTCATAGTTTTTGTGTTGTACGCCAACTAGGATAGCGGAGCGAAGAATTTCGATGAGTAGAAACTTCTGGTCGGGTGATTCATCTACAACAAATTTTGACCCAAGTTTACAGGCAGATGTTCTAGTCATGGGGGGCGGTCCTGCTGGCACTTGGGCTGCTTGGAGTGCAGCATCCTCGGGCGCAAGAGTTGTCCTCGTAGATAAAGGGTACTGTGGTACAAGTGGATGCGCAGCAGCATCTGGTAATGGTGTTTGGTATGTGCCACCTGATCCCGAAGCACGGGAAGCAGCAATGGCTTCTCGCGAGGCACTGGGAGGCTTTTTATCAAACCGTGAATGGATGCAGCGGGTACTGGATCAAACTTTTGCCAACGTCAACTTGTTAGGGGAGTGGGGTTATCCCTTTCCTACTGATGATCAAGGTAAACCTTATCGCCGCTCTTTACAGGGTCCAGAATATATGCGCCTGATGCGCAAGCAAGTCAAACGGGCAGGCGTGACAATTTTAGACCACAGTCCAGCTTTGCAACTCCTAGTAGACTCTCAAGGTGCAGTTGCAGGTGCAACAGGAGTTAACCGTCAAAGTGGGAAAAAATGGGCTGTGCGCTCAGGGGCTGTCATCATTGCTACTGGCGGCTGTGCTTTCTTAAGCAAAGCACTGGGATGCAATGTCTTAACCGGGGATGGTTACTTGATGGCAGTAGAAGCAGGTGCCCAAATGTCTGGTATGGAGTTTTCCAACGCCTACGGCATTGCACCTGCCTTTTCTTCCGTTACCAAAACCCTATTCTACAACTGGGCAACATTCCTCTACGAAGACGGCACGCCAATTCCAGGTGCAGGTTCGCAACGGGGACGTTCTGTTATTGCCAAGACATTATTGACTCAACCAGTTTACGCCATTTTGGACAAAGCCACAGAAGAAATGCAGGCAAATATGCGAAAAGCACAGCCCAACTTCTTCTTACCCTTTGACCGTGCTGGTATAGACCCCTTCACTCAACGCTTCCCCGTCACACTGATTCTTGAAGGAACTGTACGTGGTACAGGCGGAATTAAAATTCTGGATTCTACTTGTGCGACATCTGTCCCTGGGCTGTATGCAGCTGGAGATGCGGCAACGCGAGAACTCATCTGCGGCGGATTTACAGGTGGGGGCAGCCACAATGCTGCGTGGGCGATCTCTTCAGGTTACTGGGCTGGACAGTCTGCTGCTTCTTATACCCGTCAATTAGGAGACCAAGCAACTCAACGTGACATAGAACCAGTAGGCGAAGCTGCATTCCTCAACTCTGCAAGAAGCCACACCCTCAAGGCAGAACAAGTTATTCAAGCAACTCAAGCTGAAGTCTTCCCATATGATCGCAACTATTTTCGCAGTGAACAAGGTTTAACAGAATCTTTGCACAAGTTAAACGACTTGTGGAAAGAAGTCCGCACTAGTCTTGCGGTTGATGATAATAACATCGTTCAAGCCCGAGAAGCTGCAGCAATGGTAGCCACAGCACGGTGGATGTACAGCAGTGCCTTAGAACGCAGAGAAACTCGTGGAATGCACAGACATCTAGATTATCCACAACAAGATGCTGAGCAGCAACATTATTTGATTAGCGGAGGTTTGGATAAAGTCTGGGTACAAGCTCAACCTCTCAACACTACAGTTCAAGAACCAAAGGTCGAAGTTGGAGCGACAGCGTGATTGAGTTAGTCAGTGAATCCCGATGCATTCAGTGTAATGTCTGCGTAAATGTTTGTCCTACAAATATCTTTGACAAAGTGCCAGATGCACCGCCAAGCATTGCAAGACAAAATGACTGTCAAACCTGTTTCATGTGTGAACTGTATTGTCCTGTAGATGCCCTTTACGTAGCACCCCAAGTCGAACCACTGGAGTCAGTGGACGAAAAAACGCTTGTTGAAACTGGACTTCTGGGTAGCTATCGTCAAAACATCGGCTGGGGTCGCGGACGCGAAAACGGAGCCAAAGAAGATTCTACTTATCAGTTGCTCAAGCAGATGAAATAGTTAAAGATGACAGGAAAAAATAGAGTTTTGATTGCAAACCAAAGACCCCAACCCTCTTCCCCAGGAAGGAAGGGGGGGCAAGGTTTTCTTTCGACTTATACGAATTTTCTTTATCCACCTCTTTGTTCGAGATTATCCACTCTAGTCACACTTGTCCCACTTCTACTAAATACTGCTTGCAGTTCTAGTCCAACCTTATCTCAACAATCCACTCAGAACCTATCTCAACGAGTACAAAACACTAATACTCAAGTCGCATCCAATCCTTCCATCTTGCGTCTTGGTTACATCAGTGCTAGTAGCGGTAAAGCCCCAACTGGCCCTACAGGCTGGGTACTTCATAAAGGAAAACTCAAGCCAGAATTGCAAAAATTGGGCATCCAAGATGTGCAATTACTGAGTTTTCCTAATGGACCAAATTTGAACGAAGCTCTTGTTGCTGGAGCGATTGATGTTGGTATTTATGGTGATACACCAGCAATTGTCGCTCGAGCTACTGGCATTCCAACTAGGTTGATAAATCAAGAGCAAGTAGGGACGAATGCCTGGTTAGTAGCTAAGAAAAATGGACCCCGTTCAGTAGTAGACCTCAAAGGGCAAAAAGTAGCTACATCAAAGGGTTCGTATATGCACCGCTACTTAATTGGGCTACTGCAAAAGACTAATTTGAGTCAACAAGTCACTGTTGTTCACTTACTACCTCCTGATGCTCAAGCAGCTCTAGAACGTGGTAATGTAGCAGCGATCGCAGCGCCCAGTGGTACAGGTCCGCTTCTAAAATCAAAAGGATATCCAGTGATTGATGAAGCTACCAAGCATCCTGACCTACCAGGAACGAGTGTCACTGTTGCAACAGAAGCTTTCCTCTCCAAACATCCAGATTTTCCTCAAAAGTGGAATAAAATAAAACAGCAAGCAGTCAAAGATATTAAAGCTAATTCACAAGAGTATTATAAATTTCACGCTCAAGTCTCTGGATACCCGCTTGATGTTGTCAAAGCTTCCTATCCTTTAGAGCAATTTCCTGAAGAACCACTTCCCACGAAAGGACAGCAACTTTTGGAAAGAACCAAGAAATTTTTAGTTTCACAAAAGTTAGCCAAAGCAGATTTTAAACTAACTGATTGGATCGCGCCTCAAAACTAGAGATGCATGATGAAGGATTTATGTTGGCTGCTTTGAGACAAAGCAGAAAAGCTTTGCCGGAATGTTTACCTAACCCACCAGTGGGTTGTGTCATTGTAGACGCTGATACTGAGGAAATAGTGGCAGAAGGATACACTAGAGCACCAGGGAAACATCATGCTGAGGCTGACGCACTTTATCAGATTCAAGGGAAAGCTTTCAACTTTTTAAAAATGTATGTCACTCTGGAACCTTGTTCTTTTCATGGACGCACACCTGCGTGTGCTTTAGCGATCGCTCAGGATTCTCGTATACATGAGATATATGTATCCGTAGTTGATCCAGACCCTCGCAATAATGGTCAAGGATTGAACATTCTTAAAAAATCAGGAAAGACAGTTTATGTTGGGTTATGTGCCCATGAAGTGAATCTCTTTATTAACCAATATCTATTAACGTAAAGAGAAAAGCTGATTGACTCATGAGCTTATCAGTTCCACCACTGTGATAGTGCCTTATGAAGGTTAAATGGTTTTAAGTAGGCAGACATAACTAAACGTAGGATGTGTTAGGCGTAGCCGTAACGCATCAATTATTTGAGCAGCATGGGTTACGCTTTGCGCGCCCCATCCTACATTTATTCACGTCGAGCTACTTAATGGTTTTCTCTTATCTAAATATTTCGCACCTAAATATTTCGCATAACATAATTAATATGAAATTAATACTACCTGTAGAAGTTGCTGATGATCTCAAGCCGCATTTGCCTTCCGATGTAGCTGTTGTGCGTGTAGATGGTGATGGCAATTTAGACGGGGATGCCACAGACGCTGAAGTCTATTTCAGTTGGTTTTTGCTCAAACCTAACACCTTGAATAGAGTGCTGGAAGCAGCACCTGCACTCCGTTGGCATCACGCACCCAATGCAGGTGTCAATCATATTCTCTCACCAACTTACCTAGAACGCGATATTACCCTAACTAACGGTGCAGGAGTGCATGCCATTCCCATTGCTGAATTCGTCATCGCATTCATGCTGGCTCATGCCAAGCATTTGCATGAATTGTATACTTTACAAGACCAACATCAATGGAAAAGAGGCTTTCCCATCACAGAGTTATGGGATGCGACCCTTTTAATTATTGGTGCTGGTGGTATTGGGCAAGAAATTGCTGCCCGTGCCAAAGGCTTTGGTATGAAAATTTTAGGGAGTCGGCGTCACCCCGAACCTTTGCCAAATTTTGATAAGGTTGTGGGTGCAAATGAATGGCGCACTCTATTATCCGAAGCACATTATGTTGTTATTGCTACACCATTAACTTGGGAAACCAAAGGACTGATAGATGAAACAGTACTGCGTTCGATGCGTTCAGATGCTTATTTAATGAATGTTGCTCGTGGTGCAGTCGTTGATGAACCTGCACTCATAACTGCACTCAAAGAAGGTTGGATTGCAGGTGCCGGATTAGACACCGTTATTAGCGAACCACTATCACCAGAAAGTCCCTTGTGGTCGCTTCCCAATGTCTTTGTCACACCACACTGCACAGGTCACTCTCCAAGAGTTAAAGAACGTACATTGGCTCTATTTCTCGACAATTTATCACGCTATCGCAACGGGAGACCTCTAAGGAATGTGGTGGATAAAAAAGCGGGCTATTAAGTCAGCCGATCAATTGCATGATCCCTATGCAGCATGGCGCTTCCGTGACTATCGGTTGTTTGCTGTTGGTCGAAATCTCTTACTTTTTGGTTCCCAGATGCAAAGTGTAGCTATTGGTTGGGAACTTTACGAACGTACAGGCTCAGCATTAGTACTGGGTGGAGTTGGTTTGGTGCAGGTCATTCCTGTTATCCTATTAACTTTGCCCGCTGGTCATATTGCAGACCGTTGGGATCGTAAACGCACAGTTCTGCTCACCAACTTGATGCTGGCATTATGTTCCCTTGGGTTAGCAGTTTTATCATACGCTCAAGGCTCAATTTTTCTTATCTATGCTTGCCTTCTCTTAGGCGGTGTTGCTAAAGCATTCAATACGCCATCTGCCGACGCACTCTTACCCCAACTTATTCCTTTAGAAGTTTTTAGCAACGCCGCCACTTGGAATAGTAGTGCATTCCAACTTGCTGCGGTACTTGGTCCAGCATTGGGAGGCTTGATGATTGGACTACAAGGACGTGCCACATCTGTTTACATAATAGATGCCGTTCTTATCCTCATTTGCTTTGGCTTAATTGCCAAGCTTTCTCCAGTCAAATCAGTAGGTGCAATAGAATCTCCCACACTCAAAAGTTTGGTAGCTGGGATAGATTTTGTCTGGCACAAAAAAGAGATTTTTGCTGCTATTACCTTAGATTTGTTTGCTGTGTTGTTCGGTGGCGCTGTCGCCTTACTCCCAATTTACGCGAGGGACATCTTACAAGTTGGTCCCTCTGGGTTGGGATGGTTGCGTGCTGCACCTGCAATTGGGGCATTTGCAATGGCAATTACTCAGGCTTACCTGCCACCAATGAAAAAAGCAGGTAAAGCACTGTTATGGTCAGTGGCAGGGTTTGGCATTGTGACGATTGTCTTTGGATTATCGCGATCGTTTTGGCTGTCATTACTGATGTTGGCATTAAGTGGAGCATTGGACAACATTAGTGTTGTGGTACGTCATACTTTGGTACAGGTACGTACTCCTGATTACCTACGTGGTCGAGTTTCTGCAGTCAACGGTGTATTTATTAGCATATCTAACGAGTTAGGCGGTTTTGAATCAGGCTTTGTTGCAGCCTTCTTTGGACCTGTTTTCGCCGTAGTTTCTGGCGGTATTGGCACAATTATTGTTGTGCTAATTATTACATATTTGTTCCCAGAAATTCGCCGCCTTGATTCATTGCAAGAAGTTGAAGTTTCTCCCATTAGTAACAAATAAAAAAACAAGTTGAGGAAAGACAATGAGTACGAAAAAAAAACTTAGACTGGGAGCTTTTTTACCAGGTACAGGTCATCATGTGGCAGCATGGCGACATCCCAATGCACAGGCTGATGGAGGTTTGAACTTCCAGCATTACCGACGGATTGCACAGACGGCTGAACGTGGCAAATTTGACATGATTTTTCTGGCTGACGGTGTAGCAGTCCGGGAGCGAGGTCAAGGAACTGAAACTTTAAGCCGTTCGGGTCATGTCGTTCACTTTGAACCTTTTACACTGTTATCAGCTTTATCGGTGGTAACAGAGCGGATTGGGTTAACGGCGACGGTATCAACCACGTATAACGAGCCTTATCACCTCGCACGCAAGTTTGCATCTCTGGACCATCTCAGCGGTGGTCGCGCCGGATGGAATCTTGTGACTTCTGCAACTGAAGCCGAAGCAAAGAACTTCAACCGTGAAAAGCACATGGAGCATACGCTGCGCTATGAGCGTGCTAAGGAGTTTGTGGATGTTGTAACAGCCCTTTGGGATAGTTGGGAAGACGATGCCTTCTTACGCGATAAGGAGTTAGGCATTTACTTTGACCCTGACAAGCTGCATATTCCCAACCATAAGGGCACGCATTTCTCGGTACGTGGACCACTCAATGTCGCTCGTCCCCCACAAGGGTATCCAGTCATTATTCAAGCTGGCTCATCCGAAGATGGTAAGAATCTTGCGGCACAAACAGCTGAGGTGATTTTCACTGCTCAGCAGACACTGGAAGAAGCCCAGGCATTCTATGCAGATGTCAAGGGGAGACTCGCACAATACGGACGTTCTTCCGAACATCTTAAGATTATGCCGGGTATTTTCCCGGTGATTGGCAAGACTGAGCAAGAAGCCAAGGACAAATACGACCAGCTTCAGGAGTTGATTGATCCCCAAGTCGGATTAGGTCTGCTTGCAGGAATGATAGGCGGATTCGACCTATCTGGCTATCCTCTAGACGGTCCCCTGCCGGATTTACCTGAGACCAATGGCGGCAAAAGCCGTCAGAAGCTTCTGACCGAGTTGGCTCACAGAGAAAATTTGACAATTCGACAACTGTATTTGGCGATCGCTGGTGCACGCGGACATCGTACGATCTGGGGAACACCTCAACAAATTGCCGATCAACTTGAAGAGTGGTTTGTCAATGGTGGGGCTGATGGGTTTAATATTATGCCGCCTTATTTGCCTGGTGGTTTGGATGATTTTGTGGATTTGGTCATCCCCGAGTTGCAACGCAGAGACTTGTTCCGGACAGAGTACGAAGGACAAACGCTGCGAGAGAATCTTGGTCTTCCCCGTCCAGCAAACAAGTTTAGCAAAATTGCAGCTTCACTAGAGCCAGCCACCGTTGGTTCTCCCACATAATTTCATCAAATAGTGTCATAGTCATTCCTTTGAGGGAATCAGTCTAGGGGCGGAGTAGGAAACACTCCGCTCAAATTTAGTATCATTTGCTCTAGGGTTAAGAGGTCATACCCGCCATGATTAGTGGGATTTTTGAGAATTGCATAGGGTCAAACCATCTCGAGGCTAGTCTGAAATATTGGACCGAGTTGGGCTATCGCGAACTTAAGAGGGGACAACTCTCTGGAGAAGAAGCAGAGAAACTCTATGGTCATACATCAGCTTTGACTTCACTGCGACTGCAAAATGGAAACTCCTCTGATCATGGGTTAGTGCGTATCATGTATTGGTCAGAGCCTCGCAACGAGGGTCTGGGTCATGCTTTGCCGATTGTTGAAGGTAGTCGTTGGTTTGCTTCCCTGGTGAAAGACATTTACACAATTGCAGATGCTTTCGACGATGACAAAGCAAACGGGGGAAACTGGCTTTATACCGAACCAGTCCGCGCTATTGAAGGAACAGGTCATGAAGGGACAGGATTGTACAACCGCTTTGTCGGGGTACGGGAAATGTTTGTAATTGGTTCCGAAACCCGGCAAGCTTTTTTTCAACGCTACAACTATACTCGTGTTGGTTATGGCACGATTGAACCAAGTTCTCCACTGGGTGTGAGTGAGGGAACTCACTCTAGTGTTGTCACCTCTGACCACTCGTTAAGTTCTTTCTACACAGATGTTTTCGGACTCGTCCCTCAGGAGTGGAACGGCAAAATTTCTGGTGCTTCCAAACCTTCCACCCGCCAAACTTTGATGCTTAAAGAAGGGCAAGAATTTTATCTTTCGGTTTTCTCTTCACCCAAAACTCATGTAGGTGTTTTACAAATTTACACCCCACTTTATTCTACTCCTGATAAACGCGAATACTCTCAGCCAGGTTCTTTAGGTGTCTCTTTGTTTACTTATCAAGTAGAGGATATCACCACTTTTCATCAACGAGTGACTAATAGCCGTGCGACTCGTGTGACGCCGATAGTACCTAACGAATTTGGTGAACTTTCTTTCAGTCTAGTAGCGCCGGATGGCATACACTGGGTTATCGTTGGTCAGTGAATGACCTTGTGCTGTTGCGATTCTAACCCCGACTTTAGCATCTTACGAAAAGTTTCCAAACTATCCTGTAGTTGTACAACGTCTACTCAAGACGCACTCACTGGACTTCATGAACATATCTATTATTGCTTTTGACGAATTTACAGACATTGACCTCTTTCTCCCGTGGGACTTGCTCAAAAGAGTTAACGCTCCCAACTGGAACGTCCAGATTCTCGGCGAGCAATCATATCACACGTCTAAATCTGGACTGACTATTCCCATGCATGGGAACATTACGCTTGCTAACTCTTCAGATGTCGTTTTGTTTACTAGTGGACCGGCAACACGGCAAAAGATGAAGGACACGCAGTATCTGAGCCATTTCCAATTAGACCCAGAAAAACAGATGATTGGTTCCATGTGCACAGGTGCACTGCTTTTAGCAGCACAAGGATTACTTAAAGGGAAGCAGGCGACTACCTATCCAACAGCGAAGAAACTACTTGAGGGCTTTGGAGTCACTGTAGTGGAGAAACCCTTTGTCGTTGAGGGTAATGTTGCTACAGCCGCAGGCTGCCTAGCTGCTCAAAATCTCGTGGGATGGGTGATTGAAAAATTACTTGGAACGCAGGTGAAGGAAACCGTACTTAAATCAATATTGCCTGTGGGTGAAGGTCTAAGCTTCGATTGACACTCCCTACGGCTACAAAAATTTCGCTTTAATTTTTTACGCCCTACCTACCTTAAGGTTTGGGTATTCTTTTTTCGTAGCAGTCGAAGTATTTCTTAATATTGTACTGTTGCTTTTTGTACCCATCTGTGAAATCATTGTCATAAAAATACGGTATTTCTATCGACAAATTGTATTTAAGGCTGAAGCGAGCGCGAACACCTTCCGAATTAGGGGAAAAGAGAAAGGGTAAAATGATTTGCTCTTTCCCACCTTCCCCTTTTTCCAACTAAATCAATAGTAGTGCAGAGCTTCTTCAGGGCAGAACGTAAATCAATCCAACGTTCAAAAAACAATTTTGAATTGATTTACACCTGTAACGAAACGCAAAGCTTTAAGCCTCTAGTAAAAGAGCGAGGAAAGCTATGTCTGAACCACGTTATGGCATTTGGATTCCTGTTTACGGCAACTGCGGTGCGATGAACCACCCACAAGAACCGCGTGACGCCAGCTACTTGCGAGCTAAAGCACTCATTCAGTTAGCTGAGGAATGTGGATTTACAACCACTCTTATTGCCGAACACATCATCAATCCCAAAAATCAAGAATTAGACCAGTTAGAAACTTGGACAGCAGCAGCAGCACTTGCCGAAGCCACGAACTCTATTGAAATTATTGCTGCTGTTAAGCCTTTGCTATTCCATCCAGCTGTTTTGGCAAAAATGGCACTGGGCATCGATGCTATTAGCAGTGGACGTTTTGCAATTAACTTGGTGAGTGCCTGGTTCAAGCCGGAAATGGAAAAGTCCGGAATTTTCTTTCTCTCCCACCATGAACGCTATCGCTATTCTCAAGAGTGGATTGCAGTGGTGAAGGCACTCTGGCGTGGTGAACAGGTTAACTTCTCTGGAGACTACTTTCACATTAGTGACTTGTGCTTGCTTCCCCGTCCAGTCGCACAACCTCATCCTCGTGTGTATTTGGGAGGTGAGTCAGAACCCGCTAGAAATTTGGCGATGAAAGAGGCGGATGTCTTTTTCCTCAATGGTCGTCCTATTGAGGTGATACGAGAAACAATTGCCGATGTGAGAAAGCGGAAGCGAAAACTGCCTAAACCACTAAAATTTGCCATGTCAGCCTTTGTCATTGCTCGACCAACAGACGCTGAAGCACAACAAGAGTATCAATGGTTGTTGGACTTGACAAAACAAGACGATCGCTCTGCCCTTTTAAAAAGTATAGATCCTGATGTTGTCATGTTTAAGAACATGGCAAAGTATCCGGGTGTAGGAAGCAACGGCGGTACAGCAGCAGGTTTGGTTGGTAGTTATGATACAGTAGCTGCTCGAATTGCAGACTTTGTCAGCGTGGGGATTGACACCTTTATGCTGCAATTTCAACCTTTTGCCCCAGAAATGAAACGTTTTTCCGAGGAAGTCATGCCGCGAGTTCGTTTTTTACAACTCGTGGCGTAGAGGGAACCCTGCCACAAGCAAGTGCTCAGAAATACTTGTTGCCCGCCAGAAACTTCATTAAGTCTTACCTTTGTGCCTTGCCCAAACTGGGAAGACCACCAAACTTTTGATTTGATGGTCTTTAGTTGGGAAGAGTTACTAATGCCTTTTCAACTACTCCGTTCTTTCTTCGCCTTCTTTTAGCTAAGGTCAAGCTACATGAACTCAGCAGGTGTTACGCCTAGATCTAAGCCGTTGGGAGTAAAGCCGAGGTTAGCAAAGTCCTGCCCGAAAGTACCGTATACAGCCCCGCTGTCAGTGATGCCGTCCTCGAAAGGGGACATGAAACCGACACCAGGAGCAACGCCTTCAACAGTAGCTTGACCACCAATTATAAGCTTCTGTTCGTCAGTCGTTAACTCTTCAATGAACCCAGAATTGTTGATTTTCTCTGACATTTTTCTACCTCACTTAACAAACTGTTTGCCTCACTCGCTCTCGCTTCACAGGTTCATAAAATATATGTTGATATTAATCAAGTATTTATCAAATCTAAAACAGCTCTACAGATAGAAAAAAAAAGGTGTTTATATATACAAAAAAATAAGACACACCTCCCCTACGGTTTTGAGAGGGTTCGGTGAAGAATAAAAAACAAGACAGCCTGATCTATCCTTATAAATTTTTTTGACTTTAAAAATTCATAAATCCCTAGAAAAGCACTCTGATGAATATGAAAGTGCATTTGTACTATAATTTGTACTGTAATTGAGTTATTTGACGAAAAATTATACTATGCAAGTTCTACCTCTATTAAAAACAGGGTAGGGTGAGCACTGTCCAATACAATATGCGAAATATTGCACACTTGTTCTGCAAACTTGAGATGACTCAAGCAAAACCATGCCAACTAATTTAATCATCCTAATTGCTGCTGTCATTGTCGCTTGGTTGGTCTTTAGAGCTTTGCTCAGTCTTTTAAAAAATGTTATCAGTACAGCGATCGCTATTCTGATCATTGTTGTTATCTTAATGGCTTTTGGTTTTAGTCCCCAAGACCTCATACAAGAAATTAGTCACCTACCTCAAACTCTAAACCAGTTGATTAAGGGGGATTGAGTTCCAGATAGCTCTTAAAAGAAAAGGACAGTCACTGTCGTTGCACAAAAATTAACTTGATTTTTCTAGTTGTCTGTGACATTATTCTGCTAGTCAATAAAATACGGTTTTTTTATCAATTTACTAGACTTAAGCTATAAACTCGAATTGCACTGGGACGAGTGCTGAAAACAACTGTAGAGTTGAACAGGGGATCACAATTACCAAAGTTGCCCTTCAATACATTGGTGGTGATCTATTAGAGTAGTAGGGAAAGTGATTAGAGTAGTAGGGAAAGTGAGGGGAGAGAAATAATTAGGTAATGACTGTAAAAGGAGGAGGAAAAAATCATGCCTAACTTTGAAAGACCTCAACCCCCTGTGTTTGAGCGAGTTGAAGATGAACGTCTCTACCGTAAGCAACGTCTAGCAGCGGCTTTTCGCATATTTGCTCGTTTCGGCTTTAGCGAAGGCACAGCAGGTCACATCACAGCCCGTGATCCTGAATTTACAGACCATTTTTGGGTCAATCCATTTGGGCTTTATTTCGGTCACATTCGTGTTTCAGACCTGATTTTGGTTGATAGAGAAGGTGAAGTTGTTAAGGGCAATGCCCCAGTCAATCGAGCTGCCTTCGCCATCCATTCTCAGGTGCATGAGGCTCGACCCGACATTGTAGCTGCGGCACATGCTCATTCACTTTACGGCAAAACCTGGTCAAGTTTTCGTCGTCTGCTTGACCCCCTCACTCAAGATGCTTGCGCCTTTTACGAAGACCAGGCACTGTTTGATGACTACAATGGTGTTGTATTAGATACTGAAGAAGGTAAAAAAATTGCTGAAGCTTTAGGCAATAAAAAAGCTGTTATCTTGCGTAATCATGGTCATCTGACAGTAGGTCACACTGTTGATGAAGCAGCATGGTGGTATATCACCTTTGAGCGCTCAGCTCAATCTCAATTACTAGCAGAAGCCGCAGGCAAACCAATTCCCATTGATCCCGAAACCGCTCGTTTTGCACAAAGCCAAGTAGGAACTCATTCAAGTGGATGGTTTAGCTTCCAGCCACTGTACGACAGAATTGTACGAGAAGAACCCGATTTGCTGGAGTAGTGGGACGTTACCGTACTTCTTACCCTTCTTCGCTTACGAAGAGGGGTCAAACGTCGCTTCGCTCCTAATTCAAAATTCAAAATTATCAATTCAAAATTAAGACAATCAGTGACCCCTACGGGGAATTCAAAAAAGGTCAATATCACTGAAACTAGTCAAGATGAATTTAGGACTCAATCTCAGCTAATTCTAACCAACGCTCAGTCGCTTTATCAATTGCTTGTTTAAGAGTTTCTACCTGTTCGTAAAGTTTTTGCACTTGAGTATAGTTACCAGGAGGAACATTCGCCATTGCTTTCTCGGCTTCTGCTTTTTCGGCTTCCATTTGGGCAATCTTACCTTCCAACTGCTCAAATTCTCGTTTTTGCCAATTAGATAACCCACGCCGCTTTTTTGTTTCGGTTTCTTTAGGAGATTTTGTCTGTAGTGTCTCTACATTTTTCGACTTGTCTTTTATATTAGTCGTCTGTTGCTGTTGTACTTCTTCTGCTTGCTTGTAATCCAGATATACTGAATAATTGCCTGGATATTGTCGAATATTTCCGTCCTCTTCAAAAGAAAAAATGGTATCTACAGTGCGGTCTAAAAAGTAGCGATCGTGAGAAACGACAATGACACAGCCTGAAAATTCCTCTAAATATTCCTCTAGCACCGCCAATGTTTGCACGTCCAAATCATTGGTTGGTTCATCTAATATCAAGACATTCGGTGCGCTCATAAGAACACGCAACAGAAACAAACGCCGTTTTTCACCACCAGACAGTTTGTGAATTGGGGCATACTGTTGATTACCAGGAAACAGAAAACGCTCCAACATTTGGGAGGCAGTAATTCTAGTTCCATCGGCAATTTTGACAAATTCTCCTTCTTCTTTGATATAGTCAATCACACGCTGATTTTCGTTCAGCGCCAATTGTAATTCATCTGAATGCTGGTTAAAATAACCAATGTGAATGGTAGTCCCAATTTCCACACTCCCCAAATCAGGCTGAATGCGTTCAGTGATGATATCTAATAAAGTAGATTTACCCGCACCATTACCGCCGATAATGCCAATGCGGTCTTCTGGACTAAATTCATAGGTAAAATCCTTGATTAAAGCACGCCCATTATAAGCTTTAGATATATTATTGAGTTCAATAACTTTTTTGCCGATGCGACGACTAGGTGTAGCGATATCAACTTTACCCTGAGCTTGTTTAAACTCAGTTTCCTGCATGGTATGAATACGATCAATTCTAGCTTTTTGTTTTGTACTGCGGGCTTTTGGTCCACGTTTGAGCCATTCTAATTCACGCCGCAATACGCCTTGATGTTTGCGTTGACTACTGATAGCAGATTCTTCAGCCAACGCTTTCTTTTCCAAGTAATATGAATAGTTACCTGAGTAAGTGTAAAAATCTCCTCGGTCAATCTCAAAAATACGATTAGTCACCTTATCTAAAAAGTAGCGATCGTGAGTGATAAGCAAGAGCGCACCACGATAGCGATTCAAATAACTTTGTAACCATTCCACAGAATTAGCATCTAAATGGTTGGTTGGCTCATCCATGAGCAACAAATCGGGTTCTGACAGCAAAGCCGTGGCTAAAGCAATGCGCTTGCGATAACCACCAGATAAAGTCCCGATAGGAGCATGAAAATCTGTAATTCCTAACTTTGAGAGAATAATTTTCGCATTAGTTTCCAGTTCCCAAGCACCAGTAGAATCCATAAGCTGCATCACAGAAGAAAGACGCGCCATCAATTGTTTATCTTCAGGTGCATGAGCTAACTTATCAGAAACTTCCTCATACTCACGCACTAATTCCATTTGTTTGCCACTGTCGGCAAAAACTTGCTCTAAAACTGTGTGATTTTCGTCTAAATCTGGCTGCTGAGGCAAGTATATAATTTTAGCTCCTGAATTTGCTAAAATTTGACCACCATCAATTGGTTCTAGTCCAGCAATCATTTTTAATAATGTTGATTTCCCAGAACCATTAGTACCAATTAAACCAACCTTATCAGTTGCATCCAAACTAAAGCTCGCATCTTTCAAAATTTCTTTGATGCCAAAATCTTTTTTGACAGATTGTAGGGTAACAAGACTCATAAAATTTGTTGGTTGTTGGTTGTTAGTGAGTCACTCGTTTACGCTCACATTCAAAATCATAAATTCAAAAATCATTTTGAATTTATAATGTGTGACTTTTGAATTAAGAGAACGCAAGTGGCGTTAGCGCAGCGGTAGCAACGTCAGGAACGTCACCCTTCGGATTCGTCAGTACGTTGTGGAAGACACAGTTGCGTGATGTTAGCGTAGCGGTAGCAACGCAGGAGAAAAACCCTCCAAAAAAAACTGTGCGTCCCCTTGTAGGAACTACCCGAACCACACGTTGTCTCATCGCCAAAGAGCGTTGGACTCAGAGCACTGACTCCAATTCTAAACAAATAAATCCAAGGGCAAATGACCATACATTTCATTAATTCCCCCTTGAGAGTAAGATTGGCAAGAGACTAACACACCGCGATGATGTCCGGAATAAGAATCGAGATAGCACACACCGTTTTTGCCGTTTAATTTGATGTAAACTGGACCTTCAATCTCGGGTAAATCGCTTGGTGGTTCATAACCGAAAGCATGGGAATATGTTTTCATTGCTAGTATTCCTTCCTCTGGCGTATCAGCACAAATACCTAAAATTTGGTAATCAGAAATATTAGCAAGCAAAACTAAAGCCTGGCGAATTAATGCCTTCTCTGATGGCTTGAGTTTAGGAGGAATGTCTATACAGTTGAATTTATTAAGAATTTTTTTGGCTTCTTGAATGGTGAGATTGCTCTGATTATTGTTTGACATAAATGTATTTATTATTTCTGAATGTTTACTATCTACTTGAGTAGGGCAGACGCCCTACATAAAATTTCAAATTCGGATTAATCTGGCATATTACCTAAGTTGAAAAGAAATGGTACACTGCTTCTTGTATCATTACCCATAATGAAGACTTTTGGCATCTGAGCACCGCCACTCTTCCAAGCTTCGATCGCTTCCTTTTGTAGAACCAACTGTCCACCTTGAGCCTTCAAAGTTTCAGCTAGAAGTCTTTGAGCTTCTGCTTTTCCTTTAGCGCGATTTATATCTGCTTGGGCTTCTTGTTCAGCTTCTCGTGCTACATAAACAGCTCTTTGTGCCCTTTGCTCAGCGATTTGCTTTTCTTCAACTGCTCTAGCAAATTCTGGAGAAAATGTTAAGTCAATCACGCTTGTATCTAATACAATTATTCCATATTTATCTAGGCGTTGCCCTAGGGCTGCATCAAAGTCTTCCTTTAACTCACTTCTTTGAGTAATTGCTTCCTCAACTGTTCTTCTAGCTGCTGCAATTTTAAATGATTCCTGGGTTTGGGGTGCAATAATTTTATTGACAATATTTGCGAGAGTTCCTTGTTTCCTTCTTATGTCAACAACCTGCGTCGGATCGATGCGAAAGTTGATAGCAAATCTTGCGGTTAAAGTTTGCAAATCTTTGGTTGAACTTTCTGCTGGAACCTCAAATTTTTGCACTGTTAAATCATACACATCTACTACTGAGATAAAAGGTGGTATCACATGGATACCTTCTACCAAAGCTCCATCTCTAGCTTTCCCCAAGATACTAAGTACTCCTGCTTGCCCCGGATTTATAATAATAAAGGAATTAAGGCTAATAATAATAAGTACTGCTGCTGTAATTCCTGCTACTATGGTTTGCCAATTCCCTAATTGCTGATTTTTCAACTCTTTATCTCCTTTTTCGTTTTTAGACAACTCCTCTTAATGGTGATACATCAGCGCTGTAATCGTGGTAATATTTCAAATTCACGCATCTACAAACGACTGTGGTTAAGGTATCCAAATCTCATCGGGTTTCAAGAAAACAGACACGCGTAGCAGGTGATCATCAGATATTACCTCCAAGTCATCCCCTCGTGCGGCTCTTTGACTATGGACACCAGTATCGCAAACAAATTTGGCAAGCGACGATCTGTTCTATCCTCAATAAGCTTTTTGACTTGGCACCACCAGGGTTAATTGGCATCGCGGTGGATGTGGTTGTAAAGCAGCAAGATTCTATCATTGCTCAGTTGGGAGTGAAAGATATTTTTTGGCAATTTTTCATTCTTTCGTTCCTGACTGTCATCATCTGGATATTAGAATCAATTTTTGAATATGCTTACGCAAAGCTTTGGCGCAATTTAGCACAAGACATTCAGCATGATTTACGTCTCGATGCTTATGAACATTTGCAGGAGTTGGAACTCGGATATTTTGAAGAACGTAGTACAGGCGGTTTGATGTCCATCCTGAGCGATGATATCAATCAACTAGAACGTTTTTTAGATGTAGGAGCAAATGATATTCTCCAAGTTGTCACAACGGTAGTGATTATCGGTGGTGCTTTCTTTATTTTGGCTCCGAGTGTTGCTTGGATGTCAATGTTACCGATACCGTTTATTATTTGGGGTTCGTTGGCTTTTCAAGATTTACTAGCACCTCGCTATGCTGATGTTCGAGAAAAGGTTGGTCTTCTTAACTCGCGTCTGGCGAATAATTTAAGCGGTATTACTACTATTAAAAGTTTCACCTCGGAAGATTACGAAATTTCCCGTTTAGCACAAGAAAGTGAGGCATATCGTCGCAGTAACAATCGAGCAATTAAACTTTCAGCAGCATTTATTCCCCTGATCCGGATGTTGATTTTGGTGGGGTTTACAGCCTTATTGCTGTTTGGTGGTATCGCAGCCGTCAATGGTAAAATGTCTGTGGGTACATACAGTGTATTGGTATTCCTCATCCAACGGTTACTCTGGCCCTTAACCAGATTAGGTGAAACTTTTGACCAATATCAACGAGCCATGGCTTCCACGAATCGAGTGATGGATTTGTTAGATACTCCTATTGCTATTCATACGGGAGATGTACATTTACCTGTTGCTCAAGTACGTGGTGAGGTGGAATTCGCAAATGTCACTTTTGCCTATAAAGATAGACTACCAGTCGTTCAAAATCTGTCTTTGCATATTCCAGCAGGGAAAACAATTGCCATTGTTGGTTCTACTGGTTCTGGAAAAAGCACTTTGGTGAAACTTCTCTTGCGATTGTATGAAGTACAATCAGGAACAATTACCCTTGATGGCATTGACATACAACAGTTGAATCTGCGTGATTTGCGCCGTTGCATTGGTTTGGTCAGTCAGGATGTTTTCCTATTTCATGGTAGTGTAGCAGAAAACATTGCTTATGGCAGTTTTGAGGTTGCTGATGATGACATCATCAAAGCCGCTAAAGTCGCTGAGGCACACGAATTTATTGTGCGACTGCCTCAAGGATATGAAACGATTGTAGGTGAACGGGGACAAAAATTATCTGGTGGACAACGACAGCGGATTGCTATTGCTCGCGCCATCTTAAAGAATCCACCGATTTTGATTTTAGATGAAGCGACATCAGCAGTAGATAATGAGACAGAGGCAGCAATTCAACGATCGCTAGAACATATCACCGTAAATCGGACAACAATCGCGATCGCACACCGTCTTTCCACAATCCGCAATGCTAATCGCATTTATGTCATGGAATACGGACAATTTGTGGAGTCAGGAACACACGAAGAACTGTTGGAGAAAAACGGAGTTTATGCCAGTCTGTGGCGTGTGCAGTCAGGTTTGAAGTAGATTTCCCTCCCAGGCGTTAAGAGTCACTTAGCGCCTCAGCAAGTTTGAACAAGTATTTTGGCTAAAATCCCTAAAGAATCAAAAAAAAGGGATGTTTTTGCGCGAAGAGCAAAAATCTAATAGAATTGCACAAACTAAATATTGATTCAGCTTGTAGCTGAAACTGACTTATATCAAGAATTCGTAAGTTTACTTAAGATAAATTTACAATATGTTCTATTTTGCAGATATCTTGGTGTCCACCAAGATTGGGTGTAAGGTTATAAGAGTGTGAAAGTGTTTCTTACCTACACCCCTTGTCCCAAGCCTTAATTTTTCTTCTCACTGGGTCAGTTCTAACAATTTTGGATTTTAGATTTTGGTTCAAAATTATGTATAGAAAGCCAAACTAAATCATAATGCGCTCTGGGTTAAACAGTACACTTCGCATTCGCTTAGTATCTCTCGTCCTTTTAGCTATTGTTCCAGCACTAGGATTAATTCTTTACACTGCTTCCGAACAACGGCGTACCGCTACAGTAGAGGCACGAGAACAGGTACTACGGCTGGCGAGATTGGCGGCTAATAACCAAAAGCAGGTTATAGAAGGAGCTCGTCAACTGCTGATAATATTGGCACAGATGCCAGTTGTCCGTCAGGGAAATTCAGCAGAGTGTCATCAATTGCTGACTGATATCCTCAAACAACATTCAGCTTACGCTAATTTTGCTGTACTTGATGCTCAAGGAAACGCGATTTGTACTGCGATTCCCTACTCTGGCTTGGCGAATGCAACAGACCGCAGTTATTTCCAACGTGCTTTGCAAACCCGGAAATTTGCAGTTGGTGAGTATCAAATAGGTCGCGTTGCTAAAAAAGCTACCCTAAATTTCGCTTACCCAATTTTAGACAAGGCAGGGCGAGTGCAAACTGTAGTTGTAGCTGCGCTTGATTTAGCTCAGTTAAATCAGTTGGCGGTGCAAGTAAAAATGCCCAAAGGCTCGGTGCTGAGTGTAGTTGACCAAACAGGAACACTTTTAGTCCGCTATCCCAATACGCAAACTTGGGTAGGCAAATCTTTACCGCCGGATGCTCTGAGGAAAATGAAAATCGCTCAGGGTGAGGGTATCGATGAAGTAACTAGCCTTGATGGTGTGCAGCGAATTTTTGCTTTTGTCCCATTAGGCGATAATCCACTCAACCCGGATGGATATATCAGGGTTGGTATTCCAAAGTCTGAGGTTCTTACTGATGCTAACAGTTTATTAGTCAGAAACTTAATTAGTCTAGGTGCAGTGACTTTTTTGGCGATTATTGCTGCTTGGGTCGGTGGAGATGTCTTTTTTCTCCAACAAATAAAATTTTTGGTGCAAACAGCCAAGACCTTGGGTAGTGGTCAACTCAACACACGTACTGAACTTTCTCATGTATCGGGAGAACTTGGTCAACTGGCGCAAGCAATTGACGAAATGGCAGCAGCACTGGAAGCACGGGAGATGGCGATCGCTTCTCTGAGCCAAAATATGCAAACTTTATTTGAGTTAATTCCCATTGGAATTCTCATTACAGAAGATATGGAATTTCAGGAGGTAAAATCTAACCCAGCATTTTCTGAGATTTTAGGTATCTTGCCTGAAGTTAATGTTTCCTATACTCCCGTTGATGCCCCACGTCCATCTTACAAAATTTTGCGGGAGGGAAAGGAACTTTCACCAGAGGAATATCCACTACGCTATGCAGCCATTCATAACACAGAAGTCAAAGGCACAGAAGTTGATATTGTCCGAGGTGATGGCAATATATTGAATTTATTTGGTTATGCTGCTCCCCTACTTGATGAGCAGGGTCATCCCAGAGGTGCAGTAGCCGCATTTTTAGATATTACTGAACGCAAGCAGACAGAAGAACGCACACGTCATTTGATGAGCCAGGTGCAACACCAAGCCAATATCTTAAATGCGATTCTCTCTGCATCGGTGGATCATATCTATATTTTTGATCAGGATGGTCGTTATCAATATGTTAGTGAAGGCGGTGCTACCGTTTTAGGTTGGAAGCCAGAGGAAATTGTAGGTAAGACTTGGCAAGAACTTGATTTTGCCCCAGAAATGTTTGCTACGATGCGTCGGTTAGACACCCAACGAGAAACAGTGATGACAACGGGGCAACCTATTAGGGCAGAGACTGAGTATCATGCTGCTGATGGAGTGCATTGTTACGAATATATTTTGGCTCCCCTATACAATCCTGAGCAAACAATTGCAGGTGTGATTGCTGTATCTCGTGATATTAGCGAGCGCAAGCAAGCCGAAGAAGTGCGGCGGGAAAGTGAAGAACGCTTTGCGGCATTTATGGCACATAGTCCTGCTGCTGCTTGGATTACAGATGCAGATGGTCAAATGATTTACCTTAGCCCAACTTATGTAAAGACTTTTCAGCTATTTACTCAAGATGCGATCGGCAAAACTGTATTTGAACTGTTTGATATTGAGATTGCCACACAATTCTTAAACAATATCCAAACAGTGGCTAAAACTAATCAAGTTCTAGAGACAATTGAAATGGCACCTCGTGTGGATGGCACAATAGGCGATTTCCTCGTTTATAAATTCCCCATTGCTCATTTATCTGGACAATCTCTGGTGGGAGGAGTCGCAATTGATGTGACTTCCCGCCTGCGTGCTGAAGAAGAACGCGAAGAATTACTGCGACGCGAACAAGCCGCACGAGAAGCAGCCGAAAACGCCAACCGTATTAAAGATGAATTTTTGGCGGTGTTGTCTCATGAATTGCGAACGCCGCTCAATCCGATACTTGGTTGGATAAAATTGCTGCGGACTCGCCAATTAGATGAGGAAAAAAAAGCGATCGCTTTAGAAACAATCGAACGCAATGCAAAATTACAAACGCAACTCATCGGTGATTTATTAGATGTTTCCCGCATTCTGCAAGGCAAATTAAGGCTGAATATTTCTCAGATTGATTTAGCTGCAACTATTGCAGCTGCCAAAGAAACAGTCGCTTTAGCAGCAGAAGCTAAATCGATTGAGATTCACACTGAGATAGCAACAGATGTCCAGCCTTTTATGGGTGATGCTAGTCGCCTGCAACAGGTGGTGTGGAATTTGCTTTCTAATGCGGTGAAGTTTACTCCAACTGGCGGCGAGATAAAAGTCAAGCTTGAGTTTACCCCTAACTATGTCCAGATTCAAGTCAGTGATACAGGCAAGGGTATTACACCAGAGTTTCTACCTTACGTGTTTGAAACATTCCGTCAAGCCGATAGTGCCGCAACACGCAAGTTTGGCGGCTTGGGATTAGGATTAGCAATTGTCCGACACATTGTAGAAATGCACGGTGGCACAGTTCATGCCGATAGTCCCGGAGAAGACCAAGGAGCCATATTTACAGTTAAATTACCGCTCATCACTACAGTTCTACAACCAAATCAAAATAAAAATTTACCTAAAAACTCGTTAAATTTATGCGGCGTGCGGGTGCTGATAGTTGAGGATGAGCAAGATACACGAGAACTACTGGTGTTCACAATTCAGCAGTATGGTGCACAAGTGACAGCCGCAGCATCTGCCCGTGAGGCATTAAAGATATTAAAACAATCTCAGCCAAATATTCTGGTATGTGATATTGCCATGCCAGAGATGGACGGATATACGCTCATCCGTCAGGTAAGAACTTTGCCAAAAGAACAAGGCGGACAGATCAGAGCGATCGCACTCACAGCTTATGCTGGAGAATCTAATCAAAAACAAGCTCTCGCAGCAGGTTTTCAAAGACATTTATCCAAACCAGTAGATCTCGAAGAATTAGTAGAAGCGATCGCTAGTTTAACGTGAGCTCGACGGCTCAACGTGGGAGCAGGCGATCGCTCTTAACTGTATTGGAAAAACGTTCACTCAAGCCCCTATGCAGCAATGGTTTGACTCAGATTTTTGCAATAAGACCCATGCTGGCGATCATCAGCAAAACGTTCACGACTATTGAGAGTGATAAAATAAAAAGAACGGTTCTTAGACCGCTGGAAAAATCAAAATAAGATTATTTTTTTCATCACAAATATTAAACTTCTTACAAAAGTCAAATTTATGATAATAAATTTATGGCTCGGATTTTTGCTAGAAGTCCATTAACTCTGATTACAAACTCAAGAATTGAAATTAGTTATGATATTTGCTCCTACCCAACCTGAATCACCAGACAACCAGTGGCGCCACCAGTTAGATAAATTCGTTAAAGAAAATCGACAAGAATTAGCAGCACTGTCTTGGGGTTTGTGGTTAGAAAATGGTGACAGCAAGGGTGCGATTGGTATTGATTTGCAGCCAACACCTCACTTTGTCTATTGTCCAAAAGAAGCTATTGAAAAACTCAATGACAGAGTCGAAAACAGACTACAGGAAATTTTAGGGCTTGTAAAGCATCATAACCCTGAAGTGGAAGTTCTGATGATAGGAATCGGCAAAGACCAAGTCAAGTTAATTTACTTTCAACCAGAGCTTGCACCACCAGCTTGTCATGAACAAATTGGTAAAGATGTAGACGCTTTATTAGCAGATCTCGAACAGAGCTTGAACAAGCTGTTTCATGCTGAACAATCTGCATCCTAGTTTTTCGTTCCTACAAGGACGGGGTTTTAGACCCAAAATTTTGGATAACAATAATTTGCTAGGATTTGCATAGGTTTTTAATCCCCACTTATTTAGGGTTTGATGACTGCTGACTATCCTGACTCTCTCATTCTCGAAACAGCGCTTTCAGTAGCTGGGTTAACTGACTACATCCGCTTTTTACTGGAACAAGATGAAGAATTGCGACGGGTGTGGGTGACTGGAGAAGTTTCTAGCTCTAGCCAGCATCGCAGTGGTTTATTTTTCACGTTGCAAGATCCAGATGATAATGCGGCAATTAAGTGTGTCGTATGGAATAGCCAGTTGGCAAAACTGGCACAGATACCCGTTCGGGGTGAGCAGTTAATAGTCTTAGGAAGTCTAAAAATCTACCGAGAACGCGGAGAGTATCAACTTTCTGTTTGGCAAGCCTTGCCAGCTGGTGTTGGTTTGCAAGCGCTACGCCAGCAACAACTGCGAAAACGGTTGGAGGCGGAAGGGTTATTTGATCCACAAAGAAAGCGATCGCTACCGCGTCATCCCCAGGCGATCGCCGTTGTCACTTCATCCACTGCTGCGGCTTGGGGTGATATTCAAAAGACACTTAAGAAGAGGTATCCAGGTTTATACGTTATCTTTGCTCCAGCTACAGTACAGGGTGAGCAAGCACCAGAGTCTATAGTCAATGCCATTCAACGGGTGGAACAGGATGGACGCGCCGAGGTGCTCATTTTGTCACGAGGCGGCGGTGCTGTTGAGGAATTAGCTTGCTTTAATGATGAACGGGTGGTGCGAGCAGTTGCTTGTTGTTCCATACCAGTGATTACCGGTATTGGTCATCAAAGGGATGAGTCTTTGGTAGATTTAGTGGCAGATGCTTCGGTGCATACACCCACAGCAGCCGCTGAACTGGTTGTGCCAGCACTGGATGAGTTGTATACTCAGCATCAGCAGCGAATTGTTGCTTTGCACCAAAGCGTACGTTTTTCTTTGGAAACGGCACAAAACCGACTCGAAGAAATGCGAAACCGCCTGCGACGCTTGCGGTTAGACAGACAAGTGGAGCAGGAAATACAACAAATCAGTTGGAAGCGCCAAAAATTGGTACGTGCAACAACAGCACAATTGCAACAAGCAAACCAGCACGTAGAGATGTTACGTCAAAAGTTGGCAACTCTTGATCCCAAAGCTGTTTTGCAGCGTGGTTATGCGGTGATGCGTCAGCAAAATGGTGCAATTGCTCGTTCTGCTGCTGAGTTGAATGTGGGGGATGAGTTGTTAGTTCAGTTAAGTCAGGGTGAGGTTGCGGTGAAGGTAACCGAAGTGAGAGAGTAACAGACCAAACAGACGCAGAGGACGCAGAAAGTCTTTATGAATCAAGGTTGGAGTTATGAAGCTAAGGTCGCTGAAATAGAGAGAATTATTGCTCGTATTGAGGCGGGTGATTTGGAATTACAAGAGGTGTTTGACCAATTTGCAGCAGCAGTTGAGTCTTTGCGTCAGTGTGAGAGTTTTTTGCAGGAGCGACAGCAAAAGGTAGATTTGTTAATTGAAACTTTGAAGGATGAATAATTGCGGAGGGGAGTACCACCAAAGAAAACAAAACTGCGATCGCGGTAATCACCAAATTGTTCTCCAGGAGTACCAGGAGTCCAAAACTGGGGACAGAAGTTTAGGAAATCGGACGCAGAGATAGGTATGCGCTGAACAATAGTATTAGAAATTAGACCTCTTGCATGAATGCTATAAAAGATTTGTAGGATGTGTTAGGACGAAGCCCGTAACGCATCTTCTGAGATTTGTTGCGGTGCTTTACTCTCTAATTCCCCTACAGAAAATATTCGTGCAAGAGTTCTATTACTTTATAAAGTAAATATTAAATATTTTCAAGAATCCTCTAACTGGTATAGAGAAAACGGCTTGTACAACTTGCCAAGAGTACATTCGGAGTAAGCCAGATTCCAAATTACTTGAACAAAAAAAGTCAATAGAACCTATTTTTCTTTAAGCAATTGTGTTAAGGAACACAATTATATTGTAGTAGCAAAAGCCGTTAAACCTCTTTTCCGGAATATTAATTGCATGTCGTGTAGGCATAGACGTCATACACTTTTAAGGATAAGGCAAATAGCATTGTAATTTGAGCCACTTGGAAGCAATTGTCCTATGTGCTGACTTATTATTTAGCACTTGAACAAATTGTTTATGTAACGTATTTGGACTGATGTGAAGTGCCAAAAGGGCTAATGGCAACATATGTTGCTGTAAGCCGTCATATAATTCTATCGACTCTGATGGGTGCAATAACTCTCTTTTACTTTGGCTCAAGATATCTTGACCAAACACAAATTCAAGAGGAAGACGACTAATCTAAAAAATGCCTTCATTGGAGGAGAGAATGAAATTCATCAAATTGCTAGTACTTAGCATTGCTCTTATTTTCTTTGCATGGATGAGTCCGCTACAAGCGAGTCCAATAGCTCAATTGCCAACTCCTACACCTCAAGTTGAGGAACGTGAAACAACGTCTCTCAAAAATTCACAAGATGTCCTGACCATTGCAACTTTCAATGTTGAGAATTTAGATCCCAGAGACCGACGCTTTGATAATATTGCTAAAATTATTGTCAATAATTTGAAAGCGCCTGACGTCATCAGTTTAATTGAAGTTCAGGATAACAACGGTCCAACCAATGATGATGTTGTTCAAGCAAACCAGACCTACCAAAAACTGATTGCTGCTATCGAAAATATTAGTGGTCCAGCATACGACTTTGTTGACATTGCGCCCATCGATGATCAAGATGGTGGAGAACCTGGAGGTAATATCCGTGTCGGTTTCTTGTTTCGACCTAGTCGGATAAGCTTGGTTAAATTACCCAGAAGAGGTGGTCCATCAGATGCTGTGGCGATTCTTCAAGGTCCAGATGGTCCTGATCTCTCCCTGAATCCAGGTCGTATTGATCCCACAAATAATGCTTTCAGTGACAGTCGTAAGCCACTTGCGGCAGAATTTTTATTTAACGACCAAAAGTTGTTCCTCGTTGCGAATCATTTTGTTTCCAAGAAAGGAGGTCCGTCAGACAACCCTAAACGCGAGAAGCAAGCCCAAATTGTTAATCAATTTATAGCGCAATTATTACAGGTTGGCCCTGATGCCAACGTCATTGTACTAGGTGACCTGAACGATTTACCAGATTCCCCACCTTTGAAGACTTTAGAGGGAAACATTCTTGAGAATCTGACAGAACGTTTACCTGTTGGCGATCGCTATACTTTCGATTTTAGAGGAAGTCGTCAATTAATTGACCATTTGTTGGTAAGTAAAAATCTTTCTGCTGTTGCTCAGCCTGAGATTGACATTGTGCACGTCAACGTTGGCTTCAGCAGACCCGTGAGTGACCACGATCCCGTTCTTGCGGCGTTTACATTGCCTCTTGAAGCGTCCACCGCTTCCTCAAGCAGTCCCGTCATTCAACCTACTGCTGCAACTGATTCAGCAACTTTATTGCCTGAGTTATCCGACTCAGCTTTGGTTAAGGAACTAGCGAAGGAGTTTACACCGAGCAAAAGTTTGGACTATGACCGGGCAAGAGACGAAATGTTTGGTGTTATTGACAACAAAGCAGGTACTGTGACAGACATTTATGCCAGTTACCAAATTCGTTTAACTGGCAATGGTGATCCTAGTCAGGAAGCTGACAAACTAGGACTCAATACCGAGCATATTTGGCCACAAAGTAAAGGAGCTAACAAGGGTAATGCCCGAAGCGACCTTCACCATCTCTTTCCCGCCCGAGAAGATATTAATAGCGATCGCGGCAATAAACCCTTCGACGATATAGCCGACACAAGTACTGAGAAATGGTATCGAAATGATGCTAAGTTAACATCAATTCCTACTAGTGGAATTGACGAATTTAGCGAATCAGCATTCTCTAGATTTGAGCCTAGAGAGAAAGTGAAAGGGGATATTGCTAGGGCAATGTTTTACTTCCATACTATTTATCGTAACCAAGCTGACGCAATAGACCCCAATTACTTTAAGAATCAGCGTCAGACCTTGTGTAAATGGAACCAGCAAGACCCTCCAGACACAGCTGAAATTGAGCGTAGTCATGCGATCGCCAAATTCCAGGGGAATGACAATCCATTTGTGCTAGATGTCACATTAGCAGAACGAGCATACTGCCGTTCGTAAAACAAAGGAAAGCATGGGTTACGCTTCGCTAACCCATCCTACATTTGTTAGTCAAATTGAGGTAAAAGGGGTGTTATTTTAGCGGTGAGAGACTTTTCTCTATCCTAATCTCGGTAATTTCCTCGTGGGTGAGAATTTACAACTCGGTGTTGAGTGGTTATATCTCGTCAGTGAGTGTTTGAGACTCAGCGTTGAGTGTTAACATCTCGTTGGCGAGTCTCAGAACCTCGTTGTCGAGTGTTGACATCTCGACGCTGAGTCATAAAATTTCATTATCGAGTATTGAAGCCTCGTTGCTGAGTATTTGAACCTTGTCATTGAGTGTTAAAAGCTCATCGTTGAGTATCAGAAGCTTTCCGTAGGGTGCATTAACGAGAGTACGGCACCAATCAATGCGATGCGTTACGGCAAGTTCTCAGTTTCTCAAAGTTCCAATCTTTACATAGCCGTAACACATCCTACTTATTAGAACTCTTGCATGAATCTTTCCCCACTGCAAATATGCAACGCGAGATAACGACTACCGATTAAAGGTTTTCTCCACTGCAAATGTGTCAACCAGTGGTAGTACAACGGTAAATGTTGTACCCACACCTACCTGACTTTCAACTGTAATTTGTCCTCCATGCAATTCAACTGCATTTTTGACAATAGTTAATCCTAGCCCAGTTCCCGGAAGATTGCCTATGTTACTACTTCTAAAAAAGGAGGTGAATAGCTTTTTTTGGTCTTCTTCTGGAATACCAATACCTTCATCTTGAATGCGAAAGATAACACTTTTTGGCTCACAAATAAGTTCAAATTGAATATTGCCTCCTTGTGGAGAATATTTAATAGCATTTGATAGTAAATTGGTCAGTATATGCCGGAGAAGTTTTTCATCCATTAAAGGTAGGTCTTCTCTTTGGCAACCATAGGTGCACTGCTCAACAAAGTTAATATAGTAATTTTCGCCTGCGCTCATCTGTAACTGTTCGACTAAATCTATACAAAAACTGATTAAGTCTATGTGAGTTGGCTCAAACTCAAGTTTTCCAGCTTCTGTTTTTCCGATAATTAAAACATCTTCTAATATCTGATTTAAATTTTTAATGCTTGATTTAATTTTGTCAAAATGTCGCTTTTTCTTATCATAAGGTAATTGGTCACCATAGTTTTGCAGCAACTCACAAGATAATAAAATAGTTGTCAGTGGTGTTCGGAATTCATGAGAGGCAATGGTGATAAAATCGGATTTTAGTTTACTAATTTCTCTTTCTTTTTCTAATGCTAAACGTGTTTCTTCGGCAAGTTTGCGCTCAGTGATATCTTGGGCAATTCCAACTCGGCGATAGACTTCTCCAAGATTGTTGTACACCGGAAAACTACTATCCCAAATCCAACGTATAGAACCATCTGGCTGCACAATTCTATATTCATTTTGGTAGGCGCTATAAGTGTTTTGCTCAATATTAGTGATGACGCGTTCTCTATCCTCTGGATGAATAGCTTCCAACCAGGAATTAGGATCGGCATACCAACTCTCACAACTGCGTTGCCAAATTTGCTCGTATGCAGGACTGATGTAGATAATTTCATGGCTTTTGAAGTCTTGAAGCCAAAAAACTTCTTGTATATTTTCTGCTAATTGACGAAATTTCTCTTCGCTTTGTCGAAGCATTTCCTGCGCCACCAGTTTAGAAGTGAGTTCTAGCTGCAACTGGGTATTACTGGCTTTGAGGTCTTTTTCCTGCTGGGTTAAAGTAGAAACAAGTTGGCTGAGAGATTTAGAAAGGTTGGCAATTTCATCTTGACCTTGCAGGACAGGAATTTTCACTTGTTTATTGCCTTGACGGATATGCGTGGCGGCTTTGGCGATCGCCAACATGGGATTGGTAATTGCTGCTGTCACAAGCCAACCCAAAACAGCAAACAATCCACCCAATATCATATTGCCAGTCAAGATCTGCTGCTGTAGATTCCATACTGGAGCAAATGCGACATCAGTTTTTTGCCGTACGAGTATCAACCATCCCAGTCCAGGGTAATTCCGATAACCCACACTTTGAGCATAGCCAGTCAAATAAGTCTCTCCATCAGACCAAGTCTCAATCAGGTAGCTATTTATCCCACGTTGCGCTGCTTTCACACTCTTGAGAAATAGAGAATTGACAGCAGTGAACTCGGCAGGGGCTAGCAAAACATTGCCATTCTGACTGAGAACAAAAATTTCTTTGTTGCGTTCTTTGAGTGAACCTAACAGTGACTTTTCAACCTCCCGAGACCATATCCAGCTTAAATGAGCACCCAAAACACCCTGGGGATGACCTTGAAGATCTATCACAGGAACTGCGATATCTACAAAACGTAGTGGTTCGTTCGTCGAATTGGGTAGCAATTTCGCAAGTTTGACAGCCTCATGTACATCACCGACATAACTTGCCTTTCGCCCATGAATAAACCATGGTCTTTGCGAAACGTCCTTACCTTCCAATAATTTTCCTGTACTCGCTTGAACAATACCTTTGTGATTAGTCAAACCTATCCAAGCGTAATCAGTATAAGTACTTTGTAATTTGTCTAAAAGTGCACGCTGCTGTGAAGCAGAAGCGTCTGGATTCCGCATAGCATCCAGTGTGCTGAGAATTTGAATATCGCGATAACGCTCAAACATCCCCCGGTCCAACTTATCAGCCATTTGGTAAGCTATCTGGGCTAGCGACTGACCAACATCGACTTTGACCTGTTCGCTAGTGGTGTGTCCGACAATCAGACTTGCTAAGATTGACAGCACAAAGGCAATAGTGCCAATCGCAAGCCCTAACCGGGTTCTGAGGCTGTGGAGAGGATTGAGCTTGAAAGCTTTGCCATGTAAGAACTTAAAGATGGTCGCCACTCCAAAAGACTCCGGTGTTGCATGGATTTTTTTAGGATCTCAAGGGCTGATGTGTTTTCAAAATTCTCTGAATATATTAAATTCAGCGATAGGAAACTGTTGCAATTTGTCCGATCTCGGTTTTAGCACAACTGTTCAGTTAGCCTATACTCATATGGAAATAGATAACATTGGTGCCAAATCAGCATAAACTTTTTGGTGGTGAAGCTAAAATGAAGAGGTTGCTGTGGCTAAATTCCTGTTCGTAACTGATTTAGACAATACCCTCGTTGGCGATGACAACGCACTCTCTAGATTGAACGATCGCTTGCAGCAAACACGCCAAGAACATGGCACCAAGATTGTTTATGCGACAGGGCGATCGCCCATTCTTTACCAAGAACTTAAAAACGCAAAAAATCTTTTAGAACCAGATGCCCTAATTCTATCTGTAGGAACAGAGATTTATCTTGACGGTACTGGCACTCCTGATTCAGAATGGTCAGAAAAACTTTCATCTGGTTGGAACCGTGATGTTGTGGTTGCAAAAACAACTCACTTTCCTGAGTTAGTTCCGCAACCCGACTCCGAACAGCGTCCCTTCAAGGTGAGTTTTTTACTTCAACAGGAGGCAGCAGAAAGGATTCTACCGCAACTTGAATTAGAGTTACAAGAATCTGGTTTAGATGTAAAGTTAATCTATAGTAGCGGTATAGATCTTGACATTGTTCCTCGTCGCAGCGATAAAGGACAGGCAGTACAGTTTCTCCGCCAAAAATGGAAATTTGTAGCAGAGCAAACGGTTGTTTGTGG
The DNA here is from genome assembly GCA_002163975.1 of Nostocales cyanobacterium HT-58-2. GTDB lineage: Bacteria > Cyanobacteriota > Cyanobacteriia > Cyanobacteriales > Nostocaceae > HT-58-2. Next base: position 7,674,164 of record CP019636.1, on the reverse strand, counting down.
CGATTCTGGTAATGATATTGCTTTATTCGCTGTTGGGGTCGCAAGAGGAATTATTGTCGGCAATGCTCGTCCAGAGTTACTTCAATGGCATAATGAACATCCTGCTGACTCCCGTTACCTGGCAACAAATTTTTGTGCTGGTGGAATACTGGAAGGCTTAAAACATTTTGGTTTCTTATAATGATTAGTTATCTCAAAGGAATCGTTGCTGGTATCCAAAACAATAATGGTCATCGCTATACTCTGACCTTGGAAGTGAATGGTATGGGGTATGATTTGCAAGTTCCTGCACGGTTAGCACAGCAGTTGCCAGACTCTGGATGCGAAGTGCAAATTTTTACCCATTACCAAATTCGAGAAGAAATACCATTGCTTTACGGCTTTGGTTCACCTGGGGAACGAGATGTGTTTCGCCATTTGTTAAGTGTCAGTGGTGTTGGTGCTGCTTTGGCGATCGCCCTGTTAGACACTTTGGAACTACCAGATCTAGTGCAGGCGATTATTGCAGGAAATCTTCAATTACTCATTCAATCTCCTGGTGTTGGCAAAAAAACCGCAGAACGCATCTGTCTAGAGCTAAAAAGCAAGTTAGTAGAGTGGCGTAAGACAGCAGGATTTTTTGTTGCGACAGGCGGTCCTGCACCAGGAATTTTGGAAGAAGTACAAATGACCCTCTTAGCACTTGGGTACACTGCGAATGAGGTGAGCCATGCCTTACACGTGGTCAGTGAAGACATTGGACTACCCAAAGACGCTTATGTAGAAGAGTGGATTAAACAGGCAATATCTCACCTTAGTAGTGAATATAGCCAGTAGTGATGTCGTTATGACTTCAATATACACCAGCAGTATTGGCGTTAGTCGTTCCGTGAATAAGCTTACAGCCAGTACCTGGGATAAGCTCTCTCTTGAGCAAGATTATTGAAAACCACAGCGCAAAGTACCAGAATCAGAGAACCTTCAAGTGCAGGGGTTAGCAGAAATTGCCAAGGTGCTTTCGTCATCATCACAACTAATGCAACTGCTCCCGAAGGAGGATGTAGAGTTCCGGTCAGTTGCATCATCCCAATGGCAGTAGCGACAGCCATGCCCATAGTCCAAGGCTCTGAACCAAAAAGATGCAGAATAGTCAGGCTGACCAGAGCAGCCACGAAATTACCGCCAATCACATTACGGGGTTGAGCCAAGGGACTGTCAGGTACACCAAAGATTAATACGCTGGTGGCACCAAAGGGAGCCATCAGCAGAGGAGAATTAGTTTTCACTGAGAGGTAAGCCGTTGCTGATATACCCAGGAAACTACCGAGCCAACTCCAAAAGATATGTCTATGATGAGGTTTTTCTAGAGTCACTGAACGCCTAGTTCCGCGTATTTTAAGCCAGTAAGTATTCAACTTCAACTGAAAGTTTTTGTAATTCAACCTGGATAGATAGGTGTCATTAATTCGCCCTTTGGGTAAATAGCTTTTCATAATTCTCCATCGCAACAATACTAACAGGCACCAAGTCGGGATACTTGCCTGCACAATCCTGCCCTAGCCAACCCTCACATTTACGAATGAACAAGGGAAGCAAGGACAAGCTCAGTGAACAAGGAAATACCTCAAGTTTGTTAAAGCCTACAAATCAGCGTTTTATGAACACAAGATTTGCATAGAATCATCAATCCAAATTGAAAAAATATTAGCAACTTCAAATATGTCATGAATCTATGACATATAGTTTTTAGAATATCCTTTAGAGTCTGCAAATAGAACTTCAAAAATATATAAATAAGTAATATTGCTTATAAGTATAAATTATACATAAAATAAATTCGGAACTTCGCTCACTTCGTCTATGTGCTCGATGCTTTTCTCCCTCCACCCATTAAAAACCCAATTTGTTCCACCGTCGCTGTCCTTGCATCCAAAACACTCACAAACTCACCTCGATACATCACCGCAATGCGATCGCTCATTGCCATCACTTCCTCCAATTCGGTGGAAATGTAGAGGATAGCTGCACCGCGATCGCGTTGGGCTAACAAACGTCGCTGTACTGCTTCCGTCGCCCCCACATCCAACCCCCGCGTTGGTTGCATCGCCACCACTAACATTGGGTTTCGTGCTAGTTCCCGCGCCAGCACTACCTTTTGTTGATTTCCTCCTGATAACTGACTGACTTTGACATCTTCAGTTGTCGCCCGGATATCAAACTCTTGCGTTGCAGAGTAAGCGTTATTCCTTATTGCTTCTGGTTGTAACAAAAAGCGACGACAAAACGGCAAATTTTTAAAAGCTTTCAAAATCAGATTTTGAGCAATATTAAATTGCAACACTAAACCCATTTTTTGCCTATCTTCCGGGATATATCCTAAACCGACTACGCTACCCTTCCCCGCTTGCACAGAGGGATTCAATTCAATTTTTCCCTGTTTCACTGTGCGCAAACCTGTAATTGCATCTGCTAATTCGCGTTGTCCATTTCCATCGACACCCGCAATTCCTAAAATTTCCCCAGTTCGTAGTTCAAAAGAGACATTACGAACAGTGAGAACACCTCTGTCATCCTCTATTTGTAAATTCTGTGCTGATAACACCACCTTGCCTGGTGAAGCAGATGTTTTATCCAACTGTAAAGCGACTTCTCGTCCTACCATCAATGCAGCTAACTGCTGAGGCGTCGCTTCTTTAGTCGTTGTATTTGCTACTACCTTTCCCCGTCTTAATACAGTGACTGTGTCACACAGATTCATCACTTCATCCAACTTGTGGCTAATAAAAATAATAGTGTGTCCATCTGCTGCTAACTGTCGCAAAATAGCCATCAATAAATCTATTTCCGGAGGTGTTAGCACTGCTGTTGGTTCGTCAAGAATTAACAACTTAGCTTTGCGATAGAGAACTTTGAGAATTTCTACTCGCTGTTGCGCCCCTACTGGTAGATTTTCCACTTTGGCTGTAGGGTCAACTGTTAATCCATAAGCTTCGGATAAAGCAGCTATTTCTTGTTGTTTCTGACGCAGATTTAAACCCCAGTTTTTCAATGTTCCCAGGATGATATTTTCTGTGACAGATAACTGAGGTACTAGCATGAAGTGTTGGTGTATCATGCCAATACCCAATTTAATAGCTATACTAGGAAAATTAATTTTAACTGGTTTTTCTTGCAAGAATATTTGACCACTATCAGGTTGATAGAGACCACTAATAATATTCATTAAAGTAGTTTTACCAGCACCATTTTCGCCTAGAATAGCGTGAATTTTTCCTGGGTCAATAGTGAGGCTAATGTTATCATTGGCAATAAATGAGCCAAAACGCTTTGTAATTTCTTCTAAGCGTAAATATGACATATACTGAACCACCAGACACTGAGAACACAGAGCAATAAAATAAAACTATATTTATTAGTGGTTATTATTTTAAACTGTAGATTTTTTAACGCATCGGGTATTTCTACCATTTTCATTACATTTTTCAAATGATATTTGTTTGGCAACAATCTCCTGTTTTGTACTTAATGCTTTCTGTTTAACTTTTTCAGGAACCATCGATCCAAAATCTCCTAAATTTAGGATGTCTGGTTTTTCTAAACCAATTGCATAAATTTGACCTTTGATTTTATTTTGTTTTGCTAGTTCTGCTAAATAAGCTATTGCTAAATCTAGCCTCTTCACCGCACTGGTTAAAACTGATTTTGGTGCAATTTCTAATTGGTCTTTTGTGTTACCAAAAGCATACACTCCTTTTTCACTTGCAGTTTTTAAAACAACAGGAGAAGCGTTATCTAGCCACTGATAGATGACATCCGCGCCAGAAGAAATTATTGCTTGAGTTGCTTCTTTTGCTTTAGCAACATCATTCCAATCACCCGTGAATGTAGAACTAATTTGAATCTTAGGATTAACAGATTTTGCTCCTAATTCAAAGCCGCGTAACTCTTGTTGAGTAGCTTCAAATTCTTGTCCTGCAATATAAGCTAATTTATTAGATTTTGTCATTGATGCACCGATAATTCCACACAGATAGCTAGCTTGCAAGTGGTCAATTCGCAAAGCAGCAATATTGGAACCGTTTACAGTACCATTGACGCCGACAAAGAAGGTGTTGGGAAACTGGGGTGCGACTTGTTGAATGGCAGCATCAAATTGTCCCCCGTGGGCAAATACTAGGTTATAGCCGCGACGTGCAAAATCTGAAAGGACTTCAGTTTGATCCGCTTGTGCGACTTGTTCTACATGAGTGGTTTCTGCACCCAGCTTTTGTTTCGCCAGTTGTACGCCTTCATAACCAGATTGATTCCAAGCTTGATCACTTATAACTCCAGGCAGCGCGATCGCGATCTTAAACCCTCCACTATTACCTGTCGGGGTTGAGTTGCGACTGCAAGCCTTCAGCAGTAAACTTGTACCAAAGGTGAGTGAGCCATACAAAAGAAATTCACGCCTACCAAAGTGTGCTGCCATATTGTAGATGTTGAAATGAATAATCCTTTTACTGGTTACTGTAAGATAATATGGGTGCAGCAAGTGAATGCAATATGACGACATCCAAGACGGTACAACAATTGCAGGCTCAATGGGTAACGCCAGAAAATTTTCGTCGATATGGACAGGTGATTTTTCCAAGTATTGACGGCAAATCTTTTGATGCGGAAGATGCTCAATTAGTACTTGACAAAGGCATTCCCCGCTTTTACATTATGCAGTTGCACCATAGAGGGCGGAAATTTCATACCATTACTCGCCATGTAAAATGCACTCAGTGTTTGGGTTCACTAGAAGGGAAAGACTGGTTAATTGCTGTTTGTCCTCCTAAGAATAATGTTGATCAACCCTCTCTAGAAGACATCGCAGCTTTTCGCATTCCAGGAAATTGCTTTATCAAGTTAGAGGTCGGAACTTGGCACGCCGGACCCTATTTTGAGCATGAGGTTGTGAATTTTTACAATTTGGAATTGAGCAATACGAATGTTGTGGATCATTTCACTCACAATTTTTTGAACAGCCACAATTTAGAGTTTGAGTTTGAAATTTTGTAACTAAAATAGTGCTTTATAGAATTTGATGTGTAGCACTAAGAGCTATAGTCAAAGGCTTTACTTAAATTTGTAGATTAAGTCTTGAAATTTAACCCGTATTTCTACCTTAGGGTAGATGTTTTGCACTATTATGTACAAACTCGTATGTTCTAAAGATAATATGTGCAAAGCATATTCACTTCATTGGTTTAAAAGTCATGCTTTTTCTTACCTTTGCAGTGAACAGATTCTGACTTTTTCTGACTTTTTCAACCTGTGCAAACTGAATTGATCAGAAATTTGGGTCTAAAACCTCGCCCTTTTAGGGCGACTTTTATGAGACAATGTGGATAGGTTGCTGACCGTGAGAACGATGAGGAAACAGGTTTAACGTCCTACTCCGTGCTCTCAAAATTCCTAACAGTCAATGGCGCACAAATAAGTCTAAACTCCAAGGACGCGAAAAAAATCAAATAGGGTAGGGCATACCCGAATCTACGCTTGGGGAGTAGTGCATAAATGGGGCATATTGAGAGGTATGTTTCGGACTAGATATGAGCGTGTAAGACCAAAACTGAGTTGACTTGGTGGAGGCAGTGTTCAGCCCAAGAATCACCGCACTTATAGGGCGGTGAGTGTCAATAGCAGATACAAATGCAACAATATTTCTTGCAAAACTTCTAATACAGCACAGTCGCGTTCGTATTACTGTCTGAAATCCTCCACCGAACTGTGTTAAAACAAGAAATATTTAAACCTGCTTTAAGCAAGGACATTTTTGTAAAAATTCAACAGCCTTGTGTTCTGCGCACGGGTCATGAGTATGTGCTGGCGTGGGTCGAATAATTCCAGCAAACAGGTCATGTAAGCCATAGGGAGTAAAAAATTGCCATTGCCCTTTTGCATCTAGTCTTACACCCACAGCAGTGGCGGTGTGCAACCAGTCTGTGATGCCATCTTCTGTGCTGGTGTATGTTCTGCGACCTTGACGCCAACGAGCAAAACTGGCTTGGTTTTTGACATCAAATAAGTAATCAGGAAATTGTTCTGTGAGCTTTGTCTTGGCTGCTAATTCTTGAGAACGGTTTCCCTCGGCATCAAAGAATGCAATATCAAAGTCCTTGATCATTAATTGACAGTCATCACCAAAAAGCGATCTCCAAACTGTATTTCTGACTGCACCACCTGCTAACCACCAGTTAGGAAGGTTAGTTTGAGCGATCGCAGGTAACACAGTGCCAATAGGAGACTGAGCTAAGAGTATCTGGAGGTCAGTGGCATTATTCATAAACTACGAAATGTAAAATCCATGAATGTCATGTTCAAAAAGTGACAAGATAATCATCAGATAATGTTCAGATTTAGCAAATACTCTCTCCAAACACATTCGATGCCGGATGTACTCCAAAACCTCATTGAGTGATCGCTCGTTTTTTCTCCACTATATACAATGATTATCATTACTATTTATTGAGTGTTTTATTTTTTGGTAATCCTTTTACCAACATTTTGATAACCACCATAACTTTTATCAATATCAAAAGCTCTAGTATAAAGTAGCAAGTAACGATACAATAGAGTGTTAATTAGGGTTTTTTGACAATTATTAGGTCAAAAAAACCGAAAAGTTTAAGCTTTGTTTCCTTTAACTTTTCGGTTTATCCTGCCAAAGAAAGTTGGCGAACTATTAGGTATCAAGGAATAATGTTTAAACGTCGCACAATACTAGCTGGTCTAACTGTGCTTGGCTTCACGCTGGTCGTGAGTACAAAAGTCTATGGACAATCAACTAGCGGGCCAGAAGCTTGGGAGATTGTCTACAATGATGCAGTTGCCGGGGCAACAACGACAATCTCAGTTCCGCTTTTGAGTTCTTTATTATCATTAATCCTGCAAATATTCTCCAGCTTGGCAGGTTTTTGGGGCGGTTAATCCTTTGTCTGGTATCCAAACAGAAAAAGAGTCTAAATTGAGGCTTTTGCATTGTAATTTTTTGGTAATTTCTACGCCTGCGATCGCGTTCCGCCCAGCATAGGTGATCACCTACGGTGGGACGTTACCCATCGCCTAGCTATATCTCTCATTCATTAACGCAGATTATCCCATAGCTAAATATTCCATAACCTGTGAGGACTTTTCTTTCTATGTTCAAACCTCGCACAATTTCTAGTGCCTTAACTGCTATTATCCTAGCGTTTGTCATCAGCACACAGATATATATACAACCCGCAGTAGCCGCTGGAGGAACGTGTAATCCAACTGTGGGAAACCTACCTATATGCCCAAGTACAGCACCGTCGGCGTCCGCTAGTTTCCTTGACCCAACTGCGACAATCACCAATCCCACAAATATTACGTTGGGCGAAAAAGTCTACGTCGCTCCATTTGCCGAGTTAAACGCTACTAATGCCCCCATTAGCATCGCGGAAGATTCTAATGTCCAAGACCAAGTGAAAATTACAGCTTCGGGAACGGGAGTTGAGATTGGCCCGCGAGTGATTTTGGCACACATGGCCACGATCAAAGGTGCAGCTAAAATCGGTACTCAAGGTTCAACCGGGCCTTTTACTGACCCAGTTACCAATACTCAGTTCAGCAACCTTGTTCCAGAGACATTTCTCGCCTTCAACTGTGAAATAGACGGTGCAACTATAGAAAGAAACACAGTAGTCAACTTTCTCTCGCGGGTTGGTCCTGGTGTTACCTTACCCGCTGGTAAAGTTGTCTTGCCAGGTAAAAACGTCACAACCAACCTAGAAGCTAGTAGCGGTACCCTTGGGAAGGTGGCAAACCTGACACAAGCCGATGTTGCATTAATGCAAGGCATCATTGAAGTCAATGAAGCATTTGCCAAAGGTTACACAGACTTAGCTAGGGCAGACTTGACAAACGTAACAGGAATTAATTATGCTCCCGTCACTTCTTTTAACCCCGGAGGTCTGCCGCAGATAGGTGGGAGTGTGACTCGTGATCCGAACTATCGTAACCGCATTATCGGTAATCTTACTTTCCAAGATTCTTTAGCAACGCTCAACAACAAACTAGCTAATAGAATTTCGCTGCGTGCTGATGAGGGTCAACCTTTTAATGTCGGGGCAATTGCTGGGATGGCAAACGATGTTGTCTTTCACGCATTAGAAACCACTAGTTTGACTCTTGGTAATGGTATTGGTTATGGGCCTCGCGCTCTAGTTCATGGCGGTAGGCAGGTTGTCAATGGTGTTGCTAATGGCCCTGAGACTAGCGTAGGTAATGCCGTAGGTCTAGGGCCTAACTCTGTTATATTCCGCTCAGTTATCGGCGAAAGATCAGCAGTTGGGCAAAGAAGCGCAGTCTTCAACTCTACAGTGGCTCCCAGAACGGAGATCCGTTCTCGAACAATCTATGCCGACAACGGCAATCTGATTTTACCTGTGGAGTGGTAAGCAAATAACTTTTGCATAATGATGAATTTGAAAAGATTGCCAGTAGTGCTATTACAATGCCTACGATTGATTCTGCTGTTCACTTTGATATTTGGACTGATACTAAGTGTTGATGACGGTTCATCTTTAGCTGCACAGAAGGTTGGGCAACCTGGATTTATAGACCCCGTAAATGCTGATATCACCTCCAATCAGCCTCAGGCGGTACAACCTCCAGTCACCGGGCTTGTTTCTACATTGTCAGATGAAGTCCAAGAATTACCAGCAGAGTTAATTCGCTGGTCAACTTACTGGCAACTTTGCTGGGAACCATATCCCGAAGCTAAAGAATACGAACTGCAAACGGTGCTTATGGAAGGGAAATCTCCAAAGTTGAAACGTCAAAGCGATCGCTGCTTTCGTATACAAGCTGCATCTAATGAAAACCAAAAATCACAAGGATTACTCAACCGTGAACTAATCTTGTTGATGCATAAGATTCAGCTTGGTTATCGAGTGCGAGCTGTCTTAGATGGCAACCGCGTCAGTGAATGGTCTCCAGTAATGGCAGTCGGTGCAACTACTGTGTCTGAATAAAATGGTACTACGATAAGCGTAAATCCCTGATTTACTGACGCAAGGAGTGTCGGGTGTAGGGAAATTACAGCGATTTTCAGGTAATTGAACCACAAGTCCGGTAAGGCACTTACCAGTAATAAAATATCCAGCCGTCGCCCAGCCCCAAAGGCTGGCCACCAACACCTGTAACCGTCTTGCATACTCGATAACGAAGTCGCTCAAACCTATGCTGTATAACATTTTGAACTATTTTGGACTTTATTAAGTGACAAGTCTATGAAGTCGAAAATGTTTAAGTTGATCAATAGTTGTCATGGTCAAGCTGAATTTTTTTCCAAATTCCAGCATTGATCGTAAAGTGGTCGGTTCAACATACCCGATCACTTTTTCTGATCTGTTTTTATTAGAAATTTGGGTCTAAAACCTCGCCCTTTTAGGGCGACTTTTATGAGACAATGTGGATAGGTTGCTGACCGTGAGAACGATGAGGAAACAAGTTTAACGTCCTACTCCGTGCTCTCAAAATTCCTAACAGTCAATGGCGCACAAATAAGTCCAAACTCCAAGGACGCGAAAAAAATCAAATAGGGTAGGGCATACCCGAATCTACGCTTGGGGAGTAGTGCATAAGTGGGGCATATTGAGAGGTATGTTTCGGACTAGATATGAGCGTGTAAGACCAAAACTGAGTTGACTTGGTGGAGGCAGTGTTCAGCCCAAGAATCGCCGTACTTATAGGGCGGTGAGTGTCAATAACAATGATAATCGAATAGTAGTGAGGGGGATGAAGACGATGAGGCTTGACCTCAAGTACTCCGATTGAGAAAGCGATCCATGCATCGTTCTGCTAAAGCAGCAATGGTCAGTGAAGGGTTAGTACAGGCTGTCGAACCTGGGATGAGAGCACCATCAACAACAAATAAGTTCCGATAACCGTAAACTTGACCGTAAGTATTGCATACAGCACCTATTGTTGCACCGCCAAGTGGGTGTGCTGTGGCACCAAAGTTGAGCGGTTCAGCCAGAGTTGTACTATTGGCTTGATTGAGTAGTTGATAAGTATATTGAAGAGCCTGAGCATTTTTCTGATTATTTGTTGAGTTACTGGGCCAGAACAGATCGGCTGACTGGGTAGAGGCATTGTAGGTGAAATAGCCTTCCGGCTTGGCGATCGCCTGACCAAGAGAAGCAATAACACCTTCCGGCACAATCGGGAAGGGAAGTTGCTCGGTTACAACTGGAGCAATTGGATTGTCAAAGTGTTCAATAACTGTCGCTGCTGGACCACCCTGTGTGGGATTAGTCGGACCATTGGTGATGACAGCGCCCACTCCATCGCCATTTGTCCCCCAAAACTTTCCGACCTGATCGTTTAAGCGGGGCAAAGTGCCATTGGCTTTAGCACGCAGCAACAATTCAGTTGTTCCAATAGAGCCTGCTGCTAAAAAGAGATAGCGACAAACAAAAGACTTTTGGGCAAGTACTGCTCCTTGCTCGTTAATTTGATTGCAGATAATTCGGTAACGCCCTTTATCAGATTCCTCTATTGAAGTGACCACGTGTAGGGATCGGATTTCGACTTTTCCAGTGGCTTCTGCCAAGCCTAGGTAGTTACGGTCTAAGCTGTTTTTTGCACCACTATTAATACCGTAATAAACTTGACCTATGATAGCCGAAGCAACCTTTTGACCTGCGATTTCTTGGCGTACGATGTCCCAATCAACAGCCATGTCAAGCTTGCGCGCCTTTAAACCAGCCTTGGCTGCCTGCTCCAGAAAGATGCGACTTGACAAGTAGTAGTCAGTTTGTAGGATATCGTCTGGGATTGGAGAAGGCTTGAGGATAGAACGTACCCGTGGGTAATAAACTTGATCGAGTTCAGAGTAGTTGATGCTGCGTGGGAAGACTTGATAAAAAAGTTCTTGAGTTGGCTGATATGTTACGCCATTGTAAACAAGTGAACCGCCACCAACACCTGCTCCCCGATAGGCAATCATTCCATCTCCTATTTTGACATCAAGGACGCCAGTATAGATATCAATAGGAACTTGGTCAAATACAACCGTAGTAGGGCTCAGCCAGGTAGAACGACCATCTGGTTTCTGGTATGTGGAGAAAGTATCACCATCGTCAGTGATTTGCCATCGTCGTCCCCGCTCTAGTACGATGGTTTCAATTCCTGCCTGACCAAGGCGCAGTGATGCGACTGCTCCACCAAAACCGCTACCTATAACTATTGCCTCAATATGTTCTTCAGTACTAAAAGCAGAAGCACGAATAGTGGACACACCTACGCTCGCCGCAGCCGCAAGTGAACTCTGAAGGAACCGACGACGATTCAGCACGCGAGACATATTTAATCTCCTGTGATTTTCAAAAATGAATTTTTTCTGGTATTGAAGCTTAGATTACCAATTCAAATTAGGTATATTAAGATATCGCACTAGTTGCAATAAGTAGGTTGCCAATCTGCCAAAATTCTGAAAAAAAGTCGTGGGAATCTATTAGTTATGAGATGAATTATGAGATTTTTTTATAGTTCTAAAAGAAAATAAAAGCGTTGACCTACCATGCAGGAAGGTAACGCCTATAAGCAGATTATAAGAAAGCTATTTACAACACAGGTCTGCTATTCTTCTAGGCTTTCTGTATTCCCGGACGACCGTTTTCAACCACAAATGAAGCACGCTTACTGATGGTGCCAGATGGAGTTGTCACTTCTGACACGACTAGATAGTCTGTTTGCCAATTTGTGGGAGTCACCAGACAACGGACATATCCACGTTGACCGTTATAGAACTTAATGTGAGGGTTGTCTGGTAAGTAAGCTTCAACTGCGGGACTTGAGTCTGATCCATCTCCACCTGAGCTAATTGAGGTACAAACAAACTCACTTCCAACCGTAGCTGATTCTGGTTTATCAAAGTCAGCCTTGAGATCTATTGCCCAGTTGGAATGCACATCGCCTGTCAATACCACCGGATTAGACGGTTTACGCTGTTCTAGAAAACTCAACAGTCGTCTTTGAGAAGCAAAATACCCGTCCCACTTATCCATGCTGAAAGTTGCGCCCTCTCCAGGTGTCAAGTCTCTCTGTGCAACGATAACCTGTTGTGCCAAAATATTCCAGCGAGCCTGAGAGCGATCTAGACCTCGGTATAGCCATTCTTCTTGACGCTTACCAGTAATCGTTGCATCTGGGTCAAAGTTCTCTGGGCAGCGTTCCTTAGTACCATCTCCACAAGGCTGATCTGTGCGATACTGGCGGGTGTCTAGCACATGGAAAGTCGCCAAATTACCGAATGTCAGCCGACGGAAAAGTTGCATATCCGGTCCTTCTGGCTTCGAGAAGGGTCGGAGCGGCATATGCTCATAGTAAGCTTGATAAGCAACTGCCCGTCGCTGTAGGAAGACTTGGGGGTCTTGATCCGGTTCATTATCAACTTCTGAAATGGCACCGGCGTAGTTATTTTCTACTTCATGGTCATCCCAAGTCACAATCCAAGGGAACGCTGCATGAGTTGCTTGCAGGTTGGGATCACTCTTGTAGAGGGCGTGACGGTTACGGTAGTCTTCCAAAGTCTGAATTTCAGGACCATTATGCTGTCTAGGACGATTTGCTGTGATTCCTCCCTCATAGATGTAGTCACCTGTATGGACCACCAGGTCTAGATCTTCCTGAGCCAAGTATTTGTATGCTGTGTAGTACCCTTGCTCATAGTGTTGGCAGGAGACAAATGCAAAGGCAAATTTACTCACATCGCTACCTGCTTGAGGAGCTGTACGAGTGCGACCAATTGGGCTTTCTTCTGTACCTGATGTAAAACGATACCAGTACCATGTATTAGGCTTGAGCCTATCTACAACAACTCGAACTGAATGACCCAATTCTGGGATTGCAATCTCGGTGCCTTTTGCGACTATCTTTTTGAGATTGGGATCAGTTGCGACTTCCCAGCGAATTGGCACATTGACATTTGGCATCCCACCCCCATTTAAGGGATCTGGAGCGAGACGAGTCCAGAGCACCACGCTGTTTGGATAGGGTTCGCCTGACGCCACACCAAGCGTAAAAGGATAACTGGAAAATGGGACTTGGGCGATCGCTCTTTGATGGGGAAATTGGCTGGCGATCGCCAGACCAGTCAATGCTCCTGCCCCGATAATTAAATTGCGTCGCTTGATTCGACTGGACAAAAACCGCTCAAAATTCTGATAGTCTGACATCTTTTTCCCCTGACTAAACTAAGCGAGCCAAGGCAGAGGAACAGGTGACACAAGGAAGGCAGAGTGATCATTGGCAAACTCCATAACAAATATCCCAACAGCCCTACTCAAGCTTGGACCACTTAGTTTGATGTAAATAATCAAACCTTGCGCTTCAATGTCAGAGCCGAGTGAGTTTGTTATAGTTGTAGAAGGTATATTTATCTTGTGATCCCAAACACGGAAACCATCAAATTTTCCCGCCACTCCAAGGTGTCAACTGTTACTTTGCCGAGTCTAACTTATCATTTGGATATTAATTCCTAGCAAAGGAAGAGTTAATATAAGCTTAATCAACTGTTCTCAGATTCGCATTTATCTGCTAGAAAATCCATGAAAAAAACGAAACCTCTTCACGATACCAAACGAAAAATAAACGGGTAGCGGTAGGGCACGTTAGGATCATCAAGAACATGAAGAATAGCAAGAATTGGCATTAAAAAGCTCACAATTGCCAATACAGCTAGCAGTGGAATACCAATTGCCACGAGAATCAGTAATGCAAAAACAATTGCATAGATGTAAAGATTGATGTGAAAATTAAGAGACTCTTTGGCATTCTCTTTCACAACTGGGTCATTAGTAGTCAACAGTATTGCAATAGGTATGCCTATAGACACAATGGTAGAGCTAAAAAAGATTGCTCCATGACATAGGGCTGATAACAGCCTCCGTTGAGTAACCTGTTGCATACAATAGCCGTTGATTAACCCCTTTTTGTATTGACATTATATCCTTTTTTTATTATTATCGATTCGCTGATAAGAAAAAACCCCTAAGCTATCACTTCAGGGGATGAAAACCACGACTGCATAAGACTGGCACTCATATTGCGTCGTGCAGTACAGGATCTAGTAGCTATCCGATAAAAAGAGGTTGGAGCCTTGTGCTGTGTGAGTTTTCGTGCAAGAACGTATTAACACCTACGATACTGCTGGCAAAATTAGCGGAGTTGCCAAAATGCCGATTGCCAGTAATAGGTATGAGAATTTTGGCGTTGAATATGCAACTATAAGTCTATGCTGAAATAAAAGCATCAAAAAGGTGTCTTGATATAGACATGAAGAATTGCTCCTAACTGTGGATGCTCAAAGCTTAGTTCCCTTATATGCAGATGTAACCGACTTGTCCCTACACGACATCCATAAAGGCGATCGCATCACCCATGTGTGTTGCCAGATTCTCAGTGAGGTGATTGCGATTACAGAAACAATCTGCTTTAACACTTGGTTCAGTTCTACTCATACTAAGTTGCATTCAAAAACCTCACCCCGCCCTCCGGGCACCCCTCTCCTTGCTAAGGAGAGGGGCGGGGGTGAGGTGACACCTATGAACGCAACTCGGTATCAACAGAAAACTGTTGTATACGTCCCAATGCATTGCTTGTGCATTTAAAAACGCTACAATTTTAGGCAACACTGTACTTATAAAGATTTTCTGTTAAGCTTTGATCAAGAAAAATCAGCCTGTATATTCATATTCATATACATAGATGAAAGAAAGTAAATTTAAAGAATATGTCTAATGCAGTTAAAGTATTTTTTTCCTACTCCCATAAAGATGAAGTTTTACGAGACGAATTGGCAAATCATCTGAGCATGATAAAACGTCAGGGAGTGATAGAAGCTTGGCATGACCGGGAAATCACTGCTGGTAGGGAATGGGCAAATGCGATCGATGACAATCTTAACGCTGCGGATATCATTTTATTGCTGGTGAGCGCTAACTTTCTGGCTTCAGATTACTGCTGCGATATTGAGATGAAGCGAGCAATGGAACGACATGAGACAAGAGAAGCTCGCGTGATTCCTATTATTCTCAAGCCAGTAGACTGGAGTGATGCACCATTTGCCAAACTGCAAGCACTTCCTAAAAATGCCAAAGCTGTGACAACTTGGCAAAACACAGATGAGGCTTTTTTGAATATTGTTCAAGGAATTCGCATAGTAGTTGAAGAAATGGCGAAATCAAAAACCTCACAGAACTAAATCACTTAGATCGGCAGCTTGAGGAAATTGAGCAAAAGCTTGTGTAGTTTTTTTATATATAAGAATGTCCCCAATGAAATCTATTGAAGTTTTTATTTCCTACCACCAAAAGGATGAGGAGCTACGCGAAGAGTTAGAGAAGCATCTAGCGTCTTTGCAGCGGGAAAAAACTATTACTAGTTGGAGCGATCGCAAAATCGTCCCTGGGCAAGAATTCAAAGGTGAAATTAATAAGTCTCTCAACCAAGCTGGGCTTATCCTATTATTAGTGAGTCCAGATTTCATTGCTTCAGATTATCACTGGACAGTTGAAGTGACACGAGCTTTAGAGCAGAATGCAGCAGGAAAGGCTACTGTTATCCCAGTGTTACTGCGTTATGCAGATTGGGAAACTCCTCCCATTGATGAACTGTCCCCACTGCCTAAAAATCGCAAACCGATAAAAAGCTGGAATGACCAAGATGAGGCATTCTTAGAAGTTATCAAGGGAATTCGGGAAGCAATCAGGCAATTAGTTGTTAGCCCGAATGACTCACCCCCTCAACAAACTCCACAAGAACTGGAACCGCGCCAATATCAACTCACAAGCCTGATAAACGAAGCAGATCGTTTACGCGAAGATAAAAAGTTTGAGGAAGCAATCCTTAAATACAAAGCAGCCCTCAGCCTTGAGCCAAACTCTGTACTCGCTCACAAAAACCTGGGGAATGCGCTGTCCGATCAAGGCAAACTCGATGAAGCGATCGCCTCTTACCAAAAAGCGTTGCAAATCGACCCAAATTATGCAAATGCTCACTATAACCTGGGGATTGCGCTGAAAAATCAAGGCAAATTCGATGAAGTGATCGCCTCTTGCCGTAAAGCCTTGCAAATCGACCCAAATAATGCATATGTTCACAATCAGCTGGGGTTTGCGCTGTACAATCAAGGCAAACTCGATGAAGCGATCGCCTCTTACCGTAAAGCCTTGCAAATCGACCCAAATTTTGTAATTCCTCACAGTAACCTGGGGACTGCGCTGTCCGATCAAGGCAAACTCGATGAAGCGATCGCCTCTTACCAAAAAGCGTTGCAAATCGACCCAAATAATGCATATGTTCACAATAACCTGGGGTTAGCGCTGTACAATCAAGGCAAACTCGATGAAGCGATCGCCTCTTACCAAAAAGTGTTGCAAATCGACCCAAATTATGCAATTGCTCACTATAACCTGGGGGCTGCGCTGTACAATCAAGGCAAACTCGATGAAGCGATCGCCTCTTACCAAAAAGCGTTGCAAATCGACCCAAATTATGCAGATACTCACAATAACCTGGGGTTCGCGCTGGAAAATCAAGGCAAACTCGATGAAGCGATCGCCTCTTACCAAAAAGCGTTGCAAATCGACCCAAATCATGAAAACGCTCACAATAACCTGGGGTTAGCGCTGTACAATCAAGGCAAACTCGATGAAGCGATCGCAGAACTGGAAATAGCTGTTCGCCTTGCTCCTAGTAGTACTCTGTTTCGTAACAACTTAGAGATTTATAGGAATAAAAAGAAGGGTTTTTGGGGGCGTTGGTTTGGTGGGTAGAATATTTTCAGTTTTACTTATGTAAACGGTGTGCGATGTCTATAGATATGCTGCGGCTCAGTTCCCGCGTATGCAGATGTAACTGGCTTGTCCCTACACGACATCCATAAAGGCGACTCATAGTGACATACTCCCGACGCTGACACTTCGTGTACAGCGCGGGCTTCTCAGCCAATCCGGCTATTGCTTAGGAGGCGCTGAGCTTTAAGAACGGAATGCCCTACCGCTCTATTTCTTATATTTATGGCTGCATTGTGGTCACGGTCAAGACTGCAACCACACTGGCATGAATGCCAACGTTCATGCAGCTTTTTAGGAACTTTCACCCCACAACTAGAGCAATCCTGAGAAGTGCCGGAAGCATTCACAGCAATGACCAACAAACCAGCATTTTCGGCTTTGTTTGTCAGAATAGACAGGAAGCTTGACCATCCAGCATCATGCACAGACTTGGCTAGTCGAGATTTTGAAAGTCCTTTGACGTTGAGGTCTTCATGAACTACAACGTCATGCTTTGACAACAATTGTTTTGCTGTCTTGAAGTGAAAATCTTTACGCTTGTCAGCAACTTTTTTGTGTTGCTTACCCAGCTGCTTAACAGATTTACGCCTACGGTTACTGCCTTTCTTGCGTCGTGAAATACGCTTTTGAATAACACGTAATCGTTTTTGAGACTTGCGATAATGTTGAGGAATTGCAACAGGCTCACCCTCAGAAGTTGTTAAGAATTCCTTTAAGCCAAGGTCAATACCAGTAATTGATTCAGGATTAATATCAGGTTTGACCGATGGAACTGTTGGATCTTCAAGGCTGAGAGTGACATAGTACCCGTCAGCTTTTTTGGTTACAGACGCGGTTTTGACCTTAAATCCATCAGGTATAGAACGATGCAAAACAAGCTTAATTTGACCTAGTTTTGGTAGGTTGATGAGGCACTGCGTTGGGCGGGTTTCCCGACTTGTAGCAAGTGCCGTTAAATTACCTTGAATGCAATCATCTTTCATCTGTGGATAGGTAAAAGTTCGGTAACGGTCACGAGACTTAAACCGAGGTCTACCACTTTTCTTGCCGTTGCTATCTCCACTTAAAAAACGGTCAAAGGTCAATTTAACTCGCTTGACTACATCTTGCAAAACCTGTGAGTGAATCTCACCGTAATGAGGATGTGTCTTTTTGAGATTAGGCAACGTTTTCTTTTGTGAATAGTAATCTGGGTTATCCCTCAATTCTGGAAGGTGACAAACAAGAGGACAAGCGTTGATTTGGCAACGATTTTGTTCATACCAATTGAATCTATCAGCCAACAAATAGTTGTACTGTGAACACAACATAGCTAGCCATCTGTCTATTTCAATAGATTGTTGCTTAGTTGGACGTAATCGATATTGGTATGCTGTCTTCATTTGTTTTTCACCTCCTGTTACACATATGTTAGCATAAATGTGTAGCCATTGTGTAACCACCATGAAAAACAAACAATTAAGATTAAGGATGTCTGAAAGACGTTTTCATAAACTACAGTTATGTGCCGTTCAAGCGGATAAAACCATGACTCAAATAATTGAAGAGCTTATTGACTCTTTGCCAAACCCAGAGATTGGCAATTCCTCATCGACCAACATTGTTCAGTGAATGCAGTTCACTATCACTCGTCGGTCAATTCGTCATTGCCCGAAATTCATCCCGACACCAAGCTTTCAGCTATGGTGCGGGGCTTCTTCCGCTTTAAGCTAAAATTCTGAGGAGCGCAGGGTTTGCCATTATAAAATCATATACATACTAGCCCTAGTTGAACGTGAAAGACGATGACAGAGGCAATTCTTAACCAAATCCTACATCAACTTGAAGCGCTTGAACCAGAAGAATTACAACAGCTTAACCAGGTTATTCAGAAGCATCTTGCAGCTAAAGAAGAAGCTGTTCAACGGACGAGATTTTATCAAGCACTGTTAACCTCTGGCTTAGTCAAACAACTGAAGCAACCCTCTTACAATCGGCAAACTGAACGGCAACTCATTCAAATTCAGGGTAAGCCTGTTTCTGACACAATTATTGACGAACGCCGCTAGATGACAGTTTACTTTGTTGATAGCAGCGCGTTGGTGAAACGCTACATTAGCGAGATAGGTTCAGCATGGGTTGTGAATTTGTTTGACCCTGTATTAGACAACGAAGTATTCATTGCAGCAATTACAGGTGTTGAAATTGTAGCTGCAACTACAAGACGGGCGCGTAGTGGCAGTATTAGTGTGACAGATGCGACAGCATTGTGTAATCAGTTTAGGAGCGATTTATTATCTGAGTATCAAGTTGTAGAAATTACAGAAAATATAATCAACTCTGCAATGGCATTAGCTGAAGCATGGGGATTACGAGGTTACGATGCAGTTCAGCTAGCAGCAGGTTGTGCAGTCAATGCCCTCTGCATAACTAATGGCTTGCCCCCTGTAAACTTTGTATCTGCTGATAATGAATTGAATAAAGCAGCCGCAAGTGAAGGGCTGATGATTGAAAACCCAAATAACTACTTGTAGAGGAGTTACTTCTCACCATAACTTGAATTTACCCATCAAAAAGGTGTTTGTGCCCGTAAATGAAGAGTTTCCCCCAACTGTGGATGCTCAAAGCTCAGTTCCCTCGCATGCAGATGTAATCGGCTTGTCCCTACACGACATCCATAAAGGCGATCGCCCAAAATAGGTATACCAAGTCCTCTGGAATCAGCAGCATGAACTCTTAGCTGATGGGTGCGTCCTGTTAGCGGTATAAACTCGACGCGAGTATAATTTTTCTCTCGTGCTATCACCTGAAACTGAGTCACGCTGGGTTTTCCGTACTGCCAATCAACTTGTTGATAAGGGCGATTTTGAGGATCTCCCCACAGTGGTAGTTCAATCACACCTTGGTTAATGTTTAGAGAACCAGAAAGTACGGCTTCATAGACTTTATGAACCTGCCGTTTCTCAAACTGCTGACTCAGTTGGCGATAGGTTTGTTGATTGCGAGCCAGCACAAGAATACCTGATGTTTCTTGATCCAACCGATGCACAGCAATCAATTCTTTGCCATCCGGTAACAGATGACGCAAACGACTAAGGACACTGTCTTGAGTATCGTGATAACGACCGGGAACCGATAGTAATCCAGTGGGTTTGTTCACAACAATTAACCATTCGTCTTCATAAAGAATGGGTAATTTTTGCTCAGTCGTGCTCATCTGTGCATTCGATGTGCTTGAGGGCAATCCTGACAGCAGAAAACCCATTAATGGCTGACAGCGCTCTGCACAAGCTCCGTAGAATTCTCCCTGGATTTTGTCTTGATTGGTGGAGGACAGTCCCCACCAAAACTCTGCCATTGCTAATGGTTTGAAACCATGCGTCGCTGCACAGTGAAGAAGCTTTGGAGCACAACAGTCTCCTGTTCCTGTAGGCATACCTTCTGGTATCAATTGCTGCAATGATAAGGATTGCCCTAAAAAATTCATCAGTGCGTAAGCAGAATGCATCTGTGCCTGGAGTTGGCGAGACATTTCTTTACGCTGTTGTTTTAGTTCCCGAATTCGCGCATCTGCTGCTAAAATCAACTGCCTGAGTGGTTGCAATGCTTCATCTCGTTGGCGTTTGAGTTGCCGTCGCTCAATTCCATCGCGACGACTTTCTTCATCAAGTTGTTCAAGAGCAGTGGTGAGCGCTTCGACTGTCAGCGTTTTGTAAAATATCTCACGTTTTTCTTGTCGTTGCTGTTTGCGATCTCGATGGCGATCGCTCATTTCTTGCAAGCGCAGTTCAAACTCACTGCTGTACGTTTCGTACTGTTGGCGTTCGGGAAGTTGCTTAAGGGTGATGAGTTCCTGCTTGATAGCTTCCAATTCAGCCAATGTACGAGCTTCCTCTAGAGCAACTTCGTCTCGTCCCGGAATTGGTGGTACCCAGCCCTCAACTAGGCTGTTACCATTGAGAAGACCAGAGAAAGCTTTGATAACCTGTTGTTCTCCACAAGGCAATTCAACCAGCAAGATCCCATACATCTTGCCCTCAGAAGAATAACGCTCATCGGTGGCGAGGTATTGCATTAAACCATAGGCGATCGCCTCTGCCAAAAGGGTACGGGGTAGTCTCAGTAATTCACCAGTTTGAGGACAACGCCCTTCATAGTTATAGCTAACAGATGAGTCACTGACAGCAGAATTTTCGTTGATGAAATCAGAAAGCGGATGCAGAACCACCATAAGGGAGTGCTCACGACTCTTGATTGTCAGTTTGCTGTAACTCTGGCATTTCGGTGAGGCGATCGCCCGTAACACATTCTGCTAAACAGATGTTCTCAATCTTCAATCAATGTTCGCATCTCCAATTTGAGAAATTTGAGAAGATGCCTCACCTGTGTAAAATTAAGTAATAATAGTCACGCTTCCTGTATCCAAATCATAACGACCTCCTACGATTTTCAATTTGCCAGACTGCAACCGCTCAGTTAAGAGCCGCGATCGCTTCAACCGTTCAATTTGATATTGCACATTGGCAACCACAGCGTTTTCAACTGCGTCGCCTGGCTGATTCTTGACTCGTCTCACTGCTGGCTTAATTGCCTTAACAAAACTACCAATCTCACCAAGCAGCACCTCTTTTTGTACAGCTGCGGTGACTGCACCACATCGCTCATGACCCATCACCATGAGTACAGGAGTACCCAAGAGGACAACCGCATATTCAATACTGCCGATCGCCTCAGGTGTAGCGATATTTCCGGCAATCCGAACATCAAAGATATCTCCGATACCTTGATCAAAAACAATTTCTGCAGGCACTCGTGAATCCGCACAACTTAAGATGGTTGCAAATGGATGTTGAGCTTGAGCGACTTCCTCTAAACGCAC
The DNA here is from genome assembly GCA_002163975.1 of Nostocales cyanobacterium HT-58-2. Lineage (GTDB taxonomy): Bacteria > Cyanobacteriota > Cyanobacteriia > Cyanobacteriales > Nostocaceae > HT-58-2. Next base: position 7,652,471 of record CP019636.1, on the reverse strand, counting down.
CTGAGATTGATCTGGATGTTGGGGTTGATGCCGAATAAACCGCTGATTGCCCTCCATTAACTTTTGCAATGCGGCATCAGGAGTGAGAGATTGAGGAGTTGTGGGCAATTCAGCGGCTTGAGCCTGTTCAATGGCACAGAGCAAATCACTAGCACTGACCACCAAACCAAATGCCCCCATGACTCCAAACTTCAAAAAGTCACGACGTTCCATCATATACTTGTTTGGTTTCATGATTCTCTTACATCGACGCGACACATTTTACAGAACTAATCTCCATGACATCGGAAATATAACAGGTACCTCCAAACTTATTCAGCAGGGGTCTAATATTTTCCACAACAGGCTTGATTTGCTCAGGCTTACAAAAGGCAATGATGTAAACATTATCAAGCATCGTCATATCTAAATCTTCCGTCATTCCTCGTAATCCTTTGCCAGCAACATTTCGGATCACGACATGACCATGTACACCTGACTTATCTAAACCATCTAAAATTTTGCCAAGCTCAAACGAGTTGGCGATAATTTCTATTTTTTTGACTAAGTGCATATTATTACCTCCACAACAAGTTAATTCCGTAGAGATAGAGCGGAATTCCCACAATAATATTGAATGGAAATGTTACTGCTAGAGCAGTAGAAACATATAGACTGGGATTCGCTTCCGGAACAGTCATGCGCATAGCTGCGGGGACAGCGATGTAAGAGGCACTGGCACACAGCACAGCGAATAAGAGTGCATCTCCCTGAGACATGCCAATAAATTTGGCAATCAGTAACCCAATGGTTGCATTGAGTATTGGAATTAGTATCGCAAATGAAATCAGGAAAAATCCGGTTTTTTGCAAGTCTTTAATTCTTCGAGCAGCAACCAGTCCCATATCCAGTAAAAAGAAGGTGAGAACGCCATAAAACAGCCCTTGAGTAAAGGGTTCCAAAACCTGCCAACCGTGTTCTCCAGTCAAGACGCCAATCACGAGGCTACCAACCAAGAGAAAGACTGAACTGTTGAGAAACGCCTCTTGCAACACTTCAGACCAGGAGATATCCCGTGGCTTGCCTTGCTCGACAGTAAAGATATTTACCAGGATGAGACCAACAATAATGGCGGGAGATTCCATCAGGGCAAGGGCTGCTACCATGTAGCCATCAAAAGCAATGCCAAGATTACCTAAAAAGGCACTCGCCGTGATGAAGGTGACGGCACTGATAGAGCCGTAGGTTGCGGCGATCGCAGCTGCATCATAAGTATCCAGCTTTAGCTTGAGGATAAAAAAGGTGTAAATTGGGACAAAACACGCCATTAACATAGCTGCCAAGAGTGTCAGAACCACTTCCTGAGTGATTCCACTTTTGATCAGTTCCACTCCTCCCTTAAACCCGATCGCAAACAGCAGATAAAGCGAGAAGAGTTTGGGCACAGGTGCAGGAATTTCTAAATCGGACTTGACAAAAACGGCAGTCATCCCCAAGAAGAAAAACAGGACTGGCGGATTTAGGATGTTAGATATAATCAAACTGCCATCCATGTCCATCCCTCCCCGTGCTGAAGCAACCGAAAATTCAGAAAACTTTGCATTGTAAGAAATTTACTATTACCATTGCATTCATGAGTATCGTGTCCTGTTACCTCATGTCAATTGGGTGATGATGTATTTCTATATTTTTGACAACTCAAGCAAATGAATCTGTCTATTGGAACCGTAAAGTAAACTAGCTATAGAAGTATTGCCAAAAAACGAGTTTTTCTCATGTCCTCCCTAACAGAAATTGAAGTAGCCATCAAACAACTTCCAGAAGGCGATATTCGCAAACTTGCAGCATGGCTTCAGGTATACCTGGATGAAACTTGGGATCAGCAAATAGAAGCAGATTTAGAATCTGGGAAATTAAATAACCTAATTGCCAAAGCAGAGGCTAACATTGCAGCCAATAACGTAAGAGATCTCGATGAAATCCTTCACAACACCTGATTTCTGGCAAGCTTATGCAGTGTTGTCTCCAGAGATGAAAGAGCAGGCTCAAAAATCATACCAACTTTGGAAAGAGAACCCATCGCACCCATCTCTCCATTTTAAGAAGGTTGGTAAGAATCTTTGGTCGACTCGAATTACCGGAGGCTACCGAGCATTGGCGTTAAAGAAGGGTGACGATTATTACTGGTTTTGGATTGGCTCTCACGATGACTATGATGCTTTGCTGGACTAATCGGTGTTGAAGCAAGTCCTGCAGTTTTGGTTTTGTCTGGGAAGCGATCGCAATGGATGAGTATAACAGAAAATTTGTCGTGAGCGATCGCTCACGACAAGTCGCTATTGTTCTTGCGCACGTGTGCCCAAAGGTAATTCAATTGTGCCTCTAGCGCGGAGTGCAGGAGCAGAGAAGAGAGTTTGGAATGCAGCCAGTCGTGCTGTCACAGGTTCTGGGGCAGAGTTCCAGAGGCTTTCGTAGTAGAAGAAGGCTACGCCCAAATCACGTTCTTGAGCAGCCCGCACTTGAGACTGAATTTGTTGTATTGGAACTGGGTTATTCCGCAATCCTGCCATGATACCAATTCCTGTTGGAATCATTTGTTGTGCTTCTTGAATTTCTGGGCGGGAAATCGTTTGAAGAAAACTTTGAAGATTAGGACGGTAAACTTGCACAATCAGTTCGTCCACAATATTTTGCCTTACCCAAGTAAGCCAGTCTTGCAGTTGAAACTTGTAAGCAAAGTCGTAGTAATTGGGCGAAACTGAGAAAATGGCATTGGGTTTTCTCGCTTTGACAGCTTGATTGAGCTGAATCATGAACGCCGTGATTTTATCTGCCCGCCAGCGTACCCACGCCGCATCTTGAGGATTAGACGGGGGATTATTTTTTGTTTCCTGAGTATACAATCCAATCGTGTATTTGTCGTAGCCAAATTCGTGGGGCAAACTCATGTGATCATCAAACTGAATCCCATCGACATCATATTGGGTAACGATTTCTAGCACGAGATTGCTGATCAACTGCTGCACTTTTGGATGGAAGGGATTGAGCCATACAACCTCACCAGCAGCACTGATTGAAGTTTCACCACCATCTCGCTTTTGCGTGAGCCAATCTGGATGATTCAAGGCAAGTTCCGAGGTTGGAGGAGCCATGAAACCAAACTCAAACCAGGGAATCACAAGCAAGCCTTGGCGATGAGCTTGGGCAATCAGGTCTGCGAGAATATCACGTCCGTCTGAGCCTCGTAAGACAAAGGGTTGGATACCTGCACTTTTGGCTACAGCGCTGGGATACATCACATACCCAGAATTCCACACCACAGGATAAATCGTATTGAAGTTCAACCTGCGCAATTGACTGACGCCATCCTGCACTTTGGCTCGATCCTTAAGAGTTTCAAAATCATTGTTTGTCATCCAAACTCCACGGATCTCCTGACGAGGTAGCTGCGCAATAGCAGGAGTGAAGCTGTTTATGAGCATTACTGTAAGAAACGATACCAAAGTAAGGAATGGGAAAACAGATCTGAGCCAGCGCCGCCAACCTGAAGGAATAAAACGTAATTTCATAGGCTTGAATAATGCATTGGCTATCCACACGCTCCATTCCAAACTTTTGTGATGAAATTTACTCATTTTATAGTCTACAGGTATTTATGCTTATTAAAGGACTTGTTGCTTGGTCGTTGAATCAATACGGCGCATCAGATCATTGCCTTAGAACTGAAGCAGACTAGGCACAGTAGGTAGTTGACGCAGCTAGTCTTCAATAGTGCCAAACATAGTTTTTGCTTAGAGAGCTATTGCTCACAAGTCATATTATGGAAGTTGTTATTCTTCTACTGATTTGTCGGATAGTGAACTTTTGAATAAGCTTTTGTAAAGGTCTTAAAAATACCAATCAAATTTATAAGCTGTTACGCATTTAAATTGCACATTCTTTCGTGAAGGCAGTCAAAGAGTCAAAAAGTCAAAAGTCAAAAAACTCTTGAACGCCAGTCTTGCCTATGTCGGGAAAACGCCACTTGCTACAAGTCGGCAGAGCCGCCCAACGCAGTGGCTCCCCTCCTGGAGCTTACGCTCCCCTTGACTCTTGATGACCCTAACAAGTAAATATGCAAACTAGATGTGTTTTAGCTTAGAGAATAACTATGCAAATTAGCCAAGAACTCTCCCTCCCAACTATGGGCTGCGGGACTTGGGCATGGGGAAACCGCCTGCTTTGGGGATATGACGAAAGTATGGATGACCAGTTGCAAGCAGTCTTTAACCTTTGTGTCAATAACAGCGTAACCTTATTTGATACGGGTGATTCTTACGGAACTGGCAGACTGAATGGACAAAGTGAGCGGCTCTTGGGAAGATTTGCCAAGGAATATCTCGGACCAGGCAAAGAAGATATTTGCATTGCAACCAAACTTGCTGCTTATCCCTGGAGATTGACACGCCAATCAATGGTGTCGGCTTGCAAGTCGTCTGCCAACCGCTTGGGAAGAAATGTGGATCTGGTGCAGATGCACTGGTCTACGGCAAACTATGCTCCCTGGCAAGAAGGGCGCCTCTTGGATGGTCTTGCGGATCTCTATGAGCAAGGGCTGGTTAGGGGAGTGGGTCTATCTAACTATGGACCGAAACGGCTCAAACGCGTGCATCAAAAGTTTGTTGAGCGAGGGGTTCCAATTGCAACTTTGCAAGTTCAGTACTCATTGCTATCTACGTATCCTGTCACCCAATTAGAGTTGAAAGGTGTTTGTGATGAACTTGGGATAAAACTGATTGCCTACAGTCCACTTGCTTTGGGGCTGTTGACAGGAAAGTATTCCGACAAAGGTCCTTTTCCAAAAGGTATCAGAGGTTTGCTCTTTAGGCAGCTATTGCCAGGAATCCGCCCGCTTTTAGCTTCCTTACGAGAGATAGCCCAATTACGAAATAAGACGATGTCGCAAATAGCACTCAATTGGTGTATTTGCAAAGGAACTATTCCCATCCCTGGAGCGAAGAGTGTAGAACAGGCGAGGGACAATATTGGTGCTTTGGGTTGGCAATTAGACTCCGGTGAGATGGCTCAATTGGATCAAGCGGCTGCTAGTGTAGATAAAGTCATGGTGCAAAATATTTTTCAGACTAAGTAAAGTCTCGTATTAGCAAATAGTTTTTTGTTGTTCATGTAAATAACTTTTGCTCACGAGCTGCAAAGCAAGGACCTTATGAGAGAACTCTAGCAGAAACGTGAAACTCAAGTTCTCTCTTAAAATTCCTGCCATCTTTAGCTTCTCCATGCGAAAAGGCTTTGCTATCATCAAGCCTACTTATAGAAGGTTTTCCCTTCACCAACGATGCCCAATTCTTGCAGAGTATCATTTATGGCATCTATCAATCCCACATCCTGTGCAGTGGCTTTACCATTCAATACTCGACGCAGCGACAGATAAAAGCTGAGTTGTCCGAAAGCAAGCTCATCAGATTTTTCGCCACCTGTGACAATCTTTTGAGCCTATTGGTTTAAGTTGGTTTCGATAAAGTCTGTTAACGCCATAAATGTTCCTTAATTAGAGAGAGGTTTGGGGATAGATCAAATCAACTAATTTGTAATCAGTTATTGGCTTATCCCCTAGAGAAGTGTTGGATAGACCACTAATCTTAGTGCTCTAATAGAATTCCAGATTTTTAGTGAGGATGCAAGGACAGATAAGACAGTTAAGAAGACAGTTAAACGAATCATTGAAATAGTTAAGAGAAATAGTTAAGACAGTTAATAAGAAAAGTAGTAAGTAACTAGGCGCGATTAAACTGAAATTTTCTCTAATCTAAGAATCTCTCATGCTTTTCTGGAGATAGTTTCAGCGCCCAGAGTTTTAATCCCTATTGACCCCTGATAAATAGTACGTACAATTATACGTATACAATGATTGATTTCAGAAAATCGGCGTTGACTAAAAGCGCGTAACCTATGTCTATCGGTACTTTTGGCAATATCTACTCAGATGAGCTAATTACAGCAACCGAGTTAAATCGTCAGCCTGGACGAGTTCTGGACAAAGCTTTGGAACGTCCAGTCACAATTACTCGTAATGATCAATCTTTCGCTTTACTGCGCCGGGAGGAGGTCACTTTTCTCGTAAAGGCAGCTACACAAAGTAAAGCTGTTTTTGAAGCATTAACCGTCGCTTTTTCTCTGTTACTAGGCAAAGAAATCGGCTTTGAACATCCTTATGGATGGTTGAGCGTGTTTGACTTGGATGATCTGCAAGACTTTATCAAGGAGCTAAGTGAGGCTTTTCGGTTGATAGATTCCTCAACTACAGCATGGGAGATAATCGACGCGCTCATCCATGAATGGCACGAAAGTGCCATTGCAATTACTAGTCCTGAACTGGCAGCAGCTTTTAGTGCCGAAACTGATGAAGTACTATTAACCAAACCATCTGCTCACAGTGCTGTGTGAATTCGTATGTCAGACAATCCCCCAGAAAATCCAATAGTGGAGAATGTGGAGCCGCCAGAAGTTAAACTGACGGCTTCAGCATTATCTGAGATAGAAAGCACTTGGCTAGTGGTAGCCAAAAATCGTCAGGTGAATCGGGACTGGGAAGCTTTAATGCAACGCCATCCAGAAAATACACGTCGTTGTTATGAAGATTTATCTACTGCACCAATAACCAGACAGCCTGGGCGTGTTTTCCCTTTGAAGGGAAAACCTTACAAGGGGGCATGGGAATACGAGGTGACAAAAGGGGACAGAGTATTTTACGTTCCTGATGAAGAACAGTTGAAAGTTGTTGTTTACTATGCAGGAAAACATCCTTCCCCTGCACCCACACCCTAATTCGTACCCGAACGCTCACTTGACAAAATAGGGCTGTGTGGTAACAAGGACTTACTTTTCTCTAGCTTAGCCAAATCTGCAATCACTCGCCTGTTCTTGGGATTCATAGACGATTGCTCCTTACCTCACAAATTCGATTTATACTTGTTCGGACTTTAACACTGTACGCTAGCCTAATCTCTATCGAGTTTGTCAAGTAGTATGATGTTTCGACTAAAATCGTTGATATGACCTACTTATGCAAGACTAGAGTTTTGCACAACCAAGTAGTTCGTTGAGTCAAAAATCTGCTAAATTCTAGTCTCTGGAAAGCAGACGCAAACAGTTTGGTTATTGGGACTTCGGAAGGGGAGCGAGCGTAGAGTGGCTCATGATGAATATCTAGGAAAGGCAGAACAGATTCATTCTAAGGACTTTTCATGGTCTTTCTGGCCCATTGTGCCAATCTACCCATACAGTCAACGGCGGACAATCCGTAAAGAAGTGCTTAAGGACACAATTTGGACTTTTGACCAGCTTCAGGGCATCTTCTACGTTGTTGTGCCGATTCGCATGACTGTTGTTAAGCTAGACGGCGGTGGACTACTTATCTATGCACCTGTTGCCCCAACCCCAGAATGTATCCGTCTCGTGAATGAGTTGGTGGCAGAATACGGTAATGTTAAGTATATTATCCTACCAACTGTCTCCGGCTTAGAACACAAGGTCTTTGTTGGTCCCTTTGCCAGAAACTTTCCAAAAGCACAGGTGTTTGTGGCTCCCAATCAGTGGAGTTTCCCGTTTAATCTGCCGCTGAGTTGGCTTGGCTTTCCTCCAAAACGCACTCAGGTACTCCCAGAAGACAGCAGCAAAACTCCCTTTGCTGACCAATTTGATTATGCAATGGTGGGTCCAATAGAGCTGGGACCTGGTCGGTTTGCAGAAGTTGCATTTTTCCACAAGCGATCGCACACGCTGCTTGTCACAGATTCCGTGGTTTCCGTCCCAGAAGAACCACCTGCGATCATCCAATTAGATCCATATCCCTTGCTATTCCATGCCAAAGACAAGGCGACTGATATAGTTGAAGACAATCAGGCAAATCGTCGTAAGGGATGGCAACGCATCGCCCTGTTTGCTTTTTACTTTCAACCAAGTGTGCTAGAAATACCCAGATGGAGTGAGGTGTTTCGCAACGCTTTCAAAGCACCAGATCATTCAAAGAAAGCTTATTTCGGATTGTATCCCTTCAAATGGAACTCGGACTGGGAGCGCTCATTCGATGCACTGCAAGGGGATGGTCGTCTGTTTGTCGCACCAATTTTACAAACTCTTATTCTCAATCGATCGCCAAAGGAAACTATCGACTGGGCTGATAAGGTCGCAAGTTGGGATTTTGAGTGGATTATTCCCTGTCATTTTGACGCACCAATTAAAGCACAGCCGCATCAGTTTCGCCAAGCATTCTCGTTTCTGGAAAAATATCCTTCTGTGAGTGCTGGTTTGTTTAGTAGTAACAGTTATCCCTTGCCAGAGGAGGATTTTAAATTACTTAGGGAAATTGATAAAGGTTTAAACAAGTTTGGTATTGTCCCGCCAGCACAGGAGCTTAAGTAAGTCCTATGCTAGGCTAGGCAGCAGAGAGTGTAAATAGTAGTGGAGACACCGTACGGTGAGCCAAATTTTAACGCTAGAACTGAGCGATGAAGCTTATAGAGCTTTGCATCAACAAGCAGAAACTGCAGGTGTATCCATATCTGAATGGATAACCACTTCTCTTGAGCAACAGTACGGCTTGCAGAAAAAACAGCAGACTGAAGCAGAAAATGTTGCAGCACGTCAGCGTTTCCGTCACCATGCTGGAGCGATTGACTTGGGATATGCGACAGGAGCAGACAACGAAAGCATTGACGCTGACCTGATGAGAGCATATGGTCATCAGTTGGAGAAATAACCGAAGTGCTGTTACTTGATACCTCTGGTTTGCTCTGCTATGTCCATCGTAGTGAACCGCAGCATCAGCAAGCAGTTCAGATTCTAGATTCTACAAGTCGTAGTTTGACTCACAGTTATGTCTTAGCAGAATTCGTAGCTCTTGCTCTCATTCGTCGTTTTCCACGCTTGGCTACGCTTAGATTTATTTCTGATCTCTTGGAAAATCCGGATATTGAAGTCGTGTGGATCGATGAGTTATTGCACAGAGAAGCTGTTGAACTTTTGATAGCACGGCAAGACAAAACTTACTCTCTTTGTGATGCTGTTAGCTTTGTGTTAATGCGTCAGCTTGGGATGCGCGAAGCTCTAACAACAGATCATCACTTTGAGTAAGAAGGATTTCTGCGTTTACTGTTCCCCTGAGTACAATAGCCTCACATCACTTTGCACCAACCGATTGAGGTGCTTTCTCAGCAACATCACTATGCAGACAATTAAGATTTATACTCAATAGTTGTAGAGTAGCAGTACGTTCACAAATGCTAAATCGACAAGAATTTTACAGCACTTGTGTACCTGTTCCATGAAGTTATTTGCGATCGCTTTGGTAGGCATCAACTATCTAGCTGTATATATTGAGCTTTTTATGTACAATTAACACAGGCAAAGTCATTGCTTATTGGTGATAACTACTATATACATTTGATATAAGTACGATTCCTATGAAGATGGAACCTGCATATACTTCTGTGGGGAAAATTTTTGAGTATAGACCGATGTTTTTTATCCCCAAGTATCAAAGAGCTTATGCATGGGAAGCAGAATCTGTTGAAGACTTTATCAAGGATTTGAAAAACTGTTTTGATAGAAGAAAATCACATATTCCTGTTAATCATTTTTTTGGAGGAGTTCTCTGTGTTAGATATCCTGTACCGGGAGCTGTCAATCAACATGAATATGAAATTATTGATGGACAACAAAGAATTTCAACCTTTACGCTATTAATGTCTTGTTTAATCAAGATCTATAAGGAGTTGCTCGAACAAGCTAAGACTTCGGAAGATGCAAATAATGAAGTCATCTTGGAGGGACGGCTCAAAGACCTCTCTGAAAGATTTATAGAGTTTAGACAAGAAGTTCAAAGAAAGGTAAACTCTGTCGAAGTCCTGACAGTATCAAGGGTAGATCATCCATTCTATAGGGAACTTATTCGTGGCATGAATCCATCCCCTTTAAGGGATTCTCATCAAAAGATTAATTATGCATACCAAACTCTACTAAAAGCAGTACGAACTATAATTAGTCCATCAAAATTAGAAGCAAGAATGGACGATCTGGAAATTATACAAAATATTATAGATAATGATTTTACGATACTATATATGGTAACTGATAGTAAAGAGGATGCATTTAGATTATTTCAAGTTATTAATGATAGAGGAACAAATTTAACAGTTGGCGATCTATTAAAAGCAAAAACTTTAGAGATTTTAGAAGGTTTCAAAGACTATCAGGACGGTTGCGAAACATTTTGGGATGATATCCTTGCTGATTCTCCCTCAGCTACAGCAAATTATTTGAATTGGGTTTACGAATCGTACAAGGGGAAGAGAGCTAAACAAGATGAATTATTCGATACACTTCTTGATGGTTTTTTCCCAGAACATAAAAAACATAAAACGGAAAATTTTACCAATATTGAATCTAAACAAGTATATCAAACAGTTAAAAACATACATGAAGATATTTTTAGGTGTAGAAAATTATTAGAAGGACAGTGGTTATATCCATCACAACAGCCAATAACTAATTGGGATAGAACTCGCTTGAATCTTCTTTTAAAAGAACTTGAACATACTTTATCTGTACCTCTGTTTCTAGCAGCTTCACAACTTGAGCATAAAATCTTCTCAGAAATAGTACAGATAGTGGAAAAAGTTTTTTTTAGATATAAAATAGTATGTAATCAGCACGCCACACCATTAAAAAATATTTATTATGAAGAATTGCGTGCTATTCAGAATAATCCAAGCTCTTATAATGTTTCAGGATTAAGGCAAAAACTACAAAATCTCATTAAATTGAAAGCATCAGATCTCGCCTTTAAAAATGGTCTAGAAACATTAGAATATAAAGAATCTGGTGGAAATAAACCTCTTAAATATTTTTTGATGACGGCAGAGTATTATTATCAGTGGTATCAGGATGGCAGCACAGGAACTCCACTCTGTAAAGATAAAAGCAGAGTTTATGACTTTGCTGGAACTTCCATTGAACATATATACCCACAAAATGCAAGTAAAAATTTCAAGGATGAAAATCTGGAACCGTGGAAAAATACATTAGGAAATTTGACTATTTTAGACCCTGCACAGAATACCATAGGTGGAAATGATCCGTTTGATGAAAAAAGGTCTCTTTATCAAGCATCATCAGTTCTATTAACTAGAAATTTAGCAAAAAATGCAGCTTGGGGTGAACAAGAAATCAAAAATCATAAGAAATTACTTATAGATATTGCTCTCAGAGTTTTTTATCCATAAATTTCAAATAAAAAAGTATTTTTGTATTAACAGTCTTGCAGGTTGCCTCAATATTTCTCAATATTTATAGTTTTTGTAAAAGGCATCTTTACCTCATTGTCTCCTAAAAACAGGTAAAATGCAGATGTTTTCAGGATGCAGTAGGCGACGACATCACGCTTAGATGAACGCCTCACCACTCCCGTCCTCTTTTTAATGACGGGTGCGCTTTGCACTCATGCCGTCTCTGCACTGTGAGTCTGTGACAGTTTATAGTACCTCCTGAGTTTGTCTGCTGTTTTCCTACAGGAGAATTGTATGCACGATACTGATCAACCAAGCAATTCCAATGACTTAACTCCTAAATTTGAAGGTTTTTTTCTCCAAATGGTTTTGCCGGGACAAGAACGCAGAGCCCAGAAACTTGTCACAAAAGCACTAGGTTCAGATTGGAAAGTGAAACCAATTGGTGACAATCTGACTGAGTTTGAGGTCACCCACAAGGAAGAGACTTTGTCAGTCAAAGAAGCTTGGGATAAAACTTATTATCTGCGTTCCCAACCAGGGGTTGTCGATGCACAACCACTGTTTGCTGTTCCTCTGAGCGATCGCCCGTATGTACCCAGAGGGTTTTCTTCCAGAAAACCCTCTCCCCAAATCTCCGATTTGGGGCACTCTGCGGAGCAGAGTGGGGTACAGGGCGCGCTACGCTATCGCCCTGAGTGGAGTCAAGAGTTTTTTAGACAACCGCAGGCTAACTTTGAGTTCAAAGCTGTAGACGAAAGCGCTGATGTCGAATCGACTCTCAAGCAGATGCGAGTGTTTGAGGCATGGTCACGCTTTTTCCCTGACCCGAATCAACCACCAGGACATGGAATTATTATTGGGCTTCCTGATACAGGCTACACGGAACATCCCGAAATCATAGAGAATTTGCTCCTAGAGCAAGCTTACAATTTTCTTAAGGACGACAAGGACGCAAAAGACGAACTCGACACATCTCGGGCTGAAGTTATTAACAATCCAGGTCACGGCACATCAACGGCGAGTGTTATTATTAGCCCAAAAGGGGGACAAGGCAATTACCCAAGCGGAAAAACTGTAACCGGAGTAGCACCTGGTGCTCAACTCGTCCCCCTGCGAGTCTCGTACTCAGTTGTCCTCTTGAGCGTACGTAATCTGGCTGAAGCAATTGAGTACGCAGCAGATCAAGGTATTCATGTCCTTTCGATTAGCCTAGGGACTGGTTTTGCTAACCAGCGTTTACGAAGTGCAATAACTTATGCCCAAAAACGAGGCGTCATCGTGGTGGCGGCAGCTGGTACCTTGATTCCCTTTGTAGTTTGGCCTGCTGCTTATGATGAAGTGATTGCTGTTACTGGTAGTAATGTACGACGTGAGATTTGGTGGGGTTCATCGCGGGGAAGTCAAGTTGATGTCACTGCTCCTGGCGAATCAGTTTGGTATGCAAAAGCCGATAAGAAAAATGGTGAGTTAAAATACGATGTCAGGCAAGGCTCTGGCACTTCATTTTCTGCACCAGAAGTTGCAGGTGTGGCAGCTTTATGGCTGTCATATCATGGACGCGAGCAACTCATCGAACGCTATGGAGCCGAAAAAATTCCTTTCATCTTTAATCAGATTCTGCGCGACAGTTGTGAAAATTTCCGACATGGAAGCCCAACCAGTTTGGTGAAGGTATTGTGAATGCAGAAAAAGTCCTTGCGGCTCCACTACCTGATGATGTGGGTCGCTCAGTGATTGCACCAGCTTTTGCCCTACAAGAACACCCATCCATAGACAACGGTAGACTCGAGACCTTCGCCCATCTGTTTGACCAGCAACTCTTAGACAATCAACTTGAAGCTAATTTTGTTGCAGTGTCTCGAGATGACTCTAGGCTTCGCTCAAGTCTTGCTGAACTGTTGCAGATTCCAGAAACAGAATTACCAAAGCGATTGAAAGAAATCGGACAAGAACTCGCTTTTTACTTTGCTGTAAACCCACAACTTTACCAGCAATTTGCAGAAGCTTTACGTAGTAAAAAAGCTCATTCCACTCTGTTGCCAACTGAGTCTTTGCCTGAATCATCAAAGCCAAACAATTTGGAGCAGACGCGTCAGATATTGTTATCACAAGGTGTCTCTGAAGTCTTGAAGACAAAGCTGGAATAAAATTGTGATATTGCCTCAACGCTGGATTCCCTTGAAGCGTTCTTTTGCTGACTGAAACGCTTCTTGCATCACAGACTGAATTTTTTGGGGGTCTGGTTTCTTGCCCCCCATTAAGTCACCAAAGTAAACACAGGCTGCTTCCCCCAATGACCAAGTGTAGGCGGCTGCCCAGGAAGCAGCTATCACACTGCCGAAACCTGGTATGAATTTGAGCAACTCACGTCCAACTGCTCGTGCCAAAAAACCAGTGGCGATCGCACTGACAACACCTCCTGCTTGCGATGGCGTCAGCGTCTGTCCATATAATTTCCCCAACAAACCCACCATTGAAACTTGCAACGCCGTAAGTGCTGGCATGGTGGCGAAGGGCAGTGGTACAGCTGAAACCGTAGCTGCCATGATGGAAAAGACCAATATGTAACGGCGTCCTACATCTCGATAGAGGTCTCCAATTTGTTTGCCAGCTTTCTCATCCAATAACTGATAAATCGTTCGGGCTTCGGCTTCTGGAAGCAGTTCTGCCAAAGAATCTCTCAGTGATTCTAAACCATAAAAGACTGGTGTGTAGCCGTCTTCTTCTAGGGTGAAGTCAATCAGGACAGAGCGATAGCTTCGCTGCTGCGCTTCGCGCAGATCACATATTCCTGCAAAATCTTGCTCTATTGCAGCGAATGCTCGGTTCACCTCCTCAAACTCTGGTGGATATGCCGGATGATCAGCTGTACCAGGAGGATAAACCTCATGCAAGCAAGTCACCGCCAACAGACAGGGAATGTCTGGATACTTCTGACGCAATTGCTGAGCGATTTGTCGCAGTGTATCAGTGGCAAAATCATTGATTTTGACGGTGAGAATCAAGATTTTAGCGCGGTGAGTCTGTTGTTGTAAATCTCCTACCAATTCCTGAATAATTGCTTGAGTGTCCTGGTTAACATCTCCCAGCCCGACTGTATCTGTAAAAATGAGCAACGGTAAATCATTGGAAGGATAGGCATAGCGCTCAGTATGTTGTGTGTGGGGACGAAAGCCTTGACCCACGATTTCTGCAGAAACTCCCGTCAGTCCCCGCACAATTGAACTTTTGCCGGCTTGAGGCTTACCAATGAGCAGGGCTTCCGTGGTTGGCAGTTCTGCTCGAACTGTCTCCAAAATCTCTGCAATCTGAGCTTCACTAACGCTAAACCATCCAACAACTGTCTGTGCCACTTGTTCTGTTGGTAGGAGTTGGATCAAGCGTGCTGTTGCGTTATTCCAGACACCAGCAATGCGATTTGTCCACGAATCATCGCTCGACCGAGGAGTGACACTATCAGTCGGTTCACTGAACTGTTGAGAATCAGCTGAGGGCGAGTCAGCATCACGAGGTTCAGTCATTCGCGTCAAAAGGGCAGATGTTTTTAAACTCGACTATTTAAGATTTTATCCTTGGATGTTAGTTAAAGATTTTAATTTTATCAAATAATATTTAATTTTTTCTCGAAAAATCGAATTACATTTTTTTACTTTCTGTCATGAACTTTAGTGGTACATCCAAGACATATGTAAACAATTGAGGATGCTCTCGATACGAAATGGGTATATAACTTAGGATGGATGCGGGGACATCAGACTAGTGCCTACTTACCTCACACGAGTGAAGAGATCAAATGAGTATCACCATTGCTGATTATGACCTTATCGAAGTGATTTATGAGGGTGCCACTACCTGCGTTTACCGTGCTTCGAGAAAGTCAGAGCAAACCTCGGTGATTGTTAAAACTCTTAAAGCTGAGTATCCCACTGTAGAAGAACTTACTCGATTAAGACATGAATACCAAATACTCCAATCCTTGGAGATAGCAGGAATTGTTAAGCCCCTAGCTTTGAAAAGCTATCAAAATGGTTTGATGCTTATTTTGTCAGATTTTGGGGGACAATTCCTAAAAGATCATATCACAACTCACACTTTAGAATTAAACAATTTTCTAAAAATTGCTATTCAATTGTCTTCAACTCTGGCTCAGCTACATCAAAATAATATTCTTCATAAAGATATTAAACCCGACAATATTCTCATCAACCCTAAGACTGGTCAAGTTGAAATTATAGATTTTGGCATTTCTTCACGCCTGTCAAGAGAAAATCAAACTGTTAGTAATCCCAATTTGCTGGAAGGCACCCTTGCTTATATGTCACCAGAACAAACTGGGAGGATGAACCGCTCAATTGACTACCGAACTGACTTTTATTCATTAGGCGTCACCTTCTATGAAATGCTAACGGGACAACTGCCCTTTGCTACGACTAACCCTTTAGAATTAGTTCACTGCCATATTGCTAAAACACCAGTTGCGCCGAAAGAACTCAATCACGAGATTCCTCAAGCGGTTTCTGATATTGTGATGAAATTATTAGCCAAGACTGCTGAAGAGAGATATCAAAGTGCCTTGGGACTGAAAGCCGATTTAGAAGAATGTCTAAGACAACTGCAAGCAACTGGGAAAATTGAAGATTTCATTGTCGGTCAGCTTGATTTATGTAGCCAATTTCTGATTCCACAAAAACTTTATGGTCGTGAAAAAGAAGTTGCTACACTCATGGATGCTTTTGAGCGAGTGAGCCTTGGGGCAACCGAGATGATGTTAGTCAGTGGTTACTCAGGTATTGGAAAATCTTCCCTAGTCAATGAAGTTCATAAACCTATTGTCCGCCAGCAAGGTTATTTTATTTCCGGTAAGTTTGACCAATTTAAGCGGAATATTCCTTATGCTTCTTTGATTCAAGCTTTTCAGGAATTGATGCGGCAGATTTTAATGGAAAGTGGTGACAACATAGCGCTTTGGAAAACAAAACTCTTAGAAGCGTTAGGCGCCAACGGTCAAGTCATTATTGATGTGATTCCTGAAGTTGAGCGCATTATTGGTCCTCAGCCAACAGTTCTTTTATTAGGACCAACTGAATCCCAAAATCGATTTAATAGGGTGTTTCAACAATTTATTCATGTATTTTGTAAACCTGAACATCCACTAGTTCTTTTCCTTGATGATTTACAGTGGGCAGATTTGGCTTCCTTGAAGTTAATTCAGATGGTTATGAGTGACCCTGATAGCCAATATCTGTTATTAATTGGCGCATATCGAGATAACGAAGTCAGTGCAACTCATCCCTTGATGTTGATCTTGGAGGAAATTCAATCTCATGGTGCAGCTGTCAACAATATTGTCCTCCAACCTTTGCATATCACTCATGTTAACCAATTAGTCAGTGAGACTCTCCGCACTAGTCAAGAAAAGTCAGCACCGCTGGCTGAGTTAGTATTTCATAAAACCCAAGGCAATCCTTTCTTTCTGACTCAACTCCTCAAATCCCTCTACCAGGAAAACCTGTTGACATTTCATTTTAGTGAAGGTTGTTGGCATTGGGATATTGAACTGATTGGTGGCATTGATATCACCGATAATGTCGTTGAATTAATGGTTAATCAGATTCAAAAGCTGTCATTAATGACACAGAATATCTTAAAGTTAGCGGCTTGTATTGGGGATACATTTACTTTAGATGTTTTAAGTATTGTTAATGAAAAATCTTGGTCAGATACAGCAGCAGATTTGTGGGAATCTTTGCAGGCAGGATTAGTTTTGCCTCTGAACCAGTTCTATAAAATTCCTATGGTGAGTCGTCCTCAGCAAGATATGGTAACTGAGAAAGGACAGCAAACAATTGCATACAAGTTCTCACATGACCGCGTACGGCAAGCATCTTATTCTCTCATTCCAGATTTGCAAAAACAAGAAACTCATCTAAAAATTGGTCAATTGCTCCTACGAAATACGGCACCGGAAGAACGAAAAGAAAATATCTTTGCTTTGGTTAATCAACTAAATTTCGGTATCGACTTAGTGACCTCAGAGCCTCAAAAATATGAAATAGCTGAACTCAATCTTATAGCAGGTCAAAAAGCAAAAGCAGCAACAGCGTATGAGTCTGCGATCCGTTATCTCAAAGTAGGTTTGAGCCTATTAACAACAGTTAGCTGGCATCACCAATATGAACTGACATTAGCTCTCCACCAGGAAGCTGCGGAAGCGGCATTTCTTAGTGGTGATTTTGAGCAAATGGAGCAACTGGCTGCGATCGTTTTGCAACAAGCCAAAACGCAACTGGACAAAGTAAAAGTTTATGAGATACTCATCAAAACTCGTGATGTACAAAGAAAACTACTCGAAGCGGTAAAGCTTGGTGTGCAAGCTCTGGAAATACTAGGAGTGAAAATCACTGAATCACCAACTTCATTAGATATTCAGCAAGCGATCGCAGAAACAACAGCAAATTTAGCAGGCAAAAAAATAGAAGATTTAATTAATCTGCCGCCCATGACAGATAGAAATAAGCTAGCGGCTCTTCGGCTCATAGCAAGTTTAGTTCCAGCTGCTTATCAATCTGCACCTGCTCTGTTTATCCTGATGGCTTGCCAGCAAGTCAATTTATCTATTGAATATGGAAATACAACTTTATCGGCTAGTGGGTTTGCCGATTATGGAGTGGTTTTTAGTGGATTGTTACAAGATATTGAAACGAGTTACCGATTTGGAAAATTAGCTTTAGATTTATTAGACCGATTAGATGCTCATGAGGTAAGAAGTCAAGTCTTATTTAAGGTTTCAACCTTCATCATTCATTGGAAACATCATGTAAGAGAAACTTTACCACTTTTAGAAGATGCTTATTCGAGCGGATTAGAATATGGAGATTTAGTACATACTGGATATTCAGCCAGTGAAAAGTGTCAATATTCCTATTGGAGCGGTTCTGAGTTAACAAGCTTGGAACAAGATATGGCTCGATATAGTAAGGCGATCGCTCAAATTAATCAAGAAACTGCCTTAAAGTGGCATCAAATATTTCATCAGGCAGTTTTAAACTTGCTGGGACGGACTAACAATCCTTACCGTTTAATTGGTGAAGCTTACAATGAAGAGCAATTATTATCCCTGCATATTCAAGCCAATGAGCGGACCTTAGTGCATTATGTATTTCTCAATAAATTAATCCTGTGTTATCTATTTGGTGAATTTTCTCAAGCGGCGGAATATGCAACCAAAGCCCAACAGTATTCAGACGGGGTCATAGGCTGGCTCAATGTGCCGTTGTTCCATTTTTATGATTCTTTAGCACAACTAGCGCTCTATCCATCAGCGTCACATTCACAACAAAAACACCACTTAAGTAGGGTAATAAATAACCAGGAAAAGATGCTTAAATGGGCAGAATATGCGCCGATGAACTTTCAGCATAAGTACGAGCTTGTAGAAGCAGAGAAAGCGCGGGTATTAGGTCAATATTGGCAAGCAATGGAATATTATGACCGAGCCATTGCTGGAGCTAAGGAGCAAGGATATATCCAAGAAGAAGCGTTAGCCAACGAACTAGCAGCTAAGTTTTATTTTGAGCATGGCAGAGAAAAGGTAGCTCAGACTTATCTAACTGATGCATACTATGGATATATTCGGTGGGGAGCGACAGCAAAAGTCAAAGATTTAGAAGCAAAATATCCTCAAATCTTCTCACAGATACCGATGCGAGAAAGCAAAGGTCTAGAGATGAATCGGACAATTAGCTCTACAACAACAACGAGTTCCAGAGCTCTGGATCTAGCTGCAGTCATGAAAGCATCGCAAGCCCTTTCTGGTGAAATCGTTTTGAACAAGCTCCTAGCTAAATTAATGCAAATTGTCATTGAAAATGCTGGTGCTGAAACAGGATTTTTAATTTTAGAAAAAGCAGGGCAATTATTCATAGAAGCTTCAGAGAATGTCAGTCAAGATGACATAAATGTGCAACAATCAACGCCTGTAGAATCTAGTGAACAAATCCCAATATCTGTCATCAATTATGTGCAACGTACTCAGGAGAATATTGTACTGAATGATGCTAGCTGTGAAGGTTCATTTACAACAGATAGCTATATTATCAACAAAAAACCAAAGTCAATTTTATGTACGCCAATTGTTAATCAAGGTAAACTGATTGGCATCCTTTACTTAGAAAATAACCTGACCACTAGGGCATTTACACAGGAGCGATTGGAAGTTTTACAACTTTTATCCTCTCAAGCGGCAATATCGATTGAGAATGCACGTCTGTATCATGATTTAGAGGAATATAACCGGACGCTGGAAGCGAAAGTCAAAGAGCGAACGTTAGAATTACAGGATAAGAATTTGCAACTCGAACAAGAAATTCGTGTTAGCGAAGCTGCCCGAAGAGAACGCCAGCGAGCTGAAGAAATAGCCAAAGCTGCTAACCGTGCCAAGAGCGAATTTCTGGCTAACATGAGTCATGAACTCCGCACCCCGCTCAATGGTATTTTGGGTTATACTCAAATCTTTAAGAAAGATAAAACTTTAACCGTTCAGCAGAAGAATGGTATAGATATCATTCATAATTGTGGAGAACATTTACTAACACTAATCAATGACATTTTAGACCTCTCCAAAATTGAAGCTAGGAAAATGGAACTTTATACAAAAGAGTTTCAGTTTCCTGGATTTCTGGAGAGCATTGCTGAAATGTGCCGCATCCATGCAGAACAAAAGGGAATTCCGTTAATTTACAAAACGCTCTCTCCACTGCCAAAAGTCATTCGAGCAGATGAAAAACGGTTGCGTCAAGTCTTGATTAATTTGCTTAGCAATGCAGTCAAATTTACAGAAAAAGGAAGCATAAACTTTAAAGTGGGTTATCAAGAGGAAAAACTTCGATTTCAAGTGGAAGATACAGGAATTGGCATTGCACCAGAGGACTTAAAAGAAATATTTTTGCCATTCCAGCAGGTGGGTGAGAATAGCCGTAAAACTGAAGGAACAGGATTGGGATTAGCAATTAGTCGTCAATTAGTTCAGATGATGGGCGGCGAACTAAGGGTGAAGAGTACTTTAGGAAAAGGAAGCATTTTTTGGTTAGATTTGGATTTATCTGAGGTTTCCCCAGAAACTGATATTAATAGGGTCGATGAGGGCAATATTATTAGTTTTGTAGGCTCTAAACGGAAAGTTTTGGTAGTAGACGATCAATGGGCAAATCGTTCCGTCTTAGTTAATTTACTACAACCTTTAGGTTTTGAAGTCACAGAAGCAACAGATGGCTTAGACGCTCTTAACAAAGTGCGTGAATTGCAGCCAGATGTGATTTTGATGGACTTAGTCATGACTGTGATGGACGGCTTTGAAGCCACACGTCGCCTTAGGATGTTACCAGACTTTAAGAAAGTGGTCGTGATTGCCGTCTCAGCCAGTGTGTTTGAGTGGGATCGCAAGCAAAGTCGAGAGGTTGGTTGCAATGATTTTCTGCCTAAACCAATCCAAAAATTGGAGCTTTTAGAAAAATTACGGGTTCACTTGGGGTTGGAATGGGTTTATGAGGAGCACTTAAGCACAGAAGAACTGAGCACTCCTCACGCTGATGGGTACGGTACTGACGTGTCTGTACGCAATCAATACTCACTTGTTGCTCCACCGGCAGAGGAACTTGCTGTCTTACTCGACTTGGCGATGAGGGGCGACTTGAGAGGCATTACAGAACGAGCTGCACAATTACAGGAATTGAATGAACAATGGGTACCGTTTGCCACCCATTTGCGTCAACTTGCCAAAGGTTTTAAAGGGAAACAAATCCTGGAGTTTCTCAAAAAATATTAAGAGGTTTTATGAGTATTGATTTTCATAAAAAAGGTGTCATCCTAATTGTCGATGACACTCCTACCAATTTAGAGATATTGTTTGATTTGTTAGCTAATTCAGGATTTACAGTCTTGGTTGCTGAAGATGGCGAA
Source organism: Nostocales cyanobacterium HT-58-2 (assembly GCA_002163975.1). GTDB lineage: Bacteria > Cyanobacteriota > Cyanobacteriia > Cyanobacteriales > Nostocaceae > HT-58-2. The sequence goes on along the minus strand of CP019636.1, from coordinate 7,631,247 downwards.
AGTGCGATCGCCAGAGCAGAATATGCCCCACCCGATCTGATTTTGTTGGATATACTCATGCCGGGAATAGATGGTTTTGAAACGTGCCGTCGTCTCAAAGCCAATGAGTTAACAAAAGAAATTCCCATCATTTTCATGACCGCACTTTCCGAAATAGTGGATAAGGTCAAAGGCTTGAATCTCGGTGCAGTGGATTACATCACCAAACCGCTTCAGCACGAAGAAGTTTTAGCACGTGTCGAACTCCATCTGAGGCTTCATAACTTGACGAAAAGACTCCAAGAGCAAAATCTGCGTCTAGAACAAGAAATCTCTGAACGCACACGAGCAGAACAGAAAATCCGTGAACAAGCTGCGTTGCTCGATATCACAACAGATGCCATTCTTGTTCAAGATTTGGATAACCAAATTTATCTTTGGAACAAAGGGGCCGAATATTTGTACGGATGGAAGGCACAAGAAGCAATGGGCAAGAAAGCTAATGAGCTTCTGTATCTGCAGCAACCCTTATCTCAACTCAAAAATGTCCAGCAAGCTTTGGCTCTTAACGGTTCTTGGGAGGGTGAGCTATATCAAGTCACCAAAGAAGGTAAGGAAATCATTGTTGCTAGCCGCTGGAGTTTGGTGTGCGATGAACAGGGACAACCTAAATCGATCCTTACCGTTAACACCGATATTACAGAGAAGAAACAACTCGAAGCGCAGTTTCTCCGTGCGCAGCGACTGGAGAGCATTGGCACACTTGCTAGCGGCATTGCACATGATCTAAACAACACACTAACTCCAATACTGACAGCCGCACAACTGTTACAGATAAAACTCTCTTGTGTTGATGAGCGAAGTCAGCAGATGTTTAACACAATAGAAACTAACGCTAAACGTGGGGCGTCTTTGGTCAAGCAAGTGCTACAGTTTGCACGCGGAGTTGAAGGCAAGCGCACAATTGTGCAAGTGAACCACTTGTTCTCAGAAATCAAGCAGATTGTCCAAGAGACGTTTCCCAAATCCATTGAATTTTCTACAAACATACACTCAGACCTTTGGGCTATCGTTGGAGATGCGACACACTTGCATCAGGTGCTCATGAACTTGGTCGTTAATGCTCGTGATGCCATGCCCAACGGCGGAACTTTGAATATCTCTGCCGAAAATGTGTTCATAGATGAACACTATGCCCGCATGAACCTTGAGGCAAGTGTTGGTCCCTACATTATGATGACTGTCACCGATACGGGAATCGGTATGCCGCCAGAAATAGTGGATAGAATATTCGAGCCGTTTTTCACCACGAAAGAGCTTGGCAAAGGGACAGGGCTGGGTCTTTCAACCGTGAGGGGTATTATCAAAAGCCACGGTGGTTTTGTGAATGTGTGCAGCAAGGTTGGAAAAGGAACTGAATTTAAAGTGTTTTTGCCAGCAGTGGAGGCAACGGCAACGTCGCTAGCAGAAAACCTTGAATTGCCAAAAGGAAATGGAGAATTGGTTCTCATTGTGGACGACGAAGCCGAAATTCTGGAGACCACCAAAATCTTATTGGAAAGTTACAACTACAAGGTGCTGACAGCCTCTGATGGAATTGAGGCGCTCGCGGTGTATGCTCAGTATAAAGATGAAATTAGCGTGGTGTTGGTAGACATGATGATGCCGTTGATGAACGGTGCAGTCACCATTCGTACATTGCAAAAAATGAATTCACTTGTCAAAATTATTGCTGTCAGTGGTCTGGTGACTAGCGATAAACTGATGGGGGCTACACAAGTCACAACATTTCTTCCTAAGCCCTATACAACAAAGGATTTATTGCAAACTTTACGCAACGTTATTTTCCCAGAAATCGAGAACCTCCGTAATCCACTGGCGACTATTATTTGATTTTTGAAATATATATAGAAATATACCGAGGGTGGGTAATGCTTACCATATATGGGTTGCGATGGGCATTGCCCAAAGCCCTTCTCCTATCGGAGACGCTACGCGAACGGGTGAATCCTACGGATACGCTCTTGCAGCGCCAGTCGCTTGCGGAGGAGCCAGTGCGGTCTTGGGGAGCCAGTGCGTTGCGGAGAGAAGTTGCGAGGAGGGTTTCCCTCCGGGCAAACTTCGGAGGGTTCCCCACGTTGTAGCACCTGGCGTGTTTCCCCAAGTGAAGCATCTGGCGTTGGAAACCCTCCAAAGAGCGCTGCTTCACCAACGCACTGGCTCCCCTACAGATACTTATACTAAGTTGCATTCAAAAACCTCACCCCGCCCTCCGGGCACCCCTCTCCTTGCTAAGGAGAGGGGCGGGGGTGAGGTGACACCTATGAACGCAACTCGGTATTAGATTTTTGAAAAAATCTAATCGGCATTGCTATATCTGTCTCTTGTTTTGACAATCTGTGGTTTTGAGTTCAAATATAGTCAATAATGAAAAAATAGAATTTTTTTAAATTAGAAATTTCTTTAAAAGTTTTTACAAAAATTAATATATAATTCTTAAGAGAAGAGACTGTACACAATTACATTGTCCTTAATTTACTTTTATAGAAAGTATTTAGAGCAGTTTAGGTAAAAAATACTAGACTGTACTGATTTATTATGGAAAGCTGCGATTTCGATGTTGCTGCTGAGGGGGACCTACGCCTTGCTATTTTCAAGCAAAGCGGTTAGTTAAGACAAGTAGAAATCCTTACTTTTAAACTTCTTCATAAAATTTTTATAAATGACACATTTATAAAGATTTTATGATAAAGACTTTATCCATGTTTTGTTACTAGCTGTATGCGATTATGATTTTTGCTCAGTAGCTTAAATCTGCTTCTCACAGCGTCTTTTTTCCTGCTGACGCTGGTACTCTCACGAAAAACTAGACCTGTACACGGAATTTTGGCTGATGACACCGGATACACTGATGACCCCGGAGAAAATTTTTCTGGACGGAAAAACTTTTGTTCCTGCTGATCAATTACCCATCACAGAATGGCCCTGCGTAATAAGTGAAAAACCGCAACCAACGCTCACGGTTAAAGATGATGATTTGTTTTTAGTGACAGACACGCTGGGCAACATTTCTGGCTGTTCGCTCAATGAGAGTAATCCCAGTCTGGGGCTTTTCTGCTGTGACACACGCTTTCTGAGTCGTCTAGAGTTGCAGATTGATGGACACTCGCCTGTGCTACTGAGCAGCACTGCTGAAAAAGGGTTTTCTCTTTCTATTTTGTGTACCAATCCCAAAATTGAAGACCGTCTGAAAGCCGATACAGTGGGTATTCGTCGGGAACTCGTGCTCAACGGGGCACTGTTTGAAGAGCTTGAGGTCTCTAACTATAGCACAAGTTCCATCGTCTTTGAACTCAGTCTTAGCTTTGATGCTGATTTTGCAGATTTATTTGAAGTCCGGGGCTATGACAGAGACAAACGAGGTAGACTTTTACGCTCTGTAGAACCAACACCCGAAGACGGAACATCAACTGGCGACGGTATTTCTGCACAATCTGGGCAACCCGTACAAAAAGAGCAATCTTTGAGTCTTGCCTATCAAGGTCTAGATGGCTTGGTCATGGAATCTCGCATTCAATTCCAGTATCGGCAACCAGACTACTTTAAAGGTTACACAGCAGTTTGGCGATTGGAGTTAGCTTCTCACGAAACCCAAAAGTTGGGTTACCGACTGAATCTTTTAACAAACAACAATCCCAGTTCTACTGTCAGCGCTGCTTTCACTCTTGTACAGGCGAAAGCTTCTGAAATGCTCGAAGAGCAAAACTGGGTACAACAAATTACACGAATTCGCTCAGGTAAAGGAACGTTCAATCGAATCATTGAGCGGGCTGAGCAAGATATGTACTTGTTGCGTCAGTCCTTTGGGAAATACAAGACTGTGTCTGCAGGAGTGCCATGGTTTTCGGCACTATTTGGGCGGGATTCGCTCATCGCTGCTTCTCAAACACTCATGTTAAACCCTCAAATCGCCAAAGAAACTCTCCTGCTTCTTGCCTCATACCAAGGCAAAACGGATGATGATTGGCGCGAAGAGGAACCGGGTAAGATTTTGCATGAGTTGCGATTGGGTGAATTAGCTCGCTGTCAAGAAATTCCTCATACGCCCTACTACGGTACAGTCGATGCGACTCCTTTGTGGCTGATGCTATATGCTGAATACTATGCTTGGACTCATGACGTAGAAACTTTGGAGCAACTTTGGCCCAAGGCCGTTTTTGCGATGGATTGGATTGATCGTAATCTCAGAGAAACAGGTTATCTCAGCTACTACCGAAAATCCAAGCGAGGTCTTGCTAACCAAGGGTGGAAAGACTCTGGTGACTGTATTGTCAATCGAAAGGGAGAGTTAGCCAACGGAGCGATCGCCCTTTGTGAAGTGCAGGCTTATGTCTATGCTGCCAAATTACGCTTGGCAGAAATTGCTAGGCTCAAAAAGCGGATTGACTTGTCAGACCGTTGGACAGAAGAAGCCAGAAATCTTAAGATTCGTTTCAACAGAGACTTTTGGATGGAAGACCAGGATTTCTGCGCTCTAGCCTTGGATGGAGATGGCAAGCAGGTAGACAGCATTACGTCTAATCCGGGTCATTGTTTACACTTGGGCATTTTCACACCTGAAAAAGCTTACAGTGTTGCTGAGCGACTGCGCGGACCTGATATGTTTAATGGTTGGGGTATTCGCACCCTTAGTAGCTTGTCACCAGCTTATAATCCCATGGGTTATCATATTGGGTCGGTTTGGCCTCACGACAACTCGCTCATTGCCATGGGATTGCGTTCCCTCGGTCTAATCGATCAAGCCCTGGAACTTTTTGAGGGTTTATTCGACATGACCAATCAGCAGCCCTATCAACGTCCTCCAGAGTTGTTCTGCGGCTACGAACGCAATGGTGATAACGCTCCTGTACAGTATCCTGTTGCTTGTACACCTCAAGCATGGGCTACTGGCAGTGTTTTCCAATTGCTGCAAATGATAGTCAATTTGGTGCCTGACGCTCCCAATAATTGCTTACGAATTATCGATCCTACTTTGCCTGAGTCGATTAGCAGTCTGTCACTGCATAATTTGAGAGTTGGTACGACGGTACTCGATCTAGAATTTGAGCGTTCTGGCAACACAACTGCGTGTCGTGTTGCGAAAAAACGCGGTAACCTCCGAGTTGTTATCGAAGCGTAAAAAGGAACTGGTACTAAAAATTTGGGATTAGGGACCTTCTTTCAGCCCTAATCGCCAATTTCGACTCCCCAGCCCTTACTTTAGCCTTCCTCTTGTTGATTTTCACTTCTGTGCCCTGGAGAAGCTTCGTAAAGAGCATCTAACTTTTGGCGGGCGTCTTCGACGTTAATTGAACGCATCACCAAAAGTGGCTCTTTAATTAAATTGCCAGCAGCATCCAATAACTCTGGATGTGGTGTGAACTGCCTGGTTGATACATTGTGGGGATATCTGTTCTGATTTGCTGAAGGTACGGACTTAGGTGGATAAATCCGCTCTCTATCAAAACTGAAGAAAATCAAGTTACGAATTAGGTTAGCAACAGCGATAAAAGCTAGGATGGTAAAAGCAAGAATGTAAAGTAGGTGTAACATCTTTTTTCCTCCAGAGGTAGCAAATTTTAAATTTATATGTTGTAAAGTTTTGCTTAGCTGATTTGGCAGATGCTGTTAATTACGGCGATGCTGAGTGGTTGACGCAATTTTGAAGCGCTCATACTCTAAATTATGAAAAAGAGGATTGTTAACCTAGGGGAGAGTGCGGTGGCATAAAATACATCACGTGCTATCTCAGATGATGTCAAAAAATTTTTTACTATCTCACTACTATCTCACTTATATATCGTCTTGCTGTTGCCCGTTTTCCTGCTGCGAACGAAAGCGCATCGCTACATTCCAGCATTGTGTTACCAATTGATGCCAAGGCGCTAACGTTGCCATATCAAGACCAACTTGTCCACCGATTACAGTAAACAGCATCTTTGCTGTGTTCACTTCCTCTTGCGCTTTCTTAACTCGCATCAGTAAGTCCGATTGTTCATCTTGACTCATGAATAACAGACGTTCCGTTTCCAGAAAATCGCGCGATCGCGCAAACCAGTACTGAAAATCTTCCAACAGTGGTTGCAAAACTGTTTTCAGCAGTTCAGTTTCTGGTAAATTTGAGTCTCGCATAAATGAGAAGCATATTCTTAACTTTCTTACTAATATTAACTCTATTTAAGATTCTTAATATTTCTTTTGTCTCTCTCATAAGTCAGAAAAGAGAAATATTTGTAACATTATTTACATTCCACTTATTATAGAAACTTTTGCATGGTGTTGTACACATCCCACAGAGGGATTTCAAAAATGCCGTTCATATTAAAGACAAAAGCAAGGAGAATTTACGCACTTCCATGTATTCTAAAGTACATAAGATAAGAGAATATGATTTGCTCTGTGAGTCAATATATGCCAATCTCTTTAGAGAAATACCCTGAAGTTTTCTCAGGAAACTTGACTCAAAAGGCATTCAACCTAGCGGTTTCTTTCAAGGACACAGAGATGCCCAGAGAGGGGATTGAAAGCTCGGCTGACTTGAAAGCCAGTGAATTGTAGATTCAGTGGAGCTTCATACCCTTGGACACTCACGACAAACGTCGTTTCACGTCCCGCGTTACATATTGAGCAAATCCGCCCCGCGTCTGTGCGTTCCCCTCCGGGTGACGCTCCTGACGTCGCTACCGCTGCGAAGAGCGCAGTCGCCTGCGGTAAGTCCTGCGGACAGGCTGCGCCAACGCGTAGCGTCTCCGTCAGGAAAGGAAAAGCCCTTCTGCAGCGCTGTCTCACCGTGTCTTCTTCAGTGACTGTAAAGACTAGGTTGGGTCGTGTAAAGAAACAAGCACTGATGGTAATGTAATGTTATATTAAGGAGTTATTATTTCATACTTTAAAGTTAAAATTATAGAATGTTAGGTAAAATTAAGAATCTAAAATAACGACAGCTGCATGATTAGCTCTCATCAAAAACAAAATGTCCTGAAGACATGAGAACCACTCTTAGTCATCATTGAGAAGTGCGCTTTCATTCTTGATTAAAAATTATTAACTTAATAGTTAGAAAAGTAAAGTAGTTATCTTTAAAAGGAGGCTCAGATATTAAAATCTGAGTCACTGAGATCAACAAGCACTTCAATGTTGCCTCACCACCGCACTGCCTTACCAGGACGGATGAAAAATTTATTTAATTTCCCCTTGTCCCCCTGCTCCCTGATTTTTCAAGTTAGGCAGACAGAATTTTAGTAGGATGCATTAGCTCAGAGTACGGCATCGATTTCAAAGGATAGTATGGGTTACGCTTCGCGCTTCCCCATCCTACATTTGTTCACGTCGAGCTACTTATTCCCTATTAAGTACCGATAATCTTATGACTATTAGCAATGAGGCACGAGCATTGCCTACATAAAGGTTACTATTGTTTTCTCCGAGGCTACTTAATGACATAATGACTTATTAAGAATAGACAAAATTAGGAAAAATATTAAAATAAACACATACTTTCAGGGATCAAGTTCATCCTGCTAGAGATATAAATTTCTAAAAAAGGAAACTTTGGCAAAACTTATAAAGTAGACCCATGTTATATTTGGGTAGATTTTGTTTATAACTTCAACTGATAAATTATCTGTTACAATCACTGTCGCCAATGGTACAGCAGATGTCCCCCGATTTTGTAACAACACAGAATAAATATATCTGTTACAATCACTGTCGCCAATGGTACAGCAGATGTCCCCCGAATCATCTTCTCATCAGTCAGAACAACCAGAAAAAATATATTTACCTCGTACTAGTGAATCGGAGACTTTAAAAAAGATTCGCCACACCACATCTCATGTGATGGCAATGGCAGTACAAAAGCTGTTTCCCAAGGCACAAGTCACCATCGGTCCCTGGATTGAAAACGGCTTCTACTATGATTTTGATAATCCCGAACCATTTACTGACAAGGATTTAAAAGCCATTTACAAGGAAATGGTTAAGATTATCAATCGGAAATTGCCAGTCATTCGAGAAGAAGTGAGTCGCGAAGAAGCTGAGCAACGTATTAAAACAATTAATGAACCTTATAAGTTAGAAATCCTATCAGATATCAAACAAGAACCCATCACGATTTACCACTTAGGAGACCAATGGTGGGATTTGTGCGCTGGACCTCATCTTGAAAATACTGCTGAACTCAACCCGAAAGCAATTGATTTAGAAAGTGTTGCTGGCGCTTATTGGCGTGGAGATGAAACCAAAGCACAGCTGCAACGCATCTACGGGACTGCTTGGGAAACACCAGAACAACTTACTGAGTACAAGCGGCGTAAAGAAGAAGCACTGCGAAGGGACCACAGGAAACTGGGTAAGGAATTAGGATTATTTATATTTTCTGACTTGGTGGGACCGGGGCTGCCATTGTGGACACCCAAAGGCACTTTGTTGCGGAGTCTTTTAGAAGACTTTCTCAAGCAAGAACAACTCAAACGCGGGTATTTGCCAGTCGTCACTCCCCATATTGCCAGAGTAGATTTATTTAAAACTTCCGGGCACTGGCAGAAATACAAAGAAGATTTGTTCCCGATGATGGCAGAGGATGAGGAAGCCGCAGCACACGAACAAGGCTTTGTTCTCAAAGCCATGAATTGTCCCTTCCACGTCCAAATCTATAAAAGCGAATTGCGTTCCTACCGGGAATTGCCAATCCGATTGGCAGAATTTGGCACTGTCTACCGCTTTGAGCAATCAGGGGAGTTGGGTGGCTTAACGCGGGTACGGGGTTTCACTCAAGATGATGCCCACATCTTTGTCACCCCAGAGCAGCTTGACAGCGAATTCCTCAAGGTGGTGGATTTGATTTTGTCAGTTATTAAAACTCTGCGACTACAGAACTTTAAAGCGCGACTGAGTTTTCGCGATCCAGCAAGTGACAAGTACATCGGTTCTGATGAAGCATGGGACAAAGCAGAGAACGCCATCCGTCGCGCAGTCGAAACTTTGGGAATGGAACACTTTGAAGGCATTGGGGAAGCAGCGTTCTATGGTCCGAAACTCGATTTTATTGTCCGTGATGCCTTAGATCGTGAATGGCAACTGGGAACTGTGCAGGTGGATTACAACCTGCCAGAAAGATTTGATTTGGAGTACGTCGCTGAGGATGGTTCTCGCAAACGCCCAATTATGATTCACCGTGCGCCATTCGGTTCCTTGGAACGACTCATCGGTATTTTGATTGAAGAATACGCAGGTGATTTCCCCTTGTGGTTAGCCCCAGTGCAAGCAAGACTGCTGCCAGTGGGTGAAGCACAACTGGATTACGCTAAAGACGTGGCGGCGAAAATGAGAAGCCTGGGTATCCGCGCTGAAGTTGATACGAGTGGCGATCGCCTTGCCAAACTTATTCGTAATGCCGAAAAAGAAAAAATTCCTGTGATGGCTGTGGTGGGAGCTAAGGAGGTGGAAACCAACAGCCTAAGTATTCGCACCCGCGCCTCTGGAGAGTTAGGAACTGTGCCTGTCGCTGAACTTCTAGACAAGATGACAAGCGCTATTGCTGACTACGAGAACCTTTAACAGAATATAGAGTTAAGGGTGAGCAATTTGCTCGCCCTTAAAAATTACTTCATATAAATATTCTCAAAAAAATGCTATGAGTACTACAAAAGAAAAAGTCCAATCTCTGTTGAGCAAACTACCAGACGATTGTTCTGTGGAAGATGTTCAATATCATCTGTACGTACTTGAAAAAGTTCGTCAGGGGTTGGTAGTGACGGATAATCAAGAAACTATCATCTCTCAAGAAGAAGCCGAGGCGCTTTTAAGTAAATGGCTTATCGAGTAGTTTGGTCTCCTAAAGCGCTCGAAGATGTAGACGCGATCGCGGCATACATATTTCGTGACTCCGCTTCCTTTGCTGCCACAGTAGTCCAGAAGATACTTGACTCCTCCGATAAGTTAAGTAATTTTCCCGGTTCAGGTTCCATCGTCCCCGAATTTAACGAGGATACGATTAGAGAACTCTTTGCTTACACTTATCGAATCATTTATCTAATTCAAGAAGACACTGTAACTATTGCGGCAGTGATTCATGGGAAAAGACTCTTGGCTCAAAAAAATCTCAATATAGAGTGATAGGTCAAGAAACTTTTCCCCACTACAAACCAACACAATCCAGAAGGGAGGGCAATGCCCTCCCTTCTACCATTTTTGGTGTTGAGGGAAAGTCATTGGAGAAGGGAACAGAAATGTAGGATGGGAAGCGCGAAGCGTAACCCATGCTGTTCTTTGATTTGATGCGTTATCCCAAGGCTGGCGAGGAAAATTTTGGCAGGCGATCGCCCGTATGGAATAGAACTCTTGCACGAATATTTTGTGTCGGGGAATGAGAGAGTAAAGCAGCGCAACAAATCTCAGAAGATGCGTTACGGACTTCGTCCTAACACATCCTACAAATCTTTTATGGCATTCATGCAAGAAGTCTAATGCTGTGCCCGAGAAATGATTTGAAATGTAAAAATGTAGGATGGGAAGCGCGAAGCGTAACCCATGCTGTCCTTTGCAATTGATGCGTTATCCCAAGGGTGGCGAGGGAAATTTTGGCACGCGATCGCCCTACAATTGATGGGTTACGCCAAGGAAGAGCGCATCCTCCTAAAATTCTGTGCGCTGAACGACGAGTTTTTAACACTCAACGCTGAGGTTCTGATACTCGACAACAAGTTTCTGATACTCGACGACGAACTTTTAACACTCACCGCCGAGGTTCTGACACTCAATGACGAAGTTCTAAGACTCGACAACGAGTGTCTAAGACTCGATGACGAGGTTCTAACACTCAATCACGAGTCTTTAACACTCGCCACCGAGGTTCTAAGACTCAACAACGAGTCTTTAAGACTCAACAACGAGTATCCAACACTCAACGCCGAGTCATTTAATCCCATCACAGAGATGGCGATCGCTCTCACTCACATTTGGGTTCGTCTGCAAATAATCACGCGCCCAATTGCAGCCGCGTACTAGTAAATCGTCGAGATTTAAATTCCACAAAATCACCGTGTTGTTCGAACTGGTGGAAGAAAATATGTCGCCACTAGCAGAAGCAATTGTCTTGCCGTCGGGACTGAAAGCGACGCCTATGACCTCCGAGCTATGACCATTGAGAGTTTTGAGCAATTGCCCTTGCACATTCCACAACCGTACCGTGTTGTCATCACTGGAAAATATGTTGCCACTTGCCGAAGCAATAGTCTTGCCGTCGGGACTGAAAGCCACGCCATTGACCGCCGAGCTATGACCATTGAGAGTTTTGAGCAATTGCCCTTGCACATTCCACAACCGTACCGTGTTGTCATCACTGGAAAATATGTTGCCACTTGCCGAAGCAATAGTCTTGCCGTCGGGACTGAAAGCCACGCCATTGACCGCAGAGCCATGACCATTCAAGGTTTTGAGCAATTGCCCTTGCACATTCCACAACCGTACCGTGTTGTCATTACTGGAAAATATGTTGCCACTTGCCGAAGCAATAGTCTTGCCGTCGGGACTGAAAGCCACGCCATTGACCGCAGAGCCATGACCATTCAAGGTTTTGAGCAATTGCCCTTGCACATTCCACAACCGTACCGTGTTGTCATTACTGGAAAATATGTTGCCACTTGCCGAAGCAATAGTCTTGCCGTCGGGACTGAAAGCCACGCCATTGACCGCAGAGCCATGACCATTCAAGGTTTTGAGCAATTGCCCTTGCACATTCCACAACCGTACCGTCTTGTCCGAACTTGCCGAAGCAATTGTCTTGCCGTCGGGACTGAAAGCGACGCCATAGACCCCAGAGCTATGACCATTGAGAGTTTTGAGCAATTGTCCTTGCACATTCCACAACCGTACCGTCTTGTCCGAACTTGCCGAAGCAATTGTCTTGCCGTCGGGACTGAAAGCGACGCCATAGACCCCAGAGCTATGACCATTGAGAGTTTTGAGCAATTGCCCTTGGTTATTCCACAACCGTACCGTCTTATCCCAACTTGCCGAAGCAATTGTCTTGCCGTCGGGGCTGAAAGCGACGCCATAGACCCCAGAGCTATGACCATTGAGAGTTTTGAGCAATTGCCCTTGCTGATTCCACAACCGTACCGTCTTGTCCCTACTTGCCGAAGCAATTGTCTTGCCGTCGGGACTGAAAGCGACGCCATTGACCTCCGAGCTATGACCATTGAGAGTTTTGAGCAATTGCCCTTGCTGATTCCACAACCGTACCGTCTTATCCCAACTTGCCGAAGCAATTGTCTTGCCGTCGGGACTGAAAGCGACGCCATAGACCCCAGAGCTATGACCATTGAGAGTTTTGAGCAATTGCCCTTGCACATTCCACAACCGTACCGTCTTATCCCAACTTGCCGAAGCAATTGTCTTGCCGTCGGGACTGAAAGCGACGCCTATGACCTCCGAGCTATGACCATTAAGAGTTTTGAGCAATTGCCCTTGCACATTCCACAACCGTACCGTCTTGTCCCTACTTGCCGAAGCAATTGTCTTGCCGTCGGGACTGAAAGCGACGCCATAGACCCCAGAGCTATGACCATTGAGAGTTTTGAGCAATTGCCCTTGCACATTCCACAACCGTACCGTCTTATCCCAACTTGCCGAAGCAATTGTCTTGCCGTCGGGACTGAAAGCGACGCCTATGACCTCCGAGCTATGACCATTAAGAGTTTTGAGCAATTGCCCTTGCACATTCCACAACCGTACCGTCTTGTCTTGACTTGCCGAAGCAATTGTCTTGCCGTCGGGACTGAAAGCCACGCCATAGACCGCATCGCTATGACCATTGAGAGTTTTGAGCAATTGCCCTTGCACATTCCACAACCGTACCGTCTTGTCTTGACTTGCCGAAGCAATTGTCTTGCCGTCGGGACTGAAAGCCACGCCCCAGACCGCATCGCTATGACCTTCTAAACGGTTGCGCTCTTTTATCTCGTAGACTGCTTGCCATAGTGTTGGCACAACCTCAGCCTGAATTTGGGGTTTGTCTGTTACCCAAGTTGCTTTTTGCAGTTTTGTCCCTGCTCTGAGACCTTCCAGCAAAGCTTCTAACTGTTGGTTGGAAGAAAACAAAGCCTCTGAGGATGTTCTGAAGGCTTTGATTTCATTTTGTTGGGCTTTAATTTCATTTTGTTGGGCTTTAATTTGATTTTCTTGAGCTTGGCGGTACAGAAAAAAAGCCGCAACCCCCAGCCCACTAGCAGCAAGAAAACCAGCCAGCGCCACAACCAAAGCATACGTAATATTCCTACGTGCTCTTTTGTGACGTGCAATTTCCTCTTCTTTTCGCCTCAGATCCTCTTGTTGGTGTCGCTCTTTCTCAACTTCCTCAGCATCACGCGCTGTAGCACTCTCATCTAAAAACTGCATCGCCTGTTCAAATTGCGGGTTGTAACGCCCAGCCCAAGCTCTATTCGGTTTATTTCGTTCCCGCCACTTTAAAGCAATTGTGAGTTCTGGATCGCGCCCAAGTCCGGCTTGCTTTTCTTGGTACAGTGCTGAGGTTTCTGCTAAACGGCGATAAATCCGAACTGATTGAGCTTCTTCTTCTACCCAGTCGTTTAACTTCTGCCAAACGCGCATTAAACTTTCATGGGAAATATCCAGTACCGAATTTTCATCCAACTTCACACCTACAGGCGGCATGAGAAATGACGCACCGCGATCCCGGAACTTCTCTACAATATCGATAACTGCTGCTTCTGTTGCCTCTGCAACGGCACAAACTTCACTCAGTTTTGTGGGGCGGCGAATCCCGCGACCATCAGCACCTTTCTCTGTGAGACATTTAAACAGTTTTTCGGCAATTTTTTGGCAGTGTTCATCTGGTAATTGGTTGTAAATTTCATCCGCGTGTTGTGATAGCGCCTTATCCATCCCACCAATCGCCTCATAATGCTGTAGGTCAATTGGTTCTCCAATTTTGTGGAAGTTCCAGGTACGCATCAGCGCGTGTTGTAAAATTGGCAATTGGTCTGGGTTATCGCCCACATCATTGAGTAGCCGATTTACTAAGCGTGGTGTCATTTGGGCATTGCCAACACCGACGGGACCTGTAATTGCTGCTTGTAGTTGGTCGCGGGTTAAGCGGGGAATTAAGTACTGACTGTCATTCATCGCTTCCGGCAAATCCCGGAATTGGGCACAATCCCCCAGAAAGTCGGAGCGCATTGTCAGCACCACATAAATGGGCAACTCCTGCTGCTGAGTTGCGTTCACAGGTATTACCTCACCCCTGCCCCTCTCCTTAGCAAGGAGAGGGGTGCCCGGAGGGCGGGGTGAGGTTTTTGAATGCAACTTAGTATGAGTTGCTTCCAAGAGCAGCTTGACAAATGCTGCAGCTTCATCTCCAGAATCCTTCCTGGGAGAGTTTTGCTTGAAGCGAAACAACTCCTCAAACTGGTCAACCACAATCAGCAAGTTTTCGTAACTTGGTCTTCTCGCCTGCTGCACAACTTCGACCAGTCCCAAAGCACCGCGTCGCAGAACTGTTTCGGTAATAATTGTTTGAATCAGAGCATCCTTTGTATCTAAACCAAACACATCTGTATGATTCAACGCCTGCGCCAAATTCGCAATGGGGTCATTACCCGGACGCATGATTGCTACTCGCCAACTTGAGCCAGCTTTTGTCATGAATCCACTAAACAGCGCAGGGAGTAGCCCCGCGCGAACCAGCGAAGATTTGCCACTTCCTGATGTGCCGACAACTGCGAGAAATCGATGACGGCGCAGCCTGCGCAATAACTCATCTGTTTGCCCTTCCCGCCCAAAAAACACATCATTTTCATGCGCTTCAAAAGGTCGCAACCCCGGAAAAGGATTCAGGCGAGTTTGGGTGCTAACCATTACCGTTGCCCTCCCGGATGTGTTGGGCAAATAATTCCAATTCCTTGAAATTTTTGATTAACTGTGCTTCGTGAGTGCGACACCACCGCCGCTTTTGTTCTGTATGCGGTTCACCCATGAAGATACCCTTTGCCAGCATGGGTTTTGAGCGACCATAACCATAAACTTTTCGTAAGTCTCCCAATTTTGTCCGCAGCCAAGGTTCTTGAACATCACCGCAGTAAATAATTACCACATCACAGATCTGTAGTTGCTCTTGATGATCTTGACGCACTTGAGCTTCATCTCCCTCAAACAAGGGCAATATCACTTCAAATCCTTGGCTGTAGAGATAGTCATCCAAAGGGGCGATCGCCTCCAAGTCGCGTTGGTCACAAATCAAGTAAACTCGCAATGGTCCGTCTTCTGCAATAATATCTTTCGTCGGCTGCGGCGTAGGATTGAGTTTATCCTTAATAATAGTCTTGAGTTCTTCTAAGCTTGTTTGCAGAAGATTAACATCACTTTGTAAAGATGTGATAAATTCTTCCTGACGCGGTTCTTGTGGCTGTAATCCTGGTGGCATCCAAACTAAGCGCAAAAATTCAGGAGACTGTTGACCGTGTTGAATTGCGAGTTCATTTTGTAAAACAACGAGCGATCGCTCTGCGCCTTCTGGCACAATACCATACCTAGCACCAATCAAATGGATGGAAAGTTTGCAGCGCTCTAGGTTCTCACACACGACCTTTTCAAAATCAGGATAGTAAGGTGGTAGTGATTGTTCTGGAACTACAATATAACCCCGCTGCTGCAACTCTCGCTTGATTTTGTCGCGTTCTTCTACAAGGTCGAAAGTTGTTTCTGCCAGATAAATAGTCGTTTCAGTGGATGCAATGGGAGTATGTTCAACCGCACCGTTGCTATGACTAGAAAACTTGTCTAGCATCTGTTTAATGTCATAAGCCAAATCGTTGACTTTCGTCCAATAATGGCGTTCTGCTTCTGGACCAAATATCTTACTAAATTCAATTGGTTTGCCAGATTGGTCGAACTGATAAAACTCATAACCTAGAAGTTCTTGCACTTCTAGAGGATGCTCATTTCGAGGAATTGGAGTTTTGATAACTTTAAAAATCCGCGATTTATCAGCAACACGGACACCACCTGTGGTTGCAGCAGCTTTATAAAATTCCTGCAATTCTTTGACACACCACTCTGATTTCACATAGCGGGGTGAGATGACAGAAACCAGCAACGCCACTTTGGGGAATCGTTCTACAATCGTATCGCTAAAGTAATCATTGCCTTGCAATTTTAAATCTCGCCAAATTTTGGGTGTTTCTCCACGTAGTTGTGCTAAACGGATTTGCAAGGCGCGATGAAAATCAGTAATCCATCCTTCCTGCCCTTCAGTGAACGGTTGGTTATCAATGTGGGCGTAGCTGATAAAAATGTCTTCTTCAAAACCCATCACTTTCTCTACCTCTAACCTGATGTAGGCGGGCAAGATTATCTAAATAAAAATTTTTTGATGAACCGCACCAGAACCAGAAAACACAGAGGGGAGAAAAACAAAATATCGAGTGTTTCTCACGAATGATAATAGAATATCAAAATTTTTCCGGTGAAATATCTTTGTCTGAAGCTTTGTTATCTGTTGGTGATTGAGGACTCATTTCTTTGATGAAGCCCTGTTCACTCTCTTGTTTTTGCTTTTCTTTTTTCTGGATAACTTCGGTAACATATACCTCGACATCACGTTGTAGGATATATTCAATCTGGGTTGCAAAATTAGGAAAAGCTTCTTGATGGCTCTTGTAACCACTGTAGAGCCCACTCAGTTGGGAAAATTGCCAGCCCTGAGTTTTTAAAGATTCTGTTGTGTGTCGATAATGCCGCCAGCGATCGCCATAGTGAAAAAACTCTTCCACAGCAGAACTTATCGCAACTACTCCACTTAAACCTATCGTGAGCCAGCGCACAGATAAAGCAACGTTTTTGTCGCTAATATTGAAACCCACTAATATGGGAACAATAATGCCACCGATGATTGCTGTGAGTCGTAGTCTGTAATACCAGTTTCGAGCAAACCTAGCCCGTCCCCCCATCCACGATACTTGTTCTAGCCAGCGCGATCGCAAAAACTGTTTTTGTAAATCAGACAGTTCCAGTGTTTCAATGAGTTTTTCTAGAGTTTGTTTGGAGGTTGTACGATTTGAATCTTGAGATGACATCTTCGCTCCTTAGTCGTACTTGCCATATAGAATTTTTGTAGGATACGTTAGCCCAGAGTACGGCATCAATCCCAAAGGATTTGAGAAAGGTGTTACGCATTCATCCCAAAGGACAGCATGGGTTACGCTTCGCTAACCCATCCTACATTTATACGTAAATATATAAATCAATATCTAGAAATATCAACGAAATGGCAGCATGATCACTCTTAGCGAGTCAAGCTGCCTGTAAGCCTGGGGCTTTGTGTCATTACACTAAATTCTGAAGAAAAATGATTTATTAACTAGAGATTAAAACAGAAAGCCCAGAGGCTTTTAACCGTGGGAGTGTCAAAAACTTAACCCACCAAACGACGCAACTTTACCTGCAAACCATCACGAGGATGAGCTAGGGGCGTCGGAACTATATCCAGGTTTTGTTCGGGTAGGAGTTCCCATTCATACTCGCGGAGCAGTAGAGCTGCAAATAACTTCATTTCTAGCTTGGCAAACTCTTTGCCAATACATTCTCGCACTCCTCCACCAAAGGGTATGTGACTAAATGGTTTTGATTTATCTTCAGCCCGTTCTGGGGCAAAGCGCTGTGGATCAAAGCGCTCAGGTTGAGTATACACACTGCTATCTTCATGAGTTTTCAGGATTTGGTACAGAGCAGCCCAACCTTGGGGAATATAGTAACCATTAAACTCACACGGCTTGATTGTTTCTCGAAAGCCACCGCCAGCTGGGGGAACCATTCGCAGAACTTCCTTAAGGACTTGTTCAAGATACGTCATCTGCTTGAGATGTTCTGATGTCAGCGGTTCTTCCAACCCTAGTTGCTGTTGTTCTGCACGAGCAGTTGCCAAAACTTCTGGATGCTGCGCTAATAGTAGACAAAAAGAAGCGATCGCTGATGTCAAAGTCTCATGACCGGCGAACAGCAACAGTAGCACTTGTTCTTTGAGTTCCTGCAAACTCAAGCTATTGCCATCTTCGTCCTGTGCTTGCATCATTATTCCCAAGGCATCCTCATTGGAATTGGGCTGCTGTTGACGCTGACGCACAATCTCTTCTATTTTTTCTAGTAACTGTTCGCGACAACGCAGTGCTCGACCAAATCTAGTCCAAGGTAAGCGCAAGGGGATACTGAACAGACCATTACTATAGTCTTCAAACAATTCCCCAAAACGGCTATCTGAGGCTCCATCTGTTCCTACAAGGAACTTGCAGGCAACATCAAATGTATATTTTTTCAGTTCAGGATACCAAGTCAGTGTACCCATGCGCTCCCATTTGTGCAGATAACTTTGGGTAATGTTCTGCATTGTGGAGAGATACCCTGTGAGCGCTCTGGGTTGGAAGGCTTGCGATAGCAGTTTGCGTCGGTTTTTGTGTTCGTCACCTGTCTGTACCGTCAGGGAAGATGCTCCAAGCAATATCTTAGTGCTATCAGGCCAGCTCATAGAAAAATACTGGTTTTCATTGCTGAACAAAAAGCGGTTGGCTTCTGCTCCAATCATGACTACCGTAGGACGCCCAAATAGATGCGTTTTGAAAATTGGTCCATACCGCTGCTGTCTCTTCTTAGCAAAGTCTGGATCGCCCAAAAAGCTGATTGTTTCACCAATAAAGGGCAAACCAAACTTACCTGGAGGTAAAGGGAGCGATCGCCCTTCAGGGGGCTGTGTTTTTAATTGCTCATTAGAAGCTGTTGTCATTTTAGTTATATTTTACAGAACTTAAAAATTGCTGATGTTCTTAGCTTGCCATGATGTTCTCAACTTTGCATTTGCCAGACACTAATAAAGCAAAGCAAAAATAAAACTGTAACGAAATTTACAAAATATCAATTTTTTTAGAAAAAAAAGGCTACGCTAGGCATATAAGTCTAGTTCGCGAAGATACTGCGAATAGAAAACTCTATGCTTTCATAAGCTTCGCGTATCTGCGCGAAGAGGAGAAAATTTTATGGTTTCATCGTCTCTTCCTCGACTGGAGGCTCCTTCTCCTGCGTATATTTGTCCATATGATCAAGCCTGTAGCTATCTGGAAGAAGCGGCAAAAGAATTAAAGCTAAACCAAGGGTTTGTGGAAGTACTCAGTCATCCGCGTAAGGTTGTCACGGTTTCCATTCCTGTGAAACGGGATAATGGAGAAGTGCAGGTTCTGGCTGGACATCGAGTGCAACACTGCGATGTTTTAGGTCCATATAAAGGTGGTATTCGTTACCATCCGGCTGTCACATTACGGGAAGTCTCAGCTTTGGCAATGCTTATGACTTGGAAATGTGCTCTTGTGGGTATTCCTTACGGTGGAGCTAAAGGAGGTATTGCTTTAGACCCTAAATTCTACAGTGTTGGTGAACTGGAACGCATCACCCGTCGTTACACGAGTGAGTTGATTAAAGATATTGGTCCTTCCATAGACATCCCAGCACCCGATATGGGCACTTCTGCGCGTGAGATGGCATGGATGATGGACACCTACTCTGTCAACGTTGGTCATGCTGTGCCTGGGGTTGTGACTGGTAAGCCCATCTCCGTAGGCGGTTCGCGAGGACGAGAAATGGCAACCGGACGCGGTACTATGTTTATTGTCCGCGAAGCTCTAGCAGACAAAGGTGAGTCACTGGTAGGAGCTAGAGTAGCCATCCAAGGTTTCGGGAATGTGGGAAGTGCAGCAGCTTTATTGCTCCACGAAGCAGGCGCGAAAGTGATAGCTGTCTCTACTGGTTCTGGGGGAGTTTTTTCAGAAGCTGGTTTAGATATCCCAGCATTGAAAGTTTATGCTGCTAACAACCGCAGGAGTGTTGTCGGGTTTGGGCAAGCAATACCAATTAGCAATGCAGAGTTGCTTAGTTTACCATGCGATGTTTTGATTCCCGCAGCTTTAGAGAACCAAATCACTGAAGACAATGTGAATCAAGTGCAAGCAAGAATAGTTGCAGAGGCGGCTAATGGTCCCGTCACTCTCGCAGCTAACCAGGCGTTAGAAGCCAGGGGTGTAACGGTGCTTCCCGATATCTTGGCAAACGCTGGTGGTGTGGTTGTGAGTTATCTGGAGTGGGTGCAAGGACTTTCCTATGTCTTTTGGGATGAGGAGCGTGTCAATAAGGAATTGGAATCGTTAATGGTGCAAGCCTACCGTCAAGTGATCCAACAATCTAAGATACGGCAAATTCCCTTAAGGTTAGCAGCTTACACCTTGGGTGTCGGTCGTGTTGCTCAAGCGCTTGGCGATCGCGGTCTTTATCCATAGACTGAATGCATTAGAAGAAGCAGAGGAGCAGGGAGCGGGGGAGATGGAGTTAACGTCCATTAACTCTTTGCTCCCTACTCTCAAGCGTTCGCGTAGCGTGCCCGCAGGTCTCAGCGGGCTCCCTGCTTCTCTATTAAGAGTGCAGTCAGAACATCTGGCTTCATTCTTGCTACACTTGGATTTCAGAGATACTACTACGCTTTTCCAGGCTAAGAGTCAAAATCAATGGAGCGACGGTCTTTTTTGCTGGGTACAGGTTCCCTAGCACTCTCACAAATGCTTGTTGGGTGTGCTGACAACAAACAGTTGACACTAAACGTGCAACTATTAAAAGGTTCTATCCCTGCTCAAGTGGTGAATCAATTCAGCAAGAGTTTGCAGCAAAAGGTGCAGTTAAAGTTTGCCCCTGCAGAACGGTTGCAGGATTTATTTCAAAAATTACAAACTTGGCAGAAGAAACCGAATACCACAGATCAGGAAGCATGGCGTCGTGCCTTACCATTTGCTCAATCTCAAAGAGTGACCAAAGCTGATCTCGTAACGCTGGGAGATTACTGGATAAGCTCTGCAATTGAAAAGAAACTCATCCAACCACTGGAAGTCGCAACGATAAAACAGTGGTCTGCTTTGCCCAAACGATGGCAAGAATTAGTGACGCGTAATGACAAAGGTCAAGTTGATCCTAAAGGCAATGTTTGGGCTGTTCCTTACCGATGGGGTAGTACAGTCATAATTTATCGCCGGGATAAATTCCAAGAATTGGGTTGGACACCAAAAGATTGGAGCGATTTATGGCGAAATGAACTGCAAGGACGCATTTCTCTTTTAAATCAGCCACGGGAAGTGATTGGTTTGGTTTTAAAGAAGTTGGGAAAATCTTATAACACAGAGAACTTAGATACAGTTCCAAACCTGGAAAAGGAACTACGGTTATTAAACCAACAGGTAAAATTCTACGACTCTACCAGGTACTTGGAACCTCTCATTATTGGAGATACTTGGTTAGCTGTTGGTTGGTCAAGTGATGTCGCATCTGTGATTGGACGTTACCCACAACTTGCCATAGCGATTCCCCAGTCAGGAACAGCACTTTGGGCAGATGTATGGGTAAATCCCCAAGGTCAAGATAAGCAACCTTTGTTATATCAATGGATGGATTTTTGTTTAAGCCCTAGCATTGCTAAAGAAATTTCTTTGATAACCAAAGCGAATTCACCAATTCCGACAAAAATTGCTGCGTCTGATGTTCAAAAACCATTACGCAGTCTGTTACTCGAGAATCCTGAAGTTTTTGACAAAAGCGAATTTTTACTTCCCTTATCTCCACTAGTCGCTGCTCAGTATGACTCTTTATTCGCCAAAATCACTGGGTAACAGGGAATTATCAGCTATTGACTCATTTTTTAATAAGATATGAGAAAAAGGCATCGTGATTAAATTTAATATAATGTATTTAAAGCATTTACTTGTATCCTCTGCCTTCTATGACTGAGCTCCAACCAGTGTGTGGCAGAAGTGTCGGACTAAGGGCAGACATACTCGTGGATTTGGTGCGGGTTCAAACTTATAGTGCTAGCTGAAACTTATTCTCAAGGAGACTAAGGCAGGGGCGTTTTTGTGTAATCGCCCCTTAAATCTGTAATGCAAGTCTTAAGGGCTGTTTACACCTCTTCAGTATAGAAAATTCATATCCACCCAAAAGATGGGGAAAAGATTCCGGAACACAGGGACTAGGATTTGTAGTTATGAGTGTTCCAAAAAAGAGCAAAAACAGAAACAACTGCATAAGTAAGTCAGACTGGACCTAATAAATGTATAGGACATGGTTCAGACCCAACGAACAAAACTAACTTTCAAATTTTTAACTATGAGGTAAGTAATTATGACTAGCTTTAGTCACATTCCAGTACAAAATGACCTTCTACAACCTATTCGTCAATGGTTTGATTCTTTAGAAATCCAAAATGCTAAATTAGCTCATTTCTTATGCAAAATAATCCCTGCTCAATGTCCTTTTGAGCGTGACATTACACTATTTGGTCGCAAGCTATTTCACATTCCACCTATGTGTAAATTAAACCCTCTATACGAGGAAGTGGTGAGTTTACGTTTCAGAGCGTTATGTTATCTTGCTGATGAATGTGGTGAAGACGTAGCAGTCTATTGTTAATAGTAATTGTGATAGTGATATCATAAGGTAGCTATAGGTCATTGCATACTGATTTTAGTACCTTGTGCAAGATTTGATTTCATCAAAAGCTCTCCAACATTAACTTCCACAATGCCTTTCACAATCGCAAGCCCTAACCCAGTTCTAAAAAATTTTGTAGAGTAGAAGCTGGGTTAGGTTAGGTAAAATTTCTAGGAAAATTGGTTTAACGTTATTGTGAATATCAATGCAGACATCGTTGAGATTGGTATTGTTCTCAATCTGCACCTTAACATTCTCTCTTTTTAAAATTGCTTCGGACACGTTTCGCACAAGAGTTATTAATAATTTTTAAATTATATTTGTCGCCTTATCTCTTAGCCGCGTTGATTGCTGGATCAAATGCAATTTCTTGAAAATTATTGAACACAAACGCCATACCAAGTCAGGCAGATAGTTTGTCAAAACTCATGGAACGTGGAGCCAAACATACCGAAGCCCCAAATTTTCAGGCTCATGTTGTCGTTAGCGATCGCTTAGTCACTGGACAAAATCCCGCTTCAGCGACTGGTGTTGCTGAACAGATGGTTCAACTTTTAAAGTAAAGCGGGAAACAAATCAAGCGGTTGTCATAGACAATTGTGGATAGGTTTTGTGGAGCAGTACAATGAGTTATCTTGAAACAGCGGCGCAGTTTTACAGTGAAGTCGCCCAAACACCGCAAGTGGGACTTTGTTGTGTGCAAAGCACACCCCTGCAACTCCCAGGGTTGAAAATTCCTTCCCAAATGCAGGAAATGAACTATGGTTGCGGTACAACTGTTCATCCCAACGAACTTGGAAACCAACCGACTGTGCTCTACGTTGGAGTTGGCGGTGGTTTAGAAGCTTTGCAATTTGCCTACTTTTCGCGCCGCCCTGGTGCTGTTATTGCTGTTGATCCAGTGGCTCAAATGCGTCAAGCTGCAGCAGATAACCTGGAAATTGCTGCTCAAGAAAATCCTTGGTTTGACACCAGTTTTGTAGAAATCCACGAAGGCGATGCCTTTAACTTACCAGTTGCTGATGATTCTGTTGATATTGTGGCGCAAAATTGCCTTTTCAATATCTTTGAACCAGAGGATTTAAGCCGTGCTTTGCAAGAAGCTTATCGAGTGTTAAAACCAGGCGGAAGATTACAGATGAGTGATCCGATTGCGACTCGTCCCATTCCACCACATCTGCAAAAAGATGAGCAGTTACGAGCAATGTGTTTGTCAGGTGCACTGACCTATGAAGAGTACATTCAACGTATTATAGGTGCAGGTTTTGGGCAAGTAGAAATTCGCGATCGCCGTCCTTACCGTTTACTAGATTCCCAGACTTACAACTTAGAAGAGAATTTACTTTTAGAAAGTCTGGATTCTGTGGCTTTCAAAGTTATCATTCCTGAAGATGGTGCTTGTGTATTTACGGGAAAAACAGCTATCTACGCTGGCTCTGAGCCATTTTTTGATGATAATGCAGGTCATATTCTTCAGCGTGGAATTCCAGCATCAGTGTGTGACAAAACGGCAGCTAAACTTGGCGCGTTAATGCCAGATAAAATAACTATTACTGATTCAACCTGGCATTATAACGGCGGTGGTTGTTGTTAACATTGTAGAGACGTTGCGTTGCAACGTCTCTATACAGGGGATAAATTATGATTCCAACAGCAGTAACACCTTTTAAACAAAAACTCAACTCTCCTTTGACAAAAAAAGAAATTACTGTTCTACAAATTAATTTGGGTAAGCGCTGCAACCTCGCCTGTAACCACTGTCATGTAGAAGCAGGACCAAAACGCACAGAAGAACTTTCTCCTGAAATTTGCCAACAATTAATTGAATTCATTCAAAGATTTCCTCAAATTCAGATTCTAGATTTGACTGGTGGTGCACCAGAAATGAATTATGGTTTTAAGCCATTGATAGAGGTAGCAAGAGCAAATAAGAAACAGGTGATTGTCCGGTCTAATTTGACTATTTATTTTGAAGATGGATTTGGTGACTTACCAGAATATTTCGCTAAACATAAAATTCGCGTTGTTGCTTCTCTGCCTTGCTATTTAATAGACAATGTCGATAAAATGCGTGGTAATGGTGTATATAATGATTCCATTAAAGCGCTACAGTGGCTGAATCAGCTTGGTTATGGAAAAGAGCCAGATTTAATCTTGGATTTAGTCTACAATCCACAACTTCCCACAAGTGAAAGATTTTCCCTGACTCCAGACCAAACAAAGCTGGAAAGCGATTACAAACAATCTTTAAAAGAAACTTATAATATCCTTTTCAATAACTTATTTACTATCACAAACATACCAGTTGGAAGAACAAAGCTGTATTTAGAACGAAAGAAATTGTACGCTCCTTACTTGCAGTTTTTAGAATCTCACTTCAATGCTGGTACGGTTACACATTTGATGTGTTTGGATGAGCTTTCGATTGATTATCTGGGTAATGTGTATGATTGTGACTTCAACCAAATGATGAATTTACCAGCAAAAACTCGCAACGGAGAAAACCTTACAGTTGCTAAATTATTGGAAGCTGGGCGTTTAGACTTGATAGGCGAGGTACAAACAGCAGCATATTGTTATGGTTGTACAGCAGGGAGTGGCTCTAGCTGTGGTGGTGCTTTGATGTAGATTTTTATATGATTGTCGCCAGATGCACTCAGCAACCTATTTATATTGCTTGTTGAATATTGTCGTTACCAAAACTGTTACCAGCGCTTTACTAATACTCGTGTGGGTTTATGATGAATTAGAGTTAAGTCTCCTCACACCACATCTAGAGCCGTGGAAACTAAGTTGATTCCGCGGTTTTTACTTTGTCATAGAATCTAAATAGAAACTCACCCAATTTGAGGATGATACGCAAAAGCATTAGTTCACTATCGGCAAGAAAGTGCGTAAATAGGTCAAAAAAAAGGTCAAAAAAAGTTTTGTTACCAAAATTGTTACCAGCATGTTTCTACTGGTTTGTTACCATTATGATGATATATAGTTAAGCTCCTCACACCACACCAATAGCCGTGAACATTTGTTTTCACGGCTTTTATTTTTAGCATTTGTACAGTGACCCATTATCGATTATCGATAGCACATTAGTGTCGTCGTAACTCATTAATATCGTTTGAGACGCATGAGAAACAGGAGCAAGGCACATCCCCCCTAGCTTTCAACCGCACTCAGCTTGCAAAGAAAGAATTGGATCGGGTTTCCCTTTGATTGAGGGTCATTTAGTAACCAACTTTGAGAAGTTTGGAGAAGCAGCAGTATTTTTATCTCCTGAGGTCATAAAAGAGTGATAATTATTAGTACTATCAGTACGCAAGTTGTGAATGAAGTTTCTGCTAATTTACTTCAAAAAGCAGTCTTATGCTTATTAGTGGGGTAAAAAAATGACAGCTGACTATGACTCCATAGCCCAGCAGTATAAAAAATCCAAACAGTTGCCGTTTCGCCTACATATTGAGGCATATACATACTTTCATCTGCTCGGTAATCTGGTCGGAAAATCAATCCTCGATCTGGCTTGTGGAGAAGGATTTTACACCAGACAATTCAAACTTCAAGGTGCAGCACGGGTGATAGGGGTCGACATTTCTGAAAAAATGATTGAACTGGCAAGACAGGAAGAAACCAGAGAACCCCAAGATATTGAATATATCCTCGGTGATGTCTTTGAACTTGGTAACATTGGCAGCTTTGATCTAGTAGTAGCATCCTATCTACTCAATTACGCCCAAACCAGAGAACAACTATTAAAAATGTGTCAGAGCATATTTGCCAACCTAAAACCGGGGGGTCGTTTCATCACGATCAATAATAATGACTCCCAACCTCCTGAGTCCTATCTCAATACTGAAAAGTACGGATTTATCAAAAGCATAGACTCACCACTCATGGAAGGCACTCCTATAAAATACACACACGCAATCCCTGCTAGTAACCAGAAATTCACCTTCTATAACTATTACCTCAGCACAGCCACTTATGAATGGGCATTCGGGAATGCCGGTTTCAAAGAGGTTCGCTGGCAAAAACCAATAGTCTCTCCTCAGGGAGTGGAAGAATTTGGTCAAGAGTTTTGGCAGGATTTCCTTAACTGTGTGCCTATAGTTGGTATTGAGTGTCTTAAATAGGGGACGCTTTTTATGGTAGAAGGCAGAGTCCCAATGAAACAAGTTTCATCGCCAAAGATGAAAGAGGTCTTTTTCCTTACACCCTTACACCCTCTTTCAAGTCAGAAGGCAGATGATAGAAGGTTTTTAAACAAGGATTTTTCGACGACACTCATGTGTCACCGACGACAAATAGTAGTCACTGTACAGCATTTTCTTTTTAGCAAAATTTATTTTTGGTAAAAATTGGTAAAAGCGATGGCACCAAGTGCCCGCCATAGGCGATAAGCAAAGCTTAAAGCCTTTGGCTTATCGCCCTCTTGTTTACGGTACAGTGGCAAATGCAAGTACCAAGCAATCAGGAGGAAGTGATGAAAGCAGTCTTAATGACAGCAGCTGGCGGTCCCGAAGTTCTGCAAGTGCAGGATGTGCCAAACCCTGCTGTTCCTCTAGGAGAAACTGAACTTTTGGTTCGCTTACGGGCAGCTGGTGTAAACCCCATCGATACCAAGCTTCGTCAACGTGGCACTTTCTACCCCGACAAAATGCCTGCCATTTTGGGATGTGATGGTGCAGGTGTTGTCGAGGCGGTGGGTGCTGGTGTTCAGAAATTTGGCGTTGGTGATGAAGTCTATTTTTGTTATGGTGGCTTGGGCGCACATCAAGGCAATTATGCTGAATATACAACTGTCGACGAGAGGTTTGTTGCTCATAAACCCGCTTCTATATCCTTTACAGAAGCAGCAGCAGCGCCGTTGGTGTTAATTACTGCCTGGGAAGCTTTATACGAACGGGGACGCCTCGAACCTGGGGAACAAGTCCTGATTCATGCGGGTGCAGGTGGCGTAGGTCATGTAGCAATTCAACTTGCGAAGCTCAAAGGTGCTCATGTTTGCACAACAGTCAGTAGTCAGGAAAAAGCGGAGTTCGTCCAAACATTGGGCGCAGATCATGTCATCCATTACAAAGAAACAGACTTTGTGCAAGCAGCACTAGATTGGACAAATGGCGAAGGTGTAGACTTAGCTTTTGATACTGTAGGCGGAGAGACTTTCCAGAAAACTTTCCCAGCAGTCAGGGTTTATGGCGATATAGTCACGATTTTAGAACCAAATGCTAACACTGTTTGGAAAACTGCTAGGCTACGTAATCTACGCATTGGTTTGGAATTAATGCTAACACCCATGTCGCAAGGAATTGTGGAAGCACTGCAGCACCATGCAGAAATTTTAGAACAGTGTGCTAAGTGGATTGATGCAGGCAAGTTAAAAATCCAAGTCAGCAACACATTCCCACTACAAGAAGCGGTATCAGCTCATCATTTGCTTGAAACTGGATCTATGACAGGTAAAATTGTTCTGCTAATAGGAGATAAATGATAGCGAATCAATTTGTGTAAATTATTGCGTTTTATCAAAGAAGGGAATAGGGAACTCTTAACAGGGAACAGTTTCTTGTTCTCTATTCCCGCAGGGGAGTCACAGATCCCAACTTCTACAAGTTGCAGTTTTGAGGTAGGGTTTAAATCCCTACATAAAACAGTCTGTTGCCTGTTCCCTCTTGCCTGTTCCCTCTTTTTGTTTGCATTGTTATTTTTTTCACTATCCTTACCTGTATGGGGCGCACCTACGCAGATAGAACGCACTCCCTTAACTTTAGAATTATTGCAAGAGCGACTACATACGCCCATCCTTCGTGAAGGCAATGTTGTCGTAGATTTACGGGAGATGGTGATAGATTTACGACCTGAAAATGCGAGCTTTCGGGATAGTTTTTATCAAATTTTGCGTAAGGAATTGCAAAAAGCAGGCTCAAAACCTTTGGGTTTGGACTTGAGTCGTTCTCTTATTCAGGGAGATTTTTTTGGTAGTGATTTCGGCTTGAGAACGCCTTTGTATGCTCAAGCGATGGCTACGCCGACCCTATGCCCCAACCAAGCTTCGCTTGGTTGCCCCACATCGGAGATTTCGGGAGAGGGGTTTCTTGAAGGAAACCCCTCTGGGCACATACGGGCGATCGCCCCTATTTTCACTGCAACTGAACAAGAACAATTGGAACGTCTACGTGGAGTTTGTTTGCAGTCACTCGCTTTTGCATTACCTAGTTCCAAAGATTGTAAGTCGCTGTTAGCAACTCAGTTACCTGCATCTAGTGAAATTAGTGTTTTCCGTGGTTCGCTGACATTGGTAGAAACTCGCTTCAATGGGAATGTGCAGTTTTCCAATACATTTTTTCTTCAGCCTGTGGATGCCCAAGGTGCTATTTTTACTCAACAGGCAAATTGGACTGAAACAAGATTTAGCCGTGTAGCCAGCTTTGTCAGTGCGATTTTTAGGAAAGAAAGCTTGTTCCAAGGTAGTATATTTTTTGATAAAGCTAACTTTAAACAAACACAATTTCAGGAAAGCACCAATTTTCAAGACAGTACCTTTGAAGAAACAGCTCATTTCACCCAAGCAAATTTTAAGCAGTCGGCTAAATTCACTCGCGTACAGTGGCAAGGAAACGCTGATTTCTCTGATGTACGTTTTTCCCAACAAGCACAGTTTACTCAAGCTATTTTCAATCAGTTTCTCCTACTTGCTGAAGCGACATTTGAACAAGCTGTCATCTTTCGAGAAGCACAGTTTAATCAACCCGTGAATCTCAGAGGTGCTAGCATTGTCAACCAAGCAGATTTTAGTGATGCTGGATTTGCAAAGGATGCTTATTTGAATGTCTCTGGTTTAATGTTTAACTCTAACCAAGCAAAGATTTTAGGCAATCCTGGTGAAATTGGTAAAATGCTGGTAGTGTCTAGCTTACAAGGCAAT
Source organism: Nostocales cyanobacterium HT-58-2 (assembly GCA_002163975.1). Taxonomy (GTDB): domain Bacteria; phylum Cyanobacteriota; class Cyanobacteriia; order Cyanobacteriales; family Nostocaceae; genus HT-58-2. The sequence continues at coordinate 7,601,783 of CP019636.1, read as the reverse complement.
CAAAGTGTCTTGCGCAATTTAGGGCAAAATTTTCGGCAGTTACAGCAAATTGGCGATGCAAATCAGTTGGAGTATACAAAGCAGCGTTTACGACTGCAGGATTTAAGCCGCCGTTTGCTTGGTACAAATATTAACAGTGCTTCTCAAGAAAGCTTAATAAAGTTGGGTTTTTCGGCAATTCAGGCAGAAGCGATCACTCTCCGTCGTCTCACACAACCATTTCGCAACAAAAGTGAGTTACTGACATTGGCAGATATAGATTATGACACATATATGCAAGTCAGTTCGCAGTTGATGGTTGGGGAACCTCTCTCACCATTTGGGTGGTTACTGCAAGCATGGAGTTGGCTAACGTTGAGTTTACTGCTGCTGCTTTCTGGGTATGGTACGAATTTTTTTTTAGTGATTGGTGTAGGCTTGATTGCGATCGCCCACTTTGGCTTGCTGTTTTGGTTTGTTGATTGTTTCCGCCGCTTGCTTCCAGTACCAATTATTCCTACAACTTACGAAACGACTTGGATGCTGATTAGCTATGGTCTTCTGTTACTATTTGGCATTTTAGCTATCTGTCGGACAGGGGAACAACCTTGGCTGACACTGGGATGTGTTTTCATAATCATCTTCCCCTTACCAGTGGCATTATTGTGCCGACTTTACCAAAAAGGGCGTTATCACAACTTGATGGATGTTTCCTACTTTACAGAAGATGGGACTTTGCGCCAGTTACGATTACTTATTGGACGTTTGCCAGTGATACCTGGGTATCCAATGTTTCGTGAGCGATATTTGCCTCTGTTGTTAAACCGTCGCTGGAACTGGCTCAATTACTATGACTTTAGCCTCAACAACTTACTGAGATTAGGATTTAATGACATTCGCTTACGAGACGAACACCTTCCTGGTATCATCACAACATTAGCATGGTACCAGTGGACTTTGGGTATACTTTACATCACTCTACTGTTATGGACTCTCTCTCGCACAATTCCCGGATTGAACTTGCTGATCTATCTAAAATAAGACTCGCTAAAGTGTCTTTATTGCAGTTTATTGAAAAATTTGCATTGATTTATCTACGGTAATATCACTTTTGTGAGGATAATATTCCTCGGAAAAATAGTAGTAACTGTGACCTTCATTTTTCGGAATCACTCCATTCACCACCTGTCCTAAGACATTCTGACCCGATTTTTCCAAAAGTTCTTTTGCAAAAACGGCATTCACAGAATCAACGACTCCTGGTCGAACAACAAATAACACACCATCAGCCATTTGACCTAGAGTAGCAGCATCAGCCGCAACCGTTAATGAGGGAGCGTCTATGATGACGAAGTCGTAGCTTGCAGCAAAACTTTCAATCAAACTAGCCATGCGTTTTGAGTCGAGGAGAGAGGCTGGACTAGGAGGGACGACTCCAGAAGTGAGGACATACAAATTGTCCATGACTTCTTTGATAGCTGTGTTAACTTCAGCCTGAGCGACAATGACATTGCTCAGACCTTGAGTATTTGGCAGTTCCCAGATTTGATGTTGAACTGGACGGTGCAAATCTGCGTCTACCAGTAAAACTTTACTTTCCATTTGAGCCATTGCTATAGCTAAATTAGCAGCTACTGTGGATTTACCTTCTTTGGGGATGGAACTGGTGACAACGATAACTTTTAACTCTTTATCAGCACTTGTAAACTTCAAATTCGCCCGCAGCATCCGGAAAGATTCACTAATTGGGGAACGAGGATTATCCCTAACAACGAGCCGAGGTGTTAATTCTGAGTCTTGATTGCCGCGAGTAGATATTTTAGATTTGTACAAGGAAGGAATAACCCCTAATAAAGTCAATCCAAGTAACTCTCTTGCCTCATTAACAGTCTTGATCGATTTATCTCTTGCTTCCAAAAGATATATGCTTGTTAAAGAAGCTAAAAAACCCAGTAGACCTGCACTCAGGAACGAAACTATAGGAGAAGAAATAGGCTCTTCAGGAACTTGGGCTTTAGATATTATGCTAGCGTTACCTACGTTCTGATTTTCCGCTATTCGGCTCTCTTGCAGCTTCTGTAACAGAAGTGAATAGGTCGATTGGGCTGCTTGTACTTTACGTTCTAACTGGCGCTGTTGTTGCTCCAATTTAGGCAGATTGTTAAGCCGTTGCTTGTAAGTACCCTGTAATTTAGATAAAGTAGTGACTTCACTAGCTAAACCCTGACGGGTTGATTCTAATTTGGCAAGCTCTGCAGAAAGTTGTTGCTTTAGCTGTCCAACCTGAAGGTTATCATTCTGTTCTGGTTGAGTCGTTCTTGAAACCTGTTCTATTCGCTTTTGTAGTATTTCTTTTAAGGCTGCTAATTTGTATTTTAAATTAATGATTTCAGGATGGTTATCTTGAAGAACTGTACGTCTAGTTGCAAGTTGAGACTCTAGCTGCTGGACTTCTTTGATAGTATCTTGTATTCCAGAAGACTGACTAAGGGAAGTTGTAGCAATTGCTTGTTGAGAGTTCATGCCCAATTGCTTACGCGTCGTTGCTGCTTGGGAGTCAATATCAGCAATTCTAGATTGAGTTGCGATAATTTGCTTTTGCAAATCTGTAATCACTTCAATGGCTTGATTTGCTTCTTCTTGTAGGGCAACAACTTTGTTCTTTTCTTTGAATCGCGCTAGTTCAGCTTCTGCCTGGCGAACAATTAGTTCAGCGTGTGGCACCTGTTTTTCTATAAACTTGCGAGCAGCCACCGCTTGGGCTCTGTTGTAAGATACGTTGTGCTCTAAATAAACAGTCATTAATGTATTAACAACCGAAGCGGCTCTTTGAGGGTTCGTATCCTTGTAAGAAACTTTGAGAACATCAGTTTTCTGTATATCATTTACAGTCAACTGTTGAATAAATTCCTTCAATTTTAGAGTTAACCCTTTGTTGTCTTTGAGGTTGAGTTTGTCTATAGTATTTTCTATCACGGGTACAGAAAGTAAAACTTCTGCCTCTGTATTCAAAGGATTACTTTTATCCTGCACTAATGGTTCTAACTTGCCTATTTCTGTTCCTACTCCCGTTAGGGAAGAGGTCGTATTTATCCTTTGAAACAACAGCTTTCCTTCCGCTACATAAGAAGGCTTTTTCAAAAATGAAACCACCAAACAAATTAAAGAAGCAGTAAAAAAAATTCCGAAAGCAGGTACCCAACGGCGCTGGAGAATTAGCAAATATTTGTCAAATGTTAGAGGAGATTGCTGTGATTCCATAAATATTTTTTATTTGTTTATTTTTGATATATATATATGCAATTAAGATTGCATCATTTAAATCGAAATTCAAATCAAATTAAACGTATTATTACATACTATGATTGAGACAAATAAGTGTAAGTTTTTTGAGCGTCAGTAGATACTGCTGTGATTGCCTGAATGACTCGGTCTAAGTCTTGTGTTGTGAGATTAGATCCAGAAGGCAAGCAAAGACCCCGTTCAAATAAATCTTCAGCTACTTCACCTCCGATACATTCACATTCAGCAAAGACAGGCTGTAAGTGCAACGGCTTCCACACAGGACGCGTTTCTATTTGCTGTTTGGCAAGTGCTAAGCGGACTTGTTCTCTATTTGTTCCAAACGCCTTAGGATCTACGATAAGACAGGTAAGCCAACGAGTTGCACGTCCAAAGGTGGCTTCTGGCATGAATTTTATTCCTGGAAGATTTCCCAAAGCAGAGGCGTAAATCTCATAATTGCGTCGCCTAACGGCAACTCGCTCATTCAAAACACGCAACTGACCACGACCAATGCCAGCCAAAACGTTGCTAAGGCGATAGTTGTAGCCTATTTCCGAGTGTTGGTAATGGGGAGCTGGATCACGTGCTTGGGTAGCTAAAAAACGAGCTTTTGCCACCAGTTCTGGTTCATCAGAAACCAACATCCCGCCGCCAGAGGTGGTGATGATTTTATTGCCGTTGAAGGAGTAAATGCCAATGCGCCCGAAAGTACCAGGTGAGCGACCTTTGTAAGTGGCTCCTAAAGCTTCGGCAGCATCTTCAATTAATGGAACCTCATACTGATTGCAAGCTTCCAGAATAGGATTGATATCGGCACTTTGACCGTACAAATGGACAACGACAACTGCTTTGGGCAATTTGCCGATACGTGCGCGGTGTTCTAGCGCTTCCCTTAACAAGTCGGGATTCATGTTCCAAGAAGTGCGATCGCTATCAATAAAGACTGGTTTTGCTCCCAAATAAATAATTGGATTGGCGGTTGCAACAAACGTCAGGGTAGAACAAAACACTTCATCCCCAGGTTTCACACCAATTAATTGCAAAGACAAATGAATAGCCGCTGTACCAGAACTGACAGCAGCAGCATGACCAGCTCCTGTAATTTCACAAAATTCTTGCTCGAAAGCATCTATATGGGGACCAACGGGGGCGATCCAGTTCGTGTCAAATGCTTCTTTGATGAACTCCAGTTCGCGATCGCCTATATGTGGTGTTGAGAGGAGGATTGGTTTAGTCATGGTTATTTTTAGTAATTCTGATTGTCAGAGAATGCTGCAACAATTCAAATACTTTTATGATCAAAGACGAAAAAATCCTAGCTTTGGTCTTTATAAAAGTACTTGCTTATCATTTAAATTTTGAATTTTTGAGGTAATTTCTTCCTGAAAATTTGATTGAACAAAATCTGTATTAAGCTATTTGGATCAGATAAATAATATTTAATATTAGTATCCGACAAACTATACTGCAAAGAGCCAGTTAAAGCATCTTTGATAAACCTTGAAAACTTAGCATAATACTTCTCTTGATAGGATACTAGATCAAAATCAATCCCACTTGATAATAAGTATAGAAGATAGGGAAAATTTACACCAGCTGAAAGAGAACCCATCATAGATTGCCAATATCTCGGATTTATTTCGATAATATGAATTTTTCCATTTTTAGAATTATATCTCAGGTCTAGATTCGCAATTCCAGTCCATTTGAGTGCATTCACAGTTCTTGTGACTATATCAAGAACAGCAGAGTCATGAACAAACTTCAATTTGTCAATTTTGGGAGCAAATCCTTTCGTTACTCCTAATTGCTGCTGTATTGTGTAAGCAAGAATTTGCCCCTCCCAACAAAGAACACTACAACCCATATCGTAGCCATCTATATACTCTTGAACAATATAGCCATCACTACTATGGTTAAGGATAAGCTGTAAACTTTCTTTCCCTAAAGTATCAATTTTCTGTATGTTGTTTCCACCACTTCCATCAATTGGTTTGAGTAGTACAGGATAATTAAATTCGCTAACATTCTCAAATTCTCTAAGTAAAACTGTTTCGGGTGTTGAAATATTATGCTGTTTCAGAAAAAGGTGTAACTTCCACTTATCAAAAGCTGTATGCAAAGTATCTTCACTTGGCAATGCTACTAATTTACATAATTTTGATAATTTTTCTCTATACTTGGAAACAAACTTGAAACCAAATTCCGAAGCAGGAAAAACAATATCTATTTTTCGATTTTCTATTATTTGAATTACTTCGTCTAAATACTCTATCGAATCCATAATATATTTTGAAAAAAATAAATTATCAATATATGCCGAACACTTGTAAAAATCTAGCCAAGAATTGTCATTTGTCACTTGATCTGATGAAACAAGGACGTTTATATTAAATTCACTGCTAGCTTTTTTCAAACACCGTATGCCATAGTAAGCAAGAGTGTCGTTGCACGGATCGGGAATTAAAACAGAGCCTTGTTCCATTTTCATGTGCTATATCTCCGTAGATTTCAAAGATTTACACCATAAAAGTTGTCAAACTTAATTCTTCGACCCATGATACAATCCTTCCTCAATATGAAAAGTAAAAAGCTGAATTTGTTATGTCATGGGTATTAGCGTGAACGGTAAGCGGGAAAGAAGCCTGACTGCAACAAATCTGAGGGTGTTACCTCCAGAAGTTTAGCTCTTAAATGTACTAAGTGATGATATTTCTCTTCATTAATTATCAGGCGCAATGTCAAAAACTTGTGAGATAGTTGAGAAAAACCTGACTTAAAAGTATATAAACTATCCTCTGTGGAACCACCAACTCCACCTCCCAAGTGCAAAAATTCATTGCCACGTTCCTGTGCCCAATACCGTGCATAGTCCGTCTCTAAACTACCTGGTGATAGGTGAACAAAATGGTTTCTTGTTCCACCTAATGTACTCTGCACAATTCCACAACATTCTGTATACAAACCAACACAAGCCACTTGCTCTTCGTATTCGACAATACACAGATGAAGAGTTCCTCCTAACAAATCATTCATCCGATTGAAATATTCAGAACTAAAGGAGTAGTATCCTGTGGTTGCATTGACACGTGTCATCGTTTCTTCATAGATTGCAACAAACTCATCCAAATACTCTTGAAATGGAACTATCTTTGCAATCATTCCGAGACGCTTACACTTATTAATTGTGCTGCGATGACCTTTTCTGGTTTGGCTCCACAAGTTAGCAATCCTTAAATCAATTGAGACCGTTTCTCCGTTTACTGTAAAAGTTCCCGCTTTAAAAATTTTGGTAAAACTTTCATTAAGAATCGGATGCAAACGAAAGAAAGCAGAGCATATCCCCCTAGAGTGAAATTCCTGCTTCATTGCATCTAGAGCAGCATCTGGAAATCCTGGTGTATTTATAGCTGCTTGGTTCAGTAAAATTCCTGGATAGCCATAGGGGGAAATAACATCAAAAATATCTGCAGATTTTACTTCTTCAGGCAGTATGTCATTACATTTCCTCAGTAAATAAGGCACAAAAAATTTTTTTTCACCTTCAGTTATCAAAATAGCCTCGGGAATAGTATTAGTTCTTTTAGACTCTAAATAGACATACTCAGGCAAATGGTAAAAATCATGACGTATTTCTTGCAGCGTTTGTAACCACAAATCGTTTTCTAATTCAATGACTTGTATATTCATATTATTTCCCTCGTGTCGCTATTTCAGAATCGGACTATTTGCTACCTATTTTCTGCTAAACACAAAAGTTGTTATATACAGTTCTTCTGCAAATTTATGTTTATGAAATCAAGTGGGGGTTTTAAGTCAACACTTAGCAAACCCCATTGATTTAAATAATTTTATTGTTGTTTAAGTTGTCCTATGAATTCTTCTGATGAAATATTTCCTTCTTGGTCGATTCCCTCCTGCTGCAAGACTTTAAATACTGTTAATAAAATAATTTTCAAGTCCAGCAGTAAACTCCAATTATCGACATACCAAACATCTAATTTGAATTTTTCTTCCCAACTAATAGCGTTACGACCGCTAATTTGTGCCAAACCTGTGACACCTGGCTTAACTTCGTGGCGGCGTGCTTGAAAAGGAGTGTAGCGGTCAAGATACCTGACCAATAAAGGACGGGGACCAACGAAGCTCATGTCACCTTTAAGAATGTTCCATAGTTGAGGGAGTTCATCCAAACTTGTTTGACGAAGAAATTGTCCGAAGCCTGTCAGACGCAGTTCATCGGGGAGAAGATTGCCTTTGGAGTCGCGTTCATCCGTCATGGTGCGGAACTTGTAGAGGGTGAAAACACGAGCGTTTTTGCCAGGACGGGGTTGGGTGAAAACAACTGGACGACCCATGCGAAAATAGACACCTATCGCAACTATTAGCATCACCGGCGAAAGAATCAAAAGCGCGATCGCTGCTATAGTCTTATCTAATAGAGACTTGATAAGTCTGGAAAATTTCGTTAAAAGAACACCGATAAATTCTTGAGCAAACATAAATACCTCCATATTTTTCAGTAGTTGTGAAAAAGAAAGCTTATATTTTGACCCCTAATTCTCGATAAAATTCCTCAAGTCGCCGGAAAACGAGCCGCTCATCGTACTCAGCCTCAATACGTTGACGACCAGCCTTCCCATAGGCTTGTCGCAATTCAGAGTTAGACAGTAGTGTTCTCAAAGCCTCAGCTAACTTTTCACTATTTTGAGGTGGCACAATAAAGCCTGTCTTGCCATTTACTACTGCTTCCCGACAGCCTCGAATATCTGTAGCGACAACTGGTAAACCCATTGACATTGCTTCTAAGATAGAGCGCGGTAATCCTTCATGAGTGAAGGTAGGCAGCGTAAAGATGTCTAAAAGACCTAAAAGCTCTGGTATATCTTGGCGATCGCCTGTCAGGGTAACGTGTTTCTCAATGCCCAAAGTGTGAATTTTTTCCATCAGTTCTGTTTGAAACGGTTCAGGGTCAGTGTTGAGTTGACCGCCAATGATCAGAACGTGCAAATTAGGAAACTCAGGTAAGAGCTTTGCTGCAGCTTCAATCAGGTATCCACTTCCTTTCTTACGGGTTAAACGCCCAATTGTGCCAATTATTGAGTTAGCAGTTTCAGGGATACCTAAGGATTTACGTAATTCAGTTTGATGAGTGAAATCAATGCGCTCACGCTTAAAACGGTCAATATCTACACCGTTGCCGAGATAACCCAGTTTTTCAGGTGGACAAAGACCTGATTTTTTAGCTGTGGCGATATCTTCATGATTTTGGCTAAGGATCAGATCAGTTATCAAAGCAGCGAGTTTCTCAACAGTAAAGTAGAAACGATATTGACTAGCAGGGGATAATTCGTGGAACGGAAAACCGTGAGAAGTGTAAACAATCCGTTTGACTCCAGCTAGTCTGGCTGCAATACGTCCTAAAACAGCTGCAATTGGAGTATGGACATGAACAAGATCATATTGATTATGTCGAATAATTTTCGTCAGTTGATAGACACTTCTCAAATTAGAAAATAAAGAAATACTCCTATCAATTTGAACTGGATGTACTTTGAATCCATTTTCTTGTAGCTCTTTCAATTCTAGTCCCGGAGAACAAGCTATTCCTACTGTTAGTTTGCGGGACAAGAAGTATTTAAGCTGAGGTTGTAAAAGGATTTTGGCAGTAGGTGCAATGGCACAAATATGCAAAATTTTCATTTTATTTTTCTTTAATAAATTCCTACTTAATATTTCCTGTGATTATGTATGCAGTGACTTAACCCAGTACCATTCTTGAGTTAAACCCTCCTTAAGGGAAACTTGTGGTTGATAACCCAAAATCTCTCGCGCCTTAGATATATCTGCAGCAGTGTGACGGGCATCTCCCATTGCTTTTTCAATGTGGTTTCTCTTGATGTGTTTGCCAACAACTTCTTCCATCGTGTCCAGGACTTGTGTTAATACAACCCGGCTACCACCACCAATGTTGAATATTTCCCCCACTGCTTTGGGTACAGTGGCGGCGGCTAAATTGGCGGCTATAGCATCGCTGACAAATGTATAATCTCGCGTTTGCTCGCCATCGCCGTAAATCGGAATTGTCTGGTTTTGCAAAACTGCTTTGAAAAACTTATGAAATGCCATATCTGGGCGCTGTCTAGGACCATAAACTGTGAAATAGCGCAGCGCTACAAAAGGCACGCCAAAATTTTTGTAATATAGTCTACACAAGCGCTCTGCTGCAAGCTTAGTAATACCATATGGAGAAACAGGCTGAGGGCATATCTCCTCTTGTGTGGGAAGAGTTTCGGCATTACCATACACGCTAGAGGTAGAAGCAAACACTAATCTTTTTAAGTTTTTGGCATTCTTTGCCGCTTCTAGCAAAACTTGCGTAGCGTTGATATTGCGTTCTGTGTAAGCGCGGAAACTTGGACCCCAACTGGCACGCACTCCTGCCTGTGCCGCCTGATGATACACTACGTCAACATCTTCAAGCAGTGTCTGCAAGTCTAAAAACTGAATATCTCCCTCAATCAATTTAAAACTTGGATGGTTCTGCAAGTGTGCAATATTCTGGCGCTTTAAAGCTGGGTTGTAGTAATCATTGAATTCGTCTATACCAATGACTTCTTCACCTTGTTTCAACAATGCTTCTACTAGGTGAGAGCCAATAAACCCAGCAGCTCCGGTGATGATACTTTTAACCATAAATTTAGGATTTTGCTGATTTTTCAGAATTTTTATTGATTGATTACTGTAAAATCAGTTAGCTTTTAGCAGTTTTGATAACCAGTTATTTCAGTAATGCCTGTGTTATCTTTCGAGCGACATTTCCCAGTTCAACTGCGTTTTTATCTTGTGCCTTACATTCTGAGGCATTGCTATCAATGCAGAAGAATCTTTGAGTAAATACGTGATTTTACTAGCCAGCAAATCAGGATTTGGTTGTGGAATGACAAGCTCTGTTTTACCATGTTCAACAATTTCTGACATCCCATCATTAGCTGATACAACACAAGGAACGCCATAATTCATTGCTTCCATCAAAAAAGTCGGAAAAGGATCGCAAACTCCTGGTGCAAGAACTAAGTCTGTCTTTTTGATTTTCATAATTTACTCCTTTCTAAAGTTGAGTTAAATTTTTTAGCCAGCACTCTTTCATATAATTTTTCATATTGAGCAACAACAGTTTCTAGAGAAAAGGATTCAATAATTCTGGTTCGTGCTGCTTTTCCTAAGGCTTCCTTGCCTTCTACACCCAAAAGTATCAACTCTTGCCAAGCATTAGCTAACGCCTCAGAGTTTTGTGGAGGTACGACTGATCCTGTGTTGCCGACAAGCTGGGCTGAATCACCGACATCTGTCACTACACAGGGTACACCGCAGGACATTGCCTCTCCTATAACTAAAGGAAATGCTTCACCATAAGCAGAAGCCGAAGTCACAATATCTAGCGCCGCAATCAGGCAAGGCATATCGCTGCGCTCTCCAAGTAAATGAACTTGATTAAAAATTCCTAAATCCTGAATTAACTGATACAAGATGGGATTTTGTTGCTCAACTTTTGAACCAGCCAGAACAAAGTGTATGTTGGGAAAATTTTTTAATAGTAATGCAGATGCTCTGAGAAAATTAGCATGGTCCTTCATTGGATGATAGCGACCTATCAACCCAATCAGAAAAGATTCATTTGGTAAACCTAATTCTGAACGCAGGCTTAATCTAGCTTCAAACGATGGTTGAAATAGAGATGTATCAAAGCCATTAGGAATGACGCAACTCTGATCACGGCAATAATTTATTGCTTCATGCTGTCTTTTACTATTATAAGACACATAAATAATCTGATCTGTAAATTTAGAAATTATTGCAGAAAGTTTAATGATTTCTGCAGTCATTCTTTTTTCAGATTTTAATGAAGTAATTGAATGATGAATACTCCATAAAACAGGTATTTTATTGAACGAAAAAAAACTAGCCAAATGTGCCGCTAAATTTCCATGATACATCCATCCCTGAATGAGAGCGGGTTTAAGGTGATGCACTGTATGGAGCAAACGCCAAATGACGGCAGGTGTAGGCATTCCTGGTTTCATGCCAATAGTATAAACAGGTATGCCTAAGGCTTCGATGCGATCGCCCAATGTGCCACGATCCATTAAAGAAACGACAATTGGCTCAAAACACAGTCGGTCTATCTTTGACAATAAATTGTAGAGCATCCTCTCTGCTCCACCCACTGAAAGTCCAGTAATAATATGTAGTGTTACCAAACCTTTGCGCGAATTAAGATTAACGTACACAGCTTTTACCTCAATTCATTTTATGATTCAAATAAGACATAATAGATATTTTGTCTACAAAAAAAAGTAAAAATTTTATTGATAAGAAAGCCCAGAAATTTGCTTGAAAAAAATCTTGTGGACTTCCAAGTATCTGAAAATCTAACCACATTTGTGCCGTAAAAATATAAAGAAAAGGTATATAAAATATCTTATTCAGGTGATTAGTTAAAATGCTTTGCAAGTATCTACCTATCCATCCAAAAGTTATACAAGTAACAATGAGTCCTGGCCATGACATACAGTAGACTCCAAATGCAAGAAAGCCTGGTTGTATACTATATTCATTTGTTTTTACAATATAGTAAGTATTGTCATAAGAAATCGTTTCTGGTATCTGTATGCCAGTTAATTTTTCCGGTATTAAAGAAGCAAAACCATAGAACCAATCCCAAAAAAATCGCGGTTGATAAACTTGAGTAAAAGCTGTATCTAGCGAATAAACTGGATAAACAAAATTCTTGATCAATCCGTAAAAACTAAACCCACCGCTATCTGGTTGATTATTCTTCGTTTCTACAAACTTATTTACTACGGCACTAAGACCGTCTGGTAGTGCTGTTAGGCTAAAGAAAATTATTTTTCCATAAAAAACAAATCCTGCTGATACACATATAACAAGAATGACAAATACCCAAGAAAATTTTTCTGTTTTCAGTACATACCCTAAATAAAATACAAGAATAAAGTTGATTAAGGGTGCACGAGCACCTGATAAAAGAAATGCTATCAATGAAACAATTAATGATATCAAAAATATAGTAATCAAAAATGATCTTCTTTTTTTTATTTTGTTAAAAATAACATAAGAACCTAATAAATAAGAAGCAAAAAATGAACAGTATAAAAATCTTTTAAAAAATAACAGCCCCCCAGTATGTTCTTCTGCTCCTGCTCGGATTAAGTTTGTTTTTGATAAGGCAACGAGAAAGCCACCGTACTGCAAACTATACAAATAAATTGAAAGGCAAGCAAATAAGAGCAAGAAAATAGCATATATAATAACGGTCTTTTTACTACGATTTTTAATAACAATATTTTTGCCCAACTTTTCAGCAGATTTTGAAGAAAATCCGATAATAACTAAAAAATACCCTGCAAAGATTGCTAAAGCAGTTTGTAAGTTACTGATATAAAACGTATCGTTAAACCAAATTTCTGATGAATTTCCCCAAGCTGCATCTAAAAAAAAGGCAGGCAAGGGATACATCAAGCAATAAGTAATATTAAATAAAGTGAGAAAATCAATTTTTTTTGCTTTATGTCGGGTAATTTCTAAAAATGCTATAAAAACCATTAGTCCTAGGTAAGCTAGGGATAGCATAGAATCTCCTCTTAGCAACTTGGTTTTAATACAGCTGTAAATTCTTCATTACAAAAGTAGCCTCAAATGTGTATTGGATATCCCTTAAAGTTCAAGTAAAGTTCAAGCGCAGTCCAACAGTGCTAAATATTCAGAGACTGCTCGTTCAGTAGAAAAGTACATTGCTCTCTGCACCAATGCATCCTGGTTCACAGGAGTATCTAGCACTTGCAACATGGCTATAGATAGTGCTACAGCATCTCCAATTGGCACCAAAACTCCATATTTTCCGGCTTCTAAAATTTCTTTCGGACCATGTAGACAATCTGTGGCAACTACAGGACAACCGCAAGCCATAGCTTCAATCAACACATTTCCCAATCCCTCCCAACGAGAGGAAAGTATAAATGCACTGGCGTGGTGCATATATGCATAAGGATTTTTGACAAACCCAGGCAGGGCAACATCCTCAGCGATTCCTTGCATATTAATTGTTGCCTCTAGTTCTGTTCGACACTCCCCTTCACCTAAAATGAGTAGCCGAGCCAATCTTTGTTTTCTTAGCAATCCAAAAGCTTTAATGAGAGTTGGGAAATCTTTCTGCTTTGTTAACCGTCCCACAGCCAAAAATACAGGGGGAGCTCCTTTTTGAAACCAGGGATGGCCTAGGGAAGCTTTTGCTTTAGTAAGCAACTCATTATCGACAACAGGATTGTAGATGACATTGATCTTTCCTTCTGGAAAACCGAGTTGCACCTCCAAGTCTTGCGCTACACCTTTAGAAACTCCCACAATAGTATCTGCGCAAGGATAAAGCCATTTCATAAACGGTGGTACAAATTTACTCCGCATTAACTTTGACTTATCGACTGATAAAGTGTTATGTTCTACCAAAACTAATTTTGTTTCAGTACGAGCAAGCTTTTTGGCTAACACTGCCACCACGTTTGCGTGGCTCATATGTGACATTAGCGCAGATGGTCTGTGTTGTTGTAAATAACGTGACAAAGGTAACGTAGCCTTTATTACCCGTCTTGCTTCCAAATCCACTACACGCACTTCCTTGGGTATTTCATTCAAAAATGGTCCCTCGGCATCAGCTATAACTAGGTCTAAAGATACATCCCGTCCTAACATTCCTTTCAAGAGATTAACTGTTACCCGTTCTGCGCCACCACCATGTAAAGTAGGAAGAAAAAAAGCAATACGTTTCATAAACAATCTCTTCTAAATTCCATGATTTATCTTTGCGTTTCTCTTGTAAAAATTCAGTTGTTTATTAGCGAAAAATAGCAAAATCAAAAAAGAAAATACATACACACTACTTGTAGATAAAGCAATACCTTTAATTCCTATCCATTGCATAAATAAATAATTCAAAATAATATCTATGAGTAAATTGAATCCATTAACCCATATTAGTATTTTATTTTTGCCCATACTAATAATTAACTTTAATAACAAAACGTTTCCTAGATAAAAAGGTATTTGTAAGGCAAAACAAGATTGAATTTGAGCCACTAAATGAGTATCTTCAGATGTAAACGAACCTCTTTGGAAAACTAGCTGAACTATACGCTCAGAAAACACAAGCATGAGTCCCATGAATGGCACAGAAGCCAAAAATATCAGCCGTATATAACTTTCAAGAGTACGACGTAATCCTGTCCAATCCTGACAAGCAACCATCTTTGAAAAATAGGGAATCACAGCAGCAGTTAATGCCGTACTGATTAAACTAATCGGGGATGCAATCACCCTGTAACCGTAGTTCAGTGATGCCACACTCCCAGGCGATAACATTGCTGCCATCGACTGATCAACTATACTGGAGCTACATATTAAAAAAGCTCCAGCAATTGTCGGTAGATACTGACCAGTAACCTGACGCAAATGAGCGTCAAATTTATATAATTTTGGCAGCAAGAAAACTCCTTGACGATTTAGTGCTACTCCTAAAATAAGCATTTCCAATACAGCACCGCCGACTAGCCCCCCGGCTAAGGCAAACACTCCCCAAGACTTAAATTTTAAAAGCAATAGGATAGTAATAGCTGGAGTCAGAATCGGGGATAGAGCTGCGAGAGCAAAACGCTCTCCTGCATTCAAAACAGCACCCAAAATGACAATAATTACGCATATCAAATTAACAGGCGCAATCACGTAGAGTAGATGCATCGTTAAGTCTAACTTTTGCTGGTCAAACCCTGTGGCAATCCTAGGCAAATAAACTGGTGCAGCAGCAATAATCAGTATCGTTGTGATTGCTAATAGCCCTAAGGCCCAAGCCGTTACTCCAGAAAATAGGTTTTGAGCCGCTTTTTTTCCTTGCTGCTCTAGTACCCGAATATAGTTAGGTATGAGAGCAGCACTAAAAGGATCAGCTATCACATTGAAGATAAAAGAAGGAACCACTAAGGCAATTAAAAACGCATCTACAGTATCTCCAGTACCAAACTTCCAAGCGACTACCAATTCTTTAACAAAAGCCACCACTTTGACCAATGCTGTTAATAAACCAACTGTGACAGCTGCGCCAAATATTTTGCGACTAGTAGAGCCGCTTGTTAGATTTGTCCAAAAAGTGAGTAACTTCTGCACTTGCCAAATTTTCATTAGGAATAGCTCCAAATTTTAAGGTTTTGCTTCCTTAGTTGGTTCACCATTTCGTTACCACAGCCAATTCTGGTGCTGTGCAACTTTCTATGCTGTTGTCATCGTGTTTTAATCACAACAGAATTATCTTGGCAAGCACTTAACGAGATATAAAAAATTTTTTCCCTAAATAGTCTTCTCCTGTACTTGAATCAACAATCACGCTTTTTAATAAAGAGTTATAACCTGTAGACGGTTCCCAAACATTTTTATTAGCAAGTCTAATTGAATATTCCGGACGATTATATAATCTGGGAGTTGGATCTGGTAGATTTAAGAACACTTGATATTCTCCGGGAGGCATATCTGCCGGAATACCACCTGTAATATTTACGACATTTTTAGTACTAGGCATCCACATTTGTGGGTTGTTGTCTACTGGCAAAAAGTACTCTTTCAACGTTTCACGATTACGTAGAATGATTTCTAATTTGCGTGGGTTGTAGGGGCTAGCCCATCCATTATTGATAATTTCAAAATTCATAGAAAATCTTCCACCGGATTTTATCCTTAATGGGGTAACAGACTTTAATAAATGGAAGCGGTAGCCTAAACGACGTTTGATTTCTTCCAAGCAGCCTTGCTTTTCCCAATCTTCTATAATTTCTGCCCCATCAGAAGGGTTAAAATTTAATGTACTCCAACGCATTCGTGCTAATTCTTTTAAAGCATTTGGACAATCATCATATTGACTGGCATTACAGAGTTCACCACCCTGTACTACATACCGATTGTCAAGGTTTAAAAACGTCTTTTGTCTATCTATCTCATTCGAGTCCAGACTATTATATGTACCCCAATCATCAACATCGGCTAAGAAACAATCATTATGAGCACCGGTTCTCGCTCGGTAACTTCCGTTGAAAGCTTCTTCCGATCTGAGAGGATTTTCATTATTAAATGCATCTCTTTTATAATATGGGTATCTGATAGCAACCATTCGCTCAGGCGGCAATACAGAAAGTGCCTTAAACAATACTGCTTTCCTCGCCTTAGGGTTTTCGCGTAAGGCGTTTGAAGATCTATTCCACTCACCCCAGTAGCCAATAAAACCTGCTTCCAAGAAGGCAATGACATCATAATGAGCTTTAAATACAGGCTCTAACTGCTCAAGATGAGAATGTATTCTAACTAGTGGAGCATCTGAACCACCTCCCAGCCAATTATATGAAAACCGAATAATCATCTTCACTCCAGCTTTTCGGGCTGTTTCGCAGTCGTTTGATACCATATCAAGAAAAGACTGAGAAAGTGGTTTATCTTTGAATTCAGCAATTAAGTAAATTCTGCGAATTAAAGTCATATTCTGGCTTCTAACTTTTTGCAGTTTAGAAAGTTCTAAGGGACGAACTGGCTGATTGCCAATAGGGTGAAATCGAACATAAAAGCCTCTTTCGGGATTAGGAAAATTTTCATCACTGCGTTCATACACTGTGGTAACGCTGGAAGGATGGGCAAGCATATTGCTTTGACATATGAGTGCCACAAGGACCAAGATAAACGATAAATTTATGTATTTAATCCTTCTCATTAAATATCTCCAATTATGAGTATTTAACGCTGATGAAAACGTTGTAAAATTTTAGTTTCGGAAGAGGTCTATGACATCTAGTGAGTCTCCTCATTTTAGGTAAACTTTTAACACATTTTCGTGTTTCGGTATGATTTTTATGACATATTTACGCACCTTGTGCTTCTACTTTTGCTACCAAATTCACTCTAGTTGGCATGACTAGAACAGCACTATTTTTTGAACGATCCACTTGCAGATTATTTTGTAGGTATTTTGGTTTATAACCAGGTACCAGTTGCTCAAGCAAAAGCAGAATAGAATTGGGGTCATTATTCTGTGCTGCTTTACACAAACAATCTACAGAACTAGCTAAATTCTCTGGAATAATATTACTGGCATTTTTCACAACAACTAATTTTTCATGTTGCGTAGGTTCGTACTCCTCTCCTTCAATAAACAGCTCCTCAAATAACTTTTCTCCAGGTCGCAATCCTGTAAACACAATGTCAATGTCTTTGTTGACTTCATATCCCGAAAGGCGAATAAGTTCTTTCGCTAAATCCACAATTTTGACTGGTTCGCCCATATTCAGCATTAACACTTCACCACCAAGACTCAGTACTGCAGCTTGTAAAACAAGTTGAACTGCCTCTGGAATGGTCATGAAATAACGACAGATATCAGGATGTGTAACAGTCACTGGTCCGCCTGCAGCAATTTGTTTTTTGAAGGTAGGCACAACGCTACCACGACTGCCCAAAACATTGCCAAAACGCACAGTAACATAAGGATTGCCACTTCGTCTTGCAGCTTGTAGCACCAACATTTCGGCGACTCTTTTACTAGCCCCCATAACATTGGTAGGATTCACAGCTTTGTCTGTGGAAATCATTACGAAATGTTTAACGTTGTATTGCAGCGCCAAGTCTAGTAAATTTTTTGTCCCAAGCACATTATTTGTAATTGCTTCTGGTGGATTTAATTCCATAAGAGGGACATGCTTATGAGCTGCAGCGTGGAAAATGACATCAGGTTGAAATTGCTCAAAAGCTTGTTTTAGTCTCTCTCGAAAGCGAATATCAGCAATGAAGGCAAACAGATATGGGATTTGTTTTTGTACTTTGCTATCGTTTTTAAGTCTTTGAGCAACTTGTTCTAGTTCTTGTTGAATATTAAAGACAGAATTTTCCCCATGTCCTACAAGAATCATTTGCGCAGGACTACTTTGAAAAATTTGACGGCAAAGTTCGCTTCCTATTGACCCACCTGCCCCTGTAATGAGTACTTTTTTGCCTTTGAGAAATTGATAAACTCGTTCAATATCCGTTTGTACTGGTTCACGTCTAAGCAAATCTTCAATTCTGACATCCCGAATGCTCTCTACTCGTACACGACCATTGAGGATTTCATGTATTCCAGGTAAAGTGCAAGTTTGAATTCCAGTCGCTTTGCAGATATCGACGATTTCCCGAATGACTTGTCCAGCAACCGAAGGCATTGCAATGATCACTTTTTGGATCTCAAGAGATGTCACAATCTCAGGAATGAGGTGGCGATCGCCCACTACAGGAATACCCCGAATGTAGGCATGTAATTTTTTAGGATTGTCGTCAATAAAAGCAACAGGATGGAAACCCAGTTGGGGTTTGCTTTGCATTTCTTGCACCAAGGAGATCCCTGCATTGCCAGCACCAACTATAAGCACGCGTTCCTCTGGGTAAAATGCTGTATGCCACTGGCTAACTCTTTCCACAAGCCTAATACTGAAACGCAATGGCACAATGAAAATAAACGAAAGTATTCCATCAATGAGTGGCAGAAATTGCGGCACTTTATTGACGACTTGCTGTATGTAACCCAGACAATTAAATAATAGGGTTTGTATGAGTATTGCAGTCGCCATTAGCATGACAACATATATGAGTTCTTCAATACTGGCATAGCGCCAGTAACGCCTATACAAACCAAAACTCCAAAATACTGCTAGCTTGACAAATAAAAACAGTATTGTTGTCGAAGCCAGTCTTGATGAATAGGAGGCAATGTCAAGATTGCCATCTAAACACAATATTAGAGCTAAGAATGGTGTCAAGGAAAAAACAATGATATCAACAATGAATAAATCGCGGTTTCTCAGTTTTAGCAGTGTATTCAATAAACTGTTCTTCGATTTTTGTTCGAGACTGTGAGAAGTCATGAATAACCCTCTGTAGTCATTTTAAGGAGATGAAAGCACCTTATTTTTTACATATTTACACCCTGCCCTAAAGTAAATTTACTTTAGGCAGACCGCCTTTTGTACTTCTACAGGCAAATGTCTAAAGCCTGTTGAAACTGGCGAAAAAAGTGATTATTTATAACTTTTAACTTGGTTGTTTATTGAATAGATGAAAGAGTACATCCTAAACTGGAGTTTAGGGATGAATGAGAGGTCATTTATAAAGCAAATAAGTAGGATGTGTTACGGCTATGTAAGGATTTGAAAGTTTGAGAGAGTGAGAGCCTGCTGTAACGCATCGCATTTGTAGGTGCGTTATAGCAATGCGTAACGCACCTACAATTTAAGATTTACTTTATAAATTAGTTCTGTAGATGTGAGGATAGAAACTCTATCTATGAAAGTCATAGTTGCTATAGAGTTAAATGCTCGCATCAGTTACGTAAATCTTTGAAAGTCAGTAACTTTCAAAAGTATAGAACACTAAGAAGACACCAACCTTATACTTTGCTCTAACGCCTGTCGCAAACGCAAGCTACACTGTGTCACTGTGTTCTTGCTATCCATCACATTCCCTTATAGTCACAGAAAAAAGGATTTCTTATTCACAGAAAGAAGGGGAACATGAGAATACTTAAACAGGGCAATTCTAGGATTTCTTAGTAGCAATGCAACTTGCATAATTTATTACACTCCTGATGCATTTAAGCTACTTATCAAAAAGAGTTATTTGATAGTCTATGACTTATAACTCTAGTTTTGAATTCTTTCACAAACATCACTTTAGACTAAAGTGAGAAAAATTCCAATTCTGACCGAGAAAACTTTAATAAAAAAATAAATTCGATAATATTGGCATTTTTGAAAAAATTAAGTCATTTTTTTCTGAAAATCATGCATTTTTTTATGAAATCACCTGTAACAGCGATAATTCTTTGTAAGAAGTTTATGAAGTAAAAGCCTAAGAGCAAGGTTTTCACCAGACCTCATATGAAAATAGATGCTGTGAAACAGCGCTCTTTGCAGGATTTCCCATTCTCTCGGCGACTGCGTTCGCTGTACCCCTACCGGGAAGCAACCTACGCGATCGCGTCTGGGCGGTTGAGTTGGGGTTCAAGAAAGAGTACCCGGAGGGTGACACCGACAGGGATTTTTATGTACCGTGGTGAACTTGAGTTCATGAGTCAGTACCTGAACAACATGATCTGGCGATGTCGCAAGGCGCGCCCTGTGACATCGCCCTTTGGAGTGCTGAGTTTTGCCCAATCGCTTCCTAGGAAACCTTTGCTTCCAAAGACTTCAGCAACTCAGTATTGACGCCAGACTCACGAGTTAAAGAAATTTTGCCAGTGCGAGCGATTTCTCTCAAACCAAATTTTTGCAGAACTTGGACGATCGCCACCAGCTTACCTGGATCTCCCACAACTTCCAGAGTCACAGAATCTTCTGCCACGTCTACGACTCTCGCCCGGAAAATCTGAGCAATTTCGACAATTTCTGAACGAGTACTACTGTTAGCATTCACCTTAAGCAACATCAATTCTCGCTCTACACAAGGAACTTCGGTAATGTCCTGCACCTTCAAAACGTTGATGAGCTTGTATAGTTGTTTGGTGAGTTGTTCAATAACGCGGTCATCACCGGGGACTACCATTGTAATTCGAGAAATTCCTGATTGTTCTGCAGGACCAACGGCAAGGCTTTCGATATTGAAGCCGCGACGGGCAAATAAGCCAGAAATACGGGAAAGAACTCCCGCTTCATCTTCTACAAGTACTGATAAGGTGTGTTTCATCTTCGCCAACAGAGGCTAGAGGGAGTATGTTTGGAATAATAAAGATATTAGTATGTAGCTGTGCTACACATAGCTACACATACTAGTACACAAGATTGCAATCGTAGTCCTTTATTGTAGCTGATCTGGTGAACTGAATCGAAATAAGTCGTCTTGGGTATTACAGTTAAAAAGCATTTCTGGATCTGGCAAGGGCAAAGTGTGTACGGGATGATGCTTGAGCCACTCCTGAAACGATCGCCCGCCTTGGTTAATGTACTCCATCAAACTTGGTAAACAGCGACGGCGATAAAAACCGCATAGTGGTTCCCATCCTTTAGTATGGTGAACTAAAGCAGCGATCGCCTCATCTTCCACACTGTCTAATGCAGCTGCCCATTCTTGCAACACCTCCACGCGTAACTTAGGTAAATCGCAAGCCAGCAGCAACACCCAATCTGTTTGCACATACGCCAGTGCTTGAGCAAAGCCAATGAGTGGTCCGTGTGGTAATTGTTCACTCCCCGTTTCACCAGACAAAGGCACTTCGCGGATAAACTGAACTGTGGGTGGTAACAAGTGTTGATAGCGTTCTTGCCAGGGAGTGACAACGTAAACTGTATCAGCACAACTTTGCGCAATTTGACAAACCAACTGCAACAGCGGTACGCCTTGAATGGGAATCAATGCTTTATCCCTTCCCATGCGAGAACTCTTTCCACCTGCTAAGACTATGGCAGTTAAGTGATTAGTCATGAGTCATAAGTTTAATGAAACCTCACCCTGCCCTGTCGGGCATCCCTCTCCTTACTAAGGAGAGGGAAAGATTTTAGCACAGAAAAATTTTGAGTAGTGTAGGGTGGGCACTGCCAGTCACATCCTGCCTATTAGATTCGGGTTTTAGTGGCAGTGCTCACCTTACGTATTATCCCTATAGTAATTAATAACTATTAACTGAAAATGCTCTAAATTGTATCAGGGTCAATGTTTAATTCTCGCAATTTAGCAGCTAATCTTTCAGCTTTACTAAGTGCTAATTCTTTTTGCTGACGTTCAGATTCAGCCTCTTCTTCTGGCGTTGGAACTAATTGTCCTGATGGAGTGAAAAATCGCAACCAACCTTCATGAATTCCTAGATATAAATCTAGTTGCTGACTCCACAAATGCCCTTGATGATTTGCTTCTAAAGGTTCATACTTGCCATCTACTAAATGAAACCCAGCAAATTCTAATGTATATGGATCGAACCAAAAGTAATCAGGGGTGCGGAAGGTATTTTGATAAAGTTTTTTCTTAAGTTCTTTATCGGTATTAGCAGTTGATTCCGAAAGAATTTCTAGAATAAAATTAGGATATTTACCTTCTTCTTCCCAAACCATCCAACTTTTACGGGTTTTGCGTTCTGTGTCTAGAACGACGAAAAAATCTGGTCCTCGGAAGTCTTCTGACTTGCGTTTGTTGAGACTGTAATAAATAGTAAGATTGCCAGCAGCGTAAAAATCAGTCCTGTCTCGCCACAACCATTTTAGACATTTGAGTAAGAGCATTATTTGCCGTAAATGTAGCTCTGTTTCTAAGGGAGGTTCGTCACTATATAAATCACTTGGAGGAAGGATAACATCTTCTGGGATGTCTTGAGGAAAGTCTATGTCTTTGGCGAAGGACATGGCTTCTATGGTATCAGGTATTTATGGATTTATTTTAACGCTGTCATGGTGGCGTGTTTTTAATTGCATCGCCCCAATTTTGTCGAATCAGTTGTGTTAAATGGTTACGAACTAGCTTTTCAAACTCACCCTTATTTTTGTAGTTCCAAGATAAGCCTTCTTGAGGAAATTTCTTCTTGAATTCAAGAACCTTGCCCCACTGCTGTGTTTCTTCCACAGATTGAGGTGTATAAGCTTTCTTACAAAAGTAGAACATAATCTGAGGATTACCATTCTTTTTCCAAGATTCATAAGCGCATTGAAATTCATGTTCTGTGCCAGATTGAGCATCTGTGACTGGTGTCCCAAATCGCTTCCAAAAAATTCCTATCAGGATGTCGCAATTTTCAATATCTAATATAGGGTCAATCAAACCTTGTGGTCCCTCTGGATGAAATCCTGGGTAAGTATCTGTCTCCCACCGCGAGAGTTCTAGGATTAAACGCTTGTCTGCGGCAATACCACGATTTAATTCATCTATTATATTGGGTAGAATATCTCTTTCAGGCTTCACATCATTAGGTGATGCCACAACAACTCGTAAAATACGTTTTTGTTCCATTGAATTATTCTTATTTTCGGGAGCGTTTATTGTTGCTTCTGATTGTATTAAGGTTGGGTCGTAGTATCGAGCGCGTTCTTGAATTGAAGAGATAGTATTTAATAAATTTAAATCTTTCACTTTTAATAGAAATTGCTTGACTTCCGGCAGGATTGAAGGCTCTCCAATTTTACCTAATATACCTGTCGCACTAGAACGCACATAAGAAAATTCATCTTCTAGGAGTTTAATTAACTGTGGAACTGCCGTTTCTGATTTGATTTCTCCTAGGGCAGATGCCGCAATAGAACGCACATCAGAATCTTCATCTTCTAGGAGTTTAATTAACTGTGGAACTGCCGTTTCTGATTTGATTTCTCCTAGGGCAGATGCCGCTCTATAACGCACATCAGAATCTTCATGTTCTAGGAGTTTAATTAACTGTGGAACTGCCGTTTCTGATTTGATTTGTCCTAGGGCAGATGCCGCAATAGAACGCACATAAGAATCTTCATCTTCTAGGAGTTTAATTAACTGTGGAACTGCCGTTTCTGATTTGATTTGTCCTAGGGCAGATGCCGCAATAGAACGCACATAAGAAAATTCATCTTCTAGGAGTTTAATTAACTGTGGAACTGCCGTTTCTGATTTGATTTGTCCTAGGGCAGATGCCGCTCTAGAACGCACATAAGAAAATTCATCTTCTAGGAGTTTAATTAACTGTGGAACTGCCGTTTCTGATTTGATTTGTCCTAGGGCAGATGCCGCTCTAGAACGCACATCAGAATCTTCATCTTCTAGGAGTTTAATTAACTGTGTAACTGCCGTTTCTGATTTGATTTGTCCTAGGGCAGATGCCGCTCTAGAACGCACATCAGAATCTTCATGTTCTAGGAGTTTAATTAACTGTGGAACTGCCGTTTCTGATTTGATTTCTCCTAGGGCAGATGCCGCAATAGAACGCACATAAGAAAATTCATGTTCTAGGAGTTTAATTAACTGTAGAACTGCCGTTTCTGATTTGATTTGTCCTAGGGCAGATGCCGCTCTAGAACGCACATCAGAATCTTCATGTTCTAGGAGTTTAATTAACTGTGGAACTGCCGTTTCTGATTTGATTTCTCCTAGGGCAGATGCCGCACTAGAACGCACATCAGAATCTTCATCTTCTAGGAGTTTAATTAACTGTGGAACTGCCGTTTCTGATTTGATTTGTCCTAGGGCAGATGCCGCTCTAGAACGCACAGAAGAATCTTCATCTTCTAGGAGTTTAATTAACTGTGGAACTGCCGTTTCTGATTTGATTTGTCCTAGGGCAGATGCCGCTCTAGAACGCACAGAAGAAAATTCATCTTCTAGGAGTTTAATTAACTGTGTAACTGCCATTTCTGATTTGATTTGTCCTAGGGCAGATGCCGCACTAGAACGCACATAATAATCTTCATCTTCTAGGAGTTTAATTAACTGTGTAACTGCCGTTTCTGATTTGATTTGTCCTAGGGCAGATGCCGCACTATAACGCACATCAGAATCTTCATGTTCTGTCGCTTTTTGAAGAAAAGGAATTGCTTTTTCACTTTTGCTGATTTCAAAAAGTTTAACTTTAGATAATTGAGGAAGTTTTAAATCAGCAATTAAATGAACTGTTTTTTCCTGCCATTCTTGTTTTACTGCACCCGCCAACCTTGCCCCTAGTTGCCAATCCACTTCTAAAGCTAACTTCACCACTCGCACCGCCTGCGCTTCATTATCCAGCAACTCCACCATCAGTGCGAGGGGTTCTGTCCATTTGAGATAATTGAGATACTCTCGTTTTAGGCTGTCATCACTTAGGTTGCTTAACCGCGTTAGCAGACATTCTGCGGTGTAATATTCTTGAATAAGTTGGTGGCGAAATTCAATTTTATTGTCTGCGCTTAGTTGAATGAGGTGATGGTTGAGTAAATCTTGCAGCCACTTTAAAGCACAATTCTCTGGATGAGGCACTTTACCTTGTAAAAATTCCGCTAGCACAGCTTCAGCTTGCTGTCTGGGAATGGCGACTTGCAAATCCGTCAACGCTTCCCCTTGAGTCATCACCCAAGCCAAATGTTGCAACAGCTTGTGACACCAAAGGCGAAACTCTTTAGAAGTTGGGATATCTTGTTTGAGTTTTTTGTCATACGTCTCGGTAAATAGACGAAACACGGAACCCAGATTTGACGGGACTTTGTTCTGGTTTTGCACAAAAACAGAACACAGCATCCACAACAGCAGTGGCGTTTGCCCAAACTCCTTCAAGCGATCGCCCAACTGTCTCAGCATCTCCTTACCCTGTTCTAGCAGATAGGCGCGGACAAACTGCTGCATCTGTTCTTCTGTCAGGGGTTGCATTTCCAGTTTCTTGGCAATGTCCAAGTCACCACCTACACCCAAATCTCGTGTAGTGAATATCATTGGTGTTTGGGGGTGGTTCTGGCGGAATGCTTTTAACTCTCGCCTTGCGTCTTCTGATGGTAATTCGTTGACACCATCGACTAACAGCAACAATTGCCCATCAAACAGCAAGTTTTCAATTTCGGTAATGTCTAAGAACAACTTATGCCGTTTGAAAAAATTCTGGATCAACTCTAGTACTGATTTCTGGTAATACCTCAACTCTACTAGTACGGGAACAAGCAACTTATACCGAGTTGCGTTCATAGGTGTCACCTCACCCCCGCCCCTCTCCTTAGCAAGGAGAGGGGTGCCCGGAGGGCGGGGTGAGGTTTTTGAATGCAACTTCTTAGTATTACTATGGCGTGTCTCTACATTTGCTTCTTCTAACAACAACCGCGCTAACGCTGTCGATTTTCCTGATCCTGGTCTTCCTACCAATAGCACATGCTCTGGTGCATATTGCCGCAAACCTTCCAAAACACTGAAACGCTCAATTTTCTCCTGCTTCTCCCCTTGCGCATTGTTGCGCTCAACTGTTTGTACCATCAAACCCAAATCCAACAGGGGAATGTGCAACTGGGGTTCTGCTTTCTTGCGTCCAAGGACATCTGTGAAGGTGTAGACTTGCCACCATTGGGCGTAAGCTTGGCAAACTGAGTTGAGATAGCCACTCCAATCGACCATATTGAGCGAATTGAGGTAAAAGAGGTGTTATTTTAGCAGTGAGAGACTTTTCTCTATCTTAATCTCGGTAATTTGCTCGTGGGTGAGAATTTACAACTCGGCGTTGAGTGTTTGATATTCGTGGACGAGTGTTTGAGACTCGGCGTTGAGTGTTGACATCTCGTTGGCGAGTCTCAGAACCTCGTTGGCGAGTGTTTGGGACTCGGCGTTGAGTGTTAGAATTTCGGCGTCGAGTGTTAGAACCTTGTTGCTGAGTTTCAAAAGCTCGTTCTTGAGTATCAGAACCTGGTGAGCGAGTGTTTGGAACTCGTCGTTGAGTGTATAATCAGGGTGGCGGAAGCATTATTATGGTGAAAGATAAGCTGGTATCGCCGTCTATGAATTTTCAAACCATTGCAAGTTTGAACAAAATGTCTCTTCATGTTCTGGTTGAACGGGTTGAGTCAGGATATTTTATGGCATCAGTGCCAGAGTTGGCTGATTGTGTGGTGTTGGCTGAAACCCGTGAGGCAGCGATCGCTGCTCTACAGGAGAAGGTGAGAGTGAGGCTTTTGAATATCGAGGTTTTGACGCTAGAAGTGACAAATAATCCCTGGACAGAATTCATTGGGATGTTTGAAGGGGATAAAGAGTTTGCAGAGCTTGCTGCGGAACTACGGGCAGAGCGCGATTTGGATGTAAACGGCACAGCATGAGCCTTTGGTTATTAGATACAGATCATGTGTCGCTGCTATTGGAGCGGCATCCACAGGTGAGCCGTCGGGTGGCAGTTCTGGGAGCGGAGGTTGCGATTTCCATCGTAACAGTTCAAGAATTGTTTAATGGTTGGGTAGTGCGAATCAATAGTGCCCGGGAAGTTGAAGATGTTGTGCGGTTGTATGGAAAGTTAAGCTGGACAGTTGCTCTATTCGGACGAGTGAGGGTGTTGGATTTTGATGAGAAAGCAGGAGAAACATTTGAGCGATCGCTAAAAGAAAATCCAAGGTTATCGAAACAGCGATTGCAGAAGGATATGCGAATTGCTGCAATTGCCTTGGTGAATGATGCGGTTGTAGTGACGCGAAACTATCGAGATTTTTCTCAAGTATCAGGGTTAAAGATTGAGGATTGGTCGCGGCAGGATAAATGAGTTTAGTCTGACACTAATCAATAGTGATGCGTTACGGCAAGTTCTCAGTTTCTCAAAGTTTCCAATTCTTACACAGCCGTAACACATCCTACAATCATCCTCTTACCTGGCTTAGCTGCACTTGCTGCATCAACTTATCTAAATTTTCTGCTGGTGCAAGACACTTCAAACCTTGGCAAACTAACCCGATACTTCCCTCTGGTAATTTAGAGACTGCAACAAAGGCAGCACTCGGTAAATATTCAGAGATGAGAGACTTTATCTGCTCTACACTGGTGCGGATTAAGGTAGCGTTACGATACCAATCTAAGGCTGTAAACAAACTGGGACTAGCTTGGGGAGCACGGCTCATCACACTTCTAAATGCTTTCAACCCTTGCTCGGCTAAATCCAAGTAATCAAGATTGTCGGTTAAAAGGGCGATACGGACAAGGTTGGCGATCGCAACTCCATTGGCGGATGGTGTGGCGTTATCTGCATAGCTGCGCTCTCGCACAATCAAATCTTGACTTGCATCGCTGGATGTGTTGTAGTATCCGCCAAGTTCCACACTCCATAGATATTCGTGGAATTCTTCTTGGATGGCGATCGCTCTTTCCAACCAGTTTTTTTGCTCAGGATTGGCAGTATATAAATCCAGCAGTGCTTTGATAAAAAACGCGTAATCTTCAGACTGAGCCAGGACAGTTGCTTGTCCCACTCTCTGAGAAGCCGCGCTTTGCGCGTCTACATAATTCAATCTATGGAACCGCCCATCCACAAACTGATTCTCTAAAATAAAGTTGGCTGCGTTTGCTGCAAGTTCCAAGTACTCTGGTTTTTGGAAGACAGCATACGCTCTTGCTAAACCAGAAATCATCAAGCTATTCCAGGCGACAATCATCTTGGTATCTGTCACCGCCGGAATGCGTCCTTTCCAGTTTTTGGTTTTTGCTTCCTGATTGTTGCGTGCGGGGGGGAAAGTCTTTACTGAGTCTGGTGTTGCACCGTAGCGAGCTGCAAACAACTTTGCGAGTATGCTTTCGACTGTTGCACTCAGCTTCCCTGCATTACGCCTTTGCAACACATTTTTACCCTCAAAGTTACCGTTTGGCGTGACGGTGAAGTGTTGTTGTAAATCTGTGAGTTCTTCAGGAGTCAGCAGTTGCTGCAATTCGCTGTAACTCCAGACGTAAAACGCGCCTTCCTCTGGTTCTGCTTCTGTGGGAGTGGTGAAACTATCTGCATCTTGAGCTGCATAGAAGTATCCAGATGGTGCAGTCATTTCTCGCTGCAACCATTGGACAGTTAGGGCGATCGCCCGCTCAAAAGCTGGCTCTTGGACTCCTGCACTCCACAAATTCGCCAAATACTCGACAATTTGACCATTGTCGTAGAGCATCTTTTCAAAGTGGGGTACTGTCCAAGTCGGGTCAACAGTGTAGCGGTGAAACCCACCACCCACATGATCGTAAATGCCACCCAATGCAAGGTCTAGTCCGCGCTGGGTAGAAACTTGCTTGCCATCATAGCGAGATTCAAAATCAAATCTGCTTCCCCGCAGTGCGAGTTCTGCATAAGGAATCATTGGGAAGCTGTTGCCGAATTGATTTGGTGTAATGATGCCAGTGGCAGTTTCCCAACCTTTGTGCAATAACTCTTTATCTTGAGATTCTGTGACTCCATCTTGTTGCAACCCTGCCGAGGTGAGGAGTGACTCAAGAATCACTGCTTTGCGTTCAGTTAAATCTTCTTTTTCTGTATCGTAGTAGCGGCGAATTGCTTCCAAGACTTGCAAAAAACCCGGACGCCCGTAGCGTGGTTCAACGGGGAAGTAAGTCCCTGCATAGAAGGGGATCAAATCATCTGGGGTGAGAAAAACGTTCAAAGGCCAACCCCCTTGACCACTCATCATCTGCAACGCTTGCATATAGATGCTGTCAAGATCTGGTCTTTCTTCTCTATCTACTTTTATAGGAAGAAAGTTAGTATTCATATATTCGGCGATCGCTGGATCGGAAAAAGCTTCGCCTTCCATGACAGTACACCAGTGACAACTGGAGTACCCAATAGAAAGAAATATCGGTTTATTCTGTGCCTTTGCCGTTGCGAGTGCTTCGTCACACCAGGGCCACCAATCAATGGGGTTTTCGGCGTGTTTGCGGAGGTAGAGGCTTTGAGTTTGAGCCAGACGATTAGTCATGATGAGATGCGCGTGGACAGCCTTCTCTGCCCAGTCTAGCTTGTTCTTTGAGATATTTACTTCACTGCCTCTAATAACACCGTAAATATCTGTACCCCATCAGTGGGAAGTTAAAAATATCAGTATTTTATTGTTTTGCTGAAATGATACTAATCAATAGAGCTAGGTAGTGCTCTTGCTATTGGAACTGACATTGTATTTGAGGGTGGGACTGCTTCTGTCTTTATTGTCGTTGGGCTAAGACCTGCTACCAAGTGGAGCAAGAAAGTGATGATGGCGGCTTGCACTAATTTTTCCAACATGGCTACTTCCTCTGACTTTTGATGGATGACTATTTAAGTAGAATTCGTTAGTCTTACTGACCCCCTGTATTATTGATCTACCCAACGGCGTGGTTATATTCCGGAAAAAGCCAAGTAAAATAGCTGACAATGATAGAGAAAGTTACAAAATGACACTTTCTCAACAAATTAGGCTTTTTTTAAATGAGGTTCGGAGTTCCGGAAAACGATTAGCCGTTGCAATCGATAAAATGTACGTAAATTAGTTACAAACCGTTCATGATTCCTATCGTTATTGAACAGTCAGGTCGTGGCGAACGCGCCTTTGATATTTACTCACGGCTGTTACGTGAGCGCATCCTTTTTTTAGGACAGCCGATTGATAACAACGTAGCTAACTTGATTGTTGCCCAGCTGCTGTTCTTGGATGCAGAAGACCCGGAGAAAGACATCTATATGTACATAAACTCTCCTGGTGGTTCAGTAACGGCAGGTATGGGGATATTCGATACTATGAAGCACATCCGCCCAAACATCTGTACAATATGTACAGGATTGGCGGCAAGTATGGGTGCTTTCCTGCTGAGTGCTGGTACTAAAGGTAAGCGGATGAGTTTGCCCCATTCTCGGATTATGATTCACCAACCTTTAGGTGGCGCTCAGGGACAAGCGACTGATATTGAAATTCAGGCGCGCGAAATCCTCTACCATAAACGGCAGCTCAACGAATATTTAGCTGAACACACTGGTCAGCCATATGACAAAATTGCTGAGGATACAGAAAGAGACTTCTTTATGTCGCCGGAAGAAGCAAGGGATTATGGTTTAATCGACCAAGTCATAGACCGTCACTCTGCTGGTAGTCGTCCAATGGCTGTTGTCTAATCATTAGACCCCACAAGAGGGCAACAGGGAACAGGGAACTGAAGAATCTGTTCCCCGTTCCCTTTTACAGCAATGAAAGCAGAAAGCCCACACCTTGAAGGTGTGGGGACGCCAGACACCTACGAAGGGAAACTCTCCTTCAGTGCTGACTCATGAATGCGTTGCAGCTTTAGCTGCCGTGCCCATGTTTCAACGAATTCGGACAAACAGAGTTTCTCAGCCGCCGCCGCTTCTTGAAGGTTTTGATAGGCTGTGTCCGTTAATCCAATGGCTCGCTTCTTCTTAATTCCTTCATACAAAATAGGTACGTTCTTCAATCTTTTCTTGCCCATGTTCGCGACTCTTTAGTTCTTGGTGTTATACTAATTGTAGCGACAGGTGAAAGTCCAAGACAGGGTGTCCGGCAAATAGGGTTGAGCCTTTTGGCAGACAGTACCCCACTCCGTGGTCGAATCACAATACTTGCTGCTCGGTGGCGAAGTCGAGTTAAAACATAGCCAGAGTTTCTAACACAAACCAAATCCAGAAAAGCAAATTCATTTAACAAATCAAGGTATCGTGGGGCGCACGAAAACCAGGGAAATGACAGAACCAGCTTTGAAGGCACTGTCTACAAGTACCTAACGCTTGGGGATGATGAAGCCCTCTGGGGCTATCTAAATCAAGCTCAAAACTTGGTTCAATAGAACGGGTTTTTGGTTTGAGGACTGCTCGCAAGAGATAGATAGTTTGAAGGTACGTCGATGAACCAAGAATCCCACGGCTTTATACCACATTGGAGCGAAGCGAAATGTGGTAGCCCTGGGAGCGTCAAAGTTCTCCCAAAAGTGAGACAACAGCAGACAATCTCACGCGTCCCTCTCCCAAGTTTAGGAGAGGAGACGAAAAATGAGTATAAATGCCTTTTGACTCTTGACTCTTGACCTTTAACCTTTTAAAACCCTGCCAATGGATCTGGGGGCGTAGGTTGAGATTCTAAGTATTTCAGAAAATCACGCAATTCTTCGTCGCTGAGCAGATGACGCGATCGCTTGCCGTAAGTTTTAATAAGATAATCCCGTCCCTGTTCTGTTGTCCAACCCAATCGCTGCATTTCAACGCCAATTCTCGCGATATCATCAGACTGATCTACGGGTTCGCTCTTCTTTCTTTTCTTCCCTGTGGTTGTTTGGGTGACTATATCCTCTTGAGGTTTGCTGTAACTGCGTGACGGAAAGGGTGTGACATTACTTGGAGAAATCTCCGGTATCGGCTCAATGTCTTTTACTTTATTGCTAGACATTATTCCTAAATCTTCCAACGAGGTCTCAAATTGAGTTTCCTGCTGGTCATAAGTAGGAAAGTGTTCAGTGATTTCTTGGATTTCTTGGCTATTATTATCGTTTTTAGTGATGACAGATGAAACAACTGCAGGGTTCTCGGGAAAGTGTTCAATAATGTCCTGGTTTTTAATATCGTTTTTATCTGTGACAGGTGGGACACTGAAGCGAGGTGGAGTCACTTCAGTTTGAGCAAAAGTTTTTCGAGCAGGGGAATAATCAGACTCATGCACTTCGTTTGTTATTGTTAAAGAAGGAGTTGATTGAACCTGTTGTACAGGTTCTGGAGAAACCACAACCGACTCCTGTGACAAACTGCTAATTCCCAAAACGACCAGCGCTCTATGGCGCGCTCGATCCTCTGCTTCCTCTGGTGTTTCTGCTGCAGCCATACCAGTGGCGCGGGTCACACCATCGATTATGACACTTGAGCGGACAATATATTTGCCGTGATAAATTTGCACCAATTCGGAAATCAGACTGCCCTGGGGATATTTGCTCTGAAATTGAGCCAACATAATACTTACTGCCACCAATCTAAAATCTGTTGAATAAAGGGTTTGCTGCTACCTTGTGTGTCCAAGCTTAGACACGTTGTTCCATTATGGACAACATACTCTAACTTGATTTTGCCAAATCCAATGCTTAATTCGGTGTTTCTAAAGCTGCTCGACAGTTTTAAGAGTTGATTTGAAGAGCACCCTCAATCACCAAAGTACTGTTCGTACTTTTATCCCGTGCCCTGATTGTAGCATGAGGTTTTTGAGCAAATGTTTGGCTACTGCTTGTTAAGCAAGGCAACTTTGATTGCCCTTGCTATACTAATTACCTAATTGGTGATCTAGAACTATTTCCTGTAAGTACGCTCTATATCTACAATAATGAAGTAATGGTTCATCCTCACAGCTTAGTTAGCTGCTGACCTAATTGTTTCCGATCCTACATATGGGTCAATTAGATTTGTCGGCAGTTTCTCCTAGTTCAAAATCAGAGTCAAATGGCGTAAAAGCACCTTCAAACCAGACAATTCAACACCTGCTGTCTCCCTAAAGAACGCTTTTGGGCAGCGTGGAGAGTTCTCCAACGTACGTCAATCAAAAACTCGTTACGTCATTACCGAGGGGGCAATATCTAAAACGGGCGTACTTTGAAAGATTGTCTTGCAGAAGGAGCTGAAACGTACATATACTCTGAGATGTTCGTGCAGTGCCCTCTATTGTTGGGCAATTCGTTTCCAGCTAGTGTCAGTAGTGAGGGTACACAACAAAGAACCAGATTCAACAAAAATGATGTTTTGACCAAAGGCCGGTTCACTGCATGGAATTTTCAATCGCTACACTTCTCGCCAATTTCACTGATGATAAATTGGTGGCTCGTAAACTGTTGGAAAAGAAACTTGGTTGCGAAGATGAAGTCAGTTTACAAAAACTTCATATCGCCCTGGAAGTTCTGGAAAAAATCGGGGTTTTAGTGAAAGAACGTGGCAAGTATCGTCGAGTCACAGAAGAAGGGCTGATTGAAGCAAAACTCCGTTGTTCCAGTAAAGGCTTTTGCTTTGCAATCCAAGATGTAGAAGGAGCTGAAGACATTTACATTCGGGAAAGCCATCTGAGTAATGCTTGGAATGGCGATCGCGTTTTGGTTAGGGTTCTCAAAGAAGGTAGTCGTCGTCGGTCCCCAGAAGGAGAAGTCAAGTTAATCTTAGAACGCTCCAATCACACTTTACTAGCACGGATTAAACAGGTAGAAAGTGGATATCGTGCTGTTCCCTTGGACGACAGACTCCTGTTTGAACTCAAAGTGCAAGCAAAAAACATAAACTTGGAACAAGCTGTTGACCACCTCGCTCATGTGGAAGTTCTGCGTTACCCGTTAGCACAATACCCTCCAGTCGGTAGGGTGGTGCAAATTTTGGGAAGCGATGCTGAAGCGGCGGCGGACATCGATTTAGTCACCTGTAAACACGACCTTTCCCGGACTTTTCCTGAATCTGTACAGGACGCAGCCTCAAAATTACCCAAAAAGCTGCTAAAAGCAGATTTGAAAAATCGGCTGGATTTGCGTCAGAAGTACACCGTAACTATCGTTGGTAACAATAGTGACTCCAAGGTAGTAGAGAATGCTTTCACCATAGAACAAACTACCGAAGGACATTGGCAGTTGGGCTTTCACATTGCTGATGTTTCTCACTATATTCAACCAGATGAAGCTCTGGATCGAGAAGCACTCAAGCGGGGACGATCAGTGTATCTGGGAGAATTGGTACTTCCAATGTTGCCAGAAGTTGTTGCTGAGCGGTGTGCTTTATTACCCGGAAGCGATCGCTTAACCATCTCTTTCCTCATAACGATTGATTCAAAATCTGGGGAAGCCTTAGAGTGGGAAATTCAACCCAGCGTCGTCAAAGTAGACGCCTCATTAAGCGAACAACAAGCAGAGGCAATTCTGACGAAAAAATCTACCGACGTTTCATCGGAAGCGGTAGAACTCGTGCAACAACTCGATACTTTACGGTACCTGTTAAGACAGGTGCGCTTGGCTCGTGGGTGCTTGCAGTTGAATCTGCCACCCAATCAAAACCCGTATCATGATGAGGGCACTCTAGGTTGTGTGGTGGTCAATGATTTACCTGCACACTCACTGTTAACTGAGTTTGTGCTACTCGTTAATCAACTTATGGCTAACCACCTCAATGCTTTGGGGATTCCTGCCATTTGGCGAGTTCAAGGCGCACCTGATACCGAAGATGTCCAAGAGATGCTGAAATTAGCCATTAATCTTGGTGTTGAACTGTCACTTGATCCAGAAATAGATATTCAACCTCTCGATTATCAACAGCTAACTAGAGTTTTTGCAGAATCAGCATCTGAGCAAGTTCTAACGTACTTGTTGCAAGACACGCTGAAACCAGCGACGTACAGTACAACGAAAGCAGCACACTTCGGTCTGGCACTCCCAGAATATATTCATTTCACTGCTCCCTTGCGGCGTTACCCGGATTTGCTGTTGCAAAGAGTATTTTATGCGTTACTGGAACACGGACGCGATCGCCGCAACACCCGTGTGAAAGAACGTGTCAACTTACGTAGTTCCTCAAGCCATGGTGAAATTAACTGGAACGTCCTACCGCCAGAATTGCAACAGGAACTCCAAAGCGATTTGACCAGGGTGATTGTTCAGCTTAATGATAGAGAAAAAGAAGTTCAAGAAGCAGAAGCTGACTTAGCAGGATTGCAAAGAGCTTCCCTGATGAAGCAGCGCATCGGTGAGGTTTTCACTGGTGTGATCACGGGTGTTCAATCCTACGGATTCTTTGTGGAGATTGAAGTTCCACCAGCTGAGTCTAACTCAACGACTAATCCTCGCGTACCTCTGCGAGTGGAAGGACTGGTACACGTCAGTTCTCTCAAAGACGATTGGTATGAGTATCGCGCCAGACAACAAGCATTGTTTGGTCGCAAAAACCGTGCTTCCTATAGACTGGGCGATCGCGTAGCTGTGCAAGTGAAAAGCGTTGACTATTACCGTCAGCAAATTGATTTGGTCACTGTTGGTAGCGATGGCGCAGTTTTTGGTAAGGATATCGGCATCTCCAATGGTGATGACACAGACCTCTACTTATCAAACGAGGATATGGAGCCAGATGACTTAGAACCGTACGGTGATGATGAGTGAAGGGATTAGTGGTTTGCCAAGTTCCCTTGGCGGGGTAAAGGGTAAGGGGTAAAGGAGAAAGCTATTTTATCTTTTCCCTTTAGTCCTTCGCGTATGTCCTCAGCCCTGGGGTCTGCGGCACGGCAAAGCCGCAAGCATTGCTCCTTTGCAGGGGACATAGTCACGCTGCGTGTTCACCAATGCTGCTTACAGCACTAATCTCTCCTTTATCCAGCCCACACAAGTACAATTTTGATTTGACAGACCACTTGTTAGTAGTGAGTGAAAAATTTCATCAACAACTAGCAATCCCTAATCCCTGATAACTTCGATCCATAACAGTGTGTCCAATAATACAAAACCACTCATCTTAGGCGTATCAGGTGCATCTGGTCTGATTTACGCCGTTCGCGCTCTCAAATTTCTGCTAGAAGCCAACTATGAAATTGAATTGGTTGCTTCCAAGTCAACTTACATAGTTTGGCAATCTGAGCAGAATATTCGTATGCCAGTGGAGTCCGCGCAACAAGAACAATTTTGGCGACAGCAAGCAGGAGTTGAACAAGTCGGTAAACTACACTGTCATCCTTGGAGTGATGTCGGAGCCAACATTGCTAGTGGCTCCTTTCACACCCTAGGGATGATCATTATGCCTTGCAGTATGAGCACCGTAGCAAAAATAGCCACTGGTTTAAGTTCCGATTTACTCGAACGGGCAGCGGATGTCCAACTCAAGGAGGGACGAAAGTTGATTATCGTTCCTCGTGAAACTCCCTTGAGCTTGATTCACCTGCGCAACTTAACCACTCTCGCAGAAGCTGGTGCTAGAGTTGTTCCCGCCATTCCCGCTTGGTATCACAATCCCAAAACTATTGAGGATTTGGTTGATTTCGTAGTTGCCCGTGCTTTGGATCAATTGGATATCGATTGTATACCAATTCAAAGATGGCAAGGTCGTCAAGATTAGCCAGAATAAGGGAATGGGGGAGTGGGGGAAGAAACTATTGACCCTTGGCCCTCGCTTCTCAAACATTCAAAATTCACGCATTATAAATTCAAAATTTTTGAACTTTGAACGAGCGAATTTTGAATGAAGCGAAGGGGTTGACCCTTGAGTGTTGACTAATCACTAGGAACTATGGCTATATTTCGCTTAATTTTGTTAGTGGCGGTACTGGGAGGACTAACTCTTTTACTAGTGCAAAACTGGTCACCTGTCCTCTCACTAGTATTTTTGGGGATGAAATCCAAACCAATTCCACTGGCGATATGGATTTTGTTTAGTACTACTGCTGGTGCTTTTACAACTATATTCGTCACAAGCTTATTTAATTTGTCTAATTTCTTGGCGGGACAACAACGTCAAACTCAGCCCAAGTCACGCGCAAGTTCAACACGTGTAAGCCAAACTCGTTGGCAAGAACCAGTAACCCGTCCTTCTTCTCCACCCTCGGGTAATCAAACCGAGTCAACGCGAAGCAGTGATGCACCTAATGACTGGGAAACAGATAATAGCACCGATGATTGGGATTTTGAAGAAAAACAAGAAGATACGCCACCTACACCCAATTCTCAAAATACGCAGGTCAGAGATTCTAACATTTATGAACGTCAACAAGAACCTAAAAGCAGCTATAAGTCTGATTCAGTCTACTCCTACAGCTACCAGGAACCGAAAAATTCTGGAGTGGGGAAAACTGAATCCATTTATGATGCTGATTATCGGGTCATTATTCCCCCTTATCAACCACCAACGACCAATCAATCCGAGAAGAATCAAGCTGAGGACGATGATTGGGGGTTTCTAGATGAAGATTTTCAGGATGAGGATAAGCGCCCTCGCCGTTGAGGAGCATTTTCTACTAAATTCCACAACGTTCCCGTGACTCCTGCTTAACTTTTCCGGTCATGGCAGCTTCTTGTAAACTCATAAAAGCATTTAAGTCCTCCACATCATAGCGGGTTGTTAGCAGCTGCCGCAGTTGATTTTCTGCTTCAACGGTTAGATAGCCAGTTGCCAAAGCTTTTTGCACAACATCTCGAATCCGAGTCATGGTTGAAACCTCAAACGACCACATTTTGAGCACACTTATTTAATCAAGTTTTCCTGGATACAATATGCAATGGCTTGGTGCCTCAACCGCATTAGTTAGTGAAGCTGTTTTGCACCTTGTCTGATAACGAGTCATATTTTACACCTTGAACTTAAACATTGACTTGTTGAATACAGCTTGCTGCAACTGATTGCTGGGACTCCAACAGAGTGACGGTAGAAACACAGTGTTGTATAATATTTAAAACTGCCCCATCAAATAGTCAGATACGTTTGTCTATATTGACCAACATCATCAGGATAAAGTTTCGAGCAAGATTTATTAAATTTCTATTAAGCTTAAAGATACCTAAGTAAGACCTGATAAATCATTTAACAAATATTACTAAATTCGTGAGAATTTACACTGTATTTAATGTGACTTTATAGAAAAATACTCCAGATATTACCTTGGCTACTTTAAAAAAATAATGTCACAAGCCAGACGATTGTTGAATCACAAATGAAAAATTACATTAGAGATGTACGTCTAGGTAGCAAGATTTAAAGTAGATTAGTTAGTGGTGAGCCACTGTGTTGAGGAGCTAATGCGCAGCGGTAGCGGCGTCAGGAGCGTCACCCAAAGGGTGAGCTAGCACCGTTCGCGTAGCGTGGCACAATCCCCCTTAAGAGGGACCAACTGAAGCATAAGTTCTGTAACAAATTAGCTCACCAATAACTAAGAACTAACAACCAACAACTAACAACCAGCAATATCTAATGACTAGTGACTTGTTGAAAGGAGTCAACCTGTACTTGATTGGCATGATGGGCGTTGGCAAGACGACTGTGGGACAGTTATTAGCACAGCATTTGAGTTACGGATTTGTTGATCTTGACACTGTGATTGAAAAAGCTGCTGGTAATAAATCCATAACTGAACTATTTGCCGAAGAAGGAGAAGCAGCATTTCGCCAGCTGGAAAGTAAGGTCCTGTCACAAGTCTGTGCGTTTACCAAGCTTGTTATTGCAACCGGTGGGGGTATTGTTGTCCGACAAGAAAACTGGAGTTACCTGCACCATGGCTTGATTGTGTGGCTGGATGTACCAGTGGAAATACTTTGTGCCCGATTAGCAGAAGATACAACAAGACCACTGTTGCAAGATGTTGACCGCACAGCAAAGCTGCAATCTCTCCTCCAAGAGAGACAACCTCT
The DNA here is from genome assembly GCA_002163975.1 of Nostocales cyanobacterium HT-58-2. Classification (GTDB taxonomy): domain Bacteria; phylum Cyanobacteriota; class Cyanobacteriia; order Cyanobacteriales; family Nostocaceae; genus HT-58-2. Next base: position 7,562,678 of record CP019636.1, on the reverse strand, counting down.
TTATGCACAAGCGGATTTACGAATCACTGTAAGCAAGGATGAGACTCCAGAACAAACCGCCACACGCATCATTGAGGCGATCCCTAGCGTCCTGAAACCAGGGGTCTCTCCTGCTCAACTTTCTTAGCAAAAAACTAACAATTCACAGCAAAAACTAAGAAGTTCTGCTTTGTACTTAGAAAAGATTTTAACCAAGAAGAACTCAGGCCAAGAAGAACTTAGGGGTGAAAGACAAGAGGGAGTATTAACTTTTGTTCCTCCTAAATCAGGAATTGCTGTATTCTTCTGTTAATTTGGGGATCAGCAATTGCGGAGCGAGTTTGAATCCTTGATTGATTCTGAATAATGAATTCTGTCTTCTGACCAAAAAACTGGGTACAAGCCTCCCCCTTCTAGGGGGACTTTTGGTTCGGACGCCTTCATCAAGGTTTCTGAATAAATACAGTATCGTTTATTCAGCTTGGCACTATAATGGTTGTATGTTGAATCTAACCTACGAGTACAAGCTGATTCCTACGGACGCGCAACGCGAAACCTTCGACCAGTGGCTGAACATTTGCCGCAAGGTCTACAACTTTGCATTGCGGGAACGAAAAGATTGGGTTAACTCTCGTAAGTGCGAGATCAATTCATGCAGCATTAATCAGGAGTACATCATCCCTGCTAGTGCACCACGCCCAACCTTCGCTCGTCAATGCAAAACATTGGCACAAGCGAAGAAGTCAATTGCTGAGTTAAAGCTGCCTCATACTCATGTCTTGCAACAGGTGTTACGCCAGTTAGAGGCTGCGTTTGTTGCAATGTGGGAGCGTGGGCACGGATTTCCCAGATTCAAAAAGCGGATGCGCTCATTTGTGTTTCCTCAGTTAAATCAGCAATCCGTGAGACGCTTTGATGGAGCAGATGAAATCAACCTGCCTAAGATTGGTTGGGTTAAGATGCATCTGTCCCGTCCTATTCCTGATGGGTTCGAGGTGAGGCAAATTCGCGTTGTGAAGCGGGCATCTGGCTACTATGCCATGCTTACGTTGCAATGCGATGTTGAAGTTCCTCAAATCTCAGCATCAGGGCATGGGTTAGGAATTGATTTGGGCTTAGAAAACTTTTTAGCAACTTCTGATGGAGGGTTGATTGGTAGACCTCGATTTTTTGTGGATGGGCAACGCAAGCTGAAATTGCTGCAACGTCAACTGAAGCGGAAGAAAAAAGGGTCTAGAAGATTTCGTCAACTACAACATCGAATTACTAAACATCATGAATACATCTGGAATAGTCGAAAAGATTTCCACTTCAAAACCGCTCATCATTTGTGCGACCAAGGGCTAACCATATTTGCTGAGGATTTGAACCTTAAAGCAATGTCAAGAGGAATGCTTTGCAAACACACGCTTGATGCGGGGTTTAGTCAGTTCCTCAATATCTTGGGTCATGTTTGCTTTCAGCGAGGTGCTTACTTCGGCAAGGTAGACGCGAATGGCACTAGCCAAACCTGCCCAAGATGCCAAGCGCATACAGGCAAGAAGGAACTGTCTGAGCGAGTGCATAAATGCTGTGAGTGTGGATATGAAACAAATCGGGATGTTGCAGCCGCACAAGTGGTTTTGCAACGTGGCTATACAGCGGTGGGGCACATCGCAGTGAATTTTGGGGAGGGCAAGCTACATGGGTAGTCCCGATGAACCAAGAATCCCCGCTCCTTTAGGACGGGGAGTTGTCAAAACATCAAATTGCCAAACATCACGAAGACATCTCAAATAGTCGCAAAGATTTTCACTTTAAGACGGCTTATCACTGATGTAACAAAGCACAGACGGTATTCGCGCTCAGATTTAAATCTTAAAGCAATATCTGCGGGGATGTTGTGCAAGCACACACTTGATGCTCGATTTGGGCAGTTTCTCAATATCTTGAATCATGTCTGCTTTAAGCGAGGCGTATACTTTGCCTAAGTGGATGCAAACAGCACGAGCCAAACTTGTCCAAAGTGTCAAACTTATACAGGCAAAAAGGAGTTGTCTGAGCGAGTGCATAAATGCTCTGAGTGCGGCTATGAGACAAATAGAGATGTTGCAGCCGCACAAGTGGTTTTGCAACGTGGCTATACATCAATGGGGCACATCGAGGTAAAGTTTGGGGAGGACAAGCTACATGGGTAGCCCTAATGAAACAAGAATCTCCGCTCATTCAGGACGGAGAGTTGTCAATCCTTCTCATTGAATAGAAGATTTTATGAGTTTTAGTGCCTCATAGGCATTATTAATATAAATATCCACTTTTTTGCCATGAGGTTAAATCCTTATTGGCACTTGTTACATTATACACTTTTGTTTTTCCGTAATTGTCATTTATCCAAACAAGAACTCAAGATATTTGCCAATAGCTCCTCATGATAGTCAATGAAACAGAGTACATAAAGCAAGATGCCGCCACTCGTGTGCAAGTGCTAAGCGAAGCACTACCGTACATTCAACAATTTACTGGTCGAACTATTGTTGTCAAATACGGTGGCGCGGCAATGAAAGATAGCAATCTTAAAGATAAAGTCATCCGTGACATTGTATTCTTATCTTGCGTCGGGTTACGACCAATTCTGGTGCACGGGGGTGGACCGGAAATTAATAGTTGGCTGGATAAACTGGGAATTGAGCCGCAATTTAAAAATGGTTTACGAGTGACTGATGCCCCCACAATGAATGTCGTGGAAATGGTGTTAGTTGGTCGCGTGAATAAAGAAATAGTTGCCTTAATTAATAAAGCGGGTGGTTCAGCAGTAGGACTATGCGGCAAAGATGGTAACTTAATCACAGCTCGACCTCAAGGTGAAGAGGGGATCGGCTTTGTCGGGGAAGTTTCCACTGTTGATATCAAAATTTTGGAGACACTGGTTAACAATGGCTACATTCCTGTTGTGTCCAGCGTTGCTGCAGACGAGACAGGACAACCTTACAACATCAATGCAGATACTGTAGCTGGAGAAATAGCAGCAGCAATAGGGGCGGAAAAGTTGATTTTGCTGACTGACACCAGGGGAATTCTTAAAGACTATAAAGACCCTTCGACTCTGATACCAAGAGTAGACATTCAAGAAGCTCGCGAGTTAATTACGACAGGTATAGTCAGTGGTGGAATGATTCCCAAAGTCAATTGTTGTGTGCGATCGCTTGCTCAAGGAGTTCGTGCCGCTCACATTGTTGATGGTCGCATCCCACATGCGCTGCTACTTGAAATCTTTACTGATATTGGTATCGGTACTATGCTCGTCGGTTCGCAATTTACCGCCTCTTAACCGAAGTGAAGGAGTGGGGGAAGTCGGAGGAGTGATGACTTTCTCATCTCCCTCATCCCTATCTCACTTCTTACCTTTGCGCAGATAAGTCTTAATAACTTTTTGACTTTACTCCCAAAGTAAAAGATTCCAAAAATATTGCTACCTTTAGTAGCTGCTGTTGGCAAAATGAAGGCAGTAGCTGATTTTTGTGTCAACCGTGAGTTCAGAAAGTTTAGAAATTGCCAAAGCTAGATACCAGAATGGGAAAGCTGCTTTTGAAACAGGGCAGTATAGAGAAGCCGTTGAACAACTGGAAAAGGCAGGCGCCCTCCTAGCTCGTAATTCTCGCCTTGGTGGTGAGGTACAAATTTGGTTGGTGACAGCTTATGAAGCAGCAGGGCGCACAGAAGAGGCGATCGCCCTTTGCGAACAACTCAAGCGCCATCCCCATTTAGAAATTAGTAAACAGGCAAGAGAGTTGCATTACATCCTAAACGCACCCAGGTTGCAACGACCAAAGGAATGGATGACCGAAATTCCCGATTTAGGTGCAGTCCCTGATAATGAAAGCAAAATTCGTCTGAGTGTCAATAATACCCAATCTCCCAAAAGGCAGATACCTGCTGAGCCAGAATTTGTTGATCTTACCCAGGTGAATACCAGAGATAATCGATTTATTTGGATGGCGTTAATTGTCATTGGTCTAACACTGGGTGGTTTACTTTGGTTGAGTTTTTCATAAACCACATAAACTGGGGTTTACACTCCAGGTAAGCGAATTTGGGGGTTTATCGTCATGAATTTGTATGCATTAGCAAAGAGTTTTGTGCAGGCACTCAGACCATACAGTGAATTTTTGCAAAGACTTGCTGGTCGAAATGTAAGTCATCGCGCACATACAATCCGAAATCCTTTTGTGTGGATTGTGCTTTTGGCATCCCTGCTGCTATCTGGTTGTGTCCAGTATGATGTGGGTGTTAATTTCGATAATCCAAATCGTGGCGAGTTTGTGCAGCATATTAAGTTGGAAGAGCGACTCACCAGTTTTAGCGGCGATTCAGTGTATGAATGGTTAAATAGTATAGAACGCCGCGCCCGCAAATTGGAAGGCAAAACACGACGACTTTCCAAACAAGAGGTGATTGTCTCAATTCCTTTCAGTAGTTCTCAGGAATTGCAAACGAAGTTTAATAAATTTTTCCACCCTAATGGCACTCAAGCATCTGAGTCTATTGACAGTGGAGCAGACTCGCAACTGCCGAAAATTGATTCAAGCTTACTCTTATTTCAGAATAATTTCCTGCTTCTAACACGAAATCGATTGATTTATGACTTGGATTTGCGATCGCTTGCTCTGATTTCCAGCAACGGAAATGTCTTGGCAAACCCTGGTTCAATTCTCGATTTAGAATTTAGCTTGAACACTCCTTGGGGCGCACGGAATGTCGAAAATACTGAAAATGCCATTCTTCCAGAAAAGAATGGACATCAGTTGACATGGAAACTCAAGCCAGGAGAACTCAACCACATAGAAGTGGTTTTCTGGCTTCCAAGCCCCCTTGGTATCGGTACATTGTTAATTATTCTGTTTGTGTGGGCAGGGCTGTACCTGAGATACACTTTTATGCCAGATCCCAGGATACAGTTTGCGCCACAACCAGCAGTGACAGAACAGTCGTGACGTACTCCTACACTTCCCTGACGGGTTCCCCCGGAGGGTAGGTGTAGGCTTCTCCTTGTTGGTGCAACTTAGCGATGCGACAATTGAGTTTCCGGCGTATCGAACCCCCTTCTTTGACCCGCATTCCTCTCACGCTTCCCTATTGGGTGAGACGTGAGGCTCTTGCGGGGTTAGCTGAAGCACGAGGAGAGGTCAACCCCTTATCCGTTATCGCACCCGTACGTGAAGCTGTTGATCCCAATGAAGTGGTTTATTTGCTTTTTGCAGAGGAGATTCTGGGATTTGACCCACCGACACACCATATTTCCAGTCGGGCGGACAGATGGCAATATAGCGTGCGTAACCTCCTAAGCCACCTTTGAATTTAGGATATCCAATCGCCACCAGTGCGCCAGTCTGAGGCACTTGATCCAAATTTGCAACACCTTCTGCCTGGGCATATCCGTTTTTTAATAACCAAGCTTCTCCTTCCAGGGTTGGTGTGCTATCCGTATCAAGGGGTTCATGCCCGTGGAACAAAATCTTGCGCTGCAAGTGTAAAAACTGGAGAGCTTGCAGCGACACCCCAGGAAACTTCTTCCTTTTAGCAAGTTCGGGGTTTGGCCATTCCTTAGACCAGTCGGAGCGCACAAACACAACCGAACCTGCAGGAATCCTACCATACCGACTTTCCCAATCCTGGATATCTTGAACAGTGAGGTGATAGTTGGGATCACGAGCGACTTTGTCCTGAATCGGAATCACCACCAAGGGACGAACAGCGAAGGTTGCAGGCAATTCATCAATCGCTGGATAGTCTGGGTTCCAATGAGCAGGTGGATCTAACTGAGTTCCAAGCTGATCAGTAGACAGGTCGTAATGCGTCGCTTCAAAGCCATCCTTTGGATAAGTGTATGGCTTTCCCGTCTCTGGGTTAACTGTCGGTTCAAACTTCGAGGGACCGAACCCTCCCCAAACAGGAATTGAAGGAGCGATAGTATGGGTAAGGTCAACGTATTTAGCTTTTTTGAGTGACTGTTGATAAACCTGCCACAAGGGAGGGACGGGGCGTGGCTGTGCTGCGTTGATAGACAGGCAAATAACAAGGCTCAAAAAGGTAGCTATACCAGCTATACACAAAAGCCCAAATTTTTTCATTTCCTGTTAATTAAGGGGATAAACGCGCAATTTTCCAACTACCATCGTCTGAGAGAGTGTAAAGTAGGCGATCATGTAGACGGTTAGAACGTCCTTGCCAAAATTCAATTTTTGTTGGGATCACACGCAAGCCTCCCCAGTGACGCGGTCGGGAAATATCTTGGTTTTGATATTGAATTTGGAGTTCCTGCATCCGCTTTTCCAGGAGTTCTCGGCTTTCTATCATCTCACTTTGATGCGATGCCCACGCACCCAGCTGACTGTTCAAAGGACGGCTGTAAAAATACTCGTCTGACTCGTTTTCTGAAACTTTTTCTACCCGCCCGCAAATGCGGACTTGACGTTCTAGTTCCGCCCACCAAAAAACCAGGGATGCTTGAGGATTTTCTGCTAACTCTTGTCCTTTTTGGCTATTGTAATTGGTGTAGAAAACAAAGCCTCTTTGGTCAAAACCTTTGAGCAGTACCATTCTTGCCGAGGGCTGACCGTCTGGTGTGGCGGTCGCAAGAGTCATGGCGTTCGGTTCGGGCAACTGAGCTGCTAATGCCTGATCGAACCATTGTCTAAACTGTATAAAAGGATTGGAGTTAACATCCTTCTCGCTCAAACCTTGCAAGGTGTAATCTTTGCGAAGGTCGGCTATAGTTTTGTCCATAGTAGTTTGCTTCCCTATTGTTAAGTACGCCTATGTGTGTATTTGCTAAAACTATCTATTATGGTCATCAGCTTTAACCGAGTTATACATAATGTGTCAAGGCGTTTTTAACACAGATAACATAAGATGCACCGTTCAGCCTCAGTTCAACGTCTGTTAATATACGGCCTGAGCGGTCCAATTATCGCTCTCAATCTCTGGTTGCTGTATCTGCTTTTTCGCTTATTCCAGCATCCAATTACTATTGTGAGCATTGCAGCAATTCTGGCTTTTTTACTGAACTACCCGGTAAAGTTCTTTGAACGCATTGCCTTGACCAGACCTCGGGCTGTTATCATCGTGTTGCTGGTGACCCTCACACTTTTGGTCATTCTTGGCGTAACGCTCGTGCCAATGGTCATTGACCAAACAATACAACTTTTAAATAAAATACCGGATTGGCTAGCCACCAGCCAAGAAAATTTGGAGCACATAGAAGCTTTAGCTAAGAAGCGGCGTTTACCCCTTGATTTGAGGGTAGTTAGCAATCAAATCAATGCCAACATTCAAAGTTTGGTGCAACAGCTGGCTTCTGCTGCTGTGGGATTTGCCGGGACGCTGTTATCAGGCTTACTGGATTTGGTGTTGGTGGTTGTGCTAGCGTTTTATATGCTCTTGTATGGCGATCGCGTGTGGTCTGGCTTATTCAACCTTTTACCACCTCATATTCGATTTCCCTTGACTAGATCTTTGCGACTCAATTTCCATTACTTTTTCCTCAGCCAAATTTTGCTGGCATTGTTTATGGTGATGAGTCTCATCCCTATTTTCCTAATTCTCAAGGTACCTTTTGCCCTGTTATTTGCCATACTCATAGGCATATCTCAACTCATTCCCTTCATCGGGGCGACTTTAGGTATTGGTTTGGTCACTTTTCTAGTGTTACTACAAAATTGGTGGCTGGCAGTTCAAGTCGCTGTTGCTGCCATTATCATGCAGCAAATTAAAGATAACCTATTGGGTCCCAAATTACTGGGTGATTTTATTGGCGTTAATCCTATCTGGATTTTTGTAGCTATTCTTATGGGCTTCGAGATTGCTGGTTTGTTAGGAACGCTGGTTGCTGTTCCTATTGCTGGTACCATAAAAGGCACCTTTGATGCTATCAAAAATGGTTATCCGGGAAATAATGCAACTTAGTAGGAGCCTTTGAAGGATTGATAAAAAATTCAATATATAGACCATTATTTATATAGCTATTTTTTACATAAGTAGCTGTATAAAACTATCATGATATACTGTCCACATGTACACTCATTTTTATACCATGTTGCTTAAAATGTGCAATGCAAACGTTTTTAAAAATCCTCAGAGAAAAAGTTGCACAATAGCGGAACACAATTCAGAATGGTATTAGTTACAATTATCAGGGAAGCATTGAGCAAAATTATAGTGACCTAGTCTTTGGTTTCCAATGAGACAAATCAACTTTGTTATAATTTTTATCTTCTGTTTAGCCTTGGCTTTATTTACTCTTGAAAATACCGAACCTGGAACAATCAATGTAGTTCCAGGATTACAGGTTCAAGCACCAATTGCAGTTGAGTTGCTCTTGGCTAGCGGTATAGGAGCAGTGTTAGCTTGGTTATATGGTATTTGGACACATTGGCAGCAATTGCTATTTTCTAGTCAACAAGTACGACAAAAAAACGTCCAAATTAAGGAATTAGAAACCAAGGTTGAACAGTATCAAGAAGAAGTTCAATCTTTGAAGCTTGCTCTGCCTCCAGTGAATGATTCTTTAGCAAAAGATGCACAAGTCATCACTCAATAACGGGACTTGTTAGTAATTAGTGATTAGTTATTAATCAAACTAATAATTAATAATTAGTCACTAACCATATAACAGCCAATAACTAAAATTCAAAGAATTAATGGATGCTTCCGAGCTATTAGAGAAAATTGCACTCCTGATTCATCAGGCTGAGCAGGGGGAAATAGACCCTTGGGATGTTAAGGTGATTGAGGTGATTGACCGTTACTTAGAACTAATGGCACCGGAAGCAACCGCAAGGGTTTATGAGGCCGACTTATCACAATCAGGGCAAGCTTTTTTGTCGGCATCAAGACTTGTGTTATTTAAAGCAAACACTTTGATGCAATTGCAATCATCAGCAGAAGAAGAGGAAGCTGCGGAAGATGATGCATTGCTAGGGAGTGAAGATGGGGTTATCTATCAAGCTCAGCGTTTACCATTAGAGCGACACTTGCGTCGTCGTCCAGCAGCAATGCCACCGCCGAAGCGTCGCGTGACTCTGCAAGAGCTGATTGAGCAATTGCAAGTCATGGCACAACAATTGAAAGTGGTAGAAAAAGTCAATAAACCTGTCCGTCATAAACGGCAACCTAGTTTGCAAAGTATGCGGGCAGCGTTAGAGTTGGCTCACCAGGAAAATCTGACAGAAGTGGCTCTTGAACTGGAGCAAGTGTTGCAAAGTGTGGCAACAGATCTGAGTTTACAGAAAAATTGGCTAAATCTGGAACAGCTTGTGGAGTTATGGGCTCAAAAAAAGCAACCAGCACAGAATGGCTCTGCACACACAGCGCAGCATAGCCATTTAGTTGTTAGCGTTTTTTGGGCGCTACTACTGCTTTGTGCGCAATCAAAAGTAGAGCTATTTCAAGAGGAATTCTACCAAGATCTCAAAATCAGGTTACTTACAAATTCAGTCAATAACAAATCCATAGATACTCCTTTCAATTGAAAGTGTGCGACATAGGAAGATTTACGATTTTCAGAGTTTGGTTTCAGTAGACTCCAAAATCCGCTTAAATTGAAAAGATAACCAATGAAAAAATGGAGGATAAAAGATAAAAGAAAGTCATGAAGTGTTATGGTCAAACTTTAAAGTATAAAAATTTACATTTTACACTTCATCTTTTATACTTTCTTCATAATTTACCCCTCACACTTTACCTTGGCTAAGCCTATGATTGCAACGAGTCTATTGATTTCTGTTATCCATGCTTTTAGGGATGACTTAGAGCGGAAATTAACTGGTGATGAAGTATCAATTGATAACAGTAGTAAACTGGCTTGTGGTTGAGGAATAAAGACATATGAAGGCGATGATTCTCGCGGCTGGTAAAGGTACTCGTGTACGTCCGATTACCTACACAATGCCCAAACCGATGATGCCCATCCTGCAAAAGCCAGTCATGGAATTCTTACTGGAACTTTTACGCCAGCATGGGTTTGATCAGATTATGGTCAATGTTAGCCATTTAGCAGAGGAAATTGAAAATTATTTCCGCGATGGTCAACGGTTTGGCGTACAAATTGCCTATTCTTTTGAAGGCCGCATTGTTGATGGTACACTTGTGGGAGAAGCTGTCGGTTCTGCGGGAGGAATGAGGAGAATTCAAGACTTCTACCCATTCTTTGACGATACCTTTGTGGTTTTGTGCGGCGATGCCTTAATAGACCTGGATTTAACAGCAGCAGTGAAGTGGCATAAATCCAAAGGGTCCATTGCCACCATAATCATGAAATCTGTTCCACAGGAAGAAGTTTCTAGCTATGGTGTAGTTGTTACTGATGAAGATAATCGCGTTAAAGCTTTCCAAGAAAAACCCAAGGTAGAGGAAGCTTTAAGCACCAATATCAACACAGGTATTTATATTTTTGAGCCAGAGGTTCTCAATTATATCCCTTCTGGAGTCGAATTTGACATCGGTAGTCAGCTATTTCCCAAACTGGTAGAAATGGGCGCACCCTTCTACGCTATCCCCATGGACTTTGAATGGGTCGATATTGGTAAAGTCCCAGACTACTGGCGAGCAATTCGCGGTGTCCTCTCAGGGGAAATTAAAAATGTGCAAATCCCAGGGCAACAAGTCGCGCCTGGTATCTATACTGGCTTAAATGTTGCGGTAAATTGGGACAAAGTGGATATTACTGGTCCAGTTTACATCGGTGGCATGACCAGGATTGAAGATGGAGCCAAAATCGTCGGTCCTACAATGATAGGTCCAAACTGCTGGGTATGCAGTGGAGCAACAGTAGAAAACAGCGTGATTTTTGAATGGTCGCGACTTGGTCCGGGAGTACGGCTTGTTGATAAGTTGGTCTTTGGTCGTTACTGCGTAGATAAAACCGGAGCAACGATAGATGTCCAAGCTGCTGCTTTAGATTGGCTGATTACAGATGCTCGTCAAGAACCGCCATCCCAGACTCCTGCTGAGCGGCAAGCTATTGCTGAATTGTTGGGAACAAACGCAAGTTAGTTGAGAATCAAGAGTCCAGAGTCCAGAGTCAAAAGTCAAAAGGAGCCAGCACTGCAAGAGGTGAGATCAGTACCGCAGTTTCTTACGGAGGGAAACCCTCCTCAGAACTGCTCGCTGCAGGAGGGGAGCCAGTGTGTTGGTGAAGCAGCGCTGCACAGAGAAGTTCCATGCGGTGAGACATCGCCGCAGGAGGGAAACCCTGCCGCAGGCGACTGCAAACCCGTTCATGTAGCGTCTCCGACAGGAGAAGGGGTCTCCCGACCTAGGCAAGACTGGCGTTCAAAAGTCAAAAAATTTTGGACTTTGGACTCTTGACTTTTAAACCTCTAACTATTCAGATAGGTGTATCTTCTCAAACTCTGTTCGTAGGTTTGTAGCAGTCTTTGAGATTCTGCCAAAGTGATACGATTTTCTTCTAAGGCGCTCTCACAACGCTGCCGGATACTCTCTACCATATCCTCAGAGTCATACTGCACGTAGCTTACCACTTCACTCATGGTATCGCCCTTAACCACGTGTTCAATTTGGTAACCTTTTGGAGTCAGTTGAATGTGAACTGCGTTGGTGTCGCCAAAAAGATTGTGCAAATTGCCCATGATTTCCTGGTAAGCTCCATTCAGAAACATTCCCAGATAATAAGGTTCTCCTGGCTTAAAGGGGTGTAGTTCCAAAACTGACTTCACATCCCGCAAGTCAATAAACCTGTCAATTTTGCCATCACTATCACATGTTAGGTCTGCCAAAATTCCTCGCCGTGTTGGTTCTTCATCCAAACGGTGAATTGGCAGAATGGGAAAGAGTTGGTCAATTGCCCAACAATCGGGTGCAGACTGAAATACAGAAAGATTAACGTAGTAGATGGAAGCCATGATTTGTTCTAGGTCTTCCATTTCGTCGGGTACGTATTCCTTCTTTCTTCTTGTAATCTCAAGAATTTTTTGACAACAAGCCCAGTAAAGCCTTTCAGCTTTGGCACGTTCTGTCAAACTTAAAATTCCTAAGTTAAAGCGACTGATCGCTTCTTCTTTGAATTGGGTGGCGTCGTGGTAGAACTCTTGGTAGTTCTCTTCGTTGATAGATTGGTAAGTTTCCCACAGGTAAGTAATAATTGGAGATTCTCCCTCTTGTGGCAGTTCTGGTGGATCAAGAGGGACAACACTCGCACTGAGAACGTCAAAAATTAGCACTGATTGATGAGAAGCGATCGCCCTTCCGCTTTCGCTTATCAGTGTGGGTACGGGGATTTTTCGCTCTGCACAGGTATCCTTTAACTCTGCTACGATGTCGTTAGCATAGTTCTGCATATTGTAATTTTTCGAGGCGTAGAAGTTGGTTTGTGAGCCGTCATAATCTACGCCTAAGCCGCCACCCACATCAAGATACTTCATATTTGCCCCCAGCGCCGCTAATTCCACATAGATACGGCTAGCTTCTTGGATAGCATCTTTAATGACATTGATGGCGGAGATTTGCGAGCCGATGTGAAAGTGTAATAGCTCCAAGGAACCCAGTAGTTTAGCTTCACGTAACTTGTCAACTGCCTGAATAATTTCAGGGATGGTCAGACCAAATTTAGCGCGATCGCCAGTAGAAGTTCCCCAGCGTCCCATACCTTGGGTACTCAGTTTCGCTCTCACTCCGACAATTGGCTCGATCCCCAACTGTTTGCTGACCTCAATCACTAAATCAATTTCTTCGACTTGTTCTAGGACAATAATCGGCTTTTGCCCCAATCTTTGAGCTAGCATTGCTGTTTCGATGTATTCCCGGTCTTTATAGCCGTTACAGATTAACAATGCTCCTGGTGTATCCAATAAAGCCAAGGCAATCATTAATTCTGGCTTGGAACCGGCTTCTAAGCCAAATTGATGGGGTTTGCCGAACCGCACCAAGTCTTCAATTAAGTGCCGCTGCTGATTGCATTTGACAGGGAATACGCCACGGTAAACACCAGGATAGTTGTAGCGGGCGATCGCTTTGGCAAAACAAGCGTTTAACCGCTCTATCCTGTCTTCCAAAATATCCGAAAAACGGATTAGCATGGGTAGTCCCAAGTTACGCAGCTTGAGAGCATGAACTAGTTCATACAAGTCTAAAGAACCACCGCGATCTCCTTTAGGAGAAACAGTCACATGACCAGCAGCATTAATAGAAAAGTAAGGTTGTCCCCAACCTTGAATCCGGTAAAGCTCTTCGCTGTCCTCGATTTTCCACGGACGTGATAGATCTGGTGACGTAGCTGGTGGAAGCAGCTTTTTTTGTTTGTTATGTTTCAATTCAGTTTTGTGTCCATTGGACGGCGGTTGCACCACCTCTTCTGTTGTATCAGTTGACTCAGCACGCATTTCTTCCTGACCTCTTTGTTACACCCACGGAATTACAATTTAACGCATTCGTCTTTCAGCGTATATGCACTTAGAGATACTTTCTTTTGATAATCTCAGATAGGTTATGAGTTGCTTGTCACTAATTCTTGACAAAAGACAAATGACCCTTTGGGTTCGCAGTCGCCTACAGAAGGAAACCCCTTCTCCTAGCGGAGACGCTACGCGAACGGGTTCGCCAGTTGCCTACGGAGGGAAACCCTCCTGCAGCGAGCAGTTCTGAGGAGGGTCTCCCTCCGTAAGAAACTGCGGTACTGGTCTCACCTTCTTGCAGCGCTGGCTCACAATTGACCAAGAATTAAACTTGTTAAATTTGAGGAGATAGCTTTGGAACGCACATTCTTAGCAATTAAGCCTGATGGAGTGCAGCGCGGATTGGTAGGTGAAATTATCCGTCGCTTTGAAGATAAAGGCTTTACCCTGGTTGGTTTGAAGTTTTTGAAAGTCAGTCGTGAATTGGCTGAACAGCATTATGATGTTCATCGGGAAAGACCTTTTTTTGCTGGATTGGTAGATTTTATTACTTCCGGTCCAGTCGTGGCTATGGTTTGGGAAGGCGAAGGCGTTGTCGCCTCTGCTAGAAAAATCATTGGAGCAACAAACCCACTTTCCGCAGAACCAGGAACCATTCGAGGCGATTTTGGCATTAATATTGGTCGTAACCTGATCCACGGTTCCGACGCTATTGAAACAGCGCAAAGGGAAGTCTCTCTGTGGTTCAAAGAAGAAGAATTAGTTTCTTGGCAACCAACTGTAACGCCTTGGTTGAAAGAGTAATTTAGCAGACAAGGGAGAGAGGAAGACGCGGGGAGTCGGAGACGCGGTGAGACAGTGCTGCAGCAGGGAAACCCTCCGCAGGCGACTGCGAATCTGGAGGGCGACACGGAGAAAACTAATGAACGATTCTCCATGTCCTCCTCTATCCCCGTGTCTTCGTGTCTCCGTGTCCCCGCGTCCTCTTTCCCTATTCCCGACTTCCTTCTATAACTTCGGTTTTCTCTTGTTTGTGTTGTTCTTCTATTTTTTCTGAGTCTGTTCGCTTGGAGAATCCCCATGACAGAATGAGGGCGATCGCAGTAATCATGAACCATTGTGGTGGAACTAGAGAATCGTTCACCACTTTTAGGAGTAAGCGCAAGCCCACTAATGCGACAGTGATATAGCCTGCGTCTTCCAAATAGAAAAACTCATCTAACCAACGAATAAACAAACCCGCCATATAGCGTAAGGTCACAACACCGATGGTCGTACCTGTAATCACCAGCCACGTTTCATTAGAAACAGCGATCGCCGTGGTGACACTATCGAGAGAAAAGGCTAAGTCTGTCAGGGCAATAATGGGGATCACTTGCCACAGTGAGCTAAAACGGGGACCGTGGTGTTGATTGTCTTCGCCTTCTTCGGAAGTGAAATGTTGGAATACTAGCCACAGGAGGTAAGCTGCACCTAATAACTCAAACTGCCAGAACTGTTGCACCCAGGTCGCTGTCAACAGTAAGGTGATTCGCAGGACGTAAGCAACTACCAAACCAATGTTCAGCGCCTGACGTTCGAGATTTTTGTCTTCTAGCCCTTGGGCGATCGCAGCGAGGGCGATCGCGTTGTCTGCAGACAAGACCGCCTCTAGAAAAATGAGGACGAGCAGGACTATAGGAGCTTCAATGCTGAAATGGAAGTTAAGGTAGTCAAATATTCTATCTAGCATTCCGATTTTCTCAAACAGCAAAAATTAAAAATTAGCAGGATTAGCGAATTTAATATAGAAAGCGCAATAAAATGCTACTTTAATCAAGCCTAACGTGGGAAGTGAAAATTTTTGAGAATTCAGGATACTCCCTGTTATTTTGGATTTTGGCTAGTGGATTGTCAATTGTAGTATGTCATTTTTTGTTATTTTAAATCGAGTGATTACGCAACGAAACGTCTAGCAATTGACTTGGCAAAAAATTTGATTTTTCACTTTACTTTCTTCTGCTCGCAATGACAATTTGAGGATTCTCATAAAGAAACCATTGTGTTTTTTGAGGAGAGAAATGACTGGTCATGAATGTATCAATAGAAACACAGGGATAATCAGTACCATCCCTGTGCTGTAAAGTAAGGCTATCTCCTACCTAACTCAAGAATTAGAGACTAGGCATATACTGCGGCTTTTCAGGTACGCTCGTATACTCAGCCACAATCTGACGGAATTCTTCGCCGTCAATGGTTTCTTTCTCAATGAGCAAATCAACTAACCGATCCATTACGGTGCGATTTTCCTGTATAAATCGCTTTGCTGTTACGTAGCACTCTTCAACAATGGTGCGGACTTGGCTATCAACACGAGCCGCAATAGATTCTGAATATTCTGAGCGTGTCATCCAGTCACGACCCAAGAACACTTCTCCCTGCTGGCTTTCTAATGATATTGGTCCTAAATCAGACATCCCAAACCTTGTCACCATTTGCCGTGCCATGCTGCTGACTTGCTGCAAGTCACCTCCAGCACCAGTTGTGACTTCTGCAGAACCAAAAATGACTTCTTCTGCAGCACGACCGCCCAAAGCACCAGTAATTCTGGCTTTGAGTTGAGCACGAGTGATTAAACCTTGATCCTCATTAGGAGTAAACCAGGTTAACCCTTGTGCTTGTCCCCGTGGAATCAAGGTCACTTTTTGCACTGGATCGTGGTCTTTGAGCAATGTACCTGCTAAGGCATGTCCTACTTCATGGTAAGCAATCAAACGCTTGCTCTTGCTGTCCACCAGAGGCGTGCCTTCCATACCAGCAACAACCCGATCCACAGCATCATCAATTTCTAGGTTGGTGATGGCGTCTTTACGCCGTCTGGCTGTGAGAATAGCACCTTCGTTGAGCAAGTTTGCTAAGTCTGCTCCTGTAAAACCAGGGGTACGACGGGCGATCGCCTCTAAAGAAACGCTAGGATCTAGTTTTTTGTTGCGGGCATGGACTTTTAAAACATCCAAACGTCCTTTGATGTCGGGTGCATCGACAATGACTTGTCGGTCAAATCTTCCAGGACGCAATAAAGCTGCATCTAAGACGTCAGGACGGTTAGTAGCAGCAATAATGATGATGCCTGTGTTTCCTTCAAAACCGTCCATTTCGGTGAGCAGTTGGTTGAGGGTTTGTTCACGCTCATCGTTTCCACCACCGATACCTGCACCCCGTTGACGTCCTACGGCGTCGATTTCATCAATAAAGATGATACATGGGGCATTATCTTTTGCTTTCTTAAATAGGTCGCGGACACGAGATGCACCCACGCCCACGAACATTTCTACGAATTCTGAACCGGAAATACTGAAGAAGGGGACGCCAGCTTCACCAGCGATCGCTTTTGCAAGTAGTGTCTTACCTGTTCCCGGAGGTCCAACCAGCAGCACTCCTTTAGGAATACGTGCGCCCACAGCAGTAAATTTTTCTGGTTGTTTCAGGAATGTCACGACTTCTTGCAGTTCTTCTTTGGCTTCTTCAATACCTGCAACATCGTCAAATTTCACTCCGGTTTTTGCCTCCATCTGGAAGCGAGCTTTTGATTTCCCGAAGTTCATTGCTTGACCAGGACCACCAGGCAGGTTGCTAGAACGACGGAACAAGAAGAATAACCCGGTAATCAATAAAATAGGAAAAACGAGATTACCTAAAAGTCCCCAAATTGCCCCATCATTTCGCATGGGATGGGCGTCAAAACTAACTCCTTTTTCTTTTAGCTTGGTAATCAGTTCAGGTGCACTAGCAGGCAGATCCACCCGCACTCGTTGTATGCGGTTGTCGAGTTCTGGATCGACGGCTTCCACAATTGCCGTTCTACCACCTTCATATAAATCAACACTAGTTACCCGATTGGCGTCCAAATATTCCAGAAAACGACCATAGGTCATGCGGGTACTGGCTGCATTCCTACTCATATCTACAGGAGCACCAGAAAATGCCCCTTGCCAGAAGAAAAAGCCAATGACCAATGCAGGCAATGTCCAGAGTAGTAGGACTCTCCAGGAGAATTTCATCAGTGATTTGCCTCTAGATGCCGATACAACTATTGACACTTCCAACCCTATCAGAGGTGGATTCTTGGGCTGAGACTGCCTGCTTTGGGATTTCCAAGTGCAGGTCTTACATTCTCATGTCGCATCCTAAAAGATGCCTCCTCAAGCGTTAGTTCCGGGCTGCCTGACCGTACTTTTGTAGCTTAGGTTTATAAATTCATTTTGTTTAATCTGATGTCTTATGTGGTTTGCCAAAGAGCTAATGTGGCACTGTGGCAGATCCATGACGCCAGTAAGAATCTTAATTAAATTTAACTTAATTTTAATAGAATGCACCAGAGGGAGAGTGAGGAGTTGAGAATTTGGGGGAAGCGGAAGAAGCAGAGGAACACCCGAGTAGGGAGCAAGGGGAGAAGAGTTAGCGTCCATTAACTCTTCCTCCTCCCCCGCTCGGGTGCTCCCAAGCGTTCGCGTAGCGTGCCCGGAGGGCTAGCGGGCTCCCTATCTCTCGCCTCTCCCTGCTTCCTCTGCCTCTTTCTCCCTACTCCTCTACTTGACTTCTGTAATGGATAGAGTGTAAGGCAGATATCTATCTTTTTTGTACGAACCGATCCAAATGTTGTACGTTCCTGGTAGCCATTCTCCGATCATGCCAGGATTCTTGCCATCAAAATCGTCATTGCACCAGCTACCCCCAGGACCACTAACAATTAAGGTAGTATCCTCGGGGCTTTCTACTTGTAGTTTCAAGTAGTCAAATTTACTTGTGAGTTCAAGGGTATGGTCTGGTTCTTCATCAAAATATCCTGCACACGAACCTGTAGGAGTTTCGCCTTTTCCTGCAACCTCCCTTCCTGGTATGAAACCACCACCCATACCGCGAACGGTTAGGGGATCTGGGGAAAATTTTTGACCAATTATGACATCCTCAAAAATGGGTGGAGGTGTTTCCTCTGCATGAGATGTTGCATTCATTGCTGACGCTAGCGCCAGCGCCATTATCATCAAAGATATTTTGATCCCTGGATTTATTACTTTTGTCAGCATTTTAATAACATACTTTTTTAAGTACTTTTAGAGACATGAATATTACACTAAAAGTTCCTTATGCTAGGGTATTTGACTAGCTTCCTTGCTTCCTCACAACCAAATTTATGGTTAATTGTCAATTAACTATTATAAATAAGTTTCTCTTATAAGCAGAGGCGCACGTTAATGCGCCCCTGCTAGATAAAATTGCTATTGAACTCATGTAGGGTCACATCCCCACAGTCGTGTTCCCAGCTTCTGGCTTTAAATGCATTCATTTTTATGCCACATTGAAGCGAAGGGACAATCTGGTAGCGGTGAGATTGTCAAAAGGGTATAACTCCCGCTAATTAGCTTTTTCTACCGCCTGAAGCAAGCGCGGCTTGTCTAAACCAATTTGATTCAGAAGTAACCATGATTGAATCAGGTCAGGACCATGCAAATCTCCTGTTAAGCCAGCCCGGAGTGATCGCATGACCAAGCCTTTTTTGACGTTTTGTTCTTTAACGACCTGCTTAATAATTTCCTGAGCACTGGCTTCGGTTAATTGATGATTCTCCAAAGCAGCGATGACACCCTTGAGAGTGGCGGCTGAACCTTCCTGTTTTAATTGGGCAGTTGCTTCTTCACTAAATTCGACTGTCTCTGTAAAAAACAGTTTGCTAATAGCGATCGCATCCACAAGCCGAGTCAAACTGGGACCAATTAACGTGACAAGCTGCTCTAACCAAGGACGATCACGTCCTGCTGTCAACTGATATCCAGCTTCTTCCCAAACGGGTATGAGCAAATCTGTCAGCTTGTCCACTGGCATATTGTGAATGTACTGACTGTTTATCCAATCCAGTTTTGCCCAGTCAAACTTTGCCCCAGCTTTGTTGACGCGCTCAAAGCTAAATTGCTTGGCTGCTTCTTGCAAGGTAAAAATTTCTTGAGTGGAATCTGGAGCTGACCAACCCAGCAATGTCATGTAATTTGCCAAGGCTTCGGCGGTAAAGCCCATTTGCTTGAAATCAAAAATGGATGTGACTCCATCCCGCTTAGAAAGCTTGCGTCCCTCCTGATTCAAAATCAGAGGTGTATGGGCAAAATCTGGCACTTTTGCGCCAAAAGCTTCGTATAGCAGAATTTGCTTAGCGGTGTTGGCGATGTGGTCTTCTCCCCTGATAACATGGGTGATTTGCATATCCATGTCATCCACGACAACTGCAAAATTATACAGGGGCGCACCAATACCATCTGCTGCGGCGCGAGCAATGACCATATCACCGCCTAAATCACTCCCCCGCCAAACCATCTTTCCCCGTACCAGGTCATTCCAGACAATTTCCCGGTCATCGTCAATTTTGAAACGAATCACAAAGCTACGCCCTTGCGCTTTGTATGCGGCTTCTTGTTCTGGTGTGAGGTTGCGGTGACGGTTATCATAGCGAGGAGCTTCACCTCTGGCTTTTTGAGCCTCACGCAGTGCTTCTAATTCTTCTGCTGTGGTGTAGCAGCGATAGACCAATCCCTGATCAAAGAGGGTTTGAACCGCTTGCTTGTAAAGCTCTAAGCGTTTGGTTTGAAAAAATGGTCCCTCATCCCAGTTTAGTCCCAGCCAGCGCAGTCCTTGGAGAATATTTTCGGTGTATTCAGGACGCGATCGCTCTAGATCTGTGTCTTCAATTCGCAAGATGAACTGACCGCCGTGGTGACGGGCAAACAGCCAGTTGAATACAGCTGTCCTGGCTGTACCAATATGTAAATTCCCAGTTGGACTGGGGGCAATACGGACTCTAACAGTCACAGTGTCTTCTCTCTTGTCTCTTTTGCAAATGACGACTCATGTAGCTTATACTAAGCCACATACAATAGGTGCTGATTTCTGAGCAGCTTTCTTTTTTTACTCAGAAATCAGCACTTTAAACGGGATCGACGGGGCTCGAACCCGCAACTTCCGCCGTGACAGGGCGGTGCTCTAACCAATTGAACTACGATCCCTCAACTGGCAACTTTCTTATTATGACTACTCTTTTGAAATTTGTCAAGAGTTTTTTGAAATGAACCATAATTTGTCTGTCCCCAGTTCTTGACAAGCAAGCGTTTAGGGAACGAAACGCCGAATCAACCTGATAATAGGTGGTTCCATCTCAAGTCTAAAGGCGAGTATCTGGGTGCGTTGAAGAGGATTAAAGTTGTTGTCGCTGACAAGGATTAAAGAATGCTGACCATCAGGGAGTTTGGGACCAAGAGTTAAGCCTTCGATATTGTCTAGCGCTACATCTAGTTTTCTCAAATCTAAAAGCAGTTGTTTCTCGGTAGGTTTGATTTTGTTGAGGTCAACAGCTAAAAGGCTGTCAATATTACGAATGTCATCAGCACCTGTGACAGAAATCTGAAACAGAGCAATAGAAAACCCAAAGCCAGTAAAAGTACGTTCTAAACTGAGGAAATGACCTCGATTGTCAAGAGCAACTAAATCAGTTAAGCCGCTAGAAAATCGAGGAGAAATATTCAAAAGTGGTGTCACTGGTTCAGTTTGGTAGAGAAATTCTTTCTCTGGTTGCTGAGTGAGCAAATTGTATTGCAAAATTCGGCAAGGACTACTGATTTTTGGTTTAGCTTCTGAACCATCTTGAATCAGAGCATTTTCGGTGGCTGTAAACAGATACTTTTTGTTGGGTGTGATAGTGAGAGATTCAAACGCTAAATTGTTGCGGATACCTTGTTGACCACTCTTATCAGGCAAAAATTTATTGGGTATTGGTAATGATTTTAGTTCCTTTGCTGAAGATGTGGAAAATTCTTTAATAAAAGGCTGTATTTGTTTACTACTATCACCTTCCGAAGAAATATATACAGTCTCTTTATCAGTGAATGCGATACCTTCTGGATCGATACTACCAGTGGGAAAATTTTGGTTATTTTTATTTAAGAGTTTAGTGACAGCAACAGGTGTCACGCCACCATCTTTGAGTGCTCCTTGACTCAAGTCAATTTTCAGAGTGTAGAATCGAGCAGCAGCTTTTTCACTACGGTCATCAGATATGGTGTAGTAAAGTTGTTTTTTGGCGTCGTAGGTAATTCCAGAAAATCCTCCCATTGGGGTTTCTTGAAAAGAAAAACCTGTAGGGAAAGTCGCAGCACCTATAAAATCTATTCCAGTTACCGGAAAAGCTGGAGCAGAAATATTGATGATAAAAAAAATGCAGACTATTAGAATCGGAAGCAAAAAGAAAATAATTCGTGGAAACTTTAAATTTTTTTTAATACTCTGCATTTTGAGTCATTGCTAAACTATGAAAATCACAAACAAGATATCACGCTAGCAATTAACTTGCTGACTGACTTTTAGTTAATTAGTTAAGTATCTAAGCACTCACGACTGACCATTATTTTGAAAAAAGTTTTCCAGCCAATCTTTCACGCTGCGGGTTGCGCGGCAGTCGTCTTCGTTGTAGCGTTGGATAATTTCCAGTAAAGAGCGATCGCCCGTTTTTAACCACTGGTCATACCAGTAAATACACTTAGCACCACTTGCGTCTGCATCTCGCCACTCAAACCCCAACCATCGAGCAATTGTTTTTAAGGCATAACTTTCTACAGGCAATGCTACGTTTTGCGTTAAGGTTTCATACACATCCACAAACCGATCAAGTATAGGTAACACAGATGTATATGGGGTGTGGTAAAGCTTTGCGAGTCGTTTAACTGTATCAAATTCGTAAACACAGAAATGGTAAATTGGCGCATCTGGATATTGCCAAACCAAATCTAGAAATTGCTGCCAAATGAGTTGTTCCTCTTCTTGCTTTTCTGCCAAAAAAGAATAAAATTGCTCTGTGTTGGACTGCCGATCAACAACCAAAACTCCTAACAGGTAATTTAAATTCAAATCTGGTTGCGCCTCGATATCAAAAAATATTTCTACAGGGGCTGTCAATAGGATATCGTCCCTCTGTAAAGCTGGTTGTGTAGCGTTTGTATGAGTATTTGCGGCTGTGTCTGGGTAAAGAAAAGTCTCAACAGCGCTAGAGTCCAGAATAGACTCGTGCTTTGGTGGCTTGTATGGTAAAATAACAGGGCGATTGTCTAGGACAGATTGCGCTTGCAATATCAGCTTGCGGGCTACTGTTCTGTCAAAACCAGGTAGGTTCTCCAATTCATGAAAACGAGTTTTTGCTAAAGATTCTACTGTTGTTATCTCCAGCGCTTGCAGTTGTGTGTAGCGAACGGGTGTCACTCCTGGTACCAAAGAGAGATGCTTCTGAGATTGAGCGACTCCATAGCAATGACTGTACCAATGGCAAAGACTGCAACGTTGGCGAGAGATGAAGACTTCAGGCGCTTCTTGTCTTTCCAGAGTTTGAATACACTCCTCCAGAAAGTCCTGCATTTGTGGTAGCCATTTGCGTATGTCCACAGAATATCCCGCCTCTCTACCACGCAACATCAGCCAAGCTGTTTCCAACTCAACTTGTTGCACCACCGCCAACACATAGGTGTGAAATGCTGCTACAACTTGATACTCCTGTTTAGGACGTTTGCCCAATTCAATACTCATCGGAACGTACATCCAATCTCCAAAGCGAGACTGCCCTTTGTGCTTGATGAGAATATCTGGACGACTCAAGAGTTTGTGTTTTTCAGAATAGCTTGCTAGCAGCACTCCTTGGTGAATTGACTCAGCACCTTGGTGCATTAACTCCAAAGTTCCTGCTGCTCCTGCTTTCCAGTCTCCGTGTTGATATTCTGGTCGCTGATATGTAAACTGTTCGAGAATACTCATCTGATGAGTTATTTTGTCCTGATACAGTTTCAGCAGCAAGTCATTAGCAGCATCTCGCCGACTCCTATCACCGTGAATGTCTAAAAAAGGTCGGCGCTTGCAGCGTTGGTATTGCAGCAGTAGTTCAGCATTAATTAACATTCCTTTAAGGTAACAAGAATTAGCACTTTCTGGCAGTGACCCAGATAACTAAAGTTCGTTTTATTGTGGACAATTTTTTGCAAGAGTAGGAACAGATGACGAGTACAAGGGTGAGTGTGTTAAGCGCAGGGGTTCCCGTAGGCTAGCAACTGGCGTGCGACTGCCGTGGAGTGAGGGAGAATAATTAATATCTCATGACTAAATAATCAATGACTGATGACTAGTATTTCTACTACACCACTAACCAAGTTGCATCTTCATCGACAGCTATTTCCAGGTTTGGCAAATAAGACGTATTTTAACTATGGCGGTCAAGGACCAATGCCACAAACGGCTTTGGATGCCATCTCTGACGCGCAAACTCATATCCAACAAATAGGTCCTTTTGGTACTGAGGTGAACAAATGGGTCATACGGGAGACGGAAGCTGCCAGAAATGTGATCGCATCTGAGTTAAATGTCCCTGCTGAAACAATCACCTTAACTGAGGATGTTACTGTCGGTTGCAATATTGCCATGTGGGGTCTTGAATGGCAAGCAGGCGACCATATCCTGCTGTCAGATTGCGAACATCCAGGTATTATAGCGACAGCTCAGGAAATCGGGCGGAGGTTCGCTGTTGAAGTGAGTACTTGTCCGCTGATGGCAACTTTAAACGCAGGTGACCCTGTTGAAGTCCTGACTCAGCATTTGCTGCCAACGACTCGCCTTGTGATACTCAGTCACGTTCTTTGGAATACAGGTCAAGTTTTGCCTATTGACAAAATCGCTGAAATATGCAGAGATCGCTCAGTCAGACTTTTGATAGATGCAGCTCAATCTGTAGGTTTACTGCCTTTGAATTTAACTGAATTGGGGGCTGATTTTTACGCTTTTACAGGTCACAAATGGCTGTGTGGTCCTGGGGGTGTGGGAGGTTTGTATGTCAGACCAGAAGTTCTAGAAAGTCACAAACCTACGTTTATTGGTTGGCGCGGCATTCTTTTGGACAGTCAAGCAAAGCCTGTCAATTGGCGACCAGATGGACAGCGTTATGAAGTGGCGACATCTCATTATCCACTTTACACGGGCTTAAAGGAGGCGATCGCCATTCATCAGCAATGGGGAACACCAGAGGAACGTTATCAGCAAATTTGCCGCAATAGCGAGTACTTGTGGCGACAATTGCAGGCGTTACCCGATGTCAAATGTTTGTCGACTTCCCCGCCAGAAAGTGGTTTAGTCTCGTTTCAACTGACCAATCAAAACCATAGGACTAGCAGTCAACTCGTCGTCTTTTTAGAGTCACAAGGGTTATTTACTCGGACAATAGCCGATCCAGACTGCCTACGTGCCTGTGTTCACTATTTTACTTTAGAATCGGAAATCGATGAACTAGTTGAAGGAATTCAACGATTTTGTCAAATGTAGGGATTCTAGTGCTTGGGTGCGTTATGGCAAAGCCTAACGTACCATTTTCAGCGATCGCCTAGTGAACTCAAAGACTGGTTAAAAACTTGCCTGTAACTCACTCAAACATGGATAGACCAATTTTATACATAGCAATTACTAGCCATGGCTTTGGTCATGCAACTCGCGCTGCCGCTGTCGCTGCAACAATTCAAAAGTTATGTCCAGAAGTTCTGCTCATTATGGTGACCACAGCACCACGATGGTTGTTAGAGTCCTACATAGAAGCCGATTTTATCTACCGTCCCCGTGCATTTGACGTAGGAGTCGTGCAAGCAGATAGCTTGAGTATGGATAAGGCAGCCACCTTAGAAAAATTAGTTGAAATCAAGAAAAAACAAAATTCTATTATTGCTTCGGAAGTTAACTTTATCCGTCAAAATCGCGTCAATCTTATCTTGGCAGATATTCCCTTCCTTGCCTGTGAAATTGCCAAACGAGCTGACATTCCCTGTTGGATGATGAGTAACTTTGGCTTTGACTTTATCTACCGAGATTGGGGGGATAGCTTTACGGAAATTGCTGATTGGATTAGTGATTGTTACTCGAAGTGCGATCGCCTGTTTCGTCTTCCTTTTCACGAACCCATGTCAGCCTTCAAAAATATTACAGACGTGGGCTTAACAGGCGGTTCACCTCGTCACTCTCCGGAAGAAGTTCGATCTAAATGGGGAATCACAGCACCAACACAAAAGACTATCTTACTCACGTTTGGTGGCTTGGGTTTGCAGCAAATTCCTTACGAGAACTTGAAACGGTTTCCTGATTGGCAGTTTATCACCTTTGATAAGTCTGCCCCCGATTTACCAAATTTAGTACCAGTTACTGACCACAAATACCGCCCTGTTGATTTTATGCCCATTTGTGGGCGAGTTGTTTCTAAACCTGGTTTCAGTACCTTTGCTGAAGCCGCACGTTTGGATGTGCCAATTGTTTCAATAACTCGTGATGACTTTGCAGAAGGGACTTTTTTGCTAGAAGGTATTAGTCATTACAACAAACATCAAATTCTTAACCCATCTGACTTTTTTGAGGGAACTTGGGATTTTCTCAACCAACCATATAATGAACCAAAACGATCTGAACCCATTGCCAAGGATGGAAATGAATCCATAGCTCATGCTGTTCTTAACTATTTGCAAAGTCTGTAAAAAAGAAGGCTTGCAAAACTCATGAGGTAACTTATCAGGGCAATCAACTTGCTATTTGGAGTCATTTTTCTACAATTAAAATCTGTAACAGGGTGCTGTTACCAAAAAGTATTTTTCTACTAATTTACATATTTCTAAGTTTTGTCATAGAACAAAATTTATCTTCCTTGACTTTGAGCTTACCCTCTCAAGGTATATGTGGCAATGTCATCAGAAGAATATCAGTTGCAGATGCTAGTGAACTTAGTAGAGACGTATAATGCTAATAAGCAGTCACTCAACGATGTTTCTCAGTCGTTGTCCTATACGGCTGGTGTTACTTGGGGAATTGCCTTGGTTACCTTGTTGTATGTGGTAGCCTTCTTTTTTATACCTAATTTGCAGCAATACGTATGAATGCTTCTAAAATATTTCATGCCACACATTCTGGTAGAAGATGTTTGCGTTTGCCAAAGCTAGAGCCAGTAAACATTACTGTCTTAACACCTAACCTTCCCAATAAACTAATCCTTCCTTAGACTCACTTCAACTTTCCCTGGCTAGAAAGCGAAAAAAGTCATGTAAAAGAATCAGAACAAGAGGTTTAGAATCAATAGTTAATACTCAAGAGTCTGCTCATTCTGAACCAAATAAGGATGACAAATGACTACTACTTAAGTTAGAAATGACACATTACCAAAAGCTACTGAGGATTTCCACCACTGGCAAATCCTTACAGAATATTACTCAAAAAATTGAAGACGCAGTTGCCGAATCAGGAGTTGAAACTGGGCTATGTGTTTTATTTTTGCGCCATACCTCAGCCAGTTTGTTGATCCAAGAGAATGCCGATCCAGATGTCCTCAAGGATTTAGCTAATTTTCTGGCAAAACTCGTTCCAGAATCAGCCAATTATATCCATGACGCTGAAGGTCCTGATGATATGCCAGCACATATCCGTACAGCCCTCACCCATACATCAGAAATAATTCCTATTAATCGAGGGCACTTAGTACTGGGGACTTGGCAAGGAATTTATATTTGGGAACACAGGCAACGCAGCCATACCAGAGAATTAGTGATTCACATCTCTGGAGGCGAAAAATAACCTTTTCTCTAAACTCTCGAGTGGTTTTAATCAGATGAAGCACAATCGGGCACTAAGCTATCCTTTTCAACTTCTTGATGAAATCCTCACCCAGCACACAGCTAGTCCTTTGTCACTGAATCCGCAAAAAACCTCAACCACTAGTTTTGTAGAACTAGGACATTTAATTACTGAAAAAACGTGTGATATTCAACTGATAAATTCCCTCGGCTGCACATTGGAGCGTATACTTCATGCCATGCTATACAATTTTCCAGAAAATATTTTCTGGGATTTCGATTTTATTGTAAGCAGTATACTCACTCAGGCTTTGAGTGCTGAAGAAAATGCTCTGGCTTGTGTAGAATCTTATGGGGATAAGATAGTGTCTCTCATGGAATTATTTGGCAGGCAATCGGAAATTCGCTTTCGCTACGTCCACGACTTTACATATGGATTTGATTGGGCAAAATGGGTACACAACGCAGCACAAACTCGCAATTTTGTTGAACCCTTTAGCTTGACTTTTTTGGATTATTTACTTGCAAGAGGTCAAGGAATCTTACAACTCATTTATGTTGGTGATACCCAATATTATCGACTTTCGGAAAAATGTTATCGTAATCCCTTCTGCTTTTCTCGGGAACCAGAGGATGAGTACCGCCTGCTCACCTCTCTTGCAGCACAACAACTTATTCCCGTGGCATCATGGAATTGGAATGCCCAACCTGTTTGGGATAAACCTTTTCACCAACTTCGTGAACAATTATCATTAAAACTAAATATTTCTCAAAATACTTAGAACAGTTCAGAGTCAACAATCTGTCATCCAATGCGAATGATGCATAACTAATGAATAATGAAAATTGCTGATTTCATTACCTGGTTTGAGAAATGGGCAAATCCAGATTGGCAAGAAAGCTGGGATAACTGTGGTTGGCAAATTGAGCCGGGAGTTTTACAGGAAGATGCACGAGTCTTAGTTTGTCTGACACCAACTTTGGCAGTTATGCAAGAGGCGATCGCCTTCCGTAATGTTGGTATCCCCGTCAATCTGATTTTCGCTCACCATCCTTTGATTTTTAGTCCGCCCAAATCTTTGCGTAGTGGCGATGCTATAGGCGAGATGGCACGGCTAGCGTTTACTAATAAAATTGGTGTTTATAGTGCTCATACAAATTTCGATCAAGTTGAGGATGGCACTGCTGATGTTTTGGCTCAAATTCTCCAACTCAAGGAAGTTTCTCCTGTCGTACCAACTCAACCAGGCTTAGGATATGGACGCGTTGGGAATTTAGAGACATCCATAACTTTAGGGGAGTTGCTCGCTACCATTGAAACCCGACTTACTCCTTCTCATCTGATTTCCTCCCCAGTCGCAGATTTGGAGCAGGAAATTTCCCGAGTTGCCGTTTTGGGTGGTTCGGGAGCCAGTTTTCTCTCGGCGGTTGTGAAAACAGGTGCCCAAGCTTATTTGACTTCTGACTGCAAGTTCCATCAGTTTCAGGAAAGCCGCGATCGCGGTTTGATTTTGATTGATGCAGGGCATTACGCTACAGAACGCCCAGCGTGCGATCGCCTGGTGCAGAAGTTTAAGGATTTGAACTTAGATTGGGTACAGTTAAGCCAAAAGGATGAGGATTTTCGGTCATTTTTTTAAGAACTACGTAGAACCCATATTACATATTTTACAAGTCATCTTTTTTTAGAAAATCTTTAAAAAAAGAAAAATTTTTTTACCTAAATTTAATAAAAATTAGTCTACACTTCTGGTTACGTCAATCGCTGACTGCACAAGTGCCTTACTTAATAAACTTGGGCAGTGTTCCTTATTCACAGATTGATGCTAGAAAGTGTAAATTTTTCTGGTTGCATAAAACCCTAACTAACCTCTGATAAGTCTACAAGGGTTTAAATCAGACACTCCCAATTTCATACCTTCATTTTGCAATGTCACTGAAGCTAGTCGCTAGAACTTGACTCCCTGACTCCCCACCTTGAATTTTTGTTTTAAATCAAATTGTTCATTGTAATACCAAATAAAAAAATGTTTGCGACAGATAACCCCACCCGCCCTGGGCACCCTCCCCTTACCAAGGGGAGGGTTGGGGAGGGGTTCAATCGATGTGTTGCATTCTTTTTTCAAATTGGTATAAAGACTAGCTAATCAGTATAAACCAGGGAAGATTTTCCATATTTGGACCGATCAAGATTGTTTTTGAACGAAAGGAAGCCTGTTGTATGCCACAAAAAATAGCCAATCAAGTTCCTGATCAACCTCGGGTATTAATGGTGTCAATGCGTAATTTGAAATTGCATGTTTCTCGCTCCGCACCTTATGAATTTGAGGATGTTATTTGTGGCTGTGACACAGTTGATTTAATTTCACCAAACTTTAATGATCATCTTTTTAAGATTACTAACAAAATAGCAAATCAAGCAGCAAAAATCATAAAAAATGGTGAATTTATTAAATCATTGATTAACTATCATTGTGAAGTCAATAAAGAATATGATGTATTTTTCTTTTTCTGCCAGTCAATTCAAGACATTTTGGTTCTTAATTCCATTAAAGGCTGGCGGGACAAGTGCCGTTACGCTATTTGCTGGTTAGATGAACTGTGGGCTAAAGATATTGATAGTTGGAAAGTTCAACTACGGCTTTTAAAAAACTTTGATCATATTTTTATGAACTTTACTTCTAGTGTTCATCAAGTTGCTGATATTGTCCAATGTCCTTGTTATTCAATAGCCTATGGTGTTAATACTATCAATTTCTGCCCTCATCCACGTGACCTTTACCGCTGTATTGATATCTTAAGCGTTGGACGTCGTTCAGTAGTGACTCATCAAGCTTTACTAAAACATACTGAACAGGAAAATTTCTTTTATATCTACGACACTATAAAAGATTTATATATGCTCGATTACAGATATCATCGGAGTCTCTATACTAATTTTGTTAAGAGAAGTCGTTACATGATAGTCAATAAAGCAAAGTTTGATTTGTCGGGTCAAAGCAATTCTCAAGAGGAAGTAGGTCCACGATTTTTTGAAGGTGCAGCTGGCGGAACAATAATGCTAGGTGTTTCTCCTAAATGTGAAGCTTTTAACGACAACTTTGATTGGTCAGATGCTGTTATTGATATTCCTTTTGATTGCCCAGATATATCTAACATGATTTCTGATTTGGATGCACAACCTGAACGTTTAGCAAAAATACGTCAAGACAATATTATTAACTCGCTACTACGACATGACTGGGTCTATCGCTGGGAAAAAATTTTGGCAACAGTAGGACTTGATATCACACCACAAATGCTAGAACGAAAAGCTTATCTGAGAAAGTTAACCGAAATGGTAAACGTACCAGAAAGCTGCGACCACCAACCCCAAGTTTCTTTGGTAAATTGAGATATTGAGAACCACTTGCTCAGGGTGCATCTCACTGATATTGACAAGGATTTAAGAATCAACAGATTTGACTGCCTTACATAATGCCGTGTGTGCTGGTGGAATCAGAGGACACGCACCCTCACAAGATGGCAATGAAATTTCCTGCATACAACTCTAAAAGCGCACAAGCACTGTGCTCCACTGTATTGTTGAAGCTAACAAACACATCACACAACGCAAAAGAATTCAGCCAAAAACTTAAAGGTAAGGTGTTGTTGTTTAAAACCATGAAGGTTACGAGAGAATAAGCTAAGATCAAGTACATAGGGGTAAAAGTAAAGCAACATCCCCTGACTTCCCAGTGATGCCAATGACTACAAGTAGGCAACTAAAACAACCGCAAGGAATGCTTGTTCTGGAGTATCTTTTATTACATAATGATTGGAAGGGCTCGCCAATTCCACCTAATTTAGTCAGGATAAATCCCCAATTATGTGACTTCTATGAAGTAAACATTTTTTGAATGACCCCGGTAGAGATTGAGTTTTACTCTTTGCAGTCATGGGAAATTTTATGACCCAAAAAGCTCATTGCACTGACAACGACAAACAAGTCTCTGGCTCGGGTCAAGCAAGACACCCTAAGTTGGCTCAGTTAACGAACAATAAAAGGGTGTCCTATACTAGGGGCAAAGCCCAGATGTTGACAGATTTAACTAGGTTTAAAAAGGCAGAAGCAGTAGATGCTACACCGCAAGATTTATCAATTGTGTTGCGATGGGCGGGAGGTCTGTGTGTTCTTGCGGGACCAACAACGCTGGATTGAACGCGCCCGCATCATCGATATAGAGGGAGATTTAGTCACCCTACGTTATGAAACAGAAGAAGAAGATGAAATTTGTTCTTGGGAGGAAATGGTTCGCCTTGAAAGCATTGGTGCTGTAACGCAAAAATTAGCTTCAGTGCCACGCGGCAACGTAGAACCTCTTTTAACAGAAGAGTGTCCAGAAGCTGAGCGCATCCGCAATCGTTTTACTGATTCCAACCCAGAATAATCACTACTCAGTGCCTCATCAGTGCTGAAGAGCTAGTGCTGTGAGGTGACTCCAGCGCCAATGACGGCTTTCCCTCAATCAAGGACTGGGAATCCATTCGCGCTAGTGCCTCAGTTAGTGCAGCCTCTGGGATGGGAGAAGGGAAGTTCCTTCCATTGTTGCCCTCCATTAGTGCAAGTACCGTTTTCCAGCAGTCTGGCGACTCATGACGCATTGTCCCCTAAAAATAAGCCGGACATTCAAGCCCCTCGATGAATCGATGGGGTAGACAGATCAATAAAACAAGGTCCGGCTTATTTTTCACGTGTAGGACCCCGTAACACCAGTCCTGTAAGCCATAAGCCTGTGGCTGTGGTACTCTCAGCCACAGGCTTATGGCTTACACCACTACACGCTCACGCAGTGTCTTTGCCAGGCGAAGGCGGGTTTCCTAAGCCCTCTTAACTGGCGCTTTTTGTATGTATTGACATACTCCCCCGAATCCGCTTCGCGCTCATTCGGGGGATTCTAGGCTCAAACAGCAATTGCAGGCAAAGCCAGTCTTACATCGCCCTCCGGGTCAGCAGTTGCTTTATGCCGGGGAACCCGTCCACCGCACTGCTGACCTAACCCAACAGTCGATGCCCCGACTGCACAAATATTACGACTGGCGTTTTCATCTCTTCCATGAACTGACTGACAGGATGGACAACGCCACTCTCTCATTGACAAATCAAGACTTTCTAAAACGTGCCCACAACTAGAGCAAGTCTTGCTACTGGGATACCACTGGTCGATGAAAACAACCAGTTTATTTTTCTTTTTGGCAACCCATTCTAAGATTTGCAGAAACTCACCGAAAGCTAAGTCTGATATTTTCCTACCCCAAAGACGTTGCATCCCCATAAGATTTAGGGTTTCAAAGCAGAGGATATCGAACTTATCAGTTAATTCATGGGCTAACTTCCAGAACCAGTCACGCCGACGATTAGAAATGTCCTCATGCTTGCGTACTAAGTTTTTCCTTGCTTGTTCCCTGTTTGATGATCCTTTTAGCTTTTTGGAATGCTGTCTACTAGCTTTCTTGATAGCGTTTAGGGACTGCTTGAAAAATTGGGGAGACTCAATTTTAGTGCCGTCTGAGCAGGTGAGGAATGTTTTTAGCCCAAAGTCAAAGAATGAAACTGCCTAGCTTGTGGACACATTCATATATGTTTGACACCACTGGCAAGGTCAGCACTCAAAAAGTCTTGGAATACATCAATGACCCCCATAATGACCCCCATCACGGATGAATAAATTCATCCTGTTCGCTTAATATCCCCCGAATAGAATTCGGGGGCTTTACGCATCACGACTCGTAAGAACCAAGTGCTGAGTCCAATTGCGGAAATGAGCAAAACAGCAAAATAATAGCTCAGGGCTCAAGGCTCCTGTCAATGTTACGTTCAAAGGCAGGGCAGTAACCTTCGAGTGTAACCTTGAAGTTATACAACGGGGACGAGGGATTCCAACATCGCTGTCCCCTTTGATGTCGACAAGTACCGCAGCAGTCAATATCAGACAAGATAAAGCGCTCACTGTTTTGGTTAAGGAGCTCTCTTTGGGATAGTCCCCGCAATACCAATTCTTCTCCTTGCCAGCGGGCTTCAATGAGACCTGTATCCGCAAAGTGTCGCCAACGAGGATCAGCAGTGATTGCATCGGGTAAAGTAATTGTGACTACAGTTCCCAATTCCGTAAGCTCACCTTCATAATTCGTTTCTGGGGCAGCTGGTTGTAAAAATGTTTCTCCTATGGGCAGTTCCACTAATGTGCCAGCTGCTGGAGAATGAAGATGATAGCGATTTTGCAATTCTTCTAAGCTTGTCAGGTCTGCTAAGTAAGCAGGAGAACCGTGGACGAAGATGACGTGTTGCGGTCTCAAATTATGAATGAGCTGGGTGGTTCCAGGACCGTCACTATGCTGAGCGAGAAGATAAGTTTCGATGTTAGTCAGTTGTGAGTCTTGATCGTTAGTTTTTATATTCGTTTTCTCTGGCACAAGAGTAAGCCAAGAACTAGCACCATTTTGACAGTATTGACTCAGGTCAGTTGTGGAGTCCGTGAGGATAATACAAGGATTGCTAACATAAGGGCGCTGTTCTGGCAGCATCCGACGTACCCGGGGACGTATCCGTTCATCCCAAAATAGGGGTTGATGCCGAGCAAAATTTTGTACTGAAGGAGGCAAATGAGGTAGTAATTCTAAATAGGCGTTGCATCCATCGGCGACAGTACCATCAACCCAAATATCTAAATCCCTTCCAGTGAAATGGTGATGACTGCGCAAAAGCATTAGCAGTTCTTGACCCATTCCCAAAGTAGGTGTAGGCAATAGCACAGAACAACGCTCAGCGATCGCTCTATTTATTCTTTCGGCTAGTTGATTTTCTTGGGCACGACGATGCGGATGACGGGAAGTCCCATAGCTTCCTTCAATAATGAGCACATCCAATTCTATTCCCCGCAATTCTTCCAATCGCAAACCTTCTACCAGACGCGAATTGGATAAAAAAAAGTCCCCTGTATACAGTAGTTTGTAAGAGCGCTCTGGAGTGGTATATGTGAGTAGAATCGCCACGGCTCCAGGTAGATGACCAGCGGGAAATAGCTCTGCCACCAGACCATCTCTAAATTCCACTGGTGAACGCAATGGTAGCGCTTGACAAAATGACGGGGCTTCTTGGGAGCCTTGCTCCAGCCAATTTAAGGGCAGCAACTTGCTGGTCACTTCACTAGCGTATATTGGTAGCAGTGGAAATGCCTTGTGCAGTGATAGCAATCCTTTGGCGTGATCTGGATGGGCATGACTGACCAAAACTAAATCTGCTGGTAAAGGGGAATTCCCTCGACGTGCCGTTTTTTTCAATCCCTTCACTAAGGGTGAAATATCTGCCAAGCCACAGTCAAGCAATATGCGGTGTGGTCCCATCCGCACCAACAAACAAACGCCCTCATTGTCGTGGTGAACCCCAAAGGGCAAACATTCTAGTTCACTCACCGCCTCCCCCGGATCAACTCCAGAGGATACCGACAGGCGATCGCTCATGCTCTTCTCCCCTCCAACCTCATCTTTATGGACATTTGCCCAATGCCAATTCCATAGGGGAGGACACTTGCATACGGAAGGAAATCTTTAACGTAAGCAAAGTATCCGTAAAGGACATCAGCCGTGGACGGTTTTTCTTTCCACCCAGTGTCCATCGCCAGATCAGCTATGCATTCCCACACTCTTGAAATACTGATATCTCTTTGGTTAATATTGATACGCTAGTTTTGTACAATTTATAGACAAGTGGGTAATGAAGAGTCTTCAACCTAGGGACTGGGGGCGGTGAGACCAGTGCTGCGGTGAGTTCCCCTCTTTTTACGGGGATGCTACGTGTCTTTTAGTACTCGTCCTCATGACTGACCGCAGGCAACTGGCTTAAGTCCTTTTGGTACACCTCGTGAACGCATAGCGGGTCGGCACTCTTACCCTTTGGGTTTCCCTTTTAGGGTCTGAAGGAGCTATACGCGAACTGTGTAGCCGTACCGCAGGCTCTGGACACAGCAAAAAGATTACTGATGACTTTAGTAACTTCAATGGGCAGAGCCATTACCATGATAGTTGTCTGAGTCGTAAAATCCATTTTTCGTCCCAAAGAATAAGCACGAAACTGTGAAGATAATTGTTAATACAGCTAAAATCAGTTTTACATCCATGTGATTGTCGCCCTCTATGAAAGACTTCCTGATTTTAATAGAGCGGTTTTAGAATCTGGAGAAATCACCAGAAAATCTTTACTATGCTTGGGAAAATTCGGCAATAAGTAAATATACTACTACATATCAAATTGTAAAACTTTTTGGCAAAGCTGTCTACGCTCTTCGGAGGAATTAGGAATTGAAATTCCTCCGCTGATCAAAATATGCCCGTGCTTCTTTGTCTAGAACTTGGTCTAGAACTTGTAACCCAAAATTTGAATAGCACCATTGTCTGGTAATTTCCCAGAGCTAACAGTAATTGTGTCACTACTGCTACGACGTACTGTCATTCCATTCATCACTGACAAGAAATCATCCAATGGCGAAATATCGCAATTAGATGTGTCAGCAGCTTGTGTACGGTAATGAGTAGGAATCACTATCTTGGGATTGAGGGTTTGAATTGCTTGTTTAGCTTCCTCAGGATTGTAGGCTTTTGCACCGCCTCCTACAGGTACTAATGCCACATCAGGGCGTCCCATAAGGATTTTTTGCTCAATCGAAATGGGTGCTGCTGCTCCTCCTAAATGAAGGATACTAATTCCGCCTTGCTTCCAAAGCCAAGCCGTATTGATGCCAAATTGCTTTCCACCCTTACGGTCATGGTTTATGGCAATTCCTTGTAACTTTATGCCCTTAAAGTCGTAAACTCCCGGTTCGTAGATGAGCTTGGGACTTCCTGGAAGGTCTTCTACAGCACCTTCATCCAATAATTGACTGCTAATCAGCACTAAATCAGACGCAACCTTGGGCGCACGATAACCAGCGGTACAGCCAACTGTCCGAAAAGGATTTGTCAGAATTTTTGCTCCGCCACCAGTAAACAGAAAGCTAGTATGACCCAACCACTGAATTGATAATGAACCGCCAGATTGGGCTTGAGCTTGAAGGTTGGAACCGAGGTTAGTCATCCATGTTGTTACTAATCCTGCCCCTGCATAGCCCAATAACTGTCGTCGTTTCATGGATTCATCTCTCGAGACTGCAATTGTTCTAGAAAGTTTCGCAATAGCTGCTTCCCCGAAGTTGTCAGGACACTTTCTGGGTGAAATTGGACGCCTTCTATGTGGGGATAGTTCCGGTGTCGCACTCCCATGATGGTGCCATCTTCAACCCAAGCCGTGATTTCCAGCACATCTGGGCAAGTCTTACGCTCAATTACTAAACTATGATACCTGGTTGCGGCCATCGGAGTTTCTAAGTTGCTAAAGACTCCTACACTTGTGTGCTGGATCTGAGAAGTTTTACCGTGCATCAACTCTGGAGCAGAAACAATTTTACCGCCAAACGCTTGACCGATACTTTGATGACCCAAGCAAACTCCTAAAATTGGCAGGCTTGGTCCAAGCTGAGAAATGACATCTAAAGAAACTCCAGCATCTTCTGGGCGACCAGGTCCAGGGGAAATCACCACTCCATCTGGTTTTAAAGCACGGATCTCATCAATGGTGATTTTGTCGTTACGAAAAACCTGGATATCAGCTGCTACCGGGAACTCAACCGCTAGTTCACCGATATACTGCACTAAATTATACGTAAAACTGTCGTAATTATCGATAACTATAATCATAATTTATAGCTCCTGGTTTTTATCAATCAGTTTATTGTGATTGATGCTCACCAGAAGATTTTAATCACTGTTTAGGTCATATGGAGAGACACTTGTGAATCGCGTCTCCATCAAAAACATCTCTCCATCAAAAACATCTCATACTCAGCACAGACTACGCACAGCTAGCAGTCCTCTTTGAGTGTTTACAGCACTCACTCAAGACTGCACAACGGAAAAGATGAAGGCTAACAAGGGAGGAAGTAAGAGTGTACCAGCTACGAGTACTGCTACCAAAGCAGAGATAAGCACAGCACCAGCAGCGCAGTCCTTGGCGATCTTTGCCAATTCATGGTAAGTCTGCTTCACAGTTAAATCCACAATTGACT
Organism: Nostocales cyanobacterium HT-58-2; assembly: GCA_002163975.1. Lineage (GTDB taxonomy): Bacteria > Cyanobacteriota > Cyanobacteriia > Cyanobacteriales > Nostocaceae > HT-58-2. The sequence goes on along the minus strand of CP019636.1, from coordinate 7,525,532 downwards.
CGAGGGCTGTATTGAGTAACTCCAGCGCTAAAACTAAACCACTCGTTAGTCCAATCACAGATATTTCTACAGGTTTAAGATGTAAAAAAACACTCAAGCCAATTGCTAGAGTGCCGACACCAACATGAATGCGAAAATTGCGTTGAGTTTGAAAAGCGTAGCTAATTCCACACCAAGCATATCTAAAACTCACAAATAAATTAGAGGCGACTTGCCATGACAGTTCACGTTGCTTAGTAACCGCTGTTTCTATGCAGTTTGGTGCTGGGGGGGATGAAACTTTTGGTGGAGACGAGACTTGTTGAGACATAGAAATAAAAATTAAACAGCAGAATGGGTGAGGAGGGGATTTCAGCAGATTTTAATAAAATAATGAATTTATCAGCAATTTTTAATGAAAAAATGTTGGTTAAATACAGAATAGCACTTAGATTGTAGTCAGCAAGTTTTATTCTAAGTCAATCTTAATACCTATTGCTTTCAGTAAGATTACTTGCTGCTCTAGCATTTTGTTCAAACTGTCTTCGTCAGGATGATCCCAACCCAAAAGATGTAGTAATCCATGAGCTGCTAACCAAGCAAGCTCTGTTGGTAAAGGGTGTTCCTGCTGCTGAGCTTGCTGTTGTGCTGTCTGGACAGAAATAACAATATCACCAAGATACAATGGTTCCTCGGTGTCCATTTCTTCTGATAGCTGAGGAAAATCTCCCTCTAGGGCTGCAAAGGATAAAACGTCTGTCGGTTTATCTTGATGACGGTATTGGTTGTTGAGGCTACGAATTTCAACGTTATCTGTCAAACGTAGACCAATTTCATAATTTAACGCTGGAGAAATACTTGGGTGTAGTATTTCCAACCAGCGACCAAACCAGTTTTCCCAAGTTTTAGCAGCAATTGGGGCATAATTATCCCTCAAGTTTTGAGCTTCAAGCTGGGATAATTCATGATAATGATCCTGCACATACAGTTCAACTCGCACCAGCTACAAAGTCTCCTAAGCCTACGTATAATTTTATTTATTAGCGAGTAAGGTAAGCTAAACCAACAAGGACTGCTAAAAGACCCAAAGTTGTCAGTACAAAATGCTTTAAGGACGTGCCACGCTTTTGTACCATGTTGCGCATAGCAAGTTTTACGTGGCTAGGTTGAGGTTCCGTGGAAGGAGAGTTGCTCATAATGTTTTTCAACAAACTTTTTTCATAATGTAACATTTCTTATACGAGAGAGTTGCCATTCTGCCCCTTTATAAGGGGGTTAGTCGTCAGCCAGCGCTGTCTCACTAACAGCTGACTAAACCCTAATTATGCAGAAGCCTCAACCATCTGGTTTTCTTGCCGCAGATAGGCTTGGATAAACGTATCAATTTCGCCGTTCATCACATCCGCGATCGCAGTTGTTTCCTCACTCGTTCGTAAATCCTTGACCATTTGGTAAGGATGAAAAACGTAGTTCCGGATTTGGTTACCCCAAGACGCTTCTACCATATCGCCCCGGATTTCTGCGATTTCTTTGGCATGTTGCTCTTGAGCAATCACTAACAGTTTTGCCTTTAAGCGGGCAAGGGCTTTTTCTTTATTTTGTAATTGGCTGCGTTCCTCCGTACAACGGACAGCAATACCAGTGGGAATGTGAACAATTCGCACTGCGGTTTCTACTTTGTTGACATTTTGTCCCCCCTTACCGCCAGATCGAGTTGTGGTAATTTCCAAATCCTTCTCTGGAATTTCCAGTTGTATGGTGTTATCTATTTGGGGCATGACTTCTACGCCAGCAAAGCTCGTTTGCCTCTTGCCGTTGGCATTGAATGGTGAAATCCGCACCAAGCGATGCGTACCTGTTTCTGAACGCAAGTAGCCGTAAGCGTAGCGACCGGTTATTTCTACAGTTGCGGATTTAATTCCCGCTTCATCACCTTCAGAAAGTTCTGTTAATTGCACTTTATAACCGTAGTTTTCTCCCCAACGGGTGTACATCCGCAGTAACATTTCTGCCCAGTCTTGAGCATCCGTTCCACCAGCGCCTGCGTTGATTGTGAGTACAGCACCCTTTTCATCATATGGACCTGAGAGTAACTGGAGTAACTCCCATTGGTCTAATTCCCGGTTGAGCTTATTAACATTAGACTCAGCTTCTTGCAGTAGCCCTTCATCTGTTTCTAACTCCAACAGTTCTAATACTGCCCTTGTGTCTTCCAGGCTTGCTTTCCACTGGTGATATTGTTGCAGGTGTGCTTTGAGGTCGTTGAGTTCTTGCAGGATTTGCTGCGCCTTAGTTTGGTCGTCCCACAGTTCTGGTTGCGCTGCGACTTGTTCTAGGTCTTGAATTTTGGCGGCAAGTGCAGGAATGTCAAAGATAGTCCTGAGTTTTACCCAGGCGATGAGATAACGTTTCGATTTCGCGTTTAAGTTCTAAAACATCCATAGTACTTGTTGATGGTAAAGCGCTTTGGATAATGTGCGATAGCCGTAAGCGCAAAGCGCAGGCTACACCAACGCGCAGCGTTCCGCAGGAAAGGCTAATCGCTCCGTTATCGCCTTTGGCGGCTCCTCCGGAGCATCGCTGAAAGCGGGCGCTCTGCGCCATCGCCCTTTAGACGCTCTTTTGGAGCATCACGGTTTGCGTAATGTGCGCTTTACGCTTCGGCAGGTACTCCACACTATCGCTCTCTATTTTATTTGCTTTTACCTATACTTTACCAAATACACACTTGTACAGTATTTTATTTGTCATAATTATTACATTAATTTTACTGGCTCTTTACAGGGTTGACAGCTTTTAGTTTCGTGCCAGTAGTCGTACTGTGGCACGCCAGATTAGTCCAGCAACGATCAGTGCTAAACCCACAAGCCAAATTTGCTGTTCTACCCAGAAAGCTAAAAACCCACAGGAAGCCAAACCTGCCCAAGCTAACCATCTAGGATAGAGCCGTTCCTCGGGTGGCAACTGTAGTGCTGCAAAGTCTGTAATTGCGTAATAAATCAAAACGTTAAAGGCACTGAATGACCATGTCGTTTTCACGTCTCCAATGAGCACCAAGCCTGCGATCGCAACTCCTACAACTAGCACAGCCAGAACTGGTGTTGTTCCTGACTGATTCAGTCTTGCAAAAAACCCAGGTAAATCCCGACGTCTTCCCATAGCCAGTACGACACGAGATAATCCCAAAATCAAGTTCAGTAGCACGCCTAACATGGCAGTCATGGCACCTATCGCTACAACCAAACCAGCAGCAGGACCAGCAACATTGCGGATAGCAACTTCAAGAGGTGCACCTTGTACTTGTTCGGTCACTTTGCCCAAAACACCTACTCCCACCGCTCCAATGCCAACCGCTGCCACTGCCATATATAGCAGCATTGTTAGCACCAGACAGACTATCATCGCTCTGGGAATCGTTTTTCGCGGTTCTTTTGCTTCCTCGCCCATTGTGGCGATGCGACCATAACCTGTGTAAGCCACAAACATAAGAGCCGTAGCCTGGAGCAGCGATGCAGTATTTCCTGGGAAAAAGGGCGTTAGATTTTCCGTACCGACTGCAATAGCACGCGGAAAGCAGATAATGACAAATAAACCTAAAGAAAGCAGCGTCAGCGATACGATAAGGATGTTGACGTGATTAGAGCGCCGAATTCCACTTAAAACAATTGTGGTAAGAATAATCACAGCTACAAGAGCTGTAGGAACGAGCAAGCCACTCCCCATCAAATTGGTTGTGGTTAGTAAATAGCTTGCGAAACCCAACGCGGCAGTGGCAGCAGAAGCTGTTTTGGCTAAAAGAAACATCCAACCAGCAGTGAAACCAAACCAAGGGTTGAGGTATTTATAGCCATATTCATAGGTTCCACCACTAACAGCATGATTAGCAGCTAACTGGGCACTGTTAAGACCGTTGCAGGTAGCGACAAAGGCAGCAAGTGCCACTGCAACAATCACGGCAGGTCCAGCAATCCCAGCAGCAATACCTATGCTCACAAATACGCCAGTGCCGATAATTGACCCCAGCCCCATCATGGTTGCACCCACCACTCCCAACTCTCTTTGCAGTTGGGGTGTTACCGTTTTACCAGACACAAGAAACCTCCTTGTGAGCGAGAGACCATAGCAGCATCTCTTACCGTTTGTTTTGACACAATTACATTATCGTAGTTCGATATCGTTTTTCTATATATAATTTATGAAAAAATAATTACATTATTTCTAGCGACAAATCGGAGTATTTATGAGTAACGCCAAAAAGGTCAGCGATGAATTCTATGCAGCAGGGCAACCAACCCCTGAAGATTTGCAAAAGGCATCTCAAGAGGGATTCAAATCTGTCGTTAATTTACGTTCTCCCGATGAAGCGGACTTTCTTTCTGATGAGCAACAACAGGCTGAAGCAGCGGGGCTCAATTATGTCCACGTCCCCCTGAATTCCAAGAAAGCTGACGATGGATTGACAAATAAAGTTCTCAAGGAGATTGAAGGGCTAGCAACACCAATTTTGTTCCATTGCGGTGCAGGAGCAAGAGCTGATGCACTAGCTCTCATCGCGCTTGCTACCAAGGAGGGGTTAAGCCGCGAGCAGGTTCTGAAAAAAGCTGAGGAATTGGGAATTAACATAAATCAGCCACACCTCAAGCAGTTTTTGGAAAGTCAGGAGTGATCCTCAAATAATTCTCCAAACAACTCTCTCACCTTTTGTTTTGCATCCTCCAAAGCCTCTTCTCCCAAAGGTGTTGCTCGGTAGACTCGGCGCGAGTGTCGTCCCGAACGCTCCTCAGTTGAGTGCAGGTACCCCTTGCGTTCCATGTCATGAAGCATTGGATAGAGGGTTCCTGGGCTGAGTTTGTAGCCATGACGAGCTAATTCCTCAATGATGCCTAGACCGAATATCGGTTCGTGAGTCGCATGATGAAGAATGTGAAGTCGAATTAGACCTGAGTAGAGTTCTTTGTGGTCCATTAATAATGAATCTTGAATTCTCGTTCCTTCAACGATAAAAAACCGTGGTTTTAAAGGTCAAACCACGGTCTTATTTTTTAGTACAAGAAATGTTAAACGTACTTAATCACGGCTGTTAAGAGCAATCAGCAATCGCAAAATGAAAACAAACAAATTGATGTAGGTCAAGTACATGGATAAAGCCGCAGGCAGGTATTGGTCATCTCGGTAAGTACGTGGCAAGATGTAGAAGTCTACCACAGATGCACCGACAAAGAGAAATACACCCAGCCCTGATATGCCAATTTCTAACCAATTCGGCGTATAAACACCAAACGCGCTAAATAAAAGTTGCACAACAAGCACGGCAACTAGGGCAATCACCCCAAGATTAATTGTTTTCGTCAATGCCATGCCGTCTTGCTCTGAGAGATTTGAGCCAATTCGACGAGCGGCAATAAAGGTGACACCACAAGCAAGGGCAGCCAACCCAATACCTTGAATACCTACACCTTGGGTTCTCAGTGCTACATAGATTAAACCACTAATTGTGTACCCAGACAGAAGGCTGTAAGTTGCCAACAGAGGCAGTGCAACTTTGTTATTGCCTTTTTCGGCAACATTTTGGGCAACAAAAAATAGAATCAACTCCAGGACGATCGCACCAAAGAAGGTCGGTAAGAACAGTCCAGGGTTGCTACGGATAACACCCAGTCCGCCGTATGTTCCCAATGCCGTTATCACCAATCCACCGCCTACATAAGGTAAGGCGTTGGCAATCACATTAGGACCAACGAGGGCTTGAGTTTTAGCCTGACGAATTGCATCACGGAAGTTGCTGGTATTGCTCATATTTCACAATTGTTTTGAGTCAAGCGTTCCTGTTTCTTCCCATTTTTACTGATAACCAGAGCTAGTGACCACAAAGAAAAGAGTGTAAGCCTCAGGAAAATTGCGTACGCCAGTTGCTAAGTACTAGTTGGTAAGAGGAAATAACTCGGCATTCAATACTCAGAACTCAGAACTTTATCAGCTCATACCAATCAAAAATTCTGAGAAAAAGTAACCGTATAAATGCTGAAATATCCGGTATGAGCTCTTATAAGTTCAGTAAAACAACGAATAGTTTTCACAAGTGTTCCTAGGGAAAATAATAACAACTTTGATGAAAGTTTACGCAACTCCATTTTTTCAGAAAAGGAGTTCTTAACAAGGAATTTATATGACAGAAAATCAGTCCTCTATACAAGCTGCTGGTATAGAATTATTAAATTTATACCATCAAAATCCTTCTATTAAACTTCGTAATCAACTCGTACAATTACATACTGGTTTAGTACGGAAAATGGCTCATAAATTCAGTCATCAATGCAAGGAGCCTTATGAAGATTTAGAGCAAATTGGTTATATTGGTTTGATAAGAGCAATTGAGCGTTTTGATCCAAGTCAAGGATATGCGTTTAGTTCCTTTGCTGTCCCTTATATTCGGGGTGAAATGCTGCACTTTTTACGCGATCGCAGTACCCTATTAAAAATTCCCCGTCGTTGGCAAGAACTGTATAATGAAGGGCAAAAAGTTCGCAAGGAATTGGCATTGACTTTAGGTCGTTCTCCCAAGGATTCAGAAATTGCAAGCATTCTTAAAGTATCTCTGCAAGAATGGCAAGAAACCAAATTAGCTGCTCAAAATCGTATGCCTTTAAGTTTGGATGCGACTATAGTCCAAAACATTGATTGCCAAATTACCCTAGGTGAAGTGCTTCCTTGCTACCGTTCTACGACTGTGCAACAACAACAAGAAGAACGGCAACAACTTCAAGGCGCAATAAATCTGCTAGAAGAAAAGCCCCGCATGGCAGTTGAAATGGTGTATTTGAAGGAACTTTCTCGCAAAGATACTGCTAAGAAAATTGGTACTAGCCCAATGACTGTGACGCGATATCTGCAAAAGGGAGTTCAAGATTTAGTATCTATGTTAAGACCACAAACAGTTGCAACAGGGTCATGATGTTGCTTCTAAAAAATGACTTAGATAAGGGAGATAAGTATCCCCCTTATCCCCGCTTGACTTCAACGAGATTTTAAATCAGCAATTGCTCCTTTTGTCATAGCAGCAATGGCTTTATCCGTAGCTTTGGGCAAATGGTAGTACTTACCTCCTGATGTCTTTGCTAACTCCTTAGCAAACCCAGTAGAAACGAATTTACTTTCTGTATCAATAACCAACAATTGCAATCCCAAAGCACGTATTCTAGCAGCAATTTCTAACAATTCTGCTTTGATATCTGGTTTTTGCCCGCTTTCTTGCGGTTCACCCAAAGAACGCGACAGAGGAATGTTACCGCGTCCATCGGTTATCGCTACAATCACAACTTGTCCAATATCTCCGCTCATTTGGGCATTTAAACCGACGCGTACAGCTTGGGTTAAACCATGAGCTAACGGAGAACCACCACCACAGGGTAATCTTTCTAGGCGGTTACGTGCCAGAGCAATAGAACGTGTAGGAGGCAATAACACCTCTGCCTGTTCTCCTCGAAAGGGAATCAAAGCAACTTGGTCACGATTTTGATAAGCTTCTGTCAACAGCTGCATCACCGCACCTTTAGCTGATTGCATCCGGTTCAGCGCCATTGAACCTGAAGCATCTACCACGAATACAACCAGAGCACCTGCTTTGCGTACTAGGCGCTTTGTCCGGATATCCCCTTGTTCTACAACGACTTTCTTGCCTGGATGTCGTTGTCGTCGTGCTTTTTGATATGGGGCAGCAGACCTTAGAGTCGCATCTACGGCAATGCGTTGCACTTTCCCTTTGGGCAACATCGGTTTAATATAGCGTCCCCGGTCTTCGGAAAAGATGAGACTGCGGCTACCTGACTTCCCTCGCCGCTGCGCCATCTGAGCAAAATAAAGCACACTAGAATCAAGAACTACCCCTTCAGGGTCAAAGATAAATTCTTCAGGAATGCCAGGTGGTTCTTGTTCTGGCTGTTCTTCTTGATTTTCTTGTTGTTCTTCCTGTTCCTGATTCGATTCGTCTTGAGGTTCCTCCTGATTTTGTGGTGGGGGTGGAGGAGGTGGCGGTGGTTCTTCTGGTGGCGGTGTCTGCACAACAGTTGCCCGTGGGACTATCACGAGTTCCACAGCACGTCGCAAATCCTCAGCATTCACTTGTGTGCGTCCATCCAAAGCTGCAGAGGCTTTGGCAACGCGTACAGCAAATAACTCAGCCCGGTGTCCTTGCACTCCTCCGCGAATTGCTTCTTCTACTAAGTAGGAAATTTGTTCGTGGGTCATGCGAACGTCTTTTAACCATTCCCGCGCTAGGAGAATTTGGGTTTTGAGGGCGTCTATGTCTTCGCTGTACTGCTTGAGAAATTCTTGAGGAGATCGAGAATAAGCGATCGCTTGCTCTACTGCTTGCACTCTTTGATCTAAACCGAGGACACCATCAGCAGAAAGGGCGATCGCAATTCTATCGAGTAGGTGTTCCCGCAATGCACCTTCTTCTGGGTTGTATGTAGCGATAAATAAGGGCTTGCAGGAATGCTGAAAACTTATGCCCTCCCGTTCAATTTGATTGCGTCCCTCAGATAAGACTGTTAAAAGCTGATTTGAGATTTGGTCATCTAATAAATTAATTTCATCTATGTAGAGAACGCCTCGGTGTGCTTGGGCGAGCAAACCTGCTTGAAATATAGTTTCGCCTTGCTTAACTGATTGTTCCACATCGACAGAACCGAGAAGACGGTCTTCTGTGACTCCTAAAGGAATTTGCACAAAAGGCGCGGGAACGATTTCGGTTTCAACTTCAGTGCTTCCTTCTCCGCTTGTACTGAGGGGGTGTTCTGCCAAAAGTTTGTCGTCCCATTCTTCTGGATGGTTGGGCTCACAGTTGCTTATGGAACCTTTAACAACTTCAATGGGTGGAAGTAGGGCATGAATAGCACGCGCCATCACAGATTTTGCCGTACCGCGACGACCTGCGATCGCCACTCCTCCCAACCCTGGGTCTACTGCAGCAAGCAGCAAGGCTAATTTAATTGCTTCTTGACCGACTACAGCTGTCAGGGGAAAGGCAGTACTTAGAGGGTTGATGGTGGGCGCAGGCATAGTTTGAGTCATAGGTAGTCTAGGTTTCTAGCATACCAAACCTGACTGTCCCAAAGTACATCCCTCATACCGCAAATAGAGTGTGTAGATGATTTAAATTAAGTTCTTCTCTAAGAAGGTGATGTCTATTTGTCTCCCACCCTTGAGGATACTAGTATCTATTTATCTGTCCTCCACCTGTATATTGTCCTGGTATCTGACGCGGATATGAATAGATATACTGCGGTACTGGGGCAGGGGCTTGCTGCAAGACAGAATTCCCGTAATTATTGGGTATGACAGGCGGATAAGAAGTCATACTACCTTGATTAGGGGTGTAGTCGGGAGCAATATTCGTAGATGTTGCAGAGTTGGGAGGTGCTAGCAATGTTGGTTGTCCAATACTCGGCGATCGCTGACTGCTATTTATGTTATTCAACCTATTTCTCATAATTTGGTCAAGAGTAACAGCGGAGCGATTAGGGATTGCACTTGGAGTTTGTGGGACACCCATGAGTCCTTGTTGAGGTTGAAGGTAACTTGCTCCAGGAATGGTATTTTGTGGTAGTGAGTTATTCAAACCCGGCTGGGGGTAGCCTGTTCTAAAATTGGGATTTTGCGGTAGCAGGTTATTCAATACTGGTTGCGGATACCCTGTTCCAGAAACGAAGTTTTGGGGCTGGTTTGTCAGTCCTGACTGTGTGTAACCTGTTCCAAAAATGGAATTTTGTTGTGATGGGTTGTTGAAACCTGGTTGAGGGTAGGCTATTCCTGGGATAGGATTTTGTAACTGATTAGTAAATCCTGGTTGTATGTAACTTGCTCCAGAAATGAGTCCCGTCTGTGTAGAATTTGCGCGTGTATTGAGATAATTATTTGTGTCTCTACTTAATCCAGTACTTGAAATAGGAGTTTGACTGCTTCTGGTTTCGGTGGATAGCCGTGATTGTTCAAAGGGATTTCTCTGAGTTGATGTGGTGCTATTTAAGTTTGACTGAGTCTGGTTCTTTAATTGGTTAAGCGCCGTTTGTAATGCGCTTTCAGTGGTAATATTTTGACTAGGTTTGATTGTACTTACTAATCCCGTACCCAAACCAAAAGAATTTTGTACTGAATTTTGTTGTTCAAACGAAGATGTTAAGGGATTAACACCTTGTAATGTGCTGCTACTTTGAAAAGCTCTTAGCTGCAATAAATTTTGTGATTGTACGACAAAGGGGTTTTCCAGCTTTTGGATAGCTGCAGAACTACCTTCTTTGACACTAGCCTTTGATTTTTCGTCACTCACAGAAGTCCGGCTTTTGCCATTTAAAGCGTCTAACAAGCCTTTGCTATTCTTTGTCTGAGTGTTCTGCGTAGAGGTTGTCGTTTTTCCTACTGGTGAGTTTTCTTTGCTCGAATTGGTATTAAAAAGGACTGATGAGTTATCATTGTCTGCAGTCATTCCTCTGTCTTTTTCTGAGCCAGAAGAATTGGCAGGATTGTTTGCAGTGACTTGATTGTTGTCCCAATTTGTGAAAAAGCCTGGGTTTGTCCAGTATTCTTTAATAATCAGCCCTACGACAGATAGAAAGATTGCTGTTACCCAAAAACCAGGTCTCGCTAAATTCCATAACCTGGCTTTAAAGTAGCGTAAATGGGCGGGAGGATAATGGCGGCGTGACATGGGCAATAGAGTCTAAGTTTACTCGAAAGTGGCAAATCTTCAGGAAGGTTCAACAGCAGCGGTTTCCGAATGGAGCTTTCTTTGATGACTTAGGTAAAGGAGCAGCTTTCTCTAATTCGCGAGTACCCAATTAACCTCAAGAAACTTTCTGTCCTTACAGGTGTATCACCACTTATGAGGACATATTTTAAACGAAGTTTGATTTTCCTTTTATCCTACCTGCTCTCCAATGATAAGTCATCAACAGCAGGGATATTTGAGTATAATATTTACCTTTGTGCGACCCGCATCAATAAGAATGTACCTATTCCCAGCCCCAAGAAGTTCGGCAGCCAAGCCCCCATGAAAGTAGACAAAATTTCTGCCTGTGCCAGCGCACCAGTAATAAAATAAAGTATGTAGTAAGTAAATATAACGATGACACTGACACCAAAACTTGTTGCTCGCCCAGTACGTTGAGGTATGGTTCCCATTGCTGCACCAACCAAGCCAAAAACAACACAGACAAAGGGCAAGGCGATTTTTTGTTGAATCCTCACTTCGAGTTTACGAATTTTTTGCTCATCTCCGCCAAGGCGTTCAATCTCCAGTTGTTCCAGTGATTGAGCAATGTTCATCTCACCGTAGTCTCGGCTTTTCTGTGCCAAATCGAATGCAGTACGGGGTAATTTCAGTTGTTGGTGTTCAAAGCGCAGGATGTTCCGATAAGAGCGATCTGGGGCGACCAAATAGATAGTCCCGTTGTAAAAATCCCAGACGTTTTGAGATGGATTCCACTCGCCCGATTCTGATACAATGATCTGACTCAAACCTTCTGTAGAACGGTCTATAATAGTCAAGCCTTTCATCTGCTTACCGTCAAACTCATCCGCGTAAAACAAGCGTGTGAGGATTTTTTTCTTAACACCATCCTCTTGCTTGACCTTTTGGTATTCTGGATAGAATATATTTTGCTGCTTAACAATAGTTGGCTGATCTGACTTTAAAGCTTTGTCCAGAATTTGAGATGCTTGGTATTTTGATGCTGGTGCAAGATGCTCGTTAAACACAAATGTCATTCCTGTGACAACCAAACTCAACATCACAGCAGTGAGCACCATGCGATAAACACTGACTCCACACCCTCGCAGGGCTATTAATTCGCTCTCACTCGAAAGACGGCTGTATGTCATCAAAGTAGCCAGCAGCGTGGACATGGGGAAGGCTAAAACGATAAACTCTGGCATCCGTAACACAAAAACCTGAACGGCGATGCCTATCGGTAGTCCGGATTCCACAATTTTCCGCACCAAGTCAAACATAGCGTCTATCGTTACGCCGATGGAAGCGAAAGCCCCAACACCAAACAAAAATGTCGGCAGCAATTCGCTCGCCAGGTAGCGATCCATGATAGAAAATGGCAGCAGCGAATTGAGGGTGTAGAAAGACTTGTATTTAACCATTAATTAAGAGTGATGAGTCATGAGTTATTGGTACTAGGTTATTAGCTAATAGTCATCAGTCATTTGATATGCACTTCGGCTTTACCAACTCCATATAGAAATGCTGATTTGAAATTCGGAAAATCTTACCTAGAAAGAAATTCACAAATCTGAAATGTAGCAGCCGTCAAACTAAATAGTAGACAAAATAAAGCATAGTTATGAAATAGTTCTTCAAAAATAAAAAATAGAAATATTTTTTCAACTGGAAATTTTAAATTTTGAATCTAAACCTGGAAGTTATCGCCCAGATAGTATTGTCTTACAAGAGGGTTATTGTAGAGTTCGTTAGAGGTTCCAGACGCAAGGATTTGCCCCTCGCGCATGATATATCCGCGATCTGTAATGGCGAGAGTTTCGCGGACGTTGTGATCCGTAATCAAAATGCCCATGTGGCGATCGCGCAGTTGCGCCACAATTTGCTGAATTTCGGCAACTGCTATGGGGTCAACTCCAGCAAATGGTTCATCCAAAAGTAAAAATTTTGGTCCTTCCCTTCCAGCTGCCAAGGCTCTTGCCAATTCTGTCCGGCGTCTTTCACCTCCAGAAAGTTGAATTCCTTTACTGTTACCCAGCTTCTCCAAACGGAACTCTCGTAGCAAAGTTTCCACTCGCTTTCCCCACTCCCAGCGTGGCACATTCGTTTGCTCTAGCACTAAAAGAATATTATCTCGCACGCTCAATTGGCGAAAAATACTTGCCTCCTGTGCTAAATAACCAATCCCTAGTCTTGCTCTCCTGTGCATTGGCAGTGGAGTAATATCCATATTGTCTAACCAGACTGTTCCTCGGTTTGGTTTTTCTAGACCTGTGGCAATGTAAAAAGTCGTCGTTTTCCCAGCACCATTGGGACCAAGTAACCCAACAATTTCACCTTGAGCAACAGAAACGTTAACGCGATTGACAACAACTCGCTTGCCGTAAGTTTTATGGATATTTTCTAAGACAATTTTCACTCTCGCGCGTCCTTTGTTCAGTTATCGCTGCTGGTTGGTTTTCTTGAGAGGTGCTGTTGCAGGAGCCGGCGAGGTCGTTTGGTTAACAACGTTGGTGTCGTTAACCATGTAGATAGATTCTACCTGACGACCTTGCTTGGGTGTAGCAACAAATCGCCCTTCGTCAATCAGATACGTGACTGTGTCAGCCTTGATGCTATTTCCACCCTGTTGTAAAACATAGACGTTGCCACTGAGAATAATCTGACGTTCGCGGGCAAAATATTGTGCTTGGGCAGCAGTTGCCTGAATACCTCGTGCCGGATAAGACAGTTCTACGTCGCCGCGAATCGTTGCCACTTGTGTTTTAGAGTTATATTCTTGGCTTCTGCCATGGATGTAGAGGGGGCGATTTTGCCCAGAAGTTTGAGATGTTTGTGCAGTCGCCTTTTGCAATTGAGTGGGAAATGTTATTGCGCCCAGAAGTGCGACTGGTAACATTAAGGTTAATCCCAAACGACGCATTAGAAATTGAGGAAATTGATAGTGGGGGATCATAGCAAGTTACAATTTACGATTTTGTCTGTTATTCCAATTCTCTCAACTACTTTAGCCAGAGGTAATAAAATACGCCTTCTGGGCTATTCAAGGATAACTACTGGCAAAATATAAGACTATTGACGCTTTCCCCACCTTTAAGGTTTCACATCACGTCTAGTTTGTTACATAATATGTAGTTCCATGAAAACCTCAACTCACGCACAAAAGTTTTCCCTCAGTTAAGGAAGAGGTACTAGAGTGACTTAATCTCACTTGCAATTCAATACAATATGCTGCCTTTGTAACCAATGAACTTGTCTTGCTGATTGCCAAGGCAGACAGATACAGACTCAATGACTAGCTATCTGGAATGTACAGTATCTTAATACTTTCTCAATATATTTTTTAATTCTTTACTCTTTTTCCTGACTCACTTTTATAACCCTGGGCAAGGGCAAAGTTTTATCTTGACCCAGGTTAAGGGCGGCAATTTTTTCTGGCTCTATATGTTGTAGTGCCCTTAACAATGCCGCACTTTGACTTAATAATTCATCAACATCAATGCCGCCATAGTCTAATGGGTAACGCCGCAGGCGATTGCTTCCCTCACCCAATAAAATTGCTGCACCACGCAAGTTGCGGTTACTCAAATGATGTAGCGCCACAGCAATTTGCAGAATGCCTTGATAAAAAGTTTTTTCTGGCTCTGTTGCTTCTATCCACAAAGCCTCTAAGGTGTCATGACAAGCATAATACTGTCCAGCATTAAACTGCTCTACACCTTGCCAAAACTCATCAGGCATTTCTTCGTTCATGCCATGCTATCTCGCACTTGCTTGATTGTCTCTAACGAGATTTCTTGCTGATCACCAGCAAAATCATTATCTGGGGTCAGGAATAGCATACAGTGACACTCTTTGCGCTCCCGCATTGGTACGCATGGGCAGTTCCAAAATGCAGCGTTAACCTCTGCTTCTTTATCTTCATAGTGACGACAGGGACACAAAGGAGAGCCAAGTTCATCTTTATGCTTGGCAAGCCCTTCAATGACAACTGCGGTGACAGAAGGTTCAGCACAGAAGTACGTTCCAGTGCGCTTGGCGTATTGTTCGGAAAAATGCCGCATTGCCTCTAAGCTTTTCTCGCTGGATTTTGTGTTAACTTCTGGTGAAATCATAGGATCGGCTACTCATAATTTAAACATTTCTTTGCATTGTACCGCAGGCGAAGGGAGGTATAACTGGGGATTATTCCCCCTTTTTGGAGCGGTTTGAAATTTTGAATGTGTGAATTTTTGATTGGCAAAAACTGATTCAGGAGCAGATTATGCTCTCATCGCTAGAATTTGGGCATCGCCTACAATTTCCTTTCCCTTAAATTCATTAAGATTTTGAACGCTTGAAATTTGAATCTATTATCAAATTGTGGATTTTTGCAATTGGGCTAAGAGAGGTTGTTGAGAATCTAAGAATATGCCTGGATAATCTTTATTCACTACGATCTGTTCTTGAGGTAAAGATATATTCTGCCATAGTAGCCAACGACTACCGCTAGGTAGAGATGAGAGAGTTAAAGGATTTTGCGTCAACCAAATTAAAGGGTAGCTGGGAGGGTAGGCACTGGACGTATCTTCACCTGCGATGGTTGCGGCTAAGGTTTCTAGAACAAGGCGTTGACCTTTGACCAAACCTGTCAACGCTGTCCACAGTTGCACCTGCATCTGCTTTCGATGTGCATAAAAGTACAGCGATGCTGCAGCAATGACAGCTTGTTCAAAACACTCCTCATCCCATTTACCAGCACTATCAATAGCAACAATCATTTCTTGTCCACTTGTAACCATTTCTAACTCCCGTAGCCGTAATTCCCCGTAGCGGGCGCTAGTGCGCCAGTGAATAAGACGGATGGGATCACCTATGCGATAGGGGCGCAAGGAACGAGTCAGCCCTTGGGTTGCTGTTTGCAAAGGTCTGCCATTGAGATCACCCCTTTTACTATCTTCCTCGCCCATTTCATCAATTAAGGGACAAGTCGTCAGAGGTAAAACTGTGGGATAAACAATTGCCTTGGCTGCAGCATCGCGTAAACGGCGACACCAAAACAATCCCAAAGGCGCACCAGTACCAAGTTCAACTGTGTGCCAGCGATACACACCCCGGCGTTGGGTAGGCTGGTGGTACACCCACCGATAATTGCGGTTTGTGGGAATAGTTTCTATTGCTTTTTGGAGAGGTTTCCCTAAGATGAAGGGCAGCATATCCTGGACTTGCAATAAGGTCACAGGTCGATTTGTTTGGTTGACAATATCTAATTCAACTGTTAAATCTTCCCCTGCTGTTACAGGTTCAATGGGAAGACGCATGACATTCAACCGGACAAGCGATCGCGGCGGTAAGACTGCTGCTATACTCAACAAAGCAAAACTGACGCTACTAATAACGTATAGCCAGCCAGCCATCGTATTGATGCCAGCTCCAAAAAAACAAATGGCTATTCCTATAAGCACCCATCCACTGTATGCAGGGGCGCAAGCACGGGTTTCTAACCAGTTGGTAAGACGCTTGATAATTTCCATCCATCCAGGTTAACCCATTGATTTGTGAAAGTCATAGACGACAGGGTTTGAAACAGTTTGCTTGGAGAATTAATGAAGATAATTTCTGAAAACAAAACCACAGATGGATACAGATAAATCATCTGTGTTCATCTGTGGTTCTTAAAATTTAAGACAGTGTTTTACACAAAGTCTGTTCAGTAGTAGGATGCGTTAGCCTTGCGTAACGCATCTATTGCAAATGACAGCATGGGTTACGCTTCGCTAACCCATGCTACATTTCTGTAATAGTGTTTACAGAAGTAACTACCGTTTCGCCAACTTCTTCGCCATCTTCCGCAGACGAATTGACTGGGGAGTTACTTCCACCAATTCATCTGGTCCGATGTACTCTAAAGCACGCTCTAGACTCATTTCCACTGGTGCTTGCAACTGTACCAGTTCATCACCGCCGGATGCACGGTGGTTGGTGAGTTGCTTAGTTTTACAGACGTTGAGTTCTAGGTCTTGGGGACGATTGTGTTCTCCCACAATCATGCCTTTGTAAACCTTGGTACCCGGAACGATAAAGAATACACCTCTGTCTTCAGCGTTCTTCATAGCGTAGAAGGTAGAAACGCCTTCCTCAAAGGAGATTAATACACCTTTGTTCCGGGCTTCAATATCACCAGTGATAGCACGGTAATCAAGGAAACTGTGGTTCATGATACCTTCACCACGAGTCATCCGCATGAATTCACCCCGGAATCCGATTAATCCACGGGCGGGAATGACAAACTCTAGCTGGGTGCGTCCGTTGCCACCAACTAGCATATCTTGCATTTCACCCTTGCGTTGACCCAGTCGCTCAATGCAACTGCCAACAGCATCTTCAGGAACGTCTAGCACCAGAAGTTCGTAAGGTTCGCAAGGTTGCCCATTGACTTCGCGGTAAATAACTTGTGGCTGGGACACCTGAAACTCGTAACCCTCCCGGCGCATGGTTTCAATTAAGATACCCAGGTGTAGTTCCCCACGACCGGAAACCAAGAATTTATCAGGGGAATCAGTTTCTTCAACACGCAAAGCGACGTTCGTTTCCAGTTCCCGGAAGAGGCGATCGCGCACTTGTCGTGAAGTCACCAACTTTCCTTCTTGACCAGCAAAGGGCGAATCATTCACCCAGAAAGTCATTTGCAATGTTGGTTCATCGACTTTAATCAGTGGCAATGCTTGGGGTTCATTCGGGTCAGTAATCGTTTCCCCGATGTTGGCATCAGCAAATCCTGCCACAGCTACGATATTGCCAGCAGATGCTTCTGTGATTTCAATCCGCTTTAGCCCTTCAAAGCCCATCAACTTGGTGATTTTTGCTTTGACAATGTCGCCGTTTTCTTTCACCAAAGCGGCTTGCTGTCCCATGCGGATGATGCCGTTGTGAATTCTGCCAATGACGATCCGCCCCAGATATTCAGAATAATCTAGGGTTGTGACTTGCAGTTGCAGTTGCTTCTCGGGGTCACCGACAGGTGCTGGGACATGGCGTAGGATAGCTTCAAACAGAGGTTGCATATCCTTGGGTTCATCTTCCAACTGTTCTTTGGCGTAGCCACTTAAACCAGAAGCGAACAAGTAGGGAAAATCACACTGGTCATCATCTGCCCCTAGTTCCAGAAACAGATCCAAGACTTTATCGATCGCACCATGTGGATCTGCTTGGGGACGGTCAATTTTATTAACGACAACAATGGGGCGCAGTCCTTTTTCCAGCGCTTTTTTCAAAACAAAGCGTGTTTGAGGCATAGGACCTTCATTAGCATCAACAATGAGGATGCAACCATCAACCATGCCAAGGACGCGTTCGACTTCGCCGCCAAAGTCAGCGTGTCCGGGAGTATCAACAATGTTGATCAGCGTTTCTTTGTAGCGAACCGCAGTGTTTTTGGCAAGAATTGTAATTCCCCGTTCTCGTTCCAGGGCGTTAGAGTCCATGACGCAATCCGGAACGTCTTCTCCTTCACGGAAAATGCCGGATTGTTTGAGGAGAGCATCAACAAGGGTTGTTTTGCCGTGGTCAACGTGGGCAATGATGGCGACGTTACGGATGGGGAGCGTCATATTAGCGTTTGGATAAACTTTGGGGAATCTTAGAACTTATATCTAGTGGTGGAATGCTTTAACAGAATTAGGGTGGTTTAGAAAATTCTGTAAACAAGCCTTAACAATTCTATATTAACCCTTTATGGTTCAAGTGTTTTTCAGAAAACAAACCGTCGAGACGCTAAGAAGGCAAAATAAAGAGAAATAGTCTTAAGAATACTAAAGTTTCTGTTACTTAGGCGTTCTATAAATTTATGCCACAATGACTACCAGTATTTGGGATTTGTCAGCAATGCCTTGGACAGATGGACAGAAGTTACAGAGCGGAAAGTACACCATTGAGCAAGTATTGGGCGAAGGTGGCTTGGGTATAACTTATCTCGCTAGAGATAACAATTGGCAGCAAGTTGTTATCAAAACCTTGAATAATACGGTGCAACGCCGCCCTAATTTTGCCAAATTTCAACAAGATTTTCTGAATGAAGCCATAAAACTAGCCAAATGCAGTCACCCTCATATTGTGCAGATTAATGAAGTGATTCAAGAGGAAGGACTGTGGTGCATGGTGATGGAATATATTGACGGGGAAGACTTAGCAAGTTTTGTTGAAAATCAAGGCGTTTTACCTGAAGAGAAAGCATTATGCTATATCCAACAAATTGGTGAAGCACTAACGGTAGTTCATAATAGTGGCTTGTTGCACAGGGATATCAAACCACAAAATATCATGGTGCGTTCTGGTAAAACAGAGGCTGTGTTAATTGATTTTGGCATCGCGCGAGAGTTCACGCCAAATTTAACTCAGACGCACACGCAAATGTTATCTGATGGTTTTGCGCCAATCGAGCAGTATGATAAGCGAGCAAAGCGGGGCGCTTATACAGATGTTTATGCTTTAGCGGCAACGTTGTATTCTCTGTTAACGGGAGAAGTACCAACAATTGCTCCACTAAGGGCTATTGGTACGCTATTAGAGGAACCAAAAGCAATTAATCCTGGTGTTAGCGATAAAGTAAACCAAGCGATTCTCAAAGGGATGGAGTTAAAACCAGAAAATCGTCCTCAATCAATGCAGGAGTGGTTGGCATTATTACATACAGAGTTTGCTCCTACACCTGTCAATTTATCTCCTCCGATTTCAGGAGTCAGTGTAGATTACAGTAAACTAGATGGGCTATTGGCAGCAGGCAAATGGAAACAAGCAGATGAGGAAACTAAGGCTATTCTGCTGAAGGTATCTAGTCGAGAAACAAAGGGATATCTCAATAATGAAGCTATCTTAAAATTTCCTTGTCAAGACCTGCTTACTATCAACCAACTTTGGGTGAAATATAGCAACGGACGCTTCGGCTTTAGTGTTCAAAAGCATATTTGGCAGAGTGTTGGAGGAAAACCAGGGGAATTTAATGGAGAACACTGGATTAGGTTTGGAGAACGTGTAGGCTGGAGAAGCACAAGGCATCATCAGATTTTGTTGGCAAGTTGGACGACGAGAGAATGGTCTTATTATTCTCAAATAAAATTCACTCTTGATGCTCCAGAAGGTCATCTTCCCCGAATATGGGATGAATGGAGAGGTGGATTGGAGGTATCTGCTATAGCATTGAGGTTTGTCAGCTGTGACACTTAATACTGATAGGGAAGCGTAATAAATTTTTGAGATGGCTAATTAAGCGCGATGGTGCAAAGCGTCCACCCTTGTGGGGTGATCGCCTTGAAATGCCAAGTTTCGCAAATACTGTTGCTAGTCACCTATTGTCGAAATTTTACTTACTTTCAGGAAATTTACACTTAACTTCAATTTCAAAGTTGCCTTCACTAGACCCTTCAGCCAAGATGGGAATGCCAACTTTGCCACCTAATTTGATACCAAATTTAATTGTGACTTCTTCGGCTTCAGGTAAATTTTTAAACGCCCCAAGAGCCAACCTAGTATAACCACGAAGCTTGTCGTGAAAATCCTGAATGTTAATTGTGGGGAGAATATCGCGGTATTCAGGTTCTTCTTCGTCTATTTCTGGCAATTCAGAGTCAGTTTTTGACTCAAGAAAAAGCTCATACTCTTCCCCGTCGTCTTTAACTATCAGGCGTTGTACTTCTGACATTACGTAGTCTCAAGTCATTGCAGATTATTATGTTAGCTAGAATACTCTAAAATGCCCCTATGCTTGGTGGGATAGTATGGCTCGATACGCCTTGGTGATTGGCATTGCTAACTATAACAATTTCAGAAACCTGCCAAAAGCTGTCACCGATGCAGAAAAAATAGCCCAGGTACTGCGCGATCGCGGTCGCTTTGAAGTTCAGCCGTTACCTGGTCAGTTAATCGAGAGTGAAAATTGCTGGCGTGTCGCACCAGATAAAAAGCTAACTGGCAAGGAACTGGGTTCAGCACTGAGGAAGTTCCTACTAGAAAAGGCAAAAAATCACGAAGCACTGATCTATTTTGCCGGACATGGATTTGAAGCACTAACCCTGACAGGTCAACAAAAGGGTTATCTGGCGACATTCGATTGTACTAGCGATGGACAGAATGCGATCGCCTTTGATGACTTCAATAATTTAATCCGCGAATCTCAACTGAGTAGTTTAGTGGTACTACTTGACTGCTGCTATGCAGGGTCTTTTTTAGAAAAGAGTTTTCTCAGATATAGTTTCCCCGTTTTCAACAGCAAACAGGACTACCGTTTGATAACCGCCTCTCGTGAGTTTGAAAGAGCGCGGGAAGATATCGAAGGAGGCGTTTTTACCCAAGCAGTTCTGAGAGGATTATCTCACGATAAGGCTGATGAAACGACTGGTGAAGTCAACGCCAGCGACTTGTTTAGCTTCATATCACGCGAACTTAAGCACAGTGGACAAGAACCAATATACATGGGCGGAGGAAGGTCAATTCCTCTCGTCTGGTATCCGCCCAAGAATCCGGTGGTGACTGCGGTTGTGCGTGAGGAGTGTCCTTATCGAGGTTTGGAAGCTTTTGACAAGCAGCACGCTCAATTCTTCTTTGGTCGTAAGAAGGTTGTTGAAGATATTTTACAAAAACTCGCTCAGGCGCAGTTTGTGCCAATAATTGGCACGTCGGGAAGTGGTAAGTCTTCCGTAGTGCGTGCGGGTTTGATTCCTCAATTGGAGAATAATGGCTGGCGAATCTTAGACTTGATTAAACCGGGAATTGAGCCATTGGCAAAATTGAGAGCAGCCTTTGAACCATTTTTTCAGCGTCCGAGAGAGATTCAGCAGCTTTATGAATTCATCCACAATCATTGTGATGGCTTAAGTCCAATCATTGAGCGTCTCCCTAGTTCACAGCGTTTCTTGTTATTTGTAGATCAATTTGAAGAAGTGTTTACGCTTTGTCCCAAAGAAGAGGAGAGACGCAAATTCATTGAGTTGTTAACAAACTGCCTTTGTGAACGGTTGGCAATTGTCACCACAATGCGGGCGGATTTTCTCGAACCCTGTTTGAGCTACCCATCGTTGACGCAACTGATTCAAAATCAGGCAGTGTATATACCGCCGTTAGTGGGGGCAGATTTAGAGCAGGCGATCGCATCTGGGGCAAACCTGCAAGGTTATCGCTTTGAGGATGGGTTGCTGGGAGAGATTATGCAAGATGTCGGTAAAGAGCAGGGATGCTTACCACTGTTGCAATTTGCCCTGACAGAACTTTGGGAGAAACGAGACAACCAAAAGCATCAGCTAACCTTAGAGCAGTATCATGCAATGGGTGGAGTGGTTGGTGCGTTGGATCGGTACGCGGAAGCAACTTATCAAAGTTTCACAGATAAGGAGCAGGAATGGATTGAGCGGATTTTTTTGAAGCTAGTGCGAACGGGTGAGGGAGAAAAGGATACTAGACAACGGCAACCAAAAGCAAAACTCTTAGCTATTAAAGCTGAGAACGTAATTAGTGATGTTCTTGATGAGTTGATTCAAGGACGCTTGTTGGTGAGTGGACAAGAAAATCAGCAAGGAGAAGCTTGGGTTGATTTAGCACATGAAGCTTTGATGGAAGGGTGGAAGCGGTTTGCCCAATGGCGACAAGAAAATCGAGAACTGCGACGCCTAATTCACAGAGTGGAAGATGCGCTGCGGGAATGGCAGAAGCAGCCAAAGAATGAAAATTTAATTATGGGTGGATTGCTGGCTCAAGTTCGGAAAAAATGGGAAGAAATGGAACTTGATTTAGATGCTGTAGCTAAAGAGTTTTACCAAAAAAGTATTGCTTTTGAAGAACAACAGCAGCAGCTAATTGAAGCTGGTAGCAACGCAAAAAATCAGTTTTTGGCGAATATAAGCTATGAATTACGTACCCCATTGAATGCCATTATTGGTTTGAGTCAACTCCTATGCTACGATGCTTTAGACATCAGCTTATCAAAAGATTTTATTGAGGACCTTGAATCTATCAATGCTGCAGGTAGGCATTTGCTAACATTAATCAATGACATTCTTGACTTGTCGGACATAGCAGCAGGAAAAATAACTTTTTACCCAGAGGCATTTCAACTTACAACGCTTATTAATGATGTCGTTCTGACAGTGAAGCCTTTGGTGAAGAAAAATGGCAATGTTTTAGAAGTAGGCTTTGATGAAAAACTTGCCATCATGTACACCGATCAAACAAAGCTACGACAGGTACTGTACCACCTGTTAAGCAATGCTGCCAAGTTTACCACTAACGGCAGAGTCGCACTCATAGTCAAGAAGGAGACGAGAGACTTAAATGGAAACTATGCTCCTGAAAGTATTACGTTTACTGTTGAAGATACAGGTATTGGTATGTCCTATCACCAACAGCAACATCTCTTTCAACCTTTTACCCAAGGAGATGGTTCGACAACGAAAAAGTATGGTGGGGTCGGACTGGGGTTAGCAATTAGCCGTCACTTTTGTCATATGATGGGTGGTGAAATTTTTGTCAAAAGCGAACTTGGAGTCGGGTCTATTTTTACCATTCGTCTACCATTGAATGTGAGTGAATAAGCTAATAAGAGATATTGTTTGCCTCCGCCACCATCCGATTTTCAAGAACCCGCAAACCGAAGAAGCAAAAGCCGCTTGTGAAACCTGCCGTAAATATGTTTGGGACGTGTAGGGGCAAAAAATTGTGTTCTTTGACAATGTGAGGGTGCTGCATTGAGTTCTGATACTCATTCACGAATATCAAACACTCGTTCGCAAGTTCCAAATACTCATCGGTGAGTATCAAACACTCGCCCACGAGTCCTAAACACTCGCTCACCACTCCCAACCACTCGCTCACGAGTTCTAAATACTCGCCGATGAGTATCAAACTCTCGTCTACTACTCCCAACCACTCGCTCACGAGTTCCAAATCCTCGCCGATAAGTATCAAACTCTCGCTCATGAATATCAAACACTCGTCGACGAGTCAATAACGTTGTCCCCTCACTGCATTTTCAACGAACGATACACTTTTGTTCATACTACTCAGTGTACAAAAGTGGGCGATACTCCTGAGTAGCTACCTTTGGCGATCGCCCATACTGCAAAGCTAAAAATCTTTTATGCTCAGACCATTTCAGATGCTCGGACAGCATGGGTTACGCTTCGCTAACCCATCCTACATTTCTTCACGTTGAGCTACTTACAAATGATGTAACCGCCTACAATCAAATTATGAAAGTAGAAGGAAAAATTCGACGTTAGATTAAGAGCGATCACAAAATTCCATTTACTGAGTAGCTTGATGTCCTCTAGTGCTAAGTCATTTATCTAAAGCCCTTGGTGAACAAAATAATGTCATAGAAAACTATCCAGTTTTATTAAGTAGGAAGATTCAGTAATGGATATTACGAGGCGGGAATTCTACGTCATTATTGAAAGAGATGAAGATGGCTATTATGTTGGAGAAGTCCCTCAACTAAAAGCTTGTTATAGCCAAGGCGAAACTATTGATGAGTTAATGGAGAATATCAAAGAAGTTATTGAACTTTGCTTGGAAGAAGAAGGTGATGAAGAGATACCTGAGTTTATAGGCATTCAAAAGGTAGTGATTTGATGCCAAAACTACCAGCTTGTACAGGTGATGAAGTTATTAGCGCCCTCAAAAAAGAGGTTTTCAGGTAGTTCGACAAAAGGGCAGCCATGTGCGAATGCAACATGAAGATGGACGAGTTGTAACAATACCTGTTCATGCTGGTAAAACTCTTGGTAAAGGGTTGCTAAGTAAAATACTACGTGATGCTGATACTAAGTTGCATTCAAAAACCTTACCCCGCGCTCTGGGCACCCCTCTCCTTGCGAAGGAGAGGGGCGGGGGTGAGGTGACACCTATGAACGCAACTCGGTATGAACTCACACGCGATGAGTTTCTAGCACTACTTGGATAAAACCGCAATTCTATTTATCGGCATTTCTTTGCAATGAGAATTTCTAAAACTTTTCGTCCTCGCCCAGAGGCAGAGAACGAAAAAACATAGTTAAGTAGGTGTACAGAAGTTTTTATAGGATGTGTAACCTTTGAGTACAATATCAATGACTCGGACAGCATGGGTTATGCTTCGCTTTTGCTTCACCCCTAAACCCCTACACCCAACACCCCCACACCCCCAGTCTTGGTCAAAATAACTATCCTGTTTTATGTTGCTTTGATTATGTCGAGTAAGGACGATGACTCAAAAAGAAGTGATGGAGGCTATTTTACGCAGTTGTCCAGAATGGAAAGTTGACTCAATCTGCTATCTCGATGAGGGAGACTTCTGTTGGGCATATCTTATCAATGATGGATGGGTCTTCCGCTTTGGTAAACATGATGCTGCTTGTCAAAGCCTCTGTCGTGAATACTGCCTGCTTCCTATCTTGTCAAATCAATTCACGCTCAAAATTCCGTCGCCGCATATTGCTGGCTATGATGAGAAAGCACAATTGCGATTCATTGCCTATCCACTTCTACCAGGTTCTTCTTTGTCACAAGAACGATACCTTAGCCTTGATGCACCCGGGCGGACACGCTGTGCTGAACAGGTTGCGACCTTTCTGACCCAACTTCATACAATGGATCTGTTGCCTGCACACACTTGTGGCGTACCAGTTCAGGACTATGCCAAGCAGTATTCTGGCTTATTGTTACGAGCGCGGACAGAGTTATATCCAGTCCTTGATGAACCAGAGAAATTTTTCATTGAGCAAGTGATCGGCAACTACTTGAAATCAGCTAACGCACTATCGTTTCATCCAGCGTTGTTGCACGGCGACCTCAGTCCTGAACATGTTCTTTTTGATGAGGGGTCAAGGTCAGTGACTGCCATCATTGATTTCGGAGATATGATGATTGGTGATCCGGCATGGGATTTTGTCTTCATCTACGAAGACTATGGCTTAGACTTCCTGTCGCGTCTGCTAAACGGATATAGGGAACAGGATCGAGCTTCGTTATTGTACCGCGTATATCAACACTACCAGATCGCGGCGATAGACTGGGCAGTCGGCTCATGGGTACGTAATGATGGCGAATTTGCGGAAGCGATCGCACTATTACGCTTGATCAGGATTCAAGAGGAACAGCAACGTCAAGAGTTGTTTTCTGTATGTGGAGTTGCCTAACGTATGTGGCAGAGAGCGCGCGAATCTGCTACTCTACTCGACAACTCGATTGTGATTCCTTTTACTAGGATTATTTCTGTGCAATGAGGGTTTTTAAAACTTTTCGTTCCCTACTAGAGGCAGGGAACGAAAAAAACGTAGTTAGTAGGCGGATAGAAGTTTTGTTAGGATGCGTAGCCTTTGAGTACAACATCAATGACTCAGACAGCATGGGTTACGCTTTACTAACCCATCCTACATTTCTTCACGTCGAGCTACTTATGAGGGTTTGAATGTTCAATTGACGCAGTGTCCTTACATCTTGTCTTTTATTTACCCCTTTCCTGTTGTGACCAAATGCGTGTTGGCAGTCCCCAAACGTAGATAAAACCTTCAGCTGCCTTATGGTCAAATTTATCTTCAGCACCGTAGGTTGCCAAGTCGGGAGCGTAGAGAGAGTGATCAGAACTACGCCCAACTATGGTAGCGTTGCCTTTGAAGAGTTTCACTCGCACAGTTCCAGACACTCGCTCTTGTGTCTTTTGAATAAAGCCATCCAGGGCTGCTTTTAAAGGACTGTACCACAGACCGTTGTAAATCATTTGGCTGTAAGTCTCTTCAATACCACGCTTGTAGTGGCTCACATCTGCGGTCAAAGTCAGGCTTTCTAAATCCCGGTGTGCCTGAATTAACACGGTCAAAGCGGGAGTTTCATAAATTTCTCGTGATTTAATACCTACCAAGCGGTTTTCTACCATGTCAATGCGTCCAACACCATGATTTCCTACCACTTGATTGAGCTGTTCAATGAGTTCAACTGGGTTTTTGTATTCACCGTTGAGGGTGGTGGGAATTCCTCTTGAAAATCCAATTTCAACGTATTCTGGTTTGTCGGGGGTGTCAGCAATTCCCTTTGTTAGCAGATAAATTTCTTCTGGTGGTTCTACATTGGGATCTTCCAGAGGACCTGCTTCTATACTGCGACCTAATAAGTTACGGTCAATGCTGTAGGGAGACTTTTTTTTCACTGGTGAGGGGATGCCATACCGTTCCCCGTAGGCGATAGTTTCCTCTCGGCTCATTCCCCATTCCCTGGCTGGTGCAAGTATCTTGAGATTGGGGTTGAGGGCAGCAACAGCAACATCGAAGCGTACTTGATCGTTACCTTTACCAGTACATCCATGAGCGATCGCATCAGCACCATATTTTTCTGCTGCTTCTACCAGTGCTTTGGCAATTAATGGACGAGCAAGGGCAGTACTCAGAGGATAACGATTTTCATAGAGGGCGTTTGCTTGAATTGAGGGAAAGGCATAATCTTTCACAAAGCTCTCTTTGACGTCTACTACAAGCGATTCACTTGCACCCGATTTCAGAGCTTTTTCTCTGACAGGTTCTAATTCATCTCCTTGTCCCAAATCTGCCGCTAGCGTAATTACCTCCTCCACGCCCCACTCATGCTTTAGATAGGGGATGCACACTGAGGTATCTACACCACCAGAATAAGCGAGAACAACTTTCTTGGCGCGACTCATTTGTTTCTCCAGTTGATAAAACAGCACAATGAGTCAATATTATCTAACTTATTTATGTAGATTTTTCAAATCAAATATACAATCGTCAGAGGTTAATCTTTTGGATATTTTTCAAAAAATCGCCGTTTTTTCGACATCTTTTGCTGTTTTTATTTATTCTCTACAGATAGCATTGAAATTAAATTTTGCTTGAACAAAGGATGAATTGGCATTTCCGCCCAAGGCTTGTGGTTATTTAGCTGTATGGTTATCTCATCAATGCCAAAAGTTTGCTCCAGATGAGTGTGTAATTGAGCAAGTAGGCGATCGCGTTCTTCAACGGTTGCACAATCCACAACAAGATGAGCGCAAAGCATCACCTGCTTTCTGTTGATTCTCCAAAGGTAGAGTTTTTCTACCTGCAAAACGTTAGGAAAAGATTTGAGAGAGATTTCCACTTCAGTGGGGTGAATTGATTTTGGTGCATACTCCAAAAGAATCGACAGACTTTCTCGGACAAGCGGCAAAGCACTTAAACCCATAAAGCCAGCAACGACTAGGCTAATAGCAGCATCTGCCCACAACCAATCCCAAAGGTGAATTGCTATGGCTGCCACAATCACACCTAAGGAACTTGCAGTATCGGCGATGATATGAAGCCAAGCACCCCGTAAATTTAAGTCGTCATGAGAGTGGGGATGCAGCAAAGTCATGTTGAGCAGATTAACGATTAAACCAACCACTGCGACTGCTAACATTGGCAAGCCTGAAATTCCTTGTGGGCTTTGAAAGCGCTGAATTGCCTCCCAACAAATGAAAAGAGCAATGACAAGCAAACTAAACCCATTGACTAAAGCCGCCATAATTTCGATACGGCGATGTCCAAATGTTGCCCGACCAGTCGCAGGTTGCTGTGCTAGCCAACTCGCAAACAGTGATATTCCCAAAGCTGCAACATCAGAAAGAATGTGTTCTGCATCTGCCTGGAGAGATAAACTTCCAGTCCACAAACCGACACTCCACTCAGCGATAAAAAAACTGGCTAGTAAACAAACAGTTATGGATAAAAGTTGAGTTTTTTGCCTGCTTTGATTTCCATTAGCAGAACTATCTGGACACCCACAGTTGTAATGTTGCTCTAAAAGCATGACCCAAATAACCCTATCCTAAATTACATTTCTATCATGGAAAATACCAACTACAAGTTAATTGGTGGATATTGCCAGACTACTAGACTACTGATGTTTTAGGGCGCAAAACGAGTTCTATAGTGTATTAATTAGCACATATTAGCTCTTGACTTCATTTCACAATGACTTTACGCCTGCTTCATTACAAATTTATTAGGGTCTTATTGATTTTTACATAATATTTATAAAAGCACGCAGTTTCTTTATACTCAGTATTTTTCTTACATCGTATATAAGGTCAACTATGCCCCGTTCACACATCGCATGGCTGATGCCATTAACTTTAGCGTTTGGCGGTCTCGGGTTGAATGTGCAAAGCGCGCTCGCGCAGACGACCTATGGTACTTACGAATTTACTGCTAATTACAATACATCAGTACAAATTAATCCCTTTAATGAGGACTTAGGTATCATAAGAGCAACTATCACAGGTGAGAGTACAGCTCCCGTCCCTTACGAATTGAATTCCTTTATCAGCGAAACTTACGGTAAATTAGTCCCCACCGATAACCCATCCATAACCAAGTACAACTTTAATTCAGATCCAGCAGCGTTTGGCTTAACAGATCAACCAAGATTTTCCGATAGATATTACGGCGGGACTAGTGAATTATTTGGCAGCGCAAACGACAGCGCTGAAATTAACTTTGCCACAGGCAGAATAAGTGGTGGTGGTACTATAACTATCACTGGTGGAACGGGTATATTTGAGAACGCTACAGGCGCAATCACTTTTACTGAAGAGGACGAACTTGCTCCGCCTGGAACTCCCTCTAGGGGTCTGGCTGTACTGAATTTCTCCGTCAAGACTCCGCGAATGGTTCCAGAACCAACAGCCACTCCAGCATTAGTCGGCATAGGTGGACTTGGGGTGGGTTTCCTGCTACGGAAACACAGTCGTAAAACGACTTCTAACTGACCGAAGAAGCAGAGGGGAAGGGGGCACCCGAGCAGGGGAGCAAGCTTCCCCTCTGCGTTATAAGGAACAGCGTTGTAGCCACTGCTGTCCTATCCTGGAGATGGGCAATAATGTTGTGGGTGAGACTGTGTTTTTTAGCGTTGTTATTCCGACTTATAATCGTAAACCAATTTTAGAAAAGTGCCTCAAAGCCTTGGAGGTGCAGAAACTGAGTGCGTCAAGTTCAGTGACTGGATACGAGATTGTGTTGGTGGATGATGGTTCCACTGATGGCACATTGGAATGGTTAGAAGCACACAAAGCAGAGTTTCCTCATGTGCGAACGTTTTGCCAGGACCACCAAGGACCAGCAGCAGCCCGAAATCTGGGAGTAGAAAAGGCACTAGGAGACACTATTATTTTTATTGATAGTGATTTAGTCGTTACAGAGAATTTTCTGCAAGCTCATGCTGACGCACTGGTACAAGGAAAGGAGAAATTGGGGAGCGATCGCTTCTTTACCTACGGTGCAGTGATTAACACCTGTAATTTTGATAACCCCACATCTGAACCATACAAAATCACAGATTTTTCTGCTGCCTTTTTTGCCACAGGAAATGTAGCCATTCCCAAGCATTGGCTGGAGGAAGCTGGACTTTTTGACACTCGTTTTCAACTCTATGGTTGGGAAGATTTAGAACTAGGTGTCAGACTCAAACAACTGGGTTTAAAACTAATGAAATGTCCAGATGCTGTTGGTTATCACTGGCATCCACCCTTTAGCTTAGAACAAGTTCCCCGCTTGATTGATAAAGAAATTCAGCGGGGTCGCATGGGAGTTTTGTTTTATCAAAAACACCCTACTTGGGAAGTGCGGATGATGATTCAAATGACTTGGTTACATCGCTTACTTTGGGGAATTTTGTCACTTAATGGCATCCTCAATGAACGTACAATGGCTCCATTTTTACAGTGGCTGATTCATTTAGGTAAACCCCAGTTAGCGTTAGAAATTGCCAGAATTTTTCTGAATTGGTATAACGTCAAGGGGGTCTATGAAGCTTATGTTCAAATGCAAAAGGCTACCTAAAAAGCAGGGATAAGCGTAATGTCTTGTGCCTGTATAGATGTAGTAATTTCCTACTTTAAATATCGTATTTTCTCAACACTCTCCATTTCCCAATAGCTGCTACAGGTATGTTACTCTAGTATGGTTAATTAATCTCGCACATCCAGGAGTTCGGGTGTTTCCTATTTTTGGAAATACGCTTGGATGGAGGTTTAACCCGAATAGGAGTAAAAACATGGCTGTCGTTTCATTGGCTCAAATGATGGAGTCTGGGGTTCACTTTGGACATCAAACCCGTAGGTGGAACCCGAAAATGTCTCCTTATATTTACACCGCTCGCAACGGGGTACATATCATCGACTTGGTGCAGACTGCCCAGTTGATGGAAGAAGCTTATAGCTATATGAGGTCACAAGCAGAATCAGGCAAGAAATTCCTGTTTGTTGGTACCAAGCGGCAAGCAGCAGGAATTATTGCCCAGGAAGCTAGCCGTTGTGGTTCTCATTACATTAATCAGCGATGGTTAGGTGGAATGCTCACCAACTGGGCGACCATCAAGACTCGAGTAGACCGTTTGAAAGAATTAGAACGCCGTGAAGAAAGTGGCGCTCTCGATCTGCTGCCGAAAAAAGAAGCCTCAATGCTACGTCGGGAGATGGCGAAGCTTCAGAAATATCTGGGCGGTATCAAAACCATGCGGAAAGTTCCTGATGTGGTTGTGATTGTAGACCAACGGCGGGAGTATAACGCAGTTCAAGAATGCCAAAAACTGTCAATTCCCATTGTGTCTATGCTGGATACGAACTGTGATCCAGATGTTGTGGATATTCCCATTCCAGCAAATGACGATGCCATCCGCTCAATTAAGTTGATAGTGGGCAAATTGGCGGACGCCATTTATGAAGGTCGTCACGGTCAATTGGACGTAGAAGAAGAGTACGAAGATTACGAAGGCGCTGAGGGAGACTTCGACTACGACGAAAGCGAGACCGATTACAGTGACTTAGTAATTCCCGACGACGAAGAGGAAGAATAATAAGTCCTGGATGCTGAGTGCTAAGTGCCAAGTAAGATAGTAGTACTCGGTACTTGAGGCTACTGTCTATTCATGAGTTCCTAGCTGCAGGTAAAACCCTAAGTTTAGTACTGAGTGCTAAGTCATTGGCGTTGCTCAGGATTTTGCCTGAACGCTGGACTCAAAATTTTATTTGAGAGCGATTAAAATTGTCAGTCAAGTAGGAATTGAGGCAACATGGCGGAAATATCTGCAAAACTTGTCCAAGAGCTACGCCAGAAAACTGGTGCTGGCATGATGGACTGTAAAAAGGCACTGAAAGAAAATGATGGTGATATCGAAAAAGCCATCGAGTGGCTGCGACAAAAGGGTATTGCCAAAGCCGAGAAGGGAGCAGGACGTATTGCGGCAGAAGGTCTAGTAGACACATACATTCAACCCGGAGGTCAGGTTGGTGTGCTCATAGAAGTCAACTGCCAAACTGATTTTGTTGCCCGTAATGAGGCTTTCAAAACTCTGGTTCAAAATCTGGCGAAGCAAGCAACGACCGCTGAAAATCTTGAGTCTTTATTGGCTCAACCTTACATTGAAGATGAAAGTCTCAATGTCGAAGATTTCATCAAGCAAACGATTGCCCAACTTGGTGAAAACATCCAAGTCCGTCGCTTCGTCAAATTTGCACTGGCAGAAGGCACACAAGGGGTAGTAGATAGTTACATTCATACTGGTGGTCGAGTTGGCGTGTTAGTTGAACTCGACAGCCAAAGCGATTCAGCAGCTGGGGGTGAAGAGTTTTCAACTCTAGCCAGAAACGTAGCAATGCAAGTTGCGGCTTGCCCAAATGTTGAGTATGTGAACGTAGACCAAATTCCCGCTGAAGTAGCCCAAAAGGAAAAGGATATTGAAATGGGGCGGGATGACTTGGCAAATAAGCCACAGAACATCAAAGAAAAGATTGTTCAAGGACGGATAGAGAAACGCCTCAAAGAAATGACATTGCTGGATCAACCTTATATTCGTGATCAGAGTATCACGGTGGAAGAGCTGATTAAGCAAAGTGCATCACAATTGGGCAATAGCATCCAAGTCCGTCGCTTTACTCGCTATATCCTGGGCGAGGGTATTGAGAAGCAAGAAAGCAATTTTGCTGAAGAAGTCGCTGCACAAGTAGGCGGTAAGTAATTTAGTCTTATGCCCTTTGTTTTGGCAAAAAAACAAGGGCTAAGGACTATTTAGTAAGACAGGTCAGGCAAGTTCAGCTGACCTGTTTTTCATTCACAATCAGCTTGATTTCCAATTTTAAATAGGACTTTAGTAAAAAAAATTACTACTATTGACTGAGCGTTACTATAGATTAGAGTCTCTATCTTTGTGTAAATCCAAAATTAACTGGATGATTTTTTGAAAAGAAATGCGTACATTTGTACCATAGTAAGCTTCAGATGGGTCAAACCAAGAAGATATGGCGAAAGCAATTGAGCGAATTGAACGGGATCTCTTAGCACTAGAGGAAGCGATAGGGGCGATCGCAAAAGAACTCCAAAGCGCCTATGCCAATTATCTAACCGCATTAGGGCAAACCGTACGGAAGCAGCTAACTCTGGCGACATATCACCTGTGTACCCAAGGGTATCCTGAAGACTTTCTGAGTTTGTCTTTGAATCAACGGCAACAATTGCAACAAGCCACGCGTAAGTTGGGTCAACAGACAGCCGAACAGCTGCAAGCTCTTTTAAAGAATGAGCAGGAACAGCAGGAGGAAATAGTAACAGACGAGGCGCAAGAAGAGGAACCGGAAGACCAAGCAGAGGAGGAAAAAAACGAAGAAATTACCGAAGTTGGGGAAACATATGAATTATCTACTCCTGCTTCTCCCAATTCTTCTGCTGTGTTCTCCTTGTCCTCCCTTCACCCCGTGTCCTCTTCTTTGAATATGTCTAACCCTGCAGAACTAGCAAAGTGGCAACAGAATATAGAGAGAGCAACACAACAGAAACTGAAAATAGTTTCTCGTAAGGCAAATCTTCTCTTACAAAAAGCAGGGATATTACCCAAAAAATTACCAGAACAGATTTTAGAAGCAGCAGCAGCTGCTGCTTCAGAAGCGTCTGCCGAAGTGATGCCAGGTCCCCCCAACCTACTCAACTTGGTCATTGAAATTGAAAATGAGCAGCAGTCAGAAGATTCTGGTCTGACACAGATTATGGCTATCAACCTGCGGCTTGGGGAAATTGAATTTGCTGATGCGACACTCTCATCTCATCGCAAGCAGATTCGCAGTCTCTTAGTTCAACTTAGTAGAATAGGGCAGGAGTATCAAAAAAAACAACGTGAACGTTCAGTTGCCCAAGCTGAAGCAGCATGGCGTGCTATTTGGTCTGATGATTAGTCATTTGTGAGCCAGTGCTGCCTCACGACAGCGCTGGATTCACCCCACCGCAGTGACTCCTAATGATTCATGACTCATGACTACTGACCAATGACGAATGACAAACCAGATTGGATACGATTGCACAAAGCTTTGGCAATAGAAGCAGAACAAGGCTTTACCGACTTGATGGGTAAGCAATACCGCTTCAGTGAGTTTCTTACGCTGACTTTTGGCAAATTCCCCACAGGCTTCCCTAGCGTTGAACGTCGCCGCTGGCAAGAATTAGCAGCTGAATTTGCTAATTATCCAAATCTGGAACTCGAAGACAGACAACACCTCCTAGCAGAGACTCGTAGGTATCTGTACCAAGTACAGCAAGCGACGGAAGAAGGAGTCGGGGAAGCAGGGGAACCAAGAAGCAGGGGAGCAAAAGAAAATTCTTCCCCTTACTTGTCGGTCTCAACATCTCAAATTATCCCTGAAGTCAGCCGACGACTCGCACCTAACCTAGATCAAAAGCTAAGTGATTTACCAGAAATAGGTCTTAGAAAAGCTGGAAATTTAGCACGTCTTGGGTTGTACACCGTGCGCGACTTGCTTTTCTACTATCCCCGTGACCATATAGACTATGCGCGTCAGGTAAATATTCAGGACTTGGTGGCAGGGGATACAGTGACATTAGTGGCAACAGTGAAGCGCTGCAACTGCTTTACTAGTCCCAAAAACAAGAAATTAACAATTTTAGAACTGGTGCTACGCGATAAGACGGGTCAGATCAAAATTAACCGTTTTTTCGCTGGTACACGTTATGCTAGTCGTGGTTGGCAGGAAAGTTTAAAGCGTCGCTACCCAGAAGGAAGTATTATGGCGGCGTGCGGGTTGGTGAAAGAAAGTAAATATGGTCTGACTTTGGAAGACCCAGAACTAGAAGTTTTGGCACATCCAGGGGATACAATCGAGTCGTTGACTATCGGTAGAGTCGTGCCTGTTTATGCCCTGACAGAGGGAGTGGGGGCGGATTTGGTGCGACAAGCTGTGATTGCGGCTTTGCCTTCTACTGTCCATCTCAAAGACTCGCTGCCCAGTGGTTTGCGAGCTAAGTATAATTTGATGGAATTGAAGGAAGCAATTAACAATATCCACTTCCCTCTGGACAGCGCTACTCTCCAAAGTGCCCGTCGCCGTCTTGTTTTCGATGAATTTTTCTACCTGCAACTTGGGTTACTCCAACGTCAGCAGAAAGCAAAGCAAACTCAAACCAGTGCTATTCTCGCCCCAAAAGGTCAATTACTAGAAAAATTCAACCAGATACTGCCGTTTCAACTTACCAACGCACAGCAACGAGTTATTAACGAAATCCTCAATGATTTACAAAAATCTGCACCGATGAATCGTCTTGTGCAAGGGGATGTCGGTTCTGGAAAAACTGTTGTTGCCGTAGTTGCTATCCTTGCTGCCATTCAATCTGGGTATCAAGCAGCACTGATGGCACCTACGGAGGTCTTGGCAGAACAGCATTATCGTAAGTTAGTGAGTTGGTTTAACCTTCTGCATTTACCAGTGGAATTACTGACAGGTTCCACTAAAACGGCAAAAAGGCGACAAATACACGCCCAATTAGAAACAGGTGAATTGCCTCTTTTGGTAGGGACTCATGCCTTAATTCAAGACCCTGTCAACTTTCTGCGATTGGGTTTGGTCGTTATTGATGAACAGCACCGTTTTGGTGTGCAACAGCGGGCGCGTTTACAGCAAAAAGGCGAACAACCCCATGTGTTAACTATGACAGCGACCCCGATTCCTCGAACTTTGGCGCTGACAATACACGGGGATTTGGATGTGAGCCAAATAGATGAATTACCACCAGGACGGGAAAAGATTCAGACAAACGCGCTCACGAGTCAGCAACGCACTCATGCTTACGATCTGATCCGCCGGGAAATTGCCCAAGGACGACAAGCTTATGTCGTTTTGCCATTGGTAGAAGAATCAGAAAAGTTGGATGTGCGATCAGCTGTAGAAGAGCATAAAAAGTTACAGGAAAGTATCTTTCCAGAGTTTCAGGTGGGACTGCTTCACGGTCGTATGAGTTCAGCTGAGAAAGACGAAGCAATTACCAAATTTCGCGATAATCAAACTCAAATTTTGGTTTCTACAACTGTTGTAGAGGTTGGTGTTGATGTACCAAATGCAACAGTCATGCTCATAGAAAATGCGGAGCGATTTGGCTTATCTCAGTTGCACCAACTTCGAGGACGTGTTGGTCGTGGTGCAGCTAAGTCTTACTGTCTTTTGATGAGTAGTTCCAAAAGTTCAGATGCACAGCAACGTTTGAAGGTTTTGGAACAGTCTCAGGATGGCTTTTTTATCTCCGAAATGGATATGCGCTTTCGTGGTCCTGGTGAGGTGCTGGGAACTCGTCAATCAGGCGTGCCAGATTTTACATTGGCAAGTTTAGTGGAAGACGAGGAAGTGTTAATCTTAGCACGACAAGCAGCTGAGAAGGTGATAGAAATAGACGCAACTTTAGAGCGTTGGTATTTGATGAAAGAAGAGTTGAAGTATCGGTATGAGCGGTTGATGGGTGGGGCAATTTTGACGTAAATATCTTCAATAGAACTTAGGCAAAGGATTCTTGACTAAGCGCTAAACGGAGATTTTTTCCTAAGCTGTCGGGTCTTCAAGGAATGACATATTGTACTTGAAAAATATAAGTCTTATTCAACTGATATCTAGTAGTCAAAACGCCAAATTTGGCAAGCTACCTCAGCCATTTTTTTTTGTCTTTCTTCAATTTCTTTTGGACTCCAAACATGGAAATTTACAATTTCTTTTGTAATTTCCAATTTGGATGCAGAGAAGGCAGTAGTGCATTTATCTTTAAATGAAGTATTGCCTACTTTGCGGTTAATAGACGAATCTAACAAAGTCATGTTACCTAGTCTATATATGTATTGATTGTAATCAGTTTTAGGAAACTCTACAAGCCACTTGGCACTTGGATTTTGAGGTAATATATGTTCTAAATTCAATTCTGTTGCATTTGGGTTTGCAATCAATTCCTTAGTGCCCATGTAATGCCTATTAATCTCGCTCAAAATGTATCGTGCCAGCCTTGCATTGCTTGCTGATACGGTTTTCTGTGCAAATGCTCTCCTAAAATCCGTATCACTAGGGTAAAATTCCTTTAATTCTTCTGAGATTGCTTTAATAGATGTTGGCTTTTGTTCTCGAATATATTTGCTAGCTTTACTGTATGCGGTTTCTAGTTTGTTAGGGTTTAAACTACAGATAACGTTATAACGAAACGAAAGAATAACTATCATCCTTAAAACTTTTGGAAAAAACTCATCTGGCAAGCTTTCCTTTGCTGCAATTAAAACCGAATAACACTGACTTACTTTGAAAAGACTAAGCCGCTCAATATCATGTTTTACAGTTGAGCCATATAAGTCCTAAATATGGCTTTGGGAGTTTTCAAACGCACTATAAATTTCAGCAGCTTCCCGTAACTGGCTAACGAAATCAAAAACCTGAGACGAATTACGCACTTTTTCTGCTATCTTACGATATAAATTCTTTTCAGTTACAAGTTCATATTTTGATAGCCAGTAGTGACGGATAAACCTAACGGGGTGACAAAAGAGCTAGGATACAGCGAGAATAAGCGACCTAGCCCTGAGGCCTCGTTGATAAAAGGGAGATTTATTGCGACATAATCTCATTAACCGAGTGACTAAATCTTTGTATGGCTCCACAAAATTAACCCAAGTTTCACCATAGAGTCCGATATAAAAACTGCTATGACGCCTTTCAATACGACCAGGTTCTTTAACGCGACCAACATAGTTTTGTACACCTTTTCGTTTAATTTCCTGTCCATGAATCGTAGCAGAAGTGTAAGCGATGGCTATCAACAAAATGAGAGTAATTAGTCGTTCACCAGATACATTAGTATCTTCCAAGTTATAACCTCCCTTCTTCAAGTCTCGGAACATTTCTTCTATATTGAATCTTCTTTTATACGCTGCGATCGCTAACTCAAGAGTCTCTAGATTTGTGAAAATAAACCATCCTTCTTTGGGAGCAATACCTAAAATTTTGCGTTTCCATTTACAAGCAACGTTAAAGCTAAAAAATCCTTGAGTTTTTGTCACTTTGACTCCTTTCAAAAACAAAGAAACTCCTGGGGATAATCCTATCTGTTTTAGTTCCAGCCAAATTTCTTGTTCTGTTTCTACGAAATAGTTCTTTTTCAATCGCAAGCAAAAATATACATTCCTTTCTCTGAGCCAATTTGCTAGTTTAACAGAACAAAATTCTCTATCTCCTAATACACAGATTTTATAATTATCAAAAAGTTGTAATACTTGAGAGAGAATCTTTTTTTGTTCATCTAGGTTACTATTACCTAGCTTTGGTAGTAGTGTAAAATATATCGGGAATGCTCTCTTATCCCAAACAACACTAACCATGAAGAGATTGATCCGACTCCAATTTGTTCTATCCATTACCAAATAAATAATTTTTTCTCTGTCAAAATATGTTGATAACCAAGTTGTCACAATCGGAAACCAAATTTTTTCAATCGAGAGGTTTGGTAATGATAGAAATCTTTGTATTTTCTTCCTTCTACTTTCAAATAGTATGGGAATTGGCAAAGCAGTAGCCAGGGTTTCTAAGTTAACTTTTTTAATGGATTGTAGAAGATTAATTAGAATTTGGAGCAACAAATATTCTGCACAACTCAGATGACTTTGCAAGTGTGTTTGGTAGAATAAGGGTAACATTATCAATAAACAGGTCTTCTTGACAAAGGTAGACCTATTTTTTTTATCATAAATTGCTACACACTTTACCTCGCAAGCTTTCCAGGGTACTTTGTCGCCCCGTCAGCGGATAAACTTTGTTAATTCAAATCTATCTGCTAAAAGATTAATTTCTTCCCACTTCTTTTGTACCTCTTTTAATTTGTCAGCTCCTCGTGAAAATAAATAGTTTTTTAGTAGGTCAGCAACTGACAAATCCAAACCTCTATCATTTAACGTCTCAAATATTAAGTAAGAGTTAGCTTCATCTGCCACTGCTATTAAAATTGAGAGCATCCTATCCCTAAGACACTCTTCAATTTCGATTATGACCTCTGCAAAATCTCCTCCTTTTTCATCTATTTTATTAGTAATTTGCTTAAATAGTAATAAATAAGCATCAACAAGTAATTTATTTGATCTGTCTATATTTCTTTTTTTAGAAATGTTTTGTAAATATTCTAATTTTTGTGATTCAACTATATTTTCTTGATAAAACTGATTGTTTCTTTCATTGAGCACTAGCTTAGATTCTGTTTTACGGGTTCGCAGATTTAATGAACCTAAATACTCCCGCGATATAGTCTGAGCTAACTGCTGATCTCCTTTTTGCTTCGCTATATCCCTAAGTACACACATCAATATCGATACTGTTGTTAAACGTTGTTGTCCATCGATCAATATCAGCTTAGGTTTGTTGGAGTTGTTCACAACAACTGAGCCAATAAAGTGTTCTGTACGTCCTTCTTCTAACATCTGTGTGATATCATCCCAAAGTTGTTGAACTTCAGCTTCTGTCCAAGAATAATCTCTTTGAAAAGTAAGTACAGAGTAATAATTGTTACCTGAAAGCAATTCGCCGAAACTCATCAATCGACTATCAATGCTACTGGTAGGCATTCTAAAATTCCTTTACATTTCAATACGGTTTAGTTAGGGCGAAAAATAGAAAACTATCTAGGTTGGCCTGAGTAACAAAACCCAACAATGATCTTGGGCTCTACTAAGTTGCTTGTATAGGCTCAACCTATGAGCATTTTTAAATTAATGGTATTATTTTATATATAGATAGCACGTAACTATAAGATAAACGAACTCTCTTGAAAGTTAATCTACTTTGTTATAGCACAAGGTCGTGAGGAAATACTGGCAAATTTTTATACAAAAATATACCTTGGCAGACTCTATTGACTCAGCCAACGTTGCGGTCAGAGAGCGTAATACTATTGCAAAATCTTATTTATAGCTAAGTATCTATTACTAGTTGAGTATGAGTAAGATTAGCAAGCGCTTTCTTTAACAATGCCCTTGCTAATCTGACATCAGTTTCTTACTACCTAAGTAAACTCGATAGTATCAACAAAATTCAACAGATTCTGCTTGATCCGCTCAACTTCTTCTTCCACAGAACCTGGCTTTTCTCCATCAAAAAAGCTGCGCTGGTTGCTAACGACATACAAAAAGTCGCCATAATTAAATGCCAAAAGCCCTCGGTACGCCTTCAACTTAGTAGCTGTACCGTTGTTTCCTGTTTTGGAAGTTGTTGAAACTTCAGGCATATCAACTAAGACGAAGTAAGCCCCCTCCAATATGTCTTCCAGATATTCGGTGTATTTTACCTGAGCATCTGGTAAATTAGCAACAATTGTTTGAGGTACATACTTATTCAGGAGAAGCGATCGCAGGTATTCTTCCTGTCCTACAGAATCTATTTCCTCTGCCTTTCCTGATGAAATAGGGTAATAATCGATTCTTAGCAAGGTGCCGGAGTCATCAGAAAAGTTGACTAGCCCATCTTGAGTTTGAATTCTACCACCTTCCCGGATGTCCACTGGAATCGAAACTGTAAAATTCCCTGAAGGTGACTCATATATGTTTAGGCTTGAGTCTTCCTCAAGTTCTATCTCATCCACGTCTTCAAAGTCTTCGTCTTCAGCCTCTGCAAAGGCGGCGATGACTTCATCTATCACTTCTTTGGCTTCCTCATCTTCAAGTTCCAAGACTTCTTGCAACTTTTTGAGCAAAGCTGTTTTGCTTTTGGGAATGCGTAGTTCATCTTCGTCTACAAGGACGCTGACTCCCGCAGCATAAGCATCCAGGATTAAGTCGTCGGTTACAGCATCGTTTGCAGTATTAAACAGCGCTCCGATTCCATCTTCCTCCGCAATAGCTATGACTTTATCAACTATTTCTGACAATTCATCATCTGAGTAGTCTTCAAAGACCTCGAGTCCCCACAGGATATCCGCTAAAAAGTCTGCATCCACTTCTTCTAAGGAAGAATCAGCAACAGCTGTGACAACTGCGATCGCTGCGACTGCTTCTTCTGGACTGAGTGATGCTTCTGATGTCTTCTTTGAGTTAAAAATCTTGTCGTACTTGCCCATGACTGCTCCCTCCTAACGGGCTTGCTGGTGATAACACAAGTCTAGTGCCAATGGGTAGTTAGTTTAGCAATGAGCGAGTCTCCTCGGTTCTATCTTCCGAAAAACATTTCTCTAGATGTGTACTAGCACACTAGAATTAGGGGGATGAGGGCAGGTTTTGCATTTGTACAAGAGGTCTAGTATGTAAACCGAGGAGAGCAACGTTGAAAAATGGCTGATTTATAGTAGTGTTTGAAGTTTGGAAACTCACATACTATGGTAAACGGTTTCTCAGGCGTCAATTAACTCTTCGTTAACCTTGCTACAATCAAATCCATTCACAAACTCTTGGTTGACACTATTCTCACTTGAGGAATATAGGAAGCGCTGGGCTATGTCTTCGTAAAAATTTTCGTAAAAATTTCTATTTCATATACGCTTCAA
The DNA here is from genome assembly GCA_002163975.1 of Nostocales cyanobacterium HT-58-2. Lineage (GTDB taxonomy): Bacteria > Cyanobacteriota > Cyanobacteriia > Cyanobacteriales > Nostocaceae > HT-58-2. The sequence continues at coordinate 7,484,036 of CP019636.1, read as the reverse complement.
TTCCCCAAAGAGCATCGTATGTCATGAGAACGTTATATACATTCTCATAGTCATCAAGATGACTGCTAATCGGGTCTTTAAAATGGTAGCAATTAAGTCAGTGAATTTGAGCTAACCGATAGTCTACTGGGCTTTTTGTAAAGTATAAATTTTTGCGAGCAACTTAACGCTTTTTTTTAACTATGTTTTGCCTTTTACAACTGATCCTAATTTGGGATTATAGCGGCTCTTAATTGTATGCCATACAATGTATGACATCGTAGGGCACTGCATTGCAACGCCCCTACTTTGACGCTCGTTTAACCCAATTGATAACTGCCATATTTATTAATCCAAAATCTAAAAATTTTTCTATAAAATCTAAATAAATTACGAAAACGTAACCGATTTAATGTGATATACCTGACATAGAGGCAAGCCATTGTCGAATAACCAGGGTATAAACAGGGAGGGAAATACAAATGGTTACAGTAGCAAATAATACTTTACATCAATCATCCTCCAAAGAGCGATCGCTCGTCCTCTGGTTTGATGAAGTTGGCATTACCGACATCCCTATAGTTGGTGGCAAAAATGCATCTTTAGGCGAGATGATTCAGCAACTTACGCCCAAAGGAATAAATGTTCCCATTGGGTTTGCCACCACTGCCTATGCTTATCGCTATTTTATTCAATCAGCCGGGTTAGAAGAAAAGCTACGCAAACTCTTTTCTGACCTAGATGTAGAAGATGTAAAAAATTTACGAGAACGAGGGAAAAAGGCGCGATCGCTCCTGCTACACACACCATTTCCCAAAGAAGTTAGAGAGGCTATTGCCAAAGCCTATCAAACTTTATGTGAACGATATAACCCAGATACAGATGTAGCAGTACGTTCCAGCGCTACTGCAGAAGACCTGCCCGATGCCAGTTTTGCCGGACAGCAAGAAACATACCTCAACGTGACTGGTATAGAAGGAGTTTTAGCAGCCTGTCATAAATGCTTCGCCTCCCTATTCACGGATCGCGCTATTTCTTACCGCCAAATTAAAGGATTTGACCACTTCAGCATTGCCCTTGCCGTCGGTGTGCAAAAAATGGTGCGCTCCGATTTATCATGCTCTGGAGTGATGTTCTCCATTGAAACAGAAACAGGCTTCAAAAATGCTGCGCTGATTACAGCAGCATATGGTTTAGGAGAAAATGTTGTTCAAGGGTCCGTCAATCCAGACGAGTACCAGGTTTTTAAACCAACTCTCTTAGAAGGTTTCCACCCAATTATTGATAAAAGATTGGGCAGTAAAGAATTAAAAATGGTCTATGATGACGGCTCTAAATTCACAAAAAACGTGCTAGTTCCTGAGAGTGAAAGAAGCAAATTTGCCTTGAGTGATGAAGAAATTTTGCAACTAGCGCGTTGGGCGTGTTTGATTGAAGACCATTATTCCAGGGTGAACGACTCCTACACCCCAATGGACATCGAATGGGCAAAAGACGGTATCACTAACGAGTTGTTCGTCGTGCAAGCGCGTCCAGAAACGGTGCAGTCTCAAAAGACGCAGAATGTGTTGCGGACTTACCGCCTCATTAAAGATGAGGGAGTCAAATCTTCCTCATCTCCCCATCCTCTCCTCACAGGACGTGCCATTGGAGAAGCCATCAGTCAAGGAAAAGTGCACTTGATTTTAGATGTCAACAGAATAGAACACTTCAAAGCAGGGGAAATCTTGGTCACGGATAGAACCGATCCCGACTGGGAACCAATCATGAAAAGAGCAAGCGCGATTATTACCAACCAAGGTGGACGCACCTGTCATGCGGCGATTATTGCGCGAGAATTGGGTGTACCTGCAATTGTAGGATGTGGTTATGCCACCAAAATTTTAAACAATGGTCAGGAGATTACTGTTTCTTGCGCTGAAGGTGAAGAAGGACGGGTTTACGCAGGATTATTGCCCTTTGAAGTCAAAGAAGTTCCTCTAGAAAACTTGCCTCGTACTCGTACCCAAATTTTAATGAATGTGGGCAATCCCCAAGAAGCGTTCAGTTTGTCTGCCATTCCCAATGATGGAGTCGGTTTAGCCAGGACAGAATTTATCATCGCTAACCACATCCAAATCCATCCAATGGCGTTGATTCATTATGATCAACTAGATGATAAGTTTGTGAAAGCAAAAATTGATAAGATTACCGCACTTTACGACGACAAACCCCAATATTTTGTTGATAAGTTAGCTCAAGGAATTGGAAGAATTGCCGCTGCGTTTTATCCGAAACCAGTTATCGTGCGAATGTCTGATTTTAAGAGTAACGAGTATGCTAACTTGTTGGGCGGCAAACAGTTTGAACCTGAAGAAGAAAACCCAATGCTTGGTTGGCGAGGGGCGGCGCGTTACTATGATGAAGGCTACAAAGAAGCGTTTTCTCTAGAGTGCAAAGCCCTCAAGCGAGTCAGAGACGAGATGGGATTGACAAACGCGATCGCCATGATTCCTTTTTGTCGCACTCCCAATGAAGGGCGTCTCGTATTGGCAGAAATGGCAAAAAATGGTTTGAAACAGGGTGTGAATGACCTGCAAGTTTATGTTATGTGCGAGTTACCCAACAATGTCATCCTAGCTGAGGAGTTTGCACAAGTTTTTGACGGGTTCTCGATTGGTTCTAATGATTTAACTCAGTTGACGCTTGGCATAGATAGAGATTCAGGGTTAGTGGCGCGGTTATTTGATGAACGCAGTGAGGGTGTCAAGCGAATGGTGACATTAGCAATAACCGCCGCGAAAAAGTACAATCGTAAAATTGGTATTTGCGGGCAAGCACCCAGTGATTATCCAGAGTTCGCCCAGTTCTTAGTTGAACAAGGAATTGACTCCATTAGTTTGAATCCGGATTCAGTTTTAAAGACTATGCTGGAGGTAGCCAAAGTCGAACAGCAATCTTAAGCTTATGACTAAACTTCTTGCACAAGTATGTATTTAGAAGTTAGAACCATAGATAAACACAGATGAATTATCTGTGTCCATGTGTGTGCATCTGTGGTTTCATTTTCATAAAATTAACTTTTGCAAGCAGTTTATTGATAGACTCTTTGCCAAACAGAAACACTCATGAGACTATAGAGACGCGTCATAGCCTGTCTCTACACTCTTGGAATTGAGAGCATTTTTGCGACGGGACTACTGATTATTGACTATTGACTCTGAACCAATGAATCAAAAATGGTTTCGGATGGGCATGGCGGGTGTGTTTTTGCTATCACTCGCCTTACGATTTTGGGGACTAGGGCGATTTAACACGTTTGTCTTTGATGAAGTTTACTACGCTAGATTTGGTAATAACTATCTCACCCACACACCGTTTTTTGATGGTCATCCACCACTAGGTAAATATATGATTGCCCTAGGGATTTGGATTGGCAACCATATTCCCTTTTGGCAAGATGAGGTGAATGGGTTTACAGGTTCGGTCATGTCACCCATCAGTTACCGTTGGATGAATGCCTTCACTGGTTCATTCATTCCCTTAATCACCACCGCGATTGCCTATCAAATAAGTTACCGTCGTAGTTTTGCTTTACTTGCTGGTTTATTCACAGCTTGTGATGGCATCTTTCTTGTAGAATCTCGCTATGCTCTCATCAACCAATATATTGTCATATTTGGGTTACTCGGACAGTGGTTTTTCTTGTTGGCATTAGCAAACCAAAGGCAACAACGTCACTTCTGGTTAATACTTGCTGGCATAGCTTTTGGTGTCTCAGTTGCTACCAAGTGGAATGGTTTGTGGTTTTTGCTAGGTGCTTATCTTATTTGGATAATAGCTTGGGGAATTCATTTGTGGTGGTCTTTTAGTTTTGGATCGCAAGAAACTCAGTCTCAACGTCAACAAGAAAACTTGCTTTCTCATTCTCCCCTAACCCATCCCAAGAAAGAAGGTAGTCAAAAAAGTTTTTCTTTATCTTTCTTCCCTTTGTATACTGCTCGTGTATCCAGGAATAGAATCTTTAAAATTTCTCCTTATCAGGTCTTGCAAACTGACAGCAAGAGTGAACAAGTCAGTTTAACACCATTACAAAATTTAACTCAACTAAATTTTATTCACATTATTGTTTATTTAGCTATTATTCCTTTCATCGTTTATGCTTTGATTTGGATTCCCCACATATTATTAGATACGAGATACGGATTTGTAGAAGTACATAGACAAATTTTGCTCTTTCATGAACGTCTTGGCGGGAATAGTCCCAAGGTGCATCCTTACTGTGCTGCTTGGTATAAGTGGCCGTTGATGACTCGACCAATAGCGTATTTTTACCAAACGGGGCAAACTACACAAGAACAATTACCTGTCATGGGACCTCCTTTACCTTCAGGTACTGGTAAAGTCATTTATGATGTCCATGCAATGGGTAATCCCTTTTTATGGTGGTTTGGTGTTGCAGCGCTTCTATTTTTAGCAGGAATATTAGTCTGGCAATTCGTTATTCCTTTAGTGAGAAAAAAGTACTTTTCTCCTCCAACAACCCTTTGTGCTGATATTTGGATTGCCTTATATTTAGTTGTTAATTATGCTGCAAATTTACTACCTTGGGTAAAAGTCAACCGATGCGTTTTTATCTACCACTACATGACGGCTGTGGTGTTTGCATTTTTAGCGATCGCTTGGTTTGTGGATCAGTGTTTACGCAGTTACCGTCTTGAACTCCGTGCTCTTGGTGTAACCATTACCTTTGTTATTCTAATAGCTTTTGTTTTTTGGATGCCTATTTATTTAGGTTTACCCCTTTCACCTTTTGAATATAGACCCATGCGGATGTGGTTCAACTCTTGGATTTAGGTAGGATATATTATGGGTATTATATGATTCTAATTTTAATTTCAGTATAGAAGTTTCTTGGTTGTAACCCATTCAATCATGAAAAGTGTGTTATATTGTGTGCTTGCTTTTTGTCTAAAGATTAACAGAAATACATATATTTTATAGTGCGATTCATCATTGTGATTTTACATTTATTATCATAGACATAGGTGTGTTACCTGTTAGACTAATGAGTAAGCAAATTGTGACAAAAATATAACATTCTCTTTGCTTAATAAAAAAGGGTAAAAAGCCTTGATGATAAAGTTATTTTGACTATCTATTAAGTAAATTTCTAGAGTGTTAAGAAACTGCATTCACTGAGTGTGTAACCCCTAATAAGGTGTTAAACAATATTAATATTTCATGTGGAGAATCCTGGAAAAACAGGAGACGTAATAATGGTTAGTGATTTCCAACTGCAAGGCATAAATTTGACGAACTTGAAAGAACCACAAATTCATATTCAAAGTCAAATTCAGCCTCACGGCTTACTTTTTGTCCTTCAAGAACCTGAGTTGACAATATTACAGGTTAGTAGCAATGTATCTTCTGTTTTTGGCATATCTCCTGAAAATCTACTGCAAACAAAACTAGAAGATTTACTTGACTCTTTTCAAGTTGAGAGAATCCAAGCTGGATTATTAGAAGAGAGCCTTGATTTTATTAATCCTACTAAAATCTGGATCAGAAAAAAAGGAGATGATTATGTAGTCTTCGATGCGGTTTTTCATCGCAATGCAGAAGGATTTTTAATTCTGGAATTAGAGCCAGCAATTTCTCAGGAAAATATTCCATTTTTAAGCTTTTATCATCTTGCTCGAGCTTCCATCAACCAACTAGAAGAAACAGCAAATCTCCGAGATTTTTGTCAAATTATTGTTCAAGAAGTCAGGAAGGTAACAGGGTTTGACAGGGTAATGCTCTATAAGTTTGATCACGATGGGCATGGCTCAGTGATTGCAGAAGAAAAACTAGAAAGCCAAGAACCCTATTTAGGTCTGCATTACCCAGAATCAGATATTCCCAAACCAGCAAGAAAATTATTTACTTCCAATTGGATTAGATTAATACCAGATACTCACTCTAGTCCTGTGGAGATTATCCCAAACAATAATCCAGCCACTCAACGTCCGCTGGATTTGACTCACTCCATTCTCAGAAGTGTTTTTCCTTGTCATATAGAGTACTTACACAATATGGGTGTGGGTGCTTCTTTGACGATTTCTCTTATTAAAGAAGGAAAACTCTGGGGACTGATTGCTTGTCACCATCAGACACCAAAATATGTTTCCTATGAATTGCGCAAAGCCTGCGAATTCTTAGGTCGAGTCATCTTTTCAGAAATTTCTGCAAGAGAAGAAACGGAAGATTACGACTATCGTATGCAACTGACATATATCCAATCAGCATTGGTTGAATATATGTCCCAAGAAGAAAATTTTATTGATGGGTTAATCAAACATCAACCAAATCTTCTCGATTTAACTGGCGCTCAAGGTGCGGCTGTATGTTTTGGTGGAAATTACACCTTGATTGGTGAAACACCTAAAGAAGAAGACTTAGTTTTTTTAGTCCAATGGCTCAAGAATAATGTCAAAGATGAGGTCTTCTATACAGATTCTTTGCCACGTGTTTATCCTGATGCTGAAAGATTCAAGAATGTTGCCAGTGGTTTGTTGGCTATTCCCATTTCTAAACGAAATTATGTTTTGTGGTTTCGTCCAGAAGTGATTCAAACTGTTAATTGGGGAGGTGATCCCAATACAGCATTTGAGTTAAGTCAGTCAGAGGGGAATTTACGCCTGCGTCCGCGCAAATCATTTGAACTGTGGAAAGAAACAGTTCGTCTGACCTCTTTACCCTGGAAAGTTGTAGAAATAAAAGCAGCACTGGAATTGCGCAAAGCAATTGTCAATATTGTGCTGCGTCAGGCAGATGAACTAGCACAGCTTGCACACGATCTAGAACGTTCCAACGCTGAATTGAAAAAGTTTGCTTACGTCGCCTCTCACGATTTGCAAGAACCACTCAATCAAGTGGCTAACTACGTGCAGCTATTGGAGATGCGCTATCAAGACAGACTTGACGAAGATGCGAATGAGTTTATTACCTACGCTGTTGAGGGAGTCAGCCTCATGCAGACGCTCATTGATGACGTGCTGGCTTACTCCAAGGTGGATATGCAAGCTATCGAATTTCAACTGACTGAGGTAGAGACAGCTTTAGAACGCGCCCTAACCAATTTACGCAAACGCATTACAGAAACCGGGGCTGTTATCACCTACAATGAGTTACCAACTGTGATGGCTGACAGTACCCAGTTGATGCAGTTGTTCCAGAACCTCATTGGTAACGCCATTAAGTTCCGCAGTGACAAACCACCAGAAATTCACATAGAAGCGACTCGAACTGAGGATGAGTGGCTATTTTCAGTACAGGATAACGGTATTGGCATTAATCCACAGTTTAGCGATCGCATTTTCGTGATCTTTCAGCGCCTGCACACGCGGGACGAGTACCCAGGTACGGGTATGGGTTTAGCTATCTGCAAGAAAATTGTAGAGTGCCACCGTGGACGGATTTGGGTAGAGTCACAATTAGGAGAGGGAGCAACTTTCTACTTTACGATTCCAGTCGGAGGACGCGATCGTGAGCGCAGAAACGGAAGAAAAGCACAAAACAATCTTTTTGGTAGAAGACAATAAAGCCGATATTCGTCTCATCCAAGAAGCATTAAAAGATAGCTCGTTGCCACATCGGGTGGTAACGGTTAGAGATGGCATGGATGCTATGGCTTATTTGCGCCAGGAAGGGGAGTATGCGGAAGCACCGCGCCCCGACCTCATCCTACTGGATTTAAACTTACCCAAAAAGGATGGTAGAGAAGTGCTGGCGGAGATAAAAGCTGACCCCAAACTCAAACGCATTCCTGTAGTCGTGCTGACCACATCACATAACGAGGATGATATTTTTCACAGCTACGACTTGCACGTCAATTGCTACATTACCAAATCTCGTAATCTTAGCCAGCTATTCAAAATAGTCAAAGGGATTGAAGAGTTCTGGCTGGAAACTGCCACTTTGCCATTGGAATGATAGCAGGGGGAGTAGAGGAGATAAGGAGACTGTGGACTCCTTACTCTTCATTTTCCACCAGCACTTGGCACTTTCATGCATAGAGGAATGGGGGGTGAAACCACAAGACCATGGCTGTAAGCTACTCAGTAAAAATCTTGTTAATTGAGGACAACCTGGCAGAAGCTAGATTGTTACAAGAGTTTCTGAAGCAAGCCAAGTTCCACGAATTTAGTTTTGTTCATGTCAAGCGATTGGCGGAAGCCCTTCAAGAACTCAATAGGGGGACATACGATGTCATCTTGTTGGATCTGACGCTACCAGATAGTGAAGGACTAGCATCCCTCGCACCGTTGATACGTCTAGCCCCGAGCTTGCCGATTGTCGTACTGACAAATACTAATGATAATGAACTAGCCCTTGAGGCAGTGCGGCGAGGAGCACAAGATTATCTTGTCAAGCGACTGGTGAATTCAGATTTACTCGTTCGCTCCTTAAGCTATGCAATTGAGCGTAAACAGGTTTTAGAAACATTACGTGCGGTCAATGAGACGTTAGAAATTCGGGTTCAAGAACGAACCGCTGAACTAGTCAAAGTCCAAGAAATCAGCCAATTTAAATCCGAATTTGTCTCGATGCTGTCTCACGACATTCGCAGTCCCCTCAATACAATCCAACTCATTGCGGGATTACTGCAAAGCAGCGGTGACAGATTACCGAAAGAGAAAAAAATTTCTCATTTTCAACTGATTCGTTCAGCTATCAAAAACGTAGCTCAGCTATTAGATGAAGTTTCATTCATAGGTAAAGCCGAGTCTGGGAAACTTTACAGTGAATTTCATCCACTGAATCTGGAGAATTTTTGTCGTCAACTTGTTGAAGAAGCTCAACTGAGTATACAGCAGAAGGACCTCACTCTGATTTTTACTAGTGTTGGCGAATTGGGCGAGGCGTTGTGGGATGAAAGTCTGTTGCGGCATATTTTAGGCAATTTGCTTAGCAATGCTATTAAATATTCGCTATTAGATGGTGCAGTCAGATTCCAACTCATTGCTCAGGATAAAACAGCTGTTTTCCAAATACAAGACGAGGGAATTGGCATTCCTAAAGAAGACCAGCAGAGATTATTTAAGCCTTTCTATCGTGCGTCCAATGTGGATAAAATTCCTGGTACTGGCTTGGGTCTGGCAATTGTAAAAAAATGTGTAGAAGCACATGGGGGTGAGATTTCACTTCACAGTGAAATTGGTGTAGGTACAACTTTTGCTGTCACCCTTCCTATCATTAGAAGCAGTGGGTCGTTATGAGTTTCAACAAAAATTCTTAGGGGTAACGGTGAGAAAAAACGAGTTTCTCCATTAACAACTTATTCTTTCAAACACCGCGCGATAAACAGGTTCACCTTTGTTTATTGTCGCCATTTCCCGTTCTGTAGCTACTGGTAGTGGGTTTTCTGGGAGCCATTCTCCTGTACCAAGTCTTTGAAAAGCAGGATGATTTGCAAAGCGATCGCACATTTCCACCGCAACAAATTCGATATCCGATTGCAAAAAGACAATACCCCCAGGGACAAGAAACTCTGATAGTTCTGTCACTAATTCTGATTGCACGATCCGCCTTTTAGCGTGGCGGTTTTTAAACCAGGGGTCAGGAAATTGAATCGTGACGCGCTGTAAACTTCCTTTGGGTAGAGAAGATAAAAGGGATCGCAACGAGTTGTTCACATTGCAGAACAAATAATGAAGATTTGTTAGTCCCAACTCATCCCGCCACTTGTTCGCCTCCAGAACCAATGGTTCCCGAATTTCCAAACCCAGAAAATTCCAGTTAGGTTCAATCTTTGCCATGCTTGATAAAAACCTTCCCCTAGCACAGCCGATATCTAGGTGTAGTGGTTGGTTTGGCATAGCATAAAGTTTTTCCCAATGGATGGGACTTGCGGGTGTTTGATACTTTTGTGAAAGTGGGTTAACGTGTTGACGGACTCTGACCGCTGCCAAAATGAGTTCTCCTTAGCTTAATAGTAGTTATTTTAGATATTTCTTCCCAACAATCATATTGCCTGCGCAATTTTTTCGGGGACAATGCGTCAGCTTGTATCCCTTCTTCTTTTTGAACTTTGAATGAGCAAATTTTGAATGTTTGAGAAGCGAGGGTCAGGAGTAAAAGTTGTTTTATATCTAGCTCTTGATTTGAAAAGGTCTACCTAAATAAAAATGCAAACCGTAGTATGTATATAAATGTTAAGCAAAATCACTAGTACGCAGCATGATGAAGTCAGGGTTATACTCTTCTTAAAAAGACTTTTTACACCCTAATTTTAAGATTATTATTCCATCAATGAGTTCAAATTTTCGTTTTGCTGTAGTCAGCGATTTACACATTGCACTTCCTCATACCATCTGGAATCATCCCAGTCGTTTTCATTTGGTAGAAGTCAGTATCCCTGCATTTGAAAGTGTACTGGATCACTTAACACAACTTGATATAGATTTTCTTTTACTTCCAGGAGATTTAACTCAGCATGGTGAACCAGATAACCATGCTTGGTTACAAAAACGCTTGGCACAACTCCCTTTTCCTGCCTATGTTGTTCCTGGTAATCATGATGTTCCCGTTGTCAAAGCAAATGAGCAATCAATTGCTGTCTTGGATTTTCCTCACTACTATCGTAAGTATGGTTATGGTCATAGTGACCAACTTTACTACACTTGCCAGTTAGTGCCGGGAGTGAGGCTCATCGGTCTGAACTCTAACTCTTTTGATGACCAAGGACAACAGATAGGATGTTTGGATAGTCAACAGCTACGATGGTTAGAAGAGGTTCTAGCAAGGGCTGGTGATGAATTAGTGTTAGTGATGGTGCATCACAACGTTGTCGAACACCTTCCTAATCAATTACGTCACCCAATCGCAAATCGCTATATGTTAGAAAATGCACCAGAACTGTTGCAGATACTGAGGCGCCACGGGGTTCGGCTAGTGTTCACAGGGCACCTGCATGTTCAAGATGTTGCTTATTCTAATGGGATATACGATATAACGACAGGTTCTTTAGTCAGCTATCCTCACCCATATAGAATTTTGGAGTTTCATAAAGATAATCACGGTAGGGAATGGTTGCAAATTTTATCGTATCGTGTCAAGTCGGTCCCTGATTTTCCTAACTTACAACACGCATCAAGAGAGTGGATGGGCGATCGCAGTTTTCCTTTCCTTGTCAAATTGCTGACTCTACCACCATTAAACCTGCCAATGTCACAAGCAAAAGAACTAGCTCCTAGTTTACGCGAGTTCTGGGCAGATATGGCGGATGGCGATGCATTGTTTGATTATCCCCATTTTCCTCAACAAGTGCGTCGCTACTTTGAAACATATGGTGCGATCGCCCCTAGCGGTATTCCATCCCTTATTGACAATAATACTACGTTGTTGCTTTAAGGAAGAGGGGAGAGAAGAAGCAGGGGAGCCTGCTTTGCTTGGGAGTACCCGAGCGGGGGAGAATAAGAGTTAACGTCCATTAACTCCCTCTCCCCTCTCCCCTGCACCCTGCTCCTCTGCTTTCTTCCCCCTTTCTCGCGCGGCAAATTCCAAAGACTGAGGTGTAATTATGCAGTAACGTACTGCCACCCACAGGACCAATTTCCCCACCACAGAAAAAACCTGCTAGAGGGATATCTTTGAGGTAGCGCTTAAACAGTTCTGAATCAAAGTTAGCTTTTCCGTAAAGCCCTTCACCTCGCCCCAGACAGGAAAACATGAGCGCACCAATAGCAGAGGTCCCGGAGGATTGTTGTTCTTGATACCTATCCAAAAGGAATTCTAAGTCTTCAGCAGAAGCTAGGGCATCGCGGAGATGGAATTGCAGGCGCTGTCCAGGTCGAACATAGTCTGAAATGGCAATTGCCCCACCTGTTGGATCTACCCCTAGGATGCTCCGAACTAAAAAGTCTCCCTGGTGTAAATCTTGCTTGAATTCATCCATTGCCAACCCCACAAATAGGGAGTGTTGAGCCAGTATCCGGTCTTCTTCGCTGAGATTGGCAATCAAATCTCGCAAGACAATCAGCGGTATGCGCTCATCTAGTTCCATAATGATGTTGCGATCGCCTTTTGTCACCTGGAAGGGTTTACCAATCGGTCGGCATCCCTGTGCTACTATGGTCTCCAAAACAATATTGCCACTCAAAGCGACTCCCACTGTCCCTTCTGTGTACAGTTGGTCATTGTAAAATAAGGCGAGTCGACCTCCCATACCACCACCGCTTGCCTGTCCTCCCACTGTGACTGACCCAGGGTAAGCAAAATCTATTCCTTGTAGTAAATCGTTGATACTAGATGAAAATGAGCCTGACAACAAGATAAACTGGGGTGCAGGTGATGGTGGCACACCTATCAAATCAATCCAATCATCAGGCGGACTATCTAAGTCAGGTATTTCTTCTGGATCAATATGAAAAGCTTTAATATTGACTTCTGGCAGATGAGCTAAAGTCAAACTCAAAGCAGCATCTGCTTCCAACTCTTGGGTTTTTCCACACTGAGTTGTGCCAATAACACCCCCACCACTACAACCAATGAGCACAGGCACGCGAAGTCGCTCAGCCAGCAGGGGCAACAACCGGGAATACTCACTTGTAAAAGCAGACGAAATGAATACCAGCCCTAAATCAGCAGGTGCTGTTAGCGACGAGACAGCCTGCTGTACCACATCTGCAATAGCTGCTTCCAAAGAAGGACGGGTTGATAGGGCATTTGCCCACTGCATTTGGTCTGCCATGAGTTTTACACTCTTTCTTTTTCTATGCTAATTGTTTTTTAATTTTTATCTTATGGAATACTATTTGCATCCTACACAAGTTCATGCAATTGATTTGTATTCTCACTCTCGTCACCAGTCCACATCAGGAAGATACGGCTTTTATCCCCTACTACTTGCGTCTACAAATATTGTATAATTTATGTTCCACTAAGTATTCTGGAAAATCTTAAAAGATAAAGGTAAACAGGGTACGATTGGTACAGTTTAGTGTATTAGTTAGGTAATGTAACCCTATTTGTTGGTAAAACTAATTTTAGGGAAACAACAGTAGAATAGGGGGTGATAGTGAAAAAAACTGTCATTTTTGAATTTTTTCTATACTTGTATTGAAAACACACAACAAGACTAGGGAAATGAGCAACATTCAAGACCAAATCGAACAAGAAGTTGAACAAGCTCGTGCTGTCTGCGATGTCACAGGTAGCAACTCTCCTGAGTGTGCAGCGGCTTGGGATGCAGTAGAAGAATTACAAGCTGAAGCTTCTCACCAAAAGCAAGCCAAACCCAAAACATCTCTTGAGCAGTACTGTGATGCTAACCCCGAGGCAGATGAGTGCAGGGTTTACGACTAAAAATAGATTCGCCTAACATTTTTATTCATGGCTGGTTTGCAAGTAACCAGAATTTTCTGACTGAGGATCTTGCGTTTTAGAACAAAATCTCACTCCAACCTTATTTCATTCTCTGTAGAAGATGGGAAATGCGGGTAGCGGGTGAGATTTTCTTGTCATCCTCCATCAATATGAAGGGCTGTTTCTTTCTTTAGAAGCTTATTAATAAAGAGATGAGAAGATAGTTTAAGGTCAATGGTTAATATCATATACCCATTATCATATACCTATTGACTATTCACTATAGTTCTTGATTTATCATCTAAAAAACTATGAATAATGAAGTTTGGTTTCGCCCTTTTGTTTGGATAGACTACCGATTGGCAGTGCTATTCACGGTGATTATTCCCATAATTCTACTCATTTGGGCATTTGTGCAAAAAGCAGAAGCGATACAACGATTGCTCATGATTTACTGGCGAGTAGCAAGTTTGCTGGCAATCACGATCTACTTGATGATTGGAGGCTTTGGAGTTAGTTTTATCTCAGGGTTGATGGCTCGGGTGTTGATACCAATCTCACTATGGTTTTGGGTAGATCTCAACGATGAGATTGAGTATCAGGCAAATGGACCCCTCAAGTTGCTTTTTACCTCATGGCGTTGGGCTACGACTGTCTATTGTATTTTAGGCGCGCTTGCCTCCATACCTTTTGTAGTTTGTGCTTTTTCCGAAACAGCGATCGCGACTCCCTATTGTCGCGTTTGGTTAGAGGCACCGTTACTGTTTAAAGAGTATTTCCATCCCAATAGCAAACCAGCATTTCTCGGCTTTCTTGGTATCATTGGTTTAATTATTTATGTGCTTTACTTAAGTTACTTTGTCCTGGTTAAACTAGGTAAGCAAGGACGTTCAGCTTCACCCCAGTAGCCAAACATTTATGCATTTTTCGTAAATACAGTCCTGAGTAACGAGCAATGAGTGTTGAGGGAACTGGTCTCTACGTAATATTCTTAATTGAGTATCATCACCACAGCCGAGTGAAAACTCGGTGAAGAATGGTTTGAGTCTACTAAAATGGACTAAAAATCAAGATAAGTCAAAGTGCTTAGTTCTTTCAAGAGGACTTGAGCTTAGAGAAAGAGATTATCATCTCTAGCTATTGCAGACGACAGCTCATCATGATGCAAGATGTCAAATTTAATCAACAGTTCTATCAGCAAGCGTTTGGAACAATATACTACTAAACGCCCCCAAGAAGTCCTGCTCATCACCGTGGAAATTGCAGATGAGCAAGACCAAATTGCTATTTTTAAAGGCTTTTCCAGTTCTTTGATGCGCTCAACCGCATTTGATCCCGATGTACCTGTGCTACCAGATGAGGCAGTCATTCTCAAAATTGACCGCGTAGCGAGTCCTTATAATCCGGAAGCACCCCGTTACATCCAACAAGGGCTTTCTTGGGATGAAATGCAAGTCTTATTGTCACAAGTCAGAGTCTAAAAAATATCATTCTGGCTTATGCAAGTTGATGAAAAATCATACGGGTGGAGAAACAAAACATACCTGCCACTAGCTTTGTCGTCTTAGAGTAAGATAACGGTGAGCCACCGCTCAAAGCACGAGCTTCAAATTGTTGTAAAAAGCAAAACCGCTTGTATGACAATGGCAAAATTATGTTAAGTTAATATGAATAATCTTAAGAAATGACAATCAAGCTATAATTTTTTACCACTCTAGAGTAAGTTTTTCTTCTTAATACCATTTACACATATGATGGGCTAGACAGACGCGTTCAAGATCGCGTTTGGAGAAGGTTCATAATTACCATCACAGCCTGACGACGCAGAGAAATAGTATCGTTTCTGCTCTGATGAGCGACAAATTTTCATTACACTCACATCTTCCCTGTCATGAATACTGCGGTGACTCTACTAACAGAACAAGCGCCTGAAAAAGTCGAATCTTGGGGGCAGCTTAATCGACAAATGATTCTGATTCTCGATTTCGGTTCTCAGTACTCTGAACTGATTGCCCGCCGAATTCGTGAAACTCAAGTATACTCTGAAGTCCTTTCTTATCGCACCACGGCTGAACAATTACGTCAACTCAATCCCAAAGGGATTATCTTTTCTGGAGGTCCCAACTCAGTTTATGACAGTGGCGCTCCCCATTGTGACCCAGAAATCTGGAATATGGGAATTCCGATTCTGGGTGTGTGCTACGGTATGCAACTGATGGTGCAAAATCTGGGCGGGGAAGTCGCAAAGTCTGATCGAGGTGAGTATGGCAAGGCGTCATTATATATAGATGATCCCACAGATCTGCTTACCAACGTTGAAGATGGTACTACGATGTGGATGAGTCACAGAGATTCAGTCACTCAGATGCCTGAAGGGTTTGAATTGCTGGCACACACAGAAAATACTCCCTGTGCAGCTATTGCTCATCACGAGAAGAAACTCTACGGCGTCCAGTTCCATCCAGAAGTCGTGCATTCTATTGGTGGTCTAGCTTTAATCCGTAACTTTGTCTACCATATCTGCGAGTGTGAACCTACCTGGACAACTGCTGCTTTTGTTGAAGAAGCCATTCGAGAGATTCGCGCCAAAGTCGGCGAGAAACGGGTACTGTTGGCTCTTTCTGGCGGAGTTGATTCTTCTACGTTAGCATTCTTGCTGCATAAAGCAATTGGCGACCAGTTGACTTGTGTATTTATTGACCAAGGCTTTATGCGTAAGTATGAGCCAGAGCGATTGCTCAAACTTTTCCAAGAACAGTTTCATATTCCAGTAGAGTACGTCAATGCGAGGGAACGTTTCCTTTCTGCGCTTTCTGGCATCACTGATCCTGAAGAAAAGCGTCGTATTATAGGACACGAATTTATAAGTGTTTTTGAGGAAACCTCGAAAAGCCTTGGACCTTTTGATTATCTGGCACAAGGCACACTTTATCCAGATGTTATTGAATCTGCTGATACCAACGTTGATCCTCAAACTGGGGAACGGGTAGCAGTGAAAATCAAAAGCCATCATAACGTTGGTGGATTACCCAAAGACCTACGATTCAAATTGGTAGAGCCATTACGGAAACTGTTCAAGGATGAAGTCCGTAAAGTAGGACGTTCTATTGGCTTGCCAGAAGAAATTGTGCAACGACATCCTTTCCCAGGACCTGGTTTAGCAATTCGTATTATAGGTGAAATTACTTCTGAAAGGTTAAATATTTTACGCGACGCTGACTTGATTGTGCGTCAAGAAATTAACCAGCGAGGTTTATACCACGACTACTGGCAAGCATTTGCTGTGTTACTGCCAATTCGCAGTGTTGGTGTTATGGGTGACCAACGGACTTATGCTTACCCTATTGTTTTACGAATTGTGACCAGTGAAGATGGTATGACCGCTGACTGGGCACGCGTGCCTTACGATGTCCTGGAAACCATTTCCAATCGGATTGTAAATGAGGTAAAAGGCGTTAACCGGGTGGTTTATGATATCACCTCTAAGCCGCCTGGAACCATTGAATGGGAGTAGTAGAGTTTTAGAATTGAAAGAAAAAACCTATGAAGACCCCATAGTTTAGAAGACTAGATGGTTGCCGCAGCTACAAAAGCCCGCTTATGCGGGCTAAAAAATTCAGGCGGATTGTCATTGTCCAGGGAAAAATCAGGTGCAATGGCAATTTATAACTAGCAAAATAAAATAGGTAAATCCGTTGTAAAATAAGCATAATGTAACAGAAAAGTTGATATCTAAAGAAAAGTGACTTCTTTGCATAGCCACTAGATATCAATGTGCAGCTAGTCATCCAAGACCATAACCGCATACTTTACTTTGAAGCGTCAACGGTAATTAAGGAAGATGATTAGAGAGAACTCTATCTGCCCCGACGCGAATGGAGATGCTACGCAACCTCCTCTACCCCTAGCTGGTGTACAAGTCCTTGTAGTGGATGACGATGATGATAGCCGTTTTTATGTTTCCACTGTCCTAGAAGGAGATGGAGCCAACGTCACGGCGGTAGCATCGTCAGCAGAGACTTTAGAACTGCTACCCCAGTTGCGACCCCATGTCTTAGTTTGTGATATTGGTATGCCTGGGGAAGATGGTTACACTCTTATACGCAAGGTCCGTACCCTCGGTGCAGATACAGGTGGAAGCGTGCCAGCAGTGGCACTAACGGCATATGCTGATAGTGAAGACCGTGCTCGTGCTTTAGAAGCTGGCTTTCAAACTCATGTTGCTAAACCCGTAGCTCCTGGGGAGTTGGTGGCGGTTGTGGTCAACTTGGTTGCTTCTCGTCAAGGCTAGAAAGAAATTTGGTTGGACTGGTAGGTAGGTGGTTCTACATGGATCAAAATTCTGACTGGGCTGAAGCGTTCTTCTAGTTGTTGTTCGACTTCCTCAGTGATGCGGTGTGCCGTTTCCACGTCAGGTGCATCCACAATTAAATGCATTTCGATAAAGACTTGGCGACCAAGAATACCGCGAGAGGCAATATCGTGGCAGTTGACGACTCCAGGAACACAAAGGGCGATCGCATGAATGGTTTCTGGTGCAATCACCATTTCGTCAACCAGCCAAGGTAAATTGTCTTTTAAAACTGTCCAGCCACTCCAGAATACCAACAAAGCCACTGGAAAAGCCAAAACTAAATCCAGCCACGTAAAGCCCAGCGACACGCCAATTAAACCAGCAATGACAGAAATTGTCACCCAGATATCGCTCATAGTGTGCTTAGCGTCAGCAATCAAAATTGGGCTTTTGACCCGCTGTCCCACACTACGTTCGTAAAAGGTAACGAAAATATTCACGCCTAATACAATGAGTAGTAGCCACAACTCTGGTGGTGATATTCTCACAGGTTTACCACCATTGATGATTCGTTCAACAGCCCCTTGGAGAATTTCAAAGCAGGCTATACCCAAAAAAGCAGAAATTCCCAATGCACCTACTGCTTCAAATTTTAGGTGCCCGTAGGGATGCTCGCGATCCGGCGTTGGAGAAGAAAACCGACTGGCAATCAATCCTAAAATGTTATTCGCACTATCAGTCACACTATGCAAAGCATCAGCCAGTAAGCTGAGAGAACCTGTCAGCGACCCAATTACAGCTTTAAATACCATTACAAATATGTTAAGCAGTAGGGTAATAATTAAAACTTTTCGTACTGTGGCGCGGTTGTCTGGAGCCATAAAGTATTTTTTTATGCTGTTTTATGACTTTTAATGTAAAGCTTAAAACATCAAAAAAATGTTTCAAATCCTTATCTAATTCAGGTTGAAGCACCAGGAGCAGGTAGAACTGATATGGTGCATTCCAAGGAGAATGGTATATGTAGCAAGATGTTTTGATAAAGAACTCATGTCCAACCATCTGACATTGAACCTAGTAGAAGGTTCTGTCTCCTTTAGTTTTTCACCCCAAGCAGCACAGGAATTAAAAGCAGCGCTGAATGAATTGATGCAAAGTCTCAAAGCTGTTGCCGCTAAAACCTCCCCTGGTGGCAAACCCAGTCCCCAGCGTCCAATGGAGTATCGTTACACCGGAGAGGTGTTTTTAGAAATTTTCTGTAATCCCAATATCTGGCCTACTCCCTTTGCTGCCAAAGTCCTTTTAACCATCCGAGATGCGACTATTCGCTTGACTACAGAAGCTGAACTGACCAGAGTCCTTGAAGACATTAACCAGTATCTGGAATATGCCGGGTAACTTACTCACACATTATTCCTTCTGACTTGAAAGTGGGTGTAGGGGTGTAGGAGAAAGACATTTTCATGGCTGGCGGTGAAACTTGTCTCATCGGGACTACCCTCTGCCTTTCTAGATCAAAAATTCCTAAAAATAACCGGAGCAGTTCAATATTGAACTGCTCCGGAATCAACACGCCTAAATATGGTATTCACACCCCAGACTGTTGACACGCGATATACAACCACACTTTCTATAT
Organism: Nostocales cyanobacterium HT-58-2; assembly: GCA_002163975.1. Taxonomy (GTDB): domain Bacteria; phylum Cyanobacteriota; class Cyanobacteriia; order Cyanobacteriales; family Nostocaceae; genus HT-58-2. Next base: position 7,464,798 of record CP019636.1, on the reverse strand, counting down.
GGATTCTACGAATGGCTGCAAAGCGGATCTAGCCTAAAATTTCCAGAAAACACTTTTGTATCAATAGAAGATGGGATATTTCAGATTTCGGACTGGGAAAGGTTCATAAAAAGCAGAGATTGTCCTTGTAATTAAGTATGAGATGTCTTTTTGTCTAATCCATTCATCCAAAATAACTTCCCACTCCAAAATCAAAAATTGATTAGTCGTTTTCCCACTCTTCCCGACCAATTAGATCAGCAATGCGATCGCGTAGCAAAAAATCACACTTTTCCAGTTCGCATTCAATGCATACCCACTCTCTAGCCGGGATATATTGGCACAAGGTATAAATTGGCTGCTGTCTGCTCACCAATCCCTTTTGCACCAGTCGGCGTGCTTCATCTTGTATGACGTCTAGAGAGTAGTAACTGATAGAAGGCACCGTATTCACACTCATGGTTTTTGCTCACAATTTAACACGTAAGTAGTATTCCCAAAATTCGTTAGGAACGAACATTGATAGTAATAGAAACCTAGTCGCTGGGGTTTTGTAGTTTTATATACGGAACTAATTTCATTTTGACGCTACACATCCTCAAATTATGTGAAGAAATATTAAAAAAATCAACGAATCCTGACATTTACTTATATTGTATGGCATACAAACAAGTCAGGGGAGTTGATTTATCCTGCTTATTGTTGTTAAGAGACTTGCTTGGTATCAGTCTCTTATCGGCAGTTACTAGTTTCAGCACAGTTTTGCGAGACGAAAAGTCTTTACCAAACAGATGAGTTACATGCTAAACAAGGTACGTAGAGCACGCTCTTGTGCTGCTGGCATTTGTCCATAGGAAAACACACCTGGGATATCTGCCTGGAGTAAGGGTATAAACTGCTGCAAAACATAAGGGCTACCGTACAATACAAAAGCTTGTAAGTTTCTAGTTGTTAACAATTTCTTAAATAAGTCTTCTGCTGCTCTAGTCAGTCCTGCACTTCCGCGAAATGGATTTCCTCGAATAAACATCTGTAACAAAGTAGGACAATTTGCCTCTAAGTGACTAAGGTCTTGAGTATGGCAATCAATAATTTGAGTTTTGTAGCCCATTTCTATCGGCAGTGTTATTGCTGGGGAAAGTTTGTTCAAAAAATCACATAAAAATACGTCATCAATCAAAATTAGGTTGCGTAAAACGGTCTCCTGAACATTATTAACTTTTATTGCATTTATGAGTTTCTCTAATGCTGATGGAGAGTTATGAATCATTTGACTATGCTGCAAAATCTCAGCAGCGGTGTTGAGAGCATCATGTCCTGCTGTATGCTCAACAAAGGCTGTGGTGCTGACTGATTCACAGGAAATTTTGCTCTTTGCTTGCCAAATACGCTCAACAGACTCACGAATGCGCGATCGCGAAAGCCGACCACTTTCAACCGCCGTACACACAGCGTTGATAGCCCCTGCTGGTTCAACAGGCATTAACAAAATATCAGCACCTGCTTCTATTGCCATGACAGGAGCTTCGTTTGCTCCATAACGATTGGCAATAGCACCCATCACTAAGGCATCTGTGGTAATCAATCCTTCAAATCCTAATTTTTGGCGCAACTGCCCTGTTAATATCTTGTGTGATAGGGTTGCTGGTAGTTCTGCATCCAAACTGGGAATCAGTAGGTGAGCGCTCATGACTGTGTCCACACCTGCTGCGATCGCAGCAGTAAAAGGTGGCAGTTCCACTTCTGCCAGTCGATTGACTGAGTGTGGAATGACTGGCAAATCCAGATGAGAATCAACAGCAGTATCACCATGTCCAGGGAAATGCTTTGCTGTTGTCAAGACAGGATGAGTTTTTGCACCAGAAATAAAGGCGCAAGCCAACTGACTAACCTCATCAGGAGTTTCGCCAAAGGCGCGAACATTAATAACAGGGTTGTCAGAATTGTTGTTTACATCCACCACAGGAGCAAGCACCCAGTTAATGCCAATGGCTAAGGCTTCTTTTGCTGTGATCGCTCCCATTTTTTCTGCATAATGCAAACCCAGCTTTTGATCTTTGCGGAAAATAGCGCTCAGTGCCATTGGTGGCGCAAACCAAGTTGCTCCTCCAAAGCGCTGTCCAACACCTTCTTCGATATCAGCAGCAACAAGTAAAGGAATTTTCGCCCAATTTTGTAATTGTTGTGTTCTGATCGCTAATTCTCCAGCACTAGCCCCCAGTAAAATCACTCCACCAACGCCCAAATCCTGCACCCAGTGTTGGAGTGTCGCTGCTGGTGGTTCCCAAACAGGATACTGAATTTGGTGATCAAATAAAAAACCAGAGGCACGAACAACTACCATCTGGGCTACCTGTTCAGCGAGGGAGAGTTTATCAATATCGGGCAGCATAAGCAGTTCATAAGGTACGGCATTCACAACGGAAAAACCCAACACAACAAGCAGTGGACTTATATAAAAAGAGATTGATGGGTAAGGTTCAGGTTACAGAAGCAACAAGTATTGTGCCTATGTTAGGTGTAGAGAAATGAATTTGTACCATACCCAAGACCCCCCACCTTGTCAACTCATTAGCTTGTCAACTCATTAGACTTTTTACATGAATATTTGCCCTCACAGGGGGGATAAGGGCAGGTTTTGCATTCGTGCAAGAGGTTTATTACAGATATTTTGGACTAGGCATAAAAGGACAAGTGAATATGGAGAGTATATTTTAACTACCCTATTCCTGAACTATGTATTAGGCATATTTAATCAGACGCGACATAGTCACGTCTGTAAAACGCTTGGCTGACCTACGTTCATTAATTGTTGTTTACGTTACTTAATCTTCCCAAGACGATTTTTCCTCTTCTTTGAAGGTGTCCTCATTTTCTTGTGCCAGACTTTCTGGCTGACGTTCATGCCTAAGTTGATTTAGGAGTGTCAGCACCTTAGTACCGCGTTCTATAGATCGGTCTTCGATAAACACCACCTCCGGTGTGCGACGCAAACGCACCCGCGCACCGAGTTCACTGCGGACGTAACCTGTTGCCGACTTTAACCCAGCCATTGTTTCTGCTTTGGCTTCCTCTGTGCCATAGATGCTGACGTAGATTTTTGCGTGTTGCAAATCTCCAGACACATCAACGTCAGTAACACTCACCATTCCTGTTCCCACACGATCATCCTTGATGCCGTTGAGCAACATTTGGCTAACTTCCCGTTTTATTAATTCAGCAACGCGGGAAACGCGGCGATTTGTAGCCATAAAATTCGCCTCCTCACAGAGGATGTAATACATACTACATAAATACGACTTTACTAGGGGAGTACACCTCCCACTACAGTCATAGTCTAAATTGTACTCAAGCCAAGCATTGCACGCAGCGTCAAACTGACGAAGACGAGAGTACCTGCAAATAAGCCCAAAATAGCTATTAAGGTGACTGGGCGTTTAAAAAGTGGTACCAAGGGTGCAATAGCATTCAAGAACACACCTAGGAGTGTTGTCACGAAATAGCGGCAGTAACGTAGAACGTTATTCCAAAATCCGTCAAACATTTAGATTTAAGCTACCTTGTTATACACGATACGTTTGTTTTGATAACTTTTTTTATTTTAATTGTAATCTATATGTTAGCAAAGAACTTATTTAATATAATGTATAATTCATCAATTATCATAGCTTGAACTATTCAGTAAAATTTTTATTAAATGTTGAGTGAAATTCCCAAGCAACACTTAGCACGTCCATTTTTAAAATGGGCTGGGGGAAAAAGTAGGTTAATTCAACAATACATTCCCTATTTCCCTGCAGATTTCAAAACTTACTATGAGCCTTTTCTAGGTGGTGGTGCTGTTTTTTTCTACTTGCACTACCATCAACCAACTAAAGCTATTTTGACTGATATTAATTCAGAATTAATTACTACTTATCTTTGTGTAAAAAATCGAGTTGATGAGTTAATCAATCTTCTCAAAGAGCATGAACGCCAACACAATCAAAATAAAAAGGAGCATTACTATAAGGTACGTGCAACCTCTGGGGAGACTGATATACAACAAGCATCACGTCTTATTTATCTTAATAAAACTTGTTTTAATGGGCTTTATCGCGTCAACTCTCAAGGGAAATTCAATGTGCCATTAGGTAGGTACGAAAATCCTAAAATTTGTCAAGAAGATTTACTGCGCTCAGCATCCAAAGCATTGCAATGGACTGATATTCAACAGGCAGATTTTGCAGAAGCAGTGAGGGATGCAAAAAGCAGCGATGATTTTGTCTTCTTTGACCCTCCTTATTATCCTATTAGTAACACCAGCTACTTCACAGCTTACAATCGCAATTCTTTTAATGAAAAAGACCAAAAACGTTTGAGAGATACTTGCGCAAGCCTGGCAAGTCGTGGTGTCAAAGTTATGGTATGCAACTCAAATTGTGAATTTATTAGAAAAATTTACACCGAAATCAACTTTAATATCTATTTAATAGAAGCATCACGCTCTATCAACTCTAACATAAAAAAGCGAGGTATGATTTACGAGTTATTAATTACTTCTTACTAAAGATGTTTATTTGCCCAAGCAATAAATCTATCTAAGCTATGAACTCCTAACAAGTTGTGATTGTCAGTCACTCTTGCTTTTAGCCAATCTATTGCTCCTTCTCTCATCCCCTCCCCACCGATAACGATAATAGTTGGAGCAGGGTAAGAGTGCTGAATGTTTAAGTTCAGGTAAGGAAATTTTTCATCAACGGAACCACCGCTTTCCTGCCATTTACACTCAATAATTAGACCAGATGGCATAGCAGATAATCCCACAACGTAAAAGTCTACATAAACGTCAGTTTGATAAATTCCAGTTCCTATATAGACTTGCTTAGCATAACGTTTTGGTAAAAAAATAGAATTTAGAAGAAAATCTCTTTGCAGTTTTTTAGGTCTTTGGGAAGATACTTGAAAATAATCATGTGCCCTTAAGGTGGTTTCTACATGACTTTCTAAAATCTCACCAGACTTATTTGCCCTTGCGCCTTGAGTCCTAGCCATTTTGTTTCCTACTACCATCTGCCCTAAATTCTAGGATTTCATGGAAGCAATAGAAAATGGTTAGTTACTTAACATGAATTTTTGATTTAGGACACTAATATGTAGAAAAGAATCCAAAATGGTACATACGTATTTAATACAAATGTATTAATAAAAACTTGATATTAATTATATCTTTGCTAAAAATCAAGAAATTCTTACTAAAGACCTCTCCTAAAATTTGTGAAAAAATAATTTAGTATAGTTCCTACCCTAAAACTCATTCACTTTTTGCTGCAAAATTTGATAAATTTTTAACCTTTATACTTCTCCTTCGTCCCCACATAACTCTCCTCTATTAGTATGGATTAAGAGAACAGAAGGCAGAAACCTTTCTAGGACAAGGAGAAATCTTTTGTTTGTTTTAGGGAGGAAAAATAATTTATATTTAACATTTCAACAAATAGGATAAAATCTGGAAAATTGGACAATATTACTTTAATTAGTAATACAATTTACCACGGCTTTAGCCTAGCTGTATTTCGTTGTTACTGTTGCGGATAGACCAGGCAAGTTCTAACATTTGAGTCCAGCGCTTTTGAAGCTGTTTGGGGGTGCATTTGATTGTTTTGGCGATCGCTTGATCACTGTGTTTTGCAGTTTTTAGTTGCAAAATTTGTCGTTGCTGTTCAGAAAGTTGAGTCAAAAACCTTTCCCACTGCTGGGAGGATAAACCCAACTTATGCTCTAGCCCTGCACCCAACCATTGATGTACCAACTGCCACTGGTGTTGCTTGGCGAACTTTTCGACATGATATTTAAAACGCTGTTGCAGATAATCACGCTGGCGGCTCGTCAGACCTAAAATCTTATCAATTTCTGGTGCTGAAAGGTCTTGAAGTTTTAATGATAGATAATCTATGCAATCAGATTGACCTTGAGCTTCTAGATATTTGACTAATTCTGAAATGACGCGATCGCGCTCGGACTCTTCAGCAGGGTCAAAGTTAGATTGTGCTATCATCTGGGAGCGCACTTGTTGAACCGCTGAATGGCGCTGATAAAATTCTGCTTCTTCAGTCTTAGCAGACTCGACAGCTTGTTCAATATCTACCGTTGTTTCTTGAGGTAAACGACGGGCAAAACCTTGGGCACGTAAGATAATCAATTGCTGATTGGCACCGCCTGGTAAATTAATACGGCGCTTGGCATATTGCTCTGTAAATGCCATGTACTCTGCGAGTTCCAATTGAGTGCGCGGAGTGTAATCCTCTGGTAGTTCGTTTTCTCGCCGGAAAGCCTTGATAGCTTCCAGATAGAATGCTTGTAAGAAATCTTCAATTAGGTTATAACGAGCTTCAAACCCTAAATCGGAACTTGATGTGACAATGTGACGGTAAACCATAGCACCTAGATGGCTATGTAATTCTACGCGACCTTTTTTGGAACCTAATTGATAATAACGCAGGCATTTTTGTAAACGATGCCTTGCCAGATTAACCAGCCAAGACTTAATTTGCCCTGAAGTTTGGATGCGAGAGCTTTTGTTGCAGATGCGTTCCACTTCTTTCGCTATGCGCTTGGCTACAGCTTGCACGCCCTTGGGCGTTGCTTTTACCTGAGCTTGTATTTCCTTACATAGCAGTTGCACCAGAGCATCAGCACTGGGAGCTTGCAATTGTTCAGCCGAAACGTGGCAGTTGAAAGAGGGTGTAGACGTGGCTAGATGAGCGAGGTTTGCTTCCATGACTTTTCTAGAAGTGGTATTGCACCGTAGACAACGCAGAGACAGCACCACCAAGGCAAGCCTTAGTAGGCGAATCTCTCACATGGTTTTTATCCATGAAGAGTCGCCGTCAGCACTGCTCACACATATGACTGTAAAAGAACTGAAAAAGTTACAGTGTGAGTAATGTGTCGGTTTTTTCATCAGCCACTCAAAAGTGACTGGCATATGGATACCTGCCAGAACCCAAAATTATCCCAAACCCTTTCTGCTCCTCCGCTTCTCGCGATTCAAGTCATACTTGCTCCCACCCTTGAAGGTATGACAATCCGAAAACTGGAGGATTTTAGGCTCTGTTTCCGAAATTGACGGCTGAGCGTGTGATTTATAATCTTTATAACCATGCTGCTGCTCTTTCCCAGCCTAAACCCTGCCGGACAATAATTGGTCTTTCTCCTGTCATGTCCAAAATAGTAGAAACTTCATATTTGGGTTCCTCGCCTGTATCCACAATCACATCTACCAATTTGTCCAAACGGTCAAACAGCTCTATCCGCGATAGGTAAGGTTGCGGTTTTATCCCATTGGACTCATCATCTATCTCGTTATCCGGTGGTAAATGTGCCGAAGTTGAAATAATTGGATTTGCCAGCGCTGACAATAATGTTATACATACAGTATGATTTGGCACTCTAATTCCAGTCGTTTTCCGCTTGGGATTTTGTACCAGTCGTGGCACCAACTTGGTGGCAGGTAACAAAAACGTGTACGGACCTGGAATTAGGCTTTTCATAATCCGATAAGCTATGTCGCTTACGTAAGCGTAAGTTGCTACATTAGAAAGCGAGGGACATAAAAAGGTCAGTGGTTTATCATTCGCCAGCTGTTTAATTTGCCGCACTCGCTCTACTGCCGACTTAACATTCAAATCACAACCAATCGCATAGACTGTATCCGTTGGGTAAAGCATCACTGCGCCACGTTGCAGTGCTGCTTGTATTTCCTCTATACGCCGGAGTTGGGGATTATCAGGATGGACTTGGAAAATTTTTGCCATAAAAGTGGGAGAAGAGGTTAGGAGTTAGTGGTACATTTTGACAGCTGACAACTCTTCGGGTTTCTCTTGAGCCCGCCCAGCTGCGTTGTTAGCGTATAGTTCCTCCGTTTGGCGCCAGCCATAGACGTGTCCGTTAGTGCAGCCTCTCCGGCAGGAGAAGGACAAGCCTTAGGACACAGGAGGTACGCAGACGCTGCACGTATGCTTGTGGCAAGCTTTGCGCTTACGCCCTTCTTCTGTCAGAGACGCACTCGCGTTCGGGTGAATCGGTGCGGATACGCTCCGCGTTCGCCGAAGGCGTGCGCTTTGCGCTTACGCCAGTTCCCGACTTAAGAAACTGCGGTACTGGTTTCACCGCAACATACTAGCTCACTAACAACTCACAATCATTGACAACTGACTATTGACTAAATGTATGACTAAACTTGCTTATCTTCAATGTCCGACGGGTATTTCCGGTGATATGTGTCTGGGAGCCGTGGTTAGTTTGGGTGTTCCCTTGGAGTATTTAACTGAAAAACTCAACGGGTTAGGGATTGAGCATGAGTATCAATTGAGAGCAGAACTTGTTCACCGTAATGGTCAGCAAGCTACTAAAGTTCATGTGGATTTAGTGAAGCACCATCATCACCATGACCACGAACACAGTCATCATCACGGACGTCATTTGCCAGAAATTGAGCAGATGATTCTTAAAGCTGGTTTGCCATCACGAGCAGAAGCTTGGAGTTTGGCAGTATTCCGGCAACTAGCAATTGCAGAAGGGGCAGTACATGGTATTTTGCCAGAAAAAGTTCATTTTCATGAAGTGGGTGCCGTTGATGCGATTGTAGATATTGTTGGCACTTGCCTAGGTTTAGATTGGTTGGGGATCGAGAGCAATCATCAAGGATTCCCTTTGCTGTACTGCTCGCCGCTACCAACTGGTGGGGGAACAGTGCGGGCAGCGCATGGTCAGATGGCAGTCCCAGTACCAGCAGTCTTGAAGTTGTGGGAAATGCGCGGGTGTCCAGTTTATAGTAACGGCATAGAACGAGAAATGGTAACACCAACCGGAGCGGCGATCGCAACCACTCTTGCTGTAGACTTTGGTTCTCCACCCCCAATGACCATTAAACAAGTGGGACTAGGAGCTGGTACGATTCATTTACCCATGTCGAATATTCTCCGCCTGTGGCTGGGTGAGGCAACGAATGTTACAGAGAATTCATCTGCTGCATCTGCAACAAAATCCTTTGCTCACGACACTAGCCCGACTTTAGAAACCGTTTCAGTTTTAGAAACCCAAATTGATGACTTGAATCCGCAGGCAATAGGCTATGTGTTTGACGTATTATTTAATGCTGGTGCATTGGATGTTTTCACTCAGTCTGTGGGTATGAAAAAATCTCGCCCAGGAATTTTGCTGACAGTCATCTGTTATCCAGAAAATTTAGACAAATGTGAAGCGATTTTATTTCGAGAAACCACAACTTTGGGAATTCGTCGCTCGACTCAGCAACGTGCTATTCTCCAACGGGAAATTCAACAAGTAGAAACTGAATATGGTGTTATACACGTCAAAGTTGCATGGACTGGATCGGAAAACGAGAAAGTGATAGCTAACGTGCAGCCAGAATACGAAGACTGCGCAGAACTAGCGCGAAAACATAATATCTCTTGGCGAGAAATTCAGCGCCTAGGACTGGACAATTGGCACACGCAAAAAATGAAATCCCACCCGTAATACCGTTTCACTTTAAGGTTGATACGCATAAGTAGGCAGGGGAAGCAGAGGAAGAGAAAAAATAATTTGTATCAAGATTTTCGTGAAATGGTATGACCACATTGGCGCAAGTGAGAAAATGCAGATGAATAGCAAAAAAGCCCACGGAGGTGGGCTTTTTTCGTCTAGATGATTAATTAATCAACAGCATCCTTGATGGCGTTACCAGCCTTTTCCAAATTACGTTGAGCGCTTCTTGCTACTTGATTGACATTTGAGCCTGCTTTATCAGCAGTACGTTGAGCATTGAATTTTGTGTCTTCAGCGGCACTTTGAGCATTTCTTGTCAAATTCCGAGCTGCATCGCTGGTATTTTCTTGGATATTTTCAATTCCTTTGCGGGTTCCTCGTGCAAAATCTTCAGCAGAGCTTTGAGTTTTTTCTTTGATGTCTCCAGCACGCTCTTGAAGACTCTTGCCGATATCTCCTCTATCCTCTAACACACGGCGAGCGTTTTCTCCTACGTTACCCGAACGGTACTGGAGGTGTTGTTCTGCATTATCTTTAAGAGCCTCAGATCTAGCTTTTACATTGGCTCCTCGGGTTCTGGGATCAACATCACTAAAGTTATTTGCTCCACCTTCATTGGGAGAAAGCACATTAGTTCCTTTCGGAACGTATATTTCAGAATTAGGGGGTGCAGATTGCTCGCCTACAGTTTGACGAGGCGCAGTTGCAGCCACGGAATTACAAGCCTGTGTAAAAAACAGGATCATTCCTGCTACAAAAGCTGTGAAAAGTTTAATTGGACGAACGTTTTTTAACAAAGCAAAAACTTTTTTCACAGTGTGACTCCTTGTGTTTGTATGATGTCAAAGATGAACTAAGAACTAACGTGGTGCTTCAGTCTGAATCACTAAATCCAAAAAATGGCTTCTATTTGCCCACTGCTGGATTTTTTTGCAATTCAGGTCTAGCTGCAGCTTCGTCTGCCTTATCTTTTAAAAAGCCGGAAGCTTCTTGAAAGGCTTTGCCAACAGTCTCAAGTCTGTCTTGAGCTCGTTCGCGTATATCAGGTTCACGCTGAATTAAACCACCTGGTTCTGGCTGCTGTATGTTTTTCTCAGTTTTCAGAGGCAATTCTGCTTCCTTGTAAGCTCTACCTTCTGGGGTTTCAGCACCAGGGTAAAGTTTCACTTCTTTGTTAACACTGGAGGCAACTAACGATTGTGAATTGAGTTGTAAGCTAGCTTGATCGTCGAGTCCAGACTTGGACATTTTCTGGTTCGTATATTTGTCCCCACCACCTTTATAGGGATTATTTGCGCCACCAGCTTGTACAGCAGGATTGTTTGGATTTGCACCCTGATTATTTGCCGGAGCACCACAAGCCGTACTTACTATCAACAATAAACCTGCTAAAAATACGGTTACAATTTGGCGCAATCGGAGCTTTTTTATAAAAGAACCTAAACTTTTCATCGCTTCCTCCTTGCAATTACAAACAACAATAAATATTCCCAGCAAGCAAAAATCTTTGCTTACCAGCTCTGTTGAGCAGTGACATTTTTATTGCTTGTTTGAATTTTCTAAATATTTGACCAACAATTTCTAAGACTACAAAGGCAAGAGGATATAATGCCTCTAGCAAAAGTCACATATTTTCAAGCACGTTATTGCTCTTACTATCTAACTTTAGAAAGATATAAGTTACTATAATTAGCTTTTCATTGTTTGTGTTAGTTCAAATTTATTTGATTAGTACATGAATATTTAGTTATTCATTTTTACTACGGTTTTTAACCAGTAAAAAATGGAATATCTTATTTTTCTATTTTTTAATTATTTTTATTTTTTAATTATAAACGTTAGTTAAAAGAGTTACATAAATTGACTATTTTTTTTAGAATTTTTGCTGAAAATCTTGGGTTATGTAGCTGATTTAACCTATGATTCATTTATTAGACTAAATTATCAATTAAAATCACAAAGTAATGAAGCAAATTTTACGCTGGCTAATTTTAGGTGGAACATTGTATTTTCTGGCAAAAGCCTTTAAAGATAACTGGCAAGAAATCGCTAATATTCACATTGATGCAGTAGGATGGGCAATTCTTGTGATCGCCACAGGTGTCACTTTACTAGCTCACACTTGGGCAGGTTGGGTATGGACTTGGGTTCTTCGAGAATTAAATCAACCTGTCCCCTCTTCAGAGTTCATTCAAGTCTACCTAAAAACAAATCTTGCCAAGTATGTACCAGGTAATATCTGGCATTATTATGGCAGAATTGTGGCTGCGAAAAATGCAAATTTTTCTACTGGTGCAGCGACTCTCAGTGTGTTGCTAGAACCTCTACTTATGGCAGCAGCAGCTTTAATTGTTGTTCTACTCGGTAGCCAATTTCTAATCGAAAAAACTGCTCTCACCCTACTCATACCACAATTACTGGGTTTACTAGGAGTGCTTTGTATTTTACATCCTCGGTTTTTGAACGTTGCCACTCGCCAATTACAGCGCATTAAGGTAAAAAAGTCTGCCTCTAGCACTCTGGAACCAGTTCCCTTGCGTCTTGAAAAATATCCCCTGCGACCTTTACTAGGAGAATTAGCCTTTTTGGGACTGCGTGCTACAGGATTTATGTTAACTTTGTTTGCCTTAAGCCCTTTGCATTTTACTCAAATTCCTTTGTTACTTGGTGCTTTTAGTTTCGCATGGTTGCTGGGGTTAGTGGTTCCAGGTGCACCAGGTGGATTGGGTGTGTTTGAAACGGCGGCGATCGCTCTGTTACAGAACCACTTTTCAACTGCACTCGTCCTTAGCGCAACTGTTCTCTACCGTCTGGTGAGCATTTTAGCGGAAACTGCTGGCGCTGGTTTATCTTGGCTCGACAAACGCCTCTTTGATGCCTGATTTCTCAGGAGTCAGCACCATTTTTTTCCTTGTGTACAATAAACGACTTGAACAACCAAGCTCACCGGACGTAGATAACCTATAGAACTTAGCAACAAAGCTGCTCTGTTCTGGTGCAGGAATCTGTTATGCTGCCCTCTAATACAACTTCTAGCTTTGATGCGAAACCTGATACACACAACGTCTTTCACCAGAGATGATATGCTCTGTTCGCTCCACAATAGCAACTTTTCCTAATACACTTTGGAAGATTTCTAGCTCTCTAGCACATAACCCTGTACAGGCGGTAGCCGCCGCACAAATCGGGCAGTGATTTTCAATCAGTAGGAAGGAACCGTCATTAAGAGCTTGGATCTCAGCCATGTATCCTTCCTCTGTCCGCAAGGTAGCCAGAGTTTCTAATTTTTGTTCCAATGACTCTTGAATTGGTATCAAAGCCTGATAAGCCTCAACTTGATGATGAGTCCTTATCTCCAAAAGTCGCTCCAGTCCGGTATCCCCGAATGCCTCTTTGACAGAATTAATCAAGCTTAGGGTTAACTCAGCATAGCCGTCAGGAAACAGGCGATCAGCAGCAGGAGTTAACTGCCAAAGCTTTGCTGGTCGCCCCATATCACGAGCTTCTTCTTGATAGGTAACGAGTTGTTCCTTTTGTAATGCATACAGGTGCTGGCGGACAGCCATCGCGGAGATCTCTAAGCAAGAGGCAAGTTCTTGTGCATCCATTGCCCCTTCTTGCTTAAGGATGTTGACAATTGCTCGCCGTGTGCGAACGGATGCTGATTTTTTTTGAAAATTTGTAGCCATATCAACAAAATAAAGAAAATTCTTTACAAAGTCAAATGTGATCGCCTATGATACTTTCTAAAGTTTTTTCTTTATAAAATTGACCAGTACAGATTTCTCGCGTCTGACAGGTTCAGTGCACAAGTTAGGTTTTACGCCTTGAACAGCAACCATTACCTTCATCCATGCTGAAAATTTGGTAGCAGGGAAGGAGGCGTGTCAAAACTTCTCCAAATTAGGAAGTCACCATGAACAAGTCAATCAAAAACTTAAAACTTGCATTTGATGATTGGGGAATTGGTGAACCCAGCATACTTTTGCTCCCTGGTTGGTGTTCAGATCGAGGTATCTTGACACCACTAGCAAAGTTACTCAGCAATAACCGAAGAGTTATTAATCTTGACTTACCAGGACACAATGAATCAGCTCACCCGCAAGGAGATTTTGGAAGCGAAGATATAGTTTGTGAAGTGCTTAAAATTGTAGACTCACTTGGGATCAATGAATTTTCTACTGTATCAGTCGCTCATGCGGGATGGATTGTTGTTGAATTAAGGCGCCGATTATTTAACCGCCTATCTAAGATGGTCTTTCTAGACTGGATTATCATTGAACCTCCACCAGTCTTCTTTGAAAGCTTAGAGAGTATGCAAAAGCTTAACGAGTGGCAAAATGCTCGCGACAACCTTTTTCGTGGCTGGTCACTTGGTGATTGTGATCTTGTCAAACCTTTCCAAGAATGTATGACAAACTATGACTTTGATATGTGGTCACGCGCAGGAAGAGAAATAGAGAAATCATACAAGGAGTTTGGTAGTGCTTTAAAATGTCTTGAAACACTTAGCCCGTCTCCAACAGTACTGAATCTTTATTCACCACCACAAGCTAAAAATTTATATGCACAAAGTGATGATTCAAGTTACTTTGAGGCACAACAAAACTTTGCGAAAAATCACTCGTGGTTCCATTTTCGTAGACTTTCATCAAAAAGTCATTTACCTTCTGTTGAAGTCACTCAGGAAGTAGCACGTGAAATCGAAGACTTCATAACACAAGTTAAATAACGTAAGTCAGCCTACATTTAGGATAATTGAACAAATGAGACGCTCTGTGCTGATTGTTGCGGCTGCAATTTTCCTCGTCACCCACGCCACAAATTTACAAGTCCCTTTATATAGCACCTATGCAGAAATTGCAGGCTTTGGTAGTGGTATCTCAGCGATCGCCTTTTCAGCCTATGTAGCAGGATTGCTACCAACGTTAACTTTGTTAGGTGGAATATCTGATCGAGCAGGACGTAAAAAGGTCATTTTGGCTAGTTTGCTGTGTCTCGCTTTTGCTACAGGTTTGATGGTGGTTCATCCTACCATTCATACCTTATTTGCTACTCGCATCCTGCAAGGAATTGGAGTTGGTTTAATTACAGGAACTGGAGCAGCCTATCTCTCAAGTTTGATGCCCAAAAACGCTGCCCAAGTCGCTGGTTATATTAGTCTGACTACAGCATTGGGCTTTTCTAGTGGTGCTTTGTTTACAAACATATCTTTGTGGTTCAACCGTTCATTGGTTCCATTTAGCTATCCAACCGTTTTGATTCTGCTCATAGCCTGTACTGTTTTCGTCATTCGACTCCCTGAACAACCCGTCTCTCTGGAAAAGCTAATTCGTTTGCCTGCTTTTCCACCAGGGACAATTTCGGCTGGCTTGGCGATCGCACTTGCGTGGTCATTGGCTGGAATTGTCAGTGTTATCCTACCAACACAATTAATGCAATATGGCTTACCAAACTGGTCAGGTCCAATGTTGTTTATTTTTGTGATGAGTGGTGTGTTGTTGCAGCCATTGGCTCGTCGCCTCAACTCACAGCGATCGCTACAACTAGGCTGTATGCTGCTCATTTTGGGCTACATAATCTTCACTTTTGGTGCTTGGTTGGGTGTAGTGAGTCTTGTTTTGCTGGGCGTAGCGGTTGCAGGTACGGCTTGCTACGGGTTTATCTATCTGGGTGGAATGGCAGAAGTTGTCCGACTTAGTGGCTCACACTCAGCCAGAGCAGTTTCTGGTTATTTCGTCTGTGCGTACCTGGGGTTTGGTTTACCAGTCATTTTCATAGGCTTCTTTTCCGACCAATTTGGAGTTGTCAATGCACTCCTTGGATTCGGAGTCATTTTCCTTGCTGCCAACCTTGTACTTGGCATATATCAAAGCTTTAAGTTAGAACAAGCAAAAACCGCCAGTGCTTCAGGTACTAGTCAAAAGGAGCCATGAGAGTTGAAAGCAAACCCATCTAGTGGCTTGATATGACTTAGCCACTGTACACCTTGGTATTCTAAGTTTTGAATTCTGAATTTTGAGTTTTGAATTGTTTAAATGGGGGTGGAGGGACTTGAACCCTCACGACCGTTTAAGGTCAACGGATTTTCATTCTCTCGCAGCTTTCACTACTGCCTAACAGGTGAATTGACCAGTAAGGCTTTGAGAATTGGACCCTCCCTTTACCCTCGACTTCACGTTAGGGTAGCTCCCGTCGGGTCTCTGCACCTTCCGATACGAGATGTGAGTTTTTTACTTAACTCTACACCCGCTACTTTAATCGGCTTGGCTCAGGATTGCCATGTCTGTTATCAGATTTAGGTTTCCCTGAGTTTGAGAGCGGTCACTTGATAGATTTCTCCATCAAGGCTCAGTTATCTAAGTCCGTAGCGTCTGCCATTCCGCCACACCCCCTGACATATTGAGAAGTTACTTGTTTTGTGAAGGCAGTAAATAACTTCCTCATCTATTCCAGCATTAAATGTGCTTTTTGTCTAACTTGACACTGACACTATTTAAGCTAGAAGTTTTCCATCCTTGAGCTGAGACTGTGCTTGTAGGTTTTCCTGACTAGCATTTTCATTCTCATGTTGCACTTTTTGGCTCCCTAGTCACCTTCAGAGAAAATTTTCTCGCTGCGCTAGACTCACCGCTGCAGATGCTTACTCAAGCATTCGTTTTGTGTGTTTTAGGTCACTGGTTGATTATTATAGCACGCTATCTGGAAAATACAACAGAAAATCTAAGGCAAAAGCTAAAGCAATTTTTTCTATCATCATTATTTAAATCTTTATTCTCTTTAGAGGCAACAATGCTTCCAACAGCCCAAGCATTCAGCCTATGATGGGAAACAGATGCACCAACAGGTCTTTACGAGAAACCAAGAAACTATGGTTGTAGCACTACTGTATCTTATTTTGGCTGGGGCTTATCTTCTGGTGATACCAGCAGCTATCCTGTTTTACCTCCAACGCCGATGGCATGTGGCTGGCTCTGTGGAGCGTGCCTTTATGTACTTTTTGGTATTCTTTTTCTTTCCAGGTTTATTGCTCCTATCGCCGTTCGTAAATTTTCGACCCCGACGGCGGCAAATTGAAGTTTAACGAAGTTTGGTAGGTCATCACTCTCATGCGACGCATTGACGCTATCGGAATTGGCTTTGGCATTTTTGTTGCAGGCGGCTTGGCATATGTCTTACTGCAATTAGTAGGCGTAGATAGCTCGAAAGCTGGTATTTGGAGCCAAGTCTTGTTATTTGTTGGGTTGATAGGCTGGTTGCTAACTTATGCTTTCCGTGCGGTGGGAAAAAAAATGACCTACCACAAACAACGTGAGCAATATGAAGAAGCCTATTTCCAGAAACGCTTGGAAGAACTCAGTCCCGAAGAACTCGCGAAAATTCAAGCCGAAATAGAACAACAAGAACAATCTCAGGTGTAAATTTGTCATTTGTCATTTGTCCTTAGTTATGGTGACAAATGACCCTTCGAGTGACGCTCCTTATCTACGAAACGCTTCGGGTAGCTTGCTTAAGCGTAGAGGTACGTCGCTACTGCTTCTCTTATCACCAGACGCACTCGCGTTCGCTAACGCCAGTCGCCCACGGACGGAAACCCTCTCTGAAGTTTCCTCTCCTATCACCAGACGCTACTTTGAACAACGGGACGCCACATGCGTCTCCGTAAGGAGACGCATGTGGCGTTTTCCCGACCTAAAAAACTGCGGTACTTGCAGTGCTGGCTCACAGATGACAAGTGACTCATGACTAATGACAGCTATCTGTCATCATTTTGAAACCCTTGCAAGTCAATCTCAGTGTACTCTGATTCCCTTTCTGACTGCAGGTGATCTGAATCTAGAAACAACAGTAGAAGCATTGCAAATTCTGGATCGCAATGGAGCAGACATGATTGAATTGGGTGTCCCTTACAGTGTTAGAAGCACAAACCCCATCCTTCATTGGGTGAGTGTCATGGGTGTTACGGGAATAAGATGGCACGAAGTGCCCACCAGGAGGCAATTGCCAGGAGAAGCACGAGTGCTAGATTTACTCAATAGGATTCGTGGCATTACTGATAAACCTGTTTGCGTTGGCTTTGGGATTTCTCAATCAGAACAAGCTCGTCAGGTATGAGATTGGGGAGCAAATGTAGTTATCGTTGGCAGTGCTTCTGTAAAACGTTTGGCAGAAGGGACACTTCAACAGTGGCTCAATACCATCACCAAATTTTGCCAAAATCTTAAAGCAGCAATCACTACAACTTAATCTAAGCTTAATTACTTATTTTGCTAAGCCAAGGGAGGTATATTAAATTAAAGTATAACAAGGGAGTTTTCTGACCTTCCTTGGTAGACAATTTAACCAATATCGTTTTGAATATATAAAGCACATATCTGGCGGTTAAAAACAACCATTAACCGCGACCAAAAGTTTGGGTATGACCAAAGGTTTGGGTATGATGTGAAATCAAGTAAGGCATAAATATTATGATGTGTGTGAGAGAGTGTCAGGCACCAAACGTTGTAGTTTCGTCGCAGTTTAGAGGAAAAAGCGATGAGTGAGAGCATGGCATTTATCGGCGGGGTCGCCGTAGCTGGTCTAGCGGCTCTCCTGTTACTAAAGGGGGCAGGAGGAACTCCCCTACAACCTAACTACACAGTTACATCACAACTACCAACAACTGTGGTAGCACCACCAGCAGTCATGCCACCAACTGCGACTTATCCTGGGCAGCCTTATCCTAATCCAGCGCCTGTCAGTCCCAACACTGAGGAGATGCGCGTGCAAATGGAACGGCTCAAAATGGAAAATGAGGGATTCAAGAACGAAAACACCGGTCTGAAAACTCAAGTCCAACAACTCCAGTCCCAACTTCAACAAGTTTATAACTACCAAGTTCAATTAAATCAGCAGCAGACCCAAAATGCAGCGCAGTTGCAGCAACAGCAGCAGTCTCAAAATCGCTGGTGGTCTTCTCCAATTGTCTGGGCAGTTGGGGGGATGAGTCTTACAATAGGTGGTGGCATTGTGGTCGCTGGTGTCTTGGCGTTGTTCTCTCCTAAAGATCGTCCCACTCGTACCGTACAAGTTATTCATCCCTATAACGGTCCTACCCCACCACTGGCTCCTGTACGTCGCCCTGAGTTTTTACCTCCGCGTACTGAAGCAAGGCGAGTTGAAGCCCAAGAATACGACGATACTTATTAGGAGTCCGCGATCAACAGTTAGCACTGGTTAATAAAAATTGCCTATTGGACAAAGGCTATTGACTAGCCTGCAAGTTTCTGCTGTCAATATCGGTTTCACGATAGGGCAGTGACGATAGATAGGTGCAATAATAATGTGAATTGCACTGATTTTACTTTGAACAAATTTAAGCCTACATATTCCTGAGCAATAATTTGCTTCAGAAAAAGTTGAGTGCTTGTTTTTAGGAGAGACAGGTCTTTTTGTTGACTGTTAGACAATACAAAGCATGATATTCATACAACAAGGTCAACAAACTTGTACAAAGTATGACACAATTGCTGTCTCATACAATTGTACTTTATATTGGCATCATATTAAAAGACAAGTGAATCAAAATTGTCTTTGAAGAGAGTAAAGGGAAACAAGCTGTTTCCATATAACTTTTCTGTTTTTCTGTAAATACCTAGATACGGGTAAAATTCAAAATTAATTCTTAGCGACCTGATTGCTGGGAGCGATCTCTAGATAATATTGATGTATTGTCGAAAAATAAAGATTTCGTCAAATAAACTGGTGCATTGTTTCCTCTTTACTGTATTATTCTTCTAAAACGTATTTATTCAGTGAAAAAACTGAGAATTGTCTTGTGCATGAATTAGGTCAACTCTGGGATTTACCAGTTACCTAACTGGCACTCTATTAACTGCCCATTTTTTTATAATTCAGTATTTTGAAGATATATTGGGTAGATTGTTAATAGCTGGATAGTACAGCAGAAAAAAGTAAATTGTGCAGGTTGTTTTCGTGTTTTTAACGTAACTCCTGCACGGGTGCTTCTGTATTATATATCTGCGTGAACATAGCCCGCTGGGATTATCAATGGTGTTCATCTGCTAAGTGCTGTAAAGCTAGAAGCCTATGTATTGACATAGGTAAATGTTGCATACTTATGCTCTAGTCGTAAAGAAATCAACATTTTGCAAAGCATAATGATAGAAAAACTGCAATGGTATCAAGAGCAGGTCAATAGCCAGTGTCCTGTCTTACAAAAGCAAAAGATAAAAGATAAATATTTCAAGAGATTAGCAAGCTTTTTTGAGCAATGTGATAGCAAAACTTGTTGTGGTCATCGTTGACATTTTTTTGAAAAATGCTCCCTTCACAAAAAAAATAGTTAAAGATTTTGTGAAAAAAATCGTGAAGAAACCGCAATTGTAGACAAGTACAGATAACCTTAGTGGCTTTTACTGATACCATGCTTTGGGAGCAAAAAAACTTGAAAATGACAAGAAAAATCAGGTTGTTTGGTTAAAAACCCAAATATTTAAATAAACTTCTGCTGTTGCTTAATGCCTTCAATGACATCCATATCCTCATGGCTGAGGCATAGGAGCCTCTTTTTAATATTTACCTTCTTAGGTACTTTTACTTGTAAAATTTTACCGTCTGTTGCTCAAACAGGCGTCATCTCTAACACTGCAAATGCGGGTTCAGACAATCTCCCACAAAGAGTAAACTCTAACCCGGCAACTTTTAGAGCGGGTCAAGCTGGTTTGCAGATTATCAAAACAGGTGATAGATCTGCCGCCGAACCAGGCGACACGGTAGTTTATCGCCTTGCCATTAGAAACACAGGTAGTTCGCCAACAACTAATCTAACGATTACAGACAGGCTTCCTCTAGGTCTGCGATTTGTCTCTAAGTCGCTTAAAGGTTCTGTAGGGGATAGACCAGTTGCCTTGAGTGCTAACACCGCTTCAAATCGGACGGTAACAATCACCTCCGCAGAAGGACTCCAACCTAACCAGACTTTGAATGTTGTCTATGCCGCTGAGGTTACGCCAGATGCGGTTCGAGGAACAGGAAGAAACCTGGCACAAGCCAGATCTGGGAACTTAACAAGTAACCAAGCTAGCTATCAGTTGCGTATTCGACCGGGGATTGTGTCTGATTGTGGCACCTTGATTGGTCGAGTCTTTGTCGATAAAAACTTTGACGGAGAACAGCAGCCGAACGAACCAGGAGTACCAAATGCCGTTATTTACATGGATGATGGCAATCGCATCGTTACTGATGCTAAGGGTTTGTTTTCCTTGGCGAATGTCGTCTCTGGCTATCGGTCAGCAACACTGGACTTGACTAGCTTACCAGGTTACGCACTGGCACCAAACTTGTACTTTATTGAAAAAAATAGCCAGTCACGGTTGGTGAGATTAGCGCCCGGCAGTATGGCACGGGTAAATTTTGCCGTTACGCCTGCGTTTTCGGAGGGTAAGCGATGAAAACAAGAAAGCTAGTGAAACGATTGACCAAAAAATTTGGCGTTAGTCCATATAACCGCCAAAAGCTCGAATCCTCTTTATTGTGCCTTTCCCTAGTCACTAAGGGCAGTACAGGCATTTTGCCTGCATTTGTAGCAGTTGCTTTACCCTCCTTTATGGGTGCAGAGGCAATATATTCTAATGCTGCCTTCGCGAGTGCGCCAAAAGACGCTCAGTGGCAGACAGCGACATCATCTCAACTAACATCCTCTCAACTACCAGAAGCCTCTAGAGTAGGGGAAGTCGCGGGAGTGGGAGGAATAGAGGAAGTAGCTACAGACAAATTCATTGTTCAAACTCCCTCATCTTCTTCATCCCCTGCTCCTCCAATAGGCAATACAACGCCAACTACACCTCCACAGACGGTTACTCAGAACAAAGTCAAGATTGAAATCGCACCTATCGCTGACCCGCGAGTCCAAGCAGACGGACGCTCTACTATTCAACTGTCTGGACAAATTACCGATGACAAAGGTCAAATCATCCGTGAGGACGTGATGGTGACGTTGACCACAAGTGCCGGGAAATTTGTCGGAGCAGACCAAGATAAAGACCAAGGCGGTTTTCAGGTAATGGCACGAGGTGGTGAGTTCACCGCCACATTGCAATCAGATATTAAACCCCAACAAGTCCGCATTCGGGCGGCAATAGACAGGCAATCAAGACAATCTCCAGCGCTCTTAAGACAACCAGGTATAGTGGGAGATTCACCATTCCCGCAACAAACCGAGACCTCTGCCTTCAGCAAGTTCAAAGACACCCCAATTGAGGCTTACACCCAAGTTGAATTTACGACTTATCTGCGTCCTTCACTGGTTACAGGGGTCGTGAATTTGCGCATTGGTCCAGGTGGCACCGATTATTGGGGTAGTTTTCGGGATTTTCTCAATCCAGAGAAAATAGATGATGGTACAACGTTTGATTTCAAAGCTGCCGTCTTTGCCACGGGTAAAGTAGGAGATTGGTTGTTTACAGGAGCCTTTAACAGCTATCGCCCAATTAACCAAGACTGTGAAGGCAGAAATCGCTTATTTGGTGGCATTCAATTCTGTGAACAACCCTATCCTGTCTATGGCGATAGTTCCACCTTTACTCCCACGACCCCCTCTACAGACAGCTTTTACGCTCGATTTGAGCGTACACCTTCCATCGTGGGGGCAGAACCAGACTACTTTATGTGGGGGGACTATAGCACTGCAGAATTCGCCAGATCCTCCCAGCTGTATACCGCGACTTCTCGCCAGCTACACGGCTTTAAAGCCAACTACAACTTGGGCAACTTCCAGATAACTGGGATGTTTGCCAACAATATCGAGGGCTTCCAACGAGATACCTTTGTCCCTAATGGTACGAGTGGTAACTATTTCTTATCAAAACGTCTTCTGGTTCCGGGTAGTGAAACCGTTTATATGGAAGCAGAAGAAATCAATCGCCCTGGCACAGTGATTGAACGTAAACAACTGTTTCGCGGTCCTGATTACGAAATTGACTACGATCGCGGGACTCTTCTATTTCGCCGTTCTATTCTGGCAACGGAACTCAACCCATTTGGCACCACTTTAGTCAGGCGAATTGTTGTCACCTACCAAAACGAAGGTGGTGAAGATTCCAATCTCTATGCGGGAAGATTGCAGTACAACTTCTCCCAAGAACTGGAAACCAAATCGTTTCTGGGCGCAAGTTACCTGCTAGAAGACCAAGGCGCCCAAGATTTTCAACTTTATGGAGCAGATTTTCTACTCTCTTTTGGCAATACGGGAAGGATTGTTGGGGAGTTTGCTCGTTCTAATAGTGACCTTTTGACGGGTCAGGAAGTTGATGGAAATGCCTACCGCCTAGAGGCTCTTGGTAACTTTGGTGGTTTCCAAGCATCAGCCTACTACCGGGCAGTTGAGCCAAACTTTGCCAACAACGCCACCTTTAGTTTTGTCCCTGGACAAACGCGCTACGGAGCATCGCTGCTTGCTAAGGTCACTGACACCACAAGTTTGACAGCAGCTTACGACTATGAAGAAAACTATGGAACTGCTCCCAGTCGGATTGTAGACTTTTTTGACTTATTCAATCCTCAACCACAAGCGCGTCCTGGCGAGAGTGTGAATAACGAACTCAGAACCTTCCGCGCGGGAATTTTGCAAAAGCTGGGTGTTGCTGATTTGAGTTTGGAGTATGTCAACCGTTCTCGTGAAGACCGCGTTAACGATACTTTTGATGGAGATGCTGATCAGTTGGTCTCACGTCTGAAGCTGCCATTAACTCAAACTTTGACCTTCCAGGCTCTCAATGAACAGAATTTGGGTGATAGCGACCCACTGTATCCCAACCGTACGACTTTGGGGCTAGACTGGAAAGCCTTTCCAGGAGTGACATTACGGCTAGCTCATCAATTTTTTGATGACACCAGCTTAATTCGCGGCAACTCCATTACCACCTTAGATACGATTGTTGACCATAAGTTTTCTGAAGATACCACTCTGACAGGTCGTTACTCTGTGCTCAATGCATACAACGGCTTACAAGGTCAAGGTGCAGTCGGGCTGAGTCATAAATGGGCGATCGCCCCTGGGTTACGCGCCAACGTCGGTTACGAATACATCTTCAAGAACATTTTCAACGCCACCGCCGCAGGTCCTCAGTACGAGCAATATTATGCGATCGGTCAATCAGCTTCCACGCTAGGACTATTTGCTGGTTCGGTTTATAGCTTGGGCTTGGAATACACTGATAATCCCAATTTTCAAGCAAGTACCCGCTTTGAATATCGAGATGGAGATGAAGGGAATAACCTCGTCCTTTCAGCAGCTGCTGCTGGTAAACTCACCCCCGCTTTAACCGCACTAGTCCGCTTTCAACAAGCGGGTGAGGCAAACGTCTTTCTTCCGACTTCTGCCGGGATCAACGTCACAGGAGTTAGGTTCCAAGAACTCGGAGACACAGCAAACTTGAAAATCGGTTTAGCCTACCGCGATCCCAATAATGATAAGTTCAATGGTTTGCTGAAATACGAATGGCGTCAAAATTATGACTCTATTCCAGAAACTCAGCTCACAGGCTCTACTGCAACAGGTCACATTTTCTCCGCAGAAGGTATTTACGCTCCTAACTGGCGGTGGGAGTTCTATGGTAAATATGCTCTGCGTAATGGTGTCACATTCTTGGATGGAGATAGATACGACGGAACTGCGAACTTAGCACAGTTACGGGCAGCTTACAGACTGGGTTATCGCACCGACCTAGCAGTTGAAGGACGTTGGATTGGGCAAAACTCCAATAGCGGTACTGACTACAACGAATTTGGGGTGGCTGTAGAAACAGGGTATTATTTAACACCAGATTTACGTATTGGTTTGGGCTATAGCTTTGGTAGTGTGGATGACCGCGACTTTACTGGCTATCGCTCTGAAGGTGGTGTTTACCTAAATATCAGCCTCAAGTTAAATGAACTTTTGGGTGGTTTTGGATTGCAAAAACCTGTCCCTAAGCAGCAACAAGAATCTGAAGCAGCACCAATATCTCAGGTGCAACCTGAAACCCAATTAAAAAGACCTCAAAGCAAACTTATTGAGCGTCTGAAGACACCACAAATGGTATCTGCAACTCAATCACAGACACCTCAAAGCAAACTTATTGAGCGACTCAAGCAGACACAAGTTCCACAAGCCAAGTTACAACAGTCCAGAATTCTACAGATAATTGACAGCCTCAGAAAACAACAGGCTTTTGGCAGTTTCCGAGGTGGAGAGGAGTGAGTGATGTCCAAGTTGAAAGTTCACTGGCTACCCAATTTCAAGGGTGCTTTAAGCAAAGTTAGGAAGAGCAAAGGAAAAATTAAGGGGAGAGTTTTTTACTTACTCCCTGTGAGTTTTTACCTTCTACCTTCAGGTCTCGCTCTTAGTCAAACGCCCATTCAGTCGCCTTCAGCAGTGAAGAGTCAGGTGGAGATAAAACAGACGCGGGGACGTGAAGACGCGGGGACGCGGGGAAGTTCTCCCTATCTCATCTCCCAATCTCCCTCATCTTTGCGAGTGGTGGTGAACAGTAATCAAGATGGTGATGTCAAAGCCGATGAGCAACTGACTTTGCGAGAAGCGATCGCGATTGTCAATGGTGAACTCCCGGTTGAGAAATTGAGCAGTGCAGAAAAAGCGCAAGTTCAACCAACGACTGGAGGTGCTCGCATTGAGTTTAATCTCCCTGCAGGTGCGACGACGATTCAGTTACAGAAAATATTGCCAGATTTGGCATCTCCAGGATTAGTCGTAGATGGTACAACTCAGCCTGGATACGATGCTTCAACTTCCGCAACTGCTGAAATTGCTATTCCGATTCCGGTGGTGGCGATCGCTCCTGCACCAAATACAGAAATCTTTCGCGGTTTGACTGTCGTCGCAGATGGCGTGACCATTCGCGGCTTAAATCTTTATGGGTTCAATGCGAGTCCTATCAAGCAGCAACTCGGAAACCTGTTGATTTATGATGGTGTTCCGAAGCCAGTGACACTGACGACACCGCCTGGGGATATTGTGATTTCCCATCGTTTTCCGCCTCCGAATACCAAGAAACAGCAACCTCCCAATGATGACTTTCCTTTTTATGACAAGGATGTTCCCCCGAAAAATGTTGTGATTGAAAACAATTGGTTGGGGCTGACTGTTGAGGAAAAAGTGCCCGAGAACACATCAGCTTTCGGGATTTACGTTTTTAATTCCCAAGGGGCAACAATTCGTAGAAACCGTATTTACTACCATGAAGGTAGCGCTATTATTACTTCTGTTCGTGGAGAAAATACGGTAGTTAACGAAAACATTATTGTTGGAAATGGGCTAGCTGGAATGCCAGATGCCTTGCGAATTGAAGGTGTGGTGAACAAATCCCAAATTACAGGTAACTTGATTTGTGCTAATGATGGCGCTGGTGTGTATCTTTTTAAACCAGAAGGAGATATACAAATCCAGAGTAACCGCATCACCTACAATGGCAGACGTTTGCGACGGGCAGCAGTTTACCTGATGGGCAGTAACCATCAGGTTATAGGGAACCAAATTGACAATCAAACTGGACCTGGGGTTGTCGTGTCGGCTTTTCCAAATACAAAGAGCAATATCATCCAAAACAACAGGTTTGCAGCACTGGAAGGATTGAGTATTGACCTCAACACCGAACGAGATCCAGAAGATGTCAACGACTTTCAACGGGGTGATGGTCCCAATCCGAAGCGAAATTCCCCGAATCGCCGCCAAGACACGGGTAACGCTGCTATTAACGCTCCGGAATTTGCCACAAGAACGTTTGTTCCTGCTGGTAACAGCGTGACCTTACAGGGAAAAGCTGACCCAGGTTCTGAGGTGACAATTTATCGCCTTGGTGATTATCAAACAGGTAAGCAGGCACTTTATCAACCAGGTTACGGGGCGCTAGCAACTCCACTCACCACAGCAAAGGTGGATGAGAAGGGTAATTTTAGCGTGGCTGTAGAAAATGTGCAGGTTGGGGATATCGTCAGTGCGATCGCCACTGACCCCAGATATGGCACATCTGAACCCGCCGTCGCCGCATTTATTGGGACAACAGGCACTCCACCCAACCCAGCCCCAGCAGGCAAACCGCCAATCTTGCCTCCGCAGTGTACTTCACGCCCTGTACCTCCTGAACCACCAGCACCCCCACCGCCACCACCAGAGGTCCCAACCGAACCCATCCGACTACGGGTACCGCGCAACGTTCACTTTGCTTTAGACAAGTCCTTCATTAGTCAACAGAGCGCGGCAGTTCTTGATAAAGTGGCGGAAGTTTTACAGCAATATCCTTATATTGTGATCGAATTACAAGGTCATGCAGATCCTCGTGCAAGCGACGCATACAACCAAGCATTAGCCAGACGACGAGCATTGTCTGTCAGAAATTATTTACTACGCAAGGGGATTACACCAGAACGGATGACCATCCGCTCCTTTGGTGAAAGCCGGAGGAAGGTTCCGGGTAGTACGGATATTGTTGATTACGCTCGCGATCGCCGTGTGGAAATCATCTTTAGAGATGTCAGAGGTATCGACCTGATTATTGAAGAACAAGAAGATGATTTGCAGATCGAAAGGCGACGAGGCAAAAGATAATCCAAAACTCTATAGTCCAAACTCCGTAGTTCATAGTCCACGCGTCTAAAGTGTAGAGCTCATGAAAGCTTTATTTCAACATTTAAAAGCGATCGCACCATCTTCCCGTTGGCTGTCGCGCAAAATCTTTGAAACAGAGAGCCTGTCGCCAGGACATAGAAAATTTGCTGTGACTCCTGTCGCCAGGATCAGCAAAAAATTGCTAACACTCCAACAGGTTTCTCGCGAAAATACCTACCCAAAAGGGACACAAAAAATTATTGTTTCTCAAAGACTTCAGCCTTTTAGGATAACGCTCGTCTCGCTGCTTTTTGCCGTGCCGCAGTTGGTTATAGTGGGGATGAGTTCTGGTGGCAAAGCAATAGCACAAACGAGTTGTCCAGCTGGTACTACACCCAGCACCCTAGCGTGGAATACCGCTAATAATCGTGCAGGAATTGAAAGTCAAAACCTGAGCATTAACGGAATCAACACCACCCTCCGCTTCACTGAAAGCAACCCAGGTCAAGTGATCGATTCAGAGGAAACATTAATTTCCCCAGAAGTTTACGGTGGCATTCCTGGACCAAATCTAAGATTCAACATAGGTTTTGTTAGTAATGATCCAAACGTGCCTTTTGATGGTCCGGCACCAGTAGGTAGTAGTGCGACACTCACGATTAACTTTTCACAACCTGTAACCTTAGCATCTCCACTCACCTTGTTGGATGTTGACCGATTTGGCGCACGCGATATTCTCAACAATACTCAATACATATATCAAGATAGAGTGACCGTGACAGCTGTTAATGGCAATACCCCTGTTGGGGTAACATTAACTCCGGTCACGCAGCCTACCTATGTTAGGGTGACTGGCAACGTTGCAGAAGGCATCATCGAAAATGCTTTCCCTACAGAAAGTTTTGGTAACGTCACGGCTTCTGTATCGGGTCCAGTGACTCAAATCCAGATTAGATACGAACCAGGAACAGAGTTCGGTGCGCCTCGGCAAGATGAAACGATTGGTCTTGCTCAGATACAAATTTGTGCGCCAACAACAGCTACAGGCTCGATTGGCGATACTGTTTACAACGATACCAACGGTAACGGCGTCCAAGATGCGGGAGAACCCGGAATCAGTGGTCGTAATATTTCCTTGACTGGTGCAGGACCGGACGGGCAATTTGGTACTGTCGATGACATAACCCGCACCGCTACCACTGATAACAACGGGAGATACAGCATTCCCAATCTACCTGCTGGAAGCTACAGAGTCAGCGTTACCAATCCACCAAATGGCTTATCTGCCACCCAGATTCCACCCACGACCATCACCTTAGCAGCAGGTCAAAATTTAGACACCGTTGATTTTGGTTTCAGTCAGCAGCAAGTTGGCTCGATTGGTGATACTGTCTACAATGATACCAACGGCAATGGTGTCCAAGATGCAGGAGAACCTGGAATCAGTGGTCGTAACATTTCCTTGACTGGTGCAGGACCCGATGGTAACTTTGGCACAAGTGACGACATTACCCGCACTGCTACTACCGATAACAACGGGAGATACAGCATTCCCAATTTGCCGGCTGGAAGCTACAGAGTCAGCGTCACCAACCCACCAGATGGTTTTTCTCTCAGCCAAATTCCACCTACAACCGTCTCCTTAGCAGCAGGTCAAAATTTAGATACTGTTGATTTTGGCTTCACTCAGCAGCCCGTAGGCACAATTGGCAATACAGTTTTCAACGACAGAAATAACAACAACGTTCAAGATCCAGGGGAAAGAGGTCTCAGTGGTATTAGCGTTAGTTTGACGGGTGCAGGACCAGATGGTCAATTTGGCACGCCCGACGATATTACCCGTACAACAACTACTGATAGTAACGGTAACTACAGCTTCACTGGTTTGCCCCCAGGTAACTACAGAGTCTCCGTTTCTAATCCTCCGGCTGGCTCTACACCTACTCTGACTCCGGCTAGTACTATTACCCTAGCAGCAGGTCAAAATATTAACACGGCTAACTTTGGTTTCAATGTTCCTGGCTTAGGTGCAGGCGAGACGAATTTGCAGTTAGTGAAACGAATTACAAACGTGTTGAGAAATGGTCAGCCTATCACAGGTGTTAATTTCTCCAATTTTGATGATGGTCCTGGTGATGAAGACAATTTAGTGAACCAGTCACAGCCAGTTCGTGGAGTGCGCGAACTTCAAACGCCTCTGCAAAGTAGTGATGAGGTAGAGTACACCATCTATTTCCTTGGTCAAGGAGTAAATAATGTTCGGTTCTGTGACTTAATTCCAGCTGGGACAAGCTACAGCGCTAACAGTGTCTCCGTTAATGGAGTGACAAACCAACCAAGAGTCTTATCACCCCTAGCACCGTTGGAAGATTTTACAAACATCTGCTCTAACAACAATTCTAATGGTGCGGTGATTTTAGGTCCCACTAACTTCCCAGGCACTAACTCCGGCTTCATTCGTTTCCGCGTTAGAGTCGATTGAAAATTAGGGTATGCAGTTATAAGGTGGGGAGCTACTCGCTGGTGATTTTGAATGTTTGAGAAGCGAAGGTCAGATGGGCTGATAAATATGTTACCTTTAACGGGGAGTTGACAACAGTGTATAAAAAAATAAAAGTCGATTAAGTATTATTTTTTTGCCTGTTGCTTGAAAACTACTTTATTGAACCGTAATGCAAAAGACTCAGTTTATCAGTTCAGTGCTCACTAGTGCGGTACTATTATCCTCCTTATTCTCTGCTGGAGGTGAAATCGCTCAAGCACAACGTTCACAGCGTGCTGTCTCTCTGCTGAACGCCAAATGTGTTAACAGTGGACTTGGCAATATTCGTCAGCAAAACCTTGATGTTTCCATAGGTAAAGCAGTTTATACTAGCAGGTTTTTCATGGGACCTGGGTACCGTTCTGCCTCCATCACTTGTAACATCAAACCAGAAACAAGTTCTAAACCCGGGTTTCAAACCCTCAATTTGGGTTTTGGAATGCGTGATAATGATACAAAAAGCCCAGGTGTTGAGGTTAAGGTTTACTTAGACGGCAATCAGGCTGAAACTCGTACTGTTGCTCCTGCACAACAAGCTTCGTTGACACTTGACGTAAGTAATGTCAGCAATGTTGCTATAGAGGCTGTTTGTGCTAGTCCAACCCAGTATTGTGACCGAGTTTACTTCTTCAACGCTGCTCTAGAACGGCAGAGTGTCTCTTCGCAAACGAAAAAATAGCTCGATAATCATGATATGAATGTACAGATAGATTGAGTACTTATTGCTTATTGTTAGTTGTTAGTTGTTGGCTATTAATTTTTTATTAATTGTCTAGCAACTAACTAATAACTATTAGTAACATATCAAGGTTTATTGATGGCTTGTGTTAGAGATTATTTTCTGGAGCTTCCCGTGGTTCTGGGAATTCGGTAGTCTTTTGGTCATTTGTTATTATGCCTGGTTCATTATCTTCGTTGGAATTTGGATCTTGTAGTTTAGGTTTATTATGGTTGCTAGGATGACCCAGTTGCGGAAGCTGTTGTTTTGCTAAATTGTCTGCCGCTTGTTGAAACAGTGGCTCTAATTTGCTTCGCCAGTACTGAATATTGGGTAGTTGTTCCGGATGGTCTTTATAAGACAAAACCGTATCCCACTGCCCCTCAGCAAAGGCTGTGTTGAGGTTTTTGAATAAAGTTTCTGCTTTAGACCAATCTTGTTGCCAATGGGATATGATTTCTGCTGTTTCTTTGGCAGCAGCAGGATTTGCAGTGATTGTTTTTAATAGGGCGATCGCACCTTGTAAATCCCCGGATTCGTACTTCTTCTGTGCTTGTTCCACGACTTTAGAACCGTTGTTATCTAAAGTTGAAGGCTTTGGTTTTCCTGCTGATAAAGTTTTTGTGGCTCCCGATTGTTCTGACTCCGGTGATGGTGAAGTTGTCGTATCAGTGACAGGTTTGACTTTTGGCTTGGGTGTGGGACGATTACCAATCAAGTCATTATCATCTACTGTTTTCATTGCAATGCCCTTGTCACGCAGGCAAGACACCCATTGTTCGTTGTTTTTAATAACTTCCGAGTTTGCCCAAGCTTTTTGTGTCGGGTCAAGTTTAATCTGCACCCAACCACGTTTTGTCCGCTTACCTGTTACCTCAAATTTTGTATCTTTCGTAACGGTTTTTACAATAGAGTCATCGTTTATAGAACTTGGCTCTGAACGGATATTGGAATTTCCTTCGACAATAGCTAAACAGTTTTGTGCTAATGTCGTGTCATTGTTAATAGCAAAATTGGAAGCAACACTTTGAACGTTCTTGACCACAGTTGGGGTTACAGCAGCAGCGCCACCAACCAAAATTCCCAGAATTAATATTTGTAACAGATCCAATCCACCAGAACTGCTGGGAGTTGATTTGGGAGTTGCTACTACTGGTGGAGCAACAGGATTTGCTGGAGCAACTGCGATCGTTTTTTGTCGAGACTGTGGAGATAGGGCAGATGAAGGCTGAATGGGTTGGTAGCTGGGAGTATTTGTGTATTCCCGAGGTGTATAGCTTGGAGAAATCGGCTGTAAAGCTTGTAGTGCTTCCGATGCACTTTGGAAACGGTCTTTGAAGTGATAACGTACCATCTTGCTTAACACGGCTTCCAAGGTGTTGCTCACGGGTACCAGATGCTGCCAGAGGATTTCCCCAGTATGAGGGTCTTCTTGCAAATCCATGGGCGCGACTCCTGTCAGCGCTTGGATTGCGATGATACCTAGAGCATACATATCACTGTTGGGGCGGGGTTTGCCTTGACCTTGTTCCGTGGGCATATAGCCAGGAGTACCAATAGCCACAGTCGCAGATGGATGACCCGCTGCTGTAAACAATTGTGTTCGTGAAGGGTATCCAGCAGTCACTCGCAATTGTTTGACTGCCCCAAAGTCCACGAGAACTAGTTTATTATCTGAGGCGCGACGGATGATATTATCTGGTTTAATGTCGCGGTGAATGACACCCTGACCATGAACAAATTTCAGGATGTCCAGGACTTCCAGCAGCAATTTAATCACCTGGCTTTCACTCCAGCGCTGACTGGGATGCAGTTCGTCACTCAGGGGATGCCCTTCAATAAATTCTTGTACTAGATAAAATTCTTGTTTTTCGTCAAAGTAAGCCAGAAGCCGAGGAATCTGGTCATGATTGCCCAATTTTTCTAGAGTTTCGGCTTCGCTGTGGAACAAGCGCTTAGCAGTATCAAAGAGTTTCACTTCGGAATTGGCAGGTTTGAGGTGCTTGACAACGCAAATGGGGTTGCCTGGTCGTTTGGTATCTTGGGCGATGTATGTTTCACCAAACCCTCCTGTAGCCAGGACTCTAATAACTTGATAACGATGATCCAGTAGCTTGCCTATCATATTCACTCCCCAGTGATAACACCCTATTTTAAAGAGGGTAATAAATATCTCCAAATATTTCTCAAGGAAATCCGCTATCTTGAGAAAAGATTTGGATGTAAAACACGGTTTTTTAATAAATACACATTGTTAATTTTTCTTTCAATAGCCCTTGTTAATTCCGATGCCACCTAAAATTAGGAACTCAGTAGCATGGCAGCAAGCAGAACTCCTCATGCAACCTGCTTTCATTCGCGTTGTTGACAATATTCGCAAGCTGCTTGATGTATCGTCCTGGACGGGAACTTATCAAGATGTTCTGATTTGGCCTACTGGCACTACTGATGAGACGAAAGCAATAGTGACGAAGCTCTTGCAAGACCTGGAAGCTGCAACGCCAGAGCAAGCTTTGGAAATCAGAGAAACACTCTCCCCTCTGCCAATACCCCATCCAGGATATCATTTGTGTCTACAGCGTCAAGAGCAAACAGTCAGTATTGATTTGTGGGAACTGTGTTATCAAGTGTGTTTTCGTAGCTACATATCAGGAGATGAGACAGTTGAAATTGACACTAGTCTAATTGATGAAAATGGTGATGTGGAATGGCAGCGCTTGGATGCTAAGGCGAAGGAGTTAGTTGAACAGGTGTTTGCAAATTTACCTGAGTAACTTCAGCAAAACAGTGCCGAGTAGCGAGTGCTGAGCAAAAATTATCAGCCCTTCGGGCAAGGCAGAAGGCAGATGGCAGAGGGCAGAAGGAAAGAAAAGTTTTAAAGTAAGCCTTTTTGCCGTTACGGGGTTCCTTCTGGGAAAATGAGCCAGGCTTTGTTTGTTGATTTGTTCATCGTGGTCGTTAGTCGGTGGGGTTATTAAGCCTGGCTCATTTTTTTGTCCCAAATGCGACGCCCAAAATGGGTTTAAGACCCCCACTAAATCGAAGATTTAGTGGTCTACAATTACAGGGGGTTAGAATCCCCCTGTAATTGAACCTTCAGCATAGCTGCCTCCTGCCCTCTGCCTTCTTCAATTAAGATTCAGCACTCACGAATTTCGTTGCCTGTGAAGAGAAAAGACGGTAAAAAGTATCTTGAGGTTTCCGAGTTGATCCTGTACAAAAGCAACCCGCAGACAAAATGTATTTACCCGTTGGCAAGCAGAATTAGCTAAATATCTAAAAAGAGGCGCCATTCTATGCTATGACAATTACGCTATGACAATTACAATGCCTCAAACTCTTCAACACTTATCCCACCTTGTCGTAAAATACTTCCGAGCGTACCAATAGTTATTTCCCGGTGACGAGGCACGATCGCAGTACGGGTTCCTTCATCTGTAGATTTGGCAAATTTTACGTGACTACCTTTTTAGCTAACTTCCTCAAAGCCAACTGCCTCTAATTTACGTTTAACATCACGATAAGGCAGTGGTTTAGGCGGCACCGACTTCTACCTCAAGTGTCTTAATTTGAGGAGTCACAGTGGCTACTGGCGGTTCAAAATGCAGTGACAAAGCCTCACCCAAATTAGCTAATGCCTCAGTTTCAGTCTCTCCCTGGCTAGCAATATCAACCTCTAAACACTGCGCTACGAACCAGTTACCTTCTTTCCATACACTTGCATTAAAAGTTCGTTTCATAAGTTATTTATCATTAATAAAATTTCGCCATAATCTTTGTTATTTTATTGCACATATTTTAGTTTGGATTTGCGAAATCATAAAAATTTAATACTGTGTCTTAATTTCTCCTCGTCCAGCGACTCGTACCTAAAGAAAGTTATATGAACAAGCCTGAAGAAGAACTGGAACTACATTAATAATATGCAATCGGAAGAAGAGGTTTTAAGAATTATTTAAGCAATTCATGCACAAACAACTCGTTAAATTAAGTTCCAGTAACTTTTCCACCCCAAGCCAGAAATACATTGAACCCGCAAACTCATATTTGCTAAGATTTTCAGTGCCCATATTCTAGCGGCAAAGTGTAAAGATATAACTATGTCTACATCTGGCATTGACGCCAACGACGCAGCGGCTATCCAAGCAGTGCAAGACTCTGTTGCAGTGTGCGATCGCTCTTTTTGGGGACGCATCAAAGTTTCTGATGATGACCGCCTACGCTTTTTACACAACCAGAGTACCAACGATATCCAAAGCCTCAAACCAGGACAGGGCTGTGATACTGTGATGGTGAGTTCTACTGCTCGCTCCATTGATTTGGTGACAGCATACATCCAGGAAGATGCAGTTTTGTTGCTGGTTTCGCCGAATCGCCGCGAGTTTCTCATGGGATGGCTGGACCGCTATATTTTCTTTGCCGACAAGGTACAATTAACCGATATCACAGATGAAACTGCTACCTTTAGCATCATCGGACCAAAAAGTGATGCTGTTATAGAAAAGCTAGGAGCTGCGGCAATTATTGGTCAAGCCTATGGTACTCACATTTCCATCCCTTCTGTGAGTGCGAGTCTTATCGCTGTTGGGAGTGGTTTAGCGACCCTTGGGTATACTCTTATTTTGCCAGCCTCTGACAAAGAAAAAGTTTGGAGTCAAATTCTGGAAGCTGGGGCAGTCCCTATGAGCGATCGCGCTTGGGAAAAGTTACGAATATTACAAGGACGACCAGCCCCAGACCATGAACTTACGGAGGAATATAATCCTTTGGAAGCGGGTTTGTGGCAGACCATTTCTTTTAATAAGGGTTGTTACATCGGACAAGAAACTATCGCTCGTTTAAACACCTATAAAGGTGTCAAGCAGCACCTTTGGGGAGTTCACCTAAGTGCTCCTGCTGAACCGGAAAGTGTGATTACTATCGGTGACGAAAAAGTTGGTAAGCTGACTAGTTACACGTCAACCTTTGATGGTCATTTCGGGCTTGGATACATTCGTACCAAAGCAGGTGGTGCAGGTTTGAAAGTCCATGTAGGAGAAGTTGAGGGCGAAGTCGTGGAAGTCCCGTTTGTTTCTCACGACTACCCGCAGTAATCAGCAGTCGTTTCATGGAATAAAACGTGTGTCTTCTTTATCCCATCCTACACCTTGACAAAAGTCATCTATCCAATTAGCTAAGTGACTCTTTGGACTGGCAGATGATTTCTTCACTTGGTGATGAATATGTTGTTGCGGTTTTGTCATAAGTCTACCTTTGCATTCCATCTTAGGAGCCGTGACAATAGATGAGACAGGTTTGCTTTCCACTCTGTCAGAAATGACCGCACCCAATGAAATAGATTTACTTTTGCATTCCTCATCAGAAGTCGCAACTCCAACCAATGACCTTGGCTTGCTTTTGCGTTCCACTTGTGGGACAAAGTCAACAGATGGCATCGATTGACTTTTCTTTTCCCTATTAGTACGAAAAAATGCAACCAAAGGTAGTGATCGGCTTTTGCTTTGCATCTGAGTCGAAGCAACTGTCATTAAAGCCACAGAATTACTTTTGCGTGCTGCTTCGGTAGATGCAACTGCAACTGATTGTACAGCTTGACTTTGACTTTCCGCCTCACTGGCACTTGCACTGAATGTCAAAGGTTTGCACTCAGTTAGTGTTTGAAAAGGAACTTCGCAAGCAACTTTAGTATTAAGTGCCACAGATAACCAGGGTTCGCTGTTATTTTCCTCTTCTGCGTTAACTACACTGGCAGTCAAAGCTTCTTGCTTGGGCAATATCTGGTGAATAGATTCACTCTCAACTTCGTTTTCATACCGAGTTGCATTCATAGGTGTCACCTCACCCCCGCCCCTCTCCTTAGCAAGGAGAGGGGTGCCCGGAGGGCGGGGTGAGGTTTTTGAATGCAACTTAGTATCAGCTACAGATTCAGCCGACTCTACTAAATGTAACTGTTCTTCAGGGTTAAAATTAAGACCCAGTGCTGCAACAATCTGATCAGGATCGTTGTTTAGTTCCAAGATAAAAGGAAAAATTTCTTCAAGCTGCGGCTCCAAAACAGACAAAGTAGCCAGGATAAAACTAGAGGAAGGGCGACGCTGACCATCGTAAGTTCCCCATACTCGCATTTTTTCTAGCCACGAATGATTGTTGTAGTAGTAACTCACCCACTTAAGTTTCAAAGACTGACGTAGCTGCTGAATATTCATGATGAGATGTCCCGCTTCAGTTAAAAAGAGTGCAGACCTCTATAAACTGTTCATAATGAACATTATCCCTGTACATGAAACCGATAATAGAGCATCTGTGTCACTCTTTGACCACCACGTAAATGCTGTTCTACCACTAGAGGTATTTCACTAGGATGTACGTGACTATACCAGACTCTATCTGGTAGCACTAGTACTATTGGTCCATTGCCACATTGTCCTAAACAGCCACAACCACTGACGGTGACTTCAGGAACTGGCAACGCCTTAAAAGCTGCTAATACCTTTGCTGCGCCTTGCTTGCGACAAGTTCGATTTTGGCATACACGGACGCACTTAGGAGAAACAGGTGGTGGCGTTGCTGAGGAATTTTCTGATTGAGATAGACTATCCATTTGTTATGCTATTTATTATTAGTTATTTTTTATACTAATTATAGAAAAGAATGTGACCGAAGATCTTTGCACAAATGCAAAACCTGCCCTCATGAGGCAGTGCGTTGCACAGAGAAGTTGCGAGGAGGGTTTCCCCCAACCCCAACGCCAGTCCGCTCAAGTCGGGAAACCCGCCCACGCGGCTGGCTCCTTCGTGGGGACCCCAAAGCCTCTGAGTGTGCAAACTGCCGTCGCCCAACCCCGTCTCCCAAGCTTGGGAGAGGGATTTAGGGTGTAGAGCTTTGCTCTTCAAAGAAGAGGCAAAGATTTATGTAAGAAGTCTATTGATCTGGTAAAAGACCTTTTGATTGTAGCCATTCGTAGTTAAATATACGTGACTGGTAACGGGAACCACTGTCACACAAAATAGTAACAATGGTATGTCCTGGCCCCATTTGTTTTGCTAAAGCAACGGCTGCAGCAACATTTATACCTGTAGAACCACCCATGAATAAGCCATCTTTCCGCAGTAACTGATAAACGACCCGTATGGCTTCCTGGTCATCAATCTGGATAGCGTCATCAGTCGGTGCGCCTTCCATATTGGCGGTAATGCGACTGTTGCCAATACCTTCGGTAATTGAATTTCCTTCAATCTTTATTTCGCCTGTTTTAATGTAGCTGTAAAGCCCGCTCCCTTTTGGATCAGCAACAACGCATTTGACTCCTGGATTTTTTTCTTTGATATACATTGCTACACCTGCAAAGGTTCCACCAGTTCCTGTTGCAGCCACCCAAGCGTCAACTTTACCATCTGTTTGTGCCCAAATTTCTGGTCCTGTCGTTTCGTAATGGGCGCGACGGTTTGCTAAGTTATCAAATTGATTTGCCCAAATAGCATTTTCCATCTCGCTGGCTACTCTGCCAGAGAGTTTGACGTAGTTGTTGGGGTCTTTATAAGGCACAGCAGGGACGGGGCGAACTTCTGCACCTAATGCCCTCAAGGCATCCATCTTTTCTTGCGACTGTGTGTTGGGAATTATGATCAAGCATTTATAGCCTTTGGCGTTGCATATATGTGCCAACCCAATGCCAGTATTACCAGCTGTTCCTTCCACGACTGTGCCACCGGGTTTGAGTAAACCTTTTTCTTCAGCATCTTGAATAATGTAAAGTGCAGCCCTATCTTTAACAGAACCACCAGGATTGAGAAATTCTGCTTTACCAAGGATTTCGCATCCAGTTTCTTCACTAAAGCTGTTTAAACGAATAAGTGGTGTATGACCTATGCTATCTACAAAGCCGTTTTTGATATCCATGTTAAATTTTACCTATATTTTGTTTCCTATAAGTTTGAGTTGACCTAGCTCAAACTTATCCGTGAACGAAACTCTGTTTTTGGTCATCAGAGAATTTCAACAAGACGTCACTTCTTATGTGTATACCTTGTTGACCCTATACTGATTTTAGAGAGGTCTTTGTTAAAGATTAAGCACTTCCTCTAACACTCTCAAAAATTTTCAAACATCAATCACAATTGCAGTGTCGGGATAAATTCTACGGCTAAAACGCAAGTGCTTTGTATAAGCTTATCGGTAGAAGAAGTTTGCCCTGCCGATAGGAAATGAGAAGACCGCTTGCACAACAAATTCAACTCG
Source organism: Nostocales cyanobacterium HT-58-2 (assembly GCA_002163975.1). GTDB lineage: Bacteria > Cyanobacteriota > Cyanobacteriia > Cyanobacteriales > Nostocaceae > HT-58-2. The sequence goes on along the minus strand of CP019636.1, from coordinate 7,426,185 downwards.
GGCTGGTGACAACACTGGTGTTATTACTCGTCAATGCACTAGTGTCTTATCGCAATATTCAAAAGCTGAGTGACAATGAGCGTCAGGTTAGTCAAAGCCACCAGGTGATAGCTGAACTCAAAGAAACACTCTCAACATTAAAGGATGCAGAAACCGGACAGCGAGGTTATTTGATTACCGGGAAGGAAAATTATCTGCAACCTTATGAACGTGCGATCGCCCAAATTACCCGTCTCATTGGTTCTTTGAAAAAACTAACAGCAGATAATCCAAAGCAGCAACAGCAAATTCTCACTTTAGAACAAGCAGTTACTAATAAGCTCGCTGAACTCCAACAAACTATCAACATACGTCGTGAACAAGGGTTTGGTGCCGCTCAACAAATAGTAAACACCAATCGTGGTAAAGAGATAATGGATAATATTCGTCAGCAAATTGCTGACATGGAAGATTTCGAGCATCGCCTGTTGCAGCAGCGCTCAAGAGAGTCACAAGCTAGCACTCAGCGAACCATTGTCACACTTTCTATCGCTACTGTTGTGAATTTGGCACTGTTAGCTTTAGTCTACTACTTATTTAGGCGTAACCAGCTTCAAAGCCAGCAGGAAAACGAAATCTTGGAACGGGGAGTTACTGAGCGTACCCAGCAATTGCAAGAAGCCAACAACGAACTTGAAGCTTTTGGGTATTCAGTTTCTCACGATTTGCAAGCTCCTTTGCGAGCAATGCATGGGTTTGCGGAAGCTTTGCTAGAAGACTATGGGGACTTACTAGACGAACTTGGTAAAGAGTATGCCCGACGTATTATCGCTTCTGCGCTGAGATTAGAAAATTTGATACAAGACTTACTTGCTTACAGCCGCCTCAGCCGCACAGAGTTACCACTAAAATCGATAGACCTGACATTAGTGATATCAGAAGTCATACGCGAGATACAGCCTGAAATAGAGCAAAAGCAGGCAGAAATCAAAATTGACTCACCGCTACCGCAGGTTCTTGCTCATCATCCAACATTAGTTCAAGTAGCTACCAATTTAGTAGAAAATGCGATTAAATTTGTAAAAGTTGGTGTGCAACCACAAGTGCGGGTGTGGGCAGAGAAATATAACAATTGGGTACGCTTATGGGTTGCTGATAATGGCATTGGCATCGCTAGCGAGCACCAAAAACGCATTTTTCAAGTTTTTGAGCGTTTACACGGACAAGAAACTTACCCAGGCACTGGAATAGGGTTAGCAATTGTACGTAAAGGTGTTGAGCGCATGGAGGGACGAGTAGGGGTAGAATCGCAGTTGGGACAGGGAAGCAGGTTTTGGATTGAACTAAGGAGCCCGGATGGCAGCACATAATATATTGCTAGTAGAAGATGATCCCAACGATATCCTCCTTCTACAACGTGCTTTTCGCAAAGCGGCTCTGACAAATGCTGCATTACAAGTTGTGACTGATGGAGATACTGCCGTTGCCTACCTGAATGGAGAAGGGGAATACAGTGATCGCGATCATTATCCATTGCCTGCGGTTGTCTTGTTAGATTTGAAACTCCCCTGCCGTTCCGGTCATGAAATTCTAGCATGGCTGCGGCAGCAACCAGAACTTAAGCGGCTACCAGTTGTTGTCTTGACTTCCTCCAAACAAAGTTCTGATATCAATCAAGCCTACGAGTTAGGAGCTAATTCTTATCTTGTGAAACCTATGGGTCTTTCCGCTCTGGTACAGGTGGTGGAAACTCTAAACTTATACTGGATTTTACTTAATGAAAAACCAGAGATTCAACAATATTAGCTAGGAGGCTTAAGATAGCCTTGTTACAGAGACAGAATCAGAAAAAACTTCTAGTTTCTGTACCAAAGCACTGGCTCCCTTCTGGAGAGCACTGGCTTTGCAACTCACTGCTTCCTCATCTTCCTATCTCCTCACCACCCTTTTGCCGGGACTCCAACCAGACAGGGATAGCAATCACAGCGACTAGAATCAACAACGCTGCAATCGCAAACTGGCTCACCCAAGCAACCAATTGTTCTAAGGAAACAAGTCTTCCTGCAAAGAAAGCAAGCGTCACCATCGTACTCGCCCAGGCGAATGCTCCTGCTAGGTTGTAGATAAAGAATTTTCCAAAGGACATCTCAACTATGCCAGCAAGTGGTGCTGCAAAAATTCGCAGTAATGCAAAAAAGCGTCCAAAAAAGACAGCTTTAGAGGCATTTTCACTAAATTGTTCTTTTATAGTCAGAATTCTTGCTTCCGAAATTCTAAACAGGCTACCTAGACGCACAAGCAAAGACCAACCGCCAATTCTACCAATCCAATAACCGCAAGTACCTCCAATAACAGCACCAGCAACAGCATCAGTAAGAACCAGCCAGTAATTGAGCTCCTTACTACCAGCTAGAAACCCGCCAACTAAAGTAACGGTTTCGCCTGGAAGAGGAATCCCTAAATTTTCTAACAATATTCCCAAAAAAATTGCCCAGTACCCGTATTCATGAGCAACTTTCTGGATGTTTTCTAGCGATATAAACTCAAGAGACATCCAGCACCATCATCTTTACAAATTTTTACTTTTCTTTTATGTTGACTCTTTTTTGGACAAAGTGTCAATTGAATCGCTATGCAAAGTCCAAAATCCATAGTAAAAAATCAATGAGAACTATTAGCTTTTTACTATGGAGTTTTTACTTACCACATCTTCTACGCATACACAGACAAAATAATTTTTTTTATAAAAAATTTATAAAGATCTTCTGAAATTGTAAAAATTTAGTAAAAGATACGGTTGTTACCGAAATTCCCATATGGTTATGCCTATATTGGTGAAAGTTAGGACAAATTATACGGCATGGATACTGAAACCATCTGTCTTAACCGAATTGCTGCCAGTTCCCAGATGACTGGGTAAAGCAGCATTTTTTATGGTTGAAAGTGAATCAGTATCTATGTCCATTTTGTGCTTTTTTGTAAAGTGTTTCAACTACCCAGTGAGATTCATGACTATCACATCAGAATGTCAAGTAGTTTTGTTCAAACCCGAAGGACGCATAGATTTAGAGGGTGGTATGACTCTCAGCGAAAAGATGGCTGCTGTCGTTCCTCAACGTCATCAACTCTGGGTGATTGACCTAGCAAAAGTTGATTTTATGGATAGTTCTGGATTAGTTTCTCTGGTGAAAGGATTGAAATCTGCCCATCAAAGTGGTTGTCGCTTGGTTCTTTGCAATGTACAAGCTCCTGTACGCTTGATTTTAGAACTTACCCAACTCGATTCAGTGTTTGAAATCTTCAACACTTATGATGACATTCTTACTGTTGTTCAAGAAAGAAGCCTAGTCACAGTTGACTAAAATTCTATTTAACAATGGGCATGATAGTTAAGTCGAGTATTGGCTGTGCTGTGAGGCAGTACCAATGGCAAGTAAATAAATCTGGCTGTTGGACACCAACACTAGCCAAAGCTGGTGCAGTGGGAAATGGCCAAAGACGGTCAAAGCAGATGTCACTTGTTTGCACCCCAAACTGCACCAGATAAGTTGCTGGTGGTGCTGATAACGATTGCAGGAGATTATACGCCATTTGATATAAAGGCTGACGCAAAGCATCCGACAGATGGTAAGGCTGATAGTAGCTGAAGTCACAAATCAATAAGTTTTCTGGTAACTTTTTCCCGTTGTATTCTTCAGCTATAGTAATGACCTCACCATAAAGAGGTCCCTTAGCAGTGAGGACTATCGGTAACCAAAAGCAGCCATCCCCAATTGCGACTTGCATCTGCTGTGCCAATTGTTGACGTAATCCTGTAACATCTCGGCAAGCTTTGATGATTCTTTCAAATGGCAGTGACAAGTTATCAGGTAGCGAGAGGGTTAGAGGACAACAAATAATCTCCTGCAATTGGGAAAAAGTTTGCCCTTGAGAGTGAGATAAAATGCCGTCTTCGGATAAAAAATAATTTGCTGCAACCACTTCCACGGAGGTTGGCTGTGAAGTCTGCTCAGCAACTGCCATTTTTATTGCTGACAACATCCTCCTTACAGTGGGAAATTCTGTTATTTCTCTCCCATCAGACTCAATTAAAATGAAAACTTTACGCATTTTGCGTAGAAATATTACTCTGAGAAGATGCTGTGCGCGGAAAATTAGGTAAGTCTATGCCACTGTGAGAAGAAGTACGGGTTTTGAGCGCCAAACGGTAACTTACACTTTGGACTTCTGCCTGAAGTTGGCGATTTTCGCGTTGTAGCATTGCTACTTTTTCTCTCACTGGAGCCATCCGCTCCTCGAACTTACGCCGATAGATTTGAGGCAACTCTTGCACGACTTGCTCTAACATACGACTGCGATCAGTAAGTTCTTGCACTGACTGCCGCAATTGGTAGATCTCAGTGTCACGTGCCGATATTTGCTCTTGGTAAAAAGTGACCTGCTGCTCCACAGCTTGTAGCTGTTCTCTTAATTCTTGCACTTGAGTCAAATAACGCTCAGACAGATCTGGTTGGGACATAAAGTTAGCATTGCCCTTAACCAGTCGGAAGAGTTCTTGAGACAGCTGTTGCACTAGTTGATCCCGAAGCTGCAATTCTTGGCGTAGCTTGGAGACTTCTGTGGAAAGAGCTTGAATAGTGGAAGTATCAGTTTGGCTCACAGTGGCTTACAGCTCCCATTCAGAATCTTTTCCTTTCCCATCTACATGATTTAGAAAATATGATATGCGCTTTATATACACTTTTGCGGCTCATCTCCAAAACTTAATAAAAGTTCAGAGTTATAGAGCCGCCTAAATCATCAATGAATCAATTGACCAATACCCTTTAGGCAGCGGTGGCAGTTGCCTCAGCTTCTGGCTCTTTGACTTCCTGCTTAATTGTCAGGTAGCGAATCACTTCCTCGCTCAAACGCATGGCGCGTTCCAAGGGAGCAATGATATTGCCAGCCCCAGTGTAATTCATCTGGATATAGATGCCATCTCTTTGTCTGTTAATTTCATAAGCCAGACGACGCTTACCGCGATTTTGAATTTGGATATTGTCGGCTCCTTGTTCCCGCAGCAAGTTCTCATATTTTGCGATCGCTTGCTCGACCTGTTCGTCTGTTAGGTCAGGGCGAAGGATGTACATTGTTTCGTAAATAATTTGCATGGTTTTTGTTTCCTCATGGGCTATATGGCTGCTGATGTCAATTTAGGTGGTCATGACCTTTGGCTATACCAACGTCAATTAACATCTAAAGCAACAAGGAACTTTCTCAGTTCTTTGAATGATCAATCAGGAAATTCTCGGGCTAAACCCACTTTTTGTGTTGACACTCCCACAGAGCTTGTGAATATCGCTTGCGCTCATTCCCGTTCATAACCGTGAGATTCTTTGCCTGAACTTGCCTATGTCAGGTTATTCCTGTTACAGGCTCTATAATCTTACCAGTTTTTCACAATCCTTGTGAAAAGTCCCCCAGTTCCGTTTCCGTCTGCTAGATGATGAAAGCAAGGACAGGGACTTGAACGCAAAACCGATACACGGGAAAATACAAATGGTCGCTGACCCGCCCGGCTGGCTGTTAAAAGGCAACAGGTAACAGACAGGTTTTGGACGGGGATTTCAACCCCGTCCAAAACGATCGCCCTCAAAAAGCGGGGCTTCGGATCTACCAGTTTTTTGGGTAGGAGGGAACAAGCAACCAACCTCTTTTTTGAATCATCAACTCCACTGTTGAACTCCACTGTTGCCCTTCTCCTACCACCAGACGCACTCGCGTTCGGGTGACCAGTCTTGCCGTGAGAGCGGGAAAACCCTTCTCCTGTCACCAGACGCACTCGCGTTCGGGTGAATCCTACGGATACGCTCCGCGAGCGCCCGTTGCCTACGGCAGGGTTACCCTCCTGCAGCACTGGTCTCACCTCCTGCAGCGCTGGATTCACCTGTTGTCCGTTCCCTGTTCCCTACCCTAAAGAGGTTTGGTGAGATAGGAAGCCCTAGACATAGCGCAGCGAAGTCTGTGGGGACTTCACTTTTCATGCTTAGCTAAATCGCCCATCCACTGGTACACAGTGGCGGTTTCATTGCAGACGAGGATACAAATTAAGGTTATGGCGCAGCGATATGTACGAGTTCAAAATCCAGAAGGACAAATCTACTATGGCTTGCTACAACTATCTCTCAAGGTGCACGTGCTGGATGCTCCACCTTGGTTACAAGGGCAACCTACCGATTTAATTTTGGAGCCAGAAAATTATCAACTCTTGGCTCCCTGTGCTCCTTCAAAAATTGTGGCGGTGGGCAAGAACTATGCTGAGCATGCGGCAGAGATGGGAACAGATGTGCCCAGTGAACCTTTGCTCTTTTTTAAGCCGCCCACATCTATTATCGCTTCGCTAGAGGAGATTCAGTATCCGTCACAGTCGCAGCGGGTGGACTATGAAGGAGAATTGGTGCTGGTGATTGGCGATCGCACTTTTGAATGTACGCCAGAGGAGGCTCAAACAAAGATTTGGGGTTACACTATTGCCAATGATGTCACAGCGCGTGACTTACAAAAGCGAGATAGTCAATGGACGCGAGCCAAAGGTTTTGATACATTCTGTCCATTGGGACCGTGGATTGTCCGAGAAGTTAGCCCAGCCGCCAAATTACAGACCTTTTTAAATGAGGAGGCAAATCCTGTACAATGCGCTTGTATTGACCAGATGGTGTTTCCTCCAGATTTTCTTGTTTCCTATATTAGTCAGGTCATGACACTGCTACCTGGCGATGTCATACTGACGGGGACACCCATGGGTGTTGGCCCATTGCATCCAGGCGATCGCGTTCGTGTGGAAATTGAAGGTATTGGTCGCTTAGAAAACACCGTAATAGTTAGGCAGCCAGTACAAAACTTAACACCGTTGAAGTAAGCTCTACCAACCTTAACCTCCACAGCATCAGTGTTTTACTTAGCCTTAAACACTGAAAATTTTTGTGATACCTGTGTTTGTTTTCAGTCAAACTACCCAGTGCTGAAAAGTTCTTATAAGAATTTAGTCTTACAGTGACCACTGTCGTATTTACTTGTAAAAATTGTTGTCCTTACGATACAAATCAAATGTTGCAGCGTCAACTTTGATTTCAAAGCGGTAACACTGTAGAGTTCTAATCACGAGTTCCTGTGTAAGCAGCTTGGGAAATGAGAGGAATTTCAGCGTAGAGTCCTCTCACGGCTTGGACAATGCTATATATCGATGCAGCTACAACTGCTAGGAAAATCAAGGTGAATATCACATTACCAAACAGCGGTACTGATAGTGATGCACCCTGTTGCACAATACCTATAAGTTGTAAAACAGCCGTGCACAAGTAAATAAATATAGACAGTAAAAGAGCCTGCAAAGTATGGAAACGGATAAAATGTTGGATTTTTTCGTTTCTCACCACCAGAAGATACAAAGCAAAGAAAACAATAAAATCAAAGAATGGTATAAATTGATTTAAGTATGCGTAGAGTAGAATAACAGGGCTAAAAGGCAGGTACAGAAATTCCAAAAAGGGAAACTGTGAAAATAACAAGTCACCAAATTGACGAACTTCGATTAAAGGCAAAACGTAAGGCAAGCAAGACAAGAGACGATGTTGAATTGTGGTGCTTCCGCGCCAAGCCATTTTAGTTTCTCCTGTTGTTAAATGTTGATGTTACTATGCCAAGGATAACGCACCTGAGCAGGCACGGAAAAATATAAAATAGTGATATTAAACCTTAATTGCTCAGCTTTTCATTGTCTGTTTTTTCTTGAAACAGAACACAAATTGCTCATTCTTATAAAGAATGCCCTTCAGTCACTCAATATTGGCAACGCGAAAACCCATTATGCACTCATACTGATCTGGCTGCTGTTCTGTCAGTTTGCGAATAGCGTGACCACAGTGTAGTTTACCTTGACGCCAGCGGGGTTGACCGCTGCCGTCAGCAAGTAAGCAAGATTGGCAGACCTGTTGAGGAGCAAAAATTTGGTCGTTCATGAGAATTACTAGCATCCAATCCCTCCTGTTAATCCTCATTATCCACATTTGTCCTTTAGGGAGAACACTTATCAAGGATAGCGGTGGATGTTGTAGCGGATGGTTTCTCTGCTAATCACAAAAATAATCTTCTGTTATATTCTGTTACATCCGTTATGACATCTGTTGCTTGAGGCTCCATACCCTGTTGGGAAAAATGCAGCCAATGATAATCCAATCAAAATTTTTATGTCGAGTTTCGTTTATTGTACGTTGACTCTTTGGCTTTGTAGTAAAAAGTAATACATAAATACATAAACTTATTTGTAAGCCATAGTAGTCAACAGCCAGAGTTCAATACAACTGATGAAGAAACAGCGTTATGATTGTTAACGCATTTATTGAACTAGTGTCTAATAATTAAGTAAGTTGCGGTAAATAAATGTCATGAGTCATGAGTCGTTCATTCTGAGATGATGGGCTCTTGACTATGAACAAGTACCGATATGTGTGCAAATTTCCATAAGGATAGCTCAAGTGACTTTGACTAACTCAGACTTTCTTAGTTCCTCCGACCCAGCTGTGGCGGGGTTCATCAACCAAGAACTACAGCGCCAACGTGACCACTTGGAGTTGATTGCGAGTGAAAATTTTGCCTCAGCTGCTGTACTAGCAGCTCAGGGTTCCGTACTGACAAATAAATATGCAGAAGGATTGCCTGGTAAACGTTACTATGGCGGCTGTGAATTCGTAGACAAAATTGAGCAACTGGCAATTGACCGTGCCAAACAATTGTTTGGTGCTGCTCATGCCAACGTGCAACCCCATTCTGGCGCTCAGGCAAATTTTGCAGTGTTTTTGACGCTCCTAGAACCAGGAGACAAATTCATGGGAATGGATTTGTCTCATGGGGGACATTTGAGTCACGGCTCACCCGTAAATGTATCTGGTAAGTGGTTCCAGGCTTGCCACTACGGTGTCAATCAGGAAACAGAACAACTAGACTATGACCAAATTCGGGAGCAGGCGCTTAGGGAGCGTCCAAAGCTTCTTATTTGTGGTTATTCAGCATATCCCCGCATTATTGACTTTGAAAAATTCCGCAGCATCGCCGATGAAGTCGGTGCTTACTTACTAGCAGATATTGCCCACTTTGCCGGTTTGGTTGCGAGTGGTCTTCATCCCAGTCCCATTCCCTATTGTGATGTTGTGACTACAACGACACATAAAACTCTACGTGGTCCTCGGGGTGGCTTAATTTTAACCCGTGATCCAGAACTGGGTAAGAAGCTAGACAAATCAGTTTTCCCTGGTAATCAAGGCGGACCTTTGGAACACGTCATTGCAGCCAAAGCAGTCGCATTTGGAGAAGCCCTAAAGCCAGAGTTCAAAACATACTCTGCCCAAGTCATTGATAATGCGCGCGCTTTGGCGAATCAACTCCAAAAACGGGGCTTGAAGCTGGTGTCTAATGGGACTGATAACCATTTGATGCTAGTTGATTTGCGGTCTATTGGGATGACGGGTAAACAAGCGGATCAGTTGGTGAGTGAGGTGAATATTACCGCCAATAAGAACACGGTTCCGTTCGACCCACAGTCACCGTTTGTCACCAGTGGACTAAGGTTGGGTTCCCCAGCAATGACAACACGAGGTTTGGGAGTTGAAGAATTTACAGAGATTGGCAATATTATCGCTGATCGCCTATTAAATCAAGATTCGCAAACAGTTGCTGAAGATTGTCGGCGACGAGTCAAAGCGTTGTGCGATCGCTTCCCCTTGTACTCTCACATAGTCATTCCCGTCCCAGCCCTAGCATAAAGCTATAGTTAACAGTTATGAGTTAGGAGTTATGAATTAATAATTCCTAACTCATTGCTTTTGAATATTTCCATTCAGCAATCTTCAATTTAAAATCACCGAAGTTCTGATGCCTCCGGCAACCCCTGCAGGGAACGGAGGAAGCCCTTCGGGTTCGCAGTCGCCTACGGAGGAGCCAGTACTGAAGGAGAGTTTCCCTCCGTAGGTATCTGGCGTTGGAAACCTTCCTGCAGCGCTGTCTCACCTCCGCTCAGACTTCTCTCAAATTGTCAAAATCTTCTGCTGATTAAAAAGTTGAACTGTAGTAGATATTAGGTAGACAATTTCTCTACAGATTTTTGTCCTTAAACCTCACTGATTAAATATACAGATGCCTCCTCAGATTTATCATCTGATTGCTTTCCTCTGTGCTGCCGTAGTTGTTCTCTGGTCTACACCTGATGTTAAAAACATTGGCATCAAAAGTGGACGTCTAGATAAACCCAGTGACCGAAAAGTTCATCATCGCCCGATGGTGCGCCTGGGAGGAGTGTCTATCTTCGCAGGTACCATAATATCTTTGCTGATTGTTTGGTGGTTAGGTGGATTTGGAATTCTACCGACAGAAAAAGAATGGCAAATTTGGGGAGTCGCCCTGGGTGGTATTGGCTTTTTTCTCATTGGCTTAGCAGACGATTTGTTAAACCTATCTCCAATCGCACGTTTATTGATGCAAATTGTTGTTGCAGCGTTTGCTTGGAAAGTAGGTGTCAGTATAGATTTTTTGAGCATTCCCACAGGCGGGACGGTTCAACTTGGTTGGTGGAGTTTGCCTATCACTGTTGTATGGCTCGTGGGAATGGTGAATGCGATTAACTGGATAGATGGTTTAGACGGCTTAGCTGCTGGGGTTTCCGGAATTGCATCCGTGGTGATGTTGGTTGTGGCGTTATTTATGCAGCAAAGCGCAGCAGCCCTCATAGCCGCAGCGATCGCTGGTGCTTCACTGGGATTTCTCCGTTATAACTTCAACCCCGCGCAAATCTTTATGGGAGATGGTGGGGCTTATTTTATGGGATTCACCTTAGCAGCCGTTGGTGTCGTCGGTCTTGTCAAAACTGCTGCTGTTAGTGCAGTGTTATTGCCTTTCCTAATACTAGCAGTACCGATTGTAGATATGTCAGCAGTGATTTTGGCACGACTTCGCCGTGGCAAATCGCCTTTTGTTGCGGATAAGAGCCATCTGCACCATAGATTGCTGCAAGCTGGTTTGTCTCACCGATTAACTGTTTTGTTTATTTACTCTCTAACCTTGTGGGTTGGAAGTTTGGCATTAGCGATCGCTGGTATACCAAGCGGTATTATTTATGCTTGTGGTGCCACGTCTTTGCTCAGCTACACTGGTTGGAAAGTGTGGAAACGTTCCCGGCAATCATAGAGCTAGGGACTAGTTAGTGGTTAGGAGTTGTACATTGATTCTATGGCTAAAAATTAGTCTTCCCAGAAGGGCACAGCGCCTTGCTGGGCGAAAGTTATATCGGTGTCTGTTGGTGAACAACTAGCTTCCACTTTCCTTCACGAAGGGCATAGGTGCTACTAATAAGTGCTACGTATATATTACTACCTTCACGTTGCGCTGTGACTCTATACACGATGACTGCCGCCTTCTCCGACAATAAGATCCAATGCGGCTCTTTCATTTGGAAGGATTTCCAGGGTTGAGCACCTATGGATTCTAGAATCTTCTCTCTCCCTTCTACGAGCATGCCACTTGGAAATATCATGATTGCATCCTCGGTGAGCAAAGAACCATAGAACTTCTTTGCCGCATCTCCTTTCGATGAGAGAGCCTGCCAACCTTGCTCTTCGAGTTTAACTAGTTCTTGCATCTTAATATCATGTCCGCTTAATGAGTGATAAAAACGAATACTCTACGCAATTAAGCGCCAAAAATCCTCTCGACAACCTGCTATGTTATGCATCCAGAAGAGACAGCCCTTACGACGTTAAAAATGGCAAGGTGATCGCCTCAGAAGGTTCGCCAACAGTGTTCTCAATAAATTGGTTAGTCGTTATTGTTAATGGTATATTTTGACGACCAACAATTAACCACTAACAATCTTAATATTTTATGAGTGCAGAAATTATTTGTGTTGGAACTGAACTTCTGTTAGGAGATATCCTTAACAGTAATGCTCAATATTTGGCGCAGCAGCTAGCCAAGCTGGGTATTCCTCACTACTATCAAACTGTGGTTGGAGATAACCCAGAAAGATTAAAACAGATTATAGAAATTGCTAGCCAAAGAGTAGAAATTCTCATTTTTACTGGAGGTCTTGGTCCCACACCCGATGACCTGACTTGCGAAACCATTGCTGATTTTTTTGGCGTTCCTTTGGTAGAACAGCCAGATATTATTGAAGATATTACCAAAAAATATTTCCAACGCGGTCGGGTGATGACCCCCAGCAACCGCAAACAAGCGTTAATACCCCAAGGTGCCAAAATTTTACCAAACCCTACAGGAACAGCACCTGGTATTATTTGGGAACCTCGTCCGGGATTAACAATTTTCACATTTCCTGGTGTGCCAAGTGAAATGCACCGGATGTGGGAGGAAACTGCTGTCCCCTATCTCAAAAGTCAAGGTTGGGGCAAAGAAATTATTTACAGTCGGATGTTAAAGTTTTGGGGGATTGCGGAATCTGCTTTGGCGGAACAGGTTGCTGCTTATCTCAACTTACCCAACCCAACAGTTGCACCTTATTCCAGTAGAGGGGAAGTTAAGTTACGAGTTTCAGCGAAAGCTGCATCTGTTGCACAAGCACAAGATTTCATTGCACCCATTGAGAAACAAATTAGAGAAATTGCTGGATTAGATTATTACGGCGCAGATGATGAAACTCTTGCCTCAGTTGTAGGTGAGTTGTTGCGTGCTAGAGGGGAAACTCTTTCCGTGGCAGAATCTTGCACGGGTGGAGGTTTAGGGCAAATGCTGACGGAGATTTCTGGGAGTTCTGATTACTTCTGGGGTGGGGTCATTTCTTATGACAACTTCGTAAAAGAAAAGCTTTTGGGGGTGAACTCACAAGACTTGGCAAAGCATGGGGCAGTCAGTTCTATTGTTGCAGAACAAATGGCTCAAGGAGTGCAATCGCGCCTTTCAACGACTTGGGGACTAAGTATCACTGGTATCGCTGGACCAACAGGTGGGACGGAAACTAAACCTGTGGGTTTAGTTTATATCGGGTTAGCTGGACCAAATGGGAAAGTGGAAAGTTTTGAGTATCGTTTTGGTGCAGCGCGGGGTCGATCTTTAATTCGTCATGTGAGTGCGTGTACGGCGTTGGACAATCTGCGAAGGAAGTTGTTAAGTCAATAAGCCTCTTGCCTAAGTCAAGAAGAATAAAAATGGAACCACAGATGTACACCGATAAATTATCTGTGTGCATCTGTGTGCATCTGTGGTTTTTTCAATTTCAATTAAGCGCCTTGGCGCAGCTTATCCAAAACGCCTCTATCTTCCAAAGTAGAAGTATCGCCCGATACTTCTTGCCCCGCAGCGAGATTACGCAGCAATCGCCGCATAATCTTACCAGAACGAGTTTTGGGCAAAGCATCGGTAAAGCGAATTTCCCCCGGACGGGCGATCGCCCCAATTTCTTTGACAACGTGTTGCTTTAGTTCTTTACTGAGTTCTTCGCTTGGTTGCTGACCACCTTCTAATGTCACAAAAGCAACGATATCTTCCCCTTTGAGTTCATCAGGTTTGCCGACCACGGCAGCTTCAGCAACAGCAGGATGGGAAACTAAAGCCGATTCAACTTCCATTGTACCGAGACGATGACCTGACACATTAATGACATCATCCACACGTCCCATCACCCAAAAATATCCGTCTTCATCGCGTCTTGCCCCATCTCCAGCAAAATAGACATACTGCCCATTTTGTGGTGGAATGTGTTCCCAGTAGGTACGGCGGAAGCGTTCAGGATCGCCATACACCGTTCGCATCATACCAGGCCAAGGATGCCGGACGACCAAATAACCACCTTCATTGTCGCCTACAGGGTTCCCTTCTAAATCGACGACATCAGCCAAGATTCCTGGAAAAGGACGAGTCGCCGAACCGGGTTTGGTCGGAATTGCACCAGGTAACGGTGTAATCATGATACCGCCAGTTTCCGTTTGCCACCATGTATCGACAATTGGACAGCGTTCACCCCCAATCACTCTGTAATACCACATCCAAGCTTCTGGGTTAATTGGTTCGCCCACTGTTCCTAGCAAACGCAGAGAAGAAAGATTTCGGGCTTTGGGCAGGTGTTCGCCCATCTTGATAAAGGCACGAATGGCAGTCGGTGCTGTATAAAATATATTTACGCCGTGTTTCTCAATGATGTCCCACGTACAGCCAGGGTTAGAGGCGCGAGGAGCGCCTTCGTACATTACCGTTGTTGCACCATTGGAAAGAGGACCGTAAACAATGTAGGTATGTCCTGTAATCCAACCGACATCAGCAGTACACCAGTATACATCTGTGTCTTGCAGGTCGAAAATCCATTTGGTGGTCATGTGGGCATACAAATTATACCCGCCAGTTGTATGGACAACGCCTTTGGGTTTGCCAGTACTACCGGAAGTGTAGAGAACGAACAGCATATCTTCGCTGTCCATAGGTTCGGCAGGACAATCTGCAGAGACGCCCTTTTGCAAATCATGCCACCAATGGTCGCGTCCTGGCTCCATGTGAATTTCTTGATTTGTGCGCTGCACCACCAAGACGTTTTCTACACTTGGAACAGCGCCGTTAGCTAAAGCTTTGTCTACCTGCTCTTTAAGAGGAACGATCGCATCCTTGCGCCAACCACCATCAGCAGTGACTACGAGTTTAGCTTGAGCATCGATAAGCCTATCCCGCAAAGCTTCCGCACTAAAACCACCAAAAACAACGCTGTGGGGTGCGCCTATTCTGGCACAAGCTAACATAGCAATTGCGGCTTCAGGTATCATTGGCATATAAATGCCCACGCGATCACCTTTTTTCACGCCCAGTTGCTTGAGCACATTAGCAAATTGACAAACCTCCCGATGGAGTTGGGCGTAGGTGAGGGTGCGTGAGTCGCCTGGTTCTCCTTCCCAAATGATGGCTGCTTTATTCTTGCGCCAAGTTGTCAGGTGTCTGTCAAGACAATTGTAAGAAATATTAATCTTGCCATTGACAAACCACTTAGCAAAGGGTGGCTGCCAATCTAGAATCGTGTCCCACTTTTGGAACCAGTGCAACTCTTGTTCAGCCAATTCTGCCCAGAATTTTTGAGGATCTGTTTTGGCTTGGTCATAGAGACGCTGGTAGTCCTCTAAACTTTTGATCTGAGCTTTTTGAGAGAAGTTTTGGTTGGGGTGGAATAGACGCCTTTCTTGAAGGATTGATTCTATGGTTGTTTGGGACATGATGATTGTTGTAATTGGCGATGTAACTGAAAACTATTGTGTACGTAGATTTACGAGAAAATATTTTGATTTTCGTGAAAATATACGCAAATTGCAAAGTCACTCATGATACTTTTATAAAAAATGGGGTTAAAAAATCTATTTGACCATCCACTAAATAAATCCATGACCAGCTTACAACAACCTCACAAAGGGATTACTGAGAATCATTAAGAAATACATCAGTGCAAATGGGAGAGAAGCTTTTGCGAGGTAGTTGGGTTTTGTATGGTCTGTTGGAGCTAAAATCAAAATAATTCAGTTATTGCAAGTTTTAAAAGCGATTCGCCAGCGACAAAAGGTTGAAGTGCGATCGCGCTCTACAAAGACAATGCTCTGGGAGGGAACTGCGCAAGGTGCTATCGAGGTGCAAGTCTAGGATACGAGACTGGGGGCGTTCACGAAACCAAGTTGGTTGGTATTGAACTTAAATCATATGAAGCTACTTACTTGACTAACCCACTTGTTATGAACCTATTGACTGTAATAGCAACAGCAGCCAATATCATTTCCCGTCAATTTTTCTCTCGCGCTACTGCTACTCAACCATCTAACTACGAAATTTTTAGCCGTTCTCTTTTATTCCATTCTGAATATTATCCCCTCAATCAAACGGTTAACCCCCAACTTTATCGACCTGTTGCAGAATGGAGTGGTCGCTTAATATTGCCTGTCAAGGAACTGCACAGAGAGCCTTTTGTCCAATTTGAAGTGCAAAATGCTTCAGCAGCACATCATAATCTTATTGGCAAGGTAGTCAACCTCAAGTGGAGTCATGATCCAAAAGTCCAAAAATATGTGAAACAGGTCACATATGATGTAAAATTTACAGACAAAGCAAGGAAAAATCAACAAACAGGGTATGTTCATCCCACTAGGTTAAATTTATGTCCCAAAGTTGACCCTTTAGAATCGTTGGCAGGGGCAAGACCAGTAGATGATGTTTGCGTTAAACTTCTTCGCCCTATAGTTTTGACTCATTCTGAGTTAGAAACAGAACTTATTATCAATACCGAACCCATACAAGTTACAGGTCGTTTTGTTGGCTTAGTGACGATTGAAGCCAGAACAGAAGCAAAGAGCGATTTTTTTCTAGTCCGTCACTACAATAAAGCCACTCAATCTTTTTCTGATGGCGTTCAAGAAGTTGTTCGCATTCCTCAAGTTCCAGAAGACAGACAAGGGATTTCTCGCTCCACGAATCACGATATTGAAAAATCCCCATTCAATTCTCACGGTTGGTACATCTACGGTGCTCCTGATGCTACCGGAACTTTTGTTGTACAAGCTTTAGAACCTCGTGCTTTGTTACAACTGCAACCCCAACAGGTCATTTCGCGACCAAAAAAGGTTTTGAAATACCTTAAAAAGGAAATGTGGGCACGCACTAAAGCCCAAAAAGGGAAAATTTCTCGCGTATTGCTAGCACCTGATACAGAAGCTGCAGAAGCAATATCTCAATGGTGCTTAGGAGATAAAGCGTTAGTTCTTCACTTACATGGCGCGATCGGTGGCAAAAAAGCCGAAAGCCCATTCATCAAGTTTTTTGCTCCTGGTCACTTTTCTTATGGTGTTGCAGAAGTCGTGCGTGACTTTTTTACTCATGAATTACGCTTTGAGATTATTTACTATCAAGTTTATACTCATAATGTAGATGGGGTAATTGCAGGAGCACAAACCTGGGCAACTTTCATGGGGTCTTTATGGCAAGGAGTACTTGGAACTCGCCCCGTTTGCGATATCTTAACAAAATTTCCACCGATAACCACCGACTATAATTTTGACGGAGTCAAGTTCTCTCCCTTAAAGATTTTCAGCCGCGAAATAACAGAGATGATGGCGCGCTATCGTGTTGGTGATGGAACAGGGGCTTCAATCATAACTCCTGCAAGTTCTTGCGTTCAAGATTCCAACCAAGCGCTTTACGTCACCATTAAACGGATAGAAAAACTTGTCAATTCAAATACCACAAGTTTGGCTCACATACAGCGTAATTCTGAAACACGACAAGTTAGGGATTTCAATGCATTAGTTTCTTTAGGTAATGCTTTAGAAAAGGAATTGACTCCTTTAGGAATTGTGCGACCTGATTGGGAGAAAAATGTGCAGAATTTGTCAGGAACAGGAGAAGATTTTAGTATGCTCACTACTATCATAAGAGCGTTGACGTCCTGGCGAAGCATCTTCCCAAGAAGAGCACAAGATAAAATTGCAAAGATTTTTCTTCACCATGGAGCGGCTTTGTGGGTGCTGCGAACAAATCAAGTAGGAGGCTTTGACCCCAATATTGCCCCATCTGCACCAATGACTTTATTAGGAAGGTTTATTCTATTCAAATAAGACTGACCAACTCCATAATTTTTTCAAACTGAAAATTTTGAGCTAAATCTGTTAAAGCAGATTCTAGTTGAGTATATTGTGAGGGTATTTGCTGGATTAAATTGAAAATCAAATCATCACTACCTTGAGCAGCAGCGTGGTTTAATTGTGTTAACCATTCTGGTGACATTTGAGATAACTGAAGCAGTAAAACGTTTGATGTTAAATTTTGATTTAAAGTTTTTTTTCTTTCGCCTTCTCGATAATTGCTTTCTTTATAAAAATACTTTAAGCCCAAATATTGGCTAAGTTTTTCTAGTAGTAATTCCTCACGAAATGGCTTATTAATAAAATCATCACAACCCGCTTCAATCATCAACATTCTTTGTTCCTCAAAAGCACTAGCTGTCAGGGCGATGATGATGGTGTGGAGAGGTGAGGATAAGGAAGCAATGACTCCCCCAACTTCTCCCACTTTTTCAATCCTTTCTCTCTCCCTTGCCTTAATCTGTCTAGTCGCCTCATAGCCGTCCATCATCGGCATCCGCATATCCATTAAAATCAGATGTGGACACCAAGACTCCCACAGTGAAATGGCTTGAGTCCCATTTGCTGCTTCCTGTACAGAAAAACCGATCGCTGTTAGTAATTTCACCAGCAGTAAACGGCTTTCTCTGGAATCATCAACAACTAGGATGCGATACTCCAGTTGATTTGGTGCTAAACCAATGATTTGATGTGAAACTGAGTTGGAAGGAAGTTCGTCTTTGTCAGCAGCTGCAATCTCAATATCAAATGTAAATGTACTACCTACGCCCACAGTGCTGCGAACACTAATCTCACCACCCATCAGTTGCACATACTTGCGGCAAATAGCCAAACCCAGTCCTGTTCCTTGTTGCGAATTTCTCCCAGTTTCAGTTTGCTTGAACGCCTCAAACAAATTTTCAATTTCTTCTTGACTAATTCCCGGACCTGTGTCTTGTACCTCAAACTGAAGAGTGTAGGGCGTAGGAGGAGAAAGAACTTCTCCATTTGTGACTGCAACACGGAGAGTCACGACACCACGCTCGGTAAACTTGATCGCATTTCCTAATAAGTTGAGCAAGACTTGACGTAGTTTACTCGCGTCAGTTTGTATGTACTGGGGAAGGTCAGATGCATATTCAAACACGAGTTGTAAACCTTTAGATGTGGCGCGGAAACGCAACATTTCTTTGAGGTTATTGAGTAAGCGAATGAGGTCAACACTGCTGACATCTAATGTTGTCCTACCTGCTTCGATTTTGGACATTTCCAAGATGTCGTTGATTAAATTGAGCAAATGCTCTCCCGCACGATTGATAATTCCTAAATTTTCCTGATGTTCAGCTAATAGTTTCTGGTCATGACTCATCAGTTGGGTAAAGCCAAGGATGGCGTTGAGTGGAGTTCGCAATTCATGGCTCATATTGGCAAGAAATTCACTTTTGGCGCGGTTAGCAGCATCAGCCGCTGTTACAGCTTGTTGCAGTGCTTTTGATTGCTGTTGCGTCTGTGCTAATAATTCTGCCTGCTGTAATGCAACACCTAGTTGATTACCGATTTGCACTGCGATATTGATTTCTCCTATTTTCCATTGGCGGGGACCAGAGTTTTGATAACTTGCCAGTAATCCCCAAAGTTGATTCCCACAGAAGATGGGGACAGTGATATACGCTTTAGCTTGAAGACGTTCTAATAGGTTAACGTAACAGGAGTCAAATCCAGCTTTATGGATGTCCGAAACACACAAGAAACTTGTGCCACGGCTGTATACGCCGCCTTGTGTTTCTTGCATATAAGTGTCCAAAACCTGGTTATCTTGACTATTGACGGTTTGGACAACACAACGGTCATTCCCTACAGCGTTCTTTGTCACATCAGAGTCATTTTGAAGTTCTTCTATGACAGAAATCCATCCTCTACCGACGGACTCGGCAACAAATTCCCCACTCCAGTCAGGATGAAAACGATAGACAACGACGCGATCGCAATTCAGGACTTGCCGCAATTCTTGAGTTGTAGCAGCAAATATAGACTCGAGGTCTAGCGTTTGGCGCATCCTTTGAATTACTTGCGCTATGGCGCGTTCCCGTTCTGCACTTTCACGCAAAGCAAGTTCTGCCTGCTTGCGTTCAGTAATGTCTGTTGAATGACCAACACATTCAATGGGGTTATTAGCATCGTCGCATACCAACCTGAGCTGATCGTAAAGCCAGTGGTAGGTACCGTCAGCATGCAAAAAGCGGTATTCGTGGGCGTAACATCCCTGCTTAAAGACTTGCTGTATTCCAGCAAAGACAAGCTGCCTATCTTCTGGGTGAATATGACTTACCCAAAAATTGGGGTTTTCCTGAAATTCTCGCACTGTGTAGCCAAGAATTGCCGTGACATTCTCACTTATAAAAGTCGTCTCATATTCACCTGTTGGTTTAGCGCTAAAAATAATCGCAGGACCATCAGACAGCAGATGTTGCAAACGTTCGTTTGCTAATCGCAGTTCTTTTTCTGCGCGTTTGCGTTCGGTAATGTCTTTGTGTATTCCGGTGATTCGCAACGGTTTGCCCTGATTATCGCGTTCAACAACTTGACCGTGAGATAGAATCCACTTCCACTCACCAGATTTAGAACGCATCCGAAATTCTATTTCATAAACAGGGTTAGCACCTTGCAGATGGTCATTCAAAGACCGATTGACAATAGGTAAATCTTCTGGATGAACAAGCTGCTCGAAGGCTAATCGAGTATCCGCAATTTCGTGTTCTTTGTATCCCAGTATTTTTGTCCATA
Organism: Nostocales cyanobacterium HT-58-2; assembly: GCA_002163975.1. GTDB lineage: Bacteria > Cyanobacteriota > Cyanobacteriia > Cyanobacteriales > Nostocaceae > HT-58-2. The sequence goes on along the minus strand of CP019636.1, from coordinate 7,405,804 downwards.
GACAATTGCGATAGATTTTACCAGTTTTGAGATTCCAGTCCCATAACCCCAAATTACTAGCTTTTATTGCTAAGTTCAAACGTTCTTCACTTTTCTTGTGATTTGTTTCAGATGCTTTTAAGGCTGCTTCTGCTTGTTGGCGTTCTTGAATTTCATTTTGTAATCTTGCATTTTGCTGTTTGAGTTGTTTTTGCAGCCTTTGTATTGTGATTTGATTTTCGACACGGACTAAAATTTCTTCTGCTTGCACTGGTTTAGTAATATAGTCAACAGCCCCTAATTTCAAGGCTTTGACTTTTTCAGAAATTTTGTCTCTGACACTGATAAAAATTATCGGGATATCTCGACTTTTTGAGTCAGCTTTTAGTTGTTGACAAACTTCATAGCCATTTATATCATCACTTATCTCTGGCATGAGAATGTCAAGTAGAATTAAATCAGGAAGTTCTGCAAGCGCTGCATTCACCGCCTGTTGTCCGGAAGTTACCGTTTTAACTCTATACCCTTGACGAATAAAGAGGTTAGATAAAAAATTTAGATTTTCTAATTTCTCGTCAACTAATAAAATTTTGATATCATGAACATCTGTTTCCATATCAACTTCATTTCTTTTTTAGGAATTGATAGAAGTTTGAATTAATCGAGCGATAAGATAAAAGTAAATTTTTTATTTTAATTTAAAGATTAGAAACTCTATAGACAAGGCTCTCAATTTTTAAGTTTATCCTCAATTAACTCTTCCCTCATTAATGCGTGAAAATGCATTATATAGTTCTCTTACTAAAGTTATAGACAGAGCTTCTATTTTATTAACTAAGAATCAATGAAGTTGCAATATTTTGACAAGAAATCGTAATTGATATTCGTATTTTTTATGAAAATTTAATTTAAGAATTCAATTACGAAGTCTGGATTTTTCTTCTAGAAACGCCACCAAGTCTTTTGCACGTAATTGAGAATAAGTATAGCGATCGCGCCAAGGAGCAATAGCCAAATTACTCCTCCTGGAATGAAAGTGAGAATAGCAAAACCTCTGAGTACCCATAATGCGATCGCAATACCGAGAAAAACCCCAAAAGCTTGGTTTAATATGCGGTTTAATTTGGAGGAAGTCACTTAATTTCCCTCAAACTCAATAGTCATTGCATTCTATATGTAGCAAGAAACATATTCATAATATCTGATAGTAAAAAATTGGTTTCTATTTTTAGGTGATTGTTTGTTTATAAGTGTTTATACTTAACAAGCTTAAACCCTTGTCAGGTAAATGTCCATAATTGGGTCTATCGTGAGGACATAAACACACAGCAAGGATGAGACTCTATATTATAAGCTATTGAAGACTTTAATACTTTAAAATTAGAGATAAATATGACATATTATTGGTGAAGTTTCGGTGATAAGCACTAGAGAAATAGTATTTCCGGAAAATGCACCTATAGTAGTGGAACTAGAATTAGTGAGTTAGACTCAATCAAATTAGATATTCACTAGCTTAAACCCCCTTTTGTGAATGTGTTGAGGAGTGACTAAAAATATTATGTCTGCGTCCTTTATCTCAGACTCGGTTCCCACAGGTTCAGATATGCCTTGGAGTCAGGACCAACAAAGATTGCTAATGCAGGGTGAAATTCTGGTGCAAACGCGATCGCATACAGCTTGGGGTGGTGCTGTTACCGCCTGGATGTATTTGCCCTTGGTGCGATCGCAGGTTTGGCAGCAGATAACAGATTACCCGCGTTGGGTGCAATTTTTTCCTGATGTGACTAAAAGCGAAGTTGTGCAGCGTGGGGAAGTCAAACGTCTTTATCAAGCAGCACAAAAAGCCTTTTTCTTTTTCACCGCTCAAGTAGAAATTTACCTTCATGTTGCAGAAGAGCTTGGGCAGCACATACAGTTTAGGTTGGAAAAAGGGAGCTTTCACGATTTTACAGCCAGCTTAGAACTAAAAGATTGTGCCAATGGGACGTTACTAAGTTATGCTGTGCAAGCAACCCCTACTATTCCAATTCCATCAATTTTCATTCAACAAGCCATGAACTTTGAATTGCCTGCGAATATGCGTAAAATGCGACAAGTTCTCTGTAAGGGTCAGTAAAAGTCATGTCACAGGCACAAGCAATTTTGGACTTTTGGTTTGGCAGTCCCAATGATCCAGACTACGGCAAACCAAAGTCTTTCTGGTTTCATAAAAAACCGGAGTTTGACGAAGAACTGCAAATCCGGTTTCTAACAGATTACCAAAAGGCGGCAGCAGGATATTTAGACGACTGGATGAATTCTCCTGAAAGTTGTCTGGCGTTGATTCTGCTATTAGATCAGTTTCCTCGCAATATGTTTCGCGATACTCCCGAAGCCTTTGCTACTGACTGGGAAGCACTCTCAACAGCCCAACACGCTGTTAGTCAAAAATATGATCAGAAGTTACTACCCGTACAACGCTGGTTTATTTACCTTCCTTTTGAACACAGTGAAAACCTGGAACATCAACGTCAAGCAGTGCGGCTATTTCAGCAATTAAGCGATGACCCCGATAGCGCTAGTTGCATTGATTACGCAATTCGTCATATGCAAGTGATTCAGCGTTTTGGGCGCTTTCCTCATCGCAATGAAATTTTGGGAAGAGTCTCAACTCCAGAAGAAAAGGAGTTTTTGAAGCAAGCAGGGTCATCATTTTAGGTTTATGAGTGCTGAGTCTTGAGTTGAGAATTCTGATAGATAAGTCCTAAGTTACTTTTTTCAAATTTCCTTTATCCTGCTCATTAAAGCCCTTAAGGGTAAATCCTAGGATACGGTGCGCGATGGTACGGAGTGCCCGCCTTTCCTGCGGAACGCTGCGCGAACGGCGTTCGCCCTTCAGGTAAAAATAGCAAGTGGTGTTTTCCCTCTGTAAGAAACTGCGGTACTGGTCTGATCAATCACTACTCGCTGCTCAAACATTCAAAGTTCAAAATTCACGCATTAAAATTCTTTTTTTTGAATTTTGCATTTTGAATTTTGAATTTGAGCGAAGCGAGTGACTCCTCAGCACTTGGCACTCAGGACTAGTGTGGAGAGTTTGGAGCAAAATTTTTTCTGACAGATTTCACTAGACAAGAGACAGTAAGCTAACGAATTTCTAAAAGCCTACAGGGGAACTCCCTCAAACGGCATATTTTGACTTTGCCATATGATAATTAATACTAGAAAAAGTTTGGTACTTAGGTAAATCTAGTGGACTTTCAGAAATGCTTACCTCGCCGCCAAACCAGACTTCATCTAAGTCACTTTCAGTAAATCTATAGCCAAGAGTAGAAGCAAAATCAACAATCTTAGTTTTGTCCCAGTCCCAAATACCAAATAAGCCTCTAACGCAGCACTTGTTATAGTACTGCTCATAAATGACTTGCTCCGAAATCAAAACCTCATAAAAAGCATTTACTTGCTCTAATGACATAGACTCCCCTTTGCAATTATTGTGTCTTCTTACGTAGAGTAAAAGTTACATGAACTAACAAAACGATTCCGGTTTGAATAATCTTTATATTCAACAGTTTTTGGTCGTCACAAGGACAAAATTTGAAAACGTTGAGAAAAACCTATTTTTTCTTTACATTGCAATACTTACCATCTATCCCCTTCGGGTGACGCTCCTGAGATCGCAGTCGCCTACGGTTCGCGTTGGCGAAGCCTCTGTGTTATACCGTTTCACCTTAAGATTGATACAGATGGCAAGCTTCGGGAGCAGGGGAAGCAAGAAAAGTGATTTGTATTAAGAATTTCGTGAAATGGTATTAGGAGAAGCGTCTTCGTTAGGAGAGGGAAACCCTCCAAAGAGCGCTGTCTCACCAATGGTGATTTTGAAGTCTGAAATATGAAGTATAAAATTATTCACTCCTCACATTTTCTTCTTCATCTTTCATCCTTTTGTGGTCACATTTGATGCAGTACAAGGCTGTAGTTCATCCCTAAAAAGCCAACCTTGAGTTCCATCAGGCAGTTTTACTTCTGCAAAGTCACCGCGCCGTTGAACAAATAGAACCTTATCACCCAGATTCAGTTGTTTTACAGCACCAACTTCTGTTTGTGGTTGAGGTCGTAAATTAGCCATGAATCTGCCCCCAGGGGGAGAAATGACACGGCACAATTGTGGTTGCTGTGAGATGAAATTCTGTTGTGCTTGACTTCCACCTGTATTATTCGGATTCAAAAAGGTAAAGGCACTAACAGCACTGACACAAGCCGCCACACTGACCCCAAGTAATTTTGGGACTTTGATAGGTGAAGGTGATAGTAACGACGAGCTCGGCAAGAAAACTTCTAGTGAATTTTCCTCAGACTTCCTGACTTTTGGTATCCGTACCGTCCTAGAAATAGGTTGTTGTTGTAGTGAGACCGGGACAATTGAGTATTCTACAGGTACGTATCCGCCAGGATATTCCTTGCATACAATGGCAGTTACCTTAAAATTTTGTTGCCCCAAGCGTACACTGCTACCTACAGAAAGTGGCATTTCTCCTGCGAGAAGCAACTGTCCGTCAACAATAGGAGGGTTCCTCTGGCGCAGATTTCGCAAATAAAATCTCTGCTTGTGCTGATGAAAGAAAATCTCTATATGTAACCCAGATACCGTTGGATCTGGGACAACAATATCGCATAATTGCGGGTCACGACCGATGCGGACTCCTCTACTGGGGTTTTTACTTTGTTGCTTCTCAAGAATTTTCCGATTTTTGACCTGTCCGTTTTGCTCCCACTCCAAAGAGAGTTCATGAAGGATATTTGTGGATTCAGAAGTTTCAGCAATCAGTAACTCGTTTGAGTTAGTCTTCAATTCTTGTAGCGCTAATAATACTTCAGTCACTGTCTGATAACGGTCTTTGAAGTGATAGCGCGTCATCTTAGTGAGCACAGTAGCTAAACCCGGACTAATTGTAGCCAGATGTTGCCACAGTATTTCTCCTGTATTCGGGTCATCTTGAAATTCATGCGGATACACTCCCGTCAGTGACTGGATAGCCATTATGCCGAGTGCATAAATATCACTGCTAGGACGTGGTAAACGTCTGATTTGTTCGGAGGGCATATATCCCCGAGTTCCAGTGATGAGAGTGATATTGTTGCGTCCTGTCCCACCGGCTGTTTGGCTTCGCAGTTGCTTAATAGCTCCGAAGTCTATTAAGACTAATTTATTATCAGAAGAACGTCTAATAATATTGTCAGGTTTGATATCGCGATGAATGACCCCATGGCTGTGGACAAATTCTAAAATACCCAATACTTCAATCAGCATTTCAAAAATATGGGATTCCGTCCATCTTTTTCCTGGAGGAAGCTCCATACTCAGCGGATGTCCACTGATAAATTCTTGTACCAAGTAAAATTCTTGGTTCTCTTCAAAATAAGCTAAAAGCCTGGGTATCTGGTCATGATTGCCCAATTGTTGTAAAGTTTCAGCTTCTTTTTGAAAAAGCCTTCTGGCAGCTTCTAAAATATCAGGGTCGGTACTAGAAGTTTTGAGATGTTTGAGGACACATTTCGGGTTTCCAGGGAGGTGAATGTCCTCAGCAATGTAAGTTTGCCCAAAGCCCCCCTCACCCAATACTTCAAGGACTTTATAATGCCCTGCTAGTAACTGACCAATCATGTTGTGACGGTAATTAAAAAAAAACTGCAATGCTTACCCATCCATACTACCTAAAGAAAAGATAACAATAAGAATTGAAGTATAAAGAATGTAGACACCCAGAAAAAGACTATCTGTAGACCCTTAGGTAGGGATAAATAAAATGAGCCTGGTACATCAATGAATAACAAATTTAATCGACTAATGTTGCCAGTTTGGCACTATTTATAAAGCTTCATAAACTTGCATACACGGCGACAATTACCTCCTTATTTAGTTACAATTATAGCAAGTTAAATTCAATGCATCAGGTGTGCTCATATCTACTTAAAAAGTAGCAATTAAAGCAGATTTTACAATCTCAAATTTTGCGTAGTATATATGTAATTTTATTTGAATTAATAAGTGCTAAAAATAATTAGAAAGCATAAAAAAGATTTATTTTATTTCATAAATCAAATTAGTATACTATCAATATTTATTTTTACAAATTTGTCAATAACTTATCTTGTGATATATGCAAAGCGAGTTAGAAAATAGTTTGTGTCTGAGTGAGAGTATCTCTATCATGCATAACTCTTTTCGGCTAATTTTTTGTACAATTGGTATTGTCACTCTCTTGACATTACAGGGATGCACCTTACAGAAAAATTTAGATAACGCAAATATTGAGCTAAAGAAAACCCAACAACATCTTCAAGAGGTACAGAGCCAGCTTAAAGATAGTAAGCAAGAGATCCAGAACCTCCACCAGCGGCTCAACAAAAAAAATTTAGAGATTGCAATTATGAGTATTTGTCTAGAAGGAGTGGGGAGGGCGTTGTCGAATATGGGAGATGGCGATCGTTCTAGGGCGTTCCTGGAGTTAGCATCGGTCGTGCGGGAGTGTGGGCAAGCAGACAAAATTGCAGAGAAAACACGTCTTGAACTGAACCAAGTATCATCTCCTTTGGAAACAGACACTCCAGTATCAAATGTCAATCAATGGACTTCCAGCAAAAGTCGTCAACAGTTAAAGTAGACTCTTGACAATCCACAAGGGCTAAGACTCCATGAGTCTCAAGTTCAATCTCCTATCATTACTTCTGCGAAACACTCCTGTCTCCTAAGCAATGAGTGTTAAAAAGTTTTTATGAGGATTTTTACCTAGTATACAGTCCTTATAAATATACCCCACTTCTTTACGAGGCAATTAAAGCAACATTTACTAGTAAGATTGGAGTGTTAAGTTTTATCTCGTAGTGCCAAGCAGCAAGAGTTGCTCAGCACGAATATGTCATCAGAGCTACCGTATAAGCTCTAAACTGGAAAACGGTAAAGAGAGGATTTACACAATGGCATTTGAACTTCCCCCATTACCATACGACTACAACGCTCTAGAGCCGTATATTTCGGCTCGCACCTTGGAGTTTCATCACGATAAGCACCACGCCGGTTACGTTAACAACCTCAACAACCTTGTTAAAGATACAGAACTGGCTAACAAGTCATTGGAAGAAGTCATATTAGCGACCGCCAATGACCCGGCTAAAGCTGGTATCTTCAATAACGCAGCTCAGGTATGGAACCACACCTTCTACTGGCACTGCTTGAAGAAAGACGGTGGTAGTCCTACTGGGGAGTTAGCTGAAAAAATCAATGCCTCCTTTGGTAGCTTGGATGAATTCAAAAAACAATTCAAAGAAGCCGGAGCCACCCAGTTTGGTAGTGGTTACGCTTGGTTGGTGGTAGATAAAGGTGAACTGAAGGTTGTAAAAACACTCAATGCTGCCAACCCTATCACCAACGGTCAAACTCCTTTGTTAACATCTGATGTGTGGGAACACGCTTACTATCTGGATTACCAAAATCGTCGTCCAGATTACCTGCAAAGTGTCCTAGACAATCTGATTAACTGGGACTTTGTGGCTGAACAGTACGCCAAAGCAGCCAAATAAGCAGGCAAAACTCGTCTGCAAGTAAATTTCTATTCCATAGCTGAATTCTGTTAAAACAGGCTCAAAAATAGGAATTTTAGTTGGTCCTAACTCACTCAAGCTATGAGCCAGGAACAGGTGTTCCTGGCTGTTTTTTCAAAACAACCAAGGACTCAGGAGGCGGGATGCTATTCATGGTCATCGAGCACTTTAAGAACCGTGATGCGGTGCCCATCTACAAGCGGTTCCGGGAGCAAGGGCGGATGATGCCAGAGGGCTTGAATTATGTTGGAAGCTGGGTTGAAGCAAACTTTGATCGCTGCTTCCAACTGATGGAATGCAATGACTTGCGCTTGCTTCAACAGTGGGTGTTGCAGTGGCAAGACCTAGGTGAATTTGAAATTGTACCTGTAGTCTTGTCAAAGGAGACAATGGAGATCATAACTCCCATGCTTTGATAACCTCTTTATCGTAATAAGCAAAATCTAACGCTCAGAGACAGCTAACCTGCATCAGAATATCTTTCATGTGTGATAATCACAGCGAGCAGCTTATCTGAATGAAATAACTTTTCAACAAAGCCCATCAAATATCTACATCAAAAACGTATATGGATAGCACAGACCTATCACAATACATAGAAGCAACTAACAGTATTGCCAAACCTTGGCTGCTAGTGCAACTGCGACTGAAAAAGCTGCAAGAGTCTCGAGCGACACTTTCAGAAAATGAGTATGTTCAACAGTTAGAAGACATTCACCAAGACTTGATGAATTTGGGGGAGTGGTGGCACGGTATTGAAGATGAGGTATTTTAAAGAAGAGTCAAGAGTCAAGAGTCAAAAGTCAAGAGTTAAATTTTGTGTCTGAAGTTGAATTGATGACGGTGTTCTGAAGAATGGATTACAAAGATGCAGGAGTTGATGTTGAGGCTGGTCGAGAGTTTGTAAATCAAATTCGGAATTTGGTTCACAGCACCTTTAGACCGGAAGTCATTGGTGGCTTGGGTGGCTTTGGTGGCTGCTTTCAACTACCTAGTGGTTATAAGGAACCTGTTTTGGTTTCTGGGACTGATGGTGTGGGAACAAAGCTGAAAATTGCTCATGCTCTCAATCGTCATGACACTGTTGGTATTGATTTGGTGGCAATGTGCGTTAACGATGTGCTGACATCTGGCGCAGAACCATTGTTTTTTTTAGATTATTTAGCAACAGGTCAACTAAACAAAGAGCAACTAGCGCAGGTGGTTGCAGGTATTGCATCCGGGTGTAAGCAGGCGGGTTGCGCGCTATTAGGTGGAGAAACCGCAGAAATGCCTGGTTTTTACCAAGTGGGAGAGTATGACTTGGCTGGGTTTTCTGTGGGAATTGTGGAAAAAAGCCAGATGCTGGATGGTTCCCAAGTACAAGTAGGGGATGTAGCGATCGCACTCGCTAGCTCTGGGGTACATAGCAATGGCTTTAGTTTAGTCAGGAAAATTATCAGCGAAAAAGGATTTTCGTGGAGCGATCGCTTAGAACTATTCAGTGGTCAAACATTAGGAGAAGTTTTTCTCTCACCCACGCGTATTTATGTTAAACCCGTACTTGGTGCATATCAAGCGGGGTTGGAAATTCATGGTATGGCTCACATCACGGGTGGAGGGTTGCCAGAAAATTTACCGCGCTGTCTGGGTAAAGGTCAAGCTATTAAGATTGAGCGCGAAAGTTGGTCTATCCCGCCCTTATTTCAATGGCTGGCAGAAGCTGGTTCTGTGAGTCTGCAAGCAATGTATAACACTTTCAATATGGGGATCGGATTTGTGCTGCTGGTACCGCCTCATCAAGTACAGCAAGCAATGACTTACTTTGAATCACAAAACATGACAGCCTTTACAATTGGTGAGGTCATTACTGGCTCAGGTGAATTAATTGGATTACCAATATAAGTGATAATATTTATACATTAAATAATTCATTCTTTTCTCTGTTTTAAAGGCTTAATAGCCTTATTTTTAATATTTAATAAAGATTTACCACTGCTACGAAATGTGGATTTCACGAGTGCTCATAGCAGTATTTCTCACTTCTGCTTATAAAACAAATTAAAAATACCCATGACCGCTAGCCTTTGAATTTGCTAACGTAGTCTTAACATATTGAAAAATTTTGCCAATCATGCCCAGAAAGTAGCTACCAACACTCGTTTTCAGTGCTGGTGCATTCTGGGCTCTTAATGTCGCGTATTCCAGTGTAAAAAATAACCTATTTTGGAAAAGAGGGGGTTATGACTGTCAAAATTGTTGAGGTATCTACCTCTAGCGAATTATTAAAGCAAGTATTCCAAAGCATTGATGCAAAAAGTTGCCCAACGTGTTTCAACTTTCATATGCATACTGTCTACTCAGATGGCAGGTTGCAGCCAAGTGCATTGATGGAGCAAGCTATCAACATCGGTTTAAAAGGGCTTGCCATTACCGATCATCATTGTATAAGTGGCTATCAAGCTGCTCAAAGCTGGTTGGAAAACTGGAGATGGAACAACCCTGGCGCAACCACTCCTCACCTCTGGAGTGGCGTAGAAATTAATGCCCATCTTTTAGATATTGAAGTGCATATTCTGGGTTATGCTTTCAATCCAGAACATTCCAGCATGAAACCTTATATTCAAAGAAAAATAACTGCAGGTGAAGAATATCAAGCAGCTAACGTCATTGCTGCCATTCAGAAAGCAGGAGGACTGGCTGTCCTTGCTCACCCAGCACGTTATAGGCGATCGCACTTTGAATTGATACCCGCTGCTGCAAAAGCGGGGATCGACGGCGTTGAAACTTTTTACGCCTACAATAACCCCAACCCTTGGAAACCTAGTGCCATAGAATCGATGCAGGTGCAAAAGTTAGCTAGTGAATGCGGTCTTTTGAACACCTGTGGTACTGACACCCACGGTTTAAACCTGCTCCAGCGGTTGTAAAGTGATGGTCTATCATTTTGTAATACTCCTGGTTCAACAAGCCAGGGGATTATTAATCAATTCAAAATACCCTCAGGGCATCTACATAATTCAAAGTTCAACTGAGGAAGAAAACTATTGGTAGCGAGTCGTCTCGCTCATAGTTATGTACAGATTAGATACGTGAGAGATAATCTTGAATTGTGGATTTTAGACGTTCAAAGTTACAGATAGAGTGTAGCTAAATTATTGCTGAAATTGAGATAGTAGCCAAGCGCCAACCTTACTATGATTCATTTCGCGAGTACGGCGAAAAGCCTCTTCTAGAAGAGAAATTGCTAACCCTGGTAGAACCTGAGAGTGAGTCACTTTTCGACTACCACCATTTTCTACAGCACAAGCAATAACTTGAACGTTTTGTACATCTACAATCCAGTATTCACCTACTCCTAATTCTTCATAGAGCAGACGTTTGTCACCTTTATCATCTGCAAGAAAAGTATTTGCAACTTCAATAACCAAATCTGGCGCTGGATAGGTATCAAGATTAATGATCGACGTACCCTAAGGAATAACTTCCGCGTTTTTGCCAATATAAAAAGACGCATCAGGTTGAGCCTCGCTATACCCTGTTTTCCGGTAGGTACAGTTATCGTTTCCGTTCAAATCAATACCTTTGATGCTGGCAAACAGATGAACAGCATAGATCACAATCGAGTGGTCTCGTGAATGGTCGTTACCAACTGGTGGCATTTCAATCCTCATTTTACCGTTGTAGTAGTAGCCCTTGGCTTTTTCATATGCTGGATTTTCAATAACCTGAAGATATTCATCCCAAGGTCCTACTACCCATGTGTCAGTTAGTAATTTTGTTTGTAAGTGACTCATAAATGATTAGCCTAGCTCAAGGCTGTAGATTAAGGCTCTTGTTATATTATGTCTTGAGCTACATTTTCACTAAAATTGTGATTCACAGCCTCTTTGACGACCTTAAGGAACGTCTGCAAAACTGGTGATGGCTCATTTTGTCGCCAGACTGCGACAAGCTCTACCTCTGCATTTGATGTATTCAGAGTAATATAGACAACCCCTGTTCTGTGAATATTGCGGATAGAAGCAGGAGCGAGGGAGACACCCAGTCCAGCAGAGACAAGACCGAGAATAGTCTGCTTTTGGCTGGCTTTTTGTACGACTTTAGGACTGAAACCTGCTTGTTGAAACAAACTAATGCACTGGTCATAGTAGCCAGGTTCTAGGTGACGTGATACCAAAATGAAAGACTCATTAGCTAAGGTAGGCAACGCCAATTCTAGCTGAGTTGCAAGTGGATGAGTCTCTGGCAATATAACAACAAGTGGCTCCCGTAGAATTGGTTCAAGGGTTAAAGTCGTATCAGAGACAGGGGGAATCATCAAACCAAGGTGGATTTGCTGCTCTTGTAGAGCTTGTACTTGAGCACTGGTTGTCATTTCCTCTAAATCCAGTTCTATACCTGGAAAGCGATCGCGGAATATCCTCAAAGCTTTAGGTAAAACGCTGTATGTAGCAAAACCGGAGAATCCTATCTTAAGCCGTCCACTTTCTCCCCGAGCCACTTGCCTTGCTATCTCTACAGCCTGAGCTGCTTTGAGTAAAATCTGGCGTGCTTCTAGTAAGAATGCTTTTCCTGCTTCCGTTAGCTGAACTTGGCGCTTAGTACGGTGAAACAAGAGTACGCCTAATTCATCCTCAAGTTGACGAATTTGTTGGCTTAAAGGTTGCTGAGTCATGTGCAGACGTTCTGCTGCTCGACCAAAGTGCAATTCCTCTGCTACAGCAACAAAGTAGCGTAAATGTCGAAGCTCCATTAGAACATTTTAAGTGTTAATTGCCTATACAAAATGTGTTGGACAGTCAAAAAAATAGCACCTATGTTGGAAGTTAACAACGTGAATGAAAGAGGAGTTGAAGATTAAATATGAGTTTGAACTTTAACACAAATACCTTCGATAAAGAAAAGATTATCTTAGCAGATACAGAAGAATATATCGTTCGAGGAGGAAGGCATCTTTTTCCGTTTTTACCTCAAGCTTTTGAAGGAATTCATCAAATCGGCGTGATTGGTTGGTCTTCTCAAGGTCCTGCTCAAGCACAAAATTTAAGAGATTCTTTAGTCAGTACTAACATTAAAGTCAAAGTTGGTCTTCGAGAAAATTCATATTCAATTTTTTTGGCAGAAAAAGCTGGTTTTACAAAAGAGAACGGCATGTTAGGAGAAATGTATGAAGTGATTTACAATTCGGATTTATCAATTCTTCTTATTTCTGATGCAGCACAAGCAGAAAATTATAAGCAGATTTTTGAGGCGATTCGTCCAGGAGCAACACTCGGATTATCTCATGGATTTTTGCTAGGACATCTGAAAAATATAGATGATTCATTCCCTAAAGATATCAATGTTATTGCTGTTTGTCCTAAAGGTATGGGACCTTCAGTCAGGAGACTTTATGAACAAGGAAAAGAAATTAATGGAGCGGGCATTAACTCTAGCTTTGCCATTCATCAGGATGTCAATGGGAAAGCAACAGATTATGCTCTCGGATGGGCAGTTGGAATTGGTTCTCCTACAATATTCCAAACGACTCTGGAATCAGAGTATAAGTCTGATATTTTTGGGGAAAGAGGAATCTTGCTGGGAGCAGTTTACGGTATTGTAGAAAGTTTATATCGCTGGTTTCTTCGTCATGGGCACTCTCAGGAGAAAGCTTACATCAATTCAGTTGAATCCCTTACAGGACCAATGACCAAGATGATTTCTAAAAAGGGAATTTTATCTGTTTATGAATCTCTAAATGATGTTGACAAAGAAACTTTTAAGAAAGTGTACTCTGCTGCATATCATCCTACTTTTGAAATTTTAATGGAGATTTATGATGAAGTTGCTTCTGGAAACGAAATTCGTAGCGTGATTGAAGCCAACAATCGTCAGCAGCGTTTTCCTATAGGACAAATTGACGGTACGGAAATGTGGCAGGTTGGTATTCATGTTCGTGCAAATAGACAACTCGAAAAAGTTGCCATTCATCCTGTCACTGCTGGAATTTATCTTGCTACTATGATGGCTCAAGCAGACTTACTGAAGGAAAAGGGACATTTCTACTCTGAAATTGTTAATGAATCCATTATTGAAGCTGTGGATTCTCTAAATCCCTATATGCATCAAAAGGGTGTATCTTATATGGTAGATAATTGCTCTATCACAGCCCGGCTTGGAGCTAGAAAATGGGCTCCACGATTCGATTACATCTTATGTCAGCAGGCTTTTACCGCACTGGATAATAACAAGCCTACAGATGAAAAGCTTTTTGAGAGCTTTTTAACAAATGACATTCACCAAGCTATGTCAGTTTGCTCTCAACTACGACCTTCTGTTGATATTTTTGCATAGAATTGGATAAGCAAGATGTCTGCTGTATAAGAAGAATATAGCTATTTTTAATTGATTCCAATCAAGAGGTTTGTAGGAGCACAATATGCTATGCCCCTACCTTGTTGTGTAGACTTTTGCTATTAGACAAGAGAACTCTTGCACGAATATTTTGTGTAGGGGAATGAGAGAGTAAAGCAGCGTAACAAATCTCAGAAGATGCGTTACGGACTTCGTCCTAACACATCCTACAAATTTTGTATAGCATTCACGCAAGAGGTCTAAGGAACTTATTCCCTGTTTGTACTAAGTAGCCGGACAGAATTTTTCGTAGGATGTGTTAGGCATAGCCGTAACGCATCAATTGTATAATCTGCATGGGTTACGCTTTGCTAACCCATCCTACATTTATTCACGTCGAGCTACTTAATACGGCGGATAAGCATAATCATCTTCATCAGGGTAAATGTAGGAACCAGAAACCCCTGCTATTTCCATCCGAGGTGTTTCGGTTTTCATCGTTTCCTTTCCGAAGTCCTTGTACTCTTCAAAAGTCTTGGAGATAATTTCAGACTCTTGTGAGTCGGAAGCAATGAGGTACTGTGTTAATGTAGCAACTGTGGGGTGTTTATAATCCACAGTGGAAGCCACCAAAACGGTATTGGGTTCAATTCCTCGTTCTTCACAGTTAATAATCGGGGAGAAAATCCCATGAGCATGGAATAGGGAACCTTTTGGGGCGATAGGTTGCTTACGGTACCCGGAGTAGGCTCTTTCGAGTTCAGCAAGGAACCCACCGCTAACCCTACCTTGTTGATATTCACAATAAGCTTTACTGAAGCTTGCTCCAGCTGCTCCATTCAGCGTTAATTGTAGTGGTGATTCATGTAAAAACTTTTTATTTTCTCCAATTAAATAAATTAAATAACGAGTAAATGTTTTAAATTTAAGCTTGTCTGCTAAAAAAGCATCGTAATTGTCTTTGAGTGTACCTAACTTCACTCCAGTTTCCCGGTCTTTGACAGACAATGGTCCCCGACGCACTATAACTAAGCGAGGAGTAGTGGTGATATACACAGTTTCTACTCCAGAGCTAAATTCATGCTCTACCTCATGCCAATTATCATCAGGCTGAAAGTCCACAGCGTGAGCGTTATCCAGCTTAATCGCTAACCCGTGAGGTTGTAAGCCATTTGTGCCATAGCGAGGATTAATCATCTGACACCAAGGGATGACTTGAGAAGCTGGTGCGTTGTACTTCTCGTCCTCAAAGTCGAATTTTGCAGATGGTTTCATCTTCTTCGGCGCTTGTCAGTGCTTTGCAGATCAAGTTTACACGGTTTGGCTATGCTTGGGGTTTTGATGCGCTTGGTGGCTTTAGACAAAATTTGTCAATACATCAAAATTAACACTGACGAAACGTTTGTGGCATTCGGCTGAACATTAACAGCAAATGGTGGTGACTATTGAGATAAGCGCTGCTGGTAATAGTCAACAATTTGTTCTGTCACTTGAGAAATGCTCATACCATCCGTCTGAATTTCAACAGCATCTGCTGCTTTTTGTAAAGGGGAAACTTTACGGGTGCTGTCTTTCCAGTCGCGTTCAGCGATGTCTTTTTCCAGCTGCTCTAGACTCACTTCTGATTGACCTTGTTTTTGAAAGTCTTGCTGGCGTCTACGAGCACGTTCGCTCACGGAAGCAGTCAGGAAGATTTTCACTTCCGCATCTGGAAACACTTGGGTACCGATGTCCCTTCCCTCAGCAACTAAACCTCCTTTTTTACCCCAACGTTGCTGTTGTTTCACGAGTGCTTGACGTACAGCGCTTTGGGCGGCGATCGCCGACACTTTAGATGTCACCTCAAGCGAGCGAATTGCCTGAGTCACATCAATATCGTTGATCCAAACCTGCACCGGAGTTTGTAAATCTTTGCTAGGGGCTAGTTCAATCACACAGTGGTTCGCTAATTCTGCGATCGCGCACTCATCGTCTAAAGCAATTCCCTTTTGCAGCACCAGCCAAGTTACAGAGCGATACATTGCTCCTGTATCTAAATAGACTAGCCCTAGCTTGGCTGCGACTTGACGAGCAACAGTAGATTTTCCGGCTCCGGCAGGTCCATCTATCGCGATGATGGGTTGGCGATCGCGCAGGATAACATTATCAATCAAACGTGTAGAACCAAGGCGAGCAGCGATCGCGAGCATTGCTTCCTCCTCGATTTTTTCTTCTATAGGCATCAACGTATTTGCTTCAACCAATTCTATATATTCCACTAAGACAGAACTAAACATTGCGACTTCTTGCTGCACGACTGCTACAAGCGCTTTTGCATCGCGCTCTCCAGCACGAAACGCTGCTTCGGCCTTTTGTAGACCCTGATACAACGCTGCTGCTTGCTGCTTTTGTGTTGCGGTCAAATATTGGTTACGAGAACTCAAGGCAAGACCTGATGCTTCTCGCACCGTAGGACAAGCAACAATCTCTATTGGAAAATTTAAATCAGCCACTAGCCGTTTAATAAGAGCAAGTTGCTGACCGTCTTTTTGACCAAAGTAGGCTCGATCAGGCTGTACCAAGTTGAAAAGCTTGGTTACAATCGTAGCTACACCCTGAAAGTGACCCAGTCGAGAACGACCACACAAGCCTGATATCATAGCAGATGGTGGTATAACTTGTGTAACTTTTGATTCTTGTATATTCTTCTCCAAAACTCCCATTTCTTCCGGAGAAGGAGCAAAAATCGCATCGACCCCTGTTTTTTCGCACAGTAATCGGTCTTGCTCTAAAGTACGAGGATAGCGTTGATAATCTTCGTTGGGACTAAACTGCAGCGGATTCACGAAGATACTGACAATTACCGTGGCATTTTCTTGCCGCGCCTGTTGAATTAAACTTAAATGACCTTCATGCAATGCTCCCATTGTGGGAACCAAACCAAGTGCTGTCTTTGATCTAGCAGTCACTTCAAATGGCCACGAGTGCGCTTGATCCACAAGCTGGTTCTCAAAACGGTGTTTAGCCAAATAGCAGCGTAAAGCTGCGACTGTTCTTAACAGGCGCACAAAAATACCCCTAGGTTCTCTAGCTCTCCCCAGTTAGTTTATATCTGA
This sequence comes from Nostocales cyanobacterium HT-58-2, assembly GCA_002163975.1. Lineage (GTDB taxonomy): Bacteria > Cyanobacteriota > Cyanobacteriia > Cyanobacteriales > Nostocaceae > HT-58-2. The sequence continues at coordinate 7,388,831 of CP019636.1, read as the reverse complement.
AATTGAGGAGAAGACCAACAACTAGGGGAATGAAGATGAACGAGTTTTGTGGGTGGGAGAAGTAGGGGAAGTCTTTTTCCCCGTACTTCCTCTACTTCTCTTACTTTTACCTTCCTATGATTTCTATCCGCACTGGTGCAACACCACTGCCCATCATTCCTAAAAGCCGTGCTGCAGCAACAGAAAGGTCTATGACTCGACCCCGAATGTATGGTCCTCGGTCATTAATTCGCACGACAACGGAACGACCATTGCGGGTGTTGGTCACACGGACTCGTGTACCAAAGGGCAAAGAGCGATGTGCAGCGGTCATTCCTTCTGGATTAAACCTCTCACCTGTGGCAGTCTGATTGCCAGAACCGTCATAGCCATAGTAAGAAGCCATTCCTCTTAATCCTCTGGCTATTTGTACTGGCAATTTTGGCATGGAGATTTTTGGTAACTGCAGTGGCGATTGCGCAGGTAAATTAGCAATCTCGCTAATGGGAGAAGCGTTGCCTATAAGTCTGCGCAGGCGATTTGTGGCTTGCAGTGCATCTTTTGATGGATTGTTGGTTGAATCTGCTAGCCGTGTATCGTCATCGATTTCTACGATTTCTTCGCCATTTGCTTTGATAATGTAGCGATCGCCTTTGGCGCTGCGCTCTGCATTACCATCTAACTGCTCCTGACCAGGTTTGTTGTTATTCTTGGCTTTACGAGTTGTGGATTCGCCTCCTGCTTTCCAACTCACTGTAATCTTGTTGGCGTCCACTTTATCCCAGATGAGCTGGTTTATCTTGGCTGCGACTACTGAAGCCCTGAGAACTGGGTCATCCTGGGTAGAATTAGCCCGGTTGTTGATATCTACGCTTGCCCCAATTGATGCTACCTTTGTTGGACTGCTTGCATTTGCACTGATAAGCTGTGCGCCCTTCTCATTAGCAAATGCACCAACTTTGATTTCTGTGCTTGCAACTGGCTTTTGACCAACAAAGGTGAGAACTGGGATATTGCGAATATAGAGCGTTGCCGCCTGACGTCCTGCCACTTCATGAGTGTGAATTTCTGTTATCACAGCAGCATCAGAAGCAGGGTTCTCTGCTGGGGATTTGTATTCTCCTACTTTCACCACATCACCAGAAGTAATAGGTTGTGTAGGAGCCGTTTTTTTGGTCGTCTGGGCGCGACCCACTGACGGTATCCCTAACACAGTTGTAAACAGAGCGACAACAGTCCACAAATGTTTTTGATTCATGCGTCCGATATTAAAGCGACTGAAGAACAGAGGTTTAATTATTTGCGGGATGTTGCACTACTAATGAGTGATTCCTCCCTAAAACTCAAACTCGTTCCGCTTTCACTCTTTGCTTTTAACTGCAACAGAGTAACATGAACTTCTGGGGTTGGGGATCAGGGATTTAGCGTAAATCTTGGTCAGTTTCTCTAATTTACATTCGTATTTGATGCCCGAAACCCTACTCAAAAGAGCATTCTGGCTGTGTAACAGTTTTTTTGTATAATTAGAAATTTTATTAGTAAAACCTAACAATATTTGGTAATTAAATTGATTGGGAGGTCTTTCCCAGTTGTGTATAAACATGATTAATGGTAATTTAATTATAAAAACGCTTATATTACCATATTTTTACTTATTTTCTGCTTATTTTACGAAAAAAACAAATTAAAGACTCAAATAAAATACTTGGTAATTTTAATAACTCACCGCAAATACTGTCTACTAAGTACTAACTTTTGAGCCTTTCTTTTTTCTGCTTTACAAGCAATAAGCCAGTTTGAGTTAGAGGACTAACTAAGTATATATTTTTACTTTTTAAGTATTACTGTTTTTAACCAACTGTATATGAAATCTACTCATGATTCACATATTTTTTAAATATTCTACAAATGTAAGTAAAATAAATTACATAAATCCTGAATAAAAAAGATAACGTCATAGATACTGTTGAATGAATAATTTTTACCGCGAAAGTAAAATTTCCAATGAGAGAATTAACTAGATGCGTTTACGCAAATCGAATACATAAAACCTAAACCAAGGTAGAAAAGTCTTGATTTTTCAAACTCCACTGTCAGCTTCATGACAAAACAGCAAGATTTACAAACAGCTGCATCATCATTTCAATCTTTTCTGGAGGACTTACATTCAAAGTACAAGTCACTGCGAGATGGATCTGTAGCAAACTACATTCCAGAACTTGCAAAAGTTAATCCAGACCTCTTCAGTATTTGCATTGCTACCGTCAATGGTGACATTTACAAAGTTGGTGATTACAACCAACTCTTTACGATTCAATCGATTTCTAAAGTCTTTGTCTACGGGTTGGCGCTTGAGGATCATGGACGCGATTACCTGTTAACAAAAGTGGGCGTAGAACCAACGGGGGATGCATTCAACGCCATCATCCTTGATGAGAAATCAAAGCGACCTTACAATCCAATGGTTAATGCGGGGGCTATAGCAACGACCAGCTTGATTAAAGGCTCAAGTGCCACTGAACGACTTAACCGGATGCTGGATATGTTTCAGCGATATACTGGTCACAATATGTTCGTTGATATCTCCGTATTTACCTCAGAGCGTATCACAGGACATCGCAACCGAGCAATGGCACACTTGATGCTCAACTTTGGCATGATTGACCAACATCTTGATGAATCGCTAGACCTGTATTTTCAGCAGTGTTCTGTTATGGTGAATTGTTACGATTTGGCAGTCATGGCAGCGACCCTAGCTAACAAGGGTATCAATCCCTTTACAAAAAAAACAGCAGTGGATAGCCGTTACATCAAAGATATTCTTAGTGTTATGTATACCTGCGGAATGTACAATTTTGCAGGAGAATGGGCATATAAGGTTGGTATTCCTGCAAAAAGTGGTGTGTCTGGTGGTATTATCGCCGTTGTTCCAAATTTAATGGGAATTGGCGTGTTTTCACCACTCCTAGATTTCCGCAGTAATAGTGTTCGCGGGGTGAAGGTTTGTGAGGAACTTTCCCAGCAGTTTGGTTTACATTTGTTCGATTGTTCGCATAATAAATTAAATTTTTGTAGTTAGGCACTTACAGTGTTGAGAGCAGAAAGCCCATCGGCTTTTAGCCGTGGGGACGCCAGACACCTACGGAGGAGCCAGTGCGGTCTTGGGGAGCCAGTGCGTTGCGCGGGTTCCCCGCGTTGTAGCACCTGGCGTGTTTCCCCAAGTGGAGCATCTGGCGTTGGAAACCCTCCTTCAGTGCTGACTCATGAATGCGTAGCAACTTTAGTTGCCGTCCAAAGATCTAAAGTTTTTTTAGAAAATGTGTATTTAGGGAAACATCGTGGTTGTAAACACATTTATGATAGTAATAGGTCGATAATGAGAAATGCACCATGATTGTTTACGAATTCAAAGCCAAAGGGAGAGTCGAGCAATATCAAAAAGTTGATGAAGCTATCCGTACATTTCAGTTTGTACGGAATAAATCTATACGGTTTTGGATGGACAATCGTGGTGTTAAGTTATCTGAACTGAGTAAGTTAAGTGCTGTTTTGGCTAAAGAATTTGAGTTTGCCAATAAACTAAATTCACAGGCTAGACAAGCTGCAACAGAGAGAGCATCTTTCTCAATTCCTCAATTCAAAGATTCTACGATAATTGCAAGTCGGGGAAACCGGGTAAGAAAGGCTTCCCACAGTTTCAGAAAAACAACCGTTCTGTAGAGTACAAGCAAACAGGATGGAAGTTATCTGATGACCGTAAATACATTAATTTTATTGACAAGTGTGGTATTTGAAAACTGAAATTGGTTGGTACATACGACTTGCATTATTATCAAATAGACCAAATCAAACGAGTTAGGATTGTTCGTCGTAGTGACGGGTGCTACGTTCAATTCTGCATACAAGCAGACAGAAATGTAGATATTCAACCTGCTGGAAAAACCATTGAGTTAGATGTGGGGCTATCAGCTTTCTACACTGATTCCAACGGTTTAAAAGTTGACAATCCTCGTCATTTGAGAAAGTCAGAAAAAGCTTTGAAACGACTACAAAAGCGGGTTAGTCGTAAGAAGAAAGGTTCTAACAATCGTAAACGCGCAGTTAAGAAGTTAGGACGCAAGCATTTAAAAGTTTCTCGCCAGCGTAAAGACCACGCCGTCAAACAGGCGTTGTGCGTAGTGAAATCTAATGATTTCGTGGCTTTTGAGAAACTTCAAATAAGGAACATGGTTAAAAACCGTAGGCTTGCTAAGTCAATTAGTGATGCTGGTTGGTCACAATTCACTCAGTGGTTAGAATATTTTGGCAAAGTGTATGGGCGGATAGTTGTTTCCGTTCCTCCTCAATACACTTCACAAAATTGCTCTGAGTGTGGGGAAGTTGTAAAAAAATCACTTTCTATGCGTACTCACATTTGTAAATGTGGGTGTGTACTAGATCGTGACCACAATGCAGCCATCAATATTTTAGACAAAGCACTCAAACAAGCCGGATATCAATTAAGTACCGTGGGGCACACGGAAACTCATAACGCTTGGGAGCCACTGCGTTGGTGAGGCAACGCTGCAGGAGGGTTTTCCTCCGTAGGCGATTGCCGAAAGGGTTCCCCGACTTGTTCGCGCAGCGTCTCCGTAAGGAGAAGCATGTGGCGTGGAGAAACCAACCACTGTTTAATTGGGGAAACTCATTTAGACAAGTTGATTCATTGAGCCAAGAATCCCACGTGCTTCTAGCCGTGGAAGTGTCAACAGTCACTACAATACTTTTTAGATGCTGATGTCTGTTATTTCTTGTGTATCTGTCACTGTTCCAGCAACCACTGCCAATTTAGGACCAGGTTTTGATTGTATTGGTGCGGCTTTAACACTGTACAACCAGTTCAAGTTCACTCTCCTTGATACATCTTCCCCTTCCAAAGAGACTGGCAAAGTGATAATGACTGTCACGGGTGCAGAAGCTGAACGAGTTGTCACTGATGAAAGTAATTTGCTCTATCAAGCGTTTGTGAAGTTTTATCAACACATAGATCAGACGCCGCCACTTGTGCAATTTGATATTCATCTTGGTGTGCCTCTGGCAAGGGGTTTAGGGAGTTCGGCGACAGCAATAGTTGGGGGTTTGGTTGGCGCTAATTTACTGGCTGGGGAGCCACTCAGCCAGTCGCAGTTGATGGAGTTGGCGATCGCTCTAGAAGGACATCCTGATAATGTGGTGCCGGCTTTGTTGGGAGGATGTCGTTTGGCGGCGACGGGGTTGGAAATTGAACCGCACAGAGAGTGGGAGATTTGTGAAATTCCTTGGTGTGAGGAGGTTGTGCCAGTTGTGGCAATTCCAGATTTTGAGCTTTCAACGAAGGAGGCGCGAGGAGTTCTGCCAACTGAAGTGAGCCGTGCAGATGCCATATTTAATGCGGCACATCTGGGGTTATTGTTGCGCGGTTTGGAAACTGGCAGGAGTGATTGGTTAAAGGCTGCTTTGCAAGATAGATTACATCAGCCTTATCGCAAAGGATTGATTCGAGGTTATGATGCGGTACATTCGGCGGCTGTTGCTGCTGGCGCTTATGGTATGGTCATTAGTGGTGCCGGACCAACGCTATTGGCTTTGACTGATAAGGCTCACTCTCAAAGTGTAGCGGCATCGATGACAGCGGCTTGGCAGGAAGAGGGAATACAGGCAGAGGTGCAATCGCTTTGTGTTGATACCCAAGGAGCGACATCTTCTACGTTAGGAACGCTTTAACATTTGTAAACCGTATTGCCTTTCAAATTTTGTGTAACTTAATATAACTTCCTGTTTAAGTAGTAAGAAGTTACTGACCAAACATCTCTCTTTAGAAAGATTTAATATTACTATTTGTAACGGTGGCGGGAGTCACCGTTTTTTGTTGACGTTGGAAAACTTTACAATTAGAATGGATTTCGGTAGTAAGCGTTAAGTATTTATTCCTATAAATGTTAAAGATTTGGTTTTCTTAGAGAAATAACGTTCACAGAACTATGAATTCCTTAATATAATGTAATTAAAAATAAAAATATAAACTGATTGTCAGTGATGAATACGATTGAGTTTCCTTGGTTAACGACGATAATTCTCTTGCCGATAGTGGCTGCTCTAGCCATTCCCTTAGTCCCAGATAAGGAAGGCAAAACTGTCCGGTGGTATGGTCTGGGAGTTGCGATCGCGGACTTTGCTTTGATGATTTACACCTTCTGGCAAAACTACGACTTTCAAAGTTCCGCCTTCCAACTGGTAGAAAAATATTCTTGGGTTCCGCAGTTGGGTTTGAATTGGTCTGTAGCAGTTGATGGTTTATCGATGCCCTTAATCCTGCTAACAGGCTTGATTAATACACTGGCAGTCTTCGCGGCTTGGAAAGTAACCAAAAAGCCGCGTTTGTTTTATGGTTTGATGCTGGCGATGTACAGCGCCCAAATTGGCGTGTTTGTTGCCCAGGATTTGCTGTTGTTCTTCCTAATGTGGGAAATCGAGTTGGTACCGGTGTACTTGCTCATTTCCATTTGGGGAGGAGAAAAGCGTCGCTACGCAGCTACTAAATTTATTCTCTACACTGCTGCTGCATCAATATTTATTTTGGTCGCAGGCTTTGCAATGGCGTTCTCTGGAGACACTGTCACCTTTGACATGGCAAGTCTGGGCATGAAGGAATATCCCAAAGCCTTTGAACTGTTAGTTTACACATGCTTCTTAATTGCCTTTGGTGTCAAGCTGCCGATTTTCCCTCTACATACTTGGTTACCTGATGCTCACGGTGAAGCTTCAGCACCTGGTTCAATGATTTTGGCTGGTGTGTTGTTGAAGATGGGTGGTTATGCGCTCATCCGCATCAACATGGAGATGTTGCCCAACGCTCATGTTTACTTTGCCCCAGTGCTGGCAATTTTGGGTGTGGTCAATATTGTCTACGGTGCTTGCTGTGCCTTTGCTCAAACCAATCTCAAGCGTCGCCTAGCGTACTCTTCTGTCGCTCACATGGGGTTTGTGCTGATTGGTATTGCCTCCTACACAGATCTGGGTATCAGCGGTGCCATGCTGCAGATGGTTTCCCACGGTTTGATTGCTGCTAGCTTGTTCTTCCTCGCTGGAGTCACTTACGAGCGCACTCACACCTTGATGATGGACAAAATGGGTGGCATAGCGAAAGTGATGCCTAAAACCTTTGCTCTGTTCACAGCGGGTGCAATGGCTTCTCTAGCATTACCAGGGATGAGTGGCTTTGTCGGTGAGTTGATGGTCTTCCTTGGTATTGCGACAAGCGATGTCTACAGTTCGAGCTTCAAAATTGTCGTTGTCCTGCTCTCAGCTGTCGGTGTGATTCTGACTCCGATTTACTTACTATCAATGCTGCGCGAAGTGTTCTACGGCAAGCAAAATAAAGAGTTAGTTCTGGATACAGTAGTACCGGATGTCAAACCCCGCGAACTGTTCATCACAGCTTGTTTAGTCCTTCCTATCATCGGTATCGGTTTCTATCCTAAATTGGCGACACAAACATACGATGTGAAGACTGTGCAAGTCGCAACTCATGCTCGCCAAGTTCTACCAGTTGTCGCCGAGCAGGAACCATCAAGTTTATATTCCCGTATATTTACAACACCAACATTGGCTAGTTCACAAGTTCAAGGGTTGGTTAACATTGCTGAGTAATATCTGTTCTAAGAGGGTTGGTGCTATTTCATAATCGTAGGGAGATAATATGGAGGTGATTAACTAATCACCTCCATAAATAATTTGTATTAGTACCTTTGTCACCCAAAATCATGACTTTAGTCCCATGAAATTGACTCACTAAAATTTTTAAGATTAACACGGCATTAACATCAAGCACTCTAAACCTAACCCGCATAAGATAGGGGTTAGGTTTTTTTAGTTTAATGCGAGCTATTATTGAACGCGACAGAACTTACGTTGGTTGTCATCCTGTGGATCTTGCCAAGAATAAGCAAAATGACTAACTCCTCGGAGTTGGGGTGAAAGTTGTCGCAACGCCTGCATTTGCACTTCCAATGGAGGACGATTGCTGACTGATTCTCCCCACTTACCCGCTAAAGCTGGAATCACTTGGGTCCCTGGTTTTGCCACATTCAAAACCCGCTGCACTTGCGCCGCAATACAATCAGCACTCGCACAATTGGCATAAGACATGGGATGCCATTGTAGTGTGTTTGGGAATTTATCCCAAGGTTGTAAGCGGGAATCATACCCCTGACCAACCATTTGGTTACCATCAGGAAAAAATACTGCTCCTGCTGAAATGCCTTGTTGCTGTGCTGGGTAAGCAGCTAGGGCTAAAAAATCGATAATGCCTTGCATTGCGTGGGCAACCGCTAACTGCCATAGCTCAAATTGTAGTTGCGGTTGCCTTTGGGTTGGCGGAAGGATGGACTTTTGCTCTGTGGGTGAATTGCGACCCTGCCACAAAGGTTCTCCTTCTTGAGGATAGAGTTTATCGACCTCTCCGACATCTTTTGCTGTGACATATCCCTTACTTAAAAAGCGTCGAATTAATTCCAATCCTTTATAATTGAGTGCTCGTCGGAATAAAGCCTGTTGGGTCGCTTCACTATACAGCCAAAGATCTGTGACTTTCGTGGCAATGGAATCAGTGCCTGCCTGTCGCGGATAGCGTACATAATCAAAGAGGACTCCATCTGGGCGACGGCGCAGGACTTCTTGTAACATTTGGTAGTAATCTCGTTTAGCTTGTAAGTTGTAGGGGTCGATAAATACCTGAGAACTGTTATCGACAACATACAAGCTTGTTTGACCCTTACCGTTGCGGGCGATCGCCCCTTCTCTATCTGGACGCTGGGCGTATGTATAGCCAAAATTTGTTGCAAACATCCAAGCATAGACCTTCAGACCACGTTCCCGCCCTTTTTGAATCGCTGTGGCAAGTAAGTCAATCTTTTCATTTCCTGGTGTGCGAATCACAGAAGGCCAAACTGTAGGGTTAGTACCTGCTGGCAATAGGACTTGCCCGTCGTAAAAAACTTCTAGATAAACTTCGTTATAGCCTCGGTTAACAATCCGATCCATGATTTGGTCAACTGCTCCCGGCTGAACATCACAGGGATACAAGCGTAACCAGATTGCTTGCAGTTGAGGCCAATTACGATTGCGACATTCCTGCAGTGATTGTGTATGTTGTTGCAATAGCTGCTGATAACGGCTTTGTGCCTGTTGATCGCCTCTGAGTGCTGATAAACGTAAATTTTCTTTTTCTTGCGCTACTGCTGCTGATAACTGGCAATACTCGGTTAGTTGCGCCCCCACTGGCTGATGATTTAAAAAGGGAATCAGCAAACTACTGCTAAAAATGGCAGTAGCAAACAGGCGACGCCAAAAAAACATTGGTCTTACAACCTTCAAAGGACAGTTAGACATAGCTAGGAGTAGAAAGACAAAACAACCATCAACCCTAACTCAGATTACTTAGGATGATGTGTATCAAATTCCATAAAGGAAAAATAGGGATTGTGAAGCCTACACCATATAGACTCCCAAACCCCCATTTCTGTTGCCAAATTGTGTTATTCAGTTTTAGTTACAGGTCATTCTCATACAATGTCGTAATACCTGGGTTCTTTACTTTGTTGCAAAAAAGAATTTCGTGGTATTCGTCAACATTGATGACACCAAAGTTACCATCCGCGCAATTAAAAATTCAAAAATTCAAACAAATTTTTTTAAAGATTGCGACCCCATAAATTGCCAGAATTGTCAATAGTAAAATAGTCAATAGTCAATGGTGAAAAAACTATAGACTATTGACTCGGCATATCTGATGGTTAAGCACCACGCCTTAGAGCCGCTTCTACCTGCGCAAACTCCTGCTCCAAACGGTCTTTAAGTTTTTTGGGTACAGGACGATTGGGGTAAGAACTATAGTGCCCAGCGAGGGAGTTCAGGGCGGTTCGCATGGTTGTGAAGGAAGCTAGACCAGAAATAGAGGTATTCCGCTGGTAGCGAGCTGCAAAGTCATTGATTTTCTTACGCGCTTCTGCTTGAGCTGCTGCTTTATTTGGGGCATCGTCTGGTAACTCTAAAGCAGTTTTCAAAGTATTAACTACGGCTAAGGTATCTTGGCGATAATCCCCTGTTAAAGCACCAGGGCTGCTGTCACAACCCATCAAACCAATAACTACGACCAAAACCAGGGCAAGCAGACGTGACCAATAGCGCTTCATAAACATCTAGTGAAATAATACCTAAATCAACGTCCATCGTATCCTGGATTGGTATCCTGGGGATCAACTGAAAGGGGGAGTAGGGAATGTATGGGAGAGAAACCTCTTCCCCATCTCCCTTATCTCCCTTTCACTGTTTGATACAAAGTATCCCGTTGTTGGTAAGGACGCCCTATTGAGGCGATCGCAGTTTGTAATGTTTCGACTTCCATATTGGTACCACCTTGAGCGCCTGCCATTGTCGTGATGTGTTCTTCCATCAATGTGCCACCAATATCGTTGCAACCCCACAATAGGGCTTGGGTTGCACCTGCCAATCCCAGTTTTACCCAACTTGGTTGATGGTTACAAATCCAGTTTCCTAAGAAAATGCGGGCGACAGCAGTGAGTAAGAGTGCGTCTGTTAGGATGGGTTGGTCATGTCCTACACGGCGACGTAAAGGTTTGGGTGCTTCTTGACCTACAAAGGGTAATAAAATAAACTCACTTATCCGGGCAGAGTACTCACGATGGATAGCAGCTTTTTGGAGCGATCGCAATTTTTCCAAATGCTTAATCTGTTGTTCTGGCGTTTCGATATGCCCTGAAAGCATTGTGCTTGTGGTGTGCAAACCCAGTCTATGAGCTGTGCTGACAATTTCTAGCCAAGTTTGGGTGTTAATTTTTTCTGGACACAGAATACGTCTTACTTCATCATCTAACACCTCAGCGGCTGTTCCTGGCATAGAATCAACACCAGCATCCCGGAATGCGACAATGACATCGGCATATTCCAATCCGTCTTCTCTAGCAATGAATTGCACTTCTTGGGGAGAAAAAGCGTGTAGATGCAGTTGAGGAAATTCCTGCTTAATGGTTTCCACAAGCTTGAGGTAATAAGGCAAAGATTTTCCGTTCACCTTCGCTTGTAGGTTTAATCCTCCTTGCATACAGATTTCCGTCGCACCCCGTTGCAGCGCATCTTTGGTTTTTTCTAAAATATGCGTCCAGTCTAACCAGTAAGCACCTGTTTCCCCTTCATCTCGCCGGAAGGCACAGAAACTACAGTGTTGCTCGCAAATATTTGTGAAGTTGATATTACGGTTAACAACATAGGTAACAGTGTCACCCGCTTGCTGTTGACGCAGTTTATCAGCTGTAGCGCGAATGGCGGCAATCACACTTTGGTCATTTTGTTTCAACAAAATCACTCCCTCTTCGGGAGACAAATCGTACCCCATCAAGGCACGGTCAAGAATAGTATGAACAGTTATGGTAGCCACAGTTTATGAAAAACAAATTACATTTATTACTTTTTACCGAAAAAATGGGTCTAAAGCCCCGTCCTAGAAGGACGGCTTTTTCTTTGTCTTCAAACTTCTAATGAGTTCTCTAAGTACATCAGTTTTTGTTCTGCCGACAGATAAGCAGTAGTCTTCGAGAATTTGAAGTTCGTACTCTTCTACTCTAAAATCTAATCGTTTCTTCATATTATTGTACAGCTTTATTGTGTACAATAGTAGCATAATTGGGTCTAACACGTACCAGAGACAGCGACGCACTTGGGCAAAGAGAATGGGCAGGCTTCATAAAAACGAGTACCCAACTTCGATGACAGATCAACAAGACAAAGCCTGCCCATTCTCCCAGTCGGAACCCCGCGACGCCTTTCTGGGTTGGCTAGTACTCACTACGACTAATCGAAGTGTTTCTAAGGCTGGCTGTCTCTGGAGGGGACAATGAAATGAAAACATTGAAGTTTAAGTTGTACTCACACAAGCGGAATAGATACCTCAAGCGAATGATTAACGCTTCTGGGGTGATTTATAACCATTGCATTGCCCTGCATCGTCGGTACTACAAGATGTTTGGCAAGCACTTGAGTTGTACAAAACTTCAATCTCATATAGCCAAGTTGCGGAAACGTAACCCATTTTGGCAATCAGTAGGTTCTCAGGCAGTACAGGATATCTGTCAACGCATTGAGAAAGCATACCAATTGTTTTTTAAGCACAATAAAAAGGGGGTTCGTCCACCAGGATTTCAGAAAGTTAAGAAATACAAATCGTTCACTCTAAAGCAAGCAGGGTATAAGTTTTGAGGTGGCAATAGGGTTAAAATTGGAAATCGGGTTTATCAATTTTGGAAGTCTAGAGAGATTGAGGGAACGGTCACAAGGGTCTTACACGAAAAAAATGAGGCAGGTTTACTACAACGAGTACACAACTACGCTGACGAATCAACCAAGACAAAGCCTGCCTCATTTTTTAGGGGACAATGCGTCAAAACATTAACTATCAAGCGTACACCATTGGGTGAATTGTTTATGGTTGTTGTGGTTGACGACGTAGTTGAGCCAGAAATCAAATTCACGACTGGTAGAATAGCGGGATTTGACTTCGGCTTAAAGACGTTTCTCACTTGCTCTGATGGCTCTAGTATTGAATCACCGCAATTCCTCAAGCAGTCTCTCAACGCCATCAAGAAAGCTAGCAGACAGCATTCCAAAAAGTTGAAAGGGTCAGCTAACCGAGAACGGGCAAGAAAAAATCTGGTACGCAAGCATGAGGACATTTCTAATGCTAGACGTGATTGGTTTTGGAAGTTAGCCCACGACCTAACTAGTGGGTTCGATGTGCTGTGCTTTGAAACCTTGAACCTTAAAGGAATGCAACGCCTTTGGGGACGCAAAATATCAGACCTAGCTTTTGGGGAATTTCTACAAATTTTAGAGTGGATTGCCAAAAACAAAGGCAAGCAGGTCATATTTATAGATCAATGGTATCCGTCTAGCAAAACTTGTTCTAGTTGTGGACACGTTCTAGAAAAGCTGGATTTGTCCGTCAGACAGTGGCGTTGTCCTTCCTGCCAATCAGTTAATGGGAGAGACGAAAACGCAGCTAAAAATATTTGTGCAGTTGGGGCATCAACTGTTGGGTTAGACGATGTAAGACGGCAAGGCGCTGCAATTGTTGTTTGAGCCTAGAATCCCTGCCTTTGTAGGGCAGGGAGTATGTCAAAATTATCTGACTCATTAACACCATGTTGCTTTAAGGCACAATTCCTTAAACTTGGTGTCCAATTTTGTCATTCCCAATCGATATGTTGCTAACCTGATTGCGATCGCCATTGCCACGATTTGGAACTTTTGGGTTAACCTCAAGCTGAGTTGGCGCGTGACTCAGGTGAAATAATCGACGGGAACAAAGAGTGATGTGTTTTGAGTTATAAGTTATGAGTAATAAATCATGATTTATGAATTTCATAATCACAATACAAAACACAAAACTCCAAAATCTATTACTACTAACGGTTTGGCTAGCCATTGGCATCGGCTTACGATTAACTAACTTGACTGCTAAACCTCCTTGGACTGACGAGTTTTCCACTTTGGTGTTTAGCCTCGGCAATAGCTTTTTGCCAGTACCTTTAGATCAGCCGATATCTATTGATGTTCTGTTACAACCACTACAACCACAGCCTACAGCTGGTATAAAAGACGTATGGCAACACTTATCAACTGAAAGCAATCATCCCCCGCTTTACTTTATCCTCACTCACTGCTGGATGCGTCTGTTTCCGGCTGATGAGGGTTTGGTCTCCTTGTGGGGTGCGCGATCGCTTGCTGCGCTTTTTGGTGCAATATCTGTTCCAGCTATCTATGCTTTGAGCAAGTTAGCATTTCGCTCACGTTTAGTCAGCCATTTAGCAGCTGCTATGATGGCTATCTCACCCTACGGAATTTTTCTAGCACAAGAAGCACGTCATTACACTCTGGCAATTTTGTGGGTCATTGCTTCCCTTGCTTGCTTGGTCATTGCCAGTCGCCATATCCAAAATCGGACCCAAATACCCATCTTGATTGCACTCTCGTGGGTGGGAATTAATGCCATTGGTATTGCCACTCATTACTTTTTCACCCTCACCCTTTGTGCTGAAGCTTTAGTTTTGCTTTTTCTAGCTTGGCAACAGTGGGCAAATAAAGACACGGGGATGCAAAGACAGGGAGACGCAGCGAATGAAAAAAAAATCTCGACATCATCTCCCCTACTCCTCCTCAGACCCTGGTTACGAATCTACGCTGTTGCTGCTGGTACACTCGTCTCAAGTTTAATTTGGGTACCAGTGTTTTTGCAAAACAGTTACGGAGGTAAGTTGACTGAATGGATTCAAAGCCCACGTACTGGAATGGCTTGGGTTAGCCCAATTTTTCAAGCTTTGGCGGCATGGATTACAATGATATCCTTGCTACCAGTGGAAGCATCACAGCTAGCAGTTGTACTGGCTTCTGGAGTCTTGATGCTCATTTTTTTTATTTGGGTAGTCCCAATTTTATTGCATGGGATAAAAGTTCAACTCAAACAACCACAAACTCGTTTGATGATTCAGGTGTTTGTTGGTTTAGTTGTCGCAGCTATAGCTTTATTTTTTATTTTTACCTATTGTTTTGGTATTGACCTGACGCGGGGCGCTCGTTATAATTTTGTCTACTTTCCGGCTGTGATAGTCTTACTTGGGTCAAGTCTGGCTATTTGTTGGGATGGTTCCACCCTCCAGAAAAGAAGATGGGGAGTGAATGGCAAAAAAGCTGTGATGATAATTGGATTAATGGGATTGGCAAGTGCTATTACCGTTGTCTGCAATTTAGGGTATCAAAAATACTACCGTCCAGACCTATTTGTAAGTATTATTCAACAAACATCTAATGTCCCCGTACTCATTACCACAACCCAGAAAACTCATGTACAGATTGGGGAAATGATGGGGATAGCGAGGGAATTTAAAATACAAAATAAAAAAGACTCTTCACCTCTGTTTCTCCTCGCACATCAAGATAAAGACCCGAGTACTTCCACCGCTGCTCTACAAAAAACTTTAAAGACACTGCCACGTCCTTTAGACTTATGGCTAGTCAACTTTTATGCTACCGAACCAGAGGAAGCCAAAACCTGTATTGCTGACGCTCAATTTTTGCCAGCAGTCAACGGCTACGAATACAAACTCTATCACTGTCATGACTAATGCCGTTTCACTTTAAAGTTGATACAAATTGGCAGCAGGGGAGCACCCGAGCAGGGGAAAATAATTAGAGACCAATCATTGGTATCAGGCATTTCGTGAAATGGTATAATGACAAGCCTGTAGTGAGCCAGGTTTGCCTCGACTATACAAACTTAGCCTGCGCATGGCAGGCGTAAGTCTCGGTGCACTATGCGTGCCTACTAACGACTTTTCATCTCATTTCTCAAAGCCTTCCGGAATCCCCACTGGTGACAAACCAGCGATCACTCGTAAGTTTTGGCTACGAATCAACTCAGTAAAGTCCAATGCAAAACGCCCTTCAATCTTTGCCACCGCCTCAATAGCAGATAACAGATGTTGTGCTGCTTCAGCTTCTGAGTAACCTCGTCGCTGCGCCACACGGATAGCGGCTTCATCAGCATTTAACTCTGTTTGTTGCGATCGGTTCGTCCGCCAGATGCGCATCATTGCTAGGGTCATTAATCCACCAGCGACAACTACACCCACTGCATCTGCTTGAGTGGCTTCTACGAAAGCTCCCAAAACACCTGCGATCGCCACACCTTGATAAATATCAGGTTTAAACCACTTGACTCCTGTTAACCAACTAACAGTCCGTAATAATAATAAATCACGTTGCGGTTTTGTTAAGCGACGCCATAAATCGAAATTAATGTAGATTGGTCGTTCCCTATTCCAAGGAAAGGGAAAGGCAGCATCAATCACTTGTTTCTGTTCGGGCTTGCTGACGATTTTTGTCATCATTCGACCAGAAGCAGGCATGACATCTAGCAAACGACGAATTTCAACGTTGGACTCCATATTATTTATCAGCTTTTATAAACCTTTTCATATATGCTTATATATGCTTATGCGATGAATCCCTGGTTTGTTGGCTTCAAGAGCAACCACAAGTTCAACTATTTTATATAGTGATTCACGACCAGCACAATGAATGACTAATGATACATGACTGGGGACTAATAACTCATGTCTATGGATGCTTTTGCTCCAACCCCACCTGAATGGACAAATACGGCAATTCATGCATATGCATTTTGCTGTCCTAGCTGTCACTCAAGTAGCTTGGAAGCTGTACAAGTTTGGATAAATCGTCGTTCGCCTGTGATGACAGAAGACCGTCGTCGAAAATGGCAGGAGTTTTACCAGTGTCATTGTGGTTGCGTGTGGTGGGCTTGGAGTAGCGATCGCCCTCCAACAAATCTCAAGGACCAATAGTCGTCATGATTGAATTTATACTAAAAAAGCCCGCTTAGGCAGGCTTTCTTTACATGACTTCACCCTTTTGGGGTGAAGTTTGCTGTAAGAATTATTTTTAGAAAGTGAAGGTGGTACGTAGTGTACCTACATAAACCGTATCGTTGTTGTCATTGTGTTCTGGGTTGAGGATAACCAATACACCAGGAGTGACAGCAATGTTGTCAGTCAGCTGCAATCTATACAGTGCCTCTAAGTGATATGAGGTATCGCTATCTTGACGACGGACGCCATTTGCTTGAACGAATTCGTTGCCGGTTGCCTTGGGTGGTTGACCAAAGATAAATGCAAGCACGTTACCTTGTTTACCAAAGTCTCTGAAAGAAACAGTACCAGCCCAGTATTCAAAGTATGCATTATTACCGTTTGCAGCACCGCCCTTAGCTTCTGCCTCACTGTAACCGTACCAACCACCAATCGTAATTTTGGGGCTGAGTCTGAAGCTGGCTTCTACACCGTAGTTATCAGCAGTTAAAGCAGCACCACCGAAGGGGTTGTTTGCATATGCACTACCTGTAGAGTCAAAGAGGTTGATAGCTCCTCTGTTTTGATAAGTCCGAGCGTAGGTCAAACCGATATTGAATGCTTGATTAGGCTGGAAGGATATTTGACCAACGGCTGCATATCCACCATCAAACAGACCTGATCCATCAGTGGGATCGTTGGCTCTATTAGATAAATAAGCTGCTGATACAGTCAGGGGCCCTTTGGGGTTAAAGGTGATTGTCGCACCTGCACCGCCATTCCCTTGGCGGTAGATCGGGCTGAAACGACCATACCGGGAAATAGCACCTCTACCAGAGCTTGCAAGGTCGGGGTTGAAGGTGTTGATGTTTTCGTATAACTCACCACCAAATGCATCAACCTTGACACGCACTGCGTCGCCAAAGTTAAATGCATAGTTTAATTTGTCAAGCTCAATGTCGTTGTTGTTATTTCCGTCAAAGCCCAAGCGGGTCATGCTTGTGCCCGTGATGTTGGGTCTAGCTGTACCACTCCCAGCATCATTTTGGAAGGTATTACGGGCTTGGAGACGGGTTTGCAATTGGTCAGAGCCGAAGAAGCTAGTGTTCAAGCTCAAACGAACTCGGTCAGAGAACACGATGTTGTCTTCTACGTCTTGGTTGTTCTGTGCTACACCAGACGGAACTGCCTTTTGATCCCCAAAGGCGCCAGACACGTTGAAAATTGCTTCCCCAACCAGTT
This sequence comes from Nostocales cyanobacterium HT-58-2, assembly GCA_002163975.1. Classification (GTDB taxonomy): domain Bacteria; phylum Cyanobacteriota; class Cyanobacteriia; order Cyanobacteriales; family Nostocaceae; genus HT-58-2. The sequence continues at coordinate 7,371,156 of CP019636.1, read as the reverse complement.
TGGTGGTAGTAGAGAACTGGTTAGCTTCTAACTCAGCAGTACGTGCTTCTAATGCATCTACACGACCGCGCAGGGTAGCCAATTCAGCAGAAAATTCTTCTTGCAAGCGCTGCAATGTGGCCAAGTCTTCTTTCCGGACCAAGTCAGCAGTCGCTGTAGCAATGAGTTCATTCACCCGATCCAAACATGCATTCAAACCAGCAGCAAATTCATAACGGGTCAAAGCACGGTTACCGCGATAGGTTCCATTGGGATAACCAGCAATACAACCGTAGCGCTCTACTAGAGACTGCAATGCTTGGAATGCCCAGTCCGTTGGTTGTACATCGGAAAACTGTGAAACGGATGTGACTTGACCGATACTGTTAGATTGTTCAGTCAATTGAGCAACAGAAGTCACATTTTCCTTCACTTCCCCTGCCACAGCACTATTTGCAGCTAAGAATGTAGCTGCCACAACAACTGGGCTCAGCTTTAGAATGTTTTTTGACAGTTTTTTCATGCTTTTTGTCTCACTCACACCTACCGACTTAATCATGGTACAATCCCCTAAAGCATATGGTTTTCTTGGGAATTTACTACTTATGATTTTCTGTGAGAATTGTACCAGATGTTAGTGGCTATTCAAACATATTTAAGCCCCATTCTTTATTTTCAGGACTATTTGCATCCTTTATTCAACATACTGGATGAACGCAGAATGATTCGACGTTTATGACGCAGTAAGGTTCCTTCTTCCTCAAACTGTTGAAGCAAACGTGTTACGGTCACTCTTGTCGTATTTAACACCTCAGCTATCTCTTGATGAGTGACATTGAGGTCGATGAGCTTTCCTTGCTCCATGTCACGACCAAACTTTTCGCTCAGCCAAACCAAAAATTGCCACAAGCGCAAGGAGATTGGCTTACGGTGTACGATGCTTAGTAGTTCTTCTGCTTGTTGGATGTGAGAGAGTAAGGCGTTGACATCCTGATTCCACAGGTGAGGTGGGACTACACTTACTTCTACGCTCGTCAGGCATTCAATCTGGTATGGCTTGACCTTGGATAAAGGATAACCAATCATATCCCCAGTTCCCCAATAACCCAAAGTGATGAATGTTCCGTCTTCACTCCAGGTTAATGTGCGAACTGCTCCGCGCTCAATCCGCCACAACACGTCGTTACGTGCCGGGATGATTTCACGACGAGTAAATAGCCGTTGCGGCAGCTGTCCACCAGAAGAGTTATAAGAATGGGCAGAATTTTGTGTCCGAGTTGTGGAATACATCATGAGAGGATTTGGTAGAGTAGGACTTATTATTGGTTGATCAATTGAGATAGAACCAGAGCCATTCTATGTAATCGGCTTCATTAGGATTGCCTTGTCGCAAAATTGATTTAGGAGAAGACACTAGCTCTTGTTGGTATTCAGCTCAGCCAAAAGGTAGATTTCAGCACTTGAAAGACTCTGGGAGCTTCTGACTATTCAACCGGTTGAATATAATAGTAGAGGTGGATAAATGACTAACAATTCAGACTCAATAATTGCTGTCAAGATCTGAGCAGCAAGACCTTTGCATTGTAATGGATGTTTAAAAACCAGTTAATAAAGGTTAACCGGTGTTCAGAGGATATTATTGTTGTCTGACATAGACTTATTTTCGTGTAATGTTGATTCCTTGTGTTATTTTTCTTTCTAAACATTTATTAAGAAATGATATCAAAAGCACAATCTCGTGTATAAAAAGTGATTCTTTTAGGAAGAAAAGATAAAACACCGCAGCATAAAATCATACACTATACTGATTAATCTGTCAAGCTGATTGAAATTTTGAAATAGCAACAACTCCTGGTTTTGGCGGATCATCAGGTTTTTTGCTGGGCCAATTAGAACCAATAGGAATCTGACGAGATTGTAAAAATTCTTCACCAGTTGTTGTCGTGATGAGAAATTCTCTGGTCTGAGTTGCTTGATTCTTGCGAATGCCATTGGCTTCTCCAGGATGTTGTATTGAAAGAAACATTGTTTGCTGATCTGGAGCAAAGCAAGGTCCTGTTGTTTCGCACTCCATTGGTCCAATACTAAACAAAAAAGCTTTACCTACATCATCTCCACTTGTGGGGATATACCAGAGAGCATTGTTGCCAAACAAACCAGATAAATTTGCTAATGTTCCTTTTTCGTTCACACGGCTTTTCACTGATTGATTCATTTTGGTGGTGGACATATCAGTGACCATCCAAATATTGCCGTTGTTATCTAGCAGCAAATTATCTGGGTTAGCGAAGCCCATACCACCTACCGCTGGTTCACCGCCAGTTCCTACCATTTGCCAGCGGAAGGTCATTGCTGCGGGATTATTACCATCTTCAGAAAGACGCATCACCCAGCCATACTCATAGGGAGTTTCGTCTTTGGGACCTTTGAACACTCGTAAATCTGGACCACCTTCATCATCAGGAGAGCCAGAGGTAAAGCTAATATACAAGTCTCCATTAGGCGCAATTTCTGTATCTTCAGGACGAGCTGTGCAAGTCGCACCTGCAGCATTTGCTGCATAGTGTGCGTCAATAAGAATTGCACCTTGTTGCTCTTGCGGGTTGCCAATGTAGAGGTCGCCCAACTTTTTGAACCTCTTTTGATACTGAGCAATTTGCTCATCCTTTATCACTTCAAAATCACCACCTTCTACACGCGGTGGTAACGGCTGGAAACTTTGCCTTCCTTTTTCTTGAGCTTTTTTTGCAGGACCTTTTGGCAAGCGAATCAAGTTTCCAGCAATTGTGCTGGGAAGATCAGGATTGATAGGTGTGTCAGCTTTCAAGGGTATCCAACGACCTGTTCCATCAGGGTTGAATTTTGCAACGTAGAGCATTCCTTGAGAGAGTAACCGGGAATTCGCCTTGTCTTTGGGATCGCTGACTTGATCGCGGCTGACAAATTTGTATATGTGTCCACCTCGGCGATCGCACCCCGAATAAAAAGCCAGGGGTTTTCCTGTTTCCACACGTACACCCACCGCCTCATGGTGATAGCGTCCCAGCCAAGTGTGCTTGGTACCGTAGTCGTTGGGATTTGCTGGATCAACTTCGACAATCCAACCGTATTTATTTCCTGCTAATCCAAAAACGTTACCTTGTCCGAAGAGTTCCTCATCTCCTAGGGCAAACGGTCGCTTGCTGGGATCAAAAGACGTGCCATCAGCATAAACTGGTTCTGGAACTTGTGCCTGAAAGTTTTCTTCAGCACTCAGGACTGTACCCCAAGGCGTTGTTCCACCAGCGCAATTGCCATAAGAACCAATGATGCGATCGCCTAACTGATCTATATATCCTAGTCCCTGCTGCTTGCGAAATACCGCGACAGCTGGTCCGGTTGCTTTTAAATAGCGTCCATCTTCTAAACCAGAGACACCACTAATTCGTCTATCTGCTTGGGAATTGGTACGTTCCCACTTTCCGTCAGATGTTTTGCGAATAGAAATAATACCCAGTCCTTGGTCTAGCAGTGCTTCTTTGCTAATCTCTTTTATTTTCGCCTTTATGGGGTTTGAGTTTGGTAAAGAGAAGGCATTTATCTCGTTTTTCCCTGATTTGTTTTCTTTGAGTGCTGCTTTTACCTCGTTAAACGGTAGTGATTTGCCAATCACTTGTTCATAAGTTTGCATCCAAGGTATGGCACTAATATATTCAAAGTTTACTGACAGGTATCCTTCATTTTCGCTTGTTGGAACGAACGAGAGATAGTCGTTGTTGTAACCAAAACGAGAATCACCGACTTTATCACCCCATGTGGCAATGACTTGGTACTGATATCCTTGTGGCAATACCAAATCATCCAGCACTTCATAGGTACTATATTGCTCTTTTTGCTGTTCTGGTCGGAACCCAGCTGTTTCTAAGGGAAGTGGACCTTTAATTGGTTGAAATGCAAATGCTGTCTTAACCTCTGATTTAGTAGATTGCACTGCGATTTTTTTGTCGCATCCTGCTATGGAATTTAGCGCTACTGCACCTGCGCTGCTTCCTAGCAACAGCAGGAAATCCCGACGTGTAATACTCATCTGCTTTATCGATTACATCTAAGCTATTGGTGAGATAGCGCATAACTTTCACGTATTCACTGCCTAATGTAAGCGTGAAAGTTTAAGAATAGGTAAGCTTTTTATAAAATGTTTGCTGTTTAACAAATGCTTAAGAGTACAGGAAGAAGGCATCATGCCCTACTCCCGAACTCATGAGGAAATATCTAACTTCGTTGACCAGTCACAATATATGCCACACGTTGACCAATATTGGTCGCATGGTCTGCCATACGCTCTAAACAACGAATTGCTAGTACCAGCAGCAGAATTGGCTCGACTACACCTTGATCGTACCGTTGATGAGCTAAGGTCTGATAAAGCTGTTCATAGGCATCATCTACAGCATCATCAAGTTGTTTTATACTTCGTCCGTTGACTTCATCTAAATCTGCCAAGGCGACTAAACTCGTTGCCAACATTGCTTGGGCATGATGAGACATAACAGCAATCTCTGGTAAGGAGGAATGAGGCGGATAGGGAAAGATTTTAATTGCAATGTCAGCTAAATCCTTGGCATAGTCGCCAATGCGTTCTAGATCGCGCACGAGCTGCATAAAGGCGCTCAAACACCGCAAATCTTGAGATGTAGGAGCTTGCAGCGTCATAATTGCCGTACAATCTGATTCTATTTGTCTATAGAAGCGATCAATTTTTTTATCTAATACAGGAAGTGCCTCAGCTGCTGTTAGGTTGCGGGTGAATAAGGCTTGGTGACTCAGGCGAAATGATTGTTCCACTAAAGCCCCCATACGCAATACATCCTGCTCTAAGCGCCGAATCTCGCGAGCTAGCTGGGGTCTTTCAGGATTGGGACTATCGAGGGGGACTTTCACACTTGTAGTCTCAAACATGAAGATATTTTCAAATATAGTCTTGGCTGACAGAATTTGCCACGACGCCAGGTATTTGAACTTGCAGCCATGCTCCCCCTGTCTTCGGATGATTCATGGCTTTTATTGAGCCGCCGTGGGCAAGAACAATTTGCTGGACAATTGCCAAACCCAAACCACTCCCAACAATTCCTGTCGTCGAACTCGTCTCCAAATTTGCCATACGGGAACGTGCTTCATCCCCTCGGTAAAAGCGCTCAAACACATGGGGTAAATCTGCTTGGGAAAAACCCATTCCAGAGTCAATAATGTTGATTTCTAGTGCAGGTTGGCGACTATTTTGTCGCTGGAGGATTTTAGTTTCGGCGAGAATGGTTGTACTAGGTTGACTGTATTTGATACTGTTGTCCAATAAATTGAGAAAAACCTGGTAAAGGCGAGATTCATCGGCATTTATCCAAACATTTTCTGGACCAGAATAAGCAATCTGAATCTGATGTGGCTGTGCTAGAGGTGTTAAAGTCTCCCACACAGAGAAAATCAGCGATCGCACTTCCACCGGTTGGTAATGTAATTGGATGGTTGGGTTGGTTTCTAGTTGAGTGAGTTCTAACCAACTTTGCACCAAGTGAATTAATCTGTCAACCTCCTGCAATAGTCGGTTAACCCAACGATCCAAAGGTGGTTCCATGCGGTCTTGCAATGTTTCTACAACCAGACGTATCGAAGTCAATGGAGTTCTGAGTTCGTGAGCTAAATCAGAAAAAGCGCGATCACGTGCTTGGTTCATATCTAGCAATAGCTGACGATTTTCCATAAAGACTCCCACTTGTCCCTTGGGTAAGGGTAAGCTTGTCGCTTGTATCACGAGAGACTTGACTTCTGATATGGTTGATGCATCCTCACAAGAAGGGTGAAACACCCACTCCTTCACCTGTGGCTTTTGGCGATCGCGAGTTTTTTCAATTAACTGGTCCAGTTCATAAGACCTAACTAACTCTAGCAACAAGCGCACTTGTCCTGGTTGCCATCTTTGCAGATACAACATTTTGCGCGCTTGCTCATTACACCAAAGCAGTTGATTTTCTTCGTCTACCTGTAAATACCCTACTGGTGCAAACTCCAGCAGGTCTTCGTATGTTTGGAGCAACTGTTGCAATTGTTGCTGTTGCTGCTTAAATAATTTAATTTCGTGTCGCAAGCCAGGAATCAGTAGCGCCACGCTAGAAGAATGCGTGGTTAACGGTCGCAATACTTGCCCTAAATTGCGGTTGAGTTGAACCTGTTGCCACACCCAAAAGCTTATGCCTACCGCTAAACCCAGTAAAAATCCTATTATGAGCATTCCTAGTTGTTAGTTGTTCTCTGACAACTAAAAACTAACAACTATCCAAATCGATAGCCAAAACCTCTTACTGTCACAATATATTCTGGATGACTGGGATCTAGCTCTAATTTTTCGCGTAACCAACGAATATGCACGTCTACAGTTTTACTATCTCCGACAAAATCTGGTCCCCAAACTTGGTCTAATAGTTGCTCTCTTGACCACACCCTACGGGCATAGCTCATAAACAGTTCTAGCAGTCGAAACTCTTTTGGTGATAAATTTACCTCTTGACCACGTACCTGCACCCGACATTCCTGGGGATACAAAGTCACATCTTTATACTGTAGGACTGGTAGCTGAGGCAAACTGCTTAAGCGTTGGCGGCGGAGTAATGCCCGACAACGAGCAACTAACTCGCGCATACTAAAAGGTTTGGTTAGGTAGTCATCTGCTCCCACTTCCAAACCTAAAACCCGATCTGTTTCACTCCCCTTAGCGCTCAGCATTAAAATTGGGACTGGGTTTCCCTGATATCGAAGTAAACGGCAGATATCCAATCCATTGATCTGAGGCAGCATTAAATCAAGAATCACCAGATCAAAGGACAGTTCTCCTGGGTTTAGTTCATAACTTTTAAGGTATTCTATTGCTAACCGCCCATCTGCGGCAGTTACCACCCCATAACCTTCTTCTTCCAAAGCTAGAACAAGCATATCCCGGATGAGTTCCTCATCTTCTACTACCAGAATGCGGCTTCTTTGTCCGATTTCTGCAGTGTGAGGGTACTTAGTCGATTCACTGGTATACATTGATATCACAGATTCTGTAGTTGTGATTGTATCAATTCTAATTATGCAATTTCAGTGTATTTACGCTTTATCAAAGATATTTAATTTTGCATTTTGTAACATATGCAACAATACTGCTTCTATTATAAACTAATGCAACACAAAGGAAAAAGTTGTTTTTTTACAAATATGCTTCTTAAGCATTAGAAATCAGAAAAATATCAATGGATGAGCAAACTTCTAACTAAAATTTGTGACAAAGCTAAAGTCATCTATAAAGCAAGTAACTTGATAATATCGATTTTTTACCCAATTATTCCTATTATTCTGTCACTATTAATCCCATAAATGTTGCTAAATGAGTTTCTTTCCAGGTGGATTTACTATTTCCATAACAACATCAGGCTGAGTCAAGTCTTTAGTATAATTGTACTAAAAAGATTGAGTGTAGAACTCTAAGCTTGGAAAGCAGTATTTTTATTTTAATAATTTTACTAAACTACTGAGGCTGAAGGGGTGACAAAGAAGCTACAAAGCAGATTGGATAAGAGACATAGCACGTAGACCCTTGTGAAAATAAGGTAATTTACTGGGCTTTAAGCGCATCAAATCATGAGCGAAATGAGCCCAAAATTCCATTGCTCCCACCCAAAGTAGACCATATAAACCAACCCAAAATGTACTATGTCGGCGATGTAATCGGTGTAATTCCTTCAGACGACCAACATATTTTTGTAGTCCCATCTGGCGGGAGCGACGACCAGCATTAACAGCACAAGTATATGCGATAGCAATTAATAAAATTAGTGCTATCAGACGTTGACCATCAGCAGAAGTAGATTCGAGATTATAGCCACCAGTCTTACAATCTTTAAACATCGCCTCGATGCCACTTCGTAGTTTGAATGCTTTCCTTGCTGATTCGAGACTATTTAGGTTAGTCAGTAAAAACCAGCCAGCAGGCTCAACTTTGCCACGATATTTACGCTTGTAATATCCGGCTAAATTAAATTTAGTAAAACCTTTCTGTTTAGTTGCTTGAATACCTGTTAGGAAGAATGAGATACCAGGAATTAATCCCAAAGATTGTAACCGTTGATATGATTGATTTTCTTGTCGAATATATGTGCCTTGCTTTTGACGTAGCACAAAGTCAATTCCCTTGCTGTGTAACCAATTCGCCAGTTTGATGCTATGAAATTCTCTATCACCCAGCACCAACATTCGATATCCTTTAAACAACCGCAGCAATGGTCGAATTAACTTTTTCTGCTCACCCAAATTGCTACATCCTCTTTTTGATAACAATAACCAGTAAACAGGTATTGCTCTTTTTTCTTCAATGAAACTGATGACAAACACATTTTGGTCACGCCATTGTGTTCTATCAATGGCAAATATCAGTTGTTTCTTTCCCAATATATCCCTGTTTTTTATCCATCTTTTGAGCAGGGGAAACCACAGATATTGAATTGATAATTGCGGCAGCAGTAAAAACCTTTGGATACTCCGTCGCCGACTTTCAAAAAGTATCGGTTGTGGAAATACAGATGAGAGCTTCTCAATCGTCACAGTTTTATGAAATTGCAATAGCATAATCAAGATTGAGAGCATCTTGTACTGCGTCGGTGTCAGTACATTGGAAAAGCAGTTTTGATAGAATTTAGGTAACATTATCATTTGATAGGTCTTGTTGAGAATATCTGACCTATCTTTTTTTACCTTAAAACGGTCACACTCCCCTATTTTCTCGACTTCAGCCCTCTTGTCACCCCTTCAGCTACTGAGGCTGGTTTTAAAGCTACTCCATATTCAATCTAGCTTCAATTATTTTATAAAAAAATGTTTCATCATTTCATGAAAAAGCCCGCACTTGCGGGCTTTGTTAATACAGCAGCATTTCCTGAGTCAGGATTGAGAATCAGAAGTAAAATTTGCTTTATATCTGGCTTTTAAGTTGAAAAAGTGTACCTCAAGAAAAAATATAAACTGTGATGATATATAAGATATCAGTCTGAGGGTTTTGCTAATCAGCCAGAATTTATATTCACCGATAGTTTTTAAAGCTGCAAAAGTGTCAAAATTTTTAGGGAGTTTGTTTTTTATTTTCTGAATTAATGACACCAGGTTCAGTTTTCTTGGGTCTATTCTTAGGTTTAGGTGATTGTTTTTCAATACTCATATTTGTAATCTCTCTAATTCAGTACAAACTTATCTACACTGTAACTATGATTGATTCCAGAAAAATAATTAGCTTGACTTTAATAAGAAAAACGAAGTAGTCTGCCTGACTACCAGGAATCTAAGAAGCCCCAATTTTTTATTAAGTCTTCCTGCTTTTCAGTCTCTTGTGACTGTTCAGAAACGTTTGTTTGCAACCATTTCTCGTACTCCCCAGATTTTACCCATCTCAATAATTCCGATGCCCGCATAACGCTCCAAGGGGCTCGGTACTCCATAAAACTGAAAATTTTAGTAAATTGGTCTAATCGATCAAGCTCTTGGATATTAAACTCACGAGCTTGCTCCAGAAAATCCTGAATGACCTCTGGACTCAAGTATTCGCTGGGTAAACCACCTAGTTTTATTAGAACTGCGATCGCAACATTAACATCCTGACAAGCTAACAAGCCAGCGCGATCAGCAGTGAATTTCGACATCATCATCCAGTTGTACAATGCAACTTCAATCCCATTAGCAGCTAATCCCCCCAATCCCAACGTTGTACTGCTGATCAGATTTTTTAATAGCGGCATGACTACTGCTAGTTGTTGATAGGTCAAGTATTTTCCCTTGATTCGGGCTATTTCATGTCCTAAGACAAATAACAACTCTTCCTTTGAAAGCCATTCTATGGTTTCTAAATTGACCCCGATGATTGGTTTTTCAACACCGATAGCATAAGTGGAAATGTGTCCTGTGCCCCGATATAGATACAACTCTGGTATTTGGTGATCAAGAATCTGGCAAGTTTCGACTAACGCATCATGCAATGTTGGAAAGCTGCGAGGGCTGACTCGAAAATCACTACCGAGTGTTTGTAGCCGGAGGAGGCGATCAATACCATACTCATTAATCTTTTTTAGCAGGAGTGGCAAACCCGGCATCTTTTCTAGGGCAGCTAAGGCTTTGCGATCAAAAGGATGCTGGTAACTTTCTGCTTTCAAACCGTGTAGTATCTTACGAGTCATCAGCTTTAGCCAATTTTGATTAATTGTTAAAGTAATTTTACCTAGAATTAATCGCACTAAGGCGTACTTATCAACACCGTTTCCCCAATATGTGAGGATAATTTAGCGAGCCGACCATATTTTCTTACAGTGATAAGAGCAGAAAGCCCATCGGCTTCTAGCCGTGGGACAGACAGATGCCTACGGAGGGAGAACGCCACTTGACGGCAGATGCTACAAGTCGGGCATTGCCCGCCCAACGCACTGCCTCCTTTATGCCGGGTTCAGCAGTTAAACCCCTCCCCAACCCTCCTGCCAAAGGGAGGGTGCCCGATAGGGCGGGTGGGGTTATCTGTCGTAAACATTTTTTATTTGGTATTAAAAAAAATAGAGACGCTTCTTGCTTTATACGTCTCTATGAGAGAGGAAACCCATTAAGTTTAAAAATTTGAATTTTAAATAAAAATTAAAGTTTTCATCAAGATAGTCTTTCAAAAGCACTTGACTATAACAAGACTCTGTTATTGTTCAAGTTTTTGAATTAGGTAGTACTAAGGTTTGCTTTGCTTGGTCTACCTTTACTAGGAGGTTCTTGACGAGTGATATTCAGAACTGGATGATTGCTTATAAATTGGGATACACAGGGGTCAATTACCAATCCGGAAAATTTCAAAAAATAATCGGCTGTATGCTGGTAAAAAGATGGCAAGAGCTTTTAACTCTGACACTGATAAGCAAAACAGCCAAGTAGTAGATATTAAGCAAACGCTGAAAAATCTATGTTGGGTGGAATATCTTGAATACGTCCCTGACCAACAGCACGCAATGCTTCTCTAAGAGAGACATCTCCCGTGTACAGAGCACGACCAACAATGACGCTTGTCACGCCTTGTGGTTCTAAGGCTAAAAGACTCAATAAATCGGTGACAGAACTCACTCCGCCAGAAGCAACAATAGGAATAGAAATTGTCGCCGCAAGCGATCGCAAAGCTTCTAAATTGGGTCCAGAAAGAGTGCCATCACGATGAATATCAGTGTAGATGATGGCAGCTGCTCCCAGTTCTTGCATCTGTACAGCGAGTTGAGTGGCTAAAACTTCCGAGGTTTCTTGCCAGCCACGAGTTGCTACGAGTCCGTTACGAGCATCTATACCGACAACAATCTGTCCTGGAAATTCTTGGCATAATTGTTGCACGAGTTGGGGTTGTTCTACGGCGATGGTTCCCAAAATGACCCGTTGCACGCCTAAATTCAGTAGCTGTTGCACGCGGGAGCGATCGCGCACTCCCCCACCAACTTGAATTGGGACCGATACGGCTTGAACTATTGCCTCAATTGCTGGCAGGTTAACCAATTTCCCTGTTTTCGCCCCATCCAAATCGACTACGTGTAGTCTAGTCGCTCCTTGTTCCAGCCACTGTTGAGCAACCTCAACTGGATTGTCGCTGAAAACTTGCGATCGCTCATAATCTCCCTGATAAAGTCGCACACAGCGACCCTCTAATAAATCTATCGCTGGAATAACTTCCATAATCTTCCTGAAAAACTAATTATTTTATTTGGCAGTAGCTAGGAGTGGAGTCAAGAGTCATGATTTTTCTTCCCCTGCTCCCCCTGCTCCCTCATCTCCCCTTGCTCCCTACTCCCCTCACTTTTCATCTCTCCCTACTTCCTTTTCTTGGATCACAGCTTGCCGGAAACCTAATACAACCAAGATGTTAGCAAGCGTTAAAAAAACCTCTGCACCTCCGTGCAGCCAATCAACATTTGCTAAAGACTTACCATAATGGACTTGGGCATAAATCCCCGCCGGGATTGTGACAGCAACAAAGACGAGAGTGCCATAAAATCCATACAGTGCCAACCGGGGCATTTGCTGGGTGCGGCTGATAAACCACAAGAAACCCAAGTAGGGAAATAGTGAAAGGGCGAACAGGGTTTCCTTTGAAATCATCGCTCCAATTTTATAGATTTGCTAGACACAGAATGACTTGCAGTGTTGGCAGACTTAGTAGAACGCCAAATCCACACCGCAGCTGCCCAAAGTGTAAAATTGCCCACTAAGGTCATACTAGCTTGCAGCGTCACCAGCCATTCTAAAGATTCTGAATTTTCAAAATAGTGCCAAGTACAAGCACACATGGCGCTAACCAGAGCAGGTAACATAGCAAAGGATAACGCCCACCAAGCACGGTTGCCTGTGACTTCACCGTATTTCCAGATTAACCAAATAGCGGCAATCCACTCGATAACGCTAGATATATGAATAATCCAAGTAGGAATTGAAAGAGCGTGCATAAAGGATTCAAAATGGCAAATATGAGAGCGTTGTTATCAGGGTATTACGGTAAAGGAAACGGTGGGGACGAAGCTTTATTAGCAACACTTCTACAGATGCTACCACCATCAGTCACGCCTGTGGTTCTCTCTGGCAATCCAAAGGAAACCACCACTCGTTACGGTGTAGAAGCACATGATCGTATGGCACCTTTAACCATACTGCAAGCATTGCGTTCCTGCGATGCTTTTATTTGGGGTGGCGGGAGTTTAATCCAAGATGCTACCAGTGCTGTAAGCCCATTTTATTATGGGGGAATCATGACATTAGCCCAAAAAATGGGGTTGAAAACGATTGCTTGGGCACAGGGAATTGGTCCATTGAAGCGTTCTGTCACACGTTGGTTAGCACGGGAAACTTTTGGTGGTTGTACGAAAGTAAGTGTGCGTGATCGCGCTTCTGCTGCATTGCTGTATGATTGGCAAATTCCTTTTATCCAAGCTCCTGATCCGGTTTGGGCGTTGGAGGGGAAGCCAGTCCCCGGACTTTGGAATTTACCTGCTCCTAGAGTGGCGGTGACTCTGCGATCGCATCCCCAGTTGACAGAAACTCGTCTTGCTCATCTGACTCACGCACTGGTTGATTTTCAAAAAGCTACACAAACTTTTATATTACTGTTGCCTTTTCAAAAGAGTGAAGATTTGCCCATAGCCCAAGCAATTCAACCACAACTTAAAGATGTCAGCCAGATTATGTGTCTGGAAGAGCCGCAACTTTTAAAAGGCGTGTTTCACGGTGTGGAAATGGCGATTGGGATGCGCTTGCATAGCTTAATTATGGCAGCTGCTGAAGGTTGTCGCTGCTTTGCTCTGAGTTATGACCCGAAGGTGAATCGGTTGATGGAAGATTTGAATATGCCAGGATGGGATTTGGCAACTTTGCCAGATGACCCTAATGTCATCAGTAAGACTTGGATGGAGCATTATGCCAATGGCGATCCACTCTCGTCAGAACAAATCCAATCTCTGGTAGATAGAGCGCTGATGCATCGCGAGGTGTTGAGGGAAGCTTTAACTTAATGATTCAATGCTTTGATGTATTTCAGCTAAATTAAGTTATTCCTGATTGAGGAGTCATAAAAAACAATATAAATGTACTAATTTAGGCAAACACACGGCATAATGAACAAATAGGCTGCTCTGGGTAAGTGTGTTTGCATGATTCATTTAAGAGCGATTGCCTGCGGCAGTGGGCAAAGCCCAATCGCCAAAAAGCAATTTGCTAACAAAAATGACTTCTTTCCCTTCAATCTTCCCATAGTCAAAACTTTTAAAGAAATAAACTTCCATAGCCCTGTCACTTTCTTTGTTGGAGAAAATGGTTCGGGAAAATCAACCTTTTTAGAAGCAATAGCGGCAGGTGTCGGCTCAATTACAGTGGGAGGAGAAGACATACACCAAGATAAAACATTAGACCATGCCAGACAATTAGCCACACAATTAAAATTTGTCTGGCAAAAAAAGACAAGGCGAGGATTTTTTCTCAGAGCCGAAGATTTTTTTAATTTTGTCAGGAGAATGAAAACTCTTAGCCAAGAACTTGAAGAACAAGCATTAGAGTATGAGCAAAAGTTTACTGGTTATGGTCTTGGGCTAGCCAAAGCTTCTGCATTAGGTCAAAAAGCGGCTTTAACCCAGAAATATGGGGAAAATCCTGATGCTAACTCTCACGGAGAAACTTTTTTCAAACTTTTTCACTCACGCTTTGTTCCCGGTGGATTATATCTTCTAGATGAACCAGAAGCAGCCCTTTCTCCTCTGCGGCAATTAGCACTTCTTTCCATGCTAAAAGAAATGATAAATCAGGATAGCCAATTTATCATTGCGACACATTCTCCTATTTTGATGGCTTTTCCAGAAGCAACTATCCTAAGTTTTGATGTCTGCCCACCAACAGAAGTCGCCTATAATGAATTGGAACACGTTTCATTAACAAAGGCTTTTTTGAATAATCCGCAATCGTTTTTAAGACATTTATAGGGTGTGTTAACGCAACATAATGCACTAACGCACCCTTGTTTTAAGCTGCTATTTCTTGTTTAACTTCCAATCGATTCTTTGCTAAGCGGTCATAATTCATTCGCAACAGTTCCAGCAGCAAAGGAACATCCTTAGCACTACGAATGTAATAAGAAATCCAACCGCTTTTTGGATAAATGTGATGAGGTGAAGCTTTGCCTGATTCTACAAGCTCTTTCCGTATACGAGATGTAAAAGGAATGTCTGCTTGATAATCTCCGTGTAAGTGACCAATTTCTCGCCCATTGATCTGAAACTCTACACCACCAAAGCGATGGGGTGCAATAGTCACACCCAGCCAGGTTTGTACTTCCTGTACAATTGTGTCTTTTATATTCATAGCTGTGAGTTGTTTTATGGCATGACTCAATCTTCTGATTAAATTATAGTCGTAATGATTATGAGTTGCAATAAGACAAAACGTGGCACCGGAGGCGATGCTCCGCTCAGACTTTCTGCAGATACACACAGATAAATAAGTGTGCAGGGTCGCTATGCCTTGCGACCCTGCATAAAAGGCACCAAAACTCTTGGTTAATGCCTAAGCTGCAACAGCTTCCTCATAGGGAACAAAAGTTTTCTTAGATGCGCCACAAATTGGACACTGCCAATCCTCTGGAATTGCCTCAAACGGTGTCCCAGGAGCAATTCCAGAATCAGGATCACCTTCTACAGGGTTATAAATCATTGAACACTGGCGGCAAATCCATTTCTGAGTTGCAGGGTCGCCGCTTGCTGCTTTTGGTGCAGGAGCAACTCCTTCTAGAACTTGGAGTGCTTCTGAATACTGACGGGCATGATGATGTTCGATTGGTGTCAGCAACCCAAAGTTGTGTGCTGCTTTACGAAACGTTTGCGCGTGTTCGCGAGACTCTGCTTGTTGTGCCTCAAACTCCACGACAGCTTTATTATCACGATCTGCACGTGCTGCAGCAGTAAACTCTGGGTACATAGTGGTGTACTCATAAGTTTCACCCTCAATCGCTAACTCTAAACAACGAGCTGCGATCGCTTTCTTTTGCTCATCAGTTAACGCAGCCACATCATCCACGACCAACTCTGGATGCATTAACCTAAAGTGAGCAAAAGCGTGTTCTGTCTCCTGATTTGCTGTTTCCCGAAACAGCTTAGACAGTTCAGTCATCCCCAACTGACGAGTAACTTCTGCGAAGAACAGATACTTACGATTTGCCATCGATTCTCCAGCAAAGGCTTCAGATAAATTCTTTGCAGTGTTAGAGTTTGATAAATCCATTGTTTTGCCTCTCCATTATTCTCTCAAGGACTGCTGTTACAATCGTAATCTCCCTAACCCATACTCGTACTGAGTACAAGTTAATTAGATTGTACTCGTAACGAATACGTTTTAGCTACCTTTTTCACAATATTTTTATGCAGCTTGACTTCAACAATGGATTTATTGAGGTCACTGTTGACACTCGCCGCACTAAAGTGACGGCGATTCTGACCGTATTTTCTCCTTACCTTGAAGTACCAGGTTATGTGAGATCTTGCACCATTCTTAATAACCGTAGGGTGGGCACTGCCACAAGGTAAAAATAGGTTTTGAACGAACGATAAGCAGTGCCCACCTTACAAAAATTGCAGTAACGCAACTGGTGCAAGATGTGAATAATTCTGAGAAAGGAGTTTTCCAATTTTGGAAATTCATTATTGAGAGGTTATTTATAAAGTAAATCTAAAAGCGAGAAGAAAGGAGTTACGGCAAAAATAAGAGATGATTTATAAAGTAAACATTAAATTGTAGGATGCGTTAAAGCAGCGCGTAATACCGTTTCACCTTAAGATTGATACAGATGGCAAGCTTCGGGAGCAGGGGGAGCAAGAAAAGTGATTTGTATCAAGAATTTCGTGAAATGGTATTACGCATCGCCTTTGGTGGTGCCCTGCGGCTAGAACTCACTCTCTCATACTTTCAAATCCTTACATAGCCGCAACACACCCTACACTTAATATTTACTTTATAAATGACTTCTTAAAGAAAAACTTTAGCAGGATAGCAGATTGCTATCCTGCCTATAACTTAGATCAACATTCCCAGATATTATCCAATAATTAACAAAAAACAAATTGGTTATCAGTATGAATTCCAAAATCAAGAGTTTATAGCTTTTTGACTATCTACTATTGATAATTTGCTAATTTGAGGATTCTGCTAAAGGAAAAATGATTTCATCCAAGGTTCTCAGTAATTCCTGCTCATTATATGGTTTAGAGAAGTAAGCTCTAGCTCCCAATTGCATTGCCAATTGACGATGTTTATCGCTACTACGAGAGGTCAACATGGCAACTGGTATATCTTTAAAGTCGTTGTTTGATTTGATACGACCTAAAAAGCCATACCCATCAACACGAGGCATTTCAATATCGCAAATAACAGCTTGAACTCGCAAACCATTCTGAAGTTTGTCTAGGGCATCTTGACCATCTTTCGCTTGTTCTACTTGATACCCTCCTTTTTCTAAAGTCAGAGCTAAGAAGCGGCGGACATTAATTGAGTCATCTACAATCAAAATCGTTCCTTTCTGATTTGGTGGCAGTCCGGATTTGTCGTCAGTAGCTGCCAGGAAAACAGTTTTTAACCTTGCTGATGGGAGTTGGTTTGTTCTGGGCGATCGCTCATTGCTAGCAATCCAATAGAGCAACTCGTTGGCATTGACTAGTGGGACTACCCGACCATCACCCAAAATCGTACAGCTGCTAAAGCCACTAGGCAGAGAAATATTTCCTTCAACGCGGCGGATAGCAACTTCTTGCTCACCCCAACAACGGTCTACTTGCACTGCTACTGGTTGATTGCCTTGGCTGACTATCAGTACGCTAGCAGCATTAATGGCAGGGGGAGTTTCTAAATTTGGGTTATCGTAGCGGGGACTATTAAACTCTAAATGCCGACCGAGGCGAACCAAGGGTAGCATAGTTCCTTGCCAATTGAGAACTTCGCTGGTAGCCATTGAGAAGACCTGATCGTGATCAAGCAGGAATATTTCCGAAACCACATCTGTAGGAAATGCTAAAAGCATTCGATTGCTTTCTACCAGTAGGACTCTTGTGACTGACAGTGTAAATGGTACCGACAGCGTAAAGGTGGTTCCGCCTCCCGGTACGGTATCAACTTTGATATCTCCCCGGACTTGTTTGAGGTTGCTGCGAACCACATCCATGCCAACACCTCGACCGGATAGCGCGGTCACTTGGTCAGAAGTGCTAAATCCCGGCTCAAAAATCAGCGATAGCAGTTCTTCATCAGTTGCTTGCGCCAGCAAGGTTGGTTCTAACCCCATAGCTATGGCGCGAGTACGGATTTTGTCTAAGGCAATTCCACGTCCATCATCTCTGAGGGTAATGATCGTGCGATTTCCTTGGTGACTCGCTTTAATTTCAATCAAAGCTTGCTCTGGCTTACCACTGGCTTGGCGAGTTGCTGGGTCTTCGATACCGTGGTCGAAGGCATTTCGCAAAAGGTGCATCAAAGGCTCATTTAAAGCCTCCAAGATGCTACGCTCAATCAAGGTACTAGCGCCCTCAATTTTCAGTTGCACATTTTTGCCATATTCCACACCCAAGTCGCGTAAAGCTCTTGGAAAGCGATCAACAATATCAGAGAGCGGACGCATCCGTACCTGAGTTAGCTTTCTTTGCAACTGCTTGGATGTCTTGGTGAGTTTACGAGCAAATTGGTCTGTATCGTCAATACTGAGTTGAATATCAGTGGTAACTTCTTGCACCTGAACGATAGTTTCCATCACTTCTTGAGATAGCAGGTTTAATTCGTTATAGCTATCCATTTCTAGGGAATCAAACCCGTCTGGTGTCTGACCGTTATCGTCAAATGCTATGAAATTTTCCACTTTTTCACTATGCGGCAATGCCAGCAATGGAATACCAGATTGCGGCACACCTTGAGTTGCTATTCTGTCGTAAGCCGTACGTAACTGCTGATTTTCTCGATCCAGAATTTGCACTCGTTGATTCAGGCTACGAATTAGTTTGCGTAACCTCTCAAGTTGTAAATTCAATCCGTTGCGTTGAATAATAAGCTCCCCAAACAAATCATTAATTTGCTCGAGTTGCTTACTGGGAACTCGGACTGTATTTTCCTGAGATTCACTCTTACTACTACCAACAGTTTGTTCAGCTTTACGTTCAACAAATTTGTAATTTGTGATGGGAATTTCTTGAGAAACCACTGTTGCTGAGTCTGGCGCCTCTACTGCAGCGTTACTCTCATCAGCAAAAGCAGCCTCTAAGGCTTCAAAATCGGCTGCAATAATTTCACGATCCAGCCAAGTTTCTTCAGTTTCTTCTGGTTGCAGAATGTCTGCCTGGGCAACTTCTGCTTCTTGCTCTGGTGTAGGTACTGCTTCTACTTTGAGGAGTTCTGGTTGGGTATATGCTGCGCCTTCGAGAGCGAAATCCCCTAGCTGAATTTCTGTTGGTAACCTGTCTGGTTGATTTGTCATCACCAAAGCTTGCGATCGCCGCCATGCTTCCAATGCAGCACGAGCAACGATTTCAATTTGTGAGGGAGCAGCCGCTTCCAAGTGGTTTGCCACTGATTCACAAAGTTGAGTAAAAGCAGGCAATTGGAGCATTTCACCCAAACCACCCAACTCAGCTGCCATAATCGCAACTTCTTCTTTTAAACAAGGCTGTGCACTATCTGCCAACACAGATTCTAGGCGTTGCAAACACCCTTCTACCTCTGTTTCAAACAGCAAAGGGATGATGTCTTGCCCATCTTCTGGAGACAGCATGGTTGCAGCATCTTCAGGGTTTGGGTCACCCAAACGTGTATGCAGTTCTTCAAAAACTGGATAACAGAAAGCTGATAACCACTGCTCATCTACAGTGTTGCCTTCTGATAGCAATTCCACGATCTGACGTAGCCAATCCACTCCAGAGAGTAATAAACTTTGTAACTCTGTGTCAATTTCTAAAGAGTTTTTCTTAGTTTTGAGAACTTTGAAGGAATCTTCTAGACGGTGAGCTAAATCACTCAGGGCGCGAAATCCCATCATGCCTGCGCCACCTTTAATTGAGTGCGCGGCTCGCAGTGCAGCATTAATCTTTTCTGGAGAGATGCGATTGTTGGTGTTGATTTCCAGCAATACCCCTTCCAGCGTATTCAGGTAATCAGTTGCTTCCTCCAGAAACTGCATCTGGATTTCTAATTCTTTGTCTTGTGACATAGTCTTTGCTATTAGTCAAGAGTCAAGAGTCAAGAGTCACCCCTCCGGGGAATTCAAAATTCACGTATTAAGATTCTTTTTTTGAATTTTGCATTTTGAATTTTGAATGTTTGAGCAGCGAGGGTCAAGAGTCAACAGTCAGATACAAATGACAAAGGACAAAAGACTCATGACTAATTCACTTTGAAGGTACCAACAGTCGCTTGCAACTGCTGCGAGATCTCCACAGTTTGTTGCAAAGACTCAGAAACCTTCGTGGAAGAATCGCTGGTGCGCTGCGAAGAAGCAGCAATATCTTTCATTAATTGGCTAACTGTTTGTGACGTTTCCGCCTGTGATGCTGTGGCTTGAGAAATGGACTGCACCAACAAGTCGATGTGCCGCGAAATTTCCAAAATTTGGCTGAGATTTTGCTTGGCATCTTCGACAATTCGCGTTCCTTCCACAACCTGAGCGGTTCCTAGTTCCATCGCCTGCACAACTTCAGTTGTTTCGCGCTGGATGTTCTCCACAATTTGTTCAATTTCTTTAGTCGCCGCCGCACTTCGGGCTGCGAGTTCGCCCACCTCCTCAGCGACGACAGCAAAACCCTGACCTTCCTCGCCTGCACGCGCTGCTTCAATACCAGCGTTAATGGCTAGCAAGTTGGTTTGCATGGATATCTGGTTGATCAATGCCACCACACGGGAGATTTGTTGGCTTGATTCTCCCAGTCGCTTGACTTTTTTGGCTGTTTCGCCCACTGTTTCTCGCAAATGCAAAATGTTTTGCACAGTCATGTCCATTGCCATGCCACTCTTTTTGGCAGTATTGGCTGCGGCATTGGCAACTGATGCTGCTTGCTGGGCGCTCGCGGCTACCTCCTGAATTGACTGAGTCATGTAGTCAACAGCATCAAGAGTGCGGTTGATTTCTACAGCTTGAGCGAGTGCTTCATTTGCAAGTTCACGGATAGCTCCTTCGTTGGTGCCGATCGCCTTATTGACCTGGGTCGCGGCTTCCTTAACTTGAGTCACGATATCTCGCAAACTTTCCACAATAGAGTTGAAAAAGTCGGCAACTGTACCAATTTCCCCCGCTGTGACTTCTGCACGTACTGTTAGGTCACCAGTGGCGGCACCTTCCACCTCAGAAAGAAGTTCCAAAAGTTGCATTTGTAGAGATTCTTTCTGTTGACGTTCGTCTTCTGAAACTCTTTCTGCAATAGCCCGTGCTTTTTCTACTTCTTCAAGAAGCTGTGCTTGCTCTAGGGCATAGCCGACTTGAGTCGCAAGCTGTTTAAAAATATCTATTTCAGATGGTTGCCAGTTCCGAGGACTGTCGCAATGATGAGCAATCATCAAACCCACCAACTGCCCTTCAGTAATAATTGGTGCCACTAAATTTGCTTTAACAGCAAATTTCTCTAACATCTTGATGTAACAAGCTGCATTGCTGAGATTCGAGTCTTGATAGATGTTGGATATTGCCCGGACTCGACCATCTTTGTAAGTTTCTGCATGGCGTTCTCTAAAACAAGGATCGTCGATTTGCACTCCCAACATTCTGGGTAAGCCAGCAGTGACTGATTCAGCTACGACATCTCCATCCAAGGTTTCTGGATTGAATTTATAGATGAGAATCCTGTCTGTTTTCATCACCTGACGAACTTCTCTGACAGATGTTTTGTAAATATCTTCGACTTTGAGACTTCTACGAGTCCGCAGGGTGATATCTGTCAGTAATTTTGCCCTTTCGGTATCTAGTTCTTGTTGTTTGATAAGAGTTTGAAGTTTCGCCGCCATTTGGTTGATGTTGGCGCTTAGGATGCCAAACTCGTCTTCCGATTGCACTTCCAGACGGGTATCAAGTTCTCCCTTTCCAAGTTTTGCCACTGCTTGAGTCGCTTTGACAATTGGTTCTGTGGTTCGTTTCGCTAACCACACTGCAATTAAAGCGACAATTAATGCTGTCAGTCCTGTCCCGACCGCCACTGTAAGCAGCAATTGTCTTCGAGGCTCAAATGCGGTTGCTGTCTCTGTAGCCAAAATGGTTTGCCATTTCAAATCTGGCAAACCTTCTTGTATTCTGGATGTATAACTGAGAAGTTGTTCTTTTTGATTGGTTTGATCGACAGTGACAAAAGTCCCGTCTTTTTTTTGTGCTTGCCGTTGGGTCAAACCAGAAAAATCTCCTTTAACATCTCTACCGATGTGATTCTTGTTTGCCGATAAGAAAATTTTCCCAGAGGCATCGGATAAATGGTACTCTCGTCCTGTTTCTGCGTAATTTTTGACCAAGGTTTCTAGCGATTTGACGGGCATACGAGTTCTCAGGATAGCGATTGTTGCACCCGTTACCGCATCTTTGATAGGCGCAGCGATGAAAATACTGGCATTTTTGCTAGATTGAGGTATTTCTGGCTGGCTGATATAAAACTGATTGGTCTGCCGTACGACTTTAAAAAATTCTCTGTCTTTATGATTTTCCAGAGGTTCACCTTGTGATTGCAAAATCACATTCCCATTTAAATCAAATACAGCAATACTGTCATAGACTTTATAAGCATCTACATACTTATCTAGAATTGCTTGGTTCTGTTTTTGAGTACTTGCTTGCTTGATTTTTAAGTCTGTTAAGCTTGGTAAACTTGATAGGACCTGAATGTCTCCGTACCGTTCAAACATGAAACGGTTTATCTTGTCTGCTAATCCCTTGGCTTCAGTCTGTTGAATTTGAGAGATCTTATTCGTTAATGATTGACTACCAACTAAGTAGGCAAGAATTCCAATTGCTAGTACAGGAAGCGTTCCAATAGCAATTGCCAATAATGTTGCTTTGGTGCCCAAGCTGAGCCGTTTGAAAGTTGAGAATGAACGATTCGCGTTAGAATCATGAAGAGTTTCACTAATAGCTTCTTGAGGGAGTTTTACGACATTATCTGTGAGATTTTCAGATGAAGAAGCATATGCTCCATTTTGAGCATCAATTCTCTTATTTTCATTAGTTTTATTAAACATAAGGACATTCTCCTGAGGTGGTGAATGAAAACACGAAGAATCAATCAGTTTTTTCTTTGGCGTACACCCTAATCACTGCGGAGAATAGAAGATTGCACAATAGCTTGTGCATCTAATACAAGCAGTGTTTCTTTTTGTTGAATCACGCAACCGCGTAAATAGGGGATTAAACTGGATGCCACTTGTCCCACAGGAGAACGAATATCATCAGGCATAAACTTAGTTGTCCCTTGTATTTCTTGTACAACTAAGCCTAAAAGTACTGACTCTACCCGAATAATTATTACGTTATACTGCCGAAGCCTATTATCTAGATATTCAAGATTGAACATCTTTGGCAAATCGATTGCCCAAACAATACGACTCCGCCAATTCATCAATCCTAGGATGCAGGCAGGCATATTTGGCATCGATGTTATAGCCTCAACAGGCACAACAACTGCTTCTTGTGTATGCCTCATTGGTAAGGTCGCAGATGTGTGTCTGTTGAGCTGAAACTTGAGATAGCCATCTCCCAAGTTATTCTGATTTTGTTTTAGAGAGAGCGTCAGTTTTGAACTATTCATTCGATTCAAATCACCACTGATTTAATAGCCCGTAGGAGCTGCTCGCGGGTGTAAGGCTTGGTGAGATAGGCATCAGCTCCTTGTCGCATTGCCCACAAGCGGTCAATTTCCTGATTTTTAGAACTGCAAATCACAATCGGTACTTTTTGAGTAGCCGGATTTCTCTTTAAAGAACGACATAACTCAAAACCACTCATTCCTGGCATAACTACATCGGTGACAATAACGTCTGGGTTATGTAACTGTGCTTTTTCTAAAGCTTCCTTTGCACCAGTGGCTTGAATAACGTTATAACCGCTCTCTTGAAGATAGTGACTCATTAACTCTAATTCACTGGGAGAATCTTCAACAATCAAAATTGTGCCAAGCAAAGTAATACTCACCCTTGCATCTCCTATATCACTAAATTTCTTTTACTAAACTGTATTACTGTTTCTCTTTCTTTTTTCTTCAATTACCAATGTGTTTAAACACCATTTTTAATAAATCTGATTGGGAAAAAGGTTTGGTCAAGTAGCCTGATGCTCTCACCATTTTTGCTTTTGCTCTGTCTATAAATCCTGTTCTACCAGTCACCATAATAATCGGGATGTTCTTAAAAGCTGAATGTCTACGCAACAGAGAACATAGTTCGTAGCCATCTAAATTTGGCATTTCTACGTCTAGTAAAATTAAGTCTGGCTTGCTGCGGAGAATTTGCATCAAAGCTTTCACTGGATCATTTATCGTAACTACTGAAAATGTACTTTCATCCAAAAAGTGTTTGATGGAATTCAACACTGTTGGACTATCATCTATGCAAGCTACTGTATATGTGCTTTTACCAATAGGTTGGTGGAAGCTTTTATTGCTGTTAAGATGAGAAGTATCAAGATGGCTTGGTCTTGCCAATTCTTCCCCAACTTTTACCTGAGAGTTTGGTTGAATTTGAGATACTTTGGTATTGGAGATAAATTGGGAAGAAACTTTTGTTGCGATCGCCGCTTGCGGTACTGGGCTCTGCCCAATTGTCGGTTGAGTATTTTGCCGATTCCGCAACTGCTTTTGGCAATGTTCTACAAGTAATCGCAAGTCCAAACGACAAAATTTCGGGAGATCATCTAAGAGCGTTTCACTCTTAAATTCGTAACTCCCTTGTTTCACGGCTAGAAATGACTCCAGCACTTCTTTAGCCAATTCATCTATCAAGATTGCAGCTTGTGGAGGAGTGATGTATTCTTCATTGACTAACCAGCAAATAGCTTGATAATCTGGTTGAGGTATTGACTGATTCTCTTCGTTTTGCTCAAATATCAGTCTTACCTGCATAAGAAGTGAACTGTTAATAATAGGTATTTGCTGGCTCAAGCGCTCCAAGTGATTCTCAAGCCGTTCAAACATTTTATCTGAAGAGGCATAAACTAGTTTACCGTCCTCTAGATAAATGGACCAAGAAATAGAGTCTGTAAATACTTGTAAGCAGCCTGTAGCACGCCGACTGGTGAGTTGTGCTAGCAAAGATAGCGGGTGTAGTTTCTGAAAAAACTTGTAGCTACCTATAGGAGTTGTGCTCATTTTGCTTTTATTTGGGCTAAATTCAACAGGAGTGAGCTAAATTCATGCACAGCTTTTCCACAAATCAAATGAAACTCACTAGAGCTTTTGTTGTATACAATACAAAAGTCTAACTTTAAAGATTTGTGATAAAGCTTGGCGGTAGCACCCTTCTCTTAGTAATGAAAAAATCTCAGTTTACTCGTAAATTGCAGTTAAATTTACTAACTCATACTGAGATTAGCAGACATCTTTACAAGACAAGTAAAAAAAATGTAAAGACTAGATGAAGCCACTCTCCTTAGGGTAAACCTTGTGTGATGGCAACCGGGATAATACTGCTTTTTTTTTACAAGTGAAAACCTACTATTTGCAGTACTTATACTTAAATATAATACGGTTTTCCAAGCTGGAGTAAACCCAAGGTAGATTTTGCTAATACATCAGTATTTTTACTTGTCCATTATGTAAAGTTGGCATAAAAACGCCTTAACTACAGAATAGTGCCAATGTCTGTTATATACCCTAAAAGCTAAATTTGCCAGTTACGATATGAGCGAATCGTTAAATGATATAAAGTTTAACTTTATACGAAACCTATTTTAACACTATTAATGGCAATAGTATTCTATTTATCCTTGTCTTTGTATTTTGCTGTATCAATGATATTTTTAGCAACTTGTACTTTTGAGGATAATTTGACAGTAAAAATGGATATAGCTGAAAGTATTGGCTTTTAAGAGAGACTATACAAGTTTGCATGGCACCAGTCAGGATTGCTTAAAATTACGTCGATTAATTTGCTACTCCTAAATCAGTTGACAATGATTTCAAGCAATCAACTGCTCTGCAAGATACTGCGTTCTGGCTTGCGACCCAATATATACAAAGTGGTGAGATCGTCCCAAATTAAGAGTTTGCTTTGGAGTGCTTCTAGTTCCGCTTCAAATTCAGCTTTGGCTTGTAGCAACTGCTGTGATGAAAGCTGTGACAAAAGGTTTTCAGATTGTCTAGGTAAAGGATGCACAACTATTCCTTCCCACGTTGCTTTTGCCTTATCTAGACTAATATAACCACCGTGCTGCTCGGTTGTGATTTCGACGACTTCAAAGCCAGCATTTGCAAATAGATTGTGACACGTTTCGACTGAGCCGATGCGATTACTAGGCTCTAGTATTACACCATACCTTTCAAACACCTTCCGCAAAACAACATATCCGACATAAGCTGTCTGTGCTGGTGTATGAATGCCAATGAACCCACCTGGTTTGAGAAATTGATACCAACGCCGTAATGCAACTTCTTTGTCTTCTATCCAAGGAAATGTATTTGCACACAAAATTTGATCAAAACTATTGGTTGGATAGTTGAGTGCTTCAGCATCTGCTAGTTGAAATTCAACATGATTGAGACCTAATACCTTAGCTTTACGGCGGGCTTGCTCCAACATCCCAGCACAAATATCCACACCAATAACTCGACCCTCATCGCCAACGATTTGAGCAGCAGCGATGGCAAGATGACCTGTTCCCGTTCCAATATCTAAAATACGCTGTCCTACACTGGTTTGTGAATATTTAAGAAGGTTCAGACAAATTTGCAAATGCCACTCGCTCTCATCGTAGGTTTGGCTTCTACGGTTGTATAAATCCGCAATTGCTTGTTTGTAATCATTTAACTCAAGTTGGTTCATCATTAGGCTGTCTTCCGCAATTGTGATGTAGCCTAACACCAACTTAACCCTATTTACCTCACCGATAACCTATGCGGTCTAACTGCCTAACTGTATATTCAACTGAGTGTTATTGTCTTTCTAAGCGAAATGAAGTTTAACCAATAGCCCTTTGGCCATAGGTTTCGGTAATGCTTAGTCTGGGCGTCACAGGAGTTGCTTCACAAAAGCGTGCTGCTTTGATTACATATGTCAAGCTTACTTCTGCAGGTTGTGTTTGTTTTGGTGCATACCTTGAGGAACAGCTACCGTTCACTGAACCATTATCCAACGGAGGCGCGGAAGTAATGAAACTCTGTCAATACAAAAGTGGGTAAAAAAAGGTCATCACCTGGGATGCAACGATTACCTTTTACCTTTTAGTATTACCTTTTAGAAATGCGGATGAAAGGACTTGAACCTTCACGCCTTGCGGCACTAGAACCTAAATCTAGCGCGTCTGCCAATTCCGCCACATCCGCATAGTTTTTGATGATATCATAACCTACTTAAGTATGGCAATATCTTAAGGAAAGTTGTTAGTAGCTTGAGTACCTCTCAAGAGCAGCCAGTTTCAACTACCCCATAGCAACACGAGGCAGACGATGCTTGAACCCACAAAGAATTTCCCAAGAAATTGTATTTAATTGATTTGCCCAATCTTCAGCTGAAATTTGTTCTTTGCCCTCGGTTCCAAGTAGGGTAACAACTTCACCTTCTTGCACATCAGGTATTGCACTCACATCTAGCATTAACTGATCCATAGTAATTGTGCCAATCTGCTGTACCTGTTGACCGCGCAGAATCACTTGCATTTTATTAGAAAGATTGCGAGGAACACCATCAGCGTAACCAATTCCTACCACAGCAAGACGGAGTTCGTGTGGAGCAATAAATTGATGACCATAGCTTACACCAGTTCCTGGGGCAATGGTTTTTACTTGCGTGATTCGCGCCTTGACTTGTAAGACAGGTCTGAGGTCAATGCGCGATCGCAAATGCTCAGCTGGGTAAAGTCCATAGACTGCTAAACCCGCACGCACAATGTCGTAGTGCAAGGCTTTGTCAGCTAGGGTCGCAGCCGAATTTGCCAAGTGCAGACAAGGTGGTTCTATCCCTATTGACCTGATTTGGGCAATTGCTTGCTCAAACCGTTGTTGCTGCTGTTGCATGATTGTGGGGTCTGGACTATCTGCTGTTGCCAAGTGGGAGTATACACTCGCAATGGCAAGTGATGGTAATCTGTGCACAAGCTGAACAAACTCAGTGGCTTCTTGCCAATTCGTTCCTAGCCTGGACATTCCTGTATCTAACTTGATGTGTACAGGTAGAGGGGTGTTATGGTTAATGGCTGCTAAAGTGTCAGAAAAAACAAGAGCTTGCTTGGGGTTTGTCAGTGTTGGCTGAAGTTTCCATTGGGCGATCGCATGAATTTGCTCTACAGTATGGGTTGCACCTAATATTAGAATCGGAGCTTGAATTCGGGCTTCTCGCAATTGAATTCCTTCTGGAACCGTAGCCACTCCTAACCAACTAGCGCCTGACTCTAACACGGTTTGGGCGACTGTAACTGCCCCATGTCCATAAGCATCGGCTTTGACTACCGCCATGAGTTGAGTGCGCGGTGAAAGTATCCTTAAAATCTGCTTGACATTGTAAGACAATGCGCTCAAGTCAATCTCCACCCAGGCACGTTGGGAAAACCATGCGTATGTGTCAGACTGCTGATTGAAGGTCACACTTGAAGGTTGCTCATGGCTCAACATCTTGACTTACTCCTATCACTCCGCTCTTTAGCTTCTAGGTCATCTACATGATTCCTATCATCAGAAGCCTGATCTTGATTAATCAGGAAGTTTACATCTCATTGTGAAATTGACACAAGATGATGAGGTGTTGACGCTCCCACGGGTACCACATTTTCGCTTCGCTCTAATGTGGTACCCGTGGGATTCTGGTATCTAGTCCCCAATCCCCATGGATTGAGTTTTCATCTTTATTTATAACTTTGGCAAGACATATAACTTTTTTTTATCACCAAAGCGAAATATATTCGTGTTAATATATGTAAAATTAATAGCTTGAGCGCTTATCAATGGGGAAGGTTTTAGTTCTAAACGCCTCTTACGAACCGCTCAATATTACGAGCTGGCGGCGAGCTGTAGTCCTACTAATTAAAGGCAAAGCCGAGCGAGTAGAATTTACTAACAAGCAACTCTACTCTGGCTTTCCGTTTCCGACTGTGATTAGGTTACGCCATTACGTGCGTGTTCCTTACAAGGAAATTCCTCTTACTCGTCGGAACATACTACATCGCGATGGCCACACTTGCCAATATTGCGGTTACACAGGCGACGATTTGACACTGGACCATGTCATACCGCGATCGCGTGGTGGCGGCGATACCTGGGAAAACATTGTAACAGCTTGTGTCCGCTGCAATGTGAAGAAAGGAAGTCGCACACCTAGTGAAGCTTACATGATGTTGCGTCATCCCCCCCGCCGACCTTATAGTAGCTTGTACTTTGAGGTCAGCAAACATCTCAAAAGTGGTATGCATCAAGAATGGCAAAAATATGTTATTGGACTCTGACGTTGCCTATATAACCTAAGAAAACTGGCACTGGTCAGTTTTTTGCGTTCTTGCCTTTGTTTGGTGATTTTAGCTTCTTTACAGCTTGCCTTAGACTTAAGCCTGAGTGTTGGAAGCTAACAGAACAGCCTGCAAAAATGCATAACCGTTTAAAGCGACTTTGCTAGTGTAGCACACATCAACGCAAAAACAAGCAGGGTGCGTTCTCAATCTGCCAAAAAAACAAAGGGTAGATACTAAAGGCGTTTTCCTTGTAAGTCGTTTGCATAACCAATAGATTCTTGCCTAAAAATAAACTTATCGATATAGTGTCAAGCTCTAGTATTTTTGCGAAGATCGTAATGTGTGGGCCAAGTCATTGAATGACAGACTCTTGTACGACTTCACGCAAGAAAGGCGCCTCACAATCATAAAGACGTTTCATATGCACTTTAATTCTTCCCTCACTCAGATTGAGAGTTTGCCGTTGACAAGTGACCTAACACCAGACGAGGCTGAAATAGAGGATTCAGTTGAAGTTCCTCTTACTAGGCAGCCGATGACGGCATTGACAGGTGAATCTGCCAATTCTGTGGGTCAGCGTAATCATTCGTTGGTTAATCAGAAAACAGAAGAGCTATACAATACGTTTCTTGCACATAGGCAAGAGCGTCAGTTGATCATTCTGCAAGATTTTCCAGATCCTGATGCTTTATCCTCTGCTTGGGCTTACCAGTTAATTGCTCAGCAATATGAGATAAAGTGTGACATCGTTTATGCTGGGGCTTTAAGTCACCAAGAAAATATTGCTTTAGTCAAGCTAACTGGTTTACCGGCTCAGCGTTGGACACTACAAACACTAAAAAGTAAGGATATATCGTCATACCATGGTTTCGTGCTTATTGATAACCAAGGAACCACTTCTCAGTTAGTACCTGTTGTACAACAGGCAGGAATACCACTGGTAGCGGTTATCGACCATCATAGTTTACAGAGCGACCTGAAATCAGAATTTTTTGACGTCCGTCCTTATGTACGGGCAACAGCAACAATTTTTACCCAATACTTACAGGCGGGGTTACTCACTCTAGATAGCAGCATCAATCATCACGTCAAATGTGCGACTGCCTTGATGCACGGCTTACGATCAGATACTAATAGACTGATGCAAGCACAGGAAGAAGATTTTATGGCAGCAGCGTACCTGAGCAGATTTTATGACGCTCAGTTGCTGAACGCGGTACTACAGGCGAATCGTTCCAAGCGAGTCATGGACGTCATTGAGCGATCGCTAAAGAACCGCATCGTGCAAAATAACTTTTCCATTGCTGGTGTTGGTTATTTACGCTACGATGACCGCGATGCTATCCCCCAAGCTGCTGATTTCCTCGTTACAGAGGAAAATGTCCATACTGCCGTAGTGTACGGTATTGTCCACGATGAAGATGAAGAACTAGAAGTGGTTATTGGTTCCTTAAGAACCACCAAACTCACTCTTGACCCCGATGAGTTCATCAAAGAAGCTTTTGGACAAGATAGCAGTGGGCGCTTTTTTGGCGGAGGACGTACAAGCGCGGGTGGGTTTGAAATTCCGATGGGATTTTTATCTGGGGGTAATGAGAACTCTGGTTATGCGAAAATGAAATGGGAAGTTTTCGATGCTCAAATCAAACAGAAGCTTCTAAGATTGGTTAATCCAAAAGATAATCCAATACAGCCAGAGTAGAGGACAGGTAGCACAGGTGGCACAAGGGGACAACCAGACAAGGAAAAAAATACCTTGTACCACTTGGCTCCTACTCAAGACTCAAGAGTTAGGACTCAAATTGTGGAACTTTATTTCATTCGTCATGGGATTGCCGAAGAAAGGCGACCAGATATCAAAGATGAGGAACGCGCACTGACCAAAACAGGGCGACAAAAAACAGAGAAAGTTGCCCAACAATTAAAAAAGCTGGGTTTACATTTCGATGTCATTGCTACCAGTCCCTTTGTGCGAGCTCAGCAAACAGCAGACATCCTCATATCTGCTGGCCTAAGTTCCAAACTAGAGGAATGTATCTACCTTGCCCATGATGGTCGTCTTGAGAGTTGGCTGACGGATTGGTTAGAGCCAAGAAATTATTCACCCCAAACCCAACTCGCTCTCGTTGGACATGAGCCAGATCTAAGTCATTGGGCAGAAATTCTTATATGGGGACAAGCCAAGGCAAGTTTAGTCTTGAAAAAAGCGGGTATGATCGGGGTAAAACTACCAGAAAAAGGGTCCCCATTGGGTCGTAGTCAGATGTTTTGGTTGACACCACCCAAGTACTTGCTTTAACAGTAGTGTAACGTTTTTGAAAGAATTTCCAAGGAAACGGAGACTGTTATGGCAACAAGAATTTCTGGTAAGTTAGCCTGAAAAAATCTTTCACAAAAAAGCAGATGGTGTTGCCATGATGGTGTGCGAATACAAGCCTGGTTTGGAGGGCATTCCCGCCGCCCAATCCAGTATTAGTAATGTTGACGGGCAAAAAGGGATATTGGAATATCGTGGCATTCAAATTGAGGAATTAGCAGAAAAAAGTACATTTCTAGAAACTGCTTATCTCTTAATCTGGGGTGAGTTGCCCACATCGGAAGAACTGGCAGCATTTGAGTATGAAGTTCGCTATCACAGGCGAATAAAATATCGCATTTGCGATATGATGAAATGCTTTCCCGAAAGTGGTCACCCAATGGATGCTTTGCAAGCCTCGGCTGCTGCGTTGGGTTTGTTCTATGCGCGCCGGGACTTGAATAACCCTATTTACATTCGGAACGCTGTTGTTCGCTTGATAGCAAAAATTCCAACGATGGTAGCAGCGTTCCAATTGATGCGAAATGGAAACGATCCGGTACGTCCTCGTGATGATTTGGACTATTCCGCCAACTTTCTGTACATGCTCAATGAGCAAGAACCTGATTCATTGGCGGCTCGGATTTTTGATGTCTGCTTAATCCTTCATGCTGAACACACCATGAATGCCTCTACCTTTAGTGCTAGGGTAACGGCGTCCACCCTCACTGACCCATATGCAGTGGTCGCGAGTGCGGTAGGAACGCTGGGAGGACCGCTGCATGGTGGAGCTAATGAAGAAGTGATTCAGATGTTAGAAGAAATTGGTTCTGTGGAAAATGTGCGTCCTTATATTGAGGATTGCCTGGAACGCAAATCCAAGATTATGGGATTTGGTCATCGCGTGTACAAAATAAAAGACCCACGCGCCACTATTTTGCAGAATCTTGCAGAACAGTTGTTTGCCAAGTTTGGGCAAGACAAATACTATGACATTGCCCAAGAAATAGAACGAGTGGTAGAAGAAAAACTGGGGCATAAAGGAATTTATCCCAATGTAGACTTCTACTCTGGGTTGGTGTACAGGAAATTAGGAATTCCGACAGATTTGTTTACACCAGTCTTTGCGATCGCCCGTGTCGCTGGTTGGTTAGCCCATTGGAAAGAACAGCTAGAAGAAAATCGCATTTTCCGTCCTTCCCAGGTTTACGACGGCAAGCGTGGCATTCCCTATATGCCCATTGAGCATCGTTAATGGAAAAGGATGAACGAATGAAATAACGGATGCAACGGATAGGTTATTTGTGGAATCAGCAAATAAACCATCCGTTACATCTGCTACGAACTTGACTGCAAACCTTCTCAACCCCCGCTCTTAGGGGGTTTTATAAGCTAATCTTAATCCGTACCATAGGTAGAAATTCTCCTTGAGTTTGGAGGAGTAAAAACCATCCAACGATATACTAGGCATGGGAATTGCAAAAAACCTGAATTTTTGTCTGATTGCAGCAGAAATATGGGTGAGCGAATTGTTTCAATCCCTGATGTGGATGAATAGAAAACTGCCCCTGCCCCAACACGTTAAACCCTGATAGGTATAGCCACATGATACAGTTTCCCATTAGCTTGTTGTATTTTATCCCAAGTTCAATCGCCACAACTTAACTCAATAGTTGTAAATGACTATGAATCGATAACTTTGCGAGCGGAAACATGAATCCAGGAATTGATCTGCAAGGAACTTTTATTAAATCCCTCATGGATCTGGGATTGCCAGCTGGGACAGCCAAGGCAATTTGGATGCCATTGCCAATGATTTTGATGATTATTGGTGCAACGGTGGGATGCTTGGTTACCACTTGGTTAGAGCGGAAAATTTCTGCCGCAGCACAGCAGCGGATCGGTCCTGAATACATTGGTCCTCAGGGTTTATTAGCTCCTGTAGCAGATGGTCTGAAGCTGGTTTTCAAAGAAGATGTGGTACCAGCCAAGTCAGATGCAGTGTTGTTTACCCTTGGTCCAATCATCGTAACGATTCCGGTGTTTCTGTCCTATCTCATCGTGCCGTTTGGACAGAATTTGGTGATTACAGACGTTGGGCTGGGGGTGTTCCTGTGGATTGCCTTGTCTAGCGTTGCGCCTATTGGCTTATTGATGGCTGGTTACGCATCCAACAACAAATACTCACTCCTTGGAGGGTTGCGGGCTGCGGCACAGTCAATTAGCTATGAAATTCCTTTGGCACTCGCGGTACTGGCGATCGCCATGATGTCCAACAGCCTCAGTACCGTTGATATTGTAGAACAGCAATCTGGTTATGGGATTCTTGGCTGGAACGTTTGGCGACAACCTGTTGGGTTCATCATCTTTTGGATAGCAGCCCTTGCCGAATGCGAACGATTGCCATTCGACTTACCTGAAGCTGAAGAAGAACTGGTTGCAGGTTATCAGACTGAATACGCTGGTATGAAATTCGGTCTGTTCTACCTGAGTTCCTATGTGAATCTCATACTTTCTGCCCTGCTGTTCGCAGTGTTGTACTTGGGTGGTTGGGATTTTCCCATTCCCATCAATTTGATAGCTGGTTGGTTGGGAGTGAGTGAAACAAATCCAGTTTTGCAGATAGTAACCGCCTCATTGGGAATCACCATGACGGTACTCAAAGCATACTTCCTCGTCTTTCTGGCAATTTTGTTGCGCTGGACAGTGCCACGGGTACGTATTGACCAATTGCTAGATTTAGGATGGAAGTTTTTGCTGCCTGTTGGTTTAGTTAACTTGCTACTAACTGCAGCCCTGAAACTTGCCTTTCCCGTTGCTTTCGGTGGATAGCCATTTGTCAATTGTTATTAGTCATGAGCTGTGAGAACTGAAGCAAATGATACATGACAATTGACGAATGACATTCGTATCTTAAAGAGAGACACACTATGTTGAAGTTCCTCAAACAAGTTGGTGATTACGCCAAAGAAGCGGTGCAAGCTGGTCGTTACATTGGTCAGGGTCTGTCTGTTACCTTCGACCATATGCGGCGGCGTCCAATCACCGTACAGTACCCTTACGAGAAACTGATTCCCAGTGAGCGGTTTCGCGGTAGGATTCACTTTGAGTTTGATAAATGCATTGCGTGCGAAGTTTGTGTTCGGGTCTGTCCGATTAACTTGCCTGTCGTGGATTGGGAATTCGACAAAGCAAGCAAAAAGAAAAAGCTCAAACACTATAGCATCGATTTTGGAGTTTGTATCTTCTGCGGTAACTGCGTGGAATATTGCCCGACCAACTGTTTATCAATGACAGAAGATTACGAGCTTTCCTCTTATGATCGCCATGAACTGAACTATGACAATGTGGCGCTTGGTCGTTTGCCCTATAAGGTTACTCTAGATCCAATGGTAACGCCGCTGCGTGAACTGGTTTATTTACCCAAGGGCGTTATGGAGCCTCACGATCTACCTGCTGATGCACCTCGCGCAGGTGCCCTTCCAGCAGACCTTGTGGAGCAAGAAAAATAAATGTAATGAGTTAAGAGTCAAGAGTCAAAAATTATTGACTCTTGACCCCTTTGGGGTAAATCCTAGGGATACGCTACGCGATCACCCTTCGGGTGAATCCTGCGGATACGCTCCGCGAGCGCCAGTTCCCTACGGCGGGATACCCGCCTGCAGGACTGGACTCACCAGTCGCTTATGGGGAAAACCACGGCAGGTGCTTTATGTCGGGAGACTCGTTCACCGTACTGCCTCCCCAAGACCGCGCTGGCTCACTTTTGACTTTTGACGAGGACAAAAAACAGTGAATTTAGCGCAAGGAGTACAAATTGTTTCATTTGGCGTACTGGCAGTGATGTTGATTGGGACAGCACTAGGTGTGGTGCTGTTTGACAACGTCGTTTATTCAGCCTTTATGCTAGGAGGCGTATTTGTTAGCATTTCTGGACTATACCTGTTGCTAAATGGTGACTTTGTAGCAGCAGCGCAATTGCTCATTTACGTTGGCGCAGTAAACGTGTTAATTTTGTTTGCCATCATGCTGGTAAACAAACGGCAAGCTTTTACGCCCTTACCCACTGCTTGGTTACGCAAAGCACTCACGGCTTTAGTCAGTCTTGGATTGTTTGCACTGTTGAGTACGATGGTGTTGGCAACTCCTTGGTCAGTGTCTAGTGTTACACCTTTGAGCAACACCATTGTTGTCATTGGTCAACATTTCTTTACTGACTTTTTACTGCCATTTGAACTTGCTTCCGTTTT
Source organism: Nostocales cyanobacterium HT-58-2 (assembly GCA_002163975.1). GTDB lineage: Bacteria > Cyanobacteriota > Cyanobacteriia > Cyanobacteriales > Nostocaceae > HT-58-2. Next base: position 7,335,452 of record CP019636.1, on the reverse strand, counting down.
GCTGTTGATGGCCATGGTGGGCGCGATCATATTGGCACGTCGTGAGTATCTGCCTGAACAGGTCATTTCTCCAGAAAAACAGCAAGCTTTAACATTACCAGAACGCCCCAGAGAACTGGTATCGGTGGGCGAATCAAGCAACAATATTCAGTAATCTTATTGTTAGTGGTGAGCCCAGCACTCTTGGTAGGTTTTCCAACGCTAGTTACTGTGATAGGTTAACCCCCGTGGAGCTTATGTATGACAACACACTGGCTCACCAACAATTAACAACTCAGCAAGCTTTATTTGCCATTAGGGGGACACTAAAATTCATGCAGATCCAGTACTTTTTGTTACTTGCAGCTGCTTTGTTTTGCATCGGTATTTATGGCTTAATTACCAGCCGTAACGCTGTACGAGTGCTGATGTCAATTGAGTTGCTGCTCAATGCTGTTAATTTGAATTTAATGGCGTTTTCTAACTTCTTAGATTCAACAGAAATCAAAGGTCAAGTATTTACCGTATTTGTAATCACCGTAGCGGCAGCTGAGGCGGCGGTAGGTTTGGCGATCGTACTTGCTATCTATCGAAACCGCGACACTGTCGATATGGAGCAGTTTAATCTCCTGAAGTGGTAATTTTGTGGAGCTAAAGCAGGTAATTATTGCTTACAAAGCACGAGATTCCCAAAGTAAGCGCTGGGCAGAAATCTGTGCTAAGCAACTAGAAAAACGCCAATGTCAGGTTCTGATGGGACCAAGCGGACCAAAAGATAACCCATATCCGGTGTTTTTGGCATCAGCTGGGCAACCAATTGACTTGGCTTTGATACTTGGTGGTGATGGTACTGTTTTAACTGGTGCAAGACATTTAGCCCCAGCTGGCGTCCCAATATTAGCAGCTAATGTGGGAGGTCATCTGGGGTTTTTGACTGAGTCTGTAGAGGAATTTCAAGATACTGAGAAAGTTTGGGATCGGCTGTTTGAAGACCGTTACGCTATCCAGCGGCGGATGATGTTACAAGCCGCAGTCTTTGAGGGGAATGGCACAAATTTAGAACCAGTATCTGAACGTTACCTCGCTTTAAATGAAATGTGTGTCAGACCCGCTTCTGCTGACCGCATGATTACTTCAATTTTAGAGATGGAGATTGATGGTGAGGTTGTCGATCAATACCAAGGAGACGGGTTGATTGTCTCTACTCCCACTGGTTCTACAGGTTACACCGTTTCTGCAAATGGTCCGATCATACATGATGGTATGGAGGCGATTACTATCACTCCCATTTGTCCGATGAGTCTTTCAAGTCGCCCCCTAGTCTTACCGCCTGGTTCTGTTGTTAGCGTTTGGCCACTAGGGGATTACGATTTGAGTACTAAGTTGTGGATGGATGGAGTGTTAGCGACTTCTATTTGGCCCGGACACCGCGTAGATGTGAGGATGGCTGATTGTCGGGCTAAGTTTATTATTTTACGGGAGAACAACTCCTACTATCAGACGCTGCGAGAGAAGTTGCTGTGGGCAGGAACAAGGATTCGCTACAGTAGTGCCAGTCACTCTAATTGAGCGTCATGACTTCATTTTCATATTTCTTCGGTTAGCGAGTAGCCGTCATCCTCAAGGATGCGGCTACCGGGCAAAGCCCGTTGATGCAGCGCCTCTTAGACTGGAAGTCTGGGGCTACCACACAAGAAAGACCATTCATGCAGTGCCCGTCAGACTGGAAGTCTGGGGCTATACAAACAAAGCCTGCCTGCGCAGGCTAAAAAATAAAGAGGTAAAAAACCGGATTTGGTATCAAAATTCATCAGAACACACTGCATCTGCTTCTACTTCTATCAACATCTCCGGATGTACTAGAGATTTCACTTCCACCATTGTTGTAGCTGGCGGATTCTCACAAAAAAATTCTTGATGAGCTTGTCCAAATTCAGCCCAACGGCTAATATCGGTGACAAACATTCGAGTTCGCACTACACAGCTTGTGTTTGCACCTAAGTCCTGTAAAGCCTTCTGGATAATTTCAAAACAGCGTTTTGCTTGCGCGTGGGCATCACCTGAAGCAAACACTCCACCCGCTTCATCAACAGGTGCCGTACCAGAAACATATATATGGTTTCCGACTCTTATGGCCCGGCAGTAGCCTACTTTGGATTCCCAAGAGGCACCGGAAAAAGTTCGCATGATTGCCATGGTATGTTCACGCTAAACATTCACAGAAAAAATTTTACCTGGAATGGCGTCTTTTATGACAGTTCGTACTTCAGCTTTAGCTGCAACACAAAAAGAACGACAATTTTTGGGGCGCAGGTATGTTTGCTTTTTGTGCCAAGTCGACATTTCTCAAGTTGAGTAAGGTGTTTAAAAGACTTTGCCAAATTCTTTTTAGGCTTGATAATAATAAAGTGTTCACTAAAAAGTTATTCAAGATTTCATCTAGCCATAGTATTCCTTATCAAGTCTGACATTCGTTTAGTTCTCTTTCGTCTGTTTCTCAGTGTTTTCTGCAGTCCATAAAAAACAGAAACCAGGTTATGCGGCATATCAAACTCGCTCCGAATTGGTTGCGGTTTCTAATTGTCGTGGTGTTGGTGGTAGGTGTCTTTTTTCGCTTCTTTAACATTGATGGCAAAGTTTATGGGAACGACGAAACTTACACCTCATTACGAATTTCTGGATATACAACGACAGAAGTCAGGCAGCAAATCTTTAATAGTCGTGTCGTCAACAGGGAAGCTTTTGCTAGATTCCAGCGTCTTCATCCTAATAAAAGTTTAGGTGATACATTTAAATCTTTAGCAATAGAAGCGCCTCATCATCCGCCGCTTTATTACTTCGTAGCACGGTTGTGGGCGCAAATTTTTGGCGCTTCAGTCACAGCTATCAGAAGTTTGTCTGTCGTCATTAGCTTACTAGTATTTCCCTGTGTTTATTGGCTGTGTCGAGAATTATTTAACGTGCCGTTCTCAGTACCCTTTATTGCGATCGCACTCATAGCCATCTCCCCAATTCATCTCATTTACGCCCAACAAGCACAGGAATACATTCTTTGGGTTGTCACAATACTGCTTTGTAGTGCTTCATTACTACAAGCTTTGCAACTTGAATCGAAACGACGGGTGCCAGACCGTACCTTGACATGGGGTATTTACACAGTGACTTTAGCACTCAGTCTTTACACATCTTTATTGAGTGGATTTGTAGCAGTTGCTCATGGAGTTTATGTCGTCACGACTACAGGATTTCGTTGGACTAAGACAATAAAAGCCTATACACTAGCATCGCTGACAAGCTTTTTAATCTTTACACCGTGGATTTTAGTTATTCTGGTTAATCTGTTGCAATTTCAGCGTAAAACAGCAGAAACAACAGAAAAATTACCACCAATTCCTTTAATTCAATCTTGGCTTATGAAACTAAGCCATATTTTTTTTAATTTAGACTTTGGAACTGAAAATCCTTTCAGTTATTCAATGAACTATATTTTTTTCATCATGGTGGGATATTCAATTTATATTCTTTGTCGTACAACCCACCCAAAAATTTGGTTATTTATCGTGTCATTCATTGCTTTGCCTACACTACCTTTACTGCTTCCAGATTTGATTTTTGGAGGGACACGATTAACAGTTGAGCAATACTTAATACCGTCTTATTTAGGTATTCAACTGGCAGTTGCTTACCTATTTGCCTATCAGCTCTATGACGGGAATCTTACACTCCGGAGAATTTGGCAGACAATATTTTTGCTGGTCATTGTTTGTGGCGTGCTTTCTTGTACAATGAGTTCCCAAGCTGAAACTTGGTCAAGTAAGGGCGTTAGTTCCGGTCATGCACAAGTCGCCAAAATCATTAATCAGGCTTCTCGCCCACTTTTAATTAGTGATTCTATTGGCATGAATTATGGAAATCTTTTTTCTCTAAGTTACCTTGTAGAGCCAAAAGTAAGGTTTCTGTTGATAAGGGACAAAAATATTCCCAAAATTCCTAAAGGTTTCACTGATGTATTTTTACTCAATCCCTCAAGTAACTTACGTAAGGAAATTGAAAAGACGTATAAGTCTAAAATAGTTAGAATTTACAGTAAAAAATATTACTCAATGTGGAAAATAGGAAAACCTTCAGGAGGTAAAAAATTTACTTAAAATCTATTTGTTTGTGTATTTAAATACATTAAATACTATATTCAAATATTTTCTTTATAAATCAATTTTAATGATAATATGAACTTTTAAACCTAAATCTATTAAAAATACGAGGTTTTGTATTCGCATAAAATGTAAACCCCATTGTAAGGGCATAAAATTGCTGTGCTCTTGCAGAAATTTTGTGTTTTACCCAATTGATGAAGTGCAATTGGATTGTGCATTCTATTAATTAGATCAACTTTTTTGGTGATGATGGAGTTTTTAAAATGTGTTGGAGAACCTTTTGATGAAGTATTCAATACTCGCTTCAAGATGGTTACGATTTGTCATTATCTTTTTATTAGTAGTGGGTGTATTTTTTCACTTTTTTAATATTGATAAAAAAGTTTATTGGCACGATGAAGTCTATACGTCGATGCGAGCAGCAGGCTTCACCCGTGACGAAATAGACCAAGAACTTTTTCAAAATCGTTTAGTTCCATCATCACAGTTGCAGAAGTACCAACACATAAAACCAGGGAGTTCTCCAGCAGACACAATCTATTCTCTAGCAGTTGAAGACCCGCAGCATCCACCTTTGTACTTTTTAATAGCAAGGTTTTGGATGCAAGCTTTTGGCAGTTCCTTGGCTGCATCGCGGAGTTTGCCAGTCTTATTTAGCTTGTTGGCATTGCCCTTGATGTACGCTTTAGGACTAGAACTTTTTGCTTCACGTATAGTAGCGACACTAGCAACAGTGCTATTGGCTATATCCCCGTTTGATATCCTGTTTGCTCAAACGGCAAGGCAGTACAGTTTGTTGACTGCTGCTGTTATTGGCAGTAGTTTTTTGCTACTGCGAGCTTTACGCTTGTCAACATGGAGAAACTGGGCTTTGTATACCTTGGCAAATACGGTAGGTTGGTATACTCATCCCTTTTTTGGTCTAACAGTGGTTGGTCAGGGAGCCTATATACTGCTGTTAGGAATGATAGGAAAAAAGAAAGAAATTCCAAAAGCTTTGCAAGCAGGTTTTAAATTTTTTCTAGCAATTTTCTGCTCGCTTTTGTTGTATCTTCCTTGGTTATTTGTACTAGTCACTAATTACCAACGTGCATCTGCTACCACAGATTGGACTAGAACCAATGTAGAATTCATCTATCTGGTAAAGTTGTGGATTCTTAGCTTTAGTTCCCTGTTTTTAGACTTAGACTTTGGTTTTGACAGTGTCTGGACTTATCTGGTGCGATCGCTCGTTATCCTCATTATTGGAATAGCAATATATACAGTGTGCCGTCGTACCCGTAGGACAACCTGGCTATTTATCCTCACATCAATTTTTGTGCCTTTTCTCATGTTGGTGCTGCCAGATTTGCTATTAGGCGGAAAACGCTCTGCTGTTAGTCGCTACCTAATATCCTGCTACCCTGGAATACAACTGGCTGTTGCTTACTTACTAGCAACGAAAATTTTGCATGAACGCCGATTTTGGCGTGGTGTGATGCTGGTGCTTATGACTGGCGCGATCGCATCTTGCACAGTCAGTGCTTTCTCTGAGAGTTGGTGGAATAGAGATTTGAGCTATTTCAATGCTGAAGTTGTTCGGCGTATCAATGCGACTCCATCTCCATTAGTTATTAGCGAAATTGGTGATGACTATACAAATACAGGAGATTTGATTTCCATGAGCTATCTGCTGGATGATGATGTCTCACTGCTGCTACTGAGTCAGCCTCCGCAATTAGAAAATGTCAAATCTCTTCTACTGAATAGCGTAGAACCTTTTGTGTTTCGACCTTCCAAAAATTTTATTGAGAGTCTCAAGCTAGAACAAGGACAGCTTGTGCAAGTCTTTCCATTTGGTAAACTTTGGCAGATTAAGGGGTGAATACCTTTTGTCCAAGTCAATTTTTATGAACATGAATCACAGATAAGTGATCTGTGTGCATCTTCACCAACTCCTTCGGGGTAGGGAACAGCTCACCTGTTCCCTGTTCCCTGTTGCTTTTTAATTACAAATAGCTAAAAATTAAGTAGGTAGACAGATGTGTAGCCTCAGACTTTGAGTCTGAAGGTAAGTCGCTCAAACTTTAGAAACAGCAACTGGACTCACATCCACTTTTCTATTAAAGAGAATTCGTGGTTTCAGAAAAATTCTTAATATCAGTAACAATGAACGAAATTCTCCTGGTGTATTCTTACGCGTCCACTGTCCAGGACGACAAAATAACATTTCGATAAGACGACGATGCTGACTCAAATCGACTGAGTTAAACCTGACTCGCAAGGTAGGAAATTCATCTTTAAATTCGGTACGAACAATGTGTGCTTCAAGCTGTAAGTTTTCCTCTACGATTTCCAGTTTGATAGGCATATTTTTTGATAAATGAGTACGAGGCTTCTGAGTCACAGCGACTTCAGCGCCTACCTCAGAAATCATTGTAGTCACTCCCCAAAAACTCTGCTTTCCAATGTTTAAACGCACAACTCGTCGTAAGTCAAACCATTCATAAACATCTGCTTTGGGAGCATCCAGCAGAATTAGTAGGGAAATACCAATCATAATCAAGTTATAGGCACTCCACAACCAACCTAGGCTGATCCCTTTAATTTCTAAGGCAACTTCTGAAGAGACTGTGGAAGCCCATGCACTTTTATCCGTAGACAGCACCAAATTCTGCCACAAACTCAATGCATTGGCGATAAACAAAATAATTAAAGGTAAGGCGAGTTTCCAATTGAAATAAAAATGGTCACTTGTTTTTCCTTTCGGCGTCACTTTAAACCCTTTAGAAAAAGGATTCATCATGACTTGTATAACAGTGATTGCTACGGGAACACACAGCACTATAGAGTAAATATCAGATAGCAAAGCAGAGCGTGATTGGTAATTTAACCAAGCAAATACAGTTAAATTAACAAGGTAATAAGGCAGGAAAAAATACAATAATTCTGCGATATTTGACCGAACAGGAATCACGTCAAAAAATGAATAAGCTAAAGGTATGAGGAGAAAATAAACACGAGAAATGGTTCCGAACCAATGCAGCAATCCTTCTAAATGAGCCAATCTTTGAAGAAAGCTGAGCCCTGGAATTGTTAAAGGATTGGATTTGATAAAAAATGCTTGAAGTGTGCCCTGCCCCCACCTTAATCTTTGAGTTGCATAAGCAGCAATATTGTCTGCGGCTAAACCAGCGCTAAGTTTTTCATTCAGATAAATCAAACGATAGCCTTTAGCAGATAAACGAATTCCAGTGAAGTAATCCTCACTCAATGACTCTGTAACAAATCCTCCTGTCGCTTCTATCGCGCTGCGTCGAACAACGAAGGAAGTTCCACAACAAACGACACTGCCTGCCCCATCTTTTATAGCCTGAATTTGGCGATAAAAGACTTCTTCATCTGGAGTAACAATATTTTCTAATCCTAGATTACGGGCAACAGGGTCAGCATTGTAAAAGCTTTGAGGTGTTTGTACAAGTGCGACTTTCTCATCTTGAAAGAAACCAACTGTGCGAAGCAGGAAGTTCTTAGTAGGAACAAAATCAGCATCAAAAACAACAATCAATTCTCCATGAGTTTTGGCAATAGCATTATTTAAATTTCCTGCCTTGGCGTAGCTATTGTCTGTTCGTGTAATATACTCACACCCTAACTCAAGAGCTAGTTTTTTGATTTCGGGACGCCTTGTATCATCCAAAAGATAAATTTTTTTGTTTGCATACTCTAGGGCTTGGCAACCAATAATCGTGCGCCTTAGAATAAAATCAGCCTCATTATATGTTGGAATTAAAATATCAACAGATGGAAAAAATTGACCATTGAGAACAGCAACTGATTTCTTATCTGCTTCGCGGCGACGATCTTTGATGTTTAACATGAGAAAAAGCTGGATGATACCACCGAATAGCATTAACATTTCCAGCAAAAAGAAACTCAGACTAAATAGCCCATTGAGTGGATTGACAAGATTGAGTGTAGAGAGCGATCGCCATAAAACATACCTACAAGTTAAGATAATTAAAATTCCTACAACTATTCTTTGGGACCAAATACGTGGCTGAGGAGAAATTTTCATCACCAGCAGTACACAAAGCAATAATACTACCGTTGGTGCTAGTAAATATTCTCCCTTTACCATTGGCACTTGTAGCCAGATAGGTGGGTTGTCTTGGAAGACAGAAATCTGCGCAAAAATTCCACTAATTGTTTTTTCACCAGCAAACCATGCTGCTAAAATAACGCTAAATAGAAAAACAATGCTTAGTAAAACGAGTGTTGCTTTTCGTAATCGAGGTAAAAACTTATAACGGAGTTTTTTGACCAAACGCCGTTGGCGAAGACGGCTTAAATTTCTTTTCTCAAACTGGGTAATTGTCATTTTTAGACTCCTTTAAAACCACACTGAGCGTCCTCTTCTAGAAGAAAAGTGCCTCTATGAGCATTCGTCTTGAAAACAGTTTGACTTCCAATTCTTGTTTGATTGTGAAAAATAGCAACCAAAATAATAGCCCTACCAATCTATTAAGATATGGGAAGCACTTCTTCTAAAAACATATGAGCTGCCACTAGACCTGCTATGAAAGTCAAGGCACTTGCTAATGAAATCTCAGATGATGTTTGAGAAATTTCTATTGACAAAATTAGATGTTGTGCAACGCCATCTCCTCCATCATGATTCTTGTCTCTTGCCTAAGTTGCCTAAGACATGAAAGTTGCATGCTGGATGAAAAACAACATTCAGCAACGGAGATTTATTAAAGTTTACACAATTATTTATATCAAATTGTTAACTTTTGGTAAATAGTGTTTAGCCCAGAGAATTAAGGTGAAAAGTAAATTGTGCTCGTAAGATGAGAATTCGATTAAAAATTGCTTTGGTAAAGGAGTGCCAGTTTTTCAGAAATTCTCAGCCTAAACTCATTTAAGTTTTAGAAAGACTGTATAAATTGTCTTTAGCTCGACTTTATTTATTTGTCATTGCCACAAAAGCAAACGATGGAACCCTTGTATTTAGAGGCTTAGGGCTTTTTAAACATTGCTGAAATTTCTCATATGGCAATAAGTGCTGCTTATAATTACCCAAAATTATAGAGAATTCGTAGTAGGCAAAACTGATTTGGATAAAGTCAAGCATAGGTTTGGATTTAAGGATTCCAAACCTATGCAGTTGAAGAATTTGGCACTGGTTGGTATTGTTGCTTTGTTAACTGTAGGCTTTGGAGATGTCATCTGACAACAACCAGATGTTCCAACGTCCAGTGTAATTATGATAGGCAACAAATATCACACAGTCTGGGCAGTACACTAAGTATATTTATACTTTGTATTTCTGTAGAAACGTGTAAACTTTTTGAGTCAAACCAGGTTTGTGCAAACAGGTGTTTTATGGAACTTGCGGATTTTCTTAGTCTTATCCATCCAGCTATTGCAGTTTTTTTCGTCTTTCCCCTAATTGGAATGGTGGTTAATTTTGCTTGGGCTACACGGCAGCGACGCCTGCAAACCGCAGTTTCTGGCAAAAGCAAAATTCCTCCAGTTGTAGGAGTAGAACACAGGCAATTAGGAAATTGGTTATCAGGTACAGTTGTTGGAATAGCTTTACTGGGGTTAGCTTACCCAATTGGCAAGAACATTATCAAAAATCAATTGTGGAATAAAGACATTTTTCAAGTTGTTTTTATTCTTTTCATGTTTGCTGCAACTATCGCCTCTTTAGTATTACTTTATCGAGCGAATCAGGCGCTATGGCGTGGAGTGTTTGCGACTTTAACGGGTGCAGGTTTAGTGATTCTCGGATGTCAAGATGGGGTATTTCGCCGCACCAACGAATGGTATTGGTCTCATTACTACTTTGGCATTGCGGCAGCCATGCTGATGATTTTTTCTTTAGCGATTGTTCCTAATATTTATAAAGACAGGTCAAACAGATGGCGCATCGTCCACACAATTTTAAACTGCATCGCCTTATTACTATTTATTGGACAAGGAATGACTGGAACACGAGATCTGCTAGAAATTCCCTTAAGCTGGCAAGAATCTCACATTTATCAGTGCGATTTTGTTAAACAAACTTGTCCTATGCCCAATCCTCAACCTAAATAATAGAGTTATGATGCATGAGTTCTGAAGTTAAGAGTAAAAACTTTTTCTTTTTAACTCTTCACTCTTAATTGTTATTTTTTGCTCCTCACTTTAACAAAGTAACAGGTGAATAAATCAGGAAATTTTGGAAAAATTATGTACATACTATTGTTTAACCTACCCGGAGAGTGAAATAAAACGTAGTTCCCACTCCTAGCTCAGATTCAGCCCAAATGTGACCACTATGTCGCTCAACGATTCTTTTACAGATAGCTAAACCAATACCTGTACCTGGAAATTCTCGTCTAGTATGCAGTCGTCGGAAAATCTCAAAAATCCGTTCTAAATACTGGGGCTTTATGCCAATGCCATTATCTTTGATCCAGAAAAGAAATTCGTTTTCCAAGAGGGTGTAGGAAGTAGGAGAAGATACAGAAGTATTTTCTCTCCCGACTTCCCCAGTTCCCCTGAAGACGCCAATGTGAATCTGAGGTGGTTCCTCGCGCCGGAATTTGAGAGCGTTACCTATGAGATTTTGGAACAATTGCAACAGTTGAGTTTTGTCTGCCATAACAGTTGGCAAAGGGTCGTGAGTAATGATGGCGTTACTCTGTGCGATCGCGATTTGCAAATTCCTGAGTGCTTGAGTGAGTACACTATTACAGTCTGTGAGAACAAATTCCTTACCGCGAGTTCCAACACGAGAATATGCTAGCAAGTCTTGTATCAACTGCTGCATTCGCTTTGCCCCTTCCACAATTTCAGTGATGTACTCTTGGGCAGATTGATCTAAACGTTCTTGATACTCTTGTTCCAACAATTGAGTGTAACCTGTGACTGCTCGCAATGGCTCTTGCAAATCGTGGGAAGCTACGTAGGCAAATTGCTCTAGTTGTTGGTTTGAATTTCTTAGCTCTTCATTGAGCTTTTGTAATTCTGCTGTCCGCTGTTGAACTTTAATTTCCAGTTCCTCATTTGCCTGTTCCAATGACTTCTCGGCAAGTTTGCGACGAGTGATGTCTTGAAAGAAGACGGAAATTCCTTCTTCAGAAGGGTAAATGCGACTTTCAAACCAGCACTCCCATGAGGAATAATATTGTTCTAATCTCGTCATTCGTTGTTCTTCCACAGCTTGGTAATAAGCGTGATGGAACTTATCTCCTACAACTTCACTTAATTCTTCCCAAAAGTTTTTACCAATCAAGTCTTCTGGGTAGCGGTTTAAAAGTTCTCCTGCTTTTTGATTGACATAGGTGTAGCACCAGTTGCGATCTAGAGCAATAAAGGCATCAGTAATACTCTCTAAGATGTTTGCTAGTTTTGCCTTTGCTGCTTGTTGGTCCAAGCGCAAAACTTCTTCGGACAAAGTCTTATTGATGCGAATTTGCTTTTGCAGCAGCCAGTAAACGACTATAAAAAGTATGAGACTCAGGCAATAGCCAATACTGATGACTAGAATAATTCGATTCACACTATAATCTGTCAGAAGAATCCGCCGTTGTAATAAGCTGTTTTCCTCAGCTTTCATGTCTTGGCGAATGACTAAAAGTTGCTCAAGAATTGTCTTTTGGTTGTTTGTCAGTGCAATTTGAGTTGCTAAGTCTAATTTATTTTGTTTATATAAGTTAATTGAATATTCCATTGAGGCAAATCTTTGAGCAGTTAAGGGTTCAAGTACATCAAGTCGGCGTTGTTGATTGGGATTGTCTTTAATTAAGAATCGTAAAGCCTTCAAACTCTGGAAAACCTTCTGCTTATCTGCTGTGTATGTTTTCAAATAATCTGCTTTTCCAGTGAGAATATATCCTCGTCGTCCACTTTCGACACTAAGGAGTCCATCGTCTACTTCATCCAGGGTTGCTAAAACTTTGTAAGTATGAATCAGCCATTGCTTATCTTTTTGAAAACGTTGAAAGCTTTGATAAGAAGCTACACCAACCCCACCAAAGAATATCAGTGCCAAGCTAAAACTACTTGTAATGATTTTTTCTGATAGCTTTTTCATTGAAGACTCTCGACAAAGCAGTAAATAACCAATCATGAGGTAAAGATTATTACATTTTTGAGTATGAGGAGCTTTGGCTGGGAGTAGAACCTCCACGATATAGAAAGCTTGTCATTCCTCTTCAAAAAAACGATAGTTCTAGCTTAATTAGAGACTTCATAATTTAGCAAGTAGATAATAGCTAGTTAGTAGCTAGCTATTATTTAAGTCTACAATATACCTGCACAGACTCTTCACCTAAGTGTTTTTCCGGAAAAATAGCCAACCACTCTCTAGATAAATTATCTGTATCTTCATCTTCTTTAGATAAATCTGCACTTCTAAACAAGATTGTCACAGGCACTAGCAACAAAGAGATATTAAACTGAGTGAATGCATGACAATTAGTTACATAGGCTCGTGTCTACTCCAATTCCTCACTCTCAACTCCATCCACCAAGTGATGTTGCTGAAGCGTCGAAATTACCTCGTTCATGGTTAAGCTGGCTACAACCCTTGACATTGCTTGCACCTGCTGGAATTTGGTTATTACTTTTGCTGGTGCTGCCAACACTGATCATTTTTGAGTTGAGTTTGGTACCAAATATTCGACCAGGGAATGTGGTCAATCCTAGTGGGTTGGTGAACTACATCCGGATATTTGACCCGCTATACCTACAAGTGATGGGGCGATCGCTCTTTTTTGCAGTCAGTACCACAGTCATTTGTTTAATCTTGGGTTTTCCCGTTGCCTATTGGATTGCTCAGATAGCGCCTTGGGGTTGGCGAAATTTACTCTTGATTGGCTTTGTCTTGCCTTTATGGACTTCCTCTTTACTGCGCTCTTACGCTTGGATTACAATTCTCCGTCCTACTGGGTTACTCAATAGCATACTCAGCAGTTTCAGCTTATCGACTTTAGATGTACTTAATAGCAGTCCAGCCGTTTTAATTGGCATGAGCTACAGCTTGCTGCCTTACATGGTTTTGATTTTATATGCTGCGTTAGAAAAACTAGACAAACGTTTGCTAGAAGCAGCAGCTGATTTGGGCGCAAATCCCATACAAACTTTCTGGAAAGTCACAGTACCACAAACTCTGACTGGAATTGCTGCAAGTTCTTTTTTAGTCTTTATCACCGCACTTGGAGATTTTATCAATCCAGAATTACTTGGTGGTGCTTCCAGTATGACGGCGGCGCGGTTGGTTTATAATCAGTTTCTTGGACCTACCCAAAATTGGGGATTTGGTTCAGCTTTGAGTATGACGATAATTTTGGTTGTCAGTATGGCTATTGCTCTTCTCATTAAGTTTGGCGATGTTATACCAAAGCGATAGAAAAATTGAAAAATTCCTGACAACACATTAAAAAACCGCCTGTGTATGTTATGAGACACAACACAATAAGCGGTTTTCTATAATAGGGTAAAAAACAACTAACAGCTAACTACTACAAACCAAAAGATTAACTGCTAGCGGTAGAAGCGGCGAGTTCTGCTAAGCGTTCTTGCTGGTCTTGAGAAATACAAGCCTGAATAATGTGCTCAAGTTCACCTTCTAGAACTGTATTAAGCGAATAGTTTTGACCTAAACGATGGTCAGTGGCACGGTTATCTTTATAGTTATAAGTGCGAATCTTTTCAGAACGCGACCCTGTACCCACTTGCGATCGCCGCATAGAAGTCACAGCTTCCTGTTGTTCGCGCAACTTCATTTCATACAGCTTTGCTCGCAGGATTTGCATTGCCCGTTCTTTGTTTTGCAACTGGCTACGTTCTTCCGTACAAAAAATACGGATACCAGTAGGTTTATGGAACAAGTCAACTGCTGTTTCCACTTTGTTGACGTTTTGTCCACCTGCACCACCAGAACGAGCAGTCGTCATTTCAATATCTTTCGGGTCAATGTGGATTTCTACGTCATCCACTTCTGGCATAACTGCGACAGTTGCGGTAGAGGTGTGAACCCGTCCTCCTGCTTCGGTCACTGGCACGCGCTGTACGCGATGGACTCCAGCTTCAAACTTTAGCTTACTGTATACGTTATCGCCCTGAATTTCTAAGATAGCTTCTTTGAAGCCGCCCATTTCCGCCAAGGACTCACTCACCATCTTCACGCGCCAACCTTGGCTATCAGCATAGCGTGAGTATAGTCTGACTAAATCTCCTGCCCAGATACTAGCTTCATCACCACCAGTACCCGCACGAATTTCCAACATAATGTTTTTATCATCGTTGGGATCACGAGGTAGTAGCAGTATCTTCAGGCGATTTTCTAATTGTTCTATTTTTTGCTCAAGTTCTTGAACTTCCAGCGCTGCCATTTCTTGCAGTTCTGGATCACCTTGAGATTCTTTGAGTACCTGACGCGCTCCCACCAATTCTTCCTGGGCTGTCTTCCAGGTTTCATAGGTATCTACAACTTCTTCCAAAGAAGAGCGTGCCTTTGCCACTCTTTGATACTCATCGGGATTTTTAGCAGTATCAGGGTCGGCAAGGCGACGAGTCAATTCATTAAAAGTTTGTTCAACGGATTTTAATTTCTCCAGCAAATATGTTTCAGCCATGACGAATGCGGCGCTCCTTAAAAAATAGCAAGTTGGCTTGAGCATTAAATACAACAATCGACCCAGCCGATGCAGGGTCGTCGTTAACAGCTAAAGCCTCAGCGCTACTTTTTCCTTCTGCCGCCTCTGGATTGACCACCTTCCACCATGCCGTATTTACGGAGGAAGCGTTCTACGCGACCTTCGGTGTCAATAATCTTTTGAGTTCCTGTGTAGAATGGGTGGTTTCCAGACCAAACATCTACATGCAATTCTGGCTTAGTAGAGCCGACAGTCATCACAAGTTGACCGTTGCAATAAACTTTTGCTTCTGGATACCACTGGGGGTGAATCTCTGGTTTAGCCATTTTTTCTTCCGTGGTTTATCTATGTATATTATAACTTCTAGGTTTGGGCTCTCAGGATGGAGAAAGTTCAAAAGCCTTGAGGAGCCAGCGCTCTCTAGCGGGTCTGTTGCTGCAAAGGAAGAAGAATAGCAATAGTGGCTCTTAGAAAGGGACAAAAAGCTAACGTGCATGAACTCTTCTCCCTCTATGCCCTGTAAAAAATCCTTCACTTCCCCCTTGCTAAGAGCCCACTTTTTCCTGGCTTGTTTGGTCACTCGGTACTCATTAACGCTTGGAGTACTGAGGTGCTTTCCGGGCTTTGTGCAAACCGTATTTTTTGCGTTCTTTTGCTCGTGGATCGCGAGTCAGGTAGCCTTCTGTTTTTAAAGGTGAACGGTTTTCTGGGTCAAGTTGGCACAAAGCGCGAGCGACTCCCAGGCGAACAGCATCTGACTGTCCTGTTAAACCACCGCCTTCAGCTTTTACAAGAATGTCGTATTCGTTTTCCAGACCTAGAGTTTCTAGGGGAGCTTTGGCAATGGAAAGGTAGTTAGGGTTGAATTGGAAGTAAAGGTCTCCTGGTTTACCATTGACAATCAATTGTCCGGTACCAGGAATCAAGCGTACTCGCGCTATTGCGGACTTCCTACGACCTGTACCCCAGTACACGGCACGACCGCCATTATTATCTGTTGCTTGCATTAGTCTTGTACTCCTGGAATTGTCTGAATTTTTAACTCTTTTGGCTTCTGTGCTGCATGAGGATGAGTGGGTCCAGCGTAGACTTTTAACTTCGTAAACAACTGCCGTCCCAAGCTATTTTTCGGTAGCATACCTTTAACAGCGTGTTCTACAATCCGTTCTGGCAAACGGTCTTGCAGTTTGGCAAAAGTTTCGGTCTTCATTCCACCGGGACGACCGGAGTGACGACGGTAAAGCTTTTGTGTACGCTTTTTACCTGTGACTGCCACTTTTTCAGCATTCACAACAATAACGAAGTCACCTGCATCTAAGTGAGGGGTGTATTGGGGTTTCTTTTTCCCTCTAAGAATCATAGCGATTTCACTTGCCAGACGACCGAGGCGTTGATCAGCAGCGTCTACGATGTACCAATCGCGCTCAATAGTATCCTGAGGAGGTAGGTATGTTTTGTTAGTCATTGGTGTTTATGATATCAATGCAAATTTTACTGAGAATGATGGGTGAATGTGATGGGCTGATGGGGTGGTATTTTCCCCACTTCCTCACCAAATGGACCCACCTCTTGTGAGAAGACAAACTTGGGTTGGGCGTCAAACCAAATCTCTGAGGAAAAGGGGAAATCAGGATAGCCGACTCGCAACAAGCATAAGCCGTGAGGGGGTGCAGCATGTTTTACTTCTTCTCGCCGTTGATGTTTCCAAAGGTCAGTGAAGTTAACAAGTGTCTGTTGTCCGGAGCCAACTTGCACCAGCATTCCCACCAACAGCCGCACCATACCATACAAAAACCCATCTGCTTGAATTTCAATATGGAGAAATGGTCCGCTGCGATAACACTCTGCTGCTTGTACTTCTACCCAAGAATGCTTACGTCTTGAATTCGAGCGGCGAAAAGCAGCCAGATGATGGCGTCCAATCAGAGGTTTCAGTGCTGCTTGGATGAGGGATTCATCCAGGGGTGCGTGATAATAATGCCAACTAAATGGTCTGGCAAACAAGTTTGGTAGATCTTCAGTATAAAGCGTGTAACGATACCGACGATAGGAGGCACTAAAGCGAGCGTGCCAATGATGAGTGACTTCTGCTGAAGCCCGAATCAGTATATCTTGAGGCAAATAACTGTTAAGAATAGTTGCCCATTTGTCAGCTGGTATCTTACCTGTGGCATCAAAATGTGCCACTTGAGCAGCAGCGTGAACTCCAGCATCAGTTCGTCCTGCACCGTGCAGTGTCACTGGATAACCTAGTACATTAGAAATCGCTTTTTCTATCTCTTCTTGGACCGTGCGGTGTTGCAGTTGCCGTTGCCAGCCATGAAAACGAGTGCCCAGGTATTGAATTACCAGGGCGACTCGATATGTTTGTGTAGGCTGGTGGCTATCTAACATAGAATCTATCTAAAGGGTGAAGAATGAAGCATAAAACACTTATTTTATCCTTCTACCTTCTGCCCTCTGCCTTTACCTGTTTAGACGAGTTCAATGATTGCCATTTCTGAATTATCACCCCGACGCGGTACGGTATGCAGAATGCGGGTATAACCCCCTTGACGATTGCCATACCGTGTAGGAACTTGCTCAAACAGAGCATGAACCAGTTCTTTATCGTATATGTAGCCGAGAGCTTGACGGCGTGCAGCTAAAGAACCGTCTTTGGCTAGAGTAATCATTTTATCTACTTCGGAACGTAGCACTTTAGCTCGGGCTAAAGTGGTTGTGATCCGTCCATGACGGATCAATTCTGTGGTAAGCGATCGCAATAGGGCACGACGCTGATCTGCTGGTTTGCTGAGTTTTTTAACCCCACAACGGTGACGCATAATCTTCTTGTTATTTGCTAGTTACTAGTTGTTAGTTGGTAGTTATTGGTTGTTCTACTAACCCTTATAAAGAGCCTAGACGCTCCTTTGAGTGCCAGTCACCTGTGGGAGGGGACCCCTCCCTCAGTGCTGGACTTACCCTCCGGGTGACGCTCCTGACGTCGCTACCCTTCGGGTTCGGCAGTGACGCTCCTACGTCGCTAACGCTGCGCTAACGCAACCGACGGAAAGCGGAGCCACTGCCTCACCGCAACGAGCTCACCACTAACCAGTTTTAGGTGTGTTTAGAAGACCTTTCAGTTGGTAGGGTGATCCCCAAGCGCCGCTGTAAGGCTTCAACGACCTCTTCAGCCGACTTCTGACCAAAGTTTTTAATTTCTAACAGGTCTTCTTGGGTATAGTCCAACAAGTCAGCAACAGAGTTCACTTGTGCCCGTTTGAGACAGTTATAAGCTCGTACAGACAGTTGTAACTCTTCGATAGGAATCTGAGCGGTTGGGTCATCTGGAATGTCGGAAGCCGTATCCGCAGGTTCCAGTGAGATATCTTTTAACGGATTGAATAGGTCAACCAAAATATTGGCAGCACCTGAAAGTGCTTCTTGGGGGGTCAGACTGCCATTTGTCCAGACTTCCAACAACAGTCTGTCTTTTGGTATTCCACTCTCCCCACGGGTTTCTTCTACACTGTAGTTCACTTTCCGTACAGGCATAAAGACTGAGTCGATTTGGAGAAAGTCCAAAGATGTGGCTTCTTCACGACTCCGCTCTACAGTGCGGTATCCCTTACCTCTTTCAATCCGAAACTCCATTTCCAACTTGCCACCTTCAGCGATTGTGGCTACGTACTGAGTTGGATCGATAACTTCTACTTCACTAGGCAAATCAAAATGTGCCGCAGTAATCGTTGTTGGACCTGTAACGAGTAATCGACCAATCTGGGGTTGAGCAGAATAGCTTTTGAGAATGACTTCTTTCATTCTCATCAGAATCTCTAGTACGTCTTCTCGTACACCCGTAACTGTGGCGAACTCGTGTGTAACGCCCGCGATCCGAACTGCTGTGACTGCTGTCCCCTCTAGGTTAGACAGTAAAACCCGTCTCAGGGCATTGCCAACTGTCGTTCCTTGACCACGCTCCAGAGGTTCCAAAACAAATTTACTATACTGGCTTCTATGTTCCTCAATATTAGACTCTACACATTCTATTTGAAACTGCGCCACGGAGTAGCCTCCCTTGTTATCAGGTCCTGCTAGCAGGCAAATTTACTGCTTTAATTAGTCGGACACTTGGTTGGGCAGAAACTGCTCTTACCAGTGTGTCCTAAATTTACTTAGCGCCCTCTTGAGCCACGAGGCTTATCAAACAACGTTTTCTGATTGCGGTAAAGTTTGACTCTCCGAAGAACCAGTAGGCGCTCATAGTATTTTGAGCTTGTTGAAGTTCTGAGTCTCTGGCAGAAGTTACCTTCAGGCTAAGTCACTTTTTGCAAATAAACATAACTGCGTTAATCGTCCTTTGTCATTAAACCAAACCTCTGGCTCACAAAGAACGCACCTCACTAGTTAACTTTACTTGTATCGACCTACTGACTCAAACTTCTCGCCCTCACCGTTGAAAAGGTTATTTCTATACTCGGCG
Organism: Nostocales cyanobacterium HT-58-2; assembly: GCA_002163975.1. Taxonomy (GTDB): domain Bacteria; phylum Cyanobacteriota; class Cyanobacteriia; order Cyanobacteriales; family Nostocaceae; genus HT-58-2. The sequence continues at coordinate 7,316,220 of CP019636.1, read as the reverse complement.
GCGCTTGGGCGGACGGCAACCGTTATGAGGAATCGGGGTAATATCCCGAATCAGGGTAATTTCCAGTCCTGCTCCTTGGAGTGCCCGAATAGCCGTTTCTCGACCAGATCCCGGACCACTGACCATGACCTCAATTTGGCGCATTCCTTGGTCGATCGCTCGACGTGCTGCACTTTCAGCAGCGGTTTGAGCTGCAAAAGGAGTTCCCTTTTTTGCTCCTTTAAAACCGCTAGAGCCAGCACTTGCCCAGGAGATGACATCTCCATTTTGATCTGTAATGGTAACAATGCTATTGTTGAAAGTAGACTGGATGTAAGCAATCCCATTGGGGACGTTCCGTTTCTGCTTTTTGCTCCCGGGTTTTTTACTACTTTGTTGTCGCGCCATATCGCACTCAGTTAAATGAAGATAAGTACTGCTCTAGGTTAAGCTGAAAAAATTTACTTGGATGGTGCTTTCTTCTTACCAGCCACTGTCTGCCGTCTCCCTCGACGAGTTCTGGCATTCGTGCGCGTTCTTTGCCCTCTGACTGGTAAACCCATACGGTGACGGCGACCTCTGTAGGTACCAATTTCAATTAGGCGCTTGATATTCAATCCTTCCAAGCGCCTCAAGTCACCTTCAACTTGATAGTTGCTTTCTACTTCTGCTCGTAGAGCTGCTACATCAGCATCGCTCAAGTCTTTCACACGGGTATCAGGATTGACACCCGTAGCTGCTAAGATCTCCTTTGACAGAGATAAACCAATTCCGTAAATGTAAGTCAGACCAATCTCGACGCGTTTGTCGCGTGGAAGGTCTACTCCGGCAATACGTGCCACAACTGTCTCCCTATGTTCTTAAAGCTAGTACTGTAACTTTGGTCAGTTATCAGTTAACAATTATGAGAGCATGCTTTCTGATAACTTTTCACCGTTGACTCTCTATTTTGCAACCTTATCCCTGACGTTGTTTGTGTTTGGGATTGGAACAAATCACCATGACGCGACCACGACGTCTGATCACGGTACACTTTTCACAGATTTTTTTGACTGAGGCTCTGACTTTCATGCCTTTTCTTTTGACTCCAAATAGTAAATTATAACATTCTCAGGTGATTTATTCAAGAAATATTCATCATAAGACTCAAAAAAATATGGTATTATTTACTACATGATTTATTCTCAGGGCATTTGATGAACCATTCTATATTTCGTTTGACTGTTGCTTTTTAGCTCAACTTTGATACGATGGCTAAGTAACAATTTTGGCATATTATGGCTCCGATTTTTATCAAAGACCAGCTAAGATGTTAAATTCGTTGCCTGCTGGTTCAACCTGAAAGTTATAAGCAGAGAAGTTTAGTAGACTAGGTTGAGCTAACTGTCACTTCAGTTGTCCCTCAATCACAGCATCTTCTATTTAGAGCGCATCTTGGTTAATCAACAATGGATTGCTCCGTCGTTAATGGTTGTAAGACGACTTATTTCTTACGCAGTCGGTAAGTAATTCGACCTTTTGTTAAGTCGTAGGGAGTTAACTCTACTTTGACGCGATCGCCAGGTAGAATCTTGATATAGTTACGGCGAATCTTGCCAGAAATGTGAGCCAAGACATTAAAGCCGTTATCCAGGTCAACGCGAAACATCGCGTTTGGCAGGGACTCAGTCACCGTGCCCTCCATTTCAATTAAATCTTGCTTAGACAAGTTTTTTCCTCAACTCAACAATCTCCTATTCTGTTGCAGCTCGTTTGAAGCTGTAAAGTACATATTTCGGAGAATATATCAACAGTTTATTAATATATCTTATCCAAGATTGACACACATCTGCACAACAGACCGCAAACAGGAGACAGGGTACAGGGAAAAACTCATAACCTAGAATTTGTAAGGCGTTTTTTGGAACCTGTAACCCATAACCGTTTCAGCTGCAACTATAATTTATTCCCTCTTCTTAGGAAGAAATGACCTTTTTCAACTCACCAAAGACTTCTTCTTGGGACTGATTGCCGTTGACAGTAAGGAGTTGATGGCGATCGCGGTAAAAGTCAATCAATGGTGCAGTTTCCGAGCGGTACACTTGTAAGCGGCGACGAATCACCTCTTCGGTGTCATCTTTTCTACCTCGCTCTAGCAAGCGCCCTATGACAATCTCATCTGGCACTTCTAGATTGACCACCTTTTCACCTTGATGGTTTAGCTTGTGCAGCAATTCCGCTAAAAAAACTGCTTGATTAACAGTACGGGGAAAGCCATCAAGAATCCAACCCAACTTAGTATCAGGTTGGCTCAAACGCTCCTCTACCATTTCCTGCACTAGCTGATCTGGAACTAACTCTCCTTTGTCCATATAGCCTTGAGCCTTAATCCCTAAAGGAGTTTGGTCTTTTAGGGCTTGGCGCAGTATATCGCCTGTAGAAATATGGGGAATACTCCAGTCATCAGCTATTATTTTTGCTTGCGTTCCCTTACCAGCTCCTGGCGGTCCCAAGAAGATTACTCGTGTCACTATTGTTTCACCATTCCTTCATAGCGCTGAGATATTACATAGGTTTGAATTTGCCTTGATGTATCAATTGCCACACCAACTAGGATTAACAAAGAGGTAGCACCTAGTCCTTTGAAAGTTGGCACTCCCAAAGCACTTTCAACAGCGGTAGGAATAATAGCAATCAAGCCCAAGAAGATAGCACCCAAAAAAGTGAGTCGATTTAGCACGCGCTCGATGTACTCGCTCGTTGCCTTGCCCGGACGAATGCCAGGAATACTAGAACCCATTTTCTTCAAGTTCTGTGCTACATCTACTGGGTTGACAATCAACGAAGAATAAAAGTAGCTAAAGAAGACGATGGAAACCAGGTAGACAAGGGCATAGACCCAAGCTCCAGAACCGCCTGGAATGAGATAAGTCCTAACAATTCTGGAATATTCTGGGTTGCGGATAAAGTTTTCTGCCAAAAGAGGCAAACTGAGAATGGCAGCAGCAAAGATAATGGGCATCACGCCCCCTTGATTAAGCCGCAAGGGCAAGTAGTTACGTTGCTCTGCAAACACTCGGCGACCAACTTGACGGCGAGCAGAAATAATCGGAATACGGCGGATTCCTTCCTGCACAAATACAATTCCGACAATCGTAGCGATGAAAAGCAGCAGTAGCACAATCACGCGACCCACTGTTTCTCGGCTTCCGGTTTGGACAAAATCGATTGTGTCACCCAAGGCTTTTGGCAGTGTTGCCACAATGTTGACAAAAATCAGCAAAGATGCACCATTGCCAACACCCCGCTCTGTAATCAGTTCCGATGCCCACATAACGAACATTGAGCCAGCTACGAGAGCCAGCGCTGTCTCAATGACGAAAATTGGTCCGTAGTTAAAGGCAAAAGGTCTGAGCCAAAACGCTGCCAAGAAGACACTTTGAATAATCGCCCAACCCAAAGACACATAGCGTGTAATTTGGGAAATTTTCCGCCTTCCTGCTTCACCTTCATTCTTCTGTAAATTTTCTAAAGCTGGGATGGCAGCAGTGAGCAATTGGATGATAATTGAGGCGTTAATATAAGGCAAAATACCCAAGGCAAAGACACCCAAGGCAGACAATCCGCCTCCTGAAAAAATATCCAAAAAGCTTAATATCTGGTTATTACCTTGAATGGCTCTGGCAAATTCGTCTCGGTTAATCCCAGGTATGGGCAAATGTATGCCAAGACGAATCAAAAAGAGAATACCCAGGGTGACAAGCAGCCGACCTCGAAGCCCTGCTGCTTGCGCCATCTGCATAAAAGTTTCTTGAGCCGTTGGGGCTTTATCTCGACTGATCATAAAGGGCTACCTTGAAGTGTAAAGTGAGGCACTTGGCAGGGGTAGACTCGTGGTAGGTGAACTGTTGTGGCTCACTCTAAAACTTCGCAACTCCCACCAGCTGCCTCAATTTTGCTACGAGCTGTACCTGTGAAAGCTGCCGCTTGTACTTTGAGCGGAACGCTCAATTCCCCATCCCCCAAAATCTTCAAAGGTCCTCGAGTCGCAGTGAGAATACCTGCTTCTTTCAAAGATGTCAGTGTGACCTCTGTATTTGGTGGAAGGGAGGCTAGCTTTTCTACATTAATCGTAGTGTACTTTTTACGATTAACGAGGGGAAAGCCCTTCAACTTGGGTATGCGGCGGTACAATGGCTGTTGACCACCTTCAAATCCGGGTCGTGTACCGCCACCGGAACGCGCTTTTTGACCACGCATCCCCTTACCAGCACTAGCACCCTGACCCGCTGAAACTCCTCTACCAAGACGGCGAGGGCGCTTCTTTGAGCCTTTTTGAGGACGAACATCAGTGAGTCTCATAATCGAAACCTTATGTAAAATTAGTCACTTGCCATTTGTCATCTGTCATTTGCCATTTGTAAAAGACAAAGGACTCAAGACAAATCACTGTTTAAATGTAAAGATTCTCAACAGGAATGCCCCGATCTTCGGCGACTTCTGCAAAGGTCCGTAAGGTAGATAGAGCATTAATTGCGGCTCTTGCATTATTGAGAGGATTGTTTGAGCCGAGTTGCTTAGCCAGAATGTTACGAACTCCTGCTAATTCCAGTACTGTACGCACAGCACCACCAGCAATTACCCCGGTACCAGGTGCAGCAGGTCGCATTATGACTTTGGCGCCACCACCGATGCCATCAATAGGATGGGGTATTGAGTTGGACTTTGTCATAGGGATTTCAATCAGATGCTTCTTGCCGTCAGCGACGCCTTTTTTCACAGCACCAATGACATCTGAGGCTTTGCCGACCCCTACGCCCACTTGACCACGTTCATTACCCACAACGACGATCGCCCGGAAGCTGAGTTTTTTACCTCCTTTGACGACTTTACTAACTCGTCGGATCTGAATAACCCGCTCTTGCCAGTTAGTTTCTTCTTTTTTTGTACGGTTAGCTTTACGACGACCAGTTGCCATTCTCATTACCTCGTGTTGGTCATTAATCATTAGTCATCAGTCATTAGTCAATGACAAAAGACCAATGACTTGTTTTAGAAATCCAAACCAGCTTCGCGAGCTGCTTCTGCTAATGCTTTCACACGACCGTGGTAAAGATTACCACCTCGGTCAAAGACGACTTGGGTGATACCTTTTTCTCGAGAGCGAGCCGCAATTAATTTGCCAACTTCTACCGAAGCTTCGCAATTTGAACCCGAAGTTAATTTAGATTTCACCTCTGGTTCTACAGTTGAGGCTGCCACCAAGGTATGATGCTTGGTGTCATCTATGATTTGAGCATAGATATGTTGGTGGGATCGAAAAATAGCTAACCGTGGTCGGTCTGTAGAACCATCGACTTTACCACGAATGCGTCTGCGGCGACGCTCTCTTGATTCTTTACGTGTAAGTTTCATTTTTACTTCTTACCACTCTTACCAGTCTTACCAGCTTTACGTCTGACGGCTTCACCAGCGTAACGAATACCTTTGCCTTTATATGGCTCTGGTGGGCGAACAGCACGGATTTTAGCTGCTGTGTTGCCTACCACTTCTTTGTCATAGCCGCTGACAATGACGTTAGTATTATTTTCAACTGCAAACTGAATTCCCTCTGGTGGAACAATTTGCACCTGATGGCTATAGCCCATGTTTAAAACTAGGTTACGACCTTGGACTTGAGCTCGGTAGCCTACCCCCTGAATTTCCAAACGACGTTGGAATCCTTGGGAAACTCCCTCAACCATATTGGCAACCAAGGTGCGGCACAAACCGTGCATTTGGCGAGAGGTGCGAGATTCATCCCGACGATTTACCTGTAATATTTCTCCTTCTTGGGAGACTATGACATGGGGTGGTAGGTCGCGAGAAAGTTCACCTTTTGGACCTTTGACAAACACTTTTGTGCCATCAATGGTGACTTGAACCTTTGCGGGAATTGTAATTGGGCGTTTACCAATTCGAGACATAACTTTCTGTCCTTTGTTATTTGTCTTTTGTTATTTGTCCTACCCTTGTGCTGTCACCAGACGCACTCGCGTTCGGGAAGCCGCCCTCCAGGCGTTGATGTCCTTTGTCTTTTACTAATGACAAATGACTCATGACAAATGACTCATGACTACCAAACGTAGCAAAGTACTTCACCACCCAAGTTCTGACGCCGCGCTTCCCGGTCGGTCATAATGCCACTCGATGTCGAAATAATGGCAATACCAATACCGCCTAGTACTCGTGGTAGTTCTTTTTTATTGGAGTAGACGCGCAAACCTGGTTTACTCACCCGCTTCAGGGCTGTGATGAGAGGCTGGCGATTTTTGCCCTTGTATTTCAAGGAAATCACCAGATTGCGCTTGACTCCTTCTCCTGCTTCTTCAAATTCACCGATAAAGCCTTCTTCGCGCAGCACTTTTGCGATGCTACGAGTCATTTTTGTGGATGGCACTTGTGTAGTTTGATGCCGCGCCATGTTGGCATTACGGATGCGCGTAAGCATATCTGCGATTGTGTCGTTAACCGCCATCGTTCCCTCTTTAGATGAACTTATTGATCCCGAAAGGGCATTCCCATTTCTTTTAGTAAAGCGCGACCCTCTTCGTCAGTCTTTGCTGTGGTGATAATGGAAATATCCATACCACGGATTTGGTCAATGCTGTCGTACTCAACTTCTGGAAAAATGAGTTGCTCTCTGACACCTAGAGTGTAGTTGCCGCGACCATCAAAGCTTTTGGGACTGATACCGCGAAAGTCCCGAATTCTTGGTAATGACAAGTTGATTAAACGGTCGAGAAAGGCATACATTCTTTCGCTTCTTAAAGTCACCATGATACCAACTGGCATACCTTGACGAATTTTGAAGCCTGCGATCGCCTTTTTCGCCCTTGTCACTACAGGTTTTTGACCGGTAATAAGTGCAATTTCACTTAAAGACGCTTCTAGAGCTTTAGCGTTTTGAGATGCTTCTCCTAAACCTCTGTTCACAGTCACTTTCACCAACTTCGGCACTTCATGAATGTTGGTGTATTGAAACTGTTGCATCAGTTTAGGGACAATTGTTTCTTGGTATAGAGTTTTAAGTCTTGTTGTTGCCATAGTTTTTTGTCCTTTTTATCCCTGGGCTTGGTCAGGGATTGTTGTCCCTAGTCTTTGTCTATTGTCTTTTGTTTTTTTTACTTATGACTAATGACTGATGACTCTCCGGGTTGGCTACTTGATGCTAGATGCTTCTCCTATCACCAGACGCTACTTTGAACAAGTCGGGAAACCATGGACGACAATCGCTCATAAGGGAACCCGTTCACCGCACTGGCTCACTCATGACTATTTATCTATGATTTCGCCAGTTTTCTTGAGCATCCTAACTTTCTTGCCTTCTGCTGTGAAGGTGTAGCAAACGCGACTGGCAACGTTTTGCTTAGTGGAATAAAGCATCACGTTGGAACTATGAATTGGGAATTCCTGAGTTACAATTCGTCCGGATTCCCCTTCTTGCTGGGGTTTGACGTGCTTGGTTTTCAGGTTTACACCTTTGACAATGACTTTACTCAGTTGTGGAAATGCTTTGATAATTTCACCAACTTTGCCTTTGTCTTTCCCAGCAATGACTTGTACAGTATCCCCGGTTTTTACGTGCATTTTGTAAAAAACTTTTGGCTGATCCTTCTTCTGCCTTGTCGTCATTACAGCACCTCCGGAGCCAGAGAAACAATTTTGGTAAAACTTTTGTCCCGCAGTTCGCGTGCAACCGGTCCAAAAACCCGTGTTCCTCTGGGGTTACCGTCTTTGTTAATAATGACTGCGGCATTATCGTCAAAACGAATACTCATGCCACTATCTCGACGGATATTGTGACGGGTGCGGACAATGACTGCCTCGACAACATCTGACTTCTTCACAGCCATGTTAGGCTGAGCATCTTTGACTACGGCGATAATCCGATCGCCTACAAAACCGTAACGGCGGTTCCCTGCTCCCAATACGCGGATGCACATAAGTTTGCGGGCACCGCTATTATCTGCGACATTAAGGTAAGTTTGGGGCTGAATCACAATTATTCTCCCTTTTTATGTTGTTAGATAGCTAACAACTGTGAGGTTTAGCTAAGTTTGGTATTCAGGATTTCTGTGACTGTCCAGCGCTTGGTTTTACTAAGGGGTCGCGTTTCCTGAATACGAACGCGATCGCCAACTTTGCACTTATTTTCTTCGTCGTGCGCTTTATAGCGCCTAGTTTGCACAACGATTTTGCCGTATTTGGGGTGGGGAGCGCGGTTTTCAATGGCTACTACCACCGTTTTTTGCATTTTGTCGCTCACGACCAAGCCAACTCGTTCTTTAACTGCCATGATCTCCTACTCTGATTCTTTCGCGGGTTGACTTGAGGAAGCGGCTCGTTTGCGCTCGCCTTCTACTGTCATTAATTGAGCCAAGCGGTGGCGGGCGTGTCTGAACTTGTGAGGTTTGTCTAGCTGTCTCGTTGCTTTTTGCAAGCGCAGCTGAAACAGTTCTTTTTTAACAGCGACAATTTGCTCAGCGAGTTGTTCGTCAGTTAATTCTCTAGCTTCTGAAATCTTAGGAAGAGGCATAACCTACACCTGCTGCTCCTCTTGTGAGCGTGTAATGAACTTAGTTTTTATGGGCAATTTAAAAGCAGCCAAGCGCATTGCTTCGCGAGCAGTTGCTTCAGGAACACCTGCAATTTCAAATAAAATTCGTCCGGGTTTGACAACTGCGACCCAGTACTCGGGCGAACCTTTACCGGAACCCATCCGGGTTTCGGCAGGACGCATGGTGACTGGTTTGTCTGGGAAAATCCGAATCCAGATTTTCCCACCCCGGCGAATGTAACGAGTCATTGCCCGACGAGAAGCCTCGATTTGACGAGAGGTGATCCAAGCAGGCTCTAAAGCTTGAAGAGCAAAATCCCCAAAGTTTAGGCTGCTGCCTCGATGGGCTAGACCAGTCATCCGTCCGCGCTGTTGTTTACGAAATTTAGTTCTTCTTGGACTTAGCATGATTTGTCCTTTGTCATTTGTCTTTTGTCATTTGTCATTTGTCTTTTGTCATCTATGAGAAAGCTAATGACTCATGACTCATGACTATCCTTCATTTGAGCGGTCTTCAAATTGCTGGCGACGGCGTTGTTGACGGCGAGATGGAGGGCGATCGCGAGTCGTTGTGGGTGGAGGAGTTTCTTCCTGTCCAGGAATAATTTCTCCCTTAAATATCCACACCTTTATGCCGAGAATACCGTAGACAGTTTTGGCTGTGCAGTATGCGTAGTCAATGTCAGCTCGCAAAGTATGTAAAGGCACTCTACCTTCACGAGTCCACTCTGTCCGGGCTATTTCTGCACCGTTAAGCCGTCCGCTGACTTGAATTTTGATGCCTTGCACGCCAGCGCGTTGAGCACGCTGAATAGCTTGCCGTACCACCCGTCTGAAGGAAACGCGGCGTTCCAATTGTTGAGCAATGTACTCAGAAATCAGGTAAGCATCAGCATCAACTCGTTGTACTTCAACGACGTTAATGCGAATCTGGCGATTGCTGCCCAACAGTTGCTGGAGACCAGTCCGTAAAGCTTCAATGCCTTGTCCACCACGACCTACAACGACACCCGGTCGGGCTGTACGTACCTCTAAATCAATTTGGTCTGCTTTACGATCAATCCGCACCTCAGAAATTCCGGCGTTGTTTTGAGCGTATCTACCCAGTTTTCGTTCTATATACTGACGAAGTTTGTGGTCTTCTTGTAGAAGTTCTGGATAGCGGCTAGGGTCAGCAAACCAACGGGATTGATGCTCTTGGGTGACTCCCAAGCGAAAACCTACTGGATGTATTTTCTGTCCCACAAATGCTTCCTCTAAAAATTCTTCCTGTACGCAATTTCTTATTTGGCTGCGGCGGGGTCAGCAGCAACAGCCACAGTGATATGACATGTCGGCTTGCGAATTTGGTAAGCCCGACCTTGCGCCCTAGGTTGAAACCGTTTCAGCACGGGACCTTGATCTGCGTAGGCTTGAGTAATGACAAGCTCAGAGCGGTCTAGCCCTGCGTTATGTTCCGCATTAGCTGCAGCACTTCTGAGAACCTTCAACACTGGCTCGCAGGCTCGATAGGGCATGAATTCTAAAATAATAAGCGCTTCTCGGTACGATCGCCCCCGGATTTGGTCGAGTACGCGACGCACCTTAAAGGGGGACATACGTACATAACGGACGATCGCTTTGACTTCAGTCGTATCTATTGCCATAGTTTTCTCCAATTTTGTTAGTAGTTAGTTACTGAATACTTGGGAGTAATAACTACTAACTCATGACTATCTACCTGCTTTTTTGTCACTCTTAGCGTGACCTCTAAAAGTACGCGTAGGAGCAAACTCGCCCAGTTTGTGTCCCACCATCTGATCGCTGATGAAAATCGGAACGTGTTGGCGTCCGTTGTGAACTGCAATGGTGTGACCTACCATCATGGGCAAAATTGTAGAAGCCCGAGACCAAGTTTTAATAACTTCTTTTTTGTTGGCTTCGTTAAGCCTTTCAATTTTTGCCAAAAGATGATCCGCAATAAAAGGACCTTTTTTTAGAGAACGACCCATAATTAGTAACTTGGTAGTGGTTAGTGGTGAGCCACTGCGTTGGGGAGAACAGTGCCGTGGTGAGCGCAAACTCCAAGAGGGTTTTTCTTTCATCACTAAAGAGCGAAACCTTCCTGCAGTGCAGCCTGACTACAGTGCTGGACTCACCACAATACAGTGGTTCTCCATGAGTAACTGGTGAACGCGAGTGCGTCTTCACAAGAGATATCCGAATAGTTAGTGGTTAGTTGCAATTTCTACTAACCACTAACTCTCTACGATTCACGACCGCCACGACCGCGTTTAGAAGATTTGCGACGACGGCGCACAATTAACTTGCTACTGGCTTTTTTCGGCTTACGTGTCTTCATCCCCAAAGCAGGTTTGCCCCAAGGTGTGACAGGGCCTGATCTACCAATAGGTGCCCTACCTTCACCACCTCCATGTGGGTGGTCAACTGGGTTCATCACACTACCTCTGACTTGAGGACGGCGACCCTTCCAGCGAGTTCTCCCTGCTTTACCTGCGCTCAGGTTTCTAGCATCAAGATTACCGACTTGTCCAATCGTGGCATAGCACTCGCGGCGAATCATCCGGACTTCTCCAGAAGGTAACTTGAGTGTGACGTAATTACCTTCTTTCGCTACAACTTGAGCAGTTGCACCAGCAGCCCGAACGATTTGACCACCTTTACCAGGTTTCAATTCCACGTTGTGAACGCTGGTACCTAGAGGAATGTTGGACAAGGGTAAAGCGTTGCCGTCTTCGATAGGAGAATCTGGACCAGCAACAATAGTTCTCCCTACCTTCACACCGTTGGGTTGAAGGATGTAACGCTTTTCGCCGTCTTCATATTGCAAAAGGGCAATCCGCGCATTCCGGTTAGGATCGTATTCAATGGCTGTCACTGTAGCACGAATACCACGCTTATCCCGCTTAAAGTCGATAATGCGGTAAAGGCGCTTGTGTCCACCACCCCGGTGGCGAACAGTAATCCGCCCTTGATTATTCCTACCTTTGGCGCGGTGGATCGATTTGGTTAGGGATTTTTCTGGCTCAGTTTTGGTAATTTCCGAGAAGTCAGAAATTGTAACCTGGCGAGTACTGGGGGTGTAAGGGCGATAAGAACGAGTACCCATTTTCTTAAACCTCTGGGAAGAGAACTTGTCTAATCTTGTCTACATCCCCAGCCGCCACTGTGACGATGGCTCGTTTGTATTGGGGCTTGTAACCAATAAACCTGCCAACACGCCGCTTCTTGCGGGGTGGTCTTGCAGTGTTCACTTTTTCGACCTTGACGTCAAATAAATCTTCTATCGCCGCTTTGATTTGTGGCTTTGTCGCTTTTGGCGTCACTTCAAAAGTGTATTTATTCTGCTCCATCAGGATTGTCGCCTTTTCAGTGACAATTGGGCGACGCACAAGGTCGGGAAGGTTGCGGGGGTCAAATCTAGTCACTGTAGACCTCCTGAATTTTTTCTAGAGCTGGTGCTGTTACAACAATCTTGTCAGCATGCAGCAAATCGTACACATTTAACTGGTCAGCTGCAATCAGCTTTAAGTTTTCTATGTTGCGGGCTGATAAATAGACGTTTTCTGTACGTTCAGACAAGATTAACAAGGTTTTACTGTCCAGATCCGACCCCCAACGGGCGATCGCTCCCACTAACTCTTTGGTCTTGGGACGCTGGATCTGGTCGCTAAATTCTTCTACTACGATTAAATCGTCGATGCGACTAGCAAAAGCGGTTCGCAATGCTAAACGCCGCTCTTTGCGGTTCATTTTGATCTCATAGTCTCGTGGTTTCGGTCCAAAGATGACACCACCACCACGCCACAATGGTGAACGAATAGAACCAGCACGCGCACGACCAGTCCCCTTTTGCCGCCAAGGTTTGCGACCACCCCCCCTAACTTCGGAACGGGTCTTGGTACTAGCAGTTCCTTGACGAGCATTGGTCATTTGTCTTACCAAGGCTCGATGTACGACATGAGATGCCGTTTCTTCTTTGGCAACTTTCAAGTCGAACGTTTTTTGTCCGACTTCCTCTCCTTGCCAATTTTTGACTACATACTCAAACATTTTTTGTCCTTTGTCAGTTGTTAGTTGTTAGCTGTTAGTTGTTAGCTGTTAGTTGTTAGTTGCGAGTTGCTCTACTAACCACCAACGACTGACCACTAACCAACTTGTTTTGCAGGGACAATATCTACTAAGGCACCTGGCTTACCAGGAATACTTCCCTTGATAAGTATTAAGTTGCGCTCTGGGTCTACTCGCACGACAGTCAATTTGCGAATTGTGACGCGGCTCCCACCCAACCGTCCTGCCATCCGCTTACCTGGGTAAACACGACCGGGAGTTGTACCTGCACCAATCGAACCAGGTTCTCTATGATTTTTGGAACCGTGCGACATTGGTCCTCGACCAAAGTGGTTGCGTTTCTGGTTACCAGCAAAACCGCGACCAATACTTGTACCTATTACGTCTACAGTTTGACCTGCACTAAAAATATCCGCTTTAATCTCTTGACCTAAAGCATATTCGCTGGAGTTATCTATGCGATACTCCTTCAAATGACGCAATGCTGGGGCAGATGATTTTGCAAGATGTCCCAGCAATGGTTTGTTCAGCGCCTTTGGCTTAACTTCGCCATAACCTACTTGGATGGCGGAGTAACCGTCGGTCTGTTTTGTTTTGACTTGGGTGATGGTACATGGTCCCGCTTGGATGACGGTGACAGGAATGGATACTCCTGCTTCGTCAAATATTTGGGTCATGCCCAGCTTGGTGCCGAGAATACCTACAGACACAGTTACTGGCTCTCCTTATTTATTTGCTTCTGTTGGCACTGGATTCTCAGTGAAAAACCTTGTGAACGTCCATCAGGACGAATTCCAGCTTGTTGTGGACTGACCTCTGAAGTCGAACTGCTTAGGTTATGACAGTTGCAACTTCTTTGGGTCTTCACTCGAGGTTCATGCTGTTTCATGAATCCGTTTACTTTTTCATCGTTACCAGAACAGCCAAAAGTGCCTTCCTTCTTGGAAGAGACAACTTCTGAACCTGGTGCAAGGCTTTCGAGCTTTGCGCTTTGTGCAGCAATGCTTTTATCCAAGCAATTGCTCTGGCACGCTTTTGTTGTAGTAGGACTTAGGCAGCTTGCTGCCCAGTATCCGTTGGCTGAGACTTATGCAATGCTACAGACCAACACGACCGCTCAGCTCCTACTTCAGGGATGACCTTAAACAACAGTTCAAACTTGTTTAGGGTTTTGCCTCATTTTGAGGTTCAGGAGTGAATGCAGTTTATGCTTGAGGTTGGCATTGATTTTTAACCAACCACTCCTAAGTTGTCCTCGCAGCCTTTCTAGTTTACCAGTCTCTTGTCTATCTTTGCTAATTTGTCCCATACGGAACTTGTTTATCAGCTTTTGACGCTAACACTAGCTAAAAATAGTAGTAAGATGGCAAGCTAATATAAAATTTTGGTCACAATCTAATAATATAGATCATTCATTTATATTTGTCTACGATTTTTTCGATTGTTGTTGGCTACGATTACAATCACTTCGCGGAGAGACTTCCAATAAAAAAGATTTAATGGTTGTAAGGTGAGTTAACCGAGAATACAGCACTTTTTTTCTGTAAGGCGGTGCTGTACGGCGTTAAGCCTAACGCACCCCACCAGATAATTTCTCTTTTGGAAGTTGTTTACTCAGGTTTGACCGCTTGCATAAGGTTAGGTCGTGTTCTAGAGATAATGCCGTGACATCATCCAGTACTGCCTTGCTCACCACAAGGGTCCCTCCCCAGATGGCAAATAGGGGTGTAGTATACAAAAGCCATTGTAGGACAACAACTGCGCGAACGTGGTGCAAATTGCCTAATCTAGTTCATAAGTTAATTTGTAGAACTGAATCTCTTGCTTAACAGTAAATAATAGAGATATCGAAGTGGGATAGAACAAAAATAAATTTTATGGCACTAATTACCACTGGCAACGCTTTCATTCGTGATCTAGAAAAATCGGGCGCTCTTGGTGTCTACGTACCTTTAGAAGGTGGTTTTGAAGGTCGGTACAGACGCCGACTACGTGCAGCTGGTTATATCAGCCTCCAAATGACTGCAAAGGGATTGGGCGATGTGGCTGCCTATCTCACAAAAGTTCATGGTGTCAGACCTCCTCACCTTGGTAAAAAAAGCACTGGCAGTGGTGCGGCAGTAGGTTATGTATACTATGTGCCGCCTATTGTGAACTATCAGCTCGAACTACTACCACCTAAGTCAAAGGGGCTGGTGTTGTGGCTGATTGAAGGGCACATCCTTTCTGATCAGGAAGTTGAGTATTTAGCAACTTTACCCAGCTTAGAACCAAGAGTGAAAGTTGTTATTGAAAGGGGTGGCGATCGCGCTTTCCGTTGGACGCCTTTGCAAAAGACCCTTATAGCTAGCTAGGTCAAGAGGACAGGGGACAGAGAAAAACTGTAACCTGTCACCTGTAACCTATCGCCGATGAGTGGATGAAACTGGAATCTCTGCTAAAACTTAACCGTACGATCCGGGTTATTGGTTTCGATGATGCCCCTTTTCTTCGAGGTGTTGGTGGCAAAGTACATATAGCGGGAGTTGTTTGTGCAGGGACTCGATTTGAAGGAATGGTTTGGGGAAAGGTACAACAGGACGGTCTAGATGCAACGGATACTATTTGTGAGTTATTAATTGGTGGCAAGTTTCTCCCGCAACTACATGTAGTATTGCTAGATGGAATTGGGTTTGGTGGGTTTAACCTTGTTAATCTTCCAGAATTAGCCTCCAGACTGCAACTGCCCTGCGTCGCTGTCATGCGTCGTGTACCCGATTTAATTGCAGTCGAGGAAGCAATGAGTCGTTTGCCATGTTTTCCACAGCGGTATAATCTACTAAAGCTTGCAGGTAAGATTTACGAATATCCACCTTTTTTCTTCCAAGTGTGCGGTGAAGAACCAGAGGTGATTGCAGGAGTATTGCAACGCTTAACCGACTGCGGTAAAGTTCCAGAAGCTTTACGTCTAGCGCATTTGATTGCTGCTGCTTTTATCAAAGGAGAAAGCAGCAGTTCGGCGTAGGGTGCTCATGTTTTACTGTGATGCGATCGCCTGTGTTTTAGCTTTGCTGAATTAGGCATAGGACCGGCATAGCGAAGCGATCGCGCGAAACACAATGCCATAAGTCTCCAGCACTTATGGCACTGGCTCGATCAATCTAAAAAGTGAGAGGATAAGTTAAATCAAATTCTCGAAAAAGAGTAATGTAACAAGAATCAGGGGAACTTTCCAGTAATTCGTAATCTAAACCACCAGCAATTTGAGTCACTGGTCGTTTTAAAGGTTTCTCAAACTGATGCCACTCATGGTTACTCCACTCAAAAATTGCAGCATCTACTGTGTTCTGCAATTCGGATGCTAACAGCAAGAGTTCAAGTTTATCTTCAGCGTTGCCAGTCATAAAAAATATGAGAGAAATTGACTGGGTAATCAGCGGTCGTGGTTCGTTAGCAGCCAGGGTTTTGCACTCTCCAAACAGCAAGTCATAAGGCTGAAATTCCAAATTTTCTTGCTGCTGGAGGAGGTTTTCAATTGTTTTCAGGCGGTTGTCTAGGTGTGGTATTAACCCTAGTTTTGTGTCAGTTAACAGCTGGCGAATATTAGATGGTTGCGTCATAGAATTTTAGATGTTTTAGATATGGAGCTATGAAAGAATTGCTGCCAGTTTCCCGTTCCAGTAGGATGCGTGATAGTGATGGTTTTGTTGAGTTTTTCCCAATTCATTAAACAACTCTTTGGACCGTAACATATTAATTTAATGCGGTGCGTTAACGAACTGTAACGCACCTTGTGAATCTAAAACTCTCTTTTACAATCCAAAAACTATTAATCCTGCTGATGAGAAAATTGGTACGCACCCCACACAGAAAGGGCGATCGCCACCATCAGTAAAATTGGCACACTGTACCAAGGAAACTGGAACAATGGCGAGTAAGCAGCTGCACGTAGTCCAAGGCTGGCGTAAGTTAGAGGTAATAAGTACACTACAACTTTCAAGCCAGCTGGTAATGTACTAGGGTCAAAAAACGTTGCACCCAAGAAAGACATGGGAATAATAACAAAGTTGTTGTAGAGCCCGACAGACTCAAGAGATTTCACCGTCAATCCCACAATCACTCCCAAACCTGCAAAAACAGCACAATTGAGTACCAATATCAGTAAAAACAATGGGTTGAGGAAATTTAAGTTTCTAGTGAACAGCAGCGCTACAAAAATGACAGAACCAGAAGTCATTAACCCCCGCAATACTCCTGCGAGCATTTTTCCCATGTGCAACGCTAGAGGATGCACGGGAACGAGTAACAATTCCTCAAAGTTTTTGGTAAAGAGTCTATCTCCGCAGATGGAAAAAGTCGTGCCACCAAAGCTGATTGTCATTGATGACAGCGCTACCATCCCTGGTAGTAGAAACTCTAAGTAGTTATTATAGTTACCACTAATTCCTGTGCCTGGTTTGATAGAGCTACCCAAACCCAAACCGAAAGCCAAAATGTAGATCAGTGGAGATATCAGCCCAGATGCAGCAACTTGTGTAATTCGCACACGTAACTCTAGCCAATCGCCCCAAAAAACCGTGAGACTATCAGCTATGAGGGTTTGAATTTGTGAGATTTTGAAACTCTTGCCCAAAGCTTGTTGAAATGTCACTTTACTTCTACTGAATGTATTAATATTATCTTAATTTTTAGTTTACATTTCTTTATGTCTTTAGACCAAGAGTCATAAAAAGCTATCATACTGAGCCTGAATACTAAAAAATTAAAAATCAAAAAATGATAAAATTAACAGAGTAAGCATTTTTAGCTTAATAAAAGCTGTATTTTATACTAAGTTAAGCTTAACCAAGAATTAATCTATTAAGTAAAACACACCTCATAGAAAAGCAAGAAGTTAACTTTCATAGTGTAATTTACTTGTATAAGACTATAAAATGATACTACCTATTTATCAATAGCCTTTTTACTTTAATGACCTATGATTAAATATTGAATGAAACTGAAATTTTAAATTAACCAACAGAGAAAAATGCACATCAATTGTTATAGATATAAATAACAATCGACATACCTACAGTTCAGCCATAATGTTTAGCTGCTTTGCTCATTTTGGCAATTGATAGGAACATAAGAAAAAAGTTACAGACAATTACAGTTAAGAATCGGCATACTGAAAGAGGGAGAGTACTTGAATCCACTCCCTGTTGTCCAAAGCGTAAAGTTGATGAAGCGAAAATGAGACGAAAACCCACTGGTAGAACAGCTACTGCTCCTAAACCCTCTGTCTTTCAATCCCCTATCTTTAATTTCACCACCATAGCAATTTTGGGAGGGGTGTTTGTTTTAGGCATTGGGATTGGTATTGCTTTTAGTTCCACAGCGACGTTTACTCCAAACAACGTAGCTACCCGAGAATTCATTGATACCAAAGCACCGAATGCTGATATTTGTGTGCAGTATGGAGCCAGCGCTATGGTGATGGACACTAGACTGTTTGTGACTCTCAACCCCTTTAAAGTCTACGTCGGTCAGCCTAGTATGCGTCCGGGATGTGTTCTGCGTTCCAGTAACTGGGCAATTTTAGAACAAAGAAAGCTTGTGACTTCAGATCAAGTGAGAGATTGCAAAAATCGCCTGAACCACTTTGCCTATGCGGGTGACTTAAACAGCGACAAACCCGACATTAGCTGCACTTACGAGAATGATGACGCGAAAAACTTCTTCATCAACCAACCAGGAGCAACTGCTCCTGCACTGGAAACAGAGAGATTCTAGAAAAGAACGAAGATATAAGAAGGAAGAAAGAAAAATGGCTCAATTATTTCGTTCTTCGTTCTTTTTTCTTCTCCCTTCACTTTACCTTCTGGGATTGGGAAAGGGCTGACCAAACTCAATCACTCTAGAATTAGGGGAACTAGGCGGAGAACTGGGGGCGGTTGGAACAGGAAAATTTGACGCACCCACAGGAGGAATACTGTTGTCAATATTACTGCGTTGAGATGGAAAAGAAGGTGCGGGAAGAACAGAACTAGGGAGTTGAGAAGGGTTACTAGGCGTCAAAGGCGGTACTCGGACAGATGGTGCTTGTGGAAAGTTATTGGTCGTTGCGGGTGTAGTTGTTAATGGTGGCGGTACACTGAAATTAGGTACTTGTGGAGGATTATAGGTAGCTGACGGTAGGTTAGCTGGTGGTTGTGGAGGATTATTGTACGTACCTGGTGGGAAATTCCCTGGCGGTTGTGGAGAATTATAGGTAGCTGATGGTAGGTTAACTGGCGCTTGCGGGGGATTATTGTACGTACCTGGTGGGAAATTCCCTGGCGGTTGTGGAGGATTGTTGTAGATACTAGGTGGTGTGTTGCTTGGTTGCGGTGAAGTCATAGTTGTAGGTGAAAAATTGCCGGGTAGAGGTGGCAAATTTCCTTGTGGAAAAAAGGTACGATTACTTGCAACTAAAGGACGTAATACCCAACGGTTTAGACTTGCTCGGGAAACAGGTTGCAGTTGCACTTGGTTTGGATCGACGAGAGTTCCTGGTGCTAAATCCATGACAATACGAGTAACATCTGCGTTGAGTTGGGCAACGCGAATGCTTCGGATTGCTCCAGAGAAATTTTGTTGAGTGGGAATGTTGCCTAACTTAGTCCCTGGTAAATCTATAACAATGCGCGGGGGTTGAGCAAGGTAAAAGGACTTGGGTTGTGAGGCGGCTGATAGGGAAATTTCTAGTTGTGACGCCTCTGGGTAAAAGCGCCAATCCTCAAGTCTTGCCAGTGGTGCTACGCTACTACTATTGCCAGGTTTAAGGGCGTAGACGCTGAGAGCGTTGCTGCTAAATATTGCTACATACAAGCCAAATAAACCAAGCCGAAACAGATACTTGCATAAGTCTAAAGAATTCCTATTCCTTAATTGCTTATCCATACTCCTCAATGCTCCACAAAACTTATTCACAATTGTCCATGACAACTGTTTTTTTTGCTTGTCGCTTGTTAAAGATGTCCATATGATGCGTTACGCGTTGCTACAGCGCATCCTACAATTTCTCGCTCTAAATCTAATGATGAATTTGCAGTTAATGATTGTTTGACTGCTCAGCTTGTCCATTACTTTTTTGTGGTATTGCTTTTAATCCAATAGCTCTGGAGGTGCCACTCACATTTATTTGTCCTATGAAATCCCTTTTATCTACCAGTTGAATTTGTATTTTAACTGGGCTAATGTTTGCTTGTGTTTGAGATCCTGGAATATTACATAGGATATCTCGGGGGACTTTTCCAGATAAACTCAATTGTCTATGCTGAAGTCTACCTGTGAGTGAAGACATAGTTTCAGATAGTTTAGAAGCTTTGGTGTCAGAGTTTACTGGTAGTAAAAAGCCATTCAAGTAAACTCCTGATTGTTGAACACTTAATAGTAGAACATCTGATTTTTCACATATAGGTAAATTTTCATCAAACACGAGGCGATATTGACTGTTAACTGCAGGAGGTGCTTTGAGGTTGGTTTCTCCATATGCAGTTACGACTTTAAACAAAAGCAACACTGAACTTATTGCCACACCATAAAAGGTCAAGGATCTCAAGTTTAAATGATTCATGATATTTAGAAATATTGAGTTATGAGTCACAGGAGAAACAATGAATTATGAATGCTGAATGATGAAAGAGATAGTTTCCTCATTACATAATTCATTGTTTATAATTCATGAATGAGCTAACTTTTCATTTCTGATTTTTCGTTAGAAAGAACGTTGGCAAGGTGAGAGGTAAATTGACTGTAGCGACGGGTAATGAGCAGCGAGGAACGACACTCAATGGCTAGTTCGTCTGTGTAGCGTCCTAGGGTTTGACGTTCGATACCCCAAGCACGGCTCGTGCCAGCAATGGTTAGATCAACGGCTTCTGAGGCTGCGACTACGGCTTTAATTGGCTCTGCAGCTTCGACGACTTTGATGTTAATGCGATCGCGTACACTTTGAGGCAATTGCTCCATTATTGTGTGAAGCTCATAACTAAGTTCATTTTTCACCTGATTATCTGCCACAACCTGTAAAATCTGTAATCGACAGGTATCATGGTTTACAAGCAGTCTCAGAGCAAGTATGAGTGCTAAATCATCATGAATGTTTGCGGAATAGGGAACCAACAGGCTTTCTAAACGCTCTTCTCCCCGGTTGATAAATACCGCGACATCTACTGGTGCATTAGTCAAAATTTGACCAACTCGTCCACCTAAGCGATTATGACTAAAAGCTGGGCGATGCCATCCCACTAGAATTAAATTAACTTGCTCGAGTAAGGCAATCTGTGATGTTTGTCGTGCAACATTGTTTGATATGCGAACAATAGGATGCACATAAGAGCGTGCTTCTGATGGTTCTAGACGTGAAATCAATTCTTCTAACTGTTGGCGGCGTTCTGCAATCAGTCTGTCTGCTTCTTGTGGAGTACTCTCAAAAGCATAGTCTTCTTCAAGTTCAATCAAACTGAGGGGATGAACAACAGCAGGTTGTTTGTAGTTGACAGCGATCGCTACAGCCAACTGCATCAAACCTTTTTGAGTTGTGGGATTTGCGACTGGAACCAAAATTCGGTAAGGACGACTTTGAAGGTCTTTACTAGCACACGTGTCTACACCTGTTTCTTCTGGTTCTTGCTCGATCACATCTAACTTGATGAGCTTTTTCGGATAAGTTCGCTCTAATAGTGGCGATGTCATAAATGTTGTGACCAGTGCCATAATCACCAACATGGTAAATAATAGGGGCGAAATGACACCAAGACTAAGACCAATATTTAGCACTATCAGCTCAGTTAAGCCGCGAGTATTCATCAACCAACCTAGTGCTGAGGCTTCTCGATTATTTATGCCACTGACACGAGCTGCTACATAAGTACCAACGTATTTTCCTATGATTGCTACTCCTAGCACAGATAAGCACAATACCCATAATTCTGGACTATTGAGTAAACCAATCTCCGTCCGTAAACCACTGTAAGCAAAAAAGACTGGTAGCAAGAATATCAGTACAAAATCTTCCGTTTTGACTGCTATTTCCCGCACTAAACCTGCATTCTTGGGCATCGCTGCTCCTACCAAAAACGCTCCAAATATCAAGTGAATGCCAATCAGTTCAGTAATGAGAGCAGAAGCAACCACTCCTACGTAAATTAAAGCTAGAACAAATTGGTTAAGGCGTCCAGTGCGACGGTAATACGCGCTGAGGCGTTGCAAGAATTTTCGCCCCACTGTCACCATTAAGCCTATGTATACGATGCTGGCAATAATGGTAGGGAAAGCACTCGTGATACCACCTGTACGCGCTACTGCGATCGCGACTGCCAACAAGCACCATGCAGTCACATCATCTACTGCTGCACAAGTCAGCGCCAAAGTTCCTAAACGAGTCCCTTGCAAGTTGTTCTCGGTAATGATTCGTGCCAGTACTGGGAAAGCAGTAATCGACATCGCTGCTCCCAGAAAAAGAGCAAAGGCAGTAAATGATACACTAGCATTGGAAACTAGAGGATACAGTAGCACTGCTAGCAGCGTTCCTAATGAAAACGGCACTAGAATACTGACGTGTGATGTTAATACTGCTATTTCTAAATTGCCGCTGAGGTATTTGGGGTTTAACTCTAGCCCAATCAAAAACATGAAAAAAATCAGCCCCACCTGAGACAGCACATTGAGGAAGGGAATTGTTTCAGGTGGAAACAAGGTAGCTGCCAACCCTGGAGCAACCCACCCGAAAAGAGATGGTCCCAGCATAATCCCGGCAACAATCTCTCCAATGACGAGAGGTTGGTTAATCCACCGGAACCCAAGTCCTACTAGCCGTGACAGTCCAATAACAACTAGCACCTCAACAAGAACGAGAACAACTGTGTGCATGTTTTCCTCACAAGCGACAACCCTGTGTCCCTAAGATGATTCTTTATATTGCCGAAATATGTCAACCTTCTCTAGCTAAGTTAAGATGTACTATCGCTTGGATCAGATGATAATTGTTGTTAAAATACTATTACAAATGTTACTTATAATGCATTTCTATTTTTCTATAAAGAAAAAATAGTGGTAGCTTTTATGCATACAAGATAAATTCATAGTTGCACTTCACGGAAGTCCAAACTCGATAACTGAAACACAAGTGAATTTGATGAGCTTAAAAATAGCAGTAAGTCAGGTTATCAACTGCTTGAGATAAAAACTCAAGTACGGCTTCTTTTGTTGAGATGCAGAAGCAACAATCCTATGAAAAAGTTGAACCAAGAATTGAGTAAACTGCGATGTCTGGAGTATGCAATCTGATAAATATTTTTGAGTTGGTCATTGATTCAACTAAGACACACTTGTGAAGTCAAATTTCATGTATCAGGGAAATCAGGTTATTTTCCATATTTTGACTACCTTAGTAACCAGTTGTACATACTGCTCATAAAGCTGTTCAAAGATTTTTGAAAAGATGTGTTCTATCTTACTAAACATATTGTTGATGATGTCTTTTCATTTACAATTGCTATATCGATAAACTCTTCAACACTTTATTACAATTTTTATTTTAATTTGGAAAAAAATCTGGAGAATTTGACGTGTTCTCATAATGTAGTGCGAATTTATGTATAAGCTATCCCGTTGATAGAAAGATTTTGTGCCATGAGTAAACACTTTCTTCCACCTCTTTCCCCAGATGATTTACCTCCAACTCGGGTGACGCAACTTGATGAGTTACTACTAAGACAACTAGAAGAAGCGATTTGCAAACGTTTTTTCAAGGCTTGTAGTCCCATGACTCGAGCTTTGTTGTCTAATTGCCACTGGTATTTCCAGATAAATGCTGGCACTTTAATACTGATTGTTATCAGCTATGACACAGAAAGTTACTGGCATATGGCGAATGTTATTCCCCAGATGGTAGAGAAATTAAAGCTATTTTCTAATACTGCCAAAATCCGTTTCTGTCCTCCATCGGACGGAGGTATACCATGGGAAATTGGAGTAGATGAAATACCGGATGAGGGAGATGTGTCTTAACACATACTTACGGTTACTATACGATAACCACTCATCCGCACATTGATAAAGCGTTTCTATTCAGAAACGCTTTATCCAAGGAAAGCTAGCCTAGAGATACTGGTTTAGAATCTCGCTCTTTGACAAAATGACAACGCAGTTTTCAGGAACGTTTAGACTACTAGCTAGTTGTTTTAGAATAATATTTATATTCTGAGTATAAACTTGCTATTTTAAGTATTACAGTCATATTTTTACTTTTTATCAGAACTCATGTCGGATAAACAATGGGGAAGTCACCTTTATCGCCAGTCGCGCATCGCAACTTTTACCTAAGCGGAGATGTTAGCATCGGTGGCATAAACGAAATCTGCTTCAACGTTTCTACTTTCTACCTTTGCTAAAACTCGGCGCACACTTGTTTTAAGCTGGCAGCAGCACAAATAAGTTAATTAGTGTTAATTTATGCTACAACTGGGAACAGGTCCAGTCACCCAAGCTAATTACCAGAAATATACTGGCAAATGCTGTGCCTAGGAAAGTAAGAAATCTCTTCTTTTCACAAGAAAACAGCTGGACCGAGAATTTATTTTTCAAGTATTGACGCTTGGTAGGATCGTACCAAGACAAGCCAAGGATTACCAACTTTATTGGTAAAAGTATGCCAAGAAAAGAACAAGGATGGATCACTTTTCAAACTTCAGAAGAGGAGCGAAAACTTCTAGAAGAGTTTTCAAAGCAGTCTCAGCGTACCAAAACAGAAATTTTGCGGGAATTGGTACGTAGCCTCAATAAACAGTCTCCTCAACAGCCTTCACTACCAACCCAGCGGTATGAAACAGAGGAGGCTTGGACTTCTGAGATAGAAGCTTTGAGTCCAAAGAAACCACTTAAAGTTAGCTCTCGTAATGTTCTTAAGGGAATCGTTAAACGAGTTGTTACAGGAGCAGTGAACACTGAAATCACAATGGAGATTGTTCACAAAGTTGAGCTCACCTCAATTATCACCAGAGTATCAGCAGACGAGTTAGATTTGGTTGAGGGGACAGAAGCTTACGCAGTCATTAAGTCCAACGATATTGTGATTGCCAGGGAATAAAGAAAAGTTAAGTTAGAACTATCTAGCGTTCGACAATTATACCAATTAAATTGGTGTACGCAAAAAATGACATAAAAACCCATATTCTGAGTTTATCTTGCGACTCAGGAAGGATACAGTCTGTCTTGCAGACTGACACTCAAAGATGCGCAGTGTGTCTGTAAGTATATATGTAGAATTAACTCAGACCAGTGGCTTCCGCCACTTTGGGGTTCTGAGTTAAATTATATTAAGCTTTATTAAGCTTCGACTTTTACACCTCTCCAGAAGGCAACATAACCTTCAATTTGCTTTGCCTTTTCCTTGGCGTCAGGATAGTACCAAGCAGCGTCTTTGTTGACTTGTCCGTCAACTTCAATATTGTAGTAGCTCGCAACACCTTTCCACGGACAAGTTGTATGGGTATTGCTGTCCTTAAAGTACTGCTTGTTAACTGACTCAGGGGGAAAGTAATGGTTGCTTTCCACAACTACGGTGTTATCGCTTTCGGCTAACACAGCACCATTCCAGATTGCTTTCGGCATAAGTCACGAATGCTAATAACGCTACATATAACATTTTGACACTCCGAGGACGTTAGACGAAGCCGCAGCATTGGGATTCTTGAGAAGGATTCTTCTGACACAAGGTAAGTTGTTATGCAATAGCTTGGCAAAAGTGTTATTCGTCTTACTTGCTAAAGATTGATTATGATGTAAGTCAGGCATCATGCCTTGTTTGCAACACAGTCTTTTATGTCACACAATCCCAATTTAGAACAAGCGCTAAAATATTACTTTGGCTACGATAGCTTTCGCCTTGGACAGCGAGAAATTGTAGAACAAGCGCTACAAAATCGGGATTTACTAGTTGTTATGCCTACGGGTGGTGGAAAGTCTTTGTGCTTTCAACTACCAGCACTTCTAAAACAAGGTTTAACAGTGGTGGTGTCGCCGCTGATAGCTTTGATGCAAGACCAAGTGGAAGCACTACGAGATAATGGGATTGCAGCAACATTTCTTAATAGCAGTCTCAATGCTTATAAAGTGCGATCGCGCGAAGAATATATCCTCAGTGGAAAAGTCAAACTGTTGTACGTCGCCCCAGAACGTCTGCTGAGTGAAAGATTTCTCCCTTTTCTCGATCTCGTGCATCATCAAGTTGGGATTTCTGCCCTGGCGATCGACGAAGCACACTGTGTCTCTGAGTGGGGACACGACTTTCGTCCAGAGTATCGCCAACTCAAGTCACTGCGAAAACGCTACCCAGATATTCCTGTCTTTGCCCTGACGGCTACAGCAACTGAGCGTGTCCGTACTGATATTATCCAACAACTCGGATTGAATCAACCTAACATTCATATAGCCAGCTTCAACCGCACAAACCTTTACTACGAAGTTCGTTCTAAAACGAAACACACTTACGCTGAATTGTTGGAACTGATTCGGGAAACGGAAGGTTCAGGAATTGTCTATTGCTTGACACGCAAAAAAGTTGATGAACTGACTCTGAAACTACAACACGATAAAATTTCAGTCTTGCCTTATCATGCCGGCTTAACTGATGAAGAACGCAGCAAAAATCAAACTCGGTTTATTCGGGATGATGTGCGTGTTATGGTAGCAACAATTGCCTTTGGCATGGGAATTAATAAACCGGATGTGCGGTTTGTGATTCACTTTGATATTCCTCGTAATTTAGAAAGTTACTATCAAGAATCAGGTAGGGCAGGAAGAGATGGAGAACCTTCTCGCTGTACACTCTTCTACAGTTACAGTGATGTCAAAACAATTGAATTCCTCATTAACCAAAAACCAGATCCTCAAGAACAGTTGATTGCTAAACAACAACTGCGGCAGATGATAGACTACACCGAAGGTACCGACTGTCGGCGTACAATTCAGTTAGGTTATTTTGGTGAACGTTTTGCAGGGAATTGTGATGGTTGTGACAACTGTCGTTATCCCAAACCAATAGAAGATTGGACAATAGAAGCCATGAAGTTTTTATCTTGCGTGGCTCGATGTAAAGAAAGATTTGGCATGGGTCATATTATAGATGTCTTACGAGGCGCAAAAACCCAAAAAATTACGCAATACGAACACGACAAACTTTCCACCTACGGTATTGGCAAAGATAAAACTGCAGATGAGTGGCGAATATTAGGACGTTCTCTGTTGCATCAAGGGTTGCTAGAACAAACCAGTGATGGTTACGCTGTCTTGAAACTTAATGCCCTAAGTTGGGAAGTCATGCGACGACAACGAATAGTTTCCATTGCTGTTCCTGTAGTACAAAAGATAACCTGGGAAGAAGGAAATGAAAAAGCCACAGAGGTGGAATTGCTATTGCAGAGGTTGCGATCGCTACGTAAACAAATTGCTGACGCGCAATCTGTCCCGCCGTACGTTATCTTCGCCGATTCGACTTTAAAATTAATGGCACAAATCCAACCCCGAACCTTAACCGAATTCAGTAAACTTTCTGGGGTAGTAAGTCATAAAGTTTCCCAGTATGGTGAAAAATTCCTTGCAGAAATTCGCGCCTATCGTCAAGAACAAGGTTTGATAGAACAAAATTCCTCACCTTTTTTTGGCTTACCTTCAGATACTGAATTATTGACTTTACAGTTACACCAACAAGGTTTGAGTGTGACAGAAATTGCCGCCAAACGTAATCTACGTCCTACGACAATTATTCGTCACCTGTGCGATTTAATAGAGAAGAATCAGTCAGTAGATTTAAATTTATTAGTTCCTGTAGACAAGCAGCAGAAAATCTTACAAGTTTTAGAAATTCTTGGCGATATTTCCCTCACACCGATTAAAGAATATCTTGGTGATAGCTATAGCTTTGATGAAATTCGCTTGATAAGAGAAAAATGGCGACGGGAAAGTCAAAAATAATACAAGCTCATGCATTTCCTATACAAAACGCTGGTTATGGCAAAATAACAAACTAGAATCAATCTTCTCCAAACTTGCACAACCAGCGAGTGCCATAGCCACATCCAATTCATCTCGAAGAATTTCGATGATATGAGCAACACCAGCTTCTCCTGCAACGGCTAATCCCCACAACACAGGACGCCCCACCAGGACAGCTT
Organism: Nostocales cyanobacterium HT-58-2; assembly: GCA_002163975.1. Classification (GTDB taxonomy): domain Bacteria; phylum Cyanobacteriota; class Cyanobacteriia; order Cyanobacteriales; family Nostocaceae; genus HT-58-2. The sequence continues at coordinate 7,288,413 of CP019636.1, read as the reverse complement.
TTGCTCCTAATGCCAAGGCTTTGAGGATATCAGTCCCTCTACGAATACCACCATCCAACAAAACTTCCGCACGATCGCCCACAGCATTGACGACTTCAGCTAAGGCATCAAGAGATGCGATCGCTCCATCTAATTGACGACCACCGTGATTAGAAACAATGATTGCTTTTACTCCACATTCTACAGCACGAGCGGCATCATCTCCCCGTAAAATTCCTTTCACTACCAATGGGAGCGGACATAAAGACTGAAGCCATTCTAAATCGTGCCACGTTACCGCCGGATTGAGTTGCTGAGCAAAATAAATAAACAATCCAGATTCTGCCTCTTTGTGGGGAATGTTCAATCCTGATAAATTTGTAAGATTAGCCAGTTGCATTCCTGATGGCAGAGCAAATTGATTACGCTTATCTCGTTCCCGCCGTCCTAGGACAGGAGCATCTACTGTGATACAAAGTGCTTTGTACCCTGCGCTGTAAGCCCTTTCTACCAAAGCACGAGTCAGTCCTCGGTCTTTATGGATGTAAAGCTGGAACCATTGAGGAGCATGAGAATTTGTATTGTGACACACTGTCGCCACTTCTTCTATGCTCTTGGTAGAAAGTGTACTCAACACCATGCCAACACCAGCCGATGCTGCTGCTGTTGCGGTAGCGATTTCTCCCTGTGGATTGGCAAGACACTGAAATGCCATCGGAGCAATCAACAGAGGTATTTGAAGTGGTTGACCCAAAACCTGAGTTACTACGTTACGCTTGCTAACATCTACTAGCACTCGTGGACGAAGTTTAAATCTTTCAAAAGCAGCCCGGTTATCCCGCAATGTCACTTCATCCCATGCACCGCTTGCATAGTAGTCCAATGCCATTTGAGACAGGCATTTAGTAGCTAGCTGTTTGTATTCAAATAAGTTCAGCGGTTGGTATGATTCTAGTTCTTCCATCACCGCCCCAATGTCAAAGATTTACTAGTTTTGGTTGCACTATATGCCGATTTTATTCAATTAGCAACCTAGTCTCTCATAGAAACTCGGTTTATCTTCATCAGATTCAAGAATAATTATAGATAAACACAAATGCACACAAAATCATTTGTGTGCATTTGCAGTTCCTATTTCTTGTTTATTATGGAAAACTTGGCACTTCAGAGCTAGCATCGTTTGAGGACAAAGTAGCCTGTACTGCTTCAGTGCGTTTTTTCTTGGGAGCCAAAATGACAGACAGTAACCTGGGAAACGCAAGGCAGGCTACAGTACTGATTAAGGTTAGGAATAGACCATCCATCAAACTCATAGATAATCCCCCTCTTCATAAAGGTGCTTGTTATATTTTCTTATTTTGAAACAAAATTCATTGAAACTGGGGAAAAGCAGAATTTGAATTTCTTGTTAGGTCTATAAGTTAGTTTTAATATAAGACTTTTTGAATATAACCATAGACTGATTGATGGAGTATAAACAAGACTAGATTTAGTTATCAGTTAAGTATTAACTTATATAAATTTTATTTACAATTTTGATACAATTATGATGCAATTGATTTTGAAAGAAGTCAACTGATAACTAAATCATTGTTAACAAGGAGAACATTTATCACAAAAATGGGGGCGAAACTTACAAAATGAATTATTTGTCAATTTGTAACTTGTACAATACGGAAAACTGGTAAGCTTAGCTTTGCTTTTTTGACTTTTTGAAACAGTTGACAAGAATTTATCATGCCTAGTTTGCAGAGCTAGAACAACAAATAGAAGCTTAGGAAATGCAAGACAGCCAGCAATATTAATTAGCGTTAAGAGTGAAATATCCAGCAAACGCATAGGTTATAACTTTACTTTACTTCTACAAATGAGGCTCTTACTGCTTCAATTAAAAGCAATATTTAAGTAATACAGTGAAAGCAAGATTTTGCATTGCTTTTATCTTAGATAACTCAACTATAACATAAACTTTTATTAATAAATAGATTTCTCAAATTTTGGAAATTGGTATAGACAGAAGGAAATGTGTCATTTGAAGTTAGCTATTAGAGCTAGATATCGGAATATGCTGGATATAATAATTTTTTAATTTAGGAGATGTGTTATGTCAAAAACATACGATATTTCTTCTATATTCTCTAATGTGACTGAGCAAGAACGCAGGGAATTACAGCGTTTAGCAGATTATTCTAACCTAAATTCTCTGCCAGAAATTTGGGAGATGTTAGCAAAGCGATGTGGTGATGTTGTCGCCCTCTGTGATCCTCATGCTCAACCAGAAGTTGTAATTTCATATACGCAACTATTTCAAAAAATTCAACAATTTGCTTCTGGATTGCAAGCATTGGGGGTGAAAGCAGGAGAGTGTGTCTCCCTTATTTCGGACAATTGTCCGCGTTGGTTCATTGCAGACCAGGGCATTATGACAGCTGGGACATTTAATGCTGTACGTAGCTCCCAAGCAGAACGGGAAGAACTTATATTTATCCTGGCAAACAGTGGTAGTAAGACGTTGGTGGTGGAAGATGTAAAAACTTTCAACAAGCTTAGACCACGTCTTCACGATTTGCCAATTCAACTGGTTATCTTGCTTAGTGATGAAGTACCACCAATAGACGAAACCTTGAAAATAGTGAACTTTACCCAGTTGATGGAGATTGGGGCACAAAATTCACTGACGCCAGTTAAGCAAACTTACGATACCTTGGCAACACTGATTTATACTTCTGGTACTACAGGCAAACCTAAGGGTGTCATGCTGACTCACGGCAATTTGATGCACCAAGTTTTAACACTGGGTGCAGTTGTGCAACCGCAACCAGGAGACATCGTCCTCAGCATCCTCCCTACTTGGCACAGCTATGAACGCAGCGGTGAGTACTTTTTACTTTCTCAAGGCTGTACTCAAATTTACACAAACTTGCGGTCTGTCAAACGGGATTTGAGAGAATTTAAACCCAATTTCATGGTGGGTGTACCCCGTTTATGGGAATCAATTTATGAAGGAGCACAAAAGCAGTTCCGTGAACAACCTGCAAACAAACAACGCCTGATTAACTTCTTTCTAAGCGTTAGCGAAAAGTACATCAAAGCGCGGCGAATTGCCCAAAGATTGAGTTTAGAAAATCTTAACCCCTCAATGGTTGAGCAATTAGCGGCTAACATTCAAGCAACTGCTTTGTTCCCACTTCATGCTTTGGGAGAACGACTCGTTTATGCCAAGGTACGAGAAGCAACAGGGGGTAGAATCAAGCAGGTGATTAGCGGTGGTGGAGCACTTCCTAAGCATATAGATAACTTTTTTGAAATTATTGGTGTAGAGATTTTACAGGGCTACGGCTTGACAGAAACTTCTCCAGTCACCCATGCGCGTCGTCCTTGGCGCAATTTACGTGGTTCTTCTGGACAACCCATACCAGGTACAGAAACTCAAGTGGTTGATCCAGAGACGCGTACACCTCTGCCAGTTGGGGAACGTGGTTTGGTGCTGCTACGGGGACCACAAATTATGCAAGGTTATTACCAAAATCCTGAAGCAACAGCGAAAGCAATTGACGCTGAAGGCTGGTTTGATAGCGGAGATTTGGGTTGGGTGACACCACAGAATGACTTGGTTCTGACCGGACGAGCAAAAGATACGATTGTATTAACCAATGGGGAAAATATCGAGCCGCAACCGATTGAAGATGCGTGTTTGCGATCGCCCTACATAGATCAGATAATGCTGGTTGGACAAGACCAACGCAGTCTCGGTGCATTGATTGTCCCCAATTTGGAAGCCCTGGAAAAATGGGCTCAAGCTAAGAATCTGCATCTACGTTTACCAGATGAAGCCGCCAAAGAACAAAATACGGAAGTCAGTCTTGAGAGTAAGGTGATTCAAGATTTGTTTCGGCAAGAATTGAATCGGGAAGTGCAAAATCGTCCAGGCTATCGACCAGATGACCGTATTGGTTCATTTAAGCTCATTCTGGAGCCGTTTTCCATAGAAAATGGCATGATGACACAAACACTGAAAATTAGGCGACACGTCGTGATGGAGCACTATCGCGATATTATTAACGGAATGTTTGCCTGATTGTTCTACCTACAAACTATAGAGTGAACGTGAAACATTTATGGATGCCTCCAAATCTCAACTGCTCCTAAAACGCGTCGTTAACGTCAAAGCGATCGTCACTCCTCTGTGGAAAGAGGAAGTACAGCAGCAACTGCAAGCGCAAATCAATCAAATTGATCAGCAACTGCAACAAATTGACATGGAAGGACAACGGGCAATTTCAGCAGTGCAAAAGCAGAGCTTGCAACCACCTGGTCCTCAAACTCTACAACAAATTGAGAATATTCAAGTTCAAGTTAATCAAAAGAAAACTGAACTTCTAGAGCAGAAAAATCAAAGTCTGCAAAACCTCCAGCAAGTGCAGTTTCTAGAGTTGGATCAAGAGGTTAACCAATTCCAAATGGAAGGCTTTTTCCGCGTGGAACCAGGTGATAACTTAATTAACAAATTACAGGTAGAAATTGTGCTACGTGATGGTGTTGTAGAAGAAATTCGCGGTGATGTTTAAATTTGTCACTTGTCTTTAGTTGTTGCATAGTGATAAATAACTATTGACAAATTTGGCTAAATTGTGTGTTTTGGATACTGCTTCCAGGTATACATTGTACCTGGGAGCCAGCCCAAACAATTTGCCACACACGAGGAGAACTAACCAAAAGCGATCGCCCAAAAGTTGCGAGTTCAACTCGATATTTAATCGCTTTGAGAGAATTTTTGGCTGGCTCTATTTGCGTAATCGTCACTAACGCTTGGTTTGAGTGGGGATAAAAAACCTCAACCTTGCGAGTTCCTCGGGTTGAGTCCAAGTTATTAAAGGCATTGAGGGCAAGGTCAGCAGGATCACTACCTTGGAGTGGAGAGTTGATACTTTCTAGAGGAACAGGGTTATAATCGGCTCGCTCGGGGTTGAGAATCTCTGCTATGTTGATATCTGAAAACTGCTGCAGTGGCTCATGCTCCATACCAGAAACCATTTCAGACGGCTGGCGTTGGGTGATGTAAACACCAGTTGCAGCAGTGGCAAAGATACTAAGTATCACTATCAAAAACAACTTCAACTTTGCCGACATAAAATTTAACACTAAATTCAAACAGGTTAAATAACAATTTTGAATTTTAGATTGAGTGTCGCCTTCTTTCTTCTTGCTTGCGAGTGGAATTGGTAATTTTAATTAGCCGTGATGAGAAATACAAACTTATAGACCTTGTAGTCTTAAGATAGTTCCTCTCCTGCAAGAGCAAATCGAAATATCAAGGTGTGGAGGTCTAAGGTATTAGAAAAAATAAGAACGTCATTTACTATTATTTTTTCAAAGTTTAAAAATATTGCCCGGCACCCGACACCCAGATTCCCCATAAACGCTACCCCGAAGGGAGCTTGGTCAAGATACAATTCGATCTGACAAATCATCTGTAAAAGTCCATTAATTATCGATTCACCAAACCACCCATATGAGCATTTACGAAGTATTTATGCCGGCGCTAAGTTCCACCATGACGGAAGGTAAAATTGTTTCCTGGGTAAAATCTCCTGGAGACAAAGTGGAAAAAGGCGAAACAGTGGTGGTTGTCGAGTCAGATAAGGCAGATATGGATGTGGAATCCTTCTATGAAGGATATCTTGCCCATATTGTAGTGCAAGCTGGTGAAACAGCCCCTGTGGGATCTGCGATCGCCCTGTTAGCAGAAACTGAAGCTGAAATCGAAACTGCGATCGCTCAAGCGAGTTCTGGAAGTACCGCTGTTAAACATGAAGAAAGTGCTGCCAGTTCCGGAAAAACGGCCCAGACAACCCAAGTCGCAACACCTGCTGCTTCTCAAAACGGAACCTCTAGCCGTTCAAATGGTCGGCTCGTAGCTTCACCTCGAGCTCGCAAGTTAGCGAAGGAACTAAAAGTTGATTTGAGTGGTATTTCTGGTAGCGGTCCCCACGGTCGCATCGTCGCTGAAGATGTAGAAGCAGCTGCTGGAAGATCTAGCACACAACCAGCCTCAGTCACTCCTATCGCACCTCCACAACCAGCGCCAACTATAACCCCAGTTACACCTACACCCACCAAAGTAGCTCCTGCACCTACACCCACGCCAGCAATTGCTGCAGTTCCGGGTCAAATAGTACCTTTGACGACTCTGCAAAATGCTGTCGCACGGAACATGGTAGCCAGCTTATCTGTGCCTGTGATTCATATAGGTTACACAATTACCACTGATGCGCTAGACAAGCTTTACAAACAAATAAAGTCCAAAGGTGTAACGATGACAGCGTTACTGGCAAAAGCCGTAGCAGTCACCCTGGCAAAACATCCGCTGCTTAATGCCAGCTACTCAGAACAAGGAATTGTGTACCATTCCAGTATTAATATTGCCGTGGCAGTGGCAATGGAAGATGGGGGATTGATCACACCAGTGTTGCAGAACGCAGACATGGTAGATATATATTCTCTCTCGCGCAATTGGAAATCATTGGTAGAACGCGCCAGAGCGAAAAAGCTACAACCAGAAGAGTATAGTAGTGGCACTTTTACGGTGTCAAACTTAGGGATGTTCGGTGTAGATAGATTTGATGCGATTTTGCCTCCTGGACAAGGTTCTATTTTGGCAATTGGGGCATCTCGTCCGCAAGTCGTAGCAACAGCTGATGGTTTATTTGGCGTCAAGCAACAGATGCAGGTAAATATTACTTGTGATCACCGCATTATTTATGGTGCCCATGCAGCAGAATTCTTACAAGATTTGGCGAAGTTGATTGAGACAAATCCCGAATCTTTAATGCTGTAGTTTGAGTGATAAGTTAAACCAGCTTGAGACTTGGAGTCATGATACTCCAAGTTTTTTTGTGTTGGGGACAATGCCTGAGTGAGTTAAGAATTGTGAGCTACGACAATACCTTAAAATATTTGGTTGAGCAGTATCCAAAACAATACATCCGCTAGCTACTTGCATCTGAGCCAACGGACATTCAAATTCTCAAAACGGAATTAAACCTGGAACCAGTCCGCGCCGACTCAGTCACCTTTGTACAAACTACAAATCAAATCCTACACTTGGAGTTTCAAACCTCACCCAAATCAACTCCGCCAATACCACTGCGGATGTTGGACTACTGGGTGCGACTTTATCGGCAATACAACTGTGATATTGAGCAAGTCGTAATTTTCCTCAAACCCACGACTTCAGAAACAGCATTTTTCGAGCAATTTAGCGCCCGTAATACCTCTCACCGCTACCGAGTTATTCGTATGTGGGAGCAAGATCCTGAACCGTTGCTGGCATCTCCTGGTTTGCTACCTCTAGCAACTCTAGCACGGACAAATTCAGCTCAAACCTTGCTGGAACAGGTTGCAGCCCAGGTGAGTATAATTGAAGAAACAGCAACCAAGCAGAGTATCTCGGTATGTACCCAGCTTCTAGTGGGGTTAGTGTTTGAGCAAGAACTCATTCATCAGCTTTTTAAGAGAGAAGATATGAGAGAATCTGTGATTTATCAAGAAATTCTCCAAGAAGGAATTGAGCAAGGAATTGAACAGGGAAGACAACAAGCGCTGACTCTGCTAATGCGCCAAATTAACCATAAATTTGGTTCAGTTAGCCCTGAGTTACAAACCCAGATTCAAGCATTATCATTTGCGCAATTACAAGATTTAGGCGAAGCATTATTTGATTTTAATAGTGAAATTGATTTGGTTAGTTGGTTAAGTAGATTGGGAAGTTAATTCTTAATTCCAATTAGGCAGAGCAAGATTTATGTGTAGCTTTTTTTGTAATTATTAGCTCACTTTTGCGCTACGAAAAAAGTCGTTAAGATTTTTTCCAATAAGACAGAGCTTTTCTTGAGTCTTGGGATGGAACAGTAGTGTCTCTAAGTCGCTCCTTTGGGGAGAGGTTTCAGCAAAGAGGACATTTTATTCTCAAACTATATTCAATAATTCATAACTTAAGCTTGAGATTACCTCTACACCTCTTTCCCTTTAGTAAGCATTAGAGTAAAAATGGCTATTGAAGAATTTATAAAAAAAATTTCTGACACCATTTGGGAAATACCAGTTTCCTATAAAGAAGGGATGCGCGTTCCTGCTCGAATTTATGCGACAGAAAAGTTAATTCAGGACTTGGATGAAGCTGTTTATGACCAAGTGACCAATGTCGCGACACTTCCAGGGATAACTAAGTACGCCTTGTGTATGCCTGACGGACACTTTGGTTATGGTTTTCCTATTGGTGGTGTGGCGGCGATGGATGTAGAGCAAGGGGGTGTGATTTCTCCTGGTGGTATTGGTTTCGATATCAATTGTGGTATGCGTTTGCTGGTCACTAACCTGACTTACGATGAAGTCAAACCCTACACCAAAAAGCTGGTAGATAGACTTTACCAAAGGGTTCCATCTGGGGTAGGAAGCACTGGTTTCGTGAAACTTTCACGGAATGAGTTTCGCGAAGTGGTTGAGCAAGGTGCACAATGGTGTATCCGCAATGGCTATGGCTGGGAAGAAGACTTAGCACTGATGGAAGAAAATGGATGCCTTAAAGGTGCTGACTCTGCCAAAATTAGTGAAAAGGCGATTGACCGGGGTTTTAACCAAATCGGTACTTTGGGGTCTGGGAATCACTATCTAGAAATTCAAGTTGCCCGACCAGAAAATATTTTTGATAAGCAAATAGCTGCAAGTTTGGGAATTACTATTCCAAATCAAGTGGTGGTGATGTTCCACTGCGGTAGTCGAGGCTTTGGTCATCAGGTAGCAACTGACTATCTGCAAGTCTTCTGGCGAGTGATGGAAAGTAAATACGGCATCAAAATTCTGGATAGAGAATTAGCCTGTGCACCTTTCGACTCTCCTGAAGGTCAAGCTTATTTTTCGGGAATGAAGTGTGGTGTTAATATGTCGTTTGCCAATCGTCAAGTTATCCTGCACCGTGTCCGAGAGGCGTTTTCGGAAATTTTCGGAGAGTCAGCAGAAGCTTTGGGTATGCACATGGTCTATGATGTAGCCCATAATACCGCTAAGCTAGAGCGTCATATGATTGATGGAAAAGAGCGATCACTCCTTGTACATCGTAAGGGTGCAACACGCGCTTTTGCACCCGGGATGAGAGATGTTCCAGAACGGTATAAGAGCATTGGTCAGCCAGTCATCATTGGCGGCAGTATGGAAACAGGGTCTTATTTGTTAGTAGGTGTACCAAGTGGCGACCAAACTTTCTTCAGCACTGCTCATGGTAGCGGACGCACCATGAGTCGGGCGAAAGCCCGAAAAACCTATCGTGGCGAAAAACTCCAGAAGGAGATGGAAAGCCGAGGCATTTATGTCCGCAGTACCTCCTACTCAGGATTGGCAGAAGAAGCAGGTGCAGCCTACAAAAATATAGATGATGTCATCGAAGCGGCTGAGTTAGCTGGGATTAGCAAACGGGTGGTACGGTTGACTCCGATTGGGAATATTAAGGGGTAGTTTATGCAAATCCGTACACCATTAACAGTGATTACAGGACCACTGGGAAGCGGAAAGACAACTCTATTGCGTCACATTCTCGAAACTTTCCCTAAAAAAATTGCCATTTTGATGAACGAATTTGGCGAAATAGCGATTGATGCCAAAATCATTCAAGGCAAAAATGTCCAAATGGCGGATTTAGGTGGCGGTTGCGTGTGTTGTTCGCTACTAGGCGAATTTGAAGCTGCTGTCAATGAAATCATTAAGACAGTTGATCCAGACCACATTATTGTGGAAACAACTGGAGTGGCAGAACCGGATGCACTAGTGTTTGACATTCAAGAGAGTTTACAACAAGTCCGGTTGGATGGCGTTGTTACGGTTATTGATGCTGATGGAATGGTGAAATATCCTTCTGTGGGTCACACAACCCGGATGCAAATTGAAGCAGCAGACGCCATCCTGCTGAACAAGGTTGATTTGGTTTCTGAAACAGAGTTAGAAGCCGTAGAGAAAAAGTTACATTCTATTAACGAAATCGCCTCAATTGTGCGTACCCAACGGGGTCAGGTAGATCCAGATTTGCTTTTTGGTATTGGTCGCGACCGCGTACAAGAACCACCGCACCACGTTCATCAACCGGAATTTGAATCATTTAGCTACAAATCTTCTGCGACTTTTCATCGTCAAGATTTTGAGGAGTTTGCTAATACTCTAGAAACCAATATTTATCGAGCTAAAGGATTTGTTCGCTTTCTAGAAGGAATCTATTTATTTAATTTTGTAGCTGGTCGTTGGGAATTAGAGCCATTTGAACAAGAGGCAACAGAATTAGTTTTTATTGGCAAACAGTTGAGTGAACGAAAAGCAAAAATTCTTAATCGTTTGAAGAAATGTGAGCAATAGTTCTATGCCCTACGAATTTCTTGAAGATATTGCCACTGCTGATATTGCATTTCGCGCTTGGGGAAAAGATTTGCAGGAGGTCTTCAAAGCGGCAGGAGATGCAACAGTCAATACCATGATTGAAGATTTGGACTCGATAAAACCGAAGGAAACGCGAACTTTTGGTTTAGAAGACGACCAGTTAGACCTATTGCTCTTCAATTTTTTGCAAGAACTGATTTACTACAAAGATAGTGAAGTATTGCTGCTGCGATCGCAGCACATTGAGTTTGAACAAAAAGATAGCAAATACAAATTAACTGCTGTACTCCAAGGAGAAAAGCTTGACCCAAACCGTCATGAACAACGGGTAGATGTCAAAGCTGTCACTTTACATCGTTTTCAATTAGAAAAGACCAATGATGGTTGGACTGCTACAGTTATTCTTGATATTTAATATTAAAAAATCCTCGCCCATCTTATGGATAGACGAGGAACTTCAAAGAAACAAACAGATCTAGTTATCCCACTAGTTCCTTCACTTTGTTAATAATGCCATCCGGGTCAATTCCTTGATGGGGAAACTGTTCCCATAAACCACCACTACCTTCTCTATGAGTACCAAGGTGAGCGAATTTTGGTGTCAACCCACGCTCAAGCAACCAACTACCAAAACGGCTACCTAATCCTGTACGGCGATTAAATGATTCAACAACCAACACAAAAGGAGAACTACCAACTTTCGCAAGCGTTTCTTCATCAATCACGTTCAACGTCGGCTTATTGATTAAGCCAACATCAATCCCTTGTTGTTTGAGACGTTCCACAGCATCCAGTGCGCGGTATAGTGCTTCACCAAAGCTAACAATGTAACCAGCAGTACCTTCACGTACAACTTCATCTTTGCCAGGAACAAAGGTGTAGCCTTCGCCATACAAGTCTTTGCCATTAGCATCCACAATATTGGGAGTTTTGGAGCGAGTCGAGAAAATAAACCGCAGTCCTGGATCGAAAAATACTGCTTCGACACAAGCTTTCATTTGAGCAGCATCTGCGGGGAAGTACAACCGTGTTTCGTAGCCGTCGTCCAACCCGTTATCAGCAAAGAAATTGTTGACACCGAAGTGACAGGTATTGTCTGCCATGTCATCTACGCCAGAGTGCGAGAAGTGACACAAGACATTGGAGTAGTTCAGCCGTGCCATCGTGATTTCGGAAATGCACATCTCCAAGAAGGCGCTAAAGGTGCCAAAAATGCCTTGTTTGCCTTTCTCCATACCGAAACCAGCAGCTGCAGAGAAATTACCCCGCTCCATAATGCCAGAACTGACAAAGATTTCTGGATAGGTGTCATGAATTTTCTTCAGTCCACAGGAGCCTTCTAAGTCACTATCGATACATATCACCTTTTCCTTGCGCTCAGCTTCACTTAAATGGCTGAGGACAGACACCACAGCTTCACCAAAGATGTTGCGGTTAGAACCCCATTTGTCACCGGAACCTATGAAGGTGTAATTGTGCTTGGGCTTTTCAATACTCTTGAGGTATCTAACGGCTTCAGTCAGTCCGCGCTTTTCTAGGTAGGCGATCGCCTTATCCACTGGGATAACATCGTGACCGTGCGTTGAACCCTCAATGCCTTCAATCCCCACAGCCATTTTCCGCTTGTTGACTAATGCAATGGGTCCGTCGATCGTCACCGCTTGACAAATGCGACGATACAAATCATCCAGGTCTTCACCATCTCCCTCATTCACGCTCAGTCCGTGACCTGCGAGTGTTTTGCCGACACTGAAACCTGGCAGATATTCCGAAGGATGTCCGGCGATTGTGACATCATTATCATCAATAATCAGCTTCACATTCAAATTCTTTGCAACCGCCAAACGTGCTGCTTCTGCATCATTACCTTCTTGCTGTGAACCGTCGGAACCGAGGCAGATAACGACCTTATTCGGATTTGCCAATGCTACACCATTAATATAAGGCCAGACGTGTCCCAAGCGCCCGGAACTGAACTTCACGCCAGGAGTCAGACCAAGCTCGGGGTGTCCAGGAAGTTTTGCATGAGCTTCACGATAATGGACAAGATTCTCAGCAGGTAACTCACCGTGCAAAACAGCCAGGAGGTATTGCGTCGCAACGCGGTGTCCAGCCTCATCAAAGAAAATCGGCACGAATTTATCTGGTGCCCCCCGGAATAAAGCATCAAGGATGACAACCTCTGGTACTGTGTCATAAGCACCACCAGTGTGACCACCCAGACCCTTTGCAGCTCCTGTAGCAGTGAAGAAAACAATGACGTCGCGACAAAGTTGAATATTAGCTTTTAGTATTTCCCGTTGCTCATTAGTCAGGGTTGAATTGGTAGGGTTTAGTGCTATTGGCTTGTAAGTACCAAGGTTAATAGGAAAGCTAGCTGTAGCAATAGTCATGAATGATAGTCCTGATATCAGTAGTAAATACACAAAACCGCCAATTTTGACGGTCAACAGCAAACGGAAATGGTATTGTGACGCTATGTGGTCAATATTCACCTCACATGACACGCAAGAGAATTGACCTGAGAGCCTTAGCGAGTATCAACAATATGCAGCCAGGAGTTTGAGAGAGGATATTGAGACTTCAATGAATTTTGTTACCCAAATTCTGTAGTCTCTGTCACAGATAAACCCTTGCCCAAGAGATTTTTTCTCCTCACATCGTCATTTGCAACGCAACTTCATCCACAGCTGTCTTGAGACTGCTTTGAATGCTAGGAAACGCTGCGGAACTATTCTTTTAAAATAGCAAGTTATAGATAAGTATAAATGCTTATGATAATTCTGGACAAGAGAAATTGGGAAGATAAGACATTCTCATAGAGAGCGCCAAGTAGGATATCGCAGAACGGAAATCTCATCTTCCGGGCTCTAACCCATTAGATTGAGCTAGCAATTAAAAAGTTTTTACAAAGATTTTACGATAAAATATAAAAACTTCATAAACTTGTGGAAAAGTTGGCTTTGTTGGTAGAAAAAGATGTAAATAATATTCAAGGTGCATACTTCCTCAGATAACTCCAGCTTTTAGAGCTTTATCTGAGTAAGACTAAAAAAAGTTTTTTGATGGTATCAAGCAAGAAAACTCAAAAACTTGCTTGCCCAGAGTAAATCAACTGAATAACGGGTGTCTACCGCCAGCCAAAGCTTGCAAGGCTTTTCAACTGCTGGAACTCTAACGCGATGTACAGACGCTTTCTTTCGCTTAGTCAAGTGTCTCTACAGCCAACCCGTAATCACAGGAATTTACTATGTACAACCAAACGCTCAGGGCATTCACTAGCACTAGCCCAATCCTGATTAACTCTCAACGAGGAAAGCCAACTTTCCTGACTAAAAGCGTTACACCAAAAGCCAAGGTGCTTGTCCTCGACACTACAGAGAACAAAAACGCACAAATTACCAAAGTCTTCATCCCAGATCCCGATATTTATAGTGTCCCTATTATTTCGCACCAACTATCCAAAAGTCAGCAATCAGGGACAAACCAAGTTGACAAACAGACTCTTACGAGAAACCACATAGCCTCTCGATGAAGAGTAGGCAAAGCATCAACTCCTGATACTAACAATAGGCTCCACAGTGGCTTCAATTGTGCTTAGGGCAACGAGATCCGCCTTTGGGCAACGCTTGGCATGAGTTCATGAGAGCCAAGAACGCAACTATCTGTGATGACATAATCAGTCGTTCATGCGAGATGTAACTCATATGACCATGTCTATCAAGTCATGGTCAAAAGGATGTTGCCTATTCAACTTTATCTGGCAGATAGCTGGTTTATCTGCGTCTGAACCACTTTGCTGGTCTTGATTTTTATTGGTCAAAACAAACAAGGAAGGATAGAACATGAGCATTATCACCGTTACTTCTACTGCTGACAAAGGCTCTGGTTCTCTGCGAGATGCGATCGCTCAAGCAAAATCAGGTGACACCATTCAATTTGGCTCCAACCTCAGCAAACAAACTATTACCCTCACTTCAGGTGAGCTGGCAATTAACAAAAATCTAACGATTGATGGTGCAGGTGCCAATGATCTAACCATCAGTGGCAACAATGCCAGCCGAATTTTTAATGTCACAGAACGTGGCACAACTTTTTCTGTGAAAAATTTGACCCTTGCCAATGGAAAATCCAGTGGCGATGGTGAGGATGGTGCCGGAGGCGCGATCAAAACAGTTACTAGTGATAAGCTCACGACTCTTAACGTAGAGAACACTAAATTTCTGAATAACAAGTCTTCAGGAGATGGAGGCGGTGCAATTTGGGCAGGCTTCAACACTGCCAACACCATCACCAATAGCTACTTTGAGGGTAACGATGGTACCTCTGGTCGAGGGGAACGCGGAGGCGGTGCGATTTCCGTCAAAAATAACAGTACTTTGACTGTAAAAGATAGTGAATTCAGGAATAATAGGGGAACCAATGGTGGTGCCATCAACAGTCTACTGAGCACACTAACAGTAGAAAACTCTAAGTTCTTCAATAACGATTCAACTGCTGGAGGTCCGATAGGTCCTCATACCAAAGGTCAAGGTGGTGCCATCTATACCGATGGAGCAAATGCCTCTGGACCAAACTTTGATTATGGTCCTGTGGGGGGCACAATCACTATTCGTGATAGCTACTTCGAGGGTAACAAAGCTGCTGGAGAAGGAGGAGCACTCCAGTTATTTGCTTATCCCGCCGACAAAGTGATTGTTGAAGATTCTACAATTGTCAAAAATGAGGTTATCAAGGACAGTCAAGGCAGTGCATTCGGTGGTGGTCTCCGAATTGGTAACGTTGCTAATTTTACGATCGATAACACCACCATCTCGGATAATCGGGCACTGAGCCAAGGTGGTGGCTTGTGGTTAGGAGAACAATCCCCAGGTACCATCAGTAACAGTAAATTCTTGAATAATCGAGCCGAAAGTACTGACGGCAAAGAAGGTCTAGGTGGTGCGATCGCTTTGGCTAATGGCTCCAGTCAAGTTAAGATTGTTGGTACAACAATTGCTGACAACTATGCTGGGTTTCAAGGTGGAGGTATCTCTGGAGGTGGCTCATCTACCACTGTTAAGGATTCAACCTTCATAGATAATGTTGCCAACAATGGAGGCAATAAGTGGAACATCAAAAACCAAGTCACCAATCAACTCAGCGATGGTGGGGGAAATACTCAATGGCCAGCCAAAAACCCGAATGATTCTACTGACAGCAATGTCACAGCATCTATTAAGATTGCAGAATCCAAAGGGAGTGATTTACAAAACATTGCCCAAAGAAGCGCAAATTCCTTGGCTGTTGGTGATGACTCCAGCCTGAGTGCGAGTAATACTCTCATTCCAACACCTGGCAGTGATAACAGCTTAAACAGCTTAAACAATGGGACTTCTGTAGACACGACAGGCAACACTTCCAACAGTCCCCTGAGTAGTCTCTTTCCTGTAAATACCATAGGCAACAGCGACAATAGGAACCTGGCTTCTGCAGATATTAGTGGAAATGGCTCTAGCAGCGATTCCAGTGACGGTCTTACCCCAGTGCCTATTAATAGCGACCAGCTTCTGTGTGGTACTATCTCTGCGGGCGATAATCTCCTGAGTAGTTTTAACCAGCCAACTTTCGCAGAAAGCAAAGGGATTGGCAACTTTACAAGTTCTTCGGGTCAAAACACTGAGTTGAGTCCTAACTTAAACTCTGTACAAAACTTGATTAGCTTGTTTGACAATCTACATTCTGGTCAGTCGTCAATTAATCAGCCAGGTGGCAATACTTGGAATGTAGACAACAATCAACGTCAGTCACTGGCAAACATAGATAAAACCAACACTTCGACTCTTGCGAGTAACCTCTTATCTGGCGCGGGGCAAAATTATTCGACTCAAAATCTGTAAGGGTGTTGCGTGCTAGGTGCATCACCTCTGTCCATCATGGCTTGCACCCATAAGTATCGGGTGCTGCAGATGGTTCATCTCATCACTTGCAGGCATCTTTTCTTCAGGTTTGACAAAAAGTTAGTTCTTGTCAAACCTGATTTCTGAAAATATCCTCACTTATAATCCTCACTTATAAGCAACGACAAAAAAAATCGGAGCATCACACCAAACTCCTTGTTCTGTTTTTGGGAAAGCTTGAACTTCTGATATGTATTCAGCCTTGCATTGCTCTAATTTCTCGGGTGAAAGTTGCAAGACTTGATAGCCAAAAACATTTTTAGAGTTAATTTTCCATAACTCTTCAGCAGTTTTAGCATCAGGAGTGAAATACCAACCAAACTGCTCTTGTGTGACTTGAAGATTTTTAAATCCTGCCTCTTGTAACAATTTGTGGCATCTCTTAACTGTACCAAGGGGTTCATTTGGGTTAGGAACTTTTACATCGTATCTTTGGGCAACTTCACGAAACAAAACAGACGGAGGGAAAGCTGTTTCTGCCCAGGCGTTAAATGCTACAGTTCCACCTTGTTTGAGAAAGCAATACCATTTGTGTAAAGCAGTAGGTATATGAGTTAAATAACAAATTGCCAAAGAGCAAAATATAATATCAAAACTATTATCAGTAAAAGTTAAATTTTCTGCATCGGCTTCCAGAAATTCTACATTTCTCAAACCCTCTACCGCCAGTTTTTGTTTTGCATGGCTGAGCATTCCTGTAGAGATATCTACACCAATGACGTTCCCTTCAACTCCTACTCTTTTGGCAGCAGCAAGAGCAACTATACCTGTACCCGTTGCAATATCGAGAATTTTTTGTCCACTTTGTAGTTTGGCGACTTCAATCAGGCGGTTTGCCACAGGTAGGTAAAACCTGCCTTGGTCGTAATTCGTGCGGGAATTGAAGTCCTTGAGTAATTGTTGTTTGTAATTTTTCATGAAATATACATTTTGTTAAACATAGAAATAATCATTTGTATTAATTATTCACTCAAAACTGTTTAATCTTTCCTCTTTCTCACAACTTAGAAACTTAGTCCCTATTTATTAACTTATTCAGTATTAAAGGGTAGGCAATACCCACCCTTCTCAATTCATCCCTTCACACAAACAACTTGCTTCAAAGTTGCCACAACTTCAACTAAATCCGCTTGATTCTCCATAACTTCTTCTATCGGCTTATAAGCGCTAGGAATTTCATCTAAAACGCCTCTGTCTTTACGACACTCTACATCTTTTGTTTGCTCAATCAAATCATCAAGTGTATAGACATTTTTTGCCTTATTTCGAGACAATAAACGTCCTGCACCGTGAGAACAACTGCAAAAACTATTGGCACAACCCTTTCCCTTAACAATGTAAGATTTTGCTCCCATTGAACCGGGGATAATGCCATAATCTTCTTCTGTTGCACGGACAGCACCTTTGCGAGTGACATAAACGTCCTCGCCAAAATGCACTTCTTTTTCAGCGTAGTTATGATGGCAATTGACTTCCAGTAAAGCTTTAGTCGCCTTACCCCCTGCTAGATGCTTCTCAACAATGCGTTTGAAACGCGCCATCATCCCCTCACGGTTGAAACGCGCATAGTCTTGCGCCCACTGCAAATCGTGCCAGTATGCCTTAAATTCTGGCGTATCAGCGACAAAATGAGCTAAATCGGGGTCAGGCAATTTCTGACCTGCCATTTTTGCTAATTCTTTAGCAGTATTTATGTGACACTGTGCCAGATTATTGCCGATGTTGCGTGAACCAGAATGCAGCATCAGCCAAACTTGGTTCTCTGTATCGAGGCAAACCTCAATGAAGTGATTCAATTTGTTACTCATTGCTTGTTAAGCTTACTAAATCTCTACAGCTTTAGTTCAAGACTGTTTTGACTTCTGCTTAAGACTTTCATTGATGAAAGTTGCAATTGACCAAGTCATTTCTGCTTGGTTCTATACCTTCCTATTTCGGTATAGTTCGGAGCACACCTTCATCCTAATGCAATAGGATGCTCAAGTCCCTCTGCTCTCTACGGGGTGTTTTACCACTTCCCTCGGTATTAGCTGGTAAATCTTTTAAGATACTGTTGCAAAAATTGTTTTACAAAAAAGCAATACCGAAGTGTATAAAAGATTTACCATTTCTCAGCCTTCACCGATTTGGACGAGTTTTTATTACTGTATTACTACAGTAAGGGGCAATTCTTTACCCCCTCCCAGAGAACCCATTTGTTTCATCGCTTTTCCTTGCAAATCTTGTACACCTCGATGCAAGTCTTGAAAATGATGCCAGCGCTGCCAATTAGTAACACTTTTTTCAACGTCTTTGTTTTCGTTGAAACCTGTGGGAATTGCTGCTTCAATATCCAACCGGATTTTCTTCAGCTTTCCTTCTAGTTGATCACCATGAAATGGTGTTTTAATCGCACACATTCCACAACCAATATCCACACCCACAGCAGCAGGGATAATTGCTTCTTTAGTTGCAATGACAGAACCCACTAAAGCACCTTTTCCCAAATGAACATCAGGCATTAATGCTACATGCTTATACACAAATGGTAGCGATGCTACATTCTTTGCCATCTTGGTTTCTTCTGGTCCCAAGGAGTGATTTGCCCAAGATAGGACGGGAGACGGTGTTGAAAGTTTTAACTCTTCGTAGGGCATAATTCTTTGTATTTTAGATTGGGGATTGTAGATTTTGTTGATGATTTTGAGTTTTTCCTCAAGTTAGCTATAGTAATCTCAAGTTTGCATAGTCTCTCATTTTATTTCTTACTTATTTATAGAAACAGGCTTGTATGGTTAGTAATGCCCACCAGAACCAGATAAGGGTGAGCATTACCCCGCTGCTACTCCCAGCAAGTAAGAGCGCTTGTATTACATTTGTAGTATATATAATTTATCAATGTCAATCCTTTCGCTAGATGAAAGTTATGATTTTTCAGAGATATATTAAAATTTTTCAATAAATTTACACTACTTTCAAAAACCAATAAACTCAAACACAATCTTATGACAGTCCGTCAAGATACACTTTGGGAACGTTTTCTATCTCCTGTAGTGCGTTTGTTTATTGATGAGCAAGGGTTGCGGCGATACGCTGAGAGTGTTGATTGGGAACAAGAAAGCAGCCGTTTCCGACGCGCTGATGTGATAATTCCAACATACTATGCCAGTCAAAATTTTCATAGGATTGAGCGTGGATATCTCAACTCCAGCGCAGCAGTTACTTATGACCCCATAATCCAGTGTGTCCTTCCACCTAATGAACCTTTGGTACGCCAGGCTTTAATTGATGCTATCAAAGTACAGCCGCAAAGAGTCCTGGACTTAGGCTGTGGTACAGGTTCCACAACTTTGATGTTAAAGCAGATTTTCCCTCAAGCGGAAGTCATCGGCTTGGACTTATCGCCCTATATGTTGGTACGGGCTTCCCATAAGGCTCAAAGTGCTGGCTTAGATATTCACTGGCGACACGGGAACGCAGAGAAGACAGGTTTCAGCGATGCTTCTTTTGACTTGGTAACAGCTTCTTTGTTATTTCATGAAACACCAACAGTGGTCTCTCAGGCAATTTTGCGAGAGTGCTTCCGATTGCTGGTGGCTGGTGGACAGGTGTTGATTTTGGATGGAAATCAGCAGACCTTGCGACAGTTAGATTGGCTGAATAATGTTTTTGAGGAGCCATATATTCGCGAATATACTGCTGGGAGTGTGGATGCTTGGATGGGTGCGGCGGGATTTGAAGCGGTGCGAACCCAAGATGTCTGGTGGATAAATCAAGTCACGAGTGGAGTCAAACCTATTGCATCAGAAAATGCCATAGCCCAAGTTGATGTACAGCGTTACACTTCTACATATGTAGACAACACAGTGGATAATGAAAATTTGAAAGGTTTTCCATCTCCAGCTTTTGATTCAACGTCATGAGTTTAAAGGCAGTTTTATTTGATTTTAATGGTGTCATCATTAATGATGAGCCTGTCCACGAGCAACTAATAGAGCAGCTTCTAGTTGAGGAAAACCTCACTATCAAGCGCGGTGAGTATCAAAAAGTGTGTCTAGGACGCAGCGATCGCATTTGTTTGCAAGATTTGCTTGCTAGTCGCGGTCGTGTCGTTAATGATGCTTATTTAACTCAGTTGATTAATCGCAAAGCACAAGCATATGCTTTGGAATTGGAAAAAATCGAAAAACTACCTTTGTACCCTGGTTTAGATGACTTGATATTTCAAGTGCGATCGCGCAATCTCAAATTAGGGCTAGTCAGTGGTGCGGTCCGCAAAGAAATAGAACTAGTCCTTGAACGCGCTAAACTGGCTGAATATTTTAAAGTTGTTGTGGCAGGTGATGATATTACCGCTAGTAAACCAGAACCAGATGGTTATTTGTTGGCTGTAGAACGTTTAAATCAGGAATATGCTGATTTGAATCTTCAACCACAAGAGTGTCTGGTGATTGAAGATACTCTTGCTGGTATCCAAGCCGCGAAAAAAGCAGGTATGCAAGTGGTTGGTGTCGCTAATACTTATCCATTCCATATGCTTCAGCGTCAAGCAAATTGGACAGTGGATTATCTAACAGATTTGGAACTAGAACGGATACAAGAAATTTATTCTCAAAAAGAATTGCAAGGTACTACAGGAGAATGATAATATAGTAAATTGGTCGTCTTTAACTGGGGAATTAGCTCAGCTGGTAGAGCGCTGCGATCGCACCGCAGAGGTCAGGGGTTCGAGTCTCCTATTCTCCATTAAATAATAATGATTTGTCAGTTTTAAAGAATCTATGCCTAAGGGGAAGGATTCATTTTATTTATTTCAAAATGTTCAGTGCGTTACGGCTTACCTGCAGCAAACCGTAACGCACTGAAACTCTCTATGTTTATCGATTAATAACTATCGAATACTTGCTTAGCTCTTGGTGTAGTTATCAATTATTTTAGCTAAGCCTGGTACCGCATCTTCTACGTGCTTCTTAGCCGAGTTGCGGAGTTTGCTATATACGCCTTTCACAGTGGTATTTTTGCTTTTCTCGATTCTTACGTCGGTAACACTAAGTAGCGCGTCTGCTGTACGAGAACTATTCTGTATGAGGTGTTCGGCTGCATTGCCCGTCTGTGTGCCTTCACTCCAAATGGGATCGAGTGCCGAGAAAGATTCTGGCAGAAGTCCTTCGATTGCTTGGGCACAATAATTGGGCGCTATGCCCTTGACAGCAGCATAGCCAGCTTTCAATGCTAGACCAGAAACTCCTCCCATGGAAGCAACCTGCGTGTCTAGCAACTTTGTGCAGTCAGCCACGACCATACTCTTTTTATTTGGGTTTGAGAGACCATCACAAAGTCCCATTTCGATTCTCCTTAATGTCAAAGCGCTTAACTTCTATGCAACTAGTTTTCCTAGAAAACAGGAAATTCTAGAAAATGATATGAGAGTCAGAGGATGTTCATAACCTTTTACAGGTTAGTTAAACTGGAAAGTGTGAGCAAAAAGAAAACTGAAACCATGGCTAAGAAAAATTAAAGATTTCGCTTAAAATTCATGGTCACATACAATTTTCTTTATGCACATTTTATATTTATTCGCGACACAGATTAAAGTACTGCACCCAATCAGGTTTTCTAACTAGTCTGATATTTCAATTGTATTTTCATCATCAACTGTTATAACCATGATTGCTTTTTGTGTCAACCAATAAAACAATAACATCTCACTAAAAATATTCATAGCCTTGCTAAATAGGGAAAAGAAATAATTTCATCATTTCTTTAATAAAAAGTAGAAAAACTCAAGATTACAATGGTTATTGATAATTTTTTATGAAGAATGCGACCTCTCTGCCTTTAGAGTTGCATGGCAGTAAGCTCAAGCCTTGCTAATCTTTCCTCTAATTAGGAATTTTTTAAAGAATATAAGTGATTGGATATTTTACAGGAGTTGATTCCAGAGGCGAACTATCAACCAGGCTCTCTATATAAGACTGATGCAAACGCTATTTTCTGGGATGATTTCGCTTCAAATCATTCCTGCTTAGAAAAAGAAAGACTGCATTGAACAGTATAATCTTGAATACAAAACTAGTGATAATGTCTTCACTCTAGCAGATAATGAATATTGGCAAGCTAAGTTAGCATTTTTGGTAAGTTTGTGACTGGATAATCCACAATTTATGATTAGTTTTACTAATTTATTTAGCTAGCCAAAGCATGAAAGTTTGAATGATATTTAAGATGTCAGGGTGTCTTCACTGACACACTGCCTTATAAACTCAAGTCAGTTTTCTAGAATTTCCTCCACATCGTATTTATCTTCTTTATCTTCATTGACCAGTCCCTTTGGGGCGGCAACAGGGAACACTTAACAGTGAAAGAATTAGCCCCGAATACTGGGTACAAGCCCCTAAATTTATTTATGAATAACAAAAAAAGATTTATGCCAAGATGCAAGGCGCGTTAGCGCAGCGGCACGAAGTGCGGCATAAGGCGTCCTTGTCTAAATCCCCTTGATTTATCTATGGGGATTTTCCTGTTCCCTGTTCCCTTTTAATGTTTGGGTAATTGCTTGTGCTGACATCTCTGCAGTTTCAGTATAAGTCAGGATAATTCAAGATTTTAAAAGCAACATCAGCCAAACCCTCACCTTTTATCTTCTGTCAATGCTACTGGTAATATACATCTAATACTTGGGAAGATTTTATGAAAAGGGATTTTATGAAACATGATTACAGTATTGTTTCAATTATTGCTTTTACTCCCCTAGTTCCATATCAAGAAAACAGACCCAACTACGGATAGCTGAGGATTATAACAACAAAGGCAAAAAGTCAAGACTGAAGGAGTGCGCGACAACATTTGTGTATGGCTTTAAGTTCCCAATTCTTAACCATCATCAAGTTATAACTCGATCTATTAAGTTTTCAATAACACTTGTGTCACCTTCTACATTCAAACCGGAAGCTCCACCAGAATTGTGTATCCTGAAAACAGCTAGGCTAATCATTCAATGGAGGTCTAATGACTCCCAAGGTTATGCGTCAGCTTTGGTCTGTGGTGGAAACGACGCAAGCTAAGACTCTGTTGCAGCTTGATGATGCTAGCTTGGTGCAGTGGTTGGTAAAACAAATCAAAACCCAAGCTTTGCTAGATTGCCATGAAACTGATTTCCTCAGTGATTACATTCAATCCCGGCTAACGCTTATCCGTGATCTTGCCCAAGAACGTCAGTATTCTTGATGATAATAGAGTTGAGAGTCAAGAGTTCTTTGACTCCTGACTCTCAACTCTGGACTATCGACTTTTTTGCGGCAAATAACCTTCTACCAAACAGTCGGAACCAACAGCTCGTATCTCTACACGTTCTAAGGACAGCGCCTCTGTCATCGTGGTCAAACCTAAATCACCCACAGGTGTAGGAGCATGAGCACCACCAATGATTTTAGGCGCAATAAAGGCAAGAACTTTTTGCACTGCTCCTTGGGCGATCGCACTGGCAGCTAAAATTCCACCACACTCCCAGAGTACGCTGCAAAATCCACGCTCGTATAAGTACGCCATAACTTTATCAGGTGTGAGTGGTGTTAACTCCACCACTTCCACCCCTTGCTTATGTAATAGTTTTTGAAAATCGGCGTTGGCTCCTTTTTCTGTTACAACCAAAGTGGGAGCCTCTGCTGTTTGCCATAGGTGAGCATTTTCCGGTAAGTTGAGACTATGGCTCATCACAACCCTAAGAGGATTATGCCCCCCTTGGCGATGGCTGGTTAAATAAGGATTATCTTGTCTAACTGTATTTCCACCAACAATAACCGCATCACAAGCTGCCCGTAGTTGATGAACTTCGCTGCGGGCATCTTGACTTGTGACCCAAGCACTATGACCAGTTGTCGTAGCAATTTTGCCATCCAAAGTCATGGCATATTTCAAAATGCCAAAAGGTCGTTGATGGAGAATGCGATGGATAAAACCTTCATTAAGCTTCTTGCAAGCTTGTTCTTCCACGCCCACCACCACTTCTATTCCTGCGGCGCGTAGACGGGCAAGACCACTGCCAGCGACAAGTGGATTTGGGTCAACCATCCCCACCACCACCTTGGCAACTCCAGCTGCTATCAAGGCTTCTGAACAAGGGGGAGTGCGTCCATAGTGATTACAAGGCTCCAAGCTAACATAAATAGTTGCTCCACGAGCATTTTCACCTGCTGCCTTCAGGGCAAACACTTCTGCATGTGGTTCACCTGCACGCGGATGAAACCCCTCGCCGACAATCTTCTCATCTTTGACAATCACCGCACCCACCATTGGATTTGGGGAAGTACGTCCCAAGGCGCGACGGGCAAGTTCCAAGCACCGTTGCATCATGGCGCGGTCTAAGTCAGTTCCTACTTGCTTTTGATTGGAAGCATCCTGAAATCCTGACCCTACCACCAAAGTATCTGGTTGAGCAACCACTGGTGAATTATCCATAATTCTTAGCAACAGAGTGAATATTTTGTATACTAACTGCAATCAGGCAGTTTCAACTTATACCAGCCTTTGTAATGACGATTTTACATAACTTGAGTTTGAATCTATCTTGCCAAAGGATGCTTGGATTTCAAAAAATTAGGCAAAAAAATTTAGGAGTGAGAATCAACTATGTGACTCCTCACTCCTGACTCCTATCTGGGGATTTAAGCCCAGATTATCCACACTCCGCACTCGGTACTCACTTAGAGTATTCTCAATTGTTCATGACTGTTCCGCTAATTTTAGCCTTTGCCACCAACGATTTAGGGGAAAATAAACCACTGGTGCCCAGAGGCTACTGAGAATGGCA
Source organism: Nostocales cyanobacterium HT-58-2 (assembly GCA_002163975.1). Classification (GTDB taxonomy): domain Bacteria; phylum Cyanobacteriota; class Cyanobacteriia; order Cyanobacteriales; family Nostocaceae; genus HT-58-2. Next base: position 7,263,288 of record CP019636.1, on the reverse strand, counting down.
GAGGCAAGGGCTACTTTCTGGAAATATGCCCAGATATCTGCCGTATTGCGATCGCCCATTAAAGTTAATTGCGATGCAAAAACAGTCTCTGATAAGACTGCCATACCAAAGACAATCAAAGCAATAGATATAAAATCTTCTTGTATGAAACGCTGCTTCTGTAGCATTCCAGTCAAACCTCCCACCACCCCTAAACTCAAAGCATGAGTTGGATCTGGTGATGTCATTGCATCTTGAAGTAAACCCAAGACTGCACCAGCTAATGCGCCTTGAAAAGCTGTGCGCTTGACACTCCAAGCAACCACCCAAATCAGCAGCCAGTTCGGTCCAATTCCCAATAATTCCATACCGGGGAAACGAATGAGCAGCATCAGTAAGCATAACACTACTGACCCAACTGTGACTGCCCAATCAGTCAGTAGACGTAAGCGTGGGTGCCAACGAGAAAGGGGGCTGATTTGAATTCTGGCTCTTCGCCTGGGTGATTTTGGCGAGTTGTGCTTATTGCCCTGTAATTGAGGAATCCTCATCGTTTAATTAGATTTTTCTGACTGTTGATTTGCAGAACCTATCTTTTCTGATTCCGGGTTCTCTGGCTTAGGATAGACCGTTACCCAATCCAAAGAGCGTATTGACGGGAAGAGTTCCACTTTTGCGACTGATGCTGGAAGCTTCTTCAAATCGAGCGACTTTACCCGTCCTACAGCCAAACCCGAAGGAAACTTCTGACTATAGGTAGATGTGGCAATAAAGTCCCCAGGTTTTGCATTTGGAACTTTTTCATAAAATTCCAGCACTGCTTCAGCAGAGGAATCTCCTCGCAAAACACCCTTTGCCCCTGTGCGACTGACTGTAACACCCACTTGACTTTTGAGGTCACTGATCAATAGCACACGGCTGGTGTTGGGAGTCACACTTTCGACTAGACCCACCAATCCACCATCAGCCTTGACTATGAAACCTTCCTGAATACCTGCTAGGCTCCCACGATTGAGAGTCACTTGTTGCCACCAATTGTCAGCAGAGCGTCCTGTCACTCGTGCTGCAATTGGGCGTGACGACAGCGGTTCTTTCTCCGTATAGCCCAATAACTCTTTTAACTTTTTATTTTGGCTTTCCAGTTCTACAAGCTGGGTTTGCAGTTCCAAAAGCCGAGCATCTCTGAGACGTTCTTCTTGAGCTGGTGGTGTCTGCAACATCTGAATTGGACGAGTTATCCCTTGATATACCTCAAATAGAAGCGCACCTTGAGTCTGTCTAAGGACCCAAGCACTGCCAACGACTATACCTAGCAATCCTATTTGTAACCCTCTACGCTCCCACCACCGACGTGCCGTAAACATAAAAAACCTTTTTTAGCCGTAATATTTTTTTAGTCGTAATATTATTAAAGATATTGGATTCTTGAGGGAATCCAATATCTGGTATTGCTTTTGCTACATATTGCGAGAACGTCCGCTGAAAACCCTTTCGAGCTGTTTGAAATTTTCCAGCACACGTCCTGTTCCCAGCACAACACAGCTTAATGGGTCAGCAGCAACGTGTGTAACAATCCCCGTTTCATGACTAATCAAGGTATCCAGCCCTTTGAGTAAGGCACCTCCACCAGCTAGCATAATACCTCGGTCAATAATATCTGCTGCCAATTCCGGAGGTGTACGTTCCAAAGTCCGCTTTACCGCTTCGATAATGACTGATAGCGGCTCCGACATACTTTCACGAATTTCTGGTCCTTTGATGGTGACAGTGCGTGGTAGACCAGAAAGCAGGTGTAAGCCCCGGACCTCCATCATGGCATCATCATCATCATGAGTGGGATATGCCGACCCAATGCGAATCTTAATGTCCTCAGCAGTACGTTCACCTATGACTAAGTTATGAACTTTTTTCATGTACTGCATAATGGATTCGGTCAGTTCATCTCCTGCAATGCGTACCGATTCAGAAAGCACTGTTCCTTGGAGACTCAACACAGCAACTTCTGTTGTGCCACCACCGATATCAATTATCATATTGCCTGTTGGTTCAGCCACAGGTAATCCTGCGCCAATTGCTGCTGCTACAGGTTCATCAATTAAGTAAACTTCTCTGGCACCAGCTTGAGAAGCAGCATCCATGACTGCTCTTCTTTCTACCCCTGTTACGCCACTAGGAATACCAATGACAATTCTTGGTAATACTAGGGATTTGCCCTCATTTACTCTCTGGATAAAGCTTTTTAACATCAGTTCGGCTGTATCGAAGTCAGCGATTACACCATCGCGCAAGGGGCGCAGGGCAACCACATTTCCTGGTGTCCGACCGAGCATTTTTTTAGCATCTTCTCCAACTGCTAGTGCTACCTTTTCGTTTTGGTCGATCGCCACTACGGAAGGTTCTTGCAGAACAATGCCTTTACCTGATACATAAACGAGGGTGTTAGCGGTACCAAGGTCGATACCCATGTCCCGCGATAAGGAAAACTTACTAAAAAGACCCACGCGTCTTTACGCCCCCTAATTCGATACGTTTTGACTACTACCGCAAGTTAGAATCGAGCAGGATTCTATTACTTTTTTTGACCTGAGTCTAGTAAAGTAGATTATCTTTTCATATATTCTTTTTCTAATCTTTAAACCAGTCTCAAGCTTCTACTGTTTTATATTCTCCGGCTGCATAAGTGTATCCGTATGCTTTTGGAGTTTTTATAGAGTAATTTATATCATTTTATCTATGTAATTATCATTGTTTTTTATTTAACGTTTTGTTAGTTCTTTAACAATTAGTTATTATGGTATTCATAACAAATAAGTACAAGTGTACTGAATGAAACGCATATGAGCATAAATATAGTCACTCTCATCGGTCGTGTAGGAACCGACCCGGATATGAAGTATTTCGAGTCTGGTAGCGTCAAGTGTAAATTAACACTAGCTGTAAATCGGCGTACAAAAGACCGCGAACAAACTGATTGGTTCAATCTTGAATTATGGGGAAAAACGGCGCAGGTGGCAGGTGATTATGTGCGTAAGGGAAGACAAATTGCTGTCAAAGGTTCCTTAAAATTTGACACTTGGAGCGATCGCGCCACAGGAGCAAATCGTTCCACACCCGTCATCCTTGTGGATCAACTGCAATTATTAGGTTCTAAACGAGATGCTGATGAAGCTGACGTAGATATGAATCCTGAGAATTTCTAAATGAGTCGAGGGTCAAGAGTCAAAAAAACTTTGGGCTTTGGGCTCTTGACTGCACGTAGTGCCGTTAATAACTAATCTGCAATGTGACTGTAGCTTCCACCTGTTGCTCACCACCAACGATAGGGGTAGAAACATCTTGTGCTGCTAGCTTAGCAGACTGAGCACGTAATAGAGGCTGTGGCGGTGGTGGAGGTGCGTTTGCACCATTGACTTCAATGCTAACCACTTCTTTAGCTTGGAAACCCAAACCACTGAAAACAGCTTGAGCTTGCTGTTGAGCATCCTGAGTGGCTTCTTTGAGGGCTTGTTGTCGAGCAAGGGCGATCGCCTCATCGCTAGCGACAAAACTAATGCCACTAATTTGAGTCGCGCCAGCTTTGACTGCTTCATCTAACAGAGTTCCAGCGCGATCAGTGGGAAGACGAAAACTCACAATATTAGAAGCTGCATACCCTGTGATCCGCTGCACGTTATTGCTGTAGCTATAAACTGGGTTGAGAGTAATGCCAGTAGTTTGTAATTTTTCTACATTCCGGCTCTTAAGTAGAGCCACAACCGCTGACGACCTGCGAGCCGCCTCTTTTTGTACCTCCTGCGCAGTTTTCCCTTGAACCTCCACCCCCAAACTGACTTGAGATAGGGTTGTAGGAATTGTCTCCATTCCACGACCACTGACCGTCAAAGTACGCAACATTCTCTCTTTCTGTTGCGCCAAAGCAGCTTGGCTACAACTTACGCATATAAGTAAGGCTAAAGGTATAACTTTCCACCAGATCCCAGTATTTGACTGAGAACCAGATACAACATCTGTATTCATAAAACGTTCACTCCTCTAAAAATTAATGCATAGGGATTAGCTAAGTTGTGGAAAGTTAAGAGTGGTTAGTCGTAACTAACAACTAACCACTTATCGATAACAACACACAACACACAACACACACTCCCTAGGTCCTCCTCAAGATGCAGCTCATCGTGCTTCCATACAGGAGATGTGTTTATACTTTGGCATGACTATAGTCAGTTGTCTAAGCAGTTACATTATTTGAAACTAAAAATAGCTAATCCTTCACTATTGAGTGCTCATTGTTAATCGTCAGAGAAGCACACGAGAAATAGGTGCGCGGGGAGCCCACTTTGCTGGGAAGTCGGGAGCGGGGGAGAGTGAGTTAACGTGCATTAACTCTTTTCTCCCTTGCTTGCGTGCTCCCTTGCTTCTTTGGTCAATTGTCGACTGTTAACTGCAAACAATTAAAGGAGAATATTTGTGGCATACTGGTTGCTGAAAACTGAACCAGAAGAGTATTCCTACTGCGATTTAGAACGGGATGGCAGTACAGTTTGGGATGGAGTTAACAATCCATTGGCTCTCAAGCATCTGCGTACGATGGAAATTGGTGACTTGGTTTTCATTTATCACACAGGCAAAGAGCGACAAGTGATAGGTGTAGCGGAGGTAGCTAGTCAACCTTATCCCGACCCAAAATTAAATGATGCCAAACGGGTTGTTGTCCAGGTGCGAGCCTTACGAAAAGTACCTCAGCCGATAACCCTGACCCAAATTAAGCAGGACGGAAACTTTGAAGGTTTTGATTTACTACGCCTGACTAGACTATCTGTAGTGCCGGTATCAGAGTCTCATTGGCAGCGCCTTCTCCAATTAACAGGCGCGATGAATTAATTTATAAATGCTTTCTTTAGCGCACATATGAAAGTTGCTTTCAACAAACTTGTAAATTAAAGGGAAAGGTTTTCCAAAAGAATCGATGCAGTTAGATACAATAACCTTCTCATTCCCCTTGTTGGCAACCGCGACTGAAACAGCAGATAGTTCACTAGTACTGGCAGCAGTGCTGCTTAGTATAGTCGTTATATACCTCGCCAGTAAAGTTGGCGGGGAGTTATCAAGCCGTTTTGGTTTACCGCCAGTCTTAGGGGAATTGGTAGGTGGTGTGATAGTAGGCATCTCTGTCCTACATCTGTTGGTGTTTCCAGAAGGGGGGGCAAATAGCTCTAGCTCTCTGATCATGAGCTTCCTTCAAACGACTGGTGGTCTGAGTCCAGACGCAGCTAATGCCGTCTTTACAGCACAGTCTGAAGTCATTTCTGTATTAGCAGAACTGGGTGTCATTATTCTGCTGTTTGAAATTGGTTTGGAATCAAACATAAAGGACTTAATCGCTGTTGGTCTCCAGGCAACTGTGGTAGCAGTGGTCGGTGTGGTGGTACCCTTTACTGCTGGGACAGTGGGTTTGATGACTTTGTTTGGTGTTCCAGCTGTACCGGCGATTTTTGCAGGAGCCGCTCTGACTGCTACAAGTATTGGTATCACATCCAAGGTACTGTCAGAACTCGGGCGTCTCAATTCCAAAGAAGGGCAAATTATTTTAGGCGCTGCTGTCATTGACGATGTACTGGGGATCATCGTTTTAGCAGTGGTAGCAAGTCTTGCAAAAGAAGGCTCAGTGGATGTAGGCAAAGTCATTTATCTGATTATTAGCGCTAGTAGTTTCCTGTTAGGCGCAATTGTGCTGGGAAGTATTTTCAGTAACACCTTTGTCGCAATTGCTAACAAGCTTAAAACTCGTGGTGGATTAGTGATTCCAGCATTCATCTTTGCCTTTGTGATGGCGTACTTTGCTGCTGCCATTCAATTAGAGGCAATTTTAGGTTCTTTTGCTGCTGGTTTGGTCCTAGACGAAACCGATGAGCGTGTAGAACTGCAAAAACAAGTTATCCCCATTGCTGATATGCTCGTGCCAATTTTCTTTGTGACTGTTGGCGCAAGAACTGATTTAGGAGTTTTAAACCCAGCAATTCCTAGCAACCGAGAAGGTCTAGTGATGGCGATTTTCCTGATAGTCGTCGCTATCCTTGGTAAAGTCGTCACTGGCTTGAGCGTCTTTGGTCAAACTCAACTCAACCGCTTGGCAATTGGTGTGGGAATGATTCCCAGAGGCGAAGTCGGATTGGTGTTTCTTGGGATTGGTTCTTCTATTGGCATTCTCTCAAAACCTTTGGAGGCGGCAATTATTATGATGGTCATTGTGACAACCTTTTTAGCGCCTCCCTTTTTACGGTTTGTATTTCCAGAACCAAAAACAGTATCTACAGCAACAGAGGAATTAATCTTAAACGATTCCTCAGGAAATTCGTTGGCACTAGAATCACCAGAGTCTCAAGATACTAAATAAAAGTCTTGAGTACAGACGCAATATTTACAGCGTCTGTACTTAGATCTGTATTACGTTCTTAGTAATTGCCAATATGAGTAATTTGTAACCATGTTATGACTAATGGAAACTTTTATCCTTCAATCTTCGTCCCGTAAAATTAAAAATTTTAGGAGTTTTCTCTAAAGACGACCAACTTTAGCAGTGTTATTTTTGTTCCATCTTCCTCCTCTCATATCCATCCAACCTTGGATATTTCTCTAGCAATTAAACAGGTGCACCTACCAGTCAATCTCACCACAGTAAACAGTAGCAGCATGACCAATTGGTGCATTAACCACCAGCAATCACACCAAATAAATAATTCCTTTGTGAAGGATGAAATTGGTAGTTTACCGGACACTTTGACGGGAGTTGCTTCTCAACAGCCCAGACGCTGTGCCTATGCCTGCCGCAGGCGCAGCACTTACGACGGGAAGGACAGTTTCTTCCGCGAAATCCTGCGGGCAGCCACTCAAGGGCGAACTCTTCTGTATAGCTCCTGTATATCGAAGTCTCACTACCCTGCGGGCATCTAAACGAAGCGAGTTACCCCCTCCTCAAGTCGAGGAATACGAACTGGCAATTGTCCTCCGGAGGGTAGCTTTCCCAGAGGAAGTATAAAGTATGAAGTGAAGACAAAAGGTGAAGTAGAAAGTGAAGGACTAACTATTTTTTCTTTCATCCTTTGCCTGTCTGTTTCATTCTGTCTTTTACTCTTTATCCTTTAGACTTTATTTAAGACTGACTGGGATTGACTAACACTTTGGAATTTTAGGTTGAAGATTATAGTCGTGAAAAATCAAAAAAAAGGTGACTAACGAGTCAATCAATCATCCACAAACTATAATTCAACATCCAAAAATCCAAAATGCCATAACGGCATAGAAAATTGTTAACAGTGTGCTAGAATTTGGTCCCACTATTTCATTTCAGTTCTTAATAAGGATTACTACAGAACAACATCTACTCCTAATGGTAAAACCTTGATAGGTATTAGGTAAATGATACGCTTTTCTATTACCAGAGTCGGATTGTATCCAAAAGATAACCGATATAACTGTGTCTTTATCAAAGCAGAAAATGATGCTTGTGGCACCAAAGCCAAGGTGTGGGCGGTGATAGTGTGAGGATTTACCAAAACTTTACCCAACAAAGAACTCAGAACTCAGGAATCAGAATTCATGCTCAATTCTGTATGGCTGGGTGGAAAGTAAGGACGGGTTTCAAAATCCGTCCGTATTGCCAAGTCCCTGATACATATGTTGGAGAAAAGAAAAGTTCTTCATTACTAAATCCCTCGGTATCTACCGTAGGTTCCAAGCTGAGTTCTGCGTTCTGTGTTCTGGGTTCTTCTCAAATCATGACGGCTCCCATAAATACAAATCAGGAGAAAACACTGTGAAAATCCACTGGTTACTACCTGGTACTTTTGTAACGACTAGTGTGTTGATGCTGTCGTCGCCAGCTCAAGCAGCGAAACTGCAATCTTGGCGTTTTGATGCCAATCAAAACCGCTTGGAAATCAACACTGAAGGTCCTGTTCAACCCCAAGCGCAACTCGTCTTCAACCCGACGCGATTGGTTATTGATTTGCCAGGAACTAATTTTGGGCGTCCACAATTGACGCAATCAGTAGGGGGTGCGATTCGTGCTGTTCGGGTCGGTCAATTTGATCCACAAACCACTCGTATAGTCGTTGAACTCACGCCAGGTTATACCCTCGACCCGAATCAGGTAAAATTTGAAGGAAAAACTGCCAGTCGTTGGACTGTACAATTACCAAAACCACAAACTGAGAGAGCCGCTTCCTCGCCCCCATCACCAAGCTCAAAAACTCCAAGCTCAAGCAGTGAAGAAGTCGTTATCTCACCGCCAAAAAATGTTTACAATGCGGTGACAATAGAATCTGAAGCTGAAAAAAAACCTGAGTTCTCCAAGGCTGTTGTCGTTGCAGAAGGAACGCTTCAAGTTGAAAGCCTACAAGTCACAGGAGACGGTTTTTATATCCGCACCAATGGTGGAAATCCTCAGACTCAAATCATTCGCAGCCGCGATCGCAAGACTATCTTCATTGACATTCCCAATGCCACATTGTCACCTAACTTTGGCAATCGCGATAGATCTGTGAACAAATATGGTGTCAACCGTGTTGAAATGACTCAACTGCGAAAGACACCACCTGCTGTTCGGATGACGCTGCGGGTAGACAAAGATACACCTGACTGGCGTATAAGCACGAGTAATTCTGGTAGTTCTGCTGGTTTGGTCGTTTTACCCAATCGTTACGCGAGTAACTTGACCAAAAATAATGATTCCGACACCTCATCAGATAATTCTTCCAACTCTGTTGTGGAGGTAGCAACAAGCAACTCAATCTCGACAATTGAGTCTGTGGAACTAGCTGCTACTGGTACACAATTGCTCATTAAATCAGATCAACGTCTCTCACCTGCTAGCACTGGTTGGGATAGATCGTCTGGTATGTACCGCATCACGATTCCCAATGCTAAATTGGCTTCTGCTGTCAAAGGTCCAAATTTTGATGCGAGTAGCCCTATTCTCCGCGTCCGCTTGCAACAACAAGACCCTCGTACTGTTGTTGTCTATGTCCAACCAGCCGCAAGTGTAAGAATCGGGCAAATCAACCAACTGAACAGTCAGCTTTTGTCTTTGGAATTGCAGCGTAATCGTTCTATCACACCGCCCATTGCCTTACCTGCCATACCACGACCAAACCCACAACCTTTAGCATCAGGAACAACAAGCAAGCCTCCTGCCCAGAATCCTCGCGCTCCAAAGGGACGAGTTGTCATCGTCGTTGACCCTGGACATGGTGGTAAAGACTCAGGCGCACTTGGAATTGGGGGAATTCAAGAGAAAAACATTATTTTGCCTATTGGCAAAAGGGTGGCAGAGATTTTGCAGCAAAATGGTGTACAAGCTTTGCTAACACGTGATTCTGATTATTTCGTTACCCTTCAGGGGCGGGTTGACATAGCAGAGCGAGCCAATGCCGATGTTTTTGTCAGTGTCCACGCTAACTCAGCAGGTGATGATCGTCCAGAGGTGAGTGGATTAGAAACGTACTATTATGACAGCGGTCTAAGCCTAGCTCGTATCGTTCATAACAGCATTCTCCGGAGCGTTAATGTTAGAGACCGTGGTGTGCGCAAAGCCAGATTCTACGTCCTTAGAAAAAATTCTATGCCTGCAATTTTAGTAGAGACAGGCTATCTCACTGGTCGAGAGGACGCTGCCAAACTATCAAATCGGCTGTATCAAAATCAAATGGCAGAGGCGATCGCTCGTGGTGTCCTCCAGTACTTAAAGCAAAAGTAAATCACCCCAGAAGCCAGACGACAAACTCTTGTACTGGCTTGGTAAAGCCTCTTTACCGGAACTTTAAGTTCCGGTTTTTATTTTGGACATTATTTTTGACATTGTCTATGAAGGGTGTAGGGTAATAGAGAGTGTAGAGGAATACTTTTTGAAGTTGTCTTACACTTTTTTCCTTGTACAGACGCAATGCATTGTGCCTCAGACTCCTTTACGCTGACGCTGGAATGTTGCTTCCCTGAAACTACTCTTTTTCTTAAATATTAAATATAATTTTTGACAACATGAGTCGTCTGTTGATGCGATCGCCCTATGTTCTAGATTCTATTCCAGACAATATGCTCTCTTTACCACATCAGTTAACACCCTCTAAGATATCTAGGAATCACACAACTCAAATATAAAGTTCTGATGGAGTTAAGTAGAAATGACCAAGATTGACTACTCTATTATTTTTAAATTGGTGTAATCTAATGCTTTGCAAACTACATTTTCTGTGCAATAAAAGCATAAAAAAATGAGACGATCATGCCACACTTGAGTGCTATTGACATTTTTATACGAGTTATCAAAGTTTTTGCAGCCAAGGCTTGAGCGGTGACGGTGTGAGGATCTACCGAAACTTTGACCAAGAAAAAACTCAGAAGCAGAGCCGGAAATTTCCGTTGCTTTCGGTCAGAATTCAGCACGTGTGTATTGCGTGTGACTGGGTGAATTGTAGAAACAAGCATCAAAACTCGCCTGTACTTCCAACCTCCCAGCATACACTGTGGGGTTCCAAGCTCAGTTCTGCATTCTGTACTCTGGGTTCTTCTCAAATCATGACGGCTTTTAGAAATACGAATCAGGAGAAAACACTGTGAAAATCAATTGGTTATTACCCGGTACTTTTGCAATGACTGCTATCTTCATGCTTCTGTCGCCGGCTCAAGCAGCAAAACTACAGTCTTGGCGTTTTGATGCCAGTCAAAACCAATTGGAAATTAACACCGAAGGTCCTGTTCAACCTCAGGCGCAACTTGTCTTCAACCCCACACGCTTGGTGATTGATTTGCCAGGAACTGACTCTGGACGTCCGCAGTTGATTCAGCCAGTGAAGAGTAGTGCAATTCGTGCTGTTCGGGTTGGTCAGTTTGACGGACAAACAACCCGTATCGTTGTTGAACTTACTCCCGGTTATACTCTCGACCCAAAGCAGGTGAAATTTGAAGGGAAAACCGCCAGTCGCTGGATAGTACAATTACCAACGCCACAAGTTGAACAAGTCGCTTCATCTTCTCCCAACACTTCTTTCAACGTCTATAGTGTGGTGAGGTCTGGCTCTAACTCCACAGCTCATCAAAGTACTAGTATTAATAATAACTCTGTAGATAATAATGATACAGTTGTCAATACTCTTGAAGGGTCAACACAAAAAGAAACAGTTACCAGTAATGCTCAAGGATTGACTCAAATTGAGAGTCTGCGTGTTACCGGTGACGGTTTGTTTGTTCGCACAAATGGGAGAAGCCCTCGAATTCAAATATTTCGCAGCAGTGACAAGAGCGCTGTTAACATCGATATACTTGATGCGGCTCTCTCACCACGTTTATCACAGCAGGTTGTGCCAATCAATAAGTATGGTGTGAAACGAGTTGAATTTACTCAACTAAAAACAACACCTGGTGTGCGTATGACATTATGGGTAGACAAGAATAGCCCTGACTGGCAAGCAAGCACGAGTAGTTTTGGCGGTTTGGTCATTCTGCCCAGTGGTGATAGAAACAAATTGTCTAGAGATGCCAGAGATAATAGTAGTTCACTTGTTAACTCAGACATGACGACTGGGAGTGTAAACTCTCGGAACCCTAACCTAACATCCCCAACCAGCGACTCACTATCTACAATTCAGTCTGTGGAACTGACTGCTTCCGGTAACCAACTGCTGATCAAAGGCGACCAACCTCTCTCTGCTAATGGTGGTTGGGACAGGGTTTCTAGTATGTTCCGCATCACTATTCCGAATGCTAAATTGGCTGCTGCTGTTAGAGGTCCGAATTTTGATGCTAGTAGTCCCATTCTCAGGGTACGCTTGCAACAACAAGACCCCCGCACTGTTGTCGTCTACATCCAACCGGCAGCAGGTGTGCAAATAGGGCAACTCAACCAACTGAGTGGTCAGCTTTTGTCTTTGGAATTACAACGCTCGTTTTCTCCCTTAACTCCCCGCGTTAGTTTACCTCCCTTACCAAGACCAAATCCACGACCATTACCACCAATAACGAGCAATCCCCTGCCTATGCCACAACCACAGCTCCGTCCTCCAGTGCCTAACGGTCGAGTTGTCGTCGTTGTTGACCCTGGACACGGTGGTAAAGACTCTGGAGCTCCTGGTTTAGGTGGGCTGCTGGAAAAAGATGTTGTTTTACCCATTGGCAGTAGGATAGCGACCATCCTACAGCAAAATGGTGTACAGGTGGTGCTAACACGCGATGCTGACTATTTCGTGGAACTTCAAGGACGGGTAGACATAGCAGATCGATCCAATGCTGATTTGTTTGTCAGTGTCCACTCGAATTCTGTTGATGGTCGTCCTGATGTGAATGGTTTAGAGACTTATTATTATGACAGCGGTTTAGGTCTAGCTCGTGTCGTGCACAGTACTATTCTCCAAAGTATCCCCACCCTCAAGGACAGAGGAGTGCGAAAAGCAAGATTCTACGTTCTCAGAAAAAGTTCTATGCCCTCGATTTTAGTAGAAACAGGTTACATGACTGGTCAGGAGGATAATCCTAGGTTAGGCAGCCCAGAATACCAAAATCGCATGGCAGAAGCAATTGCTAATGGTATACTACTATACTTGCGCCAGCGATAGATGTGTTTGACAAATTCTCAAACTATGGAATGGTTCATCGTTAGTGGCTAAATGTTGATAGTTCGTGGTGAACGACTGCCTTGGCGAGGACAGTGCTGAAAGGTTTTCCCAACCTGTAGAAATGCTCTGCGTGCCGCAGGCTTACGCGCATCGCCTTTGCAATCAGAAGCAAACTGTCCGTTGAGCCAGTGAAAGCAGGAGGGTTTCCCGCTCTCACGGCAATTGGCGTTAGCGAACGCGAGTGCGTCTGGTGATAGGAGAAGCGGTAGCGACAAAGGAGCGTTACCCGAAGGGGTTTCCCGCTCTCACGGCAACTGGCGTTAGCGCAAAGCGCACGCCTTCGGCGAACGCGGAGCGTATCCGCACCGATTCACCCGAACGCGAGTGCGTCTCCGATAGGAGAAGGGCGTCCGGCTCTGCCGACTTGTTCAAAGCAGCGTCTCCGTAAGGAGAAGCAAGTGCCGTTTTCCCGCTCTCACGACGACTGGCGATCGCATAGCGTCTGGGTCATTGAGAAGGTTTGGTGGTCAAGAATAACTAACAATCCTAATAATCCTGTATCTTTAAATTCAAAAACTTTATTCAGTATCTGCTTGTGTTTCCATCTTCTCTCTTTGAAAGCAATCTTTACGATTTTTCTCAAGCACCCCAACGTGCCCCAATTGGCATATTTGACAGTGGTGTGGGTGGTTTAACAGTACTGCGTCAACTCTATCGCCAACTCCCCAATGAATCAATCATTTACTTTGGGGATACAGCTCGAGTTCCATATGGCATCCGCTCGCAAGCAGAAATTGTACAATTTATGCGGGAAATCCTTGCCTGGATGCAACAGCAGCAGGTAAAAATGGTTGTTATGGCTTGCAACACGAGTTCGGCACTCGCTCTGGAGACAGTACGTGAGGAGTTTTCTCTACCAATCCTTGACATCATCCTCCCAGGGGCAAAGGCAGCAGTGAAAAGTGGAAAACGTATTGGTGTGATTGCAACTCCAGCGACTGCTAAAAGCAATGCCTATCGCCGTGCTATTCTGGAAATAAATCCCGAAGTTCAAGTCTGGCAGGTAGGCTGTCCAGAGTTTGTTCCATTGATTGAGCAAAACCGCATTCATGACCCCTACACTCTACAAGTGGCACGCTCATACTTAGAACCACTGTTACAGCAGGAAATTGACACTCTAGTCTACGGCTGTACTCACTATCCTCACCTTGCACCTGTACTGCGATCGCTTCTCCCCTCACACGTGAAGCTTGTTGATCCGGCAGAGTATATTGTTGCTGCTTGTGCCAAGGATTTAGATATCCTAGGCTTGAACAATAACCATCCACCTATGCCAACTCGCTTTGCTGTAAGTGGTTGTCCACAACAATTTGCCCAGTCCTCCATACAGTGGCTGGGACACACTCCAATGGTTGAGGCAGTACAGTTAATAAATCCAGCTGTTTCCAGTAGCTAGTTACAAGTCATTTGTCATCAGTAAAAGTTTTCTTACCTTTGACTGATGACTGACTGAATAATAACGCTTAGTGAAGGCTTGTTGCTTCACTCACCTTAGGCGCTACTGAAACTTCCTGTTTGTGCTTTCCTTGAGAGGTCAAAGAACCACTTGCAGGAGTCCCTTTTCTTCCGGTTTTCTTTGCTAGTGCTAATAATAAGTAAACTGCAAACAAATAACCAGAAGCTAATATAAAAATCATCATAGGCATCTTTCCGTAAATCATTTTTTCTACCAGTACTTCTGTCTAAGGAATATAAAATCGAGTAAAATTAGCAGAACGACAGATACACAAAGTCATGCTTGGTAACTGTTTTTTTGCTTGGCAAAACTTACGGTAGAGGAATATTTCTCTCCGCTAAACTCTTCTGTATTTATTTTTTTGCAGACTACACCTATGGCAGTAGTCAAATCACCAAACAGCGATTCTAAACTACTGCCTCAGCAGTCTATCCAGTCTGCACTTTTCCGTAAACACTATACCTTGCACTGCAAGGCGCACGCTTTTGCTACGCTGAAGAAGTGTAGCACCTCCCCTTACGGGTAGCGCTTGGTTCTAACCTTAGAGCTTTACATATAGAGACTTGAACCAATGAAATAAATTCTTTGGTCTCAGTGCACTATGTTTTATTCAGACTCACTTCACCAGATAAGTAAAAACACTTAAAAATGATTTTCTTCCCGGGAGTGAATATCTCAAAAATTTGAAATCCCTAGATTTTAGCGTAACACAATGAACCTGACTTTTTAGCCAATTTTTCTGCTAAATTTGAAATTTTCTATAGTAGCTTAGACAAGACTTAGAACAATTATTCTCTCAAAACAAATAAGTAATGTGTAATGGGTGACAAGTAAGTCGCAAGAAGCTTTTTAGGCTTGGTTTTTAGCTTTACTTCAAGAGTGCACTGCAGAAAATCAAGTTTTTGTCAAGATATAGAGCTTTAAGCATCTGTGTGGGATTTGTTCACTCATAAGTCAAAGTATTGGATATGTCATCTATACTAGGAAATATACGGCTAAGTATGCGAGTATAATTTTTGATTGAAAGAAAATCAACAACTGTTGTTCAAGATGTTGTTTAAGATTTCTTGATAAGACAAACAGACCGAAGGAGTGAAGAGTTAGGGAAATCTAGGGAGAAAACTAATGAATAATGACTCATGAAAAGTTTGCGCTGACACAGGGTTATCTTAAAATGAGTATAGGATATGTAAACTTTCGTAAATAAAGCCAGAGTCTGCCCATCCATGACCCCAGCCACCTCTCTTTTTTCCCCTGTGGAAGCCGACCTGCAAATACTAGCAGACAACTTGAAACAACTAGTTGGAAACGGTCACCCTATTCTTTGTGCAGCAGCCGAACACCTATTTGGAGCTGGGGGAAAGCGCATAAGACCGGCGATCGTCCTGCTGATATCGCGGGCCACAATGCTCGAACAAGACGTTACGCCTCGTCACCGACGCTTAGCTGAGATTACCGAAATGATTCACACAGCAAGCTTGGTGCATGACGATGTCGTGGACGAATCCCAGATGCGGCGTGGTGTTCCCACAGTTCACAGTTTATTTGGCAACAGAATAGCAATATTAGCAGGAGATTTTCTCTTTGCTCAATCTTCTTGGTACCTAGCCAACTTGGACAATTTGGAGGTGGTAAAACTGCTGTCAGAGGTCATTATGGATTTGGCAGTGGGCGAGATTCAGCAGGGACTAAGTCGCTTTGACACGAGCATTTCGATTGAGACTTATCTCAAGAAAAGTTATTACAAAACAGCTTCGTTAATTGCCAATAGCTCGAAAGCAGCCGGATTGCTTAGCGAAGTTCCCCAAGAAACAGCCGAACATTTGTATGGCTACGGGCGCCATCTTGGTTTAGCGTTCCAGATTGTAGATGATATCTTAGATTTCACAAGTTCGACAGATACCTTAGGTAAGCCAGCAGGCTCGGATTTGAAAAGTGGTAATCTGACCGCACCTGTTTTATTTGCATTGGAAGAACAACCTTACCTGGAAGTCCTGATAGAAAGAGAATTTGCCCAGGAAGGGGACTTAGAGCAAGCCATGTCCTTGATACATGACAGCAAGGGAATTCAAAGGGCGAGAGAGTTAGCTGAGCAGCATGCAAACCAAGCTGTTGAGCTTCTTGCAGATCTTTCATCCTCTGAATCTCGCCAAGCCCTGATTGAAATGGCTGATTACGTACTCAGTCGGCTTTTCTAGGGACTGGTGAGTAGTGAGTAGTGAGCCAGTGTGGTCTTGGAGAGCCATTTCTCTCCAAGAACGCGCTGGCTCTCCTAACAGAGTAGCTCTCCTGAGCGGAGATTGCTTTTGGGCAATCTCTGACTTGAACGCGAGTGCATCTGGGCTATTGAGAAAAGTTAGTAGAAATTGCTACTAACGACTAACTCCCACCAACTCCATACGAATAACAATTTATGCAAGATCCGGAGGAATTTCTCTTTTTACTCGGTTTTGTTGCAACTGCTGTTGTATTAAGTTTTGCAGGTCAACTCGTCGGACTTCAATTGAGTCAGTGTTAGTGCCAGGAGTTTCAAAAAAAACTATACTATCTACGGGTTCCATTGCTACCAGTTGGAACAAAATGTGAGTCACAGGCATGGGTGCAGCTATCAATCGAGGGTCAAGCCCAGCAGATGATCTCGCTGGGACATCCTGTATTGTAGGAAAAGCATAAATCACTCGCTTTTCCAACTGTGGATTTGCGCGATTGCTCAATGTAGTCAAAACCCAGCCCTCTTCCATGTTTTGGAGAATATAGTACTGGGAATGGCGTAATTTCTGAGCGATCGCGCTAAGGGCAGGAGCGATTGCTGTGACAAGTTGCGGAGAAACACCATCTTGGGGTGCATTGTCAATTAGCAATTGAATTTGTGCTTGTAAATCCATAATGACCTGTAAACTGGTTACTGGGTAGTGGCTATAACATCTATGAAGAGCGAACAATCAAACAAGATTCGGGAATCATAAATCCAGCCTAATCCCATAACAGATGATTGAGGCACGTTTGACTTGTACGCAAAATCCTCGGCCCAATCTCTCAGTCTTACAGGCGGTACTTAAGTATGTTAGGGTCTTTTTAAACACCAGACTATGAATTCAGCCGCAACCATAACAATTCAGGGAGTAAGTTCTATCGGCGTGGAGGCGATATTTCAACTCCTTTTCAAGGAGCTTCAGCAATCAACCAAAGCTTCGGAGCACAATTGCCGCGATGTGGCAACGCGAATTGCTGCCGAAGTTTATCGAATTTGCAGTGAAAGCAAGCGAATCCAAGCTGCTGGTGCTGTGGAAAATTCTGCAATGACCCTTGCCCGACATCGGTTGCAACAGTGTCTGAGGTACTACGAGTTGGGTTCTAATCGAGGCAGAATAGAATTACATAGTACTTTGAGTGCGATTATCTATCGTTACATCAATCCTCCTCAAAGACAATTGAGCTATCAAGGTCGGCTTGTCGTCATTGAAGATTTCCTGCAAAGTTTTTACCTAGAGGCATTAAACGCCTTCCGACGGGAGAACCAACTGGGTGCCACGTATCGTCCCCAAAGTCTTTTGGAATTAGCGGAATACATGGCATTTACTGAACGCTATGCCAAGCGCCGAATTCCCTTACCAGGACGTCAGCAACAGCTCATTATTCTTCGGGCACAAACATTCTCCCAGCAACAACCACCCGAAACTTGTGTAGACATAGAACAAGCAGCCGAAGGTAGTGGAAACGAAGCTGATGGCTCGTGGGAAGATCCAGCAGTGCAGCAATTGCGATCGGCAATGGCAACACAACCAGAGCCAGAACCCCAAGAAGATACGTTACGCTCTGTCGTGATTACTGAACTCATGAATTATCTGGAAGAGCGGCAGCAATCTGATTGTGCTGATTACTTTGCCCTGCGCCTTCAAGATTTATCAGCGCAGGAAATTGAGTCAATTTTGGGGTTAACTCCTCGCCAGCGAGATTATTTACAGCAGCGCTTTAAGTATCATTTGATCAGGTTTGCCTTACTCCATCGCTGGGAGTTAGTCCACGAATGGTTGGAAGCAGATTTGCATATGAATTTGGGCTTGACTCCTCAGCAATGGGAAGTGTATACGGCTCAACTCGACGATAAACAACTGTCTCTATTAGAGTTGAAACAACAAGGTCATCCAGATGAAAAAATTGCAAAAACTTTAGGATTATCAATGGCACAACTGCAAAAACGGTGGTTTAAAATTCTTGAACAAGCTTGGGAAATTCGTAACTCCTTAGTGTCCGGATCGGGTGCATCTACTCATGAATAGTGACTCAGAATCCTTACAAGACCAGTTACTCACTTGGTTGTTGGCAAAAAATACCCAAACTAATGAGCAAAACTTGGTAAATTGTAAGGAAAATGAAGGGGTAGAAAATCTTAATGAAATAGTCGCCGCTGGAAACGGTGGCGTTTTTGAGTTAAAATCTATACCCCAAACCTTTCAACTGGGAGAAACTCCTACTGTGCAAGAACGTTTCCAAGCCGTCCTTAAACGTCGGTTACAACTTCAAATTCAAAATCATCCACCGTTATTCCCTTGGGAAAGTCAACTTACAGAATACCCTGAGTACGTAGATAATCCATCGATTGAATTAGTTCCGGTTTGGGGCTGGACAGCACAGCAATCTAAGCTGAATCTGCCGATTCCATTACCAGAAAGAGTTTTCCAGCAATTACTGGAAAAGTGCCAGGCGATGATAGCGTCTTCTGTACCTTTAGGGGCAAAACTCGTTCAAGCGGTGGAAAGCCTCTTCCCAAACGATTCTCAAGCACTGAACGACCTAGCAGGTATGGTGCTAAGAACTCCCTCTCGTTCTGTGGATGCTCTAGAAACTATGCCAAATCTAGAGAGTAATTACTCAGATTTACAGCCTTCTCAACAGATGGCGCTATCGTTGCTAGCAGCAAAACAGCTACTAGAAAATCTGACTTTGCCTATTTCCGCTACCAATCCAGTAGTAGAAAGGCAATGGCTAACATCTTCAGGTGTTCTTACCCTTAAGGTAGAATACCAGACTCAAGGTGAAATGACGAAGCTAAGAGTTCAGAGTGAGTTACCCTCTAAGGGAATTGTGAAGCTTCAGGGAGATGCTTCACAAGCAACAGCTGAGTCATCAAGTCCAGGATGCTTAAGTGTAGAATTACACAACACACAAGCCAACCAGACTTATACCTTGGAAGTTGATTTAAAAGAAATAGACCAACGACCTCTTTTATTTGTGATTGTTCCCACGGTGTAAAAACAAGTTTGCCATCGCTAGCAATCCACGTTAGATAAATGCCATTGATATGAAATAAACATCCTGGTTTTGAAAAATCCCCCATTTTTACAGAAGTGATCATTAGGGCGTCTACAGAAAGCTGCTATGAGGAAGACACACACGAGTTCGGTTTGACCGACTCGTTTTGTGTCAGTGGCGTCCATATCATCTGTTGACTGACATACCCATAGACTGCTTTCTCATTAAGATGTTTAATAAACCCAGGATAGGTTGGCGTCTACCTGCAAGTCTTTTCTGGCGGCAAAATATGCAGGAGTCGCCGTTGATGGAAGTGGAAAATTCAATTAGCTTGCGGGTGCTCGTGCTAGCGTTGGTAATTGTAGGAATTGTAGCGACGGATACTGCTTGTGAGACTAAATTCAGTCTTTGGTCATTACCACTTTCAACGGTAGGCGCGTTTTGGAGTTACTACCGTCGTCACAACCGCAATGTCTCGGTTAAGTTCTGTATCGCCATAGGAATGTTAGTAGCACTGGGAGCTTTCTTTGGGCGATTGTTTGGCGAGTTGAATGACACACGACTGGCTTTGGCAGAGTTGTTAATTCAACTCCAAGTCCTTCACAGTTTTGATATGCCTCGCCGCAAAGACCTGGGATACTCAATTGTCATCGGGTTGATATTGCTCGGTGTTGCCGCTACGCTGAGTCAAACTTTAGCATTCGCTCCAGTGCTGCTATTTTTTCTAGCGATCGCCCTACCAACCCTAGTACTAGATTACCGTTCCCGCCTCGGCTTACAGCCATTAAAAATGTTCTCAGGCTCTGCCTGGGAACGAGATCATAATCAAAAATCATCTTCACATTTTTTTACATTTTATTTTTTACTTTTTACTCTTGTTGTGGGATTGGGACTGGGAATTTTTGCTGTTTTGCCCCGGTTTCCTGGATATCAGTTGCGAATGTTCCCAGTAAGTTCTCCTATAAACATTAAAGGCGATTTTACGGGGCGTAGCATCATTAATCGTGGTTATGTCCGTCAAGGTCATAGCAAAAATCAAGATCGTGGTGAGAGTCATGGAGGAGAAGGAAACCAAATTGGTGAACCAGGACTATTGAACGACAGTTTTTATTACGGTTTTAACAGCCGAATCAACCAGAACCTGCGCGGTATGATGAAACCCAAGGTCGTTATGCGTGTGCGATCACAAAGCTCGGGTTTTTGGCGAGTACTAGCGTTTGACCACTATACAGGGCAAGGATGGGAAATTTCTCGTAACGAGCAAGTACAAACTCTCAAGCGATCGCCTTGGGCTTACCAATTTTTTCTCCCCTTCACAGGTCTTCTTGGAAAGAATGAAGAAATAGTACAAACGTACACAGTGGTGTCGGACTTGCCAAACTTGATTCCTGCTTTGGCTTCTCCCAAAGAAATTTACTTCCCAACACCAATAATTGCTGTAGACACAGAAGGCTCTTTGCGATCGCCCGTGGAATTATCTGAAGATCTAACCTATACAGTTATTTCGCAAGTCCCACAGCGCGATCGCACTTTGTTAGGGAAAGCCCCAACCCTATATCCACAAAGTATAAAAAAATACTATTTGCAAATTTCCCCTGCAGTTGCTAATAAAGTCAAGCAACACACCGAAGAAATACTTGCTAACTACAACATTGAAAGAGTCGGCAAATCGCAAAAAACTCTTGATTCACCCTATGAAAAGGCTCTGTACTTAGCTCAGTACCTGAAGCAACATTATAGTCTTCCCAAAAATCCTGCCGACTTGCCATATTTAAGTGACAAAGAAGACTTGGTAGAAGCTTTTTTATTCAAGTATAAAGGAGGCTACCCAGACCATTTTTCCACAGTCCTGACAGTGATGCTACGCTCCATTGGTATACCAGCACGGTTGGTAGCTGGGTTTAGTCCAGGAGAATTTAATCCGTTTACAGGAATGTACATTGTCCGTAACACAGATGCTTATGCTATGACGGAGGTGTATTTCCCTAATTATGGCTGGTTTGCCTTTGATCCTATTCCCAATCATCCTCTGATTCCTCCTTCGATTGAGGATGATCAAACTTTTAGTGTTGTGCGTCAGTTGTGGACCTGGATTGCTGGGTGGTTACCCTCTCCTGTGACAGGTTTGCTAAATAATATGTTCGGAGCAATCTTTAGTTGGATAACTAGAATCCTTTCTGGGTTTTTCTCTTTATTTTCTCGAGGATGGCTAGGTATATTAACTGGTGTTATCTTGACCACTGCACTCACTTTTTTGAGTTGGATAGGGTGGGGACAGTGGCGAGAGTGGCGCGATCGCTTTGCGCTCTTGAAATTGCCTCCCATGGAAAATTTATATCAACAGATGCTGAAATGGGCAACCAAAAAAGGCTTAGGTAAACATCCTGCACAGACACCTCTAGAGTATGCCACAGGAGCATATCAGCATTATTCCCCTGCAACTGCCCAGATCATAGATGAAATTTGCCAAGCTTACGTGAGCTGGCGATATGGCGGTCATGCTCCCAACTTGAACCAACTGCGAAAAAGATGGCAAGAACTGCAAAAAAATAGTTAACAGTTATCAGCTTTCAGTGATTGATCAATTGTCATGAATTGAATAGGATTTGGATCTATTCTGACGTGAGTTCGACGGCTTGAAAATGGCACAAAAAAAGCTGAGACTGTCATAAAAGCAAAAATAAACAAGGTGTCTCAGCGATGTCCACTATTGTATCTCGGCTTGACGTAACCCAGATTTTCTGTGAGGTAGATGATTTCTGTTCATCATGGGAAAAGTTATGGCAGCAAGCACCGCAGCTACCATCAATGACTGGAGAACGCCGTAGTGCCTCAAGGATGCATATAAGTGAAGTTATGACTATTGCCATCGCCTTTCACGGCAGTGGCTACCGAACATTTAAGGAGTTTTACACCTTACAAGTGCTACCGGGTTGGCGTGGAGCTTTCCCAAACTTAGTGAGCTACACACGATTTGTGGAGTTAATGCCTTGGTGCTTAATGTTGTTATGTTGTTTTTTACATAGACGCAGAGGTGAAATTACAGGAATTAGCTTTATTGACTCAACGCCAATAGAAGTTTGTCATAAATGCCGTGCTCATGCACACAAGGTCTTTAAAGGATTAGTTAAATGGGGCAAAAATTCGGTGGGTTGGCACTTCGGCTTTAAACTCCATTTGATTATTAACGACCAGGGAGAATTGCTGGCATTCAAACTAACTCCGGCAAATGTTGATGACCGAGAACCAGTTCCAGACATGACCAAGGACTTGATTGGTAAACTATTTGGAGATAGAGGTTATATCTCCCAAAAACTTTTTGAACAGCTATATGAACGGGGGTTACAGTTAGTCACGAAATCTAAAAAGAATATGAAAAACCGTTTGGTCAAATTAATTGACAAAATTCTTTTACGCAAACGTGCAGTAATTGAGTCCGTTAATGACCACCTCAAAAATTTGTGCCAAATAGAACACTCTCGGCATCGTAGTGTATTCAATTTCTTAGTCAATTTGATGGCAGGTTTGGCTGCTTATACTTATCTACCGAAAAAACCCTCACTTGACATTTACCCAAAACACCTGCCTGCTCTGCCTCCTGCCGTTTTTTAGTTCGTCGAACTCACGTTATTCTGATAGCAATTACAGAAAAGAATGCGGCAGATAGTAAGTTGGGTTGATAACATATAAGTAGGCGCCAGATAGAATTTTTTGTAGGATGCGGTCTTCCTTTGAGGACAACATCAATTACTAGACAGCATGGGTTACGCTTCGCGCCTCCCATCCTATATTTATTTCAAGTGGGGTTGACTTGAAAAAAAGCAAGGGAGCGCCCCAGCCGGGGAGATAAGAAACTTTTTCATGCGTCCTAGTGCACTTCGTTCATGACGACTACTTACAAAAGTTTAGGGCGTTGCCAGCAATCGTTTTTTCAATTGGTATGAGAATTTTCTCCCTACAAACATTTAGAGGCATTTAGAGGGTTTTGCCTGCAGACGAGCCCTCTAAATGGACAACTGGTGTGTTCTTGTATCTGTTTTTTAGTCACAAAACAGATGACACACAATTAATATCTATCTATTTACGGGGCTAGCCATTAAACGTTAATAATTCAAGTAATTACCTTTACTAAAAGTGGCTTTATCTATGCCTTTTGGTAGATTTTCAATAAACTTAGCTAAGAATTTGCTAAAAAAAAGCATTCGGTACACAAAAACGAAGACTAGCGTTAATTTAAGCGTTGTAACTCCTATTTTTTGTGGATAACATGGAGAATAGTTTCTTGAAAGCTTCTTTTTCACACCACGCTTAGCGTCAGTTTTTTATGGACATTCAGTTAATCAACATCGGCTTTGGCAACATCGTGTCTGCCAACCGAGTCGTTGCCATTGTCAGTCCAGAGTCTGCCCCAATTAAGCGGATTATCACCGATGCACGTGATCGAGGTCAGCTCGTCGACGCAACTTACGGTCGCCGCACTAGGGCTGTCATCATCACTGATTCCAGTCACGTGATTCTTTCAGCGATTCAGCCAGAAACGGTAGCAAATCGCTTTGTGATTACCCGCGATCACCATCAAGCTGTAGATAATTAACTAAGGGGAAATCTACAGCCCCACGCCTATTTAGCGCCATATCAGCAGTACCATGTGAATTAAACTAGTTTTATGTCCACCCAGGCAATAAAATTCTGTTGGTCAAGAGTCATCCTACTCATGGCTAATAAATAGTATCTACTGATTGATTCACAGGTTAGGCGGATGATGCAACTTACAACCACCAAAAAAAGTGGTGCCACTACTCAGGAATGCCCAGATATGGGCAAGCTGATTATTTTGACTGGTCCGAGTGGAGTTGGCAAAGGCACTTTAATGCGAGCACTCCTACAGCGTCATCCGGAACTGCATTATTCTGTATCCGCGACGACTCGTTCTCCTCGTCAGGGGGAAACTAACGGCAAAGAATATTACTTTGTAAGCCGTAGAGAGTTTGAACAATTGGTGGCTGCCGGCGAATTACTGGAGTGGGCAGAATTTGCTGGTAACTATTACGGTACTCCCAAGGAAGCCGTAGTAAACCAAGTTCTCTCTGGCAAGCGGGTTGTGCTGGAAATTGAACTAAAAGGCGCACGACAGATACGTGCTTCTTATCCTAGTGCTTTGAGTATTTTCATTTTGCCGCCTTCTTTAAGTGAACTAGAGAAACGGATACGTGGTCGTGCTCAAGATTCAGAAGAGGCGATCGCCCGTCGTATGCACCGCGCCCAAGAAGAAATACGTGCCGCTGATGAATTTGATATTCAAATCGTTAATGACGATTTTGAAACTGCTCTAAATTCTATAGAAGCGGCGATATTTGGCTGACACTCTTAAAGAAAACAACAATAAGGATTCTCCGGGAAGGCACTTACTATCCTAGTAGTGTTCGCTAGAGCACTACTTCTACTCCTCTAGTTCTACTCCTTTAGTAACGTCAGTTTTTTCTATTCTGTAGGTTAAGCGACTATCAAACCTACTTTCTTTCCTCAAAAGCTTGCTTATAGTAAACACACTAGTGTTGATGGCGACTTGCTTGGATGAGCTAGAACTACATTCAGATTGTAGAACTTTTCATCCTACAGTTTTTATACTTGGGCAAAAAAAGACCACTACGTTTTGACCATCCACACCTATATTACCATCTGACAAGGGGAAAAGCATCTCGTTATTCTCCTGCCGAAGCAAAAAAAATGAAGGATGCGAAGAAAAGGCTAACATTGCTTTTTCTGTGCATCCTTTATCTTTTATCATCTGTCCTTGGTCTAATAATTCATCAATGTTACTTGCTTCTCAAGAGTCTAGACACTGCGCGATCGCAAGTGCAATCGCGCAGTACTAAAAACAGAGAAAACTCACCGAGGTTTAGATGGAAGGTTTCCTCCAATTTAACTTCTGTGGGCAAGGCAGTGGCTTCCAAGGACTCAGAAACCAACAAAGTCTCAAGCTTTGCGACACGCGCACCTTGGATTGACGACAATGTTAACCAAACAGACCTTGAATTAAACCCAGATTGCTAGTTAAAAAGTAAGCGACTACAGCACCACCAACACCACCGATTAAGAAAGCACTGGCAAAGCCATTCCAACCTTCATTAGATCTGAAAGCATCTGGAGGGTTGGGTGTAGTGACAGTCACGTGTGGTTGAGGAGGATTGCTGTTGGCATACAGAGATAGGGTACCAGTCAAAATGACAATTAAACCCAAAGTTGCCAGTAATCCAGCTAAGTTGGCGTTAGCCGTATCGCGCAGCGGACCCAATTTGGCAAATGGACCAAAAATCCAATAGCCATGAGCCATGCCAATTTCTAGTCCTCGTCTGAAGGGAGTGTGTCCTGGGCGATAAGCAGGCAAGTTATTAATGTACCACTTGACTAGGGGAGAAGCGTTAATCGGTGTTTCCAGGTTGCCTCGTTGTGGGTCGCGCCATTCAGGAAAGACAACCTCCCGATTTCTCGCGTCACTGGGGCGATTTTTTGATGCATCTACTGCTTGCGCTATATCTGCCATATTTTATGTTTGCCTCTAGATAGAATTGTGGCATTATTTTCAAGTTAATAATAATTGTTAATTGTAGCTAAAATTCATTTTTACTATTGAAGTTTATAAAAATTAATTTAGTTGTTTTCGATCATTTTAAGTATTGACAACTCCTACTCTATCTACACTATCACGAGTTTAAAAGCACTATTTTGAGCAAAATTATGAGTTAGGAGTTTAAAATTATAAACTATGAGTTATGACTCCATAATTCATAATTTCTAACTCCTAACTTGTATCCGTAATTTACGGCAATGGATGGAAAAGTAGGTCGGGGAAGAAGTAGTTAAACAAAATCAACAGAACAGCGGTAAAAATCAAATTTGCGAACAACAAAACTGGTGCTAGAGAAAGATATTGAATGAAAGAACCTGGCTGATTTTGCGCCATAAATCATTCTCCTAAATAAGTGAGTTGAATGAGCTATTTTGGATTGTGATTTGTTAGCTTGTTAGTTGTCAAAAAGTATCACTAACTCTTTGGGTACGCTTTTGGCAAACGCCAGTTGCTCATGGGGAGCCACTGCATTGCAGAGGTTTTCTCTGTTGTAGCAAATAGCGTGGAAACTCTCTTAGCGCTAGCCTTTCCCTTTGAGAGAAAACCTTTTTCAACAGCAAAGAAGCACTTCCGTTTTGGTGAAGCTTTTTAACTGTGCGAGATGCTACACGTAGCTTGGTTCCCTTGAGGGGTACGTCGCTAACGCTAACGCCCTTCTCCTATCGGAGACGCTACGCGAACGGGTGAATCCTGCGGACAAAAACTTAAGAGCGCGTAGCGTCTGGGCTTTTGAGAGGGAAACTCCCGCAGTTTTGGATTGACTACTAACTCACTACAAATCTCAAATCCTTGTTAGCGTGGGGAGATGGGAATTTCTTCATCCTTGGCTGTTAATTCGCCTGAGAGCAATTCTCTCAGGGCAGCTACAGGCCAAGTAAAGCCTGACAGCATAAGTGGCAGTGCTTTTGACACATCAATCTTGACTTCTTTCCATTCCACGTCTCCGCCTTCTTTCTTGATTGTTTGTAGGTAAGCGCGACCTACCCAACCAATCCAACCGGCGATATAGAGGAAAAGAATGCCAGGAATTGTGAAGTCACCAGCATGGCTGAGACTACCATCCACAATGAGATGAGGTAGACCTTCCGGACCACAAAGTTCCTGAGAATAACGCTCAAATCGTTTTTCCCCGGAAGCTGGGTCAAAGTTAGTCGCACGGGCAGCTTGTACCCGTTCTTGGAAGGCAGGAGATTCACTGCAAGGTACAAGACCTGCCCCAACAGCCAATGCTTTAGGGGCAAAGTTGAACCAAACACAAATCGTTAAAATCAGAGCCAACAAGCAACGCATGGAATTGTTTCCTTTCATTACGAAACAAAAAGTTTTTTGTACAAAACGAAGCGGCTTGTACAATCTTGATTTGCAGAACTAGCAAGTCATAATACTCTTGCCCGTGAACCGAGTAAAGTTAAAGTCAATAAAAGTTAAAGCTTCTCAAACAAGTCCTTATCAACCAAATTCCTCAATGGCAACCGTATTAGCAATAGAAACTAGCTGTGATGAAACCGCCGTGGCAATTGTTAACAATCGTCAAGTTTTAAGTAGTATTATTGCCTCGCAAATTCCAGTCCATCAACAGTATGGTGGAGTCGTCCCGGAAGTCGCATCCCGTCAGCATCTAGAAACGATAAATGGGGCGATCGCCCAAGCTTTGGAACAAGCACAACTAGAGTGGAGCGAAATTGATGGGATAGCAGCAACTTGTGCTCCTGGACTGGTTGGGGCGCTGTTAGTCGGGTTAACTGCTGCCAAAACCTTGGCAATGATACATAACAAGCCATTTTTAGGTGTCCATCATCTCGAAGGTCACATTTACGCGACTTATTTGAGTGAGCCAACCTTAGAGCCTCCTTTTCTTAGCTTACTGGTCTCTGGTGGTCACACAAGCTTGATTTATGTCAAAGATTGTGGCGTCTACGAGACATTGGGTGAAACGCGTGATGATGCGGCAGGTGAAGCTTTTGATAAAGTGGCACGTTTATTGCATTTGGGATATCCTGGTGGACCAGCAATTGACAGGCTAGCAAAAGAGGGAAATCCACGAGCCTTTACCTTACCAGAAGGAAAAGTCTCCCTACCAAGTGGCGGATATCATCCGTATGATGCAAGTTTTAGTGGGTTAAAGACAGCGGTGTTGCGGCTTGTACAGCAATTTGAGAAAAATGGACAATCTTTGCCAACAACAGATGTAGCGGCGAGTTTTCAGGAAACTGTAGCACGTGTCCTCACTAAAAGGACAATTGCTTGTGCCAAAGACTATGGTCTTTCCACGATTGCTGTTGGTGGAGGTGTTGCAGCTAACAGTGGTTTGAGACAACACTTACAACAATCAGCAGAAACTGAGAACCTACGCGTCCTATTCCCACCTCTAAAATTTTGTACTGATAATGCCGCTATGATTGGTTGTGCTGCTGCTGACCATCTCAACAAAGGTCATACCTCTCCTCTCACCCTAGGCGTTCAGTCTAGGCTGGCGTTGACCGAAGTGATGGAATTGTATCACGCCGCTTCTTAAAGTCCAGAATCCAGGATCGTACTTCTTGACTATTGACTACTGAACGCCAGTCACCTATTATGAAACTCCCTCCTGGAGCTTACGCTCCTCTTTACTAACAAGCAGAGAACGGATGTGGGTAGCAACTTCATCAGGCTGTTCTAACATTGCTAAATGCCCGCAATTAGGAATTTCGATAAAATTATCGCCACAGTAGCGGAAAAGAGGGTGAAAGCTAGCTAAATGGCGAACATACTTTGGTTCCATAACCTTGTCTTCCGCACCAGCTAAGAAATAAATCGGTTGCTTAAGTTGAGAAACAAGTTGAGGCAAGCGATTTATTTCCTCTTCTGTTGTAGAATCTAGCAATGCTCCTAAAGCAGCTTCCGGGTCTGCGACAACAAAATCAATCACTCGCTGACGTGCCCAATTGCGCTCTAGACGACGTGCTACACTCGCTCTGGAAAAGAGTAAATCAATCAGAGGCACTTGGCTAAGCCATCTGGGGCGAACTTGCAAAAAGCGCTGACCTGCCGAGCGAAACTGCTCAAAAGCTTCTTTAAGATAAATTCCGCCACCTGAGTTAATACAAATGGCACCTTTGACACATTCAGGCATTTGGGCAGCACCCCAAAGGGCGATCGTGCCTCCTAAAGAGTGACCAACTAACCAAGCACTAGAAACGTTGAGTTGTTGCAGCAGGGCTGCTAAATCCTGAGCATAGGCAGCCGGAGTATAGTGAGAATCAAAGGGATTCACAACCGCACCACCAGATTTAGGACTTTGGTTGAAATAAATTTGTTCTCGACTAAAATCAGTTTTTAGCTTGGGCTGAGACTCTCCAAAACCTCTCAAATCATAGGAAAGACACTGAAAGTCATTTGACAACCGGGAAATGACAGGTTGCCAATATCCACGGCTATTGAGCCATCCGTGGATAAACACTAAGGTGTGGGGGTAGGAAGTGGGAGCTGTTAGCTCGTATGCGTGTGGAACGCCCAAGATTTCGATGGTTGCCATACTCCTATCGTACCCCGTTCAGGGGGGAGTAGGGGAGATGGGAGGTCTCTATGGATGAGCTTTTCGTCTGCGAAAATGACTGTAGACGTAAAGCGGTACCTCACTTCCCCAATAACCGATATCGTACTCCTTCAGCAATTTTGTGACCTAAATATTCCGGAATGAGACTTTCATTTGGTCCTAACAGGTAGAGAATAAGGCGTGTGCGTCCGCGCCATACGAGTAAGTTGGCATTCACTACTAAAAGGTCTTCCTGCCATATAGCGTACATGACTTTGTAAAATAATCCTGGTTGGTTATCAGCTTCAAGCACCAAAGCTGGAAGATGAAAAACCGGATCGACATAGAACTCAGTTTGTACCTGGTCTAAGCCAGTATTGAGATTGAATTCTACTGCTAGCATTTCTTCTACCTCAAAACGCCCCCCTAAAGCTTCTCTAATGGCACGGCAGACATTTTCTGAGGTTTTCTCTGTCAAAGCTTTGCTACCCCGAGACACCAGCAGTTTGATAAAAACTAACATGGGTGGTCGAATTTGACCATATAGGCTTAAACCATGAATTGTTAGCCCGTAAGCAGCCAGCACACCAAAAATATCGCTCAGAAGAAAAGACTGGTTACGATAAGCAAAATACAAGGCAGTTTTGCTACCTTCTGGTTTGAGATCTATAACGGCATATCTGGTTTCATATAAATGGTGGGCTAGCCGCAAATTTTGCAGCTGAATTTCACTGCTCACAAATTGCTCATAAAACTCGGGAAAAGCTCGATTAAACCGTTTGAGGAGTTCCATTGTTGAAGATTTTAAACCAGAAGCCATCATTGAGGGTAAGACTCACTTGTTTGAGACAAATTAGGGGTGTCAGAGTGTGGAGGCACAATATCTTGTGCTAACCAGGAGGTAAGAGTGTAAGGGTTTGGGGGAACTTTGTCATTTACCGTACACTTCTACACACCGTACATCGACAATTGAGAGTCTTTAAAATGTATGTTGGTTATAGGATCCATACACAATTGACTCTCGAATACTTCCGTTTTAGTTAATTTCTCCTTGGCTCTACAACAAAATGCTAAAGTTGAAAAAGATTAGTGTGAAACACGTGTTCCCTGACTACTGTCGTTAAAAATCCTGAAAACATATAAGCAGTTATGTGTGTAAGGGGTATAAAGGTGGGTAGTTTGGTAGTGCGTGACTTAGCACTCTTCTCAGTGGAAACTAATTCAGTTATACTACCCGAACCGCGTTGGCATGGGTTTTTGGAAAACTTGGTTTAGTACATCAGAAGCTACCTCAACAACCAAAACAACACCCTTTGAAGAGTATGCAGTGGAAACTGTGGGCAACTCAAGCTCTAGTAGTGTTGGCGCACCTCATCAGCACGAGACTCGCATAGTTTTTAGCACTGAGCGAGACATCGACTTGTATGAACTAGAAGAACTATGTGATTCAGTTGGTTGGTCACGTCGTCCTCTACGAAAAGTAAAAAAAGCTATTGAGCATAGTTTTCTCGTAGCCTCTATGTGGCAAGTGCGAGGAAACAAAAGACGACTCATTGGTTTTGCTCGTGCAACATCAGATCATGCCTTTAATGCGACAATTTGGGATG
Organism: Nostocales cyanobacterium HT-58-2; assembly: GCA_002163975.1. Lineage (GTDB taxonomy): Bacteria > Cyanobacteriota > Cyanobacteriia > Cyanobacteriales > Nostocaceae > HT-58-2. The sequence continues at coordinate 7,232,186 of CP019636.1, read as the reverse complement.
TCGTAGTCCATCCAGACTTTCAAGGTAAAGGACTAGGTAAGGCACTTATGAAATATGTGCTTAAAAAACTTAGAAATGAAGAAATCAGCAATGTCACTCTTTTTGCTGACCCCCATGTTGTAGACTTTTACCGGAGTTTGGGATTCATGTCCGATCCAGAAGGCATCAAAGGTATGTTTTGGTACCCTCACTAAATGTTTCAGCAAACACAGTAGTCGCTTTTATTGCCAAATAAGCTAGAATTCGCTCTTGAAACGCTGTTTTCCACAGAGATCAAAGGGTCATCTTTGACTTTCGTCATTTCAAAGTGCAGGAAAACAGAAGTAGTTCTTACCAGAGACATACCAAGGGTTAAGTAAGAATATGCTATTCAAAGTTTGAACAAACAGAGGGTTTGCAAAAATTACAAAAGCGTAATATAATTATGAAAGTGACTTAACCGGGATGTAGCGCAGCTTGGTAGCGCGCCTGCTTTGGGAGCAGGATGCCGCAGGTTCAAATCCTGTCATCCCGATATCTTCTAGCGAATAAATGAACCCTAGATACTGTCTTATGACCTAGGGTTTTTGCGTTACTACAATTGGCTATTGGCAAAAAGGATATATTTAAATAAACTGCATTGCTTCGTGTTTCCCCTTTGACCTAAGAGCTAGGAAGTTGATAAACGAAGTAACGAAGTATTGCAGTACCAAGCAGAATCTTCCCAAGGTTGATACTCACATAACAGACACAGATAAAGTTCTTTAAGTTATGTAAGTTATGTAAGAGAAAAAATTGATAGGTGGCTATACGAAGTTGCTATGAGACTATCTTCCGAAAGTATAGAATTTGCTTCTGTGTGAAATCATACCCCCAAATCCTTAGCGACTTCCTGTTTGAATGCTAATCTGAATGAACTATGTCATATGAGAGTTTCGTAAAAAACTTGAAACTAGTCTATCAGAGCAATGTTTAGTAGAGTTTATATATAACAGTATACAACAACCAGAATATCGCGTAGCTAGGTAACGTACTTGCTTTGGAACAAGGTGTTATTCAATTGGTAATATCAACTACCAAACCCTAGATATATAAATGAATTTCTTCTTTTGAACATTAATTATCAAAAAAATAAATCAAAAACATTAAAGTTTAACTTTACTTTTACTATTAGTTTAATTTGTCAAGGTCTGTACACTGAAGTTACATATTTTCTCGGAAGCTTTCATCTTGCTGCTTTGCTATTTATTTTTTACTAGGGAAACGTATCTAAAAGCAGTAAGTCATTAGAGAACTAAAAAAATGAGTCAATATTGAGACATTTTACAGCAACCGTAGAAGGAACGATATAAGATTCATTGTCGTCAACTATAGCTGGGACAGCCAATAAAATGGCATATGGCACCTCAAATAAACAGGATAGTTTTCGCCGCTCTTGTAACATATAGTAGGCCTCTATAGTCGAAACGCAATTCGGAATAAGGCGAAATTGAAACACCAACAACAGCACAGTCAATTAATAAAGAGGCTAGTATAACTAAAACTAGTTGGTGCTGTACAAATCCAACTATTTGTCAAACCTGATTTCAGATGTATTGATGCGAGGAGCAGTCATGAATTTATTAGTTCGTTGGGGCACAACCATGAGTTTAGTTGGGAGCACTCTGCTGGCAACAGTTTTTAGCGGAAATGCTCCAGTGCTCGCATTGACAGAACAACAAATAAAAGAAAAATTAGATCCAGTACCTGTGTTTTTGATTACTAATAACCAAGGTGTGCCTCTCACTCGTACTGTACCTAACAACGCACAGAATGGGCAAAATGCTCAAAAGAAAGAAGCCACAGTCACCGACGTTTTCATGAGTGGGCAAGAAGCTCAGGCTTTTATTAACGAACTGCGCAATGTTAAAGGCAAGGACCCGAAAATGGCAGAAATGTTAAAAAGCCTACAAGTGACACCAGTCCCCTTGGGCATTATTTATAAGAAACTTCAAGAAAAGAAACCAGACAACCTTGTGTTTGCTTTTAATCCTGGAAGGCAGGATATAGAAGGGGCGATGACACTTCTGCGCCAAAGTGGTAAAGAAGTCAAGCAGTTCCCCAGCGTGCCTGTTTTTATTGTTAGATCCCCTGAAAAGGGCTATGTATCTGTTAAACGGAAAACTGATAATAAGGAAGTGATTCCACTGTTTTTGAGTCAGAAAGACGCGCAAACTTTGTTGAACCAGGTGAAGCAACAAGTTCCCAAGGCGGATATTCAAGTGGTGGACATAGACGGAGTTATTAAAACTCTAAGAGAGAAAAATGATGCGTGGCTCAGCCAAGTTTCCATAGTTCCGTCTTCCGAAAGTATGGAGTATGTCATTAGCAAGCGAAATAACGCACAAAAGCCAGCTAACGCCGCTCCGAATCAAAGCCCATCTGCCAAACCCGCCGCATCTGTAGCTCCCAAAAAATAAAAAGCTTATGCCCTAAGATAGAGGCATGGTGGATAAGCAATCGTTTGTATCTGGTTTACAACTTTGGCAGTGGCGGAACGCGGCAATTGAAGCTGCGATCGCCACTGATATTTCACCAGCTGAAGTCGATTGGTTACTACAAGAGCTGGCTGGGTTAGATAGCTTAGTATTGCGTTTGGAATCCTTTAAAGACCGAAACCAAATCACTTTAAAGTTATCTTTAGAGGAGCTAGACAAACTCTGGCAACGGCGATTGAATGAACACTTACCAGTGCAATATGTCGCAGGAGCGACTCCTTGGCGAAAGTATAAAATTGCTGTGTCAAAAGCAGTTTTGATTCCTAGACCAGAAACAGAGGATTTGATCGATTTAGCTGTTGCTGCTACAGGTGAAAGTGAGACAACGGTATCTTTAGAGCAAGGACACTGGGCGGATTTGGGAACTGGTAGTGGTGCGATCGCCATTGGATTGGCAGATGTGTTCACTCAAGCAATCATTCATGCTGTTGATTACAGTCACGAGGCGCTTGTAGTTGCAAAGGCAAATGCCCAAAATTTGGGTTTTGGAAAGCGCATTCACTTTTATCAAGGTTTTTGGTGGGAACCTCTAGCATTGCTTAAGGGTCAGTTCAGTGGAATGGTATCTAACCCGCCATATATCCCCACCAGCATCATACCTACTCTACAGCGCGAAGTCGTTAACCATGAACCACATCTAGCTTTAGATGGCGGTTCTGATGGCTTAGATTGTATCCGGTATTTGATAGAAACCTCTCCCACCTTTTTACGACCAGGTGGGGTATGGCTCATTGAAATGATGGCAGGACAGGCAAATACCGTACGAGAAATGTTGCAAAATCAAGGGAGTTATTGCAACATTCAGATTCACAAAGATCTCGCTGGCATTGAGCGTTTTGCTTTGGCATATAAAAAAAAATAATATAAGTAGGCAGACATAATTAAACGTAGGATGTGTTATGCGTAGCCGTAACGCATCAATTGTTTGAGCAGCATGGGTTACGCTTTGCTAACCCATCTTGCATTTATGTAAGTTGAGCTACTTAGAAGCTAGAATTTATAAAGATTAGGAAAACACGGAATTTTTATAAAGAATTTATTCTTTCATTTCACTCATAATCCGATATTCTAAGTTCGAGTTCTAAATTATGAGTCCTCTTCATGCAAGTTTCCCTAGAAACCCTTATAGCTGGCGCACGGGCTGGTAAATTAGTCAGCTTTCCCACAGATACTGTTCCCGCATTGGCTGCTTTACCAGAACAAGGAGCGCTCATTTATACCGCAAAGCAGCGCAGTTGGGATAAGCCTCTAATATTAATGGCAGCAAGTGTAGAAGAAATTTGGTCTTTTGTGACGGGTAGTGAAGATGAGTATCAAATTTGGCACAGAGTCGCAAAGACATATTGGCCAGGAGCCCTGACTTTGGTATTCCCTGCTTCAGCAAGGGTGCCAAAAGTAATAATTTCTGGTTTTCATGGAGATTTAGATCCTACAAAGAATACACTGACTCAGCCTGAAACAATAGGGATTCGAGTGCCTGATTGTAGGATTGCCCAAACTATTTTGGCACAAACAGGTCCTTTAGTAACCACCAGCGCCAATTTATCAGGTCAACCTCCTTTACAAAGGATGGCAGATATTGAGGGACAGTTTCCTGATGTTTTAACTCTAGCAGCAACGGAGTTGGAAGACGAGAAAGAAGCAATTGGTGTCCCTTCGACTGTTGCTAAATGGACTGGGAAGAATTGGCAAATTTTACGGCAAGGTGCTATAAAGGTAGAGCTTTAAGCCTTGAACTTAGTAGGTAAGAAAGTATTTTTTGCACAAGGGCTGTTGCTAAGGGCAACTATCCTCTGTGTAGAAATGAGTTTCGTATCTACTCAAAATGAAATGTTATTTGTCAGGTGCGTGAGGCGCTTGTCCTCATATGCCCTAATTTAAGCAATCTTTTGGTAGCGTTGTAATGCATCTAACCTAACTACCTTTTTGCCCCTGATAACACGGTCAACAGTTGAATTTGACCTGTAGAGCAAATTATCCAGAGTATGGAAGTGAAATGTGAACGCGAGTTCCCGTTTGATTCTACATCCTCTGGCGTCAGCAGTGGGTTGTTGAGCTTACTGCTTTACTGTTAAGCTAAAACACATTTAAATTGCATATCTTCGGTTGTCATAGGGTGTAGGGTGTAACAACATTCATACACTCTACACCCTATATGCAAACAAAATGTAGAAGAGCTTATAGACATAGAAAAGGGTGCATCTGGAGGTCGGCAAATCTGAGTTCAGCAGACTAAACCTAATTTAAGTAGGCTAAGTTTGCCAGATGTTCCTGAATTAACTAAGTACTGAGATTGAGGGACATTGCAATGTTCCTTACAGAGTCCTGTGTGTAAACAATTCCAAGTTTTCTATTTAACCTCAAACAGGGTTAGAAACTGAAGAATTTTCACCTGTAGCTACAAATTCAGGATTGGAGGACTCTTGACGAGTGAAATGAGAACTCCGGAACTTTGTTTTGCGCCTTTGTGGTCAATTAAAAAGGTGATAGTTACCAGATTATGAATTGGAGCAACTGGGTATATCTAGGAGCAGGACTAGCAATAGGGGTAGGTCTGTGTAGGTTATTTGCGCAGCCAAAAGTGTCTTCTAGCTCATCTACAGTATCGTCAATAGATGAACAACAAACTGTGCCAAAACTCCTAGAACAGATGGAGCAAACGCAGCTAGCGTATCTTATGGCACAGGAGATGAGCCAGTTTAAGGCGGGGTTTTTAGCACGAACTACGCACGTATTGCGATCGCCCTTGAATGGTCTGATTGGCTTGCATCAGTTAATTTTGTCTAACTTATGTGAAAACCCAGAAGAAGAACGAGAATTTATAGCTCAAGCTCACGAGCGAGCGTTGAAGCTGCTAAGGCTAATAGATGAAATTCTTAGTGTTGCCAGAGTCGAACATGGTACGAACAGATTAAATATTCAGCCCATAAAACTAGCTGATCTGTTGCAGGAAGTTCATGACTTAACCTATATGCTGGCAGAAAATCGCAATTTTCCCTTCCACCTGCAACCAATAGATACAGAAACATATACACTGGCAGATCCTCATTGGCTACGACAGGTCTTGGTAAATTTAGTGGAAACTTGTATTGCTTTTATGGAGGAAGGCAAGATTTGTATTTCTGCCCAAACTTCGCAAACAGATGAGTGCGTTCATATTTGGTTGGATGTACCAACTCATGCAGCTCCTCAAAGTGAGCCGATAGATTTCATGACATTAAAAGATAAGATACTGGGGGCTGACGAAAAAAACCGCATTCTTACTCCAGGAATGAAGCTCTTACTCAATCAAACTCTTTTAGAAGTCATGGCGGGAAAGTTGGAAATAGTTTCCTCTCCCACCACTGAACAACCTGATAATGACATCAGGCTACAAGTCTCTATCCCCCTAGTGATTCCTGAAGCTGAATTTCAGCAGGAAGAGAATTAAAGTCAGGTTGATTGTATAGCACCATTGTGGTGGTGGAATTAGGCTGGAAACCGATCCTTTCGTAGAACTGCTGCTTGTGCGTGGTCATCAAGTACACACGCTCAACACGGTTCATGCGAGGATGGCTCAAAACCGTTTCCACCAATTTGCTTCCTAGCCCAATACCACGGTATTCTGGATGGATGGCAACATCCCAGATTGTAGCGCGGTAGACGCCATCAGAAGTCGCTCTGGCAAAGCCAACCAGTTGTTCTCCATCCAAAACAATAATGACAGGGTCACTGTTGGCAATGGCTATGCCTAAATCTTCAATACTGCGACCTTTTGCCCAGAAAGCAGAAACGTTTAAGAGTTGCTGAAGCTGATAAAGATCGATTTCAGACTTGCGATCGCTAAATCGAATCTGATTATGACTATAATTCATTGGATTTTACCGAATTGCTAGGGTATATCCGTTATCCTTAATCCGATTTTGCTAAATAGCTGTTGAATTGTATCAAGGACAAACTTTAAAAAACTTAATACTTTAATTTAACTACAAACCCATCTCCACAAAGGATGAGTTGGTCCTTGTTGGCGTATCCGACAAACTTGTTGTTCTAGGCGTTGCTTTTCCTGTTGTGGTAGACCTAGTAGGATGTTTCGACTTTGCCAAATAAGAATAGCAAGGGTCATTCCAAGACAAAAAGACAGACCAAGGGTAGCCCAGTTATGATAATACAAACCGTACCGTACAGCTACCCAGGTAAAGTACTGTTGCCATAAAGCAATTTCTGAACGTAGATCCCATACACAAACAGGCGCAACAGTCAACCAGAGAAAACCGACAAACAACCATCTGGTACACACTTGGATCTGGTGTAGCTTTTTTACTTGTTTGGCAAAAGACAGATCGCACACGTCTGAATACCAGCTATTTGGTGATGGTTCTTCTGGTTGAGCCATAGGTGAAGGGAGGTAGAGAGATAGTCGGGGAGAGTCACTCAGGACTAATTATGAATTATCTGCTGATGCGTCGATAGATTCAGTTGCGCTTTGAACTGGTGTTGATTCGCCTCTGCGTTCTCGCCACCAAACTAGGAGAGTACTGGCGATGAAGATACTAGAGTAAGCCCCAGCAGCAAAGCCAATAATTAATGCCAAGGCGAAATTTTTCAGTGTTTCTCCGCCAAACAGGAAGATAGCAAATAAGGTCAGTAACACAGTTAAGGTTGTGTTAATTGACCGTGCCAGGGTTTGGTCAACTGCGTCATCTACAATATCAGCAATGGGTCGATTTGGATTTGTTTTAAGGGTTTCGCGAATACGGTCGTAGATAACAACAGTATCATTAACCGAAAAACCTGTAATCGTTAGTAGGGCAACAATGAAAAGGCTATCGACTTCTGTACGTAGTGTTAAACCTAAAATTGAAAAAATCCCTACTGTGATTAACACATCATGAAATAGGGCGATGATGGCAAACACTGCGTAATCTAACTGGAAGCGGACAGCCATGTAGATAACGATGCCAAGGAAGGAAATTCCAAGAGCAAGTAGACCAGATTTAAATAATTCTTGCCCTAAAGTAGGACCCACTGTGTTAATTTGGTTTTTCTGCGGGTCGAAAGCGCCTATTTTTTCACTCAGGGCATTTTGCAGTCGGGTTCGTTGCTCTGGAGTTAAATTTTTTGTCCGAAGTGATATGCCGTTTTCTTTGCCTGTGTCCCTATCGGTGACAACTTGAATACTGCTATCGCCTAAACCTTGTTCTTGCGCAACTTGCCGCACAACATTAATATCAATTGGTTTGTCGCAGTTATTTGGCTGGGTACAATCCCGTTCAAACTGCAACCGCGTACCGCCAACAAAGTCTAAACCCGGACGCAGGGGAGAACCAATTTGTTGCCAAGAAACCACCATTGAGATGATACCGGCAAGAATAATAACGCTAGAAACACCCCACCAAAGTGCTCGTGATTTATTGACATTGAGTTTCATCGTGCCACCTCTGCCTTATTTGTCACTGGCAGGTTCGGACAGTAAAGTTCGGTTTTCCGCAGCGCAGGAAAAGAAATTGCCAAAAACATGAATGTGCGACTACAGGTGACTGCTGTAAACATACTAACAGCAACACCCACAGCTAGAGTCAGAGCAAAGCCTTTCACCAAACCAGATCCTAACCAGAACAGTGCAGCACAAGCAATCCATGTCGTGACGTTGCTATCTAAAATACTGGAAAATGCTCGATAGAAACCAGATTCTACAGAACGGTACAGGGATTTGCCTGCTCGCAATTCTTCCCGCGTACGCTCAAAAATGAGGACGTTGGCATCAACCGCCATACCAATACTGAGAATAAAACCAGCAATTCCTGGCAGCGTCAGGGTGACGCCTAACAAAGCAAAACTTGCCCAAGTAAGGAGGGAGTAAATCACAAGAGCGAGATCCGCAATCAGTCCCGGTAGTCGGTAGTAGACTACCATAAATATTAAGACTAAAGCCAAACCACCGATACCAGCATAGATGCTGCTTTGAATACTATCTTTACCCAAACTTGCCCCAACTGTGCGGTTTTCTACAATTTCTACTGGTACGGGGAGTGCCCCACCACGTAGTTGCACACCTAAGTCGTTGGCTTCTTGTGGAGTAAATCGACCTGTAATCACAGCAGCACCTCCTGTAATACCAGCGGTGGCAAATTCCGGGCCTACAGTTGGAGAACTAATAATTTCATTATCTAGAAAAATACCTATGCTACGTCCAGTACCCGCAAGTTGTTTTGTCAGTTCGGCAAACAGTTCACCGCCTTGATCATTGAAGCGAATGGCGACATTCCAGTTGCGGCTTTGAGTTGGTTCGCCATAGGCGTCCTTGAGATACTTACCGGTCAGTGGTGGATTGGTGCTTTCAAATAACTCAGCGATCGCCTCAGCATTACTTTGTAGTTCTTGCTGATTTTTCTCTATAGTAGCTTTGTCGTTAGTCTTTCGCAGTTCTGCCTGCTTTGCCTTCAGAGGTGCTCTTGATGCTTGAAGAGCAAACAGTTGAGTTTCTGTATTCGGCTTTTGCTTTTTGAACTCTAACTGCGCCGTACCTCCCAAAACTCGTTCTGCTTGCTCTGGGTTATTGACTCCGGGCAATTGTACTAAAATTTTGTCTGCCCCTACTGTTTGGATGACTGGTTCAGAAACGCCTAGACCGTTGATCCGACCTTCGACGACTCTTTTGACAGCTTCCAATTCTCGTTCGGTAATTTGCTGAATCTCTGGTGTGGTTTTCACCTGAATAGTCAGCTGTGAGCCTCCCCGCAAGTCTAATCCAAGAGGTACAGGAATTGTGGCAATCGCCGTTATGGCGGCAATTACTAATACTAAAATCAAAGCTAATAGCGATCGCTGTCTTTGCATACCCTTACTCGCTGCGACAAACGCTATGATAGCGTTCTTTTGAAGAGTTGTGAGTTATGAGTTAAGAGTTTTAAGTAATGGCTTTTACAGAGGATTGGGGATTTTTGGTTGTTAGTTATTGGTTATGAGTTGTTTCTTATTCTACTAACCACTCATGAATAACTACTAACCACTCCCCAGTCTTAATCTGTTAAACGCGCGAAGCCACCATCTTTTCTACAGCTTCAACAATTTGCTCTGGCTGAACAATGGTTAGTCTTTCCAGAGCACCATTGTAAGGTGTGGGAATATCTTGGGAAGAAAGCCGCAGTACAGGTGCATCCAATTCATCAAATAGACGTTCATTAATGGAGGCGGTTAATTCTGCTCCAATACCTCCTGTTCTCATGCCTTCTTCCACTATAATCACTCGATGTGTTTTTCTTACGGATGGACCAATTGTATCAAAATCTAGTGGCTTAAGGGATATCAGATCAATAACTTCTGGATCATAACCTTCTTTTTCCAAGGTTTTTACCGCTTGCATCACATGATGTCTCATTCGTGAGTATGTCAGAATGGTGACATCTTTTCCATGCCGCACAACTTCTGCTTTATCCAAAGGCAGTAGATACTCTTGTTCTGGCAGGTCTTCTTTCAAGTTGTAGAGCAGAACGTGTTCAAAGAACAACACTGGATTGTCATCACGGATAGCTGATTTGAGCAATCCTTTGGCGTTGTAAGGTGTAGAGCAGGCAACAATCTTCAATCCTGGTACGGCTTGGAAGTATGCTTCTAGGCGCTGGGAGTGTTCTGCACCAAGCTGCCTACCCACGCCTCCAGGACCACGAATGACCATTGGAATCTTAAAGTTACCGCCGGAAGTGTAGCGTAACATTCCAGCATTGTTGGCTATTTGGTTGAAGGCAAGAAGCAAGAAGCCCATATTCATGCCTTCAACGATTGGTCGCAACCCAGTCATTGCTGCCCCAACCGCCAAACCCGTAAAGCTATTTTCAGCAATAGGGGTGTCTAGAAGTCGGAGTTCGCCATATTTTTTGTATAAGTCTTTAGTCACTTTATAGGAACCGCCGTAGTGTCCTACATCTTCACCAAGAACGAATACAGTTGCGTCACCCGCCATTTCTTCATCAATGGCCTCCCGCAAAGCGTTGAAGAACAGTGTTTCTGCCATTAGACCTTTCTTGCGATTATTGTTCTAGAATCTTAACGCGCATCTGCTCTCCCGGACGGTGAGCAATTGCACGAGTTGCATATATTAGGTGTCTGTTTGTGGAGTATACCAGGGCAATGCCGTGCGCCTACACACTCTTGTTGTGCACTAGATATATCTTCTATCAACACATCAAATATCCGCACCCACATATCCCCCCTTTGAGGGGAATTCAAAATTCAACAGGAATTATGCATCGCAACGGGATTTTGTCATTGTGCGTCAGCCTTGTTCAAAATTCCAAAATGATAATAGCTCAGTACCAAATTGGTGGCTAAACTTTTCTTTTTGAAAGTTTCAGCAAAGTCACTTGTTCCTTGGAACTGAAAAACTGGGGCAATGAGATGAATTGAACTTAGTAACCAGCCTCTTTGAGCTGGAAACTTGGCGAATCTGTGACTGGATTCACTTGACCCACTTGATTCATGGGAGAAGCTTGATTGACCTGATTTTCAGGAAACCTTCTGGGTCTTCCTGGTTTACGCTTATGTCGTTGATTTATTGATTTTTCGCTTGCAGCCGCCAGTTCCTCTGGTGTACATTTAAACAGTCGCAGTGCTTCTAAATATTTTTTGGGTGTCATGGTAGGTTCCGTACGCCCTGCTTCCCAGTTGCGAACACTAGTTTCACTAATTGCAAGCCTGAAGGCAACCTCTGCACGGCTAAGTCCCGCACGCTCTCTCAGGACTTGCATATCCATACCCAATGCTCCCTTTACAAAACTCTGGTACTTATTTATTAAATCAATTGACGTAAAAAAGCCAACTGAGGATTATTTATTAACTATATTATTTTATAATCTATTGCCTACGTATCTGGCAAACGGGCGATAGCCCTCACCCCTGGAGTCTCTGTTTTCTTACTGTTTGGGAAATAGCGCCTTATGTAGAGGTGTTATTTCAGGTGTCACAGACAAAATCCTGACCATAACAAATTTTTCTTTCTTTTTATGAGAGGATAATCTCATCTCCAGGCACAAAGAAACCTGGGTTGGCTCTGCGCCTTTGCACCTGGGTTTGAGATTATCAGCCGAATTCTCCAAATTTAATTTTTTGGCACTTGAGGCAAAATCAATCACCTACCGCAACCAACGCGCTGCATCTTTAGCATGGTAGGTTAAAATCAGGTCTGCTCCAGCGCGTTTGAACCCGGTAAGAGTTTCCATCACCACGCGCTGTTCGTCTATCCAATCATTCAAAGCAGCAGCTTTAATCATGGAATACTCACCAGAAACGTTATAAGCTGCAACTGGCAAGTTGCAAGCTTCCTTAACGCGCCAAATGATGTCCATATATGCCAAGGCTGGCTTCACCATGAGCATATCAGCGCCTTCAGCAATATCCAATTCAATTTCTTTGAGGGCTTCCTTGGAGTTACCGGGGTCCATTTGATATGTTCGGCGATCGCCAAATTGTGGAGTTGACTCTGCTGCGTCTCGAAACGGACCGTAGTAAGCTGAAGCATATTTCGCAGCATAGGACAAAATCGGGGTATCTTCAAATCCTGCTTCATCCAAAGCGCTGCGAATGGCTTGCACAAATCCATCCATCATTCCGGAAGGTGCGATGATATCTGCCCCAGCTTTTGCTTGGGAAACCGCTGTTTTCTTCAACAATTCTAGGGTTGGGTCATTCAACACCCGTCCAGTTAAGTCACCCACTTGTAGATAACCGCAGTGCCCATGACTGGTGTACTCACACAAGCAAGTATCAGCAATGACAATCAAATCAGGGACTGCTTCTTTCACAGCGGTAGCCGCTTTTTGAACAATACCGCAATCATGCCATGCACCCGTGGCATCTACATCTTTATCTGCAGGAATGCCAAATAAAATAATGGCAGGAATTCCCAGATCGTAGACTTCTTTCGCCTCTTCCACTATTTTGTCTACCGAAAGTTGGAAGACACCCGGCATAGATCTGACTTCGTTAGCAATACCCTGACCTGGTACGGCAAACAGAGGGTAGATTAAATCATTTGTAGTTAGGACTGTTTCGCGTACCATGCGGCGTAGTTGTGGGTGGGTACGCAAACGGCGAGGGCGATGAGTAGGAAACATAGGGCTTTTTAAAACTAACAACTAACCTTTGGGGCAATGCCGCACCAAAAGGCTCTGGCTTACCCCATGAAGTATACGACGCGCTTATGCCAAGTTTTCACAGTGTTATGAAACATTAAGAGATATGTTTTGCTTCGCTGCCTCTTTAATGCTTTCAACAATTTTCTGTGCAACATCTGTACTGGTAAAATAGCTGCCATGAGCATTACCCCCATTTAGCAGCAGGGCTAAAGGTGTCTGAGAAAAAAGCTGGCTCACATAGTCGAAACCTTCTAATTGGGTGAGGACATCTTCCACTTTGACGTATTCGCTAAGTCCATCGACCAAGCTGTATATCAGCGGGTTGAGGGGCCAAGCGACAGGATCTCCAGGGTGAATGTAGTTCCGCCAAGGAAGCTTGTCTCCGTTCAGCTTTTTGCCAAGGTTCTTCAGTAGCCCTTCTAGTTTGGGAGTGATGTCGTGGGTAGCGCGTTGGCGTGCCTGAGTTACTGTCAATTCTTGCACACCTGTGCTTTGTTCCTCGCCTTTGACGACATCAAGTAGGCTGAACAGGGCGATTGGTGACCCCATAGTGTGAATACTGGAAAGACGAATACCTTGCTGCAGATTCGGTTCTACCCCGTAAAAGCGGCTGCGAATCTCCTGAACACTTTTATAACCTCGGATATTTTGGTCATTCCAACGTTCAGCAAACAGAACATCGAAGAGGATAACTGTTCCCCAACTATGGGTCACTAAGTGCAAACGGTCTTTTGAGCCAGCCATATCCAATCCACATTCTATCATCTGCTGGTTGAGGTGCTCGACAACATTGGAACCAACAGTGCGACTGATGTATGAAGCAGCATCCCCAGCAAACTGGAGAAGTGTGGTTTGGCGAAATTCTTTGAACCAAAGCTTTTCCCAACAACCGTCCTGATTCTGGAGTTTGTGGAGAAGATTTTGTTCTACTGGTTTATTTAAATCACCCCAATAAAGAGGTATTGTTTTGATTGTGTAGGATTTATCAACAGCTTTTTTGATGAGATAGATTAGTTTGTCGGCGTAGTCGGGCTGTTCGCGTTCAGAGCGGGTGTTGACACCATGGATAAATAAGACATAGTCAGTAACCATAAGCAAACCTTTGAAATTTACCTGAATTTGATAAAGTTAGAAAACTACAAGACGAAAAAAGCCTAGTGACGGCTAAAATCAAAACTCTCCATCTCTGTTATTGAAATGGCTGTAAGTCAAATCAACTTATGCACTACCTTCGATGGACTATCAATGAACCATCAACGAACCATCAATGGAGAGCAGGATAAGGCTTATGACTTAACCCTAGTGCCAATATTCTCCAAAAAACTCTACAAAAGTTTGTGAGTAATTTTTGATAGACATAAAACAAAGCGTCACGAATGTAGCACACAAAAGCTCTGTAGTCAGACAAATGACTAAGAGTGCCTAAAAGAGTGCTTAACTGTAACGCTGCTTGTTACAATAGAGTGGTTCCTCTGCCCTACTACCTGTGACACTATAGGGCAATTTTGTATTTTACAGTTGCATTGTAAAGTATATTATTAAACAAATATATTAAAAGTATACTCAGTCTTTCTATCTAAGTGTCATCAGAAACTTATAGTAAATGCATACATACTGAGTCCAGTACAAAGACTCTACAACCCTATTTTTTGATGAATAACCAAAACAGTGCTGAGTGCTGAGTTGTGATAAGTAGGGTTGAATTCTGTACAGTTGGCAAGCAAAATGGAAAATGGTCAAGAGCAAGCGAGCTTATTTTTAGAGAAAAAGAGACTTTTTCCTTTCTAAATCTTTGAGATTCACCTTTGGAGATTTCTTAAAAACTCAGAACTTAGCACTGATGAACATAACTACTAATGACTAGTGACTAGTGCCTAAATAAGTCGAAAAATGAAGGGATAGCGGAAGGGTTTATCTGGATCGTTAAGGACATGGAAAATTGCCCAAATTGTCAGTCCCCAATGAATGAGAAACCATAGCCCTGCTAGTGGGAATAGTAAACCGAATGATAACCAAATCAATGCTGTAACAATTGCGCCATAAAGCCATACATTAATGTGGAAGTTGATGGATTCTTTCGCATTTTCCTTCACAACTGGGTCTTGTGACACAAAGAATAGAGCTACGGGTAGACCTATAGACACTAAGGTCGCGCTCAAAAAGATTGCACCATGACTCAGTGCTGATAAAATCTTTCGCTTGTCTGGATCATACATTCTTTTTTCTTCTCCTTGAGTTGGATTTGGTAATAATATAACGACCCTATCACGAGCATTGTTGTCTTAAGATGAAAAGACTCGCTAAAGTTGGAAAAAGTTAAGTTAAGTTAAGTTGTAAGCTATCAAATACATTATGTCTACTGAACTTCAGTTAGAACTGCACAAAGCAGTTGATCGCCGTCGCAACTTTGCGATTATTTCTCACCCAGATGCTGGAAAAACAACACTGACAGAAAAGTTACTGTTGTACGGAGGGGCTATTCATGAAGCTGGTGCAGTTAAAGCAAGAAGGGCGCAGCGCAAAGCCACCTCTGACTGGATGGCAATGGAACAACAACGTGGTATTTCAATTACCTCTACTGTACTGCAGTTTGCATATCAGGACTGTCAAATAAATCTTTTAGATACACCCGGACACCAAGATTTTAGTGAAGATACCTATCGTACCTTGGCAGCGGCAGATAATGCTGTGATGTTGATTGATGCGGCAAAAGGTTTGGAACCGCAAACACGCAAATTATTTGAAGTGTGTAAGATGCGTGGTATTCCAATCTTCACATTTGTTAATAAACTTGATCGTCCGGGAAGGGAGCCTTTGGAACTGTTGGACGAAATTGAGCAAGAGTTGGGGTTACAAACCTATGCTGTGAATTGGCCCATTGGTATGGGCGATCGCTTCAAGGGTGTGTATGACCGCAAAAAACAACAAATACACCTATTTGAAAGAAGCGCCCACGGTAGTCGCGAAGCTGTGGATACAGTGGTGGATTTAGGCGATGCGAGAATAGAAGAACTTTTAGAACAAGACCTCTATTATCAACTCAAAAACGATTTAGAACTTTTAGAAGGGGTGGGACCGGAATTAGATTTGGAATTGGTACATCAAGGCAAAATGACACCCGTTTTCTTTGGTAGTGCCATGACCAACTTCGGAGTTGAGTTATTCCTCAAATATTTCTTAGACTATGCCCTCAAACCTGGTCCCCATAACAGCACTGTTGGTGAACTTCACCCAATATACCCGGAGTTCTCTGGGTTTGTCTTCAAACTCCAGGCAAATATGGACCCGAAGCACCGCGATCGCGTAGCTTTTATCCGTGTTTGTACAGGTAAATTTGAAAAAGATATGACCGTCAATCATGCCCGTACTGGCAAATCTATCCGCCTGTCCCGCCCACAAAAATTATTTGCACAAGAACGGGAATCTATAGATGTCGCTTATGCAGGTGATGTCATTGGATTAAACAATCCTGGTGTTTTTGCTATAGGTGATACCATTTACACTGGGCAAAAGCTGGAATATGAAGGGATTCCCTATTTCTCACCCGAGTTGTTTGCAGTTTTGCGCAACCCCAACCCTTCCAAATTCAAGCAGTTCCAAAAAGGTGTTTCGGAGTTGCGAGAAGAAGGAGCTGTACAGATTATGTACTCCGTGGATGAAGCCAAACGTGACCCAATCCTAGCAGCAGTTGGTCAGCTGCAATTTGAAGTGGTACAGTTTCGCTTGCAAAACGAGTATGGAGTGGAAACTCTTCTCGATCTGTTGCCTTACAGTGTTGCCCGTTGGGTTGAAGGCGGATGGGAAACTCTGAACAAGATAGGGCGCTTATTCAACACAACAACAGTGAAAGACAGTATGGGACGCCCAGTGTTACTGTTCCGTAATGAATGGAATTGTCATCAATTGCAGGAAGATCATCCAGAATTGAAATTAAGCGCTATTGCCCCAGTCGTTTCGGGACAACAACCCACAACTAACGACTAACAACTAACCTTTCAGGTGACGCTTAAGAGCGTCGCTCATGCGACTCACCCGTAAAGGAGACAGTAAGTACTGTCTTCTCCCTTTGAGAGAAACCCTAATAACCAGTTACTGGTAGGACTATCCTCCGCAACGCGCTGGTTTCCTGAGTGAAGTACCTGGTGAGTCCAGTCCTGCAGGACTGGCGTAAGCGCAAAGCGCACGCCTTCGGCGAACGCGGAGCGTATCCGCACCGATTCACCCGAACGCGAGTGCGTCTCCGATAGGAGAAGGGCGTTGGAAACCCTACCAAAAGTGCTGGATTCAGCACTAACAATTTTCAAGCACAGGTGCTTGAAAAAGCCGAAAGGTGGGTATTGTAAGAAAGACCAGAGTGAGAGAACTTTTATGCCTTCACATTCCGAACCATCTTTGGAGGCAGGATTATCCGCAGTTAAGCAGGGAGATTACCAAAGTGCGATCGCGACTCTAGAAGCAGTAGCTGCAAGAGTTGGCAAGAGTAACGCTCTTGTACAAGCGCAGATAGGGTTAGTCGTAGCTTATGGAAAGAGCGGCGATATTCCTAGGGCGATCGCTTTGTGCGAGACTCTCACTCAGAGTCAAAATCCTCAAGTTAAACAGTGGGCAAATCGTACCCTAGAGCAATTGACACTACCCCGTCAAGATCGTGTATCAACAACTGATGTCACTGGTTTTGTCCCTTTTGAACAGGATAAGGGGAGTACAGAAAAGTCTGAGGGGAAGAACTCTCCGTTTGGAAGTTCTCTTATTGAAGACGCTGAGCTAAAGGAGGAAGCTGAGGAACACACAGAAGCTCTCTCCACTTCCTCGTTACCTTCTGCACTCCGTGACAAATCTAAATTATTAACTATTCATTGGCGACAGGCAACAAGAGCAAAGTCTTGGCAAAGACTGCAACATCTCAATTTAACACCTTTTCGGCTACTGATGGCAGGGACATTCATAGCGCTGTTTTGGGTGATGCGAGAATTGCTGGTATTGGTGATGCGACTTATCAACGGTATTCTTGTCAAACTCCCATATTTAGAGCCACTGCAGCTTTTATACGCTAATCCCACTTTATTTTTACTGCTTGCCCTGGTCATCCTAATTGGCTTTTCACCCTGGTTGCTGGATGGACTACTCACAGTTTTTTACGGTCGCAAAGAACTGGAGAGGGATACCTTAGAAGGATACAGCAAAGAAACTGTTCGATTACTACAACGTTGTTGCCAACAGCGAGGTTGGAAGCTACCAAAGCTCTTTGTCTTGCCATTATCGGCTCCAGTGGCACTGACTTATGGTAATTTACCTCGTACTGCCCGAATTGTGGTGAGTCAGGGGCTGTTAGACAAACTTGCAGATGATGAGATAGCTACAGTCTATGCCAGCCAGCTAGGGCATATCGCTCATTGGGACTTTGTTGTTATGTCTTTGGTACTACTAGTGACTATTCTAGCATACAAGATATACCAGCAATTGTCTCAATGGGGAGATAGAACAACAACGCGAATTTGGCGTGCAGTTATGGCAATCATGGCAAACCTTGCCTACGGAGTTTGGTGTTTGCTGACTGGAACAAGCATATGGTTGTCACAGTTGCGCCTTTACTACAGCGATTGCTTTGCTGTTGAAATCACTGGTAATCCGAATGGTCTTGTCCGTGCCTTACTCAAAATTGCCATTGGTATTGCTGCTGATATTCAAAAACAAGAACACACCAGTTGGCAGTTAGAAAGCTTAAATATACTAGCGCCTGTGGGCTACCAGCAAAGTATTTGTTTGGGTAGTATTGCTCCCCATACGACCTTTGAATCGTTTTTCATGTGGGACTCTCTGAATCCTTATCGCTGGTGGTTTGTGATCAACAACACTCATCCGTTGATAGGCGATCGCTTGCAACGTATCTTGTCTATAGCCCGTCACTGGCATTTGGAAACAGAATTGAATCTGGAAAGCCAACAGCCTTTGAGAGTCAAGCATCAATCTTTTTTATTCCAATGCGCTCCGTTTTTAGGAATTCTCTTAGGTGTGATGTGTGCCATTCTCATTTGGTTAATTTGGCAAACAGCCTACACATTGAAATTTTTGAACTTAAAGTGGATATATGATGGTTGGTCTTTTGTCACAGGTTGCTTGCTGATAGGATTTAGCATTGGTATATTAATCCGGACCAATTCTTTTTTTCCAGATATCAAACTGACCACTGCCCAAACGGATGACCGATTGCCTGACCTGTTGTCCAACCCAGCCGTGCTTCCATCTGATAGTATGAGCGTGCGTCTTGTCGGCAAGCTATTAGGTCGTCGTGGTACTAGCAACTGCTTGGGACAAGATTTAATACTGCAATCGAGTACAGCTTCAGTGAAATTACACCACATCTGGTCGCTGGGGCAACAGGTCAATCCTCAAGATTTGATTGGTCGGCAAATTACGGTAACAGGTTGGTTACGGCGAGGAGCAACACCTTGGATTGATATTCAGACTTTGCAAACTCAAAGTGGTACAACCCTTCACAGTCCTCATCCCATTTGGTCCACGGTTTTGGCTGTTGCGGCAGAGGCTTGGGGAGCCTACATCCTTTTAAAAGGGTAGTCAAGAGTCAACGAAGAAGCAGGGGAGCACGCTGAGCCCTGCGGGCACGCTACGCGAACGCTTGGGAGCGGGGGAGTACAAGAGTTAACGTCTGTTAACTCCCTTTCCCCTGCTCCCTCCGAACGCGAGTGCGTCTCCGATAGGAGAAGTTCTGATGCCTCCGCTCAAACTTCTCTCTGCTTTCTTCCCCCTGCATAGTTCGTTTATCTTGACTTTGGGTTCCGTTTACCAAGGTTAAATGGTGGTATGTAAACAAAATTTGCACAAATTGAAATAAAATGTTACATTTCACAAGAGTAACAGTTGCAACCAACATAATAAGAACATATTGCTTGGTTATCTATGCGGCTGCTTGCGCCAAACATATGTTCCCTTTTTCTTTACAACACAGCAGTTAATCAGCCAGCCACTGGCTGTTTTTTGTTTTCCAGACACCAAGTTTTAGAAAAAGTGTGTTTTATGTTACTATGCGAGTATGATATTGCTGGAAATGTCTAATCTGAACTAGCTAGGTGTAAAATAGCGTGATAATGTAGGGGATGGTATTTGATTCTTCGGAAAAAAGTATAGAAGAACTTTCCAGTGGCGAGCAGTACGCTGTAAAATTCAAAATTCTTAGAATAAAGGTGTTATTAGCGTTGTGCGCTTTTGTATTAAGCAAGCTTTATCCTGGTAAAAAACAGTATTGTATAGGTTGACAGTTTGGAAAACATTGGTTTGTGGCAGCGTTGGTCAATAGTATCTATCGAAAGCCCGAGCCGAGCTACTGTTTTTTGCCCGGTCTTGTTCACTCAACTTGTGGAGGTGTAGTTCATGTCTGTTCGCCTATATATAGGCAATTTGCCCAAAGAAGAAATAGATCGTCAAGAACTGCAAGCAGTTTTTGCAGCAGAAGGCGATGCCGTTACCACTAAACTGATTAAAGACCGAAAAACCGGCAAATGTCGCGGATTCGGTTTTCTTACAGTTAATAATGACGAACAAGCCGACCAAATTATTGAAAAGTATAATGGTCAGCTGTTCAAAGACTCTCCTATAAAACTCGAGAAAGCATTACCTCGAACAAAAGGAGATGAAAATAGCGAGGAGCAACCTACTAAGGCAGCTAATAATGCTACAAATAGCAACGCTAGCTCTACTCCTACAAGAGAAAACAGCCGTAGGGAAAAAAGCTCCAAAAAATCTCGCCGTGGAGGCGGTACGAGAGAACAAGCACCAACATCGACTTCTTCAGACGATGCCATTCGTCCAGATCCACGTTGGGCTAATGAATTGGAAAAACTTAAGCAAATGCTTGCTGCACAAACGACAAGTTGATTTGCAAAGAAGAAAGATTAAAAATTAAAAATCAAAAAAACTTGATTTTTAATTTTTAATTATTAACTGAAGTAAGCTTTTGCTATTTAGCAAAGGGGAACTTGTAACCAATGGTGGAAGTGCGATCGCAACTGTTGGGTGAACTGCGATCGCTGGCTATATTTGTCTGTACGAATAGGCTTGCGTTCTTGATCTAGTGTCCATCCATAATCGCTACTCAGACGCAGTTTGTTGTTCCAGTCTGAAATGGAAACAAAAAGTCCAGATGCAGGGCTATTGTCTACATAGTGTACACGGAATACATAATTAAAAGTGTTCTGTTTACCTGGAGCGATGGTAGAAGGTTGACCGCATTCTACCAACAGTCGCGATCGCACTTGTTCGACTAAACCTGGTTTGTCCAAATCTTCGAGAGTCCGAACTGCCAAAGTCAAGGCAAAGTAAAAATCTTCAACAGGAATAAATTCTAATTCCATAGGATCATCTGTTAGACGTTGCAACAGGCTGGTGTGTCTTAAGTCATTTTGTCAAAATGCTTGCCGTTGTCAATTCACTTAACTGCCAGCACTAGGTTATGACTTGTGTATTTATACTTTCTCAGTAGGAATAAGTGCAGAAGAAAGCAATTTGACTAGGTGTTGCCTGAAATTTATCTTAATGTTTTGTAGTATGTACTCTGAGTGAAAAGTACCAAGTATGTATATTGTTGCTTAAATATTAAATAATCTTATAACAAGCATCTCACTGAAAAAAAAGTATAATTTTTTACTCTTTATCGTACCCAACCTTTCTGAGTCATCTTTAAACTTGTACTCATAAATTTTGCTAGCAATTCGCGATATCTTCTTTGTTTAGAATTCACATAGTAAGTATCTTATTTGAATCTTTGAATATACTTAATTTTTTAACGATATTTTTATAACAATCTACACTGAAAATATAAATGATAGGAAAAATCTATATTTATAATTAGGATTTTAAAATTAGTTTTACTTATATAAGTAATTAGTTAAAAATATCAGCATCCAACCTATAGAGAAATTAAATATAGGTACGTATGCAAAAATCTTACTTCTGGCAGCAGATGTATAAAAATTATTCGTATTAAATTAAAATAAAGATCGATTGAACTTTCTGCATACATAGAGGTAAAAGGCGAATGACAAACGTAATCTGCTTTCTACCTCTTGAAGAGAAAACACCAACAAACTATGAACTCTAGAACTGAACAACGCATTGCCCTAATTTCAGTACACGGTGATCCGGCCGTAGAAATTGGGAAAGAAGAAGCTGGAGGACAAAATGTATACGTGCGCCAAGTTGGAGAAGCGCTCGCTAAACTGGGGTGGCAAGTGGAAATGTTTACCCGCAAGGTGAGCGTGGAACAACAAACAATCGTCCAACACAGCCCAAACTGTCGAACCATTAGATTAGAAGCAGGTGCTGTTGAATTTGTGCCACGAGATAATTTGTTTGGATACTTGCCAGAATTTGTAGATAATTTTCTCAAATTCCAGCAGGAAAACGGCTTTGTATATCCTTTAGTTCATACAAACTACTGGCTTTCGAGTTGGGTAGGAATGCAGTTGAAGGAAATTCAAGGGAGCCAGCAGGTTCACACATACCACTCCCTAGGAGCAGTTAAGTACAACACGATTGATACAATTCCTTTAATTGCTAGTACCCGCCTTGCAGTAGAAAAACAGGTGTTAGAGACAGCCAAACGAATTGTGGCGACAAGTCCGCAGGAAAAAGAACATATGCGATCGCTTGTTTCCACAAAAGGAAGTATCGATATCATTCCCTGCGGGACCGATATCACACAGTTTGGTTGCATAGATCGACAAGCAGCAAGAGCTCTGTTAGGAATCGATCCAGAAGCGAAACTCGTATTGTATGTAGGACGTTTTGACCCACGCAAAGGCATAGAAACATTAGTGCGTGCTGTGGGAGAGTCTCAGTTTCGAGGCTCAGAAAAACTCCAGTTAATCATTGGTGGTGGAAGCCGCCCAGGTCACAGCGACGGAATGGAACGCGATCGCATTGAGAATATTGTCGCTGAATTAGGAATGAACGACTTTACGACCTTGCCTGGTCGTCTCAGTCAGGAAATTTTGCCATATTACTATGCCGCTGCTGATGTTTGTGTTGTTCCCAGTCACTACGAACCCTTTGGATTAGTAGCGATTGAAGCGATGGCTAGTAAAACACCAGTAGTCGCAAGCGATGTTGGTGGACTTCAGTTTACAGTAGTCCCTGAAAAAACAGGTTTACTCGCCGCACCGCAAGATGTGGCTGCTTTCTCTTGTGCGATTGACCGAATTTTAGCTAATCCCCAGTGGCGAGATGAGTTGGGTCAAGCTGCGAGAAAGCGAGTTGAAACAAAGTTCAGTTGGGAAGGAGTCGCATCTCAGCTTGCTCAACTTTACACTAAGTTGTTGCAAGAAAAACCCAAAGACAAAAACCAGGAAAGTCCGGAAGGCATACCCAGAGAAGCGATATTGGCAAGTTAAAGGTCAAGGACACAGAATGTAAGAAGTTGATACTTAGTTGGTAATGCAAAGACTCACACTTTAAATTGCGAACTTCTTACAGTACACCGAGCATCAATTATCTCTCACAAAGAAACAACTTGCTATTATACATTTAACATTTTTAACACTAAGTATTTTATATAAGACTTCTTTATGAAGTCTTTTTTTTGTTTATATATTTCTAATACTTCAACAATATTTTTTGAGGAAACAAAAACTTATATTTTTGGGTGTTACACTCATTCGCGCTGAATCAGAGAAAATGGAAGTATACTGAACTATCGACGCTTAAACAACAACGACTAATCGTTGTGCAAACATTCGACTTTACAACTCTCACAGCTGTTTGTAGCGACATCCGCGCTCACTGGCTACCGGCTCGCATAGAGCAGGTCTATCAGCGCAATAGCTACACTATTGCCATAGCACTCCGTACTTTAAAACAGCGGGATTGGCTGGAAATTTCCTGGCATCCTCAAGCAGCTCGCCTTCATGTCGGCGATCCACCACCAAGAACACCAGATACCTTCACCTTTAGCCAACAGCTCCTGCACCAGTTGAGTGGTTTGGCGCTGGTGGGACTTGAGACAATAGCTCCCTGGGAACGTGCGATTGATTTGCAATTTGCCCGTCGTCCAGGAGAAAGCGCTCTGTATCACCTGTACGTCGAAATTATGGGCAAGTACAGCAACGTTATTCTCACCGATGCTACTAACACCATAATTACCGTTGCTCGTCAAGTTAACCAACAAAAATCCAGCGTTCGTCCGATTCTTACAGGACAAGTTTATGAAACACCACCGAGTCTCACCTCTGCTATACCCAGTTTGAGCGAATCTCAAGAACGCTGGCAAGAAAGAGTCAGCTTAGTCCCGGGAGCTATCAAGCGTCAGTTGCTCAAAACTTATCGAGGTATCTCCCCTTCACTGATACAGTCAATGCTGCTGCTATCAGACGTAGACCCAGAGACTTCTACAGATACCCTAAAACCTGAAGACTGGCAACGGCTGTTTCACCATTGGCAAGAATGGCTGCAAAAGTTGGAAAGTAGGAAGTTTGAACCTGCTTGGACAGCAGAAGGATACACTGTACTTGGTTGGGGTGCTCTTCAACCAGCCAGAGATATCCAAGAGTTACTCAACCGTTACTACGCTGATCAGAGCAATCAACAAACATTTTCTCAACTTCGGCATCAACTCAGTCAAAAACTGAATAATATTCTGGAAAAATCGCGACTGAAAGCTGCTAATTTTGAGCAACGTTTACAGCAGTCTGAACAAGCGGATGAGTATCGACAAAAGGCTGATTTGTTGATGGCGCACCTACATGAGTGGCAAGTGGGAATGAAAGAAATAACCATCCCTGATTTTGAAACTGGCGAACCAGTAAAAATAACTTTAGAGCCAGATAAAAATGCTGTACAAAATGCTCAAAATCTGTATAAACAGCATCAAAAACTGAAACGCGCTCGTACTGCTGTAGAGCCTTTATTAGCTGAAGTCAATGCTGAAATTGATTATTTGGAGCAAGTAGAAGCCGCTATTTCTCAAATAGAAAATTACACAACAGCAGAAGACTTACAAGCTCTTGAAGAAATCCGCGAGGAACTCATTCAGCAAAGGTATTTAGAAGATTCAGAATATCGCCGTCGCAGTTCTACTGAAGCCGCTAACACTAACTTTTATCATTACCGCACCCCCAGCGGCTTCGAGGTCTTAATTGGTCGCAATAACCGCCAAAATGACCAATTAACCTTTCGTGTAGCAAACGATTACGATTTGTGGTTCCATGCTCAAGAGATTCCAGGAAGCCATGTGCTGCTACGCCTAGAACCGGGCACTGTTCCAGAAGAAGCTGATTTGCAATATGTTGCTAACCTAACAGCATACTTCAGTCGCGGTCGTCAGAGTGACCAAGTGCCAGTTGTTTACACTCAGCCAAAATATGTTTACAAACCCAAAGGAGCCAAACCAGGAATTGCTATTTACAAGCAGGAGCGTATCATTTGGGGACAGCCGCAATCATTCAGTCCCGAATCCTGAATTGTGAATACATTCCTACGGATAAGTATTTGACGTTATTTTTAGCTTACTACCTGTCCCTTTCCTTATCCCGGACTCAGGTTAAATTAAAAACACTGTACCCCTAAGGGTCGGTGTTTAGTAGTTCACCATGATATCTCAGTCAATGTCATTTACTGGACTTTAGACTAAATGAAGTGGGGTAACTAAAGAATCAGAGCGTTTGTACTAGTATAAAAAGAAAAGCAGGCTGCATTTGGATTGTTATGTCGTAACCACTCCAGTGAGCATCAATCCTCAGCAGATTGCTTGCTGCTCCAAAAAAGTTGAAGTGCTGACTCATCGACTATGTAAGCTGACTCACTATCCCTAATCACCCGTTTACCAAGCCGAGGAAAAACGCCAACATCTAAGCGTCCTGCTTCTCCACCGATCAGGTATGTAAGGTCTTCATTGAATGGATTACGAAGATGATGGGGTTGTTGAGGTAGCCCAAATCCCATGAAGTCTCCTGGTTCAACTTCGTATTCCATATCTCCAATTTCCGCAATACCTCGACCTGACAAGATGTAAACCCATTCTTCTTCATTCTGGTGAGCGTGATAAATGAAAGATTCCTTACCCGAAGGTACACGAGCAATCGTCACACCAATGCGTTTAAGACCGACAGCACGCCCAAGGAACCGTAAATAAATTTCTGAATTGGGATTGAGCGGATGATGAAACTCAAACGTATCCATTAAATTAATGTCTGCTGCTTTCAGCAGAGAATGTTGTTCATCAGTCACGTTGATGTCCTCCTATCAAGTTGGCAAACGCTCTAAACACCACAATAAAGCCTAAATTTAACCCGAACTCAGGTTATTTTAGTCATTCAACAAAATATTTATTATGTTTTTAATTTTCAATTTAAATTATTTTCCGCTTCTCTCAAGATTATCTTTTGAACTCTTGTTAAAGATAGAAGCTATCTTTTCTCTTATATTTCTTTAATAAATGCCTATAAAAATTTGTACTGAATGTTACAATAATTGTTAAGAAAAGTTTCCCGTTGCGTTTTGGGAACGCGCAACTTGGGTTTGACTCTTTAGGAAAGACAACGCGAAGAAAAATTCTTATGGACCAGCTGTGGTTAGCTGGTCTTTTTGTGCTAGCTAGTTAGAAACTGAACGTCGTTCTGAGTGCACCAATCACAACATCATCATTGTTACTGTTATGGTCTGGTGCTGTTAGCCAGATGACTCCGGGAGTAATGGTGATATTATCGGTCACTTTGTATTGGTAGAATGCTTCAATGTGATAAGAAGTGTCTCTATCTCTAGCAATTTCATTAATGCTAGAACCTGTTACCTTTGGTTCCATACCAAAGAGAATTCCTGCTAAGTTGCCTTCTTTACCAAGGTCAGGAAATCCTAGGGTAACAGCCCAATTCCAAATATCTAACTCTCCACGGTCAACTCTTCCTCCCTCAGAAGATAAGTTGCGAGCGTTGGTGTATCCTACCCAACCACCTAGAACAAAATTCTTACTCAAACCAAGAGATGCTTCTATACCATAGGAATTACTGGAAAATGGTACACTCACTTCAGGAAGTTCACCATCAAAACCAGGAAATGGAGGAGTAGGAGCAATCGTAGACGCGAGAAAGGATCTTGGATTTGCAGCACGACTACCAGTACCCAATTCTTGGTTGTAGGCATTAACGTAAGTCAAGCCAACAGTAAAGCGTTCACTGGGTTTGATAGTCAGCTGTGCGATCGCACCGTATGGACCATTGAACAAACCATTATCCGAGGACGGGTTATTGGGTGAACCTGCTAAATAACCTAAAGTGAGTGCAAATGCATTACTAAAGTTTTGAGTAATTCCAAACCCCGAACCTTCTACCTGGTAATAAATAGAGTTACGTGTACCAAAAGTAGATAAAGCACCAAATGCACCGTCGCCATCAAAAATATTGACTGTATTCGTCAGGTCATCTGCTGCACCCGCATTGGCGATCGCAATAACCTGTGTACTTTTTGTCAGGGGAAATTTATAGTAAAGTGCATCGATGAAAGCATCGGTAGTACCATCGTCACCAGCAAAGAACAAACTGCCCTCTGGTGTGCCAAGATTGGGGTTGACAATATTATTCGCTTGGATTCTTGTAAAGAGCGTATCTTCTCCTGTGAAGCTAGTCACAAACTCCACACGCGCTCGTGCCCCAAAGGTTGTATTGTTGTCCTTGACATCTACATCGTTGACTCTATTACCTCCAAAAACATCAGTGATTGCAGCAACCACTTGCCCTTGTAGTTTAGTGGTGGTGGAAAATTGATTTGCCTCCAATTCAGCAGCTTTTACTTCTAGAGTATCCACACGACCTCGCAGTGTCGCCAGTTCTGCAGAGAATTCCTCTTGTAGTCTTTGTAACGTGGCTAAATCTTGTTTCGTGACTAAATCTGCTGTAGCAGTGGCAATGAGTTCGTTAACCCGGTCTAGACAAGCATTTAGACCTGCGGCAAACTCATATCGAGTCATTGCCCGATTCCCTCTATAAGTCCCATTTGGGTATCCAGCAATACAGCCATATCGCTCTACCAGAGATTGTAGTGCTTGAAATGCCCAATCTGTCGGTTGTACATCTGATAGCTGAGACACTGAAGTCACTTGTGCCATTGTCTTGTTTGGAGGATTTTGAGAAGTCTTCTCAACTTCTTTGATTTCCAAATTGGCAGGTGTTTCTCCTGCAACTACAGTGGCACTCATCACGAAGACTGCACCCAAAACTGCCGGACTAGCCAACAGAGATTTCCACACTTTTATCATTTTGTCCTCACACGAATTCTTCGTCAGTTACCACACTATGCTTTGTTAAAGCTCTTTTTAATAGGAAGTAGTCTCATTAATTTATCAGTAATCAGGAAATTGTTTAACAAGAAATTCTAAAAATCATCGTTAAACCTAGCCAATTCAGGTCTGTCCTACAACGAACAGACCTTAATAGTCAATTTCTAGAAAATCCACATATCAAGGCACGTGAGAGTTGAGACAGTAGCACCCTCTAAAGTACTCCCTGAAAAAACTCTGTTGTTACTGCTAGCACTTGGTCACAGCCACTTTATGTGAGAATGAGAATAATTATAGTATTAGAGATAAAATAATTATCATTGTCAACAAGGATTTAAACAAAGGGAAAGCAAACTAATAAGGGGAGGAAACAGTGAACCAGACTCACGTAGGACAGAGATTAGGTAGACACAAAGGTGGCATCCTATCCCTAGCTGTGCTGATGTTATCGCTGAGTGCTGGGTGTACTCAATTCGATAAGAATCAGGTAGCATCTCGTGAACAGTCACCACAAGCACAAGAAGCTGCGTCTACTCCATTACCGGAGTCAGGAAAAATTAAAGTGATGACGACATTTTTACCAATGTATTTGTTTACCAAGGCAGTGGCTGGGACTACAGCAGATGTGGAAATTTTAGTGCCACCGGGAACAGAAGTACACGAGTATCAATCTACACCAGAAAATGTGAAGGCGATCGCCACCGCTAATGTTTTGGTAAAAAATGGCTTGGGTTTAGAGGAATTTTTAGACAACACAATAAAAAATGCGCAAAATCCCAAATTGTCTCAAATTAATACAACTATTGGTATTCAACCGTTAAATGAAATTTCACCTGTTGAAAAAACGAGTAAAAAAGAAGAAGAACACGCAGACGCTGAAGGGAACCCTCACGTTTGGTTAGATCCAGTTTTAGCAAAACAGCAAGTTGCTAATATTCGGGATGGGTTAATTGTTGCTGACCCAGAAAACAAAGCGAGTTATGAAGCGAATGCGATAGCTTATATCAAGCAATTAGACAGTTTAAATAACCAATTCCAGCAGACTTTACAAAAAACCCCTAATTGTACCTTTATAACCTTCCATGATGCCTTTCCATACTTAGCTAAGCGCTATAACCTAAAACAATTGGCAGTCGTAGAAATTCCTGAAGACCAACTGGCACCGACAGATGTGCAAAATGCAGTTAATGCAGTGAAAAAGTACAAAGTTAAAGCTTTGTTTAGTGAACCAGGAGTAGATAACAAATTGTTAAAAAGCCTTTCCAAAGACTTGAACTTAACTTTGTATTCTCTAGATTCTTTAGAAACTGGCAATACAGATCCGCAGTATTATTTCAAAGCGATGCAAAATAATTTGCAAACCTTAGAATCAGCCTGTAAATGATCATAAATTTACCACTTGTTATTTGTGAGCCAGCAATACAGAAAAGAAAGCTTTTTGTAGAACTAGACTGACCACAATGCAGTGGCTACTCATGACGAATGACGAATAACGAATGATTAATAACTTTCCTGTTTTAAAAGTAGAGGGATTGACTGTCTATCAAGGGAACTACCTAGCTGTTCGAGATGTTTCGTTTGAATTATTTTCAGGAACGAACACAGCGATAGTTGGTCCTAATGGTGCGGGGAAAAGTACCCTCGTGCAATCAGTTTTGGATTTAATTCCACGAAGCGCTGGCAAAATTGAAATATTTGGTCGTCCAATCACACGTTTGGGGAATTTACGTTCCCAGTTAGGCTATATGCCACAAAATTTTATCTTTGACCGTAGCTTTCCTATTTCTGTGAGTGAATTGGTAGGTTTGGGATGGGTTTATTCATCATCTCCCTCAGATTTCTCTACAAGTGGGACAGAGGTCATAAAAAAGTTTTTTCGTAGCGGTTTTAGGGGATTTAGTAGGGAAAAATCAGCAGCAGTTGCTGAAGCTTTGCGGCGAACGAATGCTTACCAATTGCGAAATCAAGCCATTGGAACTCTCAGTGGTGGTCAACTGAAGCGCGTGTTATTAGCATACTGTTTGGTCATGCCTCGGAAACTTCTGGTGCTAGATGAGGCATTTGCTGGGGTAGATGTACAAGGTATAGCAGATTTTTATACACTGCTAAATGAACTCAAGCAGGAAGAAGGATGGACTGTATTGCAAGTTTCCCATGATATCGATATGGTCAGTCGATATTGCGATCGCATTATTTGCCTCAACCAAACCATCGTTTGCACAGGTATTCCAGAAATTGCGCTTTCGCCGCAAAACATTTTAGCGACTTACGGTCCTAGTTTTAGTCGCTATCATCATAATCATCACTGAGTGACAGTAGTTTTCTTTATATATTCCTTCTTCAATCTTCACTCCTGTTCATCTAAGTGTTCAGCCACAGATTGATAAAGATGTAAAACATGACTATCGTGGAGGCTATAGAACACATGACGACCTTGCTTGCGGTAACTAACCAAACGCATTGCTCGTAAATTTCTCAACTGATGAGAGACAGCAGATTCACTCATATTTAGTACTGCTGCTAAATCACTAACACAAAGTTCTTGTTGAGCTAAAAGTGAGAGAATTCGCAAACGATTAGCATCCCCCAAAAAGCTAAAAAATTCTGCCATTCGCTTGGCTTTTTCACTGTTAAGAATTTGATGTGATAGAGATTGAACTTTCTTGTTCTCTATATTGTGTACAGAATTATATTTAGTAATTTCCTTCTGAGTAAGAGAATTGGTGACATTGTAGGCAAAAGTCTTTCTAGCTGACATAGTAATATTATTTCGGAAGAAACTTTAGTTGTTATTTCTTAGTAAGAAACGTTTTACAATAATACTAAGTTAAAAACTTGTATAAAATATAACGTAATGTATTCATTAAATAATTACCAAATAGCTTGGCTTGCTGTCGCTAATGTCCATGAATTGGTGACTTTGCTACAGTTCCCCTTCATGCAACGCGCTATTGCAGGTGCTGTTTTGATGGGAATACTTGGCGGTTTACTAGGCAGTTTCGTAACCTTGCGCCAGTTGTCTTTTTTCAGTCATGCTGTTGGTCATGCTGCCTTGATCGGTGTGGCATTAGGTGTACTGTTACAGCTAAATCCTACCTGGATGCTGCTACCATTCACACTCATTTTTGGTTTAGTTGTCCTCTACTTTATAGAGAAAACCGATTTAGGTAGCGACAGCGTTTTAAGCATCGTTCTGTCAGGTGCATTGGCAATAGGCGTGATTCTTAGCAGCTTAATTCAAGGATATCGCGGTAACCTAATGAGCGTTCTATTTGGCGATATTCTTGCCATTGATCTGACAGATTTGATTTTGACCTTGCTTGTGCTAATTGGTAGCAGCCTATTTTTATTATCAACCCTTAGGCAGCAAATTTTGTTAACGCTTAACCCTGCTGTAGCAAAGGTGCAAGGTATTCCAGTTCAGTGGTATCGCTATGGATTTGTTGTATTGTTGTCATTAGCTGTTGCGGTAGCAATCAAAGCTGTTGGTGTTTTATTGGTCAACGCTTTTCTCGTCATTCCTGCCTCTACAGCTAAACTCATGAGCCACCACTTCAACTTCTTCCTGCTACTGTCGGTCATTGTCGGTTCTATAAGCAGCATTGCCGGCATCATCGTATCCGGTCTTTTCAACTTTGCCTCTGGTCCCAGTATTGTTCTGGTTCAGTTTCTGGCGTTTTTGGCAGTTTTTAGCTGGGTTAAGATCAGAACAAAAGCTGCATAAATTTTTCTGCTAGGACTTGCCAAACTATTTTGACTTTGCTACATTAAGTAATCGGGGCAAAGAAATGACCCAAGCCGGGATAGCTCAGTCGGTAGAGCAGAGGACTGAAAATCCTCGTGTCACCAGTTCAAGTCTGGTTCCTGGCATATAATCAAATACCTGTTACAGCATAAAGCATAAGGTTTTTTTTGGGTACGGTCTTTAACTCATGTTGCCGACCAGCCTCCGTCAACCTCAATGACTAAGCCAGACACATACTGACATGTAGCTAGAAAATACGCAGCGTCGGCTACGTCATTAGGGCGACCCATGCGTTTGAGCGGAATTGCTTGGACTGTGGTGTCAGTAAATTCTTCTAGTTGCTCGCGGCTCATATTCGTCTGGATGTTCGTATCATCAATTAAGCCAGGAGAGATAGCATTAACGCGAATTCCTCTGGGACCCAGTTCTACGGCAAGTGAACGGGTCATGGCATTGATGGCACCATCGATCGCAGTTCCCGCACTAAAGAAGGGTAGACCTACAATGTCAGCAACTCCAGAACAGAAAATAATCACACCGCCAGAGGGCATTTTGGGAACTGCATAATGCGCTGCCGCAAGTTGTCCAAAAAAACGTGTAGCAAACAACTCGCGCACCAGAGGTAGCCCAATGGCTTCAACTGAACCAAAAAGTGCGCCGCCTGCACATGTTACGAGCAAATCTACTTGTTTGAGCTGGTCAAATAACTGCTTGACCTGTTGCTCATCTGAAACATCAGTAGAAATTGCAGTGGCATTATTTCCAATCCGCTGGACTGCTTCATCTAGACGTTGTATGTTCCGACCAACCAAGACTACGCGCGCCCCAGCACTTGCGAACCGCTGTGCAGTGGCATACCCAATACCTGAACCTCCACCAGTGATGACCGCTACTTTTTCGGCGAGTGTTTGATTCATCATAGGGATGATTTTGTTGAGTTATGTGCGTTCGATTGGTACAGAAAAGTTTGCTGTTACTTTACCGTTACCATGAGATTATTACATCTTGTTCATAACAGACCGAAATAGCCAAAACGGCAACGACTATGGACAGCTTAAAAGCATTGGGAGAGATTGAACAATCGATTGTGTCAGAGTAGTCCTAAAAATCTTCATCTGACCAGTTCAAGTCTAGTTTTTGGCATTTAGTATAGATAAGAGACTGCATAAGTTTTAGCAGGGTCCCATGCTTTTCAATTGAGTTGGTGTCGTGG
This sequence comes from Nostocales cyanobacterium HT-58-2, assembly GCA_002163975.1. Classification (GTDB taxonomy): domain Bacteria; phylum Cyanobacteriota; class Cyanobacteriia; order Cyanobacteriales; family Nostocaceae; genus HT-58-2. Next base: position 7,199,320 of record CP019636.1, on the reverse strand, counting down.
AAAGCCTGGATTTTCAGGTATTTTTAACTTAAATACACCAGAAGGAATTGGCAATGACAGAGGCAACAAACGTACTGGGTGGAAAGCTAGAAATTTGCTGTTCTTCTCCCATAACAGGCTATTACCGGGATGGGTTCTGTAAGACAGGTGGTATGGATTTTGGGATGCACGTTGTTTGCGCCCAGGTGACAGCAGAATTTCTTGATTACACGAAATCGAAAGGAAATGACCTTTGTACTCCCATGCCAGAATATCAATTTCCTGGTTTAAAAGCAGGCGATCGCTGGTGTTTATGTGCTGCTCGTTGGCAAGAAGCTCTTGAGGCTGGCGTTGCTCCTCCTGTTATTCTCAGCGCAACTCATTCTAGAGCTTTAGAAGTGCTTTCCCTGGATGATCTGAAAAAACACGCCTTAACTCTATCTTAAAATCTAATTAAAATCTAAAATTTGTTTGACTGACTATCAACCTACCTAGCGCCTAACACACAGTATACAGCTTATACTTAAGAGCGATTTTCATCACTTCAATTAGAGGCATAATCTAGCAAGATTTATAGTGGGTGCAAGAAGTTAAGCAATGGTTACAGTCGTTGTCGTCATCAACATACTTCTCTCGCTGATCCTCCTGTATGTAGCTTGGCGAGTACGGCGGTTCAAAAGGCGACTGACGAGAATAACCAATATTTTGGTTGCTGCTGAGGGTAGCAGCCATGCAGTGCTAAACAGAGCACCCGAAGCTATTTACATAGGTCATCAGAATATTCATAATCTACGGCAGGACAACCAACCGCCACGGCGACAACTCCAGCAGATACGGCAGATTTTTAGCCTGCTTGCCCTCGGGCAGCAAGTCTGGCGTAGTAATTTTCTGAGACTAAGTTCAAAATTGGTGAAAAAGAGAAAGTAGCGAGAGGATATTAGGTAAAAGGACCATCAGGCAACTTTTCTGGCGGATAATTGTCTGTCTACATTGAGGAATGTATCATCTTTTGAATTTTGCAAGGCGTGAGAACCCACATAAAATGGGTGTAAGGAGAGAAACAAAAAAATGTCTAATAACCGTTCTGGATTATTTATTGGCGGTATGATGCTAGGAGCAACTATCGGTGCTTTGACCGGGTTGCTTATGGCTCCACGTACGGGGCGCGAAACTCGTCAACTGTTGAAAAAATCTGCCAGTGCTTTACCAGAATTGGCAGAAGATATTTCAACAAGTGTTCAGATCCAGGCAGATCGCCTTTCTGCAAATGCGCGCTCTAACTGGGATGAGACATTGGACCGACTGCGGGAGGCGATCGCAGCAGGCGTAGATGCTAGTTTGCGAGAAGGTCAAGCAATGAAGCAGCAGAACGTTCAAGAAAAGTCTGATTCCCTTTCTCAACATCCAGATAGTTAGTAAAAGATATCAAAGTGATTGACCCCCTGTTTTGGCTGGGACTGTCTATGCTTCTAGTCGCCGCTAGTCTTACAGCTGTTTTAGTGGCGGCGATACCAGCTTTGCAGGAATTAGCAAGAGCAGCTCGCAGTGCGGAAAAATTATTTGATACTCTTTACAGAGAGTTACCGCCAACTCTCGATGCTATCCGTATGACCAGCTTGGAAATCACTGACTTAACTGATGATGTGAGTGAAGGTGTCAAAAGTGCTGGTCAAGTGGTTAAACAAGTTGACCAAAGCATAGATAGTGCCAAAAAGCAAGCGCAAAATGTTCAAGTAGGCACACGTAGTGTTGTGGCTGGAGTGAAAGCTGCCTGGAAAACTTTCACGCGCTCCAAATCTTCCAGGCGAACAGTTGACCGTCTCCCACCATCTCAAAAAGCAAAACTGACATTGCAGGAACGGCAAGCCTTAAGGCAGGAAAACCGCTTCACACCTGTTGAAGGTTACGGCATCAATAATAATTACAATGATTACAATGATGCTGCCGATTGGGAAAGCAGTTTTGATGAACAAGATTTGCACCGTCAGACAGAATCTGAGAATTGGTCTGATAAAGAATAGTTTGCATAAAGGTGTCAGAGAACAGGGGTGCAAGGCTTTGCGCCCTTCTTCTCCTATACCTTATGGTCAGTCTTGATGTGTAAGTTCTGGATCTGAGGCATTAGATTAGATTAAAGTTAAAAAGTGTAAAGAAGTATCACTTTTCCCGTACTCTTTTAAAACAACTTGTTCACTTTTAATGTTGATATTTGTATAAAAAAGCTCATGCAGCATAGTTTTTGGCGACGAATTCTGGCTTTTGTTTCGGTTGTTTTCCTAGCAGGGTCAATTTGGGCGACACATTCTCCCATTGCATACGCTTATGACAATCCTGAGTTACTACCTAAAACCCCAACCCCAGTTGTAGATTTAGCGAAATCTCTGACTAGTCTTCAAGAAGAAAATCTTGTCAAGGAACTCGATCAATTTGAAACCGAAACTGGCTGGAAACTGCGAGTATTGACTCAATATGACCGGACTCCGGGTCGGGCAGTCATTCCCTTTTGGGGTTTGGACGACAAAAGCGTTTTGCTAGTTGCGGATTCCCGTGGTGGTAACATTCTCAGCTTTAGTGTGGGCGACGCAGTTTATGAACTTCTACCGCGCACTTTCTGGATAGAATTGCAAACTCGCTTTGGCAATTTGTATTTTGTGCGAGAACAGGGTGAAGACCAAGCCATCCTACAAACGATGAAAACAGTAGAAAATTGTTTGCGTAAGGGCGGTTGCTCTGTGGTTCCTGGATTACCACGAGAGCAGTGGATTCTCACTTTGATTACTTCAGTTATTGGTGGAATCATCTGTGGATTGGCAGCTCAACCTCGTCGTGAGGGACAAGCTGTTGCTTGGCAATGGGCTTTAATCTTCTCTCCTTTATGGGGAATCTTATTTATCGCCTTCGGTATTGGACCAGTCGTGACACGAACCAACGATTGGCTACCTCTTATTCGCAATATCTCCGGTTTCCTGATCGGTGCTTTGGTTGCTTACCTTTCTCCTATTTTCAGTCGGTCTTTCCCTAGTGCTGAGTCTTGAGTTCTCAGTCCGAGCGATTGATGCGTTACGAATCAAGCTAACGCATCCTACTGAATTATAAAAGTCAATTTTTGGAAAAGAAACCACAGATAAACAAAACAAGAGATAAATAATCTGTGTTTATCTGCATATATCCGTGGCTTGAAATACTCTGCAACCGAATGTTTGCAAGCAATAAACTTCTTGCATGAGTCTTTGGCTACTCTTCCTTGAAGAGCAAAGCTCTACACCCGAAATCTTTCTCCCAAGCTTGGGAGAAGGAGTTGGGAGATGGGGCTAGGTCTAATCTACTTAAGATATGCCACAGTAAGAAAAAATGGCTTAGGACTGATACCGAGTTGCGTTCATAGGCGTCACCTCACCCCCGCCCCTCTCCTTCGCAAGGAGAGGAGTGCCCAGAGGGCGGGGTGAGGTTTTTGAATGCAACTTAGTATGATTACTCAGAACTGGTGGACTTTCTCATGGAATGGCACGTAACTGATGCTCAAAGTTTGGCAATCATTGACCGCCAAATAGGTGAGCATATCTTTTCACCCGCAGAGTATGAGATTATCCGGCGAGTGATTCACGCAACAGGCGACTTTGAATACAAATCTTTGATTCGCTTTTCTGAAAATGCTTTGCAGGTTCTGGGAGCAGCATTGGCAGCACGTACCACGATTGTGGTAGATGTCACAATGGTACAAGCAGCGATCGCCCAAAACATTCAAAATACCTTTGCCAATCCAGTGTATTGCAGCATGGACACTTCTCCTCGTCCTCAAAAAGAAAAAACTCGTGTGGCGTGGGGAATGGAAACCTTAGCCAAGCGTTATCCAGAGGGTATATTTGTCGTGGGTCAAGCTCAAACTGCTCTTACAACACTGGTTGATTTAGTTGAAGCAAACGAGATTAACCCTGCTGTGATTATTGCCACGCCTGCGGAATGTTTTAATGTGGATGCTGATAAACAACGGCTGCGAAACTCTTCAGTCCCAAATATTACAATTGATAGCTCCAAAGGTAATGCAGTTGTTGCAGTAGCCATTCTTGAGGGACTGATAGATTTAGCATGGCTTGCCTATGGCGAGGAGAACCAGAAATAACAGAGTCATTTGCTCCTCATTCCTCTAACTCTCCACTCTACGGCGACGGCGGCGTGGTCTTTCATCTTCTTCATTACGACGTAATCGGCTACTCACCTCAGTAAAGAAATCCCGTTGTACACAAGGATAATCACTTACCCACAAATCGCGACTGGGAATATAAACATCGGAAATTTCTTCAATCATGCTAAGGTCTGGGCGATTTGACATAACCAACATTTCTGCCCTCTGACCGCGAGCAATAACTTTGTAGGCAACTCGCAGTGGCGCCTTATACTCAGTGGTAAATCCTGTGTCGTCGCCTATTTCCAAGGAAATACGTTTTTCTCGGTTTTCGACAATTACCAAATCGCCTTTGTTATCAACGGTTTCCTGTTTACCAATCAACTCTTCGCTAATCCAGTAATCCAGCACTCGACCACGGAGAAAACCGCTGTACTTGTAACGGCGGTATTTTGAATTCCGCAAACTCGCCCAAAACACTGGTCCCCACAGCCAGTAAAGGGCACCGATGAGCCCCGTGATAAACACTATTAGACCCAACTCAAGCCCCAATATGACTTTCATAACGAAAATAACAGCTACCGCTACGACAGAAATGAGCAGCCGTTGTAAAAAGTCTGGAAACCTTCCCCAATAGTATTTGTACTGTGGACCAGTGGCAATCAAGGGAATGAGTTGTTCAAATTTCTGACGAGTCAATGGGACTATCATGAGTGCTGAGTTCTAAGTGGTGAGTGCTAAGTATTTTAAAGAATTTTTTCTAATCCATATACTAACGACTTTAACTGGAGGACTTTGCGAATTGCCAGGAGGACTCCTGGCATATAGGCAGCGCGATCGCTAGTATCATGTCTGAGAGTGTAAATTTGACCAGATGCACCAAAAATGACTTCTTGGTGGGCAATTAGTCCTGGTAAACGCACGCTATGAATTCTAATGCCCTCATCAGTATGACTCCCCCGTGCTCCTGGTAATTTTTCTGTTTCTTCCACGATAGGCTGGTTATATATTTTACCCATTTCTGCTAACATCTGAGCAGTTTGAATTGCGGTTCCACTGGGAGCATCAGCTTTTTGGTTATGATGCAGTTCAATAATTTCAACGTGGTCAAAGTACTGAGAAGCTGCGATCGCTGCTTGTTGCAGTAACACCATGCCAATAGAAAAGTTGGGAATAATTAAACATCCCGTACTTGCCTTATCAGCAAAATCTGCTAAATCTTCGATTTGTTGTTGACTTAACCCAGTGGTACCAATGACTGGACGAATACCATAAGCGATCGCACTGCGAATGTTGTCATACACTGAACTGGGGTGTGTAAAGTCTACCATCACCCCTGGCTGTTTTTCTTGAGATGCAAACGCCAGCATTGGTTCCAATTGATTGGTAATTGGAATTTCTAAAGGTTCACTTAAACCCGCCAGTTCCCCGGCGTCTTTACCTTGATGTTCGGCAGTTGTGTCAATAGCACCTACTAAATTCATATCAGGTGCTTGCGCCACTGCTTTGACAACCTCACGACCCATTTTGCCCGCAGCACCGATGATAACGACTGGGATTGGAGTTTGATTTGCCATAATTTGAGAAATACTTTTTACATCAACAAAGGAATTGTAAATCCAGCAGGGGAGCTATTGGCGCACAGAGAAAACCTGATGGTAAGTATTTTTAATAGCAGTCCATTTACTGGCAATGGGCATTCGCCAACCAGTGCCAAACGCACGGTCTGTAATTTTCAATCCAGGCGGTGCTTGTCGCCGCTTAAATTCTGCACGCGCCACCAAATTAATAACTCGGTCTACTGTTGCTGGATCGTGACCAGCACCAACAATTTGTGCCGATGATTCGTGGTTGTGAATGAGGCGTTGTAAGATGTCGTCCAAGACATCGTAAGGTGGTAGTGAGTCTTGGTCAACTTGACCGGGTTTGAGTTCAGCACTTGGTGCTTTGGTGAGAACGTTTTGGGGAATAATTTCCCCATTGCGATTTAACCATCGGCAAATTGAATAAACACGGGTTTTAGGAACATCAGCAATCACTGCTAACCCTCCATTCATATCACCGTAAAGAGTGCAGTAACCAACTGCCATTTCTGACTTATTGCCAGTAGATAGGAGGAGATGACCAAATTTGTTGGAAATTGCCATCAATAAATTCCCCCTAATTCGGGATTGAAGATTTTCCTCTGCCAATCCAAACTCTGTTCCAGCAAACAACTCGACTAGGGTTTTGTCATAGCCTTGCATTAACTCCCCTATTCGTATGATATGAGTTTTCATACCAAGATTTTCTGCTAGTGCCAAGGCATCACTAATAGAATGCTCGGAACTGTAAGGGGAAGGCATGAGAACACCAAGGACGTTTTCTTTACCTAATGCTGCGGTAGCAAGAGCCGCCACCAATGAAGAATCTATTCCGCCGCTTAAACCCAGCACGACTTTAGAAAAGCCACACTTACGAACATAATCTTGCAATCCTAAAACCAAAGCGTGCCAAATTTCCTCATCTTCCGACTCATATTCCGGTGCGATGGAACTTAAGCGTAAATCCCGTTGCACCTCATCAAATTCCACGACGACTAAATCTTGTTCAAAACCATCAGCACGACACACTATTTCACCTTGACGATTCAAAGCAAAACTTCTGCCATCAAAAATTAAATCATCATTACCACCTACTTGGTTTGTATAAATAATTGGTTCTTGAAAACGTAATGCACTATGCTTGAGCATTGCTTCTCGAAACTGCTGTTTACCAACGCTGTAAGGAGAAGCAGATAAATTCACAATAAAATCTACACCCAGAATTGCTAAGTCAGCAATTGGATTGGTGACATAACTTCGCTTGCCCCAAAATTCCTCATCATTCCACAAATCTTCACAAATAGTAACGCCAATATGAACATCATCCAAGGTGAAATAATTAGCTTCTAAACCAGGTTCAAAATAGCGGTGTTCATCAAAGACATCATAAGTTGGCAAAAGGCGCTTGTGAAAAACTTGCTGCACCCTGCCTCTCTCTAATAAAGCAATGCTATTAAATAAAGTTTTCTCGCCAGTCTTGTGTGCTCTTAAATTCTCTTCCACTGTTCCTACTAACACAGCTAGTTCTGGTGGCAAATCTCTTGCTAGTTGTTGCAAGGCGATATCCATTGCCTGCAAAAAACTAGGATTGAGCAACAAATCTCGTGGTGGATAGCCACACAAAGAAAGTTCTGGTGTTAACAGCAAACGTGCACCTTCTGCTACTGCCTGTCGTGCTAACTCTAATATATTCTGAGCATTTCCAGGCAAATCACCAATGGTAGGATTAATTTGAGCAATTGCAATCTTCATCTTGGATTTTAATTTTTGGATTAGACTTTTAACGAAGATTTGAAACTATTATGTGATATCAAAGAGAAACACAAATAATTCAAACAATCATTTACTTTGGCTAGACTTTTCTGTATGGCGGCTACGCAGCTAAATGAAAACTAAAGGTTTATCCTTAAACGGAGCGAAAGCTTCCGCATTAAATCTATATAAACTGGCTGGACGCCCAGCACCACGTGATACCTTAACACCGGTATCGCATAGAAAACCTAACTTGAGTAGACGCGCTCGAAAATTAGAATAATCAGAAAAATTTTCCCCTAAAACAGTTGTATATAACTGATATAAATCATTCAACGTAAACATCTCTGGCAAGACTTCAAACGCCACAGGGCTATACTCCAACTTATTTCGCAAACGCCTGTGTCCATAAGCCAGAATTTTGTTATGGTCAAATGATAATTGTGGCACTTGCTTCACTGGGTACCAAGCAATTCCAGTCATTCCATCAGCAATTAATTCTGCCTCCTCAAATCGTACAAGGGCAAAGTAACTCACGGATAGATAACGTACACCATAACTATCGGTTGCTTCTCGGGGGTCTCGCTCAGGACCTCCAAAAGTATAGAGTTGTTCTAAATAGAGGTTTTTTACTCTTATTTTTTCAGAGAGAATGCGATAAGCAGCATCTTCTAAAGACTCACCTTGACGCACTAAAGTACCAGGAAGACTCCAATAATTTAAAAATGGCTCCTGCTGTCTCATAACTAATAGAACGAGGAGTCGATTCTGTGCAGTATCCACAGAGAAAATAACATTATCAACACCGACCTTGAAATCTGCTAAAGGTGGTTGTTTTAGCAGATTGGCAATCTTTCTTTGGTTGCGTCCTGGCATGGAGACTAGTTGTTCAAAGCCTTGCTTTTCCTTTCTACACTTTTATTTGTGGTAATTTTCCACATTGAAATACCTGACTATTTCACTTGGTATTCTCTCTATATCTTCAGGTTTATACCTACTTCATTTTGATGGAAATGAAATAGACACAATCTCAAAAATTAGCAAATATCGGCGAAGTTCAAGGCAGAATTCTATGGTAGCGAGGGCGTTCATAGTTCAACAAGTGACATTTTCCGACAAACATTTGTACAAATGCTCTTTATGAATATAGTCAACGATAGGAGGTGTCAGGGCTTCGCGATCGCCATTTTCACGATAAGCCGTTGAGGACACATCTGGACCAATAAAGTTGGCAACTGCGACTTTCCCCCCTAGTTCTTCTACAACCTGCAAGCTAGATTCATCTATTGCATACCCTGGGCGCTGTACGACGAGAACTTGTACTTGCTGCAACAAATCTTTAATACGATACCAACGCGGCAATTGACCAAGCAAGTCTGAACCTATAACCAAAGTGAACTCTGCATCCTTGCCCCAACGCTCTTTTGATTTCTCCAAAGTTTCTAGCGTTCTCAAACTACTTAATTCCTGTTCCAAACCAATATTGTGCTTTGACGAATTTATGTCTGTAATCAACAAGTGCAACATTGCCACTCGATGTTCTAAACGAGTTTGATGTGACTTGAATGGATTATTCGCCGCCCAAACTGCCACCCAATCAAAATGCTCTGCCAACCAGCGAATAATCGCTTGATGTCCCGCTGTTGGTGGATCTGCACTTGTACCAAATAGAGCAACTTTCATAGTTAATAGTCAATAGTTAATAGTTAATAGTCATGAGCTTTCTTTCCCCACTTGCTCTGTATTCTCTACGCCTGGTGCAGTTCGCTTCTGAGTTTCCTCAGTCAACTTCCTCAACTGGGTGGAAATATTCACTGGCACAGATCTGGGATTATCTAAGCTTCGTGTCTCATCTGGTAAACTTGCAACTGAGGCGGCGCTTCTGTGCCGAATTGTTGCTAAAGTTTCCAGCGGTTGGACTCGTTTGCCTTGCTTAACAAACAACTGCAACAAAGGCATTTGTGAAGATTGCACAAATTCTTTGTTTCCATATCTTCTTTCTTGTTCAGCCATTAAGCCCAAAGAGTCTGCCGTGACCTTGCCCCCTTCAATCGACCGAAAAATCTGCTTACGTCCTGGATAAGTGACTTTGCCACTCGAGTGTTTCATCACAGGAATGCCATCAATTTCCACAAGTTTATAGACTCCATTAACAGGAGAACCCGTCACCAGCCGCGTTCCGAGTCCATAACCATCAATCTGAGCACCAGCAGATCTCAGTCGGGCAATTTCCCACTCGTCTAAGTCGCCACTGGCAAAGATTGATACACCTGGGAGAAGTGATCGCACTTGCTTTGACAATGATACTAAATCACCAGAGTCCAATCTGACTCCAGCTAATTTCATTTCTCCTGAATTCACTTTTGCAGCCAACCGCTGGGCAGCAGCGACTGTATCATAAGTATCAATTAACAATAGTCCACCGGGGAAATAACGATGAAACGCTGTAAATGCTTCATCTTCACTACCTTCCATTGCTGACAGTGCCATGACAAGAGCATGAGCCATCGTACCAGTAGGTTTTTCTCCCAGTTGTAGCGCAGCTAACACGTTTGATGTTGCATCTAAACCACCAGCAAGTGCTGCACGCGCCGCCCACAAAGACGCTTGGGGACTAAATGCCCTTCTTGTCCCAAATTCCAGCAGTGTTGCTTTTTGGGATGCCACATCACGCAATCTGGCTGCGCGTGTCGCAATCAAACTCTGGTAATTTAAGGTATTCAAAAGGTAAGTTTCTACCAGTTGCGCTTGCCAAAGAGGTGCTTCGACTCGCAACAGAGGTTCATTCGCAAACACCGCTGTTCCCTCGGGTACCGCCCAAACATCGCCCATGAAACGTCCCTCAGCAAGCAATGACCAAAAACTCTCAGGAGCATTGGTAAAAATTCCTGTCGCTTGCAAAGCCTCTATCTGAAACGGGCTAAAGTGGAATTTTTCCAAATATTCCAACGCTTGCGCCAGCCCCATAGCAATCAAATAGCCAAAATTTTCTGGCATACGTCTGACAAATAACTCAAAGCTTGCCCATCGTTGTTCTACACCTTCACCGACATAACAAGCTGTCATTGTCAGCTGGTAAAGGTCTGTCAGCAGGCTGTAATCAGCAGCAGAAACTGTCAGTTCTTGGCTCTCTGTGTTCTGTTGCTGGTTGTTGGTAGATGGATAGTTCAAGCTTGGGAAACTTGTCATGGCATAGAGCCCTTAGAAGAATACTTCTTGATATTTATGGTAAAAAATACCATAAATAATGTCAACTATTGAACGATGACTGCAAAAAAGCACTTCAAATCATTATTGTTTCGACCAGTATATTATTATCTTAGTGAGTTATTTAACTTTTTTTAATAGTTATAATTATAAATAATCACGTTACCTTAACAAAGGGTCAAGTGAAATGGAAAAGTATGTCCAATGAAGGATGAAAGATAAACGCTATATTCTTGACACTTCAAGCTCTTATCCTTCGACCTTTATAAGATAGTTTTCCCGAGCTAAAGAAATACAACCATCTATCAATGTATATTGCGTAGAATGTAGATATATTGCCAACTATATCCAAGAAAGAATAGAAAGAACTAAAGTAGATATGTTAGAAGATGTATCGCAAGTTAAGCGATGACACAAAACGGACGAAAAACGGGGGTTTTACAGTATGGATATCTCCAATATGATTGCTAGTGTCACACAATATATTTCTGAAGCTTTCATACGTATTTTTGGACCTAATGATGATGCATATCCTAATATCGGTGTGCAACCCTTTACAGGAGATCCTTATAAAGATAGAACTGCAGATACTTGGTAAATGATGTGATAAAAAGAGTAAATAAAAATCAAAATAGGTGGAGATGAAAGTCATACATCCACCTATTTTTTATTTATTGGTTATTTGTCATGTCTCTTGTTACCTTATTCCTTAACAATGATCCCACTCAAACTCAGCCAAAAAAAGTAAGCAGACGACCATTAAAGCACCAGTTGTTAGAAATTCCCAGCCAATGATATGAGGTAGGATAAAAATTCCTAGCAAATGAATTATGCCTGTGAATATCAGGGTGCGCGATCGCACTGCTAACCCAGTACAAAAATAGCCGAGGGCACATAATCCTAACCACAAGGGACACAGATTCAATAAAATTTCTCCCCATCCTAAAAAGACACCCAAATCGGTTAACACCACCCCGAGTAACATGAGTAGAACCCAGCAATACAGTATCCAGATAACTTGTCTTCGCTGCACCCAATTGCGAGTCCAATAAACCATTGCTGCAGTACCGATAAAAGAAAGGATGGACCATAAAGTTGCCTGCAAGTCCCAACTGATAGGAAAAAATTGGGCAGTTGTAAAAATTGGAATGAGAAGCAAGCCCCAAATTATAAAAGCTTGATCTATACGGGTATAAAAAGTTGAATAAAACTTAATATTGCCTATTTGCCAGTTAACAAACCAAAGTCCTTCTGAATCTTGAATATCTAGAGGTACTTGTTTACGACGCAGAGGTGGTACAGAATTATTAAAAAAGCTCATTTTAGTTATTGCTGATTAAAAAAATATTTTTTGAAGCTTTAAAAGTCAATATTTATTCTTTATCTTGATTTAGCAACGTCTTAATCTAAATCTCTCTTTAGGTATGTTATATTCATTTCCTAAAGCAGTTTTGTTATATTTTTTACATATAAAAATAAAGTAAGTAAACTACCAATCGTAGGTTGAGCATTGCTATAAAGGCATATGTGATGAATATTTGAGATATGAGTAGGCAATGCCCACACAAAAAACGGCTATAAAGTCTTTTGCTGTAAGTATTTCAGACAGACTTGCTTGATTTAAATAAAGTTAATATTTTGAGAAATAAAATTTATTATTTTTCCAATACTCGAGTAGCGCTCACTACGAACTCTCTTCACCCTGCTTTCAGTGATAATGCATTTATATAGACTTTTCTTCTGCAGAAATCAGTTTTGATTTTTGTTTCACTGCGTAAATCCTATTTCAACCAAAGTCTCACAGCAGATATTTCCTAGGGAAAAAGAAATGAGGAGCGTGAAACAATGTTTTGGAAGTTGATAGTTAGTGCTTTACTGCTGCCTAGTTGTTTTGGATTAGAGGTCGCCGCAGCATCACTCCAAAAGGGAGTTCAGACGCAGTCAAACTTTGAGGAATTAGAAACGCAAGTTGCTGAGATTGGAGAGTATTCGTTATCGCAGGCAGATTGGGAAGCTGATACTGAACAACTAAAACACACCAAATATCGTCGATATTACCGTCATCACAGACCTTCACGGGGCTACAGACATCATTACCGTCGTAGAAGTAACCATCCCCAATACATTCATTACCGTAGGCGACATCACAATCGGTACAGAGGTTACTATTACAGACCTTATCATCCGCAATATATTCACTACCGCAGACAACATCACAACCACTACAGGTATTACCGTCCCTACTACATTCATGACCGCAGACAGCATCGCAACTACTACAGACATGACCATTACAGGCGCTACCAACCCCAGTACATTTATGATCGCCACATATATCGCAACCCGTACAGATATTATCGTCACGGACGCTATTATCATTGATAATGCAATCAAGGATAAAGGCTGACGGCTAAAAGGGTTATTGACGCTTTTGATTACACATTCCCTATCAACTGGCTTAAAACATAAGCCAGTGCAGCACTACCTAAAGGAACTGTCAAATTATCAATACCAAGAAACGAAAAAACTTCTAAGCTCGTAGCAACTACGGCGACCATTAAAGATATTAGCCAAGTTTGCCAAAGGTTTCCTTGTACACTAACTAAAATCATACTCGTGATGAGAAAACTCACGAGTGTCATTGCTAGGGAACCTTCCCAACTTTTTTGTCTACCAAAGACCTTGTATTGATGTTGACCAAATTTCTGCCCAATTAAAGCTGCCAGTCCATCTCCCCATGTCATCACCAAAATTCCTATTGCAGCATATTGGGGTTGTTGCAGTGTCCAGAACCAGGCGATTAAAATACCAATACTCACAGAATAGAAAAACGTTCCTAAACTTTTGCGTCCTACGCTGTTAATACCAGGGAGAATAGGAAATCGGTAGGACAATAAAGTCACAGTACTCGCTACAATCGAAGCCGTAATGCCTACTCTTGCAGGGATATGCAGCCACCAAGCTAGCAGAATCACATTACCTGTGCCAATGTGGACTATCTTCCGCACAATCTCTGGATCTTTGTTGGCGAAGCGATTGACCACCCATGCAGCAAAAAGCACGAGTAACACCCAAATTGCAACACCTGCACTTTGCAACCACAAAGGGGGAATAGACTCTAGATCAAGGAATGAACTCACCAACGATGCAACACTATAAAAAATAATTATCCTTTCTTACCACTTTATTAGATTTAGGTAACAGTAATGAAATTATTATTGATTTTGCTGATTCGTTTCTACCGAATGTTTATCTCGCCACTATTTCTTCCAACCTGTCGCTTTCAACCAACTTGTTCAATGTATGCTATCCAAGCAATTGAGCGATTTGGAGTATGGCGCGGTAGTTGGTTGGCAATTCGGCGGATCTTACGGTGTCATCCGTTTCATCCAGGCGGCTATGATCCCGTGCCAGAAGCGTTAGGAACAGCAATCAAAGAGTCGTCTTGCTGTCAACATCACGAATGAGACCTTATCACAAAGTACCAATCATTGAGTCTGGTGAACCGTTGGTAGAGATTCCTTTAGAACTATTCGCGGTAGAATCTCCCCATCCTTATGAAAAACTGGGCGCGCCTTATGGCGATCGCTCTCCTTATTTTCTCCGCCAAGGTGTTGTTGATAGTCTTATAGCAGCTCAAAATAACCTCCAACTGGTACGTCCTCACTGGCGTATCCAAATTTTTGATGCGTATCGCCCTGTCGCGGTGCAACAGTTTATGGTGAATTACGCTTTTGGCGAAGCTTTGCAAATGGCGGGACTTACCAAGGCTGATTTATCTCCAGATAAAAGCCAAGCCCTCTGGGAGGAAGTGTATAAAATTTGGGCAGAACCTAGTTTGGATGAAAAAACTCCGCCTCCTCACAGTACAGGTGCTGCCGTGGATGTGACACTGGTAGATGACAGGGGGATGATTGTAGATATGGGTTCGCCTATAGATGAACTATCACCAGCGTCGCATCCAGACTACTTTGCCAATTTTTCTGACTCAATAGCACAACAGTATCATGCTCATCGCCAGCTATTGTGCAATGTGATGGAAAAAGCTGGCTTTAAACGTAATCCTAGAGAATGGTGGCACTTCTCTATAGGAGATCAAATGTGGGCTTGGCTGAATAATGAACACAATTCAAGCGATAGCGCAGTTGCACGCTACGGGCGGGTTGTGTAGTGTAAAGCACTTACGCATCTTTAGGGTTGAGTTGGATTAACTCTTCTGTCGTGTAGGTTCCCACAGGGCTCCAAATCAAATACGGAACGAGTAACAGTGCCGCTACTCTAGAAATCGGCATAACAGCAATTGTGAGTAGCACGCCTAAGATAACACCAACTGACCCAAGAATTTCCCCAACTCTGAGACTCCGCCACCTCAACATAGACGGGATGTATGCAACAGTAATAATTTCTAGTAACAGATACATCCCCATGAGTACCCAAGTTATTAAGCTTCCTGGATTTTTTTGCCAAACAAGATTGGCAGAAATAGCACCGCAAATAAATATAACAGTCCAGATAAGGGGAATAAGTGGCTCAAAAACCAACCACCTGGGACGAGTTAACCGTGCAAACCACTTGACATCAACAGGTGTAATGAAAAAACTTCCAACTGCAATGAACAAAGTGACAGCCCCAATTACCATCCAAGATTGAATCATATCTGTACACTTTTTGATAGTTTTGTCAATGTATTCAAGGCAATTGTGGCAATTTTAGAGTATCTGTTTAATCAGCCACAGGTTGGAATATTGGGGAGTAGGGAGGAAGAAGCAGGGGAGAAAATAGTTAATGGACGTTAACTCCCTCTCCCCTGCTCCCCGCTCCCAAGCGAAGCAGGCTCTTTGCTTCTTCCTCCACTCCTCAACTGTGCTCATCACGCATCTTGAGGATTGAGTTGAATCATCGCCCAAGTGGTGTATGTCCCTATTGGACTCCAAAGCAAGTAAGGAACGAGTAAAAGTGCAGCCCAACCAGAAACAGGTAAAACTGCAAGTGTTAAGATAACGGCTACAATAAACCCCAAACCGCCGATAATAGTACCCACTTTGAGACTACGAAGCCGGAACATGACAGGGGTGTAAGCAATAGTCAAAATTTCTAGAAGTAGGTACAACCCCATAAGTAACCAAGTTGTTGTGGTTCCTGGGTTCTGTTCCCAAACAATATAAGCCGACCAAGCGCCGCAAACAAATATAATAGTCCAGATGACTGGAATCGCTGCTTCAAAAGTTAACCATCTGGGTCTGATGAGACGCTTGAACCACTTGCGATCGCTAGGAGTAATAAAGTTAGCACCCAACGCTACTAATAAAGCAACTCCCGCAATCACCATCCAAGATTTAATCATGCGCCCTTATCCTTTGCATGGCTTTGTTATCACGCCATATATCCATATATATAGTGCGATTTTGTCAGGTTCGGGAGTGATTGCTCATCATACCTAAGTTTGATAAAGCGATATGGAAAGGTGGAGGAAGAAAAGGAAGAGGCAAAGAAGGGGAGATGCCGTGACGCGGAGAAAACTAAAGAACGATTCTCCGTGTCTCCGCGTCCCCGTGTCCTCTTCTACTGTCCCTACTTCACCACTCCAGAGTTCCCAGGTATATCACCCATCGGTTCTACTCGTCCCCCCAAGTATTTGCCAAGAAACTCTTCCGCTTTAGCATAGAAGTGTAGCCTGTTTTGCGGGCGTGCAAAGCCGTGTCCTTCATCTGTATAGAGGATGTACTCTACAGGCTTATTTGCCTTACGCATCGCTGCAACGATTTGTTCACTTTCGGCTTGTTTCACTCGTGGGTCATTTGCACCTTGTCCAATCAACAACGGTGCTTTGATGCGATCCACGAAAAACAATGGAGAACGAGATTTAAGGAACTCAGTTTCTTTTTCTAGATTCCCCACACGGTGGTAAAATTCAGCCCGTCCTGACTCCCAATAGGGGGGAAGACTCTGCAACAGGGTTAGCAAATTGCTGGGTCCCACAATATCTACACCAGCAGCAAACACATCAGGAGTAAATGTCAATCCTGCCAAAGTCGCGTAACCACCATAGGAACCACCCATAATAGCGACTTTTTTCCGATCAGCTATACCCTCTTTCACAAGCCACTTAACGCCATCAATGAGGTCATTGTGCATTTTCCTGCCCCATTCACGATTTCCAGCGTTGAGAAACTTTTTACCGTATCCGCTAGAACCTCGGTAATTCACTTGTAAAACTGCATAGCCACGGTTTGCTAGCCACTGGGCTTCTGGGTCATAACCCCAAGTATCCCGAACCCAAGGTCCTCCATGTACGAGTAGAACTGTGGGTAAATTCTTTGCTGGAATTCCTACAGGTGTCGTCAGGTAGCCGTGGATGGTCAACCCGTCACGAGATTTGTAAGAAATAGGTTTCATTTGGGCAAGTTGTAGCCCTTCCAATTTAGGTTGGTTGCTGAAGAGGAGTTTGCTTTGCCCAGAAGCACGGTCGTAAATGTAGTAGTAGGTAGGACCATTATCGGTATTGTAAGAAACGAGCCAAGTTTTATCAGCAAGGTCGCGGTCAACTACGGCAAATTCCCCTGGGCGGACTTTGGATATTGCTTGAAAATCTGGGGCAATACTTTTATCTAGTATTTGCCATTCCAACTTGTCTTTGTAGAAAGCAACAGCTTGAATTTGGCGTTTGACTGGATGAATAAAAAATCCTCCCACATCATACTGCCGATCTTGGGCAAGGACGGTTTCTTTACCCGTTCCCAAGTTCAGCGCCATAACTCGTGTTGCATTAGCATCATGATTACCTGTGATGTAAAGCGTTTTGCCATCACAGGAAAAGCCAACAGCATCACCTTGCTCATCAGGTCCCCATTTCCGAATGGTCTTCCAAGGTTGATCAGTTGTTTCCCTAACAGATAAGGTGGAACCACCATCAGGGGTACTAGCTACAGAAGCACGGATTTTCAACTGTGGATCTGCAACCGACTCAGTCACGTTAACGGGGTTTTCTAATTCCAGTATTGCTGTTCCCGTTTTGAGGTCAATACGGTAAGCATCGTGCTTGCGGGGGTCTTTGATATTCATACCCACCAGCATTTCATTAGGGAAATTCGGGTCTAGGGCTATGATTTGCGCTTGCACACCTTTGTACGGCGTTAAGTCGCGTACTCGTCTGGATTCTATATCAACAGCATAAAAATGATAGTTTTCATCACCATCGGTATCTTGCAGGTATACAACTTGATCACCGTTATAAGTCCAGAAGTAGTTACGGATACCACGCTTTTTCTCAGCAGTTAGCACCCGGTCATCGTTCTTACCCAGAGTGTGTATCCATACCTGCAAAACATTATTTTTATCAGGTGCGATGTATGTTAAATATTTTCCATCTGGCGAGAGTTGCGGGTTTGTTCTCTCTGGATTTCCAAATAGAATTTGTCGTGGAATAAGTGGCGGTAACTCAGCAAAGGATTGACTGAAGTTAGTTAAGAAAGTGACTCCAATGGCTAAGGGGACAGCCAGCACAGAAAAATATTTTTTGTTCATAAATTAAATACATGGATGTTATAGAGCAAGAAATAAAGAACCACAGATGCACACAGATGCACACAGATAAATTTGTACTTTATTCAGATGAAAAGTGCTGATACCTGTTGATGAGTATTAAAGATTCATTCACGAGGTTCGGATACTCGCTGACGAGTATTAAAGACTCATTCACGAGGTTCTGATACTCGCTGACGAGTATTAAAGACTCATTCACGAGGTTCTGATACTCGCTGACGAGTATCAAAGATTCATTCACAAGGTTTGGATACTCGCTGATGAGTATTAAAGACTCATTCACAAGGTTTGGATACTCGCTAACGAGTATCAAAGACTCGTCCACAAGTTAATTGTAGGTTGGGGAGAGTAAAGCGAAACCCAAGGAGGAGTCTCTTATCTTTGGTTTTGTACCTGAATCTAAGCTAGGCACTACGCAGACTCAATTCGCTATCACTACTACAGCGGCGCGGAAATAATTAGACAGTCAAAAAAAACAGCCAAACTCTGATGGAATAAGTGTTATTCCCTTCTACTTCACCAGCTTTATTCCCGAAAAACTGGTAGATGCTACGGTATATGTAATACAAAAATATCTACAATTAGATGATTTATGGAACCAGTCACTCTAACGGCTGTGGCTACGGCGATCGCCACTACACTTTTAACAAAAGCACTGGAGAAAACTGGCGAAAATCTTGGAGATGCTGCATGGCAGCAAAGTCGTAAGTTAATAGAACAGCTTCGCAGTAAGAATAAGT
This sequence comes from Nostocales cyanobacterium HT-58-2, assembly GCA_002163975.1. Taxonomy (GTDB): domain Bacteria; phylum Cyanobacteriota; class Cyanobacteriia; order Cyanobacteriales; family Nostocaceae; genus HT-58-2. The sequence goes on along the minus strand of CP019636.1, from coordinate 7,180,394 downwards.
TACCATTGCTTACCAATTCTACAGAAGGTAACGAACAGCAGAGATTAGATTATGGACAAGCTGTGCTGGAACTCAAAGCAGCAGCAGACGCAGATCCAGAAATTGCTCAACAAGTTGTGGAAGTAGAAGCAGCCGCGAAAGCTGATCCAAAACTGGCTGCACAAGTCCAAGAATTAGAAAATAATATTAATTCTCAACCAGCAACTGTTATAAATTCCACGAAGTTAGCTGATTCTATTAAAAATGTATTTCAAGGAAATACTATTATTGGTGGTACTTTTTGACTGGACTCGCCCGACGGGGAGAATCGGGTAAAGTCAACTCCCATCAACTGGCGCGAAGTCTGCCAAAACAAATTCCAACAGCAACTTGAGGTTAATCGTCAACGACGGCTAGCAACAGCAAGGGGATTTGAACTCGATATTTATGTACCTTTAGGACTGGTTGAGCGCAAACAACAGCCTCGCCGCAGTGAGGATATATCACCTGAAAAGGGAATGGTTGCGTATCAACTGACTGAGGAGGTTATCAAGACGACTTATGAGCATGAAAAATTTCTCACAGAGGTGATTGGGGATGATTCCAACACCAAAAGCAAGAATATAGCCATTATCGGAGAACCAGGAGCGGGAAAATCTACCTTACTGGAAAAGATAGGCAAGTACTTAATTAAACATGATGGCTTGCCGATCTATATTCCTTTGAGCAATTTGTCTGGAGACACGCTGAAAGAATACTTGCTGAAACGTTGGCTAGAAAATCCAATCACATCAAATCAACTACAAGAATTGTTGCAGCAACAGCGGGTGTGGTTTCTCCTGGATGGTTTGGATGAGATGCAAGCTGCATCCTCTGTTGACGCTTTAAATAAGATTAGCCAAGACATTAGCAAACTTGCCGCGGCGCGAGTTGTGTTAACTTGTCGGTTGAATGTCTGGGATGCTAGCACCAAAAATCTGCTTGACTTCCAGAATTTTAAAACTCAGGAGTTTAGCAGCAAGCAAGTGCGGGATTTTATTCTGGCTTGGTTCCAGCGCGCTGAGGAAGAGGACAAGGGAACAGAGGGACAAGGGGAACAGCTATGGCAAAAGCTGAATGAATCTGGAAGGGAACGCTTGCTTGACTTGGTAAAAAACCCCTTGAGATTAGCTTTGATGTGTCAAGTCTGGGATACGACTAAGGATTTACCAGAAACTCAAGCAGCACTGTACCAGCGATTTACACTCTACCACTATGATTGGAAACAGGCTGAATTTCCAACAACGCTCGCGGAGCAGTATGAGTTGAATGCAGCTTTGGGAAAGTTGGCACGGGAGGCGATCGCTTCTGGAAAAACCCGATTTCGCATTGGACAGAACTTTGCTTACCGGGTGATGGGAGAGAAGCTGTTTAATCGCGCTTGTCGTTTAGGCTGGCTGAATCAGGTAGATCGAGATAAACAAACCGATGAACCCTTCTATGCTTTCTACCATGCCACGTTTCAGGAATATTTTGCAGCGCTAGCGATTGATGATTGGCACTTTTTCCTTAACCACGTCCCCAACAATCCATCCGAAGGAACTTATCGCATATTTGAACTGCAGTGGAAGCAGGTGATTTTGCTGTGGTTGGGTTGCGAGGAAGTAGAAACAGAGCAGAAAGAGCAGTTTATAAAAGCATTGATAAAGTTTGAGGATAATTGCAATGACTTGTATGAGTATCGAGCCTATATTCTAGCTGCAACGGGAATTGCTGAGTTTAGAGATTGTTCTAAAGCTGATGAAATCGTAGAGCAAATCGTTAAGTGGGGTTTTAGTTCTCACTTAGTTAAACACGAAGCCTGGGCAGTACTGCAAGAGACACAGCGCACAAAAGCAATTGACACCCTAGTTAATAATTTGCTGAACTCTGTAGAAGATTTAGCAAATATGCCTGACTCACTACGTTTTTCTTTCTTAAACTACTGTCTTTTTAATCCAATATCAAGACTAGGGCAAATTGGTATCGGTAATGAAAAAGTGATTTATGCCTTAGGAAAACTGCTTAATTCAGGGGTTATTACTGGAAACATTATAAATCACGCTGTTAGCGTATTAAAGAAAATTTGTACAGGTAAAGAAAAAGAAATTAATGCCTTAGTAAATTTGCTGGAGTTAAAAGGTATGGACAAATCTCGTCTTACTCTTTTAATAGAAAGGTCAAGGAAAGCTGGTACAGAGAATAAAAAGCTGGTTGCTATATTAGTGAATATGCTTGCACCACAATATTTTGATGAGGATGATTTTTGGCAAATAAGAAAAAGTGTAGGTCAAAACTTAGATAATCCAGTGATTAATGCCTTCGCGAAACTGTTGAAAATGAAAAATGTGTCTTATAACACCATTTGTCAGGAAGCATCTAAGTTAGTGAAAATAGAGCCAGACAACCAGATAGCAATTGATGTCTTAGTAGAACTACTAGAATTAACTGATGTAGATGATGAAACCCGTCGGTTAGCAGCATATAGCTTGGGACAAGTTGAGATAGACAGCCAAAAAGCCATTAATGCTTTAGTCAGATGTCTAGAGTTAAATGATGTAGATGAAGATACGCTTGACGAAGTGGAGAAAAGCTTAAGTTATATAGGCAAAGGCAATCAAAAAGCGATTGATGCCCTAGTAAAACTCTTAGACTCAATAAGCCCGGATGATGATTATATGCTTAGGATAGTAGCAGAAAGCTTAGGACAAATTGACCCAGGAAATCAAAAAGCAATTAATGCATTAGCAAATTTGCTGGGATTAAAAAATTTAGATGATGATATACGTGTAAAAGTGGCAGAAAGCTTAGGACAAATTGACCCAGGAAATCAAAAAGCAATAGATGCTCTACTACAATTACTTTACTCAGCAGACGACGAAAATGACACTATCTTTTTCTTGGTGTCAAATATCTTGAAACAAATCTTGCAACAAAATCAGATGAGGAGTGTTGTTGCAAAGTTAAAGGACTACTTAAATAATTCTGAAGTACACCATATTGATCTGTATAGAGATCTCTTCTGGCACTGCGCCCAAAATATATCCTACCCCGAATTTTATCAGGCTTGGTATCATCAAAGGAATAAATAGATTTTGCAGCAGAAAACACCTCTTCATCAGGCAAACCGGAAAGATTGAGATACCAAGATGCAAACGTATGGTCTCGTCGTCTAACTCAAGCAGATCGTATTGTTTATGTAGTTAGTGATGACCGAATTGATTTTCTTCAAGCTCGATATCATTGAGCGCGATCGCTAAACAGGTACTATCCGCAATTTGAGCAGATAAACTCGTATTGCCAATCGCTAAGATGAACATATTGGCAAAGAAGAGTCAGAGGCGATTGGGCAAGCAACACTGCCAAAAGGGCGATCGCCAATCTGGAATCCTTCGGTGTGACTTCTCATCCTCATTCTATAGTTAATCGCCACATAACTTAATTCCACATATTCTATGATGGAGCAAAGGAATAGCTATAACCCTATGACTCCAGTAGTAATTAAACCCTCATCCTGGCTAACAACTGGTATTCGAGTTGAGAAAGTTAACAATCTCAATCTTTTCAAATTTACTGAAGAACTTGGCTCGCGTATGCAAGAACTTCTAGATAAAAAAAAAGCTGATTTACTGACGCCAGAAGAAGCTGCTGAACTGGAAGCTATTGGAGAATTAGACATGATTTTCAGCTACATCAATGCTATAACTGCATCCCAGTCGTGACTATTCCTAATAGTATCCAAGAATTTATACGCCAACGTGCTGATTTTCGATGCGAATACTGCCATTATCCTGAATTCCTCAGTACATCTCCCCTCACAATTGACCATGTAATGCCGAAGTCTTTGGGAGGTTCCGACGATGCAGATAATCTGGCTTTAGCCTGTCGTCGCTGTAATGAACAGCACTATAATTTCATAGTTGGAATAGACTCTGAAACTCAGCAAGAAGTCTCCTTATTTAATCCCCGCCAGCAAAATTGGTCTGAACACTTTATTTGGACAGCAGACGGTACTAAAATTCTCGGTATCACACCTACAGGTCGAGCTACTTGTAACCGACTGGATTTAAATGATGAACGCCGTGCTGATCGCTTTATCCAAAAATCTCGGCGACTTTGGGCGCAAGGAGGTTTTCACCCTCCTCCTCAAGACCCGCAACAAGCAAGCGACATTTGTCAATAGTATCAAACCTAAAGATACTATTAGATAGAACTTGGATATTTTTTCACACCAAGCCAGAACGTAGCGCGACAACTGCTGCTTGCACGCGATCGTCAACAGAAAGTTTGTTCATAATTCCACGCACATGAGTTTTCACAGTGTTAGGACTCAGATAAAGCTTTTCAGCTATCTCTGGATTACTCAACCCTTCTACCATCAGTTTCAAAACTTCTAACTCACGCTGAGATAGATTTGCTGCGTTTCCACTAGGGGAAGGGGGTTTGAGATTATCAATAACTCGTCGAGCAATTTGAGGATCAAGATAAGTCGCACCTTCAACAGCAGCAGCGATCGCACTCAAAAGTCGCTCTACACTCGCCCCTTTGATACAATATGCATCCGCACCACTGGAAAGCGCTGCAATAATTTCTGTATCTGTTTGGTGAGATGTCAGCATCACGACATGAGTTTCTGGGAGTGCTGCTTTAATTTGCTTTGTTGCAGCAATCCCATCCAATCGAGGCAAACCAATATCCATTACCACCAAATCCGGTTTCAGTTTCAGTGCTGCTTGCACACCTAAATATCCATCTTCCGCTTGTCCCACAATCTCCAACTGAGGATGAGCCATTAATGACTGTTCTAGTCCTAGCTGCATCATCGGGTCATCTTCTACAATTAAAATCCGCAGCACGGAAATATGAGCTGGTAGATTTAAGCGAAAGTTATTATCTTGAGACATTATTCTGTTGATTTTACAGCAGTTTTCTGAAACGTGGGCATTGCTTATTTTGTATCTCAAATGTCCATAACATAAGCTTTTATAGCAATACCCAACGCCAGATGCTTCTCCTTACGGAGACGCTATGCGAACAAGCCGGGAAACCCTTTCGGCAATCGCTCATGGGGGGAACCCCCAAGACCGCGTTGCCTCACCACCGCACTGGCTCCCCTACAATTTTATTCTTCCACGCGATAACCAAGCTCTGCTAAACGTATGCGAGACTGACGCCATTTTGGTTGCACTTTGACGAACAGTTCCAAATAAACTTTTCCAGCAATTAATTTTTGAATTTGTTGGCGAGCTGCACTCCCAATTGCTTTTAACATCGCTCCACCTTTACCAATGAGAATTCCTTTTTGGGAATCGCGCTCAACGTGTATAGTGGCAAGTACACGGGTAATAGTTGATGTTTCTTCTACCAAATCAATCGCAACCGCCACTGAATGAGGAACTTCCTCACGAGTTAATAGCAAAATCTGTTCCCGAATCAATTCGCCCATGATAAAGCGTTCCGGTTGATCCGTAACTAAGTCAGGTGGATAGTAATATGGTCCAGTTTCTAACTGTTGAATGAATAACTGTTGCAGTTCGGGTAATCCTACACCAGTTTTGGCAGAAAATTTTGCCGTATGCCACTCATGTGACTTTGCTAATTGAGCGTAACTACTATCTATTGTTTGGGAATCTTGCGGTTGCTGATCGATTTTGTTTAAGCCCAAAATCACTGGCGTGGTGCTGCGATTAAGTAAATCGGCAATATAGCGATCGCCTGTACCACAAGCAGTCGATCCATCGACAACAAACAACACGACATCCACCGATTCAATGGCGATTTTGGCATTTTGCACCAGCACTTCCCCTAATTGATGATGGGGTTTATGAATTCCTGGGGTATCCACAAAAATGAGCTGCGCTTCTGGTGTGGTGAGAATGCCTTGTAACCGATTGCGTGTTGTTTGTGCTACTGGTGATGTGATGGCAATTTTTTGTCCAACTAATTGATTCATCAAAGTAGATTTACCGACATTTGGGCGTCCAATAATGCCGATAAAACCTGATTTAAATTCAGGAGGAGCCTGTGGAATCATCACTTCTCCTGAAAGAGAGAAGATGTCATTTTGAGTACTATTCACCTGTGGCTCCACCGTCATATTTGATAGTTGGGATAACTGAGTTTTCTGAGCAAACACGAAATAAACATAAAATCACCCTGGAATTCTGGCAATTAGGTTGCCTTAAGTTTAATTTACTACTAATTATCTTTCACTGCCCACTAGGTATAGGAGAAAGCAAAAGATAAGATTCCTATTTGATTTTTGAAATACACGTAGGGTGGGCAATGCTCACCAAAACCCAGATCTAACCCAGATATAGTAGGCATTGCCCACCCTACAAATACTAAGCACAGGAGAAAGCAAAATATTAGAATTCTCTGTGGTTAAGGATATTTGCTTTGATTTAGAAGAGATTTTCTAAATATTCATTCCTAGCCTGATGTCAAAACTCACTTCCCAATAATCCCTAGTACAAACTCGCCTTCGTTTACCGAATAATTAGCAGAAGCATCATAAACTAAGCCATCTTGTTCTGCTTTGACATCAATGACAGTCGGTAACTTCCCTTCTTTATTAAAACTCAAAATTTGATAAATTCGTTCTCCAGCTTTTACGAAACTCCCTAATTCGACTCTTGCTTGAACCATTCCGCCTGTTGGAGCATAATATTTTTTGGCATGACTTCTGAATGTAAAAGTCATTTCATGAGATATGCTATCTTTGATAGGAAACTCAGGAATCTGCAAAACTCCTTTGTGTGCTAAATAGTTTTTCACACCTCGGACACCTTTCTCGACTGAAGATGGATTCATTTGCATTCCTGTACCAAGTTCAAGTGTCCAAGCCTCGACATCAAACCTAACTTCTCTACCAAGCTGTTTGAAACACTTTTCCAAAGCTAACCAAGGTTTGATAAAGGCTTCATCAAAAGCATCACCATCGTATTTATCAAATTGAATCCCGAATTCGAGTAAGAAAGATTTTGCACTTTCTTCTCTGTTACGAAAGACATAAAGGTAGTTTAATCCTAGATTTGTGTGACTGTGTAAGTCAATTAAGTAATCTGCATCTAAACAAAGAGATTGCAGTTTATAGCTAAACCGTTCCGTGTAAGAAGCTCCACTGTAAGAGTTAATTTTTTCTAAAACTTTGGCAATTTTCTGCTGAATTATGGCAAGGTAATTTTTTCTCACAACCTCTAGTTCAAAATGAATTTGAGATTTTGCAAAAGCCAATAAATCATCAGCCTCTTTTTCATAATCCCAAAATATTCGATTCCAATCTTTAGCTTCGTAAACACAGTATCGTCCAGAGGAAAAAACGTGCGATCGCTCATTAGTTCCCATTGGGTTACAAACAGGAACTAACCAAATTTCCCCAAATAAATCTGTATGATTTACGGTCTGTAAAAACTCTATAAGTTGGTGAATAACAGCATTCCCAGCAATTTCCGCACCGTGTAAATTAGATTGAATATAAACTTTTTTACCAGGGTAAGCACCAATAAATTTATAAACTTGGAGGGATAAAACATCACCAGACGCCATGTGACGTAATGGAATGGTAGAAACAGCAGGAAGCATAGCAAAAATGAGGCACTAATATAACGATTATGCGTTGATTCACAGTAATATTAGTTTTTTGTTGTGAGGCAAGCATCGTGCCTGCCATGTCTTAGGTTACGTCCCTGGTAAATTACGCAACCGCTCATCCAAATGAGTACAGTCAGCCAATGCCTTCAATAAAGGACCATGTGAGCTAAATTCTACAACACTGACCGAACCAACTGGGCATCCCAAACGATAGCGAAAGCGTCCCACATCAATTCCCAACAAACTACATAGCACAATTCGGATGGTTGCTTTGTGGGAAACAATTAAAACATGACCACTGCTGTAACGATGCTTGATTTCTTCAATAACCCGCGTAGCACGAGATGCGATCGCAATAGCCCTTTCCCCGCCTGTAGGTGCATGCCAAGCCGGATCTGCTAACCAGCTTATGTAATCATCATGAAATTCCTGGTTTACTGTCTCTGGTGTTTTACCTTCCCACTTGCCATAGTTAATTTCCTTCAAGCCATCTCGCAATTCTGGTTGCATGCTTATTTTTTCATACAAAGGTTTTGCTGTGGCGATCGTGCGCTTCATTGGACTGCAAAAAATTGCAGTCCACGGAGTAGATTCGTATGCAGCTGCAAAAGCCTCTGCCATCTCCAATCCGTCTGGGGTAAGTTCTGGGTCTATCCAACCACAGAAGAGATTATTACGGCTGCATTCTGTCTGTCCATGACGGAGGAAATAAAGCGTTAGACTCATAATAATTGGGAGATTAAGTTAGTCTTTAGTCATTAGTCATCAATGACGAGTTATTAGTCAAGAGTTATTTCTTTATCTTCCATACCCGTCGCGCTTATAAGCTTATGCGCATAGAACTTATACCCTGTTTAGTTTTGACTGTCATGAGTTCTTTGTCCAATCACAAAGGACGCTCCTCTCGAGCAAGTGTACATTTTTATACGAGTGACACTTTGCCCTTATTGGCTATTTCCAGTTTTGAGTCCCTGTAATTGTTAACTATAGTAAGGGCTATAGCTAACATAACGAAGTGCCAATAAATATATTCACTTCAGCTTGGAATGGGAATCATGGCAATAAAACAAGTCAATCCTTTTCTCGATGGTAACTTTGCGCCAGTAGAGGAAGAAATCACCACCAACACCCTGCAAGTCATAGGTGAATTACCGCCCGACTTATCAGGAATGTTCGTGCGGAATGGTCCCAATCCCCAGTGGACACCCATCGGACAGTATCATTGGTTTGATGGCGATGGGATGTTGCATGGGGTACGAATCAGTAATGGCAAAGCTACGTATCGCAACCGCTATGTGCGGACAAAAGGCTGGAAAATCGAGAACGAGGCGGGTAAAGCTGTCTGGACAGGCTTACTAGAACCGCGACCAAAGCACACTCCTCACGGACAAAGCAAGAACACGGCTAACACTGCTCTTGTGTGGCATGCGGGTCAACTCTTAGCACTGTGGGAAGGAGGTGCCCCTCATGCTATCAAGGTTCCTGAACTAAAAACTATTGGTGAATATACCTACAATGGCAAGCTTGTTTCAGCAGTAACAGCTCATCCCAAGGTAGACCCAGTGACGGGAGAGATGATGTTCTTTGGTTACAGTTTTGCACCACCATACCTGCAATATAGTGTGGTTTCACCACAAGGCGAACTTTTGCAGACAGAGACTATTGATATACCCATGGCAGTGATGATGCATGATTTTGCCATCACTGAAGACTACACCATTTTTATGGATTTGCCGCTGACTTTTAGCCAGGAAAGGATAAAACGGGGCGAACCTCTGATGATGTTTGAGCGCGACAAACCCAGCCGTTTTGGTATAGTTCCCCGCTACGGCAATAACAGTAATATTCGCTGGTTTGAGAGCCCTGCTTGTTATATCTTCCACACTGTCAATGCATACGAGGAAGGAGACGAGGTCGTACTTGTTGCTTGTCGTATGAGTTCCACCACAGTCTTGGGTGCGCCGCAAGACACACACGTTGATTCGGAAGCTGATATCCCCCGCTTACATCGCTGGCGGTTTAACCTAAAAACGGGCAAAGTCAGTGAGGAAATGCTAGATGATGTCCCCTCCGAGTTCCCGCGTGTCAATGAGAATCTGTTAGGGCAAAAAACGCGATACGGCTACACAGGCAGAATGGCGAAGAGTTCTCTACCTCTGTTTGATGGTTTGATTAAGTATGACTTGAACAATGGCAAGTCCCAAACCCACGAATTTGGAAGCGGACGTTATGGCGGTGAGGCTGTATTTGTACCACGTCCGGGTGCAACAGCAGAAGATGATGGCTGGCTGGTAACTTTTGTTCACGATACTGCAAAAGACACTTCTGAACTTGTGGTCGTCAGTGCTCAGGATGTGACAGGTGAACCCGTGGCACGAGTACTCATTCCTCAGCGAGTGCCATATGGGTTCCACGGTGCTTGGGTTTCTGAGGAACAGTTGAAAGCTTCTATGTAGATTAACATCGGAAGCGTGGGGCACAACAATATTGTGCCCCTATGAGAAATTTGTGAGTTCTTGAATCAGTTGTCCAGGAGTCAATATTCGAGGAGTTGCTATTGGAAAATCTTGAGAATTCCGGGTAACAATTGCATCCAATTGATTAATGACAGCACTGCTGTATTGAATAGCATCTTCAAAATCTTTAATGTTAGTAGATAGTGCCATTCTGATGACTTCTTCATCAACGGTGGCAATTTGGCAGAATGTAACTAACTGCCTTAAATAATTCTGTGTCCAATCTCGACCTCTTGCCTTACGTACGATGTAATATAAATCACTAAAAGTGGAAGCTGAAACATAACCCTCAACCTGCCCTTGTTCAACCAGTAATAAAATCTGTTCACTTGCCTCCCAAAAAGGCTCTCTTTCAAGAGCGTCATCCACAATAATATTGGTATCTAGCAAGATTTTCACAAGTTATGTTTCTCCTTCAAAGCTTCCCACCTAGCCTGATCTGGATCAAAGTCTGGTGGAACAGGTGGAGCATTTTCAAATAAACCCTCAAATGCTTTCACCCTAGATTTTCTCTTTGGTACTTCAGGTTGTGATTCTGTTTCGGGGACTGTGGAGTTCACAATTGTCTCAGCAGGTTGCAAGACAATTACCTCCACTTCTCCGGGTGGCATTTGAACGGGTTCAGTAATAACTAAGTTACCTGCTTCGTCGATTTTTCCCTTGAGCTTGTAAGCTTGCATATTCCTGCTCCTTATTTATTTCTAGGATAAAACCTGGCAGACGTCAGAACATGATGCCGTGTTTAGTCATAATTGTGTAGATAATCTGAGGCTGCTAATTAATGAGTTGAGTTGGGCTTCTATAGTTAAGTTAAGGCGATCGCCAATAGTCGCCTATAGAGAAGAGAAAAAACTTGATAATCCTTGGCAACATATTTGTGAGTCAGTATAAGTTAAATAAATTTCAGTCTTAAAAATTATCAAGTATTGTTCTTGTAATAAGTTAACTTTCAGCAGATCTGCTCTACAATCTACATAAAAACGTTCTTTCTATTATGGAAAAGGTTAGAGACTGAGAGAGCAAGAAATGTTATGCAGCTATTCTCAGAGTATGGAAAAAAACACTTAACTTCTAAACAACTAGCACAACATCTTGGCGTTGAAAGGGTATCAGGAACAATGTCTGGCATTAATACACGTTCTGAGGAAATAGGTTTTTCTTGGAAGCGTTGGTTTCCTCTAATTAGCGGAGTATACGAAGTTAACGACATAGCATACGAAAACCTTGTGAAAGCTATGCACTTAATCAATACTCAGTTAGGTAGATAGTACTGAGGAACTTTAGTAGCGTGGGTTCAGCGAAGCTGAACCCACCTAATTAATTAGGCGCTAAAGTACTTCGCTACTGGGTGATAAGTAATAATCGCAGTCGTAGACTGTTCAGGATAAAGCTGCTCACTTTCATCCATGTACAAATTTATCCGCTCTGCTTCCAATAACTCCAGCTGCTTGTACTGATCCTGAATATTCGGACAAGCCGGATACCCAAAGCTATACCGGGAACCACGATACCGTTGCGCCAAGATATCGCGAATATTATCCGGTTCCTCAGCATCAAAGCCCAACTCCTGACGAATGCGGGCATGTGTCCACTCCGCTAGCGCCTCAGCCATTTGCACTGCTAAACCGTGAAAATACAGATAATCTGTATATTGGTTAGCTGCAAATAGCTTTTGAGCATACTCCGTGGCAGTATGCCCAACTGTCACCGCTTGCATTGGGAACACATCAATAATTCCCGTCTCCTTGGGTGCAAAGAAATCTGCAATACATAGTCTCCTCAACGACTTTTGCCTCGGAAACTCAAACTTCCCTATCTCCTTTGTATCTTGGCGGTTCGTATCATACAAATACAGCGTATTCCCTTCAGCCTGACAAGGAAAATACCCGTAAATTACCTGCGGGTGTAGCAAATTATCATTAATAATCCGCTGCTTCCACTCCTCCAAAATCGGATATACCTTCTCATTCAAGAAACCTTGATATTCTTCCTTAGATTGCTCTTTCGGCTTACGGAACTGCCATTGTCCTGCAATCAAAGCTTGTAAATCCAAATACCAGAAAACTTCCTCCAACGGAATATCTTCTAGCTGGAGTAGCTTGGTTCCCCAAAAAGGCGGCGTCGGACGTTCAATATCCACCGCCACAGCCTCGGAACGGCGAGTATCAACTTCTTTTGGTTCAGTGGTTGCTTGTGTTGCAACCTCTTTGACTTCCGGTTGTTTATGACCATTCCCTGACAATTCAGCGGTTTGGGTCAATTCATTCAAAAATCCCTGGAAATCATCCCACTCACCAGTCGCTTTGGCTGGCATTAATTTATCCATGAAGTGCAAATCAGAAAATGCATCTTTGCCGTAAACTACCTTGCCTTTGTAGGTATTTTGGCAATCTTCATGAACAAATTTAGGTGTTAGTGCTGCACCGCCTAAAATGACGGGGACAGTTATTCCCTTTTCGTTGAAGACCTCCAAATTTTCCTTCATGAAAGCAGTGGATTTCACCAGCAAGCCACTCATTGCTATACAATCAGCTTTGTGCTGTTGGTAAGCCTCGATAATATTTTCCACTGGCTGTTTAATTCCCAGGTTAACCACCTTGTAGCCGTTGTTCGACAAGATGATATCCACTAGGTTTTTACCAATGTCGTGGACATCGCCTTTGACTGTGGCAATCACAACTGTACCCTTACCATTGTTACCAGATTCTGACTTTTCCATGAACGGTTCTAGATACGCAACCGCTGCTTTCATGGTTTCCGCAGATTGCAACACGAAGGGAAGCTGCATTTGCCCGGAACCAAACAAATCACCCACCACTTTCATGCCATCTAGTAGGAAAGTATTGATAATCTCCAGTGGAGGATATTTTTCTAGGGCTTTTGCCAGTTGTTCTTCTAAACCGATACGTTCACCGTCGATGATGTGGCGTTTGAGGCGTTCCTCGATGGGTAGACTTTCGTCAACGCCTTTATCGCGTTTCGTCGTCACTCCTTCAAATAACGTCGTCAGTTCTGCCAAGGGATCATAAACGCAGACATCACCCTCAAACTTCCGCTCATCATAAATCAACTGGCAACAAACTTCTTGATGGCGTTCCTCAATTTTTGCTATTGGTAAAATCTTGCTAGCACTGACAATTGCCGCATCCATTCCAGCAGCGATCGCTTCATGCAAAAACATTGAGTTGAGGACAATACGTGCCGCAGGGCTAAGACCAAAGGAAATGTTGGAGACACCCAGAATGACATGACATCCGGGCAATTCTTGGCGTATCCGGCGGATCGCTTCAATTGTCGCTTTGCCATTGGCGCGGTCTTCTTCAATACCTGTGGAAATTGGCAATGCTAGAGTGTCAAAGAAGATTTCTTGTGCTGGAATGCCGTATTCAATTGCTTGACGATAGGCACGTTGGGCGATCGCAAACTTTTGCTCTGCTGTCCGCGCCATTCCCTCTTCATCTATGGTACCAATAACAACACCTGCACCGTATTTCTTCGCAAGTTCCAACACTTTGAGAAAACGTGGCTCTCCATCTTCATAGTTGGTGGAGTTCAGCAAACACTTCCCCCCAGCCACCTTGAGCCCCGCCTCCATCTTTTCCCATTCGGTGGAGTCAAGCATTAATGGTGGTGTCACATTATTTACCAAACGTGAAACCAGTTCGTGCATATCTCGCACGCCGTCACGTCCGACATAATCTACGTTCACATCCAGGATGTGTGCACCTTCTTTAACTTGCGCCTTCGCCATTGAAACCAGTCCATCCCAATCTTCCGCGTTTAGTAACTCGCGGCATTTTTTGGAACCACTAGCGTTGAGGCGTTCACCGACAATCAGGAAGGAGTTGTCTTGAGTGTAGTTTTGCGTGCTATAAATTGACGCTGCTGCTGGTTCGAGTTCAGGATGTCTGACTTTTGGTGTAAGGTCTTTGGCAATTTCTGCGAGTTGTTGAATGTGTTCTGGACGTGTCCCACAGCAACCCCCAATCACTTGGACACCCAAATCTTCAACAAAATGCATCAACGCCATCCGTAATTCTGTTGGTGTCAGACGGTAGTGTGCTTGACCCCCAACGTTCTCAGGCAAACCCGCGTTAGGTATACAGGAAACCACAAAGGGCGAATGTTCTGCAAGATACTTGATATGCGGTTTCATCAAGTCTGGACCTGTGGCGCAGTTCAGACCGAGAATGTCAATTGGATAAGGTTCCAGAATTGTTAGCACAGCGTTGATTTCCGTCCCTACCAACATTGTGCCCATAGATTCCATTGTGACGGACACCATCAGCGGACGGCGATCGCCTTTTTTGGCAAAGACTTCTTCAATTGCATTCAGCGCTGCTTTGATTTGCAGCACATCTTGGCAAGTCTCAACAATGAACAAATCTACTCCACCATCAAATAGCCCTTCCGCTTGTTCAGCAAAGGATGATTTCATGGTGTCAAAATCGATATGTCCCAGAGTTGGCAGTTTCGTTGTTGGTCCCATCGAACCCGCAACAAACCGGGGTTTTTCTGGGGTGGAAAATTCCGCAGTCACGCGCTTTGCCAGTTCTGCCGCTGCTTTATTGAGTTCATACGCCTTGTCTGCCAAGTCGTATTCTGCTAAGACAATTGACGCAGCACCAAAGGTATCCGTTTCAATCACATCTGCACCTGCGGTGAGAAAATCCCGGTGAACTTTGGCGATCGCTTCTGGCTTAGTGTAGACGAGGTACTCGTTGCAACCTTCGTACTGTGCGCCACCGAAGTCTTCGGCTGTCAGGTTTTGCCTTTGTAGGTTAGTTCCCATTGCACCATCAAAGACGATAACTGGGCGCGTTGGACTATGCAAGCGTTCCAAAAAGGTAGAAGTCATATATTCTCAGAAACAATTGGATTAGTCTTGTAATGTTTGGCGTAATCTACTACTATTTTCCAAAATTTTGAGTGTTTCTGTAAGCACTAAATGTCGTCAGGGATATATTTAAGATTGTGTGCATCAGGGTGAGATATATTTGCAACGCGCCAAAGTATCCCAGATCCATCCAAAGCCATAACAGCAAAGTAGGTTGGGTTAAGCCTAAGCATGACCCAACGAGTCCACAGGGGTAGTTCCCCAGCCTATAAACGACTAACTACCGACGACTAATCTACCGATGAAAACTATAAATCTTCTGCGTGCCCAACTGCTCACAACAAATGGACGAAGGTAATGTCCCTGCTGAGAAAGTCTGCCGATCCAATTGCACCTGCAGGTTAGTCAAAGGGTCAGCACCAGATGAAATCAGAAATTCTAGCTTTTGAATATAAGGTAAATTGACGAGTTCATCCAAAATTTGGCTAATTGCCTGTACGTAAGGATGACCTTTCTGCTTATACCAATCGTATGTTGTCAGGTGTGGTTGGTCGAAACCTAAGTGTACTATTAAGGATGGTTTGTCAAACAGGGCGATCGCCAAGGGACGTGCTTCTTCCTGTAACAACAAATCATGAGTTTTCGCCAAATGCCGCAATTTTTCTAAGCGTTCGTAGCGTTCCGTCACACCTTCTGGATCATCTTGCCAATCAATCGCTACTGTCAACAGATAAGTCTGTAACAGCATATGACCCAGTTTTTTCGCTTTTGTTGTCAGGTAATAGGAATTATAATCGTTTGCCTCAATTAATAACGGCACGCGATCGACAACTTCCAATTTGTAGCCTTTTAATCCAGCAATTTTACGGGGATTATTGGTAATGAGGCGAATTTTATGCACCCCCAAATCCATGAGCATCTGCGCTCCCATACCGTAGTCTCGCAAATCAGCGGGGAATCCCAAGCGCTCATTTGCCTCTACAGTATCTAGTCCCATATCCTGCAACGAGTAAGCCTTCAACTTATTAATCAGCCCTATTCCCCGTCCTTCTTGCCGCAGGTACACAACAACGCCTTGTCCTGCATTTTCAATCATTTTCAATGCTGCTTGCAACTGCATCCGACAGTCACAACGTAAAGAACCTAGAGCATCTCCAGTGAGACATTCGGAATGCATCCGTACCATAACTGGATGATCTCCAAATTCCGCAGGATTACCCTTGACAATGGCGACGTGTTCTGTACTATCTAGAGTGTGGCGGTAAGCGTAAATTTGGAAATGACCAAACTGAGTGGGCAAATCAGCAACAGTTTCGCGCTTGATGAGGCTGTCATGCCTGAGGCGGTAACTAATTAAATCCGCAATGCTAATAATTTTGAGGTTGTGATGTTTGGCATACTCAATTAACTGAGATAATCGCGCCATCGAACCGTCGGGGTTTTGAATTTCACAAATAACGCCAGCCGGGTAGAGCCCAGCCAGTCGGGCTAAATCAATAGCCGCTTCCGTATGTCCTGCGCGTTTGAGTACGCCTCCTTCCTTGGCGCGAATGGGGAAAATATGACCGGGACGACGTAAATCTGAAGGTTGTGTTGCTGGGTTTATGGCAACTTGGATTGTGCGAGCGCGGTCTTCTGCTGAAATGCCAGTAGTTACGCCTAAGTGAGGTCCGGCGTCAATACTTACAGTAAAAGCAGTTTGGTTGGTGTCCGTAATGTTGGTCACCATCAATGGCAAATCTAATTCATCTAGGCGATCGCCCGTCATTGCCAGACAAATTAGCCCTCTGGCTTCCACTGCCATAAAATTAATGATGTCAGGGGTAGCAAATTGGGCAGCACAGATCAAGTCACCTTCATTTTCTCGATTTTCGTCATCTACCACTACAATCTGGCGACCTGCTTTCAAGTCAGCCAGGGCGGCGTCAATTGAATCAAATGCAAAGCTTTGGTTTGAGGTTGTGTTAAGCTGCGACACAGAGGAATTCCCGCTACCAAACGTAAATTTTTTTAACAAATCCTTGTTCTTGATTGTAGCTCTTCTAGATACCCTAGAAGCATTCTTAAGCAAAGATTCGATAACATACCGATAAATACCTGCCGCTAAAGTGAGATTTTATGAAAATCAAATGCAGCAATAGTGAAACAGCAATGAGTCTTTAGCGGGAGAATACTGCTAAAGAAGGTTCTCCAGATTTAAAAAGGATTTAGTAATTATGGGCAATTTGGGACGCGTACCCGTTGGGATCGTTGGCGCGTCAGGCTACGGCGGAGTGCAGTTAGTGCGACTACTGATGGATCATCCAGAAGTCGAACTTGTTTACTTAGGTGGGGAGAGTAGCGCGGGAAAACCGTTTGCAGATCTTTATCCCCATCTGGCTCATATAGTTAATCAACCAATTGAGGCTGTAGAGCCAGAAACCATTGCTCAGCGTTGTGAGGTGGTCTTTCTCTCTCTGCCAAATGGTCTGGCTTGCAAAATCGCTCCCCAACTGTTGGCAAAAGGGTGTAAAGTCTTAGATCTCAGTGCGGACTACCGCTTTAGTAATTTGGCAACTTACACAAGCTGGTATGGTTCCCAGAGAACGGATCTGACAACAGCAGCGACAGCCGTTTATGGATTACCAGAACTTTATCGCGATCGCATTGCAGAAGCGCAGTTGATTGGTTGTCCCGGTTGCTATCCCACAGCTAGTCTTCTGGCACTCTCACCACTCCTCAAGCAAGGACTCATTGTGCCAGAAACCGCGATTATCGATGCCAAATCTGGCACTTCTGGCGGCGGTCGCCAAGCGAAAATCAATATGTTACTTGCTGAGGCAGATAACTCATTAGCTGCTTACAATGTCGCTCGTCACCGCCACACTCCGGAAATTGAGCAGATTTGCAGTGATTTGGCAGGTCATGAAGTCACGATTCAATTTACACCACACTTAGTTCCGATGGTACGTGGCATTTTAGCAACAGTGTATGCTACGCTACGAGACCCTGGGTTGGTGCGAGATGATTTAATCACAATTTACCGAGCCTTCTACCGTAACTCTCTTTGGGTGAAAGTCTGTGAACCAGGTATTTATCCCCAAACCAAATGGGCTTGCGGCAGTAACCTCTGTTACATTGGCATCGAAGTTGACCCCCGTACTGGTCGTGCAATTGTGATATCAGCAATTGACAACCTGATCAAAGGACAGGCAGGACAAGCCATCCAGTGTCTCAACATTATGATGGGCTGGGACGAGACACTGGGGTTACCGAAGTTGGGATTTTATCCGTAAATGAGGGGGATGAGGGGGAAAGAAATCATTGTTCATTAACTCTTTCTTCCCCTGCTTCCTCATCTATGAGCTTCTTACTTCGGTCCTAATCCCACAGCACCGGCATAAACGGCGCGATCGCCTAATTCATCTTCGATGCGCAGCAAACGGTTGTATTTTGCAACCCGTTCACTGCGACAGAGGGAACCCGTTTTGATTTGACCGGCACGGGTTGCTACGGCTAAGTCGGCAATGGTCGTGTCTTCCGTTTCTCCGGAACGGTGGCTGATAACTGATCGAAAACTATTGCGAGTTGCCAAATCGATTGTTTCCAAAGTTTCCGTCAGTGAACCAATTTGATTGAGTTTAATCAAAATGGCATTCCCAGCTTTAAGTTCAATGCCTTTTTGTAAGCGAGTGACATTAGTTACAAACAAATCGTCCCCTACCAACTGCACGCGAGAACCCAGCTTCTGAGTCAGTAACTGCCAATTTTGCCAATCTTCCTCATGTAAGCCATCCTCAATGGATACAATGGGGTACTGGTCAACGAGTTGTCCAAGATAGTCAACAAACTCTCCGGGAGAGTGAGGTTTGCCGTCGTAGACGTACTGACCATCTTTGTAAAACTCACTTGCGGCAACATCCAACGCTAAAGCGACTTGTTCTCCTGGTTTGTAGCCAGCCTTCTCAATCGCTGCAACCAGCAATTCCAGTGCTATCTGATTTGACTCCAGATTAGGAGCAAAACCACCTTCGTCTCCCACACCAGTGAGTAACCCTTTCTCATCCAACACCTGGCTGAGAGTCGCAAACACCTCCGCACCCCAGCGCAAAGCTTCTCGGAAAGAAGAGGCACCAATGGGGACAACCATAAACTCTTGAAAATCTACATTGTTGGCTGCATGAGCACCGCCATTAATGACGTTCATCAGCGGCACAGGTAACAAATTTGTTAGTGGACCACCCAAATAGCGATAGAGGGAAATTCCCAATGAATCAGCACCGGCTTTCGCGGCTGCCAGGGAAACCGCTAAAATCGCATTAGCACCAAGAGTAGATTTATTGGGGGAACCATCCAAGGAAATCATCGTGCGATCGAGCAGTTCCTGGTTGAGGGCATCCATGTTGAGCAACTTAGGAGCAAGTGCCTCTTTAACGTTTTGCACCGCCTTAAGTACGCCCTTACCCCCGTAACGTGCTTTATCCTTATCCCGCAGTTCGTGCGCTTCAAAAGTGCCGGTAGACGCACCACTGGGAACCTGCGCCAATCCTATAGCACCGTTGACCAAATGCACTTCGGCTTCAATTGTTGGTCTACCCCGTGAGTCAAGGATTTCACGGGCAACAATAGCTTCTATGGCAGTGTCAAACATTTGTTCTTTATCCTTTATCGAGCGTGCGTTCTTTCTGTCGTTTGCAAAAAGTTCAGTGGTTAATCCGACCATCTAGCATATGCGTTTACGGGACTTTATGAGCCGAGATTAACGAAGATTTCCAAGGATGGGGTGATAGGGAGGGGGAGACGCAGTAACTTTATCAGAAATCTTCTCCGCGTCCCCTGTCCCCCTGTTCCTATGTCCTCTTCTACTTTCCCTCAAGAGTTCCTCAAATTTTGGATTTACCCTGCAAATATATATATCTCCTACAAAGAGAAAAACACAATGACCCAAAAGAAAACAAACCCTTACCCGGCTTTGCTCGAAATTCCTGCTGGATATCTCAACATCATGGGCTACATTGATGAATCAGAGGTGAATGGTCCTGGATGTCGTGCCGTTGTTTGGGTGCAGGGGTGTTTGCGGGAGTGTCCGGGTTGTTTTAATCATGAGTCCTGGTCATTTGAAATTAATCAGCTCATCTCTATTGACAGCCTCGTCGAAAAAATTCTCAGCAATCATCGCAATCAAGGAGTCACATTTTCTGGAGGGGAACCTTTCTGGCAAGCCCCTGCATTGGCTTCTGTTGCTCGCAAGATTAAAGCCGCTGGACTGAATGTGATGTCTTTTTCCGGGTTTACTCTTGAGCAGTTACAATCCCAGTATGCTCCAGCTGGCGCTCAAGACTTATTGGGGCAGTTAGATATCTTAATTGATGGTCCTTACATCCAATCGTTAGCAATTAACTCACCCGATTCTCTTGTTTCTTCCAGCAATCAACGGGTTCACATCTTTAACCCCTCTCTAAAAGATAAGATGACCTGGGCAAGCGATCAGATAGAGGTCCATATTTTTAAAGACGGTAGCCGTCTTATTACTGGTTATCGAGGACAACTGGAGTTGGAAGAATAACAGGAGGACATGGAGAAGTACAGGAGTCATCAAACATTTATTCTTTCCCCCTACTCCCTCATTCTCCTTATTTCCCCAATATCGAGACGGTTGCCAGATTACAATATTGGGTGCGGAACCACAAAAAATCTAGGCAAAAGGAGATAATTATGCAACTCCTACACACAATGCTACGCGTAGGCAACCTTGAGGAATCCCTGAAGTTCTACTGTGATGTGCTGGGAATGAAGCTATTGCGGCAAAAAGACTATCCTGGAGGCGAGTTCACTCTAGCTTTTGTTGGTTACGGTGACGAAAGTGACAATACGGTGCTAGAACTAACTTACAACTGGGGTGTAGAAAAGTATGACTTGGGCAATGCTTACGGTCATATTGCCATTGGAGTTGATGATATTTACGCCACCTGTGAAGAAATCAAAAAGCTTGGTGGTAAAGTCGTACGTGAACCAGGACCAATGAAACACGGTTCTACAGTCATTGCTTTTGTGGAAGACCCAAATGGGTATAAAGTAGAACTGATTCAATTAAGTAGCCGGAGTCAGACTGTTCAAGAAGAAACAGAGCAGCAAATGATTACTCAGTAAATATAACCAAAATAGGTGTGATGGAGTTGAGCGTAAAGCAATGCCTACGGCAAAGAGTTCGTTCTCGAAAATTGCTGGCTTGGGGTTTACTCATCTGCGGAATTCTTAGCCAAATCCTGGGTTCACCAAAAGCAGCGAATTCTTTGCCTTCTCCAAAGCAGCAAGGGGCTGCGATTTCGATTTTTTATGGAGAAGATGATTTCCGTGATGCCAACATCCCAGACATATTGGAACAATCTATTGGCTCAATAGAACCAACACAATTTCCAGAAGTCTCTGTGCCAACGGATGAAATTACAGATGAAACAAATGAGTTAGCAGCTCTGAGAGCCACAGATAACTTAGCCGTAACACGTGGTACGGGATTCACTCCCTCTGTGGTATATTCTGATGCAGTCTCTCAAACTGCCAACAAGTCCAAAAATCTTGACATCAATGCTGAGACATTACCTCAGCAGCCTCCAGTCAACGAGTCGGAAAATCTTAATATCAATTCTGAGAACTCATCACCTCAGCAACCTTCAGTATCGCAATTGTCTGATATTCAACCAACAGACTGGGCATATCAGGCATTGCGATCGCTCATGGAACGTTATGGTGTTCTTTCTGGATATCCGGATGGCACTTTTCGTGGTAACCGCCCTGTGTCTCGTTATGAGTTTGCTGCTGGCTTGGCGGCGACCATAGATAAAGTTGATAGCCTCATTGCCGATAAAATTGGGGATCAGTTCATTCAAGAAGACTTAATAACTTTACGACGGTTACAGAGAGAATATCGTTCAGCTCTAGATGACTTGCAGCAGAGTGTCAATAGAATTGGCAATCGCGTTCCGCAACTAGAGGCAAATCAATTTTCCACAACAACTAAGCTTCAAGGTCAAGCTATTATTGCCTTTACACAAGGTAATAATGCTAACGCGACTACAGTCTCCCGCGTACGATTAAATTTACTAACAAGCTTCAAAAGCAAAGATTTACTCTTCACTCAGCTAGAAGCAGGTAACAATGGGGATGATGCTATTGGTCGTGTACAAAAGAGGAAGAACCTTAACCTCTTGGGAACGACTGGTTTGATTGCCAATGGTGGCGGACTTGATTATGTGGATGTTGAGTCTAATCTTAAGCTAAGACGTTTGTACTATTCTTTTCGTCCCGTCTCAGATTTGTCTGTCACTGTTGGAGCTAAAATATCTCCTCGGGATTTTATTGACCGCAACAAATATGCTAACAACGAGGCGGTTGATTTTAGTTCTAGTTTTTTTCTAAACAACCCTTTAATCGTTCAAAACCAAATTGACCGAGATGGAGGCGCTGGAGTCGTACTTGCTTGGAAGCCAGGCAATGGTCAATTGACTTTTCGTTCTCTCTACATCGCTGCTGATGCTAATCAAGTCAACTCAAACGCTAGAGGCGGTTTATTTGGGGATAGATATCAAGCAAGTGCAGAACTGGAATACTTGCTCAGCAACCAATTTGCATTAAGACTACAATATACTAGGGCTGAAATTAACAACAGCGACATTAACGCCTTTGGAGTTAATGCCGAATATGCCTTCAACCGAAATATAGGAATTTTTACGCGCTTGGGATTTGGGACTTACAAAGGGTTTAACACTGCCATCAACCAAGATTTAGATTTACATCCCTTGAGTTGGGCGGTAGGTTTTGGTCTTCGTAACATCCTAATTCCTGGTACTGTTGGGGGTATTGCCGTTGGTCAACCTTTTGTCACTGAAGGTTTGGGAGATGTCACGCAGACAAACATTGAAGCCTTTTACAATCTAGAGCTAAGCGACAATGTCAGTATTACGCCCACATTTTTAGTAGTGACAAATGGAAATAACGATAGTTCTAACGGTACTATCTGGCAAGGTGTCTTGAGAACGGTGATTTCCTTCTAAAGTGGGTTCGTAGTAATTCTTGAACCACTTACTACGAACAACAAATAATCACCAATTTGCAACCCCAGATACAAGCAAATACACCCCAATAATGGTTGGATATTAATTTGAAAGAAATTAATACATCCATAGTTTAAAATACAAATCTAAAATCTAAAATTAAGATGCAGCCTACAGATCCAAATAAATTTACTGATAAAGCCTGGGAAGCAATTGTTAAATCACAAGATGTTGTTCGAGCGTATCAACAACAACAACTTGATGTTGAACATTTACTTATTGCTTTATTAGAAGAACCGACTGGGCTAGCAACACGCATCCTTGGTCGTTGCGAAATTGACGCTTTACGCGTGCAACAGCAACTAGAAGCATTTACTCAACGTCAGCCCAAAGTAGGTAAAGCTGATCAGCTCTACCTTGGTCGTAGTTTAGACACATTGTTAGATCGAGCAGAAGAAGCAAGAGCTAGGATGAAAGATTCCTACATCTCTGTAGAACATTTGCTTCTAGCCTTTGTTGAAGATGAACGCATTGGACGACGCATATTCAAAAGCTTTAACCTAGACAGCGCTAAGCTAGAAGCTACTATCAAAACAGTTCGCGGTAGTCAAAAAGTGACGGACCAAAACCCAGAATCTCGTTACGAAGCTTTACAAAAGTTCGGCAGAGACTTGACAGAACAGGCAAAAGCTGGGAGACTCGACCCCGTTATTGGACGGGATGATGAAATCCGCAGAGTCATACAAGTATTATCCCGCCGTAGCAAAAATAACCCTGTCTTGATTGGTGAACCTGGGGTAGGGAAAACGGCGATCGCAGAAGCGTTAGCGCAGCGTATCGTCAATGGTGATGTTCCCGAATCTTTGAAAAACCGCCAGCTTATTGCCTTGGATATTGGTAGCTTAATTGCTGGTGCAAAATATCGCGGTGAGTTTGAAGACCGATTGAAATCTGTTCTCCGGGAAGTGATAGAATCCAACGGTCAAATTGTGCTGTTTATTGACGAACTGCACACCGTTGTCGGAACGGGTTCCACTCAACAAGGGGCAATGGATGCAGGTAATTTGCTCAAACCGATGCTGGCGCGGGGAGAACTGCGTTGCATCGGTGCAACAACTTTGGATGAGTACCGCAAATATATTGAAAAAGATGCCGCTTTGGAACGTCGCTTTCAACAGGTTTTTGTAGATCAGCCGAGCGTGGAAGATACAATTTCTATTTTGCGAGGGCTCAAAGAACGCTACGAAGTCCATCACAACGTCAAAATTTCTGATTCAGCCCTGGTAGCTGCAGCAACGCTTTCTGCCCGTTACATTTCTGACCGCTTCTTACCAGATAAGGCGATTGACTTGGTGGATGAAGCAGCAGCAGAGTTGAAAATGGAAATTACCTCCAAACCGACAGAATTAGAAACCATCGACCGACGACTCATGCAGCTAGAAATGGAAAAACTTTCGTTGGCTGCAGAAGAAAAGGCTACGATTCAGACAAAAGAACGTTTGGAGCGAATTGAGCAAGAAATCGTCAATTTGACAGAAAAACAGCAAGAATTGAATGGGCAATGGCAAGGTGAAAAGCAGCTATTAGAAGCAATTAGTGGGTTAAAGCAAGAAGAAGAAAAGCTGCGAGTGCAAATTGAACAAGCAGAACGCGCTTACGACCTCAATAAAGCAGCACAGTTAAAGTATGGCAAGTTGGAGGGAGTGCAGCGCGATCGCGAAGCAAAAGAAGCGCAGTTGCTGGAAATTCAAAGTACAGGATCAACCCTGCTACGGGAACAAGTGACAGAAGCAGATATTGCTGAAATCGTCGCCAAATGGACTGGTATACCCGTAAATCGCCTGCTGGAATCTGAACGGCAAAAATTGCTGCAACTAGAAAATCACCTCCACCAGAGAGTGATTGGACAACAAGAAGCAGTTTCTGCTGTTGCAGCAGCGATCCGTCGCGCCCGTGCAGGGATGAAAGATCCCAGCCGCCCCATTGGTTCATTCTTGTTTATGGGACCAACAGGAGTTGGCAAAACGGAACTCGCCCGTGCTTTAGCACAGTTTCTCTTTGATTCAGATGACGCCCTAGTGCGTCTGGATATGTCCGAGTATATGGAGAAACACTCGGTTTCTCGTTTAGTGGGTGCACCTCCAGGATACGTGGGTTACGAAGAAGGTGGTCAACTTTCCGAGGCGATTCGCCGCCGTCCCTACTCTGTGGTGCTATTAGATGAAGTGGAAAAAGCTCATCCCGATGTGTTTAATATTTTGTTGCAGGTATTGGATGACGGCAGAATTACTGACTCTCAAGGACGAACAGTAGATTTCCGAAATACTGTAATTGTCATGACCAGTAACATCGGTAGCGAATATATCCTGGATATATCTGGTGATGACGCTAATTATGAACAAATGCGGAACCGAGTCATGGATGCTTTGCGATCGCGCTTCCGTCCTGAATTCCTCAACCGCGTTGATGACATTATTCTCTTCCACACCCTCAACCGCAGCGAAATGCGGCAAATCATCCGCATCCAACTCAAACGGGTGGAAAGTCTTCTGCGAGAGCAAAAAATCTCCTTGGAGATCTCATCAGCAGCTTGTGATTACCTTGTGGAAGTAGGTTATGACCCAGTATACGGCGCACGCCCCATCAAACGGGCACTTCAACGAGAAGTAGAAAACCCAGTCGCAACCAAGTTGTTAGAGAATACTTTTATTCCAGGCGACACAATTGTGATTGACAAAGCAGATCATGGGTTGATTTTTAGTAAAAAAATGGTGGTTAAAGTGCCCGCCGTGCAAAGTAAAAGCTACGTCATGGAAGCATCGCAAGAGGCGTGAGGTTCAGTAGTAGGGTGTGTTACATAATGTTAACGCACCTGACTTCTTTCGATTTTCACACTGAAAAAATTTATTCACACTGAAGTGAATTTTTACTACTGACTGGGAATACTAAGGCTAGCGATTGCCATTTCGCCTTTAAGGTATGACCATGTCTGTAGACTTCACTGTTGCTATACCCACCTATAACGGGGAAAGCCGTTTACCGAAAGTCATAGAGAAGTTACGAAACCAGATAGGTGTAGAAAACCTGAACTGGGAGATTATTGTTGTTGATAACAACAGTTCAGATACTACAGCAAAACTAATTAAAGACTATCAAAAAAGCTGGCATCACCCGTTTTTGTTGAGATACTGCTTTGAAGCTGAACAAGGTTTAGCAAATGCTCGACAACGTGCTATCAAAGAAGCAAAGGGGGATTTAGTCGGTTTTTTAGACGATGATAATTTACCTGTTCCCACTTGGGTGAGTGCTGCTTATAAGTTTGGAGTAGACTATCCAAAAGCAGGTGCATACGCTAGTCAAATTCATGGCAAATTTGAAGTTGAATTACCCAAACACCTAGAAAAAATAATTTTTTATCTAGCTATTAATGAAAGAGGTTCACACTCTCTCTTATACGAACCCCGCAAAAAAGGAGTTCCACCTGGTGCTGGTTTGGTGATACGTAGACATGTGTGGAATGAAAATGTCCCTCACCGCCTTTTTCTCATGGGTCGAGTAGGATCATCAATGTTAGCTGGTGAAGATGCCGAAGCTCTGTTATATATTTATCGAGCAGGGTGGGAAATTTGGTATAACCCAGCCATGGAAATAGAGCATCTGATTCCATCCTGGCGATTAGAAAAAAAATATTTAATCTCTCTTATGCGTGGTATTGGTCTAAGCCGTTATCATTTGCGGATGTTACTACTTGAAAATTGGCAGAAACCCTTCGCTTTTTTACTCTACCTGCTCAATGATTTACGTAAGGTCACATTTCACTTCCTTCGTTACCATGCATTCATTAACAGTGATATTGTTGCTGCTTGTGAGATGGAGAGACTCATCGCGACTTTCATGAGTCCTTTTTATTTATGGTACGTAAGAATGATGAAATTTCTGCCAAAAATCCAGTTTAGGGTTTTTTGGAACCGTAGAAGCACCTATCTGTACCAAAATAAGTAGGCGAACAGATTTTTGTAGGATGCGCTAGCCCAGAGTACGGCATCAATCACTCGGACTGTGTTCATCCGTGATTTTATATTTTGATAGCTTGATTTTATATGTCTATCATATCGGTAATTATTCCCGTTTATAACGGTCAAAATACTATCCAAGAAACAATTAATAGTGTTTTACAACAAACTTTTCATAATTTTGAACTCATTGTCATTAATGCAGGTTCCACAGACTCAACCTTACACATTATTTCTAAAATTCAAGACCATCGTATCCAAGTCTTGTCTTATCCTAAAGCTAATGTAGCTGTTAATAGAAATCGTGGGTTTAATCACGCTGCTGGTGAATTTATAACCTTTCTAGATGCAGATGATCTTTGGACACCTGATAAACTTGAAGCACAATACAAAGCGTTAGTAGAAAATCCTCAAGCTGCTGTTGCTTATAGTTGGACTCATTGTATAGATAAATCTGGTAAATTTTTGCGTAAATGTTCTTATGTGAATTGGACAGGAGATGTTTATCCTCAATTATTATTAGATGATTTTATAGGCAGTGGGTCCAACGTTATGATTCGCAGGCATACCATTTCCACAATTGGTGGTTTTGATGAATTACTAAGCAATGCTCAGGATACAGATATGTGGTTGCGCTTAGCTGCAAAATATGATTTTGTTGTCGTACCAAAACCACAAATTTTGTATCGTATCTCTGCTAACTCTATGTCTTCTAATATTGTGGGGCTGGAAAAATCAAATTTACAAATCATTGAAAGAGCTTTTGCTCATCAGAAAGCAAAATCTCTACAGCACTTAAAGTGGTACAGTATTGGTAACTTATACAAGTATCTTAGCTATAAAGTTCTTGAAACAATTCCAGGGCAACAGAACACTCTACAAGCAGTTAGATTGCTCTGGAAGACTGCTAGATACGACCCATTACTATTAGGAAAGCCTGTCATATACAAAGCTCTATTAAAACTTATGTTTATGGCTGTGTTTCCTGCTAAATTGTCTAAGGTGTTTCTGACTAAATTTTCTCGAATTGCTAATACAAGTACTTTTTTGGGATACGAAAAGACAAATTTATTTATTTTTAAAAATAATGAATAATAAAATTTCTATTATTATTCCTGTTTACAATGGCGAAAAAACAATTAAAGAAACAATCATATCAGTTTTAAAACAAACTTTTTATTTTTTGGAAATTCTAGTTATTAATGATGGCTCAACGGACTCAACCCTAGAAATTCTTAAAAGTATTTCTGATACTCGACTAAAAATTTTTTCTTATCCAAATGCTGGTTTAGCTGCTAGTCGTAATAGAGGAATGGCTTTAGCAGATGGAGAGTATGTTTCCTTTATTGATGCTGATGATATTTGGACACCTGATAAACTAGACAGTCAGATAAAAGCACTGGAAGAACACGCAAATTGTGCTGTAGCCTATAGCTGGACAGATTATATTGATACTCACGGTAAATTTTTAAAGTCAGGGAGACGTACTACAGTAACAGGGGATGTTTACAGTAAACTTTTACTATACAATTTTTTAGAAAATGGTTCTAATCCTTTAATTCGTGGGGATGCTTTAAAAGCTGTTGGTGGTTTTGATGAGTCACTTGCGGCAGCTGAAGATTGGGATATGTGGTTGCGCTTAGCTGCACTTTATCACTTTGTCTGTGTCAAAAAAGTACAAATATTATATCGAGTGTCTGCTAACTCAATGTCTACTCATCTCAACAGACAAGAAGCAGCATCATTCAAAGTGATAGAACACGCTTTTTCTCACCCAAAAGCCACATCCTTGCAACATTTGAAAAAGTATAGTCTGGCTCAACTCTATCAATATCTTACCTTTAAAGCTCTCGAACAACCCGCCTATAAACAGCAACGTTGGACAGCAGCTATATTTCTCTGGAATTGTGTTAAGTGTGATCCATCAGTACTCAAACAGAAGCGAGTTATTTTCATAGCAGTCCTAAAAATTGTCTTCCCTTGGCTTTACTATAAATTGAGCCAAATGATACGAGGATAGTGACTTTTGGCTAATTGGTAGGGAAATCCGAATAGCTGCTATCGGGTAATCAATGCTGCAACGCAGGAGCGATCGCCTTCACAAACACCATAAAATCCGATTGGTGAGCTCCCATATCCTCCCTCAAAAATGAGGGTAGTTATTAACCAACCACCTAAATTAGGCTTTGGGTGTACACAAGGGTGCTGAGGGGTTTTGCCTCAATTATCATTCAGATACTTGCATTGAAGATTACCAGTTATGCTAGAACAAGGCACAATCAGTATTCATACTGAGAATATTTTCCCGATTATCAAGAAGTCCCTCTACTCAGATCACGAAATCTTCTTTCGGGAACTAGTTTCCAACGCTGTAGATGCTATCCAAAAGTTAAAAATGGTATCTCGCGCTGGGGAGTATTCTGGTGAAATCGGCGAACCAGAAATTCAAATCGCTATAGATAAAAGCAAAAAGACCCTCTCGATTACCGACAATGGTATCGGTATGACAGCAGAGGAGGTCAAGAAATACATCAACCAAGTTGCCTTTTCTAGTGCCGAGGAATTTATCCATAAGTACCAAGGCAATTCAGACCAACCAATTATCGGTCACTTCGGTCTTGGTTTTTACTCCTCCTTCATGGTGGCGCAAAAGGTAGAAATTGATACCTTGTCTTACAAAGAAGGGGCGCAAGCAGTTCACTGGACTTGCGACGGTTCCCCATCCTTCATCTTGGATGATTCATCTCGTACAACTCGCGGTACTACCATTACTCTGACTCTGCAAGAGGAAGAACAAGAGTATTTAGAATCCGCACGTATTCAGCAGCTTGTTAAAACATACTGCGACTTCATGCCAGTGCCCATTAAGCTTGATGGCGAGGTGCTAAATAAGCAAAGGGCGGTATGG
This sequence comes from Nostocales cyanobacterium HT-58-2, assembly GCA_002163975.1. Taxonomy (GTDB): domain Bacteria; phylum Cyanobacteriota; class Cyanobacteriia; order Cyanobacteriales; family Nostocaceae; genus HT-58-2. Next base: position 7,150,500 of record CP019636.1, on the reverse strand, counting down.
CGGGAAACTCCCAGTAGCCTGAGTCAAGAAGATTATTTAGAGTTTTACCGTTACCTGTATCCTTTCCAAGAAGAGCCGTTGCTTTGGGTGCATCTCAATACAGATTATCCCTTCATCATCAATGGTATTCTGTATTTTCCCAAAATGAGACCAGATGTAGATGTCACTAAAGGGCAAATAAAGCTCTTCTGCAATCAAGTTTTTGTCAGTGACCACAGTGAGGAAATTATCCCACAATTTCTTCTGCCAATGCGGGGTGTCATTGATAGCACCGATATTCCGTTGAACGTATCGCGCAGTGCGTTACAAACAGACCGCACCGTAAGGAAAATTGGCGACTATATTGCTAAGAAAGTAGGCGATCGCCTCAAAGAACTCTACCGAGACAACCGCGAACAATACATCAGCGCTTGGAAAGACCTGGGAACCTTTGTAAAATTTGGCGTTCTCAACGACGAGAAATTCAAAAAACAAGTTGAAGATATCATTGTCTTTCGCAGCACTTATCAACCAAGTAGCACTCAACAGTCAACGGCTACCCCAACAGTTGAAGTACAGTCAGCAGAGGGGGATGTCTGGCAAGATGTTCCTTCAGCAAACGAAGACACTCCAAAATTGCCGTATACAACCCTCAAGGAGTACCTTGAACGCAATAAAGAACGTCACGAAAACCGTGTCTTCTACGCCACCGATGAAGCAGCACAAGCTCCATACATAGAACTGCACAAAAATCAAGGCTTGGAAGTTCTATTTATGGACTCCTTTATTGACACCCACTTCATCAACTTTTTAGAAAGAGAATATCAGGATATCAAGTTTACACGGGTAGACTCCGACTTAGATAGCACCCTACTCGACCAAGACAAAGCTGGGGAAATTGTTGACCCGAAGACAAATAAAACCAAAAGTGAGGTCATTAAAGAGCTATTCGAGAAAGCTCTTAACAAACCGAAGGTCAATATCCGTACTGAAGCTTTAAAAGCAGATGATCCGCAAGGAACGCCACCAGCAGTGGTACTTTTGCCAGAAATTCTGCGTCGCTTGCGGGAAATGAACGCTTTAATGCAGCAGCAAACAGTAGATTTTCCCGAAGACCACGTTTTCCTGGTTAATACTGCTCACCCACTGATTCAAAATTTGGCAAATCTAAGTCAAGGTAGTATTATCCAAGATGATGCTCACTCACCTAGTGGACACCTTGTGAACTTGGTTTGCCAACATATCTATGATTTGGCGCTCATGTCTCAAAAAGGCTTTGACGCTGAAGGAATGAAAGCCTTTGTTGAGCGTTCCAACGAGGTACTCACAAAACTAACCCAAGAAGCTACAAAGTAGAAAAACCTTACTCCCAACCCCTCCTTTGCAAATCAGGAGGGGTAGCAATGATAAATCGTATCCTCCTTGGAGGTAGTTTTATATAATGGGAGATTGTGCAAAAGAAAAATCGGAGTTTCAACAATGTCTCGTCGCTGTGAATTAACAGGCAAAAAGGCAAATAACGCCTTTTCTATTTCTCACTCTCATCGCCGCACTAAACGCCTTCAACAAGTGAACTTACAAACCAAGCGCATTTGGTGGGAAGGCGGAAAGCGTTGGGTAAAACTGCGCCTATCTACCAAAGCAATCAAAACCCTAGAAATTAAAGGGTTAGAAGCAATGGCGAAAGAAGCTGGAATTAACTTGAATCATTACTAAAACTGTGACATTACCTAACCCCTTTTCTACTACGAGAGGGGCTTTATTGTCATTCCCTATCTTTATTTTCTCTGACTGCCTCCCCATGTAGGGGAGGTTTTTATTTGCTTAATATTAATTTTTGACATATTGATAGTTTTATCTAACTACTGGGTACTATAAGCTTACTCTGATAGCGCTATCTTCATGAAGTTTATTAAATTAAAATATAAAACTCCAAAATTCATCTGAACCTATTCATCTGAACCTATGGCTTTGTTATTTTTAGTCAGCTATAAATTAGCTAATTCAGATTGAATCAGTACTAACAAAAAACTCAATAAATGTTTTATATCCTACTGAAGAGCTTTAGTGGCATAAGTTTTGTCTAAGCATACAAAACTTTTGAATGGGCAAATTGATTCATAAAAATAATATTTCACATAATATAACCTATTGGGGAAGCAGCTGTGTTTCATAATCATCAAATTTTTAAGACAGTCAAAAAACATTATAAAAAAAATAACAAAAAAAATGTATATACAATTAAAAAGCAACTTGTTTGGCTCTTAAGAACTTTATTCGTCACTAAGAAAAGACGAAGAGTAAGTGCAAATGCTGGTTTTGTGTTACCAACAGTTGCAATGGTTGCATTAGTAGTTGTGCTACTAACAACTGCTATTTTATTTCGGTCTTTTGAAAGGTCAAAAAATGCTAGTAATGTTCGAGTCAATCAGGCTGTTATTAGCGCTGCATCACCAGCTCTTTCAAGAGCAAAAGCAAAAATAGAACAGTTATTTAGAGACCCTACACTGCCACGCTCAACACCATCAGACACTTCTCTTTATAATGTTTTAACTACAAATATTACAAAATATACGTTTGGAGATGAAACTCCTCTAAAACTTAGTTATGACAATGACAAGAATAACATTATCAATACTAAAGTTGATTTGGAACTAGAAGATAGAGAAATTATAGATACTGGTTGGAGATTTCCTGTTGATACAGATAATAATGGTAAGTACGATAGCTATACTCTTTATAATATTTACTTGCGTAGTCCAAGCCGTGGTCGTGATGGGAAATTTAATCGTGCTCGCAATCCTTTAGATGCTAGAACGCCACCAATGGACGAGGGTGCTGTCGGTACTCAATGTCAGAGCCAGGTTTCTACTAGCGCGAACTTGGTAAGTACTCAAGGTTGGTATAAAGTGGGTAGTAAGCTAAAAAAAAGCATTTTTGTTTACACCACGACTGTACCTATCACAGAGTCAACAGGGTTGGATACTAATAAATATGAAAAGTTTACAGGGAATAAAGGTTTTGTGGCTCTGGAATATCAGCAAGACCGAGAAAGAATCCCTCTGAATAATAATGCCGTTATCTACGAAGATGATTTAGAAATTGCCCCTGGTGCAGGAATCAGCCTGAACGGACGCATCTTTACGAATGGTAATTTGCTGACAAGAGCAGAAAACGAGCAAATCAGATTTTATTTAGTCAGTAGCGCTAAATCTTGCTATTTCAAAGAAGAAAATAGCAAAATTGTTGTGGCTGGTAACGTTATAAATAGCCGCGTCAATGAAAGTTCCAGTGGTAATGACGTAAAAGTAGATTTGTTTGACCAATCCTACAAAGCTAACAGTGCGATCGCCACCAGTGTGATTAGCAACACAAATAAAACTGTACCTACATCTGTTTATGGAAATACAGCAGCTTATAACGACGAGGCATATGCAAAACGAATTGACCGTTTAGTACAAGCAACAAATAGTCAATATCCAAATAACGCAGATCTCCCAGATGAGGTTCAACAGGAAATAGCTCGAGATCTAGCAGATGACTCCACTTTAAATCCTGCTGAACTACGTAACGAAAAGCTAAGAATTTACTTTAGAAAGCGAACACGTCGCGTTCCTTACGCTGAAATTCCTGAAATTGCATCTGGTGGTAATCCACTTAAATATGGAAGTTATAACTATGAAGTAAATAGTCCTCTTCAAGGAAGTGGAAACTCTCTAAGACCAGTGGATATGTGGGTATTTCCCTTCAATCCTGCTGATGGCAAAACTGCTAGTAATTATGCTGAGATAGGGATTTCAGAAAACGGTAGTAACAAACTTTATTTATCTGCTACAGATCCAATAGAACAAGTAAAAGCGAATAAAGAACAAAAAATTGGCGATCGCATTTTAGTTGGCAATAACCTACCTCAATACTGGTTTGACACAACCAAAGGCAAATTTGTGAGTTCACCAGACGAAGGACAAACCATTGCTGGTAAGGAATGGGATGTTAATAAGAATGGAGGTAACAGCACTGTAACTCGCAAGCGCTTTTCCCAAGCATATCAATTAGACAATTTAGGAGTCACAGACCGCGACGACTTTTGGGAAAAATCAGCAGCACAACAACCCCAAGGTCCGTTGGATGTGGTTGGGGGGTTGCGAGTCGTCACGGGTGCAGGAATTTACTTGCCTAATGGTTACAGTCCCAGCAGTACTACTGCTCAATTCAATAGTGCGATCGCTGCGACAGATAAAGTTTGGGCAGATACCATGCCTATGGGTGTGACTAGTACAAGTCAGGGTTTACCTAATAGTTTGACACCATACCTGCAAATGCGGGCGACAGCGGTTTATCACTACCAAAATGACTCCTACAATCCTAAAAACCCAACTGATTACCAAAGTCCAATTGCTTGTGTCAGCAGCTACTACGACCCTACAAATAGCAAGACAGCTACAAACCGAGAGGGACTACCAGACATTAGACAAAGAGTTACGACTCCTGCTTCAATTTCTAGCAGACCCTTAGAGCTGACTAACAGAGTTGCTGCTGCTGATGCAGGTAATTCCAATAACGGTGTTGTCTACTCAGTTTCATCTTTGTCAACGACAGGTTATGACGAAGCACTCAAGTACCAAGCAAAGCTGAAATACCCGAATGGACGCTGGGTCAATGAACCACTACAGAAAGCTTTGAGCAAAATTGCAGTTAGCAAGCCGCTTAGCCTTGCAGAACAATCAGCGGTTGATTCTACTATGTGCGCCCTAAAAATTGTAGACAGCAGTATCAGTCCTACAGATACCATCATTCCTCATGGCGCTATTATGGAAACCGCTTTTCTTGATGCGAGGCAGATTAAAGCGATTGACAAACCTAGCACGACAAGTGCCACAACCTACGATTTAGATGTAGAACTACGTCAGCCTTTAGAAATTCGTGCCACTGTTTTGGATTTAGATTTGTTACGCAGAAAATCAAAAACTGGTGGAGAGTTTTTATTTCCAAATAGTGGGATTATTTACGCCACTCGTGATGATGCACTGGCAGACCAAAGTGATTTAAGTAAAGATGTAAGCGCCACTGACTTCAAACTAGATCCCACTCGACGGCCGAATGCCATCATGTTGATTAATAGTAGTAACTTAAGCCGTAACTCTACTTACAAGCCAGAAGAAAAGGGTCTTATTTTAGTATCTAATCTCCCGGTATACATCAAAGGAAATTTCAATGTTCATACACAAGAAGAGTTCACAGACAACTCCTTAAAAGAGGAAAAAAACTGGAGTTCCAAATTCTACGCACGTCAAGCATTAAATCCTAATTTTGCCTGTCGCCAAGGTCAGTTTTCTGGTTGCAACACTGGTGAAAGTTGGCGACCAGCAGCAGTTATTGCTGATGCAATTACAGTTTTATCTGATAATTTCCGCTTAGGCTTCCGTGAAGAGGGCGACTACGATTTGAGGAATAACTATGATTTAGTTGATAAAGACAGTAAGCCAATTTTTATCTCTTTTGATGCTAACGGTGATGGTTCCTTGGGAACTGTTAACGAATCTGACTTTGGCTTTGATCTGAATGGTAACGGCACTACAAATGATACTAGTGTTTCAGAAGCTAGTATAACTGCCTCAGCTGCTTCTAAAATTAACGGCTTTTGGGATAACAATTTTGTTACTAGTCGAACCTTTACAGATAGCGACTACTCTACTGATAGTCGTGGCACTATAGGTAGCTCCTACTTCAATAACTTCGTTACTCCAATTCAGCGTCGAGTAAAATTTTCTGAATATGTCATGGAGATTTGCCGTAAGTCAACAGTTATACTGTGTAAGCCTGATGACTGGGTAGTTGGCTATGACGCCAATGATGACGGTATATTGAATGAGAGTGAAAAGAACATAAAAGCGTACCAACTGATTGCACAATCAGATGATTCTGATCCTACAGCTTCTGTTGCTGATCCATTAGCACCGAATACGCGCCTCACCCGTTTTGGGGCAGGCACTACCGCCCAAGCTGCAATGTTAGAAGAGGATCGCCGCTATCCCCGTCGAGTTGCTTTCTTAAGGGATGCGAATAATAACTTAAGATTGTTCAGTAACAGCCCAGTTCTTATTGGGATTAGTAGTACAGGAAAAGTTAACTATTATCCATATTTTGAGACTCTTACTATAGACGGTAAGAAATACAGTGCTTACAGTACTTCTAACCAACCTAACTCCTGTCGTACATCCAGTAATGCTCTATGGTTTAGGACACGTAAAGTAAGCACTTCTCCTCAAGACAATTATGACCCTCTATATCCATTATGGATTGAAAATCTCAGCAGCTTAACTGGAAAAAGACCAACAGAACAGCCTCTTTTAGTGCCAGTACTGCAAATTCAGTATCCCTTAATACCAAGCGCATCGGATAAAATCAACGATGGTGGCGATGCAAAGACAAATGGCAACTGGATGCAAACTGCCACAAATACAGAAACAAATCTCATATTTGCTCAAGGTAACACGCCAGGACGCCCAAGAGAAACAAATGGTGGTTTGGAAAACCTAGTGCGTTACTTAGAACGCTGGGAAAAGATAAACCATACAGCAACTGGTTCTTTCATCCAATTTAAACGCAGTAGCTATGCTACAGCTCCTTGGCAAATAGTAACTGCTGGTTTTAATAATACGCAGACAGGGTATAGCAATTCAGGAACCATTTTTGGATATCCACAAGGATACAGACTGACTGTAACCCCCGCTCCCAATCAAAATCTTGGTCGTTCACCGTTCTTTACTCCGCCTAGCCGCTTCTGGGGTTATGACGTAGCCTTGCTGAGTCAGCTACCCGACTTGTTCTCTCAACGCTTTACGACACCGACAACAAACGAGCCGAACGAGTTTTTTAGAGAAGTCGCGCGAGACGATGCTTGGGTGAAGACTTTGCTATGTGCTCAACAAGCTAATGGTAGCTATGCTATCAGCTCCGACCAACGCGGCATATGCCCTTGATTTTAATCAAGTAGGGGCACGGCACTGCCTTGCCCTAGCCCAATAAATATTTATAAATTTGCCTTTCTCAGCCAACATCATTTGATTGCTGAAATATGATTCACCAAAAACAGCAACAAGTCTGTTTATCCAGTCAGTCGGGTTTTACCATTATCGAGTCATTAGTGGCAGTTATTGTTGTTGGCATTTTACTAGCAGCGATCGCACCTGTGATTGTCTTATCTGTGGCAACACGAGTACAAGCAAGGCGCGTTGAGTTGGCAACTGATGCTGCTAAAATTTATATCAATGGCGTCAGATCTGGACAAATTCTTCCGCCACCTATTGTAGGCACCATTGATAATTTAGGCACTTACGCTGCTCCTACGGTAGGAAGTTTGTCCTGTAACACTGCAAATGATTACTGTTCAGTACCAGCGACTAACTTGTACTGTGTTGATGGAGATGGGAGTGGCTGTACAATAAGCAGCACTAGAGACTTTGTTATTCAAGCATTTCGGTATAACAAAAGCTCCACTAATGCCCAAGATGGCTACCAGTTGGGAATACGTGTATACAGGGCAGATGGGTTTACCAATGACGGCGGAAATTTAAAAACAGCACCGAGTAAACAACCAACCTTCACTAGGGGAGCAGGCGATCGCAAAGCGCCATTGCTTGAAACGACGACAGAAATATCAAACAGAGTAACAACATTTGGTGATTTCTGCGATCGCCTGAAACCTCCATCTGGTAATTCTAATAGTCAGTCTCAATGCTAAATATCTACAAATTCAGGGGAAACGCAGCATCATGACTCCGCTCAAATGGCTTTTTATTAATCAGCTAAAACGACGCTCTCAGGTGAAAAAAAAATGTGATGGTTTTACCCTAATTGAATTGTTAGTAGGCATCATCATTGCTACCCTTGTCATCACACCTTTGCTAGGATTCACGATTAATATCATGGCGAGCGATCAACAAGAGCAAGCTAAAGCAACTTCAGAGCAAGAAATCAAAGCAGCACTTGATTATATTGCGCGAGACTTACAGGAGTCAGTTTACATATATGATGCTCAAGGAATTGATGTAATTAGAAAGCAATTACCAAGATACAGTGATAAAACTGATTTCTTTCCTGTGCTTGTATTCTGGAAACGGCAATTCATCTCAAAAGAAGTTTCAAAGATGCAAGATGATACTTTTGTTTACTCTTTAGTCGCCTATTATTTGATTACAGAAAGTAACTCTTTATGGTCTAAAGCAGCTCGAATCGGTAGATTTCAAATCAGTAATGGCTATGGCGCTACTGAAGAGGATAAAAACAAAAGCAGAGACGGTGGTTTTCAGATGTTTGATCTGCAAGGTTCAGGTAATCTTAAGACTAAAATGAATCAATGGACAAAGAAGGACGAAAGCTACCAACAACGAATTTGGCCTCTAGTTGATTATATTGATCGAAGTAGAATAAACAACACTACTAATCAAGCACCCTCCTGTACTACTGGTCAATCAGTGCCAAGATTTTCTGGAAGTGGAGATGCTCTTGCAACTGGCAATGTGAATACACAAGGTTTTTATGTTTGCGTAGACTCAGAGAACACTATAGCAGAAGTTCATATACGTGGTAATGCTCTTGCTCGTATTCAAGACAATAATATAGATTTTAATGAAAAAAATAAAACATATTTTCCTAAAGAAAGTGTACAAGTCCAAGGACGTGGATTCTTGTTTACTAAATAAGTTTATAAAGAATTAGTAAAATTAAAATTATATAGAATTATATAAATTCAGTAAGAATACTGAACACCAAAACTGCATCTAAAGTTCAAAATTAATTTACTAGGTGCGTTTTTTCTATGGTGTGCTGACTATGGATGTTGACTTTACTGTAGCCATACCTACTTTCAACGGAGAAAGTCGTTTATCTGAGTTATTAAATAGATTGCAAAATCAAATCCAAACTGAACACTTTTCTTGGGAAATTATTGTTGTAGACAACAACAGTACAGATAACACCGCAAAACTCGTTCAATTCTATCAAGAAAATTGGCAGCGTCCTTATCCCTTGAGGTACTGTTTTGAACCTAAACAGGGAGCAGCATATGCCCGCAAGCACGCAGTTAAAGAAGCCAAAGGTCAATTGGTTGGTTTTTTAGATGATGATAACTACCCAATATCAAACTGGGTTGCAAAAGCTTATGAATTTGGTCAAAACTATCCCGCAGCAGGAGCTTATGCTAGTCAAATTCATCCTGACTGGGAAGTTGAACCGCCAAAAAATTTTCACCGTATAACTCCATTTTTAGCAATCACAGAGCTAGGAAATAGATTTCTGTTATATGAGCCAAAAAAAAGATTGCTACCTCCTTCTGCTGGACTTGTCATCCGTCGAAAAGCTTGGTTAGAAAGCGTACCACATAAGTGCATTTTGACTGGTAGGGTGACTGGAAATATGCTGACTGGCGAAGATATTGAGATGTTATCTTATATTCAAAAAGCTGGTTGGGAAATTTGGTATAACCCAGAAATGGAAATTTACCACAGAATACCTCATTGGCGTTTACAAAAAGAGTATTTAATCCCATTCTTTCGTGGTATTGGACTGAGCCGATATGTAACCCGGATGGTGAATGTAAAATCTTGGGCTAAACCAGCATTTTTTTGTGCTTTTATGATAAACGACCTAAGAAAAATTTCTTTTCATCTTTTGAAATATGGTTCAAAGGTAAAAACCGAGTTAGTCCCTGCTTGCGAAATGCAACTTTTTTTAAGTAGTTTGATAAGTCCTTTTTACCTTTGGAAACATGGGTATTTTGATAAGTAACTACATTTAAAATAATTTAAAAATTATATTTTTAGAGATGATTTATAAAATAAAAGTTAAATTTTAGAATGCGTTAAAGCAGCGCGTGACGCATCGCATTTAGTGGTGCGTTACGGCTATAACTCACTCTCTCAAACTTTCAAATCCTTGCATAGCCGTAACACACCCTACTTAAGAAATGACCTCTTAGTCTCATAGTGAGAAAAACAAATAATCTTGACCTTTTTAGAATCTAATGAAAAAAAATATCTTTCATAATGACTCTAACAGTGGCTTTACACTGATAGAGATTTTAGTGAGTATTGTAATAATTGGTATCTTAGCTGGCATCTCAGCTCCGAGTTGGCTAGGTTTTGTCGATACTCAGCGTCTCAAAACCGCCCAAGACGAAGTTTACCTTGCTATGCGTCAGGCTCAAAGCCAAGCTACTAAAAACAAATTAACTTGGCAAGTTAGTTTTCGCGAACAAAACGGGATCGTACAGTGGGCGGTTCATCAAGCAGAAGCAAAACCAGAAGTATTTATTCCTAATGCTATTAGTACTAACAATGACTTATGGCAGAAGCTTGACCCAAATATTCAGATTGATAAAAATAAAAACAACAAAGGCGAAGACGAGACTACTCTGCCAACACAAACTTCACCGAAAGCTTGGCGAGTCCTATTTAACTATCAAGGTTGTCCTATCTACAAAGTTGGAGATGAGTGCACCCAAACATCACTAAAAACATTGGGACAGTTAACGTTATCTAGTAAAAATGGTGGTCAAAAGAAGCGCTGCGTTTATATTTCTACCATTTTAGGCGCAATACGAATAGGTAAAGAACATGATACAGCTAACAGTAATGGTAGGTATTGCTATTAAGATATTTCTTGGTTGATTTAAATAAAGTATCTCGTGCTAAATTCACCAGAAACAGCAAAAGAGCATCTCATTATTTTCACTCGCTATCCAGAACCAGGCAAGACAAAAACCCGGCTGATACCAGCTTTGGGAACTGAAAGTGCTGCAAATCTTCAGCGTCAAATGACGGAATACACTCTATCTCAAGTTAAACAGTTGCAAAAAATTGCTCCCATCTCTTTTGAAGTGCGCTTTGCAGGGGGAAGTTTGCAACTGATGCAAGACTGGTTGGGTGATGAAATCATTTACAAACCTCAAGGAGATGGTGATTTGGGTTCGCGAATGACACAATCTTTCTTCAATGCCTTTCAATGGGGTGCACAAAAAGTCATTACTATCGGTACTGACTGCCCTGATGTCAATGCCCAGACTTTAGCAGAAGCTTTTGAACAACTTCAGCAGTATGAGCTTGTGCTTGGTCCAGCTGCAGATGGTGGCTATTACTTAATTGGTTTGCAGCGTCTTGTCCCAGAATTATTTATCAACATAGACTGGGGAACCTCTCAAGTATTTGAGCAGACTATGAATATTGCCCAGAAACTTAATTTATCACTGGCTGACTTGCCTGAGTTGGCTGATATTGACCGTCCAGAGGATTTGCCGATTTGGGAAAAGATTCTTGGACTTATGTACTAAACTTGTCTGTTTTGAATGAATATGGTGTGTATTTAGTGTAGTTATTTCCTTCCTTACAACCTAAAAATGTTTTTTAAACCCGTCTAAAGGAGTATTTACTACAGCTATCAGTAGTGTATTCTTTTCAGGTATTTTCCAACACTAGAAGTTCCTGAAATCAAGCTAGAATACAGATATTAACGTGCTCTAGCTCATCGAATAGGTAAAAAATTTATCATCCAAAAAAGAATCTCTCACTCATAAACAATAGGTAGCGTTATGGGAGCAATATTCCAGTACCTTTATATAGAATATTCACTTTGATTGACTACGAGACAAAAAACTATGAATAACCGTTTTGCTGCTGCGATCGCTTCCCGCACACTTAAGGTCGTTGGGATAATCTTAATTTTGTCCTTTTTGATTGACTTTGTCATTCTTAGCCTTGACTTTAGCCCAACAGATAAGCAGTTACAACTTAGATGGGCAGCAAGTCTAGTTGATCGGGGAGTTGTACCGTTAGTCGCTTTAGGAATGCTATTTACTGGGTATTGGATTGACAGTGTCGAAGATAGCAATCAACCGCAACCCATCGACTTTAGAATGCCCGCTTTTATCATATCAAGTATCTTGGGGTTACTCTTCTTAATTATTGCTCCTGTCCATGCGACGAATGTTATTCACCAGAGAACTCAAATAGTAGATCAAATCACCAAGGAAGCAGAAGTCGCAGAAAATCAATTGAAAAACCAACTCAACCAAGTGCAAGCTCAACTGAGTAACGACCAAGTAAAAGCAGCTATTGATAAACAGAAAAATCAAGTCAAAACTCAGTTCACTGAACTTCTTCAAAATGAGGAGCGTTACAAGCAAGCGCTGAATAACCCAAATGTTCCCCAAGCTCAGAAGGATTTACTCAAGAAGTTTAAAGCGAATCCTCAAGAACTTGACAAATTCATAGCTCAACAAAGTGATCCGCAGCAACTAGCCAATCAAAGATTAGCCCAGATTCGCACTCGCCGGGAAGAACTGGAAAAACAAGCTCAAGAAAACTGGAAGCCTGGTATCAGGATTGTCGTGAGTAGTTTGCTGTTATCTGTTGCTTACATCATTATCGGCTGGACAGGATTAAGAAGTATGGGTGCTCTCCAGGGTGGTAAACGTAAAGTACCTGCTCGCTAGTTCACTATTGCTAAAGGCAGTACGATGCATGAAAAATAATTGGCGGCTCATACTGCCCTTTTCCTAATTTTAGGTTCTGGCTTTATTTCCTTATAGGAGTGATTTCCTATGTCTTGCAAGTTTTTATGATAAGAAAGTATAATCCAGCACAATAGAGCTTGTATGACAAATAATTGGAATGTTTTCAATTTACATATTGACTTATAACGAAGAAATAGATATCGCTGCTTGTATTGAGTCAGCAATGCTATCAGATGACATTATTGTTATGGACTCATGCAGTAGCGATCGCACTGTGGAAATAGCCAGTCGCTATCCAGTTCGTGTTGTTCAACACCCTTTTGAAAGTCACGGTCGTCAGCGTACTTGGATGCTAGTCAATATTCCTCCCAAATATGAATGGGTTTATATTCTAGAAGCTGATGAACGCATGACCCCAGAACTGTTTGCAGAATGCGAACAAACAATTCAGAATCCAGACTGCATCGGCTACTATGTGGCTGAACGTGTGATTTTCATGAATCGTTGGATTCGTCGCAGTACCCAATATCCCCGTTACCAGCTGCGCCTTTTCCGCCACGGTAAAGTCTGGTTTTCAGACTATGGTCACACAGAACGAGAAGTGTGTGATGGTTCAACAGGTTTTTTGAAAGAAACATACCCGCATTACACTTGTAGTAAAGGCTTAAGCCGCTGGATTGAAAAGCACAACCGTTATTCCACAGATGAAGCCAGAGAAACCCTTCATCAAATCGAGAATGGAACAGTGAACTGGCGCAATTTATTATTTGGTAAGTCAGAAGTCGAACGACGCCGCGCTTTAAAAGATTTATCCTTGCGTTTACCAGCTAGACCCTTGATACGTTTTTTGTATATGTATTTTCTTTTAGGCGGCTGCTTAGATGGACGCGCTGGATTTGCTTGGTGCACGTTGCAGGCTTTCTACGAATACTTGATTTTGCTAAAAGTTTGGGAAATGAAGCATATTCCTAAACCCAGCTTGGAGGCAAAGGTGTCTGAAAGCGGAACTACGCAGTTAATATCAAATTCCGTTGATTAGTGATAATTGATGTTCTTTAACTAAACTTTTTTAATTAAGTCAGACTTCAATCATAACTTTTTATTCTTTCTTTCAGTTAAAGAAACACTGCCAATACCTTGAAGAATACCACGACCAATCAAACCTAAACCACGACCAATCACTTGTGTGAGCACAAAAACAACGCTATTTCCTAAGAAGGATAATAGCGATTGTAAACGAGGGGCAATTGCATCTTGAAATTCTAATGCCAAGGTTATAACTAGCGGAATGCCAGAAAGCTGAGCTAACTCTTGTCCACGCGGTGCATAAATTGAAGTTGTCGCAATACCACGGGGTGCAAATACGAATAACTCATAGCGGCTTTCAAAAACTTCTTTAGGTTCGTTGATATAATTTCTAATACGATATCTCCACGACAAATTATTTCTAAATCGTTCGATTTCTCGTGTAGAAAGAAATTTACGATCATAAAAAATTTGCTTAATTTCTTCTACATCTGCTAAAGAATTCAGCAGTGGATTTACTACAGCATTTGCTACCTGAATCAACAAATTCTCAAGAAGCATTTCTGCATAGTTTTTTGCTTCAAAGCTACCTGCTGAATAGGAGGTATTATCAATTTGCAAATCAGTTTGAAATAAAAGATAAGAAAATAGCTCTTCGATGAAAGGAATTTTATTAAGGATTTCTGATTTTACAATTACAGAATATTGTAGTAATGAATTGACAATTTCTAAGTTATTATTATCTATTTTAACTCTAGTAAATTTTCCAAAAAAGTCTGTAAGTCCCGCTTTCCATACATCAAGTAATATAGTATTTCTTAATTCATTTATTTGATTAATTTTTACGTGAGAAGTACGCATATCATCGAGCAACTCAGCAATTTTTTGCAGAATTAGATAAAGTAAATCACGTTTTTTGTCTGCACGTAAAATATCAATTTCTAACGGGGTATCTGTTAAATTCTGTAAAGGAAACTGAAGTTTTGTAATACAAGAAGCAAATAAGGTCGCTTGCAGCGATCGCGGGCTGAGTAGAGAAGGGGGATTTTGTTTTTTTGGTGAGTCGTCAGATTTGGAACTAGAAGGACGCAACAGAGAATTTGCAGGTGGTTGCAACTGTGTAAACGCGAAATTATTGCCTTTGGAAACACTACGTAAACGTGACTCTACCTCCTGTTGTCTTTCCAGTGGTGAAGCCAATAAATGATTCAGAAGCCAACGAGCTGTTAGCAATTCTCGTCTTTGTCCAGCTAAAATTGCCCGATCCAATAAGGGTAATCCAGGAACTTGTAATTGCGCCGTCACTTCTGCCAAGGTGGTGTTAATGTAACCAATTCCTGACAAACGTACTTTCTGTCGCATAGCGAAAGGGAATCGAGAAGACGTGGTGACTGGCAGACGGACTGATACAGAGACTTTTTCTTGATGAAGTGCGTCTCTATCTGCCCGCATCTGTGTGTCCTCTTTTCCGATCTCATCCCAATAGAAACCACCTGTGATGACTTCGCGCATGGCATTGACTAATGTGGAAACAGGAGTCCCTTTGGGACAGTAACCATCAACCCCAGCATCTCTTGCTGCTTTTAGCAGCCTTTGTTCTTGGACAGAACTTAGGAGCAATAGTGGCAGGTTAGGATATTGAGTTTTCAAATGCTGACATAGTTGTAAACCTAGCTGCTGGCTAGAGAGGGAACGACCATTTCCCAATTCTAAAACCACTAAATTTACTTGGTTAGGATCTTCTTGTGCGAGTTCTGTTAAAGTCTGCAATGCCGCAGTATCTGTTTCTGCCTCCGAGACCACTTGCAAGTCAGGGAATTCTTCCAAAGCTACCCGTAACCCTAACCGAAAGATGGGGTCTTGGTCTACTAGCAATAGTTTTAGAGGGCGATCGCTCATAATCTGCTTAAAAACGCAGTCTTTGTTTTTCTGCAACAAGAAGTAAGCTTTACAACTTAGCTTCGTTCCCTCATTGTGACCTGTTTTCGTAGACAGATAAATGAATCCTAGTTGCTTTAGGCATTTACCCTTTGACTCAATGACTTTGAGTGTTCGCCATGAGGTTGCAGAACACTATACTGAGATAATTTAAATAACAGAGTTTTTACTAATATAATTAGTATACCTAGTATCTCGTATTTTCTAGGTTATGCAAGTCAAAATTCTTATGCCTTCTGATTTGCTAAGTTTAGCTGAGAATGAAACAGTTGTGGGCAATGAGTGTAGTGAATATGGGCATGATTCATGAGTTGGTGGTTGCGCTGAAGCGCAACTCATCACAACCATTACTGACTCTCTGGTGAGTTGCGGTAACCGTAAAAGTTAATACTGTAATCAGTAATCCGCACCCCTGTTTGTTCTTCAACTTGGCGGATAACTTCTTCTGGTAGGTCTATGTGAACATCTAAAATTTGATTTGTATCTAGACAGTTAACATGACTGTGGGAATCACTAATATTACCGTATAAACGCCCATCACAGCGTTCAATAGACTCAATGATGCCATGACTAGATAACGCCTCTAAATTTTGATAAACAGAGGTATGTCCGATGCCTTTGCCTTGCTGGTTCAGGCGATCATAAATCTCTCTGGCAGAAAGATGCTCTCTGGCTTCCCAAAGCAGTTCTAGAATAAAGCGACGCTGACGGCTAACACGCATACCTAATGTCTGGCATCGATCAAGAGCATCTTCAAGTGAACGAATTGGTTTTATGGATATCGCCTGTTTTTGCATATTTTAAGTTTGTTAACTTAATAAGCTAATTTTCCCTGTTGAATCTTTATTTGTTATTTTATATATCCAAGGTTTTGCACCCTGCACGTTCAACTACACATATGTTTTTGCTTTTGATTGCCGCGAAAATCATACGTAAGGATGAGGAGTTTTCGTGCTACTTGACCTTTACTTTGTCACACTCTTGCATAAAATGAACTCATTACAACTTTAGCTTAAATGGCTGTAAACGTCTACCTAAAGACAGGTATGTTGTCAAGAGTCAATGTTTAGCAGTTATCTAGATCATCTTGCTTTGTAACTTAGAAGGGGAACGCTAATAAAGAAACTTTTTTGAGCTAGAAAGGAGTAGTATGAATTGTCGAGGCTACTGTTTGACTCGATGACAATTACCATCGCACTCAATACTGACCACATTAACTCCTTAGATCTCTCCCCTGTAGTTACAGAGATTGAAAAACTTCTGCCAAAGGGAGAGATTGAGCAAAGTTCAGCGCCGCAAACGTCAATCGCAGCTTACGAGCAGCAGCTGCGTTTTGACGTAGACTATGCATTAGAACCTGGCGATCCACGAGAACTCTCAGAAATTCCAGAAGTACGGCTATGGTTTATCCGCTTGGATGCTCGCTATCCCTGGTTACCATTTTTACTAGATTGGAAAGCAGGGGAATTTGCCCGTTATACAGCTATGCTTGTACCGCATCAGTTCAGTACCAGAGAAGGTATTCAGTATAATCCTGAAGCTTTAGAAATCTTTTTGATGCACAAGCTGTTTGTTTTGAATGACTGGTTACAACAACAGGGTATTCCCAGTAAATCTCGCCTCAAGTCGATGGCACAGCTCCTGGGTTATGAGTTAGACGATGGCTTATTTGAGATGTTTTGAAAAATTCATTGGTAATAATCGTTTAGTGAGTGGTGAACCATTGCGGTGACACTAGTGCTGTAAGCCTTGAGCCCTAGCAGGTACGCTACGCGTTGACGTAGCCTGTCCGCAGGACTTGCCAGCACACTGAGTGCTAGCTTTCAAGGAGCTAGCACTCAGTACAGCATCAATTTTCCAAGTTAACATTACTTAATACGGCATATCAGTCTTAATGCTGTACTAAAAGCATATTCAACTGCTTTCGATTTACTTGGTAATGCCGTTTGCCAGATACGATAATCGTTATACTCAAGAATTAAGTTTGCCATATCATCAATTCTAATTTTACTTAGCACATCGTACTGAGCAGACTCAAAATCTTTGAAGTTGCCACTATTTTCCAGGACTTCTTGTGCAACTTGAATAAAGCCATTTAAAACGGCTCTCATATATTCTTTGCCAGCACGTTCTGCAAACACATCAGATGATTTAAATGCCTGAAATTCTTCTAAAAGAAGATTGGCAATTTTTCTTCCTTCTGAAGTATTCCAATCAGAGGGGAGTTGAACATCTAGATATTCATCTTGAATGTATTGATATTTAAGATAATCCTTTATGTCTACTGAAGTTTGTACGATTTTATAACCGGCAAACAGTTGCTTCAAAGGATTTGCACTTGTATCAATCGATGAGTCAGGAAAAACTTTTTCTTCGCCTTCTGGACATTCATAGATAAGATAAGTCCAAATTCCTCCTAAATGATCTATGTCGATGCTTTCAGCTTGGTAGAACGTAATTGTTCCATCTTCTTCACACCTAAAATATGCGCTTTCTACATCTTTGAGGGTATAGTCATGCACAGTTTTTGAAAAGGGTATGAGCGTTCTAAAAATGCCAGTGATATGGTGAGGTTGGCTCTCTATTTGGATGTAACGTTTCCCACTACTCACAAAGCTATGTAATCGAATCGCCATCTATTTTTCCTTGTAATATTTCGTCACATTCTTTTTTGATGCACCAACCTGACAGCAAGAGAGAAGTGAAGGAACACATAACATGGCGCTTTAGATCCACCTGGAAGCTATTCACACGTGATAACAATGGCAACAAGCAGTTGCCAGACAGCCGAGAATCCTCAGCTTGCTGCACTGAGGTTACTAATCTTTGTTCTAACGTAAATTTTTAGTTGCAGTTAATTAGTTTCGTAACAAAGCTTGAATCTCCTTGCATCTTTGATTTTCTCAGCAATTGTGAAGCTTTCTATGAAAGAACTCAGTGTTACCTTCAAAAATTAGGCTAGAAGTTGTACCCAAGCTTAACTTCCAACCCATATCTCATTCTAAAAAAATGTGTAAAATGTGCGCTATACAACACATTTACATTCACCCTCTGCAAAAATTTACCGAAAATATTTGGTTTATGCTAGCCCTTAGCAAACAAAAAATCTTTTTTTCCAAATTCTTAGGTATTACGCATTTAATTCACATCCTTTCTCATAGAGGTTGTCAACAATGGATTGGTAGGCACTCCACGTGCAGTCAAGAGTCACTCGTTACTTTTGACTTTATAAATCGTTAAAAAAAGTGTCATTCCTAAAGCTCATATATTTAGTTAGGAAAAATTTCTTGAATTTTGCCAGTAAATAAACGAAAATCCGCCTTTTTTAGCGGATTTTAGAGAGTAATTGCAAAAGTTTTTGGACCAGGGGTACCGAGGTGTGTCTCGGGAACCAAAGATTTTTTGTATTTTTTTAAATCTGTAGCTGCTGCAAAATCCATTTAACAGCTACAGACAAATCTTCGGCAATGTAATCTGGTTTCGTATGGTGCTGGTAATCACCAGCCAAAACGCGATCGCCAAACCCTGTTTGCACCAAAATACCCACACACCCAGCATTGTGTGCCATATCTACATCAGTCGCTTTGTCCCCCACCATAAAACTATGCCTCAGATCCAAATCATGTTCCCAAGCCGCTGCGATCAACATCCCTGTGTTGGGTTTGCGCCAAGTAGACCAGCAAGTGTATGTTGGATCTATACCTCCTTCTGGTGGGCTGAGGTAGGGACAATAATACAAAGCGTCTAATTTTGCCCCAGCCTCCTGTGCCAATAATCGGCAAAGTCGCTGATGTAACGCTTGTACGTGGCTGTCTGGATAATAACCTCTAGCTGGTCCAGATTGATTGGAAACCAGACAGCAAAAAATACCTCGATCATTAAGCTGGCGCACGGACTTTGCAACACCAGGAATTAAATGTAGATCTTCTACCTGATGAATGTAGCCAGCTTCAACATTTAACACACCATCACGGTCTAGGAATACAGCAGGTTTACCCACCCAAAATTTTCTCCAATACAATTTTAGGTGAGATATCTGCCATTTTACCTGTGGGGGATTTAATGGCAATAAACTTATCACTCTTGGGCAATAACTTCGCTGGGTCTGTTGGACCAAACAAGGCAAGGGTATAAGTTTGTACCGCCACACTTGTATGCATGGGTGCGCTATCGGTACACAGCATTAAATTTGCTCCACCAATCATTGCCGCCAACTTGCCAATATCATCAGGAGAGATGAGTTTGATTTCGGGGACAGACTCTTTGAGTTTATGCACGAACTCTTCATCTTCTGGTCCTTGGATGACCACTATGGGCATTTCTGGCAACTTTTGCCGTAATTCTTGGATAATTTGAACCCAATTCTCGACAGGGTAAATCTTATCCAGTCCTTTGGTTTTGGCTAGCTTGCTAGAACCACCGTGAATCAAAATGTAGCCAGTTTCCTTTATCCCCAACCGTTGTTGTTCCTTGTTAGCCCAGTCAATATCTGCTTTTGGCACATAGATAGTTAACTCTGGACAAGGTGAGTTAATGCCTAAGCCTTGCAGTAAGTCATGGTACATACAAGCGGCATACTGTTCTGTTTTTAAAGGAACTGGATTGGTAAGCAAATAATCTCCCTTGCTCTTATATCCAATTCGCCTGGGGATTCCAGTTAACCAGAGTAAAATACCTACTAACCAACTTTGCCCAAGAGCCATAGCAACATCGTACTCACGATCGCGTATCGTGCCTACCAAGTTGCCCCAATCTGCTAAACTGTTCCGGTCTTTGTAGTCAAACGTCAGGACCTCATCAACTGACTTACACACCCGGTAAGCAGCCTTTGACCGGGGTTCCACAACAACATCTACCTCAGCGTTTGGATAATAACGCTTTAGGTCATCTAGGGTCGGGAAGAAGAGAATTTGGTCGCCAATTCCGCCAGGGACAAGGGCTACTATTCGCATAATATGTCTTCACGCTTACTCGCTCATTATTTTAGGGGAAGATAGGGGTTGGGGATTAGGAATTAAGGATGTTAGTCGTTAACGCGAGTGCGTCTTTGCTATTGAGAAAGGTGAGTTGTCAAAAAGTACTACTAACCATTAACCTGTCCCCTATATACTAAGTAAACTGAGGAACTCTGTGCATTTACTAATTCCTGCTGCTGGAACGGGTAGAAGAATGGGCAGTCACCGCAACAAACTCCTGCTTGTCGTGCGCTCGAAACCTATTATTGCTTGGACTCTTCTCGCTGCTGAAGCAGCAAGTCAAATCAGTTGGATAGGTATTATCTCCCAACCTTATGACTGGGAAGATTTCAAGACCATTCTTGCTCCATTAAAGCTAACTAAGCCAGTAGAACTGATTCAAGGGGGTTCTACCCGTCAAGAATCGGTTTACAATGGGTTACAGGCGCTTCCAAACTTCGCTCAACACGTGTTAATTCACGATGGAGCCAGATGCCTTGCCACTCCAGATTTACTAAACAGGTGTGCTGAAGCTATTCGAGAGTGTCCTGGTCTGATTGCCGCAGTACCTGTCAAGGATACTATCAAAGTCATCAATGAAAATGGCATCATTCAAAACACGCCCGACCGAGAGAAATTATGGGCAGCACAAACTCCCCAAGGATTCGATGTCAAATTGCTCAAGCAGTGCCACGCTGAAGGTGTCCGTCAGGGATGGGAAGTGACTGACGATGCTGCTTTGTTTGAAAAGTGCGGCTATCCTGTGCGAATTGTCGAAGGAGAGGAGACCAATCTGAAACTGACCACTCCACAAGACTTAGCAATTGCTGAATTCATACTCAAAGCTAGACCGGGTGAAGAATGAAGTGGGTTATAACAATTCTTAAAGGAGACGAAGGCTTTCCTTTGGTATTTACAAGATAATCTTGACTTTTGTTATATATTATGTTAGCTTGCCAAACACTTGTTATTGTCCTTCATTTGTCATTTTTGAGTTTTACAAGCGACGAATGACCAATGATTAATGACTGATGACCGATGACTAATGCCGTGATGAATGCAGCGACGAAGATAGAAGCAATTCTTTACTTGAAGGGGAAGCCCATGTCCATAAGTGAAATTGCTGAGTATGCCGCTTGCGATCGCTCAACAGTTGAGGAAGGCATAATAGAGCTTATAGACGAATATGCTCGCCGAGAAAGCGCCTTAGAAGTTGTAGAAACTCCAGATGGTTATAGTTTGCAACTGCGCTCAGACTTTCATGATCTAGTACAAACTCTAATTCCAGTGGAATTGGGCGTGGGAGCATTGCGGACTTTGGCAGCAATTGCCCTAAATAGTCCAATACTTCAAAGTGACTTGATTAACTTGCGCGGTTCTGGCGCCTATCAACACGTTCAAGAACTGGTCGAACTTGGTTTTGTCAAAAAACGCCGAGACAGCGAGTCTCGCTCGTATTCATTACAAATCACGCTCAAGTTTCATCAATATTTTCAAATTGAGCAACTTCCCCAATCATTTGCCAATGGACAAGAGCAAAAACAACTAGAACTAGAACTCACAGTAAAACCAGAACTAGAATGAGTTTTGCTGTAAAGGAATGCTAGTACTCCAGAAAGAGGTGGTGATATGTCTCACCCTTCTACTATGGTTTAGAGTAGAATAAGCAACTCAGCTAAAAAAACAGCCAATGGTGTTTGATCCTAATTTTCTGAATGACTCCCCTGAAGAACACCCCAATCAGCTCCTGAATGATAGCTTTGAGGAACATCCCAATCCGTTACTCAAGTATCTACAGCACCAGCCCCCTGAAGTTCTAGCTCGCGTCGCCCAGTCCGTCAGCCCTGAAATCAAACAAATCATTTCGCAAAACGTCCAAGGGCTTGTCGGGATGTTACCGACGGAAAGTTTCAACGTGCAAATTACAACAGACCGGGACAATCTAGCTGGTCTTTTAGCCTCAGCTATGATGACGGGTTATTTTCTCCGCCAAATGGAACAACGGATGCACTTAGATCATTTGGCTAATAATCATTAGTCAAAAGTCAAAAGTGAGCTAGTGCAATGGTGAGGCAATGCCGTCTTGGGGGTTCCCCTCATGAGCGATTGTCGTGCATGGTTTACCGACTTGTTCGCACAACATCTGATGACAGGAGAAGCAACTGCCGTCAACTGGTGAACGCGAGGTATATCTGTACTCCTACCCTTCTCAATAGCGAAAATGCTATGCCTTGTCTTAGCCAGCCTTCTGCACTCAAAGGTAGTCCTTTAGGGTAAGGAATATCTGTAAGCTAACGGCGCAGCCATGGTGCAGGCTCAAAAACCATCTGTCATGGTCAAAAGTCAAAAATAGCTAGACTCGCATACCACAGACAAATGACCAGCTGACAGCTACTTTTTGGGATAAGTCCCTGATTGGACTTTAAATGTCCGAATTTTACCGTTCCGGTTGACTTCGATTTCCAGAATATCGCCTACAGTACTAGACTCTACCAACTTCTGTACTTGAGCAGCTAGTTTAACTCGCTGACCGTTCACCTTTTGAATCAAATCACCAGGAAGGAGTCCTCCTTTTTGTGCTGGAGAATTTTCCAGGACTCCACTAATAACAATGCCGATATCCTGTTTAATGTTGAGATTTTTGTCTTGATTAATCTGTTGTTTTTTGATGGGAGAAAGATCAGACATCTCAATCCCCAAAAAAGGATGTTGTACACGTCCTTTAGTAAAAAGTTCATCAGCAATACGGGCTGCAGTTTCAATTGGGATAGCAAAACCTAGTCCTTGAGCATCAGCGCGGATAGCCGTATTAATGCCAATAACTTCACCTTGGGCATTTAATAAAGGCCCACCTGAGTTACCGGGGTTAATAGCCGCATCAGTTTGGATAAAGCTAACTCGCTTGTCTGGAACACCTACCTGAGCACTGGTACGGTCTGTGGCACTAATAATGCCCATGGTTACAGTATTGTCCAAGCCCAGGGGATTGCCAATGGCGATCGCCCATTGACCTGGTCTTAAGTTTTGTGAATTGCCCAGCTTCACAGTCGGCAGGTCATTAGCTGAAATTTTTACAACAGCCACATCAGTAACTGGGTCAACTCCAAGCACTCGACCCTCAAAAGTGCGACCATCTTTGAGGGTCACCTGTACCGTGTCAGTATCTGCTACAACATGAGCATTGGTTAGGATTCGTCCATTTTCTCGCAAAATAAATCCAGATCCTGTACCACGCTCTATTCGTTCTCGGGGAAATGGTTGCTCTTCCTCGCCAAAAAATCGCCGCAAGAGGGGATTTTTTAATGCATCAGAGATAGGATTAGCCACTTTGCGGGTTGCATTAATTCGCACCACTGCTACTCCGGTTCTTTGAACAGCAGAGGCGATAAAATTCATGTTATCGCCACTAACAGTCCCAACTTGTCCTCCAATTGGATTTGAAACTGTAGTTTCTGGAGGCGAAGACACTGTTACATTTCTTAACTCACGAACCAAGCGATTTTGTGATGGCAAATAGCGACTACCTATCAAGCCTGCACCGCCGCCGATCGTCAGTAAGGATAGATAAATAACCAGTTGCTTTAACGATAATTTCATAATCATAGTGTTCAAGGACAGCAATGCAGGTGCTAATTTCTAAGTTTAGTCAAGCAATAGGAAACCTGACAGATGAATTGACTATCAGTTAGTTATAGCGGTCTGTTATTCGTTAGTTGTCTAGACGCACCACGAATTACCCATTACCCCTGCTCACCTGCTGTCGCCATCTAAAATCTAGAGTAATTGAGTGCCTACTTCACATACATGACTTTTTGCTATCGTCTACTTTTGCTCTGTAGCATAGTCACTAGCACCCTTGGGCTAGTATACACAAGCCCACGCTCCGCAGTAGCACAAACTGCGGTAAGTGCTTGCCAGACTCCAGCGCTTGAACGCTTCCTCCGGCATAAAGTTGCATCAGGAGAAACTGTGGAGAGTATAGCCCAACGCTACAATCTCACACCAGATACTATTATCGCCATGAATCCGGCTTTACAGAATAGTAAGCTTACTGTTGGTAAAGAAATTCAAATTCCTCCTTACAATGGGATTGTTGTTGAAGTCCCTTCTGGTCAAACTTGGCGGCAAATAGCGGCAAAATATAAAATTCGTCCTGATGTCTTGTTTGATGTCAATGGGTGTCAGAAAAATCCCAGAGTTGTCTTTGTTCCAGAGGTCAAGCGATCGCCCAATCGTCCCATAACTCAAAATCCAACTTCTACTCCTGCTAGTAAATTAGTTGGGTACCCATTGCCGGAATTGGCAAAGGTTGCGCTCTCCTATGGTTGGCAGACTAATCCTACCAACGGTGAAGTCTTCTTTCATAGTGGTATAGATTTGTTAGCAGCAAAAGGAACGCCAGTGAAAGCGATAGGCGATGGAACAGTTGCTTTTGCTGATAAGCAAGGCACTTATGGTAATTTGGTTATTATTAATCACAGTGGTGGATTACAAAGTCGCTACGCACATCTTGACACTATTAAAGTCTCCGTGGGTCAACAAATGAAAAAAGGGGATACTGTCGGAAGCGTAGGTACAACTGGAACACCCACCACAAACCAACCCCATCTCCATTTTGAAGTGCGTTCTAGCTCATCTTTGGGTTGGACAGCTCAAGACCCTAAAAACTATCTTCAGAGGTAAAGGACTGGGGAGTCTAGGAGAACATTCTTCCTTAGGTCCCCATGACCTTATTCAAAAAAGATTCCGTAGATTTAACTAAATGCATTCCAGCAGTGGCAAAGCGCTCAAATGCTAGATCTGCCGCTTCTGTATAATCCACTATACCAGGAACTACAACAGGAGATGTGCAATCTTCCAGCAAAAAGACTTTTTTGGCTAAATTAGAGTTTATCTGCTGAATTTCTGTTAATAAATCGTCAACTGTCCAAGCAACACAGTGGCTTTTCGCTTGACCAGCAATAATCACAGCATCAAATTCCAACAATTGCTGAATTAAGCGTGTGTTCTTTTGAGCGATTGGAGATTTATCAAAACTTTCTGAAACCTCTGGACGCAAGACAGAATAATTTTCTGTTAAAGGATGATTTCCTTTGATTTCAAATTGTGTTTGACTATGACGAGCAATGCAATGGAAAAATACTGCCTCTTCTACAGCAGAAACTAATGCATGACCAATACCACCCAGCATAGAATGATAGGGCCAGACAGTCAAAGGATATTTCCCATCTTGACTGAGTCGCTTAACGTAGTGGTAAGCGTGTTTTTCTAGTAATTTGTAGTCGTATCCCAAACTCTCAACGACTCCTAGATTAACTTTCCAAACACCTTTTTCAATATCAGTTGGTGTAATGTTCGTAGTAGCAGGGATAGGATGTTCACCCGCATCATTTATCCAAAAAATAGGATGGAAAATTTGCATTGCTGTATGGGTGTCCATCGTGGTTATAATTTTAGTAATTAACCCTAAATTATGATAAATAAACTTGCACAAACGGACATTGTCGTCTACTGAATCCATTCCAGATTTTCCACCAACAAACAATTCAAATTCAGGAATACAAAAAGTATTTTGTACATCAATTAATAGTAGGCAAATGCGTATTTTATCTTCTGATGATAATTTGATGTTTTGTTTTTTTGCCCATACTCTCGCTTCTTCTGCACGTTGTTGGTAAGGAACACGCCAGACGCAGCCGACTTCTTTAGAGTTGAAGTGTGAGGGAATTGGAAATTGGTTAACCATTTGAATATTCATATCTTGTTTACTTGCTATAAATTAATTATGACAATTTTGTATTAATTGATACATTAAAATTGAAATAAGAGCAAACTATGGTTGTTATTAAAGCTACCCAGTGAAAAACCAAATAAATTAAATAATTTAATAATTTATCTTTAAAAAATTATTAAATTTAATATGATTGATAACTGATACCAATTGAGTATTGTTAAATTTGGAATTCAAAATACTTTGCAAGTATTTTTACTTATCTGCCTACTCTCCCACTCTCCTTTTCTCTCCAAATTCATCACTCAAATTTGCACCACCTGTGGCAATCTGGGAAACAGAATGTTTTCAAATTTGATATCTTCGCTACAAAAAACTACGTAATAAGTTATGCAAACTCTGCCTGCGCTTACAAATTCCACTACTGCAAATACTCAACCCTCCTTTGACACGACTATCAAACGGCGTAAAACTCGTCCAGTCAAAGTTGGTGATGTCACCATTGGAGGTGGCTACCCTGTAGTAGTGCAATCAATGATTAATGAAGATACCTTAGACATTGATGGTTCCGTAGCTGCGATTCGTCGTCTCCATGAAATTGGTTGCGAAATCGTCCGCGTAACCGTACCTAGTATGGCTCATGCCAAAGCGTTAGCAGAGATTAAACAAAAATTAGTCAAAACCTACCGAGATGTGCCCATTGTTGCCGATGTACATCACAATGGCATGAAAATCGCATTGGAAGTTGCAAAACATATAGAGAAGGTACGTATTAATCCTGGGTTGTACGTGTTTGAAAAGCCAAACTCTGGAAGAACTGACTACACCAAAGCTGAATTTGACGAAATCGGCGGCAAAATTCGCGAAACTTTGGCACCATTGGTAATTTCCTTGCGTGATCAAGGCAAAGCCATGCGAATAGGAGTCAATCACGGTTCTCTTGCTGAGAGGATGCTATTTACCTACGGTGACACTCCAGAAGGCATGGTGCAATCGGCAATAGAATTTATTCGCATTTGTGAATCCTTAGACTACCACAACTTAGTCATTTCCATGAAAGCTTCACGGGTGCCGGTGATGATAGCCGCCTATCGCCTCATGGCACAACGGATGGATGAACTGGGTATGGATTATCCTCTACACTTGGGTGTGACCGAAGCAGGTGATGGGGAGTACGGACGGATAAAATCTACCGCTGGTATTGCCACTCTCTTAGCTGATGGTATCGGCGATACAATTCGCGTGTCGTTAACAGAATCACCAGAGAAAGAAATTCCCGTATGCTACAGTATTTTGCAAGCTTTGGGATTGCGCAAAACAATGGTAGAGTACGTTGCTTGCCCTTCGTGCGGTCGTACATTGTTTAACTTAGAAGAAGTACTACACAAAGTCCGCGAAGCAACCAAACATTTAACAGGGCTTGACATAGCAGTTATGGGCTGCATTGTCAATGGACCCGGAGAAATGGCTGATGCTGACTACGGCTATGTTGGGAAAACTCCTGGATATATTTCTCTCTATCGTGGGAGAGAAGAAATTAAAAAAGTTTCAGAAGAAAAAGGAGTAGAAGAGTTGATCAACTTAATTAAGGCAGATGGACGTTGGGTAGACCCATAAAGTTTTCGACAAATTTTGTCCCGGTGATTACTGATATCACCGGATCACAAAGCGTTTTTATGAAATAAAAAATAATGCTCAGTCTGTCCAGTAAAACCCTGTGTTAGATTGAGCATACTGACTACAAAATTTTCCGTCTGGCGCAGCTGTGAATTATGGTAATTACAAGAAGTGGGCTTGTTTTGGGTGCTACAGCGGTGACACTAACAACAATCGCAGTCACCAGTATAGGCATTCACTCCCAGGGACAGGCTTTATTTAAAGAAAGTCCAAAGGAATTAATAGATGAAGTTTGGCAAATTATTGACCGCCAATATGTAGACGGTACTTTTAATCAGGTAGATTGGCGGGCTGTGCGCCAAGAATATCTGAACAAGTCCTACACCAATCAAAAAGAAGCTTATAAGTCCATCCGGGAAATGCTCAAGAAGCTTGATGATCCCTACACCCGGTTTATGGACCCTGAGGAATTCAAAAATATGCAAGTGGATACCTCTGGAGAACTTACAGGTATTGGTATTCAAATTGGTCTAGATGAGAAAACAAAGAAGTTGACTGTAATTGCGCCAATTGAGGATACACCTGCTGCGAAAGCTGGCATTCTTGCAAAGGATATCATAACCAAAATCAACGGAAAAAACACTGAAGGCATGGATACTAATCAAGCAGTATCCTTAATCCGAGGTGAACCAGGGACAGTGGTCAACTTAACAATCCAGCGGAACAGTCAACAAAAAGATTTCTCGATCCAACGGGCAAAGATTGAAATTCATCCAGTCGAGTATTCTCAAAAGCAAACTCCAGCAGGTAATCTTGGCTATATTCGCCTGAAGCAATTCAGTGCTAATGCCTCTAAGGAAATGCTCCAAGCAATTAAGAATTTGGAGAATAAGCAGGTCTCTGGGTATATTCTTGATTTACGTAATAATCCAGGTGGTTTGCTTTTCTCAAGTGTAGAAATTGCCCGGATGTGGATAAATAACGGCACGATAGTTTCCACTAAGGGTCGCCGAGGAGAAGTGGATAGGGAAATCGCAAATGGACGTGCTTTAACTAATAAGCCCCTGGTGATTTTGGTGGATAAAGGTTCAGCAAGTGCTAGTGAAATCCTCTCAGGAGCTTTGCAGGATAACAAGCGTGCTGTTTTAGTTGGTAGTCGAACATTTGGTAAAGGCTTGGTGCAATCAGTGCGTCCTTTGGACGATGGTTCAGGACTGGCGGTGACAATAGCTAAATACTTTACCCCCAATAACCGAGATATCAATAAGCATGGAATTGACCCAGATGTGAAGGTAGAATTGACAGATGCTCAACGACAGCAATTGTGGCTCAAAGAGCGGGAGAAAATAGCTACTCTACAAGATCCCCAATTTGCAAAGGCTGTGGAAGTGTTAGGCAAAGAAATTGCACAAAGAGGCAACACTAGAGCAGAAAAATGAAGCTAGAAAAGAGAAGAAAGAAAAAAGAAAATCATTCTTGGTTCTTTCTTCTTTAGTTTTCTTTAGTTTTCCTTAGTTTACACGGGTTGACACTTACCAGCCCTGATTAATCCAACGCGACGGGCTATTGCTTCCCCTTCGGAAGTGAAAGGTCCCCACCGCTCGATGATTTCTGGATTATTTTCCTCAGTAGCTGCGTTGCTGGGGACAACGTCACAATTACCAGCAGGACGCTTGACAATATCCCAACTCTGTGTATTATTCATGCATTGTTGTCACAAATTTAGTTGCTCACTGAAGCAATTTTACGGCTTTGATATGATCATTACTATTGGCAAATTATTCCACAAAGTATAGGGACGCCCACAGTGGATGCCCCTAAATGAGTGATGATTAATAAATTGACTAGATTGTGGATGAATCCAAAATCTAAAATCTCAAGTTATTTGCCATTACTGTTAGCAACATTGCCATTGAAAGAGGTAAGAATACGATCAGCAATTTTATCGGGAACCTCTTGAAGATGGTCATATTCCCAATGGAAGGAACCTACGCCAAGAGTGAGCGATCGCAATTCCACAATAAAGTTTTGCATTTCCGCTTGTGGCAGGTAAGCGGTGACACTGTCCCATCCTTGCCAGTCATGTATGCCTTCGTAACCTAAAATCTGACCCCGCCTACCAGTGACAAGTTGCAGCACTTTGGCAGTAAATTCGTTTGGAGTGGAGACTGCCACCCGAACAATTGGTTCTAGTAAGGTAGGTTCACACTTAGATATCCCCGCTTGCATGGCAAGACGAGCGGCTTGCTTAAATGCTTGTTCCGAACTATCAACTGTGTGATACGAACCATTTGTTAGGGTTACTGCCACATCTACGACTGGAAAACCCAAAGGACCATGCGACAGAAACTCCCGCACGCCTATTTCCACACCAGGGATGTACTGTTTGGGAACCACACCACCAACAATAGTTTCCTTAAAGTTAAAGCCTTCACCGCGTGCTAATGGCTTAATGTCGAGATAAACATCACCAAACTGTCCGTGACCGCCACTTTGGTGTTTGTAGCGCCCATGAATTGATGATGCCCCTTTACGAATGGTTTCTTTGTAAGGCACTTGTGGTAAGTGCGTTGTCATCGGTAGATTATATTTGCGGCGTAGTCGGTCTAGTGCAACTTGCAAATGAATCTCACCTTGACCCCAAAGGATAACTTCGTGAGTGTCGCCATGTTGCTCCCAAGCAAGAGAGCAGTCTTCTTCCAATAGCTTAGTAATTGCACTACTGAGCTTAACTTCATCGTTGCGCTTTTCAGGAGTGATTGCCAAAGCATAAACTGGTTCTAACTGCGCAGCTTTAGGTAATGCTGTACTCAACTGCTCACAAGAAATAGTATCTCCAGTCTTAATACCTTCTAAACGGCTTACAGCAACGATTTCACCAGCATAAGCTTCATTAATTTGCTGCTGTTGTTGTCCCATAAGGCGGTAAAGACCACCAGCACGAACGCCGTTAAGAACAATCCCGTCTGTTAACTTCCCGCGCCAAACTCGTACCAAGGAAAGTTTGCCACCTTGGGGAGTGTAGTAAGTTTTTAGCACTTGCGCCACAGGGGAGCCGCCTTTTTGGTTTTTTAAACGGCGTTCTGCTGTGGTTTCTGGTTCAGGGGCTTCTCTGAGTAAAGCTTCTAGGAGTGGGCGTACACCGTAATCTTGCTCAGTAGCTCCAAAGAAAACGGGTACAACCAAATCTGCCCCCAATTCCATTTTCAGATCTTTGAGGATTTCTTCTTGGGGTGGTTCGATGTCTTCTAAAAGTTCTTCCAGTAAATGGTCGTCAAAGTCTGCTAAGGCTTCGAGCATTTCTGCCCGTGCCATATGTTCTTCTTCTTTGAGTTCTTCTGGGAAGGGAATGGGGTCAGCAGGTGCACCTGGATGATATTTGTATGCTTGTTCGGTGACCAAATCGATAAAGCCCATCAGTTGTTCCCCTTGCATAATGGGATATTGATGGGCTACTAATGGACGGCTCGAAACAGCTTTGAGGGCGTGTAACGTATCTAAGACGTTGATATTAGCCCGATCCATTTTATTAACGAAGACGAGGTGGGGAATTTCCCAATCGTCAAGGAATTTAAATAAAGGGGCTAGGGTGTGGACTCGGTCTGTAATGGGCTCGCAAACCACAATTGCTGCATCTACCCCCATTAAGGCGTTGTAAGTTTCTTGGGCAAATTCCACACTTCCAGGACAATCAATAAATGTGAAGTGAGTGCCATCATACTCAGTGCTAGTGGCACTCACTTCTACACTCATGTGGCGATCGCGCGATTCAGCAGCACTATCTCCTACTGTGTTGCCATCCTTAACGCTGCCTTTGCGAGTGATTGCTCCTGTAACGAATAACAAACTTTCCATTAATGTGGTTTTTCCACTTAAATAGGGACCCACAATTGCCACATTTCGCGAACCCGATTTCACTTTTTCGTTCATACAACCTCCCTTGCAGCTAGACATATCTAGCCGCGTTATCGTAAGTTATTGAAGGTTCAAATTTGATGATTCAAAAGATTATCCTGTCTTTAACTTGAGATTATCTCTCCTTTAATATAAGCAGTGAAAAATCGTATTTTCTCGTAATATTTAGTTGAAGAAAATTTAACGATTACAAAATTTGATATATAAAGTTAAACTTATATGAATCTCTTCATCTGTTACACAAAGTTTGTAAAGTAAACATAACTCAAAGTATTCCAACACAGGAGAACAATGCGAGCCCCTCTCTATAAATATCGCTTCCCTGCTTTAATAGGTTTAATATTAGTAGCTCAAAGCTTTATCTCGTCATCTTCTCCAGCTGCCCCTGCTCCTCACTTTCCCCTTCTGGCACAATACGTTGATAGCAGCCCTCAAGACTATTTAAATCAAGGGTTACAGGCAATTCAGGTGGGGAGAGTACAAGATGCAATAGCTTTATTTCGCAAAGCCACTGAACTAGAACCCAATTTAGCTGCCGCTCACTACAATTTAGGACTAGCACTGCGACAAATAGGACAATTACAATCTGCTGCTGATGCATTTTACAAAGCGACACAATCTGATCCCCAGTTTGCCCTAGCGTATGCGAATTTAGGCGGCTCGCTGTTAGAAGGAAGTAACTGGCAGCAAGCCAACGATTACTTGCAACGAGCCTTAGAACTTGATCCTAAACTGGGAGTTGCTCACTATAACCTAGGGTTGCTACGAGAGCAGCAACGAGATTGCGATAAAGCGATCACATCTTTTAAAAAAGCAATGGAACTGAGCAAAAATGCACCAGAACCTGCCTATCATTTGGGTATATGTTATTTACAACAAGGGAAAATAGATAAGGCAAAAGATTCTTTTCGTAAAGCGATAAAAATCAATCCTAAATATTCTGAAGCTCACTACAATTTCGGTGCAGTTTTGTTTAGTCAAGCTAAGTTAAAAGAAGCATTAGAAGCTTTTAGGAAATCTGCTGAAGCTAATACAAATAATGCCAATGCTTATTACAGTGCAGGGTTGGTATTTATACAGTTAAGGCAATATGCAGAAGCAGCACAAGTGTTGCAATATGCAAGAGATTTATATAAGGCTCAAGGAAATTCCCAGTGGGCAAACAATGCAGAGAATTTATGGCAACAATTATCAAATCCTAATTATCAGCCGCGTTAAGTGAAGGCTTAGTTGCGAGAGAATAAAATTACTAGTTGGAATGGCTGGTGTGGTATGAAGTTGTCTTGATAGAAATGGAATTGTTTATGAAAAAGCGCCTCAAGAGTCAATTCTTATTCTCAAATCGCTGGCTAGACCGACATTGGATTGTCCGTAATATGGAGGCTTTCCAAGACTTAATTGTGATTGTTCTGTGTTTTGGTTTATTCGTCATAATGGTAATGCAGCTATGGTCTTTCTTTACAACACTTGAGATACCTGTAGATTTTAAACACGTCACTGCCAAAATACTCTTCATCTTAATTTTGGTTGAGTTATTCCGACTCCTAATTGTCTACTTGCAGGAGCATAGTATTGCTGTTGGGGTGGCAGTAGAAGTAGCACTCGTTTCAGTACTACGAGAAGTTGTTGTTCATGGAGCACTAGAAATTTCTTGGGTGCAGACTGCATCAATCTGTGGCTTATTAGTAGTTTTAGGCGGTCTACTGTTGGTATGTGCCAAAACACCACATATGGATTGCATGAATGCCAACACTAAGATTTGCCCGATTACACAGATTGAGAATGAGCAACTGGAAAAAGACTATAAATTCCAGCACTCACATCAGTATGAAGATCTTGCTTGAAGGATAGAGCTATTGTTAGCTCCTTAACATCGGTCGCAGGTTATACTTGGGAGTTTTCCTTCTCAAGTTAACACGTGTCTACCGATAGCATATCTGTGCATACTCTTTTGGACAGATGAATACCTCCTTTAAGGCAAGTAGAAGGGAATAAGAAACTTAAAGGAGGGTAATTTTATGATTCAAACCGCAGGAAACACTCAGACTCAAAATCCCATTAGCAACCTGGAGTATGACTTTCTCACCGTGTTGCACAACAAAGGTCAAGCGATTAAAGCTTATGAAATTTACATCAAAGATGCACAGGAAGCTGGTTCTCACCCTTGTGTAGAACTGTTTCAGAAGTTGCGGCAGTCTGATATAGAGCAAGCACAGGAAATCCGCCGCCATCTTCTAGAAGTCATGCAAAAAGGTAAAATGTAAAACTCAATTAGGAAGTAGACTTTAGGCAAATTTTGCACCAATGTAAAGATAAGCCATTGAAGAAATTTCACTGGCTTATTTTTCTATTTCACTGAAGTAGCAATACGCTTTAACAGAACTGATGCTACACAAAGTGCTAGGAGAAACAGTATATTCTAAACCAGAAGACGATAGTCAACCAGCTGAAAACGACTCAGTTATGACGTGTGAACCTTCAGAATCAACACCAACTGCCGATATTCTCATTGTTGATGATGAGGCAAATAACTTGCGAGTTTTATCGACAATTATTCGGTCTTATGGATATCAAGTTAGACAAGCGATTAGTGGA
Organism: Nostocales cyanobacterium HT-58-2; assembly: GCA_002163975.1. Lineage (GTDB taxonomy): Bacteria > Cyanobacteriota > Cyanobacteriia > Cyanobacteriales > Nostocaceae > HT-58-2. Next base: position 7,116,233 of record CP019636.1, on the reverse strand, counting down.
AGCATAGCTCTAAAAGCCGTGCAGATACAGCCGCCAGATTTAATTCTCCTAGACATTATGATGCCGGAAATGAATGGCTATGAGGTTTGTCAGCAGCTCAAAGTCGATCCTAAAACTCGCGATATTCCTGTCATTTTCTTGAGTGCGTTGGTTCAAGGAGTAGACAAGGTCAAAGCTTTTCAAGTGGGGGGAGCAGACTATATCACTAAGCCCGTTCAACTAGAAGAAATTCTGGCAAGAATTAAATATCAACTCACAATTCGTAGCTTGCAAACTCAGCTTCAGCAAAAAAATCAAGAACTGAGTGAGCAAAATGATCAGCTAAAAACAGAAATAAGCATTCGTCAGCAAGCTGAATCCGAACTGCGACGTTCCGAAGCCCAATTACAAGTCCGAACTCAGCAACTTCAGCAAGCTCTTGATAATCTCAAACTGACTCAAGCGCAGCTTGTACAGAGCGAAAAGATGTCCAGTTTAGGACAGATGGCAGCTGGGATAGCTCATGAAATTAATAATCCTATTAGCTTCATATACGGCAATCTTGATTATGCTTCCCAATACACGCAAGCTCTATTGAAAATCGTAAAATTATACACTAAACATTATCCTCAGCCCCATCCAGAAATTTTACAGACAATACAAGCCCACGAACTCGATTTTGTGATTGAAGATTTTCCGAAAGTACTTGCCTCTATGCAAGAAGGAGCAGAGCGAATTCGAGAGATTGTGCTGTCGATGCGCTATTTTTCTGGCTATGACCAAGCTTATGCAAAGCAAGCTGATATCCACAAAGGACTTGATAGTACCTTGACAATTTTACAAAATCGGCTTGTTGAGGGAAAAACAAGCTCAGCAATTGAGGTCAAGCGAGAATACGGAGAAATTCCCCTGGTGATATGTTATCCAGGGCAAGTAAATCAAGTTTTTATGAATCTCTTATGTAATGCGATCGACGCTTTAGAGGAAAAGCGAAAAGTTTCTGAAGACACGTTTCAGCCAACTATAAGAATCAGTACAGAACTCAGCGATGGCGGCAAAGAATTTCAAAACCAAAATTTAAAATGGGTTGATATTTGTATTGCTGATAATGGTATTGGTATCCCATTCCAGTTTCAAAAAAACATCTTTGATCCCTTTTTTACAACCAAATCTGTGGGTCAAGGCACAGGATTAGGGTTATCAATCAGTTACTCTATCATCGTCGAGCAACATCACGGTCAATTACTCTGCTATTCAGAACCTGGACTTGGCACAGAATTACTTATTCGGCTTCCAGTAACAGCAACTGATGTTTTGGATTTTTTAGCTAGTCCAGCAACTATACAATAATCACCCCTCTTTCACAAAGCGCAAAGAAGGGCTGAGGATAGTACGAATCTTCAGGTAACTCCACTGAACTTATACCAATTCTGTATGAAGATGCGCCAAACTGCGTCAAACTTATAGATGGGTGCATTGAGTAATTTTGTTATGAGTCGTCCATTCCAAATCGAGATTTCAGAAAGTCAAGAAGAATTGGAGAAAGCTCTCAAACATGCCACAGCAGCAAGCAGCAAAGAAAGATTGCAAATGCTCTACTGGCTCAAGAGTGGTCAAGTCAGCAGCAGGCGATCGCTGGCAGAACGTTTAGGGCGTGATGAAGCAACCATAACTCGTTGGGTGAGAAAGTATAAAGATGAAGGACGAAGGGGCTTACTTGAAGTAAAACATGCACCAGGGAAAGTTCTGAGCATAAGTGGTTCAGACTTAGAACGGTTGAAACAGAAGTTGCAGGAACCATCTGGGTTTCAAAGCTATAGTCAAATTCAACAATGGCTCAAGAGCGAATTAGGACTTTCACTTGCCTACAAAACAGTCTATGAAATTGTTCGCAAGCGTTTGGGTGCGAAATTGAAAGTGCCTCGTCCTCAAAGCACCAAACAACACCCAGAAAGCCTATCTCACTTTAAAAAAAACTGCCTCTAGCATTCAAATTCTTGCAGGAAGAGTTTGGAGAGGGTAAACGATTGAGGTACTTGTGCCAGGATGAAACACGTTTAGGATTAAAGACAATTGCAGGACGTTTAATTACGGCTAAAGGAGTTAAACCCGTGGGTTTAAGCCAATGGCAACGTGAAAATTTTTATTTATACGGAGTCGTAGAACCCCTAAGTGGATACAGCTTTTTCTATGAGTTCCCCTACCTCAATAGTGATTGTTTTCAAAACTTTTTGGAGTTGCTCTCTGCTGACCTTGGTGATGATATCGCGGTTATCCAGTTCGACCAAGGGTCTTTTCACAAAGCGAAAGCTCTCGATTATCCAGATAACATTATCCCTATTTTTCAACCTCCTCACTCTCCTCAACTCAACCCAATTGAGCGGTTTTGGGAATTTCTCAAATCTCAACTCCAATGGGAAAATTGTCAAACCCTCACACAACTACAGCAGAAGTTAACTGATGTCCTCAAAGCAATTACACCTTCCATGATTTCCTCTCTCACTTCTTACGACTTTATTCTTGAAGCTTTATTTAGCGCAGCTTTATAAAGAAATGGTATTAGGCGATCGCTATGCGGGTCCTGTTGCCCAACCGCATTTCATACGGTTGCCCCATTGCTCGACAACGGGGAAGCCTTTTCTAAAAGAAAAGGCTTGGCAACACACGGACTATCGCCATAATTTCTGCGGGCAGGCACACTCGATGTAGCGTGCCAAAGGCAAGGCTAATCGCTCTAATAAGCGTCCTGTAACTCATAAAAGTCAGGTGACACGTAATCCTTACGCAATGGCCAACCTACCCAGTCTTCTGGCATCAAAATCCGCTTCTGTGGGTCTGGGTGTCCTTCGTAGATAATGCCGAACATATCATAGGACTCACGTTCTTGCCAGTCTGCTGCTTTCCAAATCCAGTAGACCGAGGGGACTCTCGGATTTTCCCGTGGCAAAAACACTTTGATACGTAGTTCCTCAGGGCGGCTAGCATTATCCGTGAGTTTCGTCAAGTGATACATACTAACCAGCTCTTGTCCTGGTCCTAAGTCAAAGCCACATTGACACTGGAGGTAATTAAACCCGTAGGCGTACAGTGCAGTGGAAATTGGGAGTAGGAAATCTGGCTCTACCTTAATGACTTCTACACCTCTGTGATCTGGTTCTAGAGACTCATGAGCAAAGCCATTTTCCGTCAACCACTGGGAAACTGCACCTGCTTTGACCAGTGACTGTTCTTCAACTGGTACTGGTTTCGATTCTTCAGCCACGGTTAGTTTCCTCCTTTTGTACCCTTTGTGTTAAAAGAGCAGGTGGAACAGGTAGGCCGATCGCCTCCGTTAATTCCTTCGGCGGTTTCACTCGAGACTCACATTGCAAATACTTACCTGTGTTGATTTGCTCTGTGGGCTTGAGGCTATGAGTCGTACTGTAGTAGCGATGGGTTTGCTGAGTTAGACTCCGCTCTTGAATCGAATCATTTGCTATCTTCTTCCGCAGCTTGATAATTGCGTCAATAATCGCTTCTGGACGGGGCGGACAACCAGGCAAATAAACATCTACTGGAATTAGTTTATCGACTCCACGCACTGCTGTAGGGGAATCAACGCTGAACATACCGCCAGTAATCGTGCAAGCGCCCATAGCAATCACATACTTTGGTTCTGGCATTTGCTCATAAAGACGCACGAGTTGAGGTGCCATCTTCATTGTGATTGTGCCTGCGGTAATAATTAAGTCAGCTTGGCGAGGGCTAGAACGGGGAATCAGACCAAAGCGGTCAAAGTCGAATCGGGAACCAATCAAAGCTGCAAACTCAATAAAGCAGCAAGCGGTACCAAACAACATGGGCCAAAGGCTAGAAAGCCGTGCCCAGTTGTAGAGGTCATCAACAGTCGTCAGAATGACGTTTTCTGACAAATCTTGGGTTACTGTAGGACGCTCAATCGGGTTGAGGATACGCTCTTTCTGCTGCTCTACGTTAGTATCTAAGACCATTCCAAAGCTCCTTTACGCCATGCATACACTAGGGCGACGACGAGAATTGCAATAAAAATGAGCGCTTCAATAAATGCCAATAGCCCAAGACGGTTGAAAGCAACCGCCCAAGGATATAAAAAGACAGTTTCTACATCAAAGATGACGAAGACCAGCGCGAACATATAGTAGCGGATGTTGAACTGAATCCAGGCTCCACCGATGGGTTCCATCCCGGATTCATATGTAGTGCGCCGTTCTGGGTTGCGACCACTAGGTCGCAGGAGCTTGGACGCTGATAGAGCGAGGGCAGGCACTAGGCTGCAGATAATTAAGAAGCCTAGAAGGTACTCGTAACCACTAAGAACAAACACAATGAGTTTCTACCGCTTTTGGTGCTAATAACTTTTTAACATTCCCACCTTTGGTGAAAACAACACTTACGCTCATTTTCAGGCAAAGAGGGATTCTTGGGCTGATTCTGCGGTTAGTGACCTTTCGGGTATATCTACGGCACGCAGTTCCCTAAAAGGCTATCTCACTTTCCGTCTTACGAAGCATTCTCGCTTCTTTCAAAGCGCTCCTCAAGCTTAAGTTTGGGTGTGTCGCACCCTACTTTTTGTATTTACATTACATTTACATTATATCTATTTGACTTTTCTGAATCCCAAAAAACAGAGCTGGAGATGATTTGATTCGTTTTTGTTCAAGATAGAAAAGTCTAACAATTATGTCATAATTTTTAACGTATATTTAAGATTTGCCTCTCACCGACGCCAATAGCCATGAGCGAACAAGCTGTTGCGACGACCGACTTTGACCGCTACGAGTGCCGTGCCTGTGGTTACGTTTATGAACCTGAGAAGGGGGATGACAAGCATGACATTGCCCCAGGAGTACCCTTTGCTGAATTGTCCCCAACCTGGCGCTGTCCAGTTTGCGGTGCAAAAAAGAATGCTTTTACGAACATTGGTCCTGCTGGTCAGGCATCCGGCTTCCAAGAAAATCTGAAATATGGTTTAGGTGTCAATACCCTAACACCAACGCAAAAGAACCTTCTCATTTTTGGAGCTTTGGCTCTTGCTTTTTTGTTTTTTATAAGTCTGTACGGCTTACAATAAGACCCGCTTTTAACAGTGAGGTGAGCACTGCTCACATGACACCAAACCCATACACAAATTGACAAATTCAAAAAAACTAACAGATACAGATGCTTCCAATTGTGAAAATTTGCCAACGAATACTCGCTTTGTTCGTGGTTATTCTTGTATGTGTTGGTTGCAGTAATGTCGCTTCAACCAGCTACAATCCTTGGGAAGTAATTTCCGTCCCAACAGATGCAAAGCTACTGGATATTGCCTTTACAGATGACCCCGAACATGGTTTCTTAGTAGGCAGCAATGCCACTCTGTTAGAAACAAAAGACGGTGGTAAGAATTGGCAGCCTCTGGAATTAAAACTGGATGACCAAAGATACCGCTTTAACACTGTCAGTTTTGCAGGAAAAGAGGGGTGGATCGCTGGAGAACCATCTCTCCTATTGCACAGTACTGATGAGGGTCGTTCTTGGTCGCGTATTCCACTGAGTGAAAAGCTCCCAGGTAGTCCCGTTAGTATCGTAGCACTAGGGCAAAACACAGCTGAGATGGCGACCGATGTAGGAGCAATATACAGAACCACCGATGGTGGGCAAAACTGGAAAGCGCAGGTAGAACAAGCTGTTGGCGTGGTTCGTAATATGGAACGTTCTGCTGATGGCAAGTACGTTGCTGTTTCTGCAAAGGGAAACTTCTACTCGACCTGGGAACCAGGACTCAATGCTTGGGTACCCCATAACCGCAATAGTTCCCGCAGAGTAGAAAACATGGGATTCACCGACAAAGGGCAGATGTGGATGTTAGCACGGGGTGGTCAAGTACAGTTTACTGACCCAGCCGACTCAGAACAGTGGCTGGAAGGTCAATTTCCAGAATTGTCTACCAGTTGGGGCTTACTTGATTTGGCTTATCGCACACCTGAAGAGATTTGGGTCAGTGGCGGGAGCGGGAATTTGCTGCGGAGTTCTGATGGTGGCAAAACCTGGGAAAAAGACCGGGATGTTGAATCAGTTCCCGCTAATTTTTACAAAATTGTTTTTCTCAACCCAGAAAAGGGATTTGTCATTGGCGATCGCGGTGTTTTACTAAAATACAATCCCAATATTGCAGCGACTTCTAAGTCAGAAGCTGCTTAAGTATTGATCCCTACTTCTCTTGAAAGGAGTTACGACGTGTAACTCTTTCTTAACTTTGTAGGATAATGATCTCAATAACAATCTTTGTGAAGGTAGTGATATAAATGTCAGGTACTACTGGAGAGCGTCCGTTTTCGGACATTATTACTAGCGTTCGTTACTGGGTGATCCACAGCATCACCATTCCCGCACTATTCATTGCAGGTTGGTTATTTGTTAGCACTGGCTTGGCATATGATGTGTTTGGTACACCTCGCCCTGATGAGTATTACACACAAACACGGCAGGAATTGCCAATTGTGAATAATCGTTTTGATGCAAAACAACAAGTAGAACAATTTAGTAACACTAAGTAGTTTGAAATCATGACTAGCGGAAATAACATCAATCAACCAATTACCTATCCAATTTTTACAGTCAGATGGCTGGCAGTTCACACTTTGGGTGTGCCAACTGTGTTCTTTTTAGGCGCGATCGCTGCAATGCAGTTTATTCAACGCTAGGAGCAAATCATGGAAAGAAGCCCCAATCCCAATAATCAACCAGTTGAACTAAACCGGACTTCTCTGTACCTGGGACTGCTACTGGTATTTGTTCTAGGGATTCTGTTTTCCAGTTACTTCTTTAACTAACTGGAACAACAAGTATTTACCACTGTTTATTTTCTAACTTTCGTTTTTAATTTTTTTTGAAGGGAGGAGAGAAAGCTGTGTCTGGAAGTGGCAGAATTCCCCTGTGGGTTGTCGCGACAATCGCAGGATTAGGCGTCATTACTGTTGTAGGTATTTTCTTTTACGGAGCCTACGCTGGGCTCGGTTCTTCAATCTAATGATAATTTGAACCGAATCACACAATTGCTAATTGTATTTGCTAAAGATTAACCGCAATGAACAATTAGCAATTAGTAGCTGCAAGCAAAATGTAGCTGAGCGGATAAGTTGAAGAATCGTTTAGAAATCATTCAGCATAAAAAAGCCGTCCATCTTATAGAGGTGGACGGTTAATTTTCATGGCGGTTCTCATTTGAATGAAGTATGGGTTTATTGTCATTGCTTTAGCGATGAAACAACCTGAGTTTGTTGTACTCAATTGCAAACCGCCATCAGTCATGATTAAGTCGGTTGGCTGGTTTAGGCGATATCGTCGCGTTCAATGTATAGCAACATAAACGCAAATGTGATAGCTGGAACAACTAAACCAGTGACAGGAACGAGGACAGAAGGCACAAATGAAGCTGCGTACATGAGAATCGAAGGCATCAATGAAGCTGTGTACATAAAATTCCTATTCAATCAAACAACAATTCAACAAGAGCTTACTGCAAATTCTCCCCTAATTTTTTAAATTCTAAAGATTTTTAACACAGCATGAATTTGATGGAATTGTCAAGGATTAGAGCTGACGGGGCGACAAAGTACCCTGGAAAGCTTGCGAGGTAAAGTGTGTAGCAATTTATGATAAAAAAAATAGGTCTACCTTTGTCAAGAAGACCTGTTTATTGATAATGTTACCCTTATTCTACCAAACACACTTGCAAAGTCATCTGAGTTGTGCAGAATATTTGTTGCTCCAAATTCTAATTAATCTTCTACAATCCATTAAAAAAGTTAACTTAGAAACCCTGGCTACTGCTTTGCCAATTCCCATACTATTTGAAAGTAGAAGGAAGAAAATACAAAGATTTCTATCATTACCAAACCTCTCGATTGAAAAAATTTGGTTTCCGATTGTGACAACTTGGTTATCAACATATTTTGACAGAGAAAAAATTATTTATTTGGTAATGGATAGAACAAATTGGAGTCGGATCAATCTCTTCATGGTTAGTGTTGTTTGGGATAAGAGAGCATTCCCGATATATTTTACACTACTACCAAAGCTAGGTAATAGTAACCTAGATGAACAAAAAAAGATTCTCTCTCAAGTATTACAACTTTTTGATAATTATAAAATCTGTGTATTAGGAGATAGAGAATTTTGTTCTGTTAAACTAGCAAATTGGCTCAGAGAAAGGAATGTATATTTTTGCTTGCGATTGAAAAAGAACTATTTCGTAGAAACAGAACAAGAAATTTGGCTGGAACTAAAACAGATAGGATTATCCCCAGGAGTTTCTTTGTTTTTGAAAGGAGTCAAAGTGACAAAAACTCAAGGATTTTTTAGCTTTAACGTTGCTTGTAAATGGAAACGCAAAATTTTAGGTATTGCTCCCAAAGAAGGATGGTTTATTTTCACAAATCTAGAGACTCTTGAGTTAGCGATCGCAGCGTATAAAAGAAGATTCAATATAGAAGAAATGTTCCGAGACTTGAAGAAGGGAGGTTATAACTTGGAAGATACTAATGTATCTGGTGAACGACTAATTACTCTCATTTTGTTGATAGCCATCGCTTACACTTCTGCTACGATTCATGGACAGGAAATTAAACGAAAAGGTGTACAAAACTATGTTGGTCGCGTTAAAGAACCTGGTCGTATTGAAAGGCGTCATAGCAGTTTTTATATCGGACTCTATGGTGAAACTTGGGTTAATTTTGTGGAGCCATACAAAGATTTAGTCACTCGGTTAATGAGATTATGTCGCAATAAATCTCCCTTTTATCAACGAGGCCTCAGGGCTAGGTCGCTTATTCTCGCTGTATCCTAGCTCTTTTGTCACCCCGTTAGGGATTAGAGGATAGTTAATTTAAAATTGAAAAATTTCCTTGCTGAGCTACACTCCTAAATTAAATACTTAACAGTTCATCTAGCTGCAAGGTTGGTAAGTCCGGGGGAACCACACTCCGTTGAAGAGTGACTTTGTCGCTTTCCTGCTGAGTGACTATATTCACAGCGATCGCTTCTATGCGAATTTCTAAACAGCCAAAAGGCACAAGGATGTGAGTGTTTTCTTCCAACCCTCCAGAAGAGTTAGGTAGTAAATTTGTCAACAACCGCGGACCATCAATCAACCCACGAGTCTGGCAATCTTTAACCCATAACTTTACAGCCAATTCGGAACTGATTTGCGCTAACTGCACACGAACCCTAACAGATTTTCCAGAGACAAGTTCGCTTGCTGTCAAATGTAGTTGTGGAACTGGTAACAGTTCGGTAATTTCTCTCACTACAGGCACATGAGCAGAGACATCAGATACGATTTCTTCGTCCTGTGTGGAAGGTTGGTTTTTGAAATTATCAGCTTCAACTTCGGAAAATGTATCATCTATCACAATCTCTTGCGCCAACCTATCCAAGGGTAGCTTGCCATAAGAGAGAGCCGGGAGAGTTGAGGGAGTATATTCCTCCACATTCCCCTGTCCTTGTGTCTGTGTGTCAACCTCATCATACTCTTGCTCTCGTCTGGAAACAAAATAGGTATCGTAGTCATGATTTTGCAAATTGATGGGTTCAGGCAAGGAGTATCCTTGAGTATGCATCCACTTTCTAATCAAGGGGGATACGTTGGGATTACCTGTCGTAACGAAATTTGCAGGGAGGACTAATTCAGCAAACGATATGTGTTGGGATTGTGAATCGTCTGCAACTAACTGCACTGTATCTTCATCTCTCTCAGTTCTCTTTTGCTGAGAATGAACAAGCACATCCAAGTCAAATGTCTCTGGCGCGTTGTGCTTAACAACTTCGATTTCATTCTGTGATGTTTTTAATCGTCTCAAGTAGGGAAAAGTCGTACTCGTGCTGGTTACTTGATTAGCAGCAGTGACAGGTATACTCTTGTCTGAACTCTCCAATTTTGCAGGAGGTGCGGAAACATCAGCAGAGCTCATTATCTGATTTTGGCGTTGAACAAACCTCGGTAATTGAGGTGAGAGAGTAGGTACTGATTTACGAAGTGATTGCGGGTTAATCTTCGGTGGCAGAGATTTTTTGGGAGATGGATGCAACAAAAGCGATCGCGCTTTTTTTGGAGTTTTTGCCAGATTAAAAAGTTTTAAATCTAGAGGTCTGTATGGTTTTTTGGCTTCCGAAGTAGCACGTGGTGCCGAAGGTGTATGTTGGTCTTTTACATTCGTATTTGCCAGTAATTCTGTGACATCTGCTGTCACCGTAAAAGACTCGTGAGCTAACAGTGTGGCATTACCACCAATTGTGAGAATGCCATACAAACTAATTTCTCCCAAAATCAGCTTAGATTCACAATCTGCTGGAATCTCTATCGAACATCTGATACTAAACGGTATTAGCTTTTCAGGTAAAGATTGCCGTACTCGTCTAACAATTTCAGAACCTCCAGGTGAGCGCAGTTCGATTCTTATCTCTCCTCCATAGACTTTTTCATAGTTTGATGTTTCATCCCAATCTAGATGCGCCACTTCTTTTGGTTTTACATACCCATTAATTGTAAGAGTCTGTCCCCAATGAGCAATGTAGATTTCTTCTTCCAGTTTCAGCACCACCAGTGACTCTGGTATATCTGCTAAAGAATCCTCAACGGTTTTATCATCTTCCAGTAATAATTCAGAAGAAGGTAAAGCAATCTCTATTAAATTTTGTAAAATTTGCTGTGCGGTCTCACCTTTCATCCAGACTGGGCTAATCGGCTGGTCAATAATAGCTTCTTCTTTAGGCAACTCGTTGATAGAGACAGGAGATTCCTCCTTGTCGCCTCTTGCTACTTCTTCCGTCACTACCTTAGGTAGAACTTGCAATTGGACACTATGTTGCCAGGGTTGACCAAGAAAGTCTGACATCACGTCACCTGAACAACTTAACTCCCAAATTCCTGGCTTAAGGTAGGTAAAGGGAATGACAGCTATTAAGCCTTCAGAGTTTGTACGCCGCGATCGCTTTTGAATTCGTCGCTTTGGGGGAAGTTCTAAGGTTGAACTGTGAGTGATCCGCACCTCCACATCCTTATTAGCAAGGTCAGAGCGAGCTACAACTCTATACCGACCTTCTATAATTTCCACATTTGGCGATTCTAGGGCAAGCCAAGAGCGATCACGCTCTTGCACAGTGCCCTTTGGGCAATCGTCCTGTTTCTGTATTAGAAATTGCCAGTTTTCCATTGTGAGTGATACTCAAGACTGTAGAGTCGCTCTTGTATTATTTGAATCATCTTGCTTGCCAGTTTAACTTAACGCATCACCCAAAATATTATTTTGAATCCAACATTTGCAGGATTTTTAAGAAGTTTAGTAAGCTGCTGGCACTATTGAATTACACACTGTGACTTACTTGACTTCTCGCACTTCACCAAAGCGAGTAAAGCGAATTTCAATACGTCGCCGTGTAGCATCTGCCTGACGCTGGTTCTGAGAAATTGAGGCAAATTCTCCATTCGGTAATATTAACTGTGCTGCCAAATAGGCGCGAAACTTAACTCTTGGCATCCTACTTTCTTGTTTCTGGATTTTAAGCAGTTCTTTCACTACAGCGAGGGAACGCAATAGTCCCAAGTCAGCGTTAGAGCCAGCATTAAGATTGCTTACTGAACCACTACTACTAGCTGCTGCTTCTAAATTATTGTCTAGATTGCTTGTTGCACTACCAATAGGTTGCTCATCGGTGTAACCGATAATTTCAACAGTATTGATTTTGAAATCTTTTGTGGTTTGTTCAATGTCAAGTATTATTTTATTTTTGATATAATTTAATATTAACGGAGGAATTGCTGCACTTCCAGGAGTAAATCTGTAATTCGCATCTTTCATCAACAGAATTGGCGGCGTGCCTGTATTTCTATTATTAGATATTTGCAGTATTGAATACTTTGTACTAGTTATCAACAGCAATAACAAAAGTATCACAAAAGCATTTGACATTAAATCCGTAAAAGCCTGCCAAATATTTAGGTCTTCATTGTACTCAATATGCCGCGAAAGTTATGAACACTAAGTTAGCTTGGGTAATCCCTTACGAATCTGTCCTCTTTAGATCAAATTGTTGGGTGGAGAAACCTCAACCCAACAACTGTTAAATATGAGTATCTTTGGTGGAACATCTTGTGACTTTGAGTCATCAAACGCTGTAGCGATTGTGATAGTAGGTCAAAATTTGCTGCACCCTTTGCCGACTTTCTGCACCAGAGTTTGAAGTGTATTCAACCCACAAACAACTAACTTGACTTTGATTGTAATCAAACTGTTTGGAGGTCTGAGGAGTTAAACTCACTTCTACCCCTTCTACTTGACGCAAGTGAGTTGCTATCTCCCGATAGACTGCTAAAGGCAAACCAGCAAATTCAATTCTTTCTCTTTTTTCCATCTTTAGGTAGCTCCGCCTGGAACAGGGTTTTGAGGTGGTACTGTCAAAGAAACAGGATTTCCCCCAGAAGCTGCAGTTGATGGTATTTGGCTAGCGATTCCTTCGCCCACCATCCTGGCAACTTCAATACCATATTGTTCCAGAATTACGACTGGTTCTGAGCCTTTATTTATCTCAATACGTTTAATCAGCACTCCATTTGCCAGTCGTTGTCCTGCCTGTACATACCGACTCGTTGGCTCAGTCGGTACTTTGATAATTGCTTGAGGTTCTTGAGTCAGAAGAACGACACCAGAGACAATAACTGCTCTAGCTAACTCTGGTTGTGGTGGTGGAGGTAGTAATACAGACGCCAAACCAGGATTAGGAAGAACTTGAGGTAATACACGAGTGAATGTACGTTTGGGATTAGCTTTAGCAGATGCGATCGCTGTTTGGTTGATTCTAAGCTTTTGTTGATTTGAAAGATTTCTAGTTTTAGCTGCTACACTGCTCTGTGTGCCTCTAGCGACTGGTAGAGAAGGTAGCTTAGGAACGGGTTTTGCCACCGCAGTCGTATTTGTGACTCCCATAGGATACGAGTCTACAATTTGGGCAAACGGATCAGTCCGACCTTTTGAGACAATACCCAAGCGTTCTGTTGCATTCGTTGATTGAATCAAATTAGGAGTTGTCACAGAAGCAACTGGCGGGATCTGTCTGGCAGGAACCACTGGGTTATTAAAGGGTTGACTTGTGGCTTTTGGGTTACTAAAGCGCTGGTTCGCGGCTGGTGTATTAACTGCTGACGTGTCATCAGTAGGCGTAGGACTACTAGATTGTCGTTCACCTTCTGAGGAACAGGAGGCGATCGCCAAAGCCAAAAAGGCTGCTATTGAAATTTTTGAAATTCTGCCCATGAGCTGTTCTCAAAAGCTATATGAAAATTTGCTTGTAGAAATGAATAAGTCTAAAATTTGTATCCCCGGCAAACTCTCATACCTTTATAACTTAACTTTCCGTATTGCTAAGGTTTTTTAAACACCTTAGTTTTAAGTGAAATTCCAGGCTGACTAAGTTGTGTCGTTAATCTTCTGCTATACACATCAAGTGTTTCAGCAAATCTAGCCCTTTCTTAACTCTCCGAGAAACCGTGACTACACTTATACCAAGGCGTTCTGCAACTTGTTTTTGCGTCAAATCATGCAGAAACACAAACTCCAAGACTTCGCGGGTGCGCTGTTCTAGTTGTACCAGTGCTTGTTGCAAACGCATTTGATCTTCTTGCACCAGTTGAAAGCTGCGGTAGCTGTTATCTGGAACGAGTTCTCCTAATAAAGCTGCGCCTTCTTCTCCATCTTGTACTGGTACATCAAGACTCAGAGGAGCACGATTAGCCCACGCCAATTTAATTTCCTGCCATTCCCCTGGAGAAATTGCCAATGCTGCTGCTAATTCAGAGTCGGTAGGTTGGCGATTATATTTTTCCCGTAGAGAACGCGAAACACCTATTGCTTGCTGTTGCAGCGCTAACCAGCGTCGGGGAATTCGCACAGTGACACCTTTATCTCGAAGATAATGTTGAATCTCACCGCGAATATATGGAATGGCAAAGGAACTGAAAGCATACCCCTTAGAAATTTCAAATTTTTCTATAGCCCGAATCAAACCCAAACAACCTACTTGAAGCAAGTCCTCATAGCTTTCATGGCATTGATTGATCCAGTAGTGAGCTTCTTTTCTCACAAGTCCAAAATTAAGTTTCACCAGTTGATTGCGAAACTCAGCTGAGCGAGATTGCTGATATTTTCGTAACAACTGCCAAATCTCATGCTTCAGTTCGTTTGTGACTGTGGTTGGCATAGCACCGCATTTCTTGGTCAAATAAATAGATAAAGACTCACTTTTAAACCAAGCTGCGATTGTACTTATAAGTCAGATTTTTGTAGTGTACCCGTTAAATGATAAACGCAGCACTTTTACGAGCAATAGACACACAAATGTCCTCCGGACGCTGTCCCACAAAGTAGTGGACTAGCGCCAGATACAGTGATATCCGACATCACTCTATATAGAGAGAAGTTCCTAGATAAAGATTTTTGTGCTAAAAACTACCACAACTGAATTGACAATGCAGCTTAATTTAAATTAGAGACAGTCTTTTGTTTTTTAGTTAACTTTTCAGTATGTCCTGTAGTTTCTTTAAAACTACATAGAAATAAAATAAAAAATTTATCACTAAATTACAAACCGCAATTGTACTGAATTAAAGTTCTAGTCACAGCAATAAAGTCAATAGATATTAACAGAAAATAAAGACTATACACATGAATTAGAAACAAAGCACAACGGGGAAAATACTTAATATTAAAGATTTGATAGCATATTTGCTTGATAATTAAGAATCCAAATTAAAAATAGGAAAATATTTACAACAGCAAATAATAAAGAGCCAAACGATTCTTGTTGTACTTCAGTATCTAGTTAACATTTTTACTCGTAAGCTATGTACAGACAGAGGTAACTCCAAAACCTCCTTTAAGACACTATCCTGTCAGAGGGCAAGGAATTACCTCTAGCGGTTAATTTAAGAAACGCGATCGCAAATCTGAGTATCAGTCAGTTGCAGTCTCCAGAAGAATCTAAGCACGTGCTGGTTCTACACGAGCGTAGAACAGACCACGAATCTTGACCTCCTCAGGTTCTTTAGCGCCTAAATCGGTATCAGAAGGTTGTTCGCTCTCAAAAGTACCTGCAATTTCACCAGTAGAGCTATCTACTTTTGCTACTTGCAGAGAGATTTTGCCTTTGAGAACTTCAGCCCGCTTAACGTTGGCGTTAGTCAGTTCTTCATCATCAGACTGAGCAGGTAGAGCCACCGCATTATCATACCCACTTGTCACACCGCGACCTTTGGGGTCGAGGAAGGCAGCACCACGATAGGAGGGAACTCTGTAGGTACCTTCAAAGTCAGTCGAGGTGTTAATGCTGTTCAACCCAGGTTGTGTTTGAGCAACCAAGCCTTTGACGGTAAACAAGAAAGGTATGCTTTCACCACCAGGCAGTTTAACTGTAATGGCTTGGAAGTCAAAGCCATCTTGTTCCTTAAAGGTGAGGCTACTATCTGGATTAACCTTTAGATCGCCGGTGATTTGATCTAGGGAGTAGGTGCGGCGAGTCAACAATTTGCCAGCAACATACTCTGCTTGTTGCCTTTTATTAATAGGTTCTTCTTTCACGAAGAATTGGGTTGGCTCTAAGCACAGTTCTTTTATGGTGTAGGACTGGCTAGTATCGATGGGGATGGAACCACGACTTGTTTCTGCCAGTTGAGAGCATTTGACAGCCAAGCCTGTACCTCTAATCTGGTCGTAGGTCAGGAACTCTGTACTAGCCGATGATGGACCTTCACTACAAGCAGTAAGTAACCCCAGGCACAAAGCCAAGAGTGAGACAATTAAAGCGCGAAACCTCATGGTTAACCTCAATGTCAAAAATTAATATTTAACTTGTAAAACTGCTAGCCTGAAGCTTAAAACCCCAGGTTACCCTATCCACTGCATCCGTTGAGATACATGGTTATAGGGTGATACAAGAACCAGCAGTTTTACATACAGCCCATTGTTTTATGGGGAAATCAACCAGATCATCAGCCAGATCATACGATTTTTTTTAACTCAAGATCAAAGCGTCTGCATCTTGACTAACAAAGCTGGGATCACGTCTAGCTAATCCTAGTGCTTTTTTATGCATCAGAGCTTATTTATAGCTGTTTTCTATTCAGTAGACTTTTTGTACGAATGCAAAACCTGCACTTATTCCCCAACCCTTTCTCCTAATTTAGGGTGTAGAGCTTTGCTCTTCAAAGAAAAGTGGGCAAAGATTCATGCAAGAAGTCCGGTGCAATATAGGAGACAAGCGCATTGCAGAGCGTAAGCTCCATCCAAGAGAGGGTTTCCTCGTTGTTTGCGAGAGTGTCTTTGCAAGGAGAAGCAACTGATGTGTCCTCTGTAGAAGCACATCATAATTGTGACTCTACTTACGGTGTATGTAGATGAGAAACGCCATACACAGATTCTGAGAACTTCAACTGTAGCCCTACAGGTGGTTCTGTGATAATTTAAGTTGCTTCTGTGTAGTGGTTTACAAGCTCCTGTCTTTTAGAGACGTATTCTATTAATACTTCCTCAAAATCCGTAACCTATTCTTAATAATTTCTTATCATGGGAATTCTAGATATTAAGTGTATAAAATGTTTTTCTAAGTATGGCTCGGGAAATCATGGATCTATCTTCAGTGAGATCATTGGTAGTGGCAAACAAGGAGGATAATGAATTTCTGTATCTTCAGGCTACTCTGCAACATCAGACACTTAGAAAAAGTTACTTTCTTTTAAGGATATGCAAATAAATTTGTCACAGTAATATTTCATAAATAAATTAAACTTTTCAACGTAAGGTTGACTAGGGACCAGTGAAGGCAAAAAATCTCCAGTAAATTTGATGAGACCTGATTGACAGGAATAGGGGGGTATGAGCAACGGCAAAAAGCTAGAGTCAGCAAAATTGTCTTGTGAATTGCAGGCGATCGCATCTGCGGTATACGATACAGCTCAAGATTGTCATGGCGATGCTCGGGCTCTTTTAGCCTTACTACGACAGTTGGAGCAGTTACACCGAGAGATCCGAGATGGAGCTTTTCAACAGAGTTTGCCTGATAACCGTCAAGCCCTCTACTCGCTGCTTCGCGATATTGAGGCTGAGGGAGGCTGGCCTTACATTGAGCGCATGAGGCTGCAAGCCTTTTTAATCAATGTGGAACAACAGACGGCTACTGAAAACAGTAGTGAGGCTATGGAAAACGATAGCTCCTTGAGATGGTAGTACCAATTTTGGAGTTAGGGATTAGGAATTACTAATTTTTTTCTGGGTTGTTCTTGACCACGAACCCTATGAGCATACCTTCTTAGTAGCCCAGGTGTTAGTTGTTCTTGAGTGCTTGTCCGCAGGCGCACTTATGGTGAACGCCGATTGCCAAAAAGCAGGCTAACTCTCCTGTAGGGCCGCCTAACTACAGCGCGAGTTCACCCACTAGCTAATCCCTACAAATATCCGTAATTTTGCTGGTTAAGCCAACAGAGAAGGAGCGATTGCTCTGGTCCATGTTGCAGTTGTATTTTGAGAGTATCACTGACCAGGTATCAATTAAAGTATTAATGCTATGTTTGTAGGCTTTTTCAGTGAGAAATAGTTGCCATAACAAAGCCAAAAAGCTACATTACAATACTACAAACTTTATTTATTTAAGAATTATGTCAATACAATCCTGAAATAGCTTACGTGACTGCTGTAAAGTTTTAGTAAAAGTAAAAAAGTCTTTTGGAAATCAGGTTTACCTCACTGACAGCATTTACTAAAATTACGCAATGCTATAAGTGTAACAATGACTTGGACTGAAAGTGTAGAAGGGTTTTAATGGCTGGCATTGTATCGGTTTCGCGCGCAGATATCGAAGGACGCCGTAAGCGATTACGTCAAAAGCGGCAGATGAAAATAATCCAGGGTATTTGGCAAACTATTGCTGTAAGCTCATTAGCAGGGGGTTTATTGTGGATAGCTACCCAACCGATTTGGGTTTTAAAAACTCCCAATGATATTGAAATTTCTGGCAATCACTTACTTTCTCGTGAGGCAATTCAGTCACTACTGGTGCTTTCTTATCCGCAGTCTTTGTGGCGGATAGAACCGTCTCATCTCGCCGAATCTCTAAAGCAGCACTCGACCATTGCACAAGCGACCGTTAGTCGTCGCCTATTTCCACCTGGATTAATAGTCCAGATTAACGAACGAATCCCTGTAGCGATCGCGCTTTGGGCAGCTCCGTCTGGGAGTATTGCTCAAAATCGCCGGGAGCAAAGAAACACTGACACTAGTCATAAAAAAGTATCTGTGGGGTTACTTGATGCAAATGGTATTTGGCTCCCTTTAGAAAAATACACATCACTCAATCCCAACTTGAGATTACCCAGTCTGAAAGTTTTTGGCTCCCCAGAGCAATATCGCCCCTATTGGACGCAACTTTATCAAGCTCTCAGCCAGAGTTCTGTTAACGTTATGGAAATTGATTTTCAAGATCCAACTAATTTAATTTTAAAAACAGAACTGGGAAATATACATCTTGGGTCTCCAAGTTCCCTGTTGTCTGAAAAGATTAGGGTGATGGCACAAATGCGTCATTTGCCTGTACAACTGACTCTCAGTCAGATCGAGTATATTGATCTAAAAAATCCTGATTTTCCATTAGTACAAATGAACCAAAAAAAACAGCCAATATCCCCAACTCCTTAAAAAGATCCTAAAAAGATTTGGTGTGTTTGATGTATACAACACACTTAATTAATGAATAAGTTTTATGCTGATAAATATACAATTTTTTGGTATTCCAGTAACCCAGGTAAAAATCAGCCCCAACTTCTAATGACAACTAATTACAATGGGAGGAATAATCATAAAAACTTTTATTTGAGAGTAGAAGCCAAACCTGTTGTTACCCTAACATCTAATGGTGGGGTGCAAAATGTGGACACTTTCATCGTGGCGTCTGGGCTGGAAAACGCCTGTGGTCTGACAGTTGTTTGACTACACGCATGACATCTAGTTGATTTGATAAGCTTGTTATTCCCTGCTGACTAGAAAGCAGTGTTGTATGCAAGACAAACTGCTGTTTACAAAGACTTCCGTAAAGGTGGACAGTTAGTACAAAATCAATTGCGTGTAAAACACACTTGTATCAAACAACCAAAAGGCAGTGAGACAACGAGTAGTTTAGAGGAGGAGAGCCACTCCCTTACTTGAAGATTCAAAATTATAAATTCAAAATTATTTTTGAACTTTGAATGAGCGAATTTTGAATTTCCCGCAGGGGCGACTAGCTCCTCCATAGGCGAGTACGATCTTCGTAGTGGTGAGGAGTCGCAGTCCTGGTGTTTTCCGTCGGTTGCGTTAGCGACGTAGGAGCGTCACTGCCAAACCCGTTCGCGTAGCGTCTCCGACAGGAGAAGGGTAGCCAGGAACGAGCATCACCCAAACGTGAGTGCTTCTTGTGACAGGAGAAAAGTTCTTAGTAGGTAAAATCTTGCTGTAAAGAGACTAGGAGGATAACAAAACAGACATATAGAGACTGTCTCTCGTGAGTTTCTCTAGACGTCTAGAGAAATTCGTAGTAGCCAGGTGAAGAATTCTTCCAGAGGCAAAAGTAAATTTTTTTCAGTTATAAAGTTCAAAGTGTCCCTCGTATAGAGGTAAACATAACGGCAAGCAAACTAGGGTGTTCCATTACCAAACAGACAATTTCTCAGTTATCTCCAGTTGTGGGATAGGTAAGTAGAAGATAAACTTTGTGTCTTAAATGGTAAATCCTACTGCTCATATTGACAAAACTTTTATGCTAAACGAGACGCGCTACGGCGCGTCTTTACCAGTTCTGCAGTCATTGCATGATTTTGTATACAAAATTTCTTGTTTTCGGGGATTCTGTATACCTAATAACTTAAAATTAATCCGAGGAAGCCATTCTGAAGGGGGAAAGAATTGGTTGTACCAGTGGTTGATGAATTCATATCATTTAAATTTATACCATAAAACATCTGTAAGTGGGGCGGATAGAGAAAAAAAAACTAGTAGCCCTATTTGTAGAATGAATTTCCGATGTCAATCACCAGCACAAACACGGAGAGATTATTGGGGAGACCAAAGGTATACTAGGCAAAATCAGCAAAATCGCAGAGAAGATATTGATGTCTCGTGGAAGATATACAGGTCAAATTTAGGTGAATATAGGTATACTTCACTAGAATTAGTTGTGCGACTAGGGGCCTTAGTGGCTTACCCAATAACAAACTTTCGCGCCTCCAATCCTATCAAGGCTGGAAGTAGAAAGAACAATAAACAAAAATGCCATAGATCATGGCACCGTCAGCGTCAAACTATAGTTGACTCCTAGGTGAATAACACCTTAAAAAGTCGTTTATTTACATGCTCGCAACTCCGATGACACTTGATAATAACCAAGGGCTTACCTATAAAAACTCCCAGTCTCCCGGACAGCAAGGGTTCTCGCTGGCACTCAACTCCACCAATCCCTTTAATAATGCTGGGATAAACTATGGGCAAAATCATGACAGCAAGAAAATTCCCAGTGAAGAAACTCGAATTGGTGACATTGTTCCTGGTCGAGTCGCCAATATCAAAGTGATTGGTGTAGGTGGTGGCGGTAGCAATGCTGTTAACCGCATGATTGCTTCTGATGTAACTGGGGTGGAGTTTTGGTCAATTAATACCGATGCTCAAGCACTTACCTTGGCATCTGCTCCCTCTCGCTTGCAAATTGGACAAAAACTCACGCGAGGTTTAGGAGCCGGTGGCAATCCTGCTATTGGTCAAAAGGCCGCTGAGGAATCACGAGACGAGATTGCCACCGCCTTAGAGGGTGCCGACTTAGTGTTTATCACCGCTGGTATGGGAGGAGGTACTGGTACGGGTGCAGCCCCGATTGTTGCGGAAGTCGCAAAAGAAATGGGAGCTCTCACGGTTGGCGTAGTCACACGTCCATTTATCTTCGAGGGACGTCGCCGTACTAATCAAGCAGAACAAGGCATTGAAGGTTTAAAAAGTCGGGTGGATACGCTCATTATCATTCCCAACAATAAACTATTGGAAGTGATCCCAGAGCAGACACCGATGCAAGAAGCCTTTCGCTACGCAGATGATGTGCTGCGACAGGGGGTACAAGGTATTTCCGATATCATTACAATCCCTGGTTTGATCAACGTTGACTTTGCTGATGTGCGAGCTGTAATGGCGGATGCGGGCTCGGCGTTGATGGGGATCGGCATTGGTTCAGGAAAATCCAGAGCCAGAGAAGCAGCGATCGCTGCTATTTCTTCGCCGTTACTAGAGTCTTCCATCGAAGGAGCCAGAGGTGTTGTCTTTAACATTACTGGTGGCAGTGATCTCACGTTGCACGAAGTGAACGCCGCAGCAGAAACAATTTATGAGGTTGTTGATCCCAACGCCAATATTATCTTTGGAGCAGTCATTGATGACAGGCTGCAAGGAGAGGTTAGACTGACCGTAATTGCCACTGGATTTACAGGTGAAGTCCAAGCGCCAGCACAGCAAAACGTTGGCAATTCACGGGTAGTCACCGCACCACAAACAAAACGACCAATACCACAGCCACCTGCAGCGAATCCTCCCACACCAGTTGCGGAACCCAAAGAAAAACCAGGATTAGATATACCTGATTTTCTTCGCAACCGACGCACACCCCGTAATTAAGAAATCACGAAATATGAATGCGACCAGGTTAAAAAATTTATATCATTCATCATTCACAAGTCCTCATTCAAGGGTTTCGACTGGTGCTGGGGTGAGTAGTTCCATTGTCATCTATGATGCTCCCAATCACTGACTAAACTCGTCTAAGCTACCTACAGACCAAATTCATTTAGGTAGGAGTCTACTTGTTTGAATGTCCGCCACTGCATTTGCTACAAAAAAGCGGGGGCGGAGAGTTTTCAAATCTCTACCTAACCAGGCTAAAGTTCAGTTTTGTAATTTCCAACTGGTTTGTAACTATCTATGTTTGCCAGGGTGCAAAGGAAATTACTTGTGACAACGGTGAGAATTCATAATTTTTTTGCCTGTTCGACCCATTGAATAACCTGATGACCAAGGCGAGTGTCGTCTAGTCGGTCAATCTCGCGCACTCCGGTAGGACTGGTGACGTTCACTTCAGTAAGATAACCACCTATTACATCGATACCGACAAAGATTAAGCCATCTTTACGTAAGGTTTCGGCTAATTGGGCGCAAATTTCATACTCTCTTGGGGTGATTTTAGTTTGGGCAACTGTGCCACCAGTCGCCATGTTATTGCGAAAGTCGCTGCCAGATGAAAGGCGATTGAGGGCACCAATTGGTTCGCCATTGAGTAAAATAATCCGCTTATCTCCGTCTTTTGCCTCTGGTAAGTAGGTTTGCACCATGACTGGTACTCGACCTTGCAGGGTACTGAGTTCAACTATAGAGTTGAAGTTGCGATCGCCCGGTTCTAGAAATAAAATCCCTTCACCTGCTTTGTTTCCCAGTGGTTTGAGTACTGCTGAGCCCTTAGCTTCTACAAATTGCCGGATAAACTGTTTATCAGCAGTGACGATGGTTTCTGGAATGGCTTTGGTAAACTGGAGGGCATACATTTTTTCGTTTGCCGCTCGGATACCTGAAGGACTGTTAATGACTAGGGTTTTGTTTTGGTCAATGTAGTCCAGAATA
This sequence comes from Nostocales cyanobacterium HT-58-2, assembly GCA_002163975.1. Taxonomy (GTDB): domain Bacteria; phylum Cyanobacteriota; class Cyanobacteriia; order Cyanobacteriales; family Nostocaceae; genus HT-58-2. Next base: position 7,093,530 of record CP019636.1, on the reverse strand, counting down.
TAGGTGGCGTAAAGGTAAGGGACTGTGACTGGTGGATCTGTCCGCATGAATACAGCATCCATTGTTTCCAGGCAAAGGGCGGTGCGATCGCTCAACTTGTACCAAGGATTTGCTGCCAAATAACGTCCCTCTACCAACTGCACTGGGACAAATTCCACTCTTTCCAAGACTGCCCAAGCTTTGCCTTCCACCACACTAAGTAGATTAGCTTGAGTTATCCAAATTTCATGTCCCAGAATGTACGCTGCTTCCATCAGAGCAACGCTAGTATCATGACATGGGTCGAGCTGATGGATGGGATCAATGATAAAAGCCAGTTTCACGCTTTCTGCCTCAATTGCCAGGAAATTCTAAGATTGTTTAATTTTGATTATCCCTTGAAGAGTTATGAGTTGCTATTGCTAACTCTTTTCTCTTGACTTGTCAGCTTATCACTCTTAACTTGTCTGCCAACCTACGCATTCTTGGTAGATGCAAGTAACTCATCCAGCTTGCCTTGACCATCTAGAGCATAGATATCGTCACAACCACCAACGTGATGGTCGTTAATGAAAATTTGCGGCACGGAGCGCCTGCCATTTGCTCTTCGAGCCATTAAATTTCGTGCAGCTTCATCTCCATCGATGCTGTATTCAATGAAATTCACTCCTTTTCTTGCCAGCAAATTTTTGGCACGAATACAAAACGGGCAAGTTCTCCAAGTGTAAATTTCTACTTTTGCAGCCATAACATTCTCAACTTTGATTAATGTTTCTTAATTTTAAAGTAATGTTGTTGTTGGCTGTGGATGCTTTACCCTATGTTTTCTCGTCTCATGACGTGCAAAGTCAATTGATACTCATCAACATGAAATAAGATACTGTTATAGGTAAAACACAGTACCTTGTTTTTCCGTGAAAAAGGCTTCATTATACCTAAAAGTGTCTGTACCTTTAAAGCTTCGCTTCACTTGCTATTCAAAGACAAGCTAACTTAACTGAAGACTTCAATCTTGCACTTTTGAGGTTTCTTTGCACTCTATTCAATGGGAGCATCCCAAGTAAATTGCCCCTGGAAGTCTGGGGTTAGACAAACCAAGTCCGCCTACGCGGACTAATACATCTAGCCTGCGGAGGCCGGCTTTGTTTGCGTAGCCGCGATTTTTAATCGCCTGGTATTTTTGCAAAATAGGGATGCTCCCTATTCAATAAACTTATACTATTGCATTAAAGTACATATAACTTCAGTAGTATTACGGTTAAATTTTTAAATAACTATAAAGTTATAGTGAATAGCGATCATGAACAAATCTGTAGCTCATTATCTGGGTAAAAGTGTTTGCGATGTTGGGCCTTAAGAGTCTAAAGGTGTGGAGGCTGTGCTTATTCTTCACCAACACCCCACACCCATATTCATCTACACCTTTATACTGACGGAGATATCAAGCTTTTTTTATACTTAGCCATAGGAGACGGCATATTGAGCCAGTTGACCGAGACGCAGGCGTAGGGTTTCTAATCCTAAACGCTGACTGGCAGAGATAAATACTGCCAGGGGAAACTCTTCCTGGGCTAGTATGAGAGTCTCGCTATCGACTTCATCAATCTTGTTAAAAACCACCAGCGCTGGTCCTGGCGTAACTGGCATTTGTGCCAAAATCTCCCTGACAGACCGAATATGACTCAACCAAGCAGGATGCGACAAATCGACCAAATGCAGCAAGGCTTCAGATTCCGTCACTTCTTCTAGGGTGGCGCGGAAAGCATCCATCAAAGACGCGGGCAATTCGTGAATAAATCCTACTGTATCTGTCACAAGAATCTCTTGCGGTTCACCCGTCTCAGCATGGGGAACAACTAAGCGGCGTGTTGTGGGGTCGAGAGTGGCAAATAACTGGTCGGCTGTGTAAACCTCAGCATTCGTCAGAGTATTCAGCAACGTAGACTTGCCAGCGTTGGTATAACCCACAATAGCCACTGAAGGAACTTCCTGATGTTGTCGCCGCTGGCGCAATCGTTCCCGATGTGCCTGTAGTTGGTTGACTTCTTGTTGCAGTCGAGCAATGCGTCGCCCAATAGCACGGCGTTCTGTTTCTAGTTTGGTTTCACCAGGACCTCTTGTACCAATACCACCACCTAGCCTGGACATTGCCTGACCTCGACCAGTGAGTCTGGGTAGCATATATTCTAGCTGGGCAAGTTCAACTTGCAACTTACCAGCACGGGACTGAGCTCGTTGGGCAAAGATGTCTAAAATGACTTCGGTGCGGTCAACCACCCGAACCCCAATTTGAGATTCTAAATTACGGACTTGGGCAGGTGAGAGGTCGCGGTCGAAGACCACAAGATTTGCTCCCAAAGTTTGAGCAGATACGGCAATTTCCTGTACTTTACCTTCGCCAACGACTGTCTGAGGATGAATGCGCGATCGCTTCTGTCGCATCATCTGCAATACCTCTCCGCCAGCGGTATCGACTAATCGTCCCAGTTCTTCCAAAGTGTCTTGGAATTGTTGGGGAGTCATGTTCTCGGTCATCACCCCAACAATAAGGACGCGATCATGCTCTAAATCTACTTCTTGGGCAACAAATTCTCGCTGGAACTCTGCTTCGAGTCCTTCCACCAACTCAATCAAGTCCTGCTGTGCCAGCATATCCAGACTCATGGCTGGTGAAATACTCCAACTTGCGTATGGGTTGCTCTTGTTTTCCTGAAACGAAGCCGGAGTTGTGATGAGCGTACGAGCGTCTTGAGGTGTCAGGTGAGCTAAGTAAGCATCCTTCACATATCCGGTCGCGCCACCACCCCGTCGTTGAAATCCTGAACCAGTAATATTTAGCATCACCAGAGCATCCAACCGTTGCAGTGCCATTGCCGTTAGCGCCGTTTCGTTTGGCGGTTCTGGCTTTAGGTGAGTGGCGATGCAACGAATACCGCTCAATCGTTCTGCGCCATAACGCGGCAATTCCAAGGGTGGAATTTGCGTTTGACGTGGTGTGCCCACCCCTACGCGGATCACCTGTCCACGACGGTTGAGGTAGGCACACACGGGCTGATTGATTTCAGTGCTAATTGCTGCCAGTCGCTGAGAAAACTCAGGCGTGGTGATGCGATCGCCCGGTATGCGCTGGTGATACAGTCGCTGTAGTTGCTTCAGCTGACTTGACTTTAGACCTTGGAGATTACCAAAGATAGTCTCGATAAGCGTCTATGACCAGTAAAATGGTCCCCCGAATCCTTCTTTTTCTATTTTATATCACTGTTTTTGTCTCCAAACTCTCACTTAGGGAGGATGCATTTTATTTGACCGTTCTCGAAGTTATTAGATAATGACGCAAAATTTTTGTGATTGGGTGAGGGAACAGATTTAAAATTGCGGTTTAATATGCATATTCCAAACTTGTTTTAACTGATTTGCATCTGAATTCGGCAATTTCCCCAATTTTTGCAAGCAACAAAGATTTTTCTAGACAGTCTAGTCGAGACAGACGAACAGTTGAAGCAACACGCAGACCACTTACAGCCCAATCATTAAGCGATACATCTGTTTGGGTGCGTGGTTTGGCAGATGTGACTACTGCTGTGACAACATCATCTCCATCCAACCACAATATGAGTACTGGGCGCTTTTTAGAATCGCCACCACTTGTGAATGGAATATCTGCTACCTAAAATTCACCCGGTTGGATAGTCGTCATATAATCCTTCGTCTTCTGGTGCGTAACCTTTCAAAAATGCATCATGGCTACGGATATTCCCAGTTTCTCTTGCTTTTTGTTGGTCTGAAGCTTCGCTGCTCCCTTGCCTTGGCTTTCCTGATTTTTGCACTAAAAATTCGACAAAATCTAGTACTTCCTGTTGTTTTTCATTTGGGAGTGTCCGCAGATTATCTAATACTGCTTGCTCAATGTTAATTGTTCCTGACACGTAACTTTATCTCCCTAAAACTAGTTTGCTTTTGTTGCATTATTCATTATGGTAAGCAATATCGTACTTTTCAAATAACTTTAACCTGATTACCTGTTTTCTATTCTTTCATCAACACTTGAAACCGCTCATCTTCCCGAATACTGTCAAAATCTGAATTAGTTTTTGCCCATTCTCGACATTCATTTGGATTTAGATGAAGTGCTTTGTCGAGGTTTTCAATTGCTTGCTCAATATTACCTTGAAGAGCATAGCAGCAAGCTTTGTTGTACCAAGCATAGTGGAAGTCTGGTTGAATTTTCAGTGCTTGGTCGTAGCAAGCTATCGCTTCTTCATAGCGTTTTAAATCCTTCAAGGCATTGCCTTTGTTGTTCCAAGCATAGTGGAATTCTGGTTGAATTTTCAGTGCTTGGTCGTAGCAAGCTATCGCTTCTTCGTAGCGTTTTAAATCACTCAGGGCATTGCCTTTGTTGTTCCAAGCATAGTGGAATTCTGGTTGAATTTTCAGTGCTTGGTCGTAGCAAGCTATCGCTTCTTCGTAGTGTTTTAAATCACTCAGGGCATTGCCTTTGTTGTTCCAAGCATAGTGGAATTCTGGTTGAATTTTCAGTGCTTGGTCGTAGCAAGCTATCGCTTCTTCGTAGTGTTTTAAATCACTCAGGGCATTGCCTTTACCGTTCCAAGCATAGTGGAATTCTGGTTGAATTTTCAGTGCTTGGTCGTAGCAAGCTATCGCTTCTTCGTAGTGTTTTAAATCACTCAGGGCATTGCCTTTACCGTTCCAAGCATAGTGGAATTCTGGTTGAATTTTCAGTGCTTGGTCGTAGCAAGCTATCGCTTCTTCGTAGTGTTTTAAATCACTCAGGGCATTGCCTTTACCGTACCAAGCATAGTGGAATTCTGGTTGAATCTTCAATGCTTGTTCGTGGCAAGCTATCGCTTCTTCGTAGTGTTTTAAATCTCTCAGCGTAATGCCTTTACCGTACCAAGCATTGTGGTAGTCTGGTTGAATCTTCAGTGCTTGTTCGTGGCAAGCTATCGCTTCTTCATAGCATTTTAAATCTCTCAGCGTAATGCCTTTACCGTACCAAGCATTGTGGTAGTCTGGTTGAATCTTCAGTGCTTGTTCGTGGCAAGCTATCGCTTCTTCATAGCATTTTAAATCTCTCAGCGCAAAGCCTTTATGGTACCAAGCATTGTGGTAGTCTGGTTGAATCTTCAATGCTTGGTCGTAGGATGTGAGTGCTGCTTCGTATTCCTCAGCAGTAACTAACAACCATCCCAGTTCACATAGTAAGCTAGCCTTTCGACTTTCTGTCTGATGTTTTTCAGCCAAAAGGTCTTGAATTTCTAACACTTTCTCTATCTTTTTTTCATTAGTCAGTGTTAAATATTCCTTAGAGTCTGCTTCATGTAGTAAACGAATTGATTCTTGCTCTACTACTGCTGGTGTTGTCGGTAATTCAAATACCCCAGAACGCCAATCAAAAAAATCTGGGGCGCGGTGAATGAGATAATTGATGGAAAATGACCGTAAGAGAAAGACAAAACAAATTGGGAAATCATCTCTAAACCTTTCTCGCTGTTGGTTTAAATGATTTAAAATTGGTGGAACACGGGTTAAATTGCTAAATTGCCCCTCTGTAATTTCGCCAAAAGTTCTTTGTTCATACTTATATAAGGAATATTCCAGACCTTTAATCAATAAAACATCAACTTGCTTGTTTTCAACAAACTCAGCAACTCGTGCATATAAGTTATCAATTGCTTCAACCAAACGTAGTGCTGCAACCTTTTTGTGCGGGATATCTTGTGGAAGTTTGGCAATCAATCGATCTGCTTCCGTTGGTGTACATTGGACAAAAAATAAGCCAAATCCTGATTTCCGCTTCAGTGCGCGAACCAAGTCTTGATAAGCTTCTTCTGGTTCAGGAAGTAAATCTTCATCCCAATCAGTTAAATCTGGATTCATAGAAGTTTTGCCACAGCTTCTTTAAATTCTGGAATTCCTTGAATCAGTGGATGAATATCATACCAACGCTGCATCTCTCCATCATCATCTAAGTAGCGGTATTCTAAAAGACAACGGTTATACATCAAGCTTCGATACTGGTCATCATTGATGATGCGTTTAGAAAGAGAGACTTCGGCTAATAGACTCCATTGATGATTTTCTACAGCACGGCGATAGGTATCTCTGGCTTGAGTAATTGCTCGTCGTACTGCTTTTTCAGTAATTGGTAATTCTTCAGTACGTCCAATGGCATCTTGAGTTAACAATAGCAAATTCCTGACATGACCTCCACTCATCAAACACAGTCTTTCCAAAGTATTGGGACTATCAAAAATTCCATTTTCTAGTGAAAGTTCTTGTTCAATTTGCCGGACTCGCTTGCGAATCACTTCTTTTACTTTCTTCAGTCCTGGATCGTAAATTTCTCCTGTACGAGTTCTGACCATAATCATTGGCAAAATTTGCAGGTCGCCGTAGATATCTCGGAGGTCTGTTGTCCTCGTAGAATACAACATTGAAATGGGGACGGTGTAAATTAAATGGCAATCCAAGGCTTGGAGTTGTTCACTGCGGTCTAAAAAGACTTCTTCATAATTGGTGCGATCGCCATCTTTGACTAACACCATCCGGTCTAAGTTGTCTACAATGACCGCTAGTTGCGTGTAGCCAGTGGGTAGGTGCTTTTTTGCATCTGCCAGAAACTCATTCAAGACTTTAATTAAGGTGATACCATTTCTTTATAAAGCTGCGCTAAATAAAGCTTCAAGAATAAAGTCGTAAGAAGTGAGAGAGGAAATCATGGAAGGTGTAATTGCTTTGAGGACATCAGTTAACTTCTGCTGTAGTTGTGTGAGGGTTTGACAATTTTCCCATTGGAGTTGAGATTTGAGAAATTCCCAAAACCGCTCAATTGGGTTGAGTTGAGGAGAGTGAGGAGGTTGAAAAATAGGGATAATGTTATCTGGATAATCGAGAGCTTTCGCTTTGTGAAAAGACCCTTGGTCGAACTGGATAACCGCGATATCATCACCAAGGTCAGCAGAGAGCAACTCCAAAAAGTTTTGAAAACAATCACTATTGAGGTAGGGGAACTCATAGAAAAAGCTGTATCCACTTAGGGGTTCTACGACTCCGTATAAATAAAAATTTTCACGTTGCCATTGGCTTAAACCCACGGGTTTAACTCCTTTAGCCGTAATTAAACGTCCTGCAATTGTCTTTAATCCTAAACGTGTTTCATCCTGGCACAAGTACCTCAATCGTTTACCCTCTCCAAACTCTTCCTGCAAGAATTTGAATGCTAGAGGCAGTTTTTTTTAAAGTGAGATAGGCTTTCTGGGTGTTGTTTGGTGCTTTGAGGACGAGGCACTTTCAATTTCGCACCCAAACGCTTGCGAACAATTTCATAGACTGTTTTGTAGGCAAGTGAAAGTCCTAATTCGCTCTTGAGCCATTGTTGAATTTGACTATAGCTTTGAAACCCAGATGGTTCCTGCAACTTCTGTTTCAACCGTTCTAAGTCTGAACCACTTATGCTCAGAACTTTCCCTGGTGCATGTTTTACTTCAAGTAAGCCCCTTCGTCCTTCATCTTTATACTTTCTCACCCAACGAGTTATGGTTGCTTCATCACGCCCTAAACGTTCTGCCAGCGATCGCCTGCTGCTGACTTGACCACTCTTGAGCCAGTAGAGCATTTGCAATCTTTCTTTGCTGCTTGCTGCTGTGGCATGTTTGAGAGCTTTCTCCAATTCTTCTTGACTTTCTGAAATCTCGATTTGGAATGGACGACTCATAACAAAATTACTCAATGCACCCATCTATAAGTTTGACGCAGTTTGGCGCATCTTCATACAGAATTGGTATGACAGTGTGGGGATTGACTTTTTGGCGAATTTGTTGTCTTAATTCGGGAACCGCTCTTAAATTAGCTGTCAACTTGGCAAACTGCGAAAGTTGTGTTTCTACTTCCAGGCTTTCAAATTCCATCGGAGTCTGCGCCAAATCTTTCACATCTTGCCAGCGTTCTTTGAGCCAATTTAATATTGGTTGAGGATTGGCAATTTTGTGTAAATCTTGAAGCAATCGACGGGTACAGGCGAGGAGTATATCTGTATATTGGGCATCTTCTGAGTCAATATCCTCTTCATCTGCGGCAAAGTAAACGACATAGAATTTCCGATTTTCTAGATATTGCTTTAACTTCAGTAGTTCTGTGGATTTCCCTGCTCCCCGATGCCCAGAATACAATTGGCAAGTACTGCTATTTGATCTTTGTATGCGATTTCCTAACTCTTGGAGAATATCCGCATCTCCCCGTACGTCTTGACAATCTACATACTTTGGGTCACCAGCGGGTAAGGGTTCAAAAGGGTTAAAGACGTTGTAGAGATTTGTAAGTAATTCTTGACTATCTATCATAAGTAACAAATATTGCAGTGTTCCTCATACTAGTGGAGATTATAAAGAGTTAGGCGTTGGCAACACAGGTAAACAATTGAAAATTTCAAATTTCACCTCTTATATGGCTTTGCTGACAGGTTAAAGCGTGCGGCGCTTTCGCTAAGTCCATGTTGAGTAAGATTACTAAAAATTACGGGTATGCAAGCTTGTATAGGTAGGTTTTGTTCCTGTAGCACCCGCTTTCTAGCCTGTGGGTGAAGAAAACGAAGTTCTCATACTGAGTTGCGTTCATAGGTGTCACCTCACCCCCGCCCCTCTCCTTGCTAAGGAGAGGGGTGCCCGGAGGGCGGGGTGAGGTTTTTGAATGCAACTTAGTATCAGACTCGTTCACAAGTTTTCAACACTCGTTCATCAAGTTCTGAGACTCGTCTTTGAGTTTTCAACACTCGTCCACGAGTTTCTAAGACTCGGCTGCGAGGCTTTAATACTCGTTGACGAGTTTCTAAGACTCATTCACCAGTTTCTAAGACTTATCCACGAGTATTAAGAACTCGTGGATGAGTTCCAAAGACTCGTCAACAAGGTTCTGATACTCGTCCACGAATTCTGAAGACTCATCAACGAGAAAACTAAGTACCCCTGGGTAAAATTCATTTCCTACTTTCTCCTCGCTGAATTAGGATAACAAGCTCAAGGTAAGGTGAGCATTGCTTTATATCCTCACGGAACAGATACCAAAATTGTGCTTGGCAATGCCCACCCTACGGCTGAGTATGTAATTTAGTTTGTATAGCTACTCAACAGTGAAATCGGAAATTTGTACTTCTCTCTTCTTGCAAAACAGGAGTTGGGTGCATAATCTTTCGCCATTGCTTAACAGCAGTCTGCAACTCTCTCGACAACCAATCATCAAACTGTGGATAAATTGGCAATCTTGGCACTAACTCCCACCCAGCAGGCTCTAATATTTCTCGCAATTCCTGATATTGTGGATGCGGGTAATCAGGATTCACTTCATCTTTTGGTCCAATTCCGCCTAAATCTCTTGCACCAGCTTCTACACAAGCTAGTAGGGGCACAGTATGCCGTGCCCCTACAATATCGATAACTAAATTTGGTGGAATTTGAATGGTAATATCCGACGGTAAAATTTGACGTGCCTGGGAAATAACTCTTGGCAGTTGATGAGGGTCAAATGGTGGTGCATCAAACGTTTGCTGATGTCCTGGGCTGTGGGGTTGCAGGATGACTTCTTGAATGTGATGGTAGCGTTGGTGGATGTGGGATATGGCTTCTAATGTTTCCCACCAATCGTCTTCTGTTTCTCCAATTCCTAAGAGTAAGCCAGTGGTAAAGGGTATGTTTAATTTTCCTGCCCACTCTAATTGTTGTAGACGCACTTCTGGTATTTTACTCGGTGCGTGTTTATGCACTGTGTTTAATAATGCTGGCGTTAGCTGTTCCAACATTAGTCCCATGGAAACGTTAACTTTCTTCAGTTGTTGCATTTCCTCAAAACTCAGTGGTCCTGCATTTGTGTGTGGCAGAAATCCCATTGTCAAAGCTAATTCACACAAATCATAAATCCGCTGAAACCACGCTTGACGCCGCGAGGAATGGAGATGCACCTCGCCACTGAGTATTAAAATTTCACAAACGTCTTGGCTGTGAAGTTTTTTTAAAAGTGTTTCTGCTTCTGAGATTGTCATCCAGGGGCTTTTGCCTGGTTCTGTGCGAAAGTTACAGTAACTACAGCGATTGAAGCACTCGTAAGTAGGAACAATTGTGTAAGCAGGGCTGTATGTAACAATTCGGTCATGAGAAGTTGGCGGCATATTGGGAGTCAGGCATTAAGAGACATTAGTTACCATGTTTGCTTATGCTTGTGTCTCCCAGTCTGCCACGACTACTTATTATGACCACAGCATTTCGTGTTGCTTAGCGTATATGTTCTTCAAGTGCTTTTTGACGGTGTTGATGGTAATGTAAAGCTGATCGGCAATCTCCTTATATGAAAGGTTCGCGCGACGTAGTAGCCAAACTTCTGCTTCTCGATCAGTCAGACCATACTTGTGCGCGTCAAACAACGCCATACTTTGGCTGGTTTGATTGCGGTCTTCCAAAATGACCAGCAAGCAATCCTGCTCACCTGTTGCAAGTGGAAACCACCTAGTCCGAACACGCAGTTTTACGCCTCTATCAGTTTCTAATTCAAATTCGATGAAAATTTTTTCTCCTGGGAAGATTGTGCGGCTATCAATCAAAGACTGACAAATCCGCCAAATTTCTTCTGGAATAGCATTAGCAGAACTACCGCTTGGCAATAATTGTCTACAAATTCGGCGAGCGCATACGTTAGCATGAAGCAACTCCCGTTCAGGAGTTAGTATCAAGATGCCGTCTACAAAGCTTTCAATGGCAGATTGCAGTAGGTCAACCTTTGACTCATGTTGAAACTGCTGGCTTTTTGAATTGTGTGATTTAGATCCCATTGCTGGGATAGATGCAATGTTATGATTGATTTCCTCATACGACAGGCACATACGACTCACCTCTACAACTCGGGATACATGACAAAAATCAGCACTAGTCAAAATTTATTGCATGCTTAGTCAAAATTTAGATTTTTTGGGTTCTGTAGTGTCTATGCCCTAACCTGTAAGCTCATCAACGCTACTGAAAAGAATTCTTGTAGGTCGAAGTTTGTAGAACTGACCTGAAGCAGGGTGAAGTTTTTTTAAAATAAGTCAGACAGGACTTGCGATCGCGAAATAATAAGGTTACTTTGCCTCGACTCGTCAGGAGTTGACCATCAAATATGTTGATAGCTTTTTTACTGTCAACTTTTGACTAGTGGCTATCCTGATTTATTTGCATCAAAGCTGTACAAGATTGGAAAAGTTTGCCAAAGAGTCCTGTGACATGAATCCAGCAACCATCGACCAATGGTTTCCAGTGGAGCAACAACTCAAGTACGTCTCTTTACTGAAAGGACGGGTTGGTATCACACGCCGTCGAGCCGAATATTTTGTTCGATTATGGGCTTACTTACTCCTGAAACAGCAGCAAGAATTGGGCAAGCGCATACAGCGTCCTCTCACTCAACTAGAGTTACCAGAAGGGTTTGTCGCTTGCTCACATCGGGAAGCTTATGAAATTTTTTATGGTCAAAATAATAATGGGCGAGGGAGCGATCGCTCGGCGGGTTTGATGATTGATCAACTTGTCGCTTTGGGATTGATTGAAAAAGACTTTGATGGAAACACAACATGCATTCGTATTCGGTCTTCACTACCCAATCCTGACGAATCCACCAGCACTGAAAAATCTGTACAGCTTGTCCCAGATAACTTCGATCACCGAATTGACACCATTCCTGTAGCCAATTTTCTGGCTCGCGCCTTTGTCTTGAATAGAAGGACGACTGCTGCACCCCACAGAATTGCCAGAATCTTGCGGATTTGGGCAGAGCAATATCCCACTGGTATGCGCGTGCTACGTCGCTGTGACAATCAACATATAGTTGGCTTTTACTCCCTGTTTCCCACAGCCAAAGAATCTGAAAAGAATTTCTTTCTTCCTCCGCGCAAAAGTCTCTATCTTCTGAGTTCTACGCGGGAAACTGACCCATACAAACTCGCTGAACCAGGCGACCTAAGTTGCACATCTGTATATAATCGAGCTTGGCAAATAGACACTCCGTATCAGCAGCGAGTTAATATTTGTCAATTCTTAGAGGATTCAAAAAAAACATTAATGCAGATGCAAGCTGACTTTCCCAACCTTTGCGATTTGTATACGATCGCAATAGATCCAGCAAATGAACAGTTCGCTTCAGCATTGGGTTTTCAGAAAAATAGCTACAATTCAGAGCGATCGCTGTTTTGGATGTATGTCCCGCTAGATAAGTATTTGGCTCTTGATATTGAACAAGCAATGTCAGTCCTGCGTTTAGCTTAACAAAGCCCTAAAGAGGTATGAGGTGTAAGGTTATGAGCCATCGTGCCTGTGAGTGGAGGCATCCTAAGATTCACTATCACAAAAAGATTTTGCTAAAGAGACTTTACAAAACTCAATACAAAGATTAATATGTTTACAGAGAGGTAAAGAAACCTACCTCCACATCAAATACATACATACCACGTACGTAACGCACTCATAAAACAATGACCACAACCTTACAACGTCGCGAAAGCGCCAATGTCTGGGGTCGCTTCTGCGAGTGGATCACCAGCACCGAAAACCGCATATACATCGGTTGGTTCGGCGTCCTCATGATCCCCACCCTGTTGGCAGCAACCACCTGCTTCATCATTGCATTCATTGCAGCACCTCCCGTTGACATCGACGGTATCCGTGAACCTGTTGCAGGTTCATTGATGTACGGAAACAACATCATCTCTGGTGCAGTTGTTCCTTCCTCCAACGCGATCGGCTTGCACTTCTACCCCATCTGGGAAGCAGCTTCCCTCGATGAGTGGTTGTACAATGGTGGTCCATACCAGTTGGTGATTTTCCACTTCTTGATCGGCGTATTCTGCTACCTCGGTCGTGAGTGGGAATTGTCCTACCGCTTGGGTATGCGTCCTTGGATCTGCGTAGCATTCAGCGCACCAGTAGCTGCAGCAACCGCAGTATTCTTGATCTACCCCATCGGACAAGGTTCCTTCTCTGATGGTATGCCTCTGGGCATCTCTGGTACATTCAACTTCATGTTGGTGTTCCAAGCAGAGCACAACATCCTGATGCACCCCTTCCACCAACTTGGTGTAGCAGGTGTATTCGGTGGTAGCTTGTTCAGTGCAATGCACGGTTCTTTGGTCACCTCTTCCTTGGTTCGTGAAACAACCGAAACCGAATCTCAGAACTACGGTTACAAGTTCGGTCAAGAAGAAGAAACCTACAACATCGTTGCAGCTCACGGCTACTTCGGTCGCTTGATTTTCCAATACGCTTCCTTCAACAACAGCCGCAGCTTGCACTTCTTCTTGGCTGCATGGCCTGTAGTGGGAATCTGGTTCACCGCACTGGGCGTAAGCACCATGGCGTTCAACCTCAACGGTTTCAACTTCAACTCTTCTGTGATTGACTCTCAAGGTCGCGTGATTGGCACCTGGGCAGACATCCTCAACCGTTCCAACTTGGGTATGGAAGTCATGCACGAGCGTAATGCTCACAACTTCCCCCTCGACTTGGCTTCTGGTGATGTAGCTCCTGTTGCACTCAGCGCTCCTGCTATCAACGGCTAATCTTCAACCTTAGCTGAATCAGAAAGGCGTCCCCAACAGGGGGCGCTTTTTGGTTTAAACTGCCAAGCCTGCTGTGCTGTCGAGCCAAATCAAAACAATAAGAAAAAAAGTCAAAGAAATGGGTAAATGACAGTCATATCATTTTTTGCTTTGTAATGAGAAAATGCTATAGGTATATACAAGTGCTTGACGATATTTCCTCAACATCATGGGCAACACTTTTGGTCATCTTTTTCGCATCACCACTTTTGGCGAGTCCCACGGCGGCGGTGTGGGAGTTGTGATTGATGGTTGTCCTCCGCAACTGGAAATTTCTGCAGAGGAAATTCAAGTAGAACTAGATAGAAGGCGTCCCGGACAAAGTAAGATTACAACACCTCGCAAAGAAACAGACACTTGCGAAATTCTCTCAGGGGTCTTTGAGGGGAAAACACTAGGAACACCGATCGCCATCCTGGTAAGAAATAAAGACACACGCTCCCAGGATTATGATGAGATGGCGCTTAAGTATCGCCCTTCTCATGCAGATGCGACATATGACGCGAAATATGGAATTCGCAATTGGCAGGGAGGAGGTCGGTCATCGGCGCGGGAGACTATAGGACGAGTTGCTGCAGGTGCGATCGCCAAAAAAATCCTCCGTCAAGTCGCCAATGTCGAAGTTATTGGTTATGTCAAGCGTATCAAAGATTTGGAAGGCGGTATTGACCCCAACACCGTGACTTTAGAGCAAGTTGAAAGCAACATCGTCCGTTGTCCCGATACTGAATGTGCAGAACGGATGATTGAATTAATTGAGCAAACTGGCAGACAAGGTGATTCTGTTGGTGGCGTCGTGGAATGCGTGGCGCGAAATGTACCGAAAGGTTTGGGTGAGCCAGTTTTTGATAAGTTGGAAGCGGATATTGCTAAAGGCGTGTTGTCTCTCCCAGCTAGCAAAGGCTTTGAAATTGGTTCAGGTTTTCCAGGAACACTGCTCACTGGTTTTGAGCATAACGACGAGTTTTATACAGATGAAAAAGGAGAAATCCGCACCATAACTAACCGTTCTGGTGGAATCCAAGGCGGTATTTCCAACGGTGAAAATATCATCTTGCGTGTCGCATTTAAGCCAACGGCAACTATTAGAAAAGAACAGAAGACAGTCACGCGTGAGGGTGAAGAGACAGTATTAGCAGGAAAGGGACGCCATGATCCGTGTGTGTTACCCCGTGCTGTTCCAATGGTTGAGGCGATGGTAGCGCTGGTGCTATGCGACCATCTGTTACGGCATCACGGACAGTGTAAGGTCTTATAAGATAATTGACTCATAAAAAAAGGGTGTGTTATGGCGATCGCCTAACGCACCCTTTTTTTTTACTAGCGTGTTGATAATTCACTGGTAGCATATTTAAGGTTGTGCATCGTATCTCAAAGTATAAATTATGCCTCTAAATAACTCTTTAGTTGAGACCATAGCCACTGAATTTAGTAAACTACCTCAAGTGATAGCTGTTGCTTTAGCTGGTTCTCAAACAGCAAGCGTCTGGGATGAATTATCTGACTTAGACTTTTATGTTTACATTCAAGAAGAAATTCCTATAAATATTCGTGCAGAAATCAGCAGAAAATTTGCTAATCGCAGCGAAATAAATAATCAATTTTGGGAACCTGGAGATGAGTGGATAGATACCAATTCTGGACTTGGTATTGATATTATGTATCGTTCACCAGAATGGATTGAAGCACAATTAGATTCTGTACTGGTGAAGCATCAAGCCTCAGTTGGTTATTCCACTTGTTTTTGGTGGAATGTTTTGCATTCAAAAGCTTTGTATGACCGAAACGATTGGTTTCAACGATTGCAACAAAAAGCCAATCAACCCTATCCAGAAGCTTTAAGAAGAGCAATCATTGCTAAAAATTATCCGATTTTAAGAAATAATATTTCTTCTTATCTACATCAAATAGAATTGGCAATTAGCCGTAATGACTTTATCAGCATTAACCACCGGATAGCCGCATTAATAGCAAGTTATTTTGATATTATTTTTGCTGTTAACTCTGTGCCTCATCCAGGTGAAAAACGTTTAATACAATTTGCAAACAATCTCTGTAAAAAATTACCTGTGGATATGGAGAAAAATATTAATACTCTCGTATGCAGTATTGCATCTTCTTTTGATGACAAAGGAATTCTTGACAAGGCGAATATCTTAATTGATGGGCTAGATGAATTGTTGTATACAGAGAATTTGCTAGAGAATTAAAAAACATAATAATTTATACAAAGGGTTGCATTAAATGGATTTGATTACGATTCTAGGATTAGTCGCTGCCACATTAACAACATTTTCTTTTGTGCCACAAATGATAAAAACATGGCAAACGAAATCAGCTAAAGATGTTTCCTTTGCTATGCTAATTTTCTTCAACACAGGTATCCTTCTATGGTTAATTTATGGAATTTCTCTAAACGCTTTGCCGATTGTCCTTGCTAACGGCGTCACATTGTTTTTTAACCTTATAATTCTATGGCTTAAAATTAAATATAGATAAACCTGTTCATAAAAAACACCTGTGACATCTTCTGTATTTACTGCTGAACGCCTTTTATTTAACCCTGCTATCCCTGACACTGATGCTATCCCCACCATCTTTGCCTTTCCTAATGAGTACTGTGTGGGTATTACTAGCCTTGGCTATCAGGTGGTATGGGCAACTTTAGCCATGCGTTCTGATGTGCAGGTGAGTCGTCTTTTCACCGACACTCACGAGCAATTGCCGAGAAAACCCGAATTATTGGGCTTTTCCTTGTCGTGGGAACTAGATTATGTCAATATTTTAAACCTGTTGGAATCTTTGGAAATTCCTGTTAGGTCAAATGCCCGAGATAATAATCATCCCATAGTTTTTGGTGGTGGTCCCGTACTCACTGCTAACCCCGAACCTTTTGCAGATTTCTTTGATGTCATTTTGCTGGGGGATGGGGAAACTTTGCTGGGGAATTTTATTGAAGCTTATAAAGAAGTTAGGAACGCCGACAGACAAACCCAACTTAAAGCGTTAGCACAAATTCCTGGTATTTATGTTCCTAGTTTGTATGAGGTGGAGTATCACGCAGCAGATGGGGCTGTAAAGTCTATTGTGCCCATTTCCACCCTCATTCCAGATGTGGTGCAAAAGCAAACTTATCGAGGAAATGTTCTCTCAGCATCAACAGTGGTGACGGAAAAAGCGGCTTGGGAAAACATTTATATGGTGGAAGTGGTGAGAAGTTGCCCAGAAATGTGCCGTTTCTGCTTAGCAAGTTATCTCACACTGCCTTTTAGAACTGCTAGTGTTGAAGGTTCGCTCATTCCAGCGATTGAAAAAGGGTTATCAGTTACAAATCGGTTAGGATTATTGGGGGCTTCAGTCACCCAACATCCTGAATTTGAGGCTTTACTCGACTATATTAGCCAGCCAAAGTACAATGATGTACGTTTAAGCATCGCTTCAGTGCGAACAAATACAGTGACAGTGCAGTTGGCACAGACTTTGGCGAAAAGAGACACAAAATCTCTGACTATTGCTGTAGAAAGTGGTTCGGAAAAATTACGACGTATTATTAACAAAAAGTTGCACAATGACGAAATTATCCAAGCCGCAGTGAATGCGAAAGCTGGGGGCTTATCTAGTTTAAAACTCTACGGGATGGCTGGAATTCCTGGCGAGGAACCAGAGGATTTAGATGCAACCGTGGCGATGATGCGCGAGATTAAAAAAGCCGCCCCTGGATTGCGGTTAACGCTAGGATGCAGTACTTTTGTTCCCAAGGCACACACACCGTTTCAGTGGTTTGGGGTAAACCCTCAAGCAGAAAAGCGGTTACAGTTTTTGCAAAAACAACTGAAACCTCAAGGCATAGACTTTCGTCCAGAAAGCTACAACTGGTCAATCATTCAAGCTTTGTTATCGAGGGGCGATCGCCGACTCTCCCATCTTCTAGAACTCACTCGTGATTTCGGTGATTCTCTGGGTAGCTATAAACGTGCTTTTAAACAACTCAAGGGACAAATTCCCAACTTGGATTTCTACGTTCATGCTCATTGGTCAACAGACCAAGTCTTACCTTGGAATCACTTGCAAGGACCATTACCGCAGTCTACACTACTAAAACACTTGACTGATGCCACCAGTCATTTCAACCCATCCCAACAAGAACTACAGCCCTTAAAAGTTTAATTTTTAAACCTAGAGGAACACAAGTTCTCTCTTGCCTCATGTGCTTCCTAACGCCAGGAAAACTTTGTAAATGCAAACAACAGCTGAATACTACTGCGCCTATTGCGGCGAACCAAATACGACCTTCGTGGATTTAAGTGCAGGTGGACAGCAATCTTACGTAGAAGATTGTCAAGTCTGCTGTCGTCCAAATATTCTCTATGTGCGCATTGATGAAGATACGTTGGATGTAGAGATAGATACTGAATATGATGAATAAACTTTTCTACTGATTTTAAATTAGAGATTTTTTGGTAATAGGTCATAAAGAATAGTTAGTGTGTAGTTGTTAGTTTTCATTAAAAAATTCTACTAACAACTAACAACCATTAACTATCAGTCATTATTTACGAAATTGAAAATTGTTGAGATGCTGCTCTTTAAATATTCCTCAGTCATTCATGCACCAGTAGAGGTTGTTTGGAAATTTTACGAAAGACCAGATGTTTTGCAACTGCTAACTCCACCTTGGCAACCTGTTCAAGTCCTCCGTCGCGAAGGAGGACTGGGCAAGGGTGCTATCACAGAGTTTCGTCTTTTCTTGGGACCATTGCCTTTACGTTGGTTAGCACGCCACACAGAATACGAGGAATATCACCTGTTTACTGACGAACAAATCTCTGGACCTTTTGATTCTTGGGTGCATCGACATCTGTTTCAAGCAGAAAATGGTACAACCAGGTTGACTGATGAGATTTCCTTTTCCATGCCTGGTGGACAAGCAGTAGAATTTGTCAGTGGTTGGCTTGTACAAGTCCAGCTAGAAGCTATGTTTCGCTACCGCCACCACGTAACGAAAAGGGAATGCGAGTCACGGTGAGAGAATGATTTCCATTTTGAGCTTTTATCTAATTTGCCGGGAAGACCCCATACGCAGCACAGGCGGAGTGTGGGGATGAAAGGCAGATGATTGTTTTTGAATTCAAAGCTAAAGGTACTGAGCGACAATATCAACAGATAGATGAAGCGTTGCGGATTACTAAATTTATCCGTAATAAGTGCTTGCGGTTTTGGATGGACAATTCATATGTTAAGCCTTACGACTTGAATAAATACACTGCTGTTATAGCCAACGAGTTTGACTTTGCTGATAAATTAAATTCTTCAGCAAGACAAGCAGCAGCAGAAAGAACGGCTTTTGCCATCAAGAGATTTTTTGATAATTGCAAGGCTAAGATTTCAGGTAAGAAGGGATATCCAAGATTCCAAAAAAATAACCGTTCAGTAGAATATAAGTTGAGTGGATGGAAGCTTTCAGACGACCGCAAGTACATTAAATTCACAGATAAATGTAATATTGGTCAGCTCAAGTTAGTTGGAACTTGGGACTTGCACTTTTACCAAATCAAACAAATCAAGCGGGTTAGAATAGTTAAACGTTCAGATGGTTACTATGTTCAATTCTGTGTAGACGCAGAACGGAATATAGAGACTCAACCTACAGGTAAAACCATAGGTTTGGACGTTGGTCTGAACCACTTCTATACTGACTCGCAGGGTAATACTGTAGAAAACCCTAGATATTTACGTAAGTCAGAGAAGGCTTTCAAACGTCTTCAAAAACAAGTTAGCCGTAAAAAGAAAGGGTCTAGGAATCGTAAGAAAGCTATTAACCGTCTTGGTAGAAAGCACTTGAAAGTTTCGCGTCAGCGTAAAGATAATGCCGTTAAACAAGCATTGTGCGTAGTCAGGTCTAACGACCTTGTGGCATACGAAAAACTACAAGTGAAAAACATGGTTAAGAATAGTAAGCTTGCGAAATCGATTAGTGATGTTTCATGGTCGTTGTTCACTCAATGGTTAGAATATTTTGGCAAAATCTATGGTCGAGTTGTCGTACCTGTTGACCCAAAATTCACCAGTCAAAACTGTTCATCATGTGGTGAGGTTGGAAAAAAATCCCTATCAGTTCGCACTCATATTTGTAGGTGTGGTTGTGTTTTAGATAGAGATTTGAACGCATCGATTAACATATTGAACAAGGCATTGAAACAAACTAATTACGACTTAAGTACGGTGGGGCGCACCGAAACTTTTAACGCTTGTGGAGAGATGACCCTCTACCCAGATTTGGCAACAAATCTAGGCAAGGTTGCTCAGTGAAACAAGAATCCCCGCATTTCGCTTCGCTACATACGGGGAGCGTCAATTATCTTGATTTTTCAATGCTTGCCGAGAAACCCACTGCAGCAAGCTTGGAAACAATCGATAAATTGCTTGCGACAAATTCGCTGAACCAACAAATACCTCAGACTTTTGATTTTTAACGGCATCCCAGATGGCATTTGCCACATCCTCTGGCTTCTCCACAGCAGGATTTTTCAAGACATTGTCCAATTGCTCACGACGGGATTGAGTATCCTGCTCATCCTGACCACGAAAAATAGCCCGTTCCAGAAAACGACTCTTGATCACATTGGGGTAAATTCCACAAACGTGAACACCTTTGGGCTTTAATTCCGCGTGCATCGATTCTGTTAATCCTGTAACACCAAACTTACTTGTACAATATGGCACCAAGTAAGGAGTAGGGACTTTACCCCCAATGGAACTGACATTCACAATAGTTCCAGATTTCCTTTGAAGGAAATGAGGTAAAAGAGCATGAACTGTGTGAATATATCCCCATAAATTGGTATCTATAATTTGATGCCAATCGCTCAGAGAAAACTTCTCCACAGGTCCTTCTGCAAAAATACCTGCATTATTAATCAGTATATCAATATAGCCGTAATGATCCAAAGCCTTTTCCACAAGATGATCCACCTGTGATGAATCTGTCACATCACAAGGAATAGTCAGTGGTGCTGGACGACCAAGGCTTTGGACTTCCTGTGCTACGCTTTCCAAATTGTCAGGGTGACGGGCAGTGAGTATCAGGTCATAGCCTTTGCTAGCAAACAGAAGAGCGCTAGCTTTGCCAATGCCCTCAGAAGCACCTGTAATAAGTACTGTAGGAGCCATATTCTTGAGTCAAAAAACTTTGCTTACTGTCTATAGTTTGGGCAACAAAATTTAGTAAACCTTCTGACTAACGTTAGATTTTCAATTTCTCAATTTTTTTGGTATACCTAACCACTACTTGTCTAGAAAAAATCCTTGACTTCATAGGCTCATCTCACTCTTAGTAACCTTTTGTACTATAAATCTTTACATTTACTCATGAAAATCTCAGCCTTTGGACTAGCTAATGCTTTGGCACTACAGACAGATAGCGCGTATTAGAAGGGTCAGTACTATGAAAAGTGTTATTTATATACTTCAGGAAACTTAACAATGGGAAATTATCCTACTGATGCAACAGAAAAGGCATACAATGGCAGTGATCGCAATGCAGTCAAGGCAGGGTTTACTCCACAATCTGAACTTTGGCAAGGTCGCTTAGCAATGATTGGTTTTATCGCTTACCTTCTGTGGGATTTAAACGGCTACAGCGTTCTGCGCGACGTGCTCAACCTTATTCGCTAGTTTTAAAATAGCCCAGAACTCAACAGCGGAGCAAGGTCAGCTCCGCCTACAGTTAGAAGTTAGCAGATTTTTCATTGCCACTACAGATAATACAGAATGGAAGAGACGCAACAGCTAACACTTTCAAAACTCCAGGTTGTGGCTTCTGAATTTCTCTGCAGAATTTTGCTGTATTACGCCAATATCAACCAACCTCCAGAAGAAAAAAGTTTTTGGTACGACAGTTTTCTATACAATTGTTAAAATAGCTTAATATTTCTACAAAGTTCATATTAATGATGTAAAAAATGTAGCACTAACTACCAGTGATATTGCCCTATCACGTGGGGAATGTGTCTTATGTAAATTTCATTTTTGTGAATTTTCAATTAAAACGGAGTAGAATCTTGATTCAACAAATTCAACAATTAGAAAAAAAGACCAGTCCTCACCTAAAAGTTACCAGTGAATCTAGCATAGGGCTCGTCATTGCTATTGTCATTATTACAACTTGGGCAACTAGCTTGATTTTTTTACTTTCTGTAGATATTTCTAAATTTAATATCTTAACTTTATTACTAGCTGTACTTTGGCAAACATTTCTTTATACGGGATTATTTATTACGACTCATGATGCCATGCATGGGGTCGTATTTCCTGTCAATAGTAAAATCAACCATTTTATTGGTTCACTCTCTCTAGTCCTTTATGGTTTTTTATCTTATGAAAAACTCTTAAAAAAACATTGGATGCATCACCACAATCCTGCGAGTGAAAAAGACCCAGATTTTCACAACGGGGAACATAAAAATTTCTTTGCTTGGTATTTTTATTTTATGAAGAATTACTGGAGTTGGGGGCAAATGATCAGCTTAACAATTATCTATAACTTTGCCCATTACATACTCCACGTACCCAAGCCAAATCTCAATTTATTTTGGGCAATACCCGCGCTTCTCAGTTCAGTGCAGCTATTTTATTTTGGCACGTTCTTACCTCACCAAGAGCCTAAAAACGGATATAGTCAACCTCATCGCGCTCAAACTATCTCACGTCCTGTTTGGTGGTCATTTCTCACCTGCTATCACTTTGGATATCACGAAGAACATCATGAATATCCTCATGTTCCTTGGTGGCAATTGCCTGAGATTTATATGTTGAGGCGAGCAACAACTAACAATAACTAAGGTCTCAAATATATAAAAGGAGTAAAAACCCAAAACTCCATCCCCTAGGGGATGGAGTTTCAGTAAGGCAGAAAATTTTACTATTTTCGCTTATAAAAGAGACGAGGCATTAAACCAATTTCTCATCACCTAGTTCTACAGATGACTATGGTGAACTAATTAGAACTAATTGTTAGGAACAACGCCCCAACAAGTATTACACAGACAAAAAGCGTAATCAAATATTCTATGCTATGATTAAGCTAAAGAGAATTATTTTCGGCTACGTGACTACGCCATAGACACATTGCCATAGACGCCTTCCCGGATCTAAATCTCTACACCTTATTTGGTTCGAGAGGTGCTGTATGTCAGTCTATGTAGGTAACATATCTTATGAGGTTGAAGAAAATGACCTCAGGAAAATTTTTGAAGAATACGGAACTGTTAAGAAAGTTCACGTACCTACGAGCCAGAAAACTGGCAAGAACAGAGGATTTGCTGTTGTAGAAATGGAAACAAACGCTGAAGAAATATCGGCAATTCAAATGCTTAGAGGCACTGAGTGGATGGGTAGTATTCTCAAAGTCAATAGAGCTAGGACTGAGATAGAAGAAGTTCCCTCGTGCCATTTGTAGCAAGTATTTTAAGCTGGAAGCTCTTGATTTTAGGTCTTTCCATCTGCTAAATATTCCTTTTACATACTTTAGAGTCAAGAATGGGCAAGATCTAAGGGCAAGCCCAGAGGTATAACTCGAAACTTTGAATAGCTTCCAAACTTATACTAAGTTGCATTCAAAAACCTCACGCCGCCCTCCGGGCACCCCTCTCCTTGCTAAGGAGAGGGGCGGGGGTGAGGTGGCACCTATGAACGCAACTCGGTATTAGTAGAACTTTTGATAAATTGGGGTCTGAAATCAAAATTTTGACCTCTTTAGATAAATATTTATTTCTCAAGTGAATTCCGAAACCCTCTAATGGAAATATCTACTGAGGTTAGCGGTATTTCATACTCACATGAGGTTTCAATGAGTTTTTCTACTCTAATCCCTATAGTTGTCTCACCCGACTTTGCCCGTTTTGTGGCTTCAGAATTCCAGCCACAATCACTTACGAAAAAAGACATAGTTAAATGTTTAAAAGCTTTAGGAATCAAAAATTCAGAGATTTTAAACTTTAAGTACAAAGAAGAACTGTGGAATCAACTACAAATTGCCGCAGTGAAGAGTGAAATTTAAACCAAAAGTTAACAATAAACAGGTCAAAAATGCAATTACTCTTAAATAAATCTCTTCAAGGGTTGACTTCTTCTGCAAGTAGAAGTTGCCAAGAAAATACAGCCATACATATCTATCAACCGATGATAAGTAAGCATACTTGCCCTTGCTGCTCATACACTTTGCTCCGTCATATAGACTTGAAAGGAATTTACTGGCGTTGTAGTCATTGTTACCAAGAAATGCCAGTTTATCAACCCTCATAGAAACTCACAGCCACACTCACAAACCAGCGAAAGATGTGTGCTGTATGAAGCTAACACCTGGTTGATAAAAAGCTTATTACTGAATTAATTTACCCAACATTTTGACAAATTTTTAGGAGATTAAAGATATGGATGCTCAGGAACTTTTGAGACGATACGCATCAGGAGAACGCGACTTTAGCAATGTAAACCTAGTTCATGTTTGCTTAACTCATGCAAATCTGGTTGGGGCACACTTGATTGGAGCACACTTGGTTCAAGCAGACTTAAGGGGAGCAGACCTGACTGCTGCACATTTAAGTCAGGCGAAACTGAATGAAGCTTCTTTGGCTGATGCCAGAATGATTGAAGTTTGCCTAATTTGTGCAGAATTGGTTGATGCAGATTTGAGTGGGGCAAACTTGAAGCGAGCAAATTTCAGTGGAGCAGACTTAACCTGTGTCAAGCTAGGAGGAGCCAACTTAAAGGAGGCGGACTTAAGTAACACAGACCTCACGGGAGCAGACCTCAGAGGAGCAGAGTTGAGTGGAGCCAACTTGAAGGGGGCAAAGCTAGATGGGGCAGACCTAGATGGGGCATATCTAGATCATGCAGATCTGAGTGAAGCAGAAATTGCAGGGGCAAATCTGAGGGGAGTAGGGTTGAGTGGGGCAACTATGCCCGACGGAACAGTTCACGAGTAAAGGGGAAGAGAAGAAGAGAAACATAGATTTTTGGCGATAGGCAGTTGCTCTTCTGTTATCAAGACATTTATCTTGAACAATCTTGATGTTTCTACTCCTCCTGTTTATGAAGTCGTCTTCCCATTATTTTAAAGTCAGGTTCATATAATCTTACTAGTGAGTGCTATAGCTCGCACCCTAGTGCCTATCTCACCCTACTACTGCTAAAAGATGCTGAGGTTTGTTGAGCAACGTTTTCTGCTATTGGTGGACGCAGGCAAAGATACACAAGTGGACCAAAAAGTGGGACAAGTGCAGTTGCCCAAAACACTTGAGGATTATTCCAACTTCGTCGTGCCATATCATCACCAAGGACAGTCGGGAAGAGTAGGCAAAACAAGCAAAATGCCAAACTCATGCCATTGATAAAGCGATCGCCCTGAAACTGCTGCCAAAATCCTACCCAATCCCCTAAAAAAGCATAAGCAAGCAAACCAAGAGTGCTTAAACTGAGGGCAATACCAAAGAAGCGAGAATCTAATAGCTGTAAAAAAGCATCCTTCCGTCCAGAAAATTGTTGATTCGGTTCTCGCAATGCCAAATAAGGTATAAGACCAAGTGTACCGGAAGCAATGGATGCGATGGCAAAGGGATAAAAAGGAATCCACTGCATTCTGCCATCAAAGAACAGAACACTACTGTAAATGAGCAGCCAAATGCCAACAAGGGAGAATAAAGATAGGATAACTGGATTCACATCTGCCCAGTTTAGAGTAAAGATATTTTTGAGCAACGTGAGAGTTTCCTCTAAGTGCAGTGGAGGAGCCAATAACAACAGGTAGGTTATAAATCCAACCCACACCAACCAAAGAGCAATTTTTCGAGTCATAATGTTAGTTTCCAGCGCTTTGTTGCTGAGTATGCATCACTTCATCTCCTGCTTTTGGTAAAGGTGGACGTAGACATAAATACATCAAGGGACCAAACAGAGGGATTAATGCAATCAACCAAAAAACTTGGGGATTATTTATATCTCGCCGTGCCATATCATCTCCTATCAAGGCTGGGAACAATAGGCAAAGCAAGCAAAAATCCAAGCTCATTACATGAATAAAGCGACTGGTTTGCCACTGCTGAACAAAATTTCCCCAATCTCCTTGTCCTACACCATAAGCGATTAGGATAACCGTGCTGAGAGTCAGGGCAACACCTATGAGGCGTGAATCTAATATTGTTAGAAAAGCATTCTTTCTACCAGGGAACTTTTGATTTGATTCTCGCAGGGTTAGGTAAGGCAATATGGCGAACACTCCCACTGCAAAAGAGGCTGAAGCAAACAGCCAAGCAGGAATTTTTTGCCCTCTACCATCAAGAAATGTAAGGCAGCTGTAGATGACAGGCACAACGCCCATCATGTTAAAAAGTGCCACAACTAAGGGGTTAATCCCTTTCCAATGACCAGTAGAAAGATTTTTAATCAATTCAAATGTATCGGGTTGATTGGGAGGCGCAAAGAAAAAGGCATAGGTGATAACTCCTAGCCATAGCGCTCCAAAGGCGATTTTTCTTACCATGATTCAAGCTGGTTCTGATCAATAATGAATTGTTGCCGCCATAAATTGCGCCATTTCTCTGCTTTTGTTTGATGGGTTGTTTGATGGGTTTCGGATATACCCGAATTAACTAATCCCTACTGAGGATTGAAATAACTGAAAGCTTCTGATAGGTAATCAGCAGCAGCAGTCACCACTGCGATCGCACTTTCATAATTTAGACGCGTTGGTCCCAAAACTCCTACACTACCTAATGATACGGAGCCCCGGCGGTAGGTGGAAGAAATCAATGAGCAGGATCGTATAGGTTCTAGAGGGTTTTCTGAACCTATACGAACAGTGACTCGTGGTTTACCCACTTCCTCAGCTTCCGGATGCTCTTCAAATATTAAGCGCCACAGTTGATCTTGTTCTTCTTCCAACAGGTGGATAAGCATTTGCACCTGCTGTAGTTGTGAGAACTCTGGCTGACGCAAAACTTCAGCAACACCGCGAACCATGATTTGGTTTGCAGATGGTGTGAGAGTGCGACGAGCGAGATCTGCAAGCGAATTTTTCAAAAATTCACCGTATATTTGGAACTCTCGGTCTAATTTGCTCCATTCAAGGTTCGCTAATTCAGTTATGCTTCGCCCCCGCAGGTGGCTATTCAAAAAATTAGAGACAATCTGCAACTCGCGGTCGATGACTTGTGCATCTGGTTGTGTATCTTCTTTTGATGGTGGTAAATCCATCAATGCTGAATGTGTCTCATACCCATCCGTTACCACAATCAGCATCACCCGTCCCGTTTCAATTTGTACCAGTTGTAAATGTCTCAACACTGCTGTCGCGGTTTGCGGCATGGTAATCAAAGTAATGCAACCACTCAAAGTTGCTAAAATATGCGCAGCTCCTTGTAGGAGAGCTTCTAAACTCCAATCCTCCCACTTGAGCTGCTTTTGCAGTGACAGTTCTACCTCTCGTGCTAAGGTTTCAGAAGGTGTAATCAGCTGATCAACATAGATGCGATAGCCAGAGTCGGAAGGTACACGTCCCGCAGAGGTATGCGGTTGGTATAGTAACCCAACTTTTTCCAACACACCCATTACATTACGAATTGTTGCTGAGCTCACACCTAGGTTGTACTCCTCAACAAGAGCTTTAGAACCAACAGGTTCCGCTGTCGCTATATAATGACGTATCGTTGCCGAAAGTATGTGCTGTTGACGATTTGTGAGGTGAACTTGCATAGGGAATTTTTTACTGAAGCCGAATTTTAAGCAAAGTTTGAAAAATTTTTGGAGAAAACTCCAAACAAAAAAGATTCATAGTAGTAAAGCAAGATAGCAAACTATTGACTTGTACAGGAATAAGTAAAAAGAAGGAAACAAAAATTGGGTTTCAGTATCGCTACAAAAAGTGCTTTTCGATACAGAAAAACTTTGCGAAAAAAGCCGTTGGATTTAAGTAAATTAGCCCCTTACTTATGCATATTTCCATAAGCTTCTTAAAGTCGCTGTATTTCAAACTACTAATTTGCTGATAGCCAAACACTGCAAGCAGTTAGAGTACAAAGATTTTCCCGTCAGGGCTTGAGGCTATCCTAGCTTGTGCTAAGGATAGCAAAGGAAAGCTAGCATCGTCAGTGCCAGCAGACATAATATCTGCTTGATACAAAACAGGAGTCAATACTGAGGGATTGAAGGGTCAACCAACATTGAGTAAGCATCAATTCCACCCGCAATGTTTTTCACATTTGTAAACCCTTGAACGATTAACCACTGACACATATGAGTAGAACGAATCCCATGATGACACAGGACAAGGGTTTCAGCGTGAGGATTTAAGCGGGTGTTGACGTGATCTGCCCAATCGGGAAACTGACTCAAGGGGAAATTGACAAAGCCGTCAATGTGAGCGATCGCCAGCTCTTGTGGTTCACGCACATCTACAAGCTGGAGACTTGAATCAGCCGAAGACAGGCGTTGTGCCAGTTCCTCTACACTAATTTGGGTGATGGATATTTCGGAAGGTTTGCCTACCATGAAGTTTTGATAAAAATCCTAAATCCTATACATATCATGTTGACAGAAAATCTTTGTTCTTTGGGGATCGCCCAGAATCTATAGCTCTCGTTCTGAGTTCTTTCTTGGTGGATTTCAGTACTAAACTAATTTCTAGTCACAAAATTGCTTTCGATAATTTCATTAGGTAGTTAATTATTTGTGTTTGCGCCCCTAGCGGTTTATGTAAAAATTATGACACAACGCTCATTTTTCCGAGTCATGGCAGTGGGTATCATCATCCTGCTGTTGATTGGTATCACTGGTTGTAACGGAAACGGGTTTTTTACCAAAAGTCCCCTAACCCGCAGCCCCTCTACTGAACAGCCAGATGCTGCCATGTTCGTGTCCAAACAAGCACCAGTCATTGTGTCAATGCTAGTGAATCCTGAACGCTTGCAGGCGTTTGAGCGTGATGAGGAACTATCAAAAATAAAAACAAGTTTGCTGGCTAATACGCGGATAGATTATCAAGAGGATATTAAACCTTGGCTAGGGAATGAAATAACACTGGCTGTCACTGATTTAGATATTGACCGCGACTCTGAGAACGGACAACAGCCAGGATATCTTATGGCATTAGCAACTATTCAACCGGAGAAAAGCCGCGAATTTATCGAGTTATTGTTTTCCAAACGGGCATTGGCTGGGGCAAACTTAGCAACTGAACAGTACAAAGGCGTGAAGCTGATTTACGACAATCAAGTCCCTCCAAATCCATCTCAAAAGGGGGAGATCAAAAACCAAAATAGTCTCGCTGGTGCAGTTATAGGCGATAAATTTGTCCTGTTTGGCAATGATCCAAAAGTGCTGCGAGAGGCAATTAATAACGCACAGGTTAGTGACCTCAATTTGACCAGTTCTAGCAAATACCAACAAGCCATAAAACAACTGCCCAAAAAAGCACAGGTATTTGCTTTCTTGAATCTCCCGATAGTCGCAAAATGGCAAGGACTAAAACCTGATGCTCAAACCTTTGATAGTCAAATTATTTCTCTCGTCTCAAACTCCAATGGATTGCTAGCTGAAACTGCTTTACTGGCTAAAGATGAAACTTTACCTTCATCTGCACAACTGTCTCAGCCTGTAGGTGCCTTGCAGTACATCCCAGTATCAGCAAGTTTGGCAGTTGCGGGGTCAAATTTGAGCGGTTTGGCTGAGAGTGATTTAGCTCAACTCTGGAAACAAGTCACAGCCGTCCTATCCGCTTCTGAAGAAGATGTGATTTCTAGATTGCTGCCAGCTTTGGCAGAAGTTCAAAAACAATGGGGTATAAACTGGAGAGAAGATATTTTTAACTGGGTACAAGGAGAATATGCCATAGGATTGTTGCCCCGTGGAGAGCAAACAACTCCTGATTGGATTTTTGTGGCAGAAAAATCAGAGAAAACACCTGCAACTATCTCTCATTTGGATGAACTTGCCTCATCAGGAGGACTTTCGCTGAATTCCTTCACCTTAGATAAACAACCAATCTCGGCTTGGACACAATTAACAGCTGCTGTCAATAAATCTACTGAAGCAAAAGACCGAGACTCATTCGCAATCCAAGCCAAGGTAGTGGGAGTGCGTGCCGATATAGGCAATTACGAGATTTTCGCATCCTCTGTTGAGGCAATAAATGAAGCTTTGACAGCTAAGAAGAATTCCTTAATTGACAGTCGTAATTTCCAAAAGAGTATCGCTGCTATTCCTCAACCCAATCAAGGCTACGTCTATATCGATTGGACAGAGAGTCGGGACATTTTAGAGCGTCAACTACCAATACTTAAGTTTGTGGAAGTCTTGGGCAAACCATTTTTTCAAAACCTGCGATCGCTTACAGTTAGCAGCTATGGTAGCGATACACAACTGCTTAAAGGCGGCATATTTTTCCAATTCAATCGCTAGCCAAAATCCGAAATTTCGACAAAAAAATCTGTAGTTATTTATGATGCAGGGAGTACAGAGGTTGCAGGGGAAAGGCTTGTCCTCTTCCCCTGCTTTTTTGTCGTCCTATATTTTTAGATTGTGGTGCCTTTACCAATCAACAACTAATAGCTTTATGCAGGGCACCTAGAACGCTAAGATAGAGTTTGACTTCATTGGCAAAACTCGGGTACTAGAAGCGTGCTATCTACACTCATTGCTGACTTCCGCATCATATTTGAACGCGATCCAGCTGCTCGTAACTGGTTGGAAGTATTGTTTTGCTACCCCGGTTTGCAAGCCTTACTGTTCTATCGGCTGGCTCATTGGCTACATAGCACTGGTATTCCCTTTATCCCTCGTCTGATTTCCCACATCGCTCGGTTTTTGACCGGAATTGAAATCCACCCTGGTGCAGTCATTGGACATGGTGTGTTTATTGACCACGGAATGGGTGTAGTGATTGGGGAAACGGCGATTGTAGGAGATTATACCCTCATTTATCAAGGTGTTACCCTTGGTGGTACGGGTAAAGAATGCGGTAAGCGGCATCCTACTTTGGGTGAGAATGTTGTAGTCGGCGCTGGATCGAAGGTACTAGGCAACATCCAAATTGGCAACAATGTTCGTATTGGTGCTGGCTCAGTTGTTTTGCGTGATGTGCCGGCTGACTGTACTGTAGTTGGTGTTCCTGGTCGAATTATCCATCGCTCTGGTGTTCGAGTAAATCCATTAGAACATGGAAGCTTACCAGATGCTGAAGCCCAAGTGATACGTGCTTTAGTAGATCGCATTGAGCAACTGGAACAACAAGTTCAACAGTTGCAACAATCACAGCCAAAAGTTTCAGTTCCTTCCGTTAACCAAGCATTGCAAAGACTTCACGCCTCAAATTCTCACATATTAACTAAAGAGGCATCCTTGACTGAGACTCGTACCAGTTGTCGCTTAGAAAATAGAGTCATAGAAGAATTTCTAGACGGTTCTGGTATTTAACTCACAAATTAGTCAATCTTTCATTAGTGAAGGAGTTTGAATAGCAAAACAGCCAAGGAACTTGTTCCTTGGCTGTTTTGCTTTGTAAGCAACACCACATACAACTGTACTGAAGCCAACAAGATTTGTTATCACCAAAATTTTGGTGAATTCTTGTAAATTATTAGTGAGTAATTATAATTTCTTCTGCCTATGTATCTTTTGTATTGAGTAAATCAAAGACAAGATACGCGATCACCTGAACTAAGCTCATTACTGAGTAGAAATTCTTTATGGGTTAATCTCAGTAGTAGACCAAGTGTTAAATTGATCTCGCAAATAACACCAACGGTTTTGGGGATCGCCCCTCAGTTCTAGGTGATCCACCTCAATTGGATCGAGTAATAACAGGCAAAAGTTAGGTAGGGGGTTAGCGGGATCAGGAGGTGGCGGTGAGAAAGCCTCTTGCTGACCTCTAGTTTTTCCAGGAGGGGGCCAAGCGAATTGTGAACGGGCATTATCTGAAAGGTCTTGCCACGTTGACCGACGCGCTTTTTGCAGTTCTGGGTTAGAATGACTTGCATCGATGAGCGCCAATTCTCCTGAAATACGGAATTGTTCACGAGTTACGGTAAAGTACCAGCAAACTTCTGCCCAAGGTTGATCAAGTATTTGGTCAATTTTCTGACTACGTGTGTCGGTGATGATTTTAAGCAGATTGGTATCGCCTAGAAAGCCCCGGAAAACAACAGTACGATTAGCAGGGCGTCCGTCAGCTTGGACAGTTGCCAGTTGAAAGTAGCGCGAGTATGGCTGGCTACGATTACGATGAAGGGCACGGGCGATAAGAGAACGCCAAGGGGCAACAAACATACGAATATTATACTGTAATCAGTGCAGCTTTACACGTAGCGCAAATCTAACAATTTTTCAATCTTTACCCTCTCATTCACTTGGCGTATAGTCGTAATCTATGTCAGCATGTCAGCGAGCAACAAGGCTTGATTATCTATGGTTCGTGAGCTAAAACAAAAACGCCAGAGTGCAAAATTTCCAGAAACCGCCCCAGCTGCCAACCCAGTCTTTTTTAGAACCTACAGCCGCCGTAAAGAGGCTGGCGTCAGGGAGAACTGGGAGCAGGTGTGCGATCGCACCCTCCAAGGCTTAATAACTCTAGGGAAGCTGCTTCCCCATGAGGCTGACATCCTAGAGCGGATGCAGCGAAACCTAAAAGCATTACCTAGTGGACGTTGGTTGTGGGTTGGTGGTACCAACTGGTTAAAAGAGCAAAGGAACTTTTCTGGGGCGTATAACTGCACTTCTACCAACTTGCAAGACTGGAACGCTTTCGGGTTGATGATGGATTTAGCAATGATGGGCTGCGGTACTGGAGCAGTTCTAGAACCACAGTATATTAATCAGCTGCCCCCCATCCGCAATCGCTTGCATATTACAGTGCGTGGCGAGCTTGGTAGTATTCCTCGTGATGAGCGTCGTGAGAAGACAGAGGTAAAAGTAGAAGGCAATCTCGTCACCCTTTTCGTTGGTGATAGCCGTCAAGGTTGGGTGAAATCATATCAAAGCCTATTGGAACTCTCAACCGATGAACGCTTTTCTGGAGAGATCCAAGTCATTGTTGATATTAGCGATGTACGTCAAGCTGGTGAGCCGCTAAATGGCTTTGGAGGCGTTGCGAATCCTGTCAAATTGCCAGAACTGTACGAGCGTTGTGCATCGATCCTGAATAAAGCTGTAGGAAGACAGTTAAACTCTGTTGAATGCTGTTTATTGATTGACCAAGCTGCTGTCACAATTGTTGCCGGTAACATTAGGCGTTCAGCTGGCATGCGTCAAGGTTCTAGTGACGATAATTTATTTGCCGATGCTAAGGCAAATCTCTGGCAACAGGATGAAAATGGTAATTGGCGCATCGATCCAGAGCGGGATGCTCTGAGGATGGCAAACCATACGAGAGTGTTTCACCAGAAACCCACATTAGAAGAATGTATTGATGCTGTCCGCAAACAGTATTACAGTGGTGAAGGTGCGATTCAATGGGCAGGTGAAGCAGTCGCGAGAGCTAACTGCGACCTTATCAGAAATTATGAACAAAAAGTAGATTTTCTCAAGGCTTATGCTTTGGGGAAAGCTAAAGATTGGTTACAAGAGCATTATCCTCAAATTCCCGAAATTGAGTTAGAACATCGTTTAGCTCGCTATGGATTAAATCCGTGTGGTAAGTAGTTTTGCCTCACGTAAAAAACCGGGGAAATTCGGTGAACCCTGCGATTGGGAATACCGAGGTAATCAGAGGAACTAAAGCACCTCTAACACCGTACAGACTAGAGAGTGAACCTTTTTAAACCGTGAATAAACAGTCACATCTGGAGTTTAAAAAGAATATAATCTGGGTTTTACCCCCGTTATTAAGAACGGCTCCACGAGTCTCCGGCTACTTATGTGATTTTCAATCATAAGTAGAAAATATAGTCGGATCTACGGGGAATAAGGAACTCGTAGAACTAGGGGATAAAAAGCCTCTAGGGTAACAAATTGGAAATTATCGGCTCAAATTTTCACTGTAATTTGTCTGAAGTTCACCTCAATCAAATTGATCCAACTAACTACAAAGAACAAGAGGAGGCTTTCACCGCTGGTGCACTGTCTGTAGCAGCACTTTTACATCACGAATTTGTTGAACCTCGCTATCAGTACAGCCGGAAAGTAGACCCGATTGTGGGTGTTTCTTTCACAGGGTTATTTGATTTCTTTGTTCATGCTTTTGGAGTTGATTGGTTGCGCTGGTGGGAACAAGGAAGACCTGCAACCTCTCAAGGATTAGCGTTCAAGCGTCAAGAGCAAGAATATCTCAGTTTTTGGAAAGATACTGTGCATCGCGTTATTTGGGATTATTGCGATCGCCACGGTCTAAAGCGTCCAAATCGCTGTACAACGGTCCAACCAAGCGGTACCAAGTCATTATTAACAGGTGCCAGCCCTGGATGGCATCCCCCAAAAGCGCAAAGATTTATTCGTCGGATTACCTTCCGTAAAAATGATCCTGTAGCTTTGGCTTGTATTGACTATGGATACAATGTCATTCCCTCTCAATCTGACAAAGATGAACAGGGTAACTTGTTAAATGATCCCTTTGATCCACGAGTGAGTGAATGGTTGGTAGAAATTCCGGTTGCTGTTTCCTGGGCTGATTTACCAGGTGCTGATGAAATAGACATCAGTCAATTTAATGCGATCGCTCAGATGGATTTTTATATGCAAGTGCAGAAATTCTATGTTACACATAACACCTCTGCTACCATTGAGTTGCGAGAAAATGAAGTTGAAGCTTTAGGAACTCGCATATATGAAACTATCCGAGATGATGAAGGCTATATTAGCGCTGCACTTCTAGCGCGGTTTGATGACCTTCAAACTTTTCCTCGCTTGCCATTTGAGCCAATAACAAAACAACGGTACGAGCAGTTCATTAAGCAAGTCGAAATGCGTCGCAAAACTGATGATTTTCACACTGTTTTGAGCCGCTATGATTTTGGTGAGTTAATGGAAGCAGGACCTGCAGGTTGCGACTCTGATAAATGCATGATGCCTGAACAAAATTCGATGTAAATAATATTCGAGAATAAGAGCGGTGGTTCTAGTTATAGCTATTTTCAGTGAATTGAACCACAGATTTTCATAGGGGCACGGCATTGCCGCCCCTATCCCCTGGTTTATTAAATTGAGAAGCGCCCTATAATAAGATGCCACTGCTTATTCCATTTTTCATAGGTGCAGTATCAGCTTGACTTTTGACACAGCACTCAAAGCCTCTAAAACGATAACCTGCTAAGGAAAGTATCGCCCGACACGTTACGATCAATTGAAAAGTTATAGTTTTTCACTAAGTGCCAGGAGATTCTTCATGTTCTTTGATGAGTTGTCACCAATATTTAAACAATTCACCCAGCACCCAGTCTCATTTCTAGGTGGGTTCGTCTCTGGTTTGCTTCGACTCAACCTTGCTGATGACCCTGTTAAAAGCTGGCTCTCTCAACAACTTGGATCAAGTACTCACACGACTTCAAGCACAACCACTGCAACCACCGAGGCACATAATGGCAAAGCGAGTGGTCCTCAGTCAATTAACATCGAATAAAATTTAGTTCCCGTCAACATATCTGCTCAAAGAGCTTATTTATTCACGAACCAAGTCTGTTTGGTTCGTTTTGTTTTCTTGGTGTATCGCTCTAAAATCTTCGTTTAAGTTCTGGGAAAATATTCGTATCTCAAAAATAGGTGTATTTGACAACTTGTCTTCTCAACTATAAGTATATATGCACTTATAAGCCAAGCTAATCTTAATTTATAAGTCTTTGTAAAATCTCATACTTTGAAAATTGACACAATCAGGTATGATATGGGGCGTATGCAAAAATTCAGCATGATCACTGCTTGACTTGTTAATAAGGTGGCACTGTGTTTGCGTGCTTTCCTACTAAGTCATTTGTCATTGGTGCAGCAGACGAGGCGAAAGCAATGCTTGCTATTCGTTTTGACTGTTTTCAAGTTGAATTCTTTGCTTTTCGTTGCGACTTACGTGATTCACATGACTATTTACGTTGGAAATCTCTCCTACCGCGCCACAGAAGCAGATTTAAAAGTAGTATTTGCAGAATACGGCGAGGTCAAAAGAGTTGTCTTACCTACTGACCGCGACACTGGTCGAGTGCGCGGTTTCGCATTTGTAGATATGAGCGAAGATGCCCAAGAGGATGCGGCCATTACAGAGTTGGATGGTGCTGAATGGATGGGTCGCCAACTCAGAGTTAATAAGGCTAAACCGCGCGAGGAAGAGCGACGAGGTAGCTGGGTGAAAAGGTAACAGTCTTAGTAGTAATGGACTATCATAGTAGCAAATCGTTTTCTAGTTATGCAAGCTATTGAGCGTTGAAATATCTAGAAGCAATAAATTAAAACAATTCAAAGAAAGTTATCCCCGACAAGTTGTGACTCCAAAACAATAGTCATGACGAGTCGGTTTTTAAAATGCTAAACTATACTTAGCAAGGTTTAACACATAAGATGCGGAAAAATTGCTTCTTTTGGTTTTTTCCCAACATATTCTCTGGCTGTCTCTGCAAGTGGTGACATAACAACAACCTTCACAGTCGTCAGTGTTTCTTGCGTCTATCAAGTTTACTGATTTCTTCACCAAGTCTAGTATGAGCGTATAGTCCAGTCTCTCAAGAAACTAGTGTATCTGAATTTCTATGTTGAATAAGTAGACATACTCAAGTGAAGCATTGTAAACGGATCACTTAGCTTTGCAAGAGACCAACAGGTGGTTCATTTCTTTAGTTTATCTAAAATCACATTTAAGTTGTCAAATTACCTTTCTAAGATAGAGGCAGCAACCAAAAGTTGCAACACACGGGATGAACCAAATAAACACCTAGTCTCTAGGGAGGATAAAAATGGCAAGAGCGCCGGAAACTTTAGAGTCGGTTACCAATGAAGTAACTGACAAGGCGTTAGATCGAGATTGTACAACATTATCCCGTCATGTCCTACAGCAACTTCAGAGCTTTTCGCCAGAAGCGCAGGATCTGAGTGCGCTGATGAATCGGATTGCCCTTGCAGGCAAACTGATTGCTCGTCGCTTGAGCCGCGCAGGCTTAATGGAAGGGGTTCTTGGGTTTACAGGGGAAGTCAATGTGCAGGGAGAATCCGTCAAAAAGATGGATGTCTATGCCAATGATGTCTTTATCTCGGTTTTCAAGCAAAGCGGTTTAGTCTGTCGCTTAGCTTCCGAGGAAATGGAAAACCCTTACTATATTCCTGAAAACTGTCCCATTGGTCGTTACACTCTTTTGTATGACCCGATTGATGGCTCATCCAACACTGATACAAATCTCAGTTTGGGTTCTATCTTCGCGATTCGGCAACAAGAGGGAACTGACCTCAATGGTGAAGCTGCTGATCTGCTAACTCCTGGGCGCAAGCAAATTGCAGCGGGATACATACTGTATGGTCCCAGCACAATGCTGGTCTATACTATTGGTAAGGGAGTTCATTCGTTTACTCTTGATCCCAGTTTAGGGGAGTTTATCCTCACAGAAGAAAACATCCGGATTCCTGAACATGGTCCCATATACAGCGTTAACGAGGGGAATTTTTGGCAGTGGGATGAATCAATTCGGGAATACGTTCGCTATGTCCACAGAACAGAAGGCTACACCGCTCGCTATAGTGGGGCAATGGTAAGTGACATCCACAGAATTTTGCTTCAAGGTGGTGTTTTTCTTTACCCAGGGACACTTCCTAAACCAGAAGGAAAACTACGCTTGCTGTATGAATCTGCTCCCCTAGCCTTTGTTATTGAGCAAGCAGGCGGTCGCGCCACCACAGGACACGTCAATGTTTTAGACATGGTACCGAAAAAACTGCATCAGCGCACGCCCTTGATCATTGGAAGCCCAAAAGATGTTGCCAAGGTAGAGTCTTTCATTCAAAACGGTCACTAAAAAAGTGTGAAAATTTCCGTTTTGAGTACAAAAGCACGTCAGCCATAAGTCAGAGGTTAGTGGTTAGCAGTTATTGATTAATGGTTAGTAGTAATTGGTAAGTAGAACAACTAACAACCAATAAGCCACAACCAATAGTTCGCAAACAACCGAAAAAACGTTACTTGGACACATTATTCAGCAGGAGTCAAACAATACGGTCATGGCAACTAATCAACTATTAGAAATCAAGAAGTACGGTCAAAGCATCTGGATGGATAATTTGAGCCGTGATATTATTCAATCTGGAGAGCTCAAAGAGCTCGTTGAAAATAAAGGAATTTGTGGAATTACCTCTAACCCAGCGATTTTTGAAAAAGCGATCGCGGGTAACGCAATTTATGATGCCGATATTGAAGCTGGAGTCCGTGCTGGATTACCAACATACAAAATTTATGAATCGCTAGCCTTTGCAGATATCCGTAACGCCTGTGATATCCTCCGCCCTGTTTATGATGCAACAGATGGATTGGATGGTTATGTCAGCATCGAAGTTCCACCAACCATTGCTCATGATACCGAGGCAACAATCAAAGAAGCCCGTCGCTACTACCAAGAAATTGGTCGTGACAATCTCATGATTAAAATTCCCGGTACAGACGCGGGTTTGCCAGCCGTTGAGCAAGTGATCTCAGAAGGAATCAGCGTCAATGTCACCTTGCTATTCTCCGTTCAAAGTTACGTCAATACAGCTTGGGCTTACATTCGCGGCTTAGAAAAACGGGTGGCACAAGGTCAAGACATTAGCAAAATTTCCTCTGTAGCCAGCTTCTTCCTCAGCCGCATTGACAGCAACATTGACGGTAAGATTGACGCCAAGTTGAAAAAAGGCGTTGATGACATTACTGTAGAAGCCAAGCTCAAATCTGTCAAAGGAAAAGTCGCGATCGCCAACGCTAAGATTGCTTATCAAGAGTACAAAAAGATTATTCAGACTGAGCAATGGAAAGCTTTGGCTGCCAAAGGTGCTAACGTACAACGCCTACTGTGGGCAAGCACCAGCACCAAAGACCCCAGCTACAGCGACGTGATGTATGTCGATGAGTTGATTGGTCCTGACACAGTTAACACCCTGCCACCTGTAACGATTGAAGCTTGCGCTGACCATTGCGATGTCGCAAGCCGTATTGAAACAGGTGTAGAAGAAGCGTACCAACTCATAGAAAGTCTCAAAGACCCAGACATCAACATCGATATCAACAAAGTGATGGACGAATTGCTCGTTGATGGTATCGATAAATTTGTCAAGCCCTTTGAATCCCTAATGAGTTCTCTAGAAACAAAGGTCAGACAGTTGTCGCCAGTGTAGTCACTGGGGTTGTAGCAAGCGCTTAAAATCTGGCTACAACCCAACTCTCAATCTCTAATTGCAAATTTCACCTCTAAAATCCAAAATTGTTATGGTCAGTCTGCTAGAAAATCCCCTGCGGGTTGGTCTGCAACAGCAACGGATGCCCGAACCTCAGATCATAGTGATCTTTGGTGCTTCTGGTGACCTTACTTGGCGCAAACTAGTACCAGCACTTTACAAACTGCGACAAGAACGGCGCATTCCACCAGAAACCACCATTGTTGGTGTAGCACGTCGGGACTGGAGCCACGAATACTTCCGCGAACAGATGCGCAAGGGCATGGAAGAAGCCCATGGCGGTGTCGGTCCAGAGGAACTTTGGCAAGACTTCTCCCAAGGTCTGTTCTACTGCTCTGGTGATATTGATAAGCCCGAAAGTTACCAGAAACTGAAGAATTTCTTAAGTGAGTTAGACGAGAAAAGGGGAACACGTGGAAACCGGATGTTCTACCTGTCTGTTGCACCGAATTTCTTTCCAGAAGCAATTAGACAGCTTGGTTCTACCGGAATGCTGGAAGACCCATACAAACATCGTCTCGTGATTGAAAAACCCTTTGGTCGTGACTTGGCTTCTGCCCAAAGTCTCAACCGAGTGGTACAGAAATATTGCAAAGAAGAGCAAGTCTATCGAATTGACCATTACCTTGGAAAAGAAACAGTTCAAAATCTACTGGTGTTTCGCTTTGCCAATGCGATTTTTGAACCTTTGTGGAATCGTCAATTTGTTGACCACGTTCAGATTACTGTAGCAGAAACCGTGGGAGTCGAAGACCGCGCTGGATACTATGAAAGCTCCGGTGCACTACGGGATATGTTGCAAAATCACTTAATGCAACTTTTTTGCCTGACGGCGATCGAGCCTCCTAATGCTCTAGATGCCGACAGTATCCGTACGGAAAAAGTGAAAGTACTCCAGGCGACTCGCTTAGCAGATGTGCAAAATTTACATCGTTCCGCAGTGCGAGGTCAGTATAGCGCTGGGTGGATGAAGGGTCAACCCGTACCTGGTTATCATGAAGAACCAGGGGTTAATCCTAATTCCACAACACCAACCTATGTTGCTGTGAAGTTTTTGGTTGATAACTGGCGTTGGCAAGGAGTTC
The DNA here is from genome assembly GCA_002163975.1 of Nostocales cyanobacterium HT-58-2. Lineage (GTDB taxonomy): Bacteria > Cyanobacteriota > Cyanobacteriia > Cyanobacteriales > Nostocaceae > HT-58-2. The sequence goes on along the minus strand of CP019636.1, from coordinate 7,053,459 downwards.
CGTTTTACCTGCGTACTGGTAAGCGAATGCCAAAAAAAGTGAGTGAGATTTCGATCCACTTCCGCGAAGTTCCTTCTCGAATGTTTCCATCCGCCGCTCAACAAATGGCTGGCAACATTTTGGCAATGCGGATTCAGCCTAATGAAGGAATCTCTCTGCGCTTTGAGGTCAAGATGCCAGGAGCGGAATTTCGTACCCGTTCTGTTGACATGGACTTTACTTATGGTTCCTTTGGCATACAAGCAACTTCCGATGCCTATGATCGGTTGTTTTTAGATTGTATGATGGGCGATCAGACATTGTTTACACGGGGAGACGAAGTAGAAGCCGCTTGGCGGGTTGTCACACCAATCCTTTCCGTTTGGGATGCGCCTGCAGACCCGGCATCTGTTCCCCGGTATGAAGCTGGCACTTGGGAACCAGCCGAAGCAGAATTGTTGATCAACCAGGATGGTCGCCGCTGGCGCAGACTTTAGACTAGTTGGTGGTTGATAGTTAGTAGTTAGTGACTAGTATGACAACTAACTACTAACAACTCATAACTATTAACTAATAACTAAATAATCTCAAATCAGGAATCTAAAATTTGCTATGACTTCCCAAGCTCCTACGATTTTTTCACTCCAGGCTCCCAAGGATGTTTCGCTTACAGAAATTGAAGCGGAACTGAGTCGTATTTGGCAAAGCTACGGTATTGCCGGTGATGACGGTGCGCTTCCTGCAGCCACTCGTGCCACAACATTTACTTTAGTGGTTTACGAACCCGAAGAAACCCAGCATCTATTGGCGGCTTTGGGATTCTACAGAGGTCCGATTGATGGTATTCTCGGTCCCCAGATGGAAGCAGCACTGCGAGAAGTGCAGAAAACTTATGGTTTGACAGAAACTGGAACAGCAACAGAGGAAACCCGCGCCGTATTGCGGGAAACACTTGCTAAACGTCATGGTAATGGCGCAACGGCAGATAACGGTTCTGGCGGTGTGTCTTATGTTCCAGATGCCAGTAGTCCTCGAATTGCTGATGAAATTGCCATCCGCAACCCCTGTCGCATCATTGCCCTGTCTCCCATCGCTGGGGAAGATGTTGGGGTGAAGGCTCAAGTGTCTGCTTATTGCCCAATTCAAAAGCAGTCCTCAAATACACTTGTTTGCTGCGAGTACATTACTTTAACAGGAACTGCTGCTGCTTTGGAACGGGTCGGTGGTATGATTCCGGCATTGTTAATTGGTGGCTTACCCAAGTTTCTCTGGTGGAAGGCAACCCCAGACCCTAACAATGGACTGTTCAAACGACTCTCGGCAGTATGCAACAACGTTATTGTAGACTCTTGCAACTTTAACAAGCCAGAATCTGATTTGCTCAGCTTGCAAGAATTAGTAGAATCAGGTGTCCCTCTAGCTGACCTGAACTGGCGTCGTCTCTCAGGATGGCAGGAGTTAACCGCTGAAGCTTATGACCCACCCCAACGTCGTGCTGCCCTGACAGAAGTAGACAGAGTTAACATTGATTACGAAAAAGGCAGCCCCGTACAAGCACTTTTATTTTTAAGTTGGCTGGCAAGTCGCTTACAATGGCAGCCTGTTTCTTATCAAAGAGAAAGTGATGATTACGACATCACAAAAATTCACTTTGTTGCCCAAGACCAGCGGCAAATAGAAGCCGAGTTAGCAGGGGTTCCAGTCGCTGATGTAGGTCAAGTTCCTGGTGACTTAATTGCTCTGCGCCTGAGTTCCACAAATCCTCAAGCAAACTGCGGCACTCTTATTTGTTCAGAAACTGGTGGTTGTATGCGGATGGAAACACAAGGTGGTGCCCAATCTGCTGGTGTGTTTCAACAAGTGACTTCACTTTCTGAACAAAAGGCAGAAGCTTTGCTGAGTCAGCAGGTGCAACGCTGGGGACATGAGGCACTTTTTGAAGAAAGCCTTGCTGTCACAACCCAAATTCTTAAATTAGGACTTAAGCAGTAAAATTAAGGAGTTAGGAGTTTTGACTCTTAACTCCTCAGTAAAAATTTATGGCTTTAGTCATTGCGGGAGAACGCAGTGGGGTGGGCAAGACAACCGTCACGCTCGCCCTTTTGGCGTCTTTGTGTCAACGAAGTACAAAAGTACAATCTTTCAAGGTTGGTCCAGATTATATTGACCCGATGTTTCATCAATACGTTACGGGTCATGCTTGTCGTAATTTAGACCCTGTGCTGGCATCAGAGGTTTACGTCAAGCAATGTTTTGCTCGTCACGCCCAACTGTGTGAATATGCCTTAGTAGAAGGGGTGATGGGGCTGTTTGATGGAGTCACCCCACCCCAACCCCTCCCCTTAAAAAGCGGAGGGGCAAATGATTTTGCGAGTACGGCTCATATTGCACGGCTCTTAAATTTGCCTGTTGTATTGGTGATTGATTGCAGCCGATTGTCTGGTTCTGTGGCTGCGATCGCACACGGTTACTGCTCATTTGACAACAGAGTGAAAATTGCTGGACTGGTACTCAATCGGGTGGGAAGCGATCGTCATTTATCCCTTCTCAAAGATGCCTTAGAACCTCTTCAATTACCGATTCTTGGAATACTGCGGCGTGAAGATAAGATCACGATTCCAGATCGACACCTGGGTTTAGTCCCTACAGCAGAACTTTCTCAACTCAATGCTGTTATTGACCGACTTGCCCATTTGGGAAATACTTGCTTTGACTGGGAACGGTTGTTACCACTATTGAGTACAGGGGGAGTAGGAGGAGCAAGGGACGAAAATACTTCCTCATCTCCGCCTTTTTCCTCATCTCTACGAATAGCTGTAGCCCGCGATCGCGCTTTTAATTTCTACTACCAAGACAATCTGGATTTGCTGCAGCAATTAGGCGCAGAACTGGTTTTCTGGAGTCCTCTAGAAGACGCTGGAATACCAAAAGATGTGCAAGGAATGTATTTTGGTGGTGGGTTCCCAGAAGTCTTTGCCCATCAATTAGCCCAAAACAACAACGTCCGCAGTGCGGTGAAAACAGCAATCCTTTCTGGAATGCCTACTATAGCTGAATGTGGAGGATTAATGTATCTGTGCGAGCAAATAGTCGATTTTGAGGGGACATCTTGGTCGATGGTAGGTGTGTTACCTACAACAGCCGAGATGGGTGGGCGTCTTACCTTGGGCTATCGTCGAGCAATTGCTCTACAAGATAGTCTGGTAGTACGCGCAGGTGCAACAGTCTACGGGCATGAATTTCATCGTTCCCGCTTAATCTCAACTCCCAATCCACCTTTGTTTCAAACTTATCGTTATGATTCCGAGGAATCTACAGGATATGAGGGATGGAATTTGCTTCAATCTCTACACGCCTCTTATATTCACCAACATTGGGGAGCGAGTCCAGAAATTCCACAGCAGTTTTTAGAGCATTGTCACATATTTAAATTTACTTAATTTAAATTTACTTAGTTAAGATAGCCGCTAATTGTTTGCCCCAATCGCATTTATTTTCTCATTTAACTCCCGAATGCGACGGGATAGGACACCAATAATATTCACAGCAATTTCAGGAGTTTCTTCAATTGCGTCGTAAAGTTGCTCTTGCGTCAATTCCAAACATTCACAAGGTTCTAAAGTTGTGGCTGAAGCAGAACGTGGTTGGGCATCAAATACCGCCATTTCGCCAAAGGATTCTCCTTTGGGAAACACTGCTAGCTGTTGATTGCCAATATGAACTTTGACTCGACCTGAGACAACAATATAGAGCGATCGCCCTTGTTCTCCTTGTCTAAAAATAGTGTAATTCGCTGGAAAAGAAAGTTCATCCATCACTGAAGCTAATCGGACGATAAAGTCATCCCGTAGTTCTTTGAAAATAGGTACTCGTCTAACAAATAATAAACGGTCAACGCTTGTTAACATAATGGTATTTTGCCATTAACTCCTTAACTTGAGAAGCAACGAGCGGATGTGGATCATTTTGCAGTTGGGGTAGTAATTCGAGGAGGACACGCCGTGAAACGACACTCAGGTATGCAATGACTGCTTCCCTGACAAAGCCTGTAGGATGACCCAGACTGGATAAAATTTGCTCACTTGTGAGCCGGATATGGGCTACTTGAGCAAAATGGAAACAGCAAGCTAAGCACCAATCCGAAAGTGAATCCTTGAGTGTTACTAAATTTCTCGTGCGATCGCCTACTGCCATCTGTTGATATTCCACGATTCCTTTTTCTACGAGTTTTTGGAGTTTTTCCTTGGGCGATCGCCTATCTAAAATATGCACTAATACAGATTTAAACGGTAAATTCACGGTATGTTCTAATATCTCTAAACCCCGTGCTAAATTTTTTGTTGATTCAGAACGAAGATTAAATGCTGCTGCTTTCATTTTTTCGGATGAATAAAGTAGCTCTAGTAGCAGCAATAATCGCTCTTTGACATCAATTTCTAATTCAAAAAGTGCGCGTTGTAGTAGTTCCAAAACAGTGGTAAATCTCTGACTGCATTGATAGTTTTCTACACTATCTTGTCCATGAAAATCTACATAAGCAGCGTAGATTTCTCCTAAAAAACACACTTCCTTTTCAATTAATGTTTTTACCCTACTTTCCAGTAACTGATCCACCAAAGGTCCAATTCCTTCTTGTTGATGTCTTTTAAGTAAGGTTCGCAGGATATGATACCTAGTTGTCCCTTTGGATGTTTCCAAATAGAGCCACAAAGCATCCACCGCTTCCAAGGTAGGAATTTGACCAACAGCACGCCAAGCATACATTCGTACAACTTCTGGTTTATGAATATTAGTAGCAACCTTCAAAAGCATCGGTAGGGCTTCATTCTCCAATCGTACTAAAGCCCGCATCGCTGTATTTCGGGTTGACTTGTAGTAAAGTCCTCCAAGCAGTGCGCCATAGTATTCCTCCAAATGGGTTGCGGCTATCATTTCCAAGACTGCGCAGCGCACCCCCAAAGATTCATCCTGCAACAAATTCGGTATGTAAATCCGCAGTTCCTGTAAATAAACTGCTTCTGATAGAGCTTTGACTGCATTCACTCGTTCTCGTTCTTGTTGGTGGATGAGCATTCGCCGCAGGATTTTAGCAGCTGCTATTTTTTGTATTGGCGTTCCATAACGCAATAGTAGGACGGCTGCAGTTGCTCGAATGAGTGAATGATGTTGGTCTTTCAGGTAGTTTTCTAGTTGACTTAAATCGGGATCGCTTTCAGCAAGCCAAGCGTAGCGTAGGGCAAGAGCAAAAACTTCTGGGGGAACAATTTCTTTAGGCGTCCTCAACAAAGAACGGACTTCAGGTAGATAAGTTGGATTAGCACCTGTGGCAAGCATGACCTCTAGACTAGGCTTCTGTAAGGAAGAGGGCAATTTAACTAGCAACGGTGCTAAAACCTCCCCTGCTCCTTTTGGGTCAATTTGGGATAATAGTTCAATGCAAGAACGCTTATCTGCTTCAGTTCCTTGTTCTCCCAAAGCTTTGATGACTGCCTGCTTGAATGTATGCAAATCCACATCTGTGCCACTCAGTTGACCTCGTCCTGCACTTAAGACTAACAGGTCAACATAGCGCGATCGCATCACCAAAACGACACCTACACAGATGAAAGCAACGATGATAGTTTCTACTAGCAACACTGAGTTTTGTAGAGGTACAGGCATAAGCCACGTTGATAGCCCAAGGGTGGCTAATACCACTACGCCTCCCAGACCTGTTGCGATCGCTTCCGCAATACCTCCTGACAACGCTTGTATGTAGCTGCGAATTTTATCTGGTATCGGTTGGAATAGCAGTGGTCCGCTACTGGTGACTAATGTGTAGCGCAGAAGTTCGTCTAGGAACTTGAGAATGACCAGACCCCATAAAAATTTTTGTGATTCGTTCCAGGAAAACAAGTTAAGCAAAGGAATTGCCAGTGGCATTAAAATGCCCACACTGATTGGTAAAGTTGCAGTGCAAAAAAACACTCCAAAACGTTCTAGTATTCTGCTGGAGACAAACAACTGCATAATCAGTTCGCATATTCCTGTAATACCACCCAATATGCCTAAGAAGCGAGCGATGTCTTCACCCTGAAAATTTGACTCCAACTGGTTGAGATATTGAAAATCTATCAAAACTCCAATCACGTGCAGCAGAGCAAAAAACCAAAACAGCAGCAAGGCGTAACGCTTAAGTGGACCAGAAAGCAGGCGTCCCTGCCGTGCTTGTGTCATCTCTCGTTGGGGAACATCGGGAAAAACTTGTTGATAGTTTTTACTCAGGTGCCAGAGAATCAGTGCCCCTAATGCGATAAACACACCAGCGACTGGCATGATGACGTTATCTAGTCCTACAAATATCAGTAGTATAGGCAAACTAAAGCCACTGATAACATCAGCAACCAAAATCCCACTACTGACAAGTGGGTAGGCGCGTTTAATCTCCCTAATATTGAAGAGTTGATTGGCTGCAATCGAGGTGTTAAGGTCATTGACAACATAAAAAGCGTCTACCCATAGCCGTAACAGAAATATAGTCATCACTGCTAAGTGGGTCACTTGGGTTGCCCAACTCAACAAAACGAGTGGCACAAACATACAAGGGGCGATCGCCACAATCACCCGCCGCAATGGGAAAATTTTTTGCAGCCAAGAGTATAAAAAGACTAACAGACTGCCATTGATCGCACTTGCAATATAAATCCAAGGTAGGAATTTAGCCCCATATTGGTCTAGAAACAAAGCTACCGCACTGTCTTCCGACCAGCGTAATCCTATTGAAGTTGTCGTATAAAAAGCGAACATTAACCAAGTGCGATCGCTTTCTTCTGGTCGAAGATTTACCCACTGTAGTAGTCGTGATAGAGCACCTCTGTTTGGAGTCAACGGGTGATTTTTGAGTTCCATGCATTTTACTTTCTGGAGTAATGACCCCTTGGCAGGTCAGCAAAAGGACAATAGTTCCTCAGTTCTCCAAAACCAGCATTGCTATTTAAGACAGCGCGCATGATTAATAAGCGCATTAGCTGAGCTACAGTCTCTTAGCAAAAGCGATAGTCCTGAGTATCTGAGTATTATGTTTCCCACTCAGCACTTAGGACTATCGCTTCTTGATAAAATTAGCTTATTTTTACTTGAAAGTAGGCATTTAAAGAGGAAGGGAAACACTCCGAAGTTTGAATCGGCGACTTCCTCATCCCCTTGTCTTCTCTGCGTTGCCTGCTTATTTCTTGATTACTTTTTAGGTGAGATGAGCATCATCATGTTTCGCCCCTCTTTTTTGGGGGCTTGCTGAACTTCACCGACTGTTTCCAAATCAGTGGCCATTCTCTTGAGCAATTGTTCTGCCATGTCGCTGTGTTGGATTTCTCGACCCCGGAACATCACAGTTGCTTTGACTTTATCGCCATCCTTGAGAAAACGCTCTGCTTGCTTGACTCGTACGTTATAGTCATGCTCTTCAATCTTGTAACGCATCTTCACTTCTTTGACGTCAGCGGTGTGCTGCTTTTTCCGGGCTTCCCGTGCCTTCTTCTCTTGCTCAAACTTGTATTTCCCATAGTCCATAATCCGACAAACCGGTGGGTCTGCTTTGTCACTGAGCAGCACTAGGTCAAGCTCTTTTTCCTCCGCTAGTTGTAGTGCTTCTTGTGGAGTCAGAATTCCCAATTGGGAACCATCGGTATCAATAACCCGAATTTTCGGGAAGCGAATGCGTTCGTTAATTTGGGGCAGATCGCGATTTCTTTTTTTTTCAATCACAGACATTATGATTCGTGGGAGCTGTTTGTTAAGAAATTGGCTTAGTTGTTTATGGTATGCCTCAGAAGCAAAATACTAAAATCACTGAGGACTAGAAAAGGAAACTATAGTTCTAGGGTAGCTAATCCATAGAATCGTTGTATCTGCCATTCTACTCACTTTGAAAGAATTTCTGTCCACTCGTTAATCTAAATTACACAATAGTAGCAATCTTTAATAATTGTAACAGTTTTTGTAAAAACATTGACATTTTGCATAGCACATTATTTTTATAATTCCCAGAATTTTAAAGCTGAAACATTACACAATATACAATACTTAGATTTTAATCTACTAATAGTTACATGAATTTATATTTTTATTGGTAGTAACTCTGAGAGTAAAAACTAGAAAATGTGCCTGGTCTAGAATAGAAATAAACTATCTTCTGAAAGCAAACTAGAGTCATAACTTTGCGCATATTTGGCAGGAAGTGTTGGCTTAACCGAGAAAGTGGCATGAAAAATCCTTCTGTAGGATAAATTGGAGGAAAGCGTGGAGAGCGCACTACATTGGCAGCAAAGAGTTGGGAATCAAAGAGACTGGATTTGGCGAGGCTGGCAAACTCGCTACACATACATTCGCCCTATTCAAAACAACCATAAGACAACTCCCCTAATATTGCTACACGGGTTTGGTGCATCTATTGGTCATTGGCGACACAATTTAGAGGTCATGGGCGAACACCATACAGTTTACGCCCTGGATATGCTTGGTTGGGGGGCTTCTGAAAAAGCCCCCATAAATTACAGCGTACATCTTTGGGCAGAACAGATTTACGATTTTTGGAAAGTATTTATCCGTCAACCAGTCGTACTAGTAGGTAATTCCCTAGGTTCACTGGTTTGCCTAGCCGCTGCTGCTGCTCATCCTGAGATGGTGCAAGGTGTAGTGATGATGAGTTTACCTGATCCATCATTAGAGCAGGAGGCTATTCCTGCTATGCTGCGACCTATCGTCATGGGAATCAAAAATCTTGTCGCTTCACCACTGTTACTTAAACCTTTGTTCCATGTATTGCGCCGACCAAACATAGTACGTCGCTGGGCTAGTCTTGCTTACGCCAACTCAGAAGCAATTACTGATGAACTAGTAGAAATTCTTTCTGGTCCTTCTCAAGACCGAGGTTCTGCCCGTGCTTTCACCGCCCTGTTCAAAGCTACCATTGGTATAAACTTTAGTCCTAGTGTCAAGACAGTATTACCAACCTTACAAATTCCCATGCTTTTGATATGGGGGCAAAAAGACCGATTTGTTCCCCCTGCACTTGCTAGTCAATTTGCTCAGTACAACGAGAAGCTAGAACTGCTTCACTTGGAAGATGTAGGGCATTGTCCTCACGATGAACGTCCAGAACTGGTAAACCAGGCTATCTTAGATTGGATTAATCAATGTCTTGGCGAAACTAAGCAGTTTGTGGCTTCTGATACGTAAGGTGGGCATCGCCCACCATATTTTCTTAAGCGCTTAGCCAATTGTCACTTGGCTAGTATCAACCGCAGTGGCACCATTAACCGAACGTGCTACAGAAACCATTTTGTTAAGAATGTCTTGGCTGGGAACTTTGCCCTTTAACACCACATTACTGCCTGTCTGAGCTACCCAAAGGGTATCCACATCATCTAATTGTTGATCTTGGTCAAATGCGAGTGCTACCCGCTTTGCCAAACCGCTTTGGTCATATTCTCCATTTAATCCTACACGCTCTGGAGGAATTTGCTGAGTTGCAGCAGGAGCTTGAGCTTGTTGAGCTTGTTGTGCTGGCTGCGGAGTAGGATTCACTTGTGCATTTTGAGGTTTTTCCAGTCCAAAAAGTCTTTTTAACCAACCCATAGTACTGCTATCTCCTATCAGGGATTTATAACATACGAATATAAAAGGCTGGACAAAGAGTGACATCTACCTATAACAATATATGCAGTACGGTTAGTTTCTACTTCCGGTATTATTTTTGCAAAAATTCCCTAATGTGTCTAAACGTGTCTAGGATTTGGTGGGTTTAAGAGAGTGTTTACAGTAGTTTTCATTATGCAGCTTAATCTCCAATTGGCATGACATCATGAAAGCGCGAGTAATCAATGCTGCGCCTGCCCTCCCGTGTCTTTGACAAAATATCGACAAAACGCATATTCCAAAGAATTTCCTCTGCAATATACGAGTGACGGGCATGGATAGTTTGAGATACGGTTTCATCAACACCTATCAAGGTAACCACGACTTCCATATCGTCTTCAATCATCACCTCTGGTGTGACTCCATACAAGGGACTACTTTCGTCAATTGTATGCATCACAGTCCAGCTTAGGGCAAAAAGTGGTGAGTGACTGCGAAGCAGTGGCATATCAAAAAATCGACGCATCACGTCTCCTTCTTTACTGATTTCACTACGTGCCAAAGTCACCCGGACTTGTGCTTCTAAAATCCAGTTTTGGCGTTCATTGGCTACCCGAAACATCAGAGTTGGCATACCGTTATAGGGAGTTATGACTGCCACACGGCTAAACATGACTCGCGCTTTGGGAAGCGAAAACCGGGCAAACATTAGCCCAGTTGCCATTGCCAATCCTATAAGCCCTAGCAGGGCTTCTATGGTCACTAAGACATTGGCGTACAATGTTTTCGGATACATCGCCCCATAACCAATAGATGCCATAGTTTGCACACTGAAAAAAAAGGCATCGAGGAAATTACCCGGACGCGCGTTTTCAATACCATCACCGCCTGCAAGATACGCCAAGGCAAAGAAGGCATTGGCAAGTACATACCCTAAACTGATAAGTCCTAAAGTTTTATACCAGCAAAGCGTGAGTAGCAAATGATATGGATCGCGCCAACGGTAGTTAGATGCACCGATACGTACGACGTTGAAGCCGCCGTCTCGGTTAATCATCCGAAGTTTTGGGGCTTTGCGACGAGTCTTTTTCATCGACGAGGAAGAGATGGTAGCAAGAATTGAGGATAGATATTACTCAATTATCCAATTAAATACCAGCAAAATCCTCCAAAGGAGCGATCGCATATCTTCCCTTTTCATCTTTGTTAACCAAACCTACAGCCAGCAAATCTCTATCAATAAACAACTTGGTTGGTTTACCTCCAGCGTCAATCTTGGCGTTAATCAATTCCATTGTGCAGCGCATTGTTTCATAAATTCGTTCGGGATCTATAGCAGTTGTTATGGGTTGATTCTTATCTACGCCACAGAGCCGATAAACTCCAGGATTTAGGGAGACTGAATAATTGTAGTGCTTTGCAGCACGTGGTAAGAAGTATCCAGCAGTAATTGGCTTTTCTCCAGTGGGACGCACACATGAGTAAGCTGGATGAGCAGGTATATCAGCAGCAACACTACCAGGCAAAAATCTTAGTATATTTAAATTTAGGAAATCTGGGTTGCATTTTTCTAGCCCAAATTGGATAGTATTTATGTCGTCTTGAAAAGTCGTTGGTTCATAACCGACAATTTCTCTCTTGCTGTCGTTTAGTTTTGCTTTTGGTAATCCCAGGATGACAAAATAGCTACTTGGCAAGCCAACCCTAGCCATGTCTCTAAAAACTCTCTTTACTTTTGCTGGGTAATCTTGAGCTTGCTTAATTTGACTTTGGAGAGAGCCATTAAACTTATGGATAGCCAGCAAAACTTCTAGTGAAGTATGCTCTACACCAAAGAACATATACACACAATTATGCTCTACGAGGTAGTGCATCTGCTCGTAGTCAATCAAGTCGATTCTTGTATTAGAACCCCAAACAAACCCTTCTTGTTTGAGAATTTCTGCTTCTCGCCTTGCTGCGTTCTCATGAACAGTGAAGCTGTCAACATCTAAATAAACTGCTTCAAAACCACGCTGCTTGAGTTGTCTTAATTGCCTACGAAGAGATTTTTCACTAAGCCTCACAACATTATTTCTCTCATTACTTTTGTTACAGAATCCACACCTCCAAGCACATCCTCTTTGGGTGAAAAGTTGTACGGTTTTGAGTTGTCTCCCGTCTGGAGATTTAAAAATGTCCATGTTGTGAATTTGGGGGACATGGACAAGACCAAAATTTTGGTCAATGTCATCAAAGTTGCTCACTCGATGAGCTATGGAACGATGGAATCTGCTAGTTTTGCTATCACTAGGATTAGAATGGCAAATTTTGCCATCTCTATCTACAAAACATAATCCTGGTAAGTGAGGCATATCTTGATAGAAAGCCCCTCTAGCAACTACATGAGCAATTTCGACAATAGATTCTTCGCCCTCGCCTTCACAAAATGCAGTTATCCAAGGAGTGATTTGTGCGATATCCTCAACTCCTTTAGTGGCATATCCTCCAACTAAAATAGGCACGTTTGTTCTACCTAAACTTTGCAGTTCATCAAAGACTTTTTTTGTGTGTTCGTCTATCTCCTGCCATTGAGGAGTCATGCATCCTGCAAAGATAACTAAATCGGCATTAGTCAGTTCACTTAAGACATTTTCAATAGAAAGGTTGGGGCGTTCCAAATCTAACTGCACAACGTTGGTAAAGCCTGAGTTGTGCAAACTAGAAGCGAGAACGGATAAGGCTTTGTTAGCTCCGTTAAAGCTTCTGTATTTTAGGAGTTCACCAACTAATACGATTCTAGTCTTATATTTGACATATGTTAAAAGTAATTTGTATGCCTTTACCTTGCTGAAAGAGTACAAAATAAGGCTAAACAACAAACTCAACGGTTGGGAGCCGACGTGTTTTTTTTATCATTATAATGGTAGTACACCTGAATAATAAACATATGTCAAGTTGTCATGTGATGCATGACAACTTGACATACCACCTTGACATATTACATACAAATTCCCACCTTCACTGAAGCTTTACATAACCTTATTTGTTTGTTTATTTTATATCTAGAGAAAATCGAGTTTAGGTATTTTTACACAAACAATCACTCACCTCGTTCAATCGCACCCAAAGCCTTCAAAGAAGCTTTCTCAGCATCTGTTAGACCGACAACACCTGTAATATCCATACGCTCATACAAATGATTGGACTTAAGCGGCTGCCGTTGGTTGCGACTGTCTACATCCCAAAGCTGTATATTCTCATCTTCGCCTCCACAGGCAATGAGCTGACCATCAGAACTAAACGCTACTGAGCGGATTGTTCCTGTTTGTTCACGCCTAAGAATACCTAAACAGTCACCTGTACTGACTTTCCACAATCTAACGGTTGCATCGCCACTACCACTAGCAAGAATTTGTCCGTCAGGACTAAAGGTAACTGAATAAACTTGTTTGCTATGTCCCTCTAGCGTTTGAAAACATTCACCTGTGCTAAGGTTCCATAGTTTCACGGTTTGGTCTTCGCTACCACTTGCCAGAAATTTACCATCTGGACTGAATGCAACTGACCAAACTGAGTCTTTGTGGTCTGTTAAAGTTTTAATACATTCGCCTGTAGAAAGATTCCATAGCTTGACTGTACTATCAGCACTGCCACTGGCAAGGGTTCGTCCATCAGGACTAAAAGCAACCGTCCAAACCCAGTAGTTATGTCCTTCTAATACCTTGAAGCAAGAGCCTGTTTTGATATTCCAGACTCGAATCGTTCGGTCTTCACTGCTGCTAACAAGGGTTTGTCCATCAGGACTGAAAACCACTGTCCACACCCAATTAGTGTGTCCTGTTAACGTTTGGATACATTTGCTGTTACTAATATCTCTGATATCCCAAAGCTTGATATTGTGGTCGGCGCTGCCACTGGCAAGCATTTGTCCATCTGGACGAAATGCCACAGAACGAATGCGTCCTGTATGCCCCCTAAGTGTATGGTAATTATACTTACGCAAGTCCCATAGCCTGATCATATTGTCATCACGACCACTAGCCAGAATTTTGCTATCTGGACTAAATGCTACTGAGTAAATATCACGGGTATAGCCTTGTAACTGGTTCAAGCAATTGCCTGTTGCCACATCCCAAAGCCTTGCTGTTTGGTCATCGCTGCTGCTTAGCAACGTCCGCCCGTCGGGGCTAAAAGCAATATCCCACACTTGACTGGTATGTCCGTGTAAGGTTCTGAGACATTTTCCCGTGTGTATATTCCATAACTGAATTATCCAGTCTTCGCCACAACTACTCAGTGTTTTTCCATCAGGACTAAAGCGTATTTTATATATTTTTTTACCAGGCTCTTCCAGTGTCTTCCAGCATTCTCCTGTGGAAATATCCCAAAGTTTGATAGTTTGGTCCTCACTGCTACTTGCTAGCATTTGCCCATCTGGACTAAAGGTAATAGACCAAACTTGGCTAGTATGTCCTTGTAAGGTTTTAAGACATTCACCTTTGTGGATATCCCAAAGCATGATTGTTCCATCAGCACTGCTACTGGCAAGGACACCATCTTTAACAGGACTAAAAGCCACTGACCAAACCCAACCACTATGTTCCTTAAGAGTTTTCAGGCAGTGTCCAGTCTTAACATCCCACAATTTTATGGTTCCGTCTTCACTAGCACTAGCTAAGATACGACTATCTAAGTTGAAAGCAACGGAGTAAACTTTATTGGTATGTTCTTTTAGTGTATGAAGACACTCGCCTGAGTGTACATGCCAAATTTTAATAGTGTAGTCTCCACTACCAGTAGCTAAGAGTTGGTTGTTTGGACTGAAGTCTAAAGCCCAGATCCAGCCAGTATGCCCTCTGTAGATGCATAGTTGTTTGGTATCTGCAGTTCGCCAGAGACGTACTTCTCCATTAATGACACCTGTAGCAAAAAACTCTCCGTTATGACTAAATCCGACGGATTGTAAACTCGACATTGTCTCTTTAAAGACAGAACCAGTCAGATCAGCATTTGTAAAGCTAGTACCTTTTAACTTAACGTCTTTGAAATAGGCGTGCCAGATAGTCAGGTTGGAAAAATTATGCTCACTTAAATCTATATCAGATTGCTCTTTATCAGGTTGACGAATCTGAAGTTGACGCAGCAAGTTGATCAAGTTACCAGCAACATATCCCTTTTTCACTGGAGACTGCTGTTGTAGAGAATTGATCATTTGAAGTAAATGGGATTCTAGTTCATTGCCAAAAACGCTAAGTAGTTTCTTTTTGACAGGTTCTAAAATGAGTCGCTCTTGTGTTTTGCGGATATAATCAAGCGATCGCGCCTTCATTAATGGGTAAGCATTGACGAATCCCTGGGTTTTTCCTTGAATGATTTCTTCACTCACCTGTTCAATCAATCGTTCTGTGACATATTCCATCACCACAGATTGCTGACCAAACTTATTGGAACCGACTTCTTTTTCAATGAGCGATCGCCGTAATAGAGATTCGACAGCTTCTAACACTCTATTTGCTGGTTCTGGTGTAAGGAGTTCTGATTTTAATTCTGTTAAAGACACAGATTCGCGTGCGATCACCAGCCAGTACATCAGTTGTTTTTCTAACTCGGACAGGCGATTAAATTGTTGGTCTAAAAGAGTGCGAATATCTCCGTATATTGCGGTTTCTTCATCAATTTGATTTAAAAATTCTTGAACGTCATTGTCAAATAGGTCATAAATTGTCGTGGCAACTATCTTAAGAGCCAGAGGATTCCCGGAGTATCGTGATACTAATTCGCTTAACTGCGCATTTGAAAAGGAACGTCCTTGATCTTTTAAACCTTTGTCTTCCAGAATTGCTTTAGCTTCTTCTAAATATAGTCCTGAGAGCTGCAACACCTTTACTGGCAGATTTTTCCCTTCCAGTGCTGCGACTTGCTTAGGCTTTTCGCGGCTTGTGATGAGCAAACAACTCTGATGTGCAGCTTCTGCTACCTTTTGCAACAAATAACCGTAGTTCTCATACCCCTGTTGCCATTCTCCCGCCTGTTCGTAGGTTTTGCCTTCACCACTGCGAAGTACTGATTCTACGTTATCTAAAATCACCAAGCAACGGCGTTTTTTCAGGATATCAATCAGACGTAGTATCTTGCTGTTATCGTTGTCTAGCAACTCAGGTTCTGAATTATGAGATGATGAAAACTGCAACAGTTGTGTAAGAATCTCTCCAAAGGGTGGGCTATTGCGAAGACTTCGCCAAATCAGATAATCAAAAGTTGCTCCTAATTTTTTAGCGATGCGTGCTGCTAGTAATGTTTTGCCAATCCCTCCAATACCTAACAATGCCACCAATCGGCAGCGTTGGGAACTAATACCCAAAATCCATTGTTCTAACTTCAAAAGTTCTTCTTCTCTACCCCGAAAACCTTCAACGTCTACTGCTTCACCCCAGTCTTCGTGTAATACCTTGATATCTGCTTTAGCATTTTGTTTGTATAGGGCTGATAGCTTTTGTTTAAGATTATTCAGTTTTTTGTTGCTACTTCCCTCTATACCAAATTTGCGATAGCTCTCTCCTAGTCTTTTTCTCACTGCTGGCTGGGAAATATTCAGTTCTTCAGCTATCTTGGCTCCTGAATAGTCATTTAATGCCAATAGAAGAGTATCTAGCTCGATTCTAGTAACACCATAATTAGTTGCTAGCTCTTTAATAA
The DNA here is from genome assembly GCA_002163975.1 of Nostocales cyanobacterium HT-58-2. Classification (GTDB taxonomy): domain Bacteria; phylum Cyanobacteriota; class Cyanobacteriia; order Cyanobacteriales; family Nostocaceae; genus HT-58-2. The sequence continues at coordinate 7,037,187 of CP019636.1, read as the reverse complement.
AATTTTCAGGTAGTTGAGACATATCGGTAGCGGTCTCCATTTCACCATAGTTCCACATCAGATATCGGTATGTGAGATAACCCCCTTATAAATAACATGGCTGATAAACAGAGGAAAGAGCATTTATTTATATTTCACGTTAAAATTACACAAACGCCTCACCTGTTACTAATAATTTCGTATCAAATAGTTATTTTTACTCACTTGACTATCTCTCACAAAAGAGAAACACAGTTTACTATTTCAACACTCATGCGCAGGATAAGCTCTATCTTTGTGACTTAGTATTTTGAGCACACGTAATGCTCATCTATTAAGTAGGATGTAAGTAAGGATGCCCAGCAAAAAATACAAAGTCTGAGTCAGTTATACGTTCTCAGTAGTAAGCATTAAATTTTCGTCCTTATTTAGCCTGTCGCAGATAATCTAAAGGCTTAATAGAATCAAGCTCTTTGCCAGTGAAAGAAGACTTTAGCTATGAGCCTCAAAATGAATTGTGAGGTAGTTGTTGGGACTAGTGCAAGATCTGAACTTTACAATTTTTACTGCCAATCATTTTTTCTCACTTCTAATTTTTTGTTTTTATTCGGTTTATCAATCTTTTTTTGTATAAAAATTTACTTAAAATATAGTCATGTGAGAAAAATGTTTTTGAGAAAATAAAATCATTTACATATATCTAGCAGGAAAAATTTTATTTTGATACTTGAAATTTGTGTTGGCTATATACTACATTATATGTAAGTTATATATATGTGAGATAAATAATAGAACATAGTAACGTTCTACTGGCAGATAAGTATTTTGCAGCTTTCTAGCACCAGTTCCGCTGATGGCTATGAGTTTGGACTAACGGTTAACCTCACGGAGAAACTAATATGACCTTCTCACAATTCCAAGAATTTTTGAGTAGATCCGATGCCGTTAGGATGCATTTAAAGTTTGGAGATGCATCTACGACAGGATCACCTGTAGATACAGTAGATAAAATACGGAGGCGAGACTTTTACCCGCAGCCATCCTACTTAATTGAATTGCACCCAGTTTTTTCTCACGTGAGCTTTTTACTGATTCAATCATTGTCGGAAACTGGACATGGCGAGTTTATCACCCGTAGCAAAAAGGGTAATTACGAAACCATCGTTGAAGTAGGTGGACATACCAGTCACCGATACCTTCTTAATAAGAAGGAATTGGAGGAAATCCAACAGATTTACGAACAGATCTCAGAAAATTGGATTGGATGGCGGCTGTCCCGCAAAAAAACTTAAAAAATAAAAAATTACATATCCTTATCCTTCCCACAGCTACCTAACAGTTGAGACAACAAATAGCTGGGTGAAATCAATCGCAAAATTCAATAGCTGCAATTATGAAACATTTGGCTTTCGATAAACGAGAAGTTTACAAGCCGGAGAGGTGATTAAAGCACTTCCCGGCTTTTTGCATAAATTCGTTTTCTCTGACATTTGGCACTTAGTCTTAGATTTGACATTCAAATTTCTAGGTGCAAGACCTGAGATGCCATACTCATACGTTTTTCTATAAAACTGCAATGACTGCGAGGTTTTTATCTATGAGTTGTAAATATCAAGATCATCCTTTTCCCCCTTGTCGTTTTGAACAACATCCTCAAAATGGCAATATTTACTTTTGCCCTCACTGTCGTGAATCGTATGACGTTCGAGATATCGCCCCATCTCCTAATTGGCTGCTATTCATCATTGCAGCTATCGCCTTGATTCTTATCAGTGTTAATTCTAAATCTGTTCAGGCTCCCAATGAGGATAGCATTCCCAATCCTACCCCTACTCACATCGAGTAGAACTGTTGTAACTTGCTGCTGGACAAGCTGGGTCATGAAAGCCTTTTCCACTTTGTTGCTGAGATAGATTCCCTTATATGGAGGACAAGAATTATGAGATCAAATCAGGACAGTCGTCTATTCATACTAGTGTCCCATTCTCTCAAATATTTTTTACTCGCATTAGTTGGTTTTGCGATCGCCTATATTTTGTCAATGACTTTTGGTGCAGCAGAGATTTCCGTTATGCTGTTGTCGCTATTTGTAGCTTTGGTTTCGCGGTTAGGACTTATCCTGTTTTGCATGATAGCACTCACAGTTATTACTGAGTCCTTCCGCTAACGAAATCAACTTTTCACTCAACACTCCCAAACGTATCACCGATTGCTACAGTACCACTGGTTATAACCTGTGCCAAAACACCCGTCTGCGTGTGTTGAAAATGCTTTTTCAACAGGGGAAGTAGGGCAATATCTCTTTCTCCCGTTTCTGGGTTCACATCAATATTTAAGCAGCGATTTATTCTTGCTGTAATGACAATTCGTGCTGTACCAAGTTGCATTTCTTGACCAACCCAGTCAAATTCTCCCCAAGCAGGTACACCATCTAAAACAATATTGGGGCGGAAACGACGAACATCAACGTGTTGTCCTGCTATCTCACTCAAATGGTCAAGAGTTGCTTGACTGACAAGAGATATATGCACAGCTTCCCGGTCGGGATAGCGGGTTTTACCAAACTCGCCCACAAGCTGTAAGGGTGTGCGGTTTGGATGTCTGGCAGCTTGAGTAGGATAAATTCCTGCAAGATATCCTGTGAAAAAAGTCGCAATGCGATCGCGCCCAGTAGGATGGTTCGTATCAGCAACCAATAACTCTACGCCTTTGCGCTTCACCGTTAAAGTGCCAGCAGCTGCTTCGTAAGCACAGTCCAGGGCTGCGAGTCCTGACCAATCATTTTGCATGGCAAAGTTGTGCTTCTTCATCCACGGCACTTTTGTTGTGTCGGGATATTGTGCATCTTCTTCTTTGAACATTAAGGCAAAAGCGCGATCGCCTGGTATGCCATGTCCAACTTGTAAAGTGACACGGTCACATTTGTGAGCGCTTAATCCTTTAAATGGATAAATGAATATCTCTCGGGCACAAATCTTGGTCATGGGAAATCAGTTGTTCATCATTCGGCTTGTCGTGAGTGCTTAGGTACTCACGACAAACTCATTACCCATTTTCGCTCAATCTTTCACAGAGCTAACCGATTTTTGTGCAACTGGTTGATTTTTAGCACGACTACTTCCTGCAGCCGTGATGCTGCGGAAATACAAACCACCAACTGTTACTAAAAACACAAAATATCCGACTGCTTGCACAACATAAAGATGTTCCCTATAGCCAAACAAGGCTTTGAGAACAACACCAGGAAACTTTTCATCAGGCAAAATGTTGGAAGTATTCCAAACCATTGGACCCAAGATGCAAGAGTGGATTTTGGTAAACCGTTCATAATAAAAACAAAGGCTTTCTGAGGCGCGATTGCTAAGAGCAAGGGTAGCAAAAGCTTGGTCGAACTTATGCAAAGCTGTGACTACTAACCCAGCCACAATCAACACTAACAAAACACCCATGACCTGGAAAAATTGGCGAATATTAATTTTTACGCCCCATTGAAATAACAGCACTCCTATTGCAGCTGCGACTGCAATACCACCAATAGCACCAAGACCAGGAATCAGTCCTTGTTGAAAGTTAGCAGCTATGAACAGAACAGTTTCAAAGCCTTCGCGTACAACAGCAATAAATACTAAAGTAAAAACACCCCAACCAGCATATGAGTCCTGTTTTAAAGCAGATGTTACCGCTCCTTCAACCTGAGACTTCATAAATCTGGCTTGTTTGGTCATCCAGATAAGCATCCAACTCAGCATAATAATAGCTATTACACTGAAGACACCTTCCATCAATGGCTCAACTACTGATGAATACTGAGGATTAATTGCACTTAGTACCTGAATCATCCAAGTGAACAAAAAACCAATGAGTGCGCTGACAACGATACCAACACCGACACCAGCATAGACCCAAGGGTTGAGGCGCGATTGTTTGGCTTTTTTTAGCAAAGCCAGTACAATACCGACTACAAGAGCAGCTTCTACTCCTTCTCGGAGTGTAATCACAAAAGTGGGTAAGGCAGCGCTAAAGTTCATGACTCGTCCTTTGTCATTTGTCCTTTGTCATTAGTCACTAGATATTTACTCATGACTAATGACTTACCTAGCTAATAAATGTTAGCTGAAATCGCGTAACATCTTTTTCAGTTCAAGATTATGCATCTCTTCCTGACCAATCATGTTACGGGCAAATTCTTCGAGATAAATGCTAGCGTTACTAACAGTTTCGAGCAGGTTCTTGTATAGTTCAAGTGCTTTTTCTTCATGGATTAAACTTTCTGCCAAAATATCTTTGACTGAATGCTTATAAGTTTCTTCAATGGGAGCTATTCTCAAGCTGGGATGTCCTTCTATACCTGTGAGAATTTCTCCAACTTGTTGGGCATGAAGTAAAGACTCATTAGCCTGTGCTTTAAAAAAATCCACAATGGGAATGCGGTAAGGACCAGTTACCATTAAGGAATAATGAGTATAACGTACTACTCCTGCTAACTCACATTCCATAATTAAGTTCAGCAAGTCGATTGTCTTATGCTGGTCGAGTTGTTGCATCATGTCTCTAATTATAGTGATACGTGGAATTTGATTAAGTTCTGAGTGAAGAGTGATGAGTTATGCTTGATCCATGAATTTATGAGTAAGGGGTTAAAGTTCAGGCAATCCAAGTTAATCCAACTCTTAACTCCTAACTCTTTGTTCACTGCTCACTCACTTTAAATCCTTGCCTAAGAGAAAAATGTCAGGCAAGTATCACTACAAACTATTCAAAATGCTATCGCTGCGCTTGAGTACTGGAGCTATCAATAACTTTTTGAGAATTTTGCTCAATTGTTTTCACTAATTGAGTGACATCTTCAGGAGTCTTGACTGGTTTGGCTGGTGGAATCGCAGAAGGCCAAACTTTTGTCAATTCAGCCATACTAGTTTCAATGACTTTGTGTTCTTCGGGATGCTCTTTAGCCATTTTACTGCCAATCCCTTTGTATAATTCGTTAACGTAGTTAACAAAGCCACGGGAATCTTGATACTCAATATCTGCAGAAATTTTCCCATCTGCAATTGCCGCACCATATTCTGAGTTAGCTGCATCTAGTAACCCGTTGATGACCTGGAGTACGAATCTAGGTTGTGAGCGTTGATCTGCTGGTAAAGCTGTGGCAGCATTATCGACAGATTGCATGGAAGAGGCAAAATCAGTTTTGACTTTGGAACTTTTAGGATTCGATTTCACGAAATCTTGCAAACTAATCAAAGATGTCTTAAATTCTTTGACTTTGCGCTCATTTAACTGCTCTTCGACATCAACATAAATTTCCTCAACTGGATGTCCAATGTGAGGTTCTGCTTGTTTTGGTTGATTTTGATCCAACAGTTCTTTTGCAACCAAAAGGTGTCCTTTCATTAAACCGAGTTTGGTCATGTAGTCAACATCTTTTGCTTCCCCAGTCAGAACAACTTCCTGAATAGTCACTTGATCCCTAATTTGGTCAAATTGCTCCTGGGTGATCACTTTCTTAGAAACTAAGTCATCAGGGCTGCTATAGGGACGACTAGCCTGAATTTTATGTGATAATGCTGGAACACCAAGCTGTGCTTCAAATTTATCCAACTCTGACAGAATAGCACTGTTGATATTAATTTTCTTTTTGCTACTATGCCCGCTGTGACTTACTGCCTCAGTAGCTGGAGGACTAGAACTAGCAGCTGGTGCAGTGGAATTTTCTGCAGTTGGCGTACCGTTACAGGAACTTAGAGTAATGATTGCCGCACTAGCAATAGTTAAGCAGATGTAACGGAATTTTATCATTCTTGCTCCTAAAAGTGTTTGAAAAGTAATCATTAAAACGTTGAAACTGGTGTCAGTAGATGAATTGGACGGCACGTCTTATGGCTTCAGCTATGCTAATTTCCCACAAATGATATTTTCTTTCAACTATTTGCTAAGATTTTAATCATGATTTAATATAAATTGTCAATAGATTTGAATGTGTACACGAAAGGTGTAAGCACAAAAGAATCATCAAGCTTGTCCACTACTAATACCGAGTTGCGTTCATAGGTGTCACCTCATCCCCGCCCCTCTCCTTAGCAAGGAGAGGGGTGCCCGGAGGGCGGGGTGAGGTTTTTGAATGCAACTTAGTATAAGACTGTAAACTCGATCTGAATGGAAAAGCTTGCGCTAGGTAAAGCCTGCCTAAAGAAAAACCCCTTGCAAGTAGCCTGATGAGGTATTGCAAGGGAGTAAATTTACAACTGGGAGAAATTGAATACTGTAATTTGTTTTTTCAACCAGTGGCTGAAAATTTCTTTACTTGATGAAGAGCTGTTTTAATTTTGCGTTTAGTGTCAAATATTTAACCTATATCCCTATATCCCCGAAAAAGTTTTCCCTCAAATTAAGATGCATCATTGCGATGACATGGGTAGCAGTGATAGAAGGAAAATTTTTAGTAAGAGGTCACTCTACAAGAATGCCATGTACCAGGGGCAAATTCTTTTTGGCGTTGCAGAATAGTGGGATGAATTGAGGTAGGCTGGGGGTGCAGGGGAAGAGATTTTATAACTTGCGAAATCATCCCTTGATTCAGCAATGCTTTCTTTTTTAGCTAAGCCCGTGCACTGTTAAGGCTAAATGTATAGATAACGTGGATGTCCTTATTAAATAGTAGCAATACCCAAAAATGCAATCACAGTTGACTAAAATCTTCAGGTGACGCAGTTGAGGAAAAATTTTACTGACTTCCCGAAGTCAACAAATGCTTAATGACGATTGTACATAAGAATAACCTTTGCAATTCATACTCCTAAATTATGAAGAGTTCTCATACATTGATGCCCAAAGATTAGGATGGAAGAGGTTAAAGAAGGCTAAGAAGAAAAACCTTCTCGCAGATAAAATGCTCCATCTAAAGACTGAAATCTTGGCAATATTTAGCTGCTTTGCAAATTTACCAAAAATTAGATAAAAACATGAGATATGCACCATAACAAATCCTCAGTTGCTGTTCTGGAAACAACTGAAACAACTATTGATGTGGGGGAAAACTCTAAATTAGGAATTTCTCTCCCATAGGGTAAATGGGATGCCCTGGTACTCAAGAAAAACTTTTCAAAACTGTATGCTTTTTGCCGCGTTTTTGCACCTATATGAGCATACATATTTTCCTGAAAAAAATCTATAGTCAAAAAAAATAATCCCCTTATTATTTGACATTATGGTGATAATTTTTTGTTATTGTTTCCTTTGATTCTCAAGGCGAAATCTTTTTTTACTTATTTCAAGATACTGTTTTTTTCTCTTTTGACTGATGTAGTTAAAAATATTTTTGACTTGCTCAACACCAAGATGTTGCTGTTGGCTGATTTGCTCAATATTCACATGACTGATTTGGGCGTAAATATTTTCCTCATATCTTTGTGTGTATTTCCTACGCCAATCAATAAACTGCAAGCGCTCAGTCATGTAGCATTGACAGACTCTGCAATAAAATTGACGACGTGGTAAGCTCAAGTAAACATTTTTACCATCGACTGGTAAATCTCTCACTACAATAGGTCTGATTTGATGTAATTCTTTTGAGTAGTTACGGCAGTACGGGCAGTATGTACCTTCAGCTAAAACACTCAACTGAAAAAATATTGAATCCTGAGAAGACTTCCAAGATTCTACGATTACACCAGGTAGATTTAGTAAATGTGTGAAATGTCTGTTCATTGGCAAAGTGTTATCATTTGTTACTTTTGGCAGCATGAGTTTCTGACTCACTGGTGCTTTCAGTGTTCAGTCATTGCAAAGCAGGAGTCGAATCAAGATTTTTAGCGACTAGGTGGTAATGGCGCAGAGCGCGCCCACTTCATCTTCATAAGGGCATCGCGCGTCCGTGCAGCGCGTTTTGTGCCTCTTATTGGAGGTGCAAATTGCGCGTAATGTGTCCGTCAGGACATAGGGACGAGAGCGCAGTGCCCTTACGAGCAGTCGCTGATAAACAGGCTTGTCTCCTTGATAGGAGATCTTAGATGCACGAAGTGATTGTCAGCCCTGACTCTTGTGCATCCCTGAAAAATTTCAAGTCCAAACTCTCTTCGGTAACAATGTGTTTACTGCCACACCAAAACTACTTTTAACACATAGTATGGCAAAATCTCTCATCAATAAAAAATAATGATAAATAATTCCTCTATCCACAGGTATACGTCGTGCCATTTGGACAGACTTTATTGCAGGGATTACAGGAGGTCATCTTTAGGATATCTGCAAAGGTGCTAAAGTATTAGACAAGTAACAGAAACCTCACACCCGCAGAGGCACAATCTCTTGCACCCCTACCTGTTATACTTCTTCGCAATTCAGAAACTTTTTGTCTTCTTTTGAGAGTTACTCTCAGCTATAACTTCAAATTGACCCATGCATCCATTTTCTGCGATCGCGTCTTGATGGGGATGAAACATATACTTGCCCGGATAACGAAAGGCAAATTCCAAGATGTGCCGTTCGGCAGTTCCCATTGTGATAACATCACTTTCAAACATGGGTTTAGTCGTCATTCCCGTAGGATAAACCTTAAAAAAGTTGGCGTGTAGGTGAAACGTCGCTACTGGATCGTACTCAATGAGATTAAGGACGTACAACCGAATCAACTGATTTTGGTAGATACGGATGGGATGATTCATGTAGTAGTGGGGCAAACCATTGAAGGCGTAATGTTCATTCTGGCTGTCGTCATTCACGTCATACCCAGCCATAATCAGTACTATCTCATCAGCTGGGGGACGTGGAGTGGGCGGATCAATGATAAACATTCCATACAAGCCCTTAGCAATATGACGGGTGACTGGTTCAATGTGACAGTGATACAGGTGAACGCCATAGGGTTCCGCGTCAAATTCATAGATAGTTGCTGTCCCATGGCGAACTGGACGAATGCCATCCATCTCTGAAGGGTGGACGCCATGAAAGTGTAGAGAGTGAGAATGTCCCGCTTGGTTGAAGAACAGCACCCGCACGCGATCGCCCTGTTTTGCCCTTAATGTCGGTCCTGGTATGCGACCATTTAAATCCCAAATGTTGAAGGAAACAGCACTATTGAGACTAATCGTGGAAGTACCAGCTGTCAACCGAAATTCTCGAATGATACGCCCATTTTCACGCTTCAAAGTGCCATACTCGAATTCTCGCACCATCTTAGTAGGGATTGTCAAATCAGAAGTTGGCTCTGTCTCTGAAGGTGGCACTTTTATCCGTGTCTGACTTTGGGAATTAAGCATTTGCCATAACGCCGCACTAGCCACACCAGTCCCTGCTAAGCCAAGCTTCAAAAGATGACGACGACTCCATGGTTTTTCTGGCTCTAAAACAGAATGGTTAGGCATGATTTTATCAATAACTCGCAGCAATATGAAATTGCTAAAATTTTTCAATTATTTCCCTCTGGAATACTAAAACAATCAATAATTACTGTCAATAGTTCTCAAAATAGAGTAGTTATGTGATAATAATTATCATTTTATTTTTCCTGATTTCTCACAAGAAACTGGGATTTGTGATCTTAAGGTTGCAAATTCGCTAATATGACCCAAAAAAGTCTTGTGAAAGAACTTTCATTTTTTCTTGATTGCTTACTGTAGTCATATGAATTTAACTGTTTTTGAAACTACAAGTTATCAAGAGGTGTATTATGTATATTCCTCAGCAGAAGACGGTAACCAAGAACTCTTTTCTCTCCGACACCTCCCCAGACTTAACAAAAAAAGAGGGAACCTTAGCTTCAAAGGATGATTCTTGAGTTAAAACGCCCGCCAACTTACACTAAAAGCTTTAGATGCATCTATAGGTACTCCATCGTGTCGAAATTTGTTCCCAAGTCAAAAGGCACCTCAAGGTTAGTGAGTTTGAGCTTGATGGCAATGGTGAGTTTTTACTTCATTGTGTGCCTACCCAAACCAGCCTATGCCATGCACATTATGGAAGGCTTTTTACCACCAGGTTGGGCAATTTTTTGGTGGATCGTCGCATTACCGTTTTTTATTTTGGGGTTACGCTCCCTTACGAGGATTACTAAAGCCACTCCTGAACTAAAATTACTTCTAGCATTGGCAGGAGCTTTCACCTTTGTGCTGTCGGCATTGAAAATGCCTTCAGTCTCAGGGAGTTGCGCTCACCCTACAGGAACAGGATTAGGCGCAGTGCTGTTTGGACCTTTAGTAATGTCAGTTTTGGGTAGTTTAGTTTTGCTGTTTCAGGCATTGCTGCTGGCGCACGGCGGTTTAACGACACTGGGAGCAAATGCCTTTTCCATGGCGATCGCCGGACCATTTGCCGCTTACTGGATATATCATCTAACAATGCGCTTAAGTGGTAAACAAAAAATAGCTATCTTTTTAGCAGCAGCCTTGGCAGATTTGCTGACATATATTATTACATCTATCCAACTTGCCCTTGCTTTTCCTGCACCAGTTGGGGGCTTTGTTGCTTCATTTGTCAAGTTTGCTGGAATATTTGCGATAACTCAAGTTCCTTTGGCAATTAGTGAAGGGTTACTGACTGTGTTGGTTTGGAACTGGCTACAAGCTTACACTCCTCAAGAATTGGAACTATTGAAATTAATCAAACAGGAGCCTCAAAGCAATGAACCAGTCTAAAAAAGGGTTGAGTAATTGGCTGTTATTTGGAGGGGTCGTGATTTTGGCAGCTGCACCATTCATATTTGCACGTAATGCTGAATTTGCGGGTGCAGATGACAGAGCTGCCAAAGCCGTTACTGAAGTACAACCTGGATATCAACCTTGGTTTCAACCACTAATGAATGTTCCTAGTTGCGAAGTGCAAACCTTTTTATTCGCGTCTCAGGCGGCTTTGGGTGCAGGGACACTTGGGTTTTTGATTGGTTTGTACAAAGGGCGCTCAGAACAGCGAAACAGTCATAATGAACATTCAGATTGACACGCTTGCTTATACTAATCGGTTGCGATGGTTAGCGCCAGAGCAGAAATTACTGTTTGCGATCGCGCTACTCATAATTATTGCCTTTGCTCATCCTCCCATGCAAATCTTGATTGCCGTTTGGATGAGTATTTGGACAGTTGTTTATGCAGGCATTCCTGCCAAAATCTATCTCAAATTAGTTTATGTTGCGACTCTATTTTGGCTAACTAGTTTGCCAGCGTTAGCCATCAATGGAGTACACCTTTCTCACATACATCTCCTGCCAGATGATTCAGTTGCTGGGTTGACTTTTGGCTCTTATTATGTATACATCAGTCACAGCGGTATTGAGCAAGGATGGACTATTTTAACGCGAGCGATCGCCTCTCTGTCTTGCCTATACTTTGTCATGCTAACTATCCCTTTTTCTGAACTTTTACAAACATTGCGTCGTATAGGAGTTCCAGTACTTTTAACTGAGCTTTTATTACTGATGTACCGCTTTATTTTTGTCCTTCTAAATACGACCTTTGAGTTATGGACTGCTCAACAATCTCGTGGTGGCTACCGCACTTTTACAACTGGGATGAAAAGTTTAGCACTGTTGATTGGACAATTACTAAAGCGAACCATGGAGAACTATCGTCAAGTCTCCTTAAGTTTAGCAGCACGGGGTTTTAGTGGAGAGCTACGGGTTTGGCATTCCCATCGCTATCATTCATCCAAACGTTATGCTATCGAAGCAGTTGTTGGTTGTGGAGTATTAATAGGACTGGAATTTTGGCAGTATGCAGGAATGGTTACTCGAATTTGAGCAGGTACACTACACATATTTAGGCGCACAACAATCAGCTCTAAATGGTCTAACACTGAAGATTCCGTATCACAAAAGATGTGCATTGATAGGTCAAAATGGTTGTGGAAAAACAACGCTATTTTTGTTAGCCAATGGATTATACAAACCTCAGAAAGGAACTATATCATGGCAGGGTAAGCCCCTACAATACGACCGTAATTATTTGATGAAGTTACGCCAAAAAGTCGGATTAATTTTTCAAGACCCAGAACAACAACTGGTCGCGTCTACCGTTGAAGAAGATATTTCTTATGGCTTGTGTAATTTGAATTTACCAGAAGCAGAAATTCAACAGCGAGTCGAGCAAGCTTTAGTAGAATTTGATCTTACTGAATTAGCTCAAAGACCAGTTCATCATCTCAGTTTAGGACAAAAAAAGCGAGTTTCTATAGCAGATGTGATGGTGCTACGACCTAAACTACTGTTACTAGATGAACCCACAGCTTATCTAGATAAGCTACATACTCGTAATCTGATGGCGACTCTGAAAAAAATTCATGCAGATGGAACATCAATATTAATGGCAACTCATGACCTTGATTTAGTTTATCGCTGGGCAGATTGGGTATTTGTTATGGATCGGGGACGACTCATTATAGAGGGGAAGCCACAGGATGTGTTTACTCAACGCGAGATTCTAGAGGATTTACAGTTAGGAGTACCACTTATATATGAAATGTTATTTGCAGACGGAGTTGCTGAAGAGGGACCTGTTTTAGAACGGTTGCGACAAAGGATATTAAACCTATTTCGTTATTTTTAGTCATTATTTATGACTCATTTTTTTATTTTCTTTAAAAGTTAGCAAAAAAATATTTAAAAGTTTACAATCTAAAGTAAAAGTATACTTATTTCCGCAAATTTTATTGTCAATAATCCTAAAGTAGCACTTACAAATCCCCCATGAGGGCATTGCAAATTGGTGGGGAAATTTGGTTTTTATGTTAATACAATGCCGTGGTTATATATTATTAACTAGGCGAAAAAAGCATATAAAAAACAGGGGCATGATATGCATATTCCTGATGGGTTTGTATCTGGGCCAGTGGCTGCTGCTACCGGGTTAGCCAGTGTGGTAGCACTCTCGATTGCGATGAGGCGATCGCAAAACGCTTTTGGTATTCGTCGCGCTCCCGTTCTTGGTTTAACCACCGCGTTTATTTTTGCCGCGCAGATGATTAATTTTCCTGTTGCAGGTGGAACAAGTGGTCACTTATTAGGGGGTACTTTGGCAGCTGTTATTTTAGGTAGCCCTTGGGCAGGTACATTATGCATCGCTACCGTTTTAATTATTCAGGCTGTCCTGTTTGCTGATGGTGGTATTACAGCCTTGGGAGCAAATATATTTAACATGGCAGTGATTGGAGTTTGGGTTGGCTGGAGTTTGACCCAAACTTTACAGCGATTGCTTGGGGGATATAAAGGGCGTTTACCCCTGGCTGCGGGCATTGCAGCTGGCATTAGTGTGGTGGTCGCAGCGATCACTTGTGCCATAGAGTTAGCTCTTTCTGGGACTGCACCAGTCAATATCGTTTTACCAGCGATGAGTGGCGTACATATTCTCATTGGCATTGGTGAAGGTTTGATTACCGGAGGTGTGCTCACTTACCTGATGACAGCACGACCAGACCTCTTACCTGGAAATCAGCAGGAGTTTAAAGGGTGGGTGGTACCTGTGGTGAGCATTCTTTTAATAGCAGGTGTGCTGTCACTGCTAGCTTCTGCATGGCCAGATGGTTTAGAAAGAGTTGCTGAAAACTTGGGTTTCATCAATTTAGCAGAACAAGTACGAGTATCTGTTCCCACCCCTTTTGCTGACTACACCATTAACGGCAATGAAGGTATAGGAACGAGTATTGCTGGAATTATCGGATCTATTGTTTGCTTTGGTGTTGCCTTTGGTATTGCACGATTAGTCAGACCGAATAATGCTTAGAATTTCTATACCATTACGCTTGCAGCTGTCCTTAGTCATTGTTGTCGGATGTGCTTTCCTAAAACAGAACGCTTGGTACTGGTTAGGTGCATATGGGGCGATCGCCCTATTATGGTCTGTCTTACTACGTGTACCCATTCGTAAACTTACAGGACTACTCGGTGCAGAGTTGATTTTTCTCTCATTACTGGCATTGCCTTTAGGATGGGAGCGAGCTAGCTTTTTGCTGGTTCGTTCCTTGATTTGTCTGATAACAATGAATAGCTTTTTGTTAACTTTACCGCCGCACAGTTTTGGCATTGCTCTTAAAAGCTTACCTGTACCCAGAGCATTAAAAGAAAGTTTATTGTTAGCTGGACAATACCTAGAAATTTTGCTTGGAGAAGTGACACGAATGCAGCGCGGTGCTCAACTACGAGGTTTGAACGGTCCTGCCGGGTGGTTGCGCTACGCCAGCGCAGCAATGATTGGAGCCTTGTATCTCCGCAGTTTGGAACGAGCAGAAAGAGTCTATGCAGCAATGGAAGTTCGTGGTTATAACGGACAGCTACCAGTAGACGCAACATTAAGACCAAAAGAGCGTTTTGCAGTGGCGATGATGTGTGCTGTCGCTTTTTGTTTGAGCGTTGCTTCTTATATGAATTTTGAATTTTAGTCCTAAGTAGGATGGATAAGGTCTACTTATCAAATAGTCTAAGCCTGGTTATTCCAATCATTAATTATCAATAGATAGAATGCTACAAGTCGGAGTCACGGTTCAAAACTTAGTGTATGCCTATTCAAATCAGGAACCAGTTTTACGAGATATCTGTTTTAGCTTGAATGCAGGCGATCGGGTTGCACTTATGGGACCAACTGGTTCTGGTAAAAGTACTTTGCTCGAGAACCTCATCGGCTTAAAACAACCCCTTTCAGGAAAAATTTGGATCAATGATATCCCGGTAGAACCGAAAACTCTACCACAAGTACGCCGTAACATCGGGTTTAGCTTCCAAGATCCCAATGATCAACTCTTTATGCCAACAATTTTAGAAGATGTGACCTTTGGACCACGCAACTACGGTGTACCACCAGCAATAGCAATTGATAAAGCAAGGCACTTGTTAGCTGATTTTGGACTAGAAGCTTATGCTAACCGTTCTGCCCACGAACTTTCCGGTGGACAAAGACGTCTTGCCGCCCTAGCAGCGATTTTAGCGTTAGAACCTGTCATTTTGATTTTGGATGAACCGACTAACGGTCTTGATCCAGCGTGGCGGCGTCACTTAGCTCAAGTTTTGTTAAAGTTGCCAGTGCAGGTGATGTTAATTGCCTCCCACGACCTACACTGGCTGGGTAAAGTCACTCAACGCGCTCTAGTACTTTCTGATGGTCGGATTGCAATAGATAGTGAGATTCAGCCACTATTGCAAGATAGCAAGACCCTAGATCAGCTAGGTTTACCCGTCGATTGGTAAGGTATTTCGTTGGTATGTTTGTGTGCACGAAGACCAACCGCAACACAATTGTGTACATCCTAATTCAACTGAATTATCGAAACACCGACAAAAATTCTTGAATCATGAGTTACCGAAAATTTAGGTTTAAAGCCCCGTCCTTCTAGGACGGCTTTCTCTTTGTCTTCAAACTTCTGATGAGTTCCCTAAGCACATCGGTTTTTGTCCTACCAACTGCAAGGCAGTAATCTTCAAGAATTTTAAGCTCATACTCTTCTAACCTAAAATCTAATCGTTTCTTCATCATGTTGTACGGATTATTGATGTACGATACTAGCATGAAAACACTGAAGTTTAAGCTCTACAACCATAAGCGAAATAAACACCTCAAGCGAATGATTAACGCTTCTGGGGTGATTTATAACCATTGCATTGCTCTTCATCGTCGGTACTACCAAATGTGGGGCAAGCACTTGAGTTGTGCAAAACTTCAAGCTCACATTGCCAAGTTGCGGAAGCGTAACCCGTTTTGGCAATCAGTAGGTTCTCAGGCAGTACAGAATATCTGTCAACGTATCGAGAAAGCATACCAGTTATTTTTTAAGCACAATAACAAAGGAGTTAGACCACCAGGATTCAAGAAGGTTAAGAAGTATAAGTCATTCACTTTAAAGCAAGCAGGGTACAAGTTTTTAGGTGGTAATCGGGTCAAAATTGGGAATCGAGTTTATCAATTTTGGAAGTCTAGAGAGATACAGGGAACAGTTAAAACGCTAACCATAAAACGCACGCCATTAGGTGAATTGTTTATGGTTGTGGTTGTTGATAATGTAGTTGAACCAGAAAACAAGTTTAAGACGGGTAAAATCGCTGGATTTGACTTCGGTTTGCGTACATTCCTCACCTGCTCTGATGGCACAACAATCGAATCTCCTCAATTCTTGAAACAATCTCTCAACACCATTAAAAAAGCGAGTAAACAGCACTCTAAAAAGTTGAAAGGCTCATCCAACCAAGAACGGGCAAGAAAGAATTTAGTACGTAAATATGAGGATATTTCTAATGCTAGACGTGATTGGTTTTGGAAATTAGCTCACGACCTAACTAATAAGTTTGATGTGCTATGTTTTGAAACCTTGAGCCTTAAAGGAATGCAACGTCTTTGGGGTCGAAAAATCTCAGACTTAGCCTTTGGGGAATTCCTGCAAATCGTGGAATGGGTTGCCTTGAAGTTAGGCAAGCAGGTTCTGTATGTGGATCAATGGTATCCATCTAGTAAGACTTGCTCTTGTTGTGGACACTTTCTAGAAAAATTGGATTTGTCGGCGAGAGAGTGGCGTTGTCCGTCCTGTCACTCGCTAAATGGGAGAGACGAGAACGCAGCTAAGAATATTTGTGCAGTTGGGGCATCAACTGCTGGGTTAGACGATGTAAGACGGGCAACGCCTGCAATTGTTGTTTGAGCCTAGAATCCTTATGCCTTTAGGCTGAGGAGTATGTCAAGATTGTTTGGGTTTTATTGATGGTACTGTGTTAATGTCTGTTTTGGGTAAATATACCGTTATTATTCCTATAAGCTTGAGCATAGCTTTGTTAGTGACTGCTTGCAATGACAGCAAAAGCTCTCAATGTCAGCGACTGATTTATCTTGTTAACAAAGGAACTGACTTGATTGATAAGAATAAAGGACAGCAGGTGACAACAAGCTTGCAACTATCCAAGGATTTGGAGGCTGTGACGAAAGAAATTCAGCAGCTGAAGTTAAAAGATCCCAAGCTTCAAGACTTTCAGAGCCGTTTTGTAACAGTGTTTCAGACTTTTAGTCGGTCAATTGCCAAAGCAAGTAACGCTCTTAAGTCGGCTAAGACTGCCAAAGCCTCATCAGAGGGTAGGGTAAAAATTCAAAAAGCCAGAGGAGACATTGATACAGCCCTGACAGCAGCTACAAATGCTGCCAAGCAGTCAGATGTCATGGCATCTCAAATTAATAAGTACTGTCGCCAATCCCAGTGACATCAAGAGCTTGATGAAATCAATATGATAAGCCCAAAGGCTAAAGCCTAGGGCTATCAAATAAAGGCTGCGCAGGCTTTTTAAGTGTAGCCGCACCATGCGCAGGTGACGGCAAATGTTAACTGAACCCTACTGAATTATCGCCAGCACAAAGGCAACATTCTAGATGAGAAATATGTCTATAGTAAAACTGCTCTGATTAATGTACTAGTTACACTAGTGACTTAGCTCGCATGATTGACTTATTTAATCACTAGTTATTTTCTACGACATAATGCAGTTTTAACAGTCAATCAGTTAGGTTATAACTATACACAGAAACCAGAATCCTTCACACGTCTTCTAAGGATGCAGCTATGAAAGCAGAACTTATCGAATTGATTGCCAGAGTAGTGCAAGTCTTACAAATTAATATGCGTTGGATGACTTGGAACTTATTTTTAGCTTTTATACCTTTGGCTTTGAGTGTTTGGTTGTTTCGCACCAGACGTGGAAGGTCTTGGGTTTGGTGGCTAGGATTTACAGTTTTCTATGCTTTTTTACCAAATGCGCCTTACCTACTGACTGATATCATTCATCTCATAGAAGATATTCGTACAATTCAGTCTGTGTGGATAATAACTCTTATACTCATCCCGTTGTATGCGCTAGTTATTTTAGCTGGATTTGAAGCTTACGTTATCTCTTTAATTAATCTAGGTTATTACTTACATCGTATTGGGAAAAGCCAATGGATTTTGTGGGTTGAGTTTATTACTCATGCTCTGTGCGCTGTTGGTGTTTATTGGGGACGTTTCTTACGTTTTAACAGTTGGGATTTTGTGACTCAACCAGATGCCTTGCTGACTAGAGGTGTAGAGGAAATTCTTGGCAAACAGCCTCTGGTAATTATTGCTATTACCTTTGGCATACTTGTAGTTCTGCATTGGATAATGAAGCGAGTGACTTTGGGTTTTGCCAGGCAAGGACACAATAACATAGCCATTAGCCCAAAACATATTAACTCAAACACGCCCAATGTTGGATGAATCATCCTCCTTTCGAGGAGTGTGAGGTATGAGACTATAAGGGTATTAAGAAATAATCAACATCAAGAAAAGTTTTGAATTGGGAATTTTTTTCATTCCAACATCCCATGTGAACAGATATCATCCATATCTTTCCTACCATAAGAAAGATGAAAGTTAACCTTCCTTGACGTGAAATAAATCCATAACAAATCATCTGAGAGCAATTTCCCGTAGGAACGTTGAACATATCAGCGGTCTGGTTTAAGAGGGATCTCTGCTCACATTAACGGGAGGGATATGGCATGACATTAATTTCTCGTGAGGAAATAAAAACACTGCTAGAACAGCCAAGACAAAATTCTGTGTCAATTTATATGCCAACGCAATTAGCTGGACCAGAAGTTCGTCAAAACTCAATTCGCTTTAAGAACTTAATAAAAGAGGCTGAAGCTCGCTTAATTGATGCAGGTCTTGAGCAGGATAATGCAGTTGAATTGCTGGCAAAATCTCATCAACTGGATAATTCAAATTTCTGGGAGCAAAATGTAGACCAAGGACTAGCAGTTTTTATTTCTAAAGATATTTTTCGTTACTATACCCTGCCTCTTACATTTGACGAATTGGTTGTCGTGACAGATCGGTTTCACATTAAGCCACTACTGCCAATTTTAAATGGAGATGGACATTTCTACTTACTAGCTCTAAGTCAAAAGAATGTTCGTTTCTTTGAAGGAACACACTACAACATCCAAGAGGTAGAGGTAGAAAATCTACCTAAAAGTCTAGATGAAGCTCTCAGGTATGATGAAACGGCTAAAGAGGGTCAGTTTCGCATTGCGACACCCAAAGGAGGAACCGCCAATTCTTTCTCACGCTCACAGCCAGGTGCGTTTCACGGACAGGGTAGTCCTGACAGGGATGAACACCAAAAAGACATTCTCCAATTCTTTTACGCCGTTAATCACGCCTTAGAAGAGAAACTGCGAGAGAAAACAGCGCCTTTGGTACTGGCTGGGGTGGAATACTTGATGCCTCTTTACAGAGAAGCAAATACTTACCAGCATCTAATTGAAGAAGGTATCACAGGCAATCAAGAGATTCTGAGCGCACAAGAACTGCATGAACGAGCTTGGCCCATTGTTGAGCCATACTACCACAAGTCACAGCAAGAAGTTGTGGAGCGATTTAACGAATTATTTGGTGGTAATACTGGCAAAGCATCCAATGAACTTAAGGACATTGTCCCAGCAGCTTATTACCAAAGAGTAGACTCATTGCTGGTTGCAGTTGGTCAGCAGCAATGGGGACTGTTTGATCCAACCTCAGAAACTGTTTACGTGCACCAAGAAGAAGAAACTGGCGATGAGGATTTGTTGGATCTCGCCGCAGCTCATACCTTGTTAAACGGTGGTACAGTCTACGCTGTTGCGCCAGAAGAAGTGCCATTTAGCACACCTGTTGCAGCAATTTTTAGATACTAGTTTTACTGGTGTTGTACAAAGATAATGAGAATCAGATTTGGCTGCTGCGGGGTGGTTCGTGGTACAACAATCCTGAAGACTGTCGTTCTGCTAACCGCGGCAGGAACGTCCCCGGCTACGACAAGCTCAACTACGGTTTTCGGGTTGTGTGCGGTTTTGCTGCGAGGGCTCTTCCGTAGCCCTTGACACTTTTGCGCTTTTACCCTTTACTCTTTATTTTTTACCCTGTGTAAGCGAAGCAATACTACTGCTGATTGAGTTGACGCCGCGCTGCTTCTAAAAGTATCCGTTGTTCAGCACGAGCGATCGCCAAATATGTCCGCTCAACGGCTTCTGGTTCCACAGAAATAGAAGTAATGCCCCATTGCACGAGTTGATCAATAATTTCAGGATACAGCACAGGTGCTTGACCGCAGATACAACAAGATATCCCTGCACTTCTGGCACTTTGAATGAGTTGAGCGATCGCACCCATAATAACCGGATGACGTTCATTATATACTGTTGCCAGTTGTCCTTGCTCTCTATCGACTCCTAGTAGGAGTTGAGTCAGGTCATTTGTACCAATTGAAATTCCGGCGACTCCTGCTTTGACGTATTCTGGCAGTAAAAACAGCACGCTTGGCACTTCTGCCATGATCCACAGTTGAAACTGAGGTATTTGGGTTAACCTTGCTTGCTCAACTTTTTGACGACAAAAAGAAAACTCTTCCACTGTGCGAACAAAAGGTAACAGCAGATGGATATTGCTATAGCCTGCTTTCTGTACAGCCGCCAAAGCAGCCAGTTCTAATTCAAAAACTGCCGGTTTTTTTAAATAGCTGAAGGTACCGCGTTCTCCCAGCATCGACTGAGTTGAAGATTGCAGACTGTGGCTAAAAGATGATAATTCATGGGAACGCCAATCCAAAGACCGATAAAAAACAGGTCGTGGTGCAAAGGCGCGAGCAAACTGCATAATCTGCTCACGCCAGCGCTCAAGTAATTGTGTCCGTTGTCCTTGTTGTATCCAACTATTAGGATGTTGCCCCTCCAGTATATTTAAAGCCATTAGTTCTGATCGCAACAATCCCACACCATCCACAGGTAAGCTTTGCACTTGCTCTATCAAGCTAGGCTGGCTTAAGTTAACTAGCAGTTGAGTAGCAATCATTGGAGGATTCAAGCGTGATGAGGCTGGTTGTGATGAGGAAATGGATAGATCAGGAAATGGGGCGAACTTTCTTTCCATCTCCGTATCGTCCCATCTTCCTACCTCAGTAGTTTCCCTATTTTCTCTTGTAACACGATAAACTTCTCCCTTGTTACCATCTATCAGTAATGTTTCACCACTTTGAATTATGGTTGTGGCATCTGGCACGCTCACGACTGCCGGAATTGCTAATTCCCTAGCAAGAATAGCAGCGTGACTCGTCAAGCCCCCTTGTTCAGTAATAATGCCAGCAGATTTTTGTATTAATGGCAACCAATCAGGTGCGATTGTCGGTGCGACTAAAATGACTCCTTGTGGGAGTTGTTCTGGTTTTGGGTGTGAATTGAGAATGACATGAGTCGTTGCAGTCACCCGTCCTGCTGCTGCTGCCAGTCCTTTGATAAAGTGGGGATGAGAAATTGCAGATTGGGGAGTGCTAACTTGTGTTAGGTGAAGCGTTCTCGTCGCGTTTTCACAAGAGATAGTCCATTCAAAGGTAAAATTGACACCAATTTCTTTGACAAGTTGGGTTGCTACTTGAATGAGTTGTTGCAGGTCTTCTTCTGATAAAGCGTACTGTTTTTGTAAATCTTCTTCCAACAGGTAAGTCACTAGACAAGAGTCATCTTCCAAAACAATCGCTGTAGCAGAAACGGTTTGCAAAGCACCCACAGGCACTTCATCATCAAGAGAATAAGCTAGCATTTTATTGCCCAGTTGTTTCTCGGTGACAGTACAAGTTTCCGGATTGATATAGTAAACATCTGGCAAGACTTCTCCTTGTGTCATTGCTACTCCCAATCCCCACGATGAGAGAATTTCCCACTCAGAGGAGTTAGCATTAACTGAACCACTGGCGATCGCATTCTTTAAAGGTTGTATCAAAACTCCTAAATTAATTTTTTGCAGGTTTATTCCTGCCCATTGCCAGTACAATAAGCTTTTAGCACGAAACATCTGACTCCAAGTGCGCTTCAACGCTGACGTGATAGCGTCTTCATCACATCGACATATCTGGGACTCTAGCAATCCAGAGGTCTTGCCTACTCCTTGTCTTGTAGTCGGCATGACAAGAGTGGGTCGAAAAATCAGGTATGCAGATTTCAATTGTTTAGCTGCATTGACAATTTGGCTAAGCAGGTCTGGTGGCAAATGAGCAGTCCTAATTTCTTGACGTAAGCGTCCAGCGACCTGCTGAAGTTGACGCCAATTGTTGACATCTATATGTAGGGAAGAATGAGGCAAGTCAGCGACTAAAGCCTCCGAACTGCTTAGAGTTTCTAAAAATTCTCGTAAAACTTCCGCTGAAACGACAAAACCAGGCACCACAGGATAACCACGCTGCATCATTCTACTTAAAAAAAATGCTTTGTCGCCAACTTTGGCGCGGTCTTGCAATTTAATTTGATCAAGCCAGTAGAGTTTGTCCACTCAATTTCTTTGTTGTCTGTTGTCAGTTGCCACGGTTACGCAATTGCCATGATTGTATAAGTACCACGGCTTCACGAATGATAAATAGTCAGTAGTGATCCACCGAAAAACTACCACAACGAGGTTCCACCATTTGTCCACTATCTATGTTTTCTTGTGTTGACTTATTGTGTTGACTTAGCTTGTGGTTGTGGTGTTGAGAATTTAGATAAAATACAGCAATGATAAAAATGAGTTTTCGATGCAATACGCGCTTATCTGGATATTACCATTAGGCACAGAAGTGATTGTATATTAATCTACATATGGAATTGATAAGGATTGAGAATTGCCTAGCGTTTACTATTTTGCGGCTAATGATTGGTTGAGTATCACCTTTAGGTTGTGCCTTGCTTTACTTGTTGGGGCAGTCATCGGCGTAGAACGCGAAATGAGACACAAACCAGCTGGATTAAGAACTCATATGCTAGTGAGTTTTGGTGCAGCCCTGTTCACTCTCGTACCCCTGGCAACAAGTGTAGCTCAATCGGATGCTAATGCTCTTTCACGAGTGATTCAGGGCATTGCCACTGGTGTGGGATTTCTTGGCGCAGGGGAAATTATACGTCAATCTTCCCAAGAATCAGCACGAATGGAAATTCAGGGGCTCACTTCAGCAGCAGCTATTTGGGTTTCAGCTGCTTTAGGAATTGCTGCTGGCTGTGGTTTGTGGCAGCTAGGATTAATTGGTGCTTTGTTGTCTTTGTTCGTTCTCAATCTTTTTAAACGATTTGAGAGGTGGAATTAGTCATAACTGGATGTTCCACAACTTCTAATTAATTAGACAATTAATTCAGACAAAGTAAGCATCTTGTTGTTATTCAGCATACTACAATGTAACATTTTCAGAGGAATTAGTGAATCTTAACATAAATAAAATTTATTATATTTTTATCACTAATGATCAATAACTAGCGTCGATACTTTACCAGAATTGACAGAAAGAATTTGAGAGGAATTGAGCCAATGGGAATCAAAAGAACCCAGATGAGTCGTAGTGATCAGGGTTTGAAAGCGATCTTGAATGGCATCAAGGAGTTGATTTTGTCGAGATGGGTCAAGTTCAGCTAAGACATCATCAAGCAGAAGCAGTGGTGGCTCTCCAACAACTTCTTCTATAAGTTGCAATTCTGCGAGTTTTAAGGCTAGTACTAGAGTTCTTTGCTGACCTTGAGAACCGTATTGACGGGCGGGTGTTTGATTAATCGTTAATTCTATTTCGTCGCGATGGGGACCGACAAGGGTAGTTCCTTGGTGCAACTCGGCAATAGATCGCTGCTGTATTTTGTCTAAAAAAGCCTGCTGTACTTGTTCTGAAAGGTTTTGCTCTAAAGAAACATTAGGTGAGTACTTGAGTTCTAGAACTTCTGTACTGCCACTAATGCTAGCGTGCCAAGCAATCGCAATAGGAGCTAATCGTTGTATGGCGCGATCGCGTCGTCTAATCACTCGCGTCCCTGCGGTAGCCAACTGTGCATCCCACACAGCCAATTCAGACTGGAGAGTTTTGGTGTGCAATGTCTCTATATTACGTTTTAAAAAGGCATTGCGTTGCCGCAAAACTTGATTATACTGCTGCAATATGTAAGCATATACGGGTTCAAGTTGGATTAAGAGTGTATCCAACCAATTTCGGCGACCTTCAGGACCACCGCGCACCAAATCCAAATCTAAGCTGGAGAATTGCACTGCATTGAGGACACCAAGAAAGTCCATTTGACGCCGGAGATTCTCACCATTGAGTGCAACAGTGCGGCGACCGTTTCGACGTAGGGTAAGATTTAGGTCACTGATACCAGTTTGTCGGTGTATAGTTGCAGATAGCGTGGCTATGGTTTCTCCATCTTGGATGAAATCGCGATCGCGTGCCATGCGGTGCGATCGTAATGTCGCTAGCAGTTCCACAGCCTCCAACAAATTGGACTTTCCCTGAGCATTATTGCCCAGCAAAATTGTTTTAGGAGCAGTAAACTCAACCTGCTGCTCTTTGTAGTTGCGAAATTGTCGGAGGTGAAGGGTTTTCAGGTACATGCAGAACGAAGGTCTTGGCTTACAGCGCCCCTATGCTGACTACATTTTGACACTCCCACGGCTGTTAAACTTTCGCTACGCTCAGTTTAACTTAAAGCCGTGGGATTCTTGCTTCACAGGGACTCCAATGAATTTACCCTCAGCAAGCATCTTGACCGTCTGCCCGACGGCTGCACACCCTCTATTGAGGACGACTTGAGCGGCTGCGACATCTCTGTCCGTTGTGTAGCCGCAATTTGAGCAAACATGAACACGCTCTGACAAATCTTTTTTACCTGTTTCGGTTCCACAGCTTGGGCAAATCTGACTTGTCTTTTTACTATCGACTTGCTGGAAGTATATATCACGCTTAAAGCAGCATTGTTCAAGAATCTGGAAGAATTGACCCCATCCAGCATCTAAACAGTGCTTACCGAGCATTCCTTTTGACAAACCAACTAAATTTAAATCCTCAACAAATATTGTTTTGGCTTGGTCACAAAGTTGGTGTGCTACCTTCCAATGAAAGTCTTTTCTCGTATTAGCAATACGTTCATGTAGTCTTGCCACCTTAACTTGAGCCTTGCGCCAATTGTTTGAGCCTAATTTCTTGCGACTCACTCGTTGTTGCAGCAATTTCAGCTTGCGTTGGAGGTCTACAAAAAATTTAGGACGCTTGACGACTAGACCGTTAGAAGCAGCAAGAAAACTCATTAACCCCACGTCCACGCCTAATGCTTCTCCATGAGGCATTGGTAAGCCACTTGCATGGGCGGGTTCGCCGACTTGTGCAAAGTGGCGTTGTGGTACAGATACATCCCATTGCAGTGTTAGCATCACATACCAACCTGTCGGACGTTTAACAATTCGAGCCTGTTTAACGACTGCATCAGATGGAATGTCGCGAGACTGCCTAAACTTAACCCACCCAATTACAGGAAGTTTAACAAATCCAGGCTTTAACGGTTCTTTTCCTAACTGAGGAAAAACGAAAGAGCGTAGTTGTCCTACTTTCTTGAAACGGGGGAAGCCAAAATTGCGTTCCCACATTGACACAAACGCAATCTCTAGTCTTTTAAGTGTTTGTTGCAATACTTGAGACTGAACCCGTTTCAATTCTGGATATAGCTGTTTTGCAGTAGTCAGCAACTTGCACTGACTTGCATAAGTAGGACGGGGTGCATCTGCTGGGATTATGTACTCAGATTGCAATGAACAAGCATTTATTTGACATGAGCGCGACTTATACCAGTCTTTGCGTTCAGCAAGAGCATAGTTATAGACTTTGCGGTTGATCTCTAACCAATCTTGAAAAATCTCTATCTGGTGCTTAGTTGGTTGTAGCCGAAACTCATAAGTCAAAGAAAACATTGTTTATCACCTCCTGATTCACTATACACATCTTTTATAAATCATTGTAACGGTTTGTAAGACTGTACTGATGGGTTTCCCATCGCAGGCGACTGGTGTCCCCATCCCTAGAAGGCTTACCATTAGCCACATCTCCTAGAAGTCCTACCATAACTTGATTTCAAGTTTTGATAGCAATTCTCATTTGTGAAATTTTGTTGAGAATTACCAGGGCAGAATCAGGGTTCTGGAATCCGATTTTTGAGCCATCGCCTTTTTAGAGAAAAATGTGGGTAATGACAAGCCCTAGAAGGAGTGGGCTTTCTGCTTTTATCGCTGTATCAGAAGCCACGAGGAAAGAGTTAGTGAGCATTCACTCTAATATTGCTGAATACCTAAACTTCTTGCAAAAATACGAATAAGTCTAAAAGGAATCACAGATGTAGACGCCGGAGGCGGCTTGCCGCAGGCTACACAGATAAATATCGGTGTTCATTTGTGGTTTAATATCAAAAACATTGACCTGAAGGGGTGACAAAGAAGCTACAAAGCAGATTGGATAAGAGACATAGCACGTAGACCCTTGTGAAAATAAGGTAATTTACTGGGCTTTAAGCGCATCAAATCATGAGCGAAATGAGCCCAAAATTCCATTGCTCCCACCCAAAGTAGACCATATAAACCAACCCAAAATGTACTATGTCGGCGATGTAATCGGTGTAATTCCTTCAGACGACCAACATATTTTTGTAGTCCCATCTGGCGGGAGCGACGACCAGCATTAACAGCACAAGTATATGCGATAGCAATTAATAAAATTAGTGCTATCAGACGTTGACCATCAGCAGAAGTAGATTCGAGATTATAGCCACCAGTCTTACAATCTTTAAACATCGCCTCGATGCCACTTCGTAGTTTGAATGCTTTCCTTGCTGATTCGAGACTATTTAGGTTAGTCAGTAAAAACCAGCCAGCAGGCTCAACTTTGCCACGATATTTACGCTTGTAATATCCGGCTAAATTAAATTTAGTAAAACCTTTCTGTTTAGTTGCTTGAATACCTGTTAGGAAGAATGAGATACCAGGAATTAATCCCAAAGATTGTAACCGTTGATATGATTGATTTTCTTGTCGAATATATGTGCCTTGCTTTTGACGTAGCACAAAGTCAATTCCCTTGCTGTGTAACCAATTCGCCAGTTTGATGCTATGAAATTCTCTATCACCCAGCACCAACATTCGATATCCTTTAAACAACCGCAGCAATGGTCGAATTAACTTTTTCTGCTCACCCAAATTGCTACATCCTCTTTTTGATAACAATAACCAGTAAACAGGTATTGCTCTTTTTTCTTCAATGAAACTGATGACAAACACATTTTGGTCACGCCATTGTGTTCTATCAATGGCAAATATCAGTTGTTTCTTTCCCAATATATCCCTGTTTTTTATCCATCTTTTGAGCAGGGGAAACCACAGATATTGAATTGATAATTGCGGCAGCAGTAAAAACCTTTGGATACTCCGTCGCCGACTTTCAAAAAGTATCGGTTGTGGAAATACAGATGAGAGCTTCTCAATCGTCACAGTTTTATGAAATTGCAATAGCATAATCAAGATTGAGAGCATCTTGTACTGCGTCGGTGTCAGTACATTGGAAAAGCAGTTTTGATAGAATTTAGGTAACATTATCATTTGATAGGTCTTGTTGAGAATATCTGACCTATCTTTTTTTACCTTAAAACGGTCACACTCCCCTATTTTCTCGACTTCAGCCCTCTTGTCACCCCTTCAGAACATTGACTTTTGCAAGAGTTTTACTGAATTTGGAAAGTGATTCCTTTACTAAAATCGATTCAGGGTGGACATTTGCCCACCCCAAAAACAGTCTTTTATGCAAGTGAAAACTAGTATGGTTAAATAGGGTTAGACAGGTTTCTTACCCCTCAACCGGAAGAACACTTTTTCCATTTCAATCCATACAAACATCAAAGCACTGAAGCCAAGGCAAATCCCCAACTCAGGCAAAGTTAAAAAGTGAGTGCCAAAGAAATCTCGCAGGGGTGGAACGTAGACTAGCATCAACTGCAAAATCGTTGTTATAACAACAGCCCCCAACACATAAGGATTTGATAAAGGATTCATCTCAATGGTCAGTCGGGTATTGGAGCGAATTGCTATGGCATGACCCATTTGGGCAATACACAGGGCGGTAAACACCATTGTCTTCCACCGGTCTGGATCTAGCCCAGGACCAGTGACTGCTTGAGAATGGTAATATGCCCACTCCATAAGAATAATCGAGATGATGGCAAAGATAATGCCAATCCGAATCATATAAGAACCTAACCCTCGAGCAAAAATGCTTTCGCGGGGATTAAAGGGCGGACGTTTCATCACGTCGGGTTCAGCTGGTTCTACAGCCAATGCCAGCGCTGGTAAACCGTCTGTCACAAGGTTCATCCAGAGAATTTGCAGCGGTGTGAGGGGAACGCTTCCCAATCCCAGGATTGGCGCTGCAGCAATTGTGAGAACTTCGCCAATATTACTTCCAAGAATGTATTTGATAAAGCGGCGAATGTTGGTATACACTACCCTACCTTCTTTAACGGCAGCGACTATAGTGGCGAAGTTGTCATCTAGTAACACCATGTCACTGGCTTCCTTGCTCACGTCGGTGCCGGTGATACCCATTGCAATCCCGATATCAGCTTGTTTGAGTGCTGGAGCATCATTGACGCCGTCACCTGTCATCGCCACACATCTACCTCGGCGTTGCAGTGCTTGGACAATTCGTAGTTTGTGTTCGGGCGCGACTCGAGCGTAGATGCTGACCAAGTCAACATTTTGCTCTAGTTCCTGCTCGTTCATCCGTTGCAAATCTTGACCTGTGAAGACGCGGTCGCCCTCTTGAGCAATTCCCAAATCAGCCGCAATGGCTCGTGCTGTCAGTTGGTGGTCACCAGTAATCATCACAGGTCGGATTCCTGCTTCCCGACATTCTTGCACTGCAGCTCGCACCTCTGGACGTGGTGCATCCAGCATTCCCACTAATCCCAACCACACCAATCCTTGTTCAGATGTTTCATCTGACCCTTCCAGTGGGATTTCGGTGAGGGCTTTGTGGGCAAAACCCAAAACTCGCAGACCTTTACTCGCCATTCGGTCATTTTCTGCCAGAATATTTTGGCGTAGCTCATCACTCAAGGGGACGAGTTCAGTCCCTCCATAAATATGGGTGCTACGTGCCAAAATTAACTCAGGTGAGCCTTTGGTAAACATTAAGTAACTTTCAGATTTCACCAAGTTGCTCAGGACTGGGTCAACCCCTGTTAAGGGTGAAACACCTGTCTGGACTTGTTCCACCTTAGTAATAACGCTCATGCGTTTGCGTTCTGAGGAGAAGGGGAACTCAGCAACACGCGGCAGCTTACTGTTCCACTGGTCTTGTTCTATTCCTCCTTTGGCTGCCAGTGTCACCAAAGCACCCTCTGTTGGGTCACCCAAAATTTTCCATTCTCCATTTTCCTGTTGTAAAACGGAATCATTACACGCAGCACAAGCTACAAGTAATGCTTGGAGTTCTGGATGCTCTTGTGGGTCAACTTTTTGACCTTGAATCTGAAACTCTCCTGTGGGAGCGTAACCAGAACCTGTAACGCCGAACGAGTGGTTATTAGCGCTCTCAAAAGATTGCTGTGAATCCCTATTATGGTTGGAAACACTAACGTAAACAGATTGCACCACCATCTTGTTCTGAGTTAAGGTGCCAGTTTTATCAGAACAGATGGTGGTGACAGAACCCAAGGTTTCCACAGCTGGTAGTTTGCGAATCAAAGCATTGCGGCGAACCATGCGCTGAGTTCCCAGCGCCAAGGTCACAGTAATAACTGCGGGTAAGCCTTCAGGTACAACGGCTACCGCCATACTCAAGGAAACTTCCAACAGTTCTTGTAGGTTCCCCCCACGAAAAAGACCACCCACGACAACGAGTGCTACCAGAACTAAAGAACCCGTTACCAAGACGTTACCCAGTTGGGTCATCCGTTGTTGCAAAGGGGTAGGTTCACTTTCCACTCCTTGCAATAAGGAGGCAATTTTGCCAAGTTCTGTTTCCATACCAGTGTGGATCACCAGAACCTTGCCTCGTCCTTGGACAACTTCAGTCCCTTGAAACACCAAATTGACGCGATCGCCTAATGATGTTTCTTGCGGCAATGTCACTTCTGACTGTTTGTTAACCGCTTCGGCTTCACCAGTCAGTGCCGATTCTCGTACTTGCAGGTTAGATTGTTCTATGAGGCGTCCGTCCGCGGCTACTTGTACCCCAGCTTCCACCAGCATCACATCTCCTGGCACCAGTTCCTTGGCGACGACCTCCACAAGTTTGCTGTTGCGAATGACTCGCACGTTAGGGGAAGCAAGTTTTTTTAGGGCTGCTAAGGCTTTTTCTGCACGACTTTCTTGGACATAACCGAGTATACCGTTGAGGATAACAATCGCTAAAATGGCGATTGTATCTTTAAAAGGCAACTCACCTGGCTTCAAGTTACCTTGTTGCCAAGCTAAGAGGTCTAAAACCCCAGAAATTAAGGCTACGGCGATCAGCATCAACAACATGATGTTTTTGAACTGATCTAGCAAAATTTCCCAGGCGCTCCGTCCAGCAGTTTCTTTGAGTTCGTTGGGACCATATTTTTGCAACCGCTGTTGTACTTCTTGCGGAGTTAAGCCAGTGTCTGCGTTTGTCTTGAGCAGTTCCAGTGATTTATTAACTTCCAAACTATGCCAAACGGGGGCGGGTTTTTCAGGCAGAGAATGAGCAGACATCGTGTAGGTTACAGGGAATGGTTACAAAATTCGATCATAATTTAGGGATGGCAGGAAAACCATCAATACAAAGTTACATTAGGGTTGTCACTAAGTTGTACAGTACAGGTGTCATTCTTGATAGTTCCCCATTTTTTCTTTAGGATAATATGTTGTTCTTATTACTTAAGAAGAATTTCATCACACAAAATAATATTGATAATTATGAGTAATAGAAGTAGAAAATTTTGTCACATAAGACATTTCACCTTTTCTAAACTTGCTAAACCGTTGATTAAACCAGTGTAATATGACTTTTGCACTCCCCAGTTTTCCATCCACCCACCAAATGTTTGGGAAAAGGACTATTCGACCCCTTGGTGCTGCCGCCCTCTGTGGCATTGCCTTTATTGAAGATACACTTATCGCTGTTGATACGGTCAAAGGGCATCTGTTGCAAATTGACCCCTACTCTGATAATGCTAAAATTCTTAATTCTCATCAGGTCAAAGAATTTACCGATGTGACGGGTCTTGCAGTCTGGGAAGAGACTCTTTGGTTGACTCGAGGTCACAATGTTTATCTGTGCAAGCTGGGTTCGTTGGGTTTGGAACATTTTGTGACCTTGCCTTATCCAGCTGATGGCATTGCCGTTTGGGAATCAACTGTCTATGTCAGTTGTCAAAAGCTGGGAGACATTCTGATTTTTGATCGTGATACGCGAAAACAAATTACTAAGTTTTATGCCCCTGGGGTCGGGGTGGAAAATTTGGCAGTGGACGAGGAAACGCTTTGGGTCAGCGACACAGTAGAACAAACAGTCTACTGCATTGATCGGGCGACTGGGGAAGTTCAATTCGGTGTGCTGACACCGTTTGAGTCGCCAACGGGGATAGCGATACACAAAGAAAGTGAGACGGGCAAAAAAACTCTCTACATTGCCTACGCCTCTGAAGAACCGTATGTCCGAGATAATCCCAATGCTGACCCGAATCATGAATTGTCTTACCGCGATCGCACTTTTATCCACCCGTTAGATTACTATTACAATTCAGACAAACGCTATTCGCTCTCTAATGGATATCTCATAGAAATGTCTTATATGGAAGAAATTTCTCCATTAGAAGAGGTGTATTTGCCAGAGGTAGAATGGCGTATTGCAATGCCTTCGGAAACTGCTCGTCAAAAGATAAAACACATTGAACCCATTGGTTTGCCTTTTACAGAAGAAGTGATAGAAGGGCAACGTGTGGCTGTGTTCAAATTTGATGCCCTCACTCCAGGCGAACGACATATTTTTGGTTGGAAAGCAGTTTTGGAAGTCCGAGGAATCAAGTATCGCATCACGCCTGGTGATGTAGAAGATATCTCCGAGTTTTCACCAGAACTTGAATCTCGCTATCTGGTGGATGATGATGACTTAGCTATGGATACGAGCCTTGTTCGCCGCGCTGCCCGTGAAGCAATTGGAACTGAAACAAATTTACTGCGGAAAATGTACAGTATCCGCAACTACGTCTACGATGAATTGTCTTATGGTATTAAACCACATATTGACACGCCAGATGTTGTTTTAGAACGAGGTGTTGGTTCTTGTGGCGAGTATGTGGGTGTTTTGCTTGCTCTATGCCGTTTAAATGGTATTCCCTGTCGTACCGTAGGTCGCTACAAATGTCCTCCCTACGCTGAATACCAACAAGTACCTCTGCAACCTCAGTATAATCACGTTTGGTTAGAATTTTACATCCCAGGTTTTGGCTGGTTGCCGATGGAATCAAATCCTGATGACATAGGTAGTGGTGGACCTTATCCCACCCGGTTCTTTATGGGCTTATGCTGGTATCACATAGAAATTGGTAAAGGAATTCCCTTTGAAACTTTAACGAGTAAAGGTGTACGGCTTACCAAAGAAGATGTCTCAATTGGTGAATTGGCGATTAATCATATCCGATTCACAATTTTGGAAGAATTACCGCCTTTGTGAAATATGGGGTGTAAAGAGAGAGGTGAGGAATTGAGAGAAAGACCTCAATGCTACACCCCTAAACCCCTGTTGTGGTCATCAACCTACGCTGGTAAGTTATGCTTTTTTCCCTGAAAAAAGGCTGACAAACTCTTGATCACTTTTGTTACTCAATTTTTGGCGTGTCTGACCGTTGCGAGTCTCTTCGACTTGGATACTGTAGCTGTTATCTGGATTGTAAGGGCGTACCCGATAAACTAGCGAGGTGTTTGAGTCGGTGCTGGTGAACACTGCTTTTTTCTTATCTTCAGCGGAAAAGTCCGTTGTCGGTAGGATGAACCCTCCTAGCACCTCGGTATTCGCGCCGTTCTTCGATTCGATGACACTACCTTTACGTTCAGTCTTGATTCCAAGAGTCCAAAGATTGCCGCCATCGTTAATAACTTTGGTGCCATCGTATTCGTTATTGTACTGGCGTGCCCACACGTTTTGCTTGGACTGGATTTTTAACTGTCCAGTCGCCACATTCTCAAGGAACAAGTCACCCGCACCAGGACTCGAGTTGTACTGATATTCGCCATCCTTGAGGACGACCGTTCGTGCTGAGTTTTGTTCCACCTTCACGCCATAGTTGAATCCTTCAATAGTTAGCGGATTTGAACTATTGCCCTTAACGACAAACTTAATGCCGCCGCCGTTCTTACCTCTGCCATCTCCATTCACTACCGATGAAAAACCGACAATACGTTGAACCGTATCGGGAACCTCAACCACTGCTTCATCAAAGGAATAGTATTGACCGGCGTTGAAGTAAATTGTAGACTTGCCAGAATTGAGCAACGACTGTAAGCCACCTGTATCCCCATACCATCTGGTTTCAAAGCGTCCCCAGTTTGCCATGTTGTTGTCTTGGTAGGTTGGAGTTTCTTTAACAGGCAAGTTGAGTGATTGCTTTGAACCACCAAACAAGTCGTAACTATTGGATGCATATTCGGTCTGTGTTGTGCCGGGGACTACTGTGCCCTTGTACTTAATTGCTGACTGATAGCCACTCGTTGTCAGGTTACGTACATAAATTTCACCTTCTGTTTCAATTGCACTCACATTGGACGCACCTCCTTGAAGGTTTGCATCCACCAAAGTCACCATACCGGCCCAGCTTGTTCCCTTAATCACTGGTACGCTGTTATTGCTGCTTAGCCCGCGAATGGTTAGCGTACCATAGACGTTGTTAATACCTGCTACTTTCTGGTTCTTCAGAGTGATGTTCTCGAAAGTTGGACCATACTCAGCAGAGGTCACCCGAATACCATTATCAAAGCCGTTAATCTCTACATCTTTGATCAGACAAGGTCCAGGTGCAAAGCGATCCATTGCTAGACCCGCGAAACCAGTGCCGTCTCCTGAGGTAATCTTCACATCACGCATTGCACCTACATTGTTAGAAATGTAGTCAATGCCGATCGCCTTACCATTTCCCTTCCCAGTGTCAATGCTAAGGTTATAGATGTTCTGATAGAAAGACGTGTTACCTTCTGGAGTTTTAATGACTGCTTTAGGGGCAGCAGGGTCATTAAATCCAGATGCATTGTCCTTGAGCTTGATAATGGTAGCACCACTACCAGCACCTTGGAGGGTCACGCTGCTGCCAGTCCAATCAATGGTATCGCTCACATCATAGGTGCCTGCAGCGAAGTAAAGTGCTTTGGGGCGACCATGATAATCATCGTGTATGGACTTCCCATTGGCATCGCGTCGGTCATCATCAAGCGCTCTTTGAATAGCCGCTGTATCGTCGATACCATCGTTAGGCTTTGCACCATAATCCAGAATGCTCTTCATAAAGCCATCTGGAAAAATTAACTGATCAGCGTTTTGCGAGGTTCCAGCTGTTGGCTTTGGCTGGGATGATGAGCTTGTGTTAGTAGAGGGAGTGAGCAAGGGGTCATTCGCCTTCAAGTCACCAACCAGTTTGCTGTTATTGCCAACTATGCTATCTATGCTGCCGGATGGATTGGGCAGAGTAGCAGTTTGAGCAACAAGCCCATTGCTGCTACCAGAAGTCTTACCATTTTGGTTTACGGATGATTGATTCGATGAGCCGAGGTTGCTCGTCGATGCGAAGAGTTTACCAAATATATCAACCAAGGAGGTAGATGTTCCCTTTGTAATGTACGCATCCTGTTGTTTCGGGTTTGTTTCCCCACCAATCCCAGCAGAGGTTTGCGATTGCAAATTTGAGGGTTGGGGAGAAAGTACCTGCGACATATCAAAGGTTGTCATTAAGTCCCCTTCCTTTTCCGGTGACGTGATGTTTCTGGTATCAGATAATACGCTGAAAAATTGCCAAACGTCAATATTTTGTAAAGGTCTTATTTGTGTTTATAAATTTTTTAATCAGAGTTTATAGAATTATCTACTATTTGGTGTGGTGATAAAACTTTAAAAGCAGAAAATTCACAGATTGAGTGAAATGGACAAAAGCGACAGTGAGGTCCGGGATTGGGCGGAAAAATGTCGTTGAAGTCACTGTTTTTTTCTTGATAATTTTGTAAATCTTGCTGATGCTTCCTCGCAATCTCAGCCAGTTCGCATTCTAAACAGTCTAATTCACTTGTGGTAACGCTAATAAGTTCGGATTTTTTACAAAGTTCTAAATTGTAAAATGAAGCTACTACTTGATATCTAGGATACAGATAACGAGCAGCAAGCAAATAAACTAATGCCTGTCGTCGGTCAAAAGCAGATTTACCAGTTTTAAAATCTATAATATGCAAGGTGCTATCAGACTCAATAAAAATACAGTCCATAGCTGCATATAGGCGAAAACAATAATGTCTTTGTGCAATAAAAATCGGTTTAGGAAACCCTTCATCGCCAGCAGTTAATAGAATAATGCGTTTGCCTAAAAGCAAAGGAGCATCATAATATTTTTTCAAAATTTGCAAAACACGCTGCTTCACTTCATCAGTTGATTTGCTTAATTTCAAAAGCTGTGCAACTTTTTCGACACCATCGGATTGACTCAACAAATGGATGTGATGATGAAATTCATACACGCCTTTTTGTGCCAGTAAACCAATTCGTTGCGATGCTGTAGCTTTTACCAAAAGCGCTTTGACTTGTGGTTCATGTTGCCGTGCTTTCATGAAACCTCTCCTCATCTGGCAATGCCAACGTTGTTGGCATACCATGGGGGCAACTAAAGACCAAAGGTGATAACTGGCGAAGGGCTGGTCTAGGCTAGACATTGCTTAGAATCGGTGAAAGACAATAGTGTAAGAAAAACCTAGGGCGATACGCGGCTTCCGGAAAGCTTGTTGGTGAATGAGCGTCAGTAGGAATTGTAGTAAGATGAGATTTGGTACTGACGAATGGCTAGAGATAGTTGCCAATGACTTCATTGCGATGAGCCGTAAGAGCGCTGAGTTTTGTACTGTTGATACTTTGGTGATGCTCTCCGTACAATTGTAAGTTGCCTTGAAACATCCTCTACAATAGACAGAGACTGCTCCACACCAGTTATGACTGACAATACATATCCCCCAAAATTCAGATGGGGCAGTGATGTTCAGTACAAAGCATCATTTAGCAGCACATTAGGGGATTCAATATATCCTTAAGTATGCTGGTTTATCCACTTCAAGAATTACTGATACTATTGTGGCAAATCTCAAAGGTGAATTGGAGGTGCTGCAGAGATTAAAGTAAAAAATAGAGACTCACTCTGCTAACAAGTTAACCAAACTCATGGAAGAAATGAAATGAGTCACAGATTCGTTTAAATATGTAACAGCAGAGTCGGCAACAGATAACACATCAATGCAATTCGTTATTACTAGCTTTATTTCTCTGTGTAAGACTGCCATGAAAACTATTGCTAATCTCTTAATATCTATAGTTGTCGCTGTATGGGTGGTGGGAATAGCCATCTTCTCAGTACAAAATGCTGAACCAGTATCTTTAAGATTTCTTACTTTTCAATCCATTCAAATCCCGGTAGGTTTGGTACTAGCATTCTGTGCTGGTGTCGGGATAATTGGTATGGCACTACTGCAACCTCTCTGGGGTCTTGCTGGTTCCAGACAAAGTCGTTCTGAGTTAGAAGATGATACCGAATTTTTTGTCGATGAGTAGTTGTGAGGGAATTTTTTTTGACTGACTTATGATTCTGTTAATTCTAAAAAAATCTATATAAGATATATTTCGCATTGGCTCTCAAAATTCTATTGAATGTGATTGCTGGGTGGGTCTAACATTTGCTCACTCCCACAACTTGGTGTATTTCCCAAAAATGAAATATGTATTTTTGTATAAATTGTGTTTCCTGTTACTTCCTCCCAGAAAAACAGTTTATTACTATATTTTAAACTTTCTTTAACCTTTTTTTAACCTTCATTTAAATTTTATACTGTCTAATTTACGTATATTTGAACACCAACAATTGTAAAATCAAATATGTTAAGCAACCCAAAAATGATTTTGAGAGGCTTGAAGGTCATTACACACACAGTTATGGGTTGGGAAATGCCCATAGTCAATCATGATCGCTACATATTGGAGCAAAAAGTTATTCCCTATTTTATCGAGAAAAATGAATTTAATAAAGTTTTGTTTGTAGGATGTGGTTCTTATACAAAACACTATGAAAAATGGTTTGAAAAAAAAGAATACTGGACGATTGATATTAACCCAATGAAAAAAATTTATGGAGCTAAAAAGCACATTACTGGCTCCATGAGTGATTTAAACCTTCACTTCAAAGATAATTATTTAGATTTGATTATCTGTAATGGAGTTTTTGGTTGGGGATTGAATGATAAAAAAGACGTGGAAGAAGCCTTTGCAGGATGCTATGGGTGTTTACGCGAAGGAGGTGTCCTCATCGTAGGATGGGATGATGTTCCTGAAAAAAAACCTTTCCCCTTAGAAACTTGTGAAAGCTTAAATCAGTTCCATCCCTACTTTTTCTCGCCTCTATCAACTTCGGAATACAGGAATTTGACAGACAAATTAGATAAACACGTCTTTAATTTTTATCTTAAATAAGAAGAAGTAGAAAGGGAAAAAATATTTCCTGTTTCTGACTTACTTCGTCTCCATCCAATTTTCCCCTGCACGCACATCTACAACCAACGGTACACTCAACGATACTGCATTTTCCATTACGGATTTAATCTGCGGTTGTAATTCTTCCCATTCCTCTGGTGGAACTTCCAAGACTAACTCATCGTGAACCTGTAACAAAAGATGCGCTTGGTAACTCTGTAAAACTTCATGCAGCTTTACCATCGCAATTTTAATAATGTCAGCGCTGGAACCTTGAATAGGTGCATTGGCAGCAGCACGCAACAAACCTGCATCATAAGCACCCAAATTACCAAGTTTTTTAAGGTTAATATCTTCTAGTTTGTTGCCTTTGTACTTGCGTACGCTGTTGCTGGTAAACTCAAAATAACGACGACGCCCTAAGATAGTTTCTACATAACCTTGGGCGATCGCCTGCTTTTTCACTTCCTCTAAATATTCAAAAATTTTGGGATAGCGGTTATTAAATCGCTTAATAAACTCATTGGCATTGGCTTTATCCACACCAGTTGAGCGTGAAAACCTCACAGAACCCATTCCATAAATCACGCCAAAGTTGATGGTTTTTGCTAACCGTCGCTCATCTGGTGTAATGTTTTCTTTTTCAAAAATGAGCCGCGCAGTTACGGTGTGAATATCTTCATTGTGTCGATAAGCTTCAACCAAAACAGGCTCTTGACTTAAATGCGCCAAAATCCGTAACTCAATTTGTGAGTAATCAGCAGCTACCATCAACCAATCAGATTTAGGTATGAACGCTTTACGAATTTGGCGGCTAAAAGCAGTGCGAATTGGAATATTTTGTAAATTTGGATTGGAAGAAGACAACCTACCAGTCGATGTTGCCGTTTGGTTAAAATTCGTATGCACTCGTTGAGTATCCGGACGCACCAATTTGGGCAGAGAATCTACATAAGTAGACTTTAATTTTGATAAGGTACGATACTCAATGATGGCATCAATAATACCAGTCGTATCAACTTCTTGTAGCTTTTCTAGTGTTGCAGCATCTGTGGAATAACCCGTTTGAATTTTACGGGAATGCTTAGTGCTTAATTTTAATTTTTCAAACAATATCTGACTCAATTGTTTTGGAGAACCCAAGTTGAATTTTTCCCCAGCAATGTCATAAACTTTTTGTTCAAACTTTGCTAAATCTGTTTCTAACTGCTGCGAAAGTTCTTTCAGGTATGCTGTATCTACACAGATTCCCTGGTATTCCATATCAGCTAAAACTGGTTCTAGTGGTTGTTCCACTTCCACCAATAAGTTATACAAAGCTGGATTTTTCTCAAGTTCCTCTCGCAATTTTGCCACGAGTTGGAATGTCACATGAACATCCATACCGCAGTAATCTGCTACATCGGGAATGTCCACATCAGCGATGGTTTTGCCTTTTGGAACTAAATCAGTGTAACTTTTCGCCACTATACCCAAGTGACGCTGAGCCAAGTCGCTCAAATTATGGTTATTATCTGGATTAAGGACATAACTCGCTAGCATGGAGTCAAATACGACTCCCGCCAACTTAATTCCTTGACATCGTAGAACTAAGCGGTCAAATTTGGCATTTTGCAAAGCTTTGGGGTAATCAGCACTTTCTAAAATTGGGCGTAGTGCTTCTAGAGCCAGGTCTTTGTTTAAATTATCCCCAACTTTGTGACCAAGGGGAATATAAGCTATCTCATCTGGTTCTGTTCCCCAACAGCAGCCAATTCCTACTAAATCGGCGTCCCGTGGTTCTAAGTCACTAGTCTCAGTGTCCCAAGCAACAGGATGCTTTGAATCGGTGAATTTTTGTAGCAGGTTCACCAAGTCGCTGAGTTGCTCAGGGGTGTTAATGATGCGTGGTTGAATTGCAGAATTGGTCGGTTGCTGTTGAGTTGCTGTGTCATCAGCACTGAAAAACCATAGATCATTATCCTCGTTATCAGCGCTATGTGCTAAGAACTGAGTACTAAGTGTTTCCGATGTCTCTGCTGTCTCTGCTTCTGGTGTTTCCTCAACTTTGCCACCAAACTTTTGCTGGA
Source organism: Nostocales cyanobacterium HT-58-2 (assembly GCA_002163975.1). Classification (GTDB taxonomy): domain Bacteria; phylum Cyanobacteriota; class Cyanobacteriia; order Cyanobacteriales; family Nostocaceae; genus HT-58-2. The sequence continues at coordinate 6,997,650 of CP019636.1, read as the reverse complement.
GTTCGTTAATTTTGCCTAAAAAAGACTTGAATTCTAGCTTTTCTAAAATAGGTGTGAGGTTATTTGTATCAAATCCTTGAAGAATACAGTTTTCTAAATTAACTTCTAGGGGAACTTCAACAACGATCGCCGCTAAGTAACGCGATTTGTCAGCATCTTGTTTGCCAGCTTCCAGCTTTTTCTGAGTTGCTCCCTTGATTTCACTCAATGCAGCGTAAATGTTCTCAAGGGAACCGTAAGTGTTCAATAACTGTACGGCTGTTTTTTCGCCAATTCCTTTGACACCTGGAATATTATCCGACTTATCGCCGCAAAGAGCTTTGAAATCAACCACTTGGGATGGTGTCACACCAAGCTTTTCTTTAACTTGTTCTGGACCAAATTCAGTCACGTTTGCTCTAGAACCCTTCAGCGCATCAGCACTCAGATACAAAACACTGATTTCTTTTTGAGGGTCCACAAGTTGGAACAAATCGCGATCGCCTGTGACAATCTTGACTTTATATCCAGCCTTTGTCGCTTGCTGTGCTAAAGTTCCCAACACATCATCTGCTTCATAACCAGCAGCTGTGACAATTTTCAGATTTAGAGCATCTAGCAACTCGTGTAGATTTTTCAGGTCGGGAATAAAGTCTTCTGGTGTCCCTGGACGGTCTGCTTTGTATGTATCGTCTGCTTCGTGACGAAATGTTGGTAAACCTAAATCAAAGGCGATCGCCATTGCTTGTGGCTGTTGGGTCGCCATAACTTCCAACAAGGATTTGAGAAAACCAAAACATACACTTGTAGGAATCCCTGTTTTTGTCCGTAGTCCGCCGTCTCTTCCTTTTAAAAAAGCGAAATAGGAACGAAAGGCAAGGGAATGCCCATCGACTAGGATGAATGTGGGGCGTGTTGTCGTTAAAGAATCGGAAGCCAACTGGTTTTGAGGTATTGTTTTGGACATATACCTATTTTAGCCAGCGACTTCCACTGTAGAATCTAACCCGTGGAAAGAATTAAACTGTTTCCTTCGTTTGAGTATTGCGGCGACGACGCAGTGTCACAAGACCAGCTGCTCCTACACCCAAAAGAGCGATCGCACTTGCAGGTTCTGGAACTGTCGCTATATTGTCCTTACCGAAATCAATCAAGAAAACCACGTCATTGAAGTCACGATCAGCGGGTAGTAGTTCGCCATTTCCACCTGCTGTCGAACCTTCTGGTCCATATAAATCCTCAAAACCTAATAATAGGTAGCCATCTACTTCATAAGCGACTAGATGATCCAGTTTGTCTGGGTTTTGAGTAGCATCTGCACCATAAACGTTCCCGTTGGGATTATTGAATCCGTCCGCTTTTAGAAAGAAGTTGAGTTGCGTACCACCAGATATTTTGCCTAAATCAACATAATCACCAACATCTAAAACGCCATCATCTTCTCCCAACTGACAAGCTGAATTAGAGCTATTGCAGGAAATGTTATTGAAGAGTAATCCTTTTTGGTAATCAGAACCTTTGATGGCTTCATAAGCTAACTGATCCTTATAGCCAGCACCCTCATTTAAGAACCAAACGCGAATATTATTGTCATATTTCAAGCTCAGCTTCGAGGGATCTAGCTTATTTAATTTGTTGTCGGGAATCGCAATCCTCTCTTGTTGCACATACTGCTGGAACTGGGGAATTAGGGATTGGAACCCTGAAGCATCAGTAGATTTGTCTTTGACTTCATATGTTTGTGTCAAATTCTCCCACGTAAATGTTGCAGCGCTTGCAGGAGTCACAGCAGACAATACACTTGTCATCGTAGCCGCAGCAGCCAAGAGTCCCGCTAACTTTTCCCTCATCATAGCAACCTTTATTTTTTAGTCTTAAGTTGTAAAATACTGTCTTTACATAAGCTCAATCACCTATTTTTACTTAGGTGATTTTGCTGCCTTAGTTATGTTATACATCGGTATTTTCTTAAATTACTACATCCAGAAGCAGAATTTGTTAACTTTTTATATTTTCGTATTTGAAATTCACAAACTATGAAAATTTATCTTTTTATAATCCTGTTTTCCGAAAAATCTTGTTCTTGATTGTAGTTAATAAAATTCCAGTATCAATGACTTAAATCACACCTTATATTGTGTATTTTTTAAAGAAATATTTTTTTGATAAAAAAATATTATATAAGGAGAGCCAAATTTATTGATAAGGAGGTAGTAAATGGTAAGTTTTAGTTAGGATTTTTCTTTCTGTCTTACACGACTTTTAGTTCTATATGTAGTTTTACAACTATTAAGCGATATACTCATATTTTTATAGCCTGTTAATCTCTTATTGGAACTTCAATATTTACAAGTAAGTTATGCATAAAATGTCTGCCACTAAGTTGGCATCAGCTAGTATTGAAGGAATATCGACTTTTGACATTCAACTGCTGGTTGTAGATATCGATGGTACAATCGCAGGAAAATCCAACAGCATCAGCACAGCCGTAATGCAGGCAATTATTGCGGCGCGTTCCCGAGGTGTCCAAGTGGCGATCGCTACTGGTCGTATGTATCGCTCAGCGTTACGCTTTCATCAAGAAATTGGCTCTAGCCTACCATTGTTAGCGTACCAAGGAGCGTGGATTCAAGACCCCGCCACCCAAAAAATTCATCGCCATTTGCCTGTTTCTAGAGAATTAGCACACAAGCTTCTCGACTATTTTGAACAACCGGAATTGCGATCGCTCTTATCTGTTCACTTTTATATTAACGACCAGCTTTATGTACGCGAAATCACCAGAGAAACTGGACTTTATGCAGAACGTACTGGAGTGACTCCTATTGCTGTGGGAGACTTACGTCAAGTCACCAGCAACGAACCTACAAAAGTTTTGGCTTTGTGCGATGACACAAATGTCATTGAGCAGTTACTAGGAAATTTGCGCCGTCAATACACCCCAGCTGAACTCTATCTCACCACATCTGTTGCTACGTTTTTTGAAGCGACTCACCCTTTTGTCAATAAAGGCGCTGGAGTGCGTTACCTAGCCGAAGAACTACTGCAATTGCAAAGAGCTAATGTCATGACCATTGGCGATAACTTTAATGATGTGGAAATGCTAGAGTATGCTGGCATCGGTGTCGCTATGGGTAATGCACCACCAGCAGTGCAGGCGATCGCTCAATGGGTTGCTCCTGACGTTGAGCATGATGGAGCCGCTACAGCTATTGAAAAATTTTTGCTTTCCTAATTTCTTGAATAGTTAGTAGTTGTTGCTAACCACTCGCAATCTACAAAATCAGAAAGAGCACCGACGACTGGCCGTGTTTCGTCTCGGTGCTCTTGCTGGTTCGCTCCTCACACAACACATAATATACAGTGGTAGATTAGACGAGTCAATAGTTGTTAAAAAAGTTTATTTTTTTATAGATTTTATTGTTTATATTTCACACAGAGCAAAAACACCTAATTTTTCTTCCAACAGAAACTTCAATACAGACTGTGTAGCCAAAACCAATCCTATTCTGGCTTGAGCTAATTCTGGTGAGGCAGTTTTCACCTCACCAAAAATTAAGCATTGACACCAGAAAGTTTCAAAGACCTGGCTCAAGTTCAATGCAGCTTTTTCCCAGTTGACTGAGCCACTAAAATCACGACACTCCAGTCTGTCTACGACTCGTACTAACTCATTAATGAGACGAAATGAAGCCGGGTGATTGAAGCGCAGTTTTTCCTCACTATTGAGCCAAGGAAGAGGATTGGGGGCAAGAATGTTTGACCACAACTTCTGCTGAGGATTTTGACAATCATCGATATTTGGTTCTCTCTGTTTTATCAATCCCTCGTGAAAAGCCAGCCGCACGAGTGAGCAGCAGCGTGCATGAGTATATTGAGCAGTGAATAAGGAAGAGCTTGGAGAAGATGAGAGAAATAGAGGAGTCATTTCTCCCTCTGCTTTTGTGACTCCTCCACAGCCCCCTATTCCAGAGGGGACTCCTAGCCCCCACTCCTCGACAGCAATCCTCTGTAACCAAGCAGCCAAAAGCAGCTGAGTGACTTCCAGATGAATCCAGCCTGGGGAAATGACCTGAGCTTTGAACTCTTTGTCAGAGTTCGTTGATATATGAGAAACAATCCCGTTGGCAATCTCTATGGCAGGAATTTTCTCAGATTTTGATAGCTGTAAAGCTATCCCTGAAATATAAAGAATTTTACTTTCACTTCTACCCTGAGATAGAGGAATTTTTTTGTTTATTGTGCTTACTATATATTGGCTTTTGGCATAAATACTTATTATTGGCATCAAAAAGCTAAATATTAACTGCCTAATAGCTGTGTATTTACTAACCAGTAACTTTTGATGCACATAATTCTCCAAGAGACATACTGTTGCTCAAATATACTGCTTTTATGTCATCTGTCCTAGGATATAACTTTAATTTAGAAGAAGAAAAATTAGAATTGTGCAAAATTTAATGAATAAGGGGTAAATTTTACTACCATCATTGTACAGTAAGAAGTATAACAAAAGAGTAGGAGTTCTACTTTCTACCTTTTGGATGACGGCACGGTTAGGTTTTATGCCAGAAGTGCCTAATTTGAAGACACTCCTTGCACCTTTTTATGACGTCTTTGTCTTCAGCCGAACGCTCTTTGTTACCTATGCAATCTCCATCCTCCTTTTCTGAGGCATCACGTCCTTTTTTGACCTGGCAACGAATTCTTGATTGGGCTCAGGAACACTACCGCTGCCGCACCTTTAGCAAAGATGAGCGCATTCCAGCCCGACCTGGATTGCTGTATTTGGTGCAAAGGGGTGCGATCCGTATGGTGGGAACCGCCCAAGTTAGCGCGACTGCGAGTCAGCTAACATCTCGACGCATCAATAGAACCCCCGAGGAAGCTTTCTTAGGGTTTGTTGGTGCAGGACAACCGTTTGAAATTGTTGCTCAGTCACCATTCACGCTCCAGGCTTACGCCCATGTTGACCAGACTGCTGTGCTCTGGATGTACTGGCACGATTTGGACAATTGGCCTCACTTCCGCCGCGAAGTTATGGATGCCTTCAGGTACCAGCACCAGCGCAAGCTGTTGTGGTTGAGTGCCTTGGGGCAACGACGCACAATTGATCGACTCTTAGGATTCCTCACCTTGTTGATTGAGGAATATGGAGAGCCGGCAATGAGTGAAACCGATCCAGATGTCATTCGCGGTTACTGCCTGCCGTTCCCCCTCACACATGCCCAAATTGGCAGTGCGATCGGTTCGACCCGTGTCACCGTCACCCGCTTGATGGGCAAATTGCGTCAACGCGGCTTAATTCTCACTCAGGGCGACAACCTCATTTGTTTGCCAGCAGAGTCCATTAATAGAGCCAGCTAAAGCAACACAGGATGCAGTGGAGAGCGAATTTTGACAAACCCTGCTTGCGTCATGAATTCGATGTCCCTGCTGAGATTACAGTAAGTTGGCGAAAGCGACACCCGCTTGCTGCTTGATTTAACAAATCTGTTTGACCACCAAAAACAGATTGTGCATAATTGGGTACTTTCCAGATGGGAAAGCCTCAATGTTCAATTTGTTCCGTTTACCAGGACATTCAGAAGGGAAGATACGTTGTTCTAGGTAGGGAGCGACAGAGTGCCCTTGTGTCTGCCCCAACGGCAAGGGCTTGCCTGAACATTGAGAAAGAATCTCTGAGGCAGAAGCGTAGTAGATGCGACTAGGACTACCAGCCACTTTTTTGCAGCGCTTGGGTGGTCGTGGAGACAAACTCCACAATCGGCAAGGGAAGCTTGACCACCCAAGATGTCTCGCACAAATTGTTTTACTTAGCGAATCCTGACAAATCCAGCTTTAGCAATTAATTCCTGACCTTGATTTGTCAGCAGCAACTTAGCGTAAGTTTCTCCTGCTTGCTGGTCTCTTTCACGATTCTGTTTGACGATCACAAATAATCTTCGAGTGATAGGGTACTCATCACTTTGGAAAGCGGCTGAATTAAGTTGGTTACGCTTTTGCAAACACTGAGAAAGAGGAACGAATGGTTCCTGATAAGGTGGAACTAATTTATCAGCTGTTTTTCCAAGTGGCAGGGGCTTAACAGTACACTGTCCAACGACTTCAGGAGCAGAGGCATAGTAAATACCTCCAGTATTTTTTGCGACTTCTCTCAAGGCTTCGGTTGTCGTAGGTATATATTCCACACCTGCCCCGAACTTTCCACCCTCTAGAATGTTATCGGCGAAAAATTCAACGGTGCCCCCCTCTCCTACACGGCGAGAGTAGGGCGTTACAGGTAAATTCGGACCACCTACTTGCTGCCAGTTCGTTATCTTACCTATGTAAATATCTTTGACTTGGGCAATAGTTAAACCAGGGATATTGAGATTGGGGTTAACTGCGATCGCAATACCATCAATCGCCACTGGGATTTCTCTGAGTGTCAAACCTCGTTGTTGCGCCTGTTGGTATTCCTCATCTTTAATTGAGCGCGATGACTGAGAAAAAGCCAATTGATTATTCAAAAGCATTTTGATACCACTACCAGAACCAGGTGCACCTGAAGTGGGATCGGTGTAGCGTAGTTGGAATTTAGGGAAAACAGTTTGAATAGCTGAATCAACTTCTTTTCGGATAGGTGCCCAAGTGGTGCTACCACCGTAGCTAAATAAACCAGAGGGAATATTTTGTACTTCGGCAAAGTTGTTAATATTCGATTGTTCAACTTGTTGTGCTTGATTGTTGCTGAAAGAACCGAAATTAAAACCGTAACGATTTAACCACCAATAAACAGCACCCATTAATCCCAATGTAATCACCAAAGTTAGAACTAAAATTGCAGTTTCTTTTTTTTGTGACATCATAGACGTTTTTTATTTTTATTCAAAAGAAATCTTGCGAATTTATATTTTTCTAGATGATAATATTTCTCTTGTTTTAAGTAATTTATAACTTATGACAAATTAAGAAAATCATACTTTCGATTTTTTACAAGCATATTTTTTATTCAAAAAAACTTGTTTCTAATTAATACTTTGTTAGTGAATTAGAAACGATAAATTAGCAATGACTATTTAAGCTTTAAATAATTAACTTAGACTACTTCCATTTCTATTTCATATCTTTTAGTCAAGAAGTTAAGATTACTGCTAATAATTCTCAATATTCTTAATATTCTTAACTCAGAGCATGTTCAGTTAAAGACTTATCATTTAGCTGGTAGTGGAGCAGGGGGAAAGAGGCTTTTGGGATTTTTGCAAAGATGCGGTAATCATAAGTGATTAGCCGGACATGATATCAATGAGTTATTAGGTATAGGAACAAAGGTATGAAGCAGTCAAGAAAAAATCTGCTGCCATTACCACGTACTTGTTGACTTATAGAGCCATACAAGAACTTATTTAACTCCTCAATAAACACATTCAAAGATTTAATACAAGAAAGTTTGCTTTATTCTATTTGGTGAATAAAAATACATAATTCTTTTTATATTATAAACTCTCTTTAAAGTATTAAGGATAATAATTTATAAATCAAACGAAAGAGTGCTGTGACTGCGATCACGATTAAAGCAGCTGCAATAGATAAGATCACGACTTGCTGGATGGTAAGACTACCCCGTAACAAGAATAGGACAACAGGTAATGTAATGGCAGGAAAAATAAACAAATCCGAGCCTCCAACCCAGCGCTTCCATTGAGCAAAAATCAACCCCAATAAAATGATAGAAGAAGCCGCTAGGGTAATTATTGGTGATTTCAGCAAACTAAAAAGACCGATTGCAATCAATGCTCCTTCAAACCCACTAAACGCTGCAGCAGTTAATACTTTAATTAGAGAAAATGGTTGTTGGGCAGTTGGAGTGGGAGACAGCGATGGCTTTTGTATTTGCTGTGGCTGTGAATTTGGAGTTCCAGAAGGCGAACCGGGATTGATGTGTGTGGAAGGTATACGCTTTTGAGGTGCATCAAGAGCATCTAAAACTTCCTGCGCTGATTGATAACGTTGATTGGCAGCGCTTAGGAGCATCTTGTCTAAAATATCAGCAAAGTGTGGACTGACAGTGACTAGACCCCGCCATTTCCACTGATTACTATAGGTATCAAACAACTGAGTGACATCTGTTTTGCCCGTTAGTAACATCACAGCTGTAACAGCCAAAGCGTACAAGTCTGTCGATGGGAAAACTTGACCGCCAGCCATCTGTTCCGGCGGAGCAAATCCCATAGAATATATACCAGTGGAAGCACCAGATGAACCAATAGGAGAGTTTGTTACCTGTTTGACTGCACCAAAATCTAGCAAGTAAAGTTTGCCATTACGATGGTGCATGATGTTAGAAGGCTTAATATCTCTGTGGATAATGCCTTTTTCATGAACAAAGTTGAGAACCTTGAGTATTTCTCGCAGAACCTCCAAGACTTCTTGTTCTGAAAACTTACCTTTGTGGGCTAATTCTTCCTCTAAGTTCTGTCCGTCAATGTATTCTTGTACTAAATAAAAAAACTGCTCTTGTTGTCCTGCTTGTAAACTAGGAACTATGATTGGAAAGAAAGCAAACAAGTCAGGAATTTGCTCGTGTTGATTGCCTATCTCTTCTAAAACGACAGCTTCTCGCTCAAATAAATCTTGCGCTAGCTGTAGCTGAGTAGGACTTAAATTGCCTGCTGGTTGAAATTGTTTCACCACGCATTGGCGCATCCCTGGAGTATAGCGATCGCGTGCCAAAAACGCTGCTCCAAATCCGCCCCTTCCTAGTAATCTTATGGGCAGATAGCGTCCCACCAAAATGAGCGGCATTCCACAGGCAGTGCAGTATTTTTGCTGCACCGTTCTTAAAGTCGCATTATTATCTAAATCTGGAAATTGGTTTTGTGGGCGAGGGCAGTGTGGACGAGTGCAGTAAACTTCCATGATAAGTTATTGGTCATAAGTTATTAGTCATGAGTCCTTGTCTTTCATCCTTAGCCTGAAAGAGATGACAAAGGACCTTTCAGGTTCGCCAGTCACCTACAGAAGGAAACCCTTTGGGTTCGCCCTTCAGGTTCGCCAGTTTCCTACGGCGGGAAACCCGCCTGCAGGACTGGACTCACCAGTTGCCTAGGTCGGGAAACCCTCCTGCAGCACCGAGCTCACCTTCTTGCAGTGCTGGCTCACAAATGACAAGGGACAAATGACTATATCTTAATCATCGTCAGAATGATGCGCTCCTACATCCACTGCACTGACTGCTACGACTTTGTGTGACGTTTTTAACACTTCTAGATTCCATCCAGGTGTGGCAAACTGGGGTAGAATTTCCCGACTAAATGCTTCTGCTGCCTTGGATCTGTAGCGATTGGGATTAAAAATTAGCCTTAGCATCCGCTTGACGATAACACCTTCGATGGGGGCACAGTGCAGTACTCCCATTTGTAACTCTTTAGCAATTGCCGAAGTCGAGACAAAGGCAGCCCCCAAACCTGATTGCACGGCATTTTTAATGGCTTCTATGGAATTTAGTTCCATTTCTATTTTAAAACGTCGGGTATCGATGTCACAGCGTGATAGAACTTGGTCAATGACCTTGCGGATAGTCGATTGAGAATCAAGAGCTATAAATTGTAATTTATATAGGTCTTCTCTTTGAATCGTTTCAAGTTTGGCAAAAGGATGGGCTACAGGTACAATTAGCGCCAGCTCATCTTCAGCGTATGGAATAATTTCTAACGATTCCACCAATTCAGCAGGAATTTCGCCACCGATGATTGCCAAATCCACTTGTCCGTTAGCCACGCTCCAAGCAGTTCTGCGGGTAGAGTGGACGTGCAGTTGGACTGCTACATCTGGATACTTTTGTCGGAACATCCCAATCATCCGGGGTAAAAGATATGTGCCGGTGGTTTGAGAAGCGCCAACAATCAAAGTCCCGCCTTGAAGATTTTGTAAATCTTCAATAGCGCGACAGGTTTCCTGACATAGACTAAGGATTTTTTCACCATAGTTAAGCAGTAAATGTCCTGCTTCGGTTAATTGGGCACGACGTCCTCCTCGGTCAAATAAAGGAACATCTAGTTGCCGTTCTAGGTTTTGTACTTGTAAGCTAACGGCAGGTTGGGACACGTACAGACTATCAGCGGCGCGCTTGAAGCTCCCTTCTGCGGCGATCGCTTTTAGAATACGTAACTGATCTAAAGTGAAAGGAAGGTCAGACATAAGGCTAAACCCACAAACTTTGAAAGGAGCAGCAGTCTTCTACAAACCAACGTAATCAGCCTTCTGGCAAGTCGTGATTTATGGCATCGTAAACTTGGAGGCTTTACTCGAAAAAGACAGTAGCATATCATCTTAACTAAAGTCCTCTTTTTTACTTTCCAGCCCTCATTTTGGATTTTGAAGGGAATTGTATCTAAACATCACCTAGCTTTAAAAAGCTTGGAAGCCCTTCAGTTTTGGTTCCAAAATCCGACGCACCTCTCTACGGTTTCTCCTTACAGGGGGAGACCGTGTTGTGCTAAAACAGGGAGATTTTAAGGGCATAAGCTGTTCTCTAAAGCCCTTTATCACAAACGGCTTGCCAACGTAACTAACGTTTTCATTGCGACATATCGCCCTCCCACCAAATCTGCACATGACTCAAACCCACGACTTCTACTACAGCAAATCATCAATCCTTGATTTGGACAGTTGTGTCTGTTTATATGTCCGCAAAAAGGACAAGACTGACTGCAATGGTTAGCATCCACTCTTATGGTTGAAGAATTATTCATTACAACTTTGTAGTGGATGAAGCCATCTAATTCAGCATACGACCATTTGGACTGAGAGATATTTGCTTTTCGCCGCTTGAGGTAATAGAAAACAGGGTACAGATGACAGTACTGTTTCTCGTTCCCTGTCTTCTGCACCCTGTTATTATATATTTTTTTACTTATATGCCTAGGGAAAATACGCAAATATAAAATCAGATTTTTCAGTTTTATGAAGTTTGTGCAAGTGACAATTTGTTTCGTAATATGGTCATTGATATCAACTATAAGTTGTTGATTTCTTCCAAAAAGCCCCATTAATCTATGTTGAATACAGGTAATAGCTTGCTGATTTGGCGTTGTTTTTGTGTAGCGATTGTAACTTCTTTTCTGAGGCACCTCCTTATTTAATTTGATGAAATTTGAGTGCTTTTGTAACTGAATATCTGAAGACAGTTTACCATTCTCAAATGCTAACCACGAGGTGAACTTGAGACAACTGTGGTCACTAAAAGTAACCTCATGTAACAAATTTTCCTTCTCTGAAGTTGTAATCAACTTCAGGTTAGCAGTGATAACTTGCTTCACATCAGACGGTAGCTTTTTCATCAGGTGATACTATTTTATGGTGCGGATGAAGATGATTTACTGGTGTTCATCTAACGCACATACTGCCTGAAGGCAGGATATCCTGCCAAGATTTTTTACATAGTTTGTGGTATTCGTTGTCCTAAATTATTAAGATTCCTTTAAATTACTTCATGTGCTTATATGATGCAGCCGACTTGGTTAACCCTTAGTCATTTTGTCATGCTCGGACTACTATTTGGTTTTGCAATTGTCCATAGTGGAGGAGCTGCCCTGCGCCCTTGGGCAGAAAAATATATTGGATGTAGGCTTTACCGTATTTTTTTTGCAGCTACCAGCCTGCCGTTAGCTGTCATATTAATTATTTACTTTCTTAACCATCGCTACGATGGTTTACAACTTTGGTACGTCCAAAGTGTGCCGGGAGTACAGCAATTAGTTTGGGTACTATCAGCTATTTCGTTTTTGTTTTTGTATCCTTCTACCTTTAATCTACTAGAAATTGCCGCTATCCAAAAGCCCCAAGTACATCTTTACGAAACTGGAATTATACGCATTTGCCGCCATCCACAGATGGTAGGACAGATTATCTGGTGTGTGGCCCATACTCTTTGGCTAGGTACTAGTTTTACTCTTGTCACTTCAATAGGATTAGTGTTACACCATTTATTCGGAGTCTGGCATGGTGATCGCCGTTTGAGCAATCGCTACGGGCAAGCCTTTATTCAACTCAAACATCGTACTTCTGTCATTCCTTTTGCAGCTGTTCTGGACGGTCGTCAATCTATCGTATGGCAGGAATTTGTTCGTTGGGCTTATTTAGGAGTTGCTGTATTTGTGCTATTACTTTGGTGGTCACACCCTTTATTGCTAGAATTAACGGGTAAAATAAAATCATGGTTTTAACATAATCACAATTATTCACAGTAGTAAAAATGGTGAAATATTCATTTCATCTCATCAACTGCTGCCAAATCAATGTAGTATGAATTGAAGTAGCTGTCAGTGGGGGTGCGCTTAGTCGTTTTAAAAGCTTACATTTGGCAGTTGCTAGCCAACTACCAAACATAAGGAGAGACTTGATAATTCGCCATTTCCTTTTCTATAATCAACTAAAGTTGGTTAAAATTGGCGGAAAACAAGTTAGCCAACTGCGACCAGTCATTGGAAAAATCTTCAAATACTTCTGTAAGAGCATCTATATCTCGACATCAGCGAGTGGAAAAGGAAGCTTTTCCACTTGTAAAAGCGGGAAAGGAGTACCTACATATGTTATGGGCATCTGTAGGTAAGTTCTATGCAAAAGTTGATAGCAGATTGGTGACAAATTCCTCTCCAGTAACGACTATTAAGAGTTATAAAGTTTGAGAGAGTTACCGTCTTGAATGTCTTCTTGGTCAGCGATGCAACCAACTATGTTTGCACAACACTGACAGCGCACTCCCTCCTGCTGACAGTTAGTTTTGATATCAAAACAACATAATTCCAGAGGCGTCATGGTGTTGTCGGTTAGTGAGCGGACATTTTCTCAAGAAGTTTTAGAATCCCCAATTCCTGTTTTAGTAAATTTTGAAGCACCTTGGTGTGGCTTATGTCGAATTATTCACCCCTTATTATTGCAATTTAAAGCTCAGTGCGGCGACCAAATGAAATTAGTGGGAGTTAACGCCGATGACAATTTTAAACTAGCTACAACATACAAGCTAAAGTCACTGCCGACTTTACTGTTGATTGAAAATGGCATAGTTCGGCAGCGTTTGGAGGGATTTCGCGGACGAGAAGATTTACTCTTAGCTTTGGAAGAAATTAAAGTCAGCTACACCAACCGCCCCAGAGCATTCAGTAGCTCACAAACAGCGGATTTAGGCTGTCGCTCAGCATGAAGAGTTGAAAGTCAACAAAGAGAGTAAGCCGCAGGAGGGGAGCCAGCACGTTGTGGTGAGACAGCGCGAATGATGGTGAGTCCAGCACCGCAGTTTCTTACGGAGAGAAACCCTCCTCAGAACTGCTCGCTGTAGAGAGAAGTTCCGTGCGGGGGTTTCCCCCCAACCCCACTTCGTGGGGACCCCAAAGCCCCCCGTTGAGGAAACTTCGGAGAGGGTTTCCCGCTCTCACGGCGACTGGCGTTAGCGAACGCGAGTGCGTCTGGTGATAGGAGAAGGGCTTTCCAACGCTAGATACCTACGGAGGGAACTGGCGTCCGGCTCTGCTGAATTTCAGACGCAAGAGTGGCTTTCTGTGGGGTAGCAAGTGGCGTTTTCCCTTGGTCGGCGACTGGGATTTAAGAATTAAAAAACTTTGAACGATTAACCAAATATAAAACCAAGCTTAATTACCCCACCTAATAACCATCGGGTGGGGTATTTTATCCTAAAGGGTGTGTGTCACAATTATTAACAGTTCCGACAAATTAGTCAAGAATTCTAAAAGTAGGCGTCAGTGATGGAAGTAATCTATCAGTATGCCTGGCTGATTCCGGTATTACCTCTTCTTGGGGCAATGCTGGTCGGTCTAGGGTTAATCTCGTTGAATCAGGTGACAAACAGGCTGCGGCGGCTAAATGCGGCATTGATTATATCCACAATGGGAGCCGTGATGGGTCTGTCGTTTGCCTTGCTGTGGAGTCAAATTCAAGGGCATCCCCCTTACACCCGCACCTTGGAATGGGCAGCAGCAGGAAATTTTCACCTGAGCATGGGCTACACTATTGACCACCTGACAGCCCTAATGCTGGTGATTGTGACAACTGTAGCCTTCTTGGTCATGGTTTATACGGATGGCTACATGGCTCATGACCCAGGCTATGTCCGGTTTTACGCCTATCTCAGCTTGTTCGGCTCCTCAATGTTGGGGCTGGTGGTTAGTCCTAACCTAGTACAGATTTATATCTTCTGGGAACTCGTCGGGATGTGTTCGTACTTGCTGGTCGGCTTCTGGTATGACCGCAAGGCAGCAGCAGATGCAGCTCAAAAGGCATTTGTTACCAACCGTGTGGGCGACTTCGGCTTGCTGTTAGGCATTCTAGGGCTGTTTTGGGCAACAGGAAGCTTTGATTTTGGTGTGATAGGCGATCGCCTGTCACAACTCGTGCAAACAGGTTCTTTAAGCAATGTACTCGCCATCCTGTTTGCGATTTTAGTGTTCCTTGGTCCAGCTGCCAAATCTGCCCAATTCCCCCTACACGTCTGGCTACCAGATGCGATGGAAGGTCCCACTCCCATATCCGCCCTAATCCACGCGGCGACGATGGTGGCAGCGGGAGTTTTCCTGATTGCTCGGATGTACCCAGTCTTTGAACACGTCCCAGCTGCAATGAACGTGATTGCTTTCACTGGGGCATTTACAGCATTTTTGGGTGCGACAATTGCTATCACTCAAAACGACATCAAAAAGGGCTTAGCTTACTCCACCATTTCCCAACTCGGTTACATGGTCATGGCTATGGGAGTAGGCGCATACTCCGCAGGACTTTTCCACCTAATGACCCACGCCTACTTTAAGGCGATGCTCTTCCTTGGTTCTGGTTCTGTGATTCACGGCATGGAAGCAGTGGCTGGTCACGACCCTAACTTAGCGCAGGATATGCGGTTAATGGGTGGACTGCGGAAGTATATGCCAGTTACAGCAACCACCTTTTTGATTGGTTGCTTGGCAATTTCTGGTGTCCCACCCTTTGCTGGGTTCTGGTCAAAAGATGAAATCCTCGGTGCGGCATTTAACGCTAACCCAGTTCTCTGGGGAATTGGCTGGCTCACTGCCGGAATTACCGCTTTCTATATGTTCCGGATGTATTTCCTCACGTTTGAAGGAAAATTCCGGGGCAACTTACGTCAATTGTGGCAGAAACTCAAGTCTCCAGAAGGAATGGCAATTGTCACAGGTTTTGATGCTGCTCCTGCTTTTGGTCCTGGTGCAATGACCAAGGGAGAACTGGAGGCAACAGAGGAACACTATCATGATGACCACGGTCACGACCATGGTCACAGTGAATACCCTCATGAGTCGCCTTGGACAATGACCTTGCCGTTGGTACTCTTGGCAATTCCTTCACTGCTCATTGGTTTAGTGGGAACTCCTTTTGCCAACTACTTTGAGGAGTTTATCTTCCCACCCACTGAAACTTTAGCAGAAGTGACAGAAAAGGCTGCACTGTTCAACCCGACAGAATTCTACATCATGGCGGGCAGTTCAGTTGGAATTTCCCTCATTGGCATTACCCTGGCTTCCCTGTTGTATCTGTTGGGTAAGATTAACCCAGTGGCAATAGCACGAAAGATCAAGCCGCTTTACGAACTCTCCCTCAACAAGTGGTACTTTGATGACTTTTACCATAGTGTTTTTGTCATCGGCTTGCGTCGTTTAGCAAGACAAGTGATGGAAGTTGACTTCCGCGTTGTCGATGGTGCTGTAAACCTCACAGGCTTTTTTACTCTGATTAGTGGCGAAGGTTTGAAATACCTGGAAAATGGTCGCGCTCAATTCTATGCCTTGATTATCTTTGGGGCTGTGTTGGGTTTAGTGATTATTTTTGGTGTAACTTGATATACCCTTCACGCTGAAAAGGTAACCTTTCCGTTTGGGTTGTCCATTGTCATTAATCAAGTACGGGCGGGTTTGAAAACTCGCCCGTACTTATTGGTAAATACAAATGGGGTATCTCGCGGAAGAAAAGATGAAGAATAAAGGCTGCATTTACTTGCCTTCATCTTTCTTTATTTTTATTAAATAAACCTAAGAATGAAGACCAAGCCTTGCAAAAACTGCTAGTAAATAGCTAGTAGTTGATAGCCGAACTTTATTATTGCTGACTAACAACTTCCGATGAATACAGCAAATTTCCCGTGGCTGACGACGATTATTCTGTTTCCGATAGCGGCGTCACTGCTGATTCCCTTCATTCCCGATAAAGATGGCAAAACAGTTCGCTGGTATGCCTTGACCGTAGGACTGATAGATTTTGTCCTGATTGTGACTGCTTTTTACACCGGATATGACTACTCAAATCCGGATTTGCAACTGTTTGAGAGTTATAGCTGGCTTCCACAGATTGGTTTGAATTGGTCAGTAGGGGCAGATGGCTTATCTATGCCCCTCATTATTTTGACTGGATTCATTACCACCTTGGCGGCTTTAGCAGCTTGGCCCGTGACCCTCAAACCGAGGTTGTTTTACTTTTTGATACTAGCAATGTATGGCGGTCAGATTGCCGTTTTCGCCGTCCAGGATATGCTGTTGTTTTTCCTGGTGTGGGAACTGGAACTGGTGCCAGTATACATTCTGCTTTCGATTTGGGGAGGCAAAAGGCGACAGTACGCAGCAACCAAGTTTATTTTGTACACTGCTGGTGGTTCGCTGTTTATTTTGCTCGCTGGCTTGACAATGGCGTTTTTTGGCGATACCGTCACTTTTGATATGCGATCGCTCGCTGCCAAAGACTTCAGCCTCAATCTCCAACTTTGGCTATACGCTGCCTTCTTGATAGCCTACGCCGTCAAACTTCCCATCTTCCCGTTACATACCTGGTTGCCAGATGCTCACGGTGAAGCTACAGCACCTGTGCATATGTTGCTGGCAGGTGTTCTACTGAAAATGGGCGGCTACGCTCTGATTCGGATGAATGCTCAAATGCTTCCCGATGCCCATGCTTATTTTGCCCCAGTATTAGTGATTTTGGGGGTCGTGAATATCATCTACGCTGCCCTCACATCTTTTGCCCAGCGTAACCTGAAGCGGAAAATTGCCTACTCCTCAATTTCCCACATGGGCTTTGTGGCAATTGGTATTGCTTCCTTTACCGACTTGGGCTTGAATGGGGCAATACTGCAAATGGTTTCCCACGGTTTGATTGGGGCAAGTTTATTCTTCCTAGTCGGGGCAACTTATGACCGTACCCACACCCTCATGTTGGATGAAATGGGCGGTGTTGGGAAGAAAATGGGCAAGATGTTTGCTATGTGGACAACGTGTTCTCTAGCATCTTTAGCCTTACCAGGAATGAGCGGTTTTGTTGCCGAGTTGATGGTGTTTGTTGGCTTTGCTACTAGCGATGCCTATAGCCCCACCTTCAAAATTATCGTAGTGTTCTTAATGGCAATTGGGGTTATTTTAACTCCCATTTATTTGCTATCGATGCTGCGGGAGATTTTCTACGGGGAAGAGAACAAAGAATTAGTTTCTCACCAGAAACTGATAGATGCGGAACCCCGTGAAATCTTCATTATCGCCTGCTTGTTAGTGCCAATTATTGGTATTGGCTTGTATCCCAAGATTCTGACTGAGATTTATGATGCGTCAACTGTACAGTTAACAGCACGGTTGCGTGATTCTGTGCCGGCTTTGTCAGATCCAAAAGCGCCTGCGGTATCGTTTAGTGCGCCGGAGATTGGGAACTAGGGTGTTGATTTCAAATCAATATTGCTTTAAGGGCGGGTTTATACCTGCCTTTTTTTGTGTTGTGGTTGCTTCATTATTATCTCTTTCAGTAAGAAACCCACGGCTGTATGAGTAAAGTCACCTGGATGAGCAATACAAGCAAAAAAATAGGTATAAAATATAATCTTCAAACAATAGGTTGCTTAAGTATAGTGTAATTCAATTCATGGAAGTTTTAAGTTTTCAGCACCTAATTTATAGTGATTAGTTTGTATATTTGGGAACTATAGATTTAAGGCGACTCAAAGGTAGCTTGAAAAATCTGTACAAGCCCATCTTTAACCGCTAATCACAATCAGGAGTATTTTATGATTCCACTTATTTTTGGTGCTGTTGCTTTAGGTAGTGCCGCTTTTGGAGCAATCGCGGGAGCAGCAGGAATTGCCGATATAAATGAAGCAAAGGAAATAGATCAACGTACTCAAAAGCGTTACGAGAATGCTGTCAGCAATTTAGAAGCAGAGTGGGAAACCATTAACAAGCTGGCACAAGAGTACGGTCAACTCCAGCTTGATGTCATGATGCATACTATAGGACGCTTTGTTCACTTCATTGAGCGAAACAGTGATCAGGCTCAACAAAGCGAACAAGAGTTTTTAAAGGAGCTAGAAGGAATTTCAGTTCAGCAGCTTAAGGTATACAAAGCTGCGGTTATGGAAGCTAAACATTTTTTTATAGGTGATACTAACGCTATTACAGCAGCAGGATACATCGGCGCAATGAGTCTTGCTACCTCGGTAGGGATGGTAAGTACGGGAACAGCAGCTTGGAATACAACTCTAGCATCGTTAGGCGATGGTTCATTTGCTGCCGATGGCACAAGCAAGGCTCTTGGCGTTGGTGAAATCAGTTCAGCTATCCTGATTGGTGGTCTTGAAGGTGAAAATACCTTGACAAAAGCACGGGAGTACGAGGCAAAAGTCAATATTGCAATAGTTAAAATTGATGCCGTGAAAGACTGTATGCAACAAGTCAGACGGCGGATAACCGAGTTGAGAAATTTGTTTGGATCTCTTAACAACCGTGCTGTTGTAAGTCTTAAGGAACTTGAATTCTTGCCATCATTTAATAGACACAGGGATACTAACAAGTTTCAACAGGTCGCACTTTTAGTGAAGGCACTTGCAGAAATTATGAAAACTCCTGTTTTAGATAATGAAGATTTTGCACTTAAAAAAGTGAATCTTACTGAATGCTGGCAGCAAGCGGTTTCAGTGTACACGGATTACCTGAAGGTTGCAGAGCAGGAAAAGAAAAAGCAACAGAAGATTGAAATTTGGGAGAAAGAAACTATCGCCAAGATAAACCTCCAGCGAGAACGGCTAAAGGCGTATCTTGAACTCTGGTTTGGTGATCATGCAGGAAACTTCCGCACTCTATTTGCTGTAATAGATAGTGCGAGTCTATCCGGTAATAATGAAAACATATCCATTTCGCTGAATACTATTGCAGAAATAGCAAAAGCTGACCCATTCACAGAACTCGCTAACTTAGCTTATGTCCGCGCCCTACTTATCACTCCAGACCATAAATAAACTTTTAATTTGATAGCAGTGAAACTAAATAAAAATAAGCTTATGGAAACAATCTCTAATTTGCATAGCCGGAGCAGCGTGGTGGGGAGCCACTCTTAAATACTGGTCATTGCGAACAGGACACGACGCTACGCGTATACCTACGGCAGTATTTGTGCTTACGTTTCACTACTCTGCGGGAAGCTACCTTCTACTCGCAATGACATATCGTACACAATAGAAATTATGTTAAATATACTTAACTCCATGGTAGGAAGCACTTTAGTAGAACTTCATGCCAAGGTATTAAATAAGGGAGTTAAGATAAGTTTATGGCTAAAAGAGCTAAAAAAAATCTGGAAGAATATGAAGATGTGCGAGTTGCTGCTACCTCAAGAATCTGGGGTATTGCTGTGGGAATGCTAGCAATTTGTATCCCGCTTTCAGCTGTTACGAGAAGTGGTCCTCTTTTACCTTTAGCTACTATCGCAGGTGCAGCGGTGGGTACAGCTGCTGTGTGGCGTTCTGATGACAAAAAATCAAAAACTCACTCTTTAGCCCAGCAGAAGGTAGAACTGTTAGAGCAAAGAATCGCTAACCTAGAGACAATTGTTAGTAGTGATGATTTTGATTTGCGTATGAAAATTAAACAGCTAGAATCCAGTGATCGCAAAACTGATTATTAAAAAATTTTTATTTAAGTTAACGAACTTCTGTAAGTGTAAGTATCTTTTTGGTAATTATTTTAATTTATAATTAAGATATTAGGAGCGCTACTGTGTATGATAGGTCTTCAATCTATTATATCTTTATTGATAATTGACGACTTCTAGCTAATATTGCAATGTTCAAATAAAAGAAAATTCAGTCAATTGTAAAGTGATATTACAATTATTTCAAAAATATTTAGAAATTGTCTGAAACCCAAACATGGTTCTAAGGTAGAACCTAAGGAGATGCTAGAGGCAAATTATGACAAATAACATTCAAAAGTATCGGTTTGTCTGTACCCTTACCTTTGGGGATATCTACGGTCAAATTATAGTTTGGTTGATTACTATTACGATAAGTTTGGCGTCAGCTTTGGCGTTGATGGGTGCCAGAAGACCTGTTTATGCTTTAGCCACTGTTGGGCTCGTAGTTCTACTATCTTTGCCTTTTTTGCTTTTTGCCTTTGTGACGACTTTACTGAATCATATTGAGGTGACTCCTGTGGAAGCAGGAACAAAATTAGAACCAATACCAGGTAATGTTTCTCAGAAACAACCAGTACAAGCAACGAGCTGAAGAGATTTTAGATTGAGCAGTGGTGAGTAATGAGTCGTTAGTCGTTAGTGGAAAGGAAGAACTAACAATTAACAATCCCTACTCCTTCTCCAAAAGCCAAAATTGACACCATATCCCTGTCTGTTGGCGGGGAATTTTTTTGACAGACGAGACATACCGCGTCTTTACAATAGAACAATTATAGTTTTTTTTACAGTTGAGGCTGATTATGCTTGAACATGATGTAATGATTGTCGGAGGTGGCTTAGCTGGGTGTCGCGCCGCTGTGGAAATTGCCCGCACTGACCCCAGTTTGAATGTGGCAGTGATTGCCAAAACCCACCCCATTCGTTCCCACTCAGTGGCGGCACAAGGTGGAATTGCTGCAACCCTAAAAAATGTCGATTCTAGTGACACTTGGGAAGCTCACGCTTTTGATACTGTAAAAGGTTCCGATTATTTGGCAGACCAAGATGCCGTGGAAATTCTCACGCGTGAAGCGCCAGATGTGGTGATTGACCTGGAACACATGGGCGTTTTATTTTCCCGCTTAAACGATGGTCGCATTGCTCAACGTGCTTTTGGCGGACATTCTCACAATCGCACTTGCTATGCTGCTGATAAGACTGGGCACGCAATTCTGCACGAATTGGTGAACAATTTACGACGATATGGTGTGCAAATTTATCAAGAGTGGTACGTGATGCGACTGATTTTGGAAGAAGGTCAGGCGAAAGGTGTCGTCATGTACAGTATCTTAGATGGCAAAATCGAAGTCGTGCGGGCTAAGGCCGTGATGTTTGCTACTGGTGGCTATGGTCGAGTTTACAACACCACGTCTAATGATTACGCCTCCACTGGTGATGGTCTCGCAATGACAGCCCTTGCGGGCTTGCCTTTAGAAGACATGGAATTTGTACAATTTCACCCCACAGGCTTATATCCAGTAGGGGTCTTGATTTCAGAAGCGGTGCGCGGAGAAGGGGCGTATCTTATCAATAGTGAGGGAGAACGCTTCATGGCAAGGTACGCTCCCAGCCGCATGGAACTTGCCCCACGTGATATCACTTCACGGGCGATCGCCTACGAAATTCGTGCAGGTCGAGGTATTCATCCCGATGGCAGTGCTGGCGGTCCCTTTGTCTATCTTGACCTCCGGCACATGGGGAAAGAAAAAATCATGAGCCGTGTGCCCTTTTGTTGGGAGGAGGCACATCGCTTAGTAGGTGTTGACGCAGTCACTCAACCCATGCCAGTACGCCCGACCATTCACTATTGTATGGGCGGTATACCAGTCAATACTGATGGTCAAGTCCGCAGTGGTGGTGATAGTCTGGTTGATGGCTTCTTTGCCGCTGGAGAAACTGCTTGTGTTTCCGTACATGGTGCAAATCGCCTCGGCAGTAATTCCTTGCTGGAATGTGTGGTTTATGGACGCAAAACAGGAGCAGCGATCGCACAATTTGTACAAAAACGTAAACTGCCAATTGTAGACGAGCAACGCTACATCACAGAAGCCCAGAAACAAATTCAGGTTCTGCTAGAACAGCCTGGAAAGTACCGCATTAACCAAGTCCGCCAAGCCTTCCAAGATGACATGACTCAGTATTGTGGCGTGTTCCGCACAGAAGAACTCATGCGTGAAGGTTTGAAAAAAATACAAGAATTGGAACAGCAATACTCGCAAATATACTTAGATGATAAAGGAGACCGCTGGAATACAGAAATCATAGAAGCTATAGAACTCAGGAGTTTGATGGTAGTAGGGCGTATGATTATGGAATCCGCCCTCAATCGTCAAGAAAGTCGCGGCGCTCACTTCCGTGAAGATTACCCACAGCGAGATGATGCCAACTTCTTGCAGCACACAATGGCTTATTATTCACCAGCAGGGATTGACATCCAATATCGTCCAGTCACGATTACCAGGTTTAAACCACAAGAGCGGAAGTATTAAAATAGTGAATAGTTATCAAGTTGTTTTTCATCAATAACTAATAACAGAGTTATTGCTTTACTACATCTAAAGATAGATGTATAATTACCTAAAAGAAGGGGAGTAACTGCTGGCAAAACTTAGCCAGTGCACCTGAGTCAACATACTGGTGATAAGCCTGGTTCAGGTGACAAGAAATGAATCGCTATCAGCTTAGTTAATACTAAGAGTACCGAAAAGCTGATAGCTAGCGATTAATTCTTGGAAGTGAGACCTTCACTAAGTTCACAAGGAAAAGTGTGAGCTTGGTGGAGTCTCGCTGCTCGCATCAAGCTCACACAGGCAGAAGATTCTTCAAGGAGCTTGAGAGAGTGTTAACAGCTTTTACTGCAGGTTTGTTACTCATTACAGTTTCAGAGCTAGGTGATAAAACATTCTTTATCGCCGTGATTTTAGCTATGCATCACTCCCGGCGGCTCGTCTTTGCAGGTGTGATAGCGGCTTTAGCTGCAATGACAATACTTTCTGTTGTTGTAGGACAAGCAGCTTCCATACTGCCAAAGGTTTATATTCATTTTGCGGAGATAGCTTTATTTCTTGGCTTTGGGATAAAACTGTTTTATGATGCAAGTAAAATGCCAGTTTCTAGTTGTGATACAGAAGTTGTGGAAGAAGCAAAAGCTGTAGTGAAACAGGCAGATATGCAACTGCCGAAGAAGAAAAATGCTTTGGCTATTTTAACAGAAGCCTTTGTACTGACATTTATGGCAGAGTGGGGCGATCGCACGCAAATTGCCACAATTGCCTTAGCTGCAGGAAATAACGTAATTGGAGTGACAATTGGTGCCATTTTAGGACACGCCATTTGTGCTGCAATTGCTGTCATTGGTGGAAGAATGCTGGCAGGGCGCATTTCTGAGCGTAAACTCACCTTTATTGGCGGATTTTTGTTTCTTGTGTTTGGTGTAGTAGCCGCCATTGAGGGACCATGAGGAAAGACAAAGGAGAGAGAAAGACGTGGAGGTACGGAGAAAACAAGTCCCCGTGTCTCCGTGTCTCGCTGTCTCACCGTGTCCTCTTTTCTTCATCACTCCTTAGGGGTACTATTTGGCGTTGGTGTTGATGTGGGACTGGGACTGGGGGTAGGAGATGCGCTTGCCTGCTTATTAATTTCGTCTTTGTACTGGGTTGGTGCTAAAGCTGCAGCTTTTGTAAACAAAATCTTTGCCTCTTCGGTTTTGCCCTGTTCTTTCAGGAGCATTGCCTTGGCCAGGACAGGACGAAAATCTTGTTGATCATTCTTGATTGCTTGGTCATAGACACTGAGAGCTTGAGCATAGCTTTTCTGGGAGGCTTGTACGTTACCCAAGAGCACTTGTACAGCAACTGTATCTATACTTCCAGGCTGAATTTTATTTGCCTGGCTAGCAGTCTTGAGAGTATCTTGCAGTAAGCCAACAGCAGCTTCCGGGCGTTTTTGAGCAAGCAGAAGAGCCACCATCCCTTGTAAAGCCTCAAGGTCACCAGGTTTATTTTCTAAAACAGAACGATAAGCTTGGGCGGCGCCCTCGCGATCGCCAATTTGTTGCTTGGCTTGAGCCAGTAGCACTGCGTATCTTGTTTGTTCTGGATTGAGCTTGGCTAACTTTTCTAGAGGTTCAATAACGCTCTTGATGTCACCGGCACCTAAGCTCAGTAATTGTAGCCGAGTCTCAAGCAAGCCTCGTAGCGCCGTTTGGTTTTCGCTTTCCCGCTGCAAAACCTGTTCATAACCCCGAGCCGCATCTTCCAGCTTTGATTTTTGGTCAGAGGAAGGTGAACCACTTCTTGTGTTTGCGGGCTTCTGGGTGGAACTTTGTGTTTGATTAAATGCTGCAATGAGTGGCACCATCGAAACTCCAACAAAAGCAAGAACTGCCAGCACCAGCACCCCATTGACTATCCAGCGTTTGCGAGGTTGAGACACAAAACCGTCCTTAAACTCTAATGACATTATCTTTTACAAAAAACCTTGAAAGTTAAAAATTTCAAAAACTTTGCGGAATGCCGTGAATTGTTTGTGAATTTTATAACAAAAAGCAATGTACGCAGTCCATACAAGTGTTGACTTTAGGAGGAACAGTCCGAAATTCAGCTATGGTATGCTTCCGAAACTAGCTTAAAGACGCTAAATGACACACATTTAGCACATATATGCGAAATTTGAGGCAGCGCGGGTGAGCCACTCGTTTACTCAAACATTCAAAATTCTAAGTCATGAATTCAAAATTAATTTTAAATTCATGATTTTGAATTCCTCTGTAGCAGGCAACTGGTGTACATAGTTTCCCGGTAAAAGCAAAGTGGCAAACTCGAAGGGGGTTTTCCCCCAACCCCCACGCCAGTCGCATCTCCGCAAGGAGAAACAAGTGGCGTGGGACTAGCGTGCGAATGCCGTCACGTCTTGAGTATCTTACAGAGCGTTAAGGCGTGGCTATCTTGAAAGGAAATATACTTACAAGCGCCGCACAAACGCTCTTTCCATATGCCTTTGTAAAATCCCACAATGGGATGTGTCTCCGCCGCAAGGAGTTTTTATGAATTCCGACCTGATGCCGTCACCCGAATCATTCAATTCAACTGCCTCTAAAGAGGCTTTAAACAGCAAAGACACCGCTGCTATGAATGTCTATGCAGCAAACATAGCTTCCCAAGAAGAAAATTCGTCTGTTATTTCAAGTGAAACTTCTAATGATGAGAACCTAGCAAATCGGCAGCAACCGATTCCACCTCCTAGCGAACCAATGCAATACCGAGCCATTGGCTTAGTTCGAGGTCGCTACCTCGCCAGCAGCGAACAATTTACTCAAGGTTCAATGCTGACCACAGATGGCGCACAACTCGATGCCGTTCTTCTAGGTCGAATTATGAGTTTAGTCAAAAATCATTTGGACTTGGAAAAAGAACATCTGTGGGTAGTTTATCCACGCACTCGGCAGGAGAACGACAAATTGCACCTACAAATTGTAGGAGTTTGGGAGCCAGAAAACTTGGCTAAACATCAAACAGCCGATAATGAGCAAGATTTCGATTCTCAAGATTTGCTAACAACTGCTAATGGTTCACCAAGTGCCCTCGTCCCTTCATCAGAACTCCCAGATGGTAGTTTTTCTGTTCGTGGCGAGGTAGTTTATCAGTCCTTTGAAGGTGAACACTTAGTGATCAAAATTAAGCAGGCTGCTCGCAAACAAGATGACAAACCAAAGTATTTCAAGTTGAAAATTAAAGGGAAGCTTGAAGCAAAAGCAGTCGGTAAGTTTTGGGACTTACAAGTCCAGCGAGAAGGTGACGAATTGGTAGTAGAAAGCGGTGAGGCGATCGCTGATTTGCCGAAAAAGCGCAAACCACCACAACAAAGGGGCAGAGGTGGACCAGGAGGGGGTCGTCGTCCTGGTGGAAGGAAACCTTTTCCCTCAAGACCACGCAACGGCGAAACTCCCCGCCCAATCCGGAAAACAAGCGACTCCTCTGTGGCGTCAAGACCTACATCCACAAAACCCATTCCTAAGCCCGTTAAGCGTCCGAAGCCACCCGAACAATAAGCAGGGGTAGCAGGGGAAGCGAGGAGAGTCGGGGGAGAAAAATACCTCCTCAGCTTTCCCAGCCTCCTTTGCTCTCTTCCTAGAATTCCGTCCAGCGGTCTTGCGGCAGAAAAGATCGCTCCATCGAAATTGCGGCAACAGGCTCTGTTAGAGTAAAATCACCAGATTCAATCCATTGTTTTAACTCTACGGCGACTTGCCTAGAGAGAAATTGACTGGCAAGGGGTGCAACGCGCACAGTTCTGCCTTCTATACTGATGCGTCCCGACTTAAGTTGGGCGTAACTGACTAACCCAAAGGTAGGACGGACACGCCTGGGAATAGAAAAATCTACTATCGGGGCTACCAAGTCTTTATCTTGAACTGCACATCTGGCAACGACTTCTTCATTCAATACCGGGAGTGGTACACCTACTCCCAACATTAAAGAAGGACCGTAACTTTTGAAGTAACACCCACGTACCCAACGAGCGTCCATTTGTTTAGCATCACCAATTAAAGCCAAAGTTGCAGCGGGACCAATGGGTGTACGATTGGGTAAGCGTTTTTGTAAAGGGAAGTGCTGAGTGCCTTCCCAAGCAACATAACCAACACCGCCGCCTAGAAAAATTCGCGTGCCAATCCCAACAAGTTGCAAATCCGGGTCGTTGAGTAGCGGAGAAATGGCGCCAGGATTTGAATAAACAGCATTGCCCAAACGCGGTTGCAAAGGACCAAGGTACGTGTAAAGTGGGCGATCGCCCCCATTCACACCTACTATAAAATTTTGATAAAGATTACGTGGATTGAATAAATAAAATTGATTTATCGTTTCAAGGGTAATCGTCGTTTCAAAAGTTGCCCTAGGATAACAATCTGTCACTTGTCCTTGTGCTCGTACGTGTACTGTTTTACCAGCGATCAAATCTTCAATGACATGACCACCACCGCGTTCCCGGACTTCTTCCCCATCAATCACCTCCACCGCACAGCTTGCGCCTAAGTACAAATCTACTGCGCCAAAACCAGAGTAAGCTGGCACCCCATCTAACCAGCAACGGCGAATTTTTATCGGTGGGTCAGTGTGTCCCAAATTAAGAATTGCACCACTCGATTCCATGGGCTCAAAAGTACCAGTAGTGATAACATCAACTTCCTTAGCAACTTTGGTAACACCGACTTCTAGAACTCTTGCTTCTAATTCCTCAGCGGTCAATACTACCGCTTGCTTGCGGCTGATTTTGTCATTAATTTCCGCAATTGTTCGCATATTAAATGTAGCTAATAATATATTTGTAAGGAGATAGCTGCCAAGTAGTTCATTAAATCATTTTGGCTTGTGAAATCCAACAACGTTTCTGCCAACGCCTCAAGTTGAGCGATGGATCAGGTGCGGACTGACTGTTTTATCTCAGTTTCAATCGCACCTCCACTCTAGCCCAAAAGCGCTATCACTTTTCTTGACTTGTGAACTACAAAAGCAAAAGACGAGAAAAGTTATGAAGTTTTGCTCAATTACGTCCGCAACCGATAACCTATTCCCCTAATCGTCTCTATCCTGTTGCTACCTAACTTCTTTCGCAAGTGACCAACATAGACATCAATAATATTTGACCCAGGGTCGTAGTCATAACCCCAGATACGGTTGAGTAATTGTTCTCGACTCATCACTTGCATGGGGTGACGCAAAAACACTTCTGCCAAAATAAACTCGCGGGTGGAAAGTTCAACTAATCTATCCCCTACCCAAACCTCTCGTGTTAGCAAATCTAAAGCAATATCAGCTGCTCTGAGGGTGGTTTCCTCTTTGACTCTTGGTACGTTATGATTGCGCAGTTGCACTCGGATACGCGCCAGCAGTTCTTCAAAACGAAACGGTTTGGTAATGTAATCATCAGCACCACCATCCAATCCTGCTACCGTATCATCTAAACCATCACGGGCAGTCAGAACAATGATTGGTAGCGTTTCTCCCCTACCTCGTAACTCTTCGAGCACATCCAAACCATCTTTATCTGGTAGACCCAAATCTAAAATTAACAGGTCAAATTCTTTACTACTGGCTACACTAACGACTTGATGAGCGTTAGTGGCGATGGTGGTTGTAAAGCCGTGCGCCTGCAATCCGGTTTCCAGAAACGAGGTAATGCGGGGATTGTCTTCGGCAATAAGAATCCGATTCATGGATTGCAGTCTCAACAGAAGAAGCTAGGGGAATGACAATGGTAAATGTAGACCCATGACCAAAACGACTAGAAAGCTCGACCCATCCATCATGAGCTTGGGCGATCGCCTGCACAATTGCAAGTCCCAAGCCGTGCCCTTCAAACTGTTGGTCACCTTTCGTCGCCCTGACAAAACGCTCAAAAATACGTTTTTGGTCTTCAGGGGCAATTCCTTCTCCGGTATCGCTTACCCAAATGTAGGCATGGTCCCCTTTGATACATGAGCCAAGTGTAATGGTATCACCATCACAAGTATGACGAACTGCATTCTGAACCAAATTCATCACTGCTTGCGTTAACCGTTGACGGTCGACTGTTATTGGGCTCAACCCTTTAGACTCCAACCGCCAATCCCGGTTTGCTAGAGAGCGAGCTTTCAAGTAGAGTTCCTCTGTAAGCCAGTCTAACTCCTCTGGCTTGAGTCTCAAAAAATCTGGGCGTTGTGTCCTTGCCAGTAGCAGCAAGTCATTTACCAGGCGACTCATACGGTCTAGTTCATCCATAACCAAGGCAATAGTGACTTGCTGTCTTTCTGGGGTAAACTGTAGCATCTCCAAGTGTCCCTGAATGACCGTAATGGGAGTCCGCAGTTCATGACTGACATCATTGAGAAACTTCTGCTGGCTATCAAAGGCGAACTGAAGCCTATCAAGCATTTCATTAAAAGTTTTTGTCAACTCAGCAATTTCATCCGAGTCTTTTACTGGAATACGCTGTGTCATATCCGACCCAGTAATAGACTGAGCAGTTTTGGTTAGTAGTCGTAGTGGATACAATACTCTGCCAGCAGTCACCCACGCCAGTAAGAAAAAGATGACTAGGACAATCAGCGTGACTTGCATCACCAAGGTAATCGCATTTGTACCCGCCTGGAAGGCAGCCGAGGAGTCATGAATTGCGATAAGAGTACCATGTTCTCCACCTATATGCACTGGTTGTGCTATGTAGCGAATCCTTTGTGTAGAAGTTTGTATATAACCTTTTTTTGGCACCTTTAGCTGAGTCCATTGCTGCAACAGGGTGGGATACTGCTCTAGCAAATCTGCAGGTGAAACTGGGCTGTATTTGTAGATTTGGTCGTTGATGAGAGTGATAATATATTCGTTGCGTGTGGGAGCGTAGTTAGCTAAGAATTTATCGAACAGCTTGGTTGTGTTAACTGGGGTTGACAATTTTTTTTCACTCTGACGCTTTGCTAGCAACTTAAATCGTTCTACCTCCTTAATAAGAGAAGCATCAGCTCGTGCTTTTAAATCATCGCAATATACTTGGCGAGTTGCTTGAATGGAAAACGTCGCCGTACACGCTGTTAACAGAAAGTACCACACTAAAAGACGAGCGCGAACGCTATGGAAAGTTTTGCGCCATCCGTCTGAGGGTATATTTTTTGCCATTTTGTATGCTGGCTATATGTTAGAGGTTTACTAAACTTTTCTTTATAGTTTGCCTAATAAAGTGGAATATCGACAACTTGGTTAAAGAGTCAGAGGATCTCTGAAAACTAAAAATTATTTGTTCACTGGAATTATTCCAAGAGTCATTGCTTATGGCGCTATCAACTCAGCTATCTTCCAACCTTTCGCTAGAAGAGTTTCTCAAATTGCCAGAAACCAAACCAGCTAGTGAGTATATCGACGGACGAATTTACCAAAAACCAATGCCTCAGGGAAAACATAGTATTATTCAAACTGAGTTATCATCTGCTATCAATCAGGTTGGTAAATCAAGGAAGTTAGCTTTGGGCTTCACTGAGTTACGTTGCACATTTGGGGGACGTTCTTTAGTTCCAGATATTGATGTGTTTGAGTGGTCACGCATCCCGACTGATGAGCATGGGGAGATAGCCAACAGGTTTGAAAGCTACCCAGATTGGACAATTGAAATCCTATCTCCTGACCAATCTCCTAATCGCATTATTAATAAAATTATTTTCTGTCTTAACCAAGGGACAAAACTAGGTTGGTTTATTGACCCTAATGATAAATCGGTGATGGTATTTCAGCCCAATCAATTACCAGAGGTGAAGTATGATACCGACAAATTACCTGTTCTTGATGTGTTGGCAGATTGGCAGGTACGAGCTGTAGATATATTTAATTGGTTGAAGGTTAAATAAGTTTCTCTCCCGCGTCAGAGATAACAGAGACATCAGTCACGCCACTACGACACCTAATTTTGTTCACAAATCAAATAGTAGTTCTATAGTTATTTTTTATATGTCTTGTTCCCAGGCTCAGCTTGGGAACGAGTTATGCAGCCGCTACTCTGAGAAACTGCGGAAATTTTATAGTAAATGTTGTTTTCCCCGCTGCACTCTGAACATCAATTGAAGCTCCTATGCGCTTCACAAGTTTGCGCACTAATGCCAGCCCTAATCCTGTGCCACCGTATTTCCAAGGGTCATTGTTGGGAATGCGGTAGAATGGGTCGAAGATTTGTGATAGTTCTTGCGTGGGTATCTCAACTCCAGAATTACTGACGCTGAAAACGACTGTACCCGCAGTTTGGGAAACTGAAACTGTGATTGCTTCCCCTGCAGAAGTAAATTTGCAGGCATTGTTCAACAGCTCAGTGATGATACGCTCTAAATCGGTAATGTCTGTCTCCAAGGGCGGGAGATCACTATTAATCATTAAGTGTAGCTGCTGCTGCTGACACTGAATCAGTTCTCGAAAAGGTTCTATGATCGAAGGAAGCCAGGTTTGTAGGTCAATGACGATTAAGGTTAAAGGTTCGGCTTGTGCTTCAAGATATGTGAGTGTGAGAAGGTCATTAATTAATTTGCTTTCTCGCTGACACTCTTTATGCAGGATATTTAATAGTTGCGGTACGAGTTCTATCTCAAATAGTCCTTCTTGCTTGAGAACACTTTCTAAAGTTTGAGCAGCAAGGTTAATGCTAGTGACTGGTGTCCGTAGTTCATGAGAAAGGGTTCTGAGAAATTCGTGTTTTAAGTGTTCTAGTGTTTCTAGTTCACCAGCCTGTGTTTGAATAATTTCACAAAGTCTGGTTCGTCGAATAGCAATTGCACATCCATTTGCCACTTGTTGTACAAGCTTCTGTTCAAATTCATCAAACGCCACTTGTGTTGGTCTTTTCACCCACAGATTTCCTAAAATTCCCTGAGCGTCGAAAATTGGACAAGCTATCTGTGCAAGCACACTCAACTTGGGGTTCCATCCAGGAACAATTTCCATTGATTGGATGGGTTGTTTTTGTAACAGTGGCTGATAGATTTCTGGAAAGTCTGCAATCTGTTTTGTCAATCCTTGACATTGAGGCAAGGTAGTAGTGTACTCATAGGCAATAGTTGCAATTATATGGTGATAAGAGGAGCGATAAGCCTTGTCCTGTTGCCCAACTGTATAAACTGTGGTTGCCGCATTGCTCTGTAATGGAGAAGTCTTTTCTGCAAGAAAAGGCTTGGCACCATACGGCTCATCGCCTCCTTGGGGGAGTTCTTGTGGAGCATCGCTATACAGTTCTATTTGACAGCAATTTGCATTGAGTGCGTGTGCTAATTCCTCAAGAGTTCTTTGCAGCACCTGAGTTTCATCCAGACTGTTGCAGATTTGTTCAGTCATGCCATGTACTATAGATTCAAACTTGACTAAGTACTGCAACTCGGCTTTTTGCTTGTGTAACTGTTGCTCAGCTTTGAAATGCTCTATTTGCTGATACAGTTGTGATTGTTGAACGGCAGTTCCCAGCTGATCTGCCAGTTGTCTGAGTAAGTCTATTTCTGGTTGCTGCCATTGACGTGGTTGATGACACTGCTGGGCAATAAGTAAACCCCATAAATCTTGTGCTAATAAAATCGGAACTACTAATTTAGCTCTAACTTGCATGGAAGCAAGTGAATCAATGTAACAGGGAGCCAAACCTGCTGCAAGAATATCCTCGATTGCTTGAATGTAACCCTGCTTGTAGCGTTCCATATGTTTTTCTGTCAAACAGGGGTCTTTTATGATGGTTCCCAGAAGTGGACAACCGGGTACAGTCGTTGATTCCACAACGATAACTCCACTCCCATCTGGCTCAAAGCGTTTGATGATGACGCGATCGCACGCCAAGAACTCCCTAAGTTCCGTCACTGTTTCATTAAGTATTGTCTCTAAATCTAGAAATTGACGAATACGTTGGGCAGTTGCGCCTAGCAGTTGCTCTCGTCTAGTTTGATGTTGCAGTCTTTCTTCCGGTTGCTTGCACTCAGTGATATTGGTGCTAGTACCAATCAATCGGTAAATTTGTGAATTTTCATCTCGCAAAGGCGTTAGTGTTGTCAACCACCAAGTTGTCATTCCATTGAATTGCAAGCATTCTTCATAAGAAATTCTTTTGCCAAAGTGTACACACTCACTGTAATGTCTACGTACTTTTGCTGCATCGTCGCTAGGAAGAACTTCTTCTGGTCTTTTGCCCCTGATATCCTCGGAACGAATACCCGTCCACCTTTCGTGAGTTGGGTTTAGCCCTACATACTGAAAATCTCCATCTTCTAGAACATCAACGACAAAGATAGATTCCTGTACAGAATCATAGCTCCTGTGGAGAAACTGTTCGTGACTACTTGTCTCATCTTGCTCTGTCGGTTGCTCAAACAAAGAGGTTGATTCTGTTAACTCTGCGGTTGATTCTGATGGATTGATACTCATGCGAGAGTCCCTGTCTTGTATTGCTGACTCTACTAGGCGCTCTCTATTGTCGTTTTACTGATAGAAAAAGCTCCCTAGCACCAAAACCCAAGTATGTTCAGCCCTGATTGATTGGTTACATATTTATCGCAACTTTGCTGCTAACAACAGAATAATATCAATTTGTTTATGTTGAATAACTCCTGCTGAGAAACAGCTTACAGCCGTTTTCTTTCGTGTGGGCATTGCCCATTAAGTATCACAAATGTCCATCACATAAGCTTTTAAGCAATACTGACCCTAAGATTTGTGGTCTAATCATAAGAATAAGCGCTGTGAGACGCATTTGCAGGTATAGAAAGGTTTACTAAAATAGATTTTTAATATTTCTTTAATTTTTTATTTTTGCACATATGACATGAAGAAAAAAACTATACTCCTCATAAAATTTACAATTTTTAACGATTTTCCTCGGAGGATTTCACGAGAAGGAAAACGGAGCAAAGAAGTTGAGGCTAGGAGTTTCCAGTCGTTTCTGGGTGAAGGTGACTACTTCAAAATCCTGTGAGCATTGATTCCTGTTAAGATACTGACCACAAGCCAAGTGACGGCTAACCCCATCACTTCACCTAAAAATAACTGCGTAAGTTGGTGTAACAACAAACCTACTGCTGAACCAATTGCGACTCCAAATGCCCAACTTACCGAACTCACCAGTATCCACTGCCATGCTAAAGGGGTATCTTGTTTAATAGCCAACCAATGAGCCAATCCCATCCCAAATCCGGCTATAGCTCCTAGAAGCGCTCCATACATAACTCTAAGAGCAAGAACCTGGGTTGTGAATACTATCCAACCCACAGCACCAATACCCCCACTCGTAATCAGCACCCAACCGGCAAGACTTGAGAACACCCACATCCAAGAGTTTATTGTGCGTTCTCTAAGAACAAAAGCTTGAACCAATGCAACAACTAATCCGCCTAATGCTCCCTGTATCACTCCAATATCAGGTTTCTCGCTAATTTCAATCAATAGCAAACTTAAAAGGAAACCAACAAAAGTGGCTAGAGTCCATTGCAATGAGAATCTTACTGACTGCATCAAATCTCTCTATGGTGTATTCATTTATGCAGAAAATATCTCAAGAAAAGCCTTGCGGCGCTGTCGTGGTGATTCAGGGGTGATATAACCCCACAAACTTTCCCAATAGAAAAACGAGACACCGTCGAAGTTGCGATCGCGCACTATCTCAACTTGTTCTTTTATTTGTTTTATGTCAATTGGATTCCCCCAGGTTCCGGTTAATATTCCCACTCCTACGGGAATTTTACGACGAGCATTTTGCACTGCGCTCTGTTGCAGTTCTACTTGAAAACTATTTATATCATTGCGATACACCTGCAAAATCAATTCGTCTACTAAACCTCTATTGACCCACGTTTCCCAATCTTGCAGATAATGTTTATACGCAAAAGTATATGAGTTAGGAGCCAGGGATATTTTGGCATTAGGTTTAACTGCTTTGACAGATGTAACAATTTCTTGCATGAAATGAGTTATTTTGTCTGCTCGCCAACGCATCCATTCTGAATCAAAAGGGTCAGATGGAGGTTCTTTGCCTTTGTGTTCTTGCTGGTAGAGTTGAATTGTAAACGAATCGTAGCCAAGCTTGACAGGCATTCCAAAATGGTCATCCAGTTGAATTCCATCAACATTATAATGAGTGATGACTTCTAGAATAAGCGATTTGATAAACTCTTGAACTTGAGGATGAAGGGCGTTTAACCAAACTTCTTTTTTAACAGAACGCTGTCTAAAAAACTGTTGCTTTGAGTTTTTTGTCTGTACATCCAGAGGAATTTCTTCTATTAACTTATCACCAGAAAGACCCACTGTTAGCCAATCGGGATGATATTTTGCCAATGTTGAATGAGAAGGTAACATAAACCCATATTCAAACCAGGGAAGAACACGCAAATTTTTTTGAGCGCTCAGTTGAGTGATTGTTGCTAAAATATCTCCACCACCACGTATAAATTTTAGCAATGGTTGAGAGTCTAAACCTATCTCTTTCTTGGCAATTCTGCTGCTATAAAAAGTATGTCCTCGATTCCAGACAACAGGATAAACTGTATTAAACTTCAGTGCTGATAGTTGTTTTAAAGCACGATTAATACCCCAAGGAGCAAACAGTACACCACTATTTACATTTGTTAACCAAACACCACGAATTTCTTGCTTTGTAATACTATTACCAATTTCTTCAGAAGATACATGGGAAGAAAATAGAGGAGATAAAATTAAACTAATAACCAATCCTAAACATACCAAATAATTGAAAAATCGGCGAGTCAACCAATTCATTTTGTCTTTTACAGCAAGAGTTACATTTAAAAATTAAGTCATTGTAAGCTATTGTGCATTAAAAATACACAATAGCAAGGCAGCGGGAACTGAAGGGAAGGGGGTTCCAATGATTGACTAGAGCAAAATAATATGAAAATTAAAAGTGTAACAGCTTATTTATACAGAAGTTAAGAAACACAGTTTGTGGCGTTTTTTACGAAAATCCTAATAACCTATCAAAACTGACAGAGGTACACAGATAATTTGTCCACTGAATCTGTGTTTAAATCTTCAGTTTTAGATATTGACTTCTACTGTTTTATCTTAAAAAATGACTTTTTCAACAAGTTTACTAAAATCTTTACAAAAATTTTAAATGATTAGAATTAAGCAATAAATACTTTTTTTAAAACAGATGTAACAGATAAATTAATTGTTCATTCATCTGTCACATCTATTACATCATCTTGCTAAAATCTTTCCACTTCTTCAAACTTTTTGGCAATCTCACCTGTAGCGTTTGCTGCTTCACCACAAGTGCGTGGTGTGGGAAAAATCTTACCTGGATTTGCCAAACCTTTGGGATTAAATGCTTCTCGTACCCATTGCATAGTTTCTAAGTCAGTGGCGGTAAACATTTCCGGCATATAGCACTTTTTGTCTGCACCGATACCATGTTCTCCAGAAATACTACCGCCGACTTTGACACAAAGCTTAAGAATTTCTCCTCCTACTTCTTCTACTTTTTCTAATTCACCAGGAATGGAATTATCAAACAGAATTAATGGGTGAAGATTGCCATCACCAGCATGAAAGACGTTAGCAATACGATACCCGTATTTTTGACTCAATGCTTCAATTTCTTCTAGAACATAAGCTAACTGAGTACGCGGAATAACACCATCTTGCACATAATAATCTGGACTGACATGACCTGCTGCAGCAAAAGCTGCTTTCCGTCCTTTCCACACCTTCAAGCGTTGCTCTGGGTCAGTTGCTATGGTAATATTTCTCGAACCATTCTTTTTACAAATCTCAGCAATACGCTGTTTATTTGCCGCAACTTCTACTGCCAGACCATCAATTTCTACTAGTAAAATAGCAGCAGCATCGCGGGGGTAACAATTCGTAGCCACTACATCTTCAACAGCATTGATGCTGAGATTATCCATAATTTCCATACCGCCAGGAATAATCCCTGCACTGATGATATCGGAAACACTTGCACCCGCAGCTTCAATACTTGTAAAGTCTGCTAAAAGCACACAAATTGATTCGGCAGTTTTGAGAATACGCAAAGTAATTTCTGTGGCAATTCCCAGTGTTCCTTCAGAACCAACAAATAGACCTGTTAAATCATAACCAGGCATTTCGGGAATTTGTCCACCCACGTCTACTATTGAACCATCAGGAAGGACGAGTTTTAAGCCTAAAACGTGGTTTGTTGTGACACCGTATTTTAAACAATGTACCCCACCAGAGTTTTCTGCTACATTACCACCAATTGAGCAGATGATTTGGCTAGAAGGGTCAGGAGCGTAGTAAAATCCAGCACCACTCACGGTTTGTGTCACCCAGCTGTTTATCACTCCCGGTTGAACGATAACTTGTTGATTTTCAAAATCAACTTTCAGGATTTGTCGCATCAAAGAGGTAACAATCAACACACAATCTTCAACTGGTAACGCTCCACCAGATAAACCTGTACCAGAACCGCGTGCGATGAAAGGGACAGAGTAGCGATCGCATATTTTCACCACTTGCGCAACCTGTTCTGTCGTTCTTGGTAACACCACCACAGCAGGACGTTGGCGATAGCTGGTGAGTCCATCGCACTCGTATGTGATGAGTTCCTCACGGCGTTGCACAACACCATTTTTGCCAACGATAGCCTCAAATTGCTTAAGGATGGGTTTCCAGTTACGTTGTTGTTTATCTTGGGTGAGCATAGGTGGTTTTCACAAAAGAGGTGCGATGCACTGAGCTACTACATCTATCGTATGACTTGCTGGAAATTAAAGCTAATTGCCCTAATTCCTTGTAAGAGGATGAAGAAAGAATCAAAACCATTTTAATGGTCTTAAGCTATTAATGTGGAACCGATGAGTGGGATCTACTGAGTTGATATTGCACAAAAGTATTCACCCGCTACTGTAGCTACTGAGTAGTCAACGAATCAGTCATCCGTAATTTGTGTAACATTTTGCGTTCAAGGTAGAAGCATTATTATAAACGAGGTATATTCATGGCTCTTATAGTTAAACAAAATTTTCTACTAAAGAGTTCATTGCTAGATATTGCTCCCTACAGTCTTGTTCTGTCTATTATTGTTCTTTGCCTATCAGGTTCAGTAGCATATCCTCAAATACAACCTCATTCTTCCAAATTACTGACGCAATCCTCTACAACCCCATCTCCAAAAAAACCACCGACTCCATCAAAACCTAGTGAATCAGAGCCAAAAGTACTGGTTAGTGAGGTTGTGGTTAAGGGAGTGGAAGGAAAACTAGAAGATGAAGTTTACAAAGCGATCAAAACGAAACCAGGACATACATCAACTCGTTCTCAACTACAAGAAGATATTAACAGTATTTTTGCTACAGGCTACTTCTCCAATGTTCAGGCAGTGCCAGAAGATACTCCATTGGGAGTACGGGTGAAGTTTGAAGTAAAGCCTAACCCTATATTCACTCAAGTGCAAGTAAAAGCAAACTCTGGTACGAATGTTCCCTCCGTACTACCTACTGGTGCTGTGGAGGAAATCTTTCGTGCTCAGTATGGCAAAATTCTCAACTTGCGTGACTTGCAAGAAGGCATCAAGCGTTTAACTAAGCGGTATCAAGACCAAGGGTATTCACTGGCGAACGTTATTGGAGCACCGGAAGTTTCTGAAAATGGAGTAGTAACTCTGCAAGTAGCAGAAGGGGTAGTGGAAGATATTCAAGTTCGCTTCCGCAATCAAGAAGGTCAGGAGACAGACCAAAAGGGACAACAAATTCGGGGACATACACCACTTGAGATTATTATGCGAGTTCTGGAGTTGAAGCCTGGAAAAGTGTTCAACCGCAAAATCCTGCAAACAGACCTGCAGCGGGTATTTAGACTGGGATTTTTTGAAGATGTGAATGTTTCCCTTGACCCTGGTACTGACCCCACCAAGGTAGATGTAGTGATGAATGTAGTTGAAAATAAATTAGCATCTTATGCATCGGAGATTCTCAAGTATCAAGAGCAATTGCGCATTGCCCAAGAAAAAAAAGATCACGTCAGGAAAACTGAGCTACTCGAAAAACTTGCCAAGATTTACAAAAGCAATGGGGGATATCAGCAGGCGCTCACTAAATATGAAGAAGCACTGCAAATATACCAATCCCAGAAAGACCAAGCTAAGGTAGCTAAGGTGCTCAACCATATTGGTAATATTTACTATAATTTTCAAACCGAAGAGAATAACAAGCGGGCAATTACCAAATATCAAGAGGCATTACAAATTTACAAATCAAAACAAGACTTACATGGACAAGCCGCAGTCCTCAATAATCTTGGCAATACACACAACACATTGAAGCAGTATCAGCAGGCAATTAATGCCTATACTCAAGCGCTGCCAATATTTAAACTTCTGAATCTTCCGTTTTGGCAAGCCCTAACACTAAACAATATTGCCTTAAACTACCGCGAATTAAACGAAACAGAGCGTTCACTTGAATTCCATAACCAAGCACTGTTGATATGGCGTCAACTTAGGAACAACCCTAGTAATCCTAGATTACAATCAACCCCATTAGCTGAAAATGTTGAAAATGGGGTATTTTCTTTTGGATTCGGTGCGTCAACTCTAAAAGGCGCGTATTGGTCTACAGCCCGCCTCAACATAGGTGAAACTTTGAAAAAAATTAGCTTTCCAGATATCCGCTTTTGGGAAGTGGGCACTCTCTTTGATGTGGGTACCATCTATCAATCCATGGGTGATTATCAGCAAGCACTCTACTTATTTAGCGATGCGCAGCAACTATCGCAGTCTTTGAGTGCCCGTCAAATTCTATTTATAGAAGGAGAATCGGATAACAGCGAAGAGATGGTTACTACATTTTTTCAAGCTGCACCGTTGTTTTTTAATGCTGCACTCTACTCCGACTTGGGCATAACAGAGCGAGCACAAGACTATGCTAACCAAATAATATCAAAAGTCCATGACAAATCAGAGAGTCTTTTTAAATCCAATAACATTCCTCTTAGCACTCTTAGCATAGTTAACTCTTTTAACTATCTTGCCAAACTAGCTTCTAACGTTGGTGACAAAAAAGGAGAAGAATTTACAAACCAGTTGGTGGGCTTTTTTAATTTGATACATTTAGATCCTCAGTCTGAGGCGATGATGTATGTTGGTTTTGGTGATACTTATGCTGAGCTAGGTAAACAAGAGAAGGCTCTTGATTACTATAAACGGGCACTGAAGTGGTGGCAATCTAAAGGAGACAGTACGCAGCAAACTAATGCCCTCAAGTCTATAGGCAAGGTGTTGGTTGACTTAGGGAAGATACAACAAGCACTCGAAGATTACAATCAAGCACTAACACTGTCCCAGAAGCAAGGAGATAAGCAGAAGCAAGGAGATAAAAAAACCGAAGCTGAGATACTAAACCTCATTGGCAAGGCATACGACACTGCCAAACAATATCAACAGGCATTAGACTATTACAATCGGGCACTGGCACTGTCGCAATCTCTAGAAAATGTTTTACAAGAAGCAGAAGCTCACTTTGGTATTGCCCGTGTTGAAAATCAACAGGGAAATTTTACTCAAGCTAGGACTGAGATTGAGACTGCGATTGAAAAGATTGAGTCTGAACGTGCTCAAACAAGCGCTGCTGAACAGAACGAGAAGAACGCCCCCCTTAAACCAAGTAACTATAAGTCTTACATTAACCTTGCAACCTACCTAGAATCAAAGCAAAATTACTACGATTTTTACATCGACTTGCTGATGCAGCTCCACCAACGAAATCCCTCAGCAGGTTACGATGTCGAAGCACTACAAGCAAGTGAGCGCTCTCATGCTCGCAGTCTTCTAGCAATGATTAATAGAGCTAACCGCAATCCTCAAGCTCAAACTAATAACAACTCCAATGCTCGCTATGTAGAATTGACCAAGCCATCCCAAATTAAGGAAATTCAAAAGCAAATACTTGATGATGATACGCTGCTTTTAGAATACGCTTTGGGTGAAGAGCGTAGCTACTTGTGGGCAGTAACTAAGACTAATATCAAAACCTATGAGTTGCCTAAAAGAGCTGAGATTGAGGCTGCTTCCCGTCAGTTCTATGATTTTTTGACTGTACCAAGCTTGAGAATTAGAAGTACTAAAGTAGCATTATCAGGAGCGAACCTGAGTAAAATGCTCTTAGGACCAATTGCACAACAATTGGGCAATAAACGCCTACTCATTGTAGCGGATGGCGTTCTGCAATATATTCCCTTCGGCGCATTACTTCACCCGAATTCAGTCTCTCCTAATACAGGAAGCTCTTCTACTTCTGTTGAACCATTGCTGGTGAATCATGAGATTATCAATCTCCCCTCAGCTTCTACGATTGACATGATTAGGCACAATCGTCGGGAAAAGCGATCGCCAATCAAAACTCTTGCTATTTTGGCAGATCCTGTCTTGAGTAGGGAAGATGAAAGACTAACTCGCAAACCTGGTGCAACTCACTCGCAGTCCAAACAAAACTTATCACATTCAGTTGGTGGTGGCGATATTCAAAATAATACGAGTCCTGTAGTAGAACAGCTTTATCCGCGACTACCTGGTACCCGTAAAGAAGCAGACCAAATTTTATCCCTTATCCCTCCATCTGAGCAACTCCGAAAATTTGATTTTGCTGCCAGTCGGCAAGCAGTCCTTTCTCCGGAGTTAAGCCAGTATCGCTTGATTCACGTTGCGACTCATGGCATCCTTGATACTCAAAAACCAGAGCGCTCAGGTATTCTTCTATCTGTCGTTAATAACCAAGGTGAACTACAAAGAAGTCTTGTGTCTACACCTGATACCTTCAACCTCAAGTTATCAGCAGACCTTGTTGTATTGAGTGGTTGTCGCACAGGCTTGGGTAAACAAGTCAAAGG
The DNA here is from genome assembly GCA_002163975.1 of Nostocales cyanobacterium HT-58-2. GTDB lineage: Bacteria > Cyanobacteriota > Cyanobacteriia > Cyanobacteriales > Nostocaceae > HT-58-2. The sequence continues at coordinate 6,956,323 of CP019636.1, read as the reverse complement.
TGAGGGGTTGATTGGTTTAACTGGAGGCTTGATGTACAGTGGAGCAAAGCGGGTAATGGTGAGTTTGTGGAGTGTAGATGATAAAGCAACAGTAGAGTTGATGTCTCGCTTCTACCACGGGGTACTCAAAGAAAAATTGCCACCAGCAAAAGCATTGCGCAATGCCCAACTTGCTATGTGGAAAGAGCAACGTTGGCAAAATCCATATTACTGGGCTGCGTTTACTCTCCAAGGAGAGTGGCAATAAACTTATTTTGTCGGAGCTATTTGATTTCCTCTCCTGTTTTCAGCTTGATTGGGCAAGGAGTAGGTCGTCCAAGTCTTTGAAGCATTCTCTGGCAAACCAATGAGTTGCAATACATTAGCCCAATCTGCCTTAACTTCTTGATCCTGGGGGTTGGAGCGTTGAAGCTCAGCCAGAGTCGTTAGTGTTTCACACCACAATCTTGCGTCAGTATAGACCAAAACACGCTCTTTGGTTGACGCTGCTTTCAATTGATGAGTTAAAGTAGCACTAACGGGAACGCGCTCAATCCAGCCATTAACCGTCACATCCCCAGAGCGACTGCTTGGATTGCAAATCACAGATAATACCCAGCGGTACTGTTTGCCCTCCTGTAGTGGTGGCACAGTTTTTGGCAATTGCAGGTTGACAACTCCTGGTGATGCTGTTAAAGGAAACGTGGCAGCGTAGACATTTTCCTCCTGATCATCTATCAAAACAAACTCTGCTTTTCGGTAGGATGCGCTTAGGTAGGGAACATAAAACCAGAAGGAAGGACGCTCAGAAATTGTCTGCTCAACAAAAGGTGATTCGTTTACAGAGGGTACCAATGCAGTTAGCGGTTGAGCTACATTAGGACAGCGATCGCGCACAGCCCCGCCTCGCTCACGACCACTGGGTGTTCCTCCAGGGCGAATACCAAAGAAAAAACGTTTAATCTTCTCAACAAAATCAATAAAACCTGATTTGCGTTGTGATTGTGCCTGGGCTGGTGATAAGCAAAGGGGCAATTGAATGACTACTAAGACCAGCACGCAAGCGAGAATTGCCTTTTGGGTCACTAACTTGAGCCAAATCATGGTTTTGTGGATAGACCTGCAACGCGATTGCGGCTAAGTATACCAACATACATGACTCCAGAGCTAGTACAGACTAGAGCCAGTGCTGACGGTATCAGTGGTATCCAGAAACTTGTGACAGTTAAGCTGGTTAAACAAGTCAAATATAACACTACAAGCCCGCAACCAACAGTTATTCCCAAGGACTTCAACGAGCGAAAGTAGCAAGCAAACACACCACCTACCAACGACCAACCCCAAATCCACAGAATTTCTATACCCCGTGACCAAACCTGTAATAGAGGTCGTCTATCAAGTACAGCACTCAGAATTTGACTGATCATGTGGGCATGCACCATGACGCCGGGCATAGTGCCATAGGGTGTAGACCAATTATCATTAATTCCTTGAGTAGCGGTCACGCCAATGAGAACGATTTTGTCTCGCACATCTTCATCAGCTAAGGGATTATTTAAAATCTCTTCTAGTGTCAACTGTTTGGCAATGTTTTCTGCACCAGTGGCACGATAATTCAGCAATACTTGATAACCAGAGGCATCCACATCCTGATATCCTCCAGTAAAGGGTTGCAACTGGGAAAAAATCATACTACCAAGTTGCATACTTTTCCTAGATTTGAAAGGATCTTGGTACTTGCTGTTTTCTCCTCGCTCCAGTTCTAGATAACGACGTGCTAGCAAAAAGCTAAAAGACTGCTCGGCGTTACAAGCTACTCCCTGATACTTTTCCTGATACTTTTGAAGCATCAGGTGCCTACGGACTGTTTTATCACGGTCAGTGACAAAATCGCTGAATCCAATTCGATCTGAAGACACTGTCTTCGGCGGTGCGACCTCTGTCCTGGCAATTTGCCTGCCTTGAACATCAGTTTCCGGGACTTTGCAGACGAAGAACAAATGATTGCTCTTGAAACGAGTCCCTAAATCCGGCAGTTCAGTCTCAAAGTCGCGGTATAAATCTAAACCAATCAAACGAGGTCGAGACTTTTCCAATTTCTCTAGAAGTCGGTTAAGTGAGGGGTCTTTCAGGGTTCCTTGTCCTTGCTCATTCCGCTGAAGTTGTTTGTTGAGATCATCGTCGGTAATCTTGACAACCAATAATCTTGTATCAGCTTCTTCATCAAGCAGCCGGAGTTGCATGAGATGGTCAAATGCTTTTAACTCCACCCATTCCAATAGACCAAAAAAACGTAGCCCTATTAAGACACCTGTTACCACTAGACTTACTGTTAGCATAGCTCGCAGACTCGACCCACGCAGCAAAGGCGGGCGAACTCGCTCAACTAGCCCTGCTGATCCTGCTTTTGGCACTTTTGGCAACGGCGATGATCGCTCGTCGGGCACATCCACTGTATTTGAGGAATGATTTTTTGAGGAATGATTTAATGATATATGCGAAGTAGTCTTGCTGTCTCCAGCAAACAGTTGTCCGCCCTCATTGTCTCGCCAACGTAAGTAGAGAACCGGACGGTACCACTGATTGCCTTCAGCACCCATTGCTTCTCGTCCCTGACTCACCGCGACTGCCAAAGAGTTTTTCTGACCAACAGACCGATAAAACTGCTCGGCAAACCTTGTTGCACTCTGGACACTAACAGAGTATTGCATTGCAACTACTGCGGGTAACCGATACCCAATCAGGTTTTGAGCAGTGCCATTAAATACGGAGTCTCCCGCCACTGCCATCCCAGATTGACAAGCGCTGAGTACTGTCAAGGTGACTCCTGTCGTTTGGCTGCTGCTATCCCTAAAGCTCGTCTGCCGCAACATGATACCAAGTTCTGTAGCACTGACATAATCTGGTTTGCTGTCCTCATCCTCAAAAACCAGATATCCTTGGGCTTCAGGTAACACTGTGTTGCAAACTCTGCATCGCTCAGCTTTTATTCCTTTATGAATATTGTGGCACTGCTCATTTGGACAACGCTTGCCATACAAACCATGCCCATCAAAATGCAACACATGGGGAGCTAAAGCGCCTTGATGTTCGGTCAAATATGCCCTTAATTGATTCCGAGTCGCACGCTCTAGTTTCAACAGACGAATATGCCCTGCCTGCTGAGCATTCTTTAACCCCTGATAAATTGCTTGTTGTTCTTGTATGGACAGTTGTTTCAATCCTTGGTTAGTATCGAAGGCAGCTGATGACACAAGCAAGACATTGACCTGTTCTACGGGGAGTAAATTAGGTGGAACGGTGTCATGGGCAATATAGCGGGAAAAAGTGACTTGATGATGAGCTAGAAATCTTTGCCCGTCATGCATCAGTTCCCAAGGATAATCAGCTAGCCGAGAGCGCTGTACTGAGTCTGCCTCAAATTTTAGCTGGATATGCAGTTGGGTATTTTCGCCCTCCGCCGCGCGCAAGGCTGACTGTAATGCCCTTTCTACCTTACTCCCTGCCGGAAAAAGCGCTTGGTAGAGCGATCGCCCGATATTCTTGAGCAGATGCGGATGAAAAGCAGTGCGATCGCTCGTAAGAATTCCCGCTACAACCATCCAGTCCTGCTCTCCCTGTTGTTGGAAATCTTGGGGACTGAAGGTGGCAGACTCTAGGGTTTTAATCAAGGTCGTTCGCCAGTCGTTTTCTCCTGCAAAGAAGGGCAACGATGACTCTGTTTCCCCCTCACTTGCAGGCGATTGGGTGACAATCGCTTTAAATCGAGTAGGATGCTCGTTGGGAGAGAGATATAGCTCAAACAGTTCCACGGGCTTGCTTTGTCACCCCCGATTAGAATTGTTCTCCTAGAGTACTATTATCATCTACATTTTTAGTGAGAGCTTTGATACTTTGATCTACAAATTCCTGCACTTGCTCCGGATGGCGTTTCCGGTAAAGTCCTAGCAATGTCTCTTTACTTAAAAGGGGAGAGAGCTTGACTTTCACTTTCTGTACATCATCTCGACTACCTCCCCCTCCTAGTTCCAGAACGTAAATTTTTACTCCACCTTTTCCTTCCTTTTTCACTGTCACTTGTAGTTCCAATTCAACGGATTCCACGCTGAGGAAGGGGACATCTGTGTCCTGATCTGGAGAATTTGCAAGCAATTCTCGTTTAACCTGCTCAATCAGTTCTGCTAGTCCAATGAGGTTTTCTTCTGACATTTTTTAATTTTTCCTATAAATCCTATCCATAGTTACGTCTTATAAATTAAAGTATGTGATCATCATTTATTAATCATTTTTATATTATCTGGGTCTATTCCTATTTCTCGCAATCTGGCAGCTAGTACCAACAAAACGATGGATATAGGTTAGTACGATCTTGGATTATTGCTATTGACCCTAACACTCTGTAAAAACGTCTTGGATAGAGATATTTTCTGAAACGCTTCTCCAAGTGTCGTTCACATATCTTTCAATAGCATTCTTCCATCTTAAATATCCTCGACCATTTAAATGCAGCCCATCTTCTGTATAACAAACATCTAATTGATTGTCACAATCTGATAAATGAGAATAAATATCTATGTATTGATAGGAAAACTCTTTTGCTAGCCTTCGGAGATGGAAATTTAGTTGCACTATATTATTGTTATCTTGCCAATAACGAGTTATCCTGTTATTAACTGGTAAGACACTTTGAATAAAGACTTCTGTATTTGGGACTTTATTTTGAAATTCAATCAAAATGGCAGAGTAGACAAGTAGTGTTTGTTCTATGGTTTTGACAGTTTTACCTATGCCAAGCAAATCATTAATACCCATCATTAAAAAAACTTTCTTGGGGTTTGAGGCTAATACTGGGTCTAGGCGATTCAATATCAAATCTGTCGTGTCACCACCAATACCACGGTTTTTTACATAGGGACTTTCTAATAACTCTGACCATTGACCTTCTTCAGTCAAACTATCTCCTAAAAAAATAATGTCTAAACTCGATTTAGGTAGAAATTCAAACTGACTTTTTTTATGTAGATAGTATGGCTCGTAATATTCTTCTTGAACCTTTTTCTTAAAAAGTTTTTTAGACAAATAATGAAAGCCACCTCTTTTGATAAGAAATAAACTACCAAGCAAAATAAACAAAATATTGAGTGTTAAAGAAGTAAAAAGTAATAAAATTATGGCTTGAGCGTTCATATTGTTTAATAATGCCTTACTTTTTCTTTTAGTCAGGCAAGAATTCTTTTTAGTTAGGTGCAAATAGCTCATGGCTTCTTGCAAAGGCATGAGGAGATTTGCACTCTCTATTGTGTACTTTCAGAGATTGCTTGGATAAGATTACCACAAATATAGAAAGTATTTATGAATCATTTATAAATTTTTGTACCTTGTGCCATACTTCTTCTAATAAATGAGGATTTTCGGTATCAAACCACTCAATTTGAGGATATGCTCGAAACCAAGTGCGTTGACGCTTGGCAAATTGTCGTGTATGCACAACAGTTAATTCTTTAGCTTTATCTAAAGAAATATCCCCTGCCAAATATTGCTTAATTTCCTGATATCCCAAGGTATTTAACAAAGGTAAGTCAGGACCGTATTTCTGGCAAAGAGACTCAACCTCTACGACTAAACCATCCAAAATCATCTTCTTTGTACGCTGTGAAATACGATGGGTTAGGTGAGTGGAGTCACAATCTAAACCAATTTGTAAAATGGGATAGTTTGGAGGGTTTTCTCCTTGCTGTTCGGAGATTGGGCAACCAGTGATATAAAATACCTCCAATGCTCTTAAAGTCCGCACTGCGTCATGAGGATGGATCTTTTGTGCTGCAATCGGGTCAATTTGTTGCAACATGGCGTACAATTGCCTTTGACCAAGAGATTCCAGTTGCGATCGCAATTCCTTATGCGGTGCAACTCTGGGAATCTTCATCCCCTGTGTAATAGAACGTATGTATAAACCAGTACCACCGACAAGGAGAGGTGGGGAAGTGGGGGAAGCTAGAGAAGATGAGGAAGTTATTTCTCCCCTCACTTCCCCTTGTTCTGTAGGGGCACAAGCAATCAAAGCTTGTGCTTGCTCTTGATAGTCTGCAACCGTCATAGTGTCCGTGGGGTTGCAGATATCTATAAGATAATGAGGCACTAACTTTTGTTCAGCTTTTGTAGGTTTCGCTGTGCCAATATCAAATTCCCGATAAACCTGACGCGAATCTGCACTTAAAATGCCAGAACCCAATCTCATTGCCAAGTCCAACGCTAACCCCGATTTACCTGTCGCCGTTGCGCCACAAATCACAATCAATTTAGTCATTAGTTAAGAGTCAAGAATCAAGAGTCAAGAATCAAAAGCTTTGGACTGATAAATCCCCACAGGGTACATCCCTATCATAAACTTCTCTTCAGATTGCTCTAAAGCCGCCAGCAAGGCTTTTGTGTTAGAATTTTGGTGTGTTTTTATATTTTACGCCTTTAGGCGATTTCACCCCCACTTAACAGGAGAATTTTCATGACGAGCAGTTACAGTGCCGCTCAGATTCAAGTTCTGGAAGGTCTGGAACCCGTTCGCAAGAGACCGGGAATGTACATAGGTTCCACAGGTCCGCGAGGACTCCATCATCTAGTTTACGAGGTGGTGGACAACTCGATAGATGAAGCTTTAGCGGGTCACTGCACCCATGTGGAGGTGGATCTCAACGCTGATGGTTCTGTGACCGTTGTTGATGATGGTCGGGGCATTCCTACGGATATTCACCCCCAAACAGGCAAATCGGCATTAGAAACTGTGTTAACTGTACTCCATGCCGGGGGTAAATTTGGCAGTGGCGGCTATAAAGTTTCTGGAGGATTGCACGGGGTTGGTGTTTCCGTTGTGAACGCCCTATCGGAGTGGGTGGAAATTACAGTTTGGCGAGAGAAAAAGGTTCATACCCAGCGCTACGAACGAGGTGTTCCCGTTACAGAACTGACAGCAAAGCCTTGCAAAGAAAACCGTACCGGAACTTCTGTCACCTTCAAACCAGACACCCAAATTTTCACAACCGTTACTGAATTTGATTACACTACTTTAGCAAGCCGCCTGCGGGAATTGGCATACTTGAACGCTGGCGTCAAAATTACTTTTACAGATAACCGTCTAGAATTACTTAAAAGTGATACACCTAAGGTAGAAATCTACGAATATAAAGGCGGTATTCGAGAATACATTGCCTACATGAACAGTGATAAGCAGGCATTGCATGAAGAAATTATTTTCGTGCAGGGAGAACGCAACAACGTTCAGGTGGAAGTTGCTTTGCAATGGTGTACTGATGCTTATACTGACAACTTGTTAGGCTTTGCCAATAATATTCGGACGGTGGACGGTGGCACACACTTGGAAGGGTTGAAGACAGTCTTGACTCGCACCCTGAACGCTGTCGCCCGTAAGCGCAACAAAATCAAAGACAATGAACCCAACCTCAGTGGCGAACACGTCCGCGAAGGTTTGACAGGCGTGATTTCCGTTAAAGTACCAGAACCAGAATTTGAAGGACAAACCAAAACCAAACTAGGTAATACAGAAGTCAGGGGAATAGTAGATTCTCTGGTGGGAGAAGTTCTGACTGAGTACTTGGAATTTCACCCTAGTGTCGCTGATTCTATTTTAGACAAAGCCATCCAAGCCTTTAAAGCTGCAGAAGCAGCCCGTCATGCGCGAGAATTAGTGCGTCGCAAATCGGTGTTGGAATCTTCGCCATTACCCGGAAAATTGGCGGATTGCAGTACAAGAGATCCCAAAGAATCTGAAATCTTTCTTGTGGAAGGAGACTCAGCAGGTGGAAGTGCAAAACAAGGACGCGATCGCCGATTCCAAGCCATTCTCCCTCTGCGCGGTAAAATCTTGAACATCGAGAAAACTGACGATGCCAAAATCTACAAAAACACTGAAATTCAGTCGTTGATTACAGCGCTTGGTTTGGGAGTGAAGGGAGAGGAATTCGATGCCTCACAATTGCGTTATCACCGTATAGTTATCATGACGGATGCTGACGTAGATGGAGCGCACATCCGGACTCTGTTGTTAACTTTCTTCTATCGGTATCAAAGGGCGTTAATTGAGCAAGGTTATATCTACATCGCTTGTCCCCCACTCTTTAAAGTAGAACGAGGACGCAATCACTACTATTGCTATAGCGATCGCGAATTACAACAGCGCCTTGCTGAGTTTCCTGATAACGCCAACTACACGATCCAACGGTTCAAAGGTTTGGGTGAAATGATGCCAGAACAACTTTGGACAACCACGATGAACCCAGAAACTCGCACCTTCAAGCAAGTGGAAATTGAGGACGCGGCAGAAGCTGATCGTATTTTCACCATTTTGATGGGCGATCGCGTTGCACCCCGTCGCGAATTCATTGAAACTTACGGTTCTAAACTCAACTTAACTGATTTGGATATCTAATAGAACAAAGTTTCTACTTTATGTTTCTTTATGCTTAGTTAGGTTGATTATTCGTCTTAAGTAAAGAGTTAATGGTCTAAAGCTTTGGACTGTTAGCTCTTTTTGCATTTCTTAAAGTATAGAGGATAACATTCTCAAGGAGAAAGATAATTCTTGAATTCTGAGAAATCAAGAGTAAATATTATTTTCATTTTTCCCTGACACCCGTACTAAAAATTTTGACAATCTGGCTGATAAACTTTTGATATAGGATATTCACAGTTATTCCTAATACATATAAGAATTATTTATGTTTTCTTACTGAGACGATCACTGATTGATTAACTTAACAGTATTAAGTATTACAATGCCTTGACCTTATAGGTGCAAATCATCTCCGTCTACTGTAGTTAGTTTTAACTTACTGTTTGAAACGATATCTTGCTAGACTAAGCAAGTTAACTATAGTTTGATTTACCTCGATTTTGCGCCAAAATCCAACTTCATCCCTATTTTGTAAGTATTGCAAGCAACTCAAAAGGGGTTTGCACTATTAACCAAAGTTATGAAACCATGGCAATGATCTCTACGGTAGTGTTGTTAAATATGTTTCTTCAACGTCCTGTAGTGGGCTCTGGTATATTTTGCATTCCTTTAATGAAATTGGGCGTTAAGTAGGTTAATATCGATAGTCTTAACTGTCAAATTCACTGTCAAATCCTTTTTTAATTGATTAAAATAGCGTTGGATACAATAAAAACAGTTTGTCAAGATTCATTAGGTGGAAATTTCAACAGTGCGCTAACGTGTGATAAAGACCTGATTTGCTCAGTCTCAACTCCTTGTCCATCTGTTCATTCTGCTAAAGACTTGACTCCTCAGTTAAGGTAGTTGGCAGAACAAAGTTAAGCGACTGTAAAAAACCACCAAACATTATCCAACTTGCATTCATGGTGCCTATGGTACGCCTAATGGAAGAAAGCATAAAGCCTCCCTAGACAGGACATGGATAAGGTTTTCGCCACAAGGCGAACTGAATGACTATTTAGTGACTCGTGAAGGAAGTGTAAAAATGGATTTACCCATTTTTTCTTAGTTGGGTGAGCTGAAAATATGCTGTTCCTATGTGAAAAATGTTCTACACAATACATTGATCCAGATATCAGCAGGTGTACCTAACATTAAATTGGAATGAGAACACCACTGCAATTCCAAAAAATTTTGGAGAAAATACTAAGGATAAGGGTGCCTTTTTCAATGTTTCATTTTGTAGAACAGCCTTATAACTTGTTTAATGACTTCATGGTTACCCCACAAAGACAGTGCAATTTCTGTGAAACAGGCTACAATCGGAACAGTCTTTACAAAAGAATCTCCCAACAGTCATATTCGTTTGTATGGAGTGGTAAATTTTTATAGCAAGATGAGTCTTTTTTAGACCAGCTAGTTAAAAGTGATGTTGTTCTGCAACACACATGGCATTGACTCAAGATAGGAATTCACCTTTTAAGGAGTTTGTCCCTACATAGGAGAGCTCTGTTTAGAAGGTGTAAAAAATCCAGAATTATCTTTGGGGAAAATAGCCAAAAACCTTCTTTTTTGTCTTTTCTGTTGGTAAATAGCTCACCTTAAGAGCAGTAAACACATCTTAAGTAATTGATTCTGCAAGGAGCATGAGGAACGCGGCATGAACCAGGCTAACAACGTACTCGAAAACAGGTTTCAGCCTGATGACCTAGAAATAATGAATCCGCCTGAGATTGAGTTAGAGGAACTCTTGATTGACGACGAAGAGGACTTATTGCTCAGCGATGATGGCGAACTCGATGAATTTTTAGAGCCTCAGTCTGATGAGGACGACGCAAAGTCTGGAAAAGCCGCTAAATCGCGTCGTCGGTCTCAAACGAAGAAAAAGCATTACACCGAGGATTCGATCCGCCTTTACTTGCAAGAAATAGGTCGAATTCGCCTATTGCGTGCGGATGAAGAAATTGAATTGGCACGCAAGATTGCTGATTTACTGGAATTGGAGCGAGTGCGTGAAAAACTTGCACAGCAGTTAGCTCGTGAGCCTTTCGACAGTGAATGGGCAGAAGCAGTACAAATACCCTTGCCACAATTTCGCTATAGACTGCATATTGGTCGCAGAGCGAAAGACAAGATGGTACAGTCTAACCTGCGCCTTGTAGTTTCAATTGCTAAGAAGTATATGAATCGAGGCTTATCTTTTCAAGACTTGATTCAAGAAGGAAGTCTTGGTTTGATTCGCGCCGCCGAAAAGTTTGACCACGAAAAAGGCTACAAGTTCTCGACATACGCCACATGGTGGATTCGTCAAGCAATTACTCGTGCGATCGCCGACCAATCCCGGACTATTCGCCTTCCGGTTCACCTTTACGAAACCATTTCCCGGATTAAGAAAACAACCAAGCTTCTTTCTCAAGAAATGGGTCGCAAACCCACTGAAGAAGAAATTGCGACTCGAATGGAAATGACTATTGAGAAGCTGCGGTTTATTGCTAAATCCGCACAATTGCCTATTTCACTAGAAACGCCCATAGGGAAAGAAGAAGATTCTCGACTGGGCGATTTTATTGAGTCTGATGGTGAAACACCAGAAGACCAAGTTTCTAAAAATCTGCTGCGCGAAGACCTGGAAAAAGTCCTCGATAGTCTCAGTCCCCGTGAACGTGATGTTCTCAGACTGCGCTACGGTTTGGATGACGGTCGCATGAAGACCCTGGAAGAAATTGGACAAATTTTCAATGTCACTCGCGAACGGATTCGTCAAATTGAGGCGAAAGCACTTCGGAAGTTACGTCACCCGAATCGCAACAGTGTTCTTAAGGAGTACATCCGTTAATGATTTGTTAAGAGTTATGAGTTTTAGACAAATGACTCATTTGTAGAGAAAAAGAATACAAACTGTAAAAAACCTGGAAGTCATGAACACTTCCAGGTTTTTTACTTAGTTATGTATTTATAATTGCAAAGGAATCAATCTGCATACTTAAAAGTTACAGAATTCCCCAGAAGTGTAGGAAACCTTGACCAGAAAACAGTTCAATGAGCGCGGCTGCTAAAAAGCCAATCATTGCCAATCGACCATTCCAAATTTCTGCTTGAGGTGTGAAACCCCAGCGCCAAGAATTACGGTCATCGATGACGGGAGTCGAAGCTTTTGTTGCGTTTGTCATAGTTGGCACTCCAAACTGAGTTGTTTAAGGTTTGTTACCTTATGTAAACTAATATAACAACTTTTTTAAGAAGTGTCATATTTTTTATAGCTATATTGCGCTTATTTAAAATATGTGAAGTTGAAGAGTTCAGGAGAGGGTTGCTCAAAAGAGAACATCTTGATTCTGCACTCCTGAATTCTTTTATTCCTCTATTCCCGAGCCGTGCAGTACCTTACATACATACGGCTTATTGCAGTTCGACGACAGAAATGACTCTTTCTTCACGATTGAGCTGAAGAATATTTTCACCTGTGCCATCTTTACTTAAGGTTGGAACTGTTTCTACGCTCAGGCGTACCACTCTTTGATGATTCGTAATTAGCGCCACCTCAGCACCTGCGATCGCTCGTACCACTCCTGCTAAGGAGTCAGTTTTATTGGTGAATTTAAAAGTCTGAGTTCCAATATCGCCTCGATTGGCTAACCTAAAACTATTTGCAGGTATACGTTTGGCGTATCCTAATTGAGTTATCAGTAACAAATTTTCCTTGTTGCTAGAGGTCACACAACCAACCATTTCCTCTTGTTGGCGCACGCGTAAACCTTGTAAACCCATAGCAGCGCGACCCATAATAGGAAGTTGCTCATCATTGACCTCAAACTTCAAAACTCGCCCACCCGAACTTGCTAAAACCAGATGTTCACCCGCTTTGGAGAACTGGGTAAATGACAATTCATCACCATCTTTAAGTTTCAAAATGGTGATACCGCGACGAGAGAGGTTAGTCAATTCTGTCAGAGACAGACGCTTGATTCTTCCTTGCTTAGAGAGGAGAACAATCTCGGCATTTTCTAGATTGTCTGGCAAGACAAAGCGGTGAATCAAACCTTCTTGAGCACCTTGAGCAGAACTTGAGAGCAAGGTAATCAGTGGTGTTCCTCGTGCAGAACGTCCGTTGGTAGGAGGAATATCTGCCACACTCACAGGGTAAACCTTGGCACCACTGGTAAGTACTAGCAGCTCTTTTGCTGTGTCGCTCACCATGCTTTGGATGACGATGTCGTTATCGGATGTACCATTATCAGTTTTTGCCTTTCGAGGTGATGGCGCACGACGTACGTATCCTCGCTGCGTAAACTCTAAAACCACCTCTTCTGGCGGCGCTTCCAATTTGGTAGGATGTTCAATTTGAGATTTTGGACTGTCTGCTTCCTTGTCCTGTTGTCTTCTTGTCCCTTTGTTTGATTGTCCCTTTGTTTCCTCGTCACGTGTGACGCCTATTTTTGTCCGACGAGTATCACTGTATTTGCGCTTGAGCGATCGCAAATCTTTTTTTAGTGACTTCAATAATTCTCGTCTATCGTCCAGCAATCTCCGCAATAACTGAATTTGCTCATTGAGCTGTTCATACTCTTTGTGTAAATTTTGCTGTTCTAAATTTGTTAAACGTCGCAACGGCATAGACAAAATAGCATCTGCTTGCACTTCACTCAAATCCAGTCGGTTTTGCAAGCTAATTTTTGCTGTCGTACCATCAGCTGCACTTCGTAAAATCTCTACAACCTCATCTACATGAGAAAGTGCTTTGAGTAAACCTTCAACCAAATGCAGCCGACTTTCCGCCTTTCCCAACTCATGAGAGTAGCGACGGTTCAGTGTTTGCTCTCTAAAACTCAAAAACTCTTGCAACAGCTGACGCAAGGAAAGCTGTCGGGGTTGTCCATCCACTAAGGCAAGGAGAATTGCCCCAAAGTTAGTTTGTAAGGCGGTTTGGTGATACAAATTCTGGAGAACTTCTTGAGGGTTCGTATCGCGTTTGAGTTCAATCACAACGCGCATTCCTTGGCGATCGCTTTCATCACGAAGATCCGCAATTCCCTGAAGACGACCTTGATTCACAAGATCCGCGACTTTCTCAATCCAAGCAGCCTTATTCACTTGATACGGCAATTCTGTCACCACAATTGCTGTTCGTCGCTTGCTACCCCTACTACCAGTCACTTCCTCAATCTGGGTCACTCCTCGCAGCACAATACTGCCTTTGCCTATAGTGTACGCTTCGCGAATGCCAGAGTGACCCACAATTTCACCACCTGTAGGAAAATCTGGTCCGGGAATCAGCTCAAATAACTTTTCATCGGATAAGTCGGGGTTGTCGATTAATGCTATCAACCCATCTACTACTTCCCCTAAGTTATGTGGTGGAATATTCGTTGCCATACCCACAGCAATACCTGAACTGCCATTGAGTAAGAGGAAAGGCAACTGTGCTGGCAGTACGGTTGGTTCTTGCTGAGAATTATCAAAGTTACCGATGAAGTCCACGGTTTCTTCGCCAATTTCCGTCAGCATTCCCTCATTGCTAATGGGTGCCAGACGCGTTTCTGTGTAACGCATCGCTGCTGGAGGATCATTATCCACACTTCCGAAATTACCATGTCCTGCTAGTAAGGGATAGCGACTAGAAAAGTCCTGCACTAGCCTTACCAAGGCATCATAAACCGCTTGGTCGCCGTGGGGGTGGTATTTCCCTAACACATCTCCCACCACACGTGCACACTTACGGTAAGGTCGATCTGGCGTCAGACCCAGTTCGTGCATAGCATACAAAATGCGTCGATGCACTGGCTTTAAGCCATCTCGCACATCTGGTAACGCCCGACCAACAATGACACTCATGGCATATTCTAAGTAAGACCGTTGCATCTCGGTATGCAAGGCTGTGGTGATGACCTGTCCCTCACAGAGAAGGTTTAATTGTTTTGCCATGAGTTTTTTCCCTAAATTTCCACTACACCAAATTTGTCATTAATGAAGACTGCAGCAACCACAGCATAACGAATGAAATGCTTTTCATTACAGAATCTTGATAGTCACAGGATAGAAAGCAATAGTATCATCCTTGTTGACGGGGATTTATATTGATTATTTCAACGATAGGCACACAAAAGTTTTGATTAGGTGATATTCTCCTTCTCTGGAACGTGCACCTCTAGTTAAGATGAGCAAACAAAAGTCAAATTCTCATGAAAACTGTTTTGATTGTCGAAGACGATCTGATTAATGCTCGTGTTTTTTCCAAAATTTTAACCAAGCGAGGTGGCTTGGAGGTAAAACATACTGAAAATGTGGAAGAGGTCATCAAAATTGCCCAATCGGGTGAAGTTGACATTATCTTGATGGATGTTTCTTTATCACGAAGTGTTTACCAAGGTAAGTCTGTTGATGGTATCAAGATTACACAAATGTTAAAATCTGATCCGCAAACAGCCTCTTTACCTATTATTTTGGTAACAGCCCATGCCATGGAGGGCGATCGCGAGAACTTTCTCAAACAAAGCGGTGCAGATGGCTACATCTCCAAGCCGATTGTTGATCATCAACTGTTTGTTGACCAAATCATCGCACTGCTACCTAAATAAGACAACTCAATGTACAATTAGGAGCCTAAAAGAATGTCCACTCCACGGTAGACTGCACCAAGCACATTTCCATAGTAATGTCCTTGACTTCAGAACACACCTGGGACAATGGTCAACAGTAGCCTAATTCTCAATAAGTACGTTGGGTTACTGTTTCTTTTATAGAATAATATATATGTACTATTAGATGAAATTTTGAGCAAGTGTCAAGAGGATAGGGATTGTGAGTTGTGAGGTCTTACGCTCCTTCTGGTGCGTCTGCTATGCTTAGCTTGCTTAAGCGGGTACTTCGCTACCACTTCGCGCAAAGCGTTCCGTCAGGGATATGAAGACTGGTAGTTAGCAGAGTAAGGAAAATCGCTCTGGCAACTTTTCGCAAAGTTCAAAAATAGACTTCTTGCATGAATCTTTGCCCACTCTTGTTTGAAGAGCAAAGCTCTACACCCCAAATCCCTCTCACAAAACAGGGAGATGAGGGCAGGTTTTGCATTCGTGCAAGAGGTCTAAGAATTTTGAATTTATAATGCGTGAATTTTGAATTTTGAAGTTAAGCGAGTGGCTCACAACTAACCATGCCACTTTCCTATTGCGGAATCATCCGTTGCCTGATGGTAGGATTAGGAGCTGATGGTTCCTCACGTTGCTGAAGAGCAGCTTGAATGCTGGGTAATTCTAAGAATTTTTTTGTATCAGACAAGAGGCGTGCACCCCAGAGATTTTGTTTAAGAAAATCTAAATCAGCATAGCGCTCATCAATGCGGAGTGCGGCTTCTCCCATTGCCAGACCTTGGTCGCGATCGCCTTTACTATACAAAGCTACTGCCAATGCCAGTAAAGGTTCTGCCGCTTGTTTCTCAATGGCAACAGCGTCTTGCCATTGCTTAATTGCGCCTTGAATATCGCCCTGTTCATACAAAATTAACCCAACATTATTGATGGCGGGCCAGAATTTTTTGTCAAGGGAGACTGCTTTTGTGTACTGAGTGATAGCATCTGGACGCTTACCCAGCATATAGTAAGCATTTCCCAAATCGAACAACCCCTCTGGATCATTGGGTTTTAACTTTAAACCTGCTTGGTAGTAGCTTGCAGCTTCTTGATACTTTTGCTGCTGAAAGTAAGCTGAACCCAAAGCGAACTGAACATCACCATTTTTAGGATTGAGAGATTGTGCCTTCTTTAAGGCAGTAATTCCGCCATCCAAATCTTTGGCTTGCAAATACAAACCGCCCAGAAGAAACCATACTTTATCGTTCTTAGGAGCTAGTTGCGATGCCAACCGCGCTCTTGGTAAAGCGAGTTCAAACTGTTGAAACTGCGCTAGCTGAGCTGCCTCTCTTGCCAGACTTAACCCTTGCTGTTCCAACTTCGCTGCATCCAGTTGCAGTGTATGAGGTACCAGTGCTTGTGCATTTATAGGTTGAGATAAACTACACAAACCACAGACAACCAGAAGAGAAATCAAACCAATTCGTTTAGGCACACTACCGCCTCTTTGCCTAGAATGAAAGAATCTTTCAGCTAGCTTAAACGATTTCCTCGGTTGACGACAAAATTTTACAGTGTCGAAAACACAAAGCCCATCGGCTAACTCATGAAACCGCCTCGCTCTCGCTACTACCTCAAAAAAATCTTGCATAGGTATGAATGGATTAGGCTAAGCATATTCATCCATGGTTCACCTAAGCTGTTTGAAATTCTGAATCTAACATCTGTGAGCTATGGCTTGGTTATCATTTCCCCCTTGACATTGTAATAACAACGGAATAACTTAAGTAAGTAAGTACTTACTAATTATGGCTCGGATACCTAAAATCAGCAATCACCAAATCTTGGAGGCAGCCCGCGAAGTTTTTCTGGAGCAAGGCTTCAGTGGTTCAACTTTGGAGATTGCAGCACGGGCGGGTGTTTCAGAGGCGTCAATTTTCAAACGCTTTTCCACCAAAGAAGAATTGTTCTTCGCTGCGATGGGAATTCCAGAAACACCGATATGGGTTAAGGAGCTTGAAACTCTTGTTGATAAAGGCAACCTCAAAGGAAACTTAATTCAAATCTGTTTACTTATTCTGGACTTCCACCGAGAGGTGATACCTCGAATGATGATGCTGCAATCGCGAGGACAAGCTCTACCGAAACCAGAAAGCATATCAGCGCCACCCATGCGAAATCTCAAAGCACTAAGTGCTTTTCTAGAGCATGAAATCGAACAAGGTCGGCTTCGCCGTTGCGACCCTCAGGCTCTTGCTCACTTACTACTAGGAGCTTTGATGAATTATGCTTTTTTAGAGCACACAGGATCTCAAGCAAGTATGCCTCCTTCTATTACTATGCCTCCTTCTATTACTATGCCTCCTTCTACTACTGCTCAAGAATTTGTGCAACATCTTGTAGAGATTATCTGGCAAGGGATTGTACCAGTAGAGAATTAATGGGCTGACACAGCTAAATCTTTTTTAGTTAATTAATAAGTAAGTACTTACATTTTATAATCCGAGAGTAGACTTCTATCATGTTACGTCGCATAGTTGTTCTAACAGTTCTGTTTTTCTCTCTCGGCAGTACTGTTGCTTGGAGCTTACCATCTCGCCTTGTTAAGAAATTGATTGCACAAGTTTCAAATGAGTCTTTCAGTTTTGAATTTGGTCAAATAGAACTCATCCAAGCACTTAATCTGACACCAGCACAACTAAAATAACTGGAAATCATTTTTCATCAAAATAAAGAGCAAATCCAACAAAATCAACAAGCATTACAGCAAGCCTTTTTTGAGTTGTAATCACTTATAAAGCTAACAGAGTTACAGTTATTTTGGATTACAATCGCGCTTTAGCAAATTTTCAACGCTCTGTCACTTTCTAGACGTCAACTGAAACCAGTACTTGGAGAAAATTTTACACAAAAAATTGACAATTTCGACTATTCAAGCCAGTTATCAAGGATGAAATATAAGTACATTTTGATTCTTTCAACCTTGCTACAAAACTGCCATCATTTCAAAAATTTGCAACTTACGCAATATTTCTAGTGTTCATAATAACTGTAAAAGTCACCCATTCAGGTGAGGTCAAAACCGAGCTTTACCAATAATATGAAGGAAAATTAAGCATTTTATAGATTTTATATGTTTAGATGGTTCTGGATTGATTAATAACTCTGTTTCATTCATGACTATTCATTTCAAAAGTTGTAAAAACTCTACATTATAAATTTGACTATTGTACGAAAAGATACCTAGATAAAACTATTTTCATTAGAAGCTATCATGACTACATACTTAGAAATTCCTGTAATTGGTAAAAAAATTAAGCACCCAGTACGCTGGCTCATTGGTTTAGTAGCAGCTAGCGTTTTGGTTGCTGGTACAACCGCAACCATCACATCTGTTAATCGAGAGGCAAGCAAGCAAGACATAGCGGCACTGACTGTTCCAGTAGAAGCCAAAGACGTTACTCTGCGAATTTCTGCTAGTGGTAAGGTTCAGCCTGTTCAAAGCGTGAACATCAGCCCGAAAAATTCTGGCACTCTGGTAGAGTTGTATGTCGAGCAAGGCGACAAGGTGAAGCAGGGGCAAATTATTGCCAAGATGGATAGCGCAGACATTCAAGCACGCATCTCCCAAGCTCGTGCAAACATAGAGCAGAACCAAGCACAGTTGGATCAAGCCCTTGCAGGAAACCGTCCTCAAGAAATTGCTCAGGCAAAAGCTCGTTTAGCACAAGCAGAGGCGCAGCTTGCCGAGGCTCGAGCAGGAAATCGTCCTCAAGAAATTGCACAAGCTCAAGCTCAAGTGGACGCAGCTCAGGCAAGAGCCAACTATACCAGTGAACAGGTCAAGCGCTACCAATATCTATATCAGCAGGGAGCGGAGAAAAAACAATTACTCGACCAAGCTGTTAGTGAAGACAATGCTGCCAAGGCAAATTTACAAGAAGCTCAAAAACGGCTAGCACTGCAAGAAAGTGGCACTCGTTCTGAAGAAATCGCCCAACGACAAGCAGCGGTAGATGAAGCACGAGCTTCACTGCGGTTGCTGGAAGCAGGTTCACGTCCTGAAGAAATTGCTCAACGTAAAGCAGCTGTTGCGGCTGCTCAAGCTCAACTCAAAGCCGAACAAGTTAATCTCGACAATACAATTATCCGCGCTCCCTTTTCAGGAATTGTGACGCAAAAGTATGCCAACGTTGGTGCGTATGTCACACCGACAACCTCTGCTTCTTCAAGTGCATCGGCGACTTCTAGTTCCATTGTCGCTGTTGCACGAGGTCTAGAGGTTCTTGCCAGTGTCCCGGAAGCTGATATCGGCAGAATCAAACAAGGACAACAGGTCGAAATTATCGCTGATGCCTATCCTGATGAAGTCTTTAAAGGTCATGTCCGCTTGATTGCTCCTGAAGCAGTCAAGGAAGAAGGTGTAACATTGTTCCAAGTGCGTGTAGCAATTGATTCTGGTCAAGAGAAACTGCGCTCTGGCTTAAATGTAGATATGACCTTTTTAGGTGACAAGGTACAAGATACCTTGCTAGTCCCAACTGTGGCAATTGTTACCGAAAAAGGTGAGACAGGTGTCTTGGTACCAGACCAAAAGAATAAACCCGTGTTTCGCCCCGTTACTATTGGAGCACAAGTCAAAGACCAAACTCAAATTTTAGAGGGACTGCAACAGGGCGATCGCATATTTCTCAATCCTCCCGCAGACTACAAGAAGGCGCAAGAACAGCAGAAGAAATGAACATTCTAGAAAGTATGCAAATGGCAGGGAAAACCCTGCTGTCGAATAAGTTACGTAGCACCCTCACCATGCTGGGTATTGTCATTGGTAACGCTTCGGTGATTGCCATGATTGGTGTAGGAGAAGCAGGACAGAAGTTCGTCAATAAACAGTTGGAATCGTTAGGACCAAACGTTCTTTTTGTCATTCCAGGGAATCAAGAAACTCAACGCATTTCTTTTGAAGTCCCAAAAAATTTGGTGCTGGAAGATGCGGAGGCGATCGCCTCTGCGGTACCCACTGTCGCAGGAGTTGCTCCTGAGTTAAACGGGAGATATGTCGCTAGCTACCGTAATAGAAATACCAATGTCAACATTATTGGTACGACTCCCAGCTTCTTAGTCGTACGGGATTTTGAAACTGCCAAAGGTCGGTTTTTTACCAACATAGATATGAAGCGTAATAATCAAGTGGCAGTATTGGGTGCTAATTTGGCAAAAAAACTATTTGGTAGTAGTAACCCTGTAGGTCAGCAGTTGCGGATTAAAAATGCGACCTTTCAAATTATTGGCGTGCTAGAAGGCAAAGGCTCAAGTTTGGGAGCTGATTATGACGAGGCAGCATTAGTGCCAATCACAACCTCAGCAAATCGACTTGTTGGACGGAATTCTCCTTATGGCATTGCATTAGACTACATCGTTGCTTCTGCTCGTGATAGCAAGAGTGTTGATGCAGCAGAGTTTCAAGTAACCAATTTGCTACGCCAGAGGCACAAAATCACCAGCGAAGATGACTTTACCATCCGCACTCAAAAGGATGCTTTGCAAACTGTTGGTCAAATTACGGGTGCTTTGACAATCATGCTAGCTGCCGTTGCAGGTATTTCTTTGTTGGTCGGCGGTATTGGCATCATGAATATTATGCTTGTTTCTGTCACCGAGCGCACTCAAGAAATTGGTTTGCGTAAAGCCATTGGTGCAACTCAGCAAGATATCCTGTCACAGTTCATCATTGAAGCTATTATTCTGTCAGCCGCAGGTGGTTTGATTGGTACAGCTATTGGTGTGAGCGGCGTTATGCTGGTATCAGTTTTGACCCCGTTAAAAGCAGGTATTTCTCCTGTGGCAATTACCCTTGCAGTCGGTGTTTCTGGTGGTATTGGTTTATTTTTTGGTGTTGTTCCTGCACGTCGTGCTGCAAAACTTGACCCAATTGTGGCTTTGAGAAGTGCTTAGAGTAATTTTGAATTCATCGTGAGTTAAGTAAAAAATTTACATTGCAAATAATATGGCAAACACATTATCGATAACTGACTCCCGCCTTCCTAGCCCAGTCAATCAACCAGTCATTATTCGCTTAGAAGATATTTTTAAAGTTTATGGTAGTGACGAAACGGAAGTGCGAGCGCTCAACGGTGTTAACCTCACTGTGGAACAGGGTGAATACTGTTCCATCATGGGACCATCTGGTTCTGGTAAATCCACAGCCATGAATATCATTGGTTGCTTGGATCGACCAACTTCTGGGCATTATTACTTAGATAACGTTGATGTTGCTCAAATGGACGATGCAGAGTTGGCACGAATTCGCAACAAAAAACTGGGATTTGTGTTCCAACAATTTCACCTCTTACCTCAATTATCAGCGTTAGAAAATGTGATGTTACCGATGGTATACGCTGGTGTGAATGCGAGCGATCGCCGTGAGAGAGCAGCAGAAGCCCTGAAGCGAGTAGGCTTAGAGAAGCGTCTCAACAATAAACCAACCCAACTTTCAGGTGGACAGCAGCAACGGGTGGCGATCGCCCGTGCCATTGTTAACCGTCCAGTTCTACTTCTAGCGGATGAACCCACAGGCGCACTCGATTCGCGGACAACTCAAGAAGTTTTGGATATCTTTGGCGAACTCAATGCCAGTGGTATCACAGTTGTGATGGTCACTCATGAACCAGATGTTGCTCGTCAAACACAGCGTATTGTTTGGTTTCGTGACGGTGAAGTCGTACACTCTCACCTCAGTCCATCTGATGTGGGTCACCTTGCAATGTCATAGCTTGCTCACTATAGGACTACTATTTGATTTTTGAACAAAATTAGGTATTGTAGTCACGCCAGTAGGGTGCGTTATGATGAAATCTGTAACGCACCAAACCCTTGATAATAATACGTTACGCTGTCGCTAACACTACGTGTCTTTTTTAAAATCAAACCGGATTCCTGTAGTTGTTGTAAACTCCACCAAATACCGTAAAGTTAGCAATCTTTAACATAAAATTAATAATTTTATTTCATGGCTAATAACTAACTTTTTATAGGTATTAGCTATTAGCCATTAGCTATTATCTATTCATCTCTACTCACTAAAGACTTGGCGTTTTGCCAGTCTCTGCTTGTGACTCAATTGGTTTGACATCGCTGTAGCCCATTTGACCGACAATTGTCCGCAACACAGACATTTGCCCTTCAAAATCCAGTTCTTCTATTTGAGAAAGGACATTGTTAACTGCGTCAGTTGCTTTATAGTTTTCTGGTATGTCAACAACTTGGTCGCCCATATTTTGTGCCCAAGCAAACCAAACAAACAACTGGTTGTTTTCTTTGATTGCACCGTAAGCACGAGAATATTCAGAATCTTCGCGGTTGACAATTTGCCGCATAATTGTTATCTGTTCATCATCAGATAATTTATAATAGTCGCTCAACAGGACTGGTGCTAATTCTAGATCTGCAGCAGAGGGAGCAGCGGGAGTGATTGAGTCACCCATTTTCTCATAAGCAAAATACAGCCAAGCGAGTTTAGCATCAGTATCTAAGCCGTTAAATGCTTCTACGACTTTTTGAGTTTCATTGCTTAAAGCTTGAGGAGTCTTTTTATCGTAACTTGCTGTCATAATTTATCTCCAAAACTATTTAAACGCTCACGTTTAGGCGTACCAGAATTTTTGAATCAGTATCGACCATCAAGAGAAAGAATTTTAAAAATTAGCAAAATAAACTTTTATCTGTCTTTTAATAGAGGTATAAATCTATCCTGAGATACCAAAAATTGAAGAGTTTACTCTGATAGAATTTTGCAGTGAAAGAAAAATATTTGGAGGAGTTAATAATGCCTGATGAAATCAAACCAAATCCATCACAAGCTCCTACTCACGACGCACAATTAGCTGCTGAAAATATAGCAAGCGGTGAAGAAAAAGCTCCAAGCGTTGATTTTGAAGCAGATTATCAAGCTGCACAGCAATTGAGCGTTAGTGAAATTGACCGTACTGGTGAAGGCGAACAAGCAGCCCAAAAGGCGACTGCACCCAAGCAGGAACTGCGCGAACCTCAACAGACGAACACACAAGCCAAGCCTACTGGTAATCCTGATGATTACGTAGATATGGCAAAAGAAGTTGGTGGTTCTAAAACTGAAGCTGTGACTAATGTCAGTGATGATTTAGTAGAAAAAGCTTTGGAAAAAGGTCAACCAAAGTAATTTTGACTTTATTTGACAAAAATCAAGTTTAGAAAACGTTTAATCTGTACTCAGAATTATTGCATTCTTCTTTCATTTCTCCAGTGTGTATGAAAACACATTCGGGAGGATCACATCCTCCCGAAATTTACTATAATGACAGCGTCTGTTAGGCGAACAATCAGTAATAAAATCAAAAACTAATAACTTTAACCACTTCTAAGAGTTGACTTGGGTGGTGAATCAGAAAATCTGGATTCTGTTTTGCTAATACTTCTTGTGAATTAAATCCCCAAGTAACTGCAATAACTTTAATATTTGCTTTTTTTGAAGCTTCTATATCTCTGGTTTCATCTCCTACATAGAGGACTTCTTGAGGTTTAATCTGTTTTTGCTTTAATACATTATTAATGATTGTTGTTTTTCCAAAGATTGTGACTCCTGAGTAGACAAAAGCAAATAAGTCATCTAACTCATTGGCTTTGAGAAAATCTGTCACATTCTCTTGAGAATTAGAAGTTATAATTCCTAGCTTGTAACCTTCGTTATTGAGAACGATTAGGGCTTCTTTAATTCCTGATATTGGCTTTAATTCTTTTATTTTACTTTTTAACTCAGTTTTCACTTTTTTGACCAAAAAAGGGATTTTCAAAACTGAAATTCCTGAGTACTTAATAATTTCCCTAGAGCTTAAGTTTCTTAACAGAGCAAGTTCTTCTTGAGTAATTGGTATATATCCAAACTTTTGCGCTAGACAATTGGCAATACTCACCAAAGCATCTACTGTATCGGCAATCGTGCCATCAAAATCAAAAATGATTACTTTCTGGGTCATTCTTTCGCCCGGTGGAATGCGTTTAGATTAGCATGAGCATTCCGTCGCAACATCTGTGGCTTAATCCGACGTAATGCTGATGCCGGAAATCGTCTATCCCATTCCTGATCTGAGATTTGGGCTAATTCTACCAGTTTCGGGGCAAGATTCCCAGGATAAGGCTCAAACTCTGCAACGTCTGTTTCTTTGGCAAAACGTTGATTCCAAGGACAAACCTCTTGGCAAATATCACAACCAGCAACCCATCCCTGTAAATTGGCTGTCACTGTCTGTGGCAATGTTTCATCCCGATTTTCAATTGTATGATAAGCAATGCAGCGATTAGCATCTACTACAAACGGTTGAGTGATTGCACCTGTGGGACAAGCTTCAAGACAACGAGTACAACTACCACAGTGTTCTGTATGCGGGCGATCGCTCTCCAACTCCAAATTCGTCAGCACTTCTCCTAAAAAAACCCAAGAGCCATATTCCCGTGTAATCACATTACCATTCTTCGCAATCCAACCAAGTCCAGCTCTTTGCGCCCATACTTTATCTTGCACTGGACCTGTGTCTGCATAGTATCTTGCTTGAATGCCTTCGTGAAGCCCTTGCAGCCAAGTTGTCAGTGCTTTGAGTTTTTTGTGCATGACTTTGTGATAGTCTCGTCCCCAAGCATACCGAGAAATTTTGGCATATTCTTCTGTATCAGGACGTTGATGAGGTGTGTAGTAATTCAGGGCGACGCTAATGATAGTTTGCACCTCTGGCATAATTTTGCGAATATCCTGGCGCTTGGGATTTTCCATCCATTCCATATCAGCTTGATAACCAAGCGCTAGCCAAGCTCTCATTCTTTGCGCCTCTGTTGTATCTTCCCCGTCTATCGTCGCAATCCCAACTTTGTGGAATCCTAACTCTAGAGCTTTTTCTTTCACCTCAGTGCTGTTTGTTCCCGGGGATTGATTCATTTATTTTATTGCAATTTGCCTAATGCGCGGCTTCTACATTATACACTATCTGGTCAATATATCCATTTCTTTTTTCTACTCATCCTATTTGTAAACTTTATTTGCAATTTGTAAATAAATGATGCAGTATGTATATTAAGAGGCAATACAAAAAAATACAAGCCTCCCACTAATTCGCAGCGTAGTAACTAATTGACTGTGGTGTAATCATGACTTTTACAACTGATTCAGCACAAAGCCGCTTTCCTAACTCATTCAATTACGGCACCCAGCCAACTGATGCTGTTACATCTGCTGTGGCTGTGTTTCAAAGCCTAAGCGTAGACGACCAGTTGGCAGTTCTTTGGTATGCTTACACAGAAATGGGTCGTTCCATCACACCAGCAGCCACAGGTGTAGCGCGTTTGCAATTAGCTGAAGGTCTATTAAATCAAATTAAGCAAATGTCTCATGATGAGCAGTTACAGGTAATGCGCGACCTGGCTGCTCAAAAAAATACCCAAATTTCCCGCTCCTACGGTATTCTGAGCAACAATACCAAGTTGGCTTTCTGGTATGAATTATCAGAATTGATGGTTAAAGGCTTTGTTGTTCCCATGCCACCTGGTTATCAACTATCCCGTGATGGTGAAAAGGTGTTAGAAGCTATAAAGCAACTTGATTTTGGTCAACAAATTACAGTTCTCCGTAAAGTCGTGACAGAGATGGGTGTTGACCCTTTAGCTGACTAAAGATATCTGTCAGATACTTCCAACCTTCCACATTCCCTTTTTTGTTCCTAGGCTGTTCTGTCTGGGAACTTTTTTAAGCAAGTAGGGAGCAGAGGAGCAACTTCCCCGCAGCCTCTTTCCTTCACTCCTGTTATCTCCATCATCAGGATGATTTGTGCCTGTTTGGGAAATATACCTCAAAAGCAGCTTTCGAGGGCGCTTGCTTTTGTATTCAAATTGATTGTGAGCTAGCGTGATACAGGTGAATCTATGACAGCTGCTGAATTTACACCCACAACGGTAGGTGAAAAGTTCCAAATTTCGGGAGTGACAGAACCAACTATACTGCGTTACTTTGAAACTTTGAATGCAGGAACATTTGAGAAAACTGCAGCTTTGTTTGCAGAAGATGGAGTGATGCATCCTCCATTTGAATCTGGTTTTGTTGGGCGAGATGCAATTACGCATTATCTGCAACAAGAGGCTCAAGACGTGAAAGCATTCCCCCGGGAGGGTGTTAGCGAGACGTTGGATGAAGAACAAATCCAATTCCAGGTAACAGGCAAAGCTCAAACTTCTTGGTGCGGTGTCAACGTCTTGTGGACATTTATCCTCAACCAACAAAAAGAAATTCTTTACACGAAAATAAAACTTTTAGCCTCTGCGCAGGAGTTACTTAATTTGCGGCGATGAAGAGAATGAGACGCAGAGGTTATGACCGCCTTCTACTTTTCTTTATGTCATGAAACAGCGCATCACAACCTCTTTGCGTCTTCTTTAACTTTTATAACTTTTAGTGACTTCTGCTTGTTGGAAGGAGCGTATGAGCAGTTTTCGCCCTAGCTCGATATCTTTAGGAGCACATTGCCAGTCTGGGTGTGCTGTCTTTAACAAACTCTCTAAAGTTTCTTGGTCAAACAGATGCCAGACGAGAGCTTCATTGATCTGTGCTGCGATCGCATAACAGTTTTGGCTGACACAGTGAATTGTGCTGACACTGGCAACTCGAGCCAAAGTCATGTGTTCTCCAGGTTGTAGCGAGCGAAATTCGCGGATAATCTGCTTCAACTCACCCATGGAGGATACTGTTAACCCAGCGATCGCTACTATGAGATCTTTGTCTCCATTCACCGCAACCCAGTAATGCCGACTGGGGTCGATTCCTTCAAGCCAAGGTAATTCATCATCAAGGCGATAGCGTGGTGACAAACAAAGTGGGGCTTCCATCGGTGGAGTCATAACTTTGGTTATAAGTATTTTCTAAAAAGAAATTACAGTTTAGAACTCAGAATTTAAATATTTCCCAGTTGTACAGAATTTTGAGTTTTGAGGTCTAAGTTCTTTAATTTTGCAATCTTTAATTTTGCAAAGGTATCTTCATCTTTCAATATCTGATAAAGAAAAGCTATAAATCAAATAAACGTAGCAAAAGTTATTAATTATCTTAAAATTTCTTAAAACGTTGATTGAGGAGAAACAATCTACTAACTTCAGATAGAAAAATGACTAACTTTTTATTTAACTGTTTTTATAAATCTTTTGGCAAAAATCTATCCTTATTAGTGGCAGGTAAGATACCAAAAGACAGTTGACTATTGACTAGAATCTTAGTCAACTGTTTTGTCAAAAATCTTCCACGTTGAAGCTGGAAAAGAAACCTGGAGAATTTTAATATAGTCAAGATAAACACCAAATGCAAACACCGCTCAGGAGAGTTGTGAGACTTCACCAGAAGTATCTGAACTCTAGATTACCTATGACTCCTGCAAGTATTAAACATCTTGAGCACTAACTTTTGGGTGGTCGGTCAGATCTTCTTTTATACTCGAGCTGGAGTCGTTATAGTCGTTATGAATTATGCTGTTTGGGCAACTTCTGGCAAAGTGACTTCTAACTTCAGACAGTTACCACCATCGACTTGTAACTGGTACTCTACCTTGTCCATAAGTCGTTGTATAATCAACCAACCATAGCCACCTTCTTGTCTATCTGTCGGGCTTGGAGGCAAATAGTTAGATAAATCAAAACCTGTGCCGTGGTCCCAAACTTCCAAAGCAATATCTCGGTCTTTTAATTCCAAACGAATGAGTACTGGCAAATAGGGCTGGTCCTTATGCGCGTGACGCACTACATTAGAGTAGGCTTCCACTAAAGCCAACCGCAAACGGCTAGATTGCTTTGACCAATCAACTGAATGTTTGAACTGGACTTCCAAGCAACCTAACAGCCAGTTTTCTACGATGGTTAAAAACTTCAAGTCGCTTGGTACATGAAGCTCGCTTTTCATCACTTATAAAACCTCCAGCGAAAGTATAGTTTGGTCATCTTCTTGAACTACGTTATCTGCCTGAATGCGCGATAGTAAATGGTCAAGATGAAGTGGTTGGGCTTCACTCTTAAGAAGTTGCCAAAGACCTTCTTGATTCAGCATAGAACGGCTAATCAGTGGCTCTCTACTCACGGATTGTACAGATAAATCTGTATTTTGAGAAACTTGTGCTTCAGTAATACCATCACTGGCTAGCAGCAGAATATCTCCTGGAGCAAGAGTTAACTGACCAGATTTCGCTTCCCATACAGGCAAGATACCCAAGGGAACACTACGTACCTTCAAATACTTGGGGGTGGGTGCCATATTGGTTTGGCGAGACCAAAGGAGGGGATATATGTGTCCTGCATTAGCATAGACTAATTCCCTGGTAGTAGGAGTATAACGGGCTAAGACGAGAGTAATAAAGCAATTGTTGCTGATCAAATCATCACTGAGAGTATGGTTAAGATTGTGCATGACCACATTCGGCATGGCTGGTGATTGTTGAGACAACTCTCGACGCAAGACCGAAATGGCGCTAGCCATGAACAAAGCAGCTGGAACACCCTTACCGGAAACATCTCCCACTGCTAACCACAAGTCTCCTTTAGGGTGAGCAAACACTTCAAAAAAATCCCCTCCCACTTCACGAGCAGGATAGCAGCAAGCTTGCACCTTCACACCCTTAATGTCAGGCATACTTTGGCGCAGGAGGTTATTTTGAATTTGGCGAGCAACCTGCAACTCGGCACGGATTTGCTCTTGTTTCTGTTGAAGGCGTTGATAGAGTTTTGCCTGAGAAAGGGCTAAGGCTGCTTGTTCAGCAACACCTGCAATCAGCAGGATATCTTCTTCCTGCCAAGAACGAGCTTGGTAATACTGGTTAAGGGCAAGAACAGCGAGTATGCTTTGCTGGCATATCAGTGGGACAACCAATTGCTGAGCGGATTTCTCATCTTCTGTACATTGAACAAGTTGATACTGACGAGTTTCCAGAACCTTCTCAATCAAAGGATTGGGGTTGAAATCATAACTTAATGCTCCCAATTTTGGATCTTGATAGCAGAACTCGTCTAATGTTAGGCGATCGCCCTCCACTGGTCTAAGTACGCAACGACTAGCTGCAAAAGTTTGTCCTATTGTTGCTACAATCTTTTGTAGCATACTACGGTAATCTAATGACTCTCGAATAGCTGTTGTGACTTCATTGAACAAAGATTCTCGTCTCAAAGCGCGACTTAATTCTACTGTGCGTTTTTTGACGACTCGATAAGTTTCCGCTGCTTGCTCAACAACTGTCTTGAGTTGGTCTGGTTTCCAGGGTTTAGTGATGTACTTGAACACCTGACCAGAGTTTATTGCCTCTACCAAATCTTCGACATCGGTAAACCCAGTCAGCAAAATCCGAATCGTATCAGGAAAGCGCTCCACAGTTCGACCAAGAAATTCTGTTCCGTTCATCTCTGGCATTCTTTGATCAGAGATAATCACAGCCATCTCACCTTCTTTATCCAAGATATTGAGAGCTGTGCAGGCATTAGTTGCTTTGTATACTTGAAAATCTCTCCTAAAAGTACGGTAGAGTAAGTCTAGATTGTCAGGCTCATCATCTACCACCATGAGCTTGAGTTTACCTACCTCTATCTCAGTCATATTTGACTTGACGTCCCAAAAACTTGGATGGCGAGATAGTGTTTTGTCGTTCCCACCTGATATTTAATAAGCACTTAAGACAACAAAAGTCAATAGAATCTATCCGCCTTAAACACATAGTCTCTCAAAATCAGTATGTAAATTCTGATCTAGTCTCCTCAAAAGTTGCTTCACTTCCACAAATTTTATCCCACAAGCCCAGAACGCAAAGCGCGGACTGCTGCTTGTGTGCGATCATCAGCACACAGCTTGTTCAAAATGTTCCGGACGTGTGTTTTTACTGTTCCAACAGTAATGTACAGCCTTTCTGCAATGACTGCATTGCTACAACCTTCTACAATCAATTGCAAAACTTCTAATTCTCTTTCTGTTAATGTGTAAGGGTCTATTATGTCATCTTGCTGGCTTTCAGCAGACACTAAAGCACTATCAACAGACTTATTGTCCAATTGTGTGACTTCCAGCTTTAATGGATTTTGTTGCGCTTGTTGTAACACAATTCGGGCGATCGCCGGATCGATCCAAGCATTACCGTTATAAGTCACTCGCACAGCTTCAACCAGATTGTCAAACCTAATATCTTTCATACAGTAAGAGTCAGCCCCTGCAGCAAAAGCTGCTAGCACTGCCTCCTTATTATCCCGCAACGTCAAAATCAATACCCTGGTTGCTAACTCTTCCCCATTAGCTGTAGATTTTACCTCCCGTGTTAGCTCAATTCCATCCTTATCAGGTAAACCAATATCTACAATTGCAACATCAGGTTGTAGCGTTTTTAACATTTTTAGACCTTCTACAGCATTGGTTGCTTCTCCGACAACTTCAATTTCGTCCTTTTGCAGGAGTGCTGTCCGAATACCTACACGGGTAAGGTCATGATCTTCAATTAAAGCAACACGAATTTTAGTCATGGTCGATTACCGCCCTTATACTCAAAAGCTGTAAAATTGAGTTTACTAAAAAGTCTTGAAAGATGCAGTCTAAAAATACCTCTAAAAGAATAGAGATCTTTTTGAGATAGACTAGCACACAAAGGCGCTGTCCTTCTGACGCAAGCATTCTACGAAATATTAGTTCTCAAAACCCCTACTGCTCATGCACCAGGTTAATAGATCCTGGCGTTCCTGACTTTCCTGGCAAACACAAGCTTCATCAATAGTAAAAATAAAAATGAGAGATACTTATTCTGCCCAACAGTTCCTGATACAGATAAGTTTTATTATGCATTCAGATTAATATAGTAAGTAAACTAACACTTAAATAAATAGCACAAGCCATGCCCAAATTTGTGGCTTGTCGGGGAAGTGTGTTGTCTTGGCATTGGAGCAGCATAGCATGATTTTACTAATAGGGAGTCTGTTGAGCGATGAGTCTATGCCCTAGCCTTCATATTTAGTGCAGGAGTATGTGATGAATTTGTAAAATTCCCCTAAAAACTTCATAGAAACAATTTGATAAGCTATGGTTCTATCTATATAGTTGGCGTGAGGCTCATTAAGAATAGGCTATGTCTAAACTGCCTAGAAAGTTTTCAGTATTAGGGCTACCAGTTCATGTGATGACTAACTATCCAGGCTGGTTGCTAGAACGCTTGCAACAGAGGTTAGGAACTCACGTGGTAACACTCAATGCAGAAATGACTATGCAGGCAGAGCGGAATTCCTCCCTAGCTAAGGTCATACAGAATGCTGAGTTAGTGGTTCCAGATGGAGCAGGGGTCGTTTTGTATCTGCGATGGTTGTTGTGGCAAACAGTGCAAAGAACTCCTGGAATTGAACTAGCAGAGACACTGTTGCAAGAACTGGGACAACCAGGGATTGACGCAAAAGTCTTCTTTTACGGAGGTGCGCCTGGAGTAGCCGCAAAAGCATCAGAATTTTGGCGTTCTCAAACTCCAAATTTGGTCGTAGCAGGCGTTCATTCCGGCTTTCATTCACCACAAGAGGAAGAACAATTGCGACAAACTCTTGCTCAATTACAGCCACAAGTCATTTTTGTTGGCTTGGGAGTTCCACGTCAAGAGTTGTGGATTGCTAACAATCGCCATTTGTGTCCTCAAGCAATATGGATTGGTGTTGGAGGCAGTTTTGATATTTGGTCAGGTACGAAAAGTCGCGCTCCTGCTTGGCTGGGAGATAATAATTTGGAATGGCTGTATCGACTCTATCAAGAACCTTGGCGCTGGCGACGGATGTTAGCTTTGCCTGAATTTGCTTTGAAAGCCCTAGTTTATCGGCTG
Source organism: Nostocales cyanobacterium HT-58-2 (assembly GCA_002163975.1). Taxonomy (GTDB): domain Bacteria; phylum Cyanobacteriota; class Cyanobacteriia; order Cyanobacteriales; family Nostocaceae; genus HT-58-2. Next base: position 6,924,458 of record CP019636.1, on the reverse strand, counting down.
TTTCGCGTCTCTGGGGTAGGTATAGCGTCGAATTTGTGAATGACTGTTTCTTCTTGCTCGTAAGTCGTTGACTTGTAGTTGGCAACTCAGCTAGTTACGAAAAACTTTTGTTTTTGGATTTGAGATTCCCAGGCTGAACCTGGGAATTCTTTTCCTATTGAATCTCATCACATACTCCCTGCTCCTGGTGCTTTTTCAAGTCAACTCGATGTGAAGAAATGTAGCGACGATGGGAAGCGCGAAGCGTAACTCATGCCATCCTTTTGATGCATTTGATGCATTACGCTAAGGAAGACCGCATCCTACTGGCGTGACACAGCTAAATTTGTGCATTAGACTTGTAGTCAACTTCTGTGCTCAAGCACTATTACAAGCTTTTTCTATCGCATCATTTTAGTCGTGTCGCGCCACTACAAAAAATTCTGTCCGCTTACTTTATTCGCTATGAACTTGTGCAATCCAGTACTAACTTAACAGCAGAAATTTAAGCCATCAATGGTGAAATGAGCATCGAAAGCACAAAAGGTTACGCAATGAATGTTGTTCGCGGACACGGATAATAAAGTGTTAGGCGGCACTGTAGAGTCAGAATTGGCAAGATTTGCCCCCGGTAGTACCGTTTGGGTCAGCAGTTGGCGATCGCGATCATATGCTGAAAGGACAAGCCGCTGTGAACTCGTAACAAAGGCACTCACAAAATGAACAGGTCGCAAGAAAGTTGCTTCCAAATATCCGTTCTTCGGCGCTCCCATTAACACCATTACGCCAGAGTGGGTCGGAAATGCTGGATTTGAGGGCTGTATTGCTATACAATTAGCAAAAGTAACACCCCACTGCTCATACTGCCGCTCCACTGCTTCAAAACATTTCAGATCTTCCAAAGTTAAATAGATGCACGTAGGTATTGATACGACTTCGCTGTCAATAGTTTTTTCTATTTGCTCTTGCGAAGCTAAATCTTCTTTTTGATTTTTAGAATCAAATTCGTTAAGAGAGAATTTATGGTCTTCAACGGTTGACCTGGTCTGCGATTGAAGACTAGCCTGCTTTACCACGACACCCCGCTTTATCATTATCTAGAGAACAGTTAATTAATAACTACATGAAAATTTATTGATTTTGATAAGTTGCCCTAGGATTCTAGGTACAAAAGCTAGTTCATCGGCTAGCAATATAAAGCACACCTAGGTTTACTTAATTAATATATTCAATGGGTGTTTACACTTTTCTGGACGTTTACTCGTACCAGTAATCTTTCTGATAGACTATCACACAAAATTACTGGGTAGGTTCATTTATAAGTTATAGATAGTACCAGTATATGGCTTGATATAATCATAGTCATAAGTCAAAAAGACGTTAAAAGCAAAAAAAAGAATACTCAGTATTGACAGTACAAGTAAGAGTTTTATGTCTAATTAAAAAAAGGCAGAGATAGGTAGTGTTCAAATTTCTTCATCTATCTCAAGAGATAGGTGCAGTTTTGGAGGAGAGTGGGAAACTAGAAGATGAACAGATACAAGAGCGGGGAAAGTACAGGGTGTAGAGAAAGAAATGTAATAAATAATAATTAATTAGCCAATACCTATGTTTCAGCCACCAGGATTTGAGCAACGCTCCGTTATTACTTCTTTGGGTAGGATTGCTTACTACACTAATACAAGTTCGCCTTGGCAAGACAACACTACTGTCAGCACAGATAAGGAAACTTTAGTGTTTCTACATGGTTTTGGTGGCGGCTCTTCCGCGTATGAGTGGTCAAAGGTTTATCCAGCATTTGCGGCTGAGTATCGCGTTATCGCACCGGATTTGATAGGTTGGGGAAGATCTGAGCATCCGACACAAAATTACAAAATCGATGACTACCTGACAACGATTCGGGAGTTTTTGCAACAAACATGCAATAATCAGCCAGTCACTGTCATTGCGTCTTCCCTCACAGCAGCATTCACAATCAGAGTGGCGATCGCCCATCCTGAATTATTTAGATCCCTGATTCTCTCTGCACCTGCTGGACTTGCCGATTTCGGCGACAATGCCTTAAACAACATCTTTGCCCAGATACTCAACATTCCCTTTCTCGACCGATTGCTGTACTATACAGCGATCGCCAGCAAAGAGGGTATTCGCAACTTTTTAGAGCAAAGACAATTCGCCCAACCTAGTCGAGTGTATGAGGAAATTGTCAATGCTTACCTGGAGTCAGCACAACAGCCCAATGCGGAATATGCAGCACTATCTTTTGTACGTGGCGACTTATCCTTTGATTTATCCCTATACATTCAACAACTGACAACTCCTACTGCAATTATCTGGGGTCAAAAGTCTCAACTCACAGGTCCAGAAATTGGTCGTCGTCTGGCTGAATTAAATCCGCAAGCTATCCGTGTTTTTCAGTTGATAGATGATGTGGGATTAACACCCCAATTGGAACTTCCTGCAGTGACTGTTGGTCTAATTAGAAAATTTTTGCCTCTGCTGAGTTCATGAAAGCCTCGTCAAAAACTAGGGGTGTCAGGCAGCAAAGAGTTAACGTTGATTCATTTTTCTTCCCCTACACCCATATACTCCTATTCCCTAAATGAGCTGCCCTCTTCCTGAGTTCGGTGTATCTAGGTTAAAAAAAGCGATCGCCATAAAGTGCGATCGCCAGTACATTCCACTTCCCAAATATTTAGTATCTTTATTTACATCCTAAAGACTCACGTGTAGAAACACCAGTTTTAGAATTTACCCCACTAGCCTTAGCACAAAGTTTTTTCACTTCCACACGATCTAAAATTGCATTGCTGAAGTCAGCACCTGTAATTTCTACATCATCAAAACTGGAACGTAACATCATTGCGTTGGTAAAAATTCCATCGCTTAAATCAGCGCCTTTGAAGACTACTAGGTAAGCTATGCCATCGGTAAAATCTGCACCATGCAGATTCACTCCCTGCAATAACGAACCGTTAAAAACTCCACCGCGTAAATCAGCATTGCTAAAGTTAGTGTTCTCTAAATCGAGATTACTATACTCCTCGCCAACCAAGCTTTGACCAGAGAAATCCTGACCCTTAAGTGCATTGCCTGCAGAACGACTGATACTAGAAGAACTTGCTGCATCTGCTGACAAGGGAAACAAGAAAAGAACCATAGCTAAGACGAACCCAGCTAGTAATTGCCGATACTTCATAATGCCAATTTAATAAATCGCAACATTGCCACAATTAATTATTAAACCTTATTAAGAAACCTACTTTCTTCAAGAACCCGGGTTTCTTCGCAAGTATCTCAAATCAATAGATCTCTTGCACGAATGCAAAACCTGCCCTCACTCTAAATCCCTCTCCCAAGCTTGGAAGAGGGATTTAGGGTTAACTGCTGCAAGATGTCTAATTTTCAAACGTGATAAACAGAGGGCTAGTCCAGACCTTAGAATCATCAACCTGACGACCTGAAATATACACTGGCAGAAAACCGTGGGGACTGGACTGAGGTTCTAGTATAAAGCTGCCACTGATATCTCTTGGCATAGGAGTTCCACTTAAGCGTTCTACTGCAAGAAAAAGCTCTGCTCCTCCCAGTTCTTGCCGTAGAATTCCTTGGTTCAAAAGGTCTTTGCCAGAAAATTCCCAACTAAATTCTGGGCAGTGGATATAAGGATTCCGTCGCAGTGGGCTTCCTACCTTGGTGTAACTATCGATTTCAACATGAAGTTGGAAACGGGCGTGGAGTAAATCAGAGAGTTCCAACTCAATGGAATCTGAATCTCCGTAGGTATCTGAGCGAAACTCTAGTTTGAGTGGTCCATCTCGTCTGACATATTCTTCTGGATGTTCCAGACCATAAGCCTGATAACTCTGAACTAATGTCTTGGAAAATTCCAAGGTTCCACGCCATGCAGCCCAACGATAGCGGTCTTTAATTCGCGAACCACCCCAGCGCAGACGAATTTTGTTTGGAGCGTAGCCTGCTTTTCGCTGAAGGTTTTGATGCCAGAGTAAACCATTATGAGTATATGCTGCAATCTCGTCCCAACCGCTTGTGCCTAACAATCTATAATGAACGGTCACTGCACCAGATGCGGTCAATTCATCTCCTTGAATATGTGAACCTGACCAAAGTAAAGCAACCAGGCGATCGCCTGTTGTCGCCCAGGTATGGCGAGAACGCAGGGCATGATTGATGTCCAACTTTGTCAGCGAAGAAGAAATCACCCCCGTCAATCCACCATTGACACCAAAAACCGCTGTCCCAGGAACGCCACCTCCACAACGTCCGCGATGTTCATCGCCATTGGCTGATACCCCAACCTTATATCCTCGACTGATTGCATCTTGATAAAACCAAGGGAAGTGCCCCCAAGCAGAACCAATTTCTATCAAGCGTTCGAGTTTGGGGTGATGCCAATCTAAAATGGCACGTCGTCCACCTATGTGGGGGATAAGTAGGTGCTGCTCTGGATTATGAATATATGCAGCATAAAGCCGATCCACAGGCCAAGCTCCAGGAAGCAGTTGCTTGCTTTTCATGTCTTCATTCCACTCGAAGGAACGAACGAGCTTTCCTTGGCGGTCGTAGGGGAATAAAACTTCGTCACCTAAGAAAACAACATTGCGATCGCCCCCCGCAGCGGAATTTCCACACCACTCTGTGCCGGGATAGCAAAGAAACTCGCCTTCTGTGGTGACTTCCTGACATAACTTCACATCTTGCTTCCACCGCTCCTCAGTAATATTAAAATCATTCGCTGTATATCCTAGAACATCTAAGCCTGCAACATCTCGACCATAAGCGAAATTATACTCTGTACTGTTGGTTCCTACCGTGTTGTTGGAGTGGACGTGAAGGTCAGCAAAAAAGGCACGAGGATAAGCTAGGTTGCTATCTGCTGTGATAGGTGTGGGAGGACTGTGTAATTCCGGTTCTACCAAATTAGCCAGAAGTGTTGTTTCACCATCTGCACTCAAACTCAGGTGAGTTTTTGCCACCGCCCAACCTTGCTCTGGGAGGTCAAGTATCTGCTCCTGTAGGATTCCTGATTGGCTGTAACCTGTTAACTGGAGTTGTCCTCCCAATCCCCAACAGGTATTACCCCATACATCTTCTGTGCGTATCATCACAGGAAAAGAAACACCTGTTTTCACCAGTCGCGGAGTCACAATTGCAAGTTTGGCAGGTAGTCCTGGCACAATATCAATCACAACATCACCGGGAATCTCGGCAAAGCGAGATGTGCCAACTGGGTCAATGTATGCACGGAAGCGGAAACCTTGCTCCACAAAGGTTTGCACCCTTGTTCCTGGTCCACCAGCACGGCGATCGCCCAATCGAATGAGAATATGGTCCCCTGGTTTGATGTAGCCATCGACAATATCTACAATAATTGCCTTCTGATAAGGACGTTCATGTCCCTTCTGGTCAAATCGCACCTTAAGTGACTGCACGGTTGCGGGACTCTCACCAGGAAGACAAGGGCGAGCTTGGTATTCTGCTGAAAGATAATTCGCTCCTTTGGGGTCTTCTGTTTGAAACACTGCCCAGTCTGAGTAAAATTTGAACGTTACCTTAATCCAAGCACCGTCTGCAATACCAGAAGCACCGACTTCGTAATATAGTAGAATTTCCTGCCAACTTCCAGCTTCAATTTGTCGAGTTGAACAATGCAGACGACCTAAAAACGGTAAGGTGCGAATATACTCCAAATATCCTTGGGGGTGAGCATACTCTCCTAGCAAAGAATCAAGGTTTTCGTTTGATATGTAATTTTCCTGAGCCATTATTTTCACCGTATTGGGACTAAACCCGCCTTTTCGACAAATTGTTGACCTTCTTTGGACAGCAACAGATTAGCATAGGCGACTCCGGCTCGTTCATCGGCTCTGCTATCTCTGCGAATGATGACATACAAGTACCTGGTTATAGGATAAGTACCATCCCGAAACGCAGTCATGTTGAGTCGGTTATCATTCGTGACAACGGGTACATACTGCTTAGTGTCACCAGGAGCCAAGGCGACAGGGCGAACCGTCTTTTGAGTAGCAACTAGCATTGCTGCACCGATACCAATTGCTCCTGGAGTAGAAGAAACATCACGAACAAGCACAGTGTAGTCTCGGCTGGAGCGTACCTTGGGGCTAACACTGCCAACTTTTGACCCAAGAAGTGTTTTGAGTAGAGCGGTCGTTTTAACATTTATACTGAAAGGTACAATCGGCAAGTTTGGTCCCCCGACCTCTTTCCAGTTGGTGATTTTGCCTGTATAAATTGCTTGGAGTTGAGCGACAGAAAGACCAGGTATGGAAATATCTGGATGAGTGTAGCAGCCTAGCCCATCAATAGCAACAGCCACTTGATCCAGTTTAAAACCGCGCCCAATTGCCTGTTTGTATTCAGCCTCTTCAAGAGGACGACCGGACAAAGCAAAGCTGAGTTGACTGTTGAGCAGCATCTCAATTCCTTTCCCAGTGCCAGGTTGGCTGTCAACAGGGTCGATATAACGTAGGATAAACTTGGGATGAGCCTGGTTGATAGCTTGATGTGTGCCTTGAGCAACTAGAGATGCCAAAATGAGGGAGCCCCCAAAGTTGAATGTACCTTCTGGCACATTCGAGACTTCCTTCATGGAAGTGTAAGATTGGATGTCAGAAGAGTTGTTATTAGGAGAAGTGTTCTGATTGCTGACAGTTGTTGACGGTTGGGCTTGTTGCCAGAAAAAGTAGCCTCCCACACCAACAACTACCAAGACTATGGCTGATAAACTCAACCCACTCACCAACAGTGTAGACCTAGTCATTCTCTGCTTTATAGGCACAAAAGCATTGCCTAGAGGCTTGCCACACTTTTGACAGTATTTGGCTCCTCCAGGATTAGCATCATAGCCACACGAGCCGCAGATTCTACTATCCTTGAAATTTAATTCATTAGTACTCATCTAATTCCTTATGTGCTTTGTATATTACGGAATAACGAAAACAAATTCTTTATTTGCCAGTCGTTGGCAATGGGTTTTTCTGGTAGAGACCCGAAGATTTGTTAGACTTACGCCGTAAACACAACATGACCCAACTCATGGGAATGTTTTTGGGCAACAAGTCAGGTTATTGCCACCCTGTCTGTTTTTATGAGCACTGTTTTAGTTAGCACAATTTTATCTGCAAACTGTAGTTTTTTACATATAACTACTTAATTCCTGCGTTGAAAAACTTGCGACAGAGCAAACCTTCGTGGTTTGTCTGCTGTTCTGAGCAATTCTTGTCCAATAAGTGTCAGCAATGATAAAAAAGCCAGAAGTGACGCACAGGCAAAGGCTGCAACAGTATCGTATTCGCTATAGACTCGTTCAATATGCAATGTCAGCGTGTTAGTTTCTTGGATCAATTTGCCTGAAACAACCGAGACGGCTCCAAACTCTCCAATTGCTCTGGAAGTACAAAGTATCACTCCGTAGAGTAACGCCCAGCGAATCGAAGGAAAAATCACACGCCAGAAAGTCTGCCAGGAATTCGCTCCTAGTGTTTGCGCTGCTTCCTCTTGTGCCAGTTCCATGCTTTGCAGTGTAGGTAACACCTCTCGCACCACAAACGGAAGTGTGATAAATAAAGTTGTCAAAATCATCCCTGGTAAGGCGAAGATAATTTTGATATTTGCAGCTTCTAACCAAGAACCAAACAAACCTGCAGTGTGGCTGTAAAGCAGGATGAACATTAAACCGACAACGGTGGGTGAAATGGCTAATGGTAAGTCTATGATTCCCAGTAACAGAAGCTTACCAGGAAACGAGTATCGCGCCAGAATCCAGGCAATTAAAATTCCAAACCCAGTGTTCAAGGGAACGGCGACTAAGGCGATCGCCATGGTTAAAAAGAGGGCATGACGAGCTTCTGGTGTAGAAATTCCCGTCAAGTAAGCCTCAATGCCATGGGCAAATGCCTGATAAAAAATATTCACTAGAGGAAAAACAACAACGATTGCTAAGAAAGACAAACCTGTAGCAATCAACAGATAGCGCCCCCAAGGCAACGATTGTGATTTTGCTTTCGTGCTAACCCTCATACCGCCGACTCCACCATTGCAACAAATTGGTACAAATCAGAATCACCAGAGAAACCAGCAACAGCACGATCGCCACCGCTGTTGCGCCGCTGTAGTCATACTGCTCCAATCGACGGTAAATGTAGATAGAGCTAATCATCGTTTCATAGGGAATGTTTCCTGAAATTATCAAAACGACCCCATACTCTCCAACAGCACGCGCAAAAGCAAGCGTAAACCCTGTCAAGATTGCAGGCAGTAATTGTGGAAAAATGACTCGCCAAAAGGTTTGCCAAGCATTTGCTCCTAGGATATGTGCGGCTTCCTCAACCTCTGGTTCCATCTCTATAAGAACGGGCTGCACCGTTCTCACGACAAAGGGAAGCGTCACGAAAACTTTCGCAAAAACAACCCCAAACACAGATGAGGTTAAGTTCACTTGTTCAATTCCCAGTCCTCGTAAGTTATTCCCTAAAAATGTCCCAGGGTCGAGGTATTGTCCGAGGACTCCACCAGAACCGTACAAAGACACCAAAGCAATCCCCGCAACTACCGCAGGCATAGCAAAGGGCAAATCCACCAAACCATCTGCCAGCCGTCTGCCAGGAAACTCATAGCGTACTAGTATCCAAGCAAGGATAACTCCAAAAATGCTGTTAATCAGGGCAGCCAACAAAGCAGCACCAAAGGAGAGTTTATACGCCTCTATGGCAACAGGAGCGGTGATAACCTGCCACAATTGTTGCCAAGAGCTTTTGGAAGCTTCTAAGAAGATAACGCTTAAAGGTAGCAGAACAATAAAGCTAATGTATGTCAGGGCTAAACCCTGCACAAGTGCCCTATGAAAGCGCTGAGTGGGTAGAGTTGAAGAGATAGCTGACATTGAGATTACTTAATACGGGCTGCTGCTTGAGCAGAATCAAATAATGCTCCATCTGCAAAAAGCTTCTGGTTAACATCTTTCCAACCGCCAAAATCAGCGATTTTATAGAGACTTTTCACTGGCTTGTACTGGCTGGCGCGTTGTTGATATGCCTTTTGATCATTTGGGCGATAGCCCGCTTGAGCATAGATTTCTTGACCTTTCGGTGAAAATAAAAACTTAGTAAAGGCTTCTGCCACTTCGCGCGTTCCCCGTTGGTCTACAATCTTGTCAACCACAGTCACTGGATAATCGACCTGGATATTACTTGCAGGCACAATGTAAGGATAATCTTCAGGGATGGCATTGTTTGTAAAAATGATTTCGTTCTCAAATGTGACGAGTGCATCACCGATTTTGTTTTTCACAAATGTATCTGTCGCCTCTCGTCCATTGCTCACCAAAGTCTTGATATTTTTGACAAAGCCTTTGAGATAATTTTGTGCTGCTTGTTCTCCCCCAGATTTGAGAATAGAGCCGTAACCAGCCAAAACGCCCCAACGAGCATTACCGCCTGTTTGAGGGTTGATTGCCACAATCGACACACTATCGCGAGCCAGATCGCTCCAGTCTTGAATCTTCTTGGGGTTTCCAGGTCTTGTCACGATAACCATGACGGAACTGGCGGGGGAAGCCTGATTTGGTAGTCTTTGGCTCCAATCTTTACTTACAAAGCCTTTTTCTACCAAAGGATCTAAATTGCTTTGGAGATTTTGAGCCAAAATATCGGCTTGCAAACCACCCAAAATTGCTCTGGTTTGCGCCCCAGAACCACCATACGATTCTTTAAACTTGACATCTTGACCTGTTTTTGCCTTCCACTCTTGCTGAAACGCCGGAATCATTTTCGAGTAAAGTGCTTTTGCCACTCCATAAGCAACCAAAGTGAGTTCTACTGTTCCCGAGTTTGAGCTAGAAGTTGCTTGGGTTTGACTCGTTGATACCGGATTTTGAGTAGACTTTTGTGTTTGGGTGCAAGCAGGAATAAGAAATCCCGCAGAAAATAGCAAGGCGCGTAAGGCAGAACGCCTCCTCATAGGTAGCTCCTGATAAATGATGAAATAAGATGATGGTGTTGTGATGTTACAACAGGCTTTTTGACAGAAAAATTCCTAAATCTTGATAGAAAAACCGCAATTAAGAAATAATACCAATTCTCTATGTCTTTGCAAAATATTCAAATGACCTTGACAAAAGCAATAGCAAAGATTTTTTTTAAGTCTTTATGCTTTGGCATGAGATTTAAAAGACATAATTATACAGTATTGAATAACGACAATAAATAGACCAGTGGCTAATCAAGAAGAAATTGCTCTACCCCTGGCGCGATCGCCTTTGTTTGAACTTGCACAAGAACTCAAAGCACGACTCACCAGCTTTGGTGGTTGGGAAATGCCCGTGCAGTTTGTTGGCATTAGCAAGGAACATGAAGCTGTCAGAAATGCAGCAGGAATGTTCGATATTTCCCACATGGGGAAATTTACTCTTCAAGGGAAAAATCTCATTTCTCAACTCCAGCAATTGGTTCCTTCGGACTTAAGCCGCTTGCAACCTGGTCAAGCACAATACTCTGTATTACTAAACCCCCAAGGTGGCATCATTGACGACATTATTTTCTATTACCAAGGTGAAAATACCTTTGGTGAACAGCAAGGAGTGCTGATTGTCAATGCAGCTACCACGAGTAAAGATAAAGCATGGCTTTTGCAACATTTGGATGAGAATGAGGTGAAGTTCCAGGACCTTTCACCGGAAAAAGTCTTAATTGCTGTGCAAGGACCACAAGCTGTCAACTTCCTTCAGCCGTTGGTGCAGGAAGACTTAACCCCAGTCAAGGGATTTGGGCATTTGGAGGCGACAGTACTAGGTAAACCAGGGTTTATTGCCCGCACAGGCTACACTGGAGAAGATGGCTTCGAGGTGATGGTAGATCCAGATGTTGGGCTAGAATTGTGGCGAAGTCTAATAAATGCTGGTGTCATTCCCTGTGGCTTGGGTGCAAGGGATACTCTAAGACTGGAAGCAGCAATGGCACTTTACGGGCAAGATATCGACGATACAACTACGCCTTTAGAAGCAGGTTTAGGTTGGCTAGTTCATCTTGACACCAAAGGTAACTTTATTGGTCGGTCAGTGCTGGAACGGCAAAAAGCCGCTGGAGTGCAACGCCGACTCGTAGGTTTGCAAATGCCAGGACGCAATATTGCCCGTCATGGCTACCAAGTACTATCAACAGGTGTAGTCGTTGGAGAAGTGACTAGTGGTACACTATCACCAACGCTTGGTTATCCTATTGCTTTAGCCTACGTTCCCACTGAACTAGCAACTGTTGGTCAGCAGCTAGAGGTGGCAATTCGGGGCAAAGCTTATCCAGCAGTTGTGGTCAAACGTCCGTTTTATCGATCCAAAAATCGTGTCTCTAACTGATAACCACTCCGGTTTTTAGGGAATAATGTGTTGTCAGTGACTCAATCTCCAGTATGGTTAATTCACTCAACAGTGTTCAGTACCGCATGCTAAGTCCTGTGTCGTTTACACTCAAGACTCCATATTTGGAAGTTAGGATTTTTCAACAAATATGGTATTAATCGCTATTGGGGTTGTATTTCTTAATGTGGAAGGGGAAGTGCTATGTCTTTTGAATATCCGGAAGATTTGAGATACTTGGATACTCATGAATACGTGCGTCTTGAGGGGGAAATTGCCACCATCGGCATTACCGCCTTTGCTGTAGATCAATTGGGTGACATTGTGTTTTTGGAAATCCCAGAAATCGGCGATGCTCTTACCAAAGGAGACAGTTTTGGCACAATTGAATCAGTCAAAGCGGTGGAAGACCTTAATTCCCCAGTCACTGGGACAGTCATAGAACGCAATGAACACTTGATAGAATCACCCGAAGAATTGGTAGACGATCCTTATGGAGAAGGCTGGTTGTTGAAAGTACGCGTCAATGACCCTGGTGACATTGATGATGTCTTAACTGCGGATGAGTATCGTTCCCAAGTAGAAGGGTAACAGTTGCTCCTCCGCCCTTGGTAAGTGTCTTTGATCATTTCTAAGTTTGGGGCTGATAGGCAGACAAGGAGAAAATGTATTCTTAAGTAAACTTTTCCCCTTGTCTCCTTTACACTTTCCGGAAAAACTTCATTAATTTTGATAAATTGATAGCAAATATCCTACGCGTCAAATAGACTTGTTGCAGAATATGAAGTAGTCGCGTCAGGAAAGCAATTTGTGGTAGTTAATATTCCTCGTCCCCAATCCAACCATCAGCAGATGCTGGGAGAAACTAGCCAAAAGTTAAGTACTTTTAAAGAACGGCATATTGGACCATCATCCACTGATATCCAGCAAATGCTTGAGGTATTAGGCTATACTAGCGGCACGAAAACGGGAGAATCCTCTCACGGTGTTTCGCCTCCTCTGGATAAACTTATTGACCAAGCAGTACCGCAAGTCATCCGCTTCTCTCGTGCATTAAAATTGCCAGAAGCCCAAAGTGAGTATGCAGCACTCGCTCAGTTAAAAGAAATAGCTTCTAAAAATCAAGTTTTCCGCTCGTTTATTGGCATGGGGTACTACGACTGTATCACCCCGCCCGTGATTGGGCGCAATATCCTAGAAAACCCCGGTTGGTATACAGCTTACACTCCCTATCAGCCAGAAATTGCCCAAGGACGACTAGAAGCACTGTTAAATTTTCAAACCATGATGATCGATTTGACAGGTTTGGAAATTGCCAATGCTTCATTGCTGGATGAAGCCACAGCAGCAGCAGAAGCCATGAGCATGAGCTACGGTGTTTGCAAAAATAAAGCAAATACCTATTTTGTCTCTCGTGATTGTCATCCCCAGACGATAGATGTGTTGCAAACACGGGCGAGATCCTTGGGAATACATATCATTGTCGATGACCATCAAATTTTTGATTTTTCTGAACCTATTTTTGGGGCACTTCTCCAATACCCCGCCAGTGATGGCATCATCTACGATTACCGCGCTTTTGTAGAAAAAGCCCATGCTGTGGGAGCATTGGTGACGGTAGCAGCAGACCCCTTAAGCTTAACTTTGCTGACACCCCCAGGTGAATTTGGCGCTGATATCGCTGTGGGAAGTACTCAGCGTTTTGGTATTCCCTTAGGCTACGGTGGACCTCATGCAGCTTACTTTGCCACCAAAGAAGAATACAAACGGCAAGTTCCAGGTCGGATTGTTGGTGTATCAAAAGATGCTCAAGGGAAAACGGCGTTGCGTCTTGCCTTACAAACTCGTGAACAACACATTCGCCGCGAAAAAGCGACTAGCAATATCTGTACAGCACAAGTCCTGCTAGCAGTCATGGCAAGTATGTATGCTGTCTATCATGGTCCTACTGGACTCAGAAGAATTGCTCTCGACATCCACCAGATGACCACAACGTTAGCGGCAGGATTGAAGCGTTTGGGTTACACTATTGTTTCCCAACATTTCTTTGATACGCTACGGGTAGATTTAGGGAAACGCAGTTTAAATGAAATTTTACAAGCTTGTGAAGCACGTAAGATTAACCTACGCATTTTCAATACAACGACTGTAGGAATATCCTTAGACGAAACGACTACAGAAAAAGACCTAATTGAGCTACTAGAAATTTTCGCTCTTGGCAACGACCTATCCTTCACCTTAGAAGAAGTCTTCTCTTCCCCTACTCCCTCTGTTCTTCTCCTCCCCCGCACCAGCAGCTACCTCACTCATCCGGTCTTTAATCGCTACCACTCTGAAACGGAGTTGTTGCGCTATCTGCACAAGCTAGAAACAAAAGACTTGTCGCTGACAACATCAATGATTCCTTTGGGGTCATGTACGATGAAGCTGAATGCAACCTCGGAAATGATACCAGTCACATGGGCCGAATTTGGCAAAATACATCCTTTTGCACCCCTGTCGCAAACGCGGGGTTATCAAATCCTGTTTGGACAGCTTGAAGAATGGCTTGCTGAAATCACTGGATTTGCAGGAATTTCCTTGCAACCGAATGCTGGTTCTCAAGGTGAATACACAGGGTTGCTGGTCATTAGCAAGTATCACGAAAGTCGCAAAGAAGGACACCGCAATGTCTGTTTGATTCCTCAGTCAGCACATGGAACAAATCCTGCAAGTGCTGTGATGTGTGGGATGAAGGTCGTTGCTGTTGCTTGTGATTCGCAAGGGAATGTTGACTTGGATGACCTCAAGGCGAAAGCACAAAAGCATAGCAAGGAACTTGCGGCATTAATGGTAACATATCCCTCAACTCACGGAGTCTTTGAGGAGCAAATTCAGGAAATCTGCGCTGTTGTTCATGCCCACGGTGGACAAGTTTACATGGATGGAGCGAATATGAATGCTCAAGTGGGGCTTTGCCGTCCTGGAGATATCGGCGCGGATGTTTGTCACTTAAACTTGCACAAAACCTTTTGCATTCCCCACGGTGGCGGTGGTCCTGGTATGGGACCTATTGGTGTCGCTTCACACTTAGTGCCTTTTCTCCCTGGACACTCTGTTGTCAAAATGGGCGGTGAACACCGTATGGGTGCAGTGTCTGCTGCACCTTGGGGAAGTGCTAGCATCCTGGTTATTTCTTGGATGTACATTGCCATGATGGGTGCAGATGGTTTGACTCAAGCAACGAAAGTGGCAATTCTCAATGCCAACTACATTGCCAAAAGACTTGAACCTTACTATCCCGTTTTGTATAAGGGGAGAAATGGTTTAGTGGCTCATGAGTGTATTTTGGATTTGCGATCGCTCAAAAAATCTGCGGGTATCGAAATCGATGATATTGCCAAGCGCCTCATAGACTATGGCTTCCATGCGCCAACTGTCTCTTGGCCTGTGGCAGGTACAATCATGGTAGAACCTACAGAAAGCGAATCCAAAGAAGAGTTAGACCGATTCTGCAACGCAATGATTGCTATTCGTCAAGAAATTGCGGAAATTGAATCAGGCAAGGTAGATTCTCAGGATAATGTCTTGAAGAATGCACCCCATACTGCAGAGAGCCTGATTGTTGGAGAATGGAATCATCCTTATTCTCGGGAACAAGCTGCTTACCCAGCGCCGTGGACTCGTGAGCATAAATTTTGGCCTGCGGTTGGTAGGATTGACAACGCCTATGGCGATAGGAATTTTGTTTGTTCTTGTTTGCCCATGGATGCTTATTAAATGTGTCTAAAGTAATACCAATTTGAAAAAAGAATGCAACACATCGGTTGAACCTCTCCCCAACCCTCCCCTTGGTAAGGGGAGGGTGCCCGATAGGGCGGGTGGGGTTATTTGTCGCAAACATTTTTTTTTATTTGGTATGAGACTTTCATCTTAAAAGGTGGAACCATACAAAAAAGCCTGCGTACGCAGGCTTTTTTGTTATTTATACGGGTGATGCTCAAGAAAATGTCACAAAAGTTTTGTCAGAAATCTACTGTCCAAACTCAACTCTTGCCTGCTCCACCAACTCGCCTGTTATAATCTCTTGCTTTGCTTGACGAGCCAGTTGCTCAATTCGAGCTTTTGCTTGAGCGCGAACAAAAAAAGGTATATTTTTTAACTTTACTTTTGCTTCAGTTGTCCATTGCAAAGCATCTGGAAAATAATCGTTCATAATATACCCCCATAAAATTTAGTGGCGGCTATTGTAAATTCATCACTCATGAAATCAGTATGAACGACAAATCTTGTGAATTATAAAATGTTTTTTATTAATTTATAAAACAGTGCTAGGCAAGACAAGAAACTGGAACTTACATTTTTCATCTACTTCGTCTACCAAGACATAAAGTTCAAGGCGCACTGACCGATAAGATGCAAGATCTGCACTTTATCAAAAAAAATGTTACAAATCTATGACAAACTTGTTAGATTTTTTATTCTTTTGTTAGATAATTAAAAAATTAATAAAAATTGAAAGTAACATAGTAGCTTCTACAGTCTAGACGCACATAGTCCCTAATTCTAGCCTTTCGTAACTCGTATTCTGAACAATTTCCGTCTTAAAGTATTTACGAGTTTATAAGGGTCCCACCTAAGAACAGTACATCAGGTACAGATACAGAAAAGAGACGAGAACTTGTAGAATTTCTAACGTTACAATTTGAAAAAAATCATTATGTTAAGTTCCATGAACTCTCCTACAAACCAGGTTTATCCTGTGATTTGGCACAACGACTCTGTTTCACTCATTGACCAAACCCGACTACCCAACGAGTATACGTTTGTTGAAATCCACCGTTGCTCAGACATGGCGCAGGCAATAAAAACTATGATTGTACGAGGTGCGCCTGCCATTGGTGTGGCTGCGGCATACGGAATGTATCTTGGGGCAAGAGAAATTGAAACCAACAACCGCGATGAGTTTTTAAACCGCTTAGAGAAAGTCGCACAACTGTTGCGTTCCACTCGTCCGACAGCGGTGAATTTGTTTTGGGCAATTTCACGGATGCTAAAAACCGCTTACGAAACCTTAGGAACGGTAGAAGAACTCAAACAAACTCTACTACACACTGCCCAAACCATCAATGCAGAAGATTTGCAAACCTGTTATGCGATCGGTGACAATGGTTTGGCAGTCTTACCTGAGACTCCAGAAAAACTGACAATTCTGACTCATTGTAATGCAGGAGCATTGGCAACTGCAGGTTACGGTACCGCTTTGGGTGTCGTGCGTTCTGCTTTTCGAGAAGGGCGTTTAGCGCGTGTGTTTGCTGACGAAACCCGTCCTCGCTTGCAAGGTGCAAAACTGACAACATGGGAATGTGTCCAAGAAGGCATACCAGTAACGTTAATTACTGACAGCATGGCGGCTCATTGCATGAAGCAAGGTTTGATTCATTTGGTCGTTGTCGGTGCTGACAGAATTGCCGCTAACGGAGATACAGCAAACAAAATTGGCACATATAGCTTAGCACTTGTGGCTAAAGCGCATGATGTTCCTTTCTATGTTGCTGCACCCCTTTCTACCGTTGATTTTTCTTTATCTGATGGTAGTCAAATTCCAATTGAAGAGCGCAATCCAGAGGAGATATACCAAGTCGGCAGCACTGTCCTCACACCAAATGGTGTAGAGTTTTATAACCCAGCTTTTGATGTCACACCAGCGAGCCTAATTGCAGGAATCATCACAGAAAATGGGGTGTATGCTCCAGGGGAGTTAGCCAAATCTCAGGTCAGGCAAGTTGCTTAAGTGCAAATTTTGATGCGATTTTAAAGATAAACAAAGCTTGCGCTCGCAAACAAGTTAGGTCAAAAACGATTGCAATAGGCAGTGAAACGTATCATGTTTGGGCGCAAGTGCTTCTGTTTCTTAGGACAATCATGAGTCTAGGAGAACAGATTCTGTTGAGAAAAAGAGTTTTCAAGAGCTCTTGCCTAAGTCCTAACTTTGCAAGAATGCTTGCCATTGGGTCCGATACACTTCTTTTTCCGCTTCAGGTAAAAACGTGGCTTCGAGTGTATTAAGGTTCAACTGCCACAGTTGTTCCCAGGAAAAGCCTTGATTTGCTAGAGTCAGGTATTCATTGTTCAAATTGGTATTAAACATAGGTGGATCATCAGAATTAAGAGTACAGAAAAGTCCTGCATCTATCATTTGACGGATTGGGTGTGGCTCATTGGGTTTAACAACACCAAGGCAATAATTACTCTGTGGCGAAACTTCCAGCGGTGTTTGCCTTTGACGCAGTTTAGCAACCAGTGAAGCATCTTCTAAACACCGCACTCCATGTCCAATTCGTTCTGCTTGCAAACTGGTGATTGCTCCCCAAATACTAGATGGGCCCTCTGTTTCACCTGCATGAGCAACAACTCTCAGTCCTTGCATACGGGCTTGGGCAAAGGTTTCAGTATAGTTCTCTGGAGGATAGTCCACTTCAGGTCCACCAATGCCTAAGCCAATGACAATGCCTTTTTCTTGACCTTGCAACGCAAACTCTAGAACTTTGGTTTGCAAGTGAGGGTACTGACGGGAAATATCAACGATGAATTTCACTCGACTGCCATACTTCGCTTCTCCTGTTACGGCTCCAAGTGTGAGAGCATCAAGTATTTCTTCATCTGTTAATTTACCAGAGTGTAAGGTAGGGCTGAAATAGGCTTCGCTGTATCGAATATTTTGCTCAGACTGGTTTTGCAAAAATTTCTCCGTCATCCAGGCAAAATCTTCTGCTGTTTGCATACACTGGCTGGCAATACCATACACTTCAATAAAGTGATTGAAATCACGAAACTTGTAGAATAATTTCCATTCCTCTAGTGATGCAGCAGGTAAAGAAAAGTTGTTGCGTTGCGCCATTTGATAAACAGTTTCAGCATCTATAGCCCCTTCTAAATGGACATGGATTTCAACTTTGGGCATGGCTTGAAGGCGATCAATAAGAGTTTGAGCAACCTGTCCAGAAGCATTCGAGTGCATTGCAATTCTCCAACACTCTGCTCATAATGACAGGCTTTACTAAGCAATACTTCTTGGATCTTGCTAATTCTTATACTGACGCCGAAACTCACGGGGTGACACACCGAAGTGCTTGCCAAACAAGCTGCTGAATGAACCAAGGCTGCCAAATCCGGTGTTCAAGCAAATGGTCGTGATAGGAATATCTGTGCTAACTAAGAAACTAGCTGCTCGCTCTAATCGTCTGCGTACATGATACTGATGTGGAGTTTCACGAAAGGTTTCAGTAAACAGGCGATGAAAGTGAAACTTTGAAAGATGTACACTGCTGGCTATCTCTGATAAAGACAGTCGGCAATCAAGTGAGGTATCTATGAGACGTTTACCATCCTGGAGCCGCCTATATAACTCCATCCGTGTTACATGGCGAGTGGCAGACAGCCGCTCTATTTCCTGAGAGACTTCACCTCGCAACCCAACCAAGTGATTCGCAAGCTGGATAAACTGCTCCTCCAACTCATCTTGTCTTACTCTTTGATTCATAACTGTCGTGTGCATTCTTGTGACTAATACACGCAGTCGGTCATTATGCTCATGTATCCGCTCGTGAAAACCAATTGAGATATCCCCACAAAATGGATCGTCTAAAAGTTGGGAGTTCGGTGTTTTCCGGGTGCGATAGGCATCTTCCACAAATCCAGGCTCAAAGAATACACAAAATGTTTCTACAGGACTGAGTGACTCTATCGTCATCGAATAATTTTGTCCAGTGTTGAGAACAATATAGGAGTTTCTATCAACCTCAAAACGTCCACCTTGAGTTTCCCAAACTGCACAACCTTTCACAACAGATTTAATCGAAACAGAGCCAGGAAAATCCTCAAAGTGATAATCCTTTGCCTGACGCCAGACTATTGCATTACGTCTGCCAAGCTCAATTCCTGGGGGATTGAGCAAAATTGACTCTGGTTTTTCTAACACGCTTTAGGGATACAATCTATCTCCAGTGGCAGGATTAAACACAAACAACTTATCTAAATCTAATTCCAAAGAAAGGCGATCGCCCGGATGGGGACTCACATTTGCACCCGTCTGAATATTGAGAATCACTCCTGAACCTGGTAAACCCCCACGAATCAAGGTTTCTCTCCCCAAAGGTTCTACCAGCTTCACCTCTACAATCAACTCTGCCAATTCCTGTTCTGTTTGTTCTTCCAAAGTTGTGAGTAATGGCTTGCGTTGCTCAGACTTCTGTGTTGTTTTGGGCAGTTCCTTTAAATAAATATTCTCCGGACGAATTCCCAAATCAAATTTGTGCCCCACAGCAGGACGTAAGCTCTCCCGCACAGAATCAGGACAAGGTAACATCTGACCACCGATATCAAAACCCTCTCCCGTGAACTTGGCAGGTAGAATATTCATAGGGGGATTTCCCAAGAAGGTTGCCACCATGCGGTTGGCTGGTTGGGAATAGATATTTTGTGGCTCACCGATTTGTTGAATCTTACCCCGGTTTAGCACCACAATTTTATCAGCTAAAGTCATCGCTTCAACTTGGTCATGGGTGACATAAATCGTGGTAATGCCTAATTCTTGATGAAGCTGCTTTAACTCTGCTCGCGTATCATCTCGCAACTGGGCATCTAAATTAGACAGAGGCTCATCAAGCAAAAAGACTTGTGGTTGACGGGCTATTGCTCTTCCCAAGGCGACTCGCTGCTGCTGTCCACCGGAAAGTTGTTTGGGTTTACGTTCCAATAAATGTTCTAAAGAAAGTGATCGCGCCACTGTCATCACTCTTTCTTGAATCACCTTGGGATCAACTTTGCGCATCTGCAACCCAAAAGCAATATTTTGTGCCACCGTCATGTGAGGATAGAGCGCGTAGTTTTGAAAAACCATTGCGACATCCCGCTGTCGGGCTGGGATATTATTCACCAGCTTCTCCCCGATGTAGAGTTTGCCAGAGGTGACAGTTTCTAAACCCGCGATTGTTCGCAAAATCGTAGATTTTCCACAACCAGACGGTCCTACAAACACCCAAAATTCACCATCGGGAATGTCAAAAGTAATGTCCTCAATAGCGGTAACGTTATTAAATCTACGCTTGATATTTTCCAGACGAACGTTTGCCATTGTTAGATTTTGTCCTTTGTCCTTCCCTTGTCCTTTGTCTTTTGTGACTAGGGACTAAGGATTCAGGACTAATAACTAATTCCAAGCAGGGTGAGATAGTAAAGAAGCTATGACTCGCACTCCACGCAGTTGATTTGACAGAGGTAGGTGACCTCGGGGAGCACTTAAATCCCAAGTAAACTCGTTAGGATAACGCGTCCAGTTATTACCTTTTTTCCAACCAATTTTCTCCCAAAGATTATCCCAGTTTTTACCCAATCCTAACCAAATTTCTCTCTGTACAGAAAAGCCAAATTTGCCTTCTGAGTGGACTAACCACAGAGCGTTGAGAGTTTTTAGATCAGTGACTGGAAAATTTTCTACTTCGGTAAAATATAACCATTTTCTTTGCACTGCCGCTGGTCCTGCCAGTTCACACATTTTCTGTATGGTCATGCGATCGGCTGCTTGAAAGTCACCAGATGCAAGCAGCTGTTGTAAGGTCAGGTAATCAATGCCGCACTCTGATGTTAAAGGCACAATCCCAAAAGGAAAGTAATTTTGCAAAAATTCTTTTGCCTTAGATGAATCAGAGTTATACAGAGCCTGATATGCTTTACCCTCTACCGAAGTGGCTAGGTTTTCTCTACGTTCATATAAAAATTCCATTAGGACATCTAAGCCCACATCTCCCAAGTTCGCTAATTGTGGAATAACCTGCTGTTGGACGCCAATAGACCCAGCGACTAACGGTTGGCGAAGGGAGTCGATGTCACTAGCAGTGCCTGATACAATCAATGGGTCTGTCATGCCATTACTCGTGGAATGTAATTGGTGAACAAGCTATTGGCTATCAGGTATTGTGGACTGATATTGTACTGATAGCGAAGAGTAGTGTACAGGAAATTACAAAGAATGCCCACTCATTCTTTTTACACTGACTGGGTATGGGAGTGTAGGTACATTTTTGAACTTGAAATTTTGAATTCATCCCAGTCAACACAGTCACTTACTTGACAGTGGGATCTTAGCATTGCCAACTCTTGTTTAGTCAGCCTAATAGTAATCTCTCTTTGCTGCCTCATCGATAGTATTTTGCTATATATTCAAAGAGTACACCAATAAAGTGTGCAGACCATAAGAGAGGGACGGTTTAACGAAATCCTAGGCACCTGTGCCCACGATGCAAACAGGGGAATGAAAAGCTCTGCACCTCATACGCCCTAGAAATTTATCAAAACAAGACACAGCAAAATCTGCTAACCTTCCAAAAATGACTCTGTTCACCTTTGGGATACAACCCTAAAGGGTAGTATGTTGCAGCGTAGCCATCAGGAGTGTTTAATGTACGAGAAAATTACCCCGCCTATTACAGGAGCAAAAATCACCTTCAAGAATGGGGAGCCCATTGTTCCTGACAACCCAATTATCCCTTTTCTTCGGGGTGACGGCACGGGGATAGATATTTGGCCCGCTACCCAGAAAGTGCTTGATGCTGCAGTAGAAACGGCATACAAGGGCAAGCGGAAGATAAGTTGGTTTAAGGTTTACGCCGGAGATGAAGCTTGTGAAGTATACGGTACATACCAGTATTTACCTCAAGATACTTTGACGGCGATAAAAGAGTTTGGTGTTGCCATCAAGGGACCTTTAACAACTCCCATCGGAGGTGGTATCCGTTCCCTTAATGTAGCACTGCGGCAAATTTTTGACCTTTATGCCTGCGTACGCCCTTGCCGCTACTATGCAGGGACACCCTCACCTCATAAAAATCCAGAAAAACTGGATGTGATTGTCTATCGGGAAAATACAGAAGATATTTATCTAGGAATTGAGTGGCGCCAAGGTGACAAAATTGGCGATCGCCTGATTTCCATCCTCAACGACGAACTGATCCCCGCCACACCAGAACACGGTAACAAACGAATTCCTTTAGACTCAGGCATTGGTATTAAACCCATCAGCAAAAAGGGTTCCCAGCGCTTGGTACGCCGTGCCATCAGACACGCTTTGCAACTCCCCAAAAACAAGCAAATGGTGACTTTGGTGCATAAAGGCAACATCATGAAGTACACCGAAGGCGCCTTCCGGGATTGGGGTTATGAACTGGCAACCACCGAGTTTCGCAATCAGACCATCACTGAAAGGGAATCTTGGATTTTAAGTAATAAGGAGAACAACCCGGACATCTCCGTGGAAGAAAACGCCCGGATGATTGACCCAGGATTTAACGCCTTGACTGAAGAAAAAAAAGTGCAAATTGTCAAGGAGGTTGAAACAGTTCTTAACTCAATTTGGGAAACTCATGGTAAGGGTCAGTGGAAAGACAAGGTCATGGTGAATGACCGCATTGCCGACAGCATTTTCCAACAAATCCAAACCAGACCAGATGAATATTCTATTCTGGCAACAATGAATCTGAATGGCGATTACTTATCTGATGCAGCCGCCGCTATTGTTGGCGGACTGGGAATGGGACCAGGGGCAAATATTGGTGATGAATGTGCCATTTTTGAAGCAACCCACGGGACCGCACCCAAACACGCAGGGTTAGATAGGGTCAATCCTGGTTCGGTGATTTTATCTGGTGTGATGATGCTAGAGTATCTAGGTTGGCAAGAGGCGGCAGATTTGATTAAGAAAGGTTTAGGTGATGCGATTGTTAACCGCCAAGTCACCTACGACTTAGCACGGCTGATGGAACCGCCAGTGGAACCATTGAAGTGTTCTGAGTTCGCTGAGGCGATTATTAAACATTTTAGATAAAACCCCTCTCCTAGCCCCCTTTGCCCTTAAGGGTGAGAGGGGGTTTGAGTTTTTCGGTCATGAGTTATGTGTGTAGAAGGTCTTTGCTGAATTTCTGCCCATTCACTAGATACATCTGTCCGCTCACTCTCTTAACAAAGAATAATCTTTAACCTTTAAGAGCCTTTCTAAAGTTTTGTCGATAGGATTTACTCGTAATAAACAAAGCTGGCCACAATAAAGCTAAACTAAGGCGATTAAGCAGCGATCGCTGGAAGTTAGTGCGACTAAATCCATTCAGGAACTTCCAAACACCACCTGCATAAACTACCACTAATCCAAAGACTATTAATTCCATCTAGCACCACTCCATAAGCAATTCACAGAATTTGAGTTAAGCTTTACTTACACCATACTGGCACTTGATCAAAGATATCGAAAAGCTATTTGTCAGCCAAGTGGTGAGCATCAGCATAACCTGCTAGCGCACACTTTAACTGTCAATTTCTTCGGCATCATAGTTAATTCATAGATTTATATATCAAGTTTAAAGTAGCTCTGTGTATTATAGCCATCCACCACTTATTGATTCATGCTTAGGAACCAAGGAAAATCAAAAATAAAAACTAAAAAGCTGTTTTGATTTTTATGATTTGACGTTCTACTTATAGCCCTTCTTGATTTTGTACAGATAAACAGGCTAGTGTGACGAGTAGATATTCCTAACCCTGACCAGATGCATCTTGCGAAAGTTCCCTAAACTTAAAAATTCATAGGAGACTAAAGAAAACACAGTTGGTCTTGTGGGTATTAACGCAGTAAGTGGTGCAAACAGCTAAGGAGGATTTATGCGTGCAGTACTGATGGCAGGTGGTTCGGGAACGCGGCTTCGTCCGCTCACTTGTGATCTGCCCAAACCGATGGTGCCCATCTTGAATCGACCAATTGCCGAACATATTATCAATCTCCTCAAACGGCATCAAATAACAGAAGTGGTTGCCACACTACATTATTTACCTGATGTCTTGCGAGATTATTTTCAAGACGGCAGCGACTTCGGTGTACAAATGACCTATGCCGTAGAAGAAGATCAGCCCTTGGGTACAGCAGGCTGTGTCAAAAACATTGCCGAACTCCTAGATGACACCTTTTTAGTAATTAGCGGTGATAGTATAACCGATTTTGACTTAACAGCAGCAATTGAATTTCACAAACAAAAAAAGTCAAAAGCAACTCTGATTTTAACTCGTGTTCCTAACCCCATTGAGTTTGGGGTGGTGATTACTGATGAAGAATGTCGGATTCGGCGATTCTTAGAAAAACCCTCTACGAGTGAAATTTTTTCCGACACTGTTAACACGGGCACTTACATTCTAGAACCAGAAGTTTTGGAATACCTGCCAGACAACCAAGAATCTGACTTCTCTAAAGAGTTGTTCCCCTTGCTACTATCAAAAAATGAGCCAATGTATGGCTACATTGCCCAAGGTTATTGGTGCGATGTAGGGCACTTAGATGCCTATCGTGAGGCTCAGTATGATGCATTACATAACAAGGTCAAACTTGACTTCGCCTATAAAGAAGTTTCGCCTGGGTTATGGGTAGGTCAAAACACTTATATCGACCCCACAGCCGACATTGAGACCCCAGCAGTCATTGGGGACAATTGCCGCATCGGGGCAAGAGTTGAGATTGAAGCCGGAACCGTCATTGGGGACAACGTCACCATTGGTGCTGATGCTGATCTCAAGCGTCCGATTATTTGGAATGGAGCGATTATCGGCGAGGAGGCACATCTGAGTGCTTGTGTCATTTCTCGTGGTACGCGTGTAGACCGTCGCTCCCATGTCTTAGAAGGCGCTGTGGTTGGTTCACTTTCGACGGTGGGAGAAGAAGCCCAAATTAGCCCCTTTGTCCGCGTGTGGCCTAGTAAGAAGATTGAATCAGGGGCAATTTTAAATATTAACTTAATTTGGGGTAACACTGCCCAACGTAACTTATTTGGGCAACGAGGCGTCCAAGGACTAGCCAATATCGACATTACCCCAGAATTTGCTGTGAAGTTGGGAGCAGCATACGGTTCAACCTTGAAACCGGGTTCTCGGGTCACGGTTTCCCGCGACCAGCGCAATGTCTCTCGCATGGTGACACGGTCATTAATTGCTGGTTTGATGTCAGTGGGTGTCGATATTCAGAACCTAGATGCCACAGCTATCCCAATAGCTCGCACCGTTATACCCACCATGCCAGTCACCGGTGGGATTCATGTGCGGGTGCATCCTGACCGCCCCGACTACATCTTGATTGAGTTCATGGATGCCAAGGGCATTAACATCACAAAATCCTTGGAAAAGAAAATTGAGGGGGCATACTTCAAAGAAGATATGCGGCGGGCACAAATTCATGAAATTGGTAATGTTGCCTACCCCAGCCAAGTGATGGATCGATACTGCACTGCTTTTGAGAAGCTTTTGCATATTGATACAATTCGCAACAGTCGGGCAAAAGTCGTTATTGACTACGTTTATTCCGTATCTGGGGCGGTGTTACCGCAAATGCTAGATAACTTTGGGGCTGATGCGGTGGTCCTAAATGCGAGTCTCAATAAGTCCGCCATGTCCGCAGTTGAGCGCGAAGCCCTTCTGACTCAGCTTGGTCATGTGGTGGAGGCACTGAAGGCTAACTTTGGCGTCCAAGTCTCAGCAAATGGAGAACAGCTGATTTTGGTAGATGAATCTGGCATACCCATACGTGGGGAAATGTTAACAGCACTAATGGTAGACATGATGTTAACTGCTCACCCCAGAGGAACGGTCGTTGTGCCAGTTCATGCTTCTAGTGCAGTGGAACAAATTGCCCGTCGCCATGATGGTAAGGTCATTCGCACGAAGGCAAACCCTACAGCATTGATGGAAGCTTGTCAGAAAAACTCCAATGTGTTGTTGGGAGGAAGTGGCGACACAGGCTTTATTGTTCCGCAGTTGCATCCAGGCTTTGATGCTATGTTCTGCACTGCCAAACTCATTGAGATGCTGACGATACAGGAACGTTCACTTGCGACTGTGCGCTCAGAGTTGCCACGTGTGATTCACAAAGCGTATACAGTACGTTGTCCTTGGACTGTCAAGGGAGCACTGATGCGCTACTTGGTTGAAACTCACCCAGCTCAAAATCTGGAGTTAATTGATGGGGTGAAAATTTGTCAACCCTACGATGACAGTTGGGTGTTAGTGTTACCAGATGCTAGTGAACCAATAGTACACTTATACGCTAACAGTAACGATCGCGACTGGGTAGATGAGTCTTTAAGACAATACCGTGCTCGTGTTCAAGCGTTCGTCGAAAAAGAACAAGAACAAGTCGTGGAAATATAAGGTTGTCAGGGGTTAGTTGTTAACAACTAACCCCTAATCATTGTTAATTGTATTGTTGAAGTATTGCTGAAGCTTTCAAAAGTATGAGTGGAAATAGGTGATTGATTAAGAAAAACTAAAATCAATGCATATATGCCAAATACTATCCATAAATTGCAAGTTTTAGGCATTTTTATTCGATTTTTTAACCAAAGCTTCTACTCTTCTTGGATGACACTCTTTTGCATTCAAAATTGAGAATGAAGAATTAAGTAGTTGCGAAAAGAGTACTCTAAATTAACTTTTTTAGTGAAAATCTATCTATAAAACTACTACAGAACTACTATTTGATATTTGAACAAAATGATACCAATTTGAAAAAAGAATGCAACACATCGGTTGAATCCCTCCCCAACCCTCCCCTTGGTAAGGGGAGGGTGCCTGACTAGGGCAGGTGGGGTTATCTGTCGCAAACATTTTTTTATTTGCTATTAGTATTATAGTGGCGTGACATAGCTAAGTATGTAATTTAATTTGCATAGCTACTTATGTCTTTTTCAGAATTTTTTCTATAAAACTAATTAACAAAACTCAAAACTGGATAAAGTGTTATTTTCAAAGAGTTTAAAAAATGTTTTATATTAAGACATATAAATACAACAAGAATTGTTCTTAATAAAATTTTAAATAAATAGATTGATAAACAAAAAGAATTCATGTAGAACCAGATATTAAGATAAAGAAAAAGTTTCCCATTTCTAACACCATCTCCCTAGGGAAACTAGTTAATAGTATTTTGGTGTGAGATAACTTGAGTTGAACTCATTAGCTCAGGGAGAAGGAAATTGGCAAAATTTGGCAAAACAGTAAATTTCTCAATAATTTGAGATTGAGGAAGTTTTTTGTTAGCACTTTCATAAGCAATACAGTTATGACCACAACTTTAAGAAGAGGCGAAAGCGGTAACCTGTGGGATCGGTTCTGTGAATGGATTACTAGCACCGAGAATCGGCTTTATGTTGGCTGGTTCGGTGTATTGATGATTCCTACATTGTTAACTGCCACAATTGTCTTTGTGATTGCCTTCATTGCGGCACCACCTGTCGATATTGATGGGATTCGTGAGCCGGTCTCTGGTTCTTTGTTATACGGTAACAACATCATCACTGGTGCTGTTGTGCCAACATCCAACGCTATTGGATTGCACTTTTATCCCATTTGGGAAGCTGCTTCCCTAGATGAATGGCTCTACAACGGCGGTCCTTATCAGCTCGTTGTTTTACATTTTCTGATTGGTATTTTCTGCTGGTTGGGTCGTCAATGGGAGTTAAGCTACCGCTTAGGAATGCGTCCTTGGATTTGCGTGGCTTACTCTGCTCCTGTCGCTGCAGCAACTTCTGTTTTCTTGATTTATCCCATTGGACAAGGTAGTTTTTCTGATGGAATGCCTCTAGGCATTAGCGGTACGTTCAATTTCATGTTTGTGTTCCAAGCCGAGCATAACATTCTCATGCACCCCTTCCATCAGTTAGGTGTAGCTGCAGTCTTTGGTGGTTCGCTATTTAGTGCCATGCATGGCTCTTTGGTAACTTCTTCTCTTGTGCGTGAAACCACTGAAAATGAGTCCCTCAACTACGGTTATAAGTTCGGTCAAGAACAGGAAACCTACAATATCGTTGCTGCTCACGGTTACTTCGGACGATTAATCTGGCAATACGCTAGCTTTAACAACTCTCGCTCCTTGCACTTTTTCTTGGGAGCTTGGCCCGTCATCGGTATTTGGTTCACTGCCTTGGGTATCAGTACGATGGCATTTAACCTCAATGGTTTCAACTTTAATCAATCTGTGCTTGACTCCCAAGGTCGTGTCATCAACACATGGGCAGATGTTCTTAACCGTGCCAACTTGGGTATGGAAGTGATGCACGAGCGCAATGCTCACAACTTCCCGCTTGATTTGGCTGCGGGTGAAGCTTACCCTGTGGCTTTACAAGCTCCTGCAATTCATGGTTGATACTCTTGGCAAGAATTGCTCAAGTGTTTGCTGTAAAGAAAGCGCTCTCGATATGGGAGCGCTTTTTGTTGTTTACCAAGTGTGTTCACCTCATTTTTGATAGCGATTGTCCCACCCAATCTGATTTAGCAAAAAATACCCAGACAAATACGCAATGATAGAAGTAGGAGGAGTGCACAAGAGCGTTGATAGAGAGAATCACGAAAAATATTTAGTCTCAACTGGTACAACTCGTAAATTTTGGCTGGTTTACAGTAGATAGTTTTAGATTTTAAGGTTTAACTAGAATTTAACCCATCAATTGCATCTAAAATCTAAAATCTAAGACCCACAACCAACAAAGCATGGCAGACCTGACCCCTAATTCTAGTTTTAGCTTGACACTCCGCCTGGAGATTCCTAACCGCATTGGAATGTTAGCTAGCGTAACCAATGCAATCTCAACCAGTGGTGGTAATTTTGGTCAAATTGATTTAATCGAGCAAACAAGAGCTATTTCCATTCGCGAAATTACCGTAGATGCCGCCAGTACTGAACACGCTGAGCTGATTGTGCAAGCTGTTAAGACATTGCCAGATATTAAGGTACTTAATGTCTATGACCGCACCTTTAATCTACATCGTGGTGGGAAAATTAGCATTGCCAGCAGAATTCCTCTCAAGAGTGTGTCTGACTTGGCAATGGCTTACACGCCAGGGGTTGGGCGAATCTGTACTGCGATCGCTCAAAATCCGGAAGAAGTTTACAACCTAACTATTAAACACAACACTGTTGCGATTGTGACTGATGGCAGTGCTGTTTTAGGATTGGGAAATCTCGGTCCAGCAGCAGCCCTACCGGTTATGGAAGGCAAAGCTATGCTCTTTAAAGAGTTCGCTGGGATTGATGCCTTTCCTATCTGCCTTGATACTCAAGATACTGATAAGATTGTCGAAACTGTCAAAAATCTTGCTCCGGTCTTTGGGGGTGTAAATTTAGAAGATATCGCTGCTCCTCGCTGTTTTGAAATTGAAGCAAAACTCCGGAAGGAATTAGATATCCCCGTTTTTCACGATGACCAACATGGCACGGCAATTGTCACTTTAGCGGCACTATTTAACGCCTTGAAACTGGTACATAAGTCAATAGCAGATATCCGCATCGTTGTTAATGGTGCTGGGGCTGCTGGGGTTGCAGTCGCCCGATTGCTCCAGAAAGCAGGGGCAGAAAAAATCTGGATGTGCGACTCAAAAGGTATTCTTTCCACCAGTCGCACTGACTTGACAGAAGAAAAGCGTGAATTTGCGGTGAAGGCACAAGGAACGTTGGCAGGTGCCATGCAAGGTGCAGATGTCTTTATTGGTTTGAGTGTACCAGGGGTTTTAACACCAGAAATGGTGCGTTCAATGGCAAAAGATCCAATTGTATTTGCAATGGCAAATCCAATTCCTGAAATTCATCCAGAATTAGTCCAAAACGATGTTGCAGTCATGGCTACAGGTCGTAGTGACTACCCAAATCAAATCAATAACGTCCTCGCTTTTCCTGGCGTCTTTCGTGGTGCTTTGGATTGTCGGGCAGCAACGATTACCACCACAATGTATCTGGAAGCAGCTAGTGCGATCGCGTCCTTGATTAAACCTTCAGACCTTGACAAGGAACACATCATTCCTTCTGTGTTTGATGACCGTGTGGTTACTGCTGTTGCTGGTGCTGTGCAACGTGCAGCACGGCAAGAAGGTGTAGCTGGTCATTGATGAGAGGCAGGGGGGAAATTTGCTTTTCCCCTGCAATCAGGGTTCATGCATTGAGAAACTCCAGATACCCGTTACTGAGTTCTTTGACTGCCAACTCGTAAAACTGCTGACCATGTTCGGGTGTTGCCAACGCCGGATTTGAACCCATTCTGCCATCTGGATATTTCTGGCGGAAGTTAGTAGCACTATAAATTTTATGTCCGGTGCCAACTTCTTCTGAAAGGGGTGCTTGCTTAATCGCCTCTGGATACACAAACTGAGTGACAGCGACTTCACTAGGCGTGGCATGGGAGCCTTCTTGATCACCGTATAATTCTTTTACTAACTTGTAGACTGAAGTGCACATAAACCAGTTCGCAACTTGGCATTGCACACGTTCGGCGTTGGGAATTTGTAAATCTTCCAAGTAGGCGTATGTTTCAGAAAAAGCTGCCTTGAGGGTGGCGATGTTACCACCGTGTCCGTTGATGAAGTAAAACTTTGTAAATCCTGCTTTGGCTAAGCTAGTGATATAGTCACGCACAACTTGAATCATTGTACTGGGACGCAGACTTATTGTGCCAGGAAAAGCAGTGTGATGTAACGCCATGCCCACATTAATTGTTGGACCAACCATTGCTTGGGTTGCTTCACCTACACCACGGGCGATCGCTTCTGCACAAATCGCATCTGTACCAATTAATCCCGTTGGTCCGTGTTGTTCTGTGGAACCAATAGGCAAGATAATACCCTGAGACTGCTGGAGATAAGCCTCAACTTCCTGCCAGGTGCTTAAATGCAATAACATTTTTTCTCAGCGTCCTTATGAAAGATTGCACCTTTTCCAGGATAGATGATCAACTCTTGAGTGATGAATTATGGCAATAGTCTTTGTTCCCTAATTCATCATTTATCTGTCTACTAGTCAAAGCTATAGTGTTTCTTCACATCGCTTCTAATTTCCCAAGTGCAGGACATTCCAGCCGGAAAAGTTACCAAATCACCTTTGCCCATTTGCACTGGTTGTCCATCATTCGGTGTAACAATGACATCACCTTCTAAAAAATAGCAAGTTTCTTGAGTGTCATAGGTCCAAGGAAACTTTGAGACTTCCTTTGTCCAAATCGCCCATTTGGACACTCCCAATTCGTTGAGTTGCTCTTTGCTGGGTTGACTTTCTACTTTTATTTCCATAATTTACAGCGCTTTGCATTTTTATTAAGGTACACCTATTCAAGTCAAGAGCCAGATATAGAACAACTTTTACTTCTGACTCAGGAATTGCTGCTGTATTATTCTATTCACATCATCAATATTTTTGTGGGGTTCCATTCACCACACGGATGGGAGGTTGTTCTAGGAGGGTTGGCAATCCATCTAGGTATTCCAGTAGATAGAAATGTCATTTTTCTCTTCATTGCTACATTCCCAGTCATTCTAGACACCATATTTAAGTGCTGGATCTTCCGCTATCTGATACCATTTCACGAAATTCTTGATACAAATCACTTTTCTTGCTCCCCCTGCTTCCCCTGCTCCCGAAGCTTGCCATCTGTATCAATCTTAAGATGAAACGGGATGAATCAGATATCGCCTTCAGCAATAGCAACGCTCAAAAATATGAATGAGTAAGAAACTTTGGACGCTATCTCAATTCAGAAATCCCTGACTTCCTTTGTACCTGAGCTTTAAGCCCTCTACTCCCTGCTTGAAAATACTTTTTCCACTTACTAACTGATCAATTCTAATGAAACTCCAAGCATCTACAGGATGGCTTTATGCTTATATCCTTGCAGTAGCATCTTGACTGTAACTATCCTTTAGGTTACTGCACTCCGTGCCATTTCCTGTTGAACTTCTCGCTTGTTTTGGCTGTTTTCGATGATCTTTGATAGCGATCGCATTTACATTGATATCATTGATATCCCTTACATTGAGTCTTAATTATCACTCATAGTCACCTTCGTCGTTTCTCACTCATAATCTAGGATTTCCATACAAGGTACTTTGTTAACAGACTAGCAGTAAGATTGAATATCCTCACCGCAGACATCAGCTAGATAGCACAAAGCACGAAAACGTAATCCCACAAATTGGTCATACAGCGGATTTAACTTGCACATAGGAGGAATGTGAGCAACTTTGCGACCAAAAAGAATAATATCTCTCTCAAAAGGACATTGAGCGGGGATCATTTTTGCAATAAATCTCGCCAATTTTTGATTTTGAATTTCCCAAGAATCGAGCCAATGACGTAATGGTTCCAGTAAATCTACTTTAGGTTCAGCAACTTGGTTCTGATTTCCTGTTTGATGAGTTGCTAAACCAGCATGAACAAAGGTGGAGAAGAAAATTTGCCGATGATTAGTTGTTTTAAGCATAGTCGTGAATAAATGTTCCTCAGATTTTGGAGTATTTGGTTGCGGCTTCTTAGCCAACCATAAAATCTATTTCAGTAGCTTTTGAAATAGAATTATGGCATTACAAAATATATGTATACACGGAATGTTTAGTTTTGTAAACCCCGTATATCATTTACATTTAAACTGACTGCAGAGTTAAAAACTGTCCTACGTAATACAATACTATAAAAAAATTCTAAAGGGACTTTTTATACTTTTTGAAATCTGATGTTGGTAATAGTCATTTCATATCTCGAATTTAAATGAGTTCACCCAAAACAACACAGTATCCGCAGGTGTAGTTTTCTAGGGAAAAAGAGATATTTTGTTCATACTTAGGCTATATATCGTACTAATTTTACCTATTAAAGCATCTGATTTTACGCTTTTCATTAATCGGTAGAATGTAAGCTATGTTACAAAATGTAAAGATATAGATTATCTAATAGGTGATTGCAGACACTGTGATAAGTATTGCAAATACAATTTTTGAAAAATAGGCAAATACATAGCGATTCTAAATGAATCATGTGGTACGGTTCCCTGAAAAAGGGTAGAGTTTACGGCTAAACAAATAAAGCCTGCTTCAGCAGGCTTTATTTGTTTAGCTTTGGGATCAAGCTTGTGAATTTATCAGCAACTATATTGGCTACAATTGCGTCTTTACCATTTCAAACAAGAGCCTCCTCCACAACCGCACCCTGCATCTTACCCAAAGCATCAATTAAGGTTTGCAATTGTTGCTCTGCTTTCATAACTCCTAAACCTCGCACTGTTACTTTACCAGGAGAGTAAACAAAGCGTGACCTCAGAGTTTCTGGTAAATTCTCTGCCAACAAATTCCAACCAGGTTCTTCCATCTGGGTTTCTAAAACGATGTGCTGTTTGTTTTCTGGTTTAATCCGGCTAAATCCTAGTTTCTTCGCCAGCTGTTTCAGTTCCATGACTCGCAACAGTTGAGTCGCTGGTTTGGGAATTGTACCGTATCGGTCATTCCACTCAGCAGCAATTTGAGATAGTTCTTCTTTGGATTTTGCAGCCGCAACTGCACGGTAAGCACTCATCTTCTGATCCAAATCGGTAATATAATCAGCTGGCATGAATGCTGTGAGGCTAAGGTCAATCTGTGTATCGTCAACTTTGGGAATTTCTTGTCCTCTGATTTCACGGATAGCTTCTTCTAGCATTTCCATGTATAAATCAAAACCAATGGCTTCCATCTGCCCCGACTGTTCTGCACCCAGCAAGTTACCGACACCCCTGATTTCCATATCCCGCATTGCCAGCTGATACCCGGAACCAAGTTGCGTAAATTCCTGTATCGCTCTTAACCTTTGGCGGGCGGCATCGGATAGCGATCGCTGCTTGGGATAAAATAACCATGCATGAGCTTGAATTCCCGCACGACCAACACGACCTCGCAGTTGGTACAGTTGAGCTAAACCGAAGCGGTGAGCATCTTCTATCAAGATAGTATTGACTCGTGGGATATCCAAACCAGATTCAATAATCGTGGTACATACGAGGATATCAGCTTCTCCGTTGCTAAAAGAAAGCATCGTTGATTCTAACTCGCTTTCTTCCATTTGACCGTGAGCAATAGCAATTTTCGCTCCGGGGATCATCTCCCGCAACTCTGTTGCAATTTCCTCAATTCCTTCAACTCGCGGGACGACATAAAACACTTGTCCGCCTCGGTCGAGTTCTTGGCGAATCGCACTGCGGATGCTTTCCGGATTCATTGGTGATAAATGAGTTTGAATCGGTCGTCTAGATGGGGGTGGTGTCGCGATCAAACTCATTTCCCGAATCCCCGACAAGGACATATACAAAGTCCGGGGAATCGGAGTCGCAGAAAGTGTCAGCACATCAACATGAGTTTTCAGGGCTTTAATTTTCTCTTTTTGGTTCACCCCAAACCGCTGTTCTTCATCCACTACCAAAAGTCCCAAGTCGCGGAAGGCTACGCCCTTACCTAAAAGTTGGTGTGTCCCAACGACCACATCTAACTCTCCTGTCGCCAGTCGTTTGAGAATATCGCGGCGTTCTTCAGCAGTACGGAAGCGGTTGAGTAAACCGACGTTAATGGGGTAAGGAGCAAAGCGTTCTTTTAGGGTGTGGTAATGTTGCTGAGTCAGGATGGTCGTCGGCGCTAGCAGCGCCACTTGTTTTCCGCCAGTCGTGACAGCTTTGAAAATGGCGCGAATTGCCACTTCTGTTTTCCCAAAACCGACATCCCCACAAACTAAGCGATCCATTGGGCGATCGCTTTCCATATCCCGTTTGACATCCTGTACAGCTTTGAGCTGGTCGATTGTGGCTTGGTAAGGGAAAGAGTCTTCCAGTTCTTGCTGCCAAGGAGTATCCTGTGGGTAAGCATTGCCTTTTTGTTGCGATCGCGATGCATACAGCTTGAGTAAGTCCACCGCCAATTTCTTGATGGCTTTGCGGACTTTGTTTTTTGTATTTTCCCAAGCTTTACCTGTCATCTTGTTGAGTTCTGGTGGTTTATCGCTTGTCGTGCGCAACCGCGATAAAACACCGACTTGGTCAGCTGCGACTCGTAATAAACCGTCGGCATACTGCACTACCAAATACTCACGGGTTTCGTCGTTAATTGTCAGACTCTCTAGCTTAATAAATTTACCGACGCCGTGGTTTTTGTGGACAACAAAATCTCCTGGACGCAGCTTATTGGGATCAACTTGTTTAGAAGCAGCTTTTCTGCGCTTACGGATGTAGCTGGGAGTTGCCAGGGTATGCTGACCGTAGAATTCACGGTCAGTCACGACTACCAACCGGAATGTAGGCAGAATGAAACCTTCTAGTTCAGCAAGACCAGAATATTTGAGGGCGACTGGTGTATGGTTGATTTGCTGCTTTTCAATTGCTTGGTAGTCGCGGGGGTTAGGAATAAACTGGGCAGGACAGTCATGTTCTTGCAACAGAGACACAGAACGGGAAGGCTGGGCAGAAATCAG
Source organism: Nostocales cyanobacterium HT-58-2 (assembly GCA_002163975.1). Lineage (GTDB taxonomy): Bacteria > Cyanobacteriota > Cyanobacteriia > Cyanobacteriales > Nostocaceae > HT-58-2. Next base: position 6,888,786 of record CP019636.1, on the reverse strand, counting down.
CCAAATTGAGAACTTGCGATCACGTTCTTGTCGCAGTGTTTCTGCAATTTTGGCAAATTGGTGTGGCATGACTGGCACTCTGCGACTGGCGAGATTAATGCCAGAATTTTCCTCAACCAGTTCTGATAAATTGACTTTTTTAAATCTTGCCGTATCAGCAAGACATTCATCAAAAGAGCGATGCACTCTTGGCAATGGGGTGGAAATCTCCTCATCTTCCCTGCTTCCAAGCAATTCCCATTGCTCTTCGGCATTTTCTACCCAGCGATCGCTATGAGCATGACACTGTTCTGGTTCATCAACAGCAATGAGGGTGTTTTCAGGTAAATAATCTAATAGGGAAGCAGGTTTATCAAAAGCTAACCCCAAAAAGCGACGGCTTCCTTCCAGGAGTTCTGAATCTTGAGGATTCAGTTCTGAGTCCTCATTTAACTGAGCATTCAGCACTTTAAACTTAGTACTATCCTTAAGTGCTGCCATGACTATGGGGGCAAAGCTTGTAGGAGTGAGAATCAGCTGGTCTATTTTGTCCAGGGCGGCGGAACGTTGGGTTGCTGGGTCAAATTCTCGTAACTGTTCAATTTCGTCACCAAACCATTCCAGTCGTACGGGCAACTCTGAGGAAACTGGGAACACGTCAACAATATCGCCGCGCCGACTCCACTGTCCTTCTGTTTCCACCAAAGGTACTCTTTCGTAACCCAGTTTTGTTATCTGTTCACTGAAGGCATCAAGGTCAAATTCCATACCTCTCTTCAGAGTCAGACAGAAAGGTTTAAAAGTTTCTGCTGGTGGTAAATGGGGTTGTAGTGCAGCAACAGTAGCGACGATCGCCATCTTAGGTGAAGGCGATGAAAGAAATGAGGATGATTTTGCTTCCTTATCTCCCTCATCCCCCTGATCTCTCCCTTTGCCCAGTTGCACCAAATCCGCGAGGACTTGCATCTGTCCCCAGGTCATCTCAGTTTCAGGATCAAATGGTTCGTACGGAGACGCTTCGGAGGTTGGATAAAAATGTACTGTTTGCCATCCCATTGCCTCCAGTTGTGATGTCCAACGTCCGGCTTCCTCCAGAGTTGCACAGATCACGAACAAATTCTTGGTCTCTGTTTGAGCCAATGCCGAAGCTACCAAGCCTTTGGGCAAACGAGGAATACCACTTAACAACAACTCTGATTGCCGATTTAACTTGGAGAGAAGTTCAGTGGTGAGCGGAGACCGCCCTAGAGCACGCACAATGGAAGAAAATGCCATAGGTAAAAAAATATGAGGAAGTTCTGCTCACAGGCAAGCATAATAGTAACGCCTACTTCAACTATTTTAAAAGTCTAGACAGAGGAAGAAGCCTGGCTATAGAGTCATTAATACCCTAGTACAATGACCACTTACGAATTTACTGACTAAATCGTTAATATACGAATCAGCGTTACCTACTAACTTATGAGTTATGGTTTATTACTTTTCTGTATTCAGCGTGTTTCGTCATCACACCTTGGATACTTAATACTAAGAGGTTAAGGTTAAGCACAGTTGGTCGATCAGATCGGCAATTTATAGAAATGTCCCCAGCAATCGAAATTCTAATTATTCTTCTTTTGATTCTCGCCAATGGTTTGTTTGTCATGTCAGAATTGGCGATTGTCTCAGCACGAAAGGTGCGTCTACAACAGCTTGCCGAACGGGGTGATGCTAAAGCCCGCGCTGCTTTGGAATTGGCATCTTCGCCGAATCAGTTTCTGGGCACCGTTCAGATTGGGATCACACTTCTGACTATCTTATCGGGTGCCTATGGTGAAGAAACCATTGCCAAGAGACTTATGCCTATTCTAAGTTTTATCCCTTTTGTGGAACCTTATAAAGGACAGTTGGCGAATGGATTGGCAATTTTAGTTATTACCTACTTGACGCTGATTCTTGGTGAACTTGTTCCCAAGCGCCTCGCATTAAGTCGTCCAGAACCAATTGCTTCCGTTGTTGCCATACCAATGCGGATGCTGGCAAGAATTGGCTCTCCTATTGTTTATTTGTTGACTGTTTCCACAGAGACGGTGCTGCGTTTATTGGGCATCAGACCTTCCACAGAGCCACAAGTGACAGAGGAGGAAATCAGAGTATTAATAGAGCAAGGTACGGAGGAGGGAACCTTCGAGGAAGCAGAACAAGATATGGTCGAGCGAGTATTTCGTTTTGGCGATCGCCCCGTTAACTCGTTCATGACACCCCGACCGGATATTGTCTGGTTGGACTTGGAGGACTCTACTGAAGAAAACCGCAGGAAGATTATTGATGGTGGCTATTCTCGGTATCCGGTTTGTCAAGGGGGGCTTGACAATGTACTAGGCATCGTTCCAGTCACTGACTTGTTAGCCCGGAGTTTCTGCGGCGAGAAGTTGGATTTGACGGTTGGATTGCGACAGCCTGTATATGTGCCAGAAAGCACAAGAGGATTGAAAGTGTTGGAGTTGTTCAAGCAAACCGTTACGCACATGGCGTTGGTTGTGGATGAGTATGGTGTGATTCAGGGATTAGTCACTCTTAACGACGTCATGATAGAAATTGTGGGTGATGTTCCTTCTATTGATGACCAGGAAGACCCTCAAATTGTCCAACGAGAGGATGGTTCTTGGTTGTTGGATGGTATGTTGTCTGTAGATGAGTTTTTTGAACTCTTCGATGTTGAGGAGTGGTCACACGAAGACCGAGGCAGCTATCAAACATTAGGTGGTTTTGTCATGGCGCATCTGGGTCGCATACCCTCCGCAGCAGATCATTTTGAATGGCAGGGTATGCGATTAGAGGTCATGGATATGGATGGGAATCGTGTTGATAAGGTTCTCGTTGTGCCCAAGCCAGATCAATTAGGTAATAGTAGGAACTAGAGATAAGAAGCGGGTATCGTTGTCCATCCTCACCCTACTGTCGTTGTTAGCGAAGCGGGACGAAGTCCGAGTGGGGGCTTCCGCGTTACTGTTAACTATTGCCAATTGATTCTCCAGCACACACCACCGATGGGAGCACAGCATACTGTGTCCCCACAGACGATGCAGCTTTGGAGATGATTAATACCGAGTTGCGTTCATAGGTGTCACCTCACCCCCGCCCCTCTCCTTGCTAAGGAGAGGGGTGCCCTGAGGGGGGGGTGAGGTTTTTGAATGCAACTTAGTATAAGTTAGCGATCGCCCTTTGGGCAGCTCCTTTGGAGCATCGCCGTAAGTCCTGTGGCGTGCCTTTGCCCTCTTTGTCTCCGTAGGAGAAGGCAAGGTTAATCGCTCCTTCTTATCGCGTTTATCATCTCACGTTTATCATCAATTGCGCCAATTCACAAAAACCCTCACCTTCCGCACCAGAAGTCACATATGCAGGCTGATGTTGAAGTTGATTGGCATATTCCAGCACATTTGCCACGCCAACAGAGACAGGAAAATAACGCTCATCAAATAAACTTTCATCGTTGGGACTATCGCCAACAGTCACGACTTGTTCTGGAGTATACTGGGGAAAATATTCCCGCAACACCTGCAATAGCCCAATTGCCTTATCTTGTCCCAGCGGTTTAATGTGACACTGGACATTGCTGTAGGTAAAACCCCAACCCATTTGCTGACAAAGATAACTCAGGGTCTTGAGTTCATCTGTGCTTAAAGATTGCACATCAAATGTCCAGTCAGTGAGACGAAAACGATTATCAGTGGATTCTTGAATATGCGGAAATTGAGTTTGTAATTGTTGAAAAGCCGATGCCAAGTGCTGACGATGTGCTATCAAGTCAGGAATGGCTGTTAAAGCAACCGATTTCTCACTTCCACCAAAGAAAAACAAACCACCATTTTCAGCTATAGCACCGATGATAGGCAAATAATATGCTACACCACTCACCCAACCAGCACTCCGTCCAGTGACAATCACGACCTTAATGCCAGCAGTTGCTAAATCCTGCAAACTTTGCAATAGTGCGCTAGTAAATTTTCCTTCCTTTGTCAAGGTCCCATCCATATCTGTGGCGACCAGACGAACATTGCTAAAGCATTGAGTCGATGAAATCTTAGACAAGGGCAGAAGTCTGTACATACAGCAGTTTTCTTTTGTGTGGGCATTGCCTACTCATATCTCTAATATCTATCACATGAGCTTTGATAGCAATGCCCATCCCACGTGTCTTTCAAAAATCAAATAGGAGTCCTATAGTTTTGAATTTTGCATTCCCCCTTTGGAGGTGACTTTACCATATGAATCACGAGCTAGAATACCATCTTCCATCTCCACAATGCGGTCAGCGATATCCAAAATACGGTTGTCGTGTGTGACTAATAGTATAGATGTTCCGTGTTCTTTAGCAAGGCGCTGCATCAATTCTACGACATCACGTCCTGATTGTTTGTCTAAAGCTGCTGTGGGTTCGTCTGCTAGTACTAACGGTGGATTATTGACCAAAGCGCGGGCGATCGCAATCCTTTGTTTTTGTCCCCCAGAAAGATTTTCTGGGTAATAATCAACTCGATCTCCTAAGCCAACTGCTCTGAGCATAGCTTCTGCTTTAGCAATGGCTTGTTCATGAGAAATATATTTATTCAGTTCCACCGCCATTTGCACATTTTGCCTAGCAGTTAAAAACTCCAACAAGTTATGAGCTTGGAAAATATAACCAATCTTTTGCCGGATATTAACGAGTTTTTTCTGGTTAGCCCTATAAAGTTCTAAACCTAAAAATTTTAGACTTCCCTCTTGTACAGACCGCAAACCACCAATTAAGCTCAGTAGTGTTGTCTTACCTGAACCCGACGGTCCAGTCATAATCACAATTTCTCCTGGATAAATTTCCAGATTAATATCGAAGAGAATTTGTCTTTTGAGTGTACCTTTTCCGTAGTAGTGGTTAAGATGTTGAATGGAAATGACAGGTTCTTTGCTCAGCATAAATTAAGGGGTAAATTTTATTTTTGAGAATTAACAATTCAAAAATCTAGCTATTCTTATTTTTTAAAAGATATCTGCTGGATCAGCAGAACGCAATTTCCTCATGGCAATAGTACCAGAAATAAAGCACATCAGAACAGTCAAAATGAGTACCATAATCGCTCTTCCAAAACCCATAAAGACTGGTAGTAGAGTTGCCGCTCTTGCTTGATTATATAAAAACATAGTTATAGTAAATCCTGGTACATAACCTAAAAATGCTAAAATTAGAGCCTCTTGAAGAATTACTAATAATAAATAATTTTGTGTATAGCCTATTGCTTTTAGTGTTGCATATTCGGCTAAATGATCTGCTACTTCAGTATAAAGGATTTGATAGACAATCACAGTTCCTACAATAAAACCCATGATTGTACCTAACGTGAAAATAAAACCTATTGCTGTACCGCTCTCCCAATAGTGTCTTTCGTAATCAATAAATTCTTGCTTAGTTAAAACTTTGATATCTCTGGGTAAATAATTTTTCAAACTTTGAGCAACAACGTTTGTATCTGTTCCTGGTTTTAATCTAATGAGACCAATATCAATTAATCCTCTTTGACGGTGGAAGAATATACGCAAAAAGTTGACATCGCTCGTAATTAAATTACCATCCGCACCAAATGATGCACCTAAAGTAAATAGTCCTCCTACTTTAATTTTGCGAGTATTGACTTCTGCTGTTATAGTTTTTCCTTGTATAAAATTAGCAGCAATTGGTCCATATTCCTGTCTAGAAGAGCGGTCATATAAAACAATATCTGGCAATTTAATTTTATCAAAATTTTCCTGCACTCCAGGTAAATCCAAGAGGTTAGTTGCTGGATTCATACCAATGACTAGGAGGTTACGCGAACGCCCAGTTAAAGGATTTTTCCATGGGGTATAGTCTAGATATATTGGGTGTACACTTTTCACTGCCTGTAAATCTAAAGCTTTATACAACCGCCGTTGTGAAAAGCTCTTCATTGCCAACAAAGCATTAGATTGATTATTAATTAAAACAATATCACCTTGTAAACTTGTATGAAACTGAACGTTACTATAATACAGAGAATCCCGAAAACCAAGCTGCATAAACATTAAAATGTCAGCGAAAGCAATTCCTGCTAGTGCCACAGCTAAACGAGTTTTATCTCGTTTAAGTTGTAGCCATGCCAGAGGTATTTTGCCAATCATTTCTCATCCTCAGTTATTTTATCCTCAGTTATTAGTCCTTAATCATGACTTATGAGTTATTCACTAATAGCTCATAAATATCAATTGAGTTTTTAAATATTAATGTCAACAACAACCTTGGCGTAAGTTAAGCCTGCAACTCGTTTGCTATCTTGTGAAGTCAGGGCAATTTTCACTTCTACAACTCTGGCATCAATATCTGCTGCTGGATCTGTATTTAGCACATCTTTTTTGCCAATTTTTCTACCAATCTCGGCAACAGTTCCTTGTAATTCTCCGCTAAAAGCTCCATTATCGCTGGTTATGACAGCTTGTTGACCGAGACGCACCTTACCAATACTATCTTCAGGAACTTCAGCAATCACCATCATCTGATCAGTGCGTCCAAGTTCAGCAATGCCATTTGCACTCAAGCTTTCTCCTGCTTTCGTATGAATTTTTAAAATTTCACCAGAGACTGGTGCTTTGACATAGCTTAAATTCAGTTGAGCTTGTGCTTTTCTCAAAACAGCAATTGCATTGCTAACTTGTGCTTGTGCTACTAGTAAATCAATTGGACGAGATTCTTGAATTCTGTTAAATTTGGCTCTTTCTTCCTCAATTTGTCTTTGCAAAGTTGCGAGAGTTTTGTCCCGGAGAACCCTAGCTTCGACCAGTTGCTGTTGCAAAGTTGCTATAGTTTTGACTTGATTGGCTCTCGCTTCAGCAAGTTGCTGTCGCAAAGTTGCGACTGTTTGCTTTTGATTAGCTTGGGCTTCTGCAACTTGCTCAGACGAAGTTTCTGCACTCAATCGCCTTCTGTCGCGTTCCTGCTGAGAAATCGCACCTTCTTTGTATAACATCTCATAGCGTTGAAGATCGACTTGGGCATTACGTTGTTCAGCTCGTATACGCGAAACCGTCGCTCTGAAAGCATCTCTTTGCCCTTGCAGTTCGGCTTGGATGCGATTGAGCGTAGCTTGTAGGGCAATTTTTTCCCCTCCTAACTGTGCTTGCACACGAGCGATCGCTGCTTGTTGAGAATCTAGTTCTCCACGCAATTGTGCTTCTAGGCGAGCAATCACGGCTCTTTGAGCTTGAATATCTCTTGGAGCGCCAGCTTTGACATTTGCTAAATTAGCACGGGCTTCTTGCAGTTTTGCTGTAGCCTCTTCTACTGCGGCTTGACTGGTTGGGAAGTTATCCAAAATTGCAATGACTTGGTTTCTTTTAACCCGCTCCCCTTCTTTGACAAAAATTTGTTCTACTCGTGACGTACCTTGTAGTCCTGCTGGGGCAGACAGTTTAATAACGTCTCCTCGAGGTTCCAAACGCCCTAAAGCATTAATACTTGTAGCGACTGGCGCACTGGGTGCGGGCGTATTGAACTTTTTTAATTGCTCCATTTTGGCTATGCTTAGGACTCCAGTAGCAACTATGACTGGCAAGGAAACAGCAATTAACCACCAAATCTGTGGTTTATCATTCTCAAGTAACTGCTCCCTTATGCTTGACTGATCACTCACCCTTGACATGGTCTTGCCTATTAGTTGAAATTTTGCATCTATGAAGTAAAAAAGCGAGTTAGGCGCAATTGGATTAAGTCAAAAAGAGTTTTTAGTAAATAGCAATCTATTTTTCTCAATACAAAAAACCCTTATTTTGGCGGGTATCCAGACGATAAAGAAGTGCGTCATAACTGACAAGTTATCTACTGTGAATCACCAAGCACTTAGCGCATCTGAGTGCAAATGAAATGCAGGAATGCATAGGAGAAATGACAGTGGTTAAAAGCTCAGTAGCACTGAAAATCCACTGCCTAAAGGAGGCTATCATAATCAAACACGATGGCAATTGCGGAGATTTTCTTAAAGACACTTACAGGTAACAGAGAATCGCAAGAAGGGTTCCCGCCGCCCTTGCAAAGTGTCTGTTGTAGGATGGGCGTCTCGCCCGTCCTTAACTAGAAGCGGACAAGATATCCGCCCCACAACAACTGTATTGAATGCAAATGCAACTGGTGTATTTCCTACAGATTTTTGAAATAAAGTGACAACAGTACGATTTGTCTATCTCACTAGATAACAAAGAAAACTAAGTAACAACTGCATTTCCTTTTAGAGAAGAACTATGACCAACGAGGTAAGTTGATTGCCTTTGACTGAATGGCGGCTAATCCCAACTTGATTACGAACATCATAGACAAGCTCTTGAGGGATGAAGGTTACATTTTACAAAGAACCATTTTGTGGCTCGATTTTGCTTGAGTTAAATGAATTCTACATTTATCGGTTGCTGGAAAACGTAGCAGAATCTACAGATGGGGAAGTGGGGGAGGTGGGGGAAGAAAAGAAGTTTTTTGACTTTTGATTTTATGACTAATTTGGCATATCAAACAAAACTGTAGTCATGTATTGTTCTGCCCAATCTAAACCAAAAGCTTTTTCCAGTACACGGCGGGTTTTGTCGTTTTGTTGTTGTTTTGTACAGTAATTGCGCTGTCCAGCGAGAATTTGCACCGCCTGTTCTGATGAAACGGTTTGAGAGATGCTCGCTTGCGTGCAATGTATTTCTAAAAAGTCCTGCGTGCGGGAGAGAAATAGATTTTCTTCTTCAGGGGAACTGGGACGTACAAAAATGCAAAATTCTGAAAAGATATCTCCCCACTCAGGTAATTCCCTCGGCTGGGAGAAGTTCAACTCAGGTAGTGTCACCAGTGCAGAAGCATATGATTTTGGGAGAGCGTGCTGGGAGTTGAGTGGAGAAAGGTCTGCGATCGCCGCACTAATTTGACCTCTTCCTCCAACTAAATCACACCCAAACATTGGTATGTCGTATTCTGGACGGGGAAACATAACGCAGTGCAATATATCTAGCAAATTTCCCACCTTTGCCAGTTCTAGGTGCATTTTTCGGAACTGAGGCGTTTGATAGCAGCGGTTTTCTATCGTTAGTTTCTCTCCTTCTAAGCGACCTTCTACATACCCAAACTCATCAGGCAAATGGTAGGGTGACAAGTCCAAATGCTTATGCCATGCTGCTTCTATAGAATCTGCCAGTTGACGAATGAGCGGATGTTGTTGCTCGCGCAGCGATGGTAAAGGAGTTGTTGTCATATTTTATGAGATTTATAAGCGGGGAATGTCATTCAGTTACCAGTCTACCGCCCATAAAGTCTCAACCGAGCCAGCTTGCAACACAATCAAACACTCACAACGAGAAACGTAAAGTTATAAAACAGTGACTTTTCAAAAGCATGGCTTATTTTGTAGTCTTAGTTACAGAAATAATATTGTATTAGCCCATTAGTGAAGGCTAAAGCAAAGCCATGAAACTAGATTTAAGTAGACCAGATTCTGCCATGCAAGCCATATGGCAAAATCCGGATTGGTCAAGCCAGTTTTTCCTCACAGAGTTACCACAGGATTTCCACGCTCACATTTGGGTGAAGCTCTTGGAACTTCCTAACCCCTACAGTTTTGACGAAGCATTGCTGCTGTGTCAGGTGTCTGATGAGGAATGGTTAGCTTGGATTCCAGATCATGGTGAAGCACAACTGCACATCAGTCAGTTTTGCCAAATGAGTCATTATTAAAAGGGAATAGGCAACAGGCAACAGCCAACAGCCAACAGGCAACAGGGAATCCCCATACTTAAAAGCTCTTGATTTCAACAAGGACGCCTTTTTTCTTCGCGCCTTGGGAACAACACAACGGGCTTGTACCCAAAATTGGGAGCTAGTTCCTTCACTGTTAAGCGTTCCCTCTTAAGCGTTGCCGCCCCAAAGGGGCTTGGTCAATATTTGTCTTCTCCCACTCTCACCACTTTCCCTTCACACTGCTGCTTGAGGTTCTTTCTCAGCACCCAGTGCTACAGGATCTACTGATTCTAATTCACCATGTTTGAGGGTCCAACAACGGTCTGCTATAGCCAACAAATCCCCAGCATCGTGAGTTACAACCAGTAGAGTCCAATCTTGTTTCAGTTTTGCCAATAAACTAACCAATTGCTGACGCATTGACCAATCCAAACCAGCTGTTGGTTCATCTAATAGTAATAAATGTGGTTGACGAATCAACTGCACGGCCAAAGCTAAACGCCTCTGCTGACCTCCACTCAAAGCATAAGGTGCTGTACTAAGCCCTAAATGCTCTAATCCTACTTCTGCTAGTGCTTGCTTAACTCGCTCTATTCCTAACTCTGGATGTCCCAAGCGCAATTCTTCTAAAAGAGAACCGCCACAAAAATGCCTCTCAGGAAACTGAAAGACCAAGCCAGCCAGTTGTTGCAGCTGTTCGGCTATCAGTTCTTGTTCGCGCCAAAAAACTGAACCTGATGTTGGTTCAGCAAGTCCAGACAAAATTTCAAGTAACGTACTTTTACCAGAACCACTTGGTCCGATAATTAGACCTAGCTGCTGGGGTGCTAATTCCAGGTTGATTGATTTGAGAATAGCTGTTGGGCAAGCCGTGGGATGATAAGTTAGGTTTCTGAGATAGAGCATTTGTTGAGATTACCAAAAAAAAGTCAGCAACTTATTTATTAACTACACTGCAAGCGACTGCAAAGTCCCGAAAAATTTAGAGCGCATTCGATACATTAGCAAAATCTATCTTGCAGCAAGAAATATCCTGCTTCTGTTTGAAGTTACGAATGGTGGAAACTACCGCTCGTACTTCTCTTCCGAAGTCGCCACAACGGGGAGAACCCCCTTCGGGTGAATCCTACGGATACGCTGCGCGAGCGCCAGTCGCCTGCGGAGGAGCCAGTACTGCAGGAGGGTTTCCCTCCGTAGGTATCTGGCGTTGGAAACCTCCCGCAGCGCTGGACTCACCCCACGACGCTTCTCTCCATTGTGGCAAAATTACTCTTGAACAATAGCTACAGCAAGCATGGGAACATAGAAAAATTACCAGAGTCAAATAATCTGCAAATTTTTGACTTAAATAGAGATAAGTTCAAAAAAATTATTCTTGTTTTTTAAGTATTCTTTAAAACAATTGTAAACGTAAATATACTCTAGACAAGTGAAGAAGATATGGGTTTAGTTATGAAAACAATTGTGCGTCCAAAACTCTATCACCTACTGAAAGTAGCTTTTGCAGCTACCTTGGTACTTAATGCTTGGGCAAATCCTGCTTTTGCAGCAGATCCCTTTCGGACTAAAGAGCCGCGCAACATTGGTGATAAAACAGAAGCAGCATTCAAAGCCATTTTCCAACAGGGAGACTATCAAATTGCAGACCGTTACCTGCAACAAGCATTGTCTAAAGAACCAAATGAACCTTTAGCCTATGCTATGAAAGCATCTTTAGCATATACCAATAAGGATTGGGCGACACTAGACGCCTATAGCAAGAAGACTTCAGAAACTGCACAAAATTTAATTTCCAAAGATCCCTTGCGCGGAAATCTATATGCTGCTGTTGGTCTGTTTTTAGAAGGAGCAGTTATTTTACAACGTGAGGGTACAGTAAAGGGTGCACCAGAAGCACTAAGCAGGCTGCGTCAAGTTTATCAACATCTGGACAAAGCCGAAGCAATCTCTGCTAACGATCCAGAACTCAATTTACTCAAGGGGTACATGGATTTAATGCTGGCTGTCAATTTGCCTTTTTCTAACCCGCAACAGGCGATTGAAAAGTTAGAAAAAAATGCTGCTCCCCAGTATTTAGCAGACAGGGGTATCGCTCTTGCTTACCGGGATTTAAAACAGTTTCCTCAAGCGCTAGACTATGCTAACCGTGCCTTAAAGGTGACAACTGATAACCCCGAATTGTATTATCTTAAGGCTCAAATCCTGCGAGAACAGGCGAAGAAAGAGCAAAACTCGCAACTGATGCAGGAGGCGGTTAATAATTTTGACAAAGCCTTAACAAAGAAGTCTCAACTCCCAGGTGATTTGGCAAGACAAATTGAACGTGAACGACGTAAGGCGGCGGAAAGCCTGAGTAGTTCTGCTCAGTAGGAGATGAGGGAAAGAGGAAGCAGAGGAACACCGGAGTAAAGCGGCTTCTTGCTTCTTCCTCCACGTCTCAACTCCTTTACTCTCAATTGCATCTTACGCACCTTCTACTCTTCTACAATAAGGTGTGTGTGAGAAACACTAATTTAGATTGAATATCTAAGACATATGCAAGTAAAGTTTCGCGAGATTAATCCTTTTGATTTGTGGATTTGGCTAAAATTCAGCACAATCCCTTCTGAGAAAGAAAAACAGTATGTAGAAGAGGTTTTCAATTCCTGGTTTTATCTGGGTAAATTGGGTGCTTTTAATGCAGAAAATCTCCAGGTACAAGAGACTGGATTAGACCTCAGCTACATGGATTACGATTCCCAAGGGTATGAGAAAAGTTTGGTGGCGCTGATGCACAATATGGGTGAGTTTGAGTATGAGGGAACATGGGCGCGTTGTTGGTTTGACTTGGGAACTTCCGACGCGATCGCCCTCGATATTCTCATTAACGCTCTCAAGCAACTCAGCCAAGAGTACGTCACTATTGAGCAATTGTACATTGGCGGCGAAAATGAAGATTGGTCTATCGAGGACAGTGACACTCGTCCTTCGTTTCTTGACGTGAACTAACAACAAAAATGCATAAACCAGGGGAAATTCGTGTCCTAGCTTTGGGGCTGATTCGCGATGGCGATCGCATCTTCCTTTCTGAAGGTTACGATCCAGTGAAGGAAGTCACTTTTTACCGCGCAATGGGTGGTGGAGTTGACTTTGGTGAAACAAGCTTAGAAGCCCTCAAACGGGAGTTCCAAGAAGAAATCCAAGCAGATTTAACAAATATTCGTTACTTGGGTTGTTTGGAAAATATCTTTACTTTCAATGGTCAACCAGGTCATGAAATTATTCAACTTTATGAAAGCGACTTTGTTGACTCCAAATTCTATCAACTTGAGAAGTTAGTTTTTTCTGAAGGTGAGCGAGAGAAAGCTGCTCTTTGGGTAGATATTAACCGCTTCAAATCAGGAGAATTAAGGTTAGTGCCAGAACAGTTTTTAGATTATTGGTAAGGGAGCTTGAGCATAGCGAACGTCGGCTATATTAGCTCTTGGGCGATAAGAAATTTATCGCCTCACACGAACCAAACTAACCTTTTCTAACAATTTTAGCCCTAACAGTCTCCTCATGATTTACAGAGATTTTTTCTCCTCCCAGAACAAACGATAATTCCAGCTTTGCTCCTAAAGCATCTAGATAGGCGATGACTGACTCAAAAGTGTGGTCGTGATTAACGCTTTCCAACTGGGAAACCCAACTCTGTTCCACTCCAAGACGTTCAGCGACTTGCTCTTGGGTAAGTCCAGCTTTTTTACGAATCTCCCGCATCGCCTGAGTTAAAGCTAAGCGAAAGAATTCTTGCTGCTCAACGCGACGAGTCTCTGCTGTATCGGGTACAATCGCGTCTAGGAAAGCCAGAACATCACTTCCTAAGTGAGGGTTATTCTTCATTTTCTTCTCTATCCTCCTCATTTGCTAGTACCAAATCCCGTCGCTTAGCTGCAATTTTTATCTCTAGTTTTGGGGTTTTGCGTCCCTTCTTTTTGAAAGCGTGTAGCAGTACTAAACGCTTACCTACTAAAGCACACAAAAAAATACGTGGATTATTAGGAGTATTGTCTAGGCGTAACTCGTAGAGGTTTTTCTCTCCCTTAATCTTATCGAGGATATCTGATCGCTCCAAGAGTAAAGACAATCCTTTTTGTGTTAAAAGAGTCAAGCGAACCTGAAACTGTTTTAGTTCTCCAGGTGTGAGGGAGGAGTCTTGCAGAAACTGCTGTACAGGTTCAGTATCATCATCCTCCCGGTAAAAGACAATCTGCCACTCCTCACTCACCTTTAACTCCAAAAACTTACTTTAATATTTTATATTTGGAATATTATGCCATCCTATTAAGGATGGAATCGTGACTATTGGGAGAATAAGGGGAACAGTTTATAGAAAGGTTTATGTCTTTCAGAGAAGAGAGCAAAAAAGTTAAGAAATAACTTTTCATCAGCGAAAAATAAAAATATGAGTTTACAAAATCGTGTTGTACCTTCCATCGAGTCATATTATAGAAATAAACTTGCAGAATCTTTAAAAAATGGTGGGAAGCTTGAGGAAGTTAAAATAGGATGGCCTATAACCATAGGTGAGATTGATATTCTTACTGATTCGCAAGTTATTGAAGTCAAAATGTTGAAAGATTGGAAGTATGCACTAGGTCAAGTACTTGCCTACGGTAGTTATGTTGATAGTGAATTTAATAAAATACATGAAAAACGTATTCATATTTTAGGCAAACCCAATGAGGAACGCTCCCTAATAATTAATAAGATTTGCTCTTCTTTACAAGTCAAAGTAGAGTATGAACCTATAAACCATAATGAAGTGTTAAGGAGCATGACTACTCCTAACAGTCGTAAAATGAGCATTGAAAGACAGATAGCTATAAAAGCAATATTAGAGTTAACAAATAATTTAGAACATGACTTAACAATTCCTTTTATACAGTTAGGAAAGAAGTATGGTGTCAGTCGTGAATTGATAAGTCAAGTTGCAAAGAATTTCGGAGTAAAAAGCGATAAAAAAACTATAGAACGCAAAGCACATGGTAAGACTACAAAGTATGAGAGAACTGGAGGAAATAAACATAAATCTCGATAATGATTAAGTAATTCTACATTATTAATTGTTCAATATAAATGCTTCAATTAACAGTAATATGTTAGCCAGAGTGTTACTTAATTAGCATAACGGGCTTTTTCCCCGCAACCTGCGCCACGACACGCGCGATCGCACAACTACACTCATACCCCAAAGCTTTGAGTTGAGCTAAACAGCTATCAGTTTGTGAATCTGGGATAGAGGCTAAGAGTCCACCCGCAGTTTGTGGATCGAATAACAAGGGATAAAGCGGATGATTCTGAACTTGCTCTATGTTCTCAATATAACGTGATGCCCGTAGGTTATCTGGATGCAGTGAGCTAAAAATCTCTTTTTCTATTGTCTCCCTTGCGCCTGGCAAAACTGGGATAGCTTCTAGCTGTAACTCAATTGCAACATTAGAAGCTAAGACCATTTCCATCAAGTGTCCCAGCAAGCCAAAGCCTGTCACATCAGTGCAAGCAGTTGCGCCATGTTCTAATAAACACGCCGCAGCGGCTTGATTTGACAAGAGCATCGACTCTACAGCATCATCAATCCAATATCCTTTGGCTTCGCGGCGCATATCAGCAGCAAAAAGTGTTCCTGTTCCCAGTGCTTTAGTCAAAATGAGCACCTGTCCTGGTTGCATTCCGCCTTTGCGTAACAGTTTGTCGGGATAAGCTAAACCATTGCAGGATAATCCAAATCCTAGTTCTGCGCCTTCGGTGGTGTGTCCTCCTATAAGAGGTGCTTGAGATTGGTTGAGTATCTTCACTGCACCAGATAAGAGCTGATATAGAGTTTCCTCGACTTTGGCTGATTCAGCATAGGGAATAGTGGCGATCGCCAGCGCACTTTGAGGAAGAGCTCCCATCGCAAAAATATCACTCAAGCAATGATTAGCGCTAATTTGTCCAAAAATATATGGGTCATTGATCAGAGTACGAAAATAATCAATTGTATGTACCATCAACTGTCCCGTTGGTACTTGCACCACCGCCGCATCATCTGGTGCATCCAAACCAATGATGATATCCGTTCTTTCTTCTCCAACTGGTTGTTCTGACTTGATGCGGGACAACACTCTCTCTAGAACTGTACTACCCACTTTTGAACCACATCCAGCACAACGCATCAGGGGGGAAGACGCAGAGAGGGGGAGAGTGGGTGACGCAAAGACAGAAAATTTCCCCGTGTCTCCCCCTTGTCCCTTCATGTCTGGCAAATCACTAAAGCGATCCATAAATCTGCGATCAATCCAATCTTTCCATTGCCAAAGGAGTTTATGAGGTGGCAATGTGAAAGAACCACGTGTGGCAATGGCACGTCCATCGCCCGTACCGATTAAACTTAAATATTGTTTTTGTGGATTATAGGCTTTAAGGGGCTTGCCTAACAAAACCCGCTGCAAATTTTCAAACAAAGGCTTGCCTTGCCGTACAGCAAACACTCCTGCTTTTGGACGGGGATGATTGACCATTGTGGCAATATCGCCAGCAGCAAAGACGTGGGAGTGAGATACAGATTGCAATGTATCGTCAACCAAAATAAAACCTTGCTCATCAGTCGCCAGTCCTGCAACTTTTAACCAGTGGGGTGCTGATGCTTGTGTCACCCAAAAAATTGAGTTGCACTCAACTGTTAAACCAGATTTACAAATTACTGTATGTGGTTTAACTTGACACACACTTTCCCCAAGATGCAACTGAACACCGCGCTGGAGTAAAACTTGCTTCACAAGATCCCGCACTGACTTGTGATAACTTGGCATCAGTTCAGCTTCACGCTGGAATAGATGAATTGCCAAAGCTTTTCTCTCGTTTTCCGGCTCAGTTGAAACACGAGATAAAATCCGAGATAAATGAGCTTGCATTGATAGTGCCAATTCCACACCGCCTGCACCTCCACCCACAATTGCAATTTTCATCGGTTCTTGAGGTGATATGGAGACTTTGTCTGCAACATCTTTACACAGTTGATACCAGTATTGGAGTAATTGAGCAACTGGCTTAGCTGGGATGGTATATTCTGCTGCACCTGGTACAGATATTGCAGCGGGAGTACTACCAATATCAATGGACAACACATCAAAAGTTACCGCAGGACGGTTGGCACAGATAACTTTGTTGTTCTCTAAATCAAGACCAACAACTCGGTCAAGATACAACTGCGCTTGAGCAAAACTCACTAAGCGCCGTAAATCAATATGGCATTCATCATGACTGTAAAACCCAGCGATATGTCCTGGTAGCATCCCAGAGTACGGTGTATCAGAACTTTCGGTAATCAACGTCAAACGTACTCCTGGTATGGGTTTCATACCAAACATTCTCAGCAAAATAGCGTGGCTATGACCACCACCAATCAGCACTAAGTCTTTAACAATCGGCTGTAAATTTTGCTGCATCTGTAGGTCAAGGAGAGGGAAGCCGGAGGCAGGGCGAGGTTTTCTATTTAATTTGATTGACTTATTTATTATATCGGTTCAATTTTTTGTAATTTTTTATCTTAATATAAAAATTGCAGTTTTGACATGATCAATAACACACTCGCACAAAATATTTTTCTGTTTTTTGGCTTGAGTTACCTGCTTATAGAAATCCCAATTGAATCTTGAAATCCTCGTCTCTTTCCTCTATGCTTTCTGTGTAGAGCAAGGTTTCTTGAAAAAAGTCAAGTTCAAAAATCAAAGAAAACTATTATATTCATTAAATCTTTATAATGTAAGTTTTCTGTAAATACTCTACCTCCTGACTGAAGTATTAACTATTACTGTCTAAAATTAGGGATATTAGCTACAATTATCGCTTCAGCCATAGATTAGCTAGGAAACCTAAAAAAAGTATCAAAAATCTTTCCGTAGACGGTTGCATTTTTTATAAAAGTAATTCAACAATAAATACTTTAAAGAACATGGAGGAATAAGAGTCAGAAAAATATTTTTTTAAAAGACGGAACCTTGTTAATGTGCAATTGATTTTCTAGAACAAAGAGCTGTGGAACATCTTGTTACTTTGTGCCATCCTCCTTTTATGCCTTTAAGGGAGGTACTAGGTTATCTATTAGCAAAAATTTCCAACAGAAAAATGAATGGAGTTGTACAAATGTCATGATGTCATGCACTAAACCTTAATGAAGATAAATCAACAATTCACAGTTCTCTGTGAAGCTGATCTACTTACGATAGATCTCTCATCTGGTTGAGAAAGAGCGATATTTACCGAGCTTTCGGGAGATATTGAAATTTCCAGGCAGATGCTATACGCTTTTTCCCTATACTCTACGTGAAAATTCTGTGTTTAGAGGGACACCACAACTATGTCTGCTAGGAAGACAGACGTACGAAAAAATTGGTTGATAGTAATCTCAGCGATGTTTATTTTATCACCAATTGTAATTTTCATAACATTTTCTAAAACGGAGGGATTGTCAAGTCAACAAAAAGTAGAAAATAGAACTCAAGCATTATCAACAACTGCTACTTTTTTCTTGGGATTAGCAGTGATGATTCATGCATATGTGGCAGCCAAACGAGTGGAAGCCAGTCAAAAAAGTGCGATCGCAGCTGAAAAAACCAATGAGATAGAAACACAGAATACTCAGCTTGCCCAAGAACGGCTGATTGCAGAACGCTTCATGACAGCAATTACCCAGCTCGGACATGAAAGTGTTGCCACACGGACAGGTGCAATTTATGCCCTAGAAAGAGTTGCTCAGGATTGTCCCAAAGAATATTGGACAGTCATGGAAATCCTGACTGCTTTTGTGCGAGAGAATGGTGAGCGCAATCGACAAGAGGAGGAAACTGAAGAAAAGCCAGCCAGAATTCGTACAGATATTCAAGCAGCCTTGAGCGTTATTGCTCGGCGCGATGCAGAAAAAGACCAGCCAAATCAGAAAATTAATTTACGGTATGCCGACATCAGAGGAGCAGACCTGCATAAAGCCAATCTGCAACAAGCAGATATGCGGGGAGCCAACCTGACTGAAGTAGACCTGCGGGGAGCCGATTTGTGTGAGGCTGATTTGGATGGTGCTAAACTCTCAGGAGCACTGCTCTATGAAGCCAACTTGCAATCAACCAATTTAGCAGATGCCAATTTGTGTGGGGCAAATCTAAATCGGGCTTGGGTCTGTGCGGCAAACTTGCGTGCAGCAAATCTTACAGGAGCAACTCTGCGTGGAGCTAATCTACAAGGAGCTAACTTATATAAAGCCAATTTGCAAGGGTCAAATTTAAAAGGCACGAACTTACAAGGAGCAAAGCTGTTTTTAGCTAATTTGCAAGGAGCAAAGCTGGGTAAAGCCAACTTGCAGGGAACAGGTTTGATTGGAGCCAATTTGCAACAAGCAAACCTCAATGGAGCAAACCTGCAGCAAGCAAACCTCAACGCAGCCAAACTACAACAGACAGAGGTATTTTTTGCCAACCTTTCTGAAGCAAGCCTTAGAGAAGCTGACTTCAGAGGAGCAAATCTGATGGGTACTAACTTACAAATGGCAATCCTCCATGAAGCGAACCTCTGTGGGGCAAATCTCATGGGTGCTAACCTGAATGCAACCAATATGAGTGATGTCAAACTCGAAGGGGCAATCCTAACAGGAGTGAAAAACTTAGAACCGCATCAGATTACACTGGCTCTGGGTGATGATACAACTCGCTTGCCAGACAATGTGCAGCTACCAACACATTGGACGCGAATTGGCTAATTGACAACATTTTAGAAGCACAATCATCTATCACAAAATTTTTTGCATTTCATATGCAAACAGGGTGCTTCCCTCAAATCACATAACACAGCCAGGGTGACTCTCGCTTCGCGAGAATTCAAAATGCAAAATTCAAAATTTTTGAACTTTGAACTGAAAAACTTTGAATGAAATGAACGCGAGTAAGTCTGGGCAGGAAAAAGGATGACTTAACTGAGTCGGGATATTCATTCGCTTCAAGGACAACTCCAGCCCCAAAACGACTTTCTCATTTAGCAGTCAATAAACAAGTGAATATACAAATTAGATAAGCGAGTGGCGATCGCCCTTGTTGTCGCCCTTGCTGTTACCGAACACAAGTGCGTGTCGAATGGAACAAGGCGGGTACTCTACACCATGGTTCTCGATGTAGAAATCACCAGCAAGTAAACATATAAAAGATTTATATTAATCAGTAAGTACCATCAAAAACAATTTCAGCCATTAATTCAGTTAAATTCCTGCATGAGCGTAGATTTTCAAAAATACCTGCAATCTGTATGTGATGTCTACCAACGTTGGTGGGAACTGTACACCATAACAGATGTGGAAGGGAGTAAAACAGCACAGCGGCAAAACTCACCGTCACCGTTTGATTTTGGCTTGGTGGTGGAAACGGTGCAGGCGAAGCAGCAGGAGAGAAGCGACGCGCCAGAGAAAAAAGATACCCAGGCAGTACCAGCTTTAATTCAAGCTTTGAATCATGAAGATTCTTCTGTGCGGAAGGTATTATTTGCTCCTATTGGCATTCCTATTGAGATGGCAAGGGGTTGGATTGAAGCTGAATAAAATCTTAGCTGGCGGTTAGAAACCGCGCCTATACAAACAAAACCTACCTCCGTGGGTTTCAATTCCATTAGTCTGCGTAGGCGGTGAGACAGCGCTGCAGGAGGATCTCCCGACCTAGGCAAGACTGCGTTAGCGCAGCGGTAGCGACGTCAGGAGCGTCACCCGTTCGCGTAGCGTCTCCGCAGGAGAAGGGACTTAGTTTGTGTAGCTGCGAATTCCATTCGCCGAGACTCATGGATTCATAGACGAGTATCGGAACCTCGGTGATGAGTCTTTTATATTCGTGAACGAGTGTTAAAGACTCAACGATGAGTGGTGAAGACTCGACGACGAGTGGTAAAGACTCGTGGACGAGTATCAGAACCTCGGTGATGAGTACAAAAGACTCAAGGTTGAGTGGTAAAGACTCGTGAGCGAGTATTGGAACCTCGGCAACGAGTATAAAAGACTCGTTCACGAGTGTTAAAACCTCGACGATGAGTGGAAAAGCCTCGTCCACGAATAACCGTAGGATGTGTTACGGCTATGTAATAATTTGAAAGTTTGAGAAAGTGAGTATTTGCCGTAACGCATCGCATTTGTTGATGCGTTACGAGTAGCGCTAACGCATCCTACTATTCTGGTAATCCCTCAACTCTCATCAAATCCAATCCCCGCTCAAATATCTCATCAATCGGTAACATTTGCCCATCAGTCGTCATAAATTTATGGTCTTTCGTTGCCCGAATCACCGAACCATCATCTAAACAATACTCAAAAACTTCTTGCTGTCCGCGATTATGCCACTGCGCAACAGGTTGCGTGTAAATATTCCCGTTACCATCAACTGTATACACACTGCATTCAATGCCCTTTTCTACAATCTCTCCGATTTGCAAATAGCCATACTCCACTGTTAACACTTCCGTGTCATAGCTGAGGCAATATTCAGCAAACTTCACCATTTGCTCGAATAATTCTTCAGCAATTTGTTTTTTCACTCCATTTTTGGCAGCGCCATCCACAAACTTTTCTCGCTGCTTCATCATCTCGTCAACTTTCTTTTTCCCCATGGCGCGGCGCAGCAAGTCCGCTTGTCCTAGAGAATATCCAGCCATATCTTGAGCAATTTTCATGATTTGCTCTTGATAAACCATGATTCCATAGGTTTCGTTTAATATGGGTTCTAGAATTTGGGTTTCATAGTCAATCTTCTCTCGACCATGTTTACGGTTGATAAACTTGGGAATTAGTCCTGCATCTAATGGTCCCGGTCGATATAGGGCTAAAATTGATGAAATATCTTCTAGATTAGAAGGCTTTAAATCACGTACTATTTGCCGCATCCCAGAAGATTCTAATTGAAAGATGCCTTCTAATTCACCTGCCTCTAAAAGGTCATAGGTCTTCTTAACATCTTTTGGTAAGGTGGTCAATTCACCTTTTGCTAATATCCTTTGAGCTTTTCTTTCTTGAGAAGTGATATCGTATGGATCAATTCTATATCCGCGGTTCTGCTGAATCAAATCAATGGTTTTCTGGATCATCGTCAGGTTCTTTAAACCCAAAAAATCCATTTTTAGCAGTCCCAGTAATTCCAAGTCTTCCATGAAATACTGAGTAATCACAGAACCATCGTTATTTTTTTGTAGCGGGACAATTTCATCTAATGGTTCAGCAGAAATTACCACACCTGCTGCATGCACACCAAAGGTTTTGTTCGTTCCCTCAATACGAATTGCCATATCAACCCAATGGCGTACCCTTGGATCATTGTCATATTTTTCTTTAAATTCTGGTTCTGGTGTGGCGTCGGAAATCATCACCTTGAGTTTGGTGGGTTTCCCTCGGGAAACGGGGATAAGCTTTGCCATCTTATCTGATTCCCCATAGGGAATATTTAACACTCTGGCAACATCTTTTAAAACTGCTTTGGAAGTCAGGCGGTTAAAGGTAATGATTTGAGCAACTCTTTCTTTACCGTATTTTTTAGTGACATACTCAATGACTTTATCCCGTTGTTCAATACAGAAATCTGTATCGATATCAGGCATAGATTTACGTTCGGGATTAAGAAATCTTTCAAAGAGCAGTCCATGATGCACGGGGTCAATGTTAGTAATTCCCATTGTATAAGCAACCAATGAACCCGCTGCCGAACCGCGACCAGGACCAACAGGAATATTATTATCTCTCGCAAATTTGATGTAGTCCCACACAACTAAAAAGTATGTGGAAAATCCCATCTTCTGAAGCATTTTAAGTTCATATTCCAGCCTATCTTTATAAACTGGATCAACTTCATTTCTAGATTTGCGATTTAATTTTTCTAAGAGCCCTTGCCAAGCCACATGTTCAACATATGTGTCAGCAGTGTGACCTGATGGAATAGGATAATTGGGAAGGCGAGGTTCACCTAAAATTTGGTAAGATTCGACTTTATCTGCAACTTCGACGGTATTAGAAACAGCTTCTTCAATGACATCTTCTGGCAAATGGTCACGAAATAATAGCTTCATTTCTTCAGCGGATTTGAGATATTCTGTGCCGCTATAACGCATACGATTATCTTCAGCAATCAATTTACCAGTCTGAATGCATAGCAACGCATCGTGTGCTTCTACGTCGTAACAAGAAATAAAATGTGAATCATTCGTGGCGACAAGTTTTATATTTAGCTCCCGCGCAATTTTGACAATTTCTACATTCACAATCCGGTCTTCTGGGGAGCCGTGGTCTTGAATTTCTAAATAATAATCTTCTCCAAAAACTTCTTTATACCAGCGAGCAACTTTACGTGCAGCCTCTAATTTTCCACTCAGAATTGCTTGGGGAACTTCTCCACCTAAACAAGCACTAGTGACAATTAAGCCTTCGTGGTATTGTTTTAATAATTCTTTATTAACGCAAGGACGAGAAAAAATTCCTTTGCCTTGCACACCATTTAGGTGAGATAATGTTGTGAGTTTAACTAAGTTTTTATATCCTTTTGTATTTTTAGCTAATACGACTTGATGATAACGGGGACGGCGTTCTTGTTTTGTGATATCGCCGTTAATGATATACATTTCGTTACCAATAATTGGCTTAATATTTTTATTGCGGCATATTTTAATAAGTTCGATCGCACCATACATCACACCATGATCTGTAAGGGCGATTGCTTTAATCCCCAATTCGATAGCGCGATCTGCTAAATCTGGCAGCTGACTTGCCCCATCAAGCAGACTGTAGTCACTGTGAATGTGCAGAGGAACAAAGGACATATACGTTTCCAATGAGCAGTCAAAACTAGAAGCGTTTACCAGAGTAACGTGTTTATCCATGATAGCGATCAGCCTTATCCAGAATCTTTAATGAGCGTCTTGCATGAACGAAACAGACAGCATCGGAAAGCCTGAAACCAAATCTCGCCCTTGGTGGAAACAAATTCCGCTCACTTTGCGAATTGTTATCGCGCTCATTTTGGCGATCGCCCTAGGAATTGCATTGGGTGCAGGAAACCCTAGCCCAGCAAATAAAACCTTAATAGAGACTTTAGCAATTCCTGCCGAATTGGTGCTAAAAGCTCTCCGCGCCCTTGCGACGCCGTTGATTTTGATGGCAGTATTGCATACCTTTATGACGGCTACCATCCCCGGTAGAGCAGGACGGCGTTTGGTGGTGTTACTGTTTACTAACACAACCGTTGCCATTGTGATTGGACTTTTCGTGGCAAACGTCCTGCGTCCTGGGACATGGGGAAGGTTAATAGCTTCCGGAGGTGCACAAACAGCCAGTAAAGGTTTTGATCCGTGGGGACTCTTGAAAGACGCTGTACCACAAGCTGTCCTTCAGCCTTTGGTTGATAACAATGCTGTACAGCTCATCGTTGTTGCTCTTTCCTTCGGCATTGTTCTACGTGCGATAAAATCTGAGCAAGTTGCTCAAGGCAAGACAGAGTACCAACCCCTTGAGCAGGTTATTGGCATTTTGTTTGAAGCTATCATTCGCATCCTACACTGGGTTATCGCCTTAGTGCCATTGGCAGTTTTTGGAATCGTTGGTAAAACGATTGCCGAAAAAGGCTTTGAGCCGTTTAAAACTCTAGGCGCGTTCGTTATAGCAGTATTGTTGGCGTTGACTTTGCAAGCTTGCTATTACTTGACTAGGGTAAAATTAGGTTCTTGGGTGAAACCACTCAACTTCCTGCGTGGGGGTTCTGATGCCTTTTTAACAGCTTTCTCAACAGATTCCTCAGTGGCAACAATGCCCATAACCTTTGACGCTTTACAGAACAAAATTGGCTTACGAGAATCTTCTGCTTCTTTGGGCGCGTTAGTTGGTTCAAATTTCAACAATGATGGCACTGCGCTTTATGAGGCGATGTCTGCGCTATTTATCTCCCAGGTACTTGGGCAAAATCTGAATCTTGGGCAGCAATTCGTTGTCATTCTCACGTCGATTTTTGCATCAGTGGGTGCAGCAGGTATTCCAGAAGCAGGGTTAGTGACGATGACACTGGTGTTTACTTCCGTTGGCTTGCCTACACAGTATATTGCTTTGTTAATTACCGTGGATTGGTTTTTGGATCGCTGCCGTACAGTCATCAATGTTATGGGCGATATGACTGTCAGTGCCTTGCTGGATGGCAAAAAGCCCCGTTCTATTGATAAGGGGTAACGTATAACTCGTAATTCGTAATTAGGTCTGAAAATAATTACGAATTACGAACTATTAATCACGAATTCTGTTGTGGTCCTTTTGCGTCACATTCTTTAGCCCAGCACCGTTCTAAAAGTTCCAATCTATGTAGATGCGCGAAGCGACGGGGGCTTAATACCAGCTTTATTCTGTCACCGAAGACGGGTTGGTTGAGATACTGCCAAAGAGGAAATTTAATTTTGCTGTTTTCTGAAGTCATACAACAAGGAAAATACGACAGGACGGTTGACTCAGTGTCTGGCAACTGGTATAAAATGTGCCAATTACTGATCCCTTAGTTAAACCTTACACAATACTTATTCGGTTGTCCTTGTGGCAAATGCGGAAGATTTTCCAACTTTTGCATGATGTCAACCGTAGCTTTTTACTTATAGTTATGACTTGATATATAAAATTTACTAAATTAAAGAAGGGAACAGCGAACAGGCAACGGGGAACAGTTCCTTGTTCCCTATTCCTGTGGGGGAGTCACAGACCCCAACTTCTACAAGTTGCAGTTTTTATGTGGGGTTTAAATTCCCACATAAAACAGTCTGTTGCCTGTTCCCTGTTGCCTGTTCCCTTTTAAAGCTTAATAATGATTGCCAGCTTTGCGATGGTGAATGGCTGTCACTGCATCGGGTTTGAGTAATTTACCGTTGTCAACAGTCGCATACACAACCCAATGGTCTCCACATTCCATGCGTTTGTTGACAGAGCATTCAAGATATGCAGAAGCATCAGTAAGAATAGTGCAACCATTCTCTGCAACTTCTGTGGGAAAATCCACAAATCTGTCTTCTCCTGGTGCAAAAGATTTGCGGAAGTGCTTCATGTATTCTTGTTGATTGCCTTCTGGTAGGATATTGAGGACAAATTTACCGCCCGGATACATTAAAGTTTCAATTGCTCGGTCTTTGGCAATAGCAAGAGTAATTCCAGGTGGGTTAAAGGTGGCTTGAGAAATCCAAGACCCCATCATTCCAGTAGACACTTCTCCCAGCTTTGCGGTCACAACACAAACTGAGCCGACTATCCGACCGACAGCTTGTTCAACAGGAGTTGCTGCGGGTTGAGTCAAACGCAGTTTTTTGGCTTTTCTCAGAGCTTGAGCAAAGTCTGTCCCGGTTTCTTCACATTCCTTAAGAAGGACATCTGAGGGTTTAAACTTGACTTTCATCGTCTCAAACCCAAATCGATATCCTGCATCCCGGAGTTTGCCTTCAATTAAGTCAAAAGCTTCACCACTCCATCCGTAAGAACCAAACACTCCAGCGAGTTTACTATTGTCACCGCTTGATAACACAATACCCAAAGCAGTGTGAATAGGAGTTGGTGCATTACCACCAATGGTGGGAGAACCGATGATAAAGCCATCAGCTTTTTCTACAGCTGCACGAATTTCTTCAGGTTGAGCAAATTCACAATTGATTGATTCTACAGCCACTCCGCCTTTCGTAAGACCAAGGGCGATCGCCTGCGCCAAAGTTGCTGTATTACCATAAGCTGAGGCGTAAAGTAGGGCAACAGTAATTTCGCGATCGGTTTGAGAACGGCTCCATTGCTGATAAGACTGGGTCAGTTCTACCAAGCCGTAGCGTACCAAAGGACCATGAAGGGTGCCAAACATTCTCACTTGCAGTTCTGATATTTTCTCCAGAGCCGCTTGTACGTGAGTTGCATGAGGAGCCATCAAGCAATCGAAGTAGTAACGCTGGTCTTCCTTTAAAAGGTCCCAGTCTTCATCAAAGACCTCATCACCACAGATATGAGCACCGCATAGCTTGTTAGTGTATAGTATCTGAGTTTGCTGGTCATAAGTACAAAGACCTGCTGGCCAACGAGGACTGGGGATGGGGAGACAGCGCAACACATGACCCTTACCTAAATCTAGAGTTTCTTTCCCCCGCATCACCATAATGTTTAATTTGTGGTTGGGGAAAGTTGCACGCAAATTCGCAGCGCCAGGAAGGGAACAGACGAAGGTCAATTGTGGTGCAAGTTCTAACAGAGCTTTGAGAGTTGCTACTCGGTTAGGATTAAAGTGACCTAGAATAACGTAATCTAACTTTTTCAGGTCAACAGACTTTTGTAATGCCTCTAGAAAAATTTGTGTGAAAGTTTCTGGGGGTGGGTCAATAATTGCAGTTTTATCACCTTCAATGAAATAGCAATTGGAGGTGGTACCCTTTGCAAGTGCGTATTCAATTTCAAACCGTAGACGTGTCCAACTGCGTGCCCTTAGTACTGTGGTGTTTGTAGCGATCGGTAGTACTTGTACGTCGCGAGGATTGGGATTGCTCATAGTTGTCGAGTGAAGGGAGTTTTGAGATAGGGGGATGAGGTTAGAGAGGACGCGGAGACGCAAAGACGCGGTGAGACAGCACTGGTCTCACCTCTTGCAGCACCGCAGTTTCTTTCTCCTAACGGAGACGCACTCGCGTTCGGAGGGAAAACGCCACTTGCTTCTCCTTTGAACTGCTCGCTGTCTGACCGCGTCAGTCTTAATAGTAGGTGCCAACCTTGCGATGGCGAACAGCTGTGAGCCCATCAGATTTAGAGACTCGACCATCTTGAACGGTACAGTATAAGAGCCAGTGGTCACTGCATTCGATGCTGCTCACAACTTCGCATTCGATGTAGGCGAGAGCTTCTGTGAGAATGGGGCAACCGTTTTTGGCTGTTTGGGTTTTGACCCCAGCAAATCTATCAGCACCAGGAAGCAAACGCTTGAGGAAGTGTTTCTTTAATTCTTGATAATTTCCTTCTTCCAAAACGTTAAGGACGAACTTATCACCCACTTGCATTAAGGAATCAATTGCGCGGTCTTTGGCGACAGCAACTGTAAATCCCAATGGCTGCAAGCTGGCTTGAGCAACCCAAGAAGCGAGCATTGCACCTTGGACATCACTTTTTTTGGTTGTGATAATGTAGAGTCCATTGCTAATCCGACCCAACGCTTTTTCTAAGTTGGCGTCAATGGACTTGATTTGCTTAATGTTGCGTTCGCGGACAATCAACTGTCCCAAGTCGGTACCAGCTTCTTGACACAGTTGGTATGTGGCTGTGTTAGGAGTTTCTTTAATCCGGATTGCGGGGAAAGCTTCCTTAATGCCAAGTTCGAGAAATCTTCTACGAAGTGGGTCAATGGGTTCATCATCCCCACCGTAGCACTCAAAGAGTCCAATAACTTGCTTCTTGACGACAGCTAACAGCGAACTGATAGCAGCATGAGCCGCAACGTTAGCACTTGGGGGCATACCAATAATGATGCCAGCTGAGCGACCTGCAAGTTCTTGGATTTCTTGAATCTCTGCTGTTGTGAGATCCATCATTTCGATGCCAATCCCAGTTTTCTGGATACCTTCACAAATTGCGTGGGCAAGACGCTCACTGTGTCCGTAGTCGGAGACATAATATAAGGCGACTATTGTTTCTGCCTTGGCTTGTTTTTGACTCCAACTCTGGTAACATTCTCTGAGAATATCAAGATGGTGGTAAAGTAGGGGTCCATGTCCGTTGGCGATAGTTCTAATTTTCCCAAGGTCGCCCATTTTCTTCATGGCATTCAGCAGGGAACGGGCATTGGGACCCATCAAGCAGTCGTAGTAAAATTTGAAGTCAGGTTCGATCGCCTCTAGGTTGATGTCAAAGGTATCATCACTGCAATAGTGCATTCCAAAGGCGTCGCAAGTATAGAGAGTTTCAGTTTTGCGGTCATAGCTAAATATGGTATCGGGCCAGTGCAGGTTAGGCGCACTCACGAATTCAATTTCGTGTCCTTGACCTAAATCTACGCGATCGCCACTTTTCACAATCCGTTTAGAAAATGGATCGTGTACCAGGTTTTCTAGAAACTGGAGTGCAACTTTTGACGCTAAGACGGTGGCTCTAGGAGCTAACTGGAGAACGTCTTCAACCAAGCCGCTGTGGTCTGGTTCTGTGTGGCTGACGATAATGTAATCAATTGCCTTCGGGTTGACGAGGCTTTTGAGTGTATTTAAATATAAGTCGCGAAACTTGGTATGAGAGGTGTCAACGAGAGCTATTCTGTCACCTTTAATCAGATATGAGTTGTATGTAGTACCGTTTTGCAATCCGAATTCTATATCAAAGCGATCGCGGTCCCAATCAAGACAGCGAATCGCTGTTGTGTTAGGAGCTATTTCAACAGTTTGTACAGTTAGCCTTTTTTGGACGTTCTCTGCGAGCGCTACCATTCGTCGTCTCCGAGCACAAATTATCAGTCTTCTTTTCTGCCTTTATTTTGCTCATAATTATTTTTGTAAAGTTGTCAAAAATTTTATTTTTTATAAAAGTCAAGATGTAGTTAAAATTGCTATATATTGGCGTCTTTTTTTACTAGAAAATTGTTATTGATAGTCTTGTGTAAAACGTGAAATTATATCAAATTTTTCGTTGATTTAGTGCAATGTTTTACTTAAAAATTGTTATCAACCTAATGTTCGTGTCAACTAGTTTGTAGCAAAAGGCATAAATTTTGCAACCGTTGTATTTCATATGATAAGTAAACAGACAGAATTTTTTGTAGGATGTGTTAGGCGTAGCCGTAACGCATCAATTATTTGAGTAGGATGTGTTAGGCGTAGCCGTAACGCATCAATTATTTGAGTAACATGAGTTATACTTCGCGCTTCCCATCCTACATTTATTCACATCGAGTTACTTATTTGTTACAGCCTCAAAAAAATCCCCTTGCTCTGTGTGGATCAGCAAAGGGAGGAAGTTTTTTGTGTGAACATAGGAAACTAACAAAATGTAGCGGTGCGAAGACAGTTTCTCTCCTCATTCTTGAGCATCTTCCGCTTTCATTGCTGTGCAACGAAGAGTATCTTTAACCGCCAACATGAATAACAGGACGCCGTTGAGGCTTCTTCTCAGCCTTACGAAGCACTTCGCGAGTGACCACAGCAATATCCCCTTCGCCAAATAGAATAAAGCGCAGCAAATATTGGATTGGATTGCCCTCTATCCAACCAAAGTAGGCATGCGGTAGCTTCCCGATTTGATCACGGATATATAGAAGGATGGCTGCGATCGCATTTGGTACAGCAGCAGCTTGAGCTCGCAGAATGCGGTAATTACCTACCTGAACTCCTCTGACCCGAATGCTGTTTGCGAACTCTGAAGCATCGGATACCTCAATCTCCAGGAACAAAATTGAATCTGTCGGTGGAATATGGTTATCCTCGCGGACTTCCTTCTCTTTCAAGAAGTACTCCTGCTCATCTCCTTCATTCAATCGGTTTGCAATCAGTCGTATCGTACCCTGGCTCTCTGCCTCTTCGGCAATGAAGCGACGAGCCGTTTCGTCCATTTCTATCTGCTCAACTCGCAGTTCAGTGGAGCGCCAGACTCGTGAAATGAGGGAGGTAGCAACAATTGTACCAATGAAGAAGGCAGCAATCTGAATCCCCTCTGGTCTCTCAATAATATTAACGATGGTAGTGTACAGAAATACCAGTGTAATGGTACCAAAAGACAACATTCCTCGCTTTGAGAGTCGACGGCGAGCAGATAGGGTGACAGCAAAGGCTGCAGAAGTGATCAACACCAGTACACCGGTTGCATAGGCTCCACCTTGTGCTTCTACATCTGCCTTAAATAGAATTGTGACAGCAAAAGCAATTGCTGTATATATCAACACGAGAGGTCGTCTCTTGCGTGCCCAGTCGGGTGCCATTCCGTA
This sequence comes from Nostocales cyanobacterium HT-58-2, assembly GCA_002163975.1. GTDB lineage: Bacteria > Cyanobacteriota > Cyanobacteriia > Cyanobacteriales > Nostocaceae > HT-58-2. Next base: position 6,858,123 of record CP019636.1, on the reverse strand, counting down.
ACGCGGCAGATAACGAGGGACAATATTGAGTAGCCCTGCCATTGCAGATGCACCAGCAAACCACAGAATAGAAATTGTGCTCAAATCATAAAGAGTTCCAAAACCATTGCCCAGATAAAGATGGGCTAGGTATGCAAGGGCGCGTCCACTGGCTTTCCCCCCCGATTGGAATTCTGCGGCTGGAATGAGTAAAGTCGTCACGAAACTGCTTGTGAGCAAAAAGAAGCTCATAATGATCGCTGCAGCGGTCAGCAGTTTGTGTGTATTTTGGATGCGTCCGATAGGACTTTTTTCCGTGTCGCTGGAGTTACCCTTTACAAGGGGCATGACCACCACACCCGTCTCAAAACCAGATAATCCTAATGCCAACCTAGGAAATAGCAGTGCGGATATACCAAACATGAGTAAAGGATTTTGATATTTGGTGAACAGCACAGTCTGCCAGCTAAAAATCACAGATGAATCACGTAAAATCTGATACCAAGCAACGCCAATAGTGACTAGGTTCAACAGTAAATAGGTGGCAACTAGGAAAACAGCAAGACTGATCGCTTCTTGAAAACCTTTGAGAAATACTGCGCCAAGCAGTGCAATCAGAATGAGCGTGATGGGGATTGCTTGTCCGTGAAAAAAAGTTGGCACCAGAGGATTTTCGATGATGTGGGCTGTTGCATCAGCCGCTGAAAGGGTAATAGTGATAATAAAATCGGTTGCCACAAAGCCAAGCAGACAAAGGACAAACAGCTTACCTTGCCACCAAGGAAGGAGATGTTCGAGCATCGCAATCGACCCTTCACCATGAGGGCTAGCTGCCGCAACCTGTCGATAGATGGGCAATGCTCCAAGCAGAGTCAACAAAACTAAAATTAAAGTAGCTACAGGAGAAAGTAGCCCTGCTGCCAATGCGGCTATCCCTGGTTGATAACCAAGCGTCGAGAAGTAATCGACCCCTGTTAAGCACATCACTTGCCACCAGGGATACTGAGGGTGCCTGCCCCCCTTGTCACTTCTGTCTTCTCTGAATAACCAGCGAACGATCTGTCCGCGATATTGTTTGCGTGAGATAAGTGGTCTAGCCATCAACGCGACTCCTATGGTATCAGCCCTGCTGAGATTATTTTGGCAGTAGCTGTCCTACTTAGGTCAATGATGAGTTCAAGTCCTTTGACCTCTGTTGCTTTTTAAGCAGCAAAGGTCATGCTAAAAAAGTCATGACGGCACTTTGCATAATCTCCCGAAATGGGTAGCTGTAGTCTATTGATAGGAAAATTTGAGCCAAAATCCACATCCAACTATTTTCTCAGCGTTCTTAAATCCACTGAGTCTCAAATGCATCTTGCCCATTGCCATAAATCAAGTCCCCATATTCTTGCCAATGAGCTGTTTCTTGGGAAGAAAGTGGGGGTGAGTGCAAAACAGATAAGTTTTCCTCCAATTGCTGTTTACTTCCTGGGGCAGTGAGGGCTATATTTACAGCCGGATGACGTAGCACGTAGCGGTAGCAATCTGCTGCAAATGGTGGTTTATACTGCCAGTTAGGATGCCCTATCAGCAGTGTTCCCCAACGCGTGCAGGTGAATGCTACCACGAGAATACCTGCTCTTTGAGCACTAGCTAAAACATCTTCTTCAGCTTTACGGTGTGCCATGTTATAGCGGTGCATTAAGATATCACACACTCCACGCTCAATAATATCTAAGGCGATCGCTCTATTATGAGTTGTGACTCCCACGTAGCGTATGAGTTTTTTGCTCTTCCATTCCTGCAATTCATCAAGCATTGCCTGAACTTGGCTCATATCATCATCAGGAGAAACATATTCAGCAAAAAATACATCAACTTCATCAATTTTTAGGCGATCGCGCACAGACTCGAACTCATGACGCACTTTGGGAACACCTCGCTCTTGAGTCCCCGTAGCCACCAAGACTTGCTCACGCTTTGTCGTTAGTAGAAGTTTTAATCCATCCAGGAAGTTTTCAGGCTCTAAATTATAAAAGAAGAAGTAATTTAGCCCTGCCTCAAAGGCTACTGCAACATCTGCAGCATTCATTGAGTTTCTCCCTGCTAAACCAAGAATACTGGCTGAAAGTCCCTGTTGTGTTATTAACTCCACGGTCGATTACCCACTTCTCTTATCAATTACTCTAGTACGTGAATAGGGTTCTATACCCTTGCTTGAGTAAGAAAGAAATTAATAGGAAAGTAATTGTGCGTTTAGAGCTTTAGTGATGCGATCGCCAGTTTCTTCCAAGTGAGCTAACGTGTAGATATCCAGATGACTACCTTGTTGTTTGAGACTAACATCAATAGCTTTCAGGAGTTGGCGCAATTCATACCAAGCAATTGTACGACCATCTTCAGGCACACCAGATGTACGCAACACCATCTCTAGCAAAAGATTCAAATGTTCTCGTTGTAGGGAACGGCGGATGCTAGAAATGGATTTAGGTGAGCTAGAGTTTAAAATTTCCGTCCAAATACCTTTTTGTAGTGTGTCAAACAGTTCTGGTATTGTCAGGGCTTGCCCAGGGAAAGTTTTTAGTTCTAAATCTCGTAAACGATTTAGGCGATCGCCGTCTAACAATGTTCGTAGTATCGCACTTTGAAAGTGCAAAATACGTTCATGAATTGGATAATCGAGGCGGGAAACAGGTATGGGGTTACCCCAATGTGAAAAGCGTGATGGTGCTAACTGATTCAGCAATTGCGGTGAGAAACGAAAAGCATCCTCAGCAAAGACATATTCTTGCAACTTTGCCAAACTGTAGCGTTGTTTTTCGAGAGGAACTGGTACAAAGTGAGCATGAGCCTCATCCCAATCATGGTGTCGTCTAAAAGATTGTCCGCCAATGTATTGAGTGAGCAAGGTGGCATTACGAAAATAATATTTTAGTACTCTGTTAAACAACAAGCGCAGATCGCCATAACTTTCTCTGCTCAGTGGATAACCGTTGTCAAGTCGGTGCCACATTATGCGGGCATTGTCCATTTGCCATTGCGAATAAACTAGCACATCGCTACTTATATCCCAGACATTTGCCAAAGGATTGATGTCCCAAATATCCTCATCAGTAGCGTAAGATAATTCTGGTTGAGGCGATGCCAGAGCAATTTGCTCCAAAAAAGGTTTTTCAGCAACAGGAGTCATTGCTTCAAGGATTTGGTGTGGGTTCTTTTTATAACCGTACTCAATTGCCCATTCATCGTAAGGACCAATCACTTCTGGAAAATAATCGCCTTGCTGTACTCCTTGTGGTGCCATATTTACAGGCAAATAATCCATCACTGAACCCACCAAACCTTTGGTATGAGTGATTTCAGTATTGTTTAATTCCTCAGGTGCTAACATTGTGCTGCCGTGAAAGTTGTGACGCAAACCAAGTGTGTGTCCGACTTCATGGGCGATGAGATATCGCAAATATTGATGCACGTACTTCTTCATCTGCTCACTACTAGATGTAGCATCATGTAGTAGTGACAGTGTCAACGCACCCATAGCTGCTTGAAAAGTAGATTCCATCCCGTAGCAATAGTCAGACTCCTTTTGCGTACTCAAGAATTTCGCATCAAAAGTCCCAAGCGCATCTTCATGAGTACATTCAGAAACTGGAGTCACTTGATTGCCACATTTCACGACAGAATGGCTACACCAAAATCGCTTATTCTCAACTCTCGACTCTGTGTAAACACTCGGAGTTCGTCTTCCAACAAGATAATGGTCATCCGAATTAGCTTCCATCAGCGCATGATAATCTTGCTGAATTGAGCGCACCATATTGGCATCTACAATGATGTCTGCGTCCAATATTTCTCCGGTCAGTGGGTTAACGCGCACAGGTCCTCTGGCAAAACCTGCATCCAGAGAATTAAACCAGCGGATCGTGTTGTAGCGTACATCTGCTGGTTGCCAATCAGCATCATCTGGCATTTGCCTCACTTCAATGGCATTTTGAAATCCTGCTTTTTCAAATGCTTTGTTCCACATCAAAACGCCTTCACAAATTGCGTCGCGGTACTCCAAAGGCACAGCATTTTCAATCCAAAACACAATTGGCTTTTTGGGTGGAGACAAAGGTGTCGTTGGATCGGATGGTTCAAGGTGCCAGCGATTGATGTAACGTACAAATGCTTCTTTGCCAATATTGTTAGAGAAGTCCGCAAAGGCAGTAAGAAAGTATCCTACTCTGTCATCAGCAAGCCTGGGAATATAACTATTATTGTCTTCTAGTTGGGAAAAGCTATAGTGTACTTTGAGGGTCAGTGCTCTGCTGTCAGGTAAGGTGATTAAATTCGCTCCTTCTGATGAGAAAAAACCGTAAGTTGAATCAATTTCTACGTTGAAAGGAAAGCTATTGACATTGCTAAAATATGACTTGCTTTCTTCCAACCTATAATCAGTTTGCAAAGAGTATTTCAATAAAGAAGTTAATCCAGGAAAGTCCTGCATTAGCAGGTCATTCAAGTTAATAAGAAGATGTTTACTGTATGGGTCGATACAGACTATTTCAACTGCATAAAGAACTGAGTCGCTAAATGAACGAGCCAGCGATCGCTGTTCTGGTTGACCTGGTTCTGAGCGGAACTTGACATTACGAACAACAAAGTGCAAATTATTATTGACTTGCTGGAAGTAGAAGAGGAAATCTTGTAGGGGTTGTCCACTATAAAGCCCACTTTCCCCAATGCCTGATTCCAATGTCACAACACTAAGATAATTTTTATTGAGTTGTTCAGGCTTAATTTCCAAATAAATTTTGTCAGAATCCTTGCTGCGATAAAGTGTAAAAAGTCCTTCTAACTTATCTGCACCTTTGATTATCTCGCGAAATAGTCGAAAATCGTCTTTTCTTGTCTCTTGAAACGTATTCTCAATACTCGTTAACCTTTCAACTCCTGGTAGCGTCATCAATTGCTGTACAGAAACATCTGAAAGTTGATCGGCTTGCGCGTAATTAGCTCCTAACAAGAGGTTGTACAAAAATACTATGTAGATTAACAATCTTGCGACCCAGTCTTTCATCCCTCGTTCCCATAGCACAGCGGCTTTTATATTTGCAACCCGCTTAAGTATTAATAGATTAGCTGTTTTTATCTTTTTAAGAAAGTCTTATACTTTACTGTTGATACTAGATTTAGTCACAAAAGCATATTGAAAAAAAACACCTAAAATCACGATGGATTTTAGATGCACATCCTAAGATATTTTTTTGTTGTTTTTGATACAAAATTTTAAAAAAGTGGTTAAAGAGATTTTATCTCCTCTCAAATAATCCCGTCGCTTTTAGGCACGGGAATGTCACCCCCCAGGATAAACAGGATGCTTTCAATAAACTAAATTTAGATAGGACTCACAAGTCTTTCAATTTTATTTGCGCTAAACTGGCGGCGATGCATACTTCTCCAAGCTTGGGGAGTTGTGCCATGCATTTGGCGAAACTGCCGGAAGAAATGAACAACATGGTTATAGCCGACTTGAGTAGCAATCTGCTCCATTATCTGATCAGTCTCCAAAAGCAAAGATCGTGCTGCTGCCATTCGGCGTTCAATAATCCAGCGTTGTACGGTTTGTCCTGTTTGACGTCGCATGAGATGAGTTAAGTAAGCTGGAGAGTAACTCACTGCCTGTGCTACGTCGCTTAGACTAATAGATCGGTGATAGTTGTTCTCTATAAAACGGAGTACTTCACTCAAATGCGGATCTAACGCAGAGTTCGAGTTAGGCTGAGGGGCAACCGCTGTAGTCGCAGTGTCTGCGAATGATGTTTTTGAGACTGACTGATACTCTGCAGCATACCACTGTCTGAGAATGGTCTGTTTTTCTAATTGGATAGTGATCACTCTCAGTAGGTCTTCTATAGTAAAGGGTTGGGTGAGATAGTCATTTGCTCCGAGTTGCATACCTTTACGGCGCTCAGATGGAGCCGGGTTAGCAGTGATAAAAATGAAAGGGATAATCGCTGTTACAGGATCTTGACGGAGCATAGTGAGAACACCATAACCATTAAGTTCCAGCAAAGTAACATTGCAAATGATTAAATCAGGTAAGAGTTCTCTTGCCAACTGGACACCTACTTGACCGTTTTCAGCACCAATAGTGTCAAAATCTTTTGTTTCAAGAACTTCTCGAAAAAGGTTTCGAGTCTTTGACTGAGCTTCAATCACTAAGATTTTTTTCAAGGTATTTCTTCCCATTTGCACCCTTTTTTGCTAAAAAGCATAGGAAAGTTTGTCTTGAACTCAAGTTCAGCTTAAATCTTGGATACGCCTCACCTTGAGTCAGGAAATTGATGTTCTGTTTGTCCCTAAAGTCTGAGACTTGCTGGCTAAGCAAGGGGAAAAGTCTATGCATCTGCGACAGGAAAAGAGAAGGCTAATCGCTCTTCTTATCGCCCCATAGGGAAGCTCTGCGCTATCCCTCGTGCTTATTGGTCTAATTCCAATACCTTTGGATAAACCCACAGGCTAAAGCCTCAGCGACACGAACCAAACTGACTTTGGCAGGCGTAAGTCTCGTGTGCTCGTAAACTCTGCACTATGTGTGGGTAACGGCTAACGTTAACCAAACTGTATAGGGTTTAATTCTTAATAAGTCAGGCTACCTACTTCTGTTTGCCCATCTTTTAAAAAGATATAAATTTTGTGATCGAAGCCTTAGAAGGTTTACTAAAGCCGAAACTTCAAATCCTATTTCGATTAAGTCAGTGAAACAAGTAGTCATTTCATTAATACTCCCTGGTCAATTTATGCCAATGGGTGCATTACTGTACTGGTGAAAACGTACAGTTAAGATGATTCTCACAAGCTCACATAACTGAATTTCTGCTTGTTATGTTTGTGCTACAAAGCAAAACCTGTTGTTGGGCAAAACCATTACTGATAGACATTCGTCTATCGTTAATATTTTTCGATTTTTGGGAAATTTTAACCCCAAACTGCTATTTTGCAGAATTGCACTTTTTTAAAAAATTTTCAAGTGACTTTACTACTATTTGAAAATTGAATTTGGAGTTTGGAGTTGAAAACTCTTACTGTTTTTAGAGTTGATGCTTATATAAAGATTCTATGAATTTTAATTTATTAAAAAATAAACTTATCCATCAACAAACTGTTTTTTATACATCAACCATTAGACATAATACAATATCTATCTTTAGAAGTAGTTTAGAGCTACCTAAGTTTGATGAATTTGGATTGACAATTCAAGAATGAAAGTTCCTTAATAGGAGTATATGTGCTTCTAATATGTATCTTCTAAACTAGATGAAAAAAGAATATTAATTTTGTACACAAAATCTATAGAAACAATTGGAATAATTGAATTTTAATATCTAAACACAAAGATTTCCTCTCAAAATATGAAATTTTTTAGTATCGAGAACGACAATCTTATGTAACGATAAAGAAAATAAAATATCCACACCTATCAAGAGAAAGAATTTAGACTACTGTTGCTTTAATAAGTATATTTAATTTAGAAAGTAAAAGTAACGTGGACCTATGTGAAGATTATGTATAGTTAGCAGTGTTGTATTAGTCTTGAGATTTGAAAGCTAACTGCAAAAATAAAGAGTTGTGGGTAGGAATTGGGTTAGAGCTTTCTACCCCTCATAGGATGATGTGTACTTAGATGCTTTCAAAAACGTGTATAAGAGTGTAGAGGTGCAAATGATTGCGCCACCTCCACACCTGATTTCTCTAGAAAAGACCTCGTTTTCGCCTACTCCCAATTTCTTCACGTAACGGCACCACTTCAGCTTCGCTACTCTGGCGTGCTACTCGAATGAGCAAACCAGCAGATACCAAACTGGAAATCATTGAGTTCCCACCATAACTAAACATGGGCAATGGTAAACCAGTAGTTGGTAAAGCACCTGTGACAACACCGATGTGAAGTAATGATTGTCCTACCATCAGAATTGTCACGCCGATCGCCACAAGTCGATGTACTGAATGCTTAGTTTTAAAGGCGACAACTAATCCTAAAGTGGCGTATAAAGCTAGTAGTGATAAGAGCACCATACTACCAACAAAGCCAAATTCCTCAGCAAACACTGCAAAAATAAAATCTGTATCCTGAATTGGCAAATAAAACTGCTTTTGTTGAGAAAGCCCAAATCCTGTCCCCCACGTGTTACCAGAACCCACTGCTAGTAAACTTTGCACGAGTTGATAGCCATCTCCAGTTGCATCTGCCCAAGGATTGAGGAATGACAACACTCGTTTGCGTTGATACTCTCTGAAACTAACACTGAGTATAGCCAACAAGACTCCACCAAGGGCTGTTCCTCCCAAATACTTGTAAGGCAATCCAGCTGCTAAAGCAATGAGCCAAACTGTCATACCACACAGTGAAGCTGTACTCAAATTAGGCTGTGCCAGAATTCCTAGAATAACAAGACCGAAAATACCGAGCCAAGTGAAGCGAACGCGCCAACTTAGCTTTTCCCACTGACCAAAAAGTCGTGCACTTTGCAGGACTAAAAAGGGCTTAATTAACTCAGATGGCTGAATCGGAACTGGTCCTACTAGCCTACGAGCCGCACCAAGTTCAGTCTTTCCTACTCCTGGAATCATGGTGACGAAAATTAATCCCAACAGCAGGAAGATAAACCAATTGGATAACCCTAAAATCCTGTGCAAGGGCAAATGAACAATAATATTGAATATTATTAGACCTACTAATACCCATATAATTTGACGCTTAAAGTAATAGAGCCCATCATGATGACGGACATCAGCTACAGCATAGGATGCCGAAAATAGCATGACTAACCCCACAAACAGCCAAACCAGTGTTAACCAACGCAATAAACGCGCCTCTGGTGCCCAGCTAGATACGGAGTCATCAAATAATGGAATCAAGCGACGTACATTCACGATTAATAAAACTAAGGCGTAATCGTTCGGAGTTGACGTTAATGATACCAAGTTGCATTCAAAGAAGAGAGCACTTTTGATCTTGGGTGTGAGGAATGTGGCAATTATAGCTAAGTTACAAATACTGATGCGGCTAAAGTATCAAATAATTTCTATTTTAAGAAAAGACTGATAGCGCGACGTATATACGCTTCCACTGGCTCATCATTAGGCTTGACAACCAGTGCGTAAAGCATGATTGCGCTTATCAGGTCAAAAACTATATCACTATCTAGATCTGCTTGGATTTCATTTCTTGCTTTAGCCCGCTCAATCACAAGATGAAAAGCTTGGCGTCGTGGTTTGAGGTATTTTGTCCAGTAAACTTGGGCAAACTGGGAACTGCTGGAAGCAGCGCCGATGATCATGGCAAGAATTTGACGACCCAAAGGCGTGAGAGTCGTTTTCACAGCACTCTCAATAATGCAGTCTAAGTCTCCTCCAACCGTACCTGTGTCAGGAATCTCTATCTCTTCTCGAAGACTCTCAATCGCATCTGCGACTAGTTCTTCTTTGGAGCGATAGCGTCGGTAGATTGTGGTTTTGCCAACACCAGCATGAGTAGCGATCGCATCAATACTTATACGTTCGTAGCCCATTTGAGCTAACAAATCAAGGGTTGACTGGAGGATAGCTTGATGAGACTGCGCACTACGCGGTCTTCCTAGTTGTTTTTTGACAGATTCATTCATGCAACAGTGATGAGCTGCAAATTCTATTGGCAAAAAAGTATGATTGACCATCAATAATTACGATACGATCTAGTATCGTAAGCATCTTGGTGCAAATAATGGTTCAACGTACTCGTCCTCACTATACCTATAAAAACAGCACCCAAACCCTACAACAAGGATTAGAGGAATATTATGCTGCAAACCCAGATTTTACTCATCCAAAGCAGATGTCGCCAGATTTTGCCAAAATCATGTGTGCTCATGATGTCAGTCATGTCGTATTTGGCTGCGACACCGATATGTACGATGAATTAAAATTGCTGCCCCTGACTTTTCTTGCAAGTGACTACAAGTTTCGGGACTATCTTCGCGAGCGGAAGAATCCAGCTGTAGACGTAATGTATGACGACTTGGTGAAGCGACAAGGTCTACTGTGGTTGTATGGTTCGATATTGGCAGTATTGCCGCGATTCATACCAGAATTAATTGTGATGTGGTTCAAGACTCGCGGATCACGCAAGTACTATCCGTTTTTTGACTTTGAACCGCTACTTGAGCGCTCCCTGTTAGACATTCGTCAAGAGTTTGGTCTTTTACCGCTTATGTCGTCCAAAAAAAATAACGAAATCCAACTCCAAGCAAATCTACAACCCTAGTCATTTTTTATCACAACACTTTCCCTCATCTACCAGATGAACCTTTTTTCCCTAAAAACAAAAAAGAGGCCTATCTGACCTCTTTACAACTCCCTACAATTCGTATTTGGTCTAGAAGAATTACAGCAACCCAGTGTTGGTTCCTTGCTTACCAGTCGCCAACTCTACCTTAACGATTTTGCCGCCTGCTTTTTGAATCCGTTGCTGTTCGCGGAACCAGTTTTCGTAGGGAACGAGTTTAGTGAAGTAGGTGTTTTGCAGTTCGCGCTGGGTGCGAATTCGAGTTTGGCTGGGAACACAAGCAGTAATTTTAAACAGACGTGACATTGTCTTATATCTCCTAATAGTGTGGAAACTTTTTTATTTCAAAATTGTGAGTGCATATTTTTATCTAATCACTCAAAGGCTGGAAATCAAGCATCAATACTAGACCCCTAACACTCATCACACATACATTTAGCAAGATAAGCGATTAAACGTCTTAGCACTCACGACTGATTTCCAGACCTTAAGCATGCTGCACCTAAACTATTAAGCGCAACCTAGCTTTTAGCTTAAGCCAGAGGAGATATAGTCCAAGTAAACGCCAATTTCTTTACCAGCGTCAGGACCAACTAAGCCAGCAGTCACTTCTTTAACTGCTTGGATAGCTTGTACGGTAGCACCGATGGGTACACCCAAAGAGTTGTAGGTTTCTTTCAAACCATTCAACACGCGCTCATCTAGGATGGATGGATCGCCAGCCAACATAGCATAGGTAGCGTAACGGAGGTAGTAATCCAAATCGCGGATACAAGCAGCATAGCGACGGGTGGTGTACATATTACCACCAGGACGGGTGATATCAGAGTATAGCAAGGACTTAGCGACAGCTTCTCTGATGATTCCAGATGCGTTAGCTGCAATGGTGGTAGAAGCACGTACGCGCAATTCACCAGTTGAGAAGTAAGCTTTTAGCTTTTCGAGAGCAGCTGTATCTAGGTACTTACCTTGAACGTCTGCAGAGTTAATGACAGCAGTAATTGCGTCTTGAGCCATGTTGTTAATTCCTTATTTCCAACCTTATTGCATTACGTCAGTTTTAGTAGGGAAATAACTTCACCCTACTGTAAAGCACCAGCTACGTAGTCGAAGTAAGAGCTAGCTTCAGCTGCGTCTTCAGATGATAAGAGTGAAGCAGCAACGTTTTTCAAACCACGGACACCTTCAGCAACGGCTTCAATAGGAGTACCGAGAGACTTGTACATTTCACGGACACCTACGATGCCGATTTCTTCGATGGGGGTGACATCACCAGCGACAACACCGTAAGTAACGAGGCGGAGGTAGTAATCTAGGTCGCGCAGGCAGGTAGCAGTCAGTTCTGTACCGTAAGCGTTGCCACCAGGAGAGACAACATCAGGACGCTTTTGGAACAGTTGGTCACCAGCTTGCTTAACGATGCGCTCGCGGTTGTCGGTTAAAACTTGAGCAATGCGCAGACGCTTCTCACCACTGGTAACAAAGCTCTTGATCCGATCTAATTCGCCAGGGCTGAGATAACGAGCTTCTGCATCAGCATTCACGATGGACTTCGTGACGATACTCATTAATGGATTCCTCCAGTACTAATGAAACCAGAATTTAGTTAAACTGGTGCGATTTTAAATTAGGTTCACTGAGCTTGTTTTCTCGTTTTTTTAGACACAACAGCCGAATAACTGCTGTAACTAGTACATTACGATTTTGCTTGGGTAATGACTCGATGACTCGTACACAAGCTTCTAAACTCAGCTACCTTCCGGAATTATTTTCGGGCATTATGTTGAGCAATTATGACTGCTCTTAACACTTTGTAACATTGCTTTTCATGTTTACTGCCGTATTTGCTATGCCAAAGCAATGTTAAAAAAGATTACGAGACCTGAAAGCAAGGGAAAAAAGGGCAAGCGAAGACAAGGGAGCAAATTTCTCCCTGTCTTGGTTAATTGACAATTTTATAAGGGCGAAGGGACACTTCCAAAGCAAGACCTCAACAGATAAGCACTCTTGCTCTCCTTTGTGGTCTAAAGTATTGCTCTGTGAAGTTTGAAGCGGCGGAAGCCGCCACTCCAACTTCTGTTGTTACTCGGTTTCCTCTATTGTCCTGTTTTTATCGCAGGCTAGACCTTCCTGTAAGCACGGCAGGAGATAGGCTAGACCAGGACTGCTTGACCAAATCAGCAGCAGCTTGCACGCTACCAAGGTAGTTACCTGCTGGTAGGGATGGGAAGCGACCATAAGGCACCACATCTTCACCAAAGTATCGAGTATACTCTGGGCTGTTAACCATGGCCTCTACAGCGGCTTTTAAACCACTATCTGCCAGCAGTTTATTGTACTGGCGAATCTCTGCTTGGGTGGCAGGTGCTCGTCCCAACAGGTGACGGAAGAGGAATTCTATCACCTTGGTATTGGGATAAGGAGTGTAGAAGCGCTTGCGGTAAATTTCTGAGCTTGCGAGTTCACGAACAAACTCCCGCACAGAAATTTCGCCATTACGCAGTTTGCTTTCCAAATCTGTACGGCGGAAATAGTCGGGAACTTGACCGCTAAACACATCCAGTACCTGAACGTAAATAGCATTGATTGCCAGTTGTGTTTCAGCTTGGTTTGCACCTGTTGTGACGCGGTAAATACGTGCAGGTTTACGGCGGGTTGTACCCACACCTACCTCCACGGATTGTCCGCGACCATCATTGAAGGAACGACCTAGTTCAATGAACAGCGGCTTGCTCTTGTCGATTTCTCGTGCTTTTGCTGCCAAATCTGCGATCGCCTTCGCCAAAATGGGTGTGTTCGCGCTTGCTACACGTGGCTTGACTGGCTCAAAGCTGGGAACTACCAGATCTTTATTCTGCTTAGTCAACTGGTTGTACAGCTTTTGAGTATTCGGGAAGTTCGCCGCAGGCAAAGTTTGGTAACGGTTGTAAGGCACCGTATCTTCACCAAACGCTTGCGTATATTCCTGGCTGTTAACTAATGCCCCAATAAATGCGCGAAGTCCCCGGGTAGCAAGTATCTGATTATACTTGCGGATTTCTGCTTGATCCAATGGAGCGCGTCCCAGGAAGTGCTTAGTTCCCAGTTCAATGACTTTAGTATTTGGGTATGGCGTGTAGAACTCTTTGAGGTAAAGGCTAGAATTTCCCAAACCTTCAATAAATTCCTTAACGGTGATTTCACCATTCCCCAGTTTGCTTTCTAATGCTGTAAATTCATTAGAAGCGATGTATGGTTCAATATTACGCTCGAAAATCTGGCGATAAGCAGCACCGATGACTGTTTCCACCGCGACTTTATCATTGGTTCCTGCGACCAACTTAAAGATTTTCGTTTGCTCGCGCTTCTTGCTGACGCCTTGGTTAATACGGAACTGAATATCTGGTTCCGTCCGCGATTCTGTGACGGTACCTAGTTCCACAAAGCGTGGAGTTTCTTCCTTCTCAACCTTCGCACCAACATCCTCACGAATACTACCAACGCGTAGTTTCCGCAATGCGACACCACCAGGAGTGAGATAACGTTCGTATGGAACTGTATCTTCACCAAAAGCTTCAGTGTACTCTGGGCTATCGATGATAGCGTCAACAACTGCGTAGAAACCTTGCTTAGAAGCGATGTCAAAGTACTTGTTGTTTTCTTGACGACCGTAGGTCGGACGACCTAATAAGCGACGGTGGATATACTCAATCGCCTTACACACATAAAGCGGAGTCCAGTACAGCTTGCGGAATAGATCCGACTTTGCCAAAGCACGAACAAATTCCCGTACAGAGATTTCGCCGTTTTCTAGCTTGATTTCTGAAACTTTCAGGCGCTGACCTTCATAAACGTCGCGACCGAAAACTTGCAGGTAAGCCGCCCGAATCACTGCTTGAGTGGAACTTTCAGAGAATTTAACACTGGTTCCTGTGGGTGCTTTTCTCCCTTTTGTTCCAGGTAGCTGATCCAACCGGAACACTTTAGGACCTAAAGTCCCAGGGAACTCACCCCGTGCTCTAGGATTACTATTTTGGTTGTTAATTCCGGGTCCTTGGTGAATCAGGATGCGCTTGGTATCCTTACCAAAAGGAGCAGGACGGGTGCTGGGGTTTCTAGTTTCTTTCGGGAAGATTGCCCCAAATTGAATTTCAAGTGGATCATTACCGGAACCGTAGGGATGCTGGTCAGGCAGTGGCTGCTCGTAGTCAGCAAACAGTGTGATAAACTGAGGAACCTTACGGAATGGCGCACTGTAATTAAATAGGTCTTGTTGTGGACCCCAGTTACGGCATTCTTGAGCCTCTTGACCTAGCCCCCGAATGTAGGGTACTGTCTCTTCACCAAAGTAATCACCGTATTCTTCAGAATCTACCAAAGCATCGATTAAAGCTGGCAGACCACCTCGGGAAACGATATCAAAGTATTTTTGAACTTCTTCCCGGCTACTTGGTCCCCGTCCCAAAAAGTGACGGAAAGCAAGTTCTAAAGCACGGCTGTTAATAAACGGTTCGTAAAATTGTTTGCGATACAGGGGAGATTTTCCAAGACGGCGAACAAACTCTTTGACAGAGATGTCACCATTTTTCACCTTTGATTCCAAGTCAGATATTGACTGACTGTAAGCACGGGTAATATCGCGCTCAAAGATTTGCCGATATGTCGCTTTGATGACCTCATTTTTCTCGGAAGCTGACAACCCAGGCTTCATCACATATTTGGGTCGCCGTTCTGCCGCATTATAGTAAATTTGAGGCAGTTCCAATCCTTGCTGGTCGCCAGAGGGACGTTGACGTAATTTATTAGAAGGGGAGGGTGCTTTGAATTCTGTAATCAAAACATCCATGTACTGAGACACAATATCCACTGCCTCAGCATCTTTACGGAAATAAGAAATCGCTGCGAGTTTCATTTCCTGTAAAGCAACAATTGTGGCTTCACCGGAACAAGCGTTCTCAATAATTTCTCTCAAACCACGCGTGTTGACAGCGATGATGTTGGGGTCCCCAGCAACGATCGCATAAGTCGCGTAGCGCAAAAACCATGATAAGTCCCGCAGGCTTTTCGCCATGTTCGCCGGACCATAACGGGCGATGTTGATTGGTCGGAAACCTGGAGGAGTCGGACCACTGGGAGAAGTGTTAAAGATGGATCGCAAATTTTCTAAGAAACCACCACGAGTCTCCACGTAGGTGACGGTTCCTAGTTTCATGCCTTCTCTAACATCTGCTCCTGCACCAACCGCAACCATTTCTGGTTCTCTGGGCTTTTCTAGGAAAGCCATTGGCGAACCACCCACAAAAATCCGGTTGGCAGCACGGGAAACAATGATTTCTGAATTTTCCGTGAGCGTCTGGGCGATCTCTAGACGCTTGGCACCAGATGCAAAGTAGTTTGCCAGTTCACTGAGTTCACCGGCTCCCAGAAAGCGGTCTTGCTGCTCTGCTTGGGAAATTGTTGATACTGCTAGGGTTTGATATAGTTGCGGGCGTGCAACTGAGCTTCCACCACTTGCCTTAACACTCATCGGATTTGTAAAACTCCTATCATATTTTTTTTGTGTTAAGTCTGGGTTGCTTTTAGGCTTGACATATCGGTGCATTTATGCATCAAATTGCCGCCTTCAAGACTGCCAAAAAAAATAACCCAGTCAGCTTTTAGATTAGAACGTTTTGCGATTTCTCTGGGGCTTTATTAAGAATTGTGTAGAAACTATGTCCTTGATGTATCAAGTTCTAAAGCAAATGCTCAAGCTACTCTGAGAGAATTTTTAAATTTTGTATGATACATTCACAAAAATACAAAAAGTAATTTTTCAAACGCAATCTTGTGAAGAATTTTGTCATTCATTAAAATTCTTATTCTTTTTGATTCTGACAAGACATAGCAATACGTAGAAAAAGGGTGACAACAGTTCCTTGTTCTAGCTGACTTTGAATTTGTAACAGACGACCCTGGATTTGACAAACTTGGTGGGCAATTGCTCATCCTAAACCTAGTCCACCTCTTGGACGAGCATTATTACCTTGATAAAAGCGCTCTTTGACTCGCTCAAGTATATCTGAATTTCACACCGAGAAATGCATTCTTGGGTGATCGCCCGATGAAGGCTTGTTTACTCCAAATGGGCGGAAACTGTGAGTATTGGTTATGCTTGAGCCTTGATGTTCACATAAGCATTTTCAGTTAGCAAAGGCACACATTTGCTGATATTAAAAGCTGCTGCTAATTCAACATCTGGCTCAAACCCTGCTGCAATTAACTCTTTACCAGAACTACTTTTTTTTAAGTACCTAAGTAAATTGTTCTTAAAGGTATGGAATGCTGCCACAGCAGTTTCTGCTTCTGGTGATAAACTTCCATCTAAAAAACTGAGAATTGCCCCAGCACCAACTAAATCTTCAAACGCTGGTCGCAGACTACCATCATCTTTCCACCTTTCACCTGCAGGAATCACTGCAATTTTATTGCCATAACTCTGGGCAAACTGCGCCACAGCTTGGCAATTGCGCAAGCAGCCAGCCAAGGTTGGTGTCGTCCCAGTGTGTAAACTCAGAAAAGAACCATTAGGTGAAGGCAAAACGAGTCTAGTTCCAGCAGGAATTTGAACTAGTGATTTTGGAGACAGAGAATATCCAGTCGCAGACCCGACTTTAGAAAAAAACAATCGTTGTCGATGACTTGCTAACTCTGCTTGCACTGACTTGGCATAATCTATAACTGAGTCATCTCTCATTGCATACGGAAAAATGATTGCCCCATTGCTAGTGGCAATTTCCACACAGGTTGAAAAAGAGAGAACATCGACAATGACAACGACATCACTTATAGAAGCAAGTTGAGCAACTCCTTGTGCACCCCACTCGCAACGCAACTCAAACTCTGATTGGTCGTAAATCATTTTCTCATCCTTTTGGCTGTGTGCATCCGGCATTCGCTAAACTCAAGAATGCTGCGATTTTGCTGAGCAGACTTTTGACACAAGTCCAGACGAATGGAATTCGCAGCTACACAAAAAAAGTTCCTTTCTCCTGCAGGACTGGTCTGACCACCTGCACGAACTAAAAATATATTTAACCTGCCTACGCAGGCTTTGTCTGTATCGCCCGAGACTTCTTGTCTTAGGGGCATAAAGCGAGAGGCTTACTATGTCCGATTCTCAAACGATTAGCGCTGCTGTTGCCAAACTCTATAATACCTACCCTTTTCCTCCAGAACCTTTACTCGATGAGCCACCTCCCGGCTATAACTGGCGCTGGAATTGGTTGGCTGCATATAGCTTCTGTACTGGTCAAAAACCCCAAAAGCAGGATATCCGCATCTTAGATGCTGGTTGCGGTACAGGAGTAGGAACTGAATACCTTGTCCACCTCAATCCTGAAGCTTCTGTTGTCGGAATTGACCTGAGTGCGAATGCCTTAGAAATTGCTCAAGAACGTTGTAAACGTTCCGGTGCAAACCGCGTTGAGTTCCATCACTTGAGCTTGTATGATGTGGAACAGTTACCGGGTGAGTTTGATTTTATCAATTGCGTTGGTGTGTTGCATCACTTAAGCGACCCCATTCGCGGTATTCAAGCTTTAGCGAAAAAGTTAGCCCCAGGTGGCTTGATGCACATCTTTGTCTACGGTGAGTTAGGGCGCTGGGAAATTCAACTGATGCAGAAGGCGATCGCACTTCTCCAAGGTGACAAGCGTGGCGATTACCGTGATGGTGTTCAAGTAGGAAGGCAAATATTCGCCTCCTTACCAGAAAAAAATCGTATTCTCAAGAGAGAAACAGAACGCTGGTCTTTGGAGAATCAGCGGGATGAATGTTTTGCTGATATGTACGTGCATCCCCAGGAGATAGATTACAACATTGAAACGTTGTTTGAACTCATTGATGCTTCAGGATTGGATTTTGTTGGTTTCTCAAATCCTAGTTTTTGGCAGATAGACAGACTTTTAGGCAAAGCACCAGAGTTGATAGAAAGGGCAAAAGGGTTAGGCGATCGCGCCTCGTACCGTTTGATAGAGTTATTAGACCCAGAAGTGACTCACTACGAGTTTTTCCTGAGTCGTCCACCTTTACCTAAAGTTGATTGGTCAGCCGATAATGCATTGTTGGCAGCAATTTGTGAGCGAAATCCTTGCATGGATGGTTTTCCCAGTCAGTGTCTCTTCAACTACGATTACCAAATTGTGAATTTATCACCCGATGAGTTGGAGTTTTTACAAAGGTGCGATGGTCGCTCAACAGTAGGAGAGATTTTGGCAAACCAAGAGTTGGAGTTAGATGAGGTGAGAGGGCTCCTGAAGCAACAGCTGATTTTGTTGACATCAAGATAAAAAATAAACTACCGTAAGTGTTTAAATGTCCGTTCGGTGAAGACCTACCCTTTTCGGGAACGGCTTTAAAAACTAAAGACCCAGAGGAGAAGGGAAAAGGTAGAATAGAGATGAACAGATTATCTCCTTTTCTCTTGTTGCTACTCTTCATCTCCCCACAACTGTAAACGCGGAACTTCAGGATAGAGGAATAAGATAAAGCTTTTTCGTCTTTATCCATGTGTTCCGTGTTTAACATCATTTTTGCGCTTCATCTGCCACTGTCCTTTTTTTCTAACAATTAAGTTAATTGTTTTTTTCTAAAGTAATGTTACCCAATCGTGATATGATTCAGCTGGCTGAGAATGCAGTCAACATAATTAGCTGTACTGGTTTCAAGTCCCGTGAGCTTGTCAGACGAATCAACTGATCCCACACCAACAACACAACAAGATTCAAGACCTGGTTTTGAGGATACAGAACCAGTGAACTCCATGCAAGAGTTCTATCAACTCTACCAAGAGTTGTTGCTGATAACTCTTGTCTTGACAGGGATTGTTTTTATCTCTGTTTGGATTTTTTATTCTCTAAACATTGCCCTGAATTATTTGCTTGGGGCATGTACAGGTGTGGTTTACTTGAGGATGTTGGCAAAAGATGTTGAGCGTTTGGGTAATGAAAAAAATCAGTTGAGTAAAACTCGGTTAGCGTTATTAGTAGGGATCATTCTACTAGCATCGCGGTGGAATCAACTGCAAATCTTACCCATATTTTTGGGATTTCTTACCTACAAAGCAACGCTCATCATCTATGTAGTTAGGGTGGCATTCTCTGACTTGCCGAAGCTCCGGCAACCATAAAAGGCTCATGCAAGCTTTGCGAGAGGACGGGAGTTTTCCGGGAGGAAAATCCACCACTGAATCTCCCAAGGCAAATCCACACCGCAAACTCGCTCCACTTCTCCAGGTAAGATTGGAGAAAGATAGATAGGTCAAGAAAATGCAGAATTTTCTGAACTTCTTCACTTCTGTTCCCCTTGCAGAATTGGAAGTGGGGAAACATTTGTACTGGCAAATAGGCAATTTAAAACTGCATGGGCAGGTGTTTCTCACCTCCTGGTTGGTTATTGGCTTGCTGGTGTTAGTTTCCATCGCTGCAAGTAGTAACATCAAGCGAATTCCGAGTGGGATACAGAACTTTATGGAGTATGCCCTAGAATTTATTCGGGATTTGGCGAAAAACCAGATTGGTGAGAAAGAATATCGCCCTTGGGTGCCATTTGTTGGCACTTTGTTTTTGTTCATCTTTGTGTCAAATTGGGCAGGGGCACTTGTTCCTTTGCGTCTGATTAAGTTACCAGAAGGTGAATTAGCGGCTCCCACCAGTGACATCAACACAACTGTTGCTTTGGCACTGTTAACATCACTCGCGTATTTTTACGCTGGGTTCAGCAAAAAGGGCTTAGGGTACTTCGGCAACTATGTCCAACCTGTGGCTTTTATGTTGCCATTCAAAATTATTGAAGACTTTACCAAGCCTCTTTCCCTAAGTTTCCGTTTATTCGGTAACATTTTGGCAGATGAACTGGTTGTAGGAGTTCTGGTACTTCTGGTGCCTTTATTTATTCCTCTGCCAGTCATGGCTTTGGGATTATTTACCAGTGCTATTCAAGCACTGATTTTTGCCACCTTGGCAGCTGCTTATATCGGTGAAGCGATAGAAGAGCATCATGGTGGCGAAGAGCATGGTCATTAGTGGTTAGTAGGTAGTCATTAGTGGTACTTTTTGGGCGACTAATCACTTTACAGCTAATCAATTAACAATCAACAACCCATATCCATTCAAAAAAGAAGGAAAGAACATCATGGACCCATTGATTTCTGCTGCTTCCGTTTTAGCTGCTGCTCTTGCTGTAGGTTTGGCTGCTATTGGTCCTGGCATTGGTCAAGGTAATGCTGCAGGACAAGCTGTAGAAGGTATTGCTCGTCAACCAGAAGCAGAAGGTAAGATTCGTGGTACGTTGCTACTCAGCTTGGCGTTCATGGAAGCGCTAACCATCTACGGTCTAGTGGTTGCTCTAGTACTACTGTTTGCTAACCCCTTCTCATAATTAGGTGCTGAGTGCTTAGTCAGTGCTGAGTGCTGAAGAGGTGAGTGCTGAGTAGAAATTACTCAGGACTCAGCAATACTACTTTCCACAACAGGACGGTAGTTTGCACACTCCGCAGGATCTCAACGCACTTACAGATGATGCTCATTCTGATACGTCCGCTACACGTAGCTTACTTCTCCGTAGGGGTACATTGCTACCACTACGAAGATTGCCAGTCACCTCCTGCCGAGAAATTCAAAGTTCAAAATTAGGAATCTTTTCCTGCATGAATTTTGAATTTATAATGCGTGAATTTGAGCGTAAACGCAAAGCGCAGGCTACGCCAACGCGCAGCGTGCGCCTCTGGCGCTCAGCGAGTGGCTCCTCAGAACTCAGAACTCTATAGCTCTCAGAACTAAACTCACACCAGAGGAATAAGCAACCATGATACACTGGATAACCCTATTTGCCGTAGAAGAGGTTGCTAAAGAAGGGGGTCTGTTTGATTTAGATGCAACCCTGCCTTTGATGGCAATCCAGTTTCTACTTTTAGCCTTGATTTTGAATGCTATTTTCTACAAGCCTTTGGGCAAAGCAATTGATGAGCGGAATGAATATGTCCGCAACAATCAATTAGAAGCACAAGAGCGCTTGACGAAGGCAGAGAAATTGGCGCAGCAATACGAGCAAGAATTGGCAGGAGCAAGACGACAAGCACAAACAGTGATTGCTGATGCTCAAGCTCAGGCTCAGAAAATTGCTGCGGAAAAGGCAGCCGACGCTCAAAGAGAGGCCCAAGTTCAAAGAGAGCAAGCATCTCAAGAAATTGAGCAGCAAAAACAGCAAGCTCTTGCTTCATTAGAACAAGAGGTAGATACCCTCAGTCGCCAAATACTAGAAAAGCTTCTAGGAGCGGATTTAGTAGTGAGCGCTAAAAAATAAAATAGTTATTGATTAGTAGTTAGTGGTTAGTAGTTAGTAGTTAGTAGTGAAAAACAACCCTT
The DNA here is from genome assembly GCA_002163975.1 of Nostocales cyanobacterium HT-58-2. Taxonomy (GTDB): domain Bacteria; phylum Cyanobacteriota; class Cyanobacteriia; order Cyanobacteriales; family Nostocaceae; genus HT-58-2. The sequence continues at coordinate 6,836,469 of CP019636.1, read as the reverse complement.
ACTAGAGAGCAAAGATGCTATGCAGTTGCCTGCAGCACACTCTGCACCTGTGGGTTTGCCAGTTGCTACAACGGGACGCCACATTCTACCCTTCTCCTGTCGGAGACGCTACGCGTATGCCCGCAGCACGCTTTGCGCTTACGGGTTCCCCTCCGAGGTATAAGGAGGGCATTGCCTTTCGGCAGTCGCTCATGGAGGAAACCACGGCAGGTGCTACAACGGAGTCTTCCTCCGGAACGCACCGTCTCCCCAAGACCGTGCTGCCTTATCAACACAGTGGCTTACAAACCCCAAAGCCAGTCAGCTCCCGCGGAGAAATTCAAAATGATGAATTCAAAACTCAAAATAATTTTTTGAACTTTGAACTTTGAATTCGAGCATAGCGAGTGGCTCCGCAACGCACTGCCTCACCAACAACTAACGACCAACAACTAACAAAATGAACAGCTTTGGCAGCGCAGTAGTGGATGGAAGAAAATGGGGACTTTTTTACTATTGATGGCGGAGGCCAGCGCCGTCGGAAGAGAATTGACAGAGGCAGCAGGTGAAGGTGGTTTTGGTCTAAATACTAATATTTTAGAAACCAACCTAATTAACCTTGCCATTATTATTAGTGTGCTGTTTATCTTTGGGCGGAAAGTTTTAGGCAATACGCTCCAAGAACGCCGCGAACGGATTGAAACTGCGATCAAGACCGCAGAACAACGCACCAAAGATGCAGCAGCAGCCCTTGCACAGCAGCAGCAAAAGCTGGCCCAAGCTCAAGCAGAGGCTGAAAAAATCAAAAAAGCTGCTGAAGAAAATGCCCAAAGAGCGAGACAAGCAATATTGGATCAAGCAGCAGCCGATATTGAACGCATGAGGGAAACAGCAGCAGCTGATCTGAATTCAGAGCGAGACAAAGCGATCGCCGAACTACGCCAACGGGTTGTTGCTCTGGCATTACAGAAAGTTGAATCAGAACTACGGACTGGCATTGCCGACGATGCTCAGCATGCACTCATTGATCGCAGCATAGCGCTACTAGGAGGAAGCTAATGAAAAGTAATATAGCAACAGCCGAAGTAGCCGTGCCTTATGCAGAGGCATTGATGTCGGTAGCACAATCCAAAAATTTGACAGATCAGTTCGGTGAGGATGTACGTTCCTTGCTGAGCTTACTTTCCGAGAGCGAACAGCTGCGAAACTTTATTGCTAACCCGTTTGTTTCAATAGAAGACAAAAAGGCAGTCATCAATCGTGTTCTTGGTGATGGCGCGAACGCATACTTCCGCAATTTCTTGCTGCTGCTAGTAGATAGACGGCGTATTTTGTTGCTCGAACCAATTTTGCAGCAATATTTGGTGCTGTTGCGGCAACTCAAACAAATTGCATTAGCGGAAGTGATTTCTGCTGTTCCTTTGACAGAAGCCCAGCAACAATCAGTCAGAAATAAGGTGCTCTCACTGACCAATGCTCGCGAGGTGGAATTAGATACAAAAATCGACCGCGAGTTAATCGGTGGTGTCATCATTAGAGTAGGATCTCAAGTCATTGACGCTAGCTTACGAGGTCAGCTGCGCCGGATCTCCTTGCGTTTAAGTGGCGCCTAGAACTGTTCTGTGTAAAATCGTTCCGTCTCGCAATATAAAGAAGATAGACAAATGGCAATTAGCATTAGACCAGACGAAATCAGCAGCATTATTCAGCAACAGATAGAACAATACGACCAACAGGTCAAAGTGGCTAACGTTGGTACCGTTCTGCAAGTCGGTGACGGTATTGCTCGTATCTACGGTCTAGACAAAGTCATGGCTGGCGAACTCCTCGAGTTTGAAGACGGTACAATTGGCATCGCCCAGAACTTGGAAGAAGACAACGTGGGTGCGGTGCTCATGGGCGAAGGTCGTGACATTCAAGAAGGTAGCTCCGTAACCGCTACCGGGAAAATCGCTCAGGTTCCTGTGGGAGAAGCCTTGATTGGACGAGTTGTGGATGCACTAGGTCGCCCAATTGATGGTAAAGGAGACATTAAGACCACAGAAACCCGTTTGATTGAATCTCCAGCACCAGGTATTGTCGCACGTCGTTCTGTACACGAACCAATGCAAACTGGTATCACAGCTATCGACGCGATGATTCCCGTCGGTCGCGGACAACGGGAATTGATCATTGGTGACCGTCAAACTGGAAAAACTGCGATCGCCATTGACACAATCATTAACCAAAAACAAGAAGACGTGATCTGCGTCTACGTAGCGGTCGGTCAAAAAGCTTCCACAGTAGCTAACGTAGTGCAAACATTACAAGACAAAGGTGCGCTAGACTACACAGTGGTCGTTGCTGCTAACGCCAGTGACCCAGCTACCCTGCAATTCTTGGCTCCTTACACAGGTGCTTCTATTGCTGAGTACTTTATGTACAAGGGTAAGGCTACCCTGGTTATCTACGATGACCTCTCCAAGCAAGCCGCAGCTTATCGCCAAATGTCCTTGCTGCTGCGTCGTCCACCCGGACGGGAAGCTTATCCTGGAGACGTGTTCTACATCCACTCTCGTCTATTGGAACGTGCAGCAAAGCTGAACGATGAGTTGGGTGCAGGTAGCATGACTGCCCTACCAATCATCGAAACCCAAGCAGGAGACGTATCTGCTTACATCCCCACCAACGTGATTTCCATCACAGACGGTCAGATCTTCCTGTCTTCTGACCTGTTCAACGCTGGTATCCGTCCTGCTATTAACCCTGGTATTTCCGTATCCCGAGTAGGTTCAGCGGCTCAAACCAAGGCAATGAAGAAAGTTGCCGGGAAATTGAAGTTGGAGTTGGCACAGTTTGACGAACTGCAAGCCTTCGCCCAATTTGCCTCTGACCTAGATAAAGCAACTCAAGACCAACTAGCACGGGGTGCACGCTTGCGGGAACTCTTAAAACAACCGCAAAATGCCCCACTAGCAGTCTATGAGCAAGTCGCTCTTCTCTACGCTGGTATTAACGGGTATTTGGATGATATCCCAGTAGCTAAAGTCACTGCTTTCACCAAAGGGCTACGCGAGTACTTGAAGACCAGCAAACCTAAGTACACCGAAGGAGTCCAAACCAAGAAAGTCCTCGGTGACGAAGAAGAAGCAGCTTTGAAGGAAGCAATTAACGAATATAAGAAGACCTTCTTAGCAGCGTAAATCAGGAATCAGGAATCAGAAGTCAGGAGTCAGCAAAAATATCTTCTTTTTCTCTTGACTTCGGAATTCTGAATAAAGAACCTTCCTGGCAAAAGTATAAGACGGGAGTTAGGAGTTAGAAGTGAAAAACATAGCTTCATCCTGGCTCTTGAATTCTGAATTCTGAATTCTTGTAAAAGATTATGCCAAATCTCAAAGCAATACGCGATCGCATTCAATCAGTTAAAAATACCAAAAAAATTACAGAAGCCATGCGGCTGGTAGCTGCTGCACGGGTACGTCGCGCCCAAGAACAAGTGATTGCTACCCGTCCTTTTGCTGACCGCTTGGCGCAAGTGCTGTATGGTTTGCAAACCCGTCTGCGGTTTGAAGATGTAGATCTGCCCTTGTTGAAAAAACGGGAAGTGAAGTCAGTTGGGCTGTTAGTCATTTCAGGCGATCGCGGTTTGTGCGGTGGCTACAACACCAACGTCATTAAGCGTGCCGAAAATCGCGCTCAAGAACTTAAAGCAGAAGGACTTGACTACAAATTTGTCATTGTAGGACGCAAAGCCACACAGTACTTTCAACGTCGCGAACAGCCAATCGACGCCACCTATACTGGCTTAGAACAAATTCCCACTGCTGCTGAAGCAACAAACATTGCAGACGAATTGCTTTCTTTATTCTTGTCAGGAAGCGTAGACCGCATTGAGCTTGTCTACACCAAATTCGTCTCCTTGGTAAGTTCTCGTCCCGTGGTGCAAACCCTGCTTCCCCTTGACGCCCAAGGTTTAGAAGCACAAGATGACGAAATCTTCCGCTTGACAACCCGTGGTGGTGAATTTGAAGTGACACGCGAGAAAGTGACCGCCCCAACTCGTGTTTTCCCCCGCGACATGATTTTCGAGCAAGATCCAGTACAGATTCTTGATTCCTTGCTACCTTTGTATCTGAGTAACCAACTTTTGCGGGCGCTGCAAGAATCAGCAGCGAGTGAACTCGCGGCGCGGATGACAGCAATGAGTAATGCTAGCGACAACGCTAAGGAACTGATTGGTACCCTCACTTTGTCTTACAACAAAGCGCGGCAAGCCGCAATTACTCAGCAAATCCTAGAGGTTGTTGGCGGTGCCGAAGCACTAGGTTAAGATGAGGTGATCAGGAAGATGAGGGGGACAAGACAGCACTGTTATCTCCTTCATCTGCCTACTCAAGATGCAAAAATTTTTCTAAAAGTCACACAGTTCAAGCAGGGCGTACTATAATAGTAGTATAGATGAACCACATGGGGCTTTAACGGTTTCGACGTGGTGGCGAAAGCTACTCTATGATTCAGGTCGAGAGTGAGTCGTCTCTCGAAAATCAAAGACTCAAAAAAAAGTAAATGCGAACAACATCGTTCCTTTTGCTCGTAAGCAAGCTGTAGTAGCTGCCTAATAACCTCTTACAGGTTCGAGCGTCTCTAGTTTGACTCCGTTAAGGGCTAGAGACCAACCCCCAACGGATGCTCTAGCAAGCATCTCTGGTTTGCTTGTTAGCTAAGACTTAACCAGAGCATCCTAGCGTTCGGGATAATGAACGTTCCCCGCCTTGAGGGTAAAAAGGGCTAAGCCTGTGAATGAGTGGGGGGTCAATACCCATTACGGACATGGGTTCAATTCCCATAAGCTCCACTTAAAAATAAAAGACAGGATCCACCTGGTAAAGTGACATCAAGGTGGATTTTGTTTTTGATGAATCAAAATACAGCGCATTGTTTTGGTGGGTAAGCGAACCCCATCTCCAAAAAGCTAACCATTTTCACTCATTGAAAACTTGAATTTCATCAAGTTGATGGATCACCACATCTGCACCTCGAACATTATCTGGCATCCCTATCCAAGTGATACCAATGCAACCAGCAGCTTTGGCTTGACGTGCCATTTGCATATCACCCACAGAATCGCCTACCATGAGCGTGGCACTTGGTTCCACTCCTAAAGCAAGGCAGGCTTGCAAAAATAAAACTGGATCTGGTTTACTTGGACCTTCATCAACTCCCACAGACAGCTGGATGTAATCACTTAATTGATGATGTTGGACAAATTCACGCACTTCTTGGGTTGTCGCCGCAGAAAGAATACCGAGTTTGAGCCCTGCTTCTGAGAGAGACTTTAAGACTTCTAAGCTTCCTACAAACAAAGGTGAAGGAGTCTTGCCAATATATTTTTCAGCTTCCTCCAACGCTTGACGAGATATAGTCAACGACTCAAACCAACCTCTTCCAGTTTCCGCAATATAAGCAGCTGCGGCGACTTCTGTTTCGCGACGACTCGCCACCGCAATTAAACCTGCTGGATCGAGGCGATCGCCGTTAACACCAAACGCCATGAGCAGCGGTTCTCCTATTCCAGGAATTTGTGCATCTATTATCCGCGCTCCTTTTTGTGCAAGAGCACGTAAATAAGCATCTGAATCTTCCAAAGTACCGTTTTTATCAAACAGAACCGCTTCGATATTGAAAAACGTCACATTTCTACACTGAATTGTTACCAAGATAAACCTCTCGCGATCGCTTGACCAAAAATCATTAAACCTTTTTTTCCGTGCTCTTTGACTCGCACTCATACCGAGTTGCGTTCATAGGTGTCACCTCACCCCTGCCCCTCTCCTTAGCAAGGAGAGGGGTGCCCGGAGGGCGGGGTGAGGTTTTTGAATGCAACTTAGTATCAGTCAATAAAAGTGCCTCTGCTGATGCACTTTCTCTCCTATAGTAGAAGCGAAGGTTTCTATAAACTCATTTGACAGCCATATGGCTCGTACAGGTTATACCCTACCGGTGTTTGCAGTAGCGGCTGCTAAGGCTGCTTTAATACATCTGCGCGATAAAATTGGCTCTCAACAGGCGGTTGAGATTGACCTCCTTCCTGAAAAAGCAGAAATTTCCATTTCTCAGGTAGCAGCTTTAGACGCTCAAAGTGCCTTGGCAGTGACACTGAGTGATCCAGGTGACAACTTAGATTTGACGCGGAACACGCCCATTTGGGCTTGGGTGAGGATGTCTCCGAGACAATCCCAAGCCCTGATTTTAGAAGCAGGAGAGGGTTTAGGCAAAACAGCCTCTGGAGAACCTGCGATTTACAGCTATGCCCGTCGCTTGTTTGATGCTAATCTACTACCTCTGATTCCCCCAGGGCAAACAGCAACGGTATCGATTATTCTTCCCGAAGGTCGTCAACTAGCGCAACGTACCTCCAATGAAGCCTTTGGTATTTTAAATGGACTGTCTTTGTTGGGAACCAGTGGAATTTCTCAACCCTTATCTGCGGCTGATCACTTAGAAGAGTTTCGGCTATCGTTGCAAGAAAAGGTCAAAGTTTGTCCTAATTTAGTGTTTTGTATTGGTAGCAATGGTATGCAAGTCGCGCAACGTTTAGGCATACCAGAATCAGCAATTGTGCAAACTGGCAATTGGATTGGTGCTTTGTTAGTAGAAGCTGGGCTTTACCGCGCAAATTCTGTTTTGCTGCTGGGATACCAGGGTAAACTCATTAAGCTGGCAGGTGGCATTTTCAATACATCTAGTCATCTAGCAGATGCCAAATTAGAAATTATCAGTGCAGCTGTGATTGCTGTTGACGGAGATCTACAGGCAGTACGGGCAGTTTTAGATGCTAAGACGGCTGATGCAGCACACAAAAAATTAATAGAACTGGGACTGGCAGAATTAGTCTTTGGCTTACTCGCTGAAAAAATTAGTCACAAAGCTCAAGCTTACGTGCAAAAATATGCCAATGTTCCCCTTAAAGTTGGTACTATTTTGTTTGACCGCAAAGGCGAAATTATCAGCCAAGACTTGCAAGCACAAGAACTGTTACTTATTCAATCATCAAATGAGTCGTGCTAGTTGAGTCATTTTGTGGCTGAGATTTACGCAGTGTGACGACTGTAAGAATAGTAACAACTGTAAGATAAATACGTTGTAACCAGGCATTACTCAAGCTCAAGGTAATATGCCCTCCAATGATTCCACCAATAAACATGGCGAAACCAAGAATCATACCTAGTTGATAATCTACTAGTCCTTGCCCTATAAAAATTAAGCTAGCAACAAGTGAAGAAAATATATTAATAAGCTTAGTCGTAGCTATTGCTTGAACAAAAGTCATGCGAAATAGCATTATGTAGGCTGCTGTTAGCAAAGTCACATAACCACCACTAAAAAAGCCCCCGTAAATACCAAGTATGAAAGTGACTGTATAACCTGCAATTTCTGCTATCCCTGAAGGGATTTTCACAGATGGAACAACTCCAGCATTTCGGTTGGCAATTGATAACACAGTAACTGCAATCATTGAAACAGAAATAATAACTGGCACTGATTTTGATGGCACAATTAGAACAAGTAATGCTCCCAAAATTGAGCCCGCCAGTGTTAGGGCTATCAGTAGTGGTAAACGAAGTGTGTCAATGACTCTTTTCCCAATAAAAGGTAATGTGCCACCAATACTCATCAGGGTTAATGCCAGCATATTAGTAGCAAGGGCAGTGCGTGGTTCAACCCCAAATTGAAGCATGACAGGTACAGTGATCAGAGAAGTGCTACCAGCAATCACACTGATAATGCTTGCTATTAAGAAAATAGCAGCAAGCATAATTATTTGGATAACAGTCATGAGGAGGTTTTTTATGTTGCTATTAATGTATTTTTGAGGAGTATTCCAAGTAAGTCACAGACAGTGAAAGCTTCTAATTATTGAGAATACAGGAAAAATTTGAGTATAGCAATACAGATAAAATTTAATACTAATGTAATATAATTAATCCAACTAAGTTAGTAGAAAAAGAATTATTTTGGTAACAACTAAGTTGGTAGATAGATGAAATAAAAATATGCTGAAATTTGTTTTCAGCATCTTTGTTTAGGAAAAATAAAAATATGCAAGTAAGTATTTATTAAGGTATCTCAAAAATTAGTGGGAATTCAAGTTTCTCAGCATAGAAAATTGTTCAATTGTTATAGTTATAACGTGTCCTGACTTGAGCACATATTTCAGCACACGACATATACAGAATCTAGAGAAATTAAGTTGTATTGATATCCTTACTCGTTTTATCCTGCTATGTATGAAACGTCTTCTTATTCTTGGCGGAACAAGTGATGCAGCAGAATTGGCAGATCAAGCCTCGGCTATGCCAGAGGTAGAAGTCATCACATCTTTGGCTGGGCGCACCCGTCAACCTATAACTCCAGCAGGAATACTACGTGTTGGCGGGTTTGGCGGTGAAGCAGGGCTAGTTGAATACTTGCGTGAAGCCAAAATAGATATACTTATTGATGCGACTCATCCTTTTGCCGCGCAGATATCTTTTCATGCAGTTCGTGCCGCTACTACCTGTAAAATACCGCATCTGATGTTCATCCGTCCTGTATGGGAGCGTCTGCCAGGTGATCAGTGGGTTGAAGTTGAGAGTGTTGAAGCAGCCGCCGCCGTATTACCTGAATTGGCTAAGCGAGTTTTCCTGACAATCGGTAGGCAGCAACTAGCCCCCTTCGCCAGTCTGGAGGATATTTGGTTTTTGATGCGACTTATCGAACTTCCCGCCCCTGATGCATTAGTACCATCTGGGGTGATACTGTGCGATCGCGGTCCTTTCGCCCTAGAAAACGAGCGCAAACTCTTGATAGAACATCAGATTGATACTATAGTCAGCAAGAATAGTGGCGGTGATGCTACTTATGCCAAGATTATTGCAGCGCGAGAGCTTGGCATAAAGGTCGTGATAGTGAAGCGTCCAGCAACTCCACCAGGAGAAAAGGTGAGTGATGTGGAGAGTGCTGTGGCGTGGTTGGTAAATCAGCTACTATAAATTTGAAAGATTATTTTTCATTCTTAAGTTATGACTGCTGTCACTCTCATTGTCAAACCTGTTAGCCAGATGCAATTGGCTCCTGGTAGCGCAGTCACCATCCCAAATGTGAGTTGGCAGGAATTTGAGTCGATTTTGCAGGAATTGGGAGAACGCCGAAGTGCGAGAGTATCCTATAGTAAGGGTACTTTAGAAATTATGGTTCCTTTACCAGAGCATGAAAAACCAAAAGAACTCATTTCAGACATTGTAAAAACCTTGCTCAGGGCTAGGGGCAGAAGGTACGAACCTTTTGGTTCCACGACCTTTAAACGGGAAGGTTCAGCAGGAGTTGAACCCGATGCTTGCTTTTATATCCAAAATTATCAACGCATGATTGGTCGTCGCCGTCTACAAGAGGACGACCCACCGCCGGATTTAGCAATTGAAACAAATGTCACTTCTAAAACCACCCTCGATGCGTACAGAGCAATTGGTGTCCCAGAAGTATGGGTTTATGATAGCGGCAGGCTCAATATCTATGTACTTACAGATGGAATCTACTTGAAATCCGACAGTAGTCCCATTTTTGAAGAGATGCCTCTGGTGCAAATCATTCCTGGTGTAGTCGAACGTGCTTGGCAAGTGGGAAGTGTTCAGGCATTGGAAGAATTTGAAGAGATGATTAGAGCTTAGGGCAGTGCGCTCTGATAGCTTCCTTTATTGTTAGCATTTGGATGAAGTCACCGAGTAGGTGTTAAGCAATTAATCAGACAACCTCTCGGATATCAAGGATCTTGAGTATTATCTGCATCTTTTTGAAATCTTTCTACTACAGTCTGGACTTCGTCTGCTGCAACATCTGCTTGATCAAGCTTGGAGTAAATCAGCAGTAGGATAATACTTGTAGGTGACTCAAGCTGATAGATTAGCCGGTAACCAGCGCTTTTACCTTTTTGAATATCACTATTACGAACTCGCACCTTGAAAACCGTATAGCTTGTTCCTGGGATCTGGTCTCCCACAAATTCGCCTGCTTGAAGCTGTTCAATGACTGGCTGCACATCAGACTGAATTTGACGATACTTTTTGCACAGGGTGCGTAGTCGGCGCTTAAATTCATCAGTAAACTTAATTTCAACTGAGGGAAGTTCACTCGACATCTATTCCATCCCACAATTCAGAAATAGGTCGGGTTTTACCAGCTTTTGCTTCCCCAAGCGACTTGCGAAGACTTTCTAATACAGCTTCCTTAGATTCATCATCCTCATCCATCTCTTCTTCATCGAACAACACAATTACGCGGACACGACTTTGCTTTTGTACTGCTAGAGGTTTATCTAAAGACAGTTGACCATTTTTATCAACGGTTCCCATCACTTCTTGTGCTTTCATCTTTTCCTCCTAATAGTATGAAATGTCATGACAACCACAGCATATTCACATATTCAGTAGACTTTTGAGGTGAAATACATACTTCATTTTCGTAACGCTTCAAGTTCCTGTCGTAACAATTCTTCAAGGTGTCGAATACTCTTGTACACCAAACACCGTTGACCCCTAACATCGAACCGGAGTTCTGTTGTGTCTCTAACCACCAATACAGTTGGGATATCGCGTCCCCAAGCGTATCCTACTTCTAGATAAACATTGGGATTCGCTGTGGAGAGGTCCGCGATCAGAAGGCTTGCACTTGCGATTCGCTCTTTCACCCAAGCCATGACATCTCCTGTAAAGGTAGCCAAGTCTGCCCGCTCACAAAGGTAACCTGCGGCGTTCACTGCACCTTGAATTCCGTAGTGAAAATGGTCATCAAACTGCGGTGCGAAGGGCATAGCAACGAAGACGTGCGCCTTTTTTTGTGAGTTCCAACCAACATCGTTGAGAGCCTGACGAGCAGCAGTGCTAGTAGAAGCAGGGTACCCAGTCGTGGAAATACGAACCAACCCTTGTGGTAGGAGCTGAGTTAATAATTGAGATAGGCGTTCAGCTCGACGAATGTTCCTCTCGACAATTGTGATTTGCTTGAGCGACTTAGGAAAGTTGTTGCTAGCTATAGCATCAAGTAGACCGGCGATTTCTGCCTTGAAGGCTTCTGATTCATCAAGACCATAACCTATACCATGGAGTGTAAGGCAGATATGCCGAGTTTCGGGTACTTGCTCTGCAAGCGATGAGAGAGCTCGTTTACTAAACTCGCGAATTCCTTGATAGTCAAAATTACGGAGCTTTTCTACTCCGATGAAAAGAACAAAGTTGACACCAAGTTGACCATACGAGGGGAAGATGTGAATCTCGCCAGCTCGTGGTAAAAAATGCGCGATCTTTTCACCGCTCGCCTCAAGTTGTCTGACAACAGCCTCATCCACACCATAAAGTGCTTGAGCATGCTTCAGAATTAGGATGTCAGCAGTGAAAGACAATGCATTGCTGCACTCCACTGCAATAGTAATATTACGGTGAGCTTCCAGGCTCATGACTTCTCCAAAACACGAATGAGTTTTCCCTTATTGCGACAAATAAGCATTTTGAATAAAGTTAAGTGTAAGTAAGGTACGATTCCCAACAGAAAGTAGCGCGTAGCACTCTAACTAGTCATTTAATCGAATTCTTACATAGCTACCACTCTTAAGGAAGAAAAAACGGAAAAATGCAGTATATTTTCTAAATGACATATAACATTTCTGTATTAAATTTTACAATAAAATATTTTACTGACAGTTTCTGTATCTTAATTTCATTAAGTGCTCTGACAGCATGGGTTACGCTTCGCTAACCCATCCTACATTTCTTCACATCGAGTTACTTACATGACTCGAAAGAATACCCGCTTCCAACTACTTCACCACCACCCACTGCGTCACCGGCACCATTGGCTTCCACTCCAAAAATCCACCAATAGGAGCAGCCCGTTAAACAGCAACACGAATGAATTCCCCACCTACCTGATTGTGTCATTGCAATAGCTTCTGCTCACTTTCAACCGTAACTGTATTGGCAACAAAACACCCACCGGACGTAAAGCTTCCCAACACACCTCAAACAAACCCTCTGCATATTGTAATCGGGTTGAGTTTTGCTCAATGGCGATCGCCCTACCGATAACCTTCATGCAACCGCGATCGCCTCAGGATGACATAATACTTTATCTAAAACATAAAAAACAGTGTAAAAATAGCGCTTCTCGTTTGGATGAACTAATTATTTATCTGTGGTTCTTACTTCTTGATGTATTGCACTCAACTCGCGAACCCTTAACTGATCTGTATATGCGTGCCGATTGATGGACAATGAAATGATTCCCAGGCATTACCACCGCGCAGGAAAACTTCCATCCAGCGTGTATGTTCGCCTTGTTCATTGGTCCAGCCACTGCTACCAGGCGCAAACGCTAACTGTCCGGATTCGACGGCAAAGCTGCCATCACTCTTAGTCGCTTCCAGTTCCCTCTCACAGATCTGCAAACGCACAGCTTGACCTTCGTGCGGCTTACTAGCCTCATGTTTAATTGTGGTTTTCAAGTTGCCGTAGCCGTCAATATAGGCAATACAATTGGGTGGCACGTCGGGTATGTCAGAACGGGGAATCTCCTCATCTAGAGCATCAGGTTGACCCAAGGCGATCGCCCTACCGATAACTCTGATGCAACCGCGATTTGCCCCACCAATCAAGGGCAGTACATCAACTGGCTTGTGCTAGAGAAGGTACACTCAGAATTTCGTTGGCACGCAACGCTTCAACAGCAGATACTGGAACAGTAACCACAGCAATTGACTCACCCACTGCGTTGAATACCTCCAGTACACACCCGTCTTCTCCACCAGTCGGATGAGGAACGAAATCAACTAACATTGCAATATCACCAACTCTTAACTGATGCTCGCTTAAGTCGAGAGTTAAAGCAACCTCATACAACTCAAGCGTCATGGGCAGACTCCTTACGAGGACAGTGTTAGACTGGAACAGCTTCTACTGTGTGCGACTTTTCCAATATCCAGGCTCTCGACTGCAATGCATCACAGCCAAAATGAGGATGTAGTCTTGCTCGATTGTATAAAGAATTCACTACGGAAATTTTCGCGTCAGACATCGCCGAATATCCTCATCAATGACGCGCCATCGAGTTGGAGACTCTCTAATTCGGTAGATTGCATCCTCAACTGCATCAATAAAAGCTTGCGCTACCTTATTACGTTGCTCTGCATAATATTGAACAGCCTCAGCATATTCACTCAGCGCCTCAGGATGAAATACATACTTCATTGCTGAAGTAGTTGCCTTACCTGAGCTAACGCTTCTTCCCCAGGAATTGGTTGGGCTGCAGCGCTTCGGACTTCATCTCGCCGTCTTTTTGCTTCTGTAGTCCAAACTGACTGAATTGCTGGATCTGTATCGAATTCCAAGCTTTCTACCAGCTTCTCAGCTAGGAGTGCTCTTGATGCACTAGGCAAAGAGAGGATTTCTTCCGTTAGTTGCTCAATTGAACGCATTGCTAGTACGCAGAATGTTGAATTCTGCTCATAGTGTAACAGTGATGGATTGAATCAGGTAGATATACACTGTTGAAGATTTCGACTGCAAGAGGTATACGGGACATCTATTCCATCCCACAATTGAGAAATTAATCTGGTTTTACCAGCTTTTGCTTCCCCAAGCGACTTGCGAAGACTTTCTAATACAGCTTCCTTAGATTCATCATCTTCATCTATCTCTTCTTCAACGAAGAATACAATTACTCGGACACGGCTTCGCTTTTCTACTGCTAGGGGTTTGTCCAAAGACAGTTGACCATTTTCATTAACGGTTCCCATCACTTCCTGTGCTTTCATTTTTTCCTCCTATTTTTTCCTCCTAGTAGTGCGACTGCTACCTATTGTAGTTATCTTCTGGGTAAGTCAGGAGTGGGCTAATTTCGTTAAGACTTGCAAACTCATTGAAAAACTTTTCTATGCTTTTGAGTCCTGAAAAGACAACTTTTGGAAGCTTTTCTCCATCAAGCAAAGCCTTTTTAGCTCGCTCATACTCACTTTTTAAATAGTCTTTACATTGTATAAATTTTTCTGCTTCATCAAGAATTTCTCTAGTCAATAGAGCTAGACACAACACACAATCAATTCTGGTGTATAAGAAGTACAGTGTTTTCTATGTCTAGAAGAGCAGCTTGCTCTGATAATTTCTTCCACTCTTGTAACAAACCAACACTGTATCTCTTCTCATCACTATCGATTAATTTTGCACAGTTCTGACATAACCATATACCGTTTCCTAGAGACTTACGCTCCCCAGGAGAGAGTGTTGGATCAAAACGTGGTCCACCAGGGGAGGCTGCCGTAGTATGTGCTGCTACACCGATATTTATTGTCCTCGTAGGATCTTCCTGCGGTCCACTTGTTGGTTTCCGGCAATTTGGATTTGAGCAGCGATAACCTACTCGTCGAGCAAGTATCTGCTTCGTCTTTTCATCGAAATCGTCTCTCATCAGTACATACTCTTCTTCAGAAAGCATAAACAGAAAAAGACAGTATATTTATAGATAATACATAAAGCTTTGGTATATTATTTATTAAGTATATATTCTATAGAATTTATGTATATTTTTTAGAGAACAACCTTTCAAAAAATCTGCTTGACCAATTACAACGACGCAATCCGAACTAGTCATTGTCCACCTAATACATAACTCCAAAGGATATTCTCTTCCAACTACTTCACCACCACCCACTGCGTCACCGGCACCATTGGCTTCCATCCCAAAAAACCACCAATAGGAGCAGCCCGTTGAACAGCGACACGAATTAACTCCCCACCCACCTGATTATGCCATTGCAACAGCTTCTGCTCGCTCTCAACCGTAACTGCATTGGCAACGAAACGCCCACCCGGACGCAATGCTTCCCAACACACCTCAAACAAACCTTCTGCCGTTGCACCACCACCAATAAAGATGGCGTCTGGTTGAGGCAAATCTCTCAGTACAGCGGGAGCCTTGCCTGCAACAATTTGTAAATAAGGTGTACCTAAGGCAGCTGCGTTGTCAGCAATGTATTGTAGTCGGGTGGAGTTTTGCTCAATGGCGATCGCCCGACACCGAGGATGAGTACGCATCCACTCAATACCAATGGAACCACACCCTGCACCCACATCCCACAACAACTGTCCTGGTGTGGGAGCCAAAGCGGAGAGTGTTATCGCTCGCACCTCGCGCTTGGTTAGCTGTCCATCATGGTGATAGGCGCTATCTGGTAGTCCTGCTAACCGAGGCAAGGGAATGACTCCAGCATCGGCAATGCACTCTACAGCTATAGTGTTTAAATTAGCTAGTTCTGTTGTTGTCCATGAGGCGGCTGTACCTTCAATAATTCTCTCCTGAGAACCGCCCATGTGTTCTAAGACTATTATTTTGCTATCACTAAAACCCCGTTTTGTCAATATTTCAGCGACAATTGCTGGAGTTTCCTTGCCTTCACTTAAAATTAACAGACGTGCGTTTGGGTATATAGCAGCTTGGATGAGAGCAGGGGGACGACCGTTTAGGCTTAATGTCTCTACTTCGGTGAGTGACCATCCCAGTCTGGCACACGCAAGGCTAAAAGATGACGGTGCAGGGATAATGGTCATCTCAGAAATGGGTATGTGGCGGGTGAGGGTGACACCGATACCAAAGCACATAGGGTCGCCACTTGCCAAGACGCAGACAGATTGACCCCGGCGACGGAGAATTTCTTGTATTGAATGACTGATGGGGGAAGCCCAGATGAGTTTTTCTCGTTGGTCGTCTGGTGGTAGCATGGCGAGATGGCGTTTTCCCCCGACTATCACTTGTGCATGTTCAACAAGAGAACGGGCGATGGGCGAAGCCCCGCCAGAGGCGAACGCACTCAATCCAGATAACCCATCCTCACCAATACCTACTACGGATAACCATTTGTGCATCTAGCGACTGATGGAAGAGTTAAGAAGATTTGGCAAAAAGAGGTAAGACTATTATCTCATGCTAAACTACACACACTTGGAGTCGGGAAAGTCCGGTGCGATTCCGGTACTGTGCCGCAGCTGTAATCTGTTTTTGGTAGTGGTTGATAGAACAACCAACAACTCCAAATTCAGTTAGTCAGAATGCCGACTCCTGGGGTGTCTTACAGGCGCAGTTATTATCTGCTCCCTGCGTCGCACGGGGAAGGAGTTGCAGGCGTGTCATTGCCGAGTCATTTTGTTAGTTGTCCTGGTCTTTTTTATCGAACGTCCGCACGAGACGGTATACTCTCTCGCATCCGTATACCTGGAGGAATACTTACAAGTCAGCAGTTTTCCGTTATGGCTGACTTAGCTGACAAGTTTGGGATTGGCTATGTCAATATTACCAATCGTGCCAACCTCCAAATCCGTGAAATTCGTACAGAGATTCCTACTGAGGTTTTGGGAGTCTTGCAGAAAATTGGTATCGCTTCAGCAATTCCAGAGGTTGACCATCTGCGCAACATCATGGGTAGCCCCACGGCTGGAATTGATCCATACGAATTGATTGATACTCAACCGCTCATCCGTGAATTAGATAATTCTATTACAACTCACCCAGAGTTAGCACCTCTTTCACCAAAATTCAGTGTTGCATTTGATGGCAGTGGTTCTGTGTCAGTTGGCGATCGCCTCAATGATATCATCTTCACTGCTGTCATGTTTAATACAAAGGTTTACTTCCGTCTGAAGTTGAATTTCGGTGCATCACTGTTTGAACCATTCATTGATACAGGCATCCTATTGCAACCAGAAGAATCTCTGGAGGTTGTGATTGCATCGGCAAAAGTGTATTTACAGCATCTGGCAGTAGGAACTAAGAACAAAATCCCCAATCGCAAATCCCGCCAACCACGTCTGAAAGAGATTTTGAACCATTTAGGTATTGAAAAATTCCTTCAAGAAGTTGAGAGGTATCTTCCTTATCCATTACGGCGGGTTTCTCCAACAAGGGGCGATGTGCAGATGAGGCAATGGGAATATGATGTTGTAGAAAACGTTTCTCATAGATACCAACACATAGGCGTTCATCCCCAACGCCAAAAAGGATTGTCCTACATTGGTGTTGTCCTGCCCGTTGGGAGGTTAGAAAGTTGGCAAATGCGCCAGTTAGCGAATCTTGCTGAAACCTACGGGAGTGGCACAATCCGACTGACACCTTGGCAAAACCTGCTAATATCAGATATTCCTCAACAAAAGATTTCCAGTATACAAAGTCATATTGAAAACTTAGGATTGCATTGGTCTGTAACCAACATTCGCAGCGCCTTAGTCGCCTGTGCGGGTAATACGGGATGTGCTTCTTCAGCAACGGATACCAAAAGTCATGCCTTAGCACTCGCTGAATATTTAGATGGTCGTATGACTCTCGATCAACCAGTCAAGATTCACTTTACAGGTTGCCAAAAATCTTGTGCCCAAAAGAGCAGAAGCGACATCACCCTTCTCGGCACCACCATTATACAGGAGGGAGAATCAGTAGAAGGCTACAAAGTCTACGTGGGTGACGCTGATATCAACGAACAATTTGGGCGAGAAGTTTATAGTTGGGTACCGTTTGCAGAACTACGCCAATTGGTAGAACGGATGCTGCAAACATATATAGGAAAACGTGCCATCCCCAATGAGTCATTTGGGGAATTCGCTAATCGATATACTATTGCAGACTTGCAACGGTTGTTTGAGAAAAGGGAGATGAGAGTCGAGAGACTAGGGGCAAATGACAAATGACGATTGAGTACATTCAAGATGGTAAGGAAATATATCGCCAATCCTTTGCCACAATTCGCGCAGAGGCAAATTTATCTGTGTTGGCACCGGATGTAGCAAAGGTTGCCGTGCGTCTGATTCATGCTTGCGGTATGACAGATATTGTTGATGACATCGCAGCTTCACCAACAGCTGTGGTATCTGGGCGTACAGCTTTAGCAGCAGGATCACCGATTTTATGTGATTGCCGCATGGTCGCAGAAGGCATTACCCGGCGACGACTGCCAGCAGACAATTCCGTGATTTGCACCCTGAATTATCCCGAGGTGCCAGAACTTGCACAGAAACTAGCAACCACCCGTTCTGCGGCTGCTTTGGAATTGTGGCTGCCAAAGTTAGAAGGGGCAGTGGTAGCGATTGGCAATGCACCCACCGCCTTGTTCCGGCTACTGGAAATGTTGGATACTGGGGCACCTCAACCAGCGTTGATTTTAGGTTTCCCGGTAGGGTTTGTCGGGGCAGCAGAGTCAAAAGCAGCACTGGCAGCAGATAGTCGTGGTGTTCCATTTATAACATTGCATGGTCGGCGGGGTGGAAGTGCGATCGCCGCTGCCGCAGTTAATGCTTTAGCAACGGAGGAAGAGTGATGGAAAAAGGTCGTCTTTACGGAATTGGAGTTGGTCCGGGAGACCCGGAACTTTTAACACTCAAAGCACTACGGCTATTACGATCTTGCCCAGTCGTTGCCTATCAATCCGCAGAAAATAAGGAGAGTATTGCCAGGGGTATTGTCGCACAATATCTCCCTGGCGACCAAATCGAGGTACAATATCATCTCCCGCGTGCTCTTGATCCATATGCAGCACAACCCATTTATGACCAAGTTGTCCTCCCAATTGCAGAACATCTTGCTGCCGGACGGGATGTGGTCGTACTTTGCGAAGGTGACCCGTTATTTTACGGTTCATTCATGTACTTATTTACACGGCTTTCTGACCAATATGAAACAGAAGTTGTGCCAGGGGTTTCCTCTCCCATGGGATGTGCTTCTGCATTAGGAGTTCCCTTGAGTTACCGTAATGATGTTTTCAGTGTCCTGCCAGCCACCTTGCCAGCCGAAGTTCTAGAAGCACAATTATTAAATGCTGATGCTGCTGCAATAATCAAGTTGCAGCGGCATTTCCCGAAAGTTCGTGATGCGTTGCAGAAATTAGGGCTGGTGTCACGGGCGCGTTACATTGAGCGAGGGACGATGGCGACGCAACGAATTATTCCTGTAGAAGACGTAGAACCAGCCCAAGTGCCTTACTTTTCAATGGTTCTGGTGCCGAGTAAGAGTCATTTATGATGCCAAAAGTGACACCTGCTGTTGTAATACTAGGTAACAACAGCATCCCTGTAGCCAGAAAAATTATCAGTGTCCTACCAGGAGCGCAGTTATACGGACTGGCAGGTCGTACTTCTAATGTAGATATCAGCTTTACTGAGTTCGGAACCACACTACGGGAGTTATTCGCGAGTGGAACGCCCATCATTGGAATTTGCGCTACAGGCATTATTATTAGGACCCTTGCGCCACTGCTAGCCAACAAGCGACAGGAACCACCAGTTCTTGCAGTTGCTGAGGATGGTAGTGCGGTCGTGCCACTTTTGGGTGGACTCAATGGCGTCAATTCTCTGGCACGCCAAATCGCCAATGTACTGGGTGTAAAACCTGCCATTACAACTACAGGTGACATCCGTTTTGGCATCGCACTGGAAGACCCTCCAGCAGGCTACCGTTTGGCTAACCCTGAACACGCCAAATCTTTTATGTCCGACTTGCTGGCAGGAAATTCCGTGAGGTTGGAGGGTCACGCACCTTGGTTGAGGAATAGTTCGTTACCCATCGCTGAGGATGCCGAAAGAGTTATACAAATTACAGAAAAGCAAGTCGTTTCTACACCAACCCGCCTGGTTTATCACCCAGCAACCATAGCTATTGGGGTGAGGTGCACCCTACCCCCTCCCCGCAAGCGGGGAGGGGTGCCCGATAGGGCGGGGTGGGGTTCCGAGGAAATCGCCCTAGTGCAGCAAATGCTGGCTGATGCTGAGTTAACTCCAGCATCCGTTGCAGGAATCTTTGCTAGCACGCTTGATGCAGCCAACCCAGCTTTACAAGCAATTGCCGATGCCCTCAACGTACCTATCCGCTTCTTCACAACCGATGAAATTGCTGCTATCTCGCAAAATCAGACCACAGATGTGGCAGTGACGGCGGCTTTAGCAGCTTCTTCTGGGGAGTTGGTCATACAACGGGAATTATCTCATTTGAGTTGCGCGATCGCGATCGCACCCCAACCCATTGATGTCAGCACCAGAGGCAAACCACGCGGTCGGTTGGCAATAATTGGTACTGGTCCCGGAGCAAGCGATTGGATGTCGCCGGAAGTCAAGGAAATTTTACGTAATGCCACTGATTTAGTTGGTTATTCTACTTACTTAGGATTACTAGGTTCTCTTACTAAGGGGAAACAGCAGCACGAATCTGACAACCGGGAAGAAATTGCACGGGCACGGATGGCGCTAGATTTAGCCGCAGAAGGGCATTTTGTGGCGGTAGTATCTTCTGGTGACCCTGGAATTTATGCTATGGCTGCAGCAGTGTTTGAAGTACTTGATCAAGACGCAAAGCCGGAATGGCAAGGTATCGAAATTCAAGTAGCACCAGGAATCTCGGCAATGCAAGCAGCCGCAGCAAGAATTGGTGCCCCACTCGGTCATGATTTCTGTGCCATCTCCCTATCTGACATCTTGAAACCGTGGTCAATTATCGAACAGCGAATTACTGCTGCTGCCAAAGCTGATTTCGTCCTTGCCTTCTATAATCCGGTATCAAAGCAACGCACTTGGCAACTTGCAGAGGCAAAAAATATACTGCTAAATTATAGAGATCCGGATACTCCAGTGGTACTTGCTCGTAATCTTGGCAGAGATGGAGAATCTATTCAAGTTTGCACTTTGGAACATTTAGCACCAGAACTCGCTGATATGCGGACAGTTATTCTGGTGGGGTCAAGCAAAACCCGGACGATTCAACGGTGCGATGGTAGTTTTTGGGTTTATACTCCTCGTCGATACGAAGAAGATAAGAGTGTTTGATTTTATGTTGGCGATATGCCTAAGGCATCAAGCTTGCCTGCGGCACGCTGCGCGAATCAGCAGCGATTCAACGGTGCGATGGTAGTTTTTGGGTTTATACTCCTCGTCGATACGAAGAAGATAAGAGTGTTTGATTTTATGTTGGCGATATGCCTAAGGCATCAAGCTTGCCTGCGGCACGCTGCGCGAACTGTTATTGCTTCTTGAGTTAGTGAGTATATTATAATACTCATACTAATATAAATAAACTCACTTAGTAAGCATCGCCCTTGAGTTACGACAACACCTGCAAATTTCTGGCAGAAAACTACCCAACCGATTTTGCTAGATGGTTACTCACGTCTGACACCTCAGATATCCAAGTACGTGACATCCTCCCGACGCTCACCCTAGCGGGTAGAGCGCGGGCTTCCCTTCCTCGCAGAAGGGCGTTCCTGCTTCATTGGGGTATGCACGCGCAACCTTCCTCGGCAGGCAGTATCACCGACTGTCCATCGGCTACAAATATCAGACCGCGCTGCATCACCACCTGAGCGGCAGCAACATCTCGGTCAGTTGTATATCCACATTCACTGCAATGATGCACCCGTTCGCTAAGCTCCTTCTTTCCGGTGTGCGCTCCACACTGAGGGCAGGTTTGGCTTGTTCCATTAGGGTCAACCTCAGCAAAGTAGACTCCACGCTTCCAGGCAACCCACTTGAGGATTTCCAAGAAGCTTCCCTATGCAGCATCGAGACAATGCTTTGCCAACATCCCGCGACTGGTCATCTTAAGGTTCAAGTCTTCAGCGAATATCATTCCGGCAATGTCGCACAGCTTATGGGCTGTCAGAAAGTGGAACTCACGACGAACGTTATAGATATGCTCATGCAGTTTGCGAATCTTGGCTTGAATCTTGCGGTAATTAGCAGAACCCTTTTTCTTATTTCTCAATTTGCGTTGCAGCCATCGAAGCTTGCTTTGCAAATCCACAAAAAAGCGAGGGCGTTCTACCAATTCACCCGTCGATACAGCCAAAAACTTTTCCAGCCCCAAATCTATGCCAATAGGCTCACCATGAGGCATGACATCAGGAACGGAAATATCAGCTTGCAGAATAAGTTGAGCGTACCATCCAGACGATTTGAAAACGACACGCACCTGCTTGACCTCAAACCCGTCCGGGATAGGTCGATGCAAATTGATGGGCATTGCTCCAACCTTCGGCAGTTTGATCTCAAAACCATTGACTGGATTCGATTTGAACTGCGGAAATACAAATGAACGGTACTGACCGAACTTCTTGAATCGAGGAAATCCAAATCCTCTTTCCTGCATGAACTTGAACGACTTATCCAGTCGCTTCAAGGCATCTTGCAAAACTTGAGAGTGAACTGCTTTCAGTTCTGGAATATCCTCTTTCGCTTTGGTCAGTGCGTTTTGCTGTTTGTAGTAGTCGGGGTAGGGCGCGTCAGCCGGAATGATGTATTCCTGCATGATGCTGCAAGCATTGACCGGACACTTACGCGAGTTTATCCAGTCTTTTCGCTCTGCCAGCGCGTAGTTATAGACACGACGGCATTGCTCCAACCAGTCAAGCATCTGCGCTTCTTGGTCAAGTCCTGGATAGATTCGGTAACTGTAGGTCAGATTCAACATGATGACATTCTAACAGATTTACATCTTCCGTTAGAACCGATAGATAGTATGTCGATTTTCGGGGCAACGCGCTTCGCGCATGCTTTGCAAACGAACCCCTCAATCGACGCGGGGAGTCCATGTATCCCGACGCTGATGCTACGCATACAGCGCGGGACTTATAGCTCCCCGAACCCCTCGTCAGTTAAAACCGAACTCAACTTAGAACCAATTCGCGCTGATTCGGTGACATTCTTGCAAATCTCCAACAAAATTCTGCATTTAGAGTTTCAAACTTCACCAGCATCTACACCTCCACTTGATTTTCGGATGCTTGATTACTACACAAGATTAAAACGACAATACTGGTGCGATATTGAGCAGGTGTTGATTTTCTTACAAGCGACTTCCTCAGAAATCGTTTTTAAGACTCAATATGTGGACAGGAAAACCAGACATGAGTATCGCGTTATTCGCATATGGGAGGAAGATCCAACACCGCTGCTGGCTAATCCTGCACTTCTACCACTGGCGACGTTGGCGAGAACCGACTCACCCGAAGACTTATTAGAGCAAGTCGCTGCTGCTGTCGATATGATTGAGGAAACGGACGAACGACAGAATATATCAGCTTGTGTACAGGTTCTGGCTGGTTTGAGGTTTGAAAAAGATTTAATTACACATCTGTTTAGAGAGGAAATTATGAAAGAATCTGTGATTTACCAAGACATTTTGCAAAAGGGAGAAGAACGAGGAAAGAAAAAGGAGGCACTAGAACTGATTCTTCGTCAGCTAACACGTCGATTTGGTGCAATTGAGCCGGAGATACAACAGCAGATTCGTAGCTTATCCATCACTCAGTTGGAAGAGTTAGCTGAGGCGTTATTGGATTTCTCCAGTTCAAGTGATTTAGTGAATTACCTAGCGAATGTCTCCCCACCTCAACCCAATTTAGAAGATTAGGGAGCAGCATCCACTTGATCGCCTCGCCTAACAGGACTCAACTACAATGAAAATATATTTGTTGAGATTTGTATAGTCAGGATAAACTATCATGGCTGCCGCCGTTTTAATTGAAAATTTAAAAAAGCGCTACGGCACAGTAGAAGCCGTGAAGGATGTTTCCTTTAAGGTGGAACCAGGGGAAATCTTTGGGTTACTTGGTCCCAACGGAGCAGGAAAAACAACCACGCTGCGTGCTTTGTGTACTCTTACAACACCGGATGCAGGGAAAATAGAAGTCTCTGGCATCTCTGTGGTTGATAATCCAAGAGCCGCAAGAAAAAGGCTAGGCTACGTCGCTCAAGAAGTCGCTCCAGATAAAGTGCTGACTGGACGTGAACTGCTACAATTGCAAGCTGCGCTTTACCATTTACCTGGTGCAGTGGCAAAACAACGAGTTGACGCAGTGCTGGAGTTACTTGGTTTGCAGGAATATGCAAATAAAAAGACTGGGACTTACTCTGGCGGTTTACGCAAGCGTCTAGATTTAGCAGCAGGATTACTCCATGCACCGGATGTTTTGGTTTTAGATGAACCAACGGTAGGACTTGATATAGAAAGCCGTTTTGTGGTTTGGGATTTCTTGCGGAAGTTGCGAGAAGCTGGAACAACAGTACTCATTACCAGCCATTATTTGGAAGAAATTGACGCCTTGGCTAATAGGGTGGCAATTATTGACCGTGGAGTTGTGATTGCAACAGGAACACCCTCGGAGTTGAAAGATAGGGTAGGGGGCGATCGCATTACTTTACGAATCCGAGAGTTCTCGCCGATTGAGGAGGCTCAGCAGGCTAAAGATTTGCTGAAATCTTTGTGGTTTGTTCAAGAAGTGATTATTAATAGCGCTCAAGGGAATTCCCTCAACTTGGTCGTGACACCACAAAATGATGCTCTCATCACCATTCAGCAAACGCTAAATTCCTCTGGATTGCCAATTTTTGGTATTGCCCAATCTCGACCGAGTTTGGATGATGTTTATCTTGCTGCGACAGGACGAACTTTGATGGATGCAGAATTGGCGGCGGCTGGAACTCGCGATCCGAAAGCTGAACGCAAGCAGGCTATGCGCTAGATTCTGTGAATGAGTTAAGGGCAATGCCCACCGTAGCATTTTGAATTTTGAACTTTGAATGAGCGAATTTTTATGAGTGGTACTGTTTTACCTCCAAAATCAGATATAAATTGGCAGCAAGTCGCATCACCTCAAGCATATGCTGATGCGACTCCCAATGTATTGAGTGAATTTGTACAAGAGACGCTTGCTTTGACTCGTCGCTTGTTTATTCAGTTGCAGCGGCGTCCCTCGACTTTGATAGCGGGTATTATTCAGCCAGTGATTTGGTTAGTGCTGTTTGGCGCTTTGTTTCAAAATGCCCCAAAAGGGATATTTGGCAGTACCACAAATTATGGTCAATTTCTGAGTGCAGGTATCATTGTTTTTACTGCGTTTGCTGGGGCACTCAATGCTGGGTTACCTGTGATGTTTGACCGCGAATTTGGCTTTTTGAATCGATTGTTGGTAGCTCCGCTTGTATCACGGTTTTCAATTGTTTTGGCTTCGGCAATCTTTATTATCAGTCAAAGTTTGTTGCAAGCAATAGTGATTGTAACAGCGGCGGCATTTTTAGGGGCTGGTTTACCAGATGCAGCTGGTTTGGGTGCGATCGCCCTAATTGTTTTCCTTTTGGCATTGGGTGTCACTGCTATTAGCCTAGGTTTAGCATTTGCCTTGCCTGGACATATTGAACTGATTGCAGTCATCTTTGTCAGTAACCTGCCACTCTTGTTTGCCAGCACTGCTTTGGCTCCATTATCCTTCATGCCCAATTGGTTACAGGTTTTAGCAACTCTCAATCCCCTGAGCTATGCGATTGAACCAATCCGCTATTTATATCTTCATAAGGATTGGGGATTAAATAGTGTAGTGATGCATGCTTTTTGGGGTGATGTGACTTTTGGTGGTGCATTGCTGGTATTGCTTGGCTTTGCTCTTATTGCATTATTAAGTATTCAACCCCAATTACGGCGAACCCTTGCTTAAGATAGAAGCATTATTCAATTAGACCGATTTTTACGTCAAAACTGATTGACACTCCCACGCTCTTACCAGCGTGGGCTTCTAAACTCTTGGAGGCTTTTATGAAAAGACCGTTTTTACCGCTCAAGCCAGTACTTGCAGTTACTATTGCTGGAATGGGCTTTGCTTCCTTACTATTTTCTCAGCCTAGCTTGGCTCAATCTGGCTCAGACCCTTTCGGGAACCTAAATTCACAAGAGAACGATCCGTTATCTCCCCGCAGCGACGAGGTGAGTAATATGGGTATGTGGAGTTTATTCCATCGCCTTCAACAAGGAAATACGGTTTTGAATGCGGATGAACAAAACCAACAACTGAATGACGCCGCTGCTGCGTTCAAAGCAAAGCAACAACAATTGTTTCGGCAAAATCAAACTCAGCAGCAACAAAATCAACCAGGCTTTCAGATAACTACACCTGGGGTCATTAGACCCCAATCAGGTAAGTGAAGGTGCTTAGCACTTAACTCATAAAACAAGAAAACAGAACTCAGGGCTCAAAAACTTTTTGTTATCAGACCTGGTTCTGTATTCTCCTAAATGACTAATAGCTTTTTATAGCCCCAATGCTGCTAAAACATCGCTAGCATGAGTAGATGTGTTGACACTAGAGTCAACCTTGATGATTTTGCCGTCACCATCAATCACGTAGGTAACTCGTTTAGCATATCCACCACCATCAACATCGTATGCTTTAATCAAGCTTTTATCGGTGTCAGTCAGTAGTGGAAAATTGAGATTATATTTTTGGGTGAATGCCTGGTGGGAGGCTTCATCATCTGCGCTGACTCCCAATATCACTATATCTTTGCTCTTGTATTCGTCAATGGCGTCCCGAAAGCTACAAGCTTGTTTGGTACAGCCTGGTGTGTCATCTTTGGGATAGAAATACAAAACCACTGTCTTACCTTTGAAATCAGACAACGAGACTGGGTTGCCGTTGGTGTCTTTGGTGGTGAATGCAGGTGCATCGGTACCAACTGCTAAGGGCATAGTTTTAACATCTCTCCTATACAAGGTTAGTTTCAGGGCAAATGTGTGATCAGTAACACAGGTTTAGCCTTCCAAAATTTGCCAAAATGGTAATGGATTGTCAGATAGATACAGTACAGTTTTGCTTCTGTATTCTGTGATTTTGGTTTGTGAAAGCTATGAATGTCTGTTACTGTTTTCCCCAATGGCGTATTGTATCAAAATTTATAGATTTTTGTTAATGTATAACTTTTTATAGTTTCTGTGGTGGATTTTAGTATTACTGAATACTCTATAATGAACATATAAAATAAGTGTTTTTCCTAAATTAGGTAAAAATTTAATCTTGCTTTGTTCTTATAGACTTTATACGTTATAAATATTAATGACGTGAAAAGAATATACTTTTCAGCATATTTACTTAAAGGATTATGGCAACAATTAATCCAAGATAGCCAGGGAAACTATTTTTGATATCTGCTACTAGAGTAGAAAAGAGCTTTCAAGTACTTATAGGGTTGCGTTTGCCAGGTAAATCTAGAGGCTAAATAACCTTGATGATGAATTTGACAACGCTAAATGTATTCACACTTACAGAGGCTAGTATCTCTGTTGTTATTCCTGTCTATAAAGGAGGCGAAAATTTCCGTAGATGTTTGTTAAGTTTGACTCAGTATGCTCCTGCATCAACGGAAATTATTGTTGTTGTTGATGGTGACGATCATGAATCCTGGCGCAGTGCTCAGGAATTTGGGGTTAAAGTACTCAAATTGACCACAAATGCTGGACCAGCACGGGCAAGAAACATAGGTGCGCGTGCTGCTACAGGTGACATCATTTTTTTTATAGATGCTGATGTCGCTATATCAAAAGAGGCTGTAAGCCAAGTCAGAAAAGCTTTTCGCAGCGATCAGAGCTTAGCTGCTCTCATTGGTTCCTATGACGACGCACCAGCAGAAAGCAATTTTTTATCTCAATATAAAAACTTATTCCACCACTACACCCATCAGACAGCCAGGGAGGAAGCTTTCACCTTTTGGGGAGCTTGTGGCGCTATACGTCGTGAGGTTTTCCTTTTTGTTGGTGGCTTTGACGAAAGTTATCGTAAACCTTGTATTGAAGATATTGAATTAGGTTATCGACTCAGACAATCTGGTTATAAGCTTCGTTTGTGCAAAGATTTGCTGGTCAAGCATTTAAAACGCTGGGATACGGTTTCGTTGTTGAGAGCGGAATTTTTTTACCGTGCCTTACCTTGGACTGAATTGATTTGGCGCGAGCAACAGTTACAAAATGACCTCAACCTGGGGGTATCCAGTCGTCTTAGTGTCATTCTGGTCTATTGCTTGGCAGGTGCTTTGATTGGTATTGCGTGGTGGATTGGATTTTCAGCAGTTGCTGCTGCATTGAGCCTGTTGTTGCTCGTTATCAATTTTCCCGTTTATCGTTTCTTCCTTCACAAGCGCGGTTTTTGGTTTACACTTCGCGTCATTCCTTGGCATTGGTTTTATTTTCTATACGGTGGTCTGGCTTTTGCAATAGGAACAGTTCAATACCTGTTCTCTTCATGGTTTTCGTCTAGACCAAATGTGTCTACCGCTTCAAGTAAATAGCAAACAAAGAATTTTCTAACCAAAAATCTACCTAATGAAAAACTACTATCCAGTTGTCATTATTGGGGCTGGTCCAGCTGGTCTCACAGCTGCTTACGAACTAGTTAAGCAGGGTCTCAAATCAATTGTCTTGGAACAAGCCGACAAAGTTGGCGGAATATCCCGTACAGAAGTGTACAAAGGCTATCGCTTTGACATCGGTGGTCATCGCTTCTTCACCAAAGTTGAACAAGTGCAGCAGCTTTGGCAAGAAGTTTTAGAAGACGATTTCATCAAAGTCCCGCGTCTGTCTCGAATCTATTACCAAGGGAAATTTTTCAACTATCCTCTCTCCCTCTTGAACACCCTGTTGAATCTGGGTATATACCAAAGTTTCTTTATCTTATTGAGCTACCTCCACGCAAAGCTCAAGGCAAAGCTGCAACCTGCTCCAGAGCCTGAGACTTTTGAAGAATGGGTGAGCGATCGCTTTGGTCGTCGCCTCTACAGAATGTTCTTTAAGACCTACACCGAGAAAGTTTGGGGAATCCCTTGCACTCAAATTGGCGCAGATTGGGCGGCGCAACGCATTCAAGGAATGTCTCTCAAAAGAGCCGTTATCAATGCTTTATTTGGCAGCCAAAATGCTAAAAGCTTAATCAAGGAATTTGACTACCCACTTTTAGGACCAGGGATGATGTGGGAGCAATTTCACCGAAAAGTGGAAAGTCAAGGCTGTCCAGTTCTTCTCAATACTCAGGTACTCCGTGTAGAACGTCAAGGTAGTCGTATCAAGAGTATCACTGCAAGACAAGGCGATCAGACAATACAAATCTCGGGTGACAATTTTATCTCCACAATGCCAGTGACTACACTGCTTCATCGGCTCGATCCTCCAGCGCCTGAACACGTTTTGACTGCAGTACGCGGTCTGAAATATCGCGACTTTTTGATTGTCTCGCTGATTATTAATCAAGAACACCTATTTCCTGACAACTGGATTTATATACATAGCCCAAAGTTCAAAGTAGGACGCATCCAAAACTTTAAAAATTGGAGCCCAGCAATGGTTCCTGACCAAAGCAAGACTTGCTTGGGGATGGAGTACTTTTGCAGTCAGGGCGATGAACTTTGGGAAATGTCTGATACAAAGTTAATTGATTTGGCAACTCGTGAAATTGTCGAACTAGGCTTATTAGATCAGCAGTTCAAAGTCGAAGATGGGGTTGTCATTCGTCAACACAAAGCGTATCCAGTGTATGACGGGAAGTACCAAAAACATCTTGAAGTCATCAAAAATTATCTGACAACTTTCGATAATCTCCAAAGTGTTGGTCGTAACGGGATGCATCGATATAACAACCAAGACCACTCAATGTTAACAGCGATGCTTGCAGTGAAAAATATCTTGGGAGAAAAACACGACTTGTGGAATATCAATACTGAACGTTCTTATCATGAAGAGTTTACAAAACAGGAGTGGTCAAAAAGGGTGTTAGATAGAGACAGCCATTTAACTTCAGTCACATCATAGAGCCACTGAGCCTACGTAGAAAAAGAGTAGAGAGGCAATAGGAAAAAATTTATTCTCCCCTTTTTCCCAAACGAAATATCCTTTTAATACTAAAAGGAGTGCCAAGCAATGAGAAAGTCATGAATTATTCAAATTAATAAACTGATGGTTCATCTATCTACTCCATTTATTTCTGTTATTATTCCTGTTTTTAATGATACTAAGCGTTTAAAAATCTGCTTAGAAGCTTTAAAAAACCAGACTTATCCTCAAAGCTTTTATGAAGTACTTGTTGTTGATAACGCTTCTGATTCAAAGGAAAATATTGCAGAAGTTGTTGCTGAATTTACTCAAGCTTCCTACGCTTATGAAAGTTTACCAGGTTCTTATGCTGCTAGAAATACGGGTATATCCTTAGCAAAAGGTGAAGTGATTGCTTTTACTGACGCAGATTGTGTTCCTTCTCCTGATTGGCTAGAAAAGGGTGTGAAGCATTTATTGCAGGTACCTAACTGTGGTTTAGTTGCAGGTAAAATCAAAATTTTTTTTAAAGACAAAGAGCGAGTTACACCTATAGAGCTTTATGAAAGTATGACAGCTTTTCCCCAAAAGCAACTTTTAGAACAGCGTCATTATGGAGCTACAGCAAATCTTTTTACATTTAGAAGTGTTCTGGAGCAAGTAGGATTTTTTGATGCTCACTTGAAATCAAATGGTGATCTAGATTGGGGACAACGAGTGTTTGTTCATGGCTACAAACAGGTATATGCGGATGATACCTGCGTCAATCATCCAGCAAGACACTCTTGGGAAGAGTTGTATAAACGAACAATTCGCTTAGCGGGAGGTGCTTATGATTTACAAAACCGAAAAGAGCATTCTTTGATGAAACGAAATTTAAAATTTTTCATAAACTTAGCAATAAATTTAGTTCCTCCTTTAATTTTTATTTTGAATACCTTTTTAGATTCTCGTTTGCAAGGAGTTGAGCAAAAATTAAAAGTTTGTATGGTGATGTTTTTTGTTAGATATGTGAGTGCATGGGAATTTTTGAGACTAAAAGCAGGAGCAACTTCTGCTAGAGAATGAAGTTTGACGCATGAAATTTAGGTCATATATTCAAATTTCTACATAATGGTATTGATTATGGGAAAAAACGACAGCATAGAACCTAGTCAAATCATGGAGAAAGTCTCAATACAACATCCTTTCTTCTCAATTATTATCCCTACTTATAATCGTCCTGAGCGACTTGTTACCTGTCTTGAGTCGCTGACTCGTCTTGACTATCCTCGCATAGACTTTGAGGTTATAGTTGTGGACGATGGGAGCAAAATACCTTTGGAATCTGTGATTGCTGCCTTTGAGGAGTCACTGAATCTCACACTGATACACCAAACTAATGCAGGACCTGCAACAGCAAGAAACACAGGTGCAACACAAGCACGAGGTAAGTATTTAGCCTTTACTGATGACGACTGTACACCTGCTGTTGACTGGTTAATAACTTTAGCTGTTCGCTTTGCGACAACACCAGATGTCATGATTGGCGGAAGAACTCTTAACGCACTCCCCAACAATTTGTATTCAACTGCTAGCCAGGTACTTGTTGATTATCTCTACAATTACTACAACACTGGCTGTGGACAATCGAACTTCTTTGCTTCCAACAATTTTGCCTTGCCAGCAGACCGTTTCCATGCGGTTGGCGGCTTTGACACAACTTTTTCTCTAGCTGCGGGAGAAGACCGAGAATTTTGCGATCGCTGGCTGTATTATGGCTACAAAATGATCTATGCTCCAGAAGTTCAAGTGTACCATGCTCATCAACTTACATTACCTACCTTCTGGCGTCAGCATTTCAACTATGGTCGTGGTGCTTTTTGCTTTCATGCTTGCAGATCTCAACGTACGCATGAGCGCATCAAAGTGGAGCCTTTTGCATTTTATTTCAGTTTGCTGTCTTATCCTTTATCCCAAAAGTTAAGCCAACCTGGGATGTTCGTAACAACATTATTTCTCATGTCACAGGTAGCAAATGTGGCAGGTTTTTTTTGGGAACGGTGGCATCAATCGACACAAAAGCTATCTTTTTAAACTCAAGGAAACTCCAGAACTAGTCACTATTATGAATCCATAATACGTGCGAATGAAATGTACTCTACTTCAAAAGTGAAAATTATACAAAAGAATAACAATCTTTAATGGAAACTAGCTCAAGAAAGAACAATCTACTCAAAAATTTAGTTTTTAAAAATCATTCTATTTTCACATTTTTATTAGTTTCAGTTTTTTTGATTGTTAGTCTAATTGGTATCATAAACCATGAAATGTGGCGGGATGAACTGCAAGCATGGATGATAGCTAGAGATAGTTCATCTCTGAGAGAGTTATTTAATAATTTGAAGGATGAAGGACATCCAGGACTATGGCACACTTGTTTATACATTATTACTCGTTTTACACATAATCCGACTGCAATGCAGTTTTTCCACTTGCTGGTTGCTACGCTTGTTATTTATATTTTTGTAGAATATTCACCTTTCAATAAACTGCAAAAGCTATTGTTTACTTTCGGCTATTTCCCGTTTTTTGAATATAGTATTATCAGTAGAAATTATAATTTAGGAGTTTTGTTTCTTTTTCTTTTTTGTAAGATATTTATTACACGTCACCACAGTTATTTATTACTATCAATTCTTTTATCTCTAATGTTAAATACGAATGTTTATGTAATGATTCTTGGTAGTTCTTTAGCTATAACATTATATTTTGAATATATTTTAAATAGAAGTCAAAATAGTTTTTATACAGGTACTAAAAAAGATATAGTTTTTAGTATTATTATATTTATTTTAGGTTTAATACTTGCACTAAGTCAACTTCTAAGAGTTTCTACAGTTAGTGTTACAGCACCAGTAGACAACAACCAGGTAATCACACACTTTCATTTGATAATTAATTCTATAAAAAAAATTGCCGATACGATTTCATTAATTTCCAACAGCTATATTCCCATACCGCAAATTGTTAATTATCACTTTTGGAACTCTAATATCTTTGTTACTATTCCAAAAATATCTCTATTGTTTTCAATAACTTTGTTATTTTTGGCAATATGTATTTTCATTCGCAAACCAGTTGTACTTTTTCTTTACCTGATTGGAAATTTTGGGATTCTTTCGTTCACCTACATAAAATTCTGGGGTCAGTTAAGACATCACGGACACCTATTTATATTATTTATAGTTTGTCTATGGCTTTGCAACTATTACAATAATTTTGAAAACAATTTTCATCTATTCAAAAAAATTAATATTTTTTTAGTCTCCCAAAAAGATAATTTTATAACTAGTATATTAATAATTCATTTTTTGGCAGGATGTTTTGCATTCAGTATGGATTTAGCTTATCCATTTTCCGCTAGTAAAGATGTTGCTAATTTTATTAACAAGAATAATTTAAATAACGCTTTAATTGTGGGAAGTCGAGATTATACAGTCTCACCTTTAGCAGCTCTTTTAGATAAAAAAATTTATTATCCTGAAAGTGATACCTTTGGCAGTTTTATAGTTTGGAGTCAAAGAAAAACACTAGAGTCCCAACAAGTTTTTGAAAAGGTTAACAAAATTGCAATGCTAACTAAAAACAATATACTACTCGTATTAAACTCTCCTGTGGATGCGAAAAGACAAGACCTCAAAATTTCTCAGCTATCCAACTTCAATAAAAGTATTGTTGCTGATGAACAGTACTATTTGTATCTGGTACAAGAAAAGCCTTTTGGAATTCAGTCTGAGCCTATTCAGTAAATTTTTAATAAATGATCAACTCATGTGATAATTTCATAAAAAACTTCCTATATGCTAACTCGATACAACGAAATATGTCTGCTTTCGATAATGAAAGTGTCTTAGTTGAACACATAATTGTGTAATGCTCATCGTAATATTGAGGTATGGCTGCTTTATTTTTCAAAAGACTACAACTGCACTAAGTTAATCAAAATAGGTTAACTTAGATGATTAGTGCTAAAACAAACATATTCTTATTTAAACCTAAAAAATCTTCAAAATTACAAAATGCCTAGTGTTGATTCCCAAAACCAAAAAACCTTTACCTATTCTCATAGCACCTTAGAACGAGCCGAGCGAGCATTGGTGTGTTCTCCCTTTAATGCTTGCTTATTTGAAACTATGCGCTCTCGTCGGGTATCAATGAGTGAAATTACTGGCGTTACTGGTGTTCAGAATGGCTACACCAAACGCTCTATCTCGGAATTAGTAGCAGATAATGCTTTGGTATGGCTGATTCAAGTGGGTGTTCTGCGGCGCGAAGTGGATGGTCAAGGAATCACAGATAGTTTCCGCCTCACTCCTCTTGGTCGTCAGATAGTGGAACAATCTCAAGGGAAACCTTGGCGTACTCCTACCTTGAGTGATAACCTATACAATGCTACGATTCGTTGGCTTAGGCTACCCTTCTAGAGCCGAGGGAAAAAAAAGTTAAGTGTGGAGAATCAAAGGGAACAATAAATACGGAAGCTTCAACTAAATTTATGAAGTCTTTACTATAGCTATCCGAACTTAATCGGTGAGAGCTTGGCTTTTTAGTCCCCAGTTGAGAGTCTTTGCGTAGACCAAGAATCTTTGACTGATGAGTGAGGACGAATAAATCACTTTTCACTGTTTGAGTTAATACACACTCGCTGGAAAAACTGATATTTGGTTATGAAAGCAATTATGATTGTGGGAACAACATCCCACGCAGGGAAATCACTGTTAACCGCAGCTATCTGTCGTATTTTATCGCGCCGGGGCTGGCGAGTGGCTCCCTTTAAAGGTCAAAATATGGCTTTAAATGCTTATGTAACCGCCTCTGGTGGAGAAATAGGCTATGCTCAGGCGGTACAAGCTTGGGCTGCTGGAGTCATCCCTTGGGTGGAAATGAACCCAATTTTACTCAAACCCCAAGGTGATATGACATCCCAAGTTATTATCAAGGGTAAGCCTGTGGGTAAAGTCGGTGCCGCAGAGTATTACGAACAATATTTTGAACTAGGGTGGCGGGCAATTGAAGAATCTTTACAGCATTTAAACACAGAATTTGATGTGTTGGTTTGCGAAGGTGCTGGTAGTCCTGCGGAAATTAACATTAAGCACCGGGACTTAACCAATATGAGGGTTGCGAAATACTTGAATGCATCAACTCTACTCGTCGTTGATATTGACAGAGGTGGTGCTTTTGCTCATATCGTGGGAACCTTGGAGTTACTGGAACCAGAGGAACGTGCTTTAATTCGCGGTATAGTTATTAACAAGTTCCGTGGACAGCGATCGCTGCTCGAACCGGGAATCAAATGGTTGGAAGAACGCATTGGTATTCCTGTTGTCGGTGTTATCCCTTATTTAGAACAAGTCTATCCCGCTGAAGATTCCCTTGATTTATTGGAACGTAGAGTACAAAAATTACAAACTGAACTTAACATCAGTGTAATTCGCTTACCAAGAATTTCTAACTTTACCGACTTTGACCCTTTGGAATCAGAACCGACAGTTGCGGTAAAATACTTAAGCCCAAAGCAAGAATTAGGACATCCTGATGCTGTCATTCTCCCAGGGACAAAGACCACAATTCCTGACTTGATGCTGCTACAAAAAAGCGGTATGGCAGAAGCAATTCAACACTACGCAGCAGCAGGTGGTACAGTTTTGGGTATTTGTGGTGGATATCAAATCTTAGGTCAGATGATAGCCGATCCAGAAGGGATTGAGGGACAAGCTGGTCGATATCAAGGACTGGGGTTATTACCGATAAAAACTGTGATTACAGGACAGAAAATCGCTCGCCAACGCCAAGTCACTTCTAATTATCCGCAAATGGGCTTGCCCGTGATCGGTTTTGAAATTCATCAAGGGCGATCGCGTATAGAAATTACCGGAACAGAGCCCCAAAGCTACCACAATCTGTTTGATGATGCTAATTTAGGTTTAGTGGATAATTGTCTATCAGTTTGGGGTACTTATCTCCATGGTATTTTTGACAATGGTCCTTGGAGGCGTGCTTGGTTAAATCGCCTACGCCAACAGCGGGGTTTAAAATCTTTGCCTACAGGCGT
This sequence comes from Nostocales cyanobacterium HT-58-2, assembly GCA_002163975.1. Classification (GTDB taxonomy): domain Bacteria; phylum Cyanobacteriota; class Cyanobacteriia; order Cyanobacteriales; family Nostocaceae; genus HT-58-2. The sequence goes on along the minus strand of CP019636.1, from coordinate 6,800,741 downwards.
AGCCAATTATCGGGAACAAAGAGAACATATTTTAGATTCTCTTGCAACTGAAGTTGAACGTCATTTAGACTTATCACCGTTTTTGTCTTGAGGGTCGTTTTCATGACTGTTCGCGTCCGCTTTGTACCAGATGATGTTACAGTTGATGCTGAGGTGGGAGAATCATTGCTGGATGTAGCAGATCGCGCTGGCGTGTTCATTCCCACTGGCTGTCTGATGGGATCATGTCACGCTTGCAGTGTGGAAGTTGAGGATGGAGACATGATCCGCGCTTGCATTACAGCAGTACCACCAGGACGCGAGCAGTTAACGATAAATTTGTTTAGTGACCCAACTTGGTAATGAGTCATAGGCTAGTAGTAGCGCTTAAGCGCTACTACTAGCCTATGACGAAGCTGATTTCGAGTTAGCCTTAAGAGCGTATTCTCGAAACCTTTCCAAATCAGCCTTAATAGTAGATTCCACCGCCCTTCCCAAAAATAAGTTATCCATAATTTTCCCCAAGATACCGGGGATAGCATAAGCAACGGTCAGTTTAACAATACTACTACTGTGACGGTCATAAAAACGTACTGCCCCCTGATTCGGCAAACCATCCACCGATTCCCATTGGATGATTTGGTTGGGGATAACTTTAAGAATGCGAGATTTCCAGGTGAACTCCAAACCGCCAGTATTTAGCTTCCATAAAGATATATCTGGATTATCCTCCGGAACCTTCACTGAATCAATCCACTTCATCCAGCGGGGCATTTGCTCTAAATCGGCCCAGAGGCTCCATACTAACTCTATAGGAGCCTCTACCTCAACCTGCACACTATGCTCCAACCAATCTGCCATATGTGTTATTCCTTGGCGTCCTTAGCGTCCTTGGCGGTTCATTTCTTCACACTTTCTAAAATAGCCTTCGCCGCAAGCCTTCCCGAAAGTGTCGCACCCTCCATACTATCGATGTAATCCTGCTGCGTATAGCTACCCGCTAGGAAGAAATTAGGAATCGGCGTCTTTTGACGAGGACGGTAAATATCCACTCCTGGTGCTTCTCTGTACAAAGATTGAGCAAGTTTCACCACACTGTACCAAGTCATGTTGAGTTCCCGCGAGGAGGGGAACAACTCATGCACTTGCTTAAGCACATGCTGGGCGATCGCCTCATTACTTTGCTTAATAAACGGATCACCAGGTGTCAGCACCAGCTGCAATAGTGAACCTTGCCCTTCCTTGTAATAATCTGCAGGGCTTGTCAATGCTAAATCAGCAAAACAAGAAAAGTCGGCATCGGCAGTATAAAGCAAATTATCAATTCCAGCTGCATGATTTAACTGTTTGCGCTCTTGAGCATCATGCAGTTCTGTCACCCAGCCATCAAAGCGCAACTGTACTGTTGCTACTGGTACACATTCCAACTTATAAATATCATCAAATGCTGACCACTGCCGCCACGGTTGAGGTAGCAAACGCTGAATTCCTGGAACATCACAGGCAGCAACATAGGCATCAGCAGTGATTATTTCTTCTGTATCACCATCTGCCACGACCATACCAGTAACACGGGTTTGCTCTCCCTCCTCAAGAAACTGTATTTCTCGCACTTTCCTACGCGTGTAAATTTTTGTCCCCCTAGCCTCCAGATATTCCAAAATTGGCTTATGCAAGTACTCGTAAGGAGAACCTTCCAGCATTCGTAGCTTTGATGCTTCGGTTCTCACTGCAAATAGCTGAAAAATCGTTAGCATACAACGAGCAGAGATGTTTTCGCAGTCGATGAAGCCAAGAGCGTAGGCGATCGGGTTCCACATCCGCTTGATGCTACCATCATTACCCCCGTGACTACGGAACCAGTCGGCAAAGCTGACTTTATCTAAGTCGCGAATGTTTTTCATCGCACCGTCAAAGTCTACTAAACCGCGTACTATCGGGCTAGTTCCTAATGCCACAGCATTTTGTAACTTATCTACTAGAGAAAGTTGGGAAGTGGTGAAAAATGCTTTTAAACCATTAAAAGGTGCACCCATGACGAAGCGAAAATCTAAAGCACCAATTCTTCCCCCTTGATTTACGAAAGTGTGGGTATGCTCTTTAGGGCGCAGGTTTTCTGACGCCCCCACTTTCTTCATCAATTCCACAAGCTGGTAGTAGTTGCCAAAGAAGACGTGCAAACCCATTTCAACATGGTTCCCATCGCCATCAACCCAACTGCCTACTTTCCCACCAACAAACGGACGGGACTCAAAAATCTGAACTTCACAGCCAGCATCAGATAAATCGACAGCGGTTGCTAGTCCAGCCAGTCCCGCACCCACGATTGCAACGCGCATTCCGTCTTTCCTTTTCAGTTTCATTACAAATTGTAACTGGGTTGGTGTCGGAATTTGCCACTCAATTCAAGTGCTGGGTTGTTAGTTGTGAGTCCAGCACTGCCGCAGGTAACTGGCGCTGCAAGAGCGTATCCGTTGGCGCAGCCAGAGCGTATCCGTTGGCGCAGCCTCAGGGATAGGAGAAGGATTCACCCGTTCGTGAGTGCGTCTCCGGCAGGAGAAGGCTTCGTTGTTGGTTGTCTTATTAACCACTAACCACTTACCTAGTTACTTCTTTAGCCTCCTCGGAGGAGAGTGGCAGTCCTCGGATCAGTTCTCGGATGACATCCGTTGCTGGTCTACCCGTCTGCCGACAGTACTTGTCTAGTTTTTCTGCTTCCTGTGCTGCTAAATTCACAGTGATACGTTTTACAGCCCATTTCTTATTTGTCATTTTGTTCTACTATCTGCTGGATGTTAACATCATCAAAAGAAACTAACGAGAGATGAAAACGATAAGATTATCAGAGTTTTTGTCAGGAAACAAGTAATTGCGTTGACACTAAAAAAATGCTCAATTTTGTTAAAGTATGCTTCATTTTCCAATAAGGTTTAAAAAAGAGAACTCCTTTTATTACTCTTGTGACAGGAAAAAGTTGTACACTTGTTCCTTAAAAAATGAACTCAGTAACAAGATGAACCAAGCCTGACTATGAATTTTATAAATTTGGTTAAGACATCTTCTGTCAACCAAATCACGAATTTCAATGTTTATGGTTACAAAAGCATTTCAAGTTGTCTACAGCCCAAGATAACCAAACATTTTAGCCATAAAACCATAATCATACCTTGTAGCTACCTTGTATGCACGTGACCGTAGCATCCATAGGTGGCTATCAATAACTTGAACATTAACTTGAACATTAGCATCAACAAGCAACTTCTCCCCAAACTCAATCTTATTTTGTGAACATTTGGCTCTTGTCCTGAAAGCGCATACCTCTAAAGTTGATGACTTTGCATTCAAGACTCACGTATTTTCTTATTATTGCCCCCACTTTTACACTATTCTATATTTAACAACTTGTTAAGAAGTCACCTGTCGGGTATCGAGTTCCAACCCTTGTTCACAAGTGAGATAACCTTCAAAAGCAAGTCTCTTTACCGAAGAAAAGAGGCTAGAAGCTCTTTGCTAAGTCTAGACATCCAAAGCTTTCTAGCAACTCTAAAATGCTATGCCCATAGATGAATAAATTACAGATTCATGCAATAATGCTTTACCTTCACTCATAGCAGGGCTTCTGTTTTGTCTGAGTTTGTCTCAGACTCTCTATGTTAACATTTTGTAATAATCTATTGATGTTTCGATTAATTTTTTCATTCTGCTTGCAGTACCACCTCAGTTAAATTCAGCTTGTCATTTGCTTCTATCGGCATGAGTATCAATCTATAAATTCTGCAAATAGCTTTCAAACTACAGCAGTTATAAAAATCAACGATACCATGATTTCTTTGTTTTTTAGAAAGCTAACTTATTCATATTTCTCTTTGATATAAAATCTCATCTTTTTCCATAAAGAAACATTCATGCAGCCATATATTTCTTGATTATATATCTTCATTTTTGAGCTTTTTTATTCTTTACAACTTTTTTATCTATTTTACAAAAAAAATAATTTTGCTTGATATATAAAATAATCAAAAACTTACTTTAAAAATTTAAAATTTTTCTTTAAGTGTTTTTATAAATTCAATTATTAAAACTTTACTCTAGATATACATAAAATAGATATTAGTAGATAGACTCCTGAATTGAAGTATTATTTACTAAATCAGCACACATAGTATTTGTATGTAAACTATGGATTGTAAGTTCTATCAAAGTCCAAAAAGAAAGATAAACAAGGATATCAAAAGTGGATATTTTTTAATTCTAGTTTTCTCCTATTCATCTAATACCAATTTGAAAAAAGAATGCAACACATCGGTTGAACTCCTCCCCTTAGTAAGGGGAGGATGCCCAATAAGGCGAGTGGGGTTATCTGTCGCAAACATTTTTTTCTTTAGTAGAAATTCTTCTTCCCATTATCTTGATACAAAAAGCCTAAGGTTTTTCGCACATATTCCGAATAAATACAATTCTGATAACAAAAGAAAGTTTAAGAATATTTGAGTTATTGCTTATTCGAGTGTTGATACTATATTGACTATGGCGTATTGAGCAGTTATTAATGCTAAAAAAGTCTAAATTACTACTAATATATTGGATGTGATTGATATATTATAAAGCATTATTAATATGTATTTTGGCTCTATATTGGAGTTAAATCTTACTCAAATAGAATATATTTTTTTGATTTTATAATTAACAATTTAAACAAATAAAAAATAAGAATTTTGTTGAGTTTTTTTAAAAGTAAAACGATACTATATGGTTTGTCGCAGCAATACTATGGCTCAGGCATTGGGTGTGGCTGAGAGACGGAGTTAGAGATTTGGGGTGTAATGTTTTATTTTTTCTGACGTCTACACCGTCTGAATGTGCCAAATGTCATAAACTAAGGGTGAGCATTTTACTCACCCCACAAAAGATATACTGAATACAAATGAGAATGCTATTTATCCTCTGTGATTTTGCATAAGAATTTACTCAAATTGGAGCTGTGGCATGAGTTGAAGAGTGCCTAGACCTAAATCTTTAGGAGAAAGAAAGCGTGCTTCAAATAAAGCCATCATATCTCGCAACTGGGGATTACCACGAGAAGCCCCTGTCAATCCTTTAGCAATTATCAAGCCACAGTATCCTTTGGTATTTTTACACCGCTGATTCCATTTTTTTCGAGCTTCCACGTGTATTGGATCGTCATCTTCAAACTCACCAAACAGGAACAATTCGCTGTTTTCGGTTTGTAACAAACCTAAATCATAGCGCGTACCATCAAAGGGGTTAGCACCAGGATTAAAACAAATTGCTTTAAGCCCTCCCGCTTGTTCAATATTCTCAATAACAGTCTTTGCTTTCGGACGGGAAGTTTGAATTAAAATCACAGGTAAACCGTCACCAGCTTGTGTAATTTCTTCAGTTTCATGGTGTTTTGCCTCCTTACGCAGGTACTCTAACATCTCCCAAGACACAACTCCTAAACTGAGGAATGAATCTTCTGGTATCAAATCATCGCGTAATGACTGGAAGATTGGTAGCGCTTGTGAATCCTTTTCATCATCGTGGGTGTCAAAACCAGCGATTTCTTCTAACTCAGTCGCTAACTGTGGCATGGAAGAGACAGTCACAGGCACTGATTTTGTTGGTTCATTTGACAACTCGGGTAACGAAATGCGATAGCGACGACTGAGGCTAGGGAAGGTGTCACTACCGAGTTGACGGCGATAATCACGGATAAAGCGGCAAAGGCTTTCTAGTGCGACGAAGACGACAAGCGCTTCTTCGTCATATAAAACAGACCGCAGTCCTTCTAAAGGATGGATATTACCGAAGGTGGGGTCAATTTCTGATAATGGCAAATCTGCCAAATCACTAAATTCATCCTCATCTTCATCGGATTCGTCAGCACGCTCAAAAGTCAAAAATAGACAATCTTGTTTGAGAAAAGCTTCTTCTAAACGTCCTTGCGATTCATCTTCCCTTAAAACAGATGCGCGAAACCGCTTCAAAGACTCTTCAGAACGATAAAACAAAACCCCATACTCCATACCCAGCATTCCCATAACTGAGGCGTAGAGTGTGCCCACATCCCATTTATTAATTTCTATGGACAAGATTTGCTGTTCTTCTAATAATTCCCAAGGCGCAGCTTGCCAAATTGAAAATGCTTTTTCTCGTAGTGCTTGTGCATATTGTGGGGGCAAATCGGGAACTTGGCTATCCAAGATCTCAGTGAACCCGCGAAATAGTTCATCAATCAAAGGGAGTTCTGGTACATAGTCGATCGCAATGTCCAAATCCTGTAGCACTCCCCGCAGATAAAATTGGATTTCGCGATCCTTGACCACAATTCTTTGAGGACGCGCTGGTTTTGCAGGACTATGAGGATGCTCCATCGCTCGCATCAGAGTACGAACAATTGCTTCTGGACCAGTTTCTGGTGCGACTACGTCCATACCCCGGACAATACCTTGCGAACCATCTACCCAAAGAATGCATTCGCCTTTTACCTCTAAGTCCGAACTCTGGGCTTGTGATGATGACAATGGACGGCGATCGCCCTCCCAAACAGAAGGAATTTGGGTTAATTTCTTCAACCGACGACTGGTAGAGCGATTAAAACTTGTCATAGAGGTAAGTTAATCAAAAAAAGCAATATAGAATTAAAACTTTTGGTTCATGGCTAGCCTCGGATGAAAACTCTCTGGCTGCTTATCAAGAGTGGTTGCGGCTGCTGACCACCACAAAGCTGGAACTTCAAAAATATGGAATCTCTAAACAGATTGAATCTCTCAATTCTAGAATAAAAATCTTTGCGTGCTTTTGACGGAGTATTTACAATTTGCATTCCTACGACATCAATGTCGCTAGAATGGATACAAAAACTTTTGCAGCTATGAGCGCGGCAAGCTTGAAGTTTAAACTAGGCAGTTTGCTGCTGCATTCGTCATAGTTACACCAGCTAAGGAGTACAAACGGCAGATGACACAAGCAACTCAGTCTTTACAACGGGGAATTCAGTTGAGCGAAGCAGCATTGCGGCAGGTGAAATTCTTGCGGGATAAGCAAGGCACAGACCTATGCTTACGAGTTGGAGTGCGTCAAGGTGGCTGCTCCGGAATGTCTTACTTAATGGATTTTGAAGACCCAAGCAAGATTACCCCTCAAGATGAAGTTTTTGATTATGAAGGCTTCAAAATTGTCTGCGATCGCAAAAGTCTATTATATCTCTACGGTTTGATGCTAGATTATAGCGACGCTATGATTGGCGGTGGCTTTCAATTCACTAACCCCAATGCCACACAAACTTGTGGTTGCGGTAAATCATTTGGAGTGTAATATAATCTCTGTCCTTTGTGAGACCAGTACCGCTGTTTCTCAGGTCAGGAAAACGCCACTTGCTTCTCCTTACGGAGACCCTGCTTTGAACAAGTCGGGCATTGCCGGACGCCCCTCGGGTGAATCGGTGCGGATACGCTCCGCGTTCGCCGAAGGCGTGCGCTTTGCGCTTACGCCAGTTCCCTAAGGAGGGAAAGCCTTACCTGCATGGCTAGCGTTCTCCAACGCAGTAGCTCCCAATGACTCATGACTAATGACTCATGACTAATACAGTTGAATCTCTGTTTGATACAGGTTTAGAACGTTATAGATCTGGAGAAGCTGCTTCTTCTTTGATCCCCCTGTTTAAAGAACTGTGCGATCGCGCACCCAAAAGTAGTCCAGCTTGGACTTGTTTGGCGTGGTTGTACTTACTAGATGACAAAGCCAACTCTGCTTATAAGGCTGCACAAAAAGCAGTCAAGTTAAATCCACAAGACCCACAAGCACGAGTGAATCTGGCTGTTGCAATGCTGGAAACAGGTCAAAAAGGTTTGCGACAACATATTGATTTTGCACAACAGTTAATGTTTGTTAATCCTGAATGGCAAGAGGAAATCAAAAACAGCATTGAAGACGGTTTCAGCAGAAAACCAGACTGGGAAAGTTTGGCAAAAGTCAAAAGCTGGCTGTTTCCAGAGTCATAATCGCTAAACAGTTCCAAGCTTACAGTCAATAGTTCTAAGCTATTGACTGATAACTCATGACCAATAAAAAATGACTATGAAAGATAAGTTTTTAAACTGGCTAAACTTGGTTTTGATGGCAGATGTATTCCTAGTTTTATTTGGTTTTGGGTGGTTGGCAATTGCAGTGATTGGTCAAACAGTAGGGGTTCCATTGGGCTTAGATTTGTGGCATAAGCTTTGGCAACCTGTATTTAACCCTGCTATTGGCATCCTTATGGCTGGTGCCATCATAAGTGGCATTGTGAATTGGGTTTCGCGGAAATTCCTCAAAACTGACAATGGGTAGTTGTTCGTAGAAACTGTGAAATTCACAGTTTCTAGTCCTTAATCACGAGCACCTACAATTTCAGAATCCTTGCCAAGGCTGGTTCTAAATCAGGATACGTATACTTAAAGCCACTGTCTAACGTGCGTTTGGGGAGGACTTGTTGACCTTCCAAAACGACCATTGCCCCGTCTCCTAAAAGGGCTTCAATAGCAAATGCTGGTACAGGTAACCAGGAAGGACGATTCATAACTTTTCCCATTGTTTGGCTCAATTCTGCCATTCGGACAGGATGAGGGGCAGTGGCATTATACACACCCTGCATTTCTGGTTTCTTTAAAGCTTGTAAAATCAAGTTAACAACATCGTTTAAGTCAATCCATGAGAACCATTGCCGACCACTGCCTATAGGACCACCAGCAAAGAGTTTGAATGGTGTAATCATTTTACCCAAGGCACCACCTTGACCTAGAACAATACCTAATCGCAGAATCACAAGTCGCACTCCAGCATCTGTGACTTTTCTCGCTTCTGCTTCCCAGGTTTGGCAAACTTGGGCGAGAAAATCATGACCTGGTGGGTTGGTTTCATCAAAGGTGGCTGTCTCACTGGTACCGTAGTAGCCAATAGCCGAAGCGTTAACTAAAACACTAGGCTTGGGGTGAGCGTTGACTATTGCTTCCACGATGTTTTGCGTAACAAGCTTACGGCTGTTTAAAATTTCCTGTTTGCGTTCAGGAGTCCAACGTCCTTCGCCAATGGGTTCACCTGCTAAATTCACGACACCATCACAACCAGAGATGCTGCTTTGCCAAGCTCCTGATGCTGTCGGTGTATAGGCAACAATTTCTACATTCGGAAAAGCTGTCGGTGGAAAAACCTTTTGGGCATAGGCGGTGTTACGAGTTAACACTACCAATCTCATTCCCTCTTCATGTAGCCGTTCTACCAAACGACTACCGACAAATCCTGTTGCTCCAGCAATTGCGACTTTCATGATCAACCTCCGCCAAACCGCTATTTTAAAGTTTTTTATCAAAGTTTTGGCTTACGCCACCCTAGTTGAATCTTAAAATTTGCTTGTGTGTCTTGTGTTGCTTTTTTCTTCATCTAAAGGTTAGTTCTTTAATGAATCTATAATGATTTGACGTTTAGATGGTTCGATATTATAGGATGGACGGAGTGTTGCAAGGCGTGGGGCTATTATGGCTCGCTATACCTGTTCATTTATCCTTTCTGTTCCAATTGACCAACTTCAACCTTTACTTATAGAACTTCTGCAAGATTGTAGTTTGGATGTTCAATACTATACAGCCGATTACATTATGGCGCGGGAAATTCCTGGTAATGTGTCCTTTTCCAAGTTAGTCACCGTGGAAGCACTGGTTGATAAAAGTACAGCTACTGAAGCAGAAACCCGAATGAGTATTGTGATTAAAAACGAGGAACTACCACTTCAACGGGACAATCACTGCCGACAAATGTTTGATTACGTCAAACAGGCGATCGAAGATTGCCGTCATTGGCATCTCATTGAAAGCCTCGCTGGTTAGTCGCTAGCTAATGGCGCTTGCGAAAGAGGCGTCTGCATAGGCTAGCTCAATCACAAGGCTAGCTTGTCGCAAAACGCCAATGCAAAAAAAGCAGGCTGACATAAGAAATATTCCAGACCCAGTATGCTTTCAATCTTCCATATCCTCGGTCATTCCAGGGTTAATGAGTGTAATGTCATACTCACTGGAATCTGTTTGTCCTCCTGTTCGTATACCATCTCGCAATAAGTAATAAATAGCACGCACTTGAGGACCAAAAACAATTTCGTCCTCGTTTTTTAGGTCATGGACTGGCATCTTCCGCCCATTAATTAATAGACCGTTGGCACTAGGTTTGCCTTTGGCATCACCATCCACAATTCGATAATAATAGCTGTGCTTATTATCATCGCGTGGTAGCCTAACCAATGTGGCATGGCGGCGCGAGATAAACTGTGAGATGAGACGGATATCGCAGTCACGGTCTCTACCAATTGAATAGACAGGGCGATCAAGAGTAAATTCTGTGCGTCCTTGATCGTCTTCGATAATCAGTAAATGGTTTTCATTTGTCTCTGCTGTCATTGACAAATCATTGTTCAATCCCTCTGTTGAACCATTATTAATCAAAATTTGTTTATTTTTGTTTGCTGCCATTATCGAAATAAAAATCTATGATAATTATCTTATATGCATTTAAATTACTTGGTTCTTCATAAGAGTAGAACCTATAATCAAGTGTTCTACTCTTTTAACTAGTGTGGTATCGCCCCGGTTGCAATAGATTTTGCGAGTTTCAAAACAGTTAACTCTCGACTTCGTTTAACGTCAGCTGAGCACAAGCAATCTGCGCTCAAAAATCATCCCTCAAAAGAAGGAGATTTGGAGTGATGAGCAAAACGCCGTAATAATAGGGAATTAGTGACGACACTCACAGAGCTAAAAGCCATTAGTGCAGCTGCACCTGATGGGCTAAGGACAAAACCCAAACTTGGCAAGAAAACACCAGCCGCTAGAGGAATGCCAAGGGTATTATAAGCAAAAGCCCAAAATAAATTTTGACGGATTTTGTTGAAAGTTGCACGACTAAGTTGGATAGATTTTACAACATCAGTTAAGCGATCGCGCATCAAAACAATTTCAGCCGTTTCCATTGCAACATCCGTGCCAGAATGTAAAGCAATTCCCACATCTGCTTGAGATAGAGCTGGGGCATCATTAATGCCATCTCCTACCATTGCAATCACACAGTTGTGAGTGGAAGGAGATGAGGAAGACACAGAGAATTTTCCTGTCTCCCTATCCTCTGGTGCTTCCCTTGCTTCCCATACTCTAGCTTGTCTTCTTGTGCCCCGTGCTTGTAATTCTTGAATGGCGGCTGCCTTCTTCATGGGGGGAACGCCAGCGATAACATCGGCACTATCGATTCCTAATTGTTTTGCTATGGCACTTGCTGCTTTCTGGGTATCCCCAGAAAGCAGCATGATTCGTAAACCCATCTGGCGTAACTTATCTACTGCTGCTTTAGCATCAGGTCTTAGAGTATCTAGAACAGCAATCAGCCCGGTTACTGCGCCTCCAACTGCCACGAAAACGACTGTTTTTCCATCTGCTGCTAAATCCTCAGCCTGTTTTTGTGCAGTTTCACTCATAGAAATTCCATGCCAATGCAACCAGTCGCAGTTCCCTAAAAGCACCAAAGTCCCTTCTACGACAGCAGAGACACCAAGCCCAGGTTCTGTGTGAAAATCTACAGCTTCTGGAATAGATAAATCTTGCCGTTGCACTTCTTGCTGGATTGCTGTTGCTAAAGGATGAATAGTGCCACTTTCTACTGCTGCGGCTAATTGAAGAAGACTGAGGGAGGTACAAGAGGCATTTTCTCCCTCTGGTTCACAAGGTAGACAATCTGTAACTACAGGACGACCTGTGGTGAGAGTACCAGTTTTATCAAATACGACCGTGTCTATCTGGTGTACTTTTTCTAAAACATCAGCGCCTTTAATGAGTAGACCCTGTTCTGCACCAAGAGCTGTTCCTACTAAAATTGCTGTTGGTGTAGCAAGCCCCAAGGCACAAGGGCAAGCGACTACCATAACAGAAATTGCTAGCTTTAAACTCACAAGGAGTGGGGTGTAGGTTGTCAGGTGTGGGATGCCAGATGTGCTCAGTAAGGAGTGGTGAGAGATTTGCATGGCATACGACATAATTGCGTGATGCCAGATGTGGGTGCCGAAAAAGTACCAAAAGACAAATGTCAACAAAGCGGCTGCCAATATACCGTAGGTGAAGTATCCAGCGACTGTATCTGCTAACTTTTGTACGGGTGCTTTGCGGGTTTGTGCGGCTTCTACTAGGGCAACAATCTGAGCTAGAGTTGTATCACTTCCAGTGCGAGTCGCTTGAATTGCGATCGCCCCTGATTGATTGAGTGTCCCTGCTATCACCAAATCTCCTGGTTGCTTTATCACTGGCACCGCTTCTCCAGACAGCATGGACTCATCTACTGTTGTTTGCCCATCCACGACCTCACCATCGACCGGAATTTTCTCTCCTGGTAAAACCTGCAACCATTCACCAACACGCACGAGCTCAGCTGGAATCTCTACCACTCCTTCATTGGATGACAAAGAAAGAGCTGACCCAGCCGTCTTAGGCTTGGCAATTAATCGTGCTACCTGTGGCTGGAGAGCAAGCAATTCCTTAAACGCTGATGCGGCACGACCTCTGGCTTGTTTTTCCAGTGTCCGTCCTAATAGAATAAAACCCAACATCATCACTGGCTCGTCAAAGAAGCACTCCCAACCTAGTTGGGGAAACAGCAGTGCAACCAAACTAGTAACATAAGCTGTCAATGTACCCAATCCCACCAAGGTGTTCATGTTGGGTGCATTGTGCCGTAAACCGACCCAACCATCCACTAAGATTGGGCGACCTGGGATGAGGAGGGCGATCGTTGCCAGTCCACAATGGAACCAAATGTTATGCAAAACTGGTATGACGTTACCGCTCAGGTTACCGATGTGACCAATAAATGACAGAATCAGCAGGACTGCAGCAATGACTAATTGTCGCTTGGCAGACTGCATTTCTTGGCGCTGTCGTTCCGCTGGTTCTTGTATTGATTGTGTCTCACCTGATCCTTTTGGGCTAAGTTTCCGGGGTTGAGTTGGGAAACCCGATGCTGTTAATTGCTTTGTCAATGCATCAAGATCGACCGCATCAGCTTCCAACTCTACGACTGCTACCTCTGTCGCTAAATTGACACAAGCGCTCTTAACTCCTGGATATTGAGTCAACTGACGTTCTACTGCCCTCACACAGCCAGCACACTTCATACCCCCAACATCCAAAGTGATTTTCTCTGTTGTTGAGGTTGGTTCTGGGGAAAGGTTAGTTTTCGAGACTATTTGCATAGAGATTCTTGGAATTTGCTACTCTCTAATTTGAGCGTAGGCGAAATTCACAGTATTGACAGAACGTCAAAATTATTAAGTTTTGTTAAGTTGCCGGAGTGTAAGCGTGTAGGGATGCTTTTTACTGAAAATATTTTTCAAATTTAATTTTTTATTTATTTCTACTACACCCTCAAGAGTGCAATGTTTTGCACCTCAAAATTCTTACAGTTTTTCCTAGAAAGAAAATATTATCGATGACTCCAACGCAGATAAGTCACGTATATAATTGCAAAAAACTGTAGTGATACAAGTGTTATTTCACCTCTCCAAAAGGGATTTATTGCCAAATTAGACAGAGTGCAGAAATAAGCTAATCCTAATACTGTAAGTATTCCCAAGGTTATATTTTTACGTTTGAGTGTTAGCATATTTGTAGAAATAAATTATTTTCTAGTAAATAAAAGTACTGCTAACAATGAGCAATATACTTGTATTTTTTCTTAATTTAATAATAAATTGATACTAACTTGAGAAAGAAATCTTCTCAAAGATGAGTGAATACAAAGATAGAGATTTTTAATGTGTGACAAACAATAAAGGTGTAAGCAATAGTTTAAAGCTGCAAATACACCTAGATTATTTGTAATATCTTCAAAATGTGATAACTCTGGAGACCAGGCAGTATCGGCTCTACTCCTGTCAAACCATTAATTTATACATTTAGGCATAGAAAACCTAAAATTGAAATTCAATACTCAGATAAGAATTTCTAAAACCAACCCTGCTTTTTAACGAAGTAGGTGTCAACAAATTCATCATGAGATTTATTCAAATAAATCATCCCCTCAATTAAACCTACAAGCTGCATAATCAACAACGTAAATCCGTAAGTGAAATAACCACCTACTAAGGAAATGACTAGCATGATAAATCCTTCTGGTGCATACCCAAGAATAAATTTATGAATACCAAAACTTCCAAAAATAATGCCGCAGTATCCAGCCAAAAGTTGTTTGGTGGCGTGACTGGGGTTGAGATTGGCCATAAATGTTAAGCTCCTTCACTTTATGAGTGATGTAAAAAACTAATATCCTATGATTCCCAACAACTGAGTATCTTTACTTTTCCGTATCAATAATTCTTTTGTTTGAGTAGAATCACTACTCAAACAAATATGCAAGAGGAGCGTACCTCTAAATTTTTAGGGACGCTAAAGCCTGGGAGCAAGCAGATTTATTTTCAGACAATGCCTGAAACTAAGCTCTTCCCTTCTCTTGTCGGAGACGCGACGCGTAACTTGCTTCCCTATAGGGGTACGGGACGCTCCGCGAACAAAAACCCCTCTTTCTCTACTTTAACGAGAAATCTTAGTAAAGCATTTTTGCGCAATCTCATGCCGAAAAGACTCTTGTTGAGAATTTTCTGCAATAGCAGCAAAGTACAAATATATACTAGTTTTTACACGTTAAGCAGGGTTATTTCCGGAATTTTCTTTGTTTACGCTTGCCTACGGATAAGTTTCCTAGCACTAAGCTGCCGTATAGATGCAGATGCTTACGTGTATTCCACGTTACATATCCTCAGACGATGAGTGAGAACTAGAGTTCCCAAGTCTTTTTCGTTCCATCCACGACAGGTTTAGACTTTTAGACTTACCGTGATGATTTGTATGCGTTATACCAATTTGAAAAAAGAATGTAACACATCGGTTGAACCCCTCCCCAATCCTCCCCTTGGTAAAGGGAGGGTGCCCAATAGGGCGGGTGGGGTTACCTGTCGCAAACATTTTTTTTATTTGGTATTACCTTTAACATTTGTGCATCAAAGGTATCATTTATTTACAGTAAATACCAATAATTAATTGTTAAATTTTTATGAAAGATTTTCAGAGACTTTAAGTATTTTTAACGAAAGTTAATCGTTTTATTGACTACTACTACCTAAGACAAACAGGCTAAGTAAGGTGCCGCTATTCCAAAGGCTATGAAGAAGCATAGGTGCGAGTAGGTTGCGCGATCGCGTGTAAACGATCCCCAAAACAATACCTAAAGCGAACAATGGTAAAATTTCTGACAAGCTAAGGTGAGCAGCTGCAAACAGAAAACTACTGGCAAGAATTGATCCCCACACAGGGAGGTAACGAGTCAGGGAGGGCAAAAGAAAGCCACGAAACAAAAGTTCTTCAAAAATGGGTGCGGCGATCGCAGCAGTAGAGAAGAATATGCCAAGGGCTACAGTATCTTGGCTTTCTAATGCCAGTTGCAGCAAAGGATTACTACCACCTTGTCCTTGCCATAGTTGTTGGTTAACTAAAGAGACGATCACCACTAGGGGTAAAGCCACACAGTAGCCACCCAACCCCCACAAAAACCACTTACCCCGTAAACGAAAACGAAACCAGTCATCAGGTAGAGGTAAAAAGCGCTTGATAGAAAAATAGAGCACTAATAGAGCACCAAATGCCACTAACAAGTAACTTATCAAGACGTACAGAGCTTGTATTCTGACACTAGGGGCGGGACGTGGGATGGGGAGAAGGGATATGGTGATAGGCACAAGGATTTGTCCCATCAAGAAAAAACCCACAACAAAAACTTGTAAAATTGTCTCTCCAGTCCAAGGTGTTGACCAACCCACATCTGAATTTTGAGCCAATAGGGCTGATTTCCCTTTGACAACACGTTGACCAACCAAGAAAATGAATAATGCTAAACCCAAAAAAGCTGCCAGTGCAGGAACCGTGCCAATAAATGCTAATTTCAACAATGCCTGTTCAGCAGCTTCTTGTTGAACAGCTTCGAGTTTTGCAAAAGCATCCTGACGTTGCTGAAGTTGGTATACCTGAGCCAGAGTAATATAGCGAAACCAACCTTCTAGGTTATTTTGAATAAGTTGTTCAGCATTGGGTACAATACGTGGGGGATCACTCCAAATTCCCGACAACACAGCTGCAACTTTCTGGAATTCAGGATTAATGTCTGGGCGTTGCTGTAATTTTTTCCATATTTCCAAAGCTGTATTTGTCTTTTCTTGCTGGGCTTGTAGAATTCCCAGACGTAAGTCCAATTCAGCAGTCAATTTTTGCAGTTGGTTGACTGACTGCTGCAGCTGTTGCTGCTGTAACTGACGAGAGGTATTGGTAGCAGGGGGAAATTCCGGTTGAGGTTTAGGAGTTGTAGGAGTCGTGGCGGGTTCCGACATCAGTTGTGCCAGTTGCTTTTTGGCTTTTTCCAAATTAGTTTCAGCCGATTTCCTCGCCTCTTGGTACTGCTTTGTAGCACTTTCAAGAGGTTTGACACCAAGTAGTGCGTCTTGCAAGGACTTGAAATTTCCGTTTTCGCCATCTGGCGGTTCCCAAGAAGCAGCTTGCAGCACAATATTTGTTTGATAAAGTTCCAAACGACTCTGGAACTGAGGTTCTTTCCAACTACCTAACAAAGACGAGCCAGCAAACAATATTGCAACCAGCGTTAATATTATTAGACCCAACCGCTTGAGAGTCATCTCTTTTCCCTTATCGAACCAATGTAGAGCGTTAGCTTTGCAGCCCCTCCTTCGAGGTTTCCCCCCTTCGGCATTATCGCAAGAAAATGCCATCAGAGCATAGATTTTTTAATACAGAGATACTAGATATCATCTGTATAATAATAGTCTGTGAGCAACCTCACTATGTTAAAGTACAATCCCTTGTACTGCTTGCCCTCTGCGAAGGATTTACCTGGCTTCGATGATAGTTCTGTGGATCATATCTTTGTTCAGCTGCACTTGAGGTAGTAATCATATTTTAAAAATACTTGGCGATGAGAAATCGCAGCTATACAAACAAAGTCCGCGCAGGCGGCGGACTTATATAAAAGCTTGCCTCAGACGAGAAGTCTGAGGGGTGCAACAGACATTATTTATCATCAACTTAACTTAAAAAACCACCAAAGAAATCCAAAGTTTCCTTCAATGCTTTGATGAAAACATCAATCTCTTCACGGGTATTGTAGAAAGACAAACTTGCCCGTGCAGTCGCTGGAATGACTAAGTAGCGGTGTAATGGTTGCGTGCAGTGATGTCCAGAACGGATGGCAATTCCTTCTTGATCTAATAATGTAGATATGTCGTTGGCATGGACTTCTCCTGCGGTGAATGCAGCCAGAGCAGCTCTGCCCAAACCTGCTACTTTAGGTTTAGGTCCATAGATGCGTATTTCGGGTATTTGTCCTAGCTGCTCGAATAGATAGCCAGTCAATTCTGCTTCGTAGGCATAGATTTTATCCATGCCAATGCCACTAAGGTAATCAACTGCTGCACCAAGGGCGATCGCCTCTCCAATGGCTGGTGTCCCTGCTTCAAATTTATGAGGTAAATCTGCGTAGGTAGAATGGTCTAAAAATACCTCCGCAATCATCTCACCACCACCCAAAAAGGGAGGCATTTCTCTCAGGAGTTCCAACTTGCCATACAAAAAGCCTATCCCTGTTGGAGCACACATTTTATGACCAGAAGCTACCAACCAATCACAGCCAATTTGCTGCACATTGATAGGCATATGAGGAACACTTTGACAAGCATCAATTAATACTTTTGCACCATATTGGTGAGCAATTTCGCAAATTTCCTTCACTGGGTTAATACAACCCAAAGTGTTAGAAACGTGCACCACCGACACCAATTTGGTTTTGTCAGAAATCAGCTTTTTGAAATGTTCTAAATCAAAAGTTTTTTCTGGAGCCAAATCGACAAATTTCAGCACCGCACCCGTCTTTTGCGCGACAAAGTGCCAAGGAACCAAATTACTGTGGTGTTCCATCACTGAGAGAATTATCTCATCCCCAGGCTGCAAATTGCTCATTCCCCAGCTATAAGCAACCAAATTAAGCGCCTCAGTTGCATTGCGAGTGAAAACAATTTCTTGGCGCGATGCTGCATTGACAAACGCAGCGACTTTGTCTCGCGCTGCTTCAAAAGCTTCTGTTGCTTTAGCGCTCAGGGTATGCACGCCACGATGCACGTTGGAATTGTATTGCTCGTAGTAATCTCGAAGAGTATTAAGAACAAGCAAAGGTTTTTGTGACGTCGCGGCGTTGTCGAGGTAAACTAAGGGTTTGCCGTGGACTTCTTGGTGTAATATGGGAAAGTCAGCACGGACTTTATCAGCAAGGGTTTTTTCTTGGGTAAAGGTCATCTTTTAGTCAAGAGTCAAGGGTCAAGGGGAGGCAGTGCGGTCTTGGGGTTTCCCCAAGTGGAGCAACTGCCGTTCAAGGGTATGACTTTGAAAACTACTGACAGTCTGTGTCAGTGTTTCTCGCACAGAAGGTATTGGTATTTGATCAATTATTTCAGCAGCGAAGGCGTTAATTAATAAATTGCGAGCATCGTTTGCATCGATACCCCGGCTTTGTAGATAGAAGATTTCATCATCTTCCAACTGGCTGACGGTTGCACCATGAGCGCATTTGACGTTATCTGCAGTAATTTCTAATTGGGGTTTGGTATCAACTCTGGCTTTGGGAGAGAGCAACAAGTTACGGTTGAGCTGTGCTGCATCTGTCAATTGTGCAGGCTTTGGCACAAAAATTTTCCCGTTAAACACCGCGTGAGCGCGATCGCCTACAATACACTTGTGCAATTGCTGACTCCTGCCATAAGGATAATTCAGCGCGATCGCACTATGAGTATCTGATAACTGGTTCCCCCCAACCATCGTCAACTCATTGAGAGTTGTTTCGGTTTGTTCACCAGTTTGCAAAATTTCTAAATTGTGACGTGATAGCTTTGCGCCAAGAGTTATCGCATGACAAGTGTATCGACTATAACGAGCTTGAGAAACCGCAGTCTTTCCAGTATGGAAAGCGTCTGCACCCTCCAACTCCAAACGAGTATGATTAACCTGAGCGTTTTCCTCTACCCAAAGCTCCGTCACCGCATTGGTAAAATAGATGCTCTCGGCATCCTCAGCGCCTCTGTTGTTCCTATACTCTTCTACTAACGTCACACTACTACCAGTCTCCGCCACCACCAAACAACGTGGCTGAGAAATCGTGGGAGACTCACTAGCAGCAACAAACACTAAATGAATCGGTGTTTCCACTGCCACATTCTTCGCCACCCACACCACAGCGACATCTTGAATTCCACTCGTGTTGAGGGCAGTAAAAACTTCATGTGCTCCCTCGGTTTGAGCCAGATACTGCTGCACTCGCTGACGATGAGCAACAGGCAAAGTTGCCAAATTGCTAACGACAACCCCATTTGGCAAACCTGCAATAGCTGATAACTGAGGCTGATAAACCCCGTTAACAAAGACCAAACGACTGTTAGCAGCTTCAGGTATAGGGGTAATATCTGATAAGCCGAGAGCAAATGATTGATTGCTGACAGCTTCAAATGTCACTTTTCGCAAAGATGACAAATCGGTAAAGCGCCATTCTTCGTCACGAGTCGTGGGGAGGATAGATTGACGCACCCAAAGTGCAGCGCGTTCCCGTAACTCCTGTAACCAGGCATCAATCCCTTCTCCAGATGCATCATGGCGTATCTGCACAACCTGATTTAATAACCCAGTCAGATGAGCATCTCTATCCAACACAGTAGATCCCAAATCTACAGAAATTGAGTTAGGAACTGGACTGGGAGAAACTTGAATAGACATTACACACCCACCTCAGCCGCGTTCTCTTCCAACAACCAGTCATAACCGCGAGATTCTAACTCCAGCGCCAGTTCCTTACCACCACTGGTAATAATCCGCCCGTTTGCCATCACATGAACATAGTCTGGCACAATGTAATTGAGCAACCGTTGATAGTGCGTAATCATAATCGTGGCATTTTCAGGGCTTGTGAGCTGATTGACACCATTCGCCACAATCTTGAGCGCGTCAATATCCAAACCCGAATCTGTTTCATCCAGAATTGCCAGCTTTGGTTCCAGCAGCGCCATTTGCAGAATCTCGTTGCGCTTTTTCTCACCACCGGAGAAACCTTCATTCACACTCCGGTTGAGGAAAGCAGGATTCATCTTCACCACATCCAGCTTTTCCTCTATCAAATCATCAAAATCAAACGCATCCAACTCCTCTAAACCCTGCGCCTTACGACGAGAGTTGTAAGCCACGCGCATGAAATCCAAATTACTGACACCTGGAATTTCCAAAGGATACTGGAACGCCAAAAATATACCAGTCCTCGCGCGTTCTTCTGGTTCCATTTCCAAGAGATTTTGCCCCTGGAAAAGTATCTCACCGCCAGTTACCTCATACGCGGGATGTCCAGCCAAAACTTTAGAAAAAGTACTCTTACCAGAACCATTCGGTCCCATAATGGCATGGATTTCACCCAAGCGTACCTCTAGGTTCAAACCCTTGAGAATAGGTGTTCCATCAACTTCAGCCGTCAAGTCTCGAACCGACAGCACAACTTCACTATTTTCAGTAATCATGCATTCTCTCTCTCTTCTCTTTTTCTTCCTCCTTCGTGCTCTTTGCGTCTTTGCGGTTCAAAGATATTTAACCGCGAAGACACGAAGGGTGCGAAGGTAAAATGCTCAAAATAATCTGTTTATTACCCAACACTACCTTCTAACTTCAGGCTCAGCAGCTTATCAGCTTCCACCGCAAACTCCATCGGTAGCTGATTAAACACATCCTTACAGAAGCCACTAATCATCATCGAAACCGCATCCTCAGATGATATGCCTCTTTGGGTGAAGTAGAAGAGTTGGTCTTCTCCAATCTTTGAGGTAGAAGCTTCATGCTCTACCTTTGCAGTATTATTTTGTACTTGAATATAAGGGAAAGTATTTGCATGAGCATTATCGCCAATCAGCATCGAGTCGCACTGGGAATAGTTCCGCGCCCCTTCTGCTTTTGGATTGATTTTCACCAAACCACGATAGCTGTTACTAGATTTACCAGCAGAAATCCCCTTAGAAATAATTGTGCTACGGGTGTTCTTGCCAACGTGAATCATCTTTGTACCAGTATCGGCTTGCTGCATATTATTTGTCAGCGCCACCGAGTAA
Organism: Nostocales cyanobacterium HT-58-2; assembly: GCA_002163975.1. Lineage (GTDB taxonomy): Bacteria > Cyanobacteriota > Cyanobacteriia > Cyanobacteriales > Nostocaceae > HT-58-2. The sequence continues at coordinate 6,779,509 of CP019636.1, read as the reverse complement.
AACTCGCCCACAGAGTTATCACCCACTAGCACGCAGCTAGGATACTTCCACGTAATGGCAGAACCAGTTTCTACCTGTGTCCAAGAAATTTTAGAATTCACACCTTGACACAAACCGCGCTTAGTCACGAAGTTATAGATACCGCCTTTGCCGCTGGCATCTCCAGCGTACCAGTTTTGTACTGTAGAGTATTTAATTTCGGCATTGTCAAGGGCAACAAGTTCCACAACAGCTGCATGCAACTGGTTGCTGTCGTACATTGGTGCAGTACAGCCTTCTAGGTAGGAGACATAGCTCCCTTCTTCAGCAACAATCAGTGTCCGCTCAAATTGTCCCGTTTCACCGTTATTAATGCGGAAGTAAGTAGACAGTTCCATTGGGCACTTCACACCCTTGGGTATGTATACGAAGGAACCATCGCTAAATACGGCAGAATTGAGAGCCGCAAAGTAGTTATCTGCTGGAGGAACAACACTACCCAAGTACTTCTGCACCAATTCTGGATATTCCTGCAATGCTTCAGAAATGGAGCAGAAGATGACGCCATCTTTGAGGAGCTTTTCTTTAAAGGTGGTACCGATAGAAACGCTATCGAAAATCGCATCCACAGCGACGTTCGCCAGTCTCTTCTGTTCTGATAAGGGAATACCCAACTTCTCAAAAGTATCCAACAAGGTTGGATCAACTTCGTCTAAGCTGTTAAGCTTCTGTTTCTTTTGTTTCGGCGCGGAGTAGTAGATGATATCCTGATAATCAATAGAAGGATACTTCACGCTTGGCCAAGTTGGTTCCGTCATTTTTTGCCACTGGCGAAAAGCCTTAAGGCGAAAATCCAACATGAACTCCGGCTCATTTTTCTTAGCGGAGATTAAGCGGATGATATCCTCGTTTAGTCCACGCGGAATCACGTCGGCTTCAATTTCGGTGACAAAGCCGTACTTGTATGGCTGGTTGACTAAGGTTTTGACAGTGGCACTCATCGGTAGTCTTCTCTTGTGTTCGCTGTTATAGAATCTCTTTAAGGATGGAAAACGGGCTTGTCTTAGCCAATTCTCACATTGAGCAACCAAGTGGTTACGCGACTGCTAGAATAAGTATAAGGAATAAAACAACAACTTTGTTGTTTAACACATCTTTATTTTACGCTAGATTAACAACAACTTTGTTGTCAAAATCATATTTTCTTCAAATAATCATGAATTTTTGGGACGACGATGGAGACTACCCACCAGTCCTCAACCAAGCAAGATATTCTGGAATATCTTCTGAAACACTCACAGGCTACAGCTTCTGAGCTAGCTGAATCTCTCGATATTAGCCCCCAAGCAACTCGTCGTCATCTTAAGGACTTAGAGGCGGAAGAACTGATCAGTTACTCTTTGTCAGTGCAGGGGGGAATGGGGCGTCCGCAGCACATCTATCAATTGACTCGTCAAGGACGCGATCGCCTGCGTCGGGAAGGTGCTGATGGTTATGGTCAATTTGCTGTTTCTTTACTGGATGCATTAGCAGAAACAGTGGGACGTGACCAAGTCAGTTCAATTTTACGAAAGCAGTGGGAGCGTAAGGCAGAAGAATATCGAGAACGCTTGGGGATTGCTTCTCTCTCACAGAGGGTGGCAACTTTGGTAGAACTGAGAAAAGCTGAAGGCTACATGGCTGAGTATTACCCTGTAGATTCAAGTGAGCCATCACAAGATGATAAATTTATTTTAATGGAACATAACTGTGCGATTTCTAATGTTGCAGAGTCTTTCCCCAGCATCTGCGGTCATGAATTAGAAATGTTTGCTGCAGTATTACCAGATTGTACTGTAGAGCGTACCCACTGGATTATCAACGGTGAACATCGCTGCGGCTATTTAGTACAAGCTAGAAAAAACCGACTTTAAGTTTTTCCATTATGAAATGAATTAGCCTCACTGAGGGGGAACTTCATATGAAGTCTATGTTATGAATTATAGATCATTAGTAATAGGCTTTACTAATCAGTGATTATTCACTACCAATTACAGTTACTATATTTCACTCAGTTTTAGACAAAAGTTATGGAGTTACCATCACACCAACCAACAACACAATTTTTAACTCTAGAAGAGTCAGCAAAAGTAGATGCGGCTTTGCTTTCTTCGCCGGAGAAATTTTTAACGAGATTAACAATCTCATCACTTCGAGTTTTGAAACAAATTGCCCAAGACTACGATGTCAAAATTGAAGATTTGACAGCACAGCAGGTGATTGCTTGGTTTGAAAAAGATGGAAAAATTCGGCGAGAGCAAGGAATTGATGCTGCGTACTTGAAGTGGTAGTTGTTAGTCATTGATTGTTTGAAAACACGACTCACTACGACTCATCAATTCAAGTCTGGTGAGATCGTAAGCAAATAAAACACTGCAAGACAAAGACTTGACAAGCTACAGTCAAGAGGAATACAAATGTAGTAGTATACATCATCTAGAGATTGCCTTTGTTGCCTGTCATTGAGTAGAAATGTAATTTTGGACTGATTGCTATTTTAAGCGCAGTCACAATTGTTATGAGTTCGCACTACGCTTCCAGTGCGAACATTTTGTATTCTTATCAACTCAAAGACATCTCAACAAGGGATTTTACATGGAATTCAAGCCACTTTTTACAGGAAAGTTGGTTCGCCTTGCTGCACCCAGACCTGAGGACAATCAGCTTTTTGCGAAATGGTCTGAGAATGACGAGTATCTGAGAATTGCGGATAATGACCCAGCACAACCTATGACTCCTGAAGGCTGGACACAATTTGAAGCAGCTTTTTTAAATTCACCAAATAGCTTTCACTTTCGTTTGCGAACTTTGGCTGACGATACCTTAATTGGCGGTGTTGGCTTGTTTCAAATCCAATGGATGCATCAAGCTGGGTCATTAGGGATTGCGATCGGCGATCCTGCATACTGGGGTAGAGGTTATGGAACAGATGCTTTAGAGCTCATTCTTGGATATGCCTTTCGAGAGTTAAATCTTTACCGAGTTGGGTCATCTACGATTGGCTATAATATCCGTTCTATCAAGGCACATGAAAAAGTAGGGTTTCGCCAGGAGGGTATCCAACGTAGCTTTATCCAGCGTGAAGGAAAGCGCTTTGATCTCATCTTATATGGCATTCTGCGTCCAGAATGGGAAGCACGACAGACACCTTAAACGTCAGTAGTTTAGCTTAACGACAAAAGCCCGGTTTCTCTGAGAAACCGGTCTTCTGATATCCTAGTGACTATTTAGCACCGAACTCGAATACTGCACTACGAGTAAAATCAATCCGTTGCTCAAAATCCAAACCTTGGATTGTATTCACAAAGTCGTTTGTTTCAGAGGGCAATTGATAATCAGAGGGTACTTGAATAACAGTACCGTCTTCCATAGCTCGTCCTAATCTTAACCACAGATCCAACTTGGCGCTAGAGCTTAAAGCTGTGTAAGCGCGGCTGATATCGCTATTTGCATTATTTACGATATCACGCTGTGCTTGCAGCTGTTGCTCCTTAGGCAGTACTGCGATGGTATCGTATAAAGCTGCAGCGGTGTCTTGTGCGGAAGTCTGGTTTGCTGGGATCAGTTGGTCTTTGATGTCTAAGTAGCCGAACCACAGCAGTGCAAGTTGAGTATCTGCATCAAAGCGGCGAAACTGTTGTACAGATTCTTTTGTTCTTGAATCGCTTGTGAAGGTCATAAAAATCTCCGATTGCTTACTGAACAAGCAGTTGTTTGGGTTACCAGAATAAGGAACCAGCAACTGCTTTACAACACTTAATAAACATTTAATAAATCAACAAGGGGAGATTAACCCTGCTATAGACAGAAAAGGCGATCGCCGCTAAAGACAGATGCAAATAATATATTCTCAGTTAGGAATGTCTCTGATGTTACAGATAGAATGATTAATCAAATTATATTTTGGAAGTGCTTTTGCCTATTAATTATGAAAAGAGACGTTGCAATGCAACGTCTCCACTTACTGATCTCGCAGAACTCCGATACCAGCTTTTCTTTCTATGTAATCAGCCAAACTGATAAAATCTTCACGTGGATAAGACTTTCCTCCAATCAAGTCAAATGCTAATCGACTCGATGGATTTTCTGGATTCTCAAGAATATGTATTCCCCAGTAATAAAGTTGTTCACTAGCTCGAATACAAACTTCTTTTGGATCTATACAATGAAATTTTTCATCTGTTTTAATAATATCTTTATACGTATCGAAATAAACTTTTCTTAAAAGACGTAATTTTTGAGAACCAGGATTTTTAAAGTTATTAACTAGGACAAACAAGTGAGCATTTTTGTTAATGGCGCGTATTTCTGTCACAGTATCTCTAATGACTTTGCCATGCTTATTTATGCCTAGTGGATTTAAAGTTGTTGGTATGAGGCAATAGTGAAATTTTTCAATTAAGTTTGTAGGGTTACGCTCAAGTGCAGGTGAGCAATCGCAAATAACTATCTTACAATCACGCGCCGAGTCTTCATGCCAATCCCTGCCATCAAAGACTTCAATCGTTGTTCCCCGACCTCTTGAGTTAGGAACGAAAACACCATCTCCTACAAGCTTTTGCAAATTTTGTTCTGGATCTAAATCTACAAGTGCTACATTAAATCCTTGCAGTGCAAATGCTCCTGCTAAATGCCCTGCTATGGTAGTTTTTCCTACTCCACCTTTACAGGTAAAAATGCCAAAGTAAACCTTTTCTGGTCTTGTTGAATCATCATTGGCTCTGTCTTCATAATCAGCGCTATCAATCCCAGCTAGTGTATTTTCCTTAGCAATTCCACAACGGATTTTGGTATCCTTACCCCAAGATCTAATTAAAGCTAGCGCAGGTCCGCTGTAACCTTTTGTCGTTATAAATAAGCCAAAATTAAATTTTTTACCTTCGTCAGAATCTAAAAAATTGGAAAATTTTAAAAGCTGTGGTGCTGCTACATTGTTTCTTAGCCACTTGATTGCAACAGCGCCAACTAAGCTTCCTTTTTTGACAACTAAGTCATAACCAGGCTGGTTTGAATTGACAGTGATAACTGTCCAACCTGCCCTATGGAGCAGTTTTGCTACGTGCTGTTTGAAGTGGCTGTAGTCTTTTGTGTAAACAGGCTCCATAGAGTTGGTTTTGTGATATGGTACAGCTTATAGTAGCGTGAATCACTTTGTTATTAAGACGGGATCTAGTTTAACATTCACAACAATTTTCATAAATTTTTCAAAAAGTCATCCAGAATTCTATATTTATTCAGAAATGATTTGATAAGCTGTAAGCGCTAGTAGGAGGAGCGATGTCAGCGAATGCACTGGTTGTTATCTGGACCTCTGAGTGTCGAGAAGTTGACGGTTAGTATTGCAGGTTTACCAGCTTCGTTACAAGGTACGAAGCTGGTACATATGTCAGACCTGCATTATGACGGTAAGCGATTGTCGGAAGAAATGTTGGAAGAAGCGATCGCAGTTAGCAACGAAGCTGAACCTGATTTAGTCGTGCTCACAGGCGACTATGTCACTGACGATCCATCACCCATTCATCAGCTGGTGCTACGACTCAAACATCTGCAAAGTCGAGCTGGTATCTATGCCGTACTTGGCAACCATGATCTACACTACAGCCGTTCAAAAGCAGAAGTCACAGCGGCACTTAATAGTATCGATATTAAAGTTCTTTGGAATGAAATTGCATATCCATTGGGAAAAGAGTTACCAGTCGTTGGGTTAGCTGATTACTGGTCTCGGGAATTCCACCCTCAAGCTGTGATGAACCAGCTAGACGGTAGTGTGCCTTGCATCGTATTATCTCATAACCCAGATACTGCTGAGATATTGCAAAAATGGCGAGTGGATTTGCAATTGTCTGGTCATACCCACGGCGGTCAAATCGTACTCCCTGGAATTGGTCCTGTCGTGATTTACTATAAGCAGTTTGTGCGTCAACTTCCCAGAAAACTGCGGCGATGGGTACCCTTTTTGCGAGGAGACTGCTCTAAAGTTGTGAAACACTGGGAATGGGCTCAGGGTTTTCATAAGGTGGGAACGAACCAACTTTACATTAATCGTGGGTTAGGAACTTATTCCCCAGGACGTTTATTTTGCCCACCAGAAGTGACTGTGATGACTCTCACAAGTCAGTAAAGTTCTCACAACAATTAAATCACACAATTAATAAATCACACAATTAAACCGCCGATGGCTACGATGGACAAAAATCAGCAGCTATCAGCGGTTTATTAAGTGTAGACGATTGAGAAAAGTTAAAAATCAGAGGAAACTACTCAACTAAGGTGGACAATTTTCGCAACGAAAACGATTCACAAATTGTGCGTTCTTTATTCCAGCTAGGCAGGCATTTTTGCTGTACGTTCAAAAACCTCCGAAACTCATCATTAAACTTATGGGCGAAAACACAATTCATTTAGAACACAACAACTGAGAAACAATTGCGAATTTACTAGAGCAGGAGGCACAGGCTCTAATGCAAAAGGTTTGTAAGGCTTTCTATCAATTTCTCTCTTACATGTGCCTATTGTTAAAGTAGCATTGTCTTATCGGTTAAAGTCTACAAATTTACCAAATTTTATGACGATTCATTGGTCTTAACATTTTATAAAATTTGTTATAAATAGAGTCTTTTTTTACAATATGGTACGAATTGCTGAGTTGCCTTGCTTGAAGCACAGTGCTTGAAATAGAGCAGTTGACTTGCTCTGCGAGTCTCAATCACAAGGCAATAGCATAACAGTATTTTCACCATGACCACCTGCCACTAATGTCCTACCATCTGGGCTAAAGGCAACACAGTAAATAGGCTCTTCACTCTCTGTGAAAGTACGGGTTTCCAGTCCTGTATCTACTTGCCACAGCTTCACTGTCTTGTCTTTACTGGCACTTGCGAGAGTTTTGCCATCTGGACTGAAGGTGACAGAATAAACATCATCCGAGTGCCCCGTGAGAGTGTGAATTTCTTGACCGCTTGAGAGTTGCCAAATCCTAATTGTCTTGTCTGTACTGCCACTTGCAAGAGTCTCACCATCTGGACTGAAAGCAATAGAGTGAATTCCTCCCAACTCGTCAGAATGACCTTTGAGAGTCAAAAATTTATTTTCAGCCAGATACCAAACTTTGATCGTTTTATCCTTCTTAGCACCACCACTGGCTAAAATCTTGCCATCCGGATTAAAAGTAACGCATAAAACCTCGTCACAGTGTCCGTGGAGTGTAGATGTTTCTTTATTTGTATCTATAGACCAAAGCTTAATAGTCTTATCTCTACTACCACTGGCTAAAGTCTTGCCATCTGGACTAAATGCAACAGAAGTCACTTTTTCTCTATGACCTGTAAAAGTACAGGTTTCGTTTCCTGTAGAGATATCCCACAATCGAATGGTTTTGTCATCACAACCACTGGCTAAAATTTTGCCATCAGGGCTAAATGCTAAGGAATTCACTCCGCCATCACAGGAAAATTCTCTATTTTCCTTGAGAAGGCGGGGTTCGTTATTATCCAAATGCCAAATTTTGATGGTTTTGTCATCACAACCACTCGCTACGACTTGTCCATTAGGACTAAAGGCTACGGATGTGACTTTATGTGCAACAGGAGTTTCAACTGGCAAACCCTCTATTATTGGGGCTAATGTTGGTGCTGTCACAACGGGTACAGAGGCTGTATTTGTTGTCTTGTTTACCTGAGAGTTCGGGCTTTGTATGGCTGTAATTGGAGATAGCCTTGGAGGAGAATTTGGAGGTTGCTCGTTTTGCAAAATCGATGTTGGTGATTTAGTCGTTATAGGAGGTTGTGGAGGATCGGAACCCTCGGGTTTTTTTTTGCTCTCTGGCAAATTTTGGTATTGCTGCTTCAGCTGAGATAACTCTTGGAGTTCTGCTTGAATCAGGGCGATCGCATAATGGAATTCCTGGATTTGCTTTTGGGTATTGATACTCAAATTTTGTGTAAAGGCATCAAGTTGAGTCAGGTTTTGTCTGAGGATCTCAACATTTTGTTCTTGCTGAGTTCGCTGTAATACCTGTACTTGGTGTTGAGTATATTGATTCAATTGCTGTGCAAAGGAGTCCAGTTGAGAAAGGCGTTGATAAAGTGGATCAATTTGTTGAGCCTTTGTACTTAATTGTTGCGTGAGGGTGTCAAGCTGGGTGAGTCGCTGACTCAAGGTCTCAATGTTTTGTTCCTGCTGGTTTCTTTGTAATGACTGTATTTGCTGTTGAGTCGTTTGGCTTAACTGTTGTATGAAGGTATCAATTTGTGCCAAACGCTGATAAAGCGGGTCAATCTGTTGTTGAGTGCTTGTACTCAACTGTTGCATGAGAGTGTCCAGTTGAGTCAGGCTTTGTTCTTGCTGATTTTGCTGTAATTCCTGGATTTGCTGTTGAATTCTTGTAGTTACCGCGAGCAAAGAGGTATCAAGTTCTTGAAAACGCTCTGTAAAAATATTGACATCTTGCTGCTGGTTAATTTTTAAATCCTCAAGCTGCCGTTCAGTTGTGGCGCTGAGTTTATGAGTGAAAGTATCAAAGTTTGCAAGCCGCTGTCGGAGTGGATCAATGAGTAGATCCATTTTGGCAATTGTTGCTTGTTGATCCTGCTGGGTCAAAGATTTTAACCTTTCCCGATTAGCGACATTCAAGCAAACTGTCATAGTGAGGGGAGCAGCCGCATAAATCATCTGTTGCGTGACAGCCGCTGTGACTAATCCTAGTGCTGAAAGAGAGAGGGAGGCATATTCGGTAACTTCTAGCCAGTGGAGTTTGGTCATAATAGGTAGACTGCTATGCTTGGTGCTGACATCAAAAAACAACTTGAGGGCGTAACGCGGTTTCACTAGCCTATCCTCATCTTCTTCCAATAAATTTCTTGAATCTGTGCTTATCATTTCTCATGTCAATGAGATATGACAAAGACAAGTGCATCAATGGGTAGAGAGTTCTTTAGAATCTCCGATCAAACCCCAGCAAGGACCTTATCCACTGCAAAAATCGTTCTAAAAAGGATCTCAGCTTTGATTTCCTTCTCGATGTGGTGGAGTATCTTGGTGACGATGCAGAATGACCCTGTTTATTTTTTAACTTCCCTTCCATCAGTTCCGCTTTGTTTAAATCAGCAGTGGCGCGATGTTCATATCCAAGTAGGGAGCAGATAAATCCACGGTATTTATATGCTTCGATGTAGTTAGGATTGAGACGAATTGCATGTGTAAAATCTGCAAGGGCTTCTTCGTATCTTCCTAATTTTGCGTTCTCTGCTCCCCAGTTATAGAAAAGTTCGGCATTGGAGCGATTTGCATAAATGTTTGGTTCTTTGGTTTGTTTTGTCTGACTAGGTTGATTTGCGGAAGTTAGCAGATAAGATTTAAGCTTGTTGTAAGCTTCGTTGATTTGTTTGATTTTTTCTTCTGCTTCCTGTTTTTTCTGCGGATGAGGGAACCGATCAGGATGCCAAATCTTAACTAGTTTACGATAAGCTTGTTTGACCTCTGCTGGTAATGCACCGGGTTCGAGTCCCAGGATAGAGTAGGCATCATTTATGTTAAGGCGATCGCTCATACTGGGAAAGTAGGCAGCATGGTAAATCTATGTTAACTATTTCTACAAATTCTCATCTTTCAACCCAAACACCCCATAGCGGTTATCACTGGGACGGTAGTAGTCGTCGCTTCTTTGAAGGCTGGTATTACCGTGTCACTTTGCCAGCAGAGGGTCAAACTTTTGCCTTCATGTATTCTATTGAAGACCCAGTTGGCAATAAACCGCATAGTGGCGGCGCAGCACAAATCCTGGGTCCCAACGACGAATATCTCTGGCGGACGTTTCCGGATGTGAGCAAATTTTGGGCAAGCCGTGAGATTTTGGGTCTGGGTCATTGGGGGAAAACAGACCTGCAACACAGCAAACCACTCTACTTACCACCACCCGAGTTTGAACGCCATGTTCAAGAAGGCTATCAAGCAACAGCCACGCTGAATCAAGGAGCAATTCATGACCCTGCTACTGGTCATTACTGTCGTTGGCAGTATGAAATTCACCCCATCTACGGATGGGGTGATAAAGGAAGTATTCAACAATCAACAGCAGGTTGGTTGTCATTTTTGCAGATTTTTGAACCCGGATGGCAAATTTTGATGGCGCACGGCTTGGCTTCTGGTTGGATTGACTGGAATGGCAAGCTCTACGAATTTACCAACGTCCCAGCTTATAGTGAAAAAAATTGGGGAGGTGCTTTTCCCCAAAAATGGTTTTGGCTCAACTGCAATACCTTTGAAGGTGAAAGCGACCTTGCCCTCACTGCTGGCGGCGGACGACGCGGTGTTTTATGGTGGATGGAATCTGTAGCAATGATTGGCGTCCATCATCAAGGCAAGTTCTATGAATTCGTCCCCTGGAACTCAGAAGTCCACTGGGATATTCAACCTTGGGGAAAGTGGCAAATGCAAGCGCGAAATTCACACTACGAGATTGAGGTAACAGGAACTACCGATTTACCCGGTACTCCTTTACGTGCTCCAACCGCCAAAGGCTTGCTATTTTGCTGTCGTGACACTATGCAGGGACAGTTAAATTTAGAACTGCGAGAATTAGGTGTGGGAAAAAGAAAAATTATCCTGAAAGCACAGAGTTTTCTATGTGGATTAGAAATAGGCGGCGGACCCTGGGACACTTCTTGGCAGTCTCGCTAAAAATGGTATCATTTTAAGTGATATTTGCTTGGGGCTGTAGCTCAGCAGGATAGAGCGAGCGCCTCCTGAACTATCGGGCACCGTAGAGGAAACTCTACGAGTGAATGTGGTTAAATTCGGTGAACCCTAAAGAGTCAGGAAACCCCAAAAACAGAAGCTATTTGTCTATTTCAGGCAATAGTAAGACTCTATGGGAATACCGAGCCAAGCCGAAAAAAAAGTCATTTGTCAACAACAAAAGACAAAAGATAAATTCGGAAGGTGTAGAGACTAGAAAGCCACCACCTAAAGGCTTAAAACCTATGGTGAAGGTATAGTCCAGAGAGTGAGGAAACTCACACAAATCTGAAGCGCTAGGTCGCCGGTTCGAATCTGGCCAGTCCCGTCGTCTAACAAATTAGATAAACTAGTCAAAAAAGCTTCGTATCTGCTGAGATAGCGGGTATAACTTTCCCTTGAGGCTAGAATTGTCTCTTACTTTTAGGCACAGATGATACTAAATTTACGTCTGTTGTCTTGACAAGCTCAACAACTGCAAGTCGTGGCTTGTAAAAAAGTCCGCATTAGCGGACTTCAAAAAAAGGTGTCTACACCGGATTTGGTAAGGGCAGATCATGCAACTGAAAAATGACTCAAGTACAAATTTGAGTACATTTTCCAGGACTCTGATAATCTAGATTATTATTCTTCAAAGAAAAATTCTGTTCAAGCAACTGAAGTAATAGACCCTTGAAAAAGTCAGGATTGAAAGGTTTTTCTTCTCCGTTTATGTTCTTAGCCCTACCACTTATGATGTTGTGGGGTTACAAGGAAATTCAAAGCCAATTTGTGAAACCCCAAGCAATTTTAGTCTTGGGCGGTTCGACATCAAAATTAGAGCGAGAGAAGTTTACAGCAGATTTTGCCCACCAGCACCCAAATATACCGATTTGGATTTCTGGAGGGAGTCCTCCGAAGGCAACCAAACGTGTGTTTGCCAAAGCTGGGGTTGATACAAAACGGTTACGCCTAGACTACAGAGCAAACAACACAGTAGAAAACTTCACGACAATAGTTGATGATCTAAAAAAAAGTGGCGTCAAGAGTGTCTATCTAGTCACTTCTGACTATCATATGCGTCGCGCCAGAATCATCGGTGAAATTGTTTTGGGTAGTCGAGGGATTGATTTTAGACCTGTAGCAGTTCCTTCTCAAACTTCTTCCGAACCAATTGAAAAATCTATCCGTGATGGAGTCAGAGCTATAGTTTGGGTAGCAACTGGTTTCGCGGATGCCGATGAATTTCAAAACAAGCAGTGAAGAACTGATCAATGAGAACAGTAGCGGCGGCTGGCAGGGTCTATGTGGGTTTTGAAGAAAAATTTCCCAAATGCCCAAAGCGCCTTCATGTCCGTCATTTAGCTAGTGATCCTGGCAACTTTTTATTAGTTCTCGATAATTTCCTGTTGGACAACTCTGTCCACCTATTCTGCTTCTATTGACTGGGGGATAAAAAGACTTCTGACGATATATTCTTAGGCAATATTGTTAGGCAGCAGCTTTTTCTTGTACAAGCACGTAAGGTTGAATAATCAAAGTGTGAAACCGCTTTGTAGGCTGATTATTCCACTCTCCTATTTGTTCAACTGAGGGTTTGGTAATCAGTGCCTCATCTATCCAAATTTGTACTTCCGAAGCATTATCGCTAGCGATCGCTAGCCCCACATCCAGCAAATCCAGTTCTTCTGCCACAACAATCACAGCATCTCGTCGCGCATGGGGGATTAACCATTCCCACTCCGCCTCATCCAAATTTTCTGTTAGTTCTGCTCTTAAATCTGTATTAGTCATAAATTATTAGTCATTAATCATTAGTTACTATATTAAACAAATCAAACCTAAAAAACACATTTTATTTTAAATACAATTTAAATCAAGTTATTAAAAAATAGTCAATTCAAATTTCATTTTTTAATTCTTAATATTTAAATCGCTAAACTTCTGATTTCATTGCATCAATTTCAAACAAAGAAACAAGCACTCCAGTGATAGGGATGGAAATAAAAATTCCCAACAATCCTGCAACTCTAGCTCCAACGAGCAAAGCAAAGAAGACAACTACAGGATTAAGATTGAGTGCACCTTGCATAATTCGAGGTGCAATCAAGTTGTCTTGTATTTGTTGAAGTATAATGCAAGCTACTAAGACTTTAATTGCCATCCAAACACTTTGTGATAACACAATTAGAGTAATAACACTAACTCCTAATGTAGCTCCTATACCAGGAATAATGTCAATGACTCCAACGATAATTGATAATATTAACGGAAAAGGCACTTTCATTACTAAAAAAACAATGAAAGTTGTACAAGTAAGAAATAAAGTTAATATTAGCTGACCTCGAAAAAATCCTAAAAAGTTGCGTTTTATTATCTTTGTAAATCTATCTCGTCGTCGCTGTGGTACTATTCTTAGAACAAAATGCCAAAGTTTTTCACCATCCAGTAACATAAAAAAAGCAACGACTGCAATTAAGATAAAAGTGACAAAGTTAGTGATAAAGCTTTGGAAAATATTTAAACTGGTAACAAGTAGGGTAATAGCTCTATTGCGTAGTTGTTCTTCGATGGCACTCAAATCTATTGGTAGGTTACGGTTACGCAAAAATTCCTCTATTCGCTCTACAAAAGGGATTAAAGAGTTTAAAAATGCAGTAACACTGTCAATTAATTGCTGCCCCTGAGATAAAATTGTTAGACCTACAGTAATTGCCAAACCACCAAGAATGACAATACTTAATAAAAAAATGACGACAACTGATACACCATGGGGCAAAAAATGCCGCAGCCATTGTACAGGATAGCTGAGTAAAAAAGCTAAAATTGCAGCAAACGTAAAAATAACAATGACTGATTCAAAATAATCTAGAAGTAGTACAATCGCCCACCCAGAAGCAACCAAAAGCAAAAAACGAACTAACGCCAGATTATTCAGGCGATACCAAAGATTGTTGGCATCAAAACCGCTCATATACTGTTTAACAAGAGCCTAATTATGGTTAAATTTGTTCAGCACGGTGGAACAAGCACAGGGTTGAACTTAAGATTTTAGATTCGGGTTTTATGGTATTTCTCCTGAGAATTAAACACAAAAAATCTACCATTTTTTAGATAATTATTAGTAATTATCCATATCTAAGTAGGCGGACAGAATTTTTTGTGGGATGCGTTAACCTTTAAGTACGGCATCAATTACAAAGGACAGCATGGGTTACGCTTCGCGCTTCCCATCCTACATTTATTCACGTCGACCTACTTATTAACGATTCAAAATCTCAAATTCAAAATTGCATAATTTTAACGTGACACAAATTGAGTGGCTTTTGCCACTTCCTTTAAGCATATTTTCCAGCGTTTCCAAATTATCGACCCAAATCGTGGAGCGCATTAATTTCTGCTGCACACTTTTGCGTCAAAGCCTCCAATTCCTCTTTATTACTAGAACTAGGAGCATCAATCAAATTGCCAATCCGTACTGTTACTGGAACTGGACGAGGAGTGATCGAACCTTTTTGCTCGATCGCCTGTGTCCCCCACAAACAAACGGGCAAAAGAGGGACTTTTGCTTTAGCAGCAATCAGCGCTGCACCTCTTTTGGGATCTGTAATGCGTCCGTCTGGAGTACGAGTTCCTTGCAAAAAAATCCCTACAGCCCACCCATCATCAAGATACTTCATAGCCGCACGGATAGCAGTGCGATCGCTACTCCCTCGACTTACGGGATAAGCACCATACAATTGAATTGCCTTGCTAAAAACTGGGATTTTAAATAATTCTTCCTTTGCCATATACGCCACTGGACGGCGTACGCAATTAGAAACAATCGGTGGGTCATAGTTACTCGCATGATTGCTTACGACCACCAGTGGTCCAGTTGGAGGGACATTTTCGGCACCATAAATCCGTCCTTGAAAGTAAACGTGGAGTAAGGGACTGACTACCGACCACTTAAAGGTGTGGTAAAGTAACAAACTTGCATACGGTTCGCGGCTTCGAGACATAGGACAGATGGGGGGATGAGGAGGCAGTGCGTTGCGGAGCCAGTACGGCAGGAGGTGAGACTAGCGCTCTTTGGAGGGTTTCCCGCTCTCACGGCGACTGCGTTAGCGTTACCCGAACGCGAGTGCGTCTGGTGACAAGAGAAGGGGTTTCCCTCCGTAGGGAACTGGCGCTCGCGGAGCGTATCCGCAGGATTCACCCGAACGCGAGTGCGTCTGGTGATAGGAGAAGGGCGTTGGGGTTTCCCCCCAACCCCAACGCCAGTCCGCTCAAGTCGGGAAACCCGCCCACGCGGCTGGCTCCTTCGTGGGGACCCCGAAGCCCGCCGTTGTAGCAACTGACGTGGGGATAAGGGAGTAGAGGGAGATGAGAGAGACGCGGTGACGCGTGGGATTTTCCTGTCTGCGCGTCTCCGTATCCCCGCATCCCCGTGTCCTTTTCTGCTTCCCCTACTCTCTCTAATTCCCCTACTTTTCTAAAGTAGCTAAATTGCTGACGTTTTCTAATATTAAGTTAGAGCAAATGCGTTTAATTAAACCAGTGAGCACATTCCCAGGACCAATTTCTACCACTCGCTCAATGCCATGTTCTGGTAGCGCTAGTGAAATTTCTCGCCACCGTACCCCTCCAGTCATCTGTTGCATCAAACGCTGTTTCAAAACGGTCGCATCAACAGAGGGAACTGGTTCTACATTTGATAATACTGGTACAAAAGCTTGTTGGAATTCAACAGATTCTAAAATATCTTGAAACTCAGCGGCAGCGGCTGCCATTAAGGGTGAGTGAAATGCTCCAGAAACATTCAAGGGCTTAGCACGCTTTGCCTTTACTTGAGAGAGAACAAATTCTACTGCTGCGGGTGTGCCTGATATTACCACTTGAGCTGGACTATTATCATTTGCTACCACGACATCTGGAGTTTCGGCAATGACTTTTTCCAACTGTTCGCGGTTGAAGTTCATTAAAGCCGCCATCATACCACCTGCGGTGCTTTCCATGAGTTCAGCACGACGTTTTACCAGCCGCAAGCCAGCAGACCAATCGAATACCCCAGCTACATAGAGGGCAACGTATTCTCCTAAACTGTGACCTGCAACTAAATTTGGTTGTTCTTTTTCTCGTAAAATATCAGCGAGAATGCTTTCTACAACGTATAGACAAGGCTGTGTGTAGAGAGTGTGGGATAGCTTTTCGGCATTGTTCTGACAGATGCCAATGACAGACCAGCCTAATATGTCCTCAGCTTGAGCAAATTTTTCTTTCGCGGATGGTACATCCAATAAATCAATTCCCATTCCCTGGGACTGTGAACCTTGTCCAGGAAACACCCATGCAGTTTTAGTCATTGTCAATAATCAATAGTCAATAGTCAAGGGTCAAAGGTCAAGAGTCAAAGGGAGCCAGCGCTACAGGAGGGGAGCCACTGCGGTGGTGAGGCAACGCTGTCTTGGGGGTTCCCCCCATGAGCGATTGCCGAAAGGGTTCCCCGGCATAAAGGAGGCAGTGCGTTGGGCGGGCAATGTCCGACTTGTAGCATCTGCCGTCAAGTGGCATTTTCCCCCCGTAGGCGACTGGCGTTCAAGGGTACAAAAACTCTGGACTCTTGACTCCAGACTCTTGACTAATATTTATCTTCCCCATTGAAAGATTGCTGCACCCCAAGTCAATCCAGCACCAAAGCCAGAAGTCGCAATAATGTCACCTGTTTTAATTTTTCCCTGCCGCACTGTTGCATCTAGGGCAAGGGGGATAGAGGCGGCAGAAGTGTTACCGTAATTGGCGAGATGACTAATAACTTTATGTTCTGGAATATTCAGGCGTTGAGCAACAGCATCAAGAATGCGCTGATTTGCTTGATGTAACAGGAGCCAATCTATTTGGTCAATAGTCAGGTTGGCGCGAAATAAAGCTTTGTCAATCACTTCTGGCACTTTTTGTACGGCAAAGCGATATACTTCTTTGCCATTCATCGTGATTGGTTGGAAGTTGCCTTTTCCAACATTTACACCTTGAGTCAGTTCTCTCGGTTCAAATGCATATGCAAGGTTAAGACAGTTGTTTTGAGTTCCATCGCTTCTGAGTTCAAATCCCAGCAAGCAATCCTTCTCATTCGCCTGTATGACCACAGCCCCAGCACCATCACCAAACAAAACACAGGTACGTCGGTCTTGCCAATCTACCCAACGGGAGAGGATATCCGCTCCAATAAGTAGTACGTTTCGGTAAACGCCGGTCCTGATATATTGGGCAGCGGTGACCAGTCCAAACACAAAGCCAGAGCAGGCTGCTGTTAGGTCAAAGGCTACCGCTGTTGTCGCTCCTAATTGGGCTTGAATTTGACAAGCACTACCAAACAAGTCATCAGGAGTAGAGGTTGCTAGCAGAATCAAATCCAATTCTTGCGGGTTGATTCCAGCCATCGCGATCGCCTGCCGACTAGCATTCGTTGCCAAATCTGTTATTGTTTCACTTGGTTTTGCCAATCGCCGTTGACGAATTCCTGTTCTTGTGGTAACCCACTCGTCTGATGTTTCTACCAGTTCTGTTAGTGCCTGGTTATCCAAGAAAGTTGTTGGTACTGCCGACCCACTTCCTGTAATTGCTATTCCTAAATTTTGCACTCTGGCATCTCCAAAGCTATCAGCTTTTTGTCCCTAGTCTTTAGTCTTTCATCATTAGTCTTTTGTCTGGAATTTTGACAGTTGACTAACGACAAATGACTCTTGACTGTTGCTAACCACTCTCGCGCTGAATGCTTTGATATTGGAACTGAATTCTGTTCAACACTTGGTGATCTACAGCTTCTTTTGCCATGCGAATTGCATTAAAAACAGAAGGTGCTTGGGAGCTCCCGTGGCTAATAATGCAAATTCCATCAACACCTAAAAGCAAAGCACCTCCATGTTCTGCGTGATCCATGCGCTGCTTGATTCGCTTGAGGTTTGGTTTTAAAATTGCTGTACCAATTTGACCGTGCAAGCCTTGGGGTAATTCTTCTCGCAGAATCTGCAGCATAATTTCCCCAACCGCTTCGGCAAATTTTAACAACACATTGCCCACAAACCCATCACACACAATCACATCAAAGTGACCGGAAAGAACATCACGCCCTTCAGCATTACCAATAAATTTAATTTGGCGATTTTCGCGCAGCAGTTGGTGAGCGCGAACAGCTGCGTCATTGCCTTTGGAGTCTTCTTCGCCGATATTTAACAAACCTACTAGTGGTTGTTCAACACCTAAGACATACTGACTGTAAACCGACCCCATGATGGCAAACTGCTCTAAAAACTTGGGACGGCAGTCTACGTTTGCGCCAACATCAAGTATCAGCACTGGTTTGCCTGCGACCATTGTGGGAAACACCGCACCAATTGCTGGACGGTCTATTCCTTTTAATCGTCCCAAGCGGAGCAAAGCTGCTGCCATAGCGGCCCCAGAGTGACCTGCTGAAACCACAGCATCTGCCTGCTGACGTTTTACCAAATCCATCGCTACGTTGATTGAAGCCTTGGGTTTGCGTCTGATGCCGCTTAAAGGCTCCTCATCCATTGCGATCGCTTCCTCAGCAGGAACGATCTCTACCTGCCCCAGATTGATTTTTGGCGGTAGTTTGCTTTCTATTTGTTGGGGATCGCCCACTAGTAATACTTCCACACCCAGTTCTTCTCGTGCTCGCAGTGCGCCAGCAACGATTTCACCAGGTGCGTGATCCCCTCCCATTGCGTCAATTGCGATCCGTGCGCAAGTCGATCCCATTGCTCAGAGCTTTTAGAAACCTTACAAATTTTACCAGATGCCTCTGCTGAAAGTAGTAGATGTTCTGATGAAGGCAAAAAGATGAAGTATAAGGTGTCAAACTTAACACATAGTATAAAGTTTTTATCCTTTCTCCTCACATCCTTTTTTTTCATCCTTTCTCTTAGAGGTTCTGTCAAGCCCAACATAACATGAATTAACTCTCTAACTGAGCAGTAAAATCACGGTATGAAGGATGAAATTGAGTCGCTTTCGAGAAAGACAGCACTTTTACAGTACAAAAATGACATAGTTGCCTAAAATCAAAAAAATAGCCTGATAGAAGTGCTCATCTTAGGAAGATGTTGGATAGACAAAATTAAGTTCATTCAAGACTGAATTGAGAAAGATGAAATGCGACCTGACTACAAAAGTATGTGAACTCCTGCAGGAAAGATTCCCCAAGGGTATTAGAAAGTACGAATAGAAGCCACGAAAATGAAGTGAGAAGAACACAGAACTTAGAATGACCTCACGGACGCCACATCCTTCAACGAGGGGCTTCGGGGTCCCCACGAAGTGGGGTTGGATGGGATTCCCTCTGGGGATAAGGGGCAGGGGGGAAACCCCCCTTCTCCTATCACCAGACGCACTCGCTTCGGGAGAGGCTCCTGACGTCGCTACCCTTCTCCTATCACCAGACGCACTCGCGTTCACCAGACGCACTCGCGTTCGGGTGAATCCTACGGATACGCTCCGCGAGCGGCAGTTGGCAACCGACGGAAACTGGGGCCACTGCGTTAGACGGGTTCCCCGGCTTGTTCAAAGCAGCGTCTCCGTAAGGAGAAGCAAATGGCGGCGTCCAGGACTGCGACTGCCTCGCCGCTACGAAGATCGCAGTCGCTTGCAGAGGAGCCAGTACTGCAGCGCTGTCTCACCGCAACGGAGTGGCTCATGAATCCGCGCTTATTCAAAGAGGAACAAATATTTCTTCTCAATGGATAAATTTGGTGACTTGTTAACTCAACTCACCACCCAGTTGTACAGAATCATAGCTGATTTCTGGCTTCTGAGTTGTTTTTGAGCAGAAGAAGTGTAAGTTACTTATCTTTCTTTTTGTCTCTATTCTTTTTCCTGATTTGATCATCACATATTATTGACCCTTTGATGAAAATCAGGTTTTCCTGAAATAGCGTCACCACCCAGCATTAAAGTACTTTTGTGTACTTTAATGGGCAAATCTGGTATGTATATTTTCGGAGAAAAGGTAGATGAGAACCTGGGCAACAATAGAGTACGAGTCCAGTAAAGAAGTCTCTTGACATGAAGTACCAGATTAACCAAGAGTGTAAAATGAAAACCCCTTTTTCCAGATATTTTGAAGTGAAGGTTATGCTTTCTACAAAAACTGTATTGTTTACCTCACTTCTACATGGGAGAATCAGCAGTTATCACAACTCAATGCTTGGCAGCATTGAACACTTAAAGAATAATACAGAAAACAAAGTAGCACATTCTACAGAGGAATGAAGCATGCTGGCATTGTTTGGTTCAGGTTTGATTTCTATTTGGCTCGAAATGGCTGGGGTAAATGTCAAGCCCATAGATGCTTTGGATATATTAGCTTGGCAAGGTAGCCCTGGCTTGGTTTTTGCTGCCGATCCAAATCCAGCTGGGGCTACTACAGTGCTGGAATATCTCAAAGGACTGCAAACATTGAAATTAGTGGCAGCAAATCAAACCCAGAGCCAGGGAATTTGGATACAGTCAGGACCCATACTCATGGCTAATCACCAAGGCACGATTCCTCTGCCGGCTGCTTCCTTGACCAAAATTGCGACCTCACTCGTTGCTTTAAACAATTTTGGACCAGATCACCAATTTCAAACATTAGTCAGTGCTACAGGACCATTGCACAATGGGGTATTGCACGGTGATTTGGTTATTACTGGCGGAGGCGATCCATTGTTTGTCTCCGAGGAAGCGATCGCCATTGGTAATAGTCTTAACAAGATGGGCATTAAGCGTGTTGAAGGAAATTTGGTCATTACTGGCAACTTTGCCATGAATTTCCAACGCAATCCAGTGCTTGCAGGTCAGGTACTCAAACAAGCATTGCATTCTGCCACCTGGTCTCGTGGAATAGCTTTTCAACACTCGCTCATGCCAAAAGGAACTCCCAAGCCTCAAATAGTCATTGCTGGGAGAGTGAAACTAGAAGCTCAGGCAAATCCCCAACAGACGTTGCTGCTGCGTCACCACTCGCTCCCCTTAAAGCAAATCATTAAGGAAATGAATGTTTTCAGTAACAATGAGATGGCTCAAATGCTGGCAGATGCCGTGGGGGGAGCACAAGTCGTGCAATCAACTGCTGCTCGGCTTGCAAGGGTACCGCAGTCTGAAATTCAGTTAATCAACGGTTCAGGGTTAGGGCAGGAAAATCGCATTTCCCCCAGAGCAGTTTGTGCTATGTTCATGGCAATTCAACAGCAAGCACTCAGCTATCAATTGAGTTTGGCTGACTTGTTTCCAGTCTCAGGATTCGATCACCGTGGCACTTTACACTCTAGACACCTACCTCCTGCCACGATTATGAAAACTGGTACTCTCCGGGATGTCAGTGCTTTGGCAGGAGTTGTACCCACACGCGATCGCGGTTTAGTTTGGTTTGCGATTATTAACCGTGGTACGAATATAGGAGCTTTCCGCACTGGGCAAGACCAATTATTGCAACGCCTTGTGCAGCAACTACAGGTAGCGCCTGGTATCCCTGCTACCCTTGCTCCTCACCTTGCCGTCAACACAATACCCCAATTTGGGGCAGCTGATCGTAATGAGATGTTATATGGAGGTTAGTCAGCCCCTGCGGGGGAATTCAAAATTTTGAATTCTGAATTTTGAACTTTGAATGAATTCACAGGCTCATAACTAAAGTCTTCTCAAGAAGACTGACAAAGAGGTCACGAAGAAGCAGGGGAGCGGGGGAGAGATTGGGATGGAGCTTGTACTCCACCCCAATCCAGGCGTCCACCGAAGAAGGGGCTTTATACTTATGTTCCGCTTCGCTCCACGCAAGCATTGGGTAATTGAATTTGCATAGCGACTGACTATTGATTTTTCGCTTTCCGTTCTTGAGGAATGATTTCTGTAACGACCTTGTTGCCGGAACCACCATCGGTGACAACAATCGTTTCTGCTTGCAAATTACCAGAGGCTTTTTGACCTGTAAAAGCCAATGGAGGATCTACCTGACGATAAACCACATCGCCTTGAGCCTCAACTAATTTTTTGTCTAGATACCATGTCAAGGTCTTCGATTTCAGAGACTGACGACGCTCTCCCAAACCGTAGACGTTTCCTGTTAAATAAACAGTTTTTTGCGGTATCTTCATTTCGCCTTGATTGGCAGTGACCGCTACTTTTTCAGCACGATGGAAGACACGGACAGGAGAATTAGTCGTTACGGTTTCAGAGTTGAAGTTCCAGGTCATAGAGTTACTAGCCACTTGCGCTGGAGGGTCTAGTAATTCTATTTGGGCATTCTTGTTAACGGTAGCAATTTTTGTCTTCAAGTTGATTTCGGCAGAGTCTCCTCTCCCTCGATCAGTAATTTGGTTATTTTTATAACGGTCAATTTGAACAGGGCGATCGCCTATCAATTTTTGCTCTTTTATTTGCCAAATCAAATGCTCAGTTCGCATTTGCAATTGGGGTTCCAAGGAGTTTGCGACCACTCCACCAGAAAACTCCATGCGCTGTTCGCGAGTTTTGACTCGTGCTTCTTGCGCTACAGCTTGTAGTTGTTTATGGGTTCCATTGAGCTGGTTGCGGACAATGAGCAAATCTTCTTTAGGTCGCCATTCCAACTCATTGCCGCGCAATACCATACCATTGCGAGGGTCTGTAGCAATTATCTGTCCTTTGAGAAACAACTGCTTACCATCTTGCTCAATATCTGCCTTTTGACCTTGTACTTGATAGACAACTTTGCCATCTTGGTACAGTTCACCATATGGATTTTCAGCCGCACCAATTTGTTTTTCTTTGGTGTATTTTGCCTGTTTTGCTCTGACTTTCCAAACCGGTCGTCCAACTTCATCTGCTTGCTCTAAGGTGACATCAAAGAAAGTCAAATTGCTGTCTTTGTCTGTCGGTGATGGACTTTCAGAAGGTGGTTTAGTCGTAACGCGAGTTTGGCTCCCACCGCAAGCAACGAGTCCTATGGCGATGAGAGAAATCAGGGGGATGAGGAGGTAGCGCGTAGCAAAACCAACACTATCAGCCCTTCTCTTGACGGAGACGCTAGGAGTTGGCGTAGTCTCTCCGTCAGGAGAAGAAACTCTCTCTGAAGTTTCCTCTCCTATGGGAGACGCTACGCGAACAACGGAGGGCTTCGAGATCCCCACGAAGGAGCCAGCCGCGTGGGCGGGTTTCCCGACTTGAGCGGACTGGCGTTGGGGTTGGATGGGGTTCCCTCTGGGGATAAGGGGCAGGGGGGAAACCCCCGGACAGAACTTCTCTGTGCAGTCATGGCTCCTCCACAAGTGACTGCGTTCCCCGTTTGCGGAACGTCCTGTAGGGAAAAGTACCCGTACCCCTATGGGGAAGCAAGCTACGCGATAGCGTCTGGGCAGGAGAAGGGGGAGATTAAGAAAAACAGAAGATGAGGAAGCAGAGGCGGAAGCAATCAAATTTTTCTTACTCATCCTCCTCATCTCCTTCATTTCCTCTTGTTCTCTCTCTTGCTGATTCATTCTTGAATTTCCAACTGCTGGCTATCACTTTCTCTGGGATCTTCCAAAAAACCCATGGCGGATAAGGGTCGATAAGGATAGCTTTGGCGAGGAGTTTTTTGAATATCTTCTTTGATGGCTTCCAAATCAATATAGCGATCGCTAACATTGATTAAACTGTCGCTCGTCATTGAGCGTAAACTCACCACCTCGACCCGTACGCCGCGATAGCTCACCGAATTGACTGCATATGCTAGATCCCCATCCCCACTGACTAGCACTGCTGTATCATATGAATCCACCAAAGCCATCATATCTACGGCAATTTCGACATCCAAGTTGGCCTTTTTTGAGCCATCTGGCAACTGTACCAAATCCTTGGCTATGACCCGGTAACCGTTGCGTCGCATCCATAACAGAAAACCCTGCTGTTTTTCGTTTGTACGGTCTACTCCAGTGTAAAAGAAAGCTCGCAGCAGTCTAGAGCCACCCGTTAATCTACATAGTAGCTTTGTGTAATCAATTTCAATTCCTAGTTGCAGTGCTGCATAAAATAGATTTGAGCCATCAATAAATATAGCGACACGACCCCGATTTTCTAAAACTTGTTCTGGCGTAAATATTGAATCGTTTTCCAGATTATTCAACATTGTTTCATACCTCATTTTTTATCAAATGTAATAATTGATACTTGTTAATTTTACATACATGGTTAGAGTGACTTATGATAATCTTTCAGGACTAGTAAATTTAGTCCCGATAAATTCAGACACAATCAGAAATTGAAATGGGAAACAATTAATCGTTTTTAGGAAGTTCTATTCGCTTAAAAATTGGGCGGGGTTCACCCAGCTTTTGTTGATTTGTGAGTACTCCCCATGTGCCATGAATGGCAAAAGGAGCAGCTATGGCTGTTTTTAATTGTTCGTTAAAATTTATATCGAATCCCAGTTGCTGGTAAATATCACTACTGATATCTGGAATCACCGGAGACAGAAGATAAGCTGCTAGTCTCACTGATTCAAGAACTGCATACAAAACTTTTTCTACTGCTTGTTGCTGTCCTTGTTTATACAATGACCAAGGAGCTTGTTCATCGATAAACTTATTACTGGCTTGTACCAGTGAGAGGATAGTTTCACAAGCTTGATTGAAAGCTAACGCTTCATATGCATACTGCACCTGTTCCCCAAGACGTAAACCAATTGCTTTCAAAGAATGTTCTAAAGGAATTTCTTCATTTGTCACTGCTGGAATATTTCCAGCACAGTATTTCTTCACCATATTTAGAGTGCGATTTAACAAATTACCTAAATCATTTGCTAAATCTGCATTTAAAACATTAATGAATCTACTTTCATTAAAGTCTCCATCCTTGCCAAATTCGATTTCCTTAAGGAAGTAATAACGAACAGCATCACTACCATAACGCTCAACTAGCACTACAGGATCTAGAGTGTTACCAAGACTTTTACCCATTTTCTGACCATCTTTGGTCAAAAAGCCATGCACAAAGACTCGGTCTGGCAATGGCTTGCCAGCTGACATGAGGATTGCGGGCCAGTACACTGTGTGAAAGCGCAGGATATCTTTACCAATCAGGTGCAGGTTTATAGGCCACCATTTTGCTAAGGCATTTTCTAACGTTGGTTCTTCGTCCGGTTCTAGCAAAGCGCTAACATAACCTAAAAGCGCCTCAAACCAAACATAAATGGTATGGTTGGGATCAACTGGTACAGGAATCCCCCACTCTAGATTCACCCGCGAAATGGAAAAGTCCTGCAACCCTTGATTCACAAAGTTGAGGACTTCATTTCGACGACTTTCTGGTTGGATAAAATCCGGTCGTGACTTGTAAAGTTCCTGCAGTTTCTCTTGATATTTGGATAAGCGGAAGAAATAATTCTGCTCATCTCGCCACTCGACTTCTTTGTTTGGATGCAGAGGACACCGATGTCCTTCTAACAGTTCTCTTTCTTCTTTAAATTCTTCGCAGGAGACACAGTACCACCCTTTTTGTTGTCCTAGGTAGATATCTTGTGATTCCCACACTTTTTGGAAAAATTCTTTGACTAAAGCTTCATGACGAGGTGATGTCGTACGAATAAATCTATCGTATTGAATGTTTAACAACTGCCACAAAGAGACAAAACCAGCTGACATTTCATCACTAAAGCTTTGGGGCGATCGCCCTTTACTCTCAGCTGTTCGCTGAATCTTTTGTCCGTGTTCGTCTGTTCCCGTAATCAGCAGCACTCTGTGCCCTAAAAGTCTCTGAAACCTCCCCACCACATCTGCTGCCATTGTTGTATAAGCACTGCCAATGTGAGGTAAGTCGTTTACATAATATAGCGGTGTTGTTAGTGCAAATGTCTTTTGTGTTTTATTCACTTGATTCATGAAAATAAAAAACTAGTTGTTAAAAACGTTTTCTATCTTAACTTTTATTGGTAAAACCACGCAATTATATAACATAATAGTTATATTTTCAAGTTTTACCTTTATATTAGCAAATTTCTTTTGTTTGAGTTTTTTTATGATAGGTATAAATTCAGTTAATTACTCAAAAAATACAAGAAATACTTGCTAATTTTCCACAAAAAAATTTGACATTAGATTCAAGTTCATTGAAAAATAAACCTCTTTTGTACGAAGGATTTTAACGATTTTGTTTCTATGACATTTCTATCTTAAGACAGTCGTCCTGCTGAGTTAAGAAATGTAAAAATTTCATCAAGATAAGCTGCGAAATTTTCGGATTGTATATTAAAGATGAGTGTAAATAGCCCCCTTGAGATTTCTCGCTGGTTACTGGCGGCGCTATCAACAAAAATGTTTCGCTACTATGAGGATCGCATTCCCCAAGATGCCAGTGTGTTAGTAGTGAGCAATCACCGCAGCTTTATGGATGCACCTATTTTGATGGCGACGCTATCAAGTCCAATTCGCTTTGCTTGCCATCACTATATGGGGCAAGTACCAATAATGAAAGAGATTGTCACAGGACAATTGGGTTGTTTTCCCCTAGAGGAGGCAAATCAACAGCGCCAGCAAAGCTTTTTCCAGCAATCACAACGACTATTGCAGTCAAAGCAAATAGTAGGAGTCTTTCCTGAAGGCACAAAACCGATGGTGGAATTTACTCACCCAAACCGGGTCGGTGAATTTCAACGAGGTTTTGCTCATTTGGCACTACGAGCGCAAGTCCAGGATTTAGCAATTTTGCCAATCGCGATAGCATCCCTTGAAGAAGTTAACACATCTGCCGTACCTTTGAGGCTGTTAAGTCTATTTGACCCTTCAGAACCTTTATTTAATCAACCAGGTTGGCATCCCCTAGTCACATATCGTCGTGTGGCTGTGCTGATTGGTCGTCCATATTGGATTAAGCCTCTATATAAAGAAAAATACCAAGGGAAAAAAGCAAGAGATGTGGTGACACAATTGACAAATTATTGTCACTCCGAAATTGCCAATTTACTGCGTGAAGGTTGCTATCAATAACCTTAGTCATGAGTCTTTTGTTGTTTGTCCTATACTTACCTCATGACTCTTGACGATTAATTCTTGACTCTTGACTCTTGACTAATGATTATTCCAAAAGTTGAGCTAAAGCCATGTTTCCTCACGCCTAAACGATTACAGCCAGAATTACCGCTGTTGGTGTATTTGCCAGGAATGGATGGAACCGGTCAACTATTGCGATCGCAAACAGCTGGATTAGAAGTCGGCTTTGATGTTCGTTGTTTGGCGATACCTAGAGAAGACCTTACCAGTTGGGATGAGCTAGCAAATAATGTCTTAGACTTGATCCATACAGAATTGGAAAAAAGCTCCCAACGTCCTGTTTACCTGTGTGGCGAGTCTTTTGGCGGTTGTTTGGCTCAAAAAGTGGCTGTCAAAGCACCGCAGCTTTTTAAGCGCATCATCCTCATTAACTCCGCTAGTGCTTTTCACCTTTGTCCTTTCTTGGATTGGGCATCACAATTCACTTACTTAGTTCCATCAGGACTTTATAACATAGGCGCACTGGCTTTGTTACCGTTTTTGGCATCTTTGTCACGTATTTCTCAAAGAGATAGACAAGAACTCTTGAGAAGCATGCGCGAGGTACCCCCAAAAACCATCCTTTGGCGAATCTCGTTACTCAGAGAGTTTTATCTTGAAGAAGAAAAGTTACGTCGCCTCACGCAACCCGTTTTAGTGATCGCTGGTGCTAACGACCGACTTTTACCTTCTGTGGCTGAAGCAAAACGTTTGGTTAGTATCTTTCCCAAGTCCAAGATGGTGGTATTACGAAATAGTGGACACGCTTGCTTGTTAGAAACAGACACTAACCTGTATAAAATTATGAAAAAAAATAATTTTTTAGAGGTTAGTGCCCAAACAGCCGAAACGCTGGGATAACATTAAGTCTCATCTTTGATTTTGTTCTAACGACTTATCCTTAAAGGGAGAAGTCAAACAGAGCACATCTTCGCTACAACCTGAATAGAGAGTAAGTCAGGATTGTAGGGCGAAATGGTAGATAAACCACAACAAAAACTCAAGGATGAAGAACCAAATAATTTACCTGCTGCTGAAGAAGAAAAGCCATCTTTGTTAGAATCTGTCGCCGAAACAGTGGGCTGTGTGTTTGGTACAGCTGTGGGAGTAGGAACAGCTGCTGGTAACACGGCTATACAAGCTGGTAAAGCAGTTGCTGAAACAGCTGGTTATGTGGGAGAAGCTACAGCAAAACAAACTCACAAGTTGATTGAACAAGCAACTCATACAGCAGGACAAGTCACAGAACGCCTCAGCGAGAATTGGTTAATCCGCAGGGTAGCTGGTGTGTTAAATTTGAATTGGCTGGTTAGTGCTGCTGATAACGTCGATTTAGAAAAAGCCGCAGCAGCAGTCAAAAAGCTTCAGCAAGAGCATCCAAACGAATCACCTAGCCAAATTGCTCATCGCATCATGGTAGAAAAAGCAACAAAAGCGGGTGGAATTGGATTTGCAAGTAGTCTTTTACCAGGATTTGCAGCAGCGCTGTTGGCAATTGATTTAGCAGCCACAACGCAATTGCAGTCAGAAATGATTTATCAGATTGCAGCTGCTTATGGGTTAGATTTGAAAGATACTACCCGTAAAGGTGAAGTTTTGGCGATTTTTGGTTTAGGATTGGGTGGCGGACGCCTTTTGAAAGCAACAGGTTTAAGTTTGCTGCGAAATCTACCTTTTGCTGGTGCAGTCATTGGTGCTAGTTCTAATGCAACAATGATTTATTCATTGGGGTATGCAGCTTGCCGATTTTATGAAGCTAAACTCGATGAATCAAAGTCACTGACTTCTGAAGAGACACTGCAAACTTTAAAACAACAAAGCGAAAATTATTTAGAAAAAGCGATTGCTCAAGAAGCAGTCATGGATCAAATTTTGGTTCATTTTATCCTTGCTAGTTATCCAGAAAAAACATGGGAAGAAATTTTGCCACAATTACAAGCTTTAAATCTGAGTTCTAAATCATTAGAAGTTATTTCTGAAAACATCAAATCACCACAGTCTTTGGATACGCTTCTTCGTCAACTCAACCGTGATTTTGCTATACCATTGTTGGCTCAGTGTTACAAAATTGTCCGTACAAAAGGCGAAATGACTCCAGCGGCACAAGATATCATTAATGCTATTGCCACTAAATTTGACATTGATATCAATTTTGTTCAATCTACTGTTGATGCATCTGGAAACTTTGTCAGTAAGAAGTAATTCATTTTTTCTTGTGGAAGACACTCTATTAAAAAACTCGGTTTCTTGGAGAAACTGAGTTTTTTGTTGATATTGTTAGATTATATTAAATAAATCTATCTCTAGGTAATTTCATAAATGTTGTTATCAATCTTAAGTTAGATTTCATCAATAAATTACAGCATTTTTGATCTGGCAAAGCAATGTCGGAAATTTTGTCCTGCCATCATTGTATTAGAGAACAAAACCTTGAAGTTGGGGTAAAGGCTTATGCCTAACTTCACCGTCACTAGAAACGTTGCACAAGTTGCAAGTGTCTTTGTTGTTGTTATCAGTTGTGTTGTATTGATTGGCTGGATGTTTGACATTGCTGTACTCAAGAGCGTGTTGCCAGGACTCGTCACGATGGAAGTCAATACAGCGATCGCTTTTTTACTGTCTGGAACATCACTTTGGCTTTTGTCAAGAGGAAGCTCTTTTCCCGTCTTGCCTCGTCTGCGTGTCCTTATTGCTCAAGGGTTGGCGATCGCTGTTGCAACATTTGGACTACTGACTTTATGTCAATACCTCTTGGGATGGAACTTAGGAATTGAGAAACTGCTGTTTGCTGAATCGCCGCAAGCGGTAGCAACATCCCATCCAGGTCGGATGGGCGCAAACACTGCCGTTAATTTTCTCCTATCAGGTGTGTCACTGTGGCTGTTGGGATACAAGACTCACCGCAGTTATTGGCTGGCTCAAGGTTTGAGCTTGATTGTGGCTTTGATTTCTTTGCAAGCATTGATTGGCTATGCCTACGGGGTGAAAAATTTTTACCAGTTCGGCGTTTATACTACCTCCATGGCGTTGCATACAGCACTGGCATTTGAGGTGCTGTGTTTGGGAGTTTTGTATACTCATCCTGATCGCGGGTTCATGCAAACGATTACTAGTGAACTCAACGGCGGCGCGATCGCCCGTATGCTCATACCAGGTGCGATCGCACTCCCCTTCATTCTCGGCTGGTTGCTTCTTTTAAGGCATACAGGGCAACAATCTGACCTCGGCTCAAGCATATCGCTGCTCGTGATAGCTATAAATGTGGTATTTTTGGTGCTGATTTGGCGGAATGCATGGTTTATTAACCGCGTGGATGGTGAGCGTAAACAGGTCTTGCAGATGCTCAAGCAACAAGCTGCGACCTTGCAAGAGCAATCAGAACTGTTGGAACTGACGTATGAAGCAATTTTTGTCCGTGATGCCCAAAATGCCATTACCTACTGGAACCGAAGCGCAGAGGAAATGTATGGCTACTCCAAAGCAGAAGCTATAGGACAGGTGAGTCACACGCTCTTGCAAACCCAGGTACTACAAGGTGCACAAAACCTTGATGCTGCCCTGTTGCAAACAGGACGTTGGCAAACTGAATTGATTCACACCCGCAAAGATGGGGCACAAATTGTCGTTGAAAGCCGTCAGGTGGCGATTCACAATTCGGAGGGTGTGCTTGTGGGGTTTTTGGAAGTCAACCGCGATATTACAGGACGCAAACAAGTAGAAGCCGCACTACGAGAAAGTGAAGAACGCTATCGGCTGCTTGCCGAAAACGCTCCTCAAATAGTTTGGATGACCCAGCCAGATGGTTTTGTAGAATACTTCAATCAGCGGTGGCTGGACTACACCGGGCTCAGACCCCAAGAAACCTTGGCGTTGAATTGGGAGCAAGTGGTTCATCCTGACGACTTACCACAAGCTTTAGAAAAATGGACAACTGGGCTAGTGACAGGAAATTCCATTGAGGTGCAGTACCGTCTGAGACGGGTTGATGGCGTTTACCGTTGGCACATAGCACAGGCTTTACCATTACGTGACGCCAATGACACAATTCTCAAGTGGTTGGGTACCTGTACCGATATCGATGACCAGAAACAAGCAGAAGAAGCATTGCGTCAGAGCGAAGCAAGACTGCGACTATTTGTAGACTCAGACTTGATTGGCATTGTCATCGGTGATGTGGACGGGGGACTGAGTGAGGCAAACGACGCTTTCCTCCATATAGTTGGCTATACCCGCAAAGATTTTCTACAAGGTCGAGTGCGGTGGATTGATATGACGCCAGCAGAGTATTTGCCTTTGGATGAAGCGGCGTTTCTTGAGGCACAGGAAAAAGGAGTTTGCACTCCTTACGAAAAAGAGTATACCCGCAAGGATGGCTCTCGTGTTCCTGTTTTAATTGGCTGTGCCGTCGTTGGACAGCAAAAACAAGAGGCGTTTGCCCAAGGGGCAGTGCCGGAGGTAATCGCCTTTGTTCTAGACATGAGTGAACGACAAGCCGCGCTGCGCGATCGCAATCAAGCCCAAGCAGAACGCGATCGCTTCTTTATGCTTTCGCCGGATATGTTTTGTGTCGCCGGATTTGATAGCTATTTCAAGCGGATCAACCCAGCCTGCCAAAGAATTCTTGGTTACACTGAGGCGGAACTGTTAGCCAAACCATTTATTGAGTTTGTGCATGCAGAAGACAGGGCAAAAACCCTAACGGAAATGGCAAAGCTAGCAACGGGAGTCTCCACCCTGAATTTCGAGAACCGCTACCGTTGTCAAGATGGTTCCTATAAATGGTTGACTTGGAATTCTGTTCCTGATGTTGAGTTAGAGCTGGTGTATGCAGTAGCCCATGATATTACTAAGCGCAAACAAACAGAGCAGACGCTGCGAGAACAAGCAGAAGCTTTGCGAATTAGTAGAGAACGTCTAGATTTGGTCATTCAGGGAGCCGAAGTCGGTTTGTGGTACTGCAACTTACCACTGGACAAGCTGATTTGGAACGACCAGTGCAAAGCGCATTTTGGTCTACCACCTGATGCCGAAGTGACCATCGATTTATTCTATCAACTCTTGCATCCTGATGACCGAGAGCCCACACAGCAGGCAATTGAGTCCTCCATTGCGCAGACTGGTGGCTATGATGTAGACTACCGCACAGTTGCCCCAGATGGTCGCATCCGCTGGATTCGGGCGATTGGAAACACCTTTTGTGATGCGGATGGCATACCGAAGCGCTTTGACGGCATTACTATCGACATTAGCGATCGCAAACGAGCAGAAGCCGCCCTGATTGAAAGCGAGCAGCGCTTTCGCTATGTCACAGATACTGCTCCAATGATGGTCTGGATGGCGGGTACAGATAAACTCTGTCACTACTTCAACAAACCTTGGCTAGATTTTACCGGACGGACTAGGTCGCAGGAGCTAGGCAATGGCTGGGCAGAAGGTGTACATCCCGATGATTTGCAGCGTTGTCTAGAAACATATGTCAATGCGTTTGATACTCGCCAAGATTTTCAGATGGAGTATCGCCTGCGACGGTTTGATGGAGAATATCGTTGGGTTTTAAATATTGGTGTCTCTCGATATACTCCCGAAGGAGAGTTTATTGGTTATATCGGCTCATGTATAGATATTGAAGACCGCAAGCAAGTAGAAGCCCAAATTCGACAAATCAATGAAACCCTAGAAGAACGCGTCAAACAGCGCACAGTTCAACTAGAAGCTGCCAATAAAGAATTGGAATCTTTCTCCTACTCAGTCTCCCATGACCTGCGGGCACCGTTGCGGCATATCACTGGATTTGTTGACTTACTGCAAAAACGCCTCCAATCAACGGTGCTAGATGACACGACTCAGCGATACCTCAACATTATCACTGAAGCTACCAAACAAGCCGGTAAATTAATCGATGATTTGTTAACCTTCTCCCGTGTGGGGCGCTCTGAAATGCGCCATACCACCATTGACATGAATTTACTATTGCACGAGGTACAACGCGATCTTGTTCCAGAAACCAAAAACCGTCAAGTTTCCTGGGAGATAGAATCCTTAGCTCATGTACATGGTGACCCCTCCATGTTGCGGCTAGTTCTGCGCAATTTGCTGGAAAATGCCCTCAAATATAGCAAAACTCGACACATAACACAAATTACTGTAGGCAGTGTCAGCAGTCATCAAGAAGTGGTATTCTTCGTGCGAGATAACGGCATTGGTTTCGACATGAAATATGTTCATAAATTATTTGGCGTTTTTCAACGACTGCATAGTGATCCACAGTTTGAAGGTACGGGTGTGGGATTAGCAAATGTCCAACGCATTATTCACCGTCACGGCGGACGCGTTTGGGCAGAAGGCGAAATAGACAATGGAGCGACTTTTTATTTTTCGCTACCAAGGGGGTCTGGAGTGGAAAGTGGAGAGTAGAGAGTATACGATGGAACTAAAGCGCATTCTCCTAGTTGAAGACAGCATTAACGATGTAGAGTTGATCCTGACTTCACTGGCAGAAAATCATCTAGGCAATGAAGTCGTTGTCGTTCGTGACGGCGAAGAAGCATTGGATTACCTCTATCGTCGAGGTTTATATCGCTTGCGCCGGGAGGGTAATCCTGTCGTGGTGCTGCTAGATCTGAAATTACCAAAAGTTGATGGCATTGAAGTTTTGATGCATCTCAAGGCTGACCCAGAATTGCGAGTCGTGCCAGTAGTCGTGTTAACCTCTTCTCGTGAGGAGCAGGATCTAGCTCGCTGTTACGAACTTGGCACCAATGCCTATGTGGTCAAGCCAATTGATTTTCATGAATTCGTCGATGTCATTAAAGGTTTGGGGTTATTTTGGGCAATAATTAATGAACCACCTCCCGGTTCCATCCCTCCGGCACGCAGTAGTCAAGGAGTTGCAGGAATATAGCCATGTCAGGTCTAAGATTTCTCTTGCTGGAAGATAGTTTGCTAGATGCAGAACTCATCTATGCTCTGTTGAGTGAAGGTGGTCTTGTCTGCGAACAAGTGCATGTAAAGACGCAAGCCGAATTCAAAACGGCACTAGAGCAAGATGACTTTGACCTGATTCTTTCAGATTACGCCTTGCCTGGGTTTGATGGTATTACAGCTCTTGTGATGGCGCAGCAACACTGTCCGGACATACCCTTTATTTTTGTCACTGCAACAATGGGGGAAGAAGTCGCAATTGAAACCCTCAAAAGCGGCGCCACTGACTATGTTCTCAAGCAACGCTTGGAGCGTTTAGTACCTTCAGTACGCCGTGCGCTCCGTGAAGCTCAAGAACGGCGTGCCCGCCAAAAAGCAGAACGTGCCCTAAGGGAAAGTGAAGCCCAGTTACGGCAACAAAAGGAAGAATTGGAACGGGCAAACCAGATTAAGGATGAGTTTTTGGCAGTTCTTTCTCATGAATTGCGATCGCCACTCAATGCCATCCTCGGCTGGGCAAAAATACTACGTACCCGTAAATTAGATGCAACAAGCTTAAATCGTGCCTTGGAAACAATTGAGCGCAACGCCAAGTTACAGACACAACTGATTGAAGATTTGCTAGATGTGTCTCGCATCATCCGTGGCAAGTTGACTCTGCGTCCCTATCCAACAAATTTGATTCCAGCAATTGAAGCGGCGATCGACACAATGCGTTTGGCAGCTCAAGCCAAATCAATTGATTTACAATTTTCGATTGCAAAGTCTGGATTGGACACGGTAGTTAAAATGACAAGTGAACAGGAAGAACTCTCCTTACCTAATCACCTTCCTGTTGCCCAACAGACATCTCGCCCAGTAGGACAGCAGTTGCTACAACGGGACGGACAATCTTGTCCGGTTCACGTAAGCTCTTCTCTGCTGACGGAGACGCTACGCGTTGGGGAAGCTTGTTCGCAGGATTTACCACAGACGACTGCATTCACTAAAAGTGTGCCAGAGGAATACCCCAAGGGGGCAGCCTCCTCCGTGGAGACAGTTAGTCACCCATCTTTCTCATCTAAAATTCAAGAGCCAAAATTCTGCGTTTTAGGCGACCCAAACCGATTACAGCAAATTGTTTGGAATCTCCTCTCTAACGCTATCAAGTTTACCCGACAGGGAGGACGTGTAGAAGTCGATCTTGAACGGGTAGAGCAAGAGGACACGGAGACAGGAGAATGCTCCGCGTCCCCTTCTGAGTATCTCCTGCAAAGAGACTATGCAAATGGAAGTTCGGACTCGACGAAAACCGGAGCTACTCCGTTGGGGAGCCAGCGCGTTGCGGAGGTTCCCGAAGACAGTTGGGAGGAGGGGAGCCAGTCCGCTGCGGAGAGAAGTTGCGAGGAGGGTTTCCCTCCGGGCAAACTTCGGAGGGTTTCCTCCCAACCCCAACGCCAGTCCGCTCAAGTCGGGAAACCCGCCCACGCGGCTGGCTCCTTCGTGGGGACCCCAAAGCCCCCTGTTGTTCGCGTAGCGTCTCCGCAAGGAGAAGAAACTGGCGTTTTCCCTCCGGAAGAAACTGTCCGTTCCGTTGTAGCGACTGGCATCGACTCTGCCGACTTGTTGGCGCAGCATCTCCGTAAGGAGAAGCAAGTGGTGTCCAAGACTCCGACTTCCTCACCGCCTCTCCCAGTCCCCGCGTCTTCTCAATCCCCAATTGCATACGCAAAAATTACGGTGAAAGATACAGGCATTGGTATCAGTCCCGACTTTCTCCCTTACGTGTTTGAGTCCTTTCGTCAGGCGGATGGCTCCACCACTCGCAAACATGGCGGTTTGGGATTGGGTTTAGCAATTGTACGCCACCTGGTAGAACTGCATGGTGGAACTGTTAGCGCAGAAAGTGATGGAGTTGGAAAAGGCGCAACATTTACAGTGCAATTGCCACTTCTAGAAAACAGAGACAGGGATAGGGGGAAAGGAAAAGATGAGGGGAGAAAGAAGAACTTCTCCCCATCATCTCCATTAGAAGGTGTGCACGTCTTGGTAGTGGATGACAATGCCGACTCACGAGATTTTTTGGTATTTGCTTTAGAGGATTTGGGAGCGATCGCTACGGCTGTCACCTCCGCTTCTTCAGCTCTGGAGGTTCTGACAACATTCAAACCAGATATACTCATTAGTGATATTGGTATGCCTGAGCAAGATGGCTACAGCCTGATCCGCCAAGTGAGAGCATTGCCACGCGAAGAGGGAGGACATATTCCGGCGATCGCCGTCACTGCTTATGCTGGAGACAAAGACCGACATCTGGCTCTCACCGCAGGTTTCCAAAGACATCTCTCGAAGCCGGTTATGCCTGATCAACTTGCTATGATCGTTGCTGAATTGGTGAGTCAATAGTTGTACAGATGCTGCCAACACGCTGTCAACAGCGCGTCTCGAGATTAGTCTGATGTTGATTGTTAGTGGTGAATATTTAGTCGTTAATAGTGAGTTGTTTTTACTCATTTTTACTCAGTAACTATTAACTTGTTTCATAAGCATAAAGCGCATATTTTGCGCAATACTGGTACAAGAAGTTTTACACAGAATACAACAGTATGGAAATTCGTACGACTGATACCCCCCTTCTGGAGTGGACGGGGGATGGTTTAGCAATTGGATTATTTGAAGATGCCGTAGAATTAACTGGCGAACTTGCTTCCTTAGATGAAAAATTGGCTGGTAGTATAAAAGAACTGATTACCGAAGAGGAATTTAAGGGTAAACAAGGTAGCAGTGCTGTCACACGAGTGGGTACTCATAGTCCAGTTCGCAAAATTATATTGGTCGGTTTAGGGAAACCCGAAGCCCTAAAACTGGAAACTTTACGCAAAGCAGCTGCAAGTGCTGGTCGGTTAGGTAAGAAGCAAAAGTGCAAAACTTTGGGAATTAGCCTGCCTACTTGGAACAATGACCCAACACAAACCGCGCAAGCGATCGCAGAAGGGGTTCAATTAGCACTATACCAGGATAATCGCTTTAAATCTGAACCAGAGGATAAAGGACCACAAGTCGAACAAATAGATTTACTTGGGCTAGGTGGGCAAGAAGCAGCCATTACTCGCGCTCATCAAATTGCTTCTGGTGTCTTCTTGGCACGGCAGTTAGTTGCTGCTCCTGCAAACTCTGTCACACCAATTACGATGGCAGAAACCGCACAAGCGATCGCCTCTGAACACGGTTTGCAAATAGAAATCCTAGAACAGGAAGAGTGTGAAAAGTTGGGCATGGGAGCTTTTTTGGGAGTTGCCAAAGCTTCTGACTTGCCACCTAAGTTTATTCACTTAACCTATAAACCGGAAGGAACACCAAAGCGTAAGGTCGCAATTATTGGCAAAGGTTTAACTTTCGACTCTGGTGGACTAAATATAAAAGGTGCTGGCAGCGGCATTGAAACTATGAAAATTGACATGGGTGGTTCTGCTGCCACTTTAGGTGCGGCAAAAGCAATTGGTCAACTCAAACCAGATGTCGAAGTTCACTTCATTTCCGCTGTAACGGAGAATATGATTAGCGGTCGTGCTATGCACCCAGGTGACATTCTCACCGCCTCTAACGGCAAAACTATTGAAGTGAATAATACCGATGCAGAAGGACGTCTTACCTTGGCAGATGCATTAGTCTTTGCTGAGAAGTTGGGAGTGGATGCGATTGTTGATTTAGCCACCCTCACTGGTGCTTGTGTAATTGCCTTGGGAGATGACATTGCAGGTTTGTTCTCTCCTGATGATGCTTTAGCTGAGCAGCTAGAGAAGGCTTCTGAAGCTTCAGGAGAAAAGATTTGGCGGTTGCCAATGGAAGAAAAATACTTTGAAGGGCTTAAATCTGGTATTGCTGACATGAAGAATACCGGACCACGTCCTGGCGGTTCAATTACTGCTGCTTTGTTCCTCAAGCAGTTCGTCAAAGACACTGCCTGGGCACACCTAGACATTGCTGGTCCAGTTTGGGCTGACAAAGAAAATGGCTACAACGGTCCTGGTGCAACTGGCTTTGGCGTTCGTACCCTCGTAAATTGGGTGCTGAGCGATAGCTAATCTGGGGGTGAGGAGATGAGGAGGACCAGGGAGATAAAGGAGTATTTTCTCTCCCCCTGCTCCCTGCTCCCTGCTCTCTTGCTCCCTCCTCCCTTACTTCCTCTCCGGATGCGCTTTTTCTTCTGCTGAAGGAGTCCCTACATGGTTAATGACTCCAATAAGCTGGTACAACCGCCCTAAATCTCTTTGATTAAAGTACAAAAGCAGACGAGGTAGCTCAAATGTCTCATCATGGGCTTCTTGTGGTAAAGCTTGACTTTTTTCAATTCGCCCTGTAACAAGAATGTCGCTGAATTCCGCGTTAAGTTGTTCTACCTCAGCATCTGATAACTCTGACTTTAGACGGATGACTAGGCGATCGCCCACGTAACGGCTGGAGTGATAGACCTGGTAAAAGCTGGTAATGGCTTTGCAAGCTACATCCAAGTTATCTGTCACCGTGTAAAGACTGGGATCATCTGGGCTCACCAGTCCTTTTTGCACCAATTGCTTATCAATATATTCGCTCCAAGACCGCCAATAATCACCGCCAGGGTGGTCAATTAAAACTAAAGGTATCGGACCAAACTTACCTGTCTGGCTTAAGGTCATGCACTCAAAAGCTTCGTCTTGCGTGCCAAAACCACCTGGAAACAAAGCTATAGCATCACTCTCTTTGAGGAGAAATAGCTTCCGGGTGAAAAAATACTTGAAGTGAATCAGCTTAGGGTCTCCCTCAATAATTGGGTTCGCCTCTTGCTCAAAGGGGAGCTGAATGTTTAAGCCAAAAGAATTTTCTCTTCCAGCCCCTTCGTTACCAGCTTGCATGATTCCGCCACCACCGCCTGTCATAACCATAAATCCTAATCGACAAACATAGCGAGCAAAATCATACGCCATGCGGTATTCTGGTGTTTCTGGTGATAGGCGAGCAGAACCAAAAATAGTGACTTTGCGGACGTGTCGGTAAGCATAGAAGAGCTGAAAACCGCGCTCCATGTCTGCTAAAGCAGAGGATAATATCTTCCAATCAAGGCGTTCAATTTCTTCACTCTTCTGGGCAAGACGCACTATGGTGGCTAGTGCTTGGATAATATACTGCTGATACTTTGAGGTCGGTAAGTGTTCAAATAAGTTAGCGATATCCGCTCGGAGAGACTCTAATGTGTCAAACGACGCTTCGGAGGTCATGAGAACTGATGCCAAAATGGCATTACATTTTATCTAATTTCATGTGGGATTTATAAACTGCTACGCAGAGTCCAAAATTTTTCGACTCTTAACCACTTTTTCACGACTTGAGTGCATTGTTGTGTTGTGGACGCAGTAGAAGTTAGGCAACCTTAGAATACATCAACAAACTGGAAAGCGCCGCCATCTTAATAGTGCGTTACGGCACTTGCCAGTTTTGTAGATCAAAAATTAACACAAAGGAAGCTTTGAACTCACCCTATGGTAATTTAATGTTTACTTTACAAATAACTCATCACAACAAAAAAGTCCTTCAGCTAAGATAGCCTAGGCGCTGCCAAACATAGCCTGAATAACCAAAGCATTCAATCTCCACAGAAGCGAAGAATTTCGCCTCTCTACTGATTACAAATATTGATCTTATCGAGCAAATTGAATACTCTTGAGTAGTTTTCAGGCGGGTGTGTTTGGTGTGTTCAAAGATATTTTTCCACAGTGTTTGCTAATGTAGTTTTCGGTACAGCACCGACTACCATATCAACTTTTTGCCCACCCTTAAAAATCATCAATGTAGGAATGCTGCGAATGCCATACTGGCTAGCAACATTGGGATTCTCATCAGTATTAACTTTAACTACCTTGAGTTGATTGTCGTATTGGGCGGCAATTTCATCGACAACAGGGGCAACCATCCTGCAAGGTCCGCACCAGGGTGCCCAAAAATCAACTAAAACAGGAATTTCGCTGTCTAGTACTTCCTGTTTAAAGGTAGAGTCTGTAACTTGTGCGGCTGCTGACATGCCTAAAAACCTTTGCCTAGTATTATGTTTGGATTTGCTGAAAATTCTACCATAGCAAAAACCACTGCTTGGCAGTAGGGCACATACTTTTGCATATGGTATTTGAATAAATACAAAAATAAATATTAAGGAACCGCCCGAACAGTGTCCGGGCGGAGTGTGGTGTGAGGAGTGAACGGAAACATGCGTCTCCGCTATCTCTATTTTAGGCGACATATGCGATTTTTCCAGTAAGAGTTTGAGAGTCTGGAAAAATTTCTTTAAGAATAAACCTCTTGCACGAATGCAAAACCTGCCCTCATGAGGCAGTGCGTTGCGGAGCCAGTACTGCAGGAGGTGAGACCAGCGCTGCCGTCCCCCACCCCATTTTCCCAATTTTGGGAGAAGCATTCACCTTAAGTCGTCCCTCTCCCAAGCTTGGGAGAGGAATTGCTCACCACGAGCCAGTGCATATCCCGTTCACTTGCCCATACCTAACTGTTGTGCTTTCTGGTAAACCTTGCCTTCCGTTAACAAAGAAGGGGCAATCACAACTTCAACTTTCTGCATTTCTTTGATGTTTTTGGCGCCTAAAGTCCCCATACTCGTCTTCAAGGCTCCCAAAAGATTATGGGTTCCATCATCCAGTTGTGCTGGTCCTCGAAGGATTTGCTCTAGGGTTCCAGTGGTACCTACACGAATGCGTGTGCCACGAGGTAACACAGGACTGGGAGTTGCCATTCCCCAATGATATCCCCGTCCTGGAGCTTCAGCGGCTCTCGCAAAGGGAGAACCAATCATCACTCCATCAGCACCACAGGCAATGCACTTACAGATGTCACCACCAGTGATTAAACCTCCATCAGCAATCACTGGCACATATTTACCAGTTTCTTGGTAGTAATCATCACGTGCGGCAGCACAGTCAGCTACAGCAGTTGCTTGTGGTACACCTACACCCAGCACTCCACGAGAGGTACAAGCTGCACCAGGACCAATTCCTACTAAGACTGCTGCTGCCCCTGCTTTCATCAAATTGAGTGTCACTTCATAAGTCACACAATTTCCTAGTACTACAGGTATGGGCATTTCTTGGCAAAATTTTGCCAAATCGAGTGGTGCTACAGACTCTGGTGACAGATGTGCAGTGGAAACCACAGTTGCTTGCACAAAAAATAAATCTGCACCAGCTTTTACCACCACAGAACCAAATTTGCTTGCCCCCACGGGAGTGGCACTCACTGCTGCAATGCCACCTTGTTGTTTAATTTCCCTAATCCGTTGTTCAATTAATTCCGGTTTAATAGGTTCAGCATAAAGTTCTTGCATCAAGGGAACAAATTCTTCTTTCCCCACTGAAGCAATGCGGTCTAAAATTGGTTCTGGGTTGGCGTAGCGAGTTTGAATTCCTTCTAAGTTTAGAACGCCCAATGCTCCTAACTGTGACAAATGTACAGCCATGCGAACATCGACAACACCATCCATTGCACTGGCAATAATTGGGATTTCACGCTCAATATTGCCAATTCGCCACTTGGTATCTGCCAAATTTGGATCTAGTGTTCTGTTTCCGGGGACGAGTGCAATCTCATCTATGCCGTAGGCTCTGCGAGCTGTTTTTCCCTGACCAATTTGAATATCCACGCTCTATGTTCCCACAAATCTGTTCTAGCTAGGGTATCAAAATTATGAGGGTATTGGCAGAGGTTTTTTTGAATGTAGACAAGGCAGTGGTAAGACCCCACTATGCAAGAGGGTAACGCTGCTGTAAGCTACCGCCAAGACGCAAAGGAGGTCAAGAGATAACAGAGAAAACAATAAGGAATTGTTAAGGGTTTTAGAGTTATTTTGATTGAAAATTTGGGTGCAGGCTATTTCTAAACTTAATATTCTAAAGTTCATAAGATGAAATAAACCTTAGATTTTGAGAGATAAACCTCAATAAAAGCTTTTGTTTATTTGTATTTCCATATATTTGGAGATTGTCTGCCTATTTCATCTCCTGTTTGCTACTCAAGCTCAAACTAATAACAAGAAATTACAACAGCAATTGTTGAGTCTAAAGTCAAAATTCAGAAGTAAAAGAGGCTTTAAGACAAAGCTTATGTACTTCATCAACTTGAAATCCGCTGTGAATTGGCAATACGTCAAATGTGAATACGCAGTGTCAACTCTATTTCAACATTTGGCGCAAAAGTGACCATTATCACTGCTTTGAGCCCCAAAATTTATTTGTGGGGTTTTCTCCCCTTCTCCCCTGTCCGATGCTCCTGGTGCTTCTTCCTTGATTTTTGCCAATTTCACCCTCAAAGTTGAGCTGCTGGGGGGATAGAGTTGTTACCATAATGTCATATTTCATTCAGATTAGATGTTTTTAAAGCCTTGATCCAATCTGAAACTTTAGAACTCCTCGAATGGTCACGCCTGTGCCAGCATTTGTCTACCTTTGCGGCAACAAAGCTGGGAGCTATTTCTGCACGCCATCTCAAAATCCCTGAGTGGCAAGCCCAAAGCGAACAGTTGTTAGCGCAAACAAAAGAAGTCTATGAACTAGAAAGCCGCCTTGCTACGGGACTGTCTTTTGATGGCATTCAAGATATTGGCGATTCTTTAGAACGCGCCGAACTGCAAGGAATTTTGTCAGGGGATGAACTGTTGGCGATCGCCACAACTCTCGCTGGCACAAGAAATGTACGGCGTGTCATCGACAACCACCCAGATTTAACGATACTGAATGATTTAGTTGCTGATCTACGGACTTATCCGGAATTAGAGCAAGAAATTCACAGATGTATAGATGAAAGAGGGCAAGTCACTGACCGCGCTAGCCAAAAACTCGGTGAA
Organism: Nostocales cyanobacterium HT-58-2; assembly: GCA_002163975.1. GTDB lineage: Bacteria > Cyanobacteriota > Cyanobacteriia > Cyanobacteriales > Nostocaceae > HT-58-2. The sequence goes on along the minus strand of CP019636.1, from coordinate 6,736,981 downwards.
ATCCGTCATTCTTTACGGCAATTACGTAGTCAAATAACCCAAAAGCTACAAAATATTTTACAGGTCAAAGCGAATGCAGTCCAAGAACAAATCATTACTCAAAGGGGTGATCGCTTTGTCATTCCTGTGAAAGCACCCCAAAAAGACGCTATTCCAGGTATTGTCCATGATACTTCCACCAGCGGCGCAACGTTGTATGTCGAACCGAATTCCATAGTGCCACTAGGAAACCAACTGCGGCAGTTGGTCAGAAGAGAGCAAACAGAAGAAGAAGCAATTCGCCGTAAACTATCTCAACAAGTTGCAGATGTCAAGTCAGATTTGGAAAGGTTGTTAGCAATTGTCACCACCTTAGATTTGGCATTGGCAAAAGCACGTTATAGTCTCTGGCTAAAAGCAAATCCCCCTCGCTTCATTAACCCAGAGGAAAACGAAAGCATTACCTTGCGGCAGTTACACCATCCGCTCCTGTTGTGGCAGCATCACCACGAACAAGGACATCCCGTGATTCCCGTTGATTTGCTCATTCATCCCCAGATTCGGGTAGTTACGATTACCGGACCAAATACCGGGGGAAAAACCGTAACTCTCAAAACTCTGGGTTTGGCAGCATTGATGGCGAAAGTAGGTTTATTTGTGCCTGCTCGCGAACCAGTAGAATTACCTTGGTTTGACAAGGTGCTGGCAGATATAGGAGATGAGCAGTCCCTACAGCAAAGTTTATCCACTTTCTCCGGGCACATTCGCCGCATTAGTCGGATTTTAGAAGCGCTAGATAGTGTAGAGGAAGACCCGGAGATGCACACAGAAGAAGACGCGGAGAGTGAAGAACATATCCCCGCGTCTTCCCTCATCCTCCTCGACGAAGTAGGCGCAGGGACAGATCCAGTTGAGGGGAGTGCCTTGGCAATATCGCTGCTGCAATATCTAGCAGACCATGCTTTATTAACAATTGCTACCACTCACTTTGGTGAACTCAAAGCGCTGAAATACCAAGATGATCGATTTGAAAATGCCTCGGTCGAATTTGATGAAAGTACCCTCTCACCAACATATCGTCTGCTTTGGGGAATTCCCGGACGTTCTAATGCCTTAGCAATTGCTCGTCGCTTAGGGTTAAAAGCAGAAGTTGTAGAACAAGCGAAAACACAACTGGGAGGAGCAACAGACGAAGTCAATCAGGTGATTGCCGGGTTAGAAGCGCAACGCCGCCGTCAGGAAACCAAAGCGGCAGAAGCACAGGATTTATTACAGCAGGCTGAACGTTTATACAAAGAGGTTTCCGAAAAAGCCACAGCACTGCAAGAAAGAGAACGTGCTTTGCGTGCCTCGCAGGAGGTGGCAGTACAGCAGGCGATCGCTCAAGCAAAAGGGGAGATTGCTCAAGTTATTCGCCGCTTGCAACAAGGTCAGCCAACAGGACAGGATGCCCAACAAGCAACAAAGGCTTTGAATGAGATTGCTGGTAAATTTATACCAGAACCACCATCAAAACCAAAAGTGGGATTTCTTCCCAAGCTGGGCGATCGCATCCGTATACCTAAGATAGGGCAAACAGCGGAAGTTTTGACTGCTCCTAATGAGGATGGTGAGTTAACAGTCCGCTTTGGAATCATGAAAATGACGGTGAAGCTAGAAGACGTAGAATCTTTAGATGGTCAAAAAGCTGAACTAGTGGTCAAACCCAAACCAGCACCAGCCTCAGCACCTGCACCACAACCTGCTCTAGCAATTCGCACCTCTCAAAATACGGTTGATTTGCGCGGACGCAGGGTCTCTGATGCAGAATTTATCTTAGATAAGGCAATCTCGGAAGCAATAGGTCCAGTATGGATTATTCACGGACACGGTACCGGTAAGCTGCGGCAAGGTGTTCAAGCCTTCTTAGAGCAGCACCCGAGAGTCAGTCGCTATGAAGCAGCAGAACAAGCTGACGGCGGGACTGGTGTGACCGTTGCATACATTAAATAGAACCTAAAATTAGGACTCAAAAACCTGGATTTTTCAAGAATCCGGGTTTTTCTTGTGGCAATGAGTATAACTAAAATAATGACTGGTAAACAATTGCGCTACTATGAGTAGCAATTGGCTACTAGTAATGAATTGATTGTTTATTTTTACTAAAGAATAAAAAAAATAGAAGTTTATCATATGAATTTGGCAGACAAAACAAAATTAATTAAGCTTATACTTTTTTCAAAATAGTTTTTCGTCATAGAGTTAAGACAAAGACTTCTGCTGTTCACCAAAGTAATAGAAGCTGTAGCTGCCGGCTTCAGCTCATCGTGATGGGAAACCAATCTTAACCCTTGAGAGTCTGGTTTCAAAATGGGTAACAGCAACAGCCCCTACCAGCCTGATCACCTATGCTAAAAGTTATGCACTCTGCCGCTAATTTACCCACTCCAACTTCTCAGTGGGAGGATCTTATTCAGATTCCTACCCCAAACTCAGTTCAATGGGACAACATTAAAACCCAATTGGACTTGGTGCTGTTGGCGTTAGAAACCCTAACGGGCATTGGCTCTGAAGCAATGCTACAAGCGGCAGTTAATCTAAATTTAGAGTCAAGAGTGCCAGATCGCGTGGCGCTGTGGCGACTGCGCCAGTCAAATCCGCTACGTAAAGGGCAAGGAGGGCGAAAAAAACTTGATGTGGAGGAAGCTAGAGCGCTTGTTCTCATTACTTGCTACCTTGCTAAACAGCACCAAGAATTGATTCGCCGTGCTGTTGGTCTTTTGGAACAAATGGCGGAAAACAACCGCGAACCTCATCAGGCTGCTTTACTAGGAGATTATATCGATGCTTTCTGCAATACTTACCAAGAGCGGATGGAGGAAGACGCGGCAATCTCTACTGATGAACTGACCCACCTGGCACTGAAACTACTCATAGATTTACTTTTTTACAGTGGACCTGGTGGACACCGCCGTCTGTGGCTAGCACTTATTGACCGTTCAACCAAATTCTAGATTTGAGATTTGTCAGATTTTAGATTTCCCCAATCAAAAATCAAGAATTAAAAATCAAAAATCAAAAATATCCTGCTCGCAGTTCCTGCCATGCCTGTATCAAATTCTGTGATCCGTCGGTATACACCGCCCACATGCACGCTAGAAGTCTTGGCGCAGAGCTCAGCTTTGTCTCAGTGGATGGGTAAATCTGTCCTGAAGCAGCTACAGTTTGAGCTTCGCTTTGACGATCCGCGATTGCCAGAGGACAAGAGAATCTCAATTAGAGGCGATAGCGGCCAGCTGGAGGCTTTGTGTGCAGTGGTGACATCCTACGTTCAAGATTTTCTGCAAATGTCACCTGAAAGTTTTTGGGTAAATTTCTCACAAACCCATTTCTCAGGAATACAGGACGCAAGCATAGCATCTGATGACCCTGAGGAAAAAGATTTTAACAACATCCCTTCACAAGAAACTCAAACGATAAACTCCTTTACCCAGATACCAGTTGCAGATATACACATAAAACCTGGTAATCACCTAACTCACGACCTGTTTCTTGGTTCTCTGGCAAACCAAGCATCTGGTGATGTCATTCAACTGAGTCTGTTGCAATTATTCGACTTAGCAACTGCGTTGGATGAATATTCCACTGATGTCATGGCGCTCCCAAATCTCACGCCTCGTTCTGCAACGAGTCGTATACCTACTTGGGCACCTGTTGCAGCAGTTCTGGTGATAGCTGTGGGTTTAGCACCAGTGACTTGGCAGTATGCCAATCAAATAAGGCAACAGCAGACAGCAAAAAAACCAAGTGCGGCACCACAGAAGCTGGCTCTAGAATCGTCACCTTCACAGAACCTATCCACACCAGGAGCTTTACCTACATTGGCTCCCCCAGATAGTTTGCCTTCGCAGCCACTGCCACCTTTAGGTTCTACCTTACCAGTGCCTAATTCTACTGCTTCACCACCGATAGTACAAACATTGCCTGGTGTGCCTGTTACACCTCAAAAATCTGCAAAGTTTCCATCCCCTTTTGTGCCTCCAACATCTCCTAGTGTTGGTAATGTCCCCACAGCACCTTTACCATCTTTAGGAAGTACGCTCAACATACCCGCAACAACAAAACCTCTGAGTCCCTCAATTCCTCCACAAAACATAGGACAAAAGCCACAAGTGGCTATTTCATCATCAACTCCAAAGGCTGGCGCTGCTTCTGCATTAGCTCAAAAGAGTTCGTTACCCAGTGGTTTGTCTAGCACAGGTAACATACCTACCGAAACTTCACCAGATGTTCCGTCAATAGCTAGCTTACCGAGTTCCAGTAGTGACGCTAGCAGAAGCCCATCTTTCTCCCAACCAGGCACTTCAGAACCAAGTGGTACTGATGCATTAATTGCGAGATTGCGGGAAGCTCGCAGAAATAGAGGTAATGTGCCTACAGAAGTTGCAACTACCAGTACTAGCGGCACCAGTACCAGTGGCACATTGTTTGATACGGCTCAAGTAGCACAAGCTAGAGATGTGTTGAAAAAACGCTGGCAGCCACCCTCTGGATTAAGCCAAAGCATTGAGTACAGTTTAGTTGTGGGTGTTGACGGCAAAATTGAGCGAATTTTACCTTTAGGAAAAGCTGCCAGAGATTACGTTGACCGCACAGGTATGCCCCTGATTGGTGAACCTTTTGTTTCTCCTAATAAAAATGGACAAGCTGTAAAAATTCGCGCTGTTTTTAGTCCCGATGGCAAGGTACAGACTTTCCCCGAGGGAGAATAAGTCAAGAGACATGAGATAACTAGCTGCTAATTTTGCGAATTGAAAACAAGAGGACTGGTTTTACCAGTCCTCTCAAATGACTGAGGTGAAACTAACTTTAATAACGAGATTTTTTACGGGTGAGTTTTTGCTTTTTGCGTCGCCGTTCTGTCGTCACAACTGCCCCATCGATTGGGTATCCAATCAAGGGTATAACCTGATATTTGCGCTCTTCTTCTAATTTTTTCAATTCGGTGTAATCAACCCAGTGGATGCAATCAACTGGACAAGTATCAATTGCCTCTTGAATAACCTCCTCTGGATCGCCCTCTTGGCGTATGACACGCGATCGCCCATAATCCGGTTCAATATAAAACGTGTTACGAGCAACATGGGCACAATGCTTGCAGCCAATACAGGTAATTTCGTCAACATAGACGCCTTTTTGCCGCAGTACACCACCCAATTCCGGCTCAAAACCAGAGCGTTCTGGGGCGTCTCGTAAGAAACCACCTAATTCTGGTTCAAAACCAGAACGGTTGTCTTCCTCTTGTTCTGGCGACGGCAAAAAATCAGACATTACGCACTCCAGCGCTGTACGACTAAGCGGATGGAACCATCTTCATTTTTTTGTTGTTCAGCAACTTGAAATCCGGCACGAGCAGTTTCTTTGACAACTGTATGGTATGCGTAGCGCTGTGTCACTTGGCGCAAGAAACCTTCAACTGATAAATCTTGTTGCCAATATTGTAAGTCAGCAACCAATTCATATTCTTTGCCATTCCATCTGAAGCCGATATCATAACCATTGTTTTGCTCAATGGTAACTTCGGCATTATGGGTTTGACCACGATATCCACGTACTTCACATGGACCTTGCTTCCAGTCTACACCCAAGTCTGTAAGTGCATCTTTCAAGGAGTCAATGTTACGGATTTGGGTCTTAATTTGGCTAAAGTGTGACATGGTGGTTGGAAATGAATAAAACTAAACTATGTTGAAAAGTTACCAATCGCTGAAGGTGGTTTGCGTATTCACCACACCAGATTGCTCTATCTTGGTAGCAAAGTATTCTGAAGTTGGCTCATGAGTTAGTACTAGTCCTAGCTGTGCTTCTATCGCTGCTGTAACTTCAGCGCAGGAAGCACCCACAATGCCAGTAACTTTTTCTTGTACCCGACCGTCTGGATAAATTACAAACTCTAAAGTCTCCATGCTCTTGCCAACCAAAATACTAAGCGTAGACAGTACAACTGTCGCAAATAGCTACAAAAGTAGCCCTCTGAAACAGCATTTTCCCTTAGCTACAAATTTGCCATTTGTTAACTAATGTTCCATCTCTCAAAATATATATCTCAGAAAGTTAACAAAAATTATTATCTTTATTAGTTCTTACATCTGTTACTTGTAAGTTTCCCTTAACCTTATTAATTAGTCAAGCTAAAAATTCAACTGACAATTTCAGGATCAAACCGAATAAAAACAAGCAACAGCAGTAGCAAGAGGCGCAGTTAGCTTAAAAATTATTGATAATATTTATCATTATTATCACATTTGAGCTATCTTGCATATTGCACCAAGCTTTGCCCACAAGCAGAATCCCCCAGGTTATACCCGATAGGCTACCCTGCCAACTTAACCATTAAGGTACAAAGAAATTGGAACTCCAAATTCAGGACTGCTAAGCGTTCAAGGGTAGGGTAAGCTGTTATTTAACTCTACAAAGTTGACCATGAATGCAGAGCAAGTAACAGGTTCTACTTATCTCCCCAAAGCAATGCGCATCGGAGTACTGGGCTTTGGCGGACTGGGGCAAGCTGCTGCCAGAGTACTCGCCCCAAAACGTGAAATGATTTTAGTCGCAGCGGCTGACAAACAAGGCTATGCCTACGCTGCTGAAGGTTTAAATGCTCAACAATGCATAGCCAATTACCAATCTCATGGTTCGGTAGGCTACTTAGAACCCTTCGGGACTTTAACACATCGGAGTATTGAAGATTTACTAGAAAAATCTCACCCCGTAGATGGGTATTTTCTCGCTTTACCCAACCTACCCAATAATTTCATTCCCTCTGTTGCTAGGCAGTTTATCAAATCTGGATGGCGTGGAGTATTAGTGGATGCAATTAAGCGTACCAGTGCTGTAGAGCAACTGCTGGAGATGAAAGAAGAATTGCAGGCAGCAGGAATTACCTACATGACAGGATGTGGGGCAACACCAGGACTGTTAACAGCAGCAGCAGCTTTAGCCGCGCAAAGCTACGCCGAAATTCATCAGGTAGAAATTACCTTTGGGGTAGGAATTGCCAACTGGGAAGCATACCGCGCTACCATTCGCGAAGATATTGCCCATATGCAAGGGTTCACCGTGGAAAGCGCAAGGACAATGACGGATGAAGAAGTTGAAGCTCTTCTCGATAAAACCAATGGCGTGCTGAAGTTAGAGAACATGGAACACGCCGATGATGTGATGCTAGAGTTAGCAGGAATTGTGGGGCGCGATCGCGTGACTGTTGGTGGTATAGTGGACACTCGCAATCCTAAAAAGCCCATCAGCACCAACGTTAAAATTACTGGTCGTACCTTTGAAGGGAAAATTTCTACCCATACCTTTACTTTGGGTGATGAAACCAGCATGGCAGCCAACGTTTGTGGTCCTGCCTTTGGTTATTTAAAAGCTGGCATTGGATTATACCAACGGGGTATTTACGGATTATTCACTGCTGCTGAAATCATGCCTCAGTTTGTCAAGTAACTATTAGCTTTAGTTTGAGTATCCAATTATTTATCTTTGTGTATGCTGGGTTTCGTTCATTAACCCAGCTTATTTATTATCTTTCATCCGCTCTACATACAATATATAAAATATATATTTTTGAAGAGCAAATAATGATTAGAATCTATTATATTTTGTATATTTATTCACTATAAAGCAACTTTACTTATCAACTTATTATCCTATTTCTACATAACGTTTTTTGCAATCACAGTTTGGACAGAAACACCAGAAGAGTGAGGCGAACTGTGTGCAATCGCATATCTTTACATGACGACTAGCTACATAGCAGTTCGTATCGCCTTAGACACTATTCCATCGCTGATGCTACAAATAGCAGTTTTGATGGCTGTTCTACATTAATTATTGGTGCATCATACTTTGGAAACCGGAAAAACCAGATCCCACAGTGTATCTATGAAATGTATTTTTGAGGAGCACCCAACGGATGATGTTGCAAGTTCCTAACGGATGAAAGCAACACATCCTTATTTCCTTGTGTTTCTTGAAATCTTATCTTCATAACGTCTTTATACATATCTTTATAAAAAAATTACAATTATTTGTCCATTTTAATAGACGAGTAAATAATATGAAGAAAGCGTTCATTACTTTTTGTTAATTACTCTTGTTTAACCGTCTACCAGTAATTAGCAGTTCAATTATCCATTACTAGAAAGATAGAGAACATGGGTCATTATGAATAAACGCAAAATTTTTTCCCGAGTATCTAACTTAGATATATCACTACTTCCAGGAGATTTTATTCTAGTCATAGTGAGCATCGTATTGGTGCTACTTGCAACACTTTATCCCTTTAATTTTTACTTCCCAGATAGCTTTTCAATACCAGCACTGTTGGACAGTTTTGATAACACCAGTTTTTTTAAAGACCAGGTAAACAATATTTTATTGTTTACGCCTTTAGGTTTCGGTCTCGCCAGTCTCTTACAGAGAAGAAGGGTGAAACCAACAAGTCAATTTCTAACAGTGATACTTTTGAGTGCAGGCTTATCCTTTACAGTTGAAGCACTGCAAGTTTTTCTGCCTTCAAGAGCACCGACTCCTGCAGATATTTTTAACAATAGCATCGGTGGATTTGTGGGTCTTCTCTGCTTTTATTTCTTTAACTCACAAAGCTTTATATATACTTTAATACGTATAGAAAATAGTAGAACGAGTAACTCTATCAAGAAACTAACAGTATTTTTTCTTGGGTACATACTCATATCATTTCTGATTTCAATTGCCTGGCAACACACAACTAATCTAAGTAATTGGTCATTGAATTACCCACTTTTACTTGGCAATGAACAAACAGGTGATAGAGCTTGGCGGGGTTATATTTCTGAAGTTAATATTGCTGACAGAGCAATTTCTAAAAATGAAGTCTCACAAGTATTTCATCACGAAAATTACTCAAAGACCCTCGGCAATTCTTTACTAGCTTCCTATCAATTAACAGGTAAAGGAAGTTATCAAGATCGTACTGGTCAAATGCCCGAATTATTATCGCAAGGGCAGTCACCAGACATTGAGGTTGAAAAAGGTGTGGCTTTGAGTTCCAAGCATTGGCTCACAACAAGAGAGCCCGCGACCTTTTTGAGTGAAAGGATACGTGAAGCTTCTCAGTTTACAATCATTACCACAGTTGCTACTGCTGATACAGACCAAACTGGACCAGCACGCATAATCTCACTGTCAGGTGATTCTCTTCGTCGAAATTTTACGTTGGGCCAGCAGGGAACTGACTTAGACTTGAGAATACGAACACCTATTACTGGAGCGAATGGGGCAGATTCAAAATTAAGTATTCCTGGCATTTTTGCAGATACTCACTCCCATCAGATAATCATCACTTATTCTGGGGCGAGTCTGCACGTTTACGTAGATAAAGCACAAAATTCCTACTCTTTGAATTTACTGGAATTAGTTCCGAAAGAGCAGAAAGTTTTTTACTATGGACTGACTTTTATCCCTCTAGGGCTTTGCTTAGCACTCCTGACGACTTTAGCTAAAAGAAAGTTAACTTTTAATAGGTTGTTGCTTCCTAGCGGAATATTATTACCTTCTTTGATACTGGAAGGTATTTTGGTAAACGATAGCGGCAAAAATCTCAGCTTGAAAAACCTATTACTTGGTATATTATTTACAGCTACAACAACACTGATATTAAGATGGCGGGCTGCGATGGTGCTTAGAAAAGCAGCTAGATCAGGTTCTTAAAAAAGATGTGTGAGTGAGTGTTTGGGAATACTCACCACAAACTGTTAAGCTTATGGGGTTTCTGAAGAGAAGATTTCCATCATATTTTCTTCTACTAATAATTCTGTTGATTTTTGAATGATAAATGGCAAATCAGCTCCAGTAAGACCCTGTTTGATACGTTCCGATGTTTCTGGGAAAATGACAAACAAGGGATAGATAGTGTTTGTCCCCTCACCAAGTATATATGTATAGCGCTTAGGCATAAGCCACTCATAGTCTTTTTGACGGCTCCCCGTCCTGAAGTCCGGGGATTCTTGGATCAATGGGAGTCCAGCGACTTTACCCTCACCAAAATTCACTGCGATGCGCCCCACCGCTGTATGGATAGAGAAAATTCTTTTGCTCTCCAGGAGCCAAAACTTTCTCAGGAGACTACGCCCATTGCGAGACAGGTTCCTCCGCCACAGCGCGAGACTCTGCCTGTGTAGCGAGTTATTCTATTGTATCAAAAGTCGCCCTGGAAGGGCGAGGCTTGTATCCCATATTTTTGGTCAAGCCAAACTTGTGATTGTCGCCAACGTCCTAAAAAGTCAGAAAAATCTTCGTGGGGACGATGAATAAAGATAAGGATTTCGGGTGCTGTTTTGATTTTCCACTCTGGATCGCACATCAAAATTGCCACATCACAGGGTAAGCGAGTTGCTTGTGCTGCTGTGGTTGCATCACCACGAAGACGGGCTATGGGCAAGGGGACAGTAATAACGCTTTCATCCGGACGACGCAGACTAGGAATCATTTCCAGGTATGGGCGGTGCTGCTTTAGCAGGGCGATCGCACCTAGGGAATTGCTATACTCTGTTAAGCAAGCCTCGTAATGAGATTTTTGCACAGGCATTGATAAAAAATTAGATTTTAAATAATCATCAGAGAAGTTAAAAATTAAGAGTTATAAGTTAGAAAAAAATAATTTATAACTCCTAACTTTTCATTTTTATCCCAGCTTATCAAACACCTTGAACATAGGCAGGTACATTGATAGTAAAATCGTACCAACCATCCCCCCCAAAACCACAATCATAATCGGTTCCAAAACACTCGTTAATGCTTTGACTGCCTGTTCTACTTCATCTTCATAGAACTCGGCGATTTTCATTAACATAGCATCTATTTCACCAGTCTCTTCACCGATACTAATCATCTGAATTGCCATCGCAGGAAAAACTTTTTCTTTTTGTAGAGCAATGCTAATCATACCTCCTTGTTGAATTTCTGCACGCGCTGCATCAATGGCGTTAGCAACAACTTGATTTCCTGAAGTATCGCGTACAATTTCTAAAGAAGTAAGAATTGGCACACCTGAACGAGTTAAGGAACCAAAAGTACGGCTAAAGCGGGCAACTGATGATTTTTGGATTAAGTCGCCAAACAACGGCATTTTTAAAGAAAGACGGTCTATGGTTTCACGCCCAACCCGAGTTTTGTAATATTGTTTGTAAGCAATTCCTGCTGCAATAACAATACCAATAACTACCAAAAGTCGCCAACTTCTCAACACTTCACTTATCCATAACATAAATTGCGTTAAAGCAGGCAATTCAGTTCCCAATTCTTTAAAAATGTTGGCAAAAATTGGGATCAGAAAAACAGTCATACCGATGAAAATGGCGATCGCCAAAAATCCTACAACGACAGGATAAGCTAATGCTGATTTAATTTGGTTTTGTAATCGAGCAACATCTTCTAAGAGCTTAGCTAAACGATTTAGTACTTCGTCTAAAACACCACCAACTTCACCAGCCTGAACCATACTGACATACAAACCATCAAAGCAGTCAGGATATTTCCGCATTGCTTCAGAAAGATTAACTCCACTTTGGACATCAGCACTAATGCCTAAAAGCGCTTGTTTTAGTTTAGGATTGGTACACTGTTCAGAGAGCACCCCCAAACTTCTAACAATTGCTACTCCAGCATTGACCAAAGCAGCAAATTGACGAGAAAACACGGCTTTATCCTTGACAGAAACATTCGTAAATTTAGTTTGGAGTTGTTTTAAGTCAAAGCCTTGAGATTGTTTTTTCAAGTCTTGAACAATATAACCCTGTTGTCTAAGATGAGTACGGGCTTGAGCCAAGGAATCAGCCGCAATTTTTTCTGTTCTTGATTTTCCTTGCGAGTCTCTAACACGAGCAATAAATGTTGGCATAGTTTCACAATTCCAAATTAAAATGAGTGAATGAGTCATTAAACAAGTGTGCAAAAGTCAATATTTTTGAAAATAAAACCACAGATATAAACAGAAAAACTATCTGTGTATCTGTGGTTTTAAATGTTCATGATTCATACTTTTGCAGCAATTGTATGACGAATTAATTTCAAAAAAATAAAATTCAAAAGATTTTTGAGAATTATTTGCCTTTTGACTTTAACTTTTTAATGAACTTTGACAGCTACTCCTGGTCTTGCACCTGCTTGTGGTGCTACACCACCGATAAGACGCTGAATTTCATCTGGCTTAGAGGTTTTAGACATTGCTGCTTCAAAGGAGATAACTCCTGCTTTATATAAATCCGCTAAAACCTTTTCTAAAGTTTGCATACCCAACTTACCGCCAGTTTGGATAGCCGAGTAAATTTGAGATGTTTTTCCTTCACGAATCAAGTTAGAAATAGCAGGAGTCACAACCATAATTTCTTGAGCCATCACTCGACCAAACTCACCTGGTTTAGGATTTTTTCGAGGAACCAATGTTTGGCTAAATACTGCTACTAGTGAGTTAGACAACTGTACTCGCACTTGAGTTTGTTTGTCTGGTGGGAAAACATCGATAATTCTATCTACAGTTTGTGCGGCTGAACTCGTATGCAAAGTACCAAAGACCAAATGCCCTGTTTCTGCAGCGGAAATAGCCAAGGCAATTGTTTCCAAATCGCGCATTTCACCTACTAGAATAATATCTGGATCTTCTCGCAACGCTGCTCTTAAAGCATTGGCAAAGCTCTTTGTATCCTCACCAAGTTGCCTTTGATGAATCAAACTTCTAATAGGTTCGTAAACAAATTCAATTGGGTCTTCTACTGTTAAAATATGCTCTGCCTTAGTGCGGTTAATTAAGTCAATCATTGCGGCAAGAGTCGTTGTTTTACCAGAACCTGTGGGACCTGTCACCAAAATTAATCCCCTTGGTTTGTCAGATATTTCCCGCACAACATCTGGCAAACCTAATTTTTCAAAGTTAGGAATTTTAGAACTTAACGCTCGCAAACAAGCAGCGTAAGCACCGCGTTCTTTGTAAACATTGACCCGGAAACGAGCTAATCCTTTGACGCCATAAGAACAATCAAGCTCCCAGTTTTGCTCTAAAGTTTTCCGCTGCGAGTTATTGAGCATACTGAAAATAAGTCTTTGGCACTGATCTGCTGATAATGGCTCGTCACCAATAGGTGTAAGTTTTCCACTAAGACGGAAGTAGGGAGGCAAACCTGCGGATAAGTGTAAATCTGAGCCACCCATTTCAATCAATTGCTCCATTAAATCTTCAATCATCATTTCCATGTTTCTGCTTCCTTTACTATTTGTTATTAATCCGAAGTCCAAACACTTTTGATTTTTAACTCTTGACTCTTGACTCTTGACTTTTGACTCTTGACTAATCTGGAAACCGTGATGTCATACAGTAAGGACAATCTAGCCATTCCGGTTGCAGTCCAGCATGACAAGTTCGGCAAGTCAGACTGCTCTTGCGTTTGGCTTTTAATTCTGCTTCCAAACCTGTATCGGTGAAAGTTACCCGTTCTACTTCTTCTAAGGTGGTGGAGCCGTGACGCACCAAGTCCAAGCTGTAAGCCAGCAAGGTTTTCATCCCTTCTTCCACCGCCACTTCCTTGATGCGTTCCGTGGGTGCATCTTCGGTAATCAGCGCTTGCACGCGTTCGGTAATTCGCATGACTTCATAAACACCACACCGTCCTTTGTAGCCAACACCATTACACTCTGAGCAAAGCTGATTGCTAGTTTTGGCTTCTTGAATGTGCTCTGACGTTAGCGTGTTGGCTTTGTAAAAGGTGACGCCAGTTTCTTGACTTGCTGATAGACCGTAGCGAGCTAGTTCCTCTAGAGTAGGAGTGTAAGGAATGCGACAACTGGAACAAACACGCCGTATTAAACGCTGTGCCAACACACCAATCAAAGAGCTCGAAATCATGAAAGACTCAATGCCCATTTCTCCCAAACGGGCGATCGCCCCCGGAGCATCATTTGTATGCAAGGTCGTTAAAACCAAGTGACCAGTCAATGCTGCCTCAATTGCTGTTTTTGCCGTTTCCTTGTCTCGCGTCTCACCAACCAGAAGCACATCGGGATCTTGTCGCAAAAAGGCTCGCAAAGCAGTTGCAAAATCCAGCCCTTTTTCCCGAATCACCTGCACCTGAGTGATTCCAGGTAAGCTGTACTCAATTGGGTCTTCCACCGTACTAATGTTGATACCTGGAGAGTTCCGTTCTGAGAGTGCTGAGTACAAGGTTGTTGTTTTACCAGAACCTGTCGGTCCAGTCACCAGAATCAGACCAAAAGGACGGCTAACCATTTCCTTGACAATTTGCAAAGTTTCTGGGTCTGTAATGAGCTTATCCAATCCCAGTTGGGTTGCAGAGTTATCCAAAATCCGCAGAACAACCTTTTCCCCGTAGCGACTAGGCAAGGTATTCACACGGAAGTCCACCTTGCGTCCCTCGAACATTCGTCTAATGCGTCCGTCTTGAGGCAGACGGCGTTCGGCAATATCAAGGTTGGCAATAATTTTGAAACGGGCTGTCACAGCAGGAATGATTTTTTTGGGCAGGGGGTCGAAAGCTTCACGCAACACTCCATCCTTACGAAAGCGAATGCGTAAGTTTTCTTCTTGCGGTTCTATGTGAATATCAGAAACCTTCTCATGCAGTGCTTTGGCAAGGATTCGATTAACCAAATTGATGACCGGTGCATCCTCAGCACCCTTCATCGCTGCGCCCAAATCAGTGTCCGTATCATCAGGCGCATCATCTAAATTGAGATTGTCTAGATTTTCTAAATCTTGGTTGATATCTGTAGATTTTTCCTGTTCCAGGTGCTTTTGCCGGACACTCAGTTCATTTAAGTACTGGTTAATGAGTTGCTGGTAATCCTCTTTGGTAATCACCATCCGCTGCAATACCCATCCCTGTGGGCGCAGGATGCGATTCAAATCATCTGAAGCCTCTAAATTATCGGGATCTACCATCGCCACCAAAATGGAGGGCGGTTTTTGGTCGTCATTCTTAACAAGTGGTACTAAATGATGGCGACGACAGATATCTACCGGAATGAGAGTCTCAATGAGTTGACTAACCGTTGTTTTCCCAACCTGACTAATCTCCGGATCGATAGACTCAACGCCGTAAAGTATTTTGAGTTCAAATAGCTGCTGCTTCTTATGAAGTCTAACTAACTCTGGCGACAACTGCCGTCCTGAAATTGATTCGAGCACTTCTGTCAAAGGTCTGCCAGACTTGCGGCTTTCAATGAGCGCCTGTCTCATCTGTTCGCTATTGACAAAGCCAGATTGCACGAGCTGGTTACCGAAGGGCGAGAATTCCGTTCTTGTCGTAAGAGCAGTACTACGCCTTTGTGGTGACGATTGAGTCATATGTGAGAGATTAGTTGCGGAAACTCTGATTAGAGTATTCCCAAGTTGTGAGACAGAATTACATATGCACTCAGTCAAATCATAGAAGCAGATTGGATTGCTCTTAACTTCACAATCTCGCTGACCTGCTAACTAGAACTTGCAGCTTGTAAACCTAAATAAATTTTTTATTTTAGCAGATCAATTACTGGTACAACATTAAAGAGGGTAAATCTTTAGTGATTGTGGTATGCAGGCAATATCCAAGCTTTTGGCGACGCTTCCAGACGGAAAAATCTGTGACTTTATTGACCAGAAAATCCGTAATGACACGCCTGAAGAGTACGTTCGTCAGAACATCGAGCGTCGCTTAGTTTTGGAATTAGGCTATTTGCCAGAGCAGATCGAAGTCGAGTATCCAATTAAACAGGGTAGTAAGACGGTTCGTGCAGATCTGGCGATTTTCCGTGAAGGGGATCAGCATAATCAGGAAAATATTTGGATCATTATCGAGTGTAAGAAAGATTCAGTACCACCCTCAGCAAGTAAAGACGGAGTTGATCAACTTAAGTCTTACATGAATTTTAGTGGTGCTGAATGGGGAATGTGGACAAATGGCAAATCTAAAAGGGTTTATCGCTGGATTCGTGACGAGAAGGGCAGAGTTATTGAGGAACAAGAACCTAATGACATCCCCGCTAAAGATGGAAATATTGAAGAAGTTGATCGCCCAACTCGCGACTCTTTAAAAAATGCAGTTGGAGATAATTTACTGTTTTCCTTCAAGATTTGTCATGACCATATTTATGTCAGCGATGGGTTACAAAAACAACCTGCTTTCTTTGAGCTTCTAAAGGTTATCTTTTGTAAAATTCATGATGAACGTAATATTCCAGATCCTTTAGAGTTTTACGCAACGGCTCGTGAAAAGGCGAGTAATGACGGTCGATTAACAGTTTTCAATAGAATTAGCAAGATTTTTGATGCTGTCAAAAAACAGTATCCAGCTATTTTTGATGCGAATGATGAGATCAAGCTTCAACCTCGCTCTCTAGCTTATGTCGTTGGTGAACTTCAACGGTATAGCTTTCTCAGTACCAATATTGATGTGAAGGGGAAAGCTTATGAAGAGCTTGTTGGAGCAAATTTAAGGGGCGATCGCGGTGAATTTTTTACACCACGAAACATTCAAAAAATGACGATTCGGATGCTTGGTCCGAAAGTGACGGATAAAATTCTCGATCAGTCATGTGGAACAGGTGGCTTCTTGATCATTGCGATGAACGAAGTCATCGAAAAACTAAATCATCAGGCAGGAGTGACTGAGCAGTCTGGTGTATGGCGAGATGCCTTGAATGATAAAATTCGAGAAACTGCCCGAAAAAACTTTTTTGGAATTGATATCAATCCAGACCTCGTTAAAGCAACAAAGATGAATATGGTGATGAATAATGATGGGTCTGGAAACATTTTCAGACAGGATTCATTGTTGCATCCTCATCAGTGGGAAGATAGTTTTCGTAAGCAATTTGCTAAAGCTCTTGGAATTGATCCAAAAGATCTACGGAGTGAAAAAGATTTGGGTCATTTTGATCTGATTGCTACAAACCCGCCTTTTGGATCAAAATTACCGATTAAAGATCGAGAAACTTTAAATCAATATCAACTTGGGCATATTTGGCGAGAAACGGAAACAGGTTGGGAACCCACTGACCAGCTTCAAACTTCTGCCCCTCCAGAAATTTTGTTCATTGAGCGGTGTTGGCAATTCTTAAAACCGGGTGGACGAATGGGGATTGTGCTACCTGATGTGATTTTAGGTGCACCTGGATTGCTTTATGTGCGGCATTGGATAATTAAGCATTGTCGAATCGTCGCGTCGATTGATTTGCATCCCGATACCTTCCAGCCTCGCAATGGAACCCAAACCTCAGTTCTGATTCTTCAGAAGAAAACCGAAGGAGAAATTAACCGGGGAACTATGCCTGACTACGAAATCTTTATGGCACAGGTGAAAGCAATCGGGCATGATAAACGAGGTAACACCGTCTACAGACGCAATGAAGAGGGAGAAGAGATACTGGTTCCAACCGATCCAGAGTCAATTCCTTTGATTGAGCGAACAGCAACGGGCGAAGGCACAGCCAGACCCCTACCTCGTCAGAAAGTCGAGGACGATGATACCGATTTGGTGGCTGATGAGTTCATTGATTGGAAGAAGCAGGTGGTATTGGGATGGTAAACTACGCTTTTCAACCGGATTACACACCAATATCACCCCCTGACGAGTCTGAGAAGTTATCAACTACCATCAAGCTCAGTGAGGTATTTGATGCTGGTGTTCGCCTCGAAGCCTCTGCGTTTAGTATCGAAGCTCACAATGCAGTCACAGCTTTAAAAAACAGTGTTTTACAACTCATACCGCTTTATGGCGAAGGAGGGCTTTGCCAAGAAGCACATAATGCCTTTCGTTTCAAGCGAATTTATGTAGATGCTGAACACGGCGTTCCATTTCTTTCAAGCTCTGAAATCATCAGCTTACGTCCTAGAATCGAAAATTACTTGAGTCGTAAATATACAAAAAATTTATCTAAGCTTCTGATTCAGAAATGGGATGTTTTAATCTCTTGTTCAGGAACCATCGGCAATATTGGTCTGGCGAGTGAAACCTTTACAGGAAAGGCTCTTTCCCAACATGCGATTCGTCTTCGTGCAAATGATGCTGAGACAGCAGGTTATATTACAGCTTTCCTTCGTAGTCGATATGGTCGTCCTCAGCTAACTCAAGCAACCTATGGTTCAGTCATTGTTCATATTGAACCAGAGCATTTAGAGCGGGTTTTGATCCCTAATTTGCCGCCTATTCGTCAAATTGCAATTGGTCGGTTGATGTGTAAGGCAGGTGAACTTCGAGATGAGGCAAATCGACTGTTAGATAAAGCTGATCGCCTACTACATGAGCGATTAAACTTGCCTTATTTAAAAACTATTGCCCCAAGTTATGATAATGCTTCTGTGATCGCCAAAATCAAAGCCTCTCAACTTATGGGACGCTTAGAGGGAAGTTTTCATGATTCGGTAGCGCTCATGGCTGAAAAGCAATTAGGTGAATTATCTGTTGAAGTGACTACAGTAGGCGATTTAAGAGTCACTAAAGAAATTAGACCCATTACCAAATTCCGTAAGCGAACCTACGTTGAAAAAGGTGGAATTCCTTTACTCAGCAGTAAACAGATTTTTCAAATCGATCCAGTTGATGTCAAGCGACTAGCAAAAGGTGCACACACCAAAGACTTACCTGAAATTCAGCTAGAAGAAAACATGATTGCGGTGACTCGCTCTGGAACAATCGGACGAGTGCAAATTTTTCCTGCGTATATGGCGAAATGGACAGCTAGTGAAGATGCAACACGAATTCTAGCTTCAGAAACTATTAATCCAGGCTATCTTTATACTTGGTTAGCTTCAGATTACGGTTATTGCCTTGTTACACGGCAATCGTATGGCTCAGTGATTGTACATATTGATTTGGAAATGCTTGCTTCTGTCCCAATTCCTTTACCTGAACAAAGCATTAGAGATGAAATTGGCAACTTAGTTTTGAAAGCCAATAGACTGCGGAATGAGGCTTGGCACAATGAGCAAGATGCGATTAACCAACTTGAAACCCTGATTGCCAGGAAACAAACACCTCAAATTCAAATTGAAAGTGTTCAACAACCCTCTGCCTTAAGTGAACTTACCTTTGATCCTGATGCTCCCCCAATTTGGGAACTGGTTGCTCAGATCTCTGCTCAAGTCCCTGATGAAGAATGGAAAAAACTACCGACTGACCTAGCAAGGAGATTTGATTACTACCAGAAACAGAGACAAGGACAGGATTGATGCGGGTTGTGTTTGCAGATACGGGCTACTGGGTAGCGTTACTGAATCCTCATGATGATTTACATGATAAAGCACTTAACCTTTCAAAATCTGTGCAGCCTGCCTACATCGTTACCACTGAGATGGTTTTGGTTGAAGTGCTGAATGATTTCAGCGCTCGCGGTGAGTATTTTCGACAAATTGCCGTGAATCTAATCCGAAGTCTCTACCAACACCCAAACACCACCATCATTCCACAGACCAGCGTGCAATTTCAGTCTGCGCTGACACTCTACGAACAACGACCCGATAAGGAGTGGAGCCAGACTGATTGCGTGTCCTTCAAGATCATGGAAGAGGAAATTATCTTTGAAGCACTCGCTTATGACAAACACTTTGTGCAAGCGGGCTACACAGCTCTAATGCGAAATTGTCAGGTGTAAGGCTATACCAATAATGTATCACAGTTAACCTAAAAATGCGGTAACTACTGAAAAGTTAAGGCACCTAAGTGCCTATCATACGGAAATTTTCCGTGTATATTTCCTATAAATCAATGAAAAACTAAATTTTTCTGTATATGTCGCTACAATAGATCAAAAACTTAACAGAGGGTCGCGATAACGGAGCGATTAGCCTTGTCTTCTCCTCCAGAGATGCTACCGCGAACAGCGATCGCGACTCCTCCATAATTCCTCTATAATGCAAAAACTCTTGTGCAGTCAGTTGAATGATTGAGCCAATCTTGTGACCTAGGTGATCAACTTCTTTTTGCACACCTGCTTTGACTTGAACTGCAATTTCTCCTCAATGGTAGAGCACTTGTGCTACCCCCCTTAATACGCTTGAGTTGATGCAGAGATTTACGGCTTGCTTTATCTGGCAAAAAAACAATAACCTGTCATAGAAAGCACGCTTTCCAGTCTTTGCAGATCCTGTACGTTACGGTAAGCCACCCTAGGAGTATATGCGCTAACGCACTCAGCATTTGTCAAAATAGATGACGGTGAGCAATAAAGGCTCAAGAATGAAGAATGAAGAATGAAATATCCCATACTTCACTTCATACTTCAAACAATTTTATGGAAAGCCGTCCGTAGTGCGTCTACACACTGTTGCCTTCAGTTGATAGTTCATACTTCAGGTGACCGCTTCTCGCGGCTTGTAGCTCAGTTCAAGAGCTGCAAGATATGGAGGTAACTGCCGAAAATAGCATCTGGGAAGAGTGCAAAATGATAGACGAAGATAAACAGCAAAACAATACAAACCAGCAATCAGGTGAAGAAACCGAGGAAAAGCAAGCAATGACGAGCGACTCTACAGCCCAAATTAATGCCAACACAGTGGAGAATCAGGTGACTGAGCAAGTAGCAACTCAAAGCGACGTATCTGGAGATACAGTCACGCAAACTCAAGATAATGGCGTTGCTGCAACTGCTGAAGCTCCTGGTGCTAACTATGCAGCAGAAGTTGCGGCACTCAACCAACAAATTGAGTCCTTAAAAGCGCAAGTAGAAGAACGCAGCACTCAATATATGCGGATTGCGGCTGATTTTGAGAATTACCGCAAACGCAATCAAAAAGAAAAAGAGGACTTGGAACAGCAGATCAAGCGGAACACGATTACTGAAATGTTGCCAGTCGTTGATAATTTTGAACGAGCAAGAGCGCAAATCAAACCCCAAAACGATGGGGAGATGGCAATTCATAAGAGTTACCAAGGTGTTTACAAGCTATTGGTAGATAGCTTAAAGCGCTTAGGTGTGTCACCAATGCGTCCTGAAGGTCAACCCTTTGATCCCAACTTGCACGAAGCAGTATTGCGGGAAGCTACGGATGAATATCCTGAAGGAACAGTGTTAGAAGAGTTAGTACGCGGATATAATTTGGGCGATCGCGTGCTGCGCCATGCCATGGTCAAAGTTGCTGCTCCGAAGGAAGATGCACCCGCTTCTGAGGAAAATCAGTCGAGTTCAGCCGACAGCTAAGCTGTAGTCGCTCGCCTTACTGACCAAAAGTGCCTAGGAAACTTGGGCGAGCATCGCATATCTCACCAAAAAGAAAGATAGCCCGCGAAACATCACGCCCGAAGTTTAGCAGCCTTTACCCGGTGAAAGCTAGTGCTAACACCGGAGTTTGGTGCTGAGAACTTAACGGGATAAATACTCAGTAAAAATACTGTTATTTATGGGAAAAGTTATTGGGATCGACTTAGGCACTACCAATAGTTGTGTCGCGGTTCTAGAAGGTGGTCAGCCGATTGTCATTGCTAATTCAGAAGGTGGAAGAACCACTCCAAGTATTGTGGGATTTGGTAAGAGCGGTGAACGCTTAGTCGGTGAATCGGCTAAGCGTCAAGCTGTCACTAACGCCGAAAATACAATTTTCAGTATTAAGCGATTTATCGGTCGGCGCTGGGATGACACCATCATAGAACGCGATCGCGTACCTTATAACTGTGTTAAAGGTCGAGACGATACCGTTGATGTCCATATTCGCGGACAAAACTATACACCACAAGAAATCTCCGCCATGATCCTGCAAAAACTGAAACAGGACGCGGAAAACTTCTTGGGTGAGCCTGTCACAAAGGTAGTGATTACAGTACCTGCCTATTTTACAGATGCCCAAAGACAAGCTACCAAAGATGCTGGCACCATTGCAGGACTAGAAGTCCTGCGAATTATTAATGAACCGACTGCTGCGGCTCTTGCTTTTGGGTTAGATAAGCAAAATCAAGAACAGCTTGTTCTCGTCTTTGACTTGGGAGGCGGAACCTTCGATGTCTCCATCCTACAACTTGGGGATGGCGTCTTTGAAGTCAAAGCAACTTGCGGTAATAACCAATTGGGTGGAGACGATTTTGATAATTGTATTGTCCAGTGGATGATAGCACGCTTCCAGCAAGAACAAAAAGTTGATCTTTCTCAAGACAAAATGGCATTACAACGCTTGCGGGAAGCAGCGGAAAAGGCAAAGATTGAACTTTCTAGTATGGTTAATACTTCAATTAATTTGCCTTTTATCACCGCTGATGAAACTGGACCAAAGCATCTGGAGATGGAACTTAGCCGTGCCACATTTGAAGAAATGACAGCACATCTGATCGAAGCTACCATCGAACCGATGACCCAGGCACTGAAAGATGTGGAACTCAAACCACAAAATATCGAGCGGATTATTTTAGTAGGAGGTTCTACTCGCATTCCTGCAGTTCAAAACGCTTTGATCAAATTTTTTAATGGCAAAACTCCCGACCGTTCCATCAACCCGGATGAAGCCGTAGCGCTAGGAGCAGCTATCCAAGCTGGGATAGTAGGTGGTGAAATTGATAATTTATTGTTGTTAGATGTTACACCTTTATCTCTGGGAATTGAAACATTGGGAGAAGTGTTTACTAAAATCATCGAACGCAACACTACAATTCCAACTAGTAAATCCCAAGTTTTTTCTACAGCCATTGATGGGCAAACCTCGGTAGAAATTCACGTTCTCCAAGGTGAACGAGCAATGGCACGGGATAACAAAAGTTTAGGCAAATTTCTGCTGGCGGGAATTCCGCCCGCTCCGCGTGGTGTACCGCAAATTGAAGTCTCGTTTGAAATTGATGTCAATGGCATCCTAAAAGTTGGGGGACAAGACAAAGGTACAGGTCGAGAACAAAGTATTCGGATTACCAATACAGGCGGCTTGAGCGCTAACGAAGTTGAAAGGATGCGGCACAAAGCCGAGATATTTGCCGAAGATGATAAAAGACGCATGCAACTGGTTGAACTTAAAAACCAGGCGGACAATCTGTTATACAGTTACGAATCAACTTTAAAGAATAATGGCAACATAATTAGTGACCGGATGAAAGATTTGGCAAATGAAAAAGTGACACAGCTGCGAGCAGCAATGGCTGATAAAAATCTCTCTGTTGCAGGATTGAAACAATGTTTGGAAAACTTCCAGCAAACTTTGTTTGCCATTGGCTCTGAGGTCTATAACCGCGTTAATAGTCAAACTGATGCAATAGCCGCACCTTCAGATAGTCCATTGACTTCGGAATTAACCATGCCTTCTGATAAAGCCTCAACACCACAATTTAACTTTGATTTTGATAACGATGGCACTCTTGAGGCAGATTATGAAGCCATAGACTAAAGAATTGTCAATATAGCAATCCGGTTTTATTTTTGAAAAAATTGATATCTGTATTAAATTGAAAATGAAATACAGGCTATCTGTAGGGGCACAGTATACTGCGCCCCTGCTTGTTATCTGTGCAGATGAGAACCGCCATATTCAACCTTTGAACCAAAAATTAAGAGCGTAAGGGCTATCTGGATTGTGTGCGAAAATCACAGATTTTCAATTCCTACTCCCTTACACTCTTATTGATTCAATGTCCCAAAGTTCCTGGTGGGATTTCTCCATAGCTCCGCTCTCTTAGTCACGCCAAAGTTATAATGAACGGTTTTCCACACTTTTTGGTGCGGCTAGCCCCTCTGTAAGATGAGCGGAGTTTTTGCCATCTACGTAGCACAATTGTAAAAGAGACAGCCTCAGGAGAAATGCTTTGTCGTCTACCATGAGAAAAGCACCTGTTACTGTTTTACGTGATGAGCAATGTATTTTGAAGAGCCACTGCCTTACAGAGCTTACGCTCTAGGAGGGAACTAGCGTCCCGTTATAGTTCAGTGGCGTTCCTGAGTAAAAATTTTTCTGGTTCCAACTTAGTCTTTGATTTCAAAACTAATTCCAGATTCTTCTTACTCAACATTTGGCATTCAAAATTGTTATGGTGATTTTTGTAAAAGGTAAAAGGTAAAATTTTAGTATTAATAAAACTTAACTATTGCCTTCTGCCTTCCCAAACTCCTGATCGGCGGAAGCCGTCCAGAGTTCTCTGTGCATAGCTGCTTTCTACCTTTTAACTTTCACCTTTGCTATATGGCTCGCGACTATTATGAAATTCTAGGTGTCTCTCGTGACGCCGACAAAGAGGAAATCAAACACGCTTACCGCCGCTTAGCCCGGAAGTATCACCCAGATGTGAACAAAGAACCGGGAGCGGAAGAGCGCTTTAAAGAAATTAACCGCGCTTATGAAGTGCTTTCTGAGCCGGAGACCCGCGCTCGTTATGACCGCTTTGGTGAAGCTGCTGTGAACGGTGGAGCTGGCGTAGGCTTCCAAGATATGGGCGACATGGGCGGTTTTGCTGATATCTTTGAAAGCATTTTTAGCGGCTTTGCTGGCGGCATGGGTGGTACAACTCAAAGACGGCGCAGTGGACCTGTACGGGGTGATGACCTGCGGCTAGACCTAAAGCTAGACTTTCGGGAAGCAGTGTTTGGCGGTGAGAAAGAAATTCGCATTTCTCATTTAGAAACTTGTGAAGTTTGTACTGGATCTGGTGCCAAACCAGGAACTCGCCCTCGCACCTGTTCGACTTGTGGAGGCACAGGTCAAGTCCGTCGTGTGACCAGAACGCCCTTTGGCAGCTTCACACAAGTTTCGACTTGTCCCACCTGTAATGGGACGGGGATGGTCATAGAAGATAAATGTGATGCTTGTGACGGTAAGGGTGCAAAACAAGTCACGAAGAAACTAAAAATATCCATTCCGGCTGGTGTAGATAATGGCACACGCTTGCGGATTTCTTCAGAAGGAGACGCAGGTCAACGCAGTGGTCCTCCAGGAGATTTGTACGTCTACTTGTTTGTCAACGAGGACGAGGAATTCCAGCGGGATGGCATAAATATTCTCTCGGAAATTAAAATTAGCTATCTGCAGGCAATTTTAGGCTGTCGCTTAGAGGTCAATACAGTAGATGGACCAGTGGAATTATTAATTCCACCAGGAACACAGCCAAATACTGTGATGAAGCTGGAAAATCGAGGCGTACCGCGCTTGGGAAATCCCGTGAGTCGTGGCGATCACATGATTACGGTATTAATTGATATTCCTAACAAGTTGACGACCGAGGAACGTGAACTACTCGAAAAGCTCGCTAAAATTAAAGGAGAACGCATTGGTAAAGGCGGTATAGAAGGTTTTTTGGGAAACTTATTTCACCAACGATGAGTCTATCTTCCCTCTCAACTCCTGATGCTCAACTCGATTTGCGCGGCACCCCTTGCCCGATCAATTTTGTACGGACGAAACTCCGTCTGGAGCAAATGAACCCAGGAGAGTTATTAGAAGTCTGGCTAGATCCAGGGGAGCCGATTGAGCAAGTCCCTGATAGTTTGATGATGGCAGGCTATCATGTGGAGCAAACCACAGACTGCGTTGAGTATTTTTCCTTACTAGTCCGCCGTCCTCCTATGAATGCCTCATGAGAGGGGAAGGATTAGAAGCCACTCCCGCAGTACTCGGCACGGTTTTGGCTGTGCAAGCTAATTTTTACCGAGTACAGCTAGATATAGGAGAAAGAGATGGGGAAGTAAAGGAAGTGGAAGGAGTGGGGGGAGAAAAAGCCTCCCCATCTCCCCTTACTCCTCATCCTCGTATACTCCTTTGCACCCGCCGAACCCGGTTGAAAAAAATTGGGCAACAGGTGATGGTGGGCGATCGCGTCGTTGTAGAAGAACCAGATTGGGCTGGTGGAAGAGGGGCGATCGCTGAAGTTTTCTCCCGAAAAAGTGAATTGGATCGTCCGGCGATCGCTAATGTTAACCAAATCTTGTTAGTGTTTGCTGTTGCTGATCCACCCTTGGAGCCGTACCAACTGAGTCGATTTTTGGTCAAGGCTGAGTCTACGGGTTTAGATGTGATTTTATGCCTCAATAAGTCTGATTTAATCGCAACAGAACAGCAAGTCGAAATCAAGAAGCGCTTAGTGAATTGGGGCTACCAACCAATATTTCTTAGTGTCAGTAGAGGTATAAATATTGACCAATTAGCGAGCAGTCTCAAAGATAAGATGACTGTGATTGCCGGACCTTCCGGAGTTGGTAAATCCAGCCTTATCAATACACTGATTCCTACTGCTAAGTTACGAGTGGGAGAGGTTTCCGGTAAACTCGCTAGAGGTCGGCATACCACCCGTCATGTGGAATTATTTGAATTGCCCAACGGCGGTTTATTGGCGGATACGCCTGGATTCAATCAACCTGACTTGGATTGTGTCCCTGAAGAATTAGCAAGTTATTTTCCAGAAGCAAGACAGAGATTAGCCGTTGATAGCTGTCGCTTTAGTAATTGTCTGCATCGAGATGAACCTGGGTGTGTTGTGCGTGGAGAATGGGAAAGATATCAACATTACCTAGATTTTTTGGAAACAGCTATTGAGCGGCAGACTCAGCTTAACCAACAAGCAGATCCAGAATCCACTGTGAAGGTAAAAACCAAAGGCAAAGGGCAGACTCAGTACGAGCCAAAACTGGAAAGTAAAAAATATCGCCGTAGTTCACGCAGAACGCAGTTGCAGGAGTTGCAGCAGTTGTATCAAGAGAGCGAAGAATCATAAATAGCTCCAACATTAGCATCACACTTGCATTGTGTAGTCATTGATCCAGAAAAGATTGGTTAAAGACAGGATTTTGCTATCTCAGCAAAAATAAATCTCTGGTGTGGACAAATATCGATTTTGAAGAGTTGACCAAAGACCGTTACGATCCCATAAAGTCTTAAAATATTCTTAATATCTGCCTAATTCCCAACCTTCAATTTACACGTACCACCCCGGAACTATAATTATGGCTATCGGCTACGTTGCGCTTGTACTTCACGCACACCTGCCCTTCGTTCGTCACCCTGAAAGTGATTATGTGCTGGAAGAAGAATGGCTCTATGAAGCCATTACTGAAACTTATATTCCTTTGCTGCGAGTATTTGAAGGCTTAAAGCGAGACGGTGTTGACTTTAAAATCACGATGAGCATGACACCACCGCTTGTGTCGATGCTACGTGATCCTCTGTTGCAAGAACGCTACGATGCTCATCTAGCTAAACTGGAAGAACTAACAGAACTAGAAATTGAGCATAATGCACACAATGGTCATATCCGCTATTTAGCCGAGTATTACGCCAGTGAGTTTAACGCAACAAGAGAAGTTTGGGAACGCTACAACGGGGACTTAGTCACAGCTTTTAAGCAATTCCAAGATACTAATAATGTAGAAATCATTACCTGTGGTGCGACTCACGGCTATCTACCATTGATGAAAATGTACCCGCAAGCTGTGTGGGGACAAATCAAGGTAGCGTGCGAACACTACGAGGAAAACTTTGGTCGCCCACCCAGAGGCATTTGGTTGCCTGAATGCGCCTATTATGAAGGCTTAGAGCGGATGTTAGCTGATGCAGGGTTGCGCTACTTCCTCACCGATGGACATGGTATTCTTTATGCCCGTCCCCGTCCACGATTTGGTACCTATGCCCCAATTTTTACAGAAACTGGTGTCGCTGCTTTCGGTCGAGATCACGAATCTTCTCAGCAGGTGTGGTCTTCTGAGGTAGGATATCCTGGTGCTCCAGAATACCGAGAGTTTTACAAAGACTTGGGTTGGGAAGCAGAATACGAGTACATCAAACCCTACATCATGCCCAACGGTCAGCGGAAAAATACGGGCATTAAGTACCACAAAATCACAGGTCGTGGTTTGGGGCTAGGAGATAAGGCACTCTACGATCCTTACTGGGCAAGGGAAAAATCCGCAGACCATGCTGCTAATTTCATGTATAACAGAGAGCGGCAAGTTGAGCATCTCCATGGTATAATGCAGCGTCCACCAGTTATTGTTTCTCCCTATGATGCAGAGTTATTTGGACATTGGTGGTACGAGGGTCCCTGGTTTATTGATTACCTTTTCCGCAAGTCATGGTATGACCAAAAAACCTATGCAATGACTCACTTGGCTGATTATCTACAGGCAAATCCAACTCAGCAAGTGTGTCGTCCTTCGCAATCAAGTTGGGGTTATAAAGGATTTCACGAGTATTGGTTGAACGAAACAAATACCTGGATTTACCCACATTTGCATAAAGCCGCAGAACGCATGATTGAAATATCAACGCGGGAAGCAGCCGATGAGTTGGAATGGAAAGCGTTGAACCAAGCAGCGCGGGAACTGCTGTTAGCTCAATCCTCTGACTGGGCGTTTATTATGCGAACAGGGACGATGGTGCCTTATGCGGTAAGACGGACGCGATCGCACCTCATGCGCTTTAATAAGCTCTACGAAGATATCAATATCGGCAAAATCGATAGCGGTTGGTTAGAAAAAGTGGAATTAATGGACAATATTTTCCCCAACATTAACTACCGAGTGTATCGTCCGTTGTAATTATTTTACAAAAACACAAAAGCCCAAAGAATGAAGGTGGGCAGCTGCATTGCCCATCTTGGGTTAGATAAATCGTCTGGGGCTTTAGCCTGCGCAAAATGTATCAAGTTATCTCATGAGTCAAATAGTTTGGATCGCAAGACACGCTAACCGTCTCGACTTTGTTAATCCTGATTGGTTTCTCACAGCAGAACGACGCTACGATCCACCGCTTTCTGAAGACGGTCTGGTACAGGCGCAGCAGTTAGCTAACCGTCTCAAGGGAGAAAACATTACTCATATTTTCGCTTCCCCTTTTTTGCGAACGGTACAAACAGCGAACGCAGTCGCAGAAATTCTCGATTTGCCAATAAAACTAGAAACAGGCTTGAGTGAATGGCTTAATCCTGCTTGGATGACGGAAGAACCACAACGACTTTCAATCCCAGCATTAGCAGAATTGTTCCCTAGAATTGACACCAGCTATACTTCGAGAATTGCAGTAAATTACCCAGAAACTTACGAACAAATGCTGGAACGTTCGGGACAAACTGCTAGATGTTTAACTCTAGAATTCTCTCCAGAGGATATCCTTTTAGTGGGACACGGTGCATCTGTGCTGGGAGCAACAATAGGATTAGTCGGTGAGATTGCCAGAACACAAGTGAAGGCAACTCTATGTTCCTTAGTGAAAGTTGTACGTCAAGAACCTGAGTGGTTCCTAGAACTCAAGGGAGACACCTCCCATTTGACCCAAGTAGAAGAAGTCATTCGGTTGAATTAAAAATAACTCACATGACATTACTATTAGCAGGAGACATCGGCGGCACGAAAACTATTTTGCGTTTAGTTGAGGCATCTGATAAGTCTCTATTACGCACTATCTATGAGGAACGCTACCACAGTGCGGATTTCTTTGATTTAGTGCCGATGGTACAGCAGTTTTTGCTAAAAGCGAACACAGCGACACCACAAAAAGCCTGTTTTGCGATCGCAGGACCTGTGGTAAACAATACTGCTAAGCTGACTAATTTAGTTTGGTTCCTTGACACCGAACGCTTACAACAAGAATTGGGTATCCCTCAAGTTTCTCTGATCAACGACTTCACCGCTGTTGGCTATGGCATTTTGGGGTTAGACAAGCAAGATGTGCTGACTTTGCAAGCTGGCAAACTAAACCTTGAAGCCCCCATTGCCATTCTTGGTGCTGGTACTGGCTTGGGGCAAGGATTTTTAATCAAGCAGGGAAACAACTATCACGTCTTTCCTTCTGAAGGTGGACACGCCGACTTTGCTCCCCGTACTGAGTTAGAGTTTCAACTGTTGAAATACCTGCTGGATAAGCATGATATCCAGCGAGTTTCTGTGGAACGGGTCGTTTCTGGCATGGGAATTGTGGCTATTTACCAATTTCTACGTGACCGCAAAATTGCTGCTGAATCACCAGAAATTGCCCAAATTATCAGAACTTGGGAACAAGAGGCGGGAAGGCAAGAAAAAAGCGTTGATCCGGGTGCTGTTATTGGTAAGGCTGCACTGGAAAAAAGCGATCGCCTTTGCGAACAAACGATGCAATTATTTGTAGAAGCTTACGGTGCAGAAGCAGGGAATCTTGCGCTGAAACTTCTACCTTACGGTGGTTTGTACGTTGCTGGTGGAATTGCGCCTAAAATATTGCCCCTCATTCAGGAAGGCAAATTCATGCTCAATTTCACTCAAAAAGGCAGAATGCGTCCCCTCCTGGAAGATATACCCGTGTATGTTGTTGTTAACCAACAAGTGGGACTCATAGGTGCTGCTATCTCTGCTGCTAGGTTATAACAGCTAGCAGGATACGTGGTATCAGCAACTTAAAAAGCAAAAACTATGACAATTCAAGGGTTGCTGCCTTTCATGGCAGCTCTTTTAGTATTTGGTGCTTCTACAGGAGTCGGGGCGCGTTCACCCAAACACGCTGTTTCTCAACACAAACCAAGCAAACCAAAGGTGACTCAACCTGCGCAGCCAAAATGGAAGGTTTTCACTGCCCCGGACAAGCGTTTTACTATTTTGATGCCAGGAATACCGAAAACAGAAACTCAAACCCAAAAAACCCACATGGGAGAGATTCAATTACAGGTCTTTGTGGCTCAACCTCCCAAGCAAGATGTGGCGTATTTAGTAGCATATAATGATTTTCCTGATAATTATGGTGAAATGGCAACGCCTCAAGAAATATTCAAAGATGCACAGAATATGGCTTTAAGGACAACACAAAGTCATTTAGTGAGTCAACGGAATCTTCGTAGTTCAAATGGTCATCCTGGCAGAGAAATTGAGTATATAAATCCAGGAGGAAGAATCACTAAAAATAGGATGTATTTTGCAGAAGGGCGTTTGTATCAAGTCATGGTTATGACTACGAAAAAACAGGAAAAGACTTTGTCTGGAACGATGACAGGATATTTAAATTCTTTCCAAGTTGTTTTGAAAAAGTGAATAAATGTAGGATGGGTTAGCCGAGAATACCCATGCTGACCGAGGAATTGATGCTGTACTCTGGGCTAATGCATCCTACAAATATTTTGTGCCATGGTTTATGTTTATTAGACTTCTTATTCATGTCATCTTTAAACCATTACATTTGTCATTAATGTAAATCACGGTCAAAAGATATTATGTTCTCCAAATTCTCCAGTTATACCAAATAAAAAAATGTTTGCGACAGATAACCCCACCCGCCCTATCGGGCACCCTCCCCTTAGTAAGGGGAGGGTTGGGGAGGGGTTCAACCGATGTGTTGCATTTTTTTTCAAATTGGTATTAGCTATTAGCTGGGTTTTTGCAGTTTCAGGCGTTCATATTTGCAGTCTGATGAACTGCTCATATCCCAAAATCATCGTTGATGCTTGCGATTTTTATAAGACTGCCGAATTTTATCGTCCGCGCTCTTTGCTAGATTGTGCAGTTATTTTGCTGCGGATTATAGAGAGATATCTTGATTATGCACTGATCGCGTAGATTTACCAGACAAATTGGGATAAATAGGTCAAAAATTGTGGAAGGGAGTCTCAAACACTCTTGCGCGATTATTTTTACTTTGAAAATGAGTATCAAAGACTCATCAACGAGTATCAAAGACTCGTGAACAAGTACTAGAAACTCACCAGTGAGTATCAGAACCTGGTGGGTGAGTATCAAAGACTCATCGGTGAGTATCAGAACCTGGTGCGTGAGTAATAAAAGACTCGTCAGCGAGTATTAGAAACTGATGCGCGAGTAATAAAGACTCGTCAGCAAGTATCAGAACTTCGCGGATGAGTATCAAAGACTTGTGAATAAATACCAGAGACTCAAGCGCGAGTATCTGTAAGGTGGGCAATGCTCACCAAAAGCCAGATATAACCTAGATATAGTAGGCATTGCCCACCCTACGTGTCTTAACAGAATTGCATGGTGCGTTGTGCTGCGCTTTAACGCACGCTACAAAAACTACAAAAACGGTATCATTTAAAAATCAAATCTAAGCGTTGCTGGGATTGTTTGAATGCTTCTTGAGGCTCACTTTTCCCCAACAAGACAGATTCCAATGCTCGCCCTATATTTTCTGAAACTCGATTGTAACCTGGAAAAATTGGACGAGTTCGCCCATATTTTGCCTGCTCTAAAAAGACTTTCACGACTGGTTGCTTCTCAACATATTCTAGATATCTCAGGTTTTGACGCGATTTCATGTTTACGGGTAAGTAACCAGTTCCTAACGCCCAGTCTATTTGAAATTCCTCACTCAAAACGTATTCAGCAAAAGTAAATGCTGCTTTTTCTCGTTCTGGGGTGGTTTTGAACAGAAACAGATTCTCACCACCAATGGTTGTCGCATGACGTTCACCCACAGGAATCGGAAAAACTCCAAAATCTCCATTGGGAATACTTTTTTTTATGTATTCTAAAGTCCAAGGACCTGTGATTTGCATTGCGACTTTACCAGCTATGAAATTATCTGTCTCATAACCCCGTTCTGGTATGGATAAAACTGCTGAACCATCTGTGATTAAATTGCGCCAGAGTTGCAAAGCGTCAATCGCACCTTTGTTATCTAACAATTTCACTGCTGCTGCTTGTTGTACGTCTCCACTCACTAACTCACCGCCGCCACTCCACATGAATGATAACCAGATAAATACTGAGGATTCTGTCTTTCCCAAGGGGAGAAAAATGCCGTGTTGGTCTATCTTCCCGTCACCATTTGTATCACGAGTCAATTTTTTCGCAGCTTGACGCAATTCCTCCCAAGTGCGAGGTAATTCTGTGATTCCTGCTGCTTTAAATAAACTAGGTCTGTAATAAATACCAAGATTATTTGTAGCAAACGGTACTGACCAGATTTTCCCCTTGTATTCCATGAGGTTAAACAAATTGGGATCAATGTCTTGTTTGACTGGTGAGTTTGCTAACATTTCATCTAAAGATTTTAAGGCATTCAATTCTACGAGTTGACCACCAATTGTTGGGTTATACCACAACAAATCAGGAGGTGCATTTCCCACCACGGCTGCCAAGATTTTTGGTATTTGTTGCGCTGGTTGTCCTATATAAAGGGATTCCACCTGAATATCTGAGTGGGTTTGATTAAATCGGTCTACCAGTTTTTGCAATACATCTCGATTTGGAGGCGGATTGACTCCTTGCCAGAAGGTTAGATGAATGGCTTTATCTTTGTTCTCAGTCGCTGGTAAAATTTGGCATCCTGTTAAAGTCAAGATGCTTACTAATAGTAAGATGAATAACTTTGCTGTGAGCAAAGGGTAGATAAGACGTTTGATGAATTTCATAAAATTCAGAGGGAACAGGGAACAGGGAACAGGGAATAGGGAACAGAGAAATCCCGATGAATAAATCAAGGGGATTTGAAGTGAACGCCTCATGTCGAGATGCAAAGCACGTGACATGAATTCTTCTTTATTGTTCATAAATAAATTTAGATAAAGGCAAGAGGGAATAGTTCATGTGGCAACGCTTAACAAAGGAATTTTAAAATCGGATATTCAACAATCGAATGGTTTTTCGTGCTATTCCCTGCCCAAAGGGCTAGTTTGTCTTGCTGTTCCCTGTTCCCTATTCCCTGTTCCCCAAAATAAAAAGACAGGCATTTTACCTGTCTCATAACTCACAATTTGGTTCTTAATTTAGAAATTCATCTCTGCAGCTTGGACTTTTTCAACCTGCTTCTTCTTGAGCACAAGCATAACTTGAGCCAACATGACAAGTGCGATAAATGCAATCAACCATTTAATTCTGTTGGCATCTTGCAGTACAATTTCTGCATCATCTTGACCGAATCCACCAACGTTTGGATTGTTGGTCAAAGGTTCATCTTTTTTGACCGCTTGCCCTTCGGAAACAATCAATTCTGGTCCAACGGGTATAGTGTCAACCACTGTGTCTCCAGATTCTGTCTGGATGCTGAGTTGATACTTGACGTTACCGTCTTCATCTTCTGTTTTGGCAATCTTGCTAATCGTACCAGTAGCAGAAGCCGCATAGACTGCGTTATTGCTCTTTTCACCAGTGGGGTAAACTTGTCCGCGTCCCCGGTTAGCACCTAGGTGAACAGCATACTTACCAAATTGGATGTTCTTGTCGGTTGCGGGGTTAGGGGAAAGAACAGGGAAGACAATTTCCTGATACTGTTCACCAGGTAGTGGTCCGACGATGACGACGTTTTCTGCGTCTTCTTTGTAGGGTTGGTAGTACAGACCCTCGACCTCTTCCTTCCACTCTTCGGGAATGCGGTCTTCAGGAGCAATTTTGAAACCGTCTGGTAGCATCAGAACTGCACCGACGTTCAAGCCGACTTTGGAACCGTCAGCACCCACCTGTTGCACGCTTGTATCGTAGGGAATTTTCACTACGGCTTTAAATACCGTATCAGGCAGAACAGACTGGGGGACTTCCACTTCAGACGGCTTTGCTGCTAGGTGACAGTTGGCACACACAATGCGCCCTGTCGGTTCGCGAGGAGTTTCGGGGTAGGTTTGCTGCGCCCAAAAGGGATATGCTGCGGCTGTTTGAGGAAAGGCTACATCGCTGGTGAAGAAAAATGTCACTGTAGCGATCGCTATAAGCAACGTTTGCACAATTGCTCTAGCACTGCGAGCCATGCTCGCTGTTTGACAAACAATTCTCATCTCTATAAGGACAACGTTTCTCTGATATTAGTTAATTAGTCATGTGTCACGTGTCATTAGTCAAGAGTCAAATTTCAACTCGTGTGGACTTTCGACTATTGACAAAAGCTCTGATTAAGCCCACCAAGGGTCATCACCTGTACGGAAGTCGGTTTCAGTCCACTGAGTCAGGAGAATTTTGTCATCTTCTGCTTTCGCATGACTCAAAGCCAAAGATAGCGGTGCGGGACCCCGGACAACCTTACCAGTTGCGTCGTACTGCGAACCATGACAGGGACACTTAAACTTGTTTTCTGCTGCATTCCAAGGAACAACACAACCTAAGTGCGTGCAAACGGCGTTTATGCCATAATCAGCAATCGCCTCTTTGCTGTCTACCACAATATAGGTAGGGTCTCCCTTGAGTCCCTGAACCAGAACGCGATCGCCTACATTGTGGCTATCTAAAAACTTGCTAACGCTGACATCGTTGCCCAACTCGTCTTTTGCCGTTGTACCACCACCGGCACCACCACTTGCTGGAGGAATAAAATAATTGACAACGGGATACAATGCTCCCAGAGCGACTCCGGTTACAGTTCCAAATGTCAAAAGATTCATGAATTGACGACGCCCCATATCGGGTACGTCCATTGATTCAGAAAATTGAGCCATAACCTACGCGTTCTTTGTGTATTTTGTTAACAATTTAACAAGAGTTTTTCATTCAGAAACTCTTGTCTGAGCGAAAAGGATAATACCCACAAGGATGCCAGAATGCTCTTTGCAAAGATATTTCTCGCATCTTTCTTAGTAGGATTACATTTCTTTATAGTCCTATCATACTTGAGTAATGGAACTTAACATCATAACTAAATGTAAAAATATTTGAGAAAAGCTATGACAGGAGAGGAATTACGCGAACTGTTGCTTGAGAAGTGGGGACACTCCTATGATGTCCAGTTACGTCGGACGCAGGGTAAAATATTCTTACAAGTTATGTGGAAATATTTAGAGCAAGCTTCCTTCCCGTTAAGTGAGATAGAGTACCAAGAGCATCTAGATAGCGTTGCAAATTATCTGACTGGCATGGGTGGTGAGACGCAGGTAAAGACCTATATTAGACAAACACGAGAACGCCCACGACTTGGTAAAGCCGTGAGCATTCCGTTGGATTTAGGTGAACGTGCTGCGGAATGGTTTATTGAGTAATTGAAAGCACAAAACGTATTTGTTAATTCCTATTATTTCTATAGCTTGGTCATTTGAGCGTTAGATTTTTTGATGCTCAAATTACCAAAGTCTATCCAAACTTTATCTGCTGGTTTTTTCTAAGAGATGCTTTATAAAGCAAACTTGGAATTGTAGGATGCGTTAAAGCAGCGCATAACGCATCGCATTTACACTTAATATTCACTTTATAAATAACCTCTAATAATAAGAAATTCAAAGTGATATTTTGAACTCGTGAATTTGAGCAGGTTGGGTCATTTTCCTATCAGCTTAACCAACCCAATACCACCAAAATAAAGCCCCAGGACTGCTCCTGCGAGTAAACTTTGGGTGAGTGGGTCAGTTGAGGGTGTCAGAATCGCTCCTAAAACCACTGCTCCTAAAATAACGTAGCGCCAACCAGACAGCATTTGTTTAGAAGAGACAATTCCCAAACCACCAAGTAACACTTGGATGATGGGAATTTGAAATGCTAACCCAGTACTAAATAGCAGCAACAAGATAAATTCAAAATATTTGTCAATCGACCAGAGTTGCTCTACCACATCCGCACCATAGCTAATGAAAAATTTCAAAGCAGCCGGTACTAATAAAAGGTAGGCAAAGACCAACCCCCCTGCAAACAGGAAACTCGACCCCAAAACCACAGGTCCGAGTAAGCGGCGTTCACGACGAGTCAGTCCAGGGAGAACAAACTGGATAATTTGGTATAGCACAAACGGGCTAGACAAAAGTAATCCACTGTAACCTGCAACTTTCAGGGAGACAAAGAAATATTCCCCAGGAGCCAGTTGCAGAAATTTCACTCCCTGTGCTGGCACTTCTAGGAGCTGAACAATCGGCTTAACGAAGAGGAAGCAGCCAATAACACCCACAGCGACTGCAATGAGCGAGTAAAAAATTCGCTGTCGCAACTCCTCTAGGTGATCGAAAATTGACATTTCGACCTCACCTGGCAACTCATCAAGAGGATCTAGGGGGTCTATTTCTGGTTTTGATGCTGGTTTTGAGTCGCCACGTACTTCAAGGTCAATACCAGAAGGAATTTTTGTATCTACGTCTTGTGAAGATGTCATGAGTTGGCTAGAGAGCATCACCTGTTCACTATTGTATCTGGGAAGCAGGTGGATTTAGAGACGCGCGAGGGCGCGTCTGTACTCACTAACATCACTGAAGTGGTAATTGTGGGTGTACAGCAGAATATTTTGCGACTAACTGGGAAATTTCTGGGTTGTACAGTCTTAGATAATTCCAGTAGTTGCCAAACACCTGACGCACATAATTTTTGGTTTCATCAAAGGGAATTGATTCCACAAATTCATCTGGATCTCCTTTAGGGAAGGTTTGCAACCACTTGGCAACGTTACCAGGACCAGCATTGTAACTGGCGATCGCCAGCAGGGAGTTATTGCCATACTGGTCGTGAGTGTGATCCAAATACCACGTCCCCAGCATGATGTTGTCGTTAGGATTTTCCAAATTTATTTTTTGACTGTCTGACTTAATGTCTGACTTAATTTGTGGGGAAATCCATTTGGCTGTATTTGGTAGTACCTGCATTAAACCAACTGCACCAGCCGTGGAATGAACTTTAGGCTCAAACTGTGATTCCTGACGTATCAGGGCAGTCACGAGCAGAGGGTTGAGCTGACGCTTTTGTGACCATTTCTCAATCGGTTTTTGAAAGGGGAAGGGATAACGAGCTTGCCAATAGGTGACTTGTTTGCTCAGAGTATGATACTCGGCTTGTTCTTCTGGTGTTTCTCGGTCTTCTAATTTGGCAATTTTATCAATCCCAATGATATTTTCTCCCTTTGCCAACCGCATCAAACCCTCAGTAAATTGCTCTGCGACGGTAGGCTGCATTTTGTTTTGAAATTCGCTCTGCCATTGCAACCAAGCATCACGGTCTTGACCAAGCAGATACAATTCTTTAAATGTTTCAGAACCAGCGGTTGGTAATGGACGCTGATATGGGACAACATCCGGGTTCATCTGCCGCACGGTGTTGAAATTGCCAACATTGAGTCCTAAAGTCGCCGCCGATCGCCACGAATAGTAAGAGTGGGGAAAATTGCTAATTGTATACTCATAGGCTTGTTTCGCTTCCTGGTTTTTCCCCACTTTTGTTGCCCATTTCCCAACCCAAAAGCTGGCTCTGGGAGCCAAAATACTGTCAGGGTT
Organism: Nostocales cyanobacterium HT-58-2; assembly: GCA_002163975.1. Taxonomy (GTDB): domain Bacteria; phylum Cyanobacteriota; class Cyanobacteriia; order Cyanobacteriales; family Nostocaceae; genus HT-58-2. Next base: position 6,698,966 of record CP019636.1, on the reverse strand, counting down.
ATTTTTGGGGATAGGTTCTGCCCATTGCCATGCAGCTTTATAATCTTTGGCTTTCGCCTTTTCTTCTGCCATTTTCCAGCGATACTCTGCCGCTTCCTCAGAGTTGCCGTACTTGGTCAGAAGTAACTTTAGAGCCTCACTAGCTGACTTTTGGTCTTGAGTCTGAAGAATTTTGATTTTTTCTACCAGCGCCGTACCTGCTTTCTCGGGAAATTTATTAATGACCTGGTCTAGATAGGGTAGGGCGTCTTTGCGTACTGTTGCCATTTCTGCTAAACGCAAGAGGGCAGTACCAGTTTCTTTCGCATCTGGAAATGCTTTGGTCATTTGTTGATAGATAGCAAGGGCTTCTGCTCGTTTTCCACTGACCTGCAATCCCCGTGCAACGCGGTAGAGGTTGCGGGGTGTGCGAGTGGCTTTAGCATACGCTGTCGCCGCTTTACCAAATTCATTGTTTTCCCAGTAAGCTGTACCAACGATTTCCCATTCTTCAGGTTTAAGGGTGGGGTCATTCGCCAGCTGATCCAATACAGCTACAGTACCTGGTTGGTCATAGGCATATTTTGCCAACACTAACTGCAATTGCGGCTGAACAGGATTTTCTTCCAACCGCTTACGGATAATTTCCCATGTGAGGGGATGGGAAGGAAATTCAGCTATTGCTTTATCCTGATACTCGGGTAATCCGATGAGATACAAAGCTTTAGCAGCAGCTGATTCTTTTGGGTACTCTTTGAGTACTTTCTGCCTAAGATCTGAGGCTTTGCCTTCTTGTCCTAGGATATCTTGTGCCTGCGCTTGTTTAAGCAAGATATAAGGCGCAAGGAGTGGGTAATCTTTCTCCAGTCCTTCTAGTAACTCTAGTGCAGCCTGAGCTTGCTTCTTTTCAATCAAGTCACTCGCCAAAAGATAACGAGCTCGATTTCGGTCTGCTGATTTTGACCCTCCCTTTAGCGCTTCTAATTTTGCAGCGCGTTCTTGTGAGGATTGGGACACCAAGGCAAAAACGGGTGATTTCGCTTTGCTTGCTTCCGAAAGCTGCTCAGATTGACTATTGCGCGGTTTAAGCCATTGACTTACGGATTTTCCTAACTCGGGAGATGACACGAATGCCCCAGCTAAAAAGGCACACAGTCCGGCACCAGCAATGAGAGAAATATGCTTTGTCTGTAGCTTCTTCAGCATCGATTCCCGCTGAAAATTTCACATGAATTTCTAGCCACTTTAACATCACTAAGTGCTTTACGTCGCTAATTTTAACTTTTGTATTTTTAATTTTGAAAATCTGAAATGAAAATCTTAAACCTTACTAAGAATTGATACTTTATTGATGTCAGTAATCTTTGTTATAGCCCAAAATACAAAGACAATACGACTCTGAATATTAAAATGTTTTTAAATTGACACACTCATCTTTATAAAAATACTGTTAGTTTTTATGCCTTTTGATGGATGAATGTTTATTTTTCTCTCTTTGATGAATGTTTATTTTTCTCTCTTTTCTTAATAGAGAGAGGAGAACCAAGACCATTTTATTTTTACTTAATACTTTTTGAGATAATCCTGGTAGTTGTATCAAAAGATTTGTCATAATCAATGCGGACAAACTACAAGAGATAGTGATTATTTTTTCAGTGTAGGATTTTATGAAGTTTTGAACCACACATGCATACAGATGGACACAGATAATTATCTCTTGTTTATCTGTGGTTTTCCTATCATCAAATTGACTTTTGCAAGCAGTTTCATAAAGAGAATTTAGTGAAAGTGACTTGGAATTTATTGCTCAAAAATTAACACGGAATCAGTTTCGCTCCCAATTTCTATGTAGGAATCCAGTTTGAATTTTCAAAAGATATAAGGGTGTGTTATGCGAGATTACAGCATCAAATCCTTAAGCATGGTGCGTTACGGATTTCATCCTAACGCACCCTACAAAAAATCCCTATAACTGTATTAATCTCAATTTAATTTCCATGCTGTGCTAATTTTGGAGTCCTCCCCTTCAAGCCAATCATCAGCTTGAGAGCAAAGACTTTGACTACAGGTACTCGCTGCATTATCCATAAACCAAGGCGACGAACTAGCACAACTGGCAAAATGTTATTAGAAAACATCCGGTCTAACAAATCGGTAAAGCCTAAAATTGTTAGGTTCTCCCGCTGGCGCCAGCGTTCATAACGTTTAAGAATTTGAACCTCACCGATATCTTCACCTTGAGCATATGCTTCTTGCAGCACTTGCGCCAAAGCTGCAACATCCCGAACGCCCAAATTTAAACCTTGTCCGCCTACAGGATGACAATTGTGTGCTGCATCACCAATCAAAGCGAGTCGGTGGAGGACATAGCGATCGCTCTGCATGAGTTGTACATGAAAAATAAAGCGATCGCCCAACAATTCCAACTTGCCCATCTGATCGCCATAACGCGCTTGTAATTCTGCCAAAAATTGCTCATCATCCAAGGCGCATAGAGCTTTTGCTTCTTCATGAGGAGCAGTCCACACAATCCGGCAACGATTTCCTGGCAAAGGTAAAATCGCAAATGGACCACTAGACTGGAATTTTTCGTATGCTGTGTTGTTGTGAGATTTTTCTGGTTTGACGAAAGCAACAATACAAGACTGCCAATATTTCCAGCCACGAGTTTTGATTCCAGCAGCTTGACGAATACGAGAACGCGAACCATCTGCAGCGACCACTAATTTACTACAAACTGTCCGGCTCTGATCTGCAACTTTGATATCCATCGTCACCATATCCTGGTGATACTGGATATTTGCCACTTCTGCTGGGCATAGATATGTCACATTGGCACAATCTTTGACAAACTCCTGTAAAGGATGCAACAGTGCTTGGTGTTCTGCCACGTAACCTAAATCTTGTGTGCCAATATCCCCTGTTTCCCATTCCACCACACCAGGATAATCAGCATCGCTAAGACGCACACGACGGTAAGTTTCGACGTTGGGCAATATTTTGTCCCAAACTCCTATTCCCTGGTAAATGAGTGCCGAAAGCATATGTACTGCATAGGCTTGCCCTTTGGCTACTGCTGCTGATTCTACTTTTGCCTCCACCAGCAGCACGTTCAACCCAGAATCTTTCAATGCAGAGGCTAGGGTTAAGCCAACAATCCCGCCGCCGACGATGACCAAATCATAATCGTATCCCCGCTGATGTGTCGATGTTTGGGGAGGGTTAAGGGTTTGAGAAAGCTGCGCTTGCACCATTGTTAAGAGAAATTACAGCGTTTTAATTATTATTTTGACGCAAACGGGCGATTGAGGGCAAGTTAAGGATGGGAATTGAACAAGAAATAAAAAAACTCGCTGTTCATAACAGCGAGGACAAACTTGATGAGCATGAGGATCTATAGTTTTGACTGAGATGCTTTCCTGATTCGGTTCTAGATTAACTATTACTTATTTACCTGAAGTACCTGAAGGGCTTGAAGCAGGCGATGTGGATGGAGTGCTCGAAGGCAAATTAGTTGTATCGCTTGTAGATGTTGTCGGTGTACTACCTGTAGGTTTCTTAGCAGAACTGGAAGTGCTGGGACGACGGGAAGTTTTTTTCCCCTTATAAGCACCAGGTTTCTTCTTCCCAGTTGATGTTGTCGTAGTATTACCAGGTTTGGTGGTGGCTGGTGTAGTCGTTGTAGAAGGAGTTTCTGCTTGCACAGCAGGTGTAGAAATAGCTACAGGAGCAGCAATGACTAGAGACAGAAGTAATGCTTTTGCGATCTTGCTCATGTGAAACTTTTAGCACTCAAGAATCAACAATCCAAATATCCCAATAAGATGTGTCATTCTCGTGTTATTGATGTGGAGTTTTTGTGTAAATTTTTGCTTTTGTTGAGTTAACTTTGACAACAAATTAGGGAACTTTTGTCAACAACTTACAAAATAAAAAATACCTCACTGTTTATTCCAGTGAGGTAATGTAGTGGAGCTTGTGGCACAGAGAAAACTCATTGAAGGAAGGGGTATAGAATAGTAGCTACTACTCTTAATATGGTGTCTTTTAGTACCACAAAAAGCACTCCTGGTTAAGAGAAGTTTTGTAGTACTAAATAAGCCAGCTTCATCTAACTATCCCAAAAAGATGTGTCATTGTCGTGTTATTCATGTGGAGTTTCTGTGTAGATTTTGCCTTCATATTTTCTAAAAAAATTTTCTTGGCAATGATTTTTTAATGAGAAATGAGAAAATAGAAAAACCCCGATGAAGCTTGAGAAACGCAACGGGGTCATTGTATTATGCACCTCAACGTAGAGCAATAAAAATTAATATTGTTGCCAAGCAACTACAAACCAGTACAAATTGAATAGGTTTACAGTAACTACTTCTTCACAGGGCTTCCACTATGGGAGGCTTTGTGTTTACCGTGATGTTTATGATGGCGCACTTTAGTGGTTTTGACACGCGTAACAGGTTTAGCAGCGATAGTTGTCGTCTTGACAACAGAATGTGTTTTGGCTTGGACAGCAGGTGCACTTAAGGCTACAGGGGCAGCAAATACCAGAGATAGGATTAAAGCTTTAGCGACCTTGTTCATGTAAGAATTTCCGTTGGAAAATCAACAATCTCACTATTTCATACACTTGTGTCCGTCTCATGTTATTGATATGGAGTTTCTGTGTAGATTTTGGCAGACTTACCATTTCAAATATTCAAGCCACATTGACAGCTAATTACAGCTAATTATTGTAAGCTAATAGCATTTTCTCATCTGAGAAATAAAAAAATACATCTCCTAAGCGTTGTCGTTTCCAATATGGATTTTGTGCTACTTGTATTGCTTGGAGAGTTTCCAAATTAGCCTTGTGTTGAATTCACGCATTATGAATTCAAAATAATTTTTTGAACTTTGAATACGTACAGTCGTGAATTTGAGGGTGAGCGTGGGTTCGTTGATTTCCTTACTTAAGCCATGACAGCCATCAATTGTTCTGACATTTCAAAATTGGCAGTCACATTTTGCACATCATCTAACCCTTCTAAAGTATCGATTAACTTGAGAAGCGATCGCGCTTGATCTGGATCGCTCACTTCTACATTGTTACCGGGAATCCAGCGCAATTCAGCATCGCTCACCTGAAAACCCTTTTCTTTGAGAGTTTGACTCAGGTTCTCTAAATTAACCACCTCAGTAAACACCTCAGCAGTCTGTTCCTCAGTCATCTCATAAAACTCAGCACCGCCTTCGAGAGATGCTTCTAAAAGCTGTTCTTCATTAACAACTCCCTCAGCAATACACACGCCTTTTTGAGAAAACATCCAGCTGACACAACCTGTTTCACCGAGATTACCACCATTTTTACTAAAGGCAGCACGTAAGTCAGCAGCCGTGCGATTGCGATTATCTGTTAGGGCTTCAATAAGGATAGCAACTCCTCCAGGACCATAACCTTCATAGCGAATAGCTTCATAACTCGAAGCATCACCCGAAAGTGTACCAGCACCTTTGGCGATCGCCCTATCTATATTGTCATTGGGAATCCCCGCTGCCTTTGCTTTTTCAATTGCTGTGCGCAGTTGAAAATTTCCTGCTGGATCTGGCACCCCACTTCTTGCCGCTACAATAATCGCACGCGACAGTTGGGTGAAAGTCTTACCCTTTTTTGCATCTATGACTGCCTTTTGGCGTTTAATATTCGCCCATTTACTGTGTCCTGCCATATTCCGAAATTGTAAATACTATCTGCTGAGAGATACGGTATAGTAAAATTTTACTGTCCTCGCGCCTGCTTTTGCTTCTCGGCATGGGGATGAAGTCAGCTACAGTCAGACTCTTTTAAAGAATCTCGCATCTACAATTTGATAGAGTTTTGAATTCATACTTTTCCATCTAAAGATTGATTTAAATAATCTATCTTTATCAAGGTGTTTTAAATTCGTTATAGTTTATACGACATCTCTTGTGCAGCTGCTTGTCGAATAGCGAATTGCAAAGATCTCTCTTGCAGGATGGTTTTAGTATGCCTTGTGTGAAAAAAACGCAATTGGAACTGATAGCAAGCAGCAGTAGAGATAATTGATATGAGTTTTAAAGCCCCGCCGATATCATGGTCACCGAACAGTCCACCAAAGAAAGCGATACTTTAGATTTAAAACAGCTACTAAAAACGCTGGCAGCCGTCAAAAGAGGTGACTTTTCTGCCCGTATGCCTTTAGACCAAACAGGCATCGCAGGAAAAATCTCCGACACACTCAACGATATTATTGAACAAAATGAGCGGCTGACTGCAGAACTGCAGAGAATGAGTCATGTTGTTGGGAAAGATGGTAAAATTACTGAACGTGCTTCTCTAGGAAATGTTCGCGGTTCTTGGTCAAGTTGTGTTGATTCTGTCAATACGCTGGTGACAGATTTAGTCCAGCCGACAGCTGAAACAGCGCGTGTTATTCGGGCTGTCGCCAATGGTGACTTATCCCAAACGATCGCACCAGAAATTGAAGGTAGACCCCTCAAAGGGGAGTTTCTGCAAACTGCCCAAATGGTTAATACGATGGTGGGTCAGTTGAACTCGTTTGCAAGTGAAGTCACACGAGTTGCGAGGGAAGTGGGAACTGAAGGCAAACTGGGGGTAAAAGCAGAAGTTCCTGGTGTCGCTGGAACTTGGAAGGATTTGACCGACAGCGTCAATTTGATGGCGGGGAACTTGACGGCGCAGGTGCGCAATATTGCTGAAGTGACCACCGCAGTGGCAAACGGCGACCTTTCTAAAAAGATTACTGTTGATGTTAACGGTGAAATTTTGGAGTTGAAAAATACCATCAATACAATGGTGGATCAACTCAACTCCTTTGCTAGCGAGGTCACACGGGTTGCCCGAGGGGTGGGAACTGAAGGTAAGCTGGGCGTGCAAGCCCAAGTGCGGGGTGTAGCTGGGACTTGGAAGGACTTGACCGATAGCGTGAACTTGATGGCGGGGAACTTAACGGCACAACTGCGCAACATTGCCGAAGTCACCACCGCAGTGGCAAACGGCGACCTCTCGAAGAAAATTACTGTTGATGTCAAAGGTGAAATTCTGGAGTTGAAGAACACCGTTAATATCATGGTGGATCAACTCAACTCGTTTGCTTCAGAAGTGACGCGGGTTGCCCGTGAGGTGGGTGCAGATGGAAAACTCGGCGGTCAAGCGGAAGTACGGGGTGTAGCAGGGACTTGGAAGGACTTGACCGACAGCGTGAACTTCATGGCGGGTTCTTTAACGGCGCAGGTACGGAACATTGCCGAAGTCACCACAGCGGTGGCAAATGGCGACCTTTCTAAGAAAATTACCGTTGATGTCAAAGGCGAAATTTTGGAGTTGAAAAACACCATCAACACAATGGTGGATCAACTCAACTCGTTTGCTTCAGAAGTGACGCGGGTCGCCCGTGAGGTGGGAACTGAAGGAAAATTGGGCGTACAAGCAGAAGTGCGAGGCGTTGCGGGTACGTGGAAGGACTTGACCGATAACGTGAACTTGATGGCGGGTTCCTTAACAGCGCAGGTACGGAACATTGCCGAAGTGACAACAGCGATCGCCAACGGTGACCTTTCCAAAAAAATTACTGTTGATGTCAGAGGTGAAATTCTCGAACTCAAGAACACCATCAATATCATGGTGGATCAATTGAGTTCCTTCGCCAGTGAGGTGACGCGGGTCGCCCGTGAAGTGGGTTCTGAAGGAAAGCTGGGTGTACAAGCAGATGTCAAAGGTGGTGCTGGCACTTGGAAGGACTTGACCGACAGCGTGAACTTTATGGCAGGTTCCTTAACAGCGCAGGTACGAAACATTGCTGAAGTGACCACGGCTGTGGCAAATGGTGACCTCTCCAAAAAAATTACTGTTGATGTCAAAGGCGAAATTCTGGAACTCAAGAACACTATCAACACGATGGTGGATCAACTCAACTCCTTCGCCGGTGAAGTGACGCGGGTTGCCCGTGAGGTGGGTGCAGAAGGGAAGTTGGGCGTACAAGCTGAGGTGAAAGGCGTTGCTGGTACGTGGAAAGACTTGACCGACAGCGTGAACTTCATGGCGGGTTCCTTAACAGCGCAGGTGCGAAACATCGCCGAAGTCACCACGGCGGTGGCAAACGGTGACCTCTCCAAGAAAATTACTGTTGATGTGAAAGGGGAAATTTTGGAGTTGAAAAACACCATCAACACGATGGTGGATCAACTCAGTTCCTTTGCCAGTGAGGTGACGCGGGTTGCCCGTGAGGTGGGAACCGAAGGAAAGTTGGGTGTACAAGCAGATGTCAGAGGTGTTGCTGGTACGTGGAAAGACTTGACCGACAGCGTGAACTTCATGGCGGGTTCCTTGACGGCGCAGGTACGGAACATTGCCGAAGTGACCACAGCCATTGCAAACGGTGACCTTTCTAAGAAAATCACTGTGCAGGTCAAAGGCGAAATTTTGGAGTTGAAAAATACCATCAATATCATGGTGGATCAACTCAATTCCTTTGCCAGTGAGGTGACACGGGTTGCCCGGGAAGTGGGTTCTGAAGGAAAGCTGGGTGTACAAGCAGATGTCAGGGGCGTTGCAGGCACATGGAAAGATTTGACCGACAGCGTGAACTTCATGGCGGGTTCCTTGACGGCGCAGGTACGAAATATTGCCGCAGTCACCACAGCGGTAGCAAACGGCGACCTTTCCAAGAAAATCACTGTTGATGTCAAAGGTGAAATTCTGGAGTTGAAAAACACCGTCAACACAATGGTGGATCAACTCAATTCCTTTGCATCGGAAGTGACGCGGGTTGCCCGTGAGGTGGGAACTGAAGGGAAGCTGGGCGTGCAAGCCGAAGTACGAGGTGTTGCAGGGACTTGGAAGGACTTGACCGATAGCGTGAATTCGATGGCGGGTTCCTTAACGTCACAGGTGCGTAACATTGCCGAAGTCACCACGGCAGTGGCAAACGGCGACCTCTCGAAGAAAATAACTGTTGATGTCAAAGGCGAAATTCTGGAATTGAAGAACACCATCAACACAATGGTGGATCAACTCAACTCCTTTGCCTCGGAAGTGACGCGGGTTGCCCGTGAGGTGGGAACTGAAGGGAAACTGGGCGTACAGGCTTATGTTAGAGGCGTTGCCGGCACTTGGAAAGATTTGACCGACAACTTCAACTTGATGGCAGGTAACTTGACGGCACAGTTACGGAATATTGCCGAAGTCACGAAGGCGGTGGCAAATGGTGACCTTTCCAAGAAAATCACTGTTGATGTCAAAGGCGAAATTCTGGAATTGAAGAACACTATCAACACGATGGTGGATCAACTTTCATCTTTTGCATCAGAAGTGACGCGGGTTGCCCGGGAGGTGGGAACTGAAGGGAAACTGGGCGGTCAAGCACAGGTTGTTGGCGTAGCTGGTACGTGGAAAGATTTGACCGACAATGTGAACTCGATGGCGGGTAACTTGACGGCGCAAGTGCGGGGCATTGCCAAAGTGGTGACAGCAGTTGCCAATGGTGACTTGAAGCGCAAACTCACGCTGGATGCCAAGGGAGAAATTGAAACTTTGGCAGAAACGATTAATGAGATGATTGGCACCCTGGCGACATTTGCCAACCAGGTGACAACCGTGGCGCGTGAGGTGGGAATTGAAGGTAAGTTGGGCGGACAAGCCAAAGTGCCGGGGGCTGCTGGAACTTGGAAAGATTTGACCGACAACGTGAACGAACTAGCTGCCACCCTCACAACTCAGTTAAGGGCGATCGCAGAAGTGGCAACGGCGGTCACCAAGGGCGATTTGACGCGTTCAATTGCGGTTGAGGCGCAAGGTGAAGTCGCCATGCTCAAAGACTATATCAACCAGATGATTGCCAACCTGCGGGAGACAACGCAGAAAAATACTGAGCAAGACTGGTTGAAAACGAACCTCGCCAAGTTCACCCGAATGCTTCAGGGTCAGCGTGACTTAGAAACGGTATCTAAACTGATTCTCTCGGAGTTAGCACCACTGGTAGGAGCGTCGCACGGCGTATTCTTCATCATGGATGCTGTGGAAGAGACACAGTATTTGAAGTTACTGAGCAGCTACGCTTACCGCGAGCGTAAGCATCTTGCTAACCGTTTCTACTTGGGTGAAGGTTTGGTGGGACAATCCGCTTTGGAAAAAGAACGCATTCTGCTGACCGAGGTACCCCATGACTATATCAAAATCACCTCTGGCTTAGGCGAAGCAGTTCCGCTCAATGTCGTCGTGTTACCCGTACTCTTTGAAGGGCAAGTCACAGCAGTGATTGAACTCGCTTCCTTCCGACGCTTTAGCGAGATTCATCTGTCATTCTTCGACCAACTTACCGAAAGTATAGCGATTGTGTTAAACACTATCGCCGCCAGTATGCGTACTGAAGAGTTACTCAAACAGTCGCAGTCTTTGGCACAGGAGTTACAAAGTCAGCAAAACGAACTCAGGGAAACCAACAAGCGTCTAGAACAACAAGCTCAATCGCTCAAAGCTTCCGAGGATTTACTGAAGAAACAGCAAGAAGAATTACAACAAACCAATGCCGAACTGGAAGAAAGGTCGGAGTTGTTAGCCGTACAAAATAAAGAAGTAGAGCGCAAAAATCAAGAAATCGAACGGGCAAGCCAAGCTTTGGAAGAAAAAGCGGAACAACTGGCGCTCTCATCAAGATACAAGTCTGAGTTTCTCGCGAATATGTCCCACGAATTGCGGACACCGCTCAACAGCTTGTTAATTTTGGCTAAGCTGCTATCAGACAACGTTGATAAAAACCTCACCTCTAAACAAGTTGAGTACAGTCGTACGATTTACTCAGCAGGTAATGACTTGTTGACGCTCATCAATGACATTTTAGACTTAGCAAAAATTGAATCTGGAACTATGTCAATTGACATAGATCAGATGCTGTTTACAGAATTACAAGAACACCTTGAGCGGACTTTTCGGCAAGTTGCTATTGACAAAAAGCTCAACTTTAGCATTGACTTGGCTCCAGAACTGCCAAGAAGCATCTACACTGATGCAAAGCGCTTACAACAAGTCTTGAAAAATCTGCTCGCCAATGCTTTTAAATTTACAGAGCGTGGAGAAGTCCGCTTGCACGTTTTCGTAGCAACGCAAGGGTGGAGTACAGATCACAGAATTTTGAATCACGCTCAGACTGTGATCGCCTATGCAGTCAGCGATACAGGCATTGGCATTGCTCCAGAGAAGCAAAAGATCATTTTTGAAGCGTTTCAACAAGCTGATGGCACCACCAGTCGTAAATATGGCGGTACAGGGTTGGGCTTATCTATTAGTCGCGAAATCACCCGTCTTCTTGGTGGAGAAATTAAACTTGATAGCCGCGTTGGGGAAGGAAGTACTTTTACACTGTTCTTACCCCACGAAGGAGGATACGCTGAGACATTGCTGCGGGAGGGAAACCCTCTGCTTGCGGAGACACTGGCGCCCTTGAATACATCTTTGCAGGATTTACCGCAGGCGAGTGGAAACTCGAAGAGACGAGACATTTCTCAGGGGTCTGGGGCTTCTACTCTCTCCCCAACTCAACTTGCTCGTATCTCGCCATCTTCAACTGTCTACACTCCACTGACCACTCCCCTGATTGATGATAGAGCTAATCTTGAAGAGGGCGATCGCACAGAACCCACAGAAGGCGATCGCGTCCTTCTCATCGTTGAAGATGACGTCAATTTTGCTCGTATCCTTCTAGATATGGCGCGACAACAACAATTTAAGGTCATTGTCGCCCACAGTGGCAGTTCAGGTTTGGCTCTGGCACAACAATTTCAGCCTTCAGCTATCATCTTGGATATCCGCTTACCAGAAATGGATGGTTGGACTGTACTAGATCGCCTCAAGCATGATCCAAGTACTCGTCACATCCCAGTGCATATCATGACAGTTGAAGAGGGGCGACAGCGTGGATTACAACTGGGTGCAATTGCTTATTTACAAAAGCCCATTAGTAGTGAGACGTTGCATCAAGCATTGACGAAAATCAAAGGTTTCGTTGAACGCCAGGTCAAGAATCTGTTGGTCGTAGAAGACGACGAAAATCAAAGGCACAGTATCGTGGAACTAATTGGTAACACCGATGTTGCAACCACTGCTGTGAGAACTGGTGCTGAAGCGCTAGAAGCCATACGTAATGGGTATTTTGATTGTCTCGTTCTCGATTTGGGTCTACCCGACATGAACGGGTTTGAACTCATTGAACAAATCAAACAACAGCCCAATGGTGAAGCACTACCAATTATCGTTTATACAGCAAGAGAGTTGAGTCGGGCAGAAGACACTCAACTCAGGCGTTTGGCAGAGACAATTATTGTCAAAGATGTGCGTTCCCCAGAACGCCTGCTTGATGAAACAGCTTTATTTCTGCACAGAGTTCAAGCAAATTTGCCTGCGCCCACACGACAAATTTTGGAACAGTTGCATTCTAATGACCCGGTACTTGTGGGCAAAAAAGTTCTGATTGTAGACGACGATGTGCGTAACATCTTTGCCCTCACAAGTATGCTAGAGCGCTACCAAATGCAGGTTTTATATGCCGAAAATGGTAGAGATGGGATTGAAGTTTTGCAAAAAACACCAGACATTAATGTCGTTTTGATGGATGTCATGATGCCTGACATGGATGGTTACGAAACAACCCGCCTGATTCGGCAGAACAATCAATTTAAATCTCTACCAATCATTGCACTGACTGCAAAGGCAATGCAAGGCGATAGAGAAAAGTGTATTGAAGCAGGCGCATCCGACTACATTACCAAACCTGTAGATATTGAACAGTTACTTTCACTGTTACGCGTTTGGTTGTATCGATGAAGGGATTGAGCTAAGCAAATTCAACACCTCTCAACCCAGTTTCTAGAAGAAGCTGGGTTTTTTATTGCTTGATATTACGAGAAAATTTTTCTTTCTATCGTATAAACCCCAATATAAGGTACTGTCTTTACTTAGATAGCTAAGTAAAATTTCTGAAATGACAAGACTTGATAACACAGTAAAAGTTAATTCAAATGTGCAACTAGGTGTGATGGATCGTTGGTCTGCTCCCAAAAGTTGGCTACGAACATTATTCGGTGCTTTCGCCTTTGGAATTCTCTCCAATATCGTCACGACAACTCCAGGATTGGGAGCAGAGGAGATTGAATTCTACTACCCCCCATTTGGTGAATTTTCTGTTTCTACATCTTCTTTGGAGGCGTTTGCTAAAGAAGGTAAGGTGACGAAGGAATTCTCCTTCTATGCAAAACGTGTCAAGCCACAGCAGTTAGCACAACTGCGAGGTTTCCTCCAGACAAAGCTGGAGGTGACTCCCACCCTAGTCTCCCAGTTCACGTACTCAGCCATTGGTGAAAATCTGCTTAAACGTCTGGGTGAATTGCTACTTACAGAAACTAGACAAAATGGTTTCTATGCTCTACGTTCTGCGCTCATTATCTCTGCTACTGACCCAGAAGGCTTAACTGTTGTCAATGTACTGCGTCGCTATCCTAGCCCAACCATAAGACTAAACTTGAGCAAAACTCAAGGCATCATTGGTAACTTGTCACAACTCCTTCAAAAAAGAAATGCAATTGTTGTTGCACTCAAACAAACAGCAGAAGCAGAAGCAGCAAGTCAGCCAAGCATGGATTTTTCCCAACAGCCAGACTTAAAGCGCGCAGGTTCTTTGCGCTCTTCAAAACAAACTCTGACTCTTAATGATAACTCCCGCAATCGACGTTTCGAGGTTGATTTGTATCTCCCCCAAACAGAAACGAAAACTCAAAATACGCAAAAGCCGCCTTTCCCCGTGATCGTGATTTCTCACGGCGTAGCAGAGGATCGTGAGACATTTGCTTACGTGGCTCAGCATTTGGCTTCCCATGGCTTTGCAGTTGCTGTCCTTGAACATCCTGGGAGTGATGCTAAGAAATTCGAGCAGTACTTTGCTGGGTTAACAGGTTCACCACAACCTACAGAATTTATTAATCGTCCATTAGATGTCAAGTTTGTTTTGGATGAACTCCAGCGTCTTTCTGAGAATAACCCCACCTTAAAAGGACAACTGAATTTACAACAGGTAGGCGCAATTGGTCATTCTTTGGGAGGTTATACTGTTTTAGCTTTGGCAGGAGCAACGATTAATTTTGAGCAAATTCGTAAGGATTGTGCTTCCAATAGTTCTTTAAATTTGTCAGTTTTCTTACAATGCCGAGCTGCTGAGCTACAGCCTAACAATTATCCCCTACCTGACCCAAGGATTAAAGCAGTCATGGCACTTAATCCCTTGAATAGCATAATTTTAGGACAAAAGGGATTGAGCCAAATTCAAGTTCCTGTGATGCTGGTTGCAGGGACTCAAGATATTTTTACGCCAGCTGTACCAGAACAAATTCTTCCGTTCACCTGGCTACAAACTCAAAATAAGTACCTTGCCTTAATCGAGAATGGAACACATTTCTCTGCTGCAGATAAAATAAGTCCTGAGAGGAAAGTTTTGCCTGTTCCATCAAGCTTAATTGGTCCTGATCCGGCGATCGCTCAATCCTATGTCAACGCCCTAAGCTTGGCGTTCTTCCAAACTCATTTGAGCCAGCAGGTGCAATATCGCCCCTATCTCAGCGCATCCTACGCCAAATTTATTAGCCAACCACAGTTAAATTTGAGTCTGATACAGTCTTTTTCAGTAGAACAGCTCAGCCAAATATTTAGTGGGGCGTATCCACGCTCAGGTACTTCTACCAAAGGTCAACCACCCTTAAATACGCCATAGTCATCATGACTCAATTTTTCACCTCACTCAACCTCAAGCTGAGCTGCCGTAACTGCATCAAAAGCAAAAGCCAAAACCAGAGGCATTGGACATTTAAATAAGTAGGTAGAAACGACGGCTACAATTGTGCCAAACACAGCTGATAGCGACCACAATTTTTCCTCAAATGTCAGCCCCTTTTGCGCTTTAATCACTCTCAGGATATGGGTGGGAATTGGCTCAGGCATAACTGCCCCTGGCGGAAATGCCCAATAGTTGTTACACCGCTCCTCAAATAAATCTGTCCAGCCATTTTCTAGGCACCATTCCTCAATCCATTCATTACGATAATGTTTCATATTGGGGCTGGGAAATCGAATTGGCATAATATTTAGAAACTCAATATAATTTTCTTGGTTATTTTTGACAAGTCTACCTGTTGGTAGAGAACTAAAGATTATTTAATAGTTGTAAAGCTTTGTTAAGAACCTAAAACACCTGTAATAGGGTTCAATGTATGCTTTCTTCAATTTACAGGCTAACAGTCTCTAGTCTATTTTTGCATCAAAAGAAAATAAACTTTACTTGGACATTTGAAAATCAATAATTTTAAACAAATCAGTAAGTGTCTGCTCTAAAAGCAGATAGCCTTTCAACCTTTAGTCATAGCAAGTATGTAAAGTTGCGTTAACTGGTTAAATGCACGATAGACTTTAAAAATTTATTTTCTAAATAAACTTCTCTACAGAGACTTCAATACTCGTCTTCCGAACGAGGGACTGACTCTTGCTGGAAAATTGATTATTTCACGGTCACTAAATTTACAAAACTAGGATAAATTGCTGGAGTTTATGACGACTTACAGAAAACTATAATTTTTTCTAAAGAGAAATGGACAATTTCACATTTGTTTAGAGTTGACCAAGCAATGGAAAAGTCAAAAAACGTCTCAGTTGGAGCAATGCTTTTTGCTCAATGTAAAGAATGAGAAGAGTTGAACCTGTTGGTTCCACTGACAGTACTTCTACGCTGGTCTGGCAGATTCAGAAAGAGTATGAACGGGTAGAAGCTGCTTTGCAATGACAACATCTAAGGAGACAGCATGGCTAGTCCAGACTCACAGAATAATTTACCTTTGATCTTGATTGTAGATAATGAAAAAACCTTTCGTTTGGTCCTGCAACGAGTTATAGAAAAAGAAGGATATCGGGTTGTCGAAGCGTGTAACGGACAACACTGTTTAGATATTTGTCAGCAGCAATCTCCAGATATGGTTTTATTAGACGCTATGATGCCAGGAATTGATGGCTTTGCTTGTTGTGCTCAGATGCGAGCGACTTTAGGTAATGATTGTCCTCCAGTTTTGATGATCACTTCTCTCAATGACAAAGAGTCGATTCATAAAGCTTTTGAGGTAGGTGCGACGGATTACATCACAAAACCAATTGATTGGGAGGTCCTGCGTCAGCGAGTCCATCGCTTGGTAGCATACAAGGGGGCAATCGCAGAACTGCGACACCAAATTCAACGAGAGTGCCAGATCACAGTGCAATTGGAAGTGGCAAATCGGGATCTGCAAAGTCTTGCTTCTTTTGATCCTCTGACTCAGCTTGCTAACCGTCGCTACTTTGATGAATACTTACAGCGCGAATGGAAACGATTAGAAAAAGTGCAGTTACCTCTTTCTTTAATTCTGTGTGACATAGATTTTTTCCAGTCTTACAACGATACTTATGGCTTTCAAGCTGGAAATGAATGTCTGTGCAAAGTTGCTCATATCATTAGCACCTGCAAGCGACGCCCAATAGATATCATAGCCCGCTATGGTGGTGGAAAATTCGCGCTCATTTTGTCAAAAACTGATGCAGAAGAAGCTTTTCAGGTAGCAGAAACAATTCGAGCTTCTGTAAAAGCCTTAGAGTTAGTCAATGCGGCTTCAAAAGTGAGTGATTTCGTTACTTTGAGTATAGGAGTTGCAAGTGTCATTCCTTCTCCCAAATTATCTGCTTCAGGTTTGATGACCATTGTCAACTCATCTATTGGTAGAGCAAAGCAGAGAGCAAAGCAGGAAGGACTTGATGATGCAAAGCGCTTATCTTTTTGGGGCGATCGCGTTGTTGTTCTCTCCGTGTGAACTACCCTTCTACACAAAGCAGATTTAACAAATGCAATGATAGATAAGGTAAACTTAACAGGGGCTGACTTGAGCAATGCTGTTTTAAAAAAAGCGGTCCATATTTACTAATGTGAATATTACAGGCACAGACTTTCCTGAAGCAATACCAGATGGAGCGCAAATTAAAGAACTGTGCCAAAAAGCAGGTGGTGTGAACTCTAAAACTTGTGAACTCTAAAACTAACGTAAAAACTCGTAATTTTTTAGGATGTCGATGAAGCGTGTTGGTGTTATAGGTGGCGGACAATTAGCATGGATGATGGGAGATGCTGCTCAGAGGTTGGGAGTGGAATTGGTGGTGCAAACTCCTCACAGTAGCGATCCAGCTGTATCCATATCAGCAGACAACATTTTCGCCCCAGTTAATGATGCTAACGCCACGGCTGAATTAGCCAAAAAATCTGATGTCATCACTTTTGAGAATGAGTTTGTTGACATTCAAGCTTTATCTAACTTGGCACAACAAGGAGTTTGCTTCCGTCCTAAACTAGAAGCCTTAGCTCCCCTTTTAGATAAATATCACCAGCGCTGCTATTTACGCGATTTGGGTTTACCAGTTCCTCGGTTTGTGGCTTTGGACTTATTAGCTGAGGATGATACAACTTTAAGCCAACTTGGCTTTCCTGTTGTTCTCAAAACCCGACGCCACGGTTACGATGGTCAGGGAACTTTCATCATTAAGGATAAAGAAACTTTAAAGCAAAAATTAGAATCAGATATTACAAAAATAGTTGAAAGTCAAGTATCTTTTCTATTAGAAGAATTTATTCCCTTTGAACGAGAACTGGCAGTGATTGCAGTGCGTTCTGTGGATGGCAAAGTCGTCACTTACCCAGTTGTAGAAACGCAGCAGGAAGAACAGGTGTGTCGGCGGGTCTTGGCAAGCGCTGATATTTCATTAGAAGTGGCTCTTGAAATAGAAAACATTGCCCGCACTTTGCTAAATAGTTTGGAAGCAGTGGGAGTTTTTGGAATAGAGTTATTTCTGAATTCTGATGGCAAAGTGCTGATTAATGAAGTCGCGCCTCGCACACACAACTCAGGGCATTTCTCCATAGATGCTTGCGAAACTTCTCAATTTGAGCAGCACCTGCGAGCTGTTTGTGGTATGCAGTTAGGTAACACAGCTATGATTTGCCCTGGTGCTGTGATGGTTAACCTCTTGGGGTATGAAATTTCTTCAAGTGATTATATGACCAAGCGCCAGCAAATAGAGCAGATTCCTCAAGCGCGCGTCCATTGGTACGGAAAAACAGAATCACGACCTGGGCGCAAGCTGGGACACGTCACTGTTTTGCTGGACACTCACAACCGAGATCAAGCGATGGCGATCGCCCGAAATATAGAATCTATCTGGTATCCCAATTAAACCTGCAAGGAATTTTCAACTGGTCATACACAAAATCTTTTTGAAAGCTATAATAGTTTTGTTGCACTGCGACGTTGGTGACTGCCATAAAGTTTTTTGATCTATGTCTAAAAGCAAAAGGGAACCATACAATTTTCGTGGCAGTAGACCGGGCCAAGTATCCGGAAACTTTAAACGAAAAACATCGGTACCCACCTGGTTTATCCAGGTCATAAACTTAGGTAAAACGGCGTTGCGGTGAACTAAGATAATAGCTCCCTTGATCAGTTGAGATATGGGAGCTTTAATTATTGAAATGAGTCAGCTAGCAACTGATTAATAATTCAAAATTAAAAATAGTATGAGATATAAACAGGCCTTATATGCATTTGTGCAACTCTACACTTTAAGAAGCCTGTTAAAAAATTCATAATTGATAAAAACCTTTCCATAGTGTGAAGGAAAAACTATTTGACACTCCCACGGCTTAAAGCCGTAGGATTCTTGGGCTGAACTTGCCTGTGTCAGGTTGCCCCTATTACAGGTCTTACGGTTCATACTTGTCCGAGTCACAGTTTTTTAAGCTATGACCCACTTAAGGACAACTCCCCAAGCGTCTACCCATTTCAAGGTGCGTTCCCGTGTGCCCCACGGTACGTGGATGACTCCAAAAACTTTTAAGTTTTCGACAGTTGTTAGAATGCCTTCACTGTTTTACGAGTTATCGTGGCTCGTTGCTCAATAATTTACACCTAAAAGTGCTGCACTATTTCAGCAGAATTTTCACGATGGTGAAGGAGTCTCACCTTAGCTATCTAACCATAGCACGGATATCTGGACGGCACCTAAAGGTGCTACGCATTGATGAGTCAGCACTGAAGGAGGGTTTCCAACGCCAGATGCTCCACTTTGGGAAACACGCCAGGTGCTACAACGCGGGGAACCCGCGCAACGCACTGGCTCCTCCGTAGGTGTCTGGCGTCCCCACACCCAGAAGGAGTGGGCTTTCTGCTCCCAACAATGTAAACTAATCCAAATAAAGGGACTAATAAGAGTTACAATCGCAAGAATTGGGCTAAATTGTGGTTAGATCTGTAAAAAATTGTTACCAGAACTTATTAATAAGGTGTTTCCAGCCTCGGTTTTCAAACTAGACAACGGCTTAACTTTGATTCATCAAGAAATTCCCACTACCCCTGTAGTTGTGGCAGATGTTTGGGTACGTGCAGGTGCCAACTCGGAGCCAGAACCGTGGTTTGGTATGGCTCACTTTTTGGAACATATGATTTTCAAAGGTACTGCAACTCTACCGCCAGGGGTATTTGATCAGAAAATTGAAAATCGAGGTGGGGTCACAAATGCGGCGACAAGCCACGATTACGCCCATTACTCGCTCACCACAGCTTCTATGTATCTAGAAGAGACTTTGCCACAATTGGCAGAGTTGCTGTTAAGAGCAGCAATACCAGATGATGAATTTATTCGCGAACGGGATGTTGTGCTAGAGGAAATACGTCAAGCACATGACGACCCAGATTGGATAGGTTTTCAGGCTCTCATCTCCAGTGTGTACCAACATCATCCTTATGGACGTTCCATACTAGGGAGTGAGCAAGAATTGATGCAGCAATCTCCAGAGGTGATGCGCTGTTTTCACCGCGCTCACTACCAACCAGAAAACATGACAGTGGTGATTGTGGGCGGCATAGCCGAAGAACCTGCTGTAAAATTAGTGAGCCGCACATTTGCAGATTTTGCTGATCGCTGCTGTGACTGTCCTCAAAGAAAGGCAGTCGCCAAGCCAATCATAGCCGGAATTCGGCGTCACGAACTGTATCTACCACGCCTAGAGCAGGCACGATTATTAATGGCTTGGGTAGGACCAGGAGTGGAAGCGCTACGCACTTCTTATGGGTTGGATTTGCTTTCTGTGTTACTAGCAGAAGGGCGTACCTCTCGTCTAGTGTGGGATTTGCGAGAAGAGCAGCAATTGGTGCAGGGTATTTGCAGCCATTTCTCCTTACAACAAGACGCAAGTTTATTTACAATTACAGCCTGGTTAGAACCAGAAAATGTGGAACGAGTCGAATCTTTAATTCGCCTTCATTTGCAGGATTTAATTGACAACGGAATTCATGAGCCGGAACTCGTCCGCAGTCAAAGGGTGTTGTGTAACGACTATGCATTTTCTACCGAGACACCAAATCAACTTGCAGGGCTTTACGGATACTACAACACCATTGCCCAAGCTGATTTATCAGTGACTTATCCCTGGCAAATTCAATCCTATGGTGCCAAACAACTGCAAAAATTAGCGCAAGATTATCTTTCACCCAATCATTACGCAGTTACAGTACTCAAACCCTCTTAATTATTAGTTATCAACACTCAGGAAAAGAAAACTATCTACACTGATCCTTATGGGGTACAGTGTGGGCTTTTAGTAGCCTTGAAGAGTCGGTACTAAGATGATAGCACAAACCATTCGAGCCTCTGGGCTGGTTTACAAAACCTCCGGGGTAGAAAACGCTTAACAGTCATAAAAAACTAAAGACTTGCCACAAGCTAGGGTAGGACAAATAACAAATGACAAAGGACAAATAATAAATGACAACATCGCTGCAAAAATCGCATATTCATCGCACAGTCTTAAACAATGGCATTGTTGTGCTAGTGGCTGAAAATCCGGCTGCAGATATTATTGCAGCACGAATTTTTATCCGCGCTGGGAGTTGTTATGAAAACGAGGCACAAGCTGGGTTAACACATTTGCTATCAACAGTATTGACCAAAGGCTGCGATGGACTTTCGAGTTTGAAAATTGCTGAACAAGTAGAGTCTGTGGGAGCAAGTTTGAGCGCAGATACCGCAGCTGATTATTTTTTACTTTCGTTGAAGACCGTCACCTCAGATTTTGCAGAAATTTTGACTTTAGCTGGGCGAATTATGCGATCGCCAACATTTCCAGAAGCAGAGGTGGAACTAGAAAGGCGTATAGCCCTACAGGATATTCGCTCACAACAAGAGCACCCGTTTACCATAGCTTTTGACCAACTGAGGGATGCAATGTACCAAAACCATCCTTATGCAAGGTCGGCGTTGGGAAATGAAGCGACTATGAGCCGCCTCACTCGTGCAGACTTGGTGCAGTATCATCAGACTCATTTCCGTCCAGATAATGTTGTTATCAGTATTGCTGGACGAATCACACCAGAAAATGCGATCGCACTTGTGGAAGAAGTTTTTGGTGATTGGCAAGCTCCCCCGGATCAGCCATTGCCAAGACTAGAGTTCCCAGAACTGAGCGTTGAAAGCCAAATCACGATTGCGCCTCAACAGACACAGCAATCTATCGTTATGCTAGGTTACCTGGGACCATCTGTACTGTCGGCTGACTATGCAGCATTGAAGTTGCTGTCTACCTACTTGGGAAATGGTCTTTCCAGTCGTTTGTTTGTGGAATTGCGCGAAAAGCGTGGCTTGGCTTACGAGGTATCGGCATTTTACCCAACACGACTATTTCCAGCATCATTTGTCGTTTACATGGGGACAGCACCCGAAAATACTCAAGTAGCTCTTTCGAGTCTGCACACAGAAGTCAATTTACTATCAATGACGCAACTTGAGGAAGACGCGCTCCAAGCAGCTAAAAACAAGATATTGGGACAGTACGCTTTGGGCAAACAAACCAACGCACAAATCGCCCAGCTGTATGGCTGGTATGAAATTTTGGGATTGGGAATTGATTTTGATAGGGATTTTCAGGAGGCGATCGCATCTGTCAGTGCTGCAGATGCAGTGGCTGCTGCTGATCTATATTTACGGGAACTTTATGTGTCATTAGTCGGTCAAGAGGAAGCGGTTAATAGTGCAATTGCGTATTTCAATTCCTGATGGAAAATTTAAAATACCGCGACTTATAGTTGCATTAGACACCAATTGCCGATAAGTATATTAGCATGAGATTACTCAGGGGCGATTTCCAGGAAAGGCAGCATGAAAACAAGTATCTTGAGTGACTTACGGTTTCTCAATCCAACCGTAAATCGCTGTGCAATCAAAAGAGAGCAGAGGTATAAATCTTTATCAAAGGTTGAAAGACTGCTTTACTTTGGAGTGTCTCTGCTCCTTAGCTTCTCTGCTACAGTGTCGGTGGCAGGTCAACCACAACAAATCGCACAGGTTACTTCCCCAGAAAGCATCAATCGTCCTACTCTCCAAGTTGGTAGCCAAGGAGAGCGTGTTACAGAACTTCAAGCAGCTTTAAAACTTTTAGGTTTCTACACAGGCACAGTTGATGGGGTTTACAACGAAAATACTGCGATCGCTGTTTCCCGCTTTCAGGAAGCAGCGGGTTTGAAAGCAGATGGTATTGTAGATGCATCAACATGGCGGCAGCTCTTCCCTGGTGAACCAGTAGTCGCATCCTCTGGACCAGCACCTAACTCTACAAGTAAGTTTCCTGTTCCATCTCAGACTTCCAATAATACCTCCAATAATCAAGTTGTTGTTCCTAGTTCTGATTCAAGACCGACAACATCAAGTGTAAATACCAGCACCACAGGTGCGACTTCCAAACCAGAACCACGACCAACAACACGGACTGCGACTGCTAACACCACAGGTGCGACTTCCAAGCCAGAACCACGACCAACAACACGGACTGCGACTGCTAACACCACAGGTGCGACTTCCAAGCCAGAACCACGACCGACAACACGGACTGCGACTGCTAGTTCACAGAGCACTTACATAAGACAATCAACATCTACTCGCTCTGGATCGACCCGTTCTGAGCAAACAACTCGTATTCAGCAAAGCGATCGCTCTGGCTCAACAACTCGTTCTGCACAAACCATACGTACTCAACAATCCTCTCGCCCTGGCTTAACAACTCGTTCTCAGCAAGTCTCTTCAATTCCATACACTTCAGAAGGATTCCCAATTTTACGTGCAGGTATGCGTGGTTCTGAGGTGACTCAGTTGCAACAACGACTACAAAAACTTGGTCTATTGAACAAAGGAGATGTTGATGGCGATTTTGGCGCAGCAACGGAAGCTGCAGTAGTCGCTTTACAAAAGCGCTATGGTTTGGATGCTGACGGTGTTGTTGGCGGAGAAACTTGGGAGATTCTCATGCGACGACGGGGGAGATAAACAATGCATCAAAATGAGAAATATCAGTTCATTTAAAGAGCCAGTTTATCACCTGAGGTTGATGTAGAAGCTCGAAGGGAATTTGAACAATGACTGTGTAACTTACAGAAAGTTTTGTAGGTTACATAACAATTGTTGTTTTTGCTCTAAGCTGAGGTAAAAAATGAGTTAGGAATAATTAGCCGTCTTCCAGGATAACATGACCATTCTTTATTAAATAAGGAGTCGATTTTCTATAGTTCAATTTTGGCTCTAGGAAAATCGGCTCTATATTTTTATATACACCTTTTCAAACTTGATAAGTAGGCGGACAGAATTTTTCGTAGGATGTGTTAGGCGTAGCCGTAACGCATCAATTGTTTAACCACATGGGTTACGCTTTGCTAACCCATCCTACATTTATTCACGTCGAGCTACTTATCGAAACCGATCTCTATAATACGATTAAGATATTCCAATTCAGAGGTATTATGAAATGCTAGTTCCCAAAAAGGATATTCTTTTGAAGAAAAAACAATAAGAATAAAGAATCTTATAGAAAAAGGAAAATTATTAATTTTTAAAATATCTTATGAAACACTTTTTATTCACTTGGCTAGGAACTGCCGTAGCATTGCTGATTACGGCTCATATTGTTCCTGGATTCTTTATCAAAAATTTTGTAGCAGCTCTTATTGCTGTGATAATTATCGGGTTGATCAATGCAATAATTAGACCTATTTTAAGTATATTGACATTTTCTATTACCTTGCTGGCTTTTTGGATATTTACATTTGTCATTAATGCTCTCACTCTTTGGCTAGCAAGCGCTCTGACTCCTGGTGAATTATTTAAAATTAGTAATTTTGGTGCGGCTTTGTTAGGTTCAATTGTGCTAGCACTAGTTTCTAGTATTATTAATTATTTTTTAAGAAAAATTGATTGAAACATTATGTTTTGTTGACTGTTAAATCTCATTATATGCTACTATCAAAGCTGAGCTATTAGCTAGAAATTTCAAAACATTCTGTATTGTCATTATGAACTTGAAATAAGTGTGGCTATTTCAATGACCGATTCATGCTATGTCAATGTATTAACCGTACATTCTTTTTCAGCTTGAGCCACAGCTACCGTTACCACTCCTGGTTGCCCATCCAAACGGAAAATTTGTTTAGCAACGACTAATCTTACTCCGAACCCTTCTGTCATCTCCCCTTTTTGGAAAGACTTTAGGAAGGTAGAGTCAAAAGCCGCACATAAAGCAGCCGCCTCCGCCACACTAGGGGTTCCCACTTCTTTTCCCACAACTTTGGATGGGTTGGGGACAAAGACTTTGCTGAGGACATTAGAGGGAAAGGTTTTCAAAGGCAAATTGCGGTGGTGGCAAAGTTCCAATAAACCAACTTCCTGAGATTTGCTATTAATGGTGGTAATACCTGCGATCGCACTTTCTTCTAGTTGATTTTCTCTAAAAACTTGCTGAATAGCCCTTTCCATCACTTGTCGTGAAGTTCCTCTAACACATCCGATTCCTACCCAAAAAACCTGATGGTTGCTTGTGGTTTCCATCATTTTCCTCATTTGACGGCTTGTTCATTATTCTTGTGCACCTGCAGCCAAGAGACTCCGCACCACATCAGGATACCCATTAAACTCTGCAAGCATCAAAGCTGTATAACCACCTTGGTTTTTGACATTTACATCTGCCCCAGCTTGAAGCAACAATTGCACCGCCTCGTTATAACCCCGCGAAGCTGCCCACATTAGTGCTGTCGCCCCAGCCGAGTCTTGCATATTTACATTTGCTCTTTTTGTCAAGAGCTCTTGAATCACGCCTGTATGGTTGCGTTCTGCTGCCTTAATTAACGTGGTTTTCCCATCATCCCCTTGAGTATTGACATCAGCACCGTGGTCTAGCAATATCTTCACTATCTCTGTGTGTCCCTGCACAGCTGCTAGCGTCAACGGTTGCTCACCTAAGTTTTTCTCTTTCACATTTGCTCCTTGACGCAGTAGTGCTTCAACAACTTGGCTGTGTCCTTGCAAAGCTGCTAAAAGTAGCGGTGTATCTCCTAAATGGTTCTTTATGTGAACATTCGCACCATGGCTGAGTAAAACTTTTACCACATCGGTATAACCTTCAACTGCAGCAAGATGCAGGGCTGTTTCACCATCTTTGTCTTGAACATTGACATCAGCATCGTGAGCAAGAATTGCCGCTGCGATCGCACTCTGCCCTGCTGCTGCTGCTGCTGATAAAGCTGTACCACCATCAAGGTTTTGCACCTTAACATCAGCCCCTGCTGTCAACAGTGCTTGCACAACATCCAAGTGTCCCAAGTCCGCCGCAACCATTAGTGCAGTTTCTCCCTCTTCATCTTGGGCATTGACATTGACATCATTTTGTAGTGTTGCTTGTACAACTGCAGTATGTCCAGCGCGCACTGCCAGTTGAAAAGCCGTGTCCTCATCTTTATCCTTGACATCAACCTTAGCACCAGCGGCAAGTAAGACCTGCACCACATGAGCGTGTCCTTTCAGGGCGGCTATCATCAAGGCAGTGCTACCATCCTCATTTGTAGCATTGACATCTGCACCTTTAGATACTAAAAGCCTCACAATGTCAAGCTGTTTAGCACTTGCTGCTAACATCAAAGCCGTCAACCCATAGCGCTTTCTTTTCAAATCGATATTGGCACCAGCATCAAGAAGCGATCGCGCAATTTCGGTGTAGCCTAAATGAGCAGCAAACATTAAGGGCGTAGTACCATCACGATCGCTTATATCTACCTGAGTACCAGCATCAAGCAGGGCTTGCACCTGCTTGATATCACCATTTTTCGTAGCCGACAGCAGCAAGACATCGTTACTTTTAGTCATTATTAGTCTAGTGATTAGTGATTCTCCACATCTGGGCGTCCTCTCATTTCCCCATCTCCTTATCTTCCCATCTCCCCATTCCCAATTAGCGTTATGCTAATTTTTATGAAGATTTAAGAATAGGGGTAAAAGCTATGGGTCTGGAACTTTCACCATCAGTGAAATATTGGTTAAACTTTTTTCATCCAATAACGATGTGGGCGCTCTTACTGCTTTCCTTGTATGCAGCGTATCTAGGACTACAAGTCCAACGTACCAGAAATGCTCAAGGTGAAGAAAAGAAAGAATTAATAAAGGGTAGATACAGCATCAAACATCACCAAATCGGCTCTGTACTGTTGGCATTAATGGTAACAGGCGCTATCGGTGGGATGGCTGTCACCTACATCAACAATGGTAAATTATTTGTTGGACCTCACCTGCTAGCAGGACTTGGTATGACCAGTCTCATTGCTTTATCTGCTTCCCTGTCGCCTTTTATGCAAAAAGGAGCAAATTGGGCACGTTTAACCCATATCCTGTTAAATTTTGGGCTTTTGGGTCTTTTTGTTTGGCAGGCTATCAGTGGGGTGGAAATTGTCCAGAGGATTCTTAGTCAAGCATAGTTATTATTTATAAGTCATTAGTTATTGGTAAAAAAAACAAATAGCTATTGACTCTAGATTTGTTCAAATTCAAAATCACCAAAGTTCTGAGCAGAGGTATCCTCCGCTCAGACTTCTCTTAAAATTACAAATTCAAAAAATAATTTTGAATTTTGAATTTCCCTAAAAGGAGTGACTTACTGCTTTTTCTTGGAATGAGCAGGAAAAGAAATACCCAAAGATTGATGAAAATCTTCCTGTACCTTGCGAGTCAAGCGCCGAGAAACCTGGCGGACAATTTGGTTAAGTAGGCGATCGCCTGTAGATTGAACCAAGGACTTGGGTAATCGCTGAATAAACTTTGGAAAATGAATATAAACAGTGAGATCCAATTGCCACTCTACCCGGGTGATTTCACCCAAAGAGGTAGAAGAATCGTTTGCTAAGTTTTCTTGTAACTGGAGCGAAGCCCGATAGTCCACATCATAACCAGGAGCATGATAGTTAGGAATCGGGATAGTGCGGATACGATAAATTCCTTCCTCGGACGGTAATAGTTCTAAACCAACTTTTGGTTCTACTTCGTAACCAAAAGAACCAAAGCGACCAATGACTAAAGCATAGCCGTTTTCCCCTAGTGGTTCCACCTTCATGGGTTCAGCACAGCGTGAAAACCATGAGGCGTGATTATTAAGATATTCAACAACCATTCCAGATGCAGCATACATTTCCATATAGTCGCTATAGCGCCCATCAAATCGTGCTGGGGTGCCTACAATGACTTCTTGGCTAACCTCCCCAGGTTGTTCTCGTGAAGATGTTACGGACAAGAGTGCTTCTGGTGTGTCAAAGGATTGATAATCTTGGTTCTTTGAAAGCATAAAAGCGTTCTTCTATAGTAAGAGCGTTGGTCTAAATTAATAATTCCCCTGGTAAGTAAAGAGTTTCGTACTAAATCCCCATTTTGGCGGAAATCTCAATCATCTGTCATGTAGTTCATCTAATCTCTACAGAATCTCTAAAATAGAAAACTGAAAAACCGATACTAGTTTTCCAGGATAGCGTTTATCATGAAAGCATTAGTAGCAGGGGCAACAGGTGAAACAGGTCGCCGGATAGTACAAGAACTGATAGCGCGGAATATTCCCGTTCGTGCCTTAGTCAGGGATGTAGACAAAGCAAGGAGTATTTTGCCGGCGGATGCTGAGTTGGTGCAGGGTGATGTTCTGCAGCCAGAGAGCTTATCTGCTGCTTTGGGAGATAGCACAGTCGTCCTTTGCGCCACTGGTGCAAAACCTAGTTTTGACGTGACTGGACCTTATAAAGTTGATTATGAAGGGACTAAAAACTTGGTAGATGCAGCAAAGGCTAAAGGAATTGAGCATTTTGTCTTGGTTTCTTCTTTGGCAGCTTCCCAGTTTTTCCATCCCCTAAACTTGTTCTGGCTAATTTTGTATTGGAAAAAGCAAGCTGAGGAGTATATCCAGAAAAGCGGTCTAAACTATACCATTGTGCGACCTGGTGGTTTAAAAAATGAAGATAACTCCAACCAAATTGTGATGCAAAGTGCTGATACATTGTTTGATGGCAGCATTCCTCGGCAAAAAGTTGCTCAAGTTTGTGTTGAGGCGCTGTCTGAACCTGCAGCCAAAAATAAAATTGTAGAAATTGTTGCTAGAGAAAATGCTCCTGCCAAAAGCTTTGGAGAACTCTTTGCCAACGTCACCTAGAAAAAAGTTATGAGAAAAAGTTATGAGTGCTGGGTACTGAGTAGAAATGACTCAGCACTCATGGCTGAGGGACGAGGACTTTTTTTGGTGAACTTTCCTGAAAAAGTCCTTTGAAGACTGTTGTTGTATTTTGATGACCATAGCAGGTAACTTTAAGGAGTCGAACTCTGAAGAAAGTCTTAGAACGCAAAGGCGGCGTTGAACAACTCATAGGACCAATAGCCGCGCTTCTTGGCTTCGTATGTTTGTTGCAATGGTACATATTTGGAGATTTGCGATCGCATCGTGATCCAACCTTTGGCAATAAACAGCCTCCCTTAGTTATGCAAGGGGGTGATCCTTATATCCGTGCTTTAATGCGAACGATCTCAGCCAGCGAAGCGAGTAGCCAACGTCCTTATTCAGTGTTGTATGGTGGACAGCATGTAGATAACCTCAGCCGTCATCCAGAAATATGTGTCACTATTGTCACAGGTCCCAACAAGGGCAATTGTTCGACAGCTGCTGGTAGATATCAAATTATTAATACAACCTGGCATAACATTGCTCCTCGCTATCACCCAAACCCAGGACGATTTATGTTTTGGGTTTCTTATAGTTTTGAACCAGAGTATCAAGACGTAGTCATTTACCGTTGGCTAAGTGATTCTCAATTTTGGGGAACTGATATTTCACAACTATTACGTCAAGGGAAGTTACAAGACGTTTTGCGGCGACTATCTCCAACTTGGACAAGTTTGGGATATGGAATAGAAACCAATTCTGTGAGCCAATATTTACCACAGATTTATCAAAAAATTTTGCAAGATGAATTAAAAGCATCTGGAAAATCAGCATGAGGAATGCAGAACGATGTTCCATTCGTTATTGCAATTTTTGTAAGGTGGGCACTGCCTATTGTTTGTTCAAAACCTTATTTTGACATTGTGAGCAGTGCCCACCCTACGGTTATTGAGAATGCTGCAAGATCTCAGATATGTACAAATGTAGGCGTTTATGGTCCAATATGGTTCAGTTAAACCTACAGGCTGAAGCCTGAGGTTATTTAAACTAAGCCTGCATAAGGCAGGCTTGGTAGGTGTAGCCGCATCCTTTAGGGTGACGGGAACTGTTAGATAACTTTATAAATTTTCTCTAAAAAAACCTTTGATATTTTCCCCAAATACCAAAGTTTTTTCAAAATGAATATTATGTCCTGAATCACTAATTATTTTTAGCTGACAATATTCATTCAGTTGACTCATTTTTGTATTTATAAATATAAACTTATCATCATACTCTCCTGCTAACAAAAGCAAAGGATTAGTATTTTCTTTCAGTTTCTCCCATAAAGAAGGTTGACATCCAGTTCCCATCCACCGTAGTGATTTAGCCAATTCAATTGGATTGTTTTGTAAGCGAACTTCTATCAAGTGCTGAAAGTGGGGATGATTTTTAATAGTTCCAAAAATTGCTTGCTCGTACCAGTTAGATAAAAAAAATGCGAAGTCATTTCTATGAACGCTTCTTTCTAATTTCCTAGCTATTTGTTCATCTCGTTTGACTCGTTCTAATCGTTCTGCTTCTGTTAACAAACCAGGAGAAGCTGATTCTAAAATAACCTTAGAAAAACGAAAAGGAAAATGCAGAGAAAGATATAATGCTAATCTTCCTCCCATGGAATAACCAACTAAAAAGCATTTCCTAATTTTTAAATTATCCAGTAAATTGATGATAGCATCGGCGGTGGTTGGCATTGTATAACAATTCTCACTACCCAAAACTTTAGTTTCTCCATGCCCAGGAAGGTCAACTGTTAAACAGTAAAAATCATGAGACAGTAATGATATGGCTTCCTCAAATTCATGGCTGTTACCCATGAATCCGTGTAAAAAAAGAATGAGTGGTTTATCTAAACGACCAAAGAAAGAATAGTGAAATTGATAATTTTCAATCATCTTTTATTTGGAAAGATACACGTTCATAAAAACCGATCTAAAGCTGCTTTAAGTTGTTCAATTTCAACTTCAATATTGCCCTCTTTTGCAGCTCTTGCCACACATTCTGTTAAATGTTCATCTAGGACAATCCGTGCTACCCGATCTAGCGCTCCCCTTACTGCGGCAATTTGTAGTAAAACATCAGGACAAGGGCTACTTTGCTGCACCATTGTCTTGATACCACGAATATGTCCCTCTATACGAGAGAGCCGATTGACTATTCGTCGCAAAGATTCTTCGCTATGAATGTGAGAATGAACCGACTGTTCCTGGTTATGATGATGCTGCTTATTATCTTGGTCTGTATCCTCGAAGAGAAAATCCTCATCCTGTTGAGATGTGGATGGGGAGTGCTTTGTTAATCGGTTTGACGATCCATTCATGGTTTTCAACAAAGGTGGTGCCAGTAAATAAGATCCTAGCCTAGAGGAGAGAGTCAGAGGAGATGGAAAGTAGAGTGGAGGTAGGAAGAATCACTAAGATTTCTGATAACTTATGAAATGAAATGATAAATAACTTACGCACTGCCCAATAGAAAAAATTGGGGAAAGAGTGTGAAACATCAAGCCATAAGCAAACGTCAACAAACCTCAATAGATGGTAATTCTCATCTGACCTGCAAAAATAACTATAGATAGATTTTTCACCATTAAGTAACAATTAGGCTGAAACATTAGGTTGTGGTTATGCGGTTTTCCAAACTACCTCGGTCAATACGCCAACTAAGTACTCATGTGTTAGCCATAATTATGGGGGTTTTGCTAACTGTTGGTACCTTACGAGTCTCACCCTCCCAAGCAGAACCAGCGCCAAATTCAGTGACTGCTGATTCACCACAACTCGTTGCGCAGAAGCAATCACCAGCCACTGCTGCTATCGGTGGCAGTAGCTTTGTTACAGCAGCAGTAAATCGTGTTGGACCAGCAGTCGTTAGGATAGACACTGAACGCACAATTACCCGACGTGCCGCCGATCCGTTCTTTGATGACCCTGTTTTCCGGCGCTTTTTTGGTAACGGGTTTCCGCAGCAGTTGCCTCCTGAACAATTACGTGGTCTTGGTTCTGGCTTCATTATTGACAAGAGTGGGTTAATTCTCACCAATGCTCATGTCGTTGATAAGGCTGATAAAGTCACAGTCCGTCTGAAAGATGGACGCAGCTTTGAAGGAAAAGTGCAAGGTGTTGATGAAGTGACTGATTTAGCAGTTGTCAAAATCAACGCGGGTCGTGATTTACCCATTGCACCCTTGGGTTCTTCAACGAACGTACAAGTGGGTGACTGGGCGATCGCAGTAGGGAACCCCTTGGGATTGGATAACACCGTGACCTTGGGAATTGTCAGTACCCTCAGACGTTCTAGCGCCGAAGTTCGTATTCCTGATAAGCGCTTAGAGTTTATTCAAACCGACGCCGCTATTAACCCTGGTAACTCCGGTGGTCCACTCTTGAATGCTCAAGGTGAGGTCATTGGTATCAACACAGCCATTCGTGGCGACGCCATGGGTATTGGTTTTGCCATCCCCATTGATAAAGCCAAAACAATCGCAGCCAAACTACAACGTGGAGAAACAATTGCTCACCCATTCATCGGTGTGCAAATGGAAGAGTTAACGCCAGAATTAGCAAGGCAATTCAACTCTAACCCTAATTCTCCGATTCAGTTACCAGAAATTAATGGCGTTTTGGTAAGACAAGTGGTACCCAACTCACCAGCAGCTGCTGCGGGAATACGTCCGGGAGATGTCATCGTCCAAGTTGACGGACAGTCTATCACCAAGGGCGAACAATTGCTTAACATTGTAGAAGGTAGTCGTGTTGGTCAGGAATTGCAGTTGAAAGTGCAAAGGGGTAACCGGACACAACAGCTATCGGTACGCACTGCACAAATGCAAGATGCCTCGTAAAAATCTTAAACTTTGTTTGAAGTTTGTATAAAAACCCGGTTTTCTCAAGAAACCGGGTTTCTTTTTTCTTAACGACCTTTTTGCTGGAGAAACTGACGCAAACTTAGTAAATTTAGACTTTGTCCCAAGGACAGGGGGAGAATGGTCACTCCCTCTAGGCGAGACTGCACCCAACCTTCTCCCCAATACCATTCGTGAAAGCCATCTATGCCTTGACTCAGCAATAAGCGCAGGCAATGAGGACGTGCCACATCTACTTGATGATGAATCGAAACAGGCCCAATTTTGGTGGTAAATTCAAATCCAGGATGCAGTTCTTCTGGCATTCCAGTTGC
The DNA here is from genome assembly GCA_002163975.1 of Nostocales cyanobacterium HT-58-2. GTDB lineage: Bacteria > Cyanobacteriota > Cyanobacteriia > Cyanobacteriales > Nostocaceae > HT-58-2. The sequence continues at coordinate 6,666,162 of CP019636.1, read as the reverse complement.
AAAGCGACCAGAAGGAAGCCATTTTTCTAATTCTCTTGGATGCAGTAGACTGTCGTGAATTTTAGTTGCTGATGCATCAACTTCTATGCGTATTTGGCTTTGTTGAAAAGTACCTAGCATTTTTGTTAATTGTTAATTCTTAAATGAATTAATTGACACTCCCCATGCATTTCACACAGGGGATTCCTAGTTCTAGCCTACATCCCTTGCGGGATATGTATTCACTAAGTCACCGCTACTCATTTCTGATTCACGGAGAGTAGGTGTGCCGGATACCGTACACTTACTCTGCGGAGTGCCAAGCACCGCATAACCTGAATCGACACTTTCCATTGCAGATAGTGTTTCTTTTAAATTCAGGTCACAAGTAAAGCCGATCCACCGAGCTAAATTCACAGCAGCATTATGGTCTGCATTATGATAGTGACCATTTGTACAGTGAAAATCATGCTTCTTTCTCTCACCTAGCATTCCACAAGTTGAGCAAGTTTTTGATGTGTAGGCAGCAGGAACTTTAATGACTTTGCGTCCTACCATCTCAATTTTGTATATCAACTTCTGCTCTAGAGAATAGAAGGAATTACGATTCCAAGTCTCATCCACGTCAGTCTTCGTCTTTGGAGATAACTTAGTCGTCTTAAAACATCCTTCAAGGTCTTCTAAAACAACATCTGCATCTAAAAATTGAACAAATCTAACGATTCTACGACTGATAGTGTGAGTAACTGCCTCAAGCCATCTATGTTCTTTTTTTGTTTGTTTTTTCAATGCTCTGAACTTTTTAGCCTGCAGTAGAGACTTTCTACGCTTTTGGTAGTATTTCCTACGATGCTTGACACAAAGCCCAGAGAAAAAGATTGCAAAACCTTTAGATGATGCTGCTACTGCTAAATTATTCTGCCCTCTATCAACACCTATTTTGTTTTGTGATTGTACTTCTGGAACTTCCAAAGTAACATTCATATTGGCATACCAAACTTTGCGTTTGCAAAGTATCTTGATGCTACCCTTAATACACTGATTAGACAGTACTTTTTCTAGTACACTTTGCCAGTGTTGAGAAGCAATTTCTACAGGAACTCGCTTGACACCTTGGATAGTAGGAAAGCTGAGACTGTATGTATCACCTACTTTGTGTAGATTCCAATTCTGCCTGTTGATTTCGATAGGTAGCTTTGTGTAATGCTTAGAGTGTCTACCACTAGCAGAAATGGTATGCCGAATAGTTTGATTGCTGAGTGCAGAGGCAAGTATGCTATTTACCTTTGCTGTTGTAAGTTTACGCCGTTCCATATAAGGAATAGATAGCAATTCGTTTGCCAGACGAGTATTTTCTTTCTCCATCTGAGCAAACATTTCTGCTTTAACCTTATTGAGGTTGACAAACTTGAGCTTGATTGTTAGCTTCACTTGCTTCATGCCATCATTCTAACCCACTCATTACACACCTGTTTAAGTTAAGTTTTGTTATACTAGGATAAGTATCTTTTCCATGCATAAAAGCAGGAAATTCCGGTAAGACATTATTGGTAAGGTTTTTTCATGGCGGATCAATTAATTCGCGCCACAGCAGCTGAAGGCGGAATCCGAGCAGTCGGTGCAATCACCACACGCTTGACACAAGAAGCACGACAACGCCACAAGCTTTCCTATGTGGCAACAGCTGCACTAGGTCGAACCATGACAGCAGGCTTATTGATGGCTTCTAGTATGAAGCGAACTGGGTCCAGAGTCAATGTCCGGGTCAAAGGGGATGGACCTTTAGGTGGTATATTGATAGATGCAGGGTTAGATGGAACAGTACGCGGTTACGTAGGAAATCCATCTGTGGAACTGCCTCCCAATAGTAAAGGCAAACTTGACGTTGGTGGTGCAGTTGGTGACGGTTTTCTTTACGTTGTACGCGATGTTGGTTACGGTTACCCTTACTCTAGTACGGTAGAACTCGTTTCCGGTGAAATTGGGGACGATATAACTCATTATCTTGTCAGTTCCGAACAAACACCCTCTGCGGTTGTTTTGGGTGTTTTTGTAGGATCAAGCGGAGTAACGGCTGCCGGAGGGTTACTGGTGCAAGTTTTGCCCAAAGCCGCCAGAGATGAAGCGCTGGTGCAAACTTTAGAATCACGGGTAACTGCATTATCAGGGTTCACACCTTTGTTGCAAGCAGGCAAGTCCTTAACAGACATCCTTCAAGATTTATTGGGAGATATGGGACTGGTTATTTTTCCCGAAACCCAACTCCTACGCTTTCATTGTGGATGTTCCTTTGACCGTGTCCTAGGAGCACTCAAGATGTTAGGTGAAGCAGAATTGCAAGACATGATTGTCAAAGATAATGGCGCTGAGGCAACCTGCGATTTTTGCGGTACAGTATACCAGGCAAGTAGAGATGACTTGACTCAACTTGTTGTAGATTTGCAAGCAGAAGCTGCAGCAAGAGTGTAAAGTATAAAAAGATACTTTCGATTTGAGAAGACATGATATTAGTGGAGGAAAGATCATTATTTAAGTTATTTAAGAAGTAGCTTTTTTGGTCTGGAGAAAGTTACCATAACAGGGGCAAAAGTTTGGAGCCAAAACAGATCGCCATTCTACGTATTTTGGTGTGAGAGATGACACAGCGAGACATACCAGGAAGTTGGTTACCAGGCGAAGCAAGAGAGCCAGATAATATGATGAGACCATCCCAAGAGCAACAATTGAGTGAAGTTCATGCGTCTGGTGTTCCAGCTACTGGTTCTACTTTCAAGTCTGTGAAAAGCTCAAAACAAACTGATTCTGAACAACCAGCTGAAGATAATGATCCACAAGAAACTGTTTCACTCAGTACAGGTTCTTGGAAATTGCCTAAGTGGACAAAAAGTTGGGTGTTGTGGACGTTATTGTTAGCGTTGGTTCCTGGCGCAATCGCTTTTATGGCAACAGCAATGTTACTCAAGCTACCAACTGCGCCAAACTGTCCATCGATTTTTTGGCCCTTGGCGAGTGCATCGGTGCGCCTGCATTGTGCTCAACTGGCAGCTTCTAAGCAGACAGTCAAAGACCTTGTGCAGGCGATCGCTCTTGTGAAAGAACTGCCAAAAAACCACCCGCTGCGTGGAGAAATTGACCGTTTAATAGAAGAATGGTCAAAGGATATTCTGCTCTTGGCTGATGAGAGTTTCCAAGCGGGTAGGCTAGACGAAGCGATCGCAACAGCTCGCCAGGTTCCGAAAGAGGAATCTGCCTATCAATTGGTAGAAACACAAATTTCCAAATGGCAATCTATCTGGTCAGACGCCGAAGGCACTTATAAAGATGCAGAAGCTCAAATGCGCGAACAGAAATGGCATCAAGCATTTATGCTGGCTGCTAGATTGTTGCGTGTGGACAACAAATACTGGACGACAACTAAGTATGATGAGTTGAATCGTCTTATAGTGAGTGCGCGGGAAGATGGTGATAAGTTAGCAAAAGCGAAAGGTTTAGCCGAAAGCAAAGCAGCAGATAATATCTTAAAAGCCATCAAGCTTGCAGAGTCAATTCAGCAGGACAGCTACGTTTATCCGAAAGCTCAGGAAGTTCTTCCAGTGTTTGGACGCAAAATGCTGGAGTTGGCAGAGGCAAAGATAAAGGGTCGAGATGCGGAAGCAGCCATCTCCATAGCCCAAAAAATTCCTCCCAGCACTGGATTACAGGTAGAAACAGAAGATTTTATTGCTTTAGCTGACGCGCAAAGAAATGCATGGTCAGGGACAACTTACGGTTTACAGACAGCAATTGCCCAGGCTCAACAAATAGATGCCTCCAGACCAGTGTATGAAAAAGCACAACAACTCATTGCTCGCTGGCAACTAGAAATAGAAGACGTCGCCCATTTGGAAAAAGCAAGAGCGCTGGCAAGCCAAGGTTCAATCAACGATTTAGCAGCAGCCATTACTGAAGCACAACTCATTCCTGCAAGCAATCCTCGCGCACAAGAAGCAAGCCAGGAGATTGGTGGTTGGGTTGCTCAAATACAGACAATCGAAGACCGTCCTTATTTGGATCGTGCTGATCAAATAGCAATGTTTGATGACGTCAACTCTCTGCAAGCAGCGATCGCAGAAGCAAGTCAAATTCGCCGGGGTCGTGCATTGTATCGAGAAGCACGTAGAAAAATTGGCAATTGGACGGCAAAGATTCAACGTATTGAAGACCAGCCTTACTTAGATAGAGCCAGAGACATAGCAAGCAGTGGAGATTTACCCTCTGCGATCGCAACAGCTCAACAAATTGCACCAGGACGAGCACTGTCAGGTGAAGCGCAAGCGGCGATAGATGAGTGGCAAGGGCAAATTCGTGCCAGGGAAAACTGGAAGAGAGCGCGAGAAGTCGCAATCGCTGGAACTCCAGAAGCTTTGGCACAGGCAATTAGGATCGCAAACAGAGTACCGGATGGTAGCCAGTTACGCGGTGATGTTAATGTAGCCATAGACCAATGGAGTCAGCAATTATTGGATATGGCCCGTGCTCAAGGAGAATCTGATATTCCCAGAGCTATTGAGACAGCTAGACTGATTCCACGAGGAACAGTAGCTTATAGCGCCGCACGAGAACAAATTAGAACTTGGGAAGAGTTTCTCAATCCTCAGCCACAAGTCGTTCCAGAGGCACCATCTACTGGACCATCAACGGTTTTTCAAGGGCAGTAATCAGACGAAAAAATATTTTTTCTAGTTGTAGAGTGGGATTATCACAAACTTCTGATAAGTAGGCGGACATAATTAACATAATTAAACGTAGGATGTGTTAGGCGTAGCCGTAACGCATCAATTGTTTGAACACCATAGGTTACGCTTTGCTAACCCATCCCACATTTATATACCTTGAGCCACTTAATTAACGTCCCACCAATTTATCCCGCAATTGCTTAATGCGATCGCGCAACTTCGCCGCCTCCTCAAACTCTAGTTTTTTCGCTGCTTCTTTCATCTGCACTTCTAGTTGAGTAATCAATCCTGGAATCTCTTCTAAAGGAAATTCATCTATGTGTTGCTCAACTGTCTCTAACTCAGTTGCATTTAATCGCCGCGACACTTCTAGAAAAGATAAAATCGCATTACTCGATTTTTTCTTCACAATCGGTTGCGGTGTAATTCCATGTTCCTGGTTATAAGCCATTTGAATATTGCGACGCCTCTCGGTTTCTGAGATAGCTTTTATCATGCTATCAGTGAGATTGTCAGCATACATAATGGCTTGTCCGCGCACATGACGTGCTGCTCTCCCAATCGTTTGAATCAAAGAACGTTCTGCACGCAAAAAGCCTTCTTTATCAGCATCCAAAATCGCCACGAGAGAAACTTCTGGTAAATCTAATCCTTCCCGCAGCAAGTTCACGCCAACCAAAACATCAAAGTTACCATCACGCAAATCTTGTAAAATCTCAATTCGTTCAATCGAATTAATTTCAGAATGCAGATACCTTACCCGGATACTATTGTCTTGCAGATATTCAGTTAAATCCTCTGCCATGCGCTTAGTGAGTGTTGTAATAAGCACACGCTCTTTGCGGTCAACTCTGTCTTTGATTTCTCCCAACAAATCATCAATTTGCCCTTCTGTTGGACGGACAATGATTTCTGGGTCAACGACTCCGGTTGGTCTAATGATTTGTTCAGCCACATGACCCTCAGACGCTTCTAATTCCCAATCTCCTGGGGTGGCGGAAACAAAAATACACTGATCTACCTTTGTCCAAAATTCTTCCGCCTTCAGTGGACGGTTATCAGCCGCGCTGGGTAAACGAAACCCATGCTCAATTAACACTTTTTTCCGTGCTTGATCGCCGTTATACATCCCGCGTATTTGCGGTACGGTCACGTGAGATTCATCTATAACCAACAGCCAATCTTTAGGAAAATAATCAATCAAACACTCAGGTGGTGCGCCTGCTTGGCGTCCTGCAAGGTGACGGGAATAATTTTCTACGCCGTTGCAATAACCCACCTCGCGCAACATCTCCAAGTCATAACGTGTCCGCTGGTCTATACGCTGCGCTTCGAGTAATTTCCCAGTTTCCTCCAATTGTGCTTTGCGCTCTTTAAGTTCTGCTGCTATTGCATCGCAAGCTGCTTCTAACCTGTCTTCTGGAGTGACGAAGTGACGCGCAGGGTAAACATTGACAGCTTCTACACTCTTGATGATTTCGCCTGTGACTGGGTCTACATACCGAATGGCGTCAATTTCATCACCAAAGAACTCCACGCGAATGATTCGGTCTTCATACGCTGGACCAATTTCCAACACATCACCCCGGACGCGAAAACGCCCCCGACCCAATTCTACATCGTTGCGGCTATACTGAACTGATACTAAGTCTTTCAGTATTTCCCGTTGGTTGACTTCCAGCCCAACTTGAAAAGGAATAGAGGCTTTGAGATACTCTGAAGGCATTCCCAAACCGTAGATGCAACTAATAGATGCAACAACGACAACATCGCGGCGTTCAAAGAGCGATCGCGTTGCTGAGTGGCGTAACATATCAATTTCATCGTTAATTGAAGCCGTTTTTTCGATATATGTATCGGTGACAGGAATATAGGCTTCCGGCTGATAGTAATCGTAGTAGCTGACGAAATATTCAACTGCATTATGAGGAAAGAATTCTCGCAACTCATTACACAGTTGTGCTGCAAGAGTTTTGTTATGAGCAAGGACTAGAGTGGGTTTCCCTACTTTTTCAATCACTGATGCTATTGTAAAAGTCTTCCCTGTTCCCGTGGCTCCTAGTAAAGTTTGATACCTATTCCCAACATTGACACTATCGACAAGTTGAGCGATCGCTCGTGGCTGATCGCCTGTTGGTTGAAAGGGAGCTTGAAGACAAAAATCCGTCATACAATTTCTTCTTCTTCATTGGAAATACCCTACTTCATGGTAACGAATGCAATAACCGCCTACGCGATGGAATTGCGAATAACCTGTTTTTATTGCACTTAAGTAGTATTTAAAATATTTATGATATTTTACAAAACTTTGCTATTCAGCTTTATTTATGTGAAGGTTTAAAAAAACATCATACATAAATAAGAATTTTTAAAGGTAAAATTAGATGTTAAGGAAAAATTTAGCTTTCCTATAATATTGTAAAATTAATTAACAATGCAGAGGTAATAAGGTTATGAGCATGACTAGCTCTGGTAGAGCAAAAAGTCCTCGGCAAAAGAGTCTGAAGCTTAAGGGAGAAAATACAGTGGAAGTGGAAAATAATCAGGGTGAGAGTTTGAGTAAGCTTGAGGAAAATGGGGACAAGCCAGCGCAAGTAGAATTGCCAGGAAAACTGGAAGTACGTAATACACTAGCTATCTCTGGGATACGTCCAGTGAGTTCTAGTGATTTGCAAGTTGTAGAGACGAAGAACATAATGGGTCTGCGACCTATTGCTGCAAACACATTTCAAGTTGTTGATACTCTTAACTTGTCTGGAAGTCGTCCAATTGCTTCAAGTGAGTTAGTTATTTCTGAAACATACTCTGTCATGGGCGATCGCCCAGTAGCATCCAATCATATCGACGATTCTGAATCTCTAATGGGTTTTCTTGATTAGACAAAAAATCATACACATCACTTTATTAACCCAGTTTCCTTGCGAAATCTGGGTTTTTTATTCATCAAATAGAATGAATTAAGATTTATCAATAACACCTCAATAATGAAGTAGATTCTAGTGTTGTCAGATTATAAATTCTTAAATCATTAAAAAGTAGTAAGAAAGTCATGATTTGTAACTTCTTCTCATTCTTTTAGCAGAGAGAACTAATATATCTTGAGATGGAAGGCTACAGGAAAAATATTACGTTAACTTGTGAGAGTAGTAACAAATGATTTCAAAGTTAATGACTTTGAAACGGAATTGATCAAATTTTGGGAGGTCTAGATGAGTTTAGAAGATCGTGCAAAAGCAACTGCTAAAAATATCGAAGGCAAAGCTCAAGAAGTCGTAGGAAATGTTACTGGCGACCCAGAAGATAAAGCTGAAGGTAAAGCAAAACAAGCCGAAAGCGAAGTACGTCATGGTATTGAAGACGTAAAAGATAACATCAAGAAAGACCTTAAATAAAATAGGGTTATTTTGGGAAAAATTTAGGTATTTGAGTAAGAGTAAAGTGCTCTAAAGAATACCTTATTTGTCAAAAACTTAACTATACAAACGCGCTTTATGAAGGCGCGGGTTCCATGAAGTCCGCGTAAGCGGGCTTTGTTTTTTACATACAACCTCGGGAGAAGAGCAAATCGCTGCTTACCTGAGCAATCAAAAAATACACTTCTTGCAAAATTTTAAAAAGATATTTTTTGGAGGCAAGAACCATGGGTCTGCTTCAGCAGAGTCGTAAAATTTTGATAGCTTGTGTCTTGATTTTAGTTTTGACGTTGACTACTGCTTGTGGTGGCGCTCCGACGACACAGGCTGAGCGGACAACAAATGCACCAGTAGTTGGTCGAAATGTCACATATGGCGAATTAGAGCGCGGAAATAGCCCAGCAGGACAAAGTTTTGGTAACTGGGTTGTGCAGACATCGAAAGGTTTAATTACGGATGCGTATGTGCGTGACAACAACAAGTTAGGCGTTGTCATATCTTCTAAAGTCCCCCCCAATGACGTTCGTCCTTTAGCAAAATCTTTGGTAGAAGGTTTTCGCCGAAACTTTCCCAATCAAGACTTGAAAGTTTTAGTGTACGCGCCTGACAAAAAATTGATTTTAACGGCTCAGTATGATGTGCAAACCAATCAAGTTCAGTACTCCTAAATGATTGAGTTTGCAGAAAAAGCCTGAGTAAGGTCAGGTGATTAGAAAATTTTGATCTGAGAAAGGAGATAAGTAAAGTGACTAGCAGTGAACAATACAGACGTCAAATCATGAATGATTTGGCACAAGGAAATGTCGAATCTTTAGATGATGCTCCAACCTCTTCAACAACAGAGTACGAGAATTTTGACGATTTTGCCCAGCGGTCAACACACGAAGAACGCCGTCAGTTGTTTGGTCGGTCTCTACAACATGATCGCATTCCTGCCAATCAAATGGAGCCAGAATTGCAAAAAGCGATCGCTCAAATTAAACCTAATGAACGGGATGATGTAGCTCGTGCCTTCTTTAAGCACTTCAAGCAAAGAGGACTAGATGAGCGTCATTTGGAGCAACAGCTTGGTCTTTCTACCCATAACCCTAATCGCATGAGCGCTGACGATGTCAGCAAACTTGCATCTTTTGCATATCATAACCATCCCGACATTTTCCGTGAAGTGTTAGCAGAGCAACCAGGTATCATCAAATTCCTCAGCAACCCCGTAGTGGCAGCTATTTTAGGAGTCGCTGCAGCTAAATGGTTGGGTGGTCACCGCAGATAAATTTTGATTGTTGGGTTCTTAGGTTCATAGGGTGGGCAATGCCCGCCTTTTTTATTTTTTAATTATAAATTTACAAGATTTTTACATACTCTCTCGAGAAATAAACTGCGTAGATGATTGATGCAAGCTAACTTTGAATAGTCTTTAAAGAGTGTAATTTATTTACTTAACAAAGACTCCACCTTAAAATTTGCGTTAAGACATAGAAAATAAGTTGATTTTACTTGTATCAGAAGTAAAGATGATTAGTGTATTTCATCAGAAGCATAGCTGAAAATATTACCAGTATTTCAAAAATGCAACTGAATCAATGGTTTCAGTCATTTATATCGAAGTTTGTCTGTGAAGCGTACGACAGGTGAACGTGTAACTTGTCGTAGCACTTCTTACGTTCAAGAAGTTTGAGTGGTGACAAATCTCACTCTAGGGTAAATCTACCGCAACCCTAATTTACAGGAGTGAGTCCAATGAGCAGATTTCAAATCAGAACAAAGTTACGCAGTGCTTGTTCTCAAGCAAAATATGTTGCTTTGAATACACTGGCAATGAGACAGACAGATACCTGTCAAGAGAGTTTCAGAAAAAGCATAAGCAGAGCAACTCTGAATTTTCTACCTACGTATTTTCAAAACAAGTACACACGAAGAGCAACTGTCATAGGTCTGGGAACAGCCTCAGCTGTATTGGCACTGGGTACGTTATCACCATCAGCATCCTTTGCCGCCACTATTGTAGGCACAGAGTTGGTACTCTCTGTTGACGTATCCGGGAGTATTACCAGTAGTGAATTCAACCTACAGCGCAAAGGTTATGCAAATGCATTCAGAAATCCAACAATTCAAAATCAAATTGCAGCCTTGCCAGGGGGGCTGGCTGCGACTCTGTCTTACTGGTCTACTAATGCAGTACAGTCAGTGCCTTGGACGCTGATTTCCGATGCTGCTAGCGCCAATAAATTTGCTGACGCGATTGAAGCAGTTTCAAGACCATCTTCCGGCAACACTGGTATTGCCAATGCCATTACCTTTGCACAGAATTTGCTTGATAGTAATGATTTTGTTGGCAACAAAAGAATTATTGACGTGTCAGGGGATGGTCGTGAAAACGTTAAGTCAGACACAGCTCTTAGAGCTGCACGAGACAACGCTGTCAATGCAGGCATTATCATTAACGGTCTACCAATTCTTGGGAGTTCGGCAAACCTAGATACATATTACAAAGATAATGTCATCGGCGGTTCTGACTCCTTCGTTATTGCTGCAAACAACTTCTCGACTTTTGGAGATGCCGTCGCCCAGAAAATCGGACGTGAAGTTGCCCCTCCTCCTAACCCAGTTCCCGAACCTCTCACTATATTAGGTTCATTGGCAGCTGGTAGTTTCGGTGTTGCTCTTCGTCGCAAATACAAACAAACACCAAAAGATACTACAAAAGCATAGACAAATCTACTCTCACTAACCACTACTTACCAGGGGTTCATCTACCCCTGGGCGATCGCCAAAATTATCGTAATATGAAAGCTTCCCACCTTACAGTTACCTCACAGCTAAAATCCCCTCAATTTTGGTTATTAGCCACAGGTGCAGGCTGTATTGCCATTCATTTGACTTTAACTTGGAGGTCTGGTAACTCTAGCCTTCTAGGAATGAGTGTCTTATTGTGGGCAGCTATCTCTTCTCTCATTTGGGAAAAGCGCCACAATTTAAAGTTAGAAAGTGGAATTTTCTCTAGCTTTTTTGGTCTGACACTAATCGCGCTGTTACTTTTTAAAAGTATATCCCTAACCAGTTTCGGTGTTTTCCTTTACCTCTCACCAGCGATTTTTGCTCTCGGACTTGCGCTGTTAGCTTCTGGCTTTAAGGGATTAAAGCAGTACAAAGGAGAATTGTTTGTCTTATTTTTTCTGAGTGTACCTAAAGTACTAGCTTCATTGTTTCCTGACATATCTCCTTTAACTGCCAAGTTTGCAGGTTTTGTTCTTTGGTACACAGGTTTTGAAGTGGATCAAAATGGAACTCTAATTAATCTACCAACTGGAAGCGTAGAAGTTTATCCTGGCTGTTCAGGCGTAGAACTCATATTCCAACTGCTGAGTTTAGCACTACTTTTTTTCTTAATGTTTCCTCAGAATTGGAAGCGAAAGATTATTGTAACGATAATGGCTGCCCTATTAGCGTTCATTGTTAATGGGTTAAGAGTTGCTCTTATGGCTATTTTGGTCGCACAACAACAGATGACAGCATTTGATTACTGGCATGAAGGAGAAGGGTCTTTAGTTTTTTCACTAATTACTGTCTTACTTTTTGGATTATTTTGCTGGTTTTTAGTAGGAAGGAATGAATTAAGAAATAAAGAAGCAACGGAGTCATCAAAGTGATTATTTGGAAACGCTTCCGTGTAATGCTTTTGGCTCTAACTTTTTGTAGTATTCTCTTTGTTTTAGCAAATGTCATGTTGCTTCCTACAAAAGACAAAGGTACCCCATTTGTTTTTCCTGAATATATCCCCTTACCACAGTGGCGTCTTAGTGTAAGTCATCCCTTGCCAAAGCCAACAAAAAAGCAGACTGAAATACTGCTTTCTCAAAAGCATTATAGATACCTTAAAGAGGGTCTACTCTTAGATATCGAGATGCGTTATTTGACAGATGGAGATGTTGTTAAGTTTCTGCAAGACTTCAATTTCATCTCTTCCTCTGCCGTTATACGTCAGCGAGAAGGAGTAGGTTACTACGGTCTTGGAGTTGACAAGCAACGAGCTTATCTAAGTGCCTGTATTAACCCTCAAAGCGGTAGTACATTTACTGTTGAACAATTCCATAAAAAGAAAGATTTATACACAATAAATCCTCAACATCTACTATCTTGGTTACTGAATAATAAGAAACTTCAAGACAAACGCTGTCTTTGGGCACATTTGTCAATTCCATTAAAAGATTCTTCACCTGAAGCTGCTTACCAAGTTCTGGAAAATGCTTGGTTTTCCTGGTATAAATGGTGGCAACTACGCTTTCCCAAGCCTTAATTGTTTCTACAAATTTTGTTCTATTCTAACAGTAAAATGACTCAATCAAGTGGCGATAAATTTCATCCTGTCCTACAAGATCTACAGCAGTTTGCCTTTAGTCAGCAAGGTTCGATGACAATAGTGCGAGTGCTGGGCTATGGTCTGTTGTTATTAGCACTATTTGACATCATTGAGATACTTGTTCCACCTAATTTTATGAACCCATTATGGGAATTTCAAACAATAGGTACGTTAGTTGAAAGGGTTCCGGTGCCTTTAATTGGAATAGTGCTAGTATTTTTTGGAGAACTACATTCACGAACTAAATGGGAATTTCCTATCTTAAAGTTTCTATCTTGGTTGACTTTGTTGTTTGGAATATTTTTCTTTCTACTAATACCTTTAGGACTTACTAATACTATCCGGTTAAATACTCAAAATGCGGCTCAAATGAAAACTGTATCTAATCAACAAATTTCCCAAGCTGAACAATTAGAACAGCAAGTAAGTAAAGCTTCACCCGAACAAATAGACAATTTTTTCAAAAGCCAAGGTCGCCAAGTAGATGGCAAAAGTTCTCAAGAATTAAAGAATCAACTGTTATCAGAAGTCTCGAAAGCTAAGGAACAAATAAAAAATCAAGCACAAACAACTCAATCTCTTCGAGGTCTAAAGTTGATTAAGACTTCTGCAAAATGGAATCTTGGTGCTTTAGTTGCAGGGACTTTGTTTATCAGTATTTGGAAGGGAACTCGTTGGGCAAGAAACTAACATGATACGGTAACCAGAAGAATCAGGGGAGAGGGAGTTAGCGTCCATTAACTCTTCTTCTCCCTCGCTCCCTGGTTTCATACCATTTCACGAAATGCCTGATACAAATGATTGGTCTCTAATTATTTTCCCCTGCTCGGGTGCTCCCTGCTGCCTATTTGTATCAACCTTAAAGTAAAACGGTATCAGCTCCCTCTCTTCTTCTTGACGCGCAGATATATATCTCCCTCTTTGCTTCAGAGGAGGGATAGCAATACAGTGATAAAAAAACTCGGTTGTTGAGAAACCGAGTTTTTTCTTTAAAACTAGCTAATAACTATTTACGCTGTTGCTAGTTGGGGAGTAGGACGCTTGCTGTTGCGAATACCAGTGATTGCTTCAGCATAATCCTTCGTGTTAAACACAGCAGAACCAGCTACAATCGCATTGGCTCCAGCTTCCAAAACCTGCCAGGTATTATTTGCCTTTAGTCCCCCATCCACTTCAATCCAAGAGTCAAGACCGCGTTCATCACACATTTGACGGAGCTTGCGGATTTTTGGCACGACACCAGGAATAAAGCTCTGACCGCCAAAACCTGGGTTGACGCTCATGATCAACACCAAATCACAGATATCTAGCACGTACTCAATAAATTCCAGTGGAGTTGATGGGTTGAGTACGACACCAGCTTTTTTGCCTAATTCTTTGATTTGGCTGAGGGTGCGGTGCAAGTGAGGTGAAGCATTATGTTCGCAATGGACTGAGATAATATCAGCACCAGCCTTAGCAAAATCTTCTACGTACTTTTCTGGCTCCACAATCATCAAGTGGACATCCAGAGGCTTGTCTGTCACTGGACGAATCGCCTCCACAACCAGAGGACCTATCGTAATATTGGGTACAAAGCGACCGTCCATTACATCGACATGAATCCAATCTGCCCCAGCCTTGTCTACAGCGCGCACTTCGTCTCCAAGACGACTAAAATCTGCTGATAGGATGGATGGAGCGATTACAATGGGCTTTTTAGATTGCGTTTGGGTCATGGCTAGTGGGTTTTTAAGCGTCCTCGTCTGTCAGCATTGTAACAAAACTTGAGCAAGTGCTCACCTGTTTGATCCCTGCTTTTTCAAACTAGAAATGAGTTAGTAGTGAGTCATAACTTTCTGACAACTAACAACCAGCTACTAACTGTTAACTACTAACAACTGACTATTCAGAACTGACTATGGCGAACAAACAAACTTGGATAATTTGGGGACTAAGTGCTTCCTGCCTAAGTGTGCCGGTAGTTGCAGCTATAGAATCCCCCTTTGGAACTAACGGTATTGATGCTCTGAGGCTACATCAATCCCCATATAATTTAATCGGTCGCAAGATAGCTATTGGTCAGGTAGAGATTGGGCGTCCTGGTAAGTTCGGTTTAGATAAAGCAGTCTCTAAGAATCGCGCAGTATCCTTGGCAGGAACATTTCTACGCAATGGACCAGCTAAGTCCAATAGCGGTGTTGACCCCCACGCCTACAATGTAGCTGGGATCATGGTCAGTACAGATAAAGCTTTTCCTGGAGTTGCCCCAGGAGCGCAATTGTACTCATCTGCTGTGGGTTCTGGTAAAAGCTTAGGTCAGCCAGAAGAGTGTATGTCCGCACAGCACATAGCACTACAAAATGGAGGAGATATCCGTGCCATAAACTTCAGCTTTGGCGAACCTTTGAATCGTGACCCACGACCAGAAGCATCTCTCGATGGCAAAGCTTTGCTCACATTATGTATTGATTGGTCTAGTCGTGTTCACAAGACTTTTTACATAATTGCGGGCAACCAAGGCAAAGGAGGCATTCCTATACCTACAGACAATTTTAATGGTCTGAACGTAGCTTTTTCATCCCGTCGGGGAGGAATTTTTAATAAAGTTGACGTTTCTAATTTGGCAGCTGTTGGTGAAGGGCTGACAATGCGACTCACTGGAAAAGAGATTAATCTTGGTCCGCGTCGTGCCATTGGTATAGTTGCTCCTGGGAATAATCTTCCCGTACTCAATCCAGATGGGAAAAAGAATAAGGTTACAGGTACAAGTTTTGCCGCGCCTCAAGTAACGGCTGCAGTCGCCCTATTGCAGGAGTTCGGTGACAGACAGTTGCGGACAAAACAGGCTCACTGGAGTCTAGATTCTCGCAGACATGAAGTGATGAAAGCAGTATTGCTAAACTCAGCCGAGAAACTCCAAGACCATGGTGATGGTTTGCTCTTAGGAATGACACGGACGCTTATTGATAAACAAAATAAAGATTGGTTAGCTTCTGATGCATACAAAGATCCCAAAATTCCCTTGGATTCCCAAATGGGAACTGGTCATTTAAACGTGTTTCGCGCTTACCAACAATTTAGCGCTGGTCAATGGCATCCAGTCCAATTTGTGCCAGCTATTGGCTGGGATTATCGCACTGCCAATGCAGAAGGCTCTGTAGAATACAAATTAGCACAACCTTTAAAACAGGGAAGTTTTGTTTCTATCACTTTAAGTTGGGATAGATTAGTCGAGCTTAACGACAAGAATAACAATGGTCAGTTTGACATAGGAGAAGATTTTCGCGATCGCGGCTTAAATAACCTCAATCTTTACCTAGTCAAAGCCGATGATAAAGATGGAAATGCTGATGCTGTATGTTCTTCAACTAGTGAAGTTGATAGTGTAGAACATATTTTCTGTCCAGTTCCTGCCACTGGTCATTATAAAATCCGTGTCCAATTTCGCCAGAAGGTTAACGAAGCGACTCAGCCTTACGCTTTAGCTTGGTGGACTGCACCCGTGAAGGAGGAGACAGAGAGTGAAGGAGGCAACGCAGTACATAGGTTGTTACAACGGCGACTTCAGCAACGCCAGTAGTCTAGTGAATGACCAGACATGACCATAGCACTAGCCTGACACTTTGGCATCAATGCTTGGTCTGTGTTTGAAATATGCTCATAACTTGTGTTTTTCAACGCAGTATGACCGCCCAGACCACAGTGCCTTGTTAGACTATTCAACAACCACTCATCAACATCTTTACTGAAGAATTCAACCATCCTTGTCACATTCTCTGTGCTAATTTTTTTCTAGCAATACTACTACATCACAGAACCATTGATAAAGAAAATTAACAAGCACACTTATCATAGACAAGACACTTGCATCAGAAAATAATTTATCCATTGTAATTAATCTATAGCAGTTATCAATTATGAAATATAGTCATCTTTACTTATTGACTCATCAATCTCACTACCTGTAATCAAACAAAAATCCAAAACTGTACAATCACTGTTGCCAAAACTGTAACCGCTCAGAGATTATGTCACCTGAAATGCCATAGTCAGAACAAAGACTCTGGCGATAATGGTGGTAACATGAAGCAGAAATTTAGCAATGTTCGGGAAAATTTCCTGCAAAGACGTTACGGTGTTCGGTTGGGAAGACGTTACGTTTTGGCTGCTGCTAGCCTTGTCCTGTTCAGTGTTATGGGATGCTCTCAAGTCAATAGTAGTACGAGTGCGTTTGCCCAATCGCGTCTACCTCGCTCAGAATCTCCTGTGTCAAAACAAGTCTCAAACCCTGATAGTCAACTTATTGCTGCTAACACAAAGTTTGGTTTTAAACTGTTTTCTGAAGTATTAAAAAACGACAATGGCAAGAACATTTTTATATCACCTTCTAGTGTAGCGATTGCCCTTGCCATGACATATAACGGTGCTAGTGGCAGTACAAAAGAAGCTATGGCTCAAGCTCTGGAGTGGAATGGGTTGAATTTGCAACAAATCAACTCTTCCTATGCAGCACTTAGAAAAATATTAGAAAACTCAGACTCCAAAGTGCAACTGACTATTGCTAATTCACTTTGGGCAAATCAAGACATCAGTTTTAATCCAGATTTTTTAAAAAGAAATAAAGATTTTTATACAGCTAGGGTTACCAATCTGAATTTTCAAGATGTAGGTGCTCCTGGCATTATTAATAATTGGGTCAATGAGAATACCCGCGAAAAAATCAATAAAATAGTTGAAACAATAGAACCTGATCAAGTGTTATTTCTCATCAACGCTATCTATTTTAAAGGGAGTTGGACTAATGAATTTGATAAACAGCAAACAGGAGAATATCCTTTCTACCTGACATCAGGACAGCAAAAACAGTACCCAATGATGTCACAATCGGGTGACTATAGATACTATGAAAATCAACAATTTCAGGCAGTAAGTTTACCTTATGGTAAAGATGGAAAAGTTAGCTTTTATATTTTTTTACCGAAACAAAACTCTAGCCTAAAAAACTTTTATCAAAAACTAAGTGCAGAGAACTGGGCGAATTGGATGACTCAGTTTAGGAAGCGGGAGGGATCTGTTCGCTTGCCCCGGTTTAAAATGGACTATGACATAACGCTCAATGATACCCTCACAGCTTTAGGTATGGGCGAGGCTTTCAGCAACAAAGCCAATTTTTCTAGTATGGGCAAAAATTTAAAAATTAGCCAGATCAAGCATAAAACTTTTGTTGAGGTCAATGAAGAAGGTACAGAAGCCACTGCTGCCACTTCTGTGGAAATCATGCCATTATCAGCTCAATTGCCACCACAACAACCATTCCGGATGGTTGTTGACCGTCCTTTCTTTTGTGCGATTCGGGATAATCAGACAGGAAGCATTTTATTTATGGGTTCAATTGTGGAGCCACAGTCTTAGAAGGATTTCCCCCAGGATGATTGGTTTGAGTAGTTGGAGGCGATACTTCAACAGACACGGGTGCAGCTACTGCAGCAGAATGAACGTCAGAGTCTGAGATGATACTATCCTCAGTTTGCTGAATACAAGGCTCTTCTGCAGTTTCTTCAGGAAGGACTTCTACATTGCTACTGGATGCAGAAGGACGTACAGCGCTCAAAGCAGTCTTAATTACAACAGCGCTAGGTACCGCGACGATAACACCCAAAAGTCCACCAACTCTCGCACCTGTTAAAACTGAAATCAGCACCCAAACAGGGTTTAAACCAGTAAAGCTACCTAAAATTCTCGGAGCAATTAAGTTTTCTAGAATTTGCTGTACAATGACCGCTGCAATCAATACCCTTGCCCCCATCCAAAAATCCTGTAGTGCCACTATTAAAGTCGTTAAAGCAATACCTACAGAACCACCGAAGGGAACTAAAGCCATGATACCGATGGTTAAGCCAAACAGTAATCCAAATGGGACTTTCAGCCACAAAAAAGTAGGAATCAGGGCTGATGCCATACAGGTAGATGAGATTAACTGGGTGATGAAGAAATTTTGAAAGCTAAGGCGTAGTGTTTTTGAGAAAGGATCGCGGAATTTAGCGGGTAACCAGTCCACTAAACTTTGCCATAGTTCATCCCCATGCTGTAAGAGATAAAAAGTCAAAACCATTGTCAAGACAAAATCAAGCAGGCTTGTGACTGTAATAACGGCCAAATTTAAAACTTGTCCCGCGATCGCCTGCAATTGTCCCTTGACACGGTCGTTAATTTGTACAACTAGAGCATCAAGGTTTATCGGTAAACCAAGACTTTCTGCTTTCTCGTTGAGCATCATCAACTGCGATCGCCCAGAATCAATCAACTCCGGTATACGAGCCACGAGTTGCTGAGCCTGGGTAAGAGCGAGCGGGATGAGAGTCACACCTAACGCGAGTAAAACGGATAAAGCGAGTAAAAAGACTAAGATAGCGACTTGCTCTCGCTTAGCACCATGACGCTCCATCCAGCTGACTGGATAGTTAAGCAAAAACGCTAACACTGATGCTCCAACTAAAATGACAATCAGCGAGTGGAAGTAATGAAAAATCGCTGATATTGCCCAACTGTTGAGCACTAGTAGTGGAGCGAACAGAGCGATTGCCAAGAATCGTGCTATGGGTGTTAGAGTTTGCCACCAGTCTAAGAGCTTGCGTGTCTGCATCTGCCGATTGCCGGATACAACTAAATAAATTTCTTCTTTAAAGCCTATTATCTCTGACTAGCTCACTATCATTCATCCCTCTTGTTTAGGATTGCACTTACCCAAATGAAAAATTCTGAACTCTGTGACACAAATTTCCCTCTAATCAAGACTGAGAACTGGGATATGGGGAGTGGGGGCAAAGATGCCCAATCCTCAATCTCCAAATCCCTCATCTCTAGCGAAGACCCAGCCACCCCTCCTACAGCGCTGCTTTTGTACTTGATTCCAGTCGTTGGTTTTTTTCCATCTTTGTGGACGCTCTACCGTCGTCAAGGAACTCGGGAACAACTTGCTGTCAGTCGTCTGTCAATAATTTTGGTATTTAACCCTCTAATCAAGACTGAGAACTGGGATATGGGGAGTGGGGGCAAAGATGCCCAATCCTCAATCTCCAAATCCCTCATCTCTAGCGAAGACCCAGCCACCCCTCCTACAGCGCTGCTTTTGTACTTGATTCCAGTCGTTGGTTTTTTTCCATCTTTGTGGACGCTCTACCGTCGTCAAGGAACTCGGGAACAACTTGCTGTCAGTCGTCTGTCAATAATTTTGGTATTTACCTGGCTTATGGGTTATCTTTTGCTAGCAACTGGGGCGACAACTTCGGAGTTTTTCACACTGCGTCTACTTATCCTTAATAGCTTTCTCACTTCTGGTTACTTTTTAGTTAGTATTTGGTTAATTGTTCGCACAGTTAAAGGCAAATCAAAGCGATTACCTGGCGTGAGTCGTTTTGCTGAAAGATTGCTAGGCAAATACCTATCTTAAAGATTTAAGGATCAAACCAAAAGCTAGTGGTTTTACTTAATTTCCAAAAAAGCGACGTAATTTCCTCCTAACAAATCTAGTCAAATATCTATTGAAATTGTCATACTTCAAGAGAACCTCTCCGGATTTGCTAGAAAATAGGAGAAATACAGCAATAAGTGTTTTGGTTAACACGCTTAGTGGCAAATTTACCACTGATAATTTAATAGTTAGCTCTTATGGCTTGATTGAGTGCTTTTCATCGCAGCGTATTTTCCGGATTTTATTCAGTAAGTGTGAGGAAGTCAGTGACCATTCAAAGAACTTCGGCGCAAGAAAATCATTCTGCAAATGCCCCGAACTTAGGTGATGCAAATTCCAACAACCATAAATCTGGACGTTGGTTGTGGTTTTGGGTGGGTATGAGCGGTATTGCAATGGTGTCAGCGACTGCAGGGGCACTGTTAGCGGTTTCTTTAACAAGTACGCCTTTAATGCAAGCTTCTTTAAGCCCAGATGAAGCAGCTGTATTTGATAGCGATCGCATTGCAGGGAATGGACTGCGATTTTCAGAATTAACTCGCCCCGTGAATATCTTAATTATGGGCATGAGCGTACTCCCACCTGATGTGCGAACCCCTCCCGCTGAAGCAAAAAAACTCGGATACCTGCCCCAAGTCAACTCCTTTGATGGTCTTGCTGATGTCATGCTCTTGGTGAGATTTGATCCAGAGCACAAAAAAGTCAATATGCTTTCTATTCCCAGAGATACCCGTACAGAAATAGATGGACACGGTACAAAAAAAATTAATTCCACAAATGTTATTGGTGGACCAGCTTTAACTGCCAAAACTGTTAGTAACCTATTAGATGGTGTAGGAATTGACCGCTATATCCGGATTAACGTTTTGGGAGTCGGTAAACTCGTCGATGCCTTGGGTGGAGTCACAGTCTATGTACCCAAGGATATGAAATACCAGGATGATTCTCAGCACCTGTACATCAATTTGAAGAAAGGAAAACGGCATCTCAATGGCGATCAGGCTCTACAACTTCTGCGCTTCCGACACGATGAAAATGGCGACATTGGTCGGATTCAGCGACAGCAAATGGTTATGCGAGCGCTGATGGATCAGTCTCTCAACCCAGCGACCGTAACTCAATTGCCTAAAGTTCTCAATGTCGTTAAAGAACACATTGATACTAACTTGACACTTGAGGAGCTATTAGCACTGGTTGGTTTTGGAGTGCGAACCAATCGCTCTGATATGCAAATGTTAATGGTACCTGGTCGGTTCAGTCAAAAAGGAGAGTTTAATGTTAGCTATTGGATACCAGATAAGCAGCGCATCAATAGCATGATGGCTCAGCATTTTGATGTGCAAACAGATTCCATGCCTAATGTCGTAGATCCAGCATCTTTGCGGGTCGCAATTCAAAACAGTACGGGTAGCGATAATGCTAATCTTCGACCTTTGATTAGAGCATTGCAAAGATCTGGCTATACCAACGTTTATGTGGCAAAAAGTTGGGGTGAACCCCTAGAAGTGACTCATATTGTTGCCCAACAAGGAGACGGCAACAGTGCCGAATCAATCCGCAGCACTATAGGATTTGGGGAAGTGCGGGTGGAGAGTACAGGTAATCTCGGCTCCGATATCAGTATTCAAATAGGTAAGGATTGGCTACAGAAAAGAGAAATCCTAGAAAATCCCGTTCAACCATAGGTAAAGACATCAAAAGTAAAAAGTATAATAAAGGACTCGGAACCCAAAACTCAAGATTTAGAACACAGAGGAGTTTTAGTGAGTTCTGAGTTTTAAATTCTCTTAGGTGGCTGTTAAGTGGTTGTTTTCAGCGTTCATCTAGCACCCCCAGGAGGCTCCCGCCACAGCGCAAGCTTGACGGTGAGAGAATGTCAATCTCTTTGCTTCTTCCCTATATCTTCTGTGTTTGCTTCCAAATCCAGTCCTGTAAAATGGGATTGACAATCTCAGGAGCTTCATCCTGAGGACAATGCCCTACGCCTTCCAAAGGAATAAATTTCTGCACTTGTGCAAAGTTGGCTAATTCCCTACCTAGCTCAATTGGCTCCCAAGGATCTGCTGTTCCCCACAAGATAATCGCCGGACAAGGCAGCTTAGGTAGAAGATCTTCTGGTAAAGGACCTGAAGAATATGAGGTAAAAGCGAGGAAAACTGCCACAGCTCCTGGATCGCGTGCTGGCGCTGTGAGTATATCCACTAACTCGTCTGTGACGACTTCTGAATCAGCATAGGCTTGCAGGAGAATTTTTCGTACTACTTTAGGTTTGGCGACTTGATTGAAAAAGAAGTCGCCAATTGGTTTTAAGGATAGCAAACGTTGGAGAAGAGGCGCTCCGAAGCGCCGATGCCAGGGTAAAGTGACTCGCTTGCGATCATGCAACAGCCGCAGGGAACAATTGAGCAACGCAACTCCTAATGCTATGTTTGGGTTACTCACCGCTGCTTGCATCACCACAACACAGCCGATGGAGTTACCAACTAAAAAAGCCGATTCACCCACGACTTCACGGCAAAAATCTGCCACTTGCTGTCCCCAAGTTTCAATTGTGTAGGCGATCGCCTCATTTGGCTTTGGTTTTGCTGAAGCGCCAAAGCCAATCAAATCAATGGCATAGACACGGCAATGTTCTGCCAACACGGCAATATTTTTCCGCCAGTGGCACCATGAAGCACCGAAGCCATGCACGAGAATAACTGCTGGTCCGCTGGTTCCTTGGGTTTGGTAGCAAATGGAAAAACCTTGCCAAATCCAGGTTTTTGTTGAGGTCAATGCCGGAGTGGAAGCAGAGGTGGTCATGAGATATTGATGATGAGTACAAGGAGTAAATATGGAGCGGGTTGCTGCAAGCAGTACTATTTTTAGTGTTGCAGTACTTAATGATGAGTCACCTTTGGGCATTCAGCATTAAAGATTAGGCATGATAAAGAAGCTATGCCCTATTTCCTATTCTTTCTTCCCTTTTTAGATAGAGGTAGTATCATCTTCCTTTAAAGGATGCCAAGAAGGGGAGTCACATACGTTGTCATACAAGCAAGGTTTTTCTTATATTGGCAAAATCTTTTACTGCTGTCATGCCATTTCTCGGCTTTGATGTTGCTATTACTTATGATAAAACACGTATAGTTATATTACCTATTTCCTACGAAGCAACAACTATCCATTTTTGAGGTGCAAAAATGGTTTATATCCTATTTTAAAGGATCTCATCAGGTAGAATACTAAGACAAAAAATGACAAAAAAACAATATAAAGTAAAAAAATATACTAAACTTGATTCTCAACAGAAGCCAAAAGCACAACGTCTCAGCAGAAGAAAACGAGTCTACGCTCTCCACTTTTTTACAAAAAGTAGGTGAAAATGACAAAGTGATTGGGTGCAATGTCATGGAATTAGCACCAGTAACCGATTCAGTAGTTTCACAATTTACGACAGCTAAATTGGTTTATAAAATTATTAGATATTAGGCATCCGCTAGAAGATGGTAGCAAATTAGAAATAGGCATTGAATTCATCTACACTTCTTAGTTCCTAGTCCCAAAAAGCTAGAGAAAATGACTATATTAGAAACAATTGGTACTCCAGTAGGGAGCTACGCACCAGATTTTGAATTACCAGGAATTGACGAGCAAGTACACCATCTGAGTCGTTATCGGGAAAAATTCCGGGTAACTGGTGTCGTTTTTATATGTAACCACTGTCCCTACGTGAAGTTATATCTTGAAAGGCTCAGAAACATTCAAGCCGAATTTGGCAATCAAGGCTTTACACTGATAGGCATAAATGGTAGTGATGTCAATCGTCATCACCAAGAAAGCTTTGAATATATGAAGGCTTTTGCGCAAGTTCATGAATTGAACTTCCCGTACTTGTGGGACTCAACTCAAGATGTCACTTACAGTTTTGGTGCTAAAAAGACACCAATGGCCTTCGTGATAGATAGCCACGGTGTAGTCAGATATAAAGGGCAGATAGATGATAACCCGCAACACTCAGAAGCTGTCAGGGAGAATTATCTCAAGCGTGCGATCGCCAGTTTGTTGAAAAGGCAAGAAATTCATCCCAAAGAGACTGACTCAATTGGCACATCTTTGATATAGAGAAACTAGAGACAGAATGCCACTGCAAAAGTTATCTTAAATTGGAGGCAATAACAAATTTTTGATCAAGCGCGTAAATTCGATGGGAACACATTACCGAAGGGTTTTACTTAAACTGAGTGGTGAAGCCCTCATGGGCAATATGGGGTATGGAATTGATCCAGAAGTGGTCAAAGAAATAGCCGAAGAAGTAGCAGAGGTAGTATCAACTGGTGTTCAGGTCGCTATCGTCGTTGGAGGCGGAAATATTTTTCGTGGCGTTAAGGCGGCGTCGGCGGGAATGGACAGAGCAACTGCTGACTACATCGGCATGATTGCTACGGTAATGAATGCTATGACACTGCAAGACTCGCTGGAACGAATAGGCGTACAGACCCGGGTCCAAA
Organism: Nostocales cyanobacterium HT-58-2; assembly: GCA_002163975.1. GTDB lineage: Bacteria > Cyanobacteriota > Cyanobacteriia > Cyanobacteriales > Nostocaceae > HT-58-2. Next base: position 6,641,755 of record CP019636.1, on the reverse strand, counting down.
CCGCAATCTCTATGCAAGAAGTCGCTGAACCATATATTCGTCGTCGCGCCATCCGTCATCTTGAAAAAGGACGGGTGGTTATTTTTGGTGCTGGTTCTGGAAATCCCTTCTTCACAACTGATACGACGGCGGCATTGAGAGCGGCAGAAATTGAGGCTGAAGTGATTTTTAAAGCCACCAAGGTAGACGGCGTTTATGATGCTGACCCTCACGTATACCCTGACGCCAAACGTTACAAAAGTTTGACATATGGACACGTTTTAGCAAAAGATTTGCGAGTAATGGACAGTACCGCGATAGCCTTGTGTAAGGAGAACAATATTCCTATCCTTATATTTGACTTAACTGTGCGGGGTAACATCCGCCGAGCAGTCATGGGAGAGTCCATCGGCACGCTTGTGGGAGGTTCTTGTGAAATTACCTGAAGCTGAAAGTACAATGCAAAAGACCGTAGATGCAACTCAACGGGCTTTTAACACGATTCGCACTGGTCGCGCTAATGCGAGCTTATTAGATAAGGTTACGGTGGACTACTACGGTTCACCAACCCCTTTGAAATCACTGGCAAACATCAGTACACCAGATGCTACAACTATCCTGATTCAGCCTTACGATCGCAATACCTTAAACTTGATTGAAAAGGCAATTTCCATGTCAGATGTGGGTTTAACCCCCAGTAACGATGGTTCCGTCATTCGGCTAAACATTCCGCCCTTGACGAGCGATCGCCGAAAAGAATTAGTGAAAATCGCCGCCAAGTATGCTGAAGAAGGACGCGTTGCCATTCGTAACATCCGCCGTGATGCCCTAGACACAATTCGCAAATTGGAAAAAAATGCCGAAGTCTCAGAGGATGAGGCACGCGATCAGCAAGATAAACTGCAAAAATTGACCAACAAGTACACTGCCAGAGTAGACGAATTACTGGCAGAGAAAGAAAAAGACATTACAACCGTCTAGCAAGAACACGAGAATACAGTCATCAGGGAGGCGCGGTTCTGAAGGAGACATTTAGGATAGGGTGAAGAGGACACGAGGACAAAAAGACACACTTGGTACGGGGAAATTCGTCAGAAAGGCTCTCCGCATCATAGGGTGTTGTTGTCTCTACATAATTGACAATGCCACTACGTCTTCTCTTCTCTGTGTGTCTAGTAGAAACCGCGTCGGTGCATCTCATGTCTTTGCAGCGACTTATACTTAGTAAATTCTCCTACCCTACCTCAAGATATTTTGTAGAGGTAAAAACTTATTTTTCTACTATTTATATAAATACGTAATCGTCAACTTTAGTTGAAGAACTATACAAACATATTCAAAATTGGTAATAATAAATGAATTACCAAGAGTTTTATTAAAATTCTATAAAATATCATAAATGCTTGGCAAAAAGTTGTAAACGCTGAAGCTAGAGAATTGTATTTTGGTACAAATTATAAAAAATAGCCAATATGTGTTCCAATGAAAATTAGATTTCAGTTAAAAAATATGAGATTGTCTTAATAGAAAAGATTGTAATATCACAGATGTTATCAAGGAAAATTCATTAACAAAAGTTTTTTGATACCATAATTCACAGATAAATGTCCTTTATCAAAAGTAAAGATTGAGACAAAACAAACCATGCGCTGACAGCAAAGTGTGAAAATCAATTCAAGTCTCATCAGAACTGTCTATTGAGAGAGTAAAAAGCAAAACTAGCAAGCTAACAAATTCAGGAGTGAAGATTCAGCCATATGTACGACTGCATAATCGTCGGCGCGGGACCAGCTGGTGGAACAGCGGCATATCATTTAGCAAAGCGGGGACGCTCAGTGTTGATACTAGAAAAAGAATCCCTGCCAAGATATAAACCCTGTGGAGGTGGAGTGTCGCCAGCGATCGCCCAATGGTTTGACTTTGACTTTAGCCCTGCAATTTCAAGCAAAGCAAACACAATTCGGTGCACCTGGAAAATGGGTGAACCTGTGGAAGCTGAACTAGGAACTCCTGAACCAGTTTGGATGGTGAGGCGTGATGTTTTCGACCATTTTTTAGTTCAGCAAGCTCAAAAGCAAGGGGCTGAGCTGAGAGACAACACCGCAGTCACTGGTATTGAATTGAAAGGTGACTATTGGCAAGTTAATACAGCCAACGGGTCTGTCGCAGGACGTTACTTAATTGCTGCTGATGGTGCAAAAGGACCAATGGCAAAATTACTAGGATTCAAAGACCGAAAACGTCGTTTAGCGGGAGCATTGGAAGCAGAAGCACCAGCCAAAGTGGAAAATGGTCACATTGCTCATTTTGAATTTGGCTTAGTCAAAAACGGCTATCTTTGGAACTTTCCTAAAGCGGATGGATATTCCATTGGAATTGGCACATTTGTTGGCGGCGGTGAAGCCCAAGATTTCAAGAGCATTTTGAACGAGTATGGTGGCTTGTTTGGTTTGGATATCAATATCTGTAAGCAGTATGGACATGCCTTGTGCTTATGGAATGGCTATCAAAAGCTACACACGCAAAATGCAGTTTTAGCTGGGGAAGCTGCTTGTGTGGTTGATCCGTTCACAGCAGAAGGTATTCGTCCCTCAATTTTTAGCGGTATGAAAGCCGCAGAATCGATTGACCAAGCCTTGGCTGGTGATATCAACGCCTTAGAAAAATACACTGACATTATTAACGAACAATGGGGTAGTGATATGGCTTGGGCGCAGAAATTAGCTGGGGCGTTTTACCGCTTCCCTGGTGTTGGCTACAAAGTGGGTGTTAAGCGTCCCTCTGCTGTCCAAATTATGGGCAAACTTTTGTGTGGTGAAGTTCGTTACAGCGAAGTGACTGGTCGTGCTCTCAAGCGCCTTGTTCCCGGTTTTGGTGGGTAGTCATCAAGTATTTCCCATTTGTCATTAACATTCAACAAATGGTTAGTGAACAGGGAAAGCTAGAGTTTATATTCCTGCTACCTCTTTCTCAGAACTTCTGGCTTCTTCAAAGGTGATTGCACTCATGTGCGAATCTTAGCTTCTGGTGAGCGAGTCTTGAAACTTCGTGGACAAGTCTCAAAAACTTATAGAAGAGTATCAAACACTCAACAGCGAGTATAAAAGTCTCGTGGATAAGTATCACAAACTCACAAGTGAGGCTCAGCAACTCGTGAACCAGTATCAAAGACTTACCACAGAGTATTATAATCTCGTGGATGAGTATAAAACACTCGTAAATAAGTATTAAACACTATGAGCGAGTATCAGAAACTCGTCTGCCAATAACGAGAGAAGACCCAAAGAACTCCTCCAGTCAGCAGTAAACAAACAATCCCTGCTACACCAGCAAGAGGTTTTTTATTCTTTCCTGTAACCCACTCAGAGACATGATCTGTGTAATGAATGAGCTGCGCCGTGTCTAATGTGGCGATCGCCCAGATCCATCCAGCATGTAGTCCCCAAGCTAAGCCTATACTACCCCTGTCCACAAACCGTGCTAGTACCAACACCATTCCCATAAACCAAAGTCCAGGTAACTGCGGTCTTGTTTCTCGTTGCTCCCAAACCAAGTGTAGCAATGCAAAAATTAAGCTAGAGATAAGCGCTGCTACCCAGACAGAGTAGTCTTTATTTATTTCGGTAAACACAAACCCACGAAAAACTAATTCTTCAACACCACCTACAAACAATGCCACTAATAAAATAGGTGGTAAGGCAGGTGGAATAAGCTTGATATTTAACGATTCAAAGGAACACCATCTCAACCACAATTGCCCAGAAAATACTAATACTATACTCAATACTCCTAAAGCTAAACCCAGCACTAAAGAATATAGAGTTGAAATGTTTCCAATAAAGCCGTAATCTGAAAAAGGTCTATTAGTCAGCCATGCTGCTCCCCAGACAATAAAAGGAGCCAATAGGTAGAGAGACACCAGCAAGGGTAACTTTTGTTCTGGCTGCAAAGGTTGAAAAGGTTGCCAATTAAGAACAAACGTTGTTAATACTGCTACTGGTAACCAACAGCCTATCCAAATAATAAAAAAAGCCATCAGAAAAAAGAATATTGGTACATCTTTCAAAGATGACAGCAAAAAACTAGCTGATGGTGTAAATGAAAATATAGAATCAAGTGAAAATACACAATAGACTTCTTGCATAGTTGATTTTGAGCTTGGTAAGAGAAAAGCTTTCTTGACGACAAGCAGTTTTCAAACAGAAATATCATTATTTCGGATGTAACTACTTCAACTTTTCCAATTCATTAACTTTTCTTTATTTTTTATCAAGCCTGTATCAAAATTGCTATATTTTGCAAGATATCTAAATTGTAGTTGTTAAGTCTAGATAAAGTGAAAAGTTTTCACTTCATCTCCCCAGACAAGTCATAAAGAGACAAGTCATAAAGCTTGTGCTTTAAACTTGTCTCTACTGTTAAGAAAAGTTTATTCCTCCTCTTCTTCGTAGTCGTCTTCTAGGTCTTCCTCATCTTCGATATCTTCGTAGTCTTCTGCATCTTCATCATGCTGGAGTATCTTTTTATCACTATCCACTTGAATTAAGTGAATATGCTTATAACCCAGCTTAATTTCAAATTCATCACCGGGCTTTAATCCCATTGCTTTGGTGTAAGTTGCACCAATAACAATCTGCCCATTTTGATGAACACTGACTCTGTATGTTGGTTCACGTCCACGCCCATCTTTAGGTGCTTCAGGACTTAAAGGAATTCCCCTAGCCGACAGCAAAGCATCATAAAAATCAGTCAGGTTGACACGAACTTGGTTATTTTTAGTAACTGTATAATAACCACACTGCTTAGCTCTTTCTCGCCGTGGTAAATTAGAAAGTTCTTTAACTTTAGCTAGCAGTGCTTTTCCAGTTAATGGTGCGGTGGCAGTTTCAGTCATTATGCTTCAAAGATCCTCACTCTCTCCAAACTAATAAACAAATTGTCTTTTGCCAGTACTTGACTTTTCAACATCTGCACAAAGTTGCTTAAAACCCTATGGCGAGGGCTCATTTCTCCATATAGGAGAGCTACAAGAACATCTGTTATAGTGACCCACAACAGAATGAGGTTAGGCTTGTCACAGGCATTAATTTTCGTAATTTTACGGCACTTTTCACCATCATTTGCCATTTGAATGAAAGAATTCTCTTTTTTGGCACTACTACAATGGTGCAACTTTGAGCAACCTTTACAAATTGGGAGGCAAAAAGCGATGAGGATTTTCTTCCCGCTTTATTGCCGTTGTATTCTACCACTAGCAACAAGTCGTAGACCCAACAAATTACAGGTTTTTCACTTTCCTAAATTTGTCTTTATTGCCCTTAAGTCGTGGGGTTTTCCCATTCATGCTCAAGAAGCATAAGACAACATAGTATTTTCATAGGGTTGTGCCGAATTACAACCTTTTATCCTGCAAATAGAGACCAGAAATTTCTCGCCTCCACTTTATTACAAAGAAACAAAGCAGTAACAGTCGCACTCGTATGGCGATTGATACTGGTTTTGTTGCTTCGTAATTTTATATTAAATAGTAGCATGGTTTAATAATAGCAAAATTAGTGTTTAATTTTGAATTAAACTTGCTGCTACACTTTTATCTAAATCCCTACCCATGGGATGAGTATTACTGGAGGGCTTTTATAAAAATTCATTTAATTTTGACAAGCAGTTTTGACTAATGAGTTACATCCTTTGAGTTTCTTGATTAAGAGGTCAAGATGTTCATTAAGAGCTTTAACAATTCTATATAACCAAAAATTTGGTACTTCACGACTGATTGAGCGATTTTTCTAATCAGTGCCTCCTTCACTCGCGTTAACATCAAGATACAGTGATAAGCTAAGGAGTATTTAAGAAAGGAAATTTTCAGTTAAAGGATGAACTTAAGTCCCATTTTCCCTATTTCTCTGTTCTAATCTGCTCTTCTTTCACCCAAACACATGAATGAATTGTCAAGCAGCGATTATTTTTTCTACTGTGCTCGCTATGGAGACATCTGTGCTCAACCTATTGGCTGCTGATACAACTAAGATTTTCATGATTATCCTTAAAGTAGAATAAGAAGCTCTTTAATCATCAGCCTACTAACAGGTAGCCTAGAATTAAGGGCAACAAGAGCATAGCTCACATATTGGTGAGCAGCCCATATGTGGGAAGAATTTCATAGATATGTATAGTAATTTCAAGACTTTGGTTAGTGGCAATGGAAGTTCTTTTTAAGATCATACGGCGACAAGAAAATGCCTCCCCAGTTGTACAAACTTACCGTCTGGATGCCGAACCAGGAAATACAATTCTAGATTGTCTCAATCGTATTAAGTGGGAGCAAGATGGGACATTAGCGTTTCGCAAAAATTGTCGCAATACAATTTGTGGCAGTTGCGCTATGCGAATCAATGGGTCTTCAGCTTTGGCTTGCAAGGAGAATGTTGGCAACGAAATTGCCAAATTACAACAAACGGAAATGACACAAACTCATGCAAATGTCATTCCAGAAATAACGATCGCACCATTAGGCAATATGCCTGTGATCAAAGATTTAGTAGTCGATATGAGCAGTTTTTGGAACAACCTTGAGAGGGTTGCTCCTTATGTGAGTACAGCAGGACGCAGCGTCCCAGAAAGGGAATTTTTACAAACACCCCAAGAGCGATCGCGCCTTGATGAAACTGGTAACTGTATTATGTGTGGAGCTTGCTACTCTGAGTGCAATGCTCGTGAAGTTGACTCAGACTTTGTTGGTCCCCATGCCCTTGCCAAAGCTTACCGCATGGTCGCAGACTCTCGTGATAGCAACACTGAATCTCGTTTAGAAGAATATAACGAAGGAACTAAAGGAGTTTGGGGTTGTACCCGTTGTTTTTACTGTAATTCCGTTTGTCCAATGGGTGTTGCTCCCTTAGATCAAATCACCAAAATCAAGCAGGAAATTCTCGAACACAAACAAGCAAGTGATAGCCGTTCAATTCGCCATCGCAAAGTCTTAATAGAGTTAGTCAAGAAAGGTGGTTGGATTGATGAACGTCAATTTGGTTTACAAGTGGTTGGGAACTATTTGAAAGACCTTAAAGGATTGCTCAGTATTGCTCCCCTTGGATTGCGAATGCTAGCTCGAGGCAAGTAATGACCCGATCAAACATATAAATGTCTTGGCTGCCTCGGCGATCGCTTGCAAAAACAATGTATCTTCTAGAGATTTGCGGATCTAATTCCGAAGCAGAACTATTTAGACTTTGACCCCCCGGATCATAAGGATAGTTCACTATGCGTGGGTAGCCAGCACAGCTACTCAACAAAATCGTTATGGCAAATAGAGGCACAAAAATAGAGCATTTGGTCATGAGTCAAGAGTCACTCGTCAAGAGCAGGCAGTGTGGTGAGTCCAGCGCCGTAGTGAAGCAGCGCTAAGGGGATGCACCCACTGCTGCGCCGTTAGGAAGATCTAACTCAACATTCGGTCCTCGGTCTAGAACTTCAATGTCCCACTGACCACGGCTAGCAGTTTCAAAAACAACATAACGCCCATCTGGGCTGATACTCGGATTTTTTACCCAGCCACGATAGATTGGAGTCAGAGTTTGTGACTGTTGCGTAGCACGATCATAAAGCGCCACAATTGGTCTACCTTGGTCGGTGGTGATGTAAGCAGTGTAACGTCCGGTGTAGCTGAGGCTGGGACTTTCGGTAATTGTCTCTGGTCGGTTTAAGCCCGGTGTCTTAATAAACTGCTGTTGTTCCAAATCATACATCAGTAGTTGATGACTACCCTTGCGATTAGAAACAAATGCTAAAAAACGACCGTTTCCACTCAACGCTGGCTGCTGTTCAGTGTATCGGCTGTTGAGAGAAGTCGGTCCAATTGGGATATCACTGTAACCACAGGAGACAAGTACACTTGCCATCGTAAAACTAAGACCCCAAGGAATTTGCCTTTGGAGCCAAAAACTGGGCGTAATTTTTTTCACCTCAACTTTTTTCCGTTACCGCTTCTGCATCCTTCACCTAAGCTTATTTATAAATTTTCATCAAAGTTCGACGAATTATCTTGATCCTCACCGGAACGCTCTGAGCGCTCTAAGGGTTTGTATTCTACATATTCAGTAGAAATCACCTCATCATCCTCACGCTCTCTTCGGGGAGCCGATGCACCTGGTGTACGACGTTTTCTTGGTCTGGGAGCAACATCTTCATCACGCGTTTCTGGACGCACTGGTCCGTTACCGCCACGACGAGGAGGTCTTTTTTCTTCAGTTATTGAGCTATCCCAGTTATCAACAGTTTTGGAAGTCCCCCAATCTTCATCATCAAACCTTTCTGAAGGACGTACAGAACGCCCAGAACTACGGCGACGTGTTTTGTCAGTTTTGTCACTTGTTGTCAGTCTTTCGTTTCCGTTGCGTCTTTCCGGACGACGCGGGGTTTCATCTTCATAGTATTCATCACGTGATGAACGGTTATCCCTGCTACCGGAAATTCGACCACGCACGGGGCGTTCATCGTAATCATCATCGTAAGGTAGTGGTTCTAACTCAGCATCTACCTGCGCTTTATACTTCCTGTTATACCTGTAGTTGTCGCTGACTTCTCGCTCGTCATCCACAATAGGGGTGTTGCGCTTAGCTTGCTGGGTGGCTATACCTCGTAGACGAATACTTTCAACCGCAAAAAATATGGTTGAACCTGCCAAAAGCAACTGACCAAATTGTAGAATCGGGTCAAGACGCCAACCTTGGAATATCAGAATGAAACCGCAGAGTAAGCCTACAGCCGCAAAGAAGATATCTTGGTCACGTGAAAGCTCTGGACGCACAGAGCGGAGAAAGTAGAGTGCTGCCCCAGCCACAGCCAAGAAAATTCCTAGTACACTGGCTGAGTTTGCCCCAAAGTTTACCTGAGCCAGAATACTGGCTGAGTTCAGCCCAAACATTAGCATTGTTTTTTACCTAATATTCAGAATCTATGTTAGCGAGTTAGAATTTAAATCTCTACTGTAATCAGACACAATATGAAAAGATGCGAAATTGTCTCGCTCTAAAAAATACCATGCCCCTATAGGGACATACTACGCGAACGCTAACGCGTCTTTACATTATGACCCAAAGCTAATAAGCCTGTGTCTGTCAGCTTAGTATAAATATACTTCTACAATGATGAATTGCTAAGAATTTGCAATTCGGTAATTAACTGACTGACAGAAAATCAGTTTTAAAAGTAGAGACGTGACAAATCACGTCTCTATAAAACATCTTATGAGCGCTGAATTTTATCTTTCTGGCTCACAAAAATCAATCCTACTGTGGCGGGGATAACAACAATTGCTGCACCCCAAGCTAGACTCCAAAGGAAATTTGCTAAAGATGGCGTCATAGATTTCAACCTTTTTTTACACATTTTATAACAATTTTAATGGTCTAGTAGACCCTTGAGAAGTCGTTTGTTGGTAAAGGAGAAGGAACTGGCGTAGTTCTCACATCACTTGACGGCGCTGCTACCCTTTGTCCTTTTCTTATTGCAGAGGCTGCGCCAACAAAGACGCCTATGGCTAGCGGCGAACGACATACGTGGGAAAGAACTAAGCGCCAGAGGCACGTGCACTTGCGTTCATCAACGGCACAGCTAGCTGTGACCCAAGCTCAAGACAATCGTTGATAGTGATTACATGCCCTGTTTCCTTTGGTGAAACAGCGTTTAGTTAAAATTAAAGAAAGGCTTTACAAAGCTTAAAATTTTATTCCCCTGTTTCAGTTCATTCTTTTATTCACATAGAAAAGTCAAGCATAAATCATGACTGGTGCTAACCTTGCCGCTTGGATTCTCGGTCCCGTATTGGGACTGATGACATTTTTGTTTATTTTCCGAATTATTCTGACTTGGTATCCTCAAGTCGATCTAAATCGTTTGCCTTTTAATCTAGTAGCTTGGCCGACTGAGCCCTTCCTAGTACCATTGCGAAAGATAGTACCTCCTATTGGTGGCGTGGACATCACCCCAATCATTTGGGTTGGGATTTTCAGTCTTGTCAGGGAAATTCTTTTAGGTCAGCAAGGACTGCTAACTATGATGTCTCGTGTTTAGTCAAGATTGTTAGTAGTGAGTTGTTAGTCTTGGTTGTCAAAACTAACGACTCACCCTTCGAGTATGCCTATGTTCTAAACTCTGTGTCTGAATGACATACCCTGGCAGAAGTCTCCTCTGTTATAGCAAGTGGCGTCGTTGTCATACCACTTGCTACAAGCCAGAGCCGAGGAAGCATACACGCCAGTCTCCCCCTGCCGAGGAATTCAAAATTATCAATTCTACATTCAAAATTAAGATTCAAAATTTTGAACTTTGAATGCGTGAATTTTGAATATTTGAGCAGCGAGTGTCTCACCACCAGCTAGTAACAAATTCTACTGCAATAACGTTTTCATCTCCTGTACGAAATTCGTGTAGACTTTCCCCTGTAGAAATTGTGGGTGTTCCATGATTTTCTGGTGAAACGCAATCGTTGTGGGTAGCCCCGTGATGGCACATTCTCGTAGGGCTCGTTTCATGCGGTTAATAGCCGTGGAACGATCTGGTCCCCAAACTATTAATTTGCCGATGAGGGAGTCGTAGTAAGGAGGAATTTGGTAATCGGTGTAAACATGAGAATCAATTCGGACTCCAGGACCTCCAGGAGGCAGATAACCACTGATACGTCCGGCAGAAGGGCGAAAATCATGGTCAGGATCTTCGGCATTTATGCGGCATTCAATTGCATGACCGCGTAAAATAACTTGGTCTTGTGACAGCTTGAGTCTTTCCCCTTGAGCAATACGGATTTGTTCAGCAAGCAAGTCTATGCCAGTAATCATCTCCGTCACAGGATGCTCGACTTGAATCCGGGTGTTCATTTCCATAAAATAGAATTCACCGGATTTATCCAAGAGAAACTCAATTGTCCCTGCTCCACTGTAGTTAATAAACTGGGCAGCCTTGACGGCAGCTTGTCCCATTTTCTCTCGCAAGTCTGAATCAAGAGCAGGGCTGGGCGCTTCTTCTAAAAGCTTCTGGTTACGGCGCTGAATTGAGCAATCCCGTTCACCCAAGTGGATAACATTGCCATAGTTATCAGCCAAAATTTGAAATTCAATATGACGGGGACGCTCAATAAATTTTTCTAGATAAACTCCGGAATTACCAAAAGCTGCTCCCGCTTCGCCTTGGGCTGCTTGGAAAGATTTGACGAACTCGTTTTCAGAACGCACTAAGCGCATACCGCGTCCGCCACCGCCAGCTGTCGCCTTAATCATGACTGGGTAGCCAATTTTTCTGGCGATCGCTAAGCCTTCTTGCTCCGACTCTATCAACCCATCACTACCTGGAACCGTAGGTACCCCAGCTTTTTGCATGGTTTCTTTTGCAGTGGATTTATCCCCCATAAGCCGGATAGCTTCGGGAGATGGTCCAATAAAAGCAATGTGATGATCAGCACAGATTTCTGCAAACCTAGCATTTTCTGCCAAAAAGCCATAACCAGGATGAATGGCGCTAGCATTACGTGTCAATGCCGCTGCAATAATATTGGGAATATTCAAATAACTTTTACTGCTAGCAGCTTCGCCAATACAAACCGCTTCATCAGCAAGTTGGACGTGCAGAGCATTACGGTCAACTGTGGAGTGTACCGCTACTGTCGCAATCCCCATTTCTTCACAAGCGCGGAGAATGCGAAGCGCGATTTCTCCTCGATTAGCAATTAATATTTTGTCAAACTTCATCTTTTAGCTTTGATATTAGTCCAGTAGATTGACATTGTTCTGCTGTCAAAATTGAAATTACGCACCAGCCTCATTTCAAATTCTGACTGGAGAGTCCCAAAAATCTTCCCAAGTATAAGGAAGGATTGGGCGGATTGCCTCTACGGGTATTAACTAGACTAGCAGCAGCAACGTTACTAGTCTGGAGTCAGTTTCCCGACTTTGGCATTTTTAAAGTACCGTGCATTTCACCGTAGAACCAATTTACGAGCAGCGATGCCTATGGCGGGCACTTCGTGCCATGCCCTTTGGGCACGCTGGGCGAACGCGCTTACTGGTTCGCCCAACCGCAATGAAGTGCGGTTGCCCTATTGCAGAGCAATGGGGAAGCCTTTTCTTTCAAAAAGGCTTGGCAACATACAGAGCATCACCGTTCGCGAGTGATTGCCCGACAGGACAAGGCGCGTGCTCTGCACCATCGCGAATGCGTAAAGCGGGTCTCTTGGTTTGGGCGGGTTCTTTGGAGCATCATCATGTGCGGGTGCTGGGCTTTGCCCAATAGCCACAAATTGCCTCTCTCGCCATACCCTTTTTTAATATCACTTGTGCAGCTACGACATTTTTGTCCGTTGAGTATACTCATCTGAGATATTTGTGAATTCCTGCACTTAAATTTTCTGTAACTTAGGTATCACTTACTGTAATTCTTTCTGGTATGCTATATTTTATATTCAGGGAAACCTTGCGGATGTGGCGGAATTGGTATACGCGCACGTTTGAGGGGCGTGTGGCTTTGCCTTGCGAGTTCGAGTCTCGCCATCCGCATATTTTTATTCATATTTTCATTACACAATTGTGAGTGTTGAGTCATGAGTAGATTTTCAGAAAGTGGAAGAGTACTCAGGACATATTGCTCGGAATTTAGAACTTTAATCAGAATTCAAGACTTATTACTTAGAACTGCCTCGCACTTAAGGCTTTACTTGTGCTTTCATAGAAGTAAATGAAGTTTTGTAAAGACCCTTGACTGCGACTTTTACGCCGACAAATAACTTAACATTACCCACGGGATGGCACCGCCTAAACCCAATTTGGGAAGGTGGGGAGGAAGCCATTCAACAAGGTTTGCCCCACACTCAGATGGCACCAGCCTGGCAACTACTCCTCCTGGGTGATGGCTCCCCAACAAGACACTTACAACTACTAACGGGTGAGCCGACGGAAGTGGATGTTATAGATATGTCATTGATTGGTATGGACTGGGATGGTGCACCCGAACTTATCAAAGCTGTGCCAGGACCACGGCTGCGGCGACAGGTGTGGCTGCGTACTGCCTCTGGTCAGCGATTGGCATATGCTACCTCATGGTGGGAAGCTTCTCACGTAGATGAGTATTTACAAAACCGTTCATTACCTATTTGGGCAAGTTTAGCTCGTCTCCGTACAGAGTTGTATCGAGATATCCAAGGGGTTTACTATGGTAAATCGGAGGCTTTGGAGTCGGGCTTTGATGAAACTGGACCTCTTTGGGGCCGTCACTACTTGTTTTGGCATCATGGTCAGCCCTTAACATTAATTTATGAGGTTTTTTCGCCTTACTTGACGAAATATTTAGGACCCATGCAGCTAAGTTCAATCAATGTTGATCAGCGCTAAAATATGGTCTCAAAATTTAAACAGTCAGAACGTCTTTGACGATGTATTCTAAAAATTGCTTGTGTGTTGTGAATTTGTTTACTATCTACGTAGATGTCAAGGTAGCGTGTTACTTCATACACATAAAATTTTTCTAAATTTTTCTGACTCATTAGTGTGAAATCTTAGCCTACCTTGAAACAAACTGTACTTCGGTTGTCTGTGCTATGCTCTATTGGGGAAATGTCCATAGTTTTAGCGACATTTCAACCATCATCTTAGAAGAGTCGACGTAGTAGCAAACGTAGAAAATGATGGTGAGTGAATTACCAAAGTTCGTTAGAGTCTAGGGTCAAGAGAAAAATGTCAAAAGTCACCCTAAATCTCACGGAACCTTTTGGTTAACTTTGGCAATAAGCAATTATGATTCCGCAAGTATGAGGTATTCGTTTCAATGGCACTGCCCCTTGTGTCTAGTTTGATGAGAAAAAGAAAGAAACCGTCTTTGGTATTGACGCTCTCGTCCGCTGGATTATTAATTGGTGCGGGAAGTGCAGCGTACTGGCTGTTAACTCAGGGAAAGCCATTTTCTAGAGATTTACTACTGGGTGCAAATATTATTCCCCAAGATGCCTTATTTGCAGTTTCTCTCACTACCGAACCAGAACAATGGCAGAAATTGCGAGAGTTTGGGACAAAAGAAACACAAGCAGAACTGGATAAAAATTTAGTGCAGTTGCGTGATCGCTTCCTAACGAATAATGGCTTTGACTTCCAGAAAGATATTGGTCCTTGGGTTGGCGATCAAGTCACAATCGCAATTCTTGCTCCAAAAGCAAGCAAACCCGTAGCAAAGCCGGTTGCTACCAATGGAGAAGCGACTCCTCCCGAACAGTCGGTAGTCATGGTTCTGCCAGTGAAAAATCTAGAAAAAGCAAGCAGCATTTTGGCACAACCTAAAGCGGTTAAAGGTGGCAAATGGATTGATCGCACCTATGAGAATATTGCAATTAAAGAAACTGAAGGACAATCTGGGGAAAAATTGTCAGCAGCCTTACTAGATAAGCGTTTTTTAATTATCACCGATAATCCAAAAGCGACAGAACGAACGATTGATGCCTACAAAGGTAAAGCGTCCCTAGCGACAAGTGCGGGTTTTGCAGAGAATTTTCCCAAAATCGCTAATTACCAACCCTTTGCCCAATTTTATGTGAATATCCCTTACTCTGCTAGGATAGCCACGGCATCTCCAAACCGTCGTTTGCCTGCTCAAGTTTTGACTCAACTTCAAAATAATCAAGGTCTAGCAGGAACAATAACTTTGGAGTCAGAAGGAATCCGGTTAAAAGGGGTTTCTTGGCTAAATCCGAACAGTCAGCGCGTACTAGCAGTAGAAAACAAAGCAGGGAAAATGCAAAACCGCTTGCCGACAGAAACCATGATGATGCTGTCTGGCGGGAACCTACAGCAGATGTGGGCTGATTATGTTGCAAGTGCCCAAGGAAATCCGTACTCGCCACTCATGCCAGAACAACTGCAAAATGGTGTGAAATCTCTTACAAATCTCAACTTAGACGAGGATTTGCTCAGTTGGATGGCAGGAGAGTTTTCTGTCTCTGTGATTCCAAATAGTCCTAAAGAAGGTTCATCAGACAATTTTCGTGCAGCATTGGTGTTCATGGTACAAGCCAGCAATCGCTCTCGTGCTGAAGCTGCCCTAAAACGACTGGATGATGTCATGAAAAATCAATACCAGTTTCAGATAAGATACACGACAGTTGATGGTAAACCTATTGTCAACTGGGTGGGACCATTTGGAACTTTGACAGCGACTCATGGCTGGTTAGACGAAAATGTGGCTTTCTTATCAGTGGGAGCGCCTGTCACCGATAGAATAGTCCCTAGACCAAATAACGCCTTGGCGAGTACGAGCCTATTCCAAAATACAGTTCCACGGGAACCTAATCCCACAAATGGTCAATTTTTCCTGGATGTGGAAAGTACGGCTAAATATTTTCCCCTGCCAATCTTTTTGCCAAATCAACGAACTTTGTTAGAGGCAACACGCTCAGTAGGAGTAACAGCTGCTGTAAACGATAGCCGCAGCACTCGTTATGATGTTTTTCTATCACTCAAAAAAGCTGGAAAAGTAGATCCTTTACCAAGTGCAGCAAAATAAATGATGAATCATCAGCAATGGAATTTTTAGCATTGATTATTCATCATTTAAGGTTTTTGTTCTCCTTAAAAAAGATAGGATCATAACAATCGGAATATATACTATATAGATTGGAGATAAAGTTAATTATGAATCTGGTTGCACTCCAGAACTGGCTAGACAACGCCTCATTTGCGATTCTATTTGTCACGATGCTGGTGTATTGGGGTGGGGCGGCTTTTCCAAATTTGCCAGTAACTGCTGTAGGGACAGCGGGCATGGCGATCGCAAATTTGTGCATAGCTACCCTACTTGGAGCAAGATGGCTGGAGGCTGGGTATTTTCCTCTGAGTAATTTATATGAATCCCTATTCTTCTTAGCTTGGGGAATGACAACTATCCATCTGGTCGCCGAAAATACGAGCCGTAGCCGCCTAGTGGGAGTAGCGACAGCACCTGTTGCTATGGGTATTACTGCTTTTGCCACCCTCACCCTACCATCAGAAATGCAAGTTGCAGAACCCTTGGTACCTGCACTCAAATCCAATTGGCTGATGATGCATGTTAGCGTGATGATGTTGAGTTATGCAGCTTTGATGGTGGGTTCGCTCTTGGCGATCGCCTTCCTCGTTGTCACACGTGGTCAAGATATCCAATTACAAGGGAGTTCTCTTGGGACTGGAGGATATCGTACTAATGGCTATCGCTTGCACAAAGTGGGTGAATCAGTTTCTTCCACACAAGCAGTTGCTGCTGATAATAACGGGGTCACTCGTGTAGAAAGCAACAGTAACGGCAAAACTGCTGTTTTGGATGTCGTCACTGTATCCCAGTCTCAAGCTGTAGCAACAGCAGAATCTCTTTCACTCCAACGTCTGAGCTTGGCGGAAATTCTAGACAATATCAGCTATCGTATCATCGGGTTGGGATTTCCCCTACTAACCATTGGTATCATTGCTGGTGCTGTTTGGGCGAACGAAGCCTGGGGCTCTTACTGGAGTTGGGACCCCAAGGAAACTTGGGCACTGATCACCTGGTTAGTCTTTGCTGCTTATCTTCACGCCCGCATCACTCGTGGTTGGCAAGGGCGTCGTCCTGCAATTTTAGCTGCTAGTGGCTTTGTTGTTGTCTGGATTTGCTACCTGGGGGTTAATTTGTTAGGTAAAGGTTTACACTCTTACGGTTGGTTTTTTTAAGAACATCAACTTCTGACCCCCTCTTGAGTTGTTAAGAGGGGCAGTTCATTGACATTCTCTCGCCGCTAACCGCAAGCGGCGTGTAGCGGGAGATTCCAAGAATCACTTCTTGGAGTTCCTCTTTCCACGAGCCGACTTACTTGGAGGAGTTTCCCCATCCAAGCAGAGGTCGTTCTCTCCAGAGGCGTTAGTTCCGACGTGACCCGCCGTACGTAGTGCCTTTTCTAATATATTTCGTGCTGCATTATGATCTCTGTCTTGAATATGTCCACAGTGAGGACAATTGTGCGTCCTTGTACTAAGGCTTTTCTTGACAGTTTTCCCGCAGTTAGAGCAGTTCTGGGAAGTGTAGTGAGGCGGTACAGCAACTGTAACCACACCAAATACCTTCCCATAGTACTCAACCCATTCTCGGAACTGAGTCCACGCAGCATCAGATATCGATTTGGCAAGGCGTCGATTCCTTACCCTTACGGGTTCGCCAGTCGCCTCAAGTCGGGGAACCCGCCCAACGCGCTGGCTCACCATATTCCGCACCTTCAAGTCCTCATACGCCACGAGGTCGTTAGACATCACTACGCATCTTGCCGTCTTAATGGCAAAATCTTTACGCTGGCGACTTACCTTGAGGTGCTTGCGAGCAAGCTTGTTTCTAAACTTGGCTCTATTCTTAGAGCCTTTTTTCGTCTTGGATAAGCGACGTTGCAGACGCTTCAAAGACTTTTCGGACTTACGGAGATGACGTGGATTTGCAACAATCTGCCCATCAGAGTCGGTGTAGAAGTGGTTTAATCCCACATCAATGCCAACAGTTTTCAGTGTTGGCTCACGCTTCTCCAAGCGTTCTTGGTCAACGCAGAATTGAACGTAGTATCCATCTGCACGACGTACAACCCGCACCCGCTTAATCTGCTTTAGTCGATAGAAATGCAAATCGCGGGTTCCCCACATCTTGAAGGTTCCCGCTTCAAACCCGTCGGTGAAAGTAACATATCTCCTGTCTTCAGAAAGCTTCCATCCAGTGGTCTTGTATTCCACAGAGCCATGTGTTTGTTCTTTCTTGAAACGTGGATACCCTTTCTTCCCAGGCTTATTCTTTTTGCAGTTGTCGTAGAAGCGAGCAATGGCAGACCACGCTCTTTCTGCACTAGCCTGACGAGCCATAGAATTGAGGTTCTTGGCAAACTCGAACTCTTTGGCAAGTACGGCACAATATGCGCTCAAATCGTACTTGTCAATGCTCTTGTTGTCCATCCAGTATCTTAGGCAACTATTGCGAACAAAACGAGCAGTACGGATAGCTTCATCTAGCTTTCCATACTGCTCGTTTGCTCCTTCCAGTTTTGCCTCAAGTACTAGCATTCTTATACTCAACTTTATAGCGTAACAGTAGCATAGAGATTGCTAAAAACTCAACTACCCCTTGCCTTGTCAAACCTACGGCTTGATTTAGTTAAGGGGTGTTTCGTTTTTAGCCTTCGATTCATCTCGCCGCCACACCGTTCCGGTGTGGCGGGAGCATTCTCTCAGGTTTTAGGTAACTGAGGTTGAAGACAAAATACCTTTTATAGAATAAATTCGTGACATTCTCCTCGATATGGGAAATCCTTTCATGTTTGATTGTGACCTATTTCTGAGGAGATTTTTGGCAAAATATATAGCGAAATAACGGGAATTTTTTTAACGAAAGCCAAATTCAATCAAATGATTGAAATTTGTATTTATAGGTGATAATTGGCTATTTCATAGAATGTATATTCAGACCCATCACTGAGTCGGTCAAAATTCTAAACTTAATAAGCAGTTTGGCTCCAGCACTACTAAAACTTGGAATTTGTTGATAGAGTTGCTTCTACGCCTAACTACAGTTTTGATTTTGATAATTTATACAGTTATTGGTGGGTTTTGTAGTGAAAATACTCGTTTACTGTAAATACTTCAATTTCAAGAATCCACTAGACAAACCAAAGATTGAGACTTTTGTTGTGGATTTACCTCAAATTCCACAGACAGGAGAGACAATAGTCGTGGAAAGAATGTCACCTAAGAAACAGTTTGTGATTATTTTTGAGTATATTGTGACAGCAGTACAGTTTAATGCATCTAGAGAATCCACTGATTCGCCTGATGCTCGAGTCAGTGCATTTTTAAACCACTGCTGGGAAGGAACATCAAATTTCAAAGTAACCAACTTTTTAGAGAAGTAATCCTTTGACAAAGGCTCAACGCCTTATTTTTATATCCAATTACATATAATAGTTGCTACTAAAGCGTATTAGCTAACGCTAGCACGCCAAATCGCTGTCACTCAGTTCATACAATAGGATGACTCTCAATTTTTAGGGACTACTATTAGTGTGGACAAGTTTCTCACCTTTGAGCATCCGCGATGCCGCTTCGAGTAAAGCTTCTTCGAGATATGGTTTGGTGAAGTAACCACTTGCACCTAGTTGAATTGCCATTTGTCTGTGCTTGTCTGCACCCCGTGAGGTCAGCATGGCAATGGGCAAATGATTGAGGGTAGAGTCTTTCTGGATACGAGCAAGCAATTCCAAACCATCACAGCGAGGCATCTCAATATCGCAAAAGACAATATCACAAGGTAGACCGGAACGCAGTTTATCCCAGGCTTCCTGACCATCACGTGCCTGTTCGACTCGATAACCTGCTTTGTTAAATGTCAGTGAAAGCAATTCCCTAACTGTAATTGAGTCATCCACAATCAGCACTGTGGGGTCAATCTTAACAGCAGTCGTTTCTTGCTCAACTGGAGTATCCGTCTGCGCCCAGAGAGTGACATGACGCTGTTTTAAGCTTCGTCCTTGGAAGATGTCAATAATTTCTAGCACATCAGCAATAGGCATAATGCGACCATCGCCTAACACAGTAGCACCAGCAACACCAATGGGTTTAGGAGCAGGTCCTTCAAATTGCTTAATAAAGATTTCTTGCTCGTTCAGCACCTGGTCTACTTGTAGGGCAATGAAGACATTTGCCGATCGCACAACGACCACAGAAATCATATCATCGTCGCGATTTCCACCATAAACATTACCTCGACTGAGTTGACGATTGAAAGTTAAGATTTCTTTCAGCGGTCGGAATGGCAGCAGTGTATCACGCCAAGAAATGTATTTTTGCCCATCCGGACCCTGCTGTATATTTTTTACAGGAATATCTAAGGTATCTTCCACACCGTCCATAGGGAAAGCAATGCGGGCTTTATCGGATACACAACACAAAGCTTTGCAAATACTTAGGGTTAGCGGTAGACGAATGGTGAAGGTCGTTCCCTGTCCTACAGTAGAATCAATATTAATTGTCCCTCGCATTTCACTGATTCTGGTGCGAACAACATCTAAACCAACACCACGACCTGCCAATTCATCTTCTTTTTCTTTAGTACTAAAACCTGGTTGGAAGAGCAAATCATAAACATCATGGTGAGATAAGGACTTTGCTTGTTCTGGCGTCATCATGCCAATTTTCATTGCCTTTGCTTTCACCCCTTCGGTATCAATACCTGCGCCATCATCAGTTACAGAGATGACTGTTTGATTACCTTGGTGGAAAGCACAGACAGTAATGACTCCCACTGGTGGCTTACCAACAGCTTCTCGCACTTCTGGTGTTTCGATACCGTGAGCAATTGCATTGTTCAGTAAATGAGTCAGCGGGTTTTTGAGATGTTCCAAAATCACTTTATCTACCAAGGTCTCTCGACCTTCGATAACAAGTTGCGCTTGTTTACCGCACTTGATAGCGCTTTCGCGCACCCCTCGCTCCAAAGGAGTGGTGACATCAGCAAAAGGCTCCATGCGCGATCGCATTATCCCTTCTTGTAGCTGGTTAGTCACCTGACGAAACTGCCGTGCGACCCTCTCGGTTTCTTCAGTCACAAAATCAATGTCACTTGCTGCCTCACGCACCCGTACAATAAGTTCAATGATTTCCTGAGACAGGGTATGAAAAGGCGTAAATCGGTCCATTTCCAATTCCGTAAAACCCCTGTCCGTGTCTTTGCTGCTATGGCTAGAACTGTGATTTCTACGGCTGGCTAACAGAGATGTTTCTAAGAGCGATCGCTCGTACAATTCCTGCATCCTAGCTCCGACATCATTCAACTGCTGCACCTGATGCAACAAGTTATCTAGAAACTGTCGCAGACGTTCTTGATCTTGTTCTAGAGTGTTGCGATTAACGACTAACTCTCCAACCAAATTGCTCAGGTCATCCAGATGCTTAACAGGAACTTTCATCAATTGTTCAAATTTTGGAGCGCGAGAGACAGAAGAACGCAGAGAAATCTCTCCCCTAGCCATCTCCTCCACTTCTTGACAGCGAACATCAATATTCCCTGTAGCAGCATCTAATGACACTTGGTTTGGCAACGCATTCAACAATTTTGTCTGAGCAGAACTGACTTCTGAGACAACTTCTTGATCTAGTAATTTATCTAACTCGGCAAACTCCTCATTTAAGGAAGAATAACTTTCTTGTGCAACTTCCTCTTGTGTCGTTTCTATAGTTGTTGAGACAAATGCTTCTATTTCTAACTCTGCCAAAAGCTCTGATAAATTATCTGTTTGAGAAGATTCAAGCGTCTGCTCATCTTCAGATAAATCCTCCAATTCATCTGATAGATTTTGTTCATTCCCTGTGTCTGTAAAATCGAAATCTTCCAAATCTATTGACAGACTTGTTTCTGCTTTGATGTCTATAACTGTTATATCTGCCAAATCAATATCATCAGCTACTGATATATTCTCTGCTTCAATGTCTAAAGTTTTTATGTCTATCTCATCTAAAGACTCAGGTGTAAGTGTAAAGCTAATTCCTTCAGGAGGTCTTGTGAATAACACACTACTAAGAAAATCCAGAGGTTCTTCTACTAAAGGATTTTCTATACTGTCAAAAATATTGATATCGTTGGAGCTAACTATTGATGTTTCTTCAAATGCTAGAGTATGTTCATTCTCTACTTCAACAAAATCTATATCAAGTTCAACAGACAGTTGTGTTAAATCCACTTGTAAAGTTTCTGATGGCGATGTGGTAAATTCTGGAGTCAATTCTAGAGCTTCAGGCTGTTGCGAGAAGCCACTTATTTCTGTAAGAGATATCGCCCTCTTGTAACCTGAATTTTGAGTATCTATACCAGTCTCGATAGAAGATAAAGATTTGGGATGTGTTGATCTCGAATCCTCAAACAAATTCTCATCAGATTCCGATGAAAATATCAAATCGAACTGCTGTTCATCTGTCTGGTCATTGAGATCCAAATCTTCCAAGTTTAAACCTGATGAGTTGGAGGTTAGGCTATGCTCAATATCACCAAAAAGTTCCTCAGCCGCAGCTAACAAACTTTCTTCCAACTCTCTGGCTGGATCTTGCTCAAAAACAGGGTAGAATTCATTTCTTTCTCTGTGCTCGATTTCAGTATTCCAGAAGTTGCTGAAATCGTCTGTTTCAGGCAGTGTAGTGAACAAATCAGTAGAGGTTGACTTGGTTTCAGATAGGGCTATGCTACTATCCTCTTCAGCAAATAGCTCCTCTAAAGTCAAGATTTTATTATTAGGAGAGGTAATGTTTATTTCTATATGATTACCAGAAGTTATTTTTTCTACAGTTTCTGCATTTTGAGTTTTTGAGAAGAAATTATCAAAGGTAGCTTCTTGATTGTTGGATAGCTCAATATTGGAAATAGTTTCTATTTGTATGTGATTTATTTCGTCTATTGGTAATGGTTCGTTGTCATTTTCTATCAGTTCTAATAAATTGCTCACCTCATCTTGTATTTTTTTGCTGGTATTACTTAGAGAGTCAGAGTTGATTTGTGTAACTTCTTCTGTTGTTATATTGTCTAGTAAAACTGTTTTTTCGCTACTGAAATCTCTAGATAAGTTAGTATTTTCCTGATTTCTCGACTCTAAATTTTCTTCTAAAGAGTTACCAAATAACTGTAAAAGCGTTAATTCCTCTTGGCTTTTTATTGATTGGTGATTATCATGAGTATTTTCTTTTTCTAAAAAAAATTCAAATTCTCTTTCTGTATTATTGGAGTTTTTGCTGCTTAAATCTCTTCCTAATTTATTTTCAGTATTGATGTCTAATATTTCTTCTTTATCCCATGTTCTATGTAAGTCGGAACTTTCACCTTCAAACAAATCAGCTAGGGTATTTAACTCGGCTGCTCCTACTTCTGGGCTCTTGGTGTCTGTATTGTCATAAGTTAAAGATGCATCTAAATTATTATTCAATTGCTTAGATAGCTCAGATAAACTAGTAATTTTGTCTTGCAGAGCTATGTTCAAAACCTCTGTAGAAGCAGCATCTCTTGAAGATGTCATTTGCTTTGAGAATTCTAATGTTTCTGTTGGAGAATCTTGCAACCGGGCTACCAAATCAAGAGGGATTTCCAAGAGTTCAATTTCTTCTTCTACCCTGCTCAGTGCTTGCAGTTGCTGACTAATTGTAATTTCATGTTCTTTACCTACTGTTACTAATTCCAAAGCTTGTTTAATGTCTGTAATGACGATTTTTGCTAAAGTCAGATAAGAGTTTTCGGGTGCAATGATTGCACTTGCTGCTGTTCGACATAAACGATACCAGTTAGACCAATTTAATTCTTCACCGAGTTCAGCTAACTGATAACAGCATTCGCGCAGCTTTTGCCGAGTTTCGGGCGTTGCGGTTTGTTTGAACAGTTGTAACATTTCCCGCAGTGTCCGAATAACCTGAAATTGCAGACTTTGCAGGTTCTGCCAACTCACACTTTCTTTGACTGCTGGTCGTAGTGACATTGTAGAAGAAGCTTCAGGTAAAAAAGTTGTCGTCTTTATGACCTCATCTCTACATTGATGCACAAGAAACTCCAAATGTTCGTGCAACCATCTGAAGACTGGCTCCGTCTCTGACATTAAAGTATCTGCCGTTTCTGCAGTCAGTCCAACAGGTTCCTGTAAATGCTCTAACAGAGCTTTTAAGGTATCAGAGACACCGAGGAACAAAGATTCTAACTTTTGGTCAACTTTGATTGGATGCTCTTTAAGAACTTTGAAACAGTCTTCCAATCGGTGAGCAGTATGCTGAATGCTACTCAAACCCAGCATTGCTGCTCCTCCTTTAATGGAATGAGCCGCCCGGAAAATTTCGTTAATCATTTCTGGGTCGTCAAGGATACTCTGGAGATTCAGCAACCCCTGCTCAATCGTGTTCAGGTGGTCTTTTGCTTCCTCAATGAAGTAACCCAAAATGCGCTGTTGTTGTTCTGGCAGCATATTTTATCGTCAAAAGTCAAAAGTCAAGAGTCAAGAGTCAAGGGTCAAGAGTCAAAAGTCAAAAGTCAAAAGTCAAGGCTTCGACTTTGAACTATGAACTATTGATTAATTACCTTGTATCTTCAGCAGTTTCGACCCGGAAGCGTTCAACAGAGGTAATCAGGTTACCAGAGACACCCACTAGATGTTGTAAAGCACCAGAAACTCGTTGTGCTTCCTGAGAAGTTTCTTGCGCCGTGAGTTCCACAGATTGCATAACCTGAGCGACAGCACGGGAGGTTTCAGTTTGCTCAACTGTATCTGAAGTAATCCCGCGAACCAAGATATCGATTCGCTTTGCAACTTGGATAATGTTTTCTAGTGATCGCTTAGCTTCGTCTGCTAATTTTGTGCCTTTAATGACCTGCTGTGTTCCTTCTTCCATTGCAGTCATCACAGAACCTGTTTCGCTCTGAATTTGCATCACGATTTGTTCTATTTCTTTTAAGGACTTAGCTGATTTATCTGCTAACTGGCGCACTTCATCCGCCACAATTGCAAAACCTCGTCCGGCTTCTCCAGCACGTGCCGCTTCAATACTAGCGTTGAGTGCTAACAAATTAGTCCTGGAGGCAATCTGGGAAATTAACGCCACAATTTTAGAAATTTCTTGAGATGACTCTGCTAGTCGCTTCACTTTTCTGGTTGTTTCCGCTACAGTTTCCCGAATTTCTAAAATTCCTGCCACTGTGTTCTCCACCGCTTCTCCACCTTTGAGGGCAATTTCGCTAGCATCACGGGTCACAGCTTCTGCTTCCCGCGCTGCTTCTGCTACACGTTGAATGGAGTCAGTCATGACTTGTACAGAATTGAGTGTCACCGCCAATTCTTCTGCTTGCCGCAGAGCATCACTAGATAATGCCCTAGCAAAGGTTTCGGAATTGGTTGCCCCTCTGGTCACTTCTCGCGCTGCCATTTTCACTTTTTGCACAAGATCCCGCAAGTTTTGAATTGTCAGGTTAAAAGCATCAGCTACCGCTCCAAGAACATCAGCAGTGACCTCAGCTTGCACAGTCAAATCTCCTCTGGCGGCTCCTTCCACATCATCTAACAGGCGAATCACTTGGCGTTGCAAGTTTTCCTTCGCTTCCTCTTGTTCTTGAGCCTTACGTGTCGCTTCATGGGTGGTTGTGAATATAACACGAGCCATTTCGTTAAAGCCAGTAGCGAGCTGCCCAAATTCGTCTTGTGAATAGACACTGGCTTGAACATTCAGATTTCCCTGACGCACAGCATCAAATTGAGCTTGCAGATCTCTAGTGGTACGGCGAATTTGCTTAATGGTGAGACTTCCCATAATACCTGCGCTGGCAAATCCAGCAATTCCTGCTGCTAAGGACATTGCCCAACCGACGTTTCGCACTGACTCCCGTTGTTGAGGTGGTGAAAAGTTAGTACAAACAAAGCTCACTCCAGCGACAACCAGCGCCGAAACTACACCTACACTACCAGCGACAATCCATGGCTTAGTTTGTAGTGGGGCATTTTCCAATGGAGCAAGAAAGCTTTGCTCAACCGAGACTGGGGATTCTATGTGCGAGACATCTCCTTGGGTAAACACTGGGACTTCTTCTTGAGAACCAGTGATTGTGAATAATTCCGAGTCGTGATGACTTGTTGGGGTACTACGCTTCGAGCGATCCGAAAAGGGACTCTCCAAGGTAAAGTCATGACTTTCATGACTGGATGTCGTCTTTTCTCCAGCACGCGAGTTATAGTTGTTTTCCACGGAGACAGAAGGCATCTGTGAATCTGCGAAGGAAGAAGTTTCTGTAAGGTCAAACCGTGGAATGTTCCCTAGGTCGTCAAATTCATCAAAATTGTCTAAAAACTCTATGTTGTTATCGCTGTTGCCATGAGAAACATTTCCACTCAGTCTGCTACTTTTGTCATCATTGACAGACAATGTCTTGTCCGATTCAAAGGCAGACTCAAAAGCCTTAATGTCAAAACTGTCATCATCAAAGCTATTAGACTGTGTTCCAGAGCCTGCGCCAAGTTGTTCCTCTTCTAGGGTGAAATCGATGTTAAAAGAAGAGGATACTTCCACAGAGACTGGAACTGCAGTATGGTCATAAGACTCATCAACCTCTCGCTCTAATGAATTTTGCAAGGTTTGAGAAAAGTTTTCTTGACTACTGTTGTATTCTATATGACTTATTGTTGAACTCGCCTTGATTTCCGTTTCTGTTGTCAGCAAAGTTTCATCTGCAAAAGAGTGTGTTTTCAAGTTGAAATCATTACTGTTCGCTTGTTGTGAGCTTTCGTCACTGAATGTAGTCTGATTTTCTAAGTCAGTGTTGGTTGATGAAACAACTTGTACAACTTGTGAGTCGCTACTATTTTGCTTTTCAATATTTGTATGAGTTATAGGTGAAATTCTATCTTCTTCTGGAGTTTGAAGACTTACTTGTGAAAAATCTTCAGACCAAAAATTTGGCAAGTCTAATTCTGCTTGTGCTTCTTTGTCACTCTTATCAGGTTGTTGCCACGCCTCTTGTTGAATCACTGCAAAAGGGTCATCGCTAAAATTTTCTTTTGGATTTGACGTTGGAGTAAATGTAGTACTAATATCGTTTTCTGGTATATCAAATGGACTGCTGACAGGTAGCTCTTCTATTGAGTCTACAGCTTCCTGATGCTTATTATCAAAGGAGTTGAAATCAAAGCTGCTACTGTTAGAGGCTTGAGCATCCTCTAAATCTTCTATTTTTTGTTGCTGATGATGAGCTTCTGAGGAATCCGAAAAGTTCTTAGCATCATTGTGGTTTGGCGCAACTGAATTGTCTAGTTCTTGCTGAGACTGATTTTGGTATTTATTTATATTGTCAAGACCACGTTGGGCAAAGCTGATGATTTCTTGGTCTTCAGTAAACTCTAACACCTTTTGATATTCCACTCTTGCCACGTCATACTGCTGCAAAACATAGTAAACATGACCTCTGAGTAAATGGATATTAGGTTCATCGGGTAGATGTTGCACCACTTGGTCGATGAGAGTGGCTGCTTCTTGGTAGTTGCCTTTCACGTAGGCTTTATAAGCCTGCTGATATGTCTGCTCGCAATCCTCTATACTCGCTGCCATTTCCTACCTCCCTATTTCATCCTGTCCACCGCACACTCCGCAAAATTGCCGTTTGATCGAGCAGCCGCAGACACTGATTTTTTTTTGCATCTACTATCCACTCTCCCCGTAAAAAGGGAGTGATTGTGTTTGGCATAGTCTTTGATGCCATCAGATGCTGTATGTCCAGCCAGTCCATACCGCCGATTTCCTCAACAGCCAAGCCAACGATTGTGTCTTGCTCTTCTATGGCAATCACAGGAATCTCAGCTCGATCTGTGTTTAAAGGAGTTGCTTCTCCGAGAAATTGACCCAAATCAGCTACCCAAATGACTCGACCTCGTAGATTTAGAGTACCCAAAAGCAAAGGCGAAGCATTAGGAATTGGGGTAATTTTATCGGGACTGAGTTCGATGACCTCCCGGATACCCGTAGCTAATAGTGCAAACTCCTGACGTGAGGGAATATAAAACCTTAAATATAATTCTCCTTCAGGACTTTCTACTTGTAATTCAGGACGGAAGTGGTCTTGTCCACTTCCTCCTAAAAAGTCCGGTTTAGTAACCATGTTGAGTTCATCCTTATCCTCGCAGCAGTTGTTTGACTGTTCCCACCAACTCAGTCGGTTGAAAGGGTTTTGCTATGTAAGCATCTGCTCCCTGCTTCATACCCCAGTAGCGATCAAATTCCTCCCCTTTAGAAGAACACATCACGACCGGTACATCTTGGGTTTTTGGATCGGACTTTAGGCGTCGGCAAACTTCGTAGCCGTTCATCCGAGGCATAACGATATCCAACACCACGATATCGGGGCGAGCAGATTGAATAGTCTCCAATGCTTCTACTCCATCACTGGCATGAGTCACTGTTAAGCCACTCGCTTTGAGCAGGTCTGTAATCATCTCCCTTTGTGCAATACTGTCTTCCACAATCAGAACTGTACTCATAAAACACCTATATACCTCCTGATGTAGACGTTGCTAGATTGGAACATTCGCTGACTTCTCCACAAGGATTGATTGTATAAAATTATTCTATTCTTTCGGCAATTTATTAGATAGAGTTATCCTGAATGTTGCTGATTCTGCGATATTATTTTTTACTCCATCTTTTGTCCACTCAACAAATGTTGTATCTTTTTTGTTGCTCTAGACTCCACTGTAGTGACATACCTTTCTACAAGCATTAATAACTCAGTATCCGTAAATGGTTTGGTTAAAGAATCTGTCGCCCCTACAATTCTGGCTCTTGTTTGCTCAACAAAGTTTAAGCGATCGCTCAGCAAAATGATTGGTACGAATCGAAATGCTGTTGAGTGTCTTAGCATCGCGCAAATCTCATATCCATTCAGTTCTGACATGGCAATGTTGCATAGAATGAAAACTGGCTCAAGTTGAAAAATCTGATTGAGAGCTTCTAATGGATTGGGCAAAGCAATGACTTCATATCCATGAGGCTTTAAAATAGCTTCTACTATCTCACAAATTGTTACATCGTCAATACAGGCTATATACGCTTTATGGTTCTTTTCTAATTTTTTTGCCAAATTTTGAGTCTTAATACTCGTATCTTCCGTATATTTAAATATACATTTTAACCAGCCTTGTTTTACGTATGGGTAGATAGCTTTGGCAACTGTCAAAATATCCCGATTGAGATAGCGAGCTAGTTGACGCAGGGATGTATGACCATCTGCCCAGTACTGTAGTTTACTCACTGTGGCTACTGACAAGGAAGTTCGTAGTTGATCTATGTCAACAAGCAGTGGAAATTGCTCAGGAGACTGAATGAGTGGATATAACTGCTTCCACTCCTGCACCTGTTTAGTCATTGTGATTACCAAAGGAGCAATTGCTACAGAGGTCAATTGCGGGGTAAGTGCTGATCCTAACTCAAAAATAAAGCGACCTTGATGTAAGCTTAATATGTCAAATAGAGTCTCGTATACAAAGTTGTAAATAATACTACGAGCTTGTACTGGTTTGATTATATTTTTCTCTAAGAGCATCCACAGATACCCATACTCTAGTGTATTGAACAACCCTAAAGCAGCTGCTTGTCTTTCATCAAGTTGCACATTGACTCGGTAATGACGCAAGTAATGACTAAGCCGGGACAAACTGCTATCGTCATTCGTAGCGTAAATGATTTGACCATTCAAAAAAAAGACAAACCAAGACGGCAGTTGACATTCGGCGTTGCGTATACTAACTTTATGCCTGCTGTGAGAGCTGTATGCTTCGACAAATAGTAGTCCTGTTCGCTGTCCCAACTCTATCAACTGCAGGATACTGCGAATATCAATTTCATCTAAATTTCCCTGCATTTAGTTAAAAAAACTCCTTATATAAAAATTTTTTACAAAAATTCTATTTATGACTATCGGCTAGTTGAAAGCTCAAGATCTCTTCAACGCCTGCCTTGACAACTTTTAGGTTGTCCATTGTTCCAAAAAGTGTGGAGAGGATGAGCTTTATTTATTACATTCTTTGTTATAGCCTTCTGGTAGAGAGAATATATGACATGAGTGGTAGAAAAATATATTCACTAACTGTAGTAGGCAACAGAAGTAGGCAATGGACAAGAGCAGAAAAGCAAAGTCTATGGTGAATAGTTAAAGCAGCCCTTCTTGTTTGTGAGAAGACATAACTAGAATTTTGCCAATTTACTTTAGTAATGTTAGTGATAACACGGAAGTCATCATCACTACTATCAGTACAAAATATAAATTAGGTGACAAGTCACTTTCATAACTATTAAGACGTGAGATATCGCGTCTATAAAAATATTGTCTTTACTATCTGTATCTTTTTATCCTCCACCGAGAATAGATGAGACAGGCTAGTGAATTATTTAAGGTATAGCTCAAAACATAAGTATTAAGTACACAAAAGGAATAGCAGTGTGCTGTATTTAGCAGAAGTACAAAAGCAGAAAGGCGGTTTACTTGGTGGTGGTAGCAAAACCGAACTAAAACTATTAGCTTGTCAGCGAACTGACCAAAGCTGGAGTACTGTTTCGGAAGAAGCGATCGCCACTGAGGAAGCCAGTAAATTAAGTGATGGCGTACTCGTATTAGTTGAGATGAATCCAAATCGTCAAGTGCAGCGGATTCAGGAAGCAGGACGACCGTTAGTTAATATTTTGCAGACTTTTTCCCGTCAAGTAGAAAAATTTAAAGTTAAAGAAGAAGAAATTGACCAGTGGAAGCAGTCTTTGACGTTTCAAGCCCAAGAGTTGAATCGCCGTGAAATAGATATGGAAACTCGCTTGGAACAACTGCAACATATGGAAGATGAATTTCAACGTCTGGAGGCGCAACAGCAAGAAATAGACAGTAATCGCGAGGAAATTGAAAACTTGCGCTCTGAATTCGAGCGGAATCGCCAAGAACTGGAAGGAGCATGGGAGCACTTGCGGGGTGAGCAGCGTCGCTTGGAAGAGTACACAACAGGGCGTCAACAGGGGGCTGTGTTGGATGAAGAGCAAAGCCGAGTGCTCAATGAGTTGCTGACTCAGATTTCTACGAGTGTGACTCCTATAGAAACAGTACGCGAACACCTAAATTTTGCTTTTGAAATAGTAGAGAGACAGCAAGCAGTTCTGAACCCACATTGGCAACAATTGGAGCAGCAGAGAGTTACAGCTGAACAACAGCAAGCAGAAGTTAATCGTCTGTCGCAAGAGTTGTCTGAACGCCAAAAAGAATGGCAGGAGGGGCAAAATTCTCTTGAACAGCAAATAGCTGAGTTAAAGGTCAATACAGCTACTCTTGCCAACAAACAAGAGTATGCAAGAATACTGGAAGAGCAGCTACGACATCAGGAGAAGTTACACCAGAAGATTCACTCGTTTGCCGCAACAATTGTTGATGTAACTCCCACTCGGAAAGTTGATGTGTCAGCTTTGGAAAGTATGCCTTTAGAACAACTGCAAGATATCGTGCGAGACTTGCAGCAGAAGTTAGAAATCGATTCTAGCTTCGTCCACGAACAAGAACAAGAACTGAAAGAAAAACAAAAAACTATAGAAGAACTTCAACAGAAGATAAACCAAGCATCTGAACTAGAACGCAGCAATTTAGAAGCTGAACTGGTAGATGAAAAAGACCTTTACCAAATGCTTAATGAAACATTGGTTGGACAACGCCGCAATATGCTTGAGCGACAAGATACTTTCAAGCAACATCAAACAGTACTGCTGCGCCGACAAGGAAAAAGTCTAGATAATGAACAAGAGGAGACCAATACTGATCTAAAATCAATTCTTCTGCAAATTGAAATTCAGCAGCAACAACAGTCACAGGAATTGCAAAATCTGGAGCATGAGATTGAGCAGATGCGTACTAGCATTGAGCAAATGCAGGGAGTCATTGCCCAACAAACACAACAGCAGCAAACTCAGCGCGACTTACTGCAAACAATGGAGCAAAACTTGTTATCTGTGCAAACAGTAACCGCAGAATCTCAAGGACGGCTAAATTTCTATCAAGAAGCCCTACAACCTATTCAAGATTCCGTTGATGGGTTGCGGCAAAAGTTACAAGGGATTGCTGAATCGTTAGCTAGAGTACAAGAAACAGGCGATTTTCAGCTTCAAGCTATTACTCAAATGCTCAGACCCTCCTCAGTCTGATATCTCAACCGCAGTTAGCAGCATCATAATCAGTGCTGAGTGATAATAAGAAGTTTAGAACTATTTAAGATAGATCCAGTCACCCTCAACTTGGGCGATCGCACCACCAGGAAATGGATCAGTCTGCGAACGGTTTGGTGCTGTAATTAAAGCTTTCAGTTTTTCAATTTGCTCGAAACTAGGAGCACTTTCAAGTATTTCTTGTAATATCTGGCGCATAACACGACGTTGTAGCGCCAGTGGTGCTTTTTGCAGTACGCGACGATTTAGCTTGATTGAATGCAGAGTATACCCAATTCCTCCCTCATCCCCCGCCATCGCCTCTTCCCGCAGCTGATGGGCAGCTTGTTCTAGATACTCCACTTCCGCTTGCAGAATTTCGGCAGTTTGTGCCAGCGCTGATTCAACTTGAGGGTTGAAATTTTCTTGCAAATATGGAATGATCTGCTGACGGATACGGTTACGAGCAAATTTCAACTCTTGATTTGTAGAATCTTCCCAAATTGGAAGTTGAAAATCTTGGCAAAATTGCCCTGTTTGTCTGCGAGTGATTTCTAAAAGTGGGCGTACAAGCATGATGCCATTATCTAGTAACCGTTGCCAGGTTAATGCCTGCAAGCCATCAGCTCCTGTACCACGAATTAAGTTGTAAAGCAAAGTTTCAGCGCGATCGCTAGCTGTGTGACCTGTGACAATGTTATGAAATTGATTGTCACAGGCAATAGTACTTAAGGCTTGATATCGCCAATCTCGGGCTGCAGCTTCGCTTTTCAAAGGTTCGTGAGTTGTTTGTAAATAAAAAGAAACTCCCCAGTTTTTGGCTAAATTTTCTACATGGATAGCATTAGCTTGAGAGTCAGGGCGCCAGCGATGATCACAGTGGGCAATACCTAATTCCCATCCCCATTTTGGTTGCAAATCTAACAGTAATTTGATGAGACACAGTGAATCTTGCCCGCCAGAAACTGCGACTAATAGCCTTTGGTTGCGCTCAAATAAATGGCGCAAGCGGATGGTACGGTGTATTTTTGCATGGAGGGGAGTCCAAGGAGTGCGATCGGGCATTAAGCAATTTAAATTCAGGCGTTATATTTCTTTTTCTCAGAATATTTTGCCAAAGACACTCCATCACGAAAACTTACTAAATTGAGTTCAGTAATGGTGTTTAGGTTAATTTATTTAAATTATTTAATTAGAATACAATCAACAAACTCAAAGTCATGAAAGCGACAAAGACTTGTCACGAACCTGTAACATTGGCTTGGTAGACTCGTCTTAAGCAAATATTAAATTTGTTTCTATCACTACACTACATGCTCTCTTGTTTGGTAAAAGGCAAGAGAGCATTTTTATAGCATAGTATTTTGTGCACGCCTTTTCATTCTTGTGTAACCAACCATGCCTTTTTTCTCCAAGTTACGTTCATTCATTCTGGTGGGCTTTTTCATAAGCTTCCTCCTAACAGGAGTGTTGTCTCCAGGAAATTTCAGCAATGCGGCAACTCCAACAGCAGTCACACCTGTATCTGGTCTTGACCTCACTCAAGGGGTACGTAAAACGGTATTGGAAAACGGCTTAACAGTGTTAACCAAAGAAGTTCATACCGCGCCCGTGGTGAGTGTGCAAGTATGGTATCGGGTTGGTTCACGTAACGAGAAAGCAGGGGAAAATGGCATTTCCCATCAGCTAGAGCATTTGATGTTCAAGGGGACAACGAACCGTCCGGTGCAGTTTGGTCGGCTGTTTAGTGCATTGGGGAGCCAGTTCAATGCTTTTACCAGCTATGACGAGACAGCCTATTTTGGCACAGTGCAGCGCGACAAATTAGAAGCACTTCTAACTCTAGAAGCTGATCGCATGGAAGGTGCTTTAGTTGGATCTGAACAACTGACAAGTGAGAAGCGCGTCGTCATCTCTGAGTTACAGGGATACGAAAATTCTCCAAGTTATCGTCTTAACAAAGCAGTCATGCGATCGGCTTTCCCAACCCAACAGTATGGCTTACCTGTGGGAGGGACAAAAGCCGACGTAGAAAAATTCACGGTGCAGCAGGTACAGAACTATTACAGTACCTACTACAGTCCGGAGAATGCCACTCTAGTCATTACGGGAGATTTTGTGACTGAACCCGTGTTGAAAACTGTCCAACAGACTTTCGGTAAGCTACCGAAACGGGCTAAAGAGGACACGGGGACACGGGGATACGGGGACACGGGAAATCAAGAAGACAAGGGGACACGGAGACGCGGAGACACGGAGACAGCTTTACCAAACCTCTCCGCGTCTTCTAGTGCATCTACAGGTAAAAAATCGCCTATTGTCCTAAAAGAGCCAGGAAGTGCGGCACTATTGCAAGTGGTTTATCCTTTACCAGATGTCAATCATCCGGACGTACCTGCAATTGATGTGATGGATGCCATTCTCACAGGCGGACGTAGCTCGCAGCTTTACCAAGCTTTGGTAGAATCAGGCTTAGCCAGCTCAGTGAGTGCAAGCCCTGCGGAACTCATCGAACCTGGTTGGTACGAAATTAATGCGATCGCTGCTCCGGGTCAACAGCTATCAAAAATAGCCCAGGTGCTGCAACAGTCTTTGGATAAACTGCAACAGCAACAAGTCACAACAGAAGAATTGAATCGAGCAAAGACGCAACTGCAAGCGACTTTTGTCCTCAGTAACCAGGACATCACTAGTCAAGCAACGCAATTGGGATATAACCAAACTGTCACTGGGGATTATCGCTATATTGAGCGGTATCTAGAGGCGATCGCCAAAGTCACACCAGCCGATGTGCAGCGAGTGGCAAAAACTTACCTAAATCCTTCTAAACAAACAATTGGCTTCTTTGAACCAACTTTACCAGATGGTAAGCCTGGGTCTTCTAGTGGTAGTTCTGGTCGCACTGTAGAAAACTTCAGTCCTGGTAAGCCTGTAGATCCGGCAGAACTTGCTAAATACCTCCCTCCTGCAACATCAGCCACCGCTTCAACCAAACAGCCGCTACCAGAGCAATTCACGCTCAAAAATGGGTTACGCGTTTTCCTGCTAGCTGACCATAGTGTCCCCACAGTTAATCTCAGCGGACAAATTGATGCTGGTACTGAATTTGATAGCAATCAGAAAGCTGGATTATCAAGTCTTGTTGCTACTAATTTAATGAATGGAACTCAGAAAAAAAATGCTCTGATTTTGGCAAAAAGTTTAGAGGACCGGGGAGCAAATTTGGAATTTAGTGCTACTCGTGAAGGAGTCAGCATTGGTGGTAATGGGCTATCTGCTAATCTACCAATTTTGATTCAAACATTGGCAGATGTGGTGCAAAATGCGACATTTCCAGATGACCAACTAGAACTCAGTCGTCAGCGAGCGTTGATAAGTTTGAAAGTTCAGCTAGATGATCCTCGCGGACTGGGACGACGGATATTTCAGCAGGCTATTTACCCAGAAGCTCATCCGTTTCATAGCTTTCCCACAGAAGAGAGCTTGAAAAGCATTTCTCGTGCTGATGTGCTGCGCTTTTACCAAGAACATTATCGACCAGATACCATGACGATCGCCCTGGTTGGTGACTTTGACTCAAATCAAGTCAAAGCGTTGTTTAATGAAGCTTTCGGTGAATGGCAAGCCCAGGGTAAGCCCCCAATTTTGAATTTGCCTTCGGTATCTTTGCCGCAAACTCCAAAACGCTTGAGTCCAGTCATTCCTGGAAAGGCGGAGGCTGTAACCTACATTGGTTACAATGGGATCTCTCGCAAAGACCCTCGGTTCTATGCGGCTGTGGTGCTGAATCAAATTTTGGGCGGCGATACTTTATCTAGCCGCTTGGGGACTGAGGTGCGCGATCGCCAAGGTTTAACCTACGGTATCTACAGTGCCTTTGCCGCAGGCATCAATCCTGGTCCATTCTTAATCCAGATGCAAACTGCACCTGGGGATGCTCAGAAGGCTGTTGCAAGTACCTTAGCTTTACTCAAGCAGTTGCGCGAGCAAGGAGTGACTGAGGCAGAATTGAACACGGCGAAACGCTCAATAACCAACAGTTACCCTGTGGACTTAGCGAATCCTGGTAACGTAGCGAACATGGTTTTGGAAAATGCCGTTTCCGGTCTTTCTCAGACAGAACTGCGAGAATTTCCCAAGCGCATTCAAGCAGTGACTCAGGAGCAGGTACAGCAAGCAATTCAGGAGTTAATTCATCCAGATAAATTGGTGATTATTACTGCTGGACCAGAAGCATGAAGAGATTCTGAGAAAGCATGAAGGAATATATTATTCCTAAATGACTTGTATGTAGGTGGTATGTAGTATTTTTCACAATTTACTACATATCATCTTTATTGGAGAGTATTGTATGAGCTTTTTTAACCCAGTATCCTCTAGGCGGCTTTTCAATGCCATAAGCTTTGCACCATTTTTCTACAGCCTTGTCAGAGACACCAAAGTCTTTAGCTATGTGTGCTGTTGGTCTTTCCCACACCAGTTTTTGTAATTCTTCTTTAGTCGGTCTTTCTACTTTTCTGGTGTGAATTCTAGAATCTAAGTTCACCTTTCTAGTGGTTAAATCAACTCCAAACTCCTTGTAAGTTCGCTTAGTCGCTTCTTCTGTAAAGTTTGTAAAATCTTCCCACCAGTAAAAAGGAGTCGCTGAGTTGGGTATTTTGGTAGTTATGTAGCAACCACTAAACTTAATCGATGGATACACGACTTTATCTAGATCAGGCAGGTAAACGGCATAAAAATCAAAGTCGTCTGCTTGGTACTTTTTCTGATGAATACCGTGTTTATCTACCCAAATAGTCCTATTTATGACTCTGTTGTCTCCTGCATATTTAGCTTGTACTCTGTAACATTTATTATCTTTGTATGCAATAAAATCAAAACGTAAATGTTCACAAACAACTGGCGTGAAAATTAAGTACCCTTTAACTGTTAAGTCTGCTATTGCTCTTGTTGCTGCAATATCGCCTTTGTTTTTCGTGTGATGTAACAAAACGAACCCCAATATGAATTTGAGCACCATATCCTGTTACAGGGCTTGAGAGTTCGTTTTTAGTTAAAACGGGTGCGGCAGGATTTGAACCTGCGACTCGCTGCTTAGAAGGCAGCTACTCTATCCCCTGAGTTACGCACCCAATCAAATAGACTGGCTTGTTGGACAGTCAGCTTTTACATTATATCTGTGAACTGAAACAAAAGGCAATCTAAACTTATTGCAGATTTCACACCGACAAAGCTAAGATCCAAGTCGTCGCAAGAGTGAGTCAATGGACACTGAAAACCAAGTAAATAGGATGTTGGTGAGTGATCTTGTTTTGTCAATGGGTTTGCCTCGGCAAACGCGAAGAACATGCACGCCAAGCGTAAATTATGCAGCCTGCGTGCGTATGATGATATTTTCCCTGTTAAAGAATGCCTTGGTGAGGAGTTATTGCCAGTGTCATGTTTATTCTGAAACGGCAAGATGTTGAAATATCGAGTATTCAACACCCAACGCGGGAGCAGCAGGTGCCCATCCTTTATTATCAGGGGCAAACTTTTCGCTTGATTAGCGTCTTTAAAGCCAGCCAAGAGGAAGAAGCCAAAGCTTTATGGAGAGAATTGGCTGATAACCGAGGCAAAGCCTGTGTTCTACTTGAGGAACCAGAACGCTACAGCGTTTGGGGTAAAGTTCGTTTAGAGCAGATAGATAGTGACACAGGTAACCACAGCAAAACAGGAATTTTAACTCAAGCCTCTGTTTTGTTGCTGCAAGCCGTGTATATGGATGTAGAGGACTTTTTAGGTGCTCGACAAGCAACATTATTTCAGAAAGATATTGCTGAAGTGTTGCAGCAGCGGCAAATTCCTCAACTCACCTCTCCAAAGTCAGTCAATCACCTACTCTCTATGAACTTGCAGCAGATTGCACAAATACTTAGTTGGCAGGAACACCATGTCATTACCCTCTTACAGGAACTGCATCAGCTGGCAAAAGCATATTTCGGCAATACTAGCTTTACCCATCAATTGGTTGATAGGTTACAAGATATGCCTGAAGGAGAACGAACGCTTTTTATCAGTTGGCTAAACCAATCTCCGTTGAGTAAACTGTGGCATTAGCTCATAGCAGTTTTTCAACAGTCTTAAATTCACTCGTTTCCATTTATGAGAGCGATTTTCTGGACTGTCATTCAACCAAAAAACTGCTAGAGTGCATTTATACAGTAAAGTTCTATGAGTAGCGCTTACAACAAATTACACCGTCCCAAAATCATGTTCTCCACTCAAAGCATCGTCTTAGTCAACTTAGGCTGGGGTGCACTGGCACTATTGTACTTTCTTTTATTTAGTGCCAGAATTCCTGGCCCAGATGGTATGGAAAGGCGTGCTGATTGGTATGTTATTGGTACAAATATTTTTGAAGCAATAGCTTATTTGAGTGCCGGTGTCTTATGCTTGAGAAATTGGCGTAGCCCACAAATTGTGAGCGGTCGGAATGTTTGGCTAGCGATCGGCATCGGTATGCTTTTTTATTTCCTTGGAGGAATATTTTTCGGGTATACGGAAATAGTCTTGAAAGAAGAACCTATTGTTTCCCTTGGCGATGTGTTTTTTGTGATAACTTATTTGTTGCTGGGAATAGGCATGATTTTGGCAGTGGCTTCTAGGCGACTCAATTTGGAGACATGGCAGTGGATGATTGTGTTGGCAATTGGAGCTTTCGGCAGTACGTTGGCATGGTTAGTTTCTCATAAAGCACAAGAAATAGTTCAGGCGCAGATACCAACTTGGGTAGAAACTATTGCTCCAATGTTGAGTTTGTTTTATATGGTTAGCGATGTCCTGCTGTTAATTACTGCTACTACCTTACTGTTAGCTTTTTGGGGTGGAAAAGTATCTTTGTCTTGGCGAATGATTGCGATAGCGGCATTTTCGCTTTACATTGCAGATATGTGGTTTCAATACGCCACAAATTGGATTCCTAATTATCAAAGTGGAGAAATATTAGAGGTATTTTGGGTGTGGAGTGGAGTTTTATTTGGCATGGGGGCTGTCTTGGAATACGACGCATCATTAAACCGTTCCCGACGTCCCATAGGAAGAAAACGAGCTTAGAAATTTGTGGTATCTACCGTGAGAAAACTAACAGAATCAGATAAACAAGAAATTCTTAAACTCTACCGCGAAACTGCCGAAACGACCTCAACTTTGGCAGAGCGATATGACGTGAGTAACTCGACGATTAGTCGCTTACTCAAAAGTACTTTGCCTGAAGATGAGTATGAATACTTGGTGTCTTTAAAGCGTGCTGCTAGAACTCCAGAAGGAAGGGCACAGGTTAATTACGAAAACTTGCCTGTGTTTATCAATGAACCACAGGTAGAGCAGACACCAAAGCAAGAGCCAGTATCTCCTGTTGCTAAGCCAAGTGTGGTGGAGGTTAAGTTGCAAGAGGAGCAAGTCTTGACACACCAGCCGCAGCCTGTAGAAGTCGATGAGCCAATTCCTGCCGTCAGACGAGTCAAGCGGCGCTCTTCAGCTCCTTTGTCAAAACCAATACCAAAACGAGTTGTTGAGCAACCAGTTGCTGAGCAATTGGAACTTTTAGAACAAAAACCTCCAGAAATTAAAAGCATTCCCAGTCCACTTTTAGAAGATACTCGTTCAGAAATTAAAAGTATTCCCAGTCCACTTCTGGAAGATACACGTTCAGAAGCTAACGTCTTAGCAGAAATGTTTGGCGAAGACTTACTGGATGAGTCTGATGATTTAGAGGATTTGGAAGAAGATGAACTAGAAGATGACGAAGAGGAATATTTAGACGAAGAGGACTTTGAACCAGCGCCGCCTTTTGTCACAAGACCAAGGTCGGGTGACACATTAGTTCGAGTTTTACCACTCTCAGCAGCGACTTTACCCAAGACTTGCTATTTGGTGATAGACCGCTCCTCGGAATTAATCACTCGTCCACTCAGGGACTTTGGTGATTTGGGGCAAATTCCTAATCCGGAAACCCAACAAAGAACGTTACCAATATTCGATAACCATCGAGTCGCAAAGCGTTTCTCAACCAAGCGCGATCGCGTCATCAAAATTCCCGACACGAGAATGCTGCACAAGGCACGTTATCATCTCCAGGCAAAAGGAATTACTCGACTGTTGATTGATGGTCAAGTCTACTCCTTGTCTAGTAGTGTCTAGTCATGAGTCAGAAAAACTTTTGGTTATGGCTGAATCAACAGGCTGTGTTGTCATGTTGGTAACAGCTTCTTCAAAACAGGAGGTGAGACCAGCGCTGTTGGGAGAGTTTCCCTCCTGCAGCACTGGTCTCACCCCCTGCTGTTTGGCTACTGTAGCTTTTACTCGTCGTGAGCAAAGCGGCGGTAAAGAAAATCTAGAGCGTAGTTCCGCAGCTTGTAATATTGTGGGTCTTCCATGATTCTTGAGCGATCGCGCGGACGAGGGAAAGGAATTTCTATCACTTCACCAATGTTGGCAGCAGGTCCATTCGTCATCATCACTAAACGGTCTGCTAGGAACAGTGCTTCATCAATGTCGTGAGTAATCATCAACACTGTGCATCGTCGCTCATTCCAAATTTTTAACAATTCTTCTTGTAATTCTTCTTTGGTAATGGCATCTAATGCCCCAAAAGGTTCATCCAAAATGAGAACTTGAGGACGAATTGCCAAAGCTCTTGCAATCGCAACCCGTTGTTTCATCCCTCCAGAAAGTTGGGTTGGCTTTTTGTCAGCTGCTTCTGCTAGTCCCACTAGTGCCAGATGGTTACGTACAATTGCTGACTTCTCGGCTTTTGACTTGTTGGGAAAAACGGAGTTAACAGCCAGATAAATGTTTTCAAAAGCAGTCCGCCAAGGCAACAAAGCATAGTTTTGGAATACCATCATCCGGTCTGGACCTGGTTGAGTGATGGGTTTGGAATTTAGCAGGACTTTTCCAGAGGTTGGCTTGGCGAAACCAGAAACCATGTTTAGCAATGTTGATTTACCACATCCTGAGTGACCGATGACGCAAATAAACTCACCTTCATGCACGTTGAGGTTAACGCCATCTAGTACTGTATAAGGACCTTTGGATGTGGGATAGACCTTAGAAACGTCTTCAATAACCAAGAAAGGAGGGCGTTGGAAGTGAGTACCTGATGTAATAGACTGTGTTTCAGTGGAAGCAAAAGTGCGATTCAACATCTTTATTCTTTCTGGATTTAGTATTGTTAAGTTATTTGTTGATGATTCGTAATTTTGGATTTTGGATAGACTGTTGCAAAAATCTGCTCTTCGGGTATTTTTAACCACAGATGTACACAAGATTGACACAGACAAATCATCGGTGTGCATCTCTTGTTTATCTGTGGTTTCATTTTTAAGCAGCTGCTGGAGAATTGCGTGAGTTGAAGACGACTTCTGCCACTGAAAAATCGCGTTTAATCGCTAAACTGTTGAGATAAGCAATGGGGTCATCAGCATTAAACACAGTGCCGTCGAACAACTGGATAGGACCACGATGATATTTGATATCAAGCAAACCTAGTTCTCGTGCTGCAGTACTAAACACATTGACTCGACAAACTCGTTCAAGAATTTCCAACCAATTCCGAGGGAAGGGAATATCACCCCAACGTGCCATCTGAGTCATCATCCACAGATGTTCTGTGCGGCTGGGACGATTAACGCCATCTCCAAAAAACAGGTGATGAGCATACTGTCGCATTGGTTGTTCTAAGCTACAAGCATCGGAGTTTGGATCGCCAATTTGGATGTAATCTTCATTAGTACTGATATACTCTCGCTGAGCTAATATCTGACGAACTTCCTGAAAGTTTTGCTCCTGGGCACAGTAGCGACAAGCCTCTAACAAAGCTTTGACTAGGGCGATGTGGGTGTTGGGATAAGCAGCTGCCCAGTCTTCGCGGACTCCTAGAACTTTACCTGGGTGTCCTAGCCAAATTTCTAAATCTGTGGCGATGGTAAAGCCAACACCTTCTATCGCTGCCCGGAAGTTCCAAGGTTCGCCGACACAGTAACCATCTATACTTCCTGCTTGCAGGTCAGCGACCATTTGCGCTGGAGGAATCGTTTTGAGAGAAACATCTTGGTCTGGGTCAATACCACCTGCTGCTAACCAGTAACGTAGTAGCAAGTTGTGCATTGAGGAAGGATGAACCATTCCCAAAGTATGCTGTTGATTTGCAGATTGCTGCAGCAACCGTTTAAAGTCTGCGAGCGTGTATACCCCTTGGTCATAAAAACGTTTATCTAGGGTAATGGCATTGCCATTACGAGTGAGAGTCAGGGCACTCACAACTGGCACAGGGCGATTATCACTGCCTCCTACAGTTAACCACACTGGCATTCCAGAAGGCATTTGAGCCGCATCTAAATATCCACCAGTGATGCCATCAGTGATACCACGCCAGCTAGATTCGCGGACTAGGGTGACTTCATCAAGACCATGTTTTGTAAAGAAGCCTTTTTCTTTCGCGATCGCTAAAGGAGCACAGGCAGTTAGAGGAAGGAAACCAATCTCCAGGTTGACTTTTTCTAAACCGTGACGAGCAATAACCGCTGTTTTCCTGGCTCTAAGCTTTTTAATCCGTTTTTGTTGATTGAGGAAGTAAATCATCTCGCTTCGCAAACTATAGTAGCTAGGATGTTCTACCACTTCCATCCGTTTGCGGGGTCGAGGAATGTCTACCTCCAAAATGTCTCCAATCTTAGATTCTGGTCCATTTGTCAGCATCACAATCCGGTCTGACAACAGCACCGCTTCATCGACATCGTGAGTCACCATGATTGCGGTGACTTGGTTTTCCTCACAAATTTGCATCAACTGTTCTTGCAAGTTGCCTCTTGTCAGTGCGTCTAATGCACCAAATGGCTCATCAAGCAAGAGTAATTTGGGACGAATCGCTAAAGCACGAGCGATCGCCACTCGTTGTTTTTGTCCACCCGATAACATACCTGGCTGTTTGTCAGCATGAGGGCGCAACCCGACTAAATCAATATGCTGCTCTACAATTGCCTTGCGTTCACCTGCTGGTAAATCATTCATTGTTGCGTTCACAGCAAGGGCAATATTTTCTCGTACTGTCCGCCAAGGTAATAGAGAATAGTTTTGGAACACCACCATTCTGTCTGGACCAGGTTTGGTGATTCTTTTCCCTTCTAGGGTCACTACACCTTCGGTTGGCAGATCCAAACCTGCAACCATATTGAGTAGAGTAGATTTGCCACAACCAGAGTGACCAATCAGAGAGATAAATTCTCCCTTTTTAATTTGAAGGTCAATTCCTTTGAGAGCAATATACTGACCACCATCGGCTAAGGAGAAAACTTTTTCAATTTGGTCAACAGCAACAAATACAGACATAAGCCATTCACGCATTCAAAGTTCAATATCAACAGAATCAATCCAGGTTCGTCGAACTGTTGACAGTCAATTGTTAACTGTCAACTTCATACCTATTTCTGTTCTTGTGGCAAAATCTTCCACTGTACCCAAAGCATCAGCTTATCTAGTAGCAAACCAACACCACCGATGTAGACGAGAGCCAAAATAATTTCACTGACTTTGTTATTCTGATAGGCATCCCAGATGAAAAAGCCGATGCCGACAATACCGGACATGATAATTTCTGCGGCGATAATTGCTAACCAGGCTAAGCCAATACCAAGTCGCAATCCGGTAAAAATGTAGGGGAGAGCAGAAGGTATGAGGATATTAAAGAAGTAGTCGCGACGAGAAAGTTGCAGAACTTTGGCTACGTTATTGTAATCTTGAGGAATTTGCTTTACCCCCACTGCTGTATTAATCAAGATAGGCCAAATCGCCGTGATAAAAATCACAAACAGCGCGGATGGTTCGTTTTGTCGTAGAGCTGCAAGAGCAATTGGTACCCAAGCAAGAGGAGGCACAGTTCTGAATAATTGGATCATTGGATCTAAAGCCTTGGAGATGACTGGGCTTGTCCCAATCAAGATTCCTAAGCCGATACCTACAATTGCTGCTAGTGAGTAACCAATCGCAACTCGCTGTAAGCTAGCAAAAACTTGCCAAAATAAACCTTTATCAAGTCCACCCCGGTCATAAAAGGGGTACATGATGAGTATCCAGGTTTCTTGCACCACCTGGATTGGTCCTGGAAGGGTGGCTCCAGGAATCCAGGAAAACAGTTGCCACACAACCAGAAAGATGGCGATCGCCATAATCGGGGGTATGAGATTGGCATATTGCTTTTGCAGACGGGACAACCAAAAATTCTGAGTAGTCCGCACTGGAGCACGTCTTTGTAGCGTTACCATGATGAATTTTCTCCTCCAATTTTGTGTTGGCTACCGGGTTATTCAAGATTTCGTGTTAGCTCTTGGAGAGTTTAGATTTTTTTAATATTTTGGAGAAAAAATTTTCCTCATCTAAAATCTCAACCCTCAATAATAATGAGCTAACAGAAGTTATGAAACTTAAACTTTCACTTTTTTAATCTTGAGGCTCTGCAAATAAGCCTTGGGATTTGTTGGATCAAACTTGATGCCATCAAAAAATTCTTCAACACCACGGGATGTACTGGTGGGAATATCGGCAGCAGGAATACCCATTTCCTTAGCAGCTTCTCTCCACAAATCTTCGCGGTTGACTTTGTCTATCAGTTTGTTAGCGTTTGCCAGTGTGCTCTCTGGTAAGAAGCCCCAGCGCACGCTTTCTGTCAAAAACCAGAGGTCATGGCTCTTGTATGGATAAGAAACGTTACCTTTTTCATCTTTCCAGTACAGACATGCCATTTTTCTATCATCAATTGTGCGACCATCACCCATGTCGTACTTGCCCATGTACGGCTCTAACAAAACCTCTGCTGGC
Source organism: Nostocales cyanobacterium HT-58-2 (assembly GCA_002163975.1). Classification (GTDB taxonomy): domain Bacteria; phylum Cyanobacteriota; class Cyanobacteriia; order Cyanobacteriales; family Nostocaceae; genus HT-58-2. The sequence goes on along the minus strand of CP019636.1, from coordinate 6,597,194 downwards.
ACGTTGAAATAGTTTCGTCCTGACAGGATTTGAGACAGTTCTTTCCGGTTGTCAAAATTATCGCACCATTGCTGGGCTTCCATGAGACCTTTCAAAAGGGCTTTGGTCGCTTTGGGATGTTTATCAACCCAATCTGCCCTCATTGCCAAGTACTCTTCTGGATGGTTTTTCCAGATTTCTGCCGTGAGTGCCGACATGAAGCCAATCTTATCTTTAACAATCCGGTAGGGCCAAGGGTCACCAGTACTGAAAGCATCCATTGTCCCCGTTTTCATATTGGCAACTGTCTGAGATGCTGGCACCGTTAACAGTTGTATCTCATTGTCTGGATCAACACCGTTGGCAGCTAACCAGTAGCGAATCCAAAACTCTTGATTCGCGTGTGGGAAGGTATTAGCTGCTTTAAACTCATTGCCTGCTGATTTCGCTTGAGCAAACAGCGTTCCCTTACTAGCAATTTGCAAGCCCATACCCTTGCCTTTGTGCTTACTGGCGATCGCAATTCCATTACCTTGAGTATTTAACTGCGCTAAAACATACATGGGAATTTTTTGATTTCCCTTAGTGATATATCCTTCAGAAATCAGATAGGGCATAGGCATCTGCCATTGACCACCATCAATCCCACCTCCAGCAGACCCAATTTCTACATTGTCTCTTGCTGAACCCCAGTTGGCTTGCTTTGATATATCAACTTCAGTCATACCGTACTTCGCAAAGAAACCTTTTTCCTTTGCAATAATCAAGGGAGCAGCTTCAACAATAGGGATATAACCTAGCTTGACTTTGGTTATTTCTGGTTTATCTGCTGCACCGAGGTTAGTGGCTACGACTTGCTGTGTTTGACTTGTAGTCGCAGTATCAGGCGGGTTTCCTAAACAACCTTTGAGGAAGACAGATCCTACAGCAGAAGCCCCAGCGGTTAATAGAAATTTGCGTCGAGAAAACTGATTTGAAAAGTCAACCATAAAATCTTTTTTGTTCAATTTCAATTGTTTTTGGTTATTGGGATGGGAGCAATGGAACAATTACGTTCATTGCCCTATCAATGCAATATTGATGTTTAATCTGAAGTCTGTGTTCGCCTCAATTGCATGAACTGAAACGTTTTGAATGAGCAGAATTAACTGTTGTAGAACAACTTACCACTTTTCAATCAGAAGTGGTTAATGTCTGAGACAAAATAATTAAATAAATCTTATATGGTTCCCATAAGAAAAAATTTAATTAAATACGTCTTCTAATTGAACATAGTCTATTTAATAGAAATAAATCGATAATATCTATTAGAATCTACCACTAGTAAAAGTAAGGCATGTATTTTACTCTATGATAACTATTGAAATAGCACAATGAATATTCTCTACTTTTAGAAAAAGTATTGAAATAGCATTAAATTGCTATAAATTCAAGATAATAATCTAGTATTTAGTCACTCCAATCGCAGTAAGAGCGCTTTCTGTTGTAGCTTGAATGAGGGATTGCCAAGAGCCATGAATCACCATTCTCTATTTACCAACCGAGTCGCAGTACTAGCGACAATGCATCAAAAAGAGAAGGTCATTGCTCCTATTGTTGAACAAGAGTTAGGAATAAAAGTTATAGTTCCCGAAGATTTTGAGACTGACCGTTTTGGTACCTTTACCAGAGAAATGAAAAGGGTAGGAACGCAAATTGAAGCAGCAAGGCTAAAAGCAGAAACAGCGATCGCCATCACAGGTGAGAGTTTAGCATTGGCAAGTGAAGGTACATTTGGACCTCACCCTATTAACCCATTTCTTCCATATAATCGGGAAATTGTCCTTTTATTAGATAAAACGAATGGACTAGAAATTGTTGGTCAAGAAGTTTCCATTCAAACAAACTTCAATCATAAAGTTGTGGAAAGCCTGGAAGAAGCACAAGATTTTGCAGATACGGTTGGCTTTCCCGAACACGGCTTAGTCGTCATGCTTAACTCTTCACCTAAAAGCACAGATGAAATGATTAAAGGTATTAAGATGCCAGAACAATTTGTGGAAGCTGTTCAATTTGCATTACATAATTCCAAAGATGGCAAGGTCTATATAGAAACAGATATGCGAGCTCTGTATAACCCTACAAGAATGCAAAATATTGCAAAAGCTACCCACGACCTAGTTAGGAAACTAAATCATGCTTGTCCCAACTGTTCTTGCCCAGGTTTTGAATTAGTTCAAAGGATAAAGGGATTACCTTGTGAGTGTTGCAACTCACCCACGCAGCTAACTATTGCAGCGATATACAAATGTCAAAAATGTGGATTTTCTCAACAAAAGTTATACCCAGATAGATTAGAAAAGGCAGATCCGTCGCAATGTATGTACTGCAATCCTTAATCAAACCTGACTTATTATTCATGTGACAGTCAGATAAGTGTCTACTAAAAATATTAATTTTCCGGATAAAAAAACGCCATCTTGTAATTATAAAATTCTTACTTTCTAACCAGAAATAAGACTTGATATCTTCTGCAAAAACAGCAATATCTAAGGATTTTTTTTGAAAATTATCTGGAACATTTTGGTTTGGTTTTCGACCTTAAATTTAAAATCAATACCTACAAATTTTGGTAAAGATTATGAAACGTTTGCTTAAGTCTTTTGTGACAATTTCTGCATTGTCATCTGTTGTCGTTGCTCCTCTTATTTTCTCAGCGGGTGAAGCTTCTGCTCTTCCTCGACCAACCAAAAAAGGTACCGATGCAAGCTACGTTGGTGCTGGTGTGTCTGCAGGTCTTACCAACGGCGGACAGAATGGTGATGCATCTACATTTGGTGGTAATGTCACAAGTCGCTTGAAACTAGGAGATACACCTTTGTCTGCACGCGGTCAGCTCAACTTTAGTGATCAGACAACCGCTATCATCCCACATGTGTCTGCAGACTTAGGAATTGCTAAAGGCACTAATGCTTATGTAGGCGTTGGTTATCAGTTTGTGGAGGCTAATGGCAAACCAACTCCCAGCGGCAATAGAGATGGAGTTGCAGTTGTCGCTGGAGTTGAATCTGAAGTTTCGAGAAACTTCTTGATCTACAGCAACGCCACTGTAGGAGTTAATGCTTACGAAAATAGCCCCGCTTCTGCTGTTAGCATCAATGGTGGTTTAGGCTATCGCTTTAAGTAAAGCTGTAGGTTCATATAGGGGATTGAACATACAGCTGAACTAGTGCTCACAAGAGCTATATCGTTTTGAATTGAGGAATTATAGACAAATTATTTGCTTATTTTTAACTGGCAAATGATAAGTCATAACTCATTACTATAGTATAAGTAATATTGCTGGGTTTATCTAAGTGTTACATCACTGAAAAACCCAGCTTTTTGCCATGTTAAAATTAGAATATTCCTCTTAATTCCGACCGGATTATCGGAAATCAATAAGCCGAAAGGGTGCTTCTCAGTTACGCTTCGGCACATTGTGAAGATTTAGTGAAAAAACTCTGTACCACTCCAATGGTTAAATCTGCTCCTCCCCTGACCACAAGCCGTAAGCCTTCCAAAGTAGAAGCAATCAAGGAACGCAGCAACTCTTTGCGGGAACCTGTTGCTACTGAGGTACTCCAAGACACAACCCACTTTAGTGAAGATGCAGTACAAATACTAAAGTTTCATGGCTCTTACCAGCAAGATAACCGTGACAATCGGGTCAAGGGACAGGAAAAAGATTACCAGTTCATGTTGCGGACGAAAAATCCTGGTGGATTGGTTCCGCCGCAGCTGTATCTGACGTTAGACAAGCTGGCAGATGAATATGGCAATCACACCTTGCGAGCAACCACCAGGCAAGGATTCCAACTGCACGGGATTTTGAAGAAAAATCTCAAGGCAGCAATGGCTTCTATCATTAAAAGCATGGGTTCAACGCTAGGCGCATGCGGCGACTTAAACCGCAACGTCATGGCACCTCCAGCGCCTTTCAAAAATAAGCCAGAGTATCAGTATGCCTGGGAATATGCTGACAATATTGCCAGCTTACTAACACCCCAAACAGGTGCATACTATGAAATCTGGCTGGATGGGGAAATGGCAATCAGCGCTGAGGAAAGCCCAGAGGTGAAAGCAGCGCGAGAGAAAAATGGCACCGGCACAATCTTCCACGACAAGGAAGAACCCATCTACGGCACTTACTATATGCCACGCAAGTTCAAAGCTTGTGTGACTGTGCCAGGAGATAATTCAATTGATTTATATAGCCAAGACCTCACTTTAGTGGTCATAACTAATGACAACGGGGAGTTAGAGGGATTTAACGTCTTTGCTGGTGGTGGCTTAGGACGGACACATAATAAAGAAGAAACCTTCGCCAGACTCGCAGATCCAATTTGCTATGTAGAAAAAGATGATGTTTACGATATCGTCAAGGCGATTGTTGCAACTCAAAGAGATTATGGCGATCGCACAGACCGTCGTCACGCTAGGTTAAAATATCTCATCAATGATTGGGGCGTTGAGAAGTTCCGCTCAATGGTCGAGAAGTATTTTGGCAAGCCACTTGCACCCTTCAAGCCATTACCAGAGTTCAAATATGAGGATTTCCTTGGGTGGAATGAACAAGGTGATGGGAAGCTGTTCTTGGGGATTTCTATCGACAACGGTCGAGTCAAGGATGAAGGAAACTTTAAACTGAAAACTGCTTTGCGGGAAATTGTCGAGCAGTTTAACTTGCCAATTCGCTTGACACCCCACCAAAACGTCATCCTCTACGATATTGAACCCAAGAAAAAGCAGGCTATTCAAAAAATTCTCAGCAGTCACGGTGTCGTTTTTGAACCCGAGAAAATAGATCCAATTGTGCGGTATGCGATGGCTTGCCCAGCTATGCCTACTTGCGGTTTGGCAATTACTGAATCAGAACGGGCAATACCAGGAATTTTAGAGCGGATTCGCGTATTGTTAGATAAAGTAGATTTACAAAACGAGCATTTTGTGGTAAGGATGACGGGCTGTCCGAACGGCTGCGCTCGTCCTTACATGGCAGAACTCGGGTTTGTAGGTAGCGCTCCTGAATCTTACCAAGTTTGGCTGGGAGGTTCGCCCAATCAAACACGGCTGGCGTTACCTTACATGGAGCGGCTGCACCATAATGATATAGAAACGCAGTTAGAGCCGATTTTTGTCTACTTCAAGCAGCAACGCCAGCCTGAAGAAAAATTCGGTGATTTTTGTGATCGCGTTGGTTTTGATGCCATCCGCGAGTTTGCCGCCAGCTACGAATCTCAAATTGTTGCACCGCCAGAAATCACAGACGATGCCGATGGTTTAGTCGAGACGATGGCAGATTCTACGACTGCGCCAATAACAGAAGAGAGTGATCGTCAAGAAGTGGCGATCACCAACACGACGACTGCGGCAAGCAAAACCCGCCGTCGCATCAGCCTGCAGGATGAGGTTTACAACAAATTGAAAGAAATCTCCACGCGTCAAGGAAAGCCGATGACTACTTTGGTGAACGAGGCGCTTCTGGATTATTTGAAAAACCTGTAGCGGATAGTATCAGGTAGGGGCACAGCATACTGTGCCTTTACAATCGACTTGTATCTCCCCAACAGAGAGTGTCAGGTAAGCGCGTATCTCCTTTGGAGACGCTGCGCGTTTGCACTCATACCGAGTTGCGTTCATAGGTGTCACCTCACCCCCGCCCCTCTCCTTGCTAAGGAGAGGGGTGCCCGGAGGGCGGGGTGAGGTTTTTGAATGCAACTTAGTATCAGCACTGCTGCTTTGAGCAAATCGCCTTTTTGATGACGTAGAACTCTCACTTAATTTTTCTTAATTTTTGTCCAAAGTCCAAAAGATAGCTTGTGAGTATTTAGATACGATAGAGCGTTCGTTATCACAGTGGGACTCTACAAAGTGAGCGCACCAACTAAATATCTAAATATATTTCACCTTTAAAATGTTAAAAACTAGGACTTACCTATTGACAGAAAATACCAAATATAATCTGCGAATTTTGGGCATTTAAGCTTGATTTTTTAACGATTTTTAGTAATTTGCTCTTCACGCAATCGCTACTGATCAAAGAATAATTGAGAAAAGCCTGAAACAACCTATTTTCATAAAGTCTGCCGAGGGAAGTTTCCCCCGGTAGACTTTACGTCAATGCATACGAAAATGAATTTGTAGAGTGCGTAAGTCCTAAAAACATATGGGAAAATCCAAGCGTATTGGCATTCTTACTAGTGGAGGAGATTGCTCTGGTTTGAATGCGGTGATCAGAGCTGTTGTCCATTGTGCTTGTGGAAAAGGTTGGGAAGTGGTGGGAATTCGTCAAGCAACTGTGGGATTAATGGCGCGTCCACCCCAATTCACAAAACTGGAAATTGACCAAGTTGACCCGCTGTTAACTTCTGGTGGGACAATGTTAGGAACCACCAACAAAGGCGATCCTTTTGCTTTTCCTATGCCTGATGGCAGTGTATGCGATCGCTCAGAAGAAATTATTGCAGGCTACCATCAACTCGGTTTAGATGCCTTGATTGGGATTGGTGGCGATGGTAGCTTGGCTATTCTCCGTCGCTTGGCACAACAAGGCGGTATTAATTTAGTGGGTATTCCCAAAACGATTGATAATGACATTGGGATTACTGAACATGCGATCGGTTTTGATACGGCAGTTAATATTGCTACAGAAGCACTTGATAGGTTACATTTTACTGCGGCTTCTCACAGTCGAGTCATGATTTTAGAAGTCATGGGTCGTGATGCAGGACACATTGCCATTGCTGCGGGAATTGCCGGGGGAACAGATGTCATTTTAATCCCAGAAATTCCTTACACGATTGACCACATTTGCCACAAGATTAAACAGCGCCAAGACAAAGGCAAAAACTATTGTTTAATTATTGTTTCCGAGGCAGTTCGTACTCAAGAGGGCGAAACTCTCACAATGACAAATCGTTTGGGTCAATCTCGATATGGTGGTATTGGTCAATACTTAGCCGATCAAATTAGCGATCGCATTGGTGCAGAAACGCGAGTCACAGTCTTAGGACATATCCAACGGGGTGGAACCGCTTCACCACTAGATCGACTCGTGGCAGGTGCCTTTGGTGTAGCAGCGGTAAATCTCATTGATGAAGGTAAATATGATTACATGGTAACTTGGCAAAATCGCCAGGTTTTCGCTGTGCCCATTGCTGAGGCGATCGCTCAGTATAGAGCTGTCAATCCAGAGGATACTTTAGTCAAAACTGCTCGTGGTTTGGGTATTTATTTGGGAGATTGAGATTAAAGACGTTGCAGTGCAACGTCTTTAAGATAAGGTGACAGAACTTTTCAAAGCGCTGATGTCAACGGCTGTTCTGCACTGTCTACCATCGTGACGCTGCCTATTTTTCGGGTGAATCAGAGCTTACGCACTTTACTCAACCGAGATTTTTGAAGCCTGTAAGGCTTAATATTATTTGTGTCACAATTGAGGAAAACAATGTATATCCTACAACCCGGCAAGCACTTATGTGTATGGTTACTTGCCAGTATTTGTCTAATTTCTACCGCGAAATTTAGCTATTTCATTTTAGTGACATAACTGCAATGTATTTATTTTAGCAGGTGATGAACTGCAAATCCTTGTATTTCGTGATGGAACTTGGAGATTTGTAAATGAAACCTAATTTTGCTCAAATGTCCACCAAAGAATTGAGGGCGTATGTGCTTACTCATCGGGAAGATATAGAAGCGTTGGAAATTCTATTTAGTCGCCGTACTCCCGACTCCCAAGCAATTATATATCCGTCGATGTTTGCTGAAGATGGTCAACCTATAGAAGAGAATATTCGGATAATTGAGGAAGCGATCACCCAAAGAGTCCAGCAAGAGAATAATCATCAGGATTAATAGTCCTGTGTTGTTGGTAAATTTTACTTGTTACCTGTGCGATAGCCGAAGGCTTAAGCTCCGCTTATCGCCAACGGCGGGCGCTCTGTGCCATCGCTCGTTAGTACCTCTGTCCATCTTTTGGAAAGTCTAGTAACAGAAGAATAATCACAGTTAATAGCTATAATTTTCGTGAGTGTTAGGGAAACTAGCCATGTTAGAATACGACCTGCCACGGTACTTGCCCTCAGCCGAAGAACTACCCGACTCTGACGAAACGCCTGTGGATAATGAACTGCAAGAATTAATACCAGGCTTGCTGAAGGCAATACTGCTAATACTTTGGGCAGAACGCATGGACTGGTTTTTTGGCATAGATATGGGTATTTATTATCACCCAGATAAAGTGCCGATTGTACCAGATGGGTTTTTAAGCTTAGGGGTAGAACGGTTTTATGATGAGGAATTGCGTCCCAGTTATGTGTTGTGGGAAGAAAACGTTGTACCGACTTTAGTGTTAGAGGTGGTATCTCAAACTTATCGTAAGGAATATACGACTAAATTAGAGGAGTATGCAGATTTAGGTGTACTTTATTACGTCATTTATTCTTCTCGCCGTCGCCGTAAACCGCGTTTGGAAGTGCATAAATTAGTGAATGGCAAGTATGAATTGCAAGTAGGAAATCCAGTTTGGCTACCGGAAATTGGCTTAGGAATTGGATGCGAACTCGGCAATTATTCTGGTGTAACTAGAGAATGGCTTTATTGGTATGATCAATTTGGAAAACGCTATCCTACCCCGCAAGAGAAGATTCAACGGTTAGCGGAAAAATTGCGATCGCTCGGCATAGATCCAGATAATCTTGATTAATCTGCGATGCCTTCTCTTTCAGAGACGTTCATTTAATTGCGTTTGCTGTTCTGCTTGCTGGACTTGTGCAACATCTAAATTTAAAGCCTGTGCTACTTGTTCCACAGTTAAGCCCAATGCTAAAAGCTTAGGTACAGCTTCTAATTTTGCCTCAAAGCGACCTTCTTCTCTCGCTTCTTGATAAACCCGTGTTTGCTTCAATGCACTGAGACTAAACATAGCTTCTATCTCCTTGCGACTCATTTTCGGAAATTTATAAACTAAGATTGTTTCTATTAATTCTAGTAATTGTTTTTGTGGCAGTTGCAAATTTACTGATTGCTGGATACGGTTGATTAATTCCCTAGTGGTGCTAATGGCTGTATCTTCCTCTTCAATGACTAATTTTATCGTAGCAATGCCTAGCGGCAGTGATGCAGCTTCACCTAATTCATCTAAGTAAATTACACTGATACGCTGGCTATGGAAGAATTCCCAGAAATCTTGTTTATCACCTTTATCTGTATCTCTGCTAGGATAAATCACGACTCCTCGCCAAGAATTTTTGCGTTTGTTTTGGCGTAAGTATAAAGAAATTTCCGATACAAGACGTAAGTAAATATCTGTGTCTGGTTGAAACTGAACCTCGACAAAATAAATCGGAACTTCTTCATCTTGCTTGGATGGGAAGAAATACACCATCAATTCTGAAGGCTGTTTGCTTGACTTCAACTGAAGAAAATTGGTAGAGATTCGCTGTTTCGGGATTGCCAATCAGTTCAAAGAAGATATTGGGAAATTCTTGAAAGAGACGATAAAAGATGCTGTCAGTTTTCACGCTCAGGTTTTGGCGTAGTTTTTAGCTGTAGCGATTTTATCACTACCGTAGCCGCCAAATTTTGATGGTGTTGTCAAGACTATTATTGGAAGTCGCTATTGGGCTAACCGAGATTTTTTAACCCTGTGAGGCTTAATATTGTGGCGCATAACCAAAAGAACCAATGGTTGTTCCTACTTGCGTCATCACCGTTGCTGTCAGTTGCTTGGATGCACCAAAGTCAATGAGTACCAACTTCCCATCACTGCGACGAATGATATTCTCTGGCTTGATATCGCGGTGAATGACTTTGTGTTGATGAACTGTTTTGAGAATTTCTAACAAATCAAGCAATAATTCTCTGACTTTCTGCTCATTGAAAGTTCCCTGCTGTTGTAATTCCGCCAATAAATTCTGCCCGTCGATAAACTCCTGCACTAAATACAGGCGATTATCTTGCTCAAAATATGCTAACAGTGTGGGAATTTGGGGATGTTTTCCTAACTGTTGCAGTCGCTTTGCTTCTTGCTCAAATAGTTCTGTGGCTTTGTTTAGTGTGCCAGTTCCCTGGACTTGCGGTGCAAATTGCTTGATGACACAATGCTCATTGAGTTTGTCAATATCTTCTGCCAAATAAGTTTTACCAAATCCCCCACCACCTAATGATTTAATTGGGCGATAGCGGTTTCTTAGCACTACTAGCCCTGTACCGCAGTTAGAGCAAAACATTGTGCCATCAGGATTCGGCGGATTGTGGCAAGCTGGATTGAGGCAACAGAGCATGACCATGCATCCACTGACAGATAGATGTATTATCTACGAACTGCCAAGATTTTTAAGTAAATTTATTGATTTATTTAGAATATCTTGTTGTTGCAATGACTTCGCTACCCTTTCCTTCAGAACGCAAGAGCGGCGAACGGGAAGCCCTTCGGGTGACGCTCCTGACGTCGCTACCGCTGCGCTAACGCAGTCGCCTACGGAGGGAAACCCTCTCCGAAGTTTCCTCAACGGGGGGAACCCCCGCACAGAACTTCTCTCTGCAGCGCTGTCTCACCGCTAGCCCCTAAGGGGGTGCTGCGCAAACGCGTCTACACTGCGTTCTACTCGAAAAGCGATCGCCCATTATATCCCTAGAAATTTATGTCACAACTACAACGAATCGCAATAACCTCCTCCCAACTCCAACTAGAACAAATCTTGCTCACCCCTCAACAACAACATTACTTGGGGCGCGTTTTGCGTTTGCGTGAGGGCGATCGCTTTATTGCAATGGATGGCAAGGGAAAATGGTGGCTGGCGCAGCTAGAAGGAGAAAAAGCGCAAGTTTTAGAACCACTAATAGTGCAAACCGAGTTACCCGTATCCATAACACTAATGGTCGCTTTGCCTAAAGGCAATGGATTTGATGATATAGTACGGTGTTGTACTGAGTTGGGAGTAGCTGTTATTGCTCCAGTTGTGAGTGATCGCACTTTACTTAATCCCAGTCCCAAAAAACTTGAACGCTGGTTGCGTATTGCACAAGAAGCCGCAGAGCAATCAGAGCGCTCTTTTGTTCCTACGATATTAGAACCTGTTTCCTTTAGAAGTAGCCTTGCCACAGAAACGACTGCTCACCGTTACATTTGTGAGGCGCGTGGCAGTTATCCTCATTTAAGAGAGGCTATTAATCAAGTTTCTACGACATCTGAAATTATTATTGCGACCGGACCAGAGGGAGGATGGACGGAAAAAGAGGTGGAGTGCGCTATTAATGCTGGATTTCAACCAGTTTCTCTCGGTCGTCGCATCTTGCGAGCAGTCACAGCCCCAATTGTTGCCTTATCTATTGTGGCAGCAGAGTTAGAATTGGTGGCATCTCATTCAGTAAGCTAAAAACAGTGTGTTATGGCAAAGCTGAACTCACCCCAATATTGTTTGCTCAGACTTTTAACCCTGAAGGGGTGACAAAGAAGCTACAAAGCAGATTGGATAAGAGACATAGCACGTAGACCCTTGTGAAAATAAGGTAATTTACTGGGCTTTAAGCGCATCAAATCATGAGCGAAATGAGCCCAAAATTCCATTGCTCCCACCCAAAGTAGACCATATAAACCAACCCAAAATGTACTATGTCGGCGATGTAATCGGTGTAATTCCTTCAGACGACCAACATATTTTTGTAGTCCCATCTGGCGGGAGCGACGACCAGCATTAACAGCACAAGTATATGCGATAGCAATTAATAAAATTAGTGCTATCAGACGTTGACCATCAGCAGAAGTAGATTCGAGATTATAGCCACCAGTCTTACAATCTTTAAACATCGCCTCGATGCCACTTCGTAGTTTGAATGCTTTCCTTGCTGATTCGAGACTATTTAGGTTAGTCAGTAAAAACCAGCCAGCAGGCTCAACTTTGCCACGATATTTACGCTTGTAATATCCGGCTAAATTAAATTTAGTAAAACCTTTCTGTTTAGTTGCTTGAATACCTGTTAGGAAGAATGAGATACCAGGAATTAATCCCAAAGATTGTAACCGTTGATATGATTGATTTTCTTGTCGAATATATGTGCCTTGCTTTTGACGTAGCACAAAGTCAATTCCCTTGCTGTGTAACCAATTCGCCAGTTTGATGCTATGAAATTCTCTATCACCCAGCACCAACATTCGATATCCTTTAAACAACCGCAGCAATGGTCGAATTAACTTTTTCTGCTCACCCAAATTGCTACATCCTCTTTTTGATAACAATAACCAGTAAACAGGTATTGCTCTTTTTTCTTCAATGAAACTGATGACAAACACATTTTGGTCACGCCATTGTGTTCTATCAATGGCAAATATCAGTTGTTTCTTTCCCAATATATCCCTGTTTTTTATCCATCTTTTGAGCAGGGGAAACCACAGATATTGAATTGATAATTGCGGCAGCAGTAAAAACCTTTGGATACTCCGTCGCCGACTTTCAAAAAGTATCGGTTGTGGAAATACAGATGAGAGCTTCTCAATCGTCACAGTTTTATGAAATTGCAATAGCATAATCAAGATTGAGAGCATCTTGTACTGCGTCGGTGTCAGTACATTGGAAAAGCAGTTTTGATAGAATTTAGGTAACATTATCATTTGATAGGTCTTGTTGAGAATATCTGACCTATCTTTTTTTACCTTAAAACGGTCACACTCCCCTATTTTCTCGACTTCAGCCCTCTTGTCACCCCTTCAGCTTTTAACCTTATGCGGAAAGAGCTTGATACCAAACAGAAATACTGGATCACCTTCAGTCTTACATTCACCTATTTCCTAGGGAACAGACTTATTGGAACCCAGTATTTCATTTATACAGTGGTATACAGTGGATTAGCTTTTGTGAAAAATGTCACTTTTTCCCATGTAATAAATTAACACGAATGTGAGTATTTCCCACTCCAAAAAGTATCAAAAAGCTAGTTAGAGGTTTTTACTTGACGTGCCATATCTAAGAAAGAACTCATGTTCGCACCAGGACGGCGACGACCATTTGTATTGTTGGGTACAGCAAGATATTTGGGCGCAAAAGTGGTTTCAGATGGTTGCTGCTGAATTGCTTTTTTCGCTTCAGCTTTTGTTGCTTTAGCTGGTTCAGCCTTAACACCATTTGCAGTCTGTACGAGCTCAACTTTAGCTGGTTGTGGTTCAACAGCAGCTGCATCTTTTGTTCCGTTCTTGGTTCCGTTCTTGCTTGCTGCTGCAACAACAGGTTCAGCCGCTTTTTTAGTAGTGGTTACAACAGATTCTGCTGCTTCCTTTGCTTTCGACGCGACAGGTTCAGCTGCTTTTTTAGCATTTGATGCCACAGATTCCGCTGCTTTCTGAGCCTTAGATGCTGCAAGTTTTGCAGCATCTTTCGTTTTTTCAGTGGCTTCATCAAGTTCTAGATAGTAGCCACTTTTCTTACCACCAAAAAGCCCGATGAAGAAATCCAGAATACCAGCGATTAAATTTTTGATAAAACCGATCATTACAATTTCTCCTGCCTCTTAATACCTGAAATGTGACCGCAATCTTTGAAAAATCACGGAGTATTTTTAATCTTTATCAACTTATTTTTGACCTAGCCATTTGTCTGTACAACCAATAATGGTGACAGCTTTCATAGATCTATTTCTCAACTAAAGTTGTTTTGATAGCAAGCGGCTTATGCTCGTAACTCTTTGCTCTCAGGCACTTGCCACCCATAAACAGTCAGACTTAATTATTAAATTTTACTGTAACTTGGGGCAATATTTTGAGAGTTTGCTTAACAAAACTTAACTGATACTTTGAAAGATACGTATTGAGTCTTAAAAGAATTATTGCTCAAACCAGTAGAGGGACTGTCATAGCCTTTTGCTAAGTGGTAATGATACTCGTCTAGATTAGGTAAAAGGGGAACTTAACATTTTTTTGTAATTTTGTACATGAATAACGTAAAAGAACAGCGAAATCCTGTGTTACTGGTACACGGTATTTTTGATACAGGTCGAGTTTTCGATAAGATGATACCTTACCTAAACCAGAGGGGCTGGATGGTGTATGACCTGGATTTAATCCCAAATAATGGCAATTTAGGTATTGACACGTTAGCTCAACAAGTCGCTGATTATATTGATGCCACATTTGAACCAGAACAACCCCTAGATTTAGTGGGCTTTAGCATGGGAGGTATTGTTAGCCGCTATTACGTTCAACGACTTGGAGGAATCAACCGCGTGCAGCGGTTTGTTACCATCTCAGCACCACATCATGGCACTTGGATTGCTTACTGTCATCAAGGAATTGGTTGCATTCATATGCGTCCTGACAGTGTTCTCTTGAAAGATTTGAATCAGGATGCAGCTATGCTAAAGCAGATAGACTTTACCTCAATCTGGACACCTTACGACTTGATGATTGTCCCTGCAAATAGTTCCCAAATGCCTGTGGGACGGCAGGTGATCGTGCCAGTTTTGAATCACGCCTGGATGCTGACTGACTCAAGAAGTTTGGCTGCAGTGGCGGAGGCTTTAACAACCCCAGTTCAGCCATTCAAAATATCCTCCAGGAAGCTGCCCTCTGGGGATTTACAAAATTCAAAATTCAAAAACCAACAAGCTAGTACTGGCAAGTTTTCTGCCTGTTAACTGGATGTCATGAAAAAGAGTCATCAAAGGCGATCGCCAATTTGCGTGTACTCAGCACTCCCAAAAATCGCTTCCGGGTAACGATAATACTTAAACTCCATTAAATTGTAAAAAGGATCTTCTAAAAAGAAAGTGGAATGCTCTAAGGGAGAATCAACAAAGCGGTGTTTGGGTTCTTCTTTAAATACGAGATGTCGCTGTTGCGCTCTTGCTAGTAAATCATCCCAATCATGTTCTAAGGTAAAGATTATCCCAAAGTGTCTTGGGTATATACCCCGTTGAGGTGTGAGCGGTTCTTTTGTAACGTGAGCAACCAGTTGATGTCCGTAGAGATTGAGAATTAAAGCGTGGCGGTTTTCTCGTCCAGGAATGCAGCCTAAACCATCAACGTAGTATGCTTTTGCCTGGGCAATGTCTGTGATGGGAAAGGCAATATGAAACACGGTTTGGTTCATTGCTTTTGTTAGTAAGACTTGTGGTTGATGCTATCTACAATGTATTCTCTTCATCCCTGGGTTTGTGCGAAATGCGAGTTCCTATTGTAAACCTCGACTTTCTGTAAAAGTTGCTCTGGCAGTTGCTCCAAGATCCTTTCAAATGGCGCAGTGCTCTTGAGTCCCCGCGTTAAAACTAGCGCACCTTGAACTTGCATCACTGCATCTTCTGCGCGTTGACGTGCCTGTGTTGTTGGCAAACCTGCTTCTTCTAACACCTGCACTAGACCATCAATCCAAGCACTAAGCATCTGGTTGACTTGCTGGTGAAATAAATCGTTAGACTCACCAAGGCTGAATATCGCTAACAGGCACGCATCTCGCCCACAATTGTAAAACTGCTTGAGACTTTCATTCATCGCCTGAATGCGCTTTCGTGGTTCACCCGGATGGCGTAACGGTTCGAGGATTGCTGCGTGAAACCACTGGCTCACATATTCCAGCACAGCCTCTGCCATCTCCTGTTTTCCATTGGGAAAGTGATGGTAGAGGCTTGCCTTTCCTAAGCCAGTGGCTTGTGAGATGCGGGACAGGGTTGCCCCTTCGTAACCATACTGACGAAACACGTTAACTAACCGCCGAGACGCTTCAATTTTGTCCATCAAATTGTTTTTGTTTAATCTATTGACATTGTACCGAATGTTCAGTACAGTTGTTATGTACCGAATGTTCGGTACATAAGTAAGGCATACGAATATCCAGAATACTCCAAAAAACATTGATGAGTGAGCAATGTCGGATATTGTGCACTTCTTAATTGTACCGAACGTTCTGTTTAAAGAATGAAAAAGGAGAATTTAATAGCTATGTCCGCATACCGCACAATTTCGATTGATGGTCTTGATATTTTCTACCGTGAAGCAGGTTCGCCACTATCTCCAACAATTCTTTTGCTTCACGGCTTTCCAACTTCGTCGCATATGTTTCGTCATTTGATGGATGCTTTAGAAGACAGATTTCATCTGATTGCGCCCGATTACCCTGGTTTTGGTAACAGTTCAATGCCAACAGTTGATGAGTTTGAATACAGCTTTGACCACTTAGCTGAGGTCATGGAAAAATTTATCGAAGCGCTGGGATTGAAGAAGTACAGCCTCTATTTGATGGATTATGGTGCCCCAATTGGATATCGGATTGCAGCTAAGCACCCGGAGCAAGTTGAAGCGCTCATTGTTCAAAATGGGAATGCTTACGCTGAGGGGCTTCGCGAGTTTTGGGAACCCCTTAAGGCTTATTGGAAAGAGCATACACCTGAGAATGCTGACAATTTGAGGCAATTGCTAACATTGGATGCAACGAAGTGGCAATACACCCACGGAGTTCGTAATCCTGAATTCATTAGCCCTGACAACTGGAATATTGACCAATCGTTGCTTGACCGACCTGGTAATAGTGACATTCAGTTGGCGCTGTTCTATAGTTACGGTTCTAATCCACCGTTGTATCCCCAATGGCAGGAATACTTCCGCAAGTATCAACCTCCAACGCTGGTCGTTTGGGGCAAAAATGACTATATCTTTCCTGCTGATGGTGCTTATCCTTACTTACGGGATTTGAAAAACATTGAATTCCATTTGCTGAATACAGGGCATTTTGCTTTAGAGGAAGACGGTGAAACCATTGCTTTACTTATCACCAACTTTCTGACGAAACAGTTGCAACCCTTAGCCGCTTGATTTTCACTCTCTAACGGAACAAAGCAAAAGATGCGTTACGCCAAGGCTAACGCATCCTACAAAAATTCCCGCCTACTCATCTGTGTGCCAAATACTGAGATTAAATGTTTGCTTGCTGCCGTTGATACAGTGACCAGTACAAACCTTTTTGTCGCAATAAATCTAAATGAGTTCCGCGTTCGGCGAGAACGCCCTTTTCTAGCACCAAAATCAAATCAGCACGCTTGAGAGGGGCAAAACGGTGGGCGATGAGAAACACGGTGCGGTTAGCAGAAATTTTCTGTAGGTTTTCCAGGACTTGCTGTTCAGTTTCGCTATCCAAAGCACTGGTCGCTTCATCTAAAATTAAAATCGGCGCTTGTGAGAGAAATAACCGCGCTAAGGCTATACGTTGGCGTTGTCCACCAGACAAAGCTGTACCGCGTTCTCCTACATTGGTTTCGTAGCCGTGGGGTAAGTCGCTAATGAAGTCGTGAGCAACGGCATATCTTGCTGCTTCTACGACTTGTTCTGAAGTGATGTCGGGATTCCCGAGTGTTATGTTGTCTAAGATGGAACCGTTGAATAAAAAGTCTTCTTGAAGAACAACACCAATTTGTTGACGTAAGGAGGCTAAGTCAGCACTTTTAATATCGAAACCATCAATGAGGATGCGTCCTGATTCAATTTGGTAAAGGCGTTGCAACAGTTTAGAAAGGGTGCTTTTCCCAGAACCGCTGCGTCCAACTATACCAACAAACTGCCCTGGTTGAACAGAGAAGGAGATTCCTCTCAAGACGGGTTCTGTACTTTGTCGGTAGCGGAAGAAAACTTGCTCAAAGGTGACTTGACCTTTAAGGGCTGGTAAAACTAGACCAGTTCCTGGTTCGGCTTCTGGGGCAACATTGAGAATATCACCAATGCGGTCTACAGAAAGCAATACTTGTTGTAAATTTTGCCAAAGCTGCACTAGACGTAAAAGTGGTGCTGTGACTCTACCAGAAAGCATTTGAAATGCTACTAGTTGACCGATAGTCAGCTTCTGCTCGATCACAAGCTTGGCACCAAACCAAAGAATGAGCAAGCTGGAAAAATTCGTGAGGAAATCAGCAATATTGCTGCTGATGTTGGAGGTGGTAGAAGCTTTGAAACCTGTGCGGACGAAGCGAGCAAATAAACCTTCCCAGCGATCGCGTGCGACTGGTTCTGCTGTATGTGCTTTAACTGAATGAATTCCCGTGATAGTTTCGACAAGAAATGATTGACTATCAGCACTGCGGTTAAAGGTTTCGTTGAGCCAGTTGCGAAGAATTGGTGTTGCTATGAGTGTTAAAGTCGCAAACAAAGGCAAGACTGCTAAAGCTACAAATGTCAGTGGGATATTGTAGTAAAACATTAATCCCAGATATACGACAGCAAAGATGCTGTCTAAAACCACAGTTAATGCTGTACCTGTGAGAAACTGGCGGATTTGTTCGAGTTCCTGAACTCTTGCAACTGTATCTCCTACCCGCCGAGACTCAAAATAAGCCAAGGGTAATCGCATAAGGTGGCGAAACAGCTGCGCTGATAAACTTAAATCTAGGCGACGGGCGGTATGGGTAAAAATAAAAAGTCGTAGGATACCGAGGACTGCCTCAAATATTGCAGTGAGTAGGAGTGCGATCGCCATGACATCAAGAGTTGGCAAACTCTCCTGCACCATCACCTTATCAATAACCACTTGCGTAATCAGTGGTGTTGCCAACCCCAAAAGTTGCAAGGTAAAGGACGCCAGCAGCACTTCTCCCAATAATCCCTTGTACTGCCAAACTGCTGGAGTGAACCAATTGAGGTTGAATTTTTCTTGCTTGTTGATTAGTTCTACTTGCCACAACTGCCCATCCCAGGCAGCTTCAACGACTGAGCGTGGTATGCTTTCACATATGTGATTGGAATTTAAGGGATTGGCAACAGTTAGGCGATCGCCCTTAACGGCATAAGCGACAACCCAACTTCCCTCTCTTCCTTCTGTTGCTTCCCAGCGCAACAATGCTGGAAATGATAACTGTCTCAACTCACTCCAAGTCACTTGCAATCGTCGCAGCACAAATCCTAACTTTTCTGCTGCTTCCACAAGATGTTTTGGACGCTGTCCTCTCAGTTGACGTTGTACCCATTCCAATTGCACAGGATTGTCTAGCTGTTGCGCCACCATTGTTAAACATGCAGCAGCTGTGTTCCAGCTTGAGACAAATGGGTATGTTGACACACCAGAAGAGGACGCGGGGACATAATGACGCGGGGACGCAGTGAGGAAGTCGGAGTCTTGGGGAGCCAGTACTGCAGGAGGGTTTCCCTCCGTAGGTATCTGGCGTTGGTTTCCGTCGAGTTCTAACTTCCGTTGGCGTAGCCTCTGTGCAGGAGATACCCGGAGGGGGACATTTTCACTCTCCGTGTCTTTAAGTCTCTGTGTCTGTGTGTCCTCTTGGTTACCTAACCAAAACCCTTCAATTTGTGGTGTAGAAAATTCTGCCCATACTGCTGTCGTCCAGCGTACGACGACCACTTCTTTACTAGCAGCAACAGCTTTGCACTCCACAGAAAACTTGTTTAAGTCACCGAACCAATCTCCTGGCTGTAGGGTTGCCACGGGTTTACCGACATTTTCTTCCCGCAAGCGGACTTTTCCAGAAATAATAAAGAACTGGAAACCTCCTGCTTCTTGTGACCAGATTTTTTCTCCCAAATTGTAGCGATGAGTTTCTGACACCTGTTGCAGTCGGCTTTGTTGTTCAGGAGTTAGCCAGCACAGTGGTGGTTGATTCCAAGGTAGAGAAGCTAGCACACTATTTTTTGAAGATTCCTCATCTAAAAGTTTTAATTCACCTGCAATTTTACCGTTAGTTTTTGAATTTTCTCTGCTAGCCATTTCTCAAACAACTCATTTTGTAGTGCTTGCCTTAGTTGAGTATCTTCTAATGACGCGCTCAGAATTTGTTCCACACGAAACAATCCATAACGTCCTTCCAGTTCTATCGGTCCTACCAATTGTCCGGGACTAGCGATATCAATAGCTGCTCTGAGTGTATCTGGCATTGTTCCCCGACTGACTGGTCCCATCATACCGTTCACAATTTTGTCATCTGCTAATGAATACTCACGAGCGAGTTGCTCAAAACTTGCTCCTTCTTCGATTTGGGTTTGTAGTTCTTCTGCTAGCTCTTGATTATCAACAAGAATTCGTGAGAGTACTACTCTATCCAAATAAATTTTACGCTCTATAAAATATTCTTGCAGCTTTGATTCTGTCATGACAGATTTGAGTTTTTCTACCTTAAAACCATAAGCAACTGATGAGTGAAAGGTATCATAATCGGTTCCGTTACTCTGTAGCCATTCTTGAAATCTCTGAGGGTCTGTCAATTGATTTTTTAACCGGAAATCAATTATAGTCTGTTCTGTCAAAGCAGGGCTAATCACTATATCTGCTCGGGTTTGTAGTTCTTGCTCAATGATGTACTGGCGGAGAACGTCTCCTATAAATTGTCCCAACTTTCCCGAGGCTTGCAAATATTTTACTGCTTGACTACAAGAAATGGGTGTGTCATCTACGGTTAAAAATGATGAATTTTCCATAAAGTTAAAAAGTTAATAAGTAGAAAAAACGACAAAAAAACAACATACAACTTTTCATAAAGAAAAATTGCATTTTATTTGACATTTTTATAAAAAATATTGTTACAATCCTAATCGGTCTTTGGTCAAAATGACAATGAAATCTCAAAGATATTGCTAGAAAATACGCAATTTTTAGAAAAAGAATTAGGTCATTATATTTGCCCATATCCAGGCAAATAAAATTGCTGTACTTGCACCTATCAATGTGTTAATAATATTGACCACTTCATTAGTTAGCCAGCTAAAGCGAGATTGCAGTGTTGCTCCGATGACACTTTCTAAATTAGTGGCAATGAATGCCGCCACAACACACCAAAAGACTCCAAGTAAATCTATCAAACCTACTCCCCAAGCAAGGAGTGCTTGAGCAAGTGACGCGATCGCGCCAGCTAAAGTTCCCTCTAAGCTGACTGCACCTTCAGTTCCGCGTGGCACTGGTTGTAGTGTGGTAATCAGAAAAGTGCTTTTACCATAAGCCTTACCCACTTCACTTGCACAGGTGTCAGAAAGCTTTGTACTAAAACTAGCAACGTAACCCAGCAACAATAGAGCCTCAAGTGTGGGGTGTATAGTTTGAGACGTAGGAAGGATTCCCGAATTTGTTGCCCATACTCCTAACGCACACAAAGTTGCAGTTAAAGCAGAACCCCACACATTTTCTGGTCCTCTGGCACCCGAACGCTTTTCTGCAATACCTTGTGCTTCTTTCTGCGCCATACCTAGGCGCGTGATAAAAGAACCAATAAGAAAATAGAACATGACGACTATATATCCCTGCCACCCTAGTGTTCCCCAAATGAGAACACCAAGCAACCAACCGTGAAATAACCCAGATGGAGTGAGCAGCTTTTTGGGGGCAATCCAAGCCACAACCACCAAGATAGAGTTTAGTAGTACTCCAACTAACCAAGGATTTAGCCAATTAAAGAAATAAAGCATTATTAAGTAAGTAATCTTTTTACAAGTATTTTTGCCAAAGTACCAATAGAATAACTAATTTCGGTCAGATCTGATTAGGGAAAAGCAACCGTACCTTCTGCCTTGTTTCAATGGGAGGGACAGCGCAATACTTCTCGTTATCTCTCATCAAAATAGGTATAGTAAAGTACATATATAAAAAGACAAACTTTATGATTTTTTTATAAAAAGTACTGATTTTCATCATTACTATAAAGATTATAAAAATGAAGATTAAGTAAATTTTTCCTGTTATTTCAGTAAATTTATACACCAATCTATTTCTTTTTCATGAAAAAAAACCGATATTTATGTTGATGTAATATATACCGCTCATATACCCATTAACATATGTCAGTGATTGGTACCGGACAATCTCTGGGGACTGCTAAAGACCTAAATATCGATAGAAGCACCAAAGTATTTAGTGATACACTAAGTAGTGACCATCAAAGCGCTTTCTACAGCTTTTCCCTGAAAGGTGGTAGTAGTTTCAACCTCGATCTGGAAGATGCGAGCCGAAATGCCAAGGTAGATTTGATTCGAGATGCAAATGGTAATGGTGCTGTAGATGACACTGAAGTTTTTAATAGTTCTATTTTCAACAGCACAAAAACTGAATCAATTCAGCAAAGCCTGGATGCAGGCACATATTACATCCGAGTCTATGTTAATGAAGGTTTAGCAGCTAATTATAAATTGGCAGTTTCGGCAACGCCTCTTGACAATGCTGGAGCTTCCTTAGAAGCTGCACGTCATATTACTGCTAATGGAAAAACTAAAAACTACAGCGATTGGGTTGGTATATCAGATACCAACGACTATTACAAATTGCAGCTGAAGACCACCAGTAACTTGAAATTAGGGCTCAATGCTCTGAGTGATAATGCCCAGTTACAGTTACTAGACAGTAATGGTAATACACTTACAAGCTCCCTTGACGTCGGTGTTGCAAATAAATCAATCAACCTGACTTTAAACAAAGGAACATACTATGTACGAGTAAATTCGTATGAGAATAGCGAGACTTTTTATAGTCTGAGTGTATCAGCAGCTTCTGTCTCCGGTCATGTTACACCACCAACTCCCACCTCTGCTAACACAACATCTGCCATCTCTGGCGTCACACAGCAGTTGACTTCTACAGCCAGTGCAGTTTTACCCTTAGACGGCAACACGCAATATGTAAAAGGAACTCTCCGGGCGGATACCTTTACTTACCAGTCTAGCTACAATCGGACGGTCTACTCTGGCAATGGCAACGTTGACTATGGTAGCGGAGGGCGAGACTTACTGGATTTATCTTCATTTCTTTCTACACAGGCAACAATCAAGTTAATTGAGACGACAGGCGGCGTCAAGTATAACCCTGGTAATGGCGATCGCATGTTTGATGCTATTACATTTAGCAATGGCAAAGAAATTTTGTTTGAGAGCATTGAAGCTATTAGATTTGCAGATAAAACAATCAATCTATCAGTGACGCCCAATGACCCTCTATTTGGTCAACAATGGAACTTACACATGATGGGTGTTCAAAGTGCGTGGCGTATCACTACGGGCGCCAATAATGTGCTAGTTGGAATTGAAGATACGGGCTTGGCTGCCAATGGAGGGAATCTTCACCCCGATTTACGTTCCATTGAAAAATTGGATAATAACTACTTGGATGAATTAAGTAATTCCACTGCTCATGGCACATCAGTCACTGGGGTGATTGCTGCTGCTAGCAACAATGGTATTGGAATGAGTGGCATCAACTGGAATTCTAGTGTTTTCCATATCGATGTTATGGGTGGTAATGCTGGAGATTATGATTTGGTGAGTGCGACACAAACATTGATTAATCAAGCAAACAGTAGAGGCCAGCGTCTGGTAGTCAACCTCAGTTTGACTGGTGGTAGCACACCGTCGTTTGAACAACTCATTGCTAATAACCAAACAACAACCTTGTTTGTGGTTGCATCTGGAAATAGCGACGGCAATAGTCTTGAGAGTCCCGCTAACCTAGCAAGCAGGTTTAGTAATGTCATAGCAGTTGGTGCTTCTTGGGGACTACAAGACTGGTATGGCAATGCTAAAACACCTGGAACACGCATATCCTATCTAAACATAGGATGGTGGGGTTCAAACAAAGGAGATGGTCTGACTCTCACAGCACCTTCTGAGTTTCTCACAACCAATGCCACCAAGCCCTCTACTACTTTTGAGTTCGGCTATGATCAGCGTTTCAATGGCACTTCAGCAGCAGTGCCAAACGTGACAGGAGTTGCTTCATTGGTATGGAGTGCTAATCCAAATCTCACTGCCGGTCAAATCAAGTCGATTTTGTCAGAAACAGCTTACGACTTGGGTACACCTGGCTATGATACGGAGTACGGTTACGGGTTTATTAATGCCGATGCTGCTGTCAGGAGAGCAAAGGCTTTGGCATAGGTTGCACTCTATCTAAGCTAAACCCACTGAAAATTTTCCTAAATTCTCTTTGCGCCACTTGGCATCTGCTTTGCGGTTTGTCTGCAACTCTAAAAGCCGGATTCCTTGAGTTGGGAGTGGGTTGAGTTTTGAGCACAATTGCTCCCAAGAAGTTATCAATTCATGCTCAATACCGTAAGTCACACATAGTTGGGCGAAATTAATATCTTGCGGAGTTGCAAAAAATTCTTCAAATGGTGGGTCAAATTTAGAGATAGGTAACATTTCAAAAATTCCCCCACCATTGTTGTTAATTAACACAATCGTGAGATGTCCCACAAACTTATTTCTCATTAAAAATCCATTGGTATCGTGCAATAAGGCTAAATCACCTGTTAACATCACACTGCTTTGCTGGCGATGGGCAATTCCTAAAGCGGTAGACAATGTCCCATCAATGCCATTTGCACCTCGGTTGAAAAAGGGTTGCACTTGTGAGTGACTCGGTTTCCAGAAAAATTCGACATCCCGCACTGGCATACTGTTGGCAATAAAAATAGGTGTTTTTGGTGGTAAAGTCTGAGAAAGTAACCAGGCAACTTTGCCTTCAAATAACTCCTCGATTGTTCCCAAAGTTTCATCAACAGTTGCTCTGACTTTTGCTTCTGCTGTACACCAGAGTTGAAGATAAGAGGACGCGCTTAAGGTTTGTCCTCCCATGTCTTTGTGATCCCATCTTCCCAATTCTTCTATACTCATCCGAAGGTGAGTTGTCCTCCCGTGCAGAGGATCGAGGTTTTGGTCACTTGGATCAATAATCCAACGTCGTGCTTGGGTTGAGGTTAACCAGTGACGTAAATCTTTACTGGTGGGTATTTCACCAATTTGAATCACCACGTCTGGTGCGAGTTGTTTTGCCAGTTCCTGATTTCGCAAAATCAGGTCATAGGTGGAAATGAGATAAGGATTGAGGTCAGCAAAGTTTCTCACAGGGGAAAGTCCCTCTGCCAAGACCGGGAACTTTAAGGTTTTGGAGAGGTGAGCGATCGCACTACAATACTCCTGTGGTCTTTGCGGTTGGGCAACGCCAGCAATGATAATTCCTCGATGAGATTTTAACCACTCCTGGAAAGGGGGAGAGAAGGGGTGGAACAGAGGAGGAGTGAGGCTGTGGGTTGTGATATGAGAGAAGAAATCTTCTGGGTCAAATTGGGACTGTAATAAATCTAGAGACACTGCATCCAAAGTCTCTAGATTGGGTATTGGTGCGAGAGGATCACGAAAAGGAACATTGAGATGGACTGGTCCAGGTACAGGAGTTTGTGAACGTTCCCATGCATGAATCATGATTTGCCGCAGATATGCAAGCATTTCTATGTTTATAGAGGGAATAGCTAACTCTGTCTGCCAGTTTGGGTAATTGCCGTATAATCTCAACTGGTCTATGGTTTGCCCAGAATGACAATCTCGCAATTCTGGTGGTCTATCAGTCGTCAACAGTAACAAAGGGATGCGACTTTCTTTGGCTTCTATCACCGCAGGATAAAAATTCGCTCCTGCTGTTCCGGAGGTGCAAACAACGACTGTGGGGCGTCCGGTTGCTTTTGCTTGACCCAAGGCAAAAAATGCTGCGGAACGTTCATCAAGAATCGAAATTGCTTCAATATCGGGTGATTGTTGGGCAAAGGCGACTGCTAAAGGTGTGGAACGGGAACCTGGGCAAATCACAACGCTAGTCAATCCCAAGCACTTTAATGTCTCGGTAGCGATTGATGCCCATACGGTATTCATGTTTCTAAAATCAATTGCCATCAACCGTGAAAGTACAAAAGTCTTAGCTTTAAGTGTGTCATTTTAAACAGATAGTCTGTGTTGCTATTTCAGCATCTTATTCTCTGGTATATTTCAACCAACATTCCTATCTTAGATTAATGAGAAAAGCTAGTGTGCTGCTAAATACTGAAAGGACTCACTCAGGACTATTTTTATGGACTGCATTCATTTAACGGGAATTCGCTGCTATGGCTACACTGGGTATCTGCAAGAAGAACAGGTGCTAGGACAATGGTTTGAAGTGGACGTGAGATTATGGTTAGATATATCAAAAGCTGGTACAACTGACGCGATAGAAGACACTATCGATTACCGCAGCATTATCAGCTTAGTGCAGAATCTAGTCAAAACATCAAAGTTCTCTCTGGTAGAAAAGTTAGCAAGTACTATTGCAGATTCGGTCTTAGCATCTAGCGATCACGCGACAAAAGTTCAAGTTGTTTTGAGTAAACCTGCTGCACCTATTCCAGACTTTGGCGGCAGAATCAGTATTGAATTAACTAGAACTAAATGTAATGCCTGAAGTGTAAGGGTCAGATTTTATGTCAAGATCACCTAACACGCCACTTTAACTTTCCGCATTTGCTAGCAGGGAACTAAATCTTGTTGATTCCCGTTCATTCTCATAGTTTCCCCTTTAAGGGGAAGCTACGGGGGAGTCAGGAGATTTTAGAAATTTATCTAAGATATCCGTATTACAAAACGCAGTTTTTGTAGCAATCAGTTGAGGAGCGGTGAAATTATCCTCTTCTTGTATTTTTTCATACCTTGCCATCTTGGCAGTTTGTTTTAGATAGATTTGCTATATATAGTATTCAATTTCAATTCTCAGGTTGTTTAAAAATATACAATAATAGGCTTTCATATGTCTCAATTGACTTTGATTATTTGTTTATTTTTATACTTAAAATATTTTAGGTAAAAGACTATTTTACCTTTTAGGCAAGATTCTTTTTATACCTACTATTTTTGATATCTTCATAAATCAAGCTATTAACTTGACAATATATACATAAAAAATGGAATTACATTTATCATAAAGTTAAGGAAAATGTTATTTAAACAATACTCCACTTCAAAAACAATTAGTTACTCTGAATCCTACATATGATGCATATTTTTTGACAATTCATTATGATAGCATTACTTATTTAAGATTGAGTTAATACTTAAAATTTATCACTTTAGTTAGAGGTCAATGTTAATATGCCTAGCCCAACCATTCTAGTCGTTGAAAATGAAAAAAAAACTGCATTAGATATTAAAAGAAGATTGCAAAATTTAGGGTATTTTACTACTGAAATTACCTTTTCTGGAGAAGAAGCTCTCAAAAAAGTAAAAGAAAAAAATCCTATTTTAGTCTTAGTTGATATTTGTTTATCAGGAACTATCAACGGTACACAAGTTGCTGAGATTATTATGAACAATTTTCAAGTTCCAGTTTTATATTTGACAGATACTTCAAAAATAAAAACTATAAATAAAAATAGCATAGTAGAACCATTTAGTTATATTACAAAACCAGTTGCTGAACAAGATTTATATTTTGCTATTGAAATAGCACTGTGTAAGCATCAAACGAAAAGGAAGTTGCAGGAAGAAAAGCAAAAGTTTATGTCAATTATTAAAAGTATGGGCTGTGCAGTGATTATCACGGACACCCATGGTTGTATCCATATGATGAATCCAATGGCAGAGGAAATCACAGGATGGAAGCAAGATGAAGCGATGACTAAAAGCTTAGCAGAGGTACTGAGTTTAGTTGACAAAGATACAGGGGCAATCATTAAAGATTTAGCTACACATGTCATTAAGGCAGGTGTTGTTTTGAATTTACCAGAAACTTTTACATTAATTGCTAAAGATGGTACAGAAATTCATATTGAAGGTAGTATTACATCCATCCTTGATGATGATAAGATTATCGGTGCAGTTTTAGTTTTTCAAGACATCACGTTGCGTAAACAAATAGAAGCGCAACTTGTTCGCAATGCTTTCTACGATGCGTTAACAGCGCTGCCCAATCGAGTTTTATTTTTTGAGAGACTGAGGCAAGTATTTGAGCGTGGAAAACGACGAAGCAATTATCACTATGCTGTCTTGTTTTTAGATTTAGATGGCTTTAAAACAATTAATGATAGCTTTGGACATAGTGTCGGTGATAATTTGTTGGTGGAAATTGCCCGACGTTTAGAATCATGCTTACGCAGTGGCGATACAGTATCACGATTTGGTGGTGATGAGTTTGCTATTCTTATTGAAGATATTAGAGACGTTTCTGATGCAACGAATGTTGCTAAACGTATTCAACACACCTTAAGTCTACCTCTCTACCTGGATAAACACCAAATATCAATTGCAGCTAGCATTGGTATTGCTTTGAATTACAGTGGTTATGAGAAACCAGAAAGTCTACTACGGGATGCTGATATGGCTATGTATCATGCAAAGGAACAAGGGAAAGCTTGTTATGTTGTGTTTAATGCACAGCGCTTACTAGATACTTATGACTAATCTACAAAGATTATTGTAGCGACACTTGTACTTTTGGTTGTTTCAGAAATGCTGTCATGGAAAAAACAGAAAAACAAAAAATGCTAGCAGGGGAATTGTATCTTAGTTCCGATGCGGAAATAGCTGCTGAAAGAAATGTCGCACGTCGTCTACTAAGGATGTACAACTCTACAACGGAAGAACAACTGGAGCAGCGAGAGCAAATTTTACAGGAATTATTTAGCTACTTGGGATCAAATGCGGAAATTCTGCCACCATTTTACTGTGACTATGGGAAAAATATTTATGCTGGCGACAAATTGTTTATGGGTATTGGCTGTGTGATTTTAGATTGCAACACAGTTCATATTGGTGACAATGTGTTGTGTGCTCCCTATGTTCAAATTTACACGGCTTATCACCCAACAGATCCAGAAATTCGTCTTTCTGGTGGAGAACTTGCTGCTCCTATTAGAATCGGCAATAATGTTTGGATTGGTGGTGGTGCAATTATTTGTCCTGGTGTCACAATTGGTGATAATACGACTATTGGTGCTGGTAGTGTCGTTGTAAAAGATATACCTGCAAATGTCGTTGCTGTTGGCAATCCTTGCCGAGTTGTTCGAGAATTGTAATTGTCAACAATAGTTGTTCTCAACTGTACTATCAGTTATTCTTACTAATTAGTACATAAATTATATTCCCATACTTAGATTACGACTAGTTTTTCAGGGTACTCTCGACAAGATGCCCTTGATTCCACTAATGGGCGAATAAGAACCAGAACTATTGCAGTACGCGCAAAATATCCTGCGTCGATACCTGAGCCTGAACGCGGGATAATAGAATTGTGCGCGGCTTCCCCCAAATTATGAGTATTATCGTCTTCGGCAGCATCAACATAGACCTAGTAGCAACAGCGCCTCGGTTACCAGTTGCAGGAGAAACGTTGTTGGGACATGATTTTTTCAAGGTACCAGGCGGAAAAGGCGCAAATCAAGCAGTCGCATCAGCGAGACTGGGAATTCCAACTGACATGGTGGGACGCATAGGCGCAGACAGTTTTGGTGCAGAACTTGTCAATAGTCTGCAAGCATCTGGTGTGCAGACCGATAATATAGTTGTAGATGAAACTATCAGTTCTGGTGTTGCCGTCATCGCTGTGGATGTGAGGGGTGAAAATCAAATTGTTGTTGTTCCCGGTGCAAATGGTTGTGTCAATCAAGAAGATGTGGAACGATTGTCACGTTTGTTACCGGACGCCAAGGCGGTACTTTTACAATTTGAAATTCCTCTGCCTGCTGTTGTTGCAGCTGCTAAAGTCGCAACAGAGGCGGGAGTGACAGTCATTCTTGATCCCGCACCAGTGCAAAAAGAGGTACCAAGTGAACTTTATCGGTTAGTTGATATTATGACACCCAATGAAGTGGAAGCTGGGCAACTGGTAGGTTTTCCAGTGGATGGAGAAGAGTCGGGAAAAAAAGCAGCTGCAGTGTTACAACAACGGGGTGTGAAAAATGTCATTGTGAAATTGGGTGCTAAAGGCGTTGTTTGTGCGACTCCAGAGAAAACCTTTTTTCTACCTGCGTTTCCGGTTCATACTGTTGACACAACTGCTGCAGGTGATGCCTTTAATGGTGGCTTGGCTGCGGCGCTTCATGAGGGACTTTCTTTGCATCAGGCGGTTGTTTGGGGTGCAGCAGCGGGTGCTTTAGCGACAACCAAACCAGGCGCACAACCTTCGCTTCCGGATAGGTTGAGGTTTGATGCCTTTTTTAAGGAAAAGGGAGCAATGTAGACTAGGAGAGGAAAAGGAAGACAAGCAGGCGCAAAGATGCGGAAAATTTCCTCATCCTCCCTAATTTCCCCTATCACTTACCAATATCTTCGTTCCACAGTTCTGGTTTTTCTTGAATAAACTCACTCATCATTTGTTCACATTCATCAAGATTGAGGTCCACAACTTCCACACCGTGGGATACCATAAATTCTTTGGCACCAGGAAAAGTTCTTGATTCTCCAGCGATCACTTTTTTAATGCCAAATTGTACGACTGCCCCAGCGCACAGATAACACGGCATTAAGGTTGAATAGAGTGTTGTACCTCTGTAGCTGCCAATTCTACCAGCATTACGAAGGCAATCGATTTCGGCGTGGGTGACTGGATCTCCGTCCTGTACACGCTTGTTGTGTCCTCTGCCAAGAATCTTGCCATCTTTGACGAGAACAGAACCTATGGGAATTCCACCTTCTTGTCTGCCTTGTTTTGCTTGTGCGATCGCAGCTTGCATAAATTCATCCATTTTTTAAATCTCCATGTCTAAACAACTCGTTTTGATGGATCATGATGGCGGTGTAGATGATTATCTAGCAACTATGCTGCTGATGACTATGGATCACATACAACCTCTAGGTGTTGTTGTCACTCCAGCAGATTGCTACGCTGAACCGGCGGTAAGTGCTACAAGAAAAATTCTAGATTTAATGGGGTATTCTCACATTCTTGTTGCCCAAAGCACTGTACGTGGTATTAACCCTTTTCCTCGGCTTTATCGTCGCGATTCGTTTGTTATTGACCATCTTCCCATTCTCAATCAAAGCGACACAATTAGCACACCTTTAGTCGCAGAACCTGGTCAAGATTTCATGATACGAGTGTTGCGTGAGGCACCAGAACCAGTCACTTTGATGGTAACTGGTCCGTTAACTACGGTAGCAACTGCACTTGAAAAAGCACCAGAAATTGAAGCGAAAATTCAAAGGATTGTCTGGATGGGAGGTGCCTTGAATGTCACTGGCAATGTAGAAAAAAATTGGGAACCAGGACAAGACGGTTCGGCTGAATGGAATGTTTATTGGGACCCAATTTCCGCAGCACGAGTGTGGCAAACCAAGATAGAAATTATCATGTGTCCTTTAGATTTGACCAACACTGTACCCGTGACATCAGATGTTGTGTACAAAATGGGAAAGCAACGCCACTATCCTATATCTGATTTAGCAGGACAATGTTATGCGCTTGTTATTCCTCAAGATTATTACTTTTGGGATGTACTGGCAACAGCTTATCTTGCTCACCCAGAATTCTATCAACTGCGGGAGTGGAAAACAGAAATTATCACCACTGGTTTGAGTCAAGGACGTACCAAAATAGTGCCAGGAGGACGTAAAATTTATGCGATGGATAAAGTAGATAAAGAAGCTTTTTACACTTATATTTTGCAACAGTGGGCACGCTAAATTGAGGATTTTAACCGCAGATCAATGCAGACAATGGTATGTTACATCCATATGCATCTGCGGTTATCGTTTTTGATTCATTAGCTAGTTCACGTCAATTCAGTATAATGAACGCTATTTAAGGAAATTCAAACCCAGGCAAAGAGCCGAAACGGTTCCTGCTACACAAATTTCGCCGTTGAGAATTTTATCCTGAACTGATTCTACAGGTATGAGGAGAACCTCTATTTCTTCTGTAATATCTAAATTTTGTTCTCCCGATTTCATGACATTTTCTGATAAAAATAAATGGATTTTATTTGTATCTTTACTTGGCTTATCGTACAAAGTCGCTATCTTTGTGACTTGTTGAGCAACATAACCTGTCTCTTCTTGTAGTTCTCTAAGCGCTGCTTCTTCAGCACTTTCTTCTTCTGGGTCAAAACTCCCCGCCGGGAGTTCTATGAAGAATTCACCCACTGCATGCCGATATTGCCGCACAAAAATAATCTCTTTACGACTCGTGATAGGTAAAATGAGAGCAACTTCAGGCTTAATATTTACAAAATAATCATCTATAATTTTACCGTTGGGTAATTGTATTTCATCTTGCCGGACTTGGCACCAGTGATGATTCAAAACCATTTTTGAGTGCAAAAGCTTCCATTTTTGTAAGTTTGTCATGAAAAAATGGATACCAAAAGAGACAAAATCATTTACACATTTATTTGTGAGGGTCCTCCAGAGTCAACAGTCAAAAAAATCTTGACTTTTGACCTTTGACTCTTGACTGCTTTGAACAGTCACTATACAACTTATAGGCGCAACAGCTGAGAAACTATCTAAGCTTGTTAAAAAGTATAACAGAGACACAATATAGACAGAAAACTACACTAAACTTCTTTGAGTTTGGAGGCAGCAACCTACCGCGATATTCAGCATAATTATGCAACTAAAGGTAGAAATATTTACTATAAATAAGCGTTTTCCTTTGACCATTAGTCGCGGCACAACGGCACAAACGACGAATATATGGGTAAGGATTGCGCACGATGGTATTGAAGGCTGGGGGGAAGCCTCGCCATTCAGTGTGGGTATTCATCCGCAATCAACAGAGACAATAAAAGATGCACTGCTACAAATAGCACCTTCTTTACAAGAATTCAGTCCGTTACAACGTGCTTCAATTGACCAAGTGTTAAACAAAGCCCTCCTTCCCTCATCTGCAAAAGCAGCGCTAGATATGGCAATGCATGACTGGTTAGGCAAGCGTGTTGGGCTACCACTGTGGCAGATTTGGGGACTGGATCGCAATGCCATAGTACCGACTTCAATGACAATTGGCATTAATTCACCAGAAGGGGCAAGAGCAAGGGCACGAGATTGGTTGCAACTAACTGAAGTCCGTGTTTTCAAGGTCAAGTTAGGTAGTCCGGATGGCATTGCCGCAGACCAGAAAATGTTAATGGCAGTGCGAGAAGAAGCACCAGAGCCAAAGTTGTACGTAGATGCAAATGGGGGTTGGAGTTTGGAAGATGCAGTCCAAATGTGCAATTGGCTTGCTGATCTAGATGTAAAGTATGTAGAACAGCCACTGCCAAGAGGACAGGAAGACAATTTAGCGGAACTAAAGAAGCGAATTTCTCTACCTATTTTTGTCGATGAAAGTTGCTTCACGAGCTCCGATATTCCCAAGTTGGCAAGCTGTGTGGATGGGATTAATATCAAACTGATGAAATCTGGGGGCTTAACTGAGGCAATGCGAATGGTACATACAGCACGGGCACATGGGTTGCAAGTGATGTTTGGTTGCTATTCCGATAGTACGCTTGCTAATACAGCAGCGGCACAGCTTGCTCCACTTGCTGACTATCTCGATTTGGATAGTCACTTGAATTTAATAGACGACCCTTTTACAGGTGCATACGTGCAGGAGGGGAGAATTTTTCCAAACGATTTACCAGGGTTGGGGGTAAAAGATAGTGCGTCTGGCGCTTAATCAACGGGTAGCTATTCTACTCCATGAGGGAATCAAGGGACCTTATGGCAAAACTGGTCTATCACTTCTACGCTATAGTGAAGCTCCCATAGTAGCTGCTATTGACCGCGAATGTGAAGGCAAATCCTTGCAGGAGTTAACGGGTATCAAGCGTAATGTACCAATAGTTGCATCGGTGGCAGCAGCGCTGGAGTATAAGCCGCAGGTTCTGGTCATTGGCATTGCTCCCAAAGGCGGCACTGTGCCAGATGATTATTGGCATGAAATTAAGGATGCTGTATCAGCTGGAATGTCAGTGGTGAACGGTTTACATACACCATTGGCGACTATTCCAGAGTTAAAGGCATTGCTGAAACCAGGGCAACTGATTTGGGATGTGCGCAAAGAACCACCGAACTTAGGCATTGCCAGCGGTTTAGCACGTAATCTTCCATGTCGGCGAGTTTTGACTGTGGGTACCGATATGTCAGTCGGCAAAATGTCAACCAGCCTTGAACTCCACTGGGCATCACGGCTGCGGAACTGGCGTTCAAAATTTCTTGCCACTGGTCAAACTGGTTTGATGTTAGAAGGCGATGGTGTGCCATTAGACGCTGTGCGAGTGGACTATGCCGCTGGTGCTGTAGAACAAATGGTGCTACGGTATGGGAAAAATTATGACATTCTGCACATTGAAGGACAAGGCTCACTGCTGCATCCAGGTTCGACAGCAACACTGCCCTTAATACGTGGTTCTCAACCAACACAGATGATATTGGTACATCGTGCTGGACAAATTGAAGTCCTTCCTGGTGTGTCAATTCCACCTTTAGCGGAGGTCGTGAAGCTTTATGAAGCGATCGCCACTGCGGGTGGTGCTTTTGCACCTGTACCTGTCGTTGGTATATCTTTGAACACCAGACACTTGGATGAGTCAGAAGCATTGGATGCGATCGCCCAAGTGGAAGCAGAAACTGGTCTACCCTGTACAGATCCAGTACGCTTTGGTGCAAGTAAATTGTTGGATGCAGTGATGCAGGGGTGAGTCAAAAGCCTTAAAGAAGGAATAGACTTCTTGCAAAAATCCAATTCATGAATTTTTGAACCACAGATTGACACAGAGCAACATCGTATTTATCTGTGTTCATCTGTGGTTTAATCTCAAAAATCTGACGGGGTGACGAAGGGTCTGGAATGGTTACCAAAAGCTATTAAACATTAGTACAGAATTGAGCTACAGTCCAGTGAAGGATTGCTCAAAAGTGACATCACCAGTCAAGTTGCTGCCCGTCCAAAGAACAGAAGAAGGTTGGGGAACGGCGCCGCTAGCAACTCCATTTAGGAGACTGGTATTAGGAGTGCGAGGATTATAGCTACTGGTGTCAATTGTTAACGGATTGGGGAAGGCATAGGCAATATTCTCCCAAGGCACTAGCTTAAAGTTGCTGTTGACGTTGCTGATTTCCCCATCATCATTTATGAGGCGTGCTGGTTCATTGGAACCATCTTGAGTTATAAACACACCATACGGGAAGTTAGAACCAAGTGGTACGTTGATCACATCAGCACCGTCAGACTCTTGAACGCTGTCAATTGCTCCATTGTTACCAACAGCAAAGCGACCCAAAAAGTCATTTTGACCTTCGCGAGTGTAAACTGCAAAGGTGTTGTCACCTTGGCTAGAGGTTAGTAGGTAGCCTGTGCCATCTTTGCCATAGTATATGCTGAGTCCTTCTACATCATCTTCCAGATAGCTACCACCGATATCTTTCACTTTGTCAATTAACGTACCAGTTTTATCAGCATTTGGTTCTGCTTGATACTTCCAAATTCCCACATCTTCCTGCCCAATGTAGAGAAACCCGAGTTCTTGGTCTGCCACCATGCCTTCTAGTTGAGGGTCACGTCCAGCAATAGTAGGAACTGTGAAATTACGTACCCTCTCAGCACCAATTTTACCATTACCCGTGTCAATCAATTTGTACTGTGTGACATCTCCGGTTTGTCTACGGTTGGCAAAGACGTAGTAATCATCTGTCACAGGGCTGTGGTACAAAGCAATGCCATAAGCACTCCGCGACGATGCGGAGTAAAGAGGCTCATAAGGCGATGCTTGGAAAAGAGTACCTATGCTGCTATCTGTGATATCTTCCAGGTATTGACCGGAAGCATTGGGATAGGGGTTGATTTTAAAGATTGCTAGCTTATCGTTGTTGCGGTCTGTAGCGACGGCAATATCAACAGAATCATTACCCAAGTGAAAGCCATATTGCAGGTCAATATTGTTGTAACGAATACTACCTGGGTTGACCTCTTGTAAGAGATTACCAGACAGGTCATAGACCCGTAACCCTGCATTTTTAACTGCTGTGAGTACCAGGCTTTGTTCTGGATTGGTAGCATTTACGTAGATAGCAGGGTCATCCGCATCGGCACGTTGGTCGGTTGGTAAACTTGGGTCATCAAATAGGTCAGGACGGGTTTCCACTGTGGGTGCTACGGTAGGAACCAAGTCTGCACCCAAAGCCAGGATTTGAGTAAATTGGGTCTGGCTAAAGTTGTTGTCACTCACCAAAACGATAGACTGACGACCATCAGCCAGTTGAGGACCAAAGGCAATGCCCTCGATATTATCTGTCCCTGTAGGTAAGTTCAGCGAGTTGAGATTCAACAGCAAACGCTTCTGGGCAGGTTTAATATCTGCCAGTTGTTCCGCACTGAGATTATTGAGAGAGTCGTAATACTTGATGTCAGTTGCACCTTGTAGGCTAACTTCATAGATTTTGATGGTATTGCCAACTCCTGCAGCGAAAGAGCGCTCCAATGCGAGTAGAGTACCACGGTTATCAAGGGCGAGCAAATCTACCAAGCCATTATCAGCAGAGCCGGTTACAGGGTTTGGTTGGGCAGCGATCGCGTCAGTATTATAAAGATATTCCTTCTCTGGCTGTCCACTCACCAAGTTATATTGCAGGATGCGAGAACGGCTTCCATCAGTGAGTGTGGCAATAGGACCATCTTGCAACAGGGCGCTTTCAGTTGCAGTGTACAGAGTTTTCTGGTCCGGCGAGATGGTCAAGCTTTCAAATGCTAAGTTATTACGAACACCCGATACTTGAGTATCTCCTGCGTCTGTCACACCGTTACCGTTGGTATCCTGCACAACAGGAAGAAACTTGCTAGGCACAGGTAAAGAACGCAGTTGCTGTCCTGTCGTGAGGGAGAATTCATTGACAAAAGGATTTGTGACTCGACCTGCATTGAAATTCACTTCTCCCTCAGAAGAGATAAATACTGTATGATTTTTGCTCAGTGCAATACCTTCAGGGTCAAGACTGTTGAGCGGAAAATCATTTCCATCCTCATCTTTGAGGGTTGTAACATCTGTAAATGTTACAGCTAAGTCAGTTGCTTGAGGAGACGGGGTTTCTAGGGTAAACGTGTAGAAGCGGGCAGGAGCAAATTGCGAGCGGTCATCAGAGATAGTGTAGAAACGATTATTTGCTGCATCGTAGGTGACACCTGAGAGCCCACCAACAGGAACTTCTGTTCCGTTTACGTTTCCAGCGTTACCAGAAGGAATAAAGCCCGTGGGGAAGATGGTTTGTCCTGAGAAGTCCACATTAGGAATTGTTCTGCCTGCTTTTGTGGGTGGGACTTGCAAATCTGCCCATACTAAGCGATGGTCGGAACTGGGGAACCCACCAGGTAAACTAGAGTTGAAAGTGCCCACCAGTCCAAATGCTGGATCAGTATTCAAAGGCCAGAAAACAGATGAGTTACTGATTTGCAGGTCAGTTGAAGGCAGGACATAGTCTGTCCGCAAGTTACCAGGAGCTGTATCGGCAAAATCTGCGGTGTCAAAAGCAGAGTTCCCTCGATGATTCAGATTTGCTCCTCCCTGTAACTCAGTTTGCTGCGGACCACCAAGACTGGAGGGTATGAAATTCGTGTTGATGTTAGGGTTTAACAACAATTGCCGAATCGCATTGTTATAGCTGTCGCCATCAAACGGGTCTGCATTTTGGTCGCCCATGATCACAAAGCGTGATCCAGTTGCAAGACCACCCCCTTGACCATCATCGTCGTAGATGTAGTCACCTTTGCCAGGAGTGATGTAATCTGACCAGAAACGGATCTCGTCATAGTTGCGCTTGCCATTGCGGTCTTCGAGACCGTCGAATGTGGGGGGTGTGGGATGGCTGACCAAAGCGTGAATTGTCTCACCATTCACGACAATGGGAACATCCCAATGACTTTTGGAAGAGAGGCGCAATACGTCTTGCTCTTGTTGTGAGTACCAAGGTGTATTAGAGTCAGGAAGAGCAATCGTGGGTAGCAATGACCCTGGCATATCCTTCCACAAAAAATTCTGGAACGTCCGCACATTGGCAGTATCGATGGGGTACTTCGACAACAGCAACATCCCGTACTGACCTGGAAACTCACCAAAGCCAAAGGCATCGTCACCATATCCCCGTGTTCCAGGGTCTGTGACAGCCGTGCCATCGTTGTTTAAATCAAATCCAGAGGAGATACCAGTGTTGGAGGGTGCGATGTAGACGTAGGGATATTCTACTGGGGTTGTACCATTTTGACTAACGGAGAGATAATTTTTTTGGAAGAGGCGGACTGGTTCAAGAGGAGCTGCCTCGTAGTAATCAAACTCGTTAATCAATAGGACATCTGGGTTACTACGCTGGATGATTTCAGCAACAGCTTTTGCTTGAGCATTATCAGGGGTAGATAAATCAGTGGCTAACTGACCTTCACTAGTGCGGTTCAGAGAAGCATTGAACTGTGAAAAGCGGATTGTGTTGGTAGTCCCCATATATTCTCCTATAAAGATCAGATTTCACTGATGCAACAAATAAACTGTTTGCTATTTTTAGTAGGATTTTTTGCTAGAAAAGCATCTAGGGTCACGCTGAAGTGCGCGTTACAGTATCACGCATCCTTTTGATCAAGAAGCATGATTCTTAAATGATTTGCATCATTGTTTGTATTAATTTGTATTCAGCAACCTCAAATTATCTCAGTAATATTAAGAGCTAGATAGCAAAAGGTTAAGACACGAGATCATCCAGCGTAGAGCAATTATTCTATTTCATTGACAACCGTTATAAGACAACAAGGTTCTGATACTCGCGCTTGAGTCTTTGCTACTTGTTCACAAGTCTTTGATACTGATTCATGAGGTTCTGATACTCACGCTTGAGTCTTTGATATTTGTTCACGAGTCTTTGATACTCGTTTATGAGATTTTGATACTTGCTGGTGAGTCTTTGATACTCGTTTACCAAGTTGTAATACTCACTGACGAGTCTTTAATACTCGTTGATCAAGTTATAAGACTCGCTGACGAGTCTTTAATACTCGTTGACCAAATAAGGACACGGTGACTTGGAAAGTAGGTGCTGACATACCGGGTGGTGGCAGGCGCGGCAGTATGATCGACATACGTAAATTCATAATTGCTTTTGTGATCGTCGCACTCAATGTCCAAACCCCACTTCACTGCCGCTCCCTCTGAGCGATCGCTGCGCGGTCTGCTACTGCTTCTTGCGAGCGTCGCAGGCGCCGCGATAGCCAACATATACTACAATCAGCCGCTTCTTGACAGCTTCAGCCAGTCGTTCCCACAAAGCGCGCCGTGGATTGGTGCGGTGCCGACCGTGACCCAGATCGGCTTCGCTGTCGGTATGTTGCTGCTCGCCCCGCTCGGTGACCGCATTGACCGTCGTCGTCTGATCTTGCTGCAAATCGCGGGCATCTGTGTCGCGTTGCTCGTGGCGGCTACCGCGCCCACACTGCCTGTACTGATCGGTGCGAGCCTCGCGATCGGAGTGCTCGCCACGATGGCGCAACAAGCAGGACCGTTCGCCGCCGAACTCGCGCCACCCGAACAGGGCGGTCATGCGGTCGGCACGGTGTATAGCGGACTGCTGCTCGGCATCCTGCTCGCGCGCACGGGGGCTGGCTTCGTCGCCGAGTATTTCGGCTGGCGGGCTGTATTCGCCGCCTCGATCGTCGCGATGCTCGTCCTGGCTGTCGTGGTAGCCACGCGCCTGCCGCCCAGCAAGCCGACCTCGACGCTGCCCTACAACAAGCTGCTGGGCTCGCCGTGGCACCTAGCCGTCGAGCTGCGCGGACTACGCGAAGCAGCGCTTACTGGTGCTGCGCTGTTCGCGGCCTTCAGCCTCTTCTGGTCCGTGCTGTCGCTGCTGCTAGCCGACGCACCATTTCATCTCGGACCACAAGCCGCAGGGCTGTTCGGCATTGTCGGTGCGGCAGGTGCTTACGTTGCGCCGTGGGCAGGTATCTTCGTAGATCGGCGTGGGCCACGCGCGGTCATCTCACTGGCTATTGGCCTCATTGCTGTGGCGTTCGTCGTGTTCGGCCTCTCAGGCGCGAGTATTACTGGCCTCGTGATTGGGGTGATTGTTCTGGATATCGGCTTACAGATGGCGCAGGTTTCAAACCAGTCACGCATATTTGCCCTCAAACCGGAAGCGCGTAGCCGCCTCAACACGGTATACATGATGTGTTACTTCATACATGATGTGTTACTTCATCGGCGGCGCAGCAGGATCGGCGACGGGCGCGGTTACGTGGCATGCGTTTGGCTGGATTGGCGTGTGCATCGCAGGACTGCTTTTCTCAGTACTCGCCGGGTGGAATCACATCTGCGGTCGCTAGAACCCGTTGCGGCGTCCTAAGGACAGCATGGGCTACGCTTTGCGCTTCCCATCCTACATTTATCTACATAAAAAATTACGCCAAAACGAGTCAAGGGTTAACTAATAGCATGGTGTCTGCTACGAAATCCGTTGTACCTCTACGTTTTAGCGTCTTGGCGCGAAACTTATTTGACAATCAATTAGCGAAATTTCTTGGGATTTAGGCGATTACTAGTTTGAGGATTAGACTGCTGACGACCAAGTGATACACCATTACGCAATTTTGCACCAGTACCACCATCAGCACGATCCAGGAAAGGTTTGAGATTGATTGGATCTTTAGCAGAAGCAGAAGGTTGTTTCCCGCCGCCAAAAATTGCGCGTCCTAAATTAGATAGCTCATCATTACCACTTGTATAAGTGTTGACACCAATAGTTTGCTGTCCGCTATCAGCAGAGGCTAGGTTCTGGAAAACACTATTGCGGACGACATTAGGGTCTTTTTCGGGCGGAACTGTCAGTACAATGCGACAGTAAGGATTGGTTTCGGTGGTCACGCAGAGAATGTTTTGTCTATTCTCTACCGCTGTTTTGAGTTCCACTAAGCCATCTGGGCGATATGTTTCTAGGCGCTGGGCAATTGTGTCGCAACGCTTTTGTATATCCCAGCCACCACCTAGAGTTCTAGGAATCGCCCAAGCGAAGTACTGACCTGGCTGGCTTTCTGGTTGGTACATGACAGTGTACTGACCATTGTAAAACTGACAGCTAAACCGATTACCGCTGTCAATAGGTGTTGGTGTTGAGGTATTTGTTGTTGTCGTTGTTGTGGAAGAATTCCCTGTTCCTGTTGTCGTTGTTGTGGTCGATGTTGTACCACTACCTCCTGGTGATGTTGGTACGACAACATCACCAGAACTGCGAACTTGGGCAAATGCAGCGCCATGACCTAGTACAAAGGATAAACTAAGCCCGCTAAAAAAGAGAAACTTTAAAGGTTGAGATAGCATAGACAGTCCTAACACCGGATTTAAAGTAGGGAGTTGATAATTTCCGTGACGAATAGTTGTGTGATTTTGATTCATCGGCGGCGTCTTTTTTTATCTTTTCTTTCCTTTTCCTCTTTGAGTATCTGTTTCGCCTTTTCTTTCA
Organism: Nostocales cyanobacterium HT-58-2; assembly: GCA_002163975.1. Taxonomy (GTDB): domain Bacteria; phylum Cyanobacteriota; class Cyanobacteriia; order Cyanobacteriales; family Nostocaceae; genus HT-58-2. The sequence goes on along the minus strand of CP019636.1, from coordinate 6,556,030 downwards.
TTTGGGCGTGACGCGCTACTCCTTCATAGGCGTAACGGTTGTAGTTGTTTTGCGAAATCAACTCTTCTAGAGAACGAACTCGCTCATTCCCGCCTGGATGAGAAGATAACCAACTGGGAGGAGCATTTTTTTGTTGTTTTTCCAATGTCACCATTAAGTTATGCAAGCCATCAGCAGCGTATCCTGTTGCTGTAATTAAGCGTGTTCCCAAATTATCTGCCTGACGTTCCATATCGCGACTATAGCTGAGTGCAAACAGTTGACCGATAGTACCGCCATAGGGAATATATTGGGTGACGTTGGCAATAAGGTTTCCTTGAGTGACTAATTGAAAACCGTGGGAGAGGACAACGTGAGATAATTCATGACCGATTAACCCAGCTAATTCTGCCTCAGAGTTGGTTTTGGCAATTGCACCTGCGTTAATAAATATTTTGCCTCCTGGTAGAGCAAAGGCATTGAGGTCTTCTTGGGGGATGACGAAAAACTCATACTTAAACTCATTACGTCCTGCGACATTGGCAAGTTTCTGTCCAATTTCATTGACGTATCCTAAGATAGCTTCATCCTTGACTAAATTGAGTTGCTTTTTTGCCTGCTTTGCCACTGACTCACCGATTGCTCCTTCTCCTCGTAGCAGCATAATCGAGGAATCTAGGGCAGAAAAAGGACCAACAAGACTGCCCGTAAACGCGTAGCCTAGGGTACCAGTGATAATGTTGGCGATCGCATTTCCTCTAATTTGTCTGCGTATATGGGATTTGTAACGTTTGAGATTATCTTCTGCTAGTTTTGTAAAATCAAGCGCTTGAGGGTCATTTGGGTTCAAAAGAGCAAATTGACGCGCCGCCAGAGATGCTTCCATCCATTTTTTCGCCTCTGCGAGTGCCGCAACTCTTGCTTTAATTAAATCAGGTTGATTGGGATAGAATGTCGCCGCAGTTTCTAATACTTGCAGTACTTTTTTCTCTTGACCGTATTGTTTGAGAGCTTCAGCATACCGGATATGACCAGGGATAAATTCCGGGTTCTTCTGAACCAAAAGTTCCAGTGCGACTAGAGTTCTAGTTTGCATCTGACTGGCAATTCCTGCTTCTGCTTCTCGCCAGTACACCTGACCCCCTGGGGACAATTGCGCAGGATCAACTATTGCTTCTTTACGTTGTTGTGTATCAGTTGTTTTAGCAAAAGGTTGTTTGACTTCTCGATAGAGTTTTTCCGCTGCAACTTTTTGTCCTTCCTGGTAAAGCTTGTCTGCTTCTATTAGTTTTTGCTGACGAGCAATTTCTTCCGGAGTGGGTGCAGCTTCCGCGGCACTCTCTGGCTTTTTACTGTCGGTTATGCTTGGCGTAGGAGTTGGTTGTGGAGATTCTGTCGGCTTGTCAGTCTCAGAGGTTTCCGTTGAGGTTGTTGGTACGACTACGGATGGTTTTTGGGAGCTGGGTGTGTTTGTTGTGTCAGTCTGAGTAGACGCTGCAGGTTCTTTTGCGGATGATGTAATAGGTTGAGTTAGGATAATCAGAATCGAGGTTCCAACTGAGAGAAAAACCCAGCTAAAGGCAAGCAGTAGCGACTTCCATTTGCGTTGCATAAGGAACTTTTTCGTCTGATTTGAGTTTTATTATGATTTCCAGTCTATTACAAGAAGGTAAGCCACTTGCTACGCTCCAATTCAAAATTCGCCGTTGCAGAATAGTGGGATGAATTGAGGTAGGCAGGGGGTGCAGGGGAAGCAGGGGAAGAGATTTTATAACTTGCGAAATCATCCCTTGATTCAGCAATGCCCAAAACTCAAAATTATCAATTCAAAATTAAGAATTTTGTTTTTGAATTTTGAACTTTGAATTCCTCCGCAGGAGGCAAGTGGTGAAACAGAAACTCAGTTTTGTAAAAATAATCTATTGACAGGATAATTAGGCTGTGAGTTGTCAAAACTTGAAAAATAATCTATTTCTTCTTGGGAAATTGAGAATTATCCTCTAAAGAAGAATCTGGTAGTAATTGTTGGCGTCCGTTGCGGATGATTCGCAACATATCCTGGAGATTCTGCTCAATATTTTCTAAGACACTATCAGCATAGTCATCAGCTCCTTGTTCAATAGCCTCTGCTTCTGCAACTGCTTGGCGCCGTATTTCCTCGATTTCCTGCTGACAGGCGCGGCGCTTGCGGTCAATTTCTTCGAGGGTTTGTTGCAGCATATCGTCACATTCTTGTTGCACTTGACGCCGCAGTTCAGATGCTTCCCGTTCTGCTTGTCGGATAATGTCGCTTTCATCCAAAATTTGCGATCGCTTGGCTTGCGCTGCATCAACAATTTGTTGTCCGTACTCTTCTGCTTGCAGAAGAATTTCCTCCTTTTGTGCGATGATTGCTGCAGCTTCCTGAAAAGCTTCAGGTAAACTAAGCCTGATTTCATCAAGCTGATCCAGCAGCTTATCTTCATCCACCAACGTGCGTCGCGTCAATGGAATATTGACACCGGCAAGAATCATCTCCTCCAAATGGTTGAGTTCCTGCTGAATGTCTAGGCTTGCTATTCGCGTTGCTTCTCCGAAGGAGAGTCCATCGGCAAACTCTTGCGCGGGGGGATGGCTTCCGTTGTGATTTGATTCGATACTGGATTGTTTTGGGCGTAGCATTGGTAAATATCCAGGGCAACGTGCGGGGGAACAAGATGATCTATTGAACCACCAAACTTAGCAATCTCTTTTACCACACTACTACTTAAAAAACTATACTCATTGGATGTTGCTAAAAAAACTGTTTCTATTTGATTAAAAAGAGTTTTATTTGTGTGAGCCATCTGAAGTTCTACTTCAAAGTCTGAAATCGCCCGTAGACCCCGCACCAGCACTTGTGCTCCCCTCATTTGAGCATACTTTACAGTCAAACCGTCAAAGGCGTCTACTTCCACATGAGTGAGATGTTTTGTAGACAGACGAATCTGCTCTAGCCGTTTTTGCACGGTAAACAGTGGAGATTTGTTAGGATTCCGCACAACAGCGACAACCATCTGGGAAAACAACCGACTGCCTCGTTGGATGATGTCAAGGTGTCCTAGGGTGATAGGATCGAAGCTTCCTGGATAAATGGCAATCACAATGACAGATGCCTCAAAGTGCTAATTAGGTGATTATATCGAACCACTGGTTTTCCTAGCAAAGCGCAAATTTTCATTTAAAAATCTAGAATGTTTGTTCTGGCGAAAATCTGTTGCACTTATTGCGATATTCTTATTTATTTACTCCAAAATAAAGTTCTTGAGAAATACAGACCTATGCTGCCTTCTTCACCCAAGGCGACTTAAAATCAATGCTGTGGCTTTTGTAGCTGTGACTTTGGTAACAATTTTTGAGGGAGTCAATAGTAAGAATTTTGGATTTTGACTTGAAGATAAAATTTCAAATCACTTCCTTATCACTGAAAGGCAATAAGTTCCCCATCCCGCTCTTACCAAGCACAGCTTAAATGTACATTAACTTCTTATAGTCTTCTAGGTACTTTTACATGGCACCGGATCTTTCCACCTTGCCCCTAGCATTTCAATTTACTTCTCCAGGACCGATTCTGGTGAAATTAGGACCATTAACTATTCGTTGGTATGGCTTTTTAATTGCTTGCGCCGTATTAATTGGCGTTACGCTTTCTCAGTTTCTGGCAAAGCGCCGTAATGTTAATCCAGACTTGATTAGTGATTTGTCAATTTGGCTGGTGATTGCGGCAATTCCAGCAGCGCGATTATATTACGTTTTATTTCAGTGGTCAGAATATGCCCAGCACCCAGAGCGCATCATTGCTATTTGGCAAGGAGGTATTGCAATTCATGGAGCTATTATTGGTGGTGTTGTCGCAGCACTGATGTTTGCCAAAATCAAGCAAGTTTCTTTCTGGCAATTAGCTGACTTAGTTGCTCCTTCGCTGATTTTAGGGCAGGCAATAGGACGTTGGGGCAATTTCTTCAACTCCGAAGCTTTTGGTAGTCCTACGAATTTACCTTGGAAGCTGTATATTCCACTACAACATCGTCCTCCAGAATTGACTAATTTTGAGTACTTCCATCCCACTTTTCTTTATGAATCTCTATGGGATTTGATGGTATTCGCTTTGCTGATAACTTTATTTTTTAGGAGTTTGTCGGGCAAACCAGCTTTGAAAATAGGGACGCTGTCTCTAGTTTATTTGGCAGCTTACAGCTTAGGACGCCTGTGGATAGAAGGTTTTCGGACAGACAGTCTAATGCTTGGACCGCTACGAATAGCACAAGTGGTGAGTTTAGTGGGAATAGTCTTCGGTCTAACTGGATTAGCGTGGCTTTACATAGTCAAACGTCCTTTACCGGATGTCGCTTCTACCCGTTAGGAAGATGGAGAACTGTTGACTCAAAAATAAAAAATGCCCCAGAGTTTTCTCCAGGGCTTAACCAGGGTGCATCTACCAATACACTCTTCTATAGGGAGAGATTCTATCCGGAAAGATACTGAAGAAAATGCGAAAAAATTTTTGATGAATTTTGAGGTGTTCATTTCGTCAATGTACTAACAAAATGGGTACAAAAAAAACTTATAAAGCTTTAGAACCTGCTGTGTATATCGTGGGTGCAGGTCCTGGAGATCCAGATTTATTGACCGTCAAGGCACAAAAACTGTTAGAGTCTGCTGACGTTATTTTATTTGCAGATTCCTTAGTTCCCCAAGAGATTCTACAGTTGTGTCGGGAAGATGCGGAAATTATTCCCACTGCAAACAAAACCTTAGAAGAGATTTTGCCAGTCATGATAGAACGAGTGCGATCGCACAAATCTGTCGTTCGTCTCCATTCTGGCGATCCCAGTCTCTACAGCGCCATCCACGAGCAAATGCACCTTCTAGCAAAGGCAGAAATCCCTTTTGAGGTCATACCAGGCATCAGTGCTTTTCAAGCCGCAGCCGCTAAACTCAAAGTGGAACTCACTGTTCCCGGTTTAGTCCAAACAATCATCCTCACGCGCATCAGCGGACGTACAGAAGTTCCGGATAAAGAAGAATTAGGTACCCTAGCAGCTCACCAAGCTAGCTTATGTTTATATTTAAGTGCGCGTCACGTCGAAGAAGCCCAAGCCAAACTTTTGGAACACTACTCAGCCGAAACACCAGTAGCCATCTGCTATCGATTAGGGTGGAGTAACGAAAAAATTAGGGTTGTTCCCCTCAATCAAATGGCAAATTGTACTCACGCAGAAAAGCTGATTCGTACCACACTTTACGTCATTAGCCCTGCACTTTCGCCAGCCTCAGCACGCTCTCGTTTATATCATCCAGAACATAGTCGTTTATTTCGTTCATCCCACCAATAGTGATGAGGAGTGAGGGAAGTGGGGAAGAAAAAACTTCCTCATTTCCTTTGTTGCCTACCGACTCTTAACCTCAGCGTCTTCTCTTGCCTCGTGCGGTTCGATAAACTAACAATGTGAAATCCATAACAGAGATACTATGCCTCTAATTAAAGTCCAAACTTCTGTCTCTACACCTGTTGGAGAAGAAATTGACGCAATGCTCAAAAGCCTGTCAGCAAAGTTAGCCAAGCATACTGGAAAACCTGAATCGTACGTAATGACGGCTTTTGAAGCAGGAGTTCCTATGACATTTGGCGGTACGACAGACCCAGTTTGCTACATCGAGATTAAAAGTGTCGGTACAATGAAGCCAGACCAAACCCAGGCGATGAGTCAAGACTTTTGTCAAGAGATTAACAAAGCGCTGGGAGTACCTAAAAATCGTATTTATATAGAGTTTGCTGATGCCAAAGGCGCAATGTGGGGATGGAACGGCACAACTTTTGGCTAGTTTTTTTGTTGAATCAGCGCCGTGTCTACTCATAACATCATCTATGAAATAGTGCGTCAGATTCCTAAGGGGAGAGTCGCAACCTATGGACAGGTGGCAGATTTAGCCAACCTGTACGGGAAAGCGCGTCTGGTGGGTTATGCTCTCTACCGTGTGGATATAAGCGTGTCAGATGTCCCCTGGCATCGAGTTATTAATGCCAAAGGCGAGATATCTCAATCTCCCTCGCGATATGGAGGAGATAATTTGCAGCGATCGCTTCTTGAGCAAGAAGGGGTAAAATTCAGCCCAGAAGGAAAAATTAACTTGCGAGAGTATCTCTGGCAACCCTCCCTAAATTTAGATGACTGAACAAAAGTGTTGAAAACCGCAACAGTAAATCCAGGCAACAAGAGCAGTGATCGCCTACCATAAAGATTCAAGGCAAATTTCTTAACTACCATGTCTGCTAAGTCTGTCTCTGTACTCCCCTCCCCTAAAAGTCATACTCTGCAACAACCGAACATCTCTATTCCACCACTTCTCGGCGCTAGTTTAGAGGAATTAACGGCGTGGGTGCAGCAGCAGGGACAACCAGCCTACAGGGGAAAGCAACTACACGATTGGATCTATCAAAAGGGAGTACGCACTCTTTGTGATATCTCTGTCTTTCCTAAACAATGGCGTGCAGATGTTGCAGAAATTCCTATCGGGCGCTCAAATATACACTACCGCTCTGTTGCCTCCGATGATACTGTTAAATATCTTTTACAACTGGCAGATGGTCAAATTATCGAAAGTGTGGGTATTCCTACAGAAAAGCGCCTAACGGTTTGCGTTTCTAGTCAAGTGGGTTGCCCAATGGCGTGTGATTTCTGCGCTACTGGCAAAGGAGGCTATAAGCGCAATCTTGCCCGTCATGAAATTGTCGATCAGGTGTTGACGGTTCAGGAGGATTTTCAACAGCGGGTGAGTCATGTGGTTTTTATGGGCATGGGTGAACCGTTGTTGAATACAGACCATCTTATAGGAGCCATCAAATCTTTAAATCAAGACGTGGGGATTGGACAGCGTAACCTTACTGTCTCAACTGTTGGGATTCGCGATCGCATTCGTCAGTTAGCTCAACACCAGTTTCAAGTGACTCTTGCTGTGAGTCTCCATGCTCCTAACCAAGCACTGCGAGAACAACTTATTCCTAGTGCTCGTCCCTATCCCATAGAAGATTTGCTTGCTGAGTGTCGGGAGTATGTGGAAATCACTGGGCGCCGTGTTACTTTTGAATATATTCTCCTAGCTGGTGTTAATGATTTGCCAGAACACGCGTTGGAATTGGCACAACGCCTACGTGGCTTTCAAAGCCATGTGAATTTGATTCCATACAATCCTATACAAGAAGCAGATTACAAACGCCCCAACCAAAATCGGATTCAAGCTTTTGTCAAAGTCCTTAAACAGCAACAAATTGCAGTGAGTGTTCGCTACTCTCGTGGTTTAGAAGCCGATGCAGCTTGCGGACAACTACGAGCAAAAAATCAAACGAAGTTATCATAATTTCACTAAAAACAAAGAGATGGGGTGATTGAGAAAACTAGAGTTAAATTCTCCCAACCTCCCCATCAGTCTTTAAGAGGGAATACAGTTTTATATCAGCTAACGTTGTGCATGAATACCTGGAGCATAAGCCTCAATAACTTTGCCAGTCCGCGTGCAACTGATCATCAAGTAATCACACATTGGACATTGCGTCCGAGTCAGTTGACTATGAGATAAATAGTGCCTTTCACCTTCGCTACCACAGTTTGGGCAGCGAATTTTTTGTACTATCTGCATTTTAAAACCCTTGAATTCACAATTTTTTGAAAAAGCATAAATGAAATCTGCAAATCTAGCTTGTTCTTTATTCTTTATATTTTCTTCATTATCCTCATTTGAAAGGTGAGTGCTATCCAACTAGGGATATATAAAACATCTATACTAATTCTAGTTTAACTAGAATATTCGTGATCCCAATCACTCATACCTTGAGACTATCTTATTTGTAGTTATTCCAAATTTGGATATTCTGCTCCAAGCTGTGTCAGTTTTTTTTAAAGTGGTATTTGCAATAAATAGTTAAAAACTCATTATTGCTTGACTAACAATCAGGCTCCACTTTATGTAAAGCTGAAGCTCTCAACCCGTTCTATGTAGTGAGTCTTTACTGTCAATTGGTATATTTTAAATGTGATTAGAAAATCAACCCTTAACAGGTAGACTTTTAAACTAATGGCTATAACCTATAGATATATCCAAAAAGTAAGAGTATACAAGTCTATCTAACCCGAATATGAGTAACAAAATATTAATTTTTATATTTTATTAATGTTTGTTTCTTATTGATAAGAAAATTAAATTGTATTGAAAAAATTAAGGAAAAATTCCAATTACAGAGATTAACTCGATTGGCTATGTTTGTTAATCTGGTTTTTAGTAATGGGTAATGGGTAATGGGTAATGGGTAATGAGTCATGGGTTTTTCCTGAGTATTAATTACCCATCACTTTTTTTCACTCGATACAGTATTCAGTTATGGCGCAGCCGAATAAACCTTCTTACTAAGCTTCGCCCTTGGCACTGCAAGAAGCAGAATTGACGCTCCAACGGGTACCACATTTCGCTTCGCTCCAATGTGGTGTAAAGCCGTGGGATTCTTGGTTCATCGACGTACCTTCAAACTATCTATCTCTTGCGAGCAGTCCTCAAACCAAAAACCCGTTCTATTGAACCAAGTTTTGAGCTTGATTTAGATAGCCCCAGAGGGCTTCATCATCCCCAAGCGTTAGGTACTTGTAGACAGTGCTTTAAAAGCTGGTTCTGTCATTTCCCTGGTTTTCGTGCGCCCCACGATACCTTAATTTCTGAAATTATTTTGCTTTTTCTGGATTTGGTTTGTGTTAGAAACTCTGGCTATGTTTTCACTCGACTTCGCCACCGAGCAGCAAGTATTGTGATTCGACCACGGAGTGGGGTACTGTCTGCCAAAAGGCTCAACCCTATTTGCCGGACACCCTGTCTTGGACTTTCACCTGTCGCTCTCATTAGTATAACACCAAGAACTAAAGATTCGCGAAATGGGCAAGAAAAGATGAAAGAACGTACCTATTTTGTATGAAGGAATTAAGAAGAAGCGAGCCATTGGGTTAACGGACACAGCCTATCAAAACCTTCAAGAAGCGGCGGCGGTTGAGAAACTCAGTTTGTCCGAATTCGTTGAAACATGGGCACGGCAGCTAAAGCTACAACGCATTCATGAGTCAGCACTGAAGGAGGGTTTCCAACGCCAGATGCTCCACTTGGGGAAACACGCCAGGTGCTACAACGCGGGGAACCCGCGCAACGCACTGGCTCCTCCGTAGGTGTCTGGCGTCCCCACACCTTTAAGGTGTGGGCTTTCTGCTTTAATTGCTGTAAACCTTGAACTATTCAGTGTGAGAGTGGGTAAATTCGCCGTCAGAATAATCTCCCCTTCTTCATTTTTCACCCAGTGCATTGATTTGAACATTACTCCCGACACTGCGCCCAAAGCCAGTCGCAATAATATCACTATTTTCATTTGGGACTGCGACTAAAAACACATCAAATGCTGTGTGCATCCACTCAAGAGGGATGAAAATAATCGTAGATTTCTTGCGCCAAGCGTGGACCGATACCCGGAACTTCAGCAATTTGTGCGGGTGTCGCTTGCCGAATATAATCTACCGAGCGAAAATGTCCTAAAAGCTGCTTTTGTCGATGGTGTCCTAAACCAGGAATTTCATCTAGACGCGATCGCTTCAATTTATCACTGCGCTGTTGTCGATGAAAACTCACGGCGAATCGATGCGCCTCATCTCGCAAGCGCCGCAAAAGTTGCACTCCTGGTTGTTCTGCATCGGTTTCTAATGGTTCAGATTCTCCTGGTAAAAAGATTTCTTCTCGCCGTTTTGCCAAACTGACAACTCGCAAATCTTCCAATAAATTCATTTCTTGCAAAACTGCGACAACAGATGACAACTGACCTTTACCACCATCTATCATAACCACGTCAGGCCAATCAGAACTTCCGACTCGCTGTAATTGTGGATCTTCCAGATACTTGCGAAAGCGACGCTGGATGACTTCAGCAAGACTTGCAAAATCATCTGAGTGTCCTATTGTGACTGTGGGATTTTTGATTTTGTAATGGCGATAGTGCTGCTTGGCGGGTAAACCGTCAGTAAATACGACTTGGGAAGCGACTGCATTTGACCCTTGAATATGGGAAATGTCGTAACCCTCAATCCGGTGGGGTAAGTCGGGTAAATCGAGAATGGTGGCTAAATCATGCATCGCTTCTTGATTGCGATCGCCCAATTTTTGCATTCTTTGCAACTCGTATTGAGCATTTCGCTCTACCATCTCTATTAATTCTGCCTTGACTTGTCGCTGAGGATTCAAAATGGTAACTTTTCTTCCCTTACGCTGAGTCAGGACATCCGCTAATATCTCCCCTTCTGGTAATTCGTGTTGTACCAAAATCTCTGTAGGAATTTCCACCGAGTCAGCAGTTTGATAATGCTCTTCCAACACTCTTTGTAAGATAGCACCTGGTTCAGCGTGAGCATCCGCCACAAATGCCAAGCGTCCGACCAATTGCCCAGCCCGAATCTGGAATACTTGAATGCAAGCGAGTTGTTCATCAGCCGAGAGTGCGATCGCATCACGGGAGACTGTATCATCTGGTAAGGATACTTTTTGGTCAGCATTCAGGGATTTTAACCCAGCAATTTGGTCACGAATCCGTGCAGCTGACTCAAAGTTCAAAGCCTCCGCAGCTTTTTGCATTTGTTCTGTCAAAGTCTCGATGAGTTCTTGACCTCGACCTTGGAAAACCATCGCCACTTTTTGCACAGTTTTGCGGTATTCTTCTGGTGAAATCAAAGCTTGACACACACCAGGACAGCGTCCTAAATCGTAATTCAAGCAAGGACGGTCTTTGAACAATGGCTGAGGACGTTGTCGCAAAGGGAAGATACGCTTGCACAAACGCAATATCTCCCGCAGTAGGCGAGAATCAGTATAAGGTCCGTAAAATTTATCTTTTTCTTTCCCTAATTGACGTTTACGAGTAATAAAAATACGCGGATAATTTTCTGACCACGTAATGCAGACGTAAGGATATTTTTTATCATCTTTGAGTAGTACATTGAAGTATGGCTGGTGCTGCTTGATAAGGTTGGCTTCCAGCGCCAAAGCTTCGGTTTCGGTATCGGTGACAATAAATTCAATTTCTGTCACCTGTTTGACCATTGTCGCGATACGTTCGCTGAGTCTTTGGGAGTCTCGAAAATATGAACGAACACGCGATCGCAACTTCCGCGATTTGCCTATGTATATGATGCGATCGCTTCCATCCCGCATCAAATAAACTCCTGGTTCCGGCGGAATTTCTTGCAGTCGGCTTTCTAAGCGTTCTGGGTCTTTGACTAGTGATACTGTTTGAGCAGATGTTGTCACAACCAGTGTTTGGTAATCTTACAAATTTACCTTTTACCTATATATATTTTAAGAAAATTTACTATTTTTTGCTTGATTTTATATTTCTTCAAAAGCTATTCATACAGTTCTGTAGGATGCGTTAGCCTTAGCGTAACGCATCAATTTCTCTATTTATAATAGTTATATTAATCTTTTATTTTATAGATTATTTTTTATAGATTTAGATATCCATTTACTTTTCATTCAATTTTATTTCTTATTTACCAGAGACACTTATGATTTAGGTTTATTACAAACAATACTCAAAGAGCGATCGCTCTTTGCTGTAGACGCCCTCTTCGGGCGTCTTCCCGTAAGGTAAAGTAACAGAGACTTATGCCACGTTCGGCTCAATCAAATTTTCTGTCCCTTGAATGACTTTTGCCGACTCAATTCTGTCACCAGCCTTGAGTTCATCCAAAACATCTTTTCCTTCAGTGACATAGCCAAAAACGGAGTAGCGACCATCTAACAAGTTGCGTCCGGCTGGAGTCAGTTCCGGTTCAAACAGGAAGAAGAAGATTTGTGAAGAACCACCATTGACATCACGTTCAGGACGCGCTAGCGCCAAAGCACCAAAAGCCGAGAAAGGCAGAACTGGTAAATCTGTATAACGACCAGCATCCTCTAAAGTAATACCGTAAGTAGGCTCTTTGTCACCTTGTACAAGAACTTCTAGCGGGATAGCGCGGTATTTACCCGTTTTTGGGTCAGTAAATCCTACATCCTTGCCTGGTGGATCTCCAGTTTGCAAGACATAGGATTCTTCAGAACGAGTAAATTCTAAGCCGTCATAGAAACCTCGTTGCACTAAATCAACAAAATTCCCAGCGGTGACAGGGGCGCTGTAGCCATCAACAACAACAGTGAGGTTGCCTTTGTTAGTTTTCACCTCTACAGTGGCACGACCTTTAAGTTGAGGTAAATTGCTATATTCATCTGGGATCTCAAAGGGAAATTCCTTCACCATTGACTCTTCAAGTTGACCCACCAGACTCAGCAATTTGGCACGTTGTTCCCGAACTTTTTCTTTATCTTTTGTTTGAACGACTTCTTGCAAGTTACCTATACCAGATTTTAATTCAGCAATCAAAGCTTCAGCTTGAGGTTGGCGTTCTTCAGGAACACTTGCGAGAAGTTGGGAGGGTTTATCGAGAATTCGTGAAGCTTTGCTGAGATCTCTGGAGACAGCACCCCAGCGTCGATTTGCTCGCAGTTGAGTGGCAATGTCTTCTAAAGAAGCTTGTAGTTGCCGCACAGGTTTATTATCTAGAGGTAGTGCGTACCGCAGTAAAGCATTGCCGTCAGTGATCGCATTTCCAGCGGGTAGCGCGGCGTTGCTAGAGGGAGTCCATCCAGCTGTGCTTATTCCTAAAAATAGACTTACCAGCAGCAGTGCAATTAGGCTCTTATTCAGCCAGGATTTAAATATTTTGAACATAACATGGCTCAACAGCATCAAATTCTTGACTGGGCGTAACCCAACAATAATCTTCCCACAGTACAGGAAGCACTTTAGCCCTTAAACGAAGAAACCTGGTTTTTGGAAGAAACCAGATCCCTCTGTCTTTTCATTAATGTTTACTCATACTAAGTTGCATTCAAAAACCTCACCCCGCCCTCTGGGCACCCCTCTCCTTGCGAAGGAGAGGGGCGGGGGTGAGGTGACACCTATGAACGCAACTCGGTATCAGCTTAGTCGCGCCTAAATAACCCCAGCAAAGGACCAAGAATCACACCAAACACAAAGCCACCGATATGTGCCCAGTATGCAACTCCGCCTGTTTCTACACTCATGTTAGCGGCTACTTGTAGGTTAGCAAGACCAGATATTATATTCTGAACAAAGAAAAGACCTATGAGTACGAGTGCAGGAACTCTAAGTGTGGTGATGAAAAAACCTAAAAAGACTAATGAGAACACTCTTGCATGAGGAAAGCGAATAATGTACGCACCCAGAACACCAGCAATGGCACCACTTGCTCCCAAGGACGGAACCCCAGAATTTATATCTATTATCCACTGACATAAAGCTGCTAGGGCACCACAGCTCAGATAAAAAACTAGGTACTTAAAATGACCCAAGCAGTCTTCAATGTTGTTACCAAAAATCCATAGAAATACCATATTTGAAATTAAGTGCCACCATCCTCCGTGTAAGAATTGTGACGTAAATAAAGTGGACCACTCGCCAGCAAAGTTATTGGTTAACTCTCGTGGCACTACTGCATACAGCCGGAAAAACTGCTCTAGTTGTACATCTGACAAACTAAGTTCATGAAGAAAAACTAAAACGTTTATACCAATTAACCCATAAGTAATATATGGGGTGATTCGTGTTGGGTTTTCGTCGTATAGGGGAAACACAGGTGTTTTTCCTAATTACTGATTAACTGCAATATATCGTGAGAGGAATTTCACCTGCTGTTATTGATTGCAAATTGATTGCCGTGAGAAATTTACATTTGGTAAGAACAAGTGCCAAAGCTATTTGTGGCACTTGCATTACACTATCTGTACCAAATTTCTTCTCTTTGTTTGTCGCTGAATAACCCCAGCAAAGGACCAAGAATAGCCCCAAACAGAAAACCACCTGCATGCGCCCAGTAAGCGATACCGCCACTTTCCATGCCAATGTTGGTGGGTGTTTCTAGACTGGCGATTCCGTAGAAAGCTTGTTGGATAAACCAAAATCCCAAAAAGAAATATGCCGGCACGCGAAATGTGGGAAAGAAAAAGCCTAGAGGAATGATACCGAGAATTTCCGCTTGGGGAAATCGAAGAATGTATGCCCCCATAACGCCAGCAATCGCACCACTCGCCCCAAGGGAAGGAATGGAAGAATTTTGTGCAAAGTACCACTGGGTCAGTGATGCCAAAACACCACAAGCTAAGTAGAAAAACAGATATTTGACATGACCCAATCTGTCTTCAACGTTGTTACCAAAAATCCACAGGAACAACATATTACCGCCTAGATGCAGTAAACCACCATGCAAAAATTGAGAAGTAATCAAACTGACCCATTCTGGCACTGGTTGATTTACTGAAATTCCTGCAAAACTTGCAGTGAGTTCTCGCGGAACGACAGCCGCAAGATGTAAAAATGTATCTAATTGCTGCGGAGGTAGACTTGCTTCGTAAAGAAAAGCCAAAACATTGAGGGCAATCAACCCATAAGTGACGTATGGCGTGATTGTGATAGGATTATCATCTCTGATAGGGACCACAGGCGTCTTTCCCGAATTTTAACAAACCAGCCTCACAGTACCTAATTTTTGGTTTAGTTTCTTCTAACCTGTGGCAGTATTTGAAATAACCCTCAAGAATCTAATACTATTTCACTCTGAGGTTTGCACTTTAGAGTCGCAGAGGAGCAGAGGAAGTTTCTTTCTCTACATTCCAATCCACATCACTTTTAACTGCCAACTTGCAAGAAGTAATACTGAGTATTCTTCATACTCAGCACTTAAGACTAATAATTCTTCATCGCCCGTTGCATCTCACGCTGATCTTGACGGCGTTTGATGTCTTCGCGCTTGTCATGAACTTTTTTACCTCTGGCAAGAGCTATGCTGACTTTTACCCAGCCGCGCTTGAGATACATCTTCAAGGGTACTAAAGTTAAACCTTGCTGTTCTACTTTGCCAATGAGTTTGCGAATTTCCTCACGGTGCAATAGGAGCTTACGTGTGCGGCGCGGTTCATGGTTAAAATACTGCCCACTCGAAGTATACGGTGAGATATGCGCATTAATCAGCCATGCTTCTCCATTACGGATTAAGGCATATCCATCTTGGAGATTGACTTTACCTGCACGGATTGACTTGACCTCGGTTCCTGTCAACTGAACACCAGCTTCGTAGGTTTCGAGAATTTCGTATAAATAACGGGCTTGACGATTATCGCTAACAACTTTGTAACCTTCGCTCTTTTCACTCATTGAGAATTATTACGTACGTTTAATGTGTTAAACAAAGATAGTATATGACCGTTTGTAAATTGATTTGGGGATATTAAACTACCATAAATGTTCAATGGAATTTAAGTATTCTCTTACTAATTTAGCTTTTTTCTGCTATTTTGGGTTGTTTGTATTATTAATTAAACTTTTCCGGCAGTTGTAACTTATTTAGGGTTGTTCATCTTTCTCTCTATCTATTTAATTTGTAGTATCTAATTTCTAGGGAAGGAATAATTGTGAACAAGTATAAATTCTGCTGTTTCTTCCATAAAGGTTGGGAGAATTTTGTACGTCTTCAGTGTGAGTGCATAACAAATTAAGTTTATAGCCGCAGAATGATTTTGTTCTTGTATGAACTGAGTAGATTGGTGAGTGAACTCTCAAGGGTTAAGGAAGTTAAACATATGAAACGTCAATTCACCAAACTCGTTGGCACCGGCGTGATTGCTGCAAGCATGGCATTACCCTTTACTCTACCTGCTTCTGCGCAGACAACACCTGCTCCTGGAACAACTGCAGCCCCTGGCACGACAACTGACACCAGAACCTATAATGACAACAATTTTGATTGGGGTTGGTTAGGATTACTTGGTTTGATTGGTTTAGCTGGTTTAGCTGGCAGAAAGCGCCCCGACGAACCTACTCGTTATCGTGATCCTAATGCCGTTAGCAGCACTAGCTACAGAGAATAATCGTAGTATGCGTTAACGCGTATGAGAAAAGGATGAAACAACAATTACAACAGAAGCCTTAGATATCTCATCTAAGGCTTATTTGAAGCTTGTTAACTTAAGGATAGTATAGTATGGCAAAAACTATCCTTAACTATTGAAGAAAAAAGTTAGGTCGCTGTAGGCTCTGGGTTAGGAGAATTTAATTCTTTGGTTTGACCTTGGGATAAAGGTTTGTAATAGCAGGCAATTAAGCCAACCATGAGCCACCATACGGTATTGACTTCAGGACGGTACCACACGGTATCAACTAAACCGTGGGCAAGCATACCTGCCATGGTGGCGATCGCCCCCATCAGCCAAAAGCCATCTACACTTTTGAGTTCTCGTAGCCGTTGCAGTTGTAGAAAAGCTGTATTAAATATCACTATGAGTACCCAAAGAAAACACGCCAAACCCACAAAGCCAGTTTCAACAGTTATCTCCAAGAAAATTGAATAAGCACTCAAAGCGCTGTAACGGGGAAGTTGATACAGTGGGTAAATTTTATTAAAGGCATTGTGACCAGGTCCAATACCAGTCATTGGATAATCATCAATCATTTTGAAGACAGCAGTCCAAACATTCCTCCGAAAATTATTACTACTATCTTTCCTATCAGCAAAAATACTGAAAAATCTTTCACGTACTGGTTCAACAAATACCAAAGCCAGAACGAAGATCCCTGTTAAGCTAGCCAAAAGAATCCATGGCAAACCAGTGCGCCAAAAAACAGGCATCTGCGGACTCCACCAGTAGTACAGCAACCCTATTAAGACAAGAACTGCAACCACCAGCCCAATCCAGCCACCACGGCTAAAAGTCAGAATTAGGCAAGCACCATTAACAACAAGCATAGTTAATGCTAAAGCTTTCTTGAACCAGCTTTGCCATGCAAAAATTGCCACTAAGCTTAAAACAACTGCAGCTAGAAGGTACCCAGCCAGCAAGTTGGGATTGCCTAAATAACTGTAAACCCTAGTCGTCTTTGAGAAAGGAGATGTTGGGTCTACCCAAGTCGCCAGTGCTGGTGCTCCAAAAAACCATTGCCGCAACCCATATACGCTAACAATGAGGGATATGTGCAAGTACAGAGTTATCAGCCAATAGCGCAAGCGTTGTGACCTTAAAACTCTAGCGCAGAGAGCAAACAGTAGCAAATAGAGTGTGAAATTTCTCAAGTCGGTCAACGCTGCCTTCTTCACAGGGGACAATGCTGTAGATACGGTCGCAATTCCCCAATAAAGCAACACTAGTAAGTGAATAGGGGTAACACTTGAGATGTTTGATGTTGTTTCATCTGATAAAGTTAACAGCAGCCAAAATCCTGCACAACCTATGAGTAGCAATCCCAACAAGTCATTAGACACAAAAGGTGCAAGAGCATAAACCAGACTGAGTAAAATAGCTGCTATTGTTTCTCCCCACTGCATCAATAGGCTGCTTTGCCGCCAGGAACGCAACAGACCTACCAGGGAGCGGTGCAGGTAGCTCGTGCGCAGATATTCTCTTAGAGGTAGATAGGATAAAGTGAATCGTTGCCAAACTAAATTCATAATATCAACTTGTGAGTAATTCGCACTCCTGCTTAGAACTTCGACTTCATGATAATCGGAGTATTTCCATAAGTTCATAACACGGATTGCAAATTATTATTCACTCATTGATAATTGCCATCAGCCATCGTCCATCATTTAGACAATTTTCCGTCGAGATTCATTGAACACAGCAAGTAAGTTGGGTGTCAATCCAAGGCAAAGTGCCTCAGACATCGCTAGCAGCTTCTGATACACCCAAATTAAGTGGCAAACTTAATACATAACGATATCCTGATTCTGTAGAACTTTGAATAGCAATTTGTCCACCATGCAACTCTGCTAGATGACAGCTTAGTAAAAGACCTAAGCTTTCACGAGAAAGATGACCACGCGGCTGATTTAAACTCACGCTTTGCTGATCCACTAAAACTGATAAGTCCTCTGGTTGCTCTTGGTCTTCCAGAAGATGACTGTGACTTGTATTGTCACGTGTCAGTTCTAGCAGTGGTAGTGTATTGCTATGGCAAAAGAAGGGATCGACTTCAGTGATCCCGTCACCTAACCAAGGATGTGATACCCAGACAGTGATGTTTAGTGTATCTTCTTTATAAGAAACATGAATGCGAACAATACTACCTGCAGCAGAAAGTTGAATCACGCTGAAAATCAGGTGATATAGAATTTGTCGCACCTTATCTTTATCTAAGGACCAAATGCGATTGCGTTTAGGCTCTATAGACAAGCGAATATCTTGCTCGCGGCGGTGGGCTGCTTCTTCTAGGGTAGAGATAGCTTGTTGACATAGCATTTCAATGTTTACAGGAGCTAAATTCAGCGCTGTTGGATTGTCCTCCATTGTCCCTAGCTCAAAGATTTCGTTGACCAAAGAAAGTAAATACCGACCACTGTGTTGAATAATTTCCAAATATTCTCTTTGCTTCGTTGTCAAGGGACCATAAATCTCACGTCCTAACACACTAGCCATACCTAACACAGATGTGAGGGGGGTACGTAACTCTTGAATGAGTTGTCCCAGCAGTTCCAATTTCAGTTGATTTGTAGGAACTAAATCTTTTTGTGAAGCAGATGGGCTAATTCTAATTTCAGTCGTATTGACAACATCCCTTTGTAACCAATTGGATGCACTCCTGGGAATGCTGCTAGTTGAGGCTGCTTGTAACAGACGGTTACGTTCAAATTCACTCATGCTCCAACGGGCAATGATTTGTAAAAATTCAATATCTTTCTCTGTAAAATTACGTGGTTTTATATCCATGACCGCTAATGCACCCAGACAATGCCCAGAAGCATCAAACAGTGGTGCTCCCAAATAAGTACGAATGCCGTAATCCTGAACCAATTTGCTGTAAGCGGCTGCGTTAGTTAATTCGTGTGTATCATTAATGACGTAATACTGCGAACTCTCTACCACCTTGGTGCAAAAAGATTCCTGGCGTAACAGTTCACGGCTTTGTGCCAGCTGATTCATGATTCCTCCCCGAAGCTTTGACAAGCCGACAGATGATTTGAACCAGTGGCGTTCTTGATCCATAAATCCCAAAATGCAAATTTGCGCTTCCAAGAAGTGGGCAGCAGTTTGAGTGGCTTCTTCAAAAACTGGAATTGTCTCTGGTTGGCGTAAACCTAAATCTAACAATACCTTGAGGCGTTGTTGTTCTCTCGTTTCCTGGGAAATCCAGTCATCCTCTGGAGCAAACAATTTGTTCTCAGGCTCTACCATTGCCATAGCCACCTTAATAATCTCTCACGAAAGTAATTTATGTAACCACTGTTTCAGGGTTATTTGCTATTCTTAAGATTCCCGACTTGTGACTGAAATGAACAAATTTAGAGCAAAATTTTTTTCCAAGAAGTTTTAAGATGTCATGAAAAACACTCTCCTCTAACTTCTTGTAGTTTACAATTGCTCTACTTATATGCAATGCAAATGAGAAATTACATATTTGTACACATAACCTTTTTTCTAGGCTGAGATTAACATTTACATTTGCTACTGTGGCAATGCTATTTGAGTTTGCATATTGTTCGTTATATTTATCTTAATTATTTATCTTTAAAGAAAGATTTATTAAATATTTTTGGAATTCTCTGTTTTTCCTTTGTTTCTGTGCTCAGAGCAAGTTTTCTGGTAGGAAAATCTACATTTGAAACTCGCTCTCTGTGTTTTTTTTAGAGTCTTGTTCACAATTCAAATAAAATTGCCATAAATAAGTTACTTATTGATTCAATATGAAATAGCTCTAGTATTTTTATTGTAAAATTTTATATCGTAGAAAAAAAGTATTGATGACTATTCATAAAGGAAAATCTAAAAAAAAGTCAAA
The DNA here is from genome assembly GCA_002163975.1 of Nostocales cyanobacterium HT-58-2. Lineage (GTDB taxonomy): Bacteria > Cyanobacteriota > Cyanobacteriia > Cyanobacteriales > Nostocaceae > HT-58-2. Next base: position 6,536,133 of record CP019636.1, on the reverse strand, counting down.
CAAAGAAAAAATTAATAAAAAATTCATTGTTTCTTCATAATGAATGTTTTGATATTCAGTCAAAAATGGATTATCTGCAAAAAATCGTATTTTGATATAAAAAACCAGGGGCTTGCCAAAAAATGAATAATATGAATATTAAAGTTCCTTTTGTAGACCTTAAGCTACAACATCAACCAATTCAAACTCAACTACAACAGGCAATCCAGACTGTAATAGAACAAGGAGATTTTATTTTAGGGCAAGCCCTCAAAGATTTTGAGACAGCTTTTGCAGCGGCGTCTGGTGCAGAATATGGTGTGGGCGTAGCTTCAGGAACCGATGCGATCGCTCTTGGTCTACAAGCTTGTGATATAAGTCCTGGAGATGAGGTAATTTTGCCAGCAAACACCTTTGTTGCGACTTTAATTGGGGTGATACGTGCAGGGGCAAAACCGATTTTCGTAGATTGCGATCCACAAACAGCTTTAATTGATTTGGAGGCGGCGGCACGGGCAGTGACACCTCAAACCAAAGCAATTATTCCTGTACATCTTTACGGTCAGATGGTATCACCACGGCAGTTGTTAGACTTTAGCCAGACCTATAAAGTCCTGATATTTGAAGACGCCGCACAAGCACACTTAGCCGAACGAGAAGGATATCGCGCTGGTTCAGTGGGCACAGCAGCAGCTTTTAGCTTCTATCCCAGTAAGAATTTAGGGGCGTTTGGCGATGGAGGAATCTTAATAACGCGAGATTCAGAGGTTGCCCAAAAAATGATCCGCCTGCGGAATTACGGTGCAGCCCAAAAATATATTCACATTGAATCGGGTACCAACAGTCGTCTAGACACAATGCAAGCAGCGGTGTTGCACCAGAAATTACCATATCTGCCGCAGTGGAATCGCGATCGCTTCAATGCTGCCCAAAAGTACGATATGGAACTAGCACCGTTAGCATCAAGCGGGATAACTCCCATCCAAAATCACAGCACAGAGGGACATATTTATCATCTTTATGTCATCAGAGTAGATCATTCTTGTGTTGTACAACGTCAGCAACTTCAAGAAGAACTCACAGCAGTGGGAATTCAAACTGGCATTCACTACCCAATTCCTTGTCATCTCCAACCAGCATTCACCCACCTAGGCTATCACGTCGGAGACTTTCCCAATGCTGAAATGTTGGCGAATCAAATATTATCCCTACCTATGTATCCTGGTTTGAGTCATAGTCAAGTCAAGGAAGTCGTGGATGCTATTGCATCAAGCCTGCATACTGAACAACAAAAATTGCTGTTGATTTGAAAAAATTGTGAATGATAAATCTTGAATGATGAATTAAAGTAATACTGAAAATTCATTACTCATAAATTGATAATTCTATCTGTGTCTATCCGTATACCTCTGTGGTTCTAAATATCTATGAATCATACTTTTGCAAAAAGTCTATTATTAAAAAGCCATGCAACTTCAGCGTCAGCTTAAAAATGTCAAAAACTCTCCATTCATTAATCTATCCATATTAGGTATTTTGCTACTGCTTTATGCTCCTCTTTTACTGTATTGGTGGGAAGGTTGGATCAAAAAAAGTATCAGTATAGAACATGAATATTTTAGCCACGGTATTATTGGTCTACCATTTGCTGCCTACCTATGCTGGATGAACCGAAAAAAGTGGCAAAGATTACCCAACAATCCTCATCCGTTGGGTGCTGTATTGCTAGTTCTGGGGGGAATTTTTTATCTGAGTGGTGTTAGCGAGTGGGTCAACATTTCCTTTCCAGCTATATTGGCAGGATTGTGCTTGTGGCTCAAAGGAGTTCCTGGTTTAAAATTGCAAGGGTTTCCTCTAACACTGGTACTTCTAGCAACACCAACTTCAGTTCCATACTTAATCACGCCCTACACATTGCCCTTGCAGAGCTTCATTGCAGGTACTGCTGGCTTTATACTGAGTCAGATTGGTATGCAAGTTATTGTTGATGGCATAAATATCTATGTAGGAGGAAGAATTGTCGAAGTTGCGCCCTACTGTGCAGGGTTAAAAATGCTGTTTACGACCCTCTACGTTGGCTTGATGCTTCTTTATTGGACGGGTGCTCTGTCTTCTCGTCGCAAAAGTCTTTGGTTTTTATCTATTGCAGTCTTAATTAGCGTCTCTGCCAACATAGTTCGCAACACATTACTCTCCTTGTTTCATGGAACAGGACAAGAAGGAGCTTTTCATTGGTTGCATGACGGGTGGGGTGGAGACCTTTACTCAGCTGTTATGCTGCTTGTATTGGTGCCTACTTTAAATTGGATTGACAAGTATTTTTCAGAAGTTCCAGAAAGTCAGCAGGAGGGTGGAGACTAAACAACCGAAATCTGCAATCTCAGTACTTCGTAGATACACAGTTTCTTTTTTTCTCATAATGAATTCACAGAGAACTCTTGCAGGCGGGTTTCCCGCGCCCTGGGAAGTTCGGAGGGCTTTAAACCTTTTGGGCAAGGCATAAAACTTAAATAGAAACTTTAATTCTTCCTTCTGCCTCCTGCCCCCTGCCTTCTGCCTTGCCCGAAGGGCGGTAAAATTTTGTCTCAGTACCTAGACTTCAGCAATGATTTCCTTTTCCAAGTTTCTCAAGGAGCGTCTGTTTTCTCAGGCAGTAGTGCTTTTTCTCCTGTTACTACTATTGGTTATGGGAGCAATTCCTGGTTACCTGACAGGACGCTGGCAATGGCGGGAACCACCGCGAGTGGCTAGTCTCCAGGAGTTGAAACATTTACGTCAAAAGGGGTTGTCGCTTCCTGGTTGGCAAACCATTGAACAGCGCGAACAAGAGATAGGGGGACGCAAATGGTCTTACCAACTCATCCAAAAAGAAGGCAACCAAACTAAAGCAGTGCTGCTTTTGCTGCCACAAACGGGAGCTAGAGATCAGCCTATGGTGGAGTGGACTGAAATTAACAGCTTTTGGCAGTGGCAAGTGGCTCAGTTTCGCTCTGCTGATTTTACTGTTAAACAACCAAAAGCAGAGATGCAGGCAAATGGTGAAACGAAGGTAGAAGCTAGGTTCTTTCGCGCCTCAACAAATCAGCAGACTTTCGCTGTTTTGCAATGGTACGCCTGGTTCAACGGTGGTCATTCATCACCTTTACCTTGGTTCGTAGTCGATCAGTTAGCACAGTGGCACAAGAAACGTGCTCCTTGGGTTGCTGTTAGTATTCTCATTCCCATGGAGCCACTGGGTCAGGTAGAAACAACTTGGAATGAAGCGAAATCTGTAGGTCAAACTGTACAAGCTGCATTGATGACAGGTATGTTATAAAATTTTATACTTAAACTGTATGAGTGAACTATCGTCACTATTCACCTCAAGACTGACCTAAGCGGTTACAGTCTGAGGCTTATGTGACTTGGGCTCAAAAAAAGTCAAATCTTGCCAAAAAAAGGTTAATCTTAGTTACCTTTACTAGAGTAAGATTATAAATTTAGTTGGCACTGCTGTAAAATTCCAATTTTAAGTTGTGCCATTGTTTGTAGTTCCAGGTTGTCGTATGCGTGAATTTAACGCCCTTGCTTCTACTGGTCTTTATGTGGGCCTTTTTTTGGTAGCAATCGTCCAACCTGTTGTTGCTCAAACTTCACCAACGCGGGAACAAAAGCCAGGACTGACTCCTGCCCCTGTACCTCTAACTCCAGAAAGACAATCGCCTCTACAGCCTCCCGCGCCTCCTACGCCTCCGCCTGGTAGTACTGACTTTGTGGCTCCGGGTCTCCAAGAAGGAATGTCGCCACAATTGAACCGCTACCTCTTGGGACCAGGTGATGCTGTTAATGTTTTAGTTCAGCGTCCTCCAGGTCGCTATCGTCTAGGACCAGGAGATGCCATTGCTGTCTCAGTTTTACGCTTCCCTGACTTAAGCTTTCAAGCCATCATTAATCCAGAAGGAAACATTGTGGTGCCGTTGTTAGGAACAGTATCACTCCAAGGCTTGAGTCTGGAAGAAGCACAAGAAAAAATTCGCTCAGGCTACAACCGCTTTGTCGTTGATCCTATTGTGACATTGTCACTGGTGGGACCGCGTCCAGAGTTCAATTTTGCGGCTCAAATTGACCCCGAAGGCAATATAGTTGTGCCACAAGTGGGGACAGTATCGCTACAAGGCTTGACTTTAGAAGAAGCACAAGAAAAAATCCGCTTGGGTTTAAGTCGCGTTTTAGTTGACCCGGTTGTCTCAGTCTCACTAGCAGGACAACGAGCAGTTCAGGTGACCATTAGTGGGGAAGTGAATCGACCAGGAATTTATCCTATTACCTCACCAACGCCTCGTGTCAGTGATGCGTTGTTCATAGCTGGTGGTTCTGCGACGATGGCAGACTTGCGGCAAGTACAAGTACGCCGGAAATTGGTTGATGGTGCTGTGGTTTCACAAACTATCGATCTATATACTCCATTGCAAAATGGTGGTGAAATACCTAATTTACGCTTGCAGGATGGCGACGCAATCATTGTGCCGCGTCGAGAACTGGCAAATGATGATAGTTATGATCGCACCTTGGTATCTCGCTCAACCCTAGCAACACCACAAATTAGAATCCGTGTTTTAAATTATGCAGGCGGGGGAATTGTCACTGTTCCTCTACCCAATGGCAGTACTTTTATAGATGTCTTGTCAGGAATCAATACTGATAGTGCTAATCTCAGTGAAATAGCTCTGATTCGTTATGACCCAGAAAGGGGACGAGCTGTTAAGCAAACGCTAAATGCTAAAAAGGCATTGTCAGGAGATGTGTCCCAAAATGTGCCACTTCAAGATAATGATGTTGTCGTAGTTGGTCGCAACCTTATTTCTAGAATTACTAGTGTTCTTAGTACTATTACTCGTCCTTTCTTTGATGTTCGTAACTTCCTCGAATTCTTTGGTGTATATGATAGATATAGATAAGTGGTGCTTACAACATTTTTAGAAGAAAAAACAAGGAGTGACAAAGCAAAATTATGAATTATCAATTATGAATTATAAAAATCCTTATCATTCATAATGAATAATTTATAATTTCAAAATCGTAAAAGCCAAAATTTTATAATAAAGTCCGACCAATTTTTACCTATCTTTTATTTGCTGCTGCCATGACTCCACCGATTGTTAAACGCTACCTCATTGCTTTCGATAAATATAAGTGGATTGGATTAGCCAGTTTTGGTCTAGTTGTAGCGGGTTCAATGGTGGTAGCTCTGCAACCACAACAATCTAAATATGTAGCAAGCGGCGCACTTACCTACAATCGTCCTCCAGTTTCTTTTTCGGCAACAGGTATTGAAATTAATCAGCAAGGGCAAGAACTGAATGAGGATATTTTGCTATCAGAACAAGTCATTGAGGTTGTAGCTGCTAAAGTCAATGTCCAGCCAAAGAAGATAACTCAAAATGTTGTGCTCAAGACGCCTGAAAAAGAACCAAAGACCGGAGAAATACGCTCCACACTTATAGAACTACAATACAAAGATAGCGATCGCCTGCGAGCAAGACAAACCTTGCAGGAATTAATGCAAGCAATGATCCAGTTGAGTGCGGAGATTAATACACGGCGATTAAAAGCAATTATTAGCAAAGTCAACGAACGCCTACCACAGGCGAAAAAGGAATTGCAAGCTGCTGAGCGCAAGCTAGAACTGTACGATCGCAAAGAACGACCAGCAATATTAGCGGCTGAGAATGGAAGTTTGCTCGAAGCAGTTACCGGGAGCCAAATACAACAACGACAAATTCAATTTACCATAACTGGCATTGATGCCCAAATTCGCAGTCTACAAGACAAGTTGGGTTTAAATGTCAACCAAGCTTATGTCTCTTCTGCTTTGAGCGCAGATCCAATCATTGCTAACTTACGAGCGCAAATTTACCAAACTGAATCTCAAATTGAAGTTCTCAAGAAAGACCTTCGTCCTGAACACCCCACTATGGTTCAGTTGCGACGTCAGAAGGAGGGTTACGAGACTTTACTGCGACAACGTGGAGGTGAAGTTGTCGGCGGTGAAAATGGAACTGCACCTCTTCCTACTAATGTTTCTGTTCGCTCGCAAAGTAACTTAGATCCAGCCCGACAGGTTTTGGCAAACCAAATGGTGGCTTTGCAAACCCAACGAGAGACACTACAACAGCAACTGCGTGACCTCGTCAAAGAAGAAGCACGATTGCGGCAGGAGTATTCTCTGGTGCCCAATAAGCAATTGGAGCGATCACGTTTAGAACAAGACGTTGCTCTGAAAAAAGCTGTTTATGATCAAATGCAGGTGAAGCAAACCGACGCCAGAACAGCAGAAGCGGAAACAGTCAGTAGTCTTGGTATTGCTAGACCACCGATAGTGATGGCTAACACTCAAGAACGTTTGAGTGTTCCTGTCACCCTAGGTGTGGGTAGCTTACTAGGATTGTTAGTGGGTGGCGGAGTTGTGTTTTTGCTAGGATCTTTGGAAGGAACCTTCAAAACCAAGGAAGACATCCGCGACAGTCTCAAACAACGAGAAGTTCCTCTACTGGGCGAAATACCTTTGATGCCAGTGGATGGTTTGAACGTAACAGATGTGCCTGTGGTACTTTCTCCAGAATCTTTGTATCTGGAGTTTTATGAGAAGTTTCGCAGTAATTTGCGCCGCATTGGTGGGAAAAACTTTAAGGTCGTCCTGATTACTAGTACAAGCAGTTCTGAAGGAAAGACTGTCAGTGCTTATAACTTGGGAATCGCATCCGCTCGTGCAGGCAAACGAACCTTGATTGTTGAAACAGATTTGCGATCGCCCTCTCGTTCTGCTTCTTTGAGAGTGGCTCCTGAGCCTGATGCGACAGTTGAACCTCTGCGTTATTATGCAAGCCTCAGTGAATGTATTCGCTTAGTACCAGATGTAGAAAATTTATACATTCTTCCTAGTCCTGGCCCTGTACGTCAATCGGCGGCAATTCTCGAATCAAGTGAAATGCGGCGGCTCATGGAGGATGTGCGTCAGCGGTTTGATTTAGTCATTTTAGACACACCTCCTCTGGGCTTATCAAATGATGCTCTGTTAATTCAACCCTATAGCGATGGTATTGTGCTGGTGACAAGACCAAATTACACACAGGAAAATGTGCTTAGTGAGGCGATCGACCAATTAGTTGAATCTGAGCTTGGGTTGTTGGGAGCCGTGATCGATGGTGCTGATATCACCGTTTCTCTGCCTCCATCATTTGTAGAACCAAATTCTCCACCGGAGGAAGAATCCCAAGCAGTTGCAAATGGAGCTCGGCGATAAAACAAAGTTCCTAAGTCATTGAACAAATGTGCATTTTGAGTAGACAGCTGCTTGTCCAAACAGGTGCTTTTCCTCACTTATCACATTCCATAGGAGACCATCTTGGATCTCAAAGCGCTTACCACTACTGGTAACACGGATACCAGAAAAATGGCTAAATCCTTTGGTCGTGGTTTCAGCGAGGAGTCTATTGCGCTCTTTCTGCACAACCTCCTCCGCTGTCTTTCGCGAAGGCATTTTAGTAAATTCCTCCCAAGAAAGCTCCCAGAGTTGCAACGCCATACGATTGCCATAATTAAATATTGGATCTGGTTGCGTGCCATGAGAAACTAGAACAAATGGTGCATCAAACAGTGCCTGCGCTATTTCCTCTGGTGAGCCGCTAGCATCTAACAGAGCACGTCCCGTCCAATAATAAAAACTTTGCATCAGGCGTTGGCTATGGCGAATAACTGTCTCTTGCTGCCAAGGAAGTTGTCTGGGTCGGTCCATAGGTATCAGTATTTCTCATAAGCATCAGATTCGACGATATTTTATCGTTTCTTCATCCAAGATTGATAATTCTGTTCACCCAGACGGGAAAAATATGATTAGGATTATCCAATAATATCAAACGTCAATCTTTACTTACTATAAGTATTAAGTAGATTCTCGTATCTACCGTGTGTATCGCTTTCGTAGAAGTTCAGAGACATACATAAATAACGGTTAAATACGCTGTCATAATGAATACAAATACGACTGGGAGCATTACCAGCATTATTGCAAAGCGCCTTCCCCTGACTGAAAAAATAGCAGGTATGGAGGCGGAACTGAAATCTCTTGACTCAGCAATTCAACTACTTAAACAAGTTGATGACCCAAGTGTGGCTGGGCTTTTAGAAGAAGCCAATTTGATAACACTACACTCTAGCATTAATACTGAACTCAAAACGCTGATTCAACTCAAAGAGCGCTTCTGCCGCAAAACACTTAACATTGGGGTTGTTGGACAAGCCAAGCAAGGTAAGAGTAGACTATTACAGAGTTTAACGGGGCTCTCTAGTGTTGAAATTCCAGATGGAGATGGACATCATTGCACAGGAGTTCCCAGTATTATTTACAACAGTACAAACGAAAAGACTTACGTTGAGGTTTGGTTTCACTCAGAGCAGTCATTCCTGGATGAAGTCCTCACTCCCTATTATGAAAAACTCCACATAGACGACAAACCGAACACGTTTGATGAGTTTGTTGCCAAACCTCTTCCGTTGTTGCCTATTGATCGTCCTGAATATGCTGAACAAGGAGCGATGTATGAACAACTTGCTCAGTATCACAGACATTTGGACAAATATCGCCACCTTTTGCAGCAGTCCTCACCCCGTCGCATTACTAAAGAAGAAATTCGGGAGTATGTAACTCAAGAAACTCCTAATGGTCAACGTTTCTTTTTTAACCCTTTTCCTGTCGGAGACGTTACGCGTTTAGGTAGTATGCGTGTTCGCGCAGCGACTGCATCAGTAGAAGCACTTATGCAGCCGCCTACAGTAAGTGTAGCCTCTCCATCAGAAGAGGGAAATTCTTGTGCAACACTGTCTCAGCATATAGCAGTCAGATCTGTAAAGATTGTTTGTCAATTTCCTAACGCTGATGTCGGACAAATAGCTTTTGTAGATCTGCCTGGTTTGGGTGATACAGGTATTTGCAATGAACAGCATCTAGTGAAAATTTTAGGGCAACAGGTTGATGCAATTCTATTTGTACGGATGCCAAAGTCAACAGGCGACTCTTGGACAGATATAGATATACGCTTGTACGATACAGCACGTGCAGCACACGTTGATGTGCCAATCGACTTGTGGTCTTTCATGATACTCAACCGTACAGAAGCTGATTCACGCTTTCGTGATAACTCAAAAAGTTGCCAAGAATTAGCACAGGACATTGCAAACAAAAAGATGAATGTTGTTGAGTGTATAACGGCTAACTGCGCCAATAGTCAAGAAGCTCATGAAGTTCTTGAGCGAGTTATTGATCACCTCAAGGGAAAACTTAGTGATTTAGATGACAAATATGTTTTGTTGTGCGAACAGCGCTTGAATGTACTCCAAAACAAAGTCAAATCTGAGTTAAAGAAAGTTAGCAAAGCTTTAGATTTAGCAACACAGGATGATATTCATGGATTTGCACTGTTTGAGGCAAAATTCCAAGAAATTTGGCAGGAACTCACAAAGAATTTTGAAAAACTGCTTAAGGGGCTCAGGCAAAAGCGAGAAGCCGTTGATATAGACTTTAAAAAGCAATTAGAGGTCACTTTGCAAGCTTGCCGGAGTGATACAGGAATTCCGTCAATTCAAGAAATAGAACAGCGCTTTTGTATTGAAAAGAACTACACAATTGTCTATGAAAAATACCTCAATGAAATCCGCGCCCATTTATCGAAACATCTGTTGTCACTAGAAAGCGGTTTGCAGCGATCGCTTGACAAAGTCAAATTGCAAGTGGCTAAAATTCTCATAGAACAGGGACGTTTGGGAAAATTAGTCCAAGCCCAAGACAGTGAATTTATCGAGGCGATCGCCGCGCAAATGCCCGATGAACTCATCCCAGGGATACCAAGTAAACTTAAGTATGGGTTTCAAACGCTTGCTGAGTTTGAGCTTTCTTATCGAGGATTCTTACAGCACCGCATTCGCAAACATCTCGATGGGCTCTCTCCAAATGAGCCTGCAACGCTGAAGCTTTCCACCTCACAATCTGCTGAACAAGTGCTGCTCAATCTCAAGATCGCTTATGCAGAAACTGTTGGTAAGTGTGAAAAAGCTTTGAAAGATTTGCTTTGCGAGCCAAGTCAAGCAATTTATGCAATCGTAGAAGAATTTATAGACTGTATACTTCGCGATCAAGATGTCGAAAGTGAATGGCGAATCTTTTTACAAGATGCGCGGGGGCAAATTTGGCAGGAATTTCAACACAACGGCGATCGCCCACAACTGCAACATGAGCTGTTGGACTTACCAGAAATTAATCAGACTTGATGCAGTTTTTACAATGACCAGGGATTTCAGCTATGTTGTATATTAGTTTGACTCAAGTATGATAAGTTAAACTAACTAAATCGGTTCTAGTGGGGAGCAGCCACTGGAGGTAACGGGGAAAGTCCGGTGCAAGTCCGGCGCTGTCCCGCAGCTGTCATAAAGATTTTCCTTTTGAGTCAGAATGCCCACCGATTGTTTGTTTTTTGTTGTTTAACTTCTGTTTATAAGCATCTACGAGGTATAGATGGAATCGCAACATATGATGTTTATCTGCACCACTTGCGCCAGTGTGTGGCAAGGTGGAAAGCGAGTTGGCGTAAGTGGTGGTGAAAAATTACTACAGCAATTGCAGGAATTACATTCTCATTGGGAGTTGCACTCAGAGTTTGCAATTCAACCTGTGGAATGCATGAGTGCTTGTCATCGCTCTTGTGTTATTTCTTTCGCAGCAAATGGTAAATTCACTTATCTTTTTGGTGATTTATCACCAGACTTGTCACCCTCAGAAATAGCTGGTGTATTGGAGTGTGCCAGTAAATATTATGCTCATCCACAGGGGTTGTTACCTTGGGCAGAAAGACCGGAACCTCTCAAAAAAGGAATCTTAGCAAAAATTCCTCCCATACCTGTTCCTATGGCTTGAGCAAGTGGCATTTATTTTTGAGGTCTACTAGAGTCAGAAGTCTTGTCTAGCTTGGAGAAAAGCCCTTCCCAGTCAATCACAGACGGTCTTGGTCCCTGGTTAATAAGTTCAAAATCTTGCCCTTGACAATAAGGGGATTGCATACATTCCACACAAGCTGCTGCCACATCAATCCGGCTAGTCTGACCTCCAAGTTTATCACCTGTATCTAAAACTACACCAAACTTGCCCTTTGTTTTTGCTTTTAACAAGGTATTGAGGTCATATGAGGTATAGGGACCATCAATGAGACGTCCTGGACGGATGATAGTGTAGGGTAAACCCGAACTGATAAGGGCTTCCTCACCTTTGAGTTTGGCATCAAGCACGCCAAATGCATTGAGGATACGAAAGGGAAACTGATCCTTACGGAGAACACCGCAGGAAGACACAAAAACAAACCGTTTCAAGTTACGCGGTGCTGCTGCTACTATGTTGCTGACACCTTGTGCATCCACTTTTGAAGGACTATTCTTTGCCTTTGCCTCACAGTTTTTGGGATCAAGAAACAACTGAACCCATTCAATCAAGCTAGGAGTCCTATCAAACTCCCATCTTGCAGAAGGAAAGGCGGTAGTTCCAGTACAGCATATGATGTAGGTAACATCCTGCATCGCTGCTGGGAGTGTACTTGGATCGCGTATGTCACCGATCGCAACTTCTACTTTGTGATTGAACATCTTTTGGGCTTTTGCCGCATTGCGTGTCAGGATGCGGACTCTAAAGCCCAGCTCTAGCAAATTGCTCACCACGAGTTGCCCCACCCCACCTGTAGCACCAGCAACTAGTACCAAATCTTCAACTTGCGTTCCTTGGTAAGTCATAACTGTGCAGAAAATGGTCTACTGCTAGTGTACTCAAAAGTCATTGCTAGTAGTATGTGAACAATTGTGTCAGCTCCAAATAGAGTAGTTTTGGTAGTAAAGATCCCTAATCACTAACAGTTTGCTTGAAAGGTATTTCAATCCAAAATTCTGTGCCTTGCTCTGGTTCTGAGACACAATTGAGGACTCCACCATGCTTTTGTACAACAATCTGGTAGCTGATTGCTAGTTCCATTCCTGTACTCTTTTCCAATGGCTTAGTCATGAAAACCGGGTCAAAAATCGACTTTTGTATGTCTTGTGTCATTCCCAAATCATTGTAGGCAATACGGATGACGGCACGGAAGTGATCTGATGACACGCCAGTCGAAATTCGGATGCTTGGAGATGGGGTGGTGATCATTTCTTCTCCCACTTTCCCCACTTCTCCTATCTCCTCTGTCAGGGCATCAATAGCATAGCTGAGAATATTCATGAAGACCTGATTGACCTGTCCGGCGTAGCATTCCACAAGTGGTAAGTCTCCATAGTCTTTGATGACCTTAATACCAGGACTTCCAACCTTCGATTGCAGCCGACGTTGCAAAATTAACAAAGCTCTATCAAGACCTTCGTTGAGGTCAACAGGTGTGGTGGATGCTTGATCTAAGCGAGAAAAATTGCGGAACGACTGCACAGTTGAGCGGACTCGATCAGCCTGTACTTTCATTGATGACATGATTTGAGGTAGGTCTTGTGTGAGAAAGTCCAAATTGACTGCTTGAGCCTGATAGCTAATTTCACTGTTTGGCTGAGGATAGGACAATCGGTAGAGGTCCAAAAGCTCCAGCAGATTTTGAGTGTAATCACTAGCTTGAGACAGTTTCGTGCAAATAAAGTTAACAGAGTTATTGATTTCGTGTGCCGCACCCAGCGCCAACAGCCCAAAACTGGACATTTTTTCGGTTTGAATCAGTTTGGTCTGTGTTTGTTGCATTTGATGAAGGAGTTGCGTCACTTGTCCAGCTTGCGCCCTTGCTGTAGACTCCGCATTGCGACTCTTTTCGTATAGCTGTGCTTGCTGAATGGCGATCGCCGCTTCATCTGCCAGTTGTTGGAGCAAATCAATTTCTGCATCCTGCCAATTTCTGGGAGCATAACACTGATGCGCAATGAGTAAGCCCCATAATTGTGTACTGATGTTGATTGGTACAATGAGGTTAGCTTTAATCTGAAGACTTTGTAAAAACTCTTGATGACAGGGATCTAATTCAGCCGTCGAGGTATTGTTGATAGCTCGTACTCTTCCTCGAAAATAAAGACGGGCATATTCATCTGGAAAGCATTCTTGAGGCATTTGTTGCCCTAAAACTGACCGCCAGTAAATATCTACATCTTCAACAATGACCTCTCCACCTCCATCTCTATGAAGCTTGTAAATCAATACCCGGTCTGCTTTGAGGAGTTGTCGTACTTCTTTGACGATGGTTTGTAGGGTAATATTGTAGTCTAAGTTACTACGAATTTGATCCGTAACTTGCTTCACGACCAAAGCTTGGTCTAACGACTGTTGCAATTGAGATGTGCGTTCTTGCACTTGGTGTTCCAAGTTGGCATTTAGTGTCTGCACCTGTTGGTACACTTGCTGCTGCTGAATTGCTATCGAAAATTGAGTTGCTAGGGCTTGTGCTAGTGTGATTTCTTCAGGCTTCCACTCAGGCGCTTGCTCCTTTTTTTGCTCAAGCCAAGGCTCAAAAGAAATTTGATTCTGTTGTTGCTCATCAAGTTCGCGCCTTCCTGCCCACAAAATTTCGGTTTCTACTTCTGAGCGAAAAATGCTTAAAACACCAATAAAGTGATTGTCGTAACTTAAGGGAATTGCCAACAGTCCTCGAATCTGAGTGGACTGGAAAAAGGGAGCCAAAGCTTGGCAACTTGGTTCTTTGTAGATGTCACTTGTCGCTTTGATATCACCGTTTTGGCACTCTGCTATCCACTCTTGCCACACGGGATGCTGTTCGATAACTTGTCTTGGCTGCTCACCCCAGCTGTAGAGTTCTGCGCTTTGCTCAATGTAAAGTCTGCCACCAACTCCATCTATGGCAGCAATAGTGACTTCTAATGCTGTCTGTAATTGATTTGTAGAGAGTGGATGCAATAGGTTGGTAATTTGGTTAACAATCGCTTCTTGCTGTTGTGCGGCACGGATTCTTGTCAGTAGGTGAGTTTGAGCGATCGCCATCGCTAGCTGATCGACAAATAGCTGCACAACTTGAAGTTCGCGGTGCAAAACCGTTCGCGCTTCACTGTGGTGCGATATCAATAATCCCCACAGTTGAGGTTTCGCTGATTGCTCTGTTGACGAGTATTCTAAAATCGGTACCACCACTGAAGATTGCACACCCATTGCCTTTAAGTATTCAATATGGCACGGGTCTACCTCGCGGTAGTAGATATTCTCCTTTGGTAAGGAATTCCCAGTTTCTGGACTCGCTAGTTGGGATAGCCCAATAAACCCACTGGCCACATCTACAATTGAACGTTGCCGCGCCCACAGAAACATATTTCTCACACCAGGCGGAATATCATCTGCTCCAAAGTGCAGCCCCAACAGCGACGGTAGCCGTTCCTCATGTATGGATTCGGCAATAACTTCACCGCTACCATTAGTATCAAAGCGATACACCACAACCCGATCTGTCTTCAAAAATGAACGAACTTCGCTAACAGTCGCTGCTAATATCTCTTGAAGTTCGGGTGACTGCTTAATCTGGGTTGTAATTCGATGCAGTTCCAGTAAACCTTCTTCGTCAAATTGTTCCTCCCAGGTATGTAAGTTCTTGGTGAGTTCCATCGGTATATACTGTTATGAATGTTATGAACGTCTGAACGTAAAAAATTTATAAGTGTAAACACTCAGTAAATTTGTAAGTGCTGCTGTTTGCTTTACTACAAGAAATGACTAGCTTCATCAACCTATAGTGCTATTTTTACCCAATCTTTGATTTGATTATTTTTACATACCCAAAAAATTTGAATTAAAAAATTATCAGAGCCAATTTGTAAAAAAATTATGAAGTTATGTTCGTTGCTAGTAGTTGACTTAACAAAATCTACAGAAGGTAGAAGCAAATAATATAGATAATGCGCTTGTCTGTAACACTAGTAACTTTTTGGGGAATCAACAATGAGTCCAGCTGCATTACTTGTAAAAGAGGACTATAGAGATTGGTATCGACAGGGAAAACGGCTTGAAAAGCAACAACGTTACGAAGAAGCGATCGCTTATTACGACAAAGCTATTGAAGCGCGCCCGGATGAATACTGGCTCTGGTATGATCGAGCCAGCGTCTTACAAGAGTTGGGTCAGTATGAAGAAGCGATCGCAAGCTTTGACCGAGCATTGATACTTCGCCCTCACGACTACTGGGCGTGGTACCATCGGGGCTACATTTTGCTAGAAGAACTAGAGCAGTTTGAAGAAGCGATCACAAATTTTGACAAAGCCCTCTCAATTCGGCAGGATGATTACTGGGCTTGGTTTCGTCGGGGAGATGCTCTAAGACATTTGAAGCGCTTTAAAGATGCAATTTCCGATTATGATGAAGCCCTCACAATCCGACGGGATGATTACTGGGCTTGGTTTCGTCGGGGAGATGCTCTAAGACATTTGCAGCAGTTTGAAGATGCGCTCAAAAGTTATGATAGAGCCGTTTCTATTCGCTCGGATAATTTTTGGGCTCACTATAAAATAGGAGATACACTGAGATATTTAGAGCGCTATGAAGAGGCGCTGGCAAGCTATCAAAGAGCAATTGAACTGAACTCCAACGACGAGTATGCTTGGTATAACAGCGCTTGCTGTGCAGCCCGAGTTGGGCAAGAATCGCTAGCGATAAAAAGCTTTAAGACAGCCCTTAAAATCAATCCTAATTTTCAAATATTGGTCAAGACTGACCCAGATTTGGAGGTTATCCAAGATACTAGACAACTAGAAGATTTACTGTCTAAGATAGCTGAGTAGAGCAAGTAGATGTGTACAAAAAGTTTGTTGGGTTGACCTTGTGGAAACCCAACAAGCGATGGTAGCAAAACCTGTTAATTTCTCTAGGTAATACTAGCTTTGCTCTGTGTTAGCCTTAACGTTCGCAAGCCATAAACCTGACAGCTTATTCTTGAGCCTGAATCTGCTTGACGGCTGTCAGCGCTGAGTAACTGACACCAGCCGTCCCTTCGCCTGGATGAGTGGAGTCACCAACAAGCCACAGATTATTGATGGGTGTACGATTGGCAAAACCAAAAGGACCGAAAGTGGATATCCTTTGACCAATACCACCAACAATACCGCGATCGCGTGCTGTGTAATGTGCAAAGGTGCGGGGAGTAGCTGCTTCTACATGAATAATTGTTTCTGGTTTCAAGTAAAAGAATTTTGCAAGATGGGAGATGGCATCTTGTGTGTACTGTTGCTTTAACCCCTCGTAATCCTCAGTTTGCCACCACTGTTGTGTCTCTACAAAAGAAGAAGCAATGATTGTTGCTTTTCCATGTGGGGCGCGACCGTCTCCTGGATGGCTTACAGAAACAAACAGGGAATTATTCTCGCCAATAGGACCTTTAGCATCATACATAAATTGCAGATGCGGTGGACATCCAGGAGGAATAGCGCTTTCGTCTACGCCTAAATAGACAACAAATGCACCTGATGCTGCGGGAAGTTTTTTGACTCGCTGCTTATAACCCTTGGGAGCCTTATTCCCTAACAACTGCACTAAATTCTGTGCAGTGACATTGGCAACGACGTGGTCAGCTGGTTCTGTCCAAACTTCGCCAGTTTTCTGGTTGCGAATCACCACAGCACTCACGTTACCTTTTTCTACTTTAATATGTTCTACAGTGTGACGCATGAGCAACTTGCCACCATTTTTTTCTAGGGCTTCTACCAGGCGATCGCTCAGAACTTGCATACTCCCCTGGAGATGATACAATCCCTGTGGCAGTTGCGATACACTCAAAGCCGTTGCTGCGTAAAGTAGGGCTGTTTCCTCTGCACTGACCTGAGAATATAGCTTAAGTTGCAAATCCAAAAATGTTTTCAGCCGTTGGTTGTTTCCCAACTTATAGGCACGCAATGCATCCCCAACTGTAAACAAAGTGTAGGGTACAGTCTTGAATGTACTAGGACGAACTGCTTTGGTAAGTTGTAATAAATCCCACAAATTGCGTGGTGGTAGCACAGGGTCGCGTCCTTGAAATTCCCAGCTTGCTTTAAACAAAGCCGCCATCAACTGCCAAAAGGGTTCACTCCCAGGAAACTGCTGTTGTCTTTCCTCTTTCCATTTGTCTGGATCTCGCCAAACGTTAATTGGGGTCTCCTCCCCAGGCAAATACACTGCACAAGCTGGATCACAAGGCGTTGCTTCAGGTAGGTCAATTTCTAATTCTGTAAAAATACGGTGGTGAATTCCCCCTGGTTCCAACCCTGCTACCTGAGTAGCTCCCACATCAAAGGTAAATCCTTTGCGTTTAAAGGTAGAAGCACACCCTCCTGGTACGAGGGCTTGATCCAAAATCAGGACGCTGTAACCTCTACGGGCTAATAATGCCCCAGCTGTGAGCCCGCCAATTCCGGCACCGATTACTATGACGTGAGATTTATTCTTACCAATACGATGACCTGGCATTGATGTTTATTACATATTTCTTAATATTTCTAATAATAATTTTATATGATGTTTTAACCTTGTCTTAAATGCCTCGACTCATGAAAAAGTCGTGCAGTTGTTGACCAATTGCCTCCAGGGAAAAGCACTCTTCGGCACGGCATCGAGCCAGTTTGCCCAATTCCCTCATCCAAGTTTCGTTGTCTAACATCCGACCGAGGGCTAAAGCCAGTGCTGTTGCGTCACCTCGTGGCACTACAAGCCCTCCTGATACCTCGCCACCCTCGAAGATATCAGGCACTCCAGGC
Source organism: Nostocales cyanobacterium HT-58-2 (assembly GCA_002163975.1). Lineage (GTDB taxonomy): Bacteria > Cyanobacteriota > Cyanobacteriia > Cyanobacteriales > Nostocaceae > HT-58-2. The sequence goes on along the minus strand of CP019636.1, from coordinate 6,518,396 downwards.
GCGTCAGTTGCTACTACAGGCAAGCTACAGGACATAGCTTCGATGGGCGCCACGGGAAATCCTTCGTGACGAGAAGGAAGGGTATAAACATCAGCAGCAGACAAATATCGTTGAATGACAGTGCGATCGCGCACATATTCATCTGTCCACATCACCCCCGCGAGTTGCATCTGGGCAAGACGTTGGCGCAACTTATCTGCATCGCTCCCTGTTCCTACAAGCAGCAGCCGCAAGTCTCTTTCCGGGCGATCGCATAAAACTTGTTGCCAAGCATCCAGTAAAATGTCCAATCCCTTGCGATGTATATCGACACGACCGTGATATATGACCACCTGTGCATTAAGCGGGATGCCTAGCGCCACCCTGGCTTGCGAACGATCCATAGCGTGCCAGTTTGCCACATCCATTGGGTTAAAAATTCGCGCCAGCTTTGTAGATGGTACACCGTAGTGGGATTGCACCCGCTGTACCTCGGTTTGAGTAGCTACAATCAAACCAGCACAAGCCTTGATTGTGAGAGGGCGTAAAGGACGTTCCAAGCGCGAGAGTTGAAAGTCACCTCCTTGGAAAGTAGCAAATACTGGTAAACGCATCAATTGACCTAGCAACACACAAGCATCAAACCGAGCATACTCGTACTCTTGACAGAGAATAGCTTGGCAACCCTCGCGTCGTAATTCATGGGCTAGTAATCTTAGAGGTGTTGCTAAGTAAGGTGCTACATCCCTAAGTAATCCCAACAAGCGCCTACGTATTCCGTGCACATCCCCGAAGACATCTGTGACAGTCCATCCATAGGGGTTCAACATTGGACGACGAGCGAGTTGATAAATCTTGGGAACAGGTAATACACAGATTGTCGCACCAGTTGGTTGGTGAGTGTAGCGCATCACTTCAGTGACACGAGCAGAGATACAAAACAGTACTGTCTGCACTCCCACAAGACGCAATGCATCTATGTAACCGAATAACCAGCCGCCTGTCATCTCGTTGCAGAAAGACTCAAAGGACACTCCAATAGTGTCCAGAAAGTCTTCTATTAAATCTCCCCAGTGTAGTAAGGCAATTGTGGGTTGTGTTTGGGTGTTCATATTTGACTCATCAATTGACAAATTTGACAATCCCTCTTAGTCAACTCATTTCTCTCGCATTTGAGTGAATAGTCCTATACCAGCGTCATGGAGCATCTGCATATGAGATGCAAGCTTATTTTCATCCCACCAGTGAATCAGAAAATCTTTGTGGCGTTTGGCCAGAAGAGTACGAGGAGTTCCTGCTAACAAATCCTGCTCTACTGCATTCATTCCTTGCAGATACCAATTGCGCCATTGAAATCCCGCCATCGTGTTAACTGGAATCAGAAGGCACATTCCAATCAGGAGACCCCGTTGGAGGATAGTACGAAACTGGCGTGAAGCGTAAAGCTCCCACACAAGGAAAACTGTACAGAAAATAGGAACGGCAAGCAATACGTAACGTATCGGCATTCCTACCGTTGGTACGAGTCCAGAGCGTCCCCAACCCATCGCTAGGGCAAATACAATTAGACTACTGAAGAATAAAAGGACTCCTAAAGCACGATGTTTCTCCAGACTTTGATGGCGCAAAACTCCTTTTACAGCAACTCCCAAACTTGGCACAAGGACGACGAAGGCGACGAGTATTGAAAGCTTCCAGAATTTTGCTGCCACTGGTCCAAAGCCCAAAGCCAGAAACATGGCTGCTGTCTTGAGTGTTGCTCCTAAACCTGGGCTAGGAGGATTCCAATAGGGGCGTTGATAGCCAACAAAGTATAAGCCAACCAGACACAGTGCGATCGCCGTTGCTCCAATCAAGAATCCGCCGAGTGATCGCACCTGAGGGCTGCTGTTTACTGCTTTCAAATGCAGAAACCCGCAATAACTTAGCCATAGTGCCAGAAAAGGTACGAACAAAAGTCCAATACCACCGCACAAGGGAAGCAGGATCAAGGCAATTCCAGTAAAAAGTGCAGCACTTGGAGTTGCAAGGGTTGGCTGGCTAACAATTGCCAAAAGGACTCCACAGATTAAAGCCGTGGGAAAAACAAAAGAAAGCTGCCAACTCCAAACTAAGTTTTCCCAGTTCCCCAGATGAAGCAGAGCTACAGGAAAAAAAGCGTCTGCAAAGTCGGTTCGACCGCGTAGTTTTCGAGCTACTTGCATCATGGCGATCGCAACCACTCCCAAAGTCACTGCATTAAAGACCATGCCCACTCGAAAATCTCCGCCGGTGACTTTCAGCAGTGCTAGCAGCATGAGGCGGGGTAATGGAACACGATGTTCGTTGTTTTGTGCCCATAGCCAACTGAGCAAATCCGGCTCATTTCCAGTGACAGGTGCAACTAGTAACCAATCTTCGGCAAGGGGAATATTTTGACCATACCTGGTAACACAAGCTAAAGCAACGAGCATCATGACAAGCCAGACACTCCAGACAAAAGCCCTTGCAATGCGATCAGAGTGAATCAATGGCACAGCTGCAGTGTCATTGTGAACTGTTTTGGGTTCCATGATTGATAGGTGCTAAGTTATTTCTGCGGGTGCTGACGTCCGATCCCAAAGGCAGTCCTTAGCCACAATCGCAGTAAGACTCGCCAATACCCATTACCAACCTTGATTAAACGAAAAGAAGAGACTCCCATATCTGGAGTACGGTTAATCCAAGATATCGGCACTTCTTTGACTGAATAACCTCTCAGGAGTGGCTCAAGTCCTGTCTCTGCATTTATGGCAAAACCTGGCTGTGTCCACTCAATCTTCTCAATGACCTCACGACGAATGAGCTTTAAGTTATTTGTTAAGTCTCGAAAACGTTGCTGAAACAAAATCTGAGCCAGAGCATGGAATCCACGATTAGCAATTATTTTTTGCAGGGGATAATTGAGCAGTACACTGTGGCGAGAAAAACGGCTGCCAACAACGACATCATATCCTTCTGCTGCCGCATCAAACAAATCTCTGATTTCTGGTAAGAGATGCTGAAAATCACAATCCATAGACAAAATGTATTTGCCTGTAGCAACTTGATAGCCATCTGTAATCGCTCTACCCACACCATTTGGTGGAGAACGAAACACAGGCTTGATGATTGGATCTTCTTGAGCTAGTCGTTGAATGACCTCTGCAGTATTGTCTCGGCTATTGTCATCAACAGGAATGATTTCGTGAATGTATTCCCCATAGAAATCCCTGAGTTTATTAACCAGAGGCTCAACATTCATTTCCTCATTATGACAAGGAATGACCACAGAAACAGATTTCCTTAATTGCTCATGTTCAAATAAAGAGATTTTTGGTCGCTCAACTACGCGAGGTGGCTTTTGAGCATGGATAAGAATAGAGCCAGCTAAGTTTTGAATTCCAGGAGTATTTTCTAGGAGAATTGAGAGGTTTCTTAAAAACCACACAAGTGAGCGTGTGAGTGGTGCGTACACAAAGTCATTATGAACGGCAAATACTCTCAAAAAACCAACTTCCGAAATAAGTTCATACAGTTTGGAGCGGCTCAGCAGTCGCCTTGGATCTTTGCGTCCCAATAATTGCGAAATAAATCGACGCAGTTTAAGAACAACATTCCAGGGGTTGCTCTCATAAAAAATCACTTGTCCACCAGGCTTGAGTAATTCGTTAATCTTTTGAAGAAGCCACCCACAATTACGTTCATCTAAAAGATCCATAGCAATAATAAAGTCGAAACTCCTTCCTGCTAGAGTTTCAAAAACAGAAGAGGCATTTGTAAATTCTACAAATGCAGGAAAATCTTTTGGTCTATGATTATCAGAGTGAAAAGTGACTGCAGTGATAGGATTTTGCTCACGAGAAACACGCAATAGTTGACGAGTAAAATGACCTTCACCGCAACCTAATTCTAAAATAGTTTGACCTGGTAGAAGATGAACTATGTGTCGGAAAGTCTGCGCTCTCCACAGCAGCCTATCTTCATAGATTGGATCTTGTTTTAGCCAGTACTGATCTCGATAAGTCTCGCGAATTCCAAGAGTTTTGATAGATTGAAAATCTGGCTCTGTAATGACAACTTGTTTACTCATAATGTTTACTTCTCAAAAATCTAGATTTTCTTTCTGTTTTCTACTAGCAATAAAGATTCATCATAAACTTCACCCAGATGTTTGACTTGATAATCTGAGTTCCTCAAAATCCTCATTTCCAACCATTGTGGACAATGAATATTGTCCCATTTTGAACCTTTTGCTTTTATAGGACATTTTTTCTTGTAATCTAAGTAGTCCAAAACTAAAAAAGAATTGTATTTTTTAAGAAAATCCTGACTTTGTAAAATCTGGTTTTGAAATAATTTGGGATAGTTACGTTTCAGTGCATCAAGGTGCTTGTACTCTTGTGGACTAAATTGTCCACTTGCATCATCTACTGCTGCTTGCCAATCTAATATAAAAAAATACCTATTTCGTTCAGGAGAGTAATGGAGGCGTTTGAGAAATTGAGCGGAAGCTTGCACAACAATAGGTAATTGTCTATAGCCATACTTGTTATCATTTAATCCAGGCAGGTACTGTCTTTGGTAGCTCTTTGCATAGCTAATTGGATGTATGAGAAGGATAGTGCATAGTACTAATAGTAAAATTGTTTTTTGTGTGAACACTAAAAATCTCGATATTCTGAAATTATTAGAATTTTTGTTGCTCAAAATGATACGTGAAGATAAAGAAGCTAAGAGTATTGCCCAGCCTAAAGTACTAGGTATCATGTACCTATCCCAAAAGATAGGTTTTACCGTACGCGAAATCATCCAAACAAAAACAGGAACAGCTAAAAAAATATAGGCAAATATCAAAAGAGATGTTTCTGCTTTGGTGTTTGGAGTATTTTGCTGACCTACCAGAGAGGCACGAGTACTCTCAGTTTCACCAATAAATAGCAATCCAGAAATTAAAACTAATAAAAATAGTACAAATAGATTTAAAAATGATGATGAAGAGAGATTGATTAAATTTAATAAATCTTGAGAAGTTGGAGTAGGAACCCATGTACGTGGCTTACCAGCATCAGCTTGATTTAGAAAAGAAGGAATATACAAAATAAGTGAAAACCAACTTAGAACAATCGAGAGATAAATTTTTGCTCTAAAGATATTCAAGCATCTATCTCTAATTATTAGAGAGAAAAGAACTGCTCCACTGTAAAATAAACCAAAAAGATGCGTTTGAACAATAGCATCATGAATGAAAAAATTAAAAAGCCATATTCTCCATGAGAATTCTGGAATTCTGTTAAGAACATCAAAGTATAGTAAAGCTAATGAAGAAGTAGCAAGAAATAAGCCATACATTCGGGCTTCTGCATTCTGATCTAATATAATATCTGAGGTACAAAATACAGCTAGAGTTCCAATGGAAGCTGACCAAAAATTATAAGTACGACGTAACGTTATCCAAACAGTTACACAAGCTATGCACATTCCTAAAGAAGAGAATAAGCGGAGTGATAGTTCCGTAGAACCAAAAACTCTAGCCCACAACCATCCTAAAATAAAATATAAAGGAGGTGTGTTATTAATTTTGTCATGAAAAGCAACCATCATTTTTGTAAAAGATGAGTCAGCTAGAAAATAATAAGAATATAGTTCATCATTCCAAAAATATTTTTTTGGAGAAATAACTAGACATGATATCAATAATGAAATTGATGCAATTATGGGAACTATATATTCCAGGTTAGCTAAGATTTTATTTTTTTTGTTCATTGTCAACAAAAAACATTTATATTTAGTTAAAAATACTCTAGTTTGTTTTAAAAACAAATTTATCACTCATTAGATAGTTAATTATGGAACCTATTAATATTCCAATCAATGTGTTGACTAGATAATTTATTTTGATCCAATCTAAGATGGGAAATAAAACACAGCTTCGAGTAATTACACAAGCAAAAACTGATAAGTGATAGAGAGGCATTTGTCGCAGCAAGACTTCTTTAATTTTCCACGGAGATCCAGACCAAACCCAAACTTTATAAACAAAAAAACTAAATACTAATGAGACTTCAAGCGATAATATATTGGCTACATTACGGAGAAGAGGAGTATTAAGTTTCAAGTACTCAATCATGCTGTAAATAAGCACAATATTAAAAGCCGCTGTGATGGCACCGCATATAATAAACCTGAATATTTTTTTCTGAAATAGCTTTTTCAACATTCATCTAAAAATCAAAAACATTAAGGAGAGGCTAGATTCTAAAATGAAAACTTTTGCAAGCCTGATGAGAGCGTCACCTGTAAAAGTTAAAACAATAGTTTATGAAGCTCTTTTTAGACCCATCGGCTAATATTTTGGGTAAAAATCTCTTTCAAGATATCCGTAATAGTGTAGGTTAGCTCCCAATTAGGATAGTGACTCTTGAATTTATCAATATTACTTATCCACCAGATATGGTCACCAATTCGATTAGATTCTTCATAGCTCCAGTTCAACTTTTTCTCAGTAATTGCTTCACAATTTTGAATCGCTTCTAACATGGAACAATTACTAAAACGGCTGCCACCAATGTTATAAACTTCAGCTACACGTGGAGCTTGATAAAAATGGTAGAAAGCATTTACTAAATCATAACTATGAATATTATCGCGAACCTGCTTTCCTTGATAGCCATAAACTTGGTAAGGCTTTCCGGTGATAGTACATTTTATTAAATAAGAAAGAAATCCATGTAACTTAGTACCAGCGTGACTCGGACCAGTTAAACATCCACCCCGGAAAGTTGCAGTTTTCATGGCAAAATAGCGGCCATATTCTTGAACTAATATGTCAGCAGCTACTTTAGAAGCACCAAACAAAGAGTGCTTACAGCTATCAATACTCATTGATTCATCAATACCATTGCTATATGGATGTGTCTGTTCAATTTCCCAACGTAGTTCTTGCTCAACTAGAGGCAGGAAATTTGGAGTATCTCCATAGACTTTATTAGTGGAGCAAAAGATAAAGACCGCTTCTGGACAAATTTGACGGGTATTTTCTAGTAATACTAAAGTGCCGTTGGCATTGACTGTAAAGTCAGTGTAAGGGTCTTTTGCTGCCCAATCATGAGAAGGTTGAGCTGCTGTATGAATAATGAGGCTAATATCCTTATTATAAGTTTTAAAGACTTTGGCAATTTCTTCTTGGTTACGAATGTCAACGTTATAATGGATATACTGATCACCATAGTCTTGTAAGAGGCGATCGCGATTCCATTCTGTAGAAGCCTCTTCACCAAAAAAACAGGCACGCATATTGTTGTCAATACCAACAACAGTGAAGCCGCGCTCGCAAAAAAATCGTACCGATTCGGAGCCAATTAAGCCAGCTGCTCCTGTCACTAAGATAATATTCATAATTTTGTAGTCATATTTCACAATGAGAAAACAAATGAATTTCAGAACTCGTGCCAGTTCTGATATCGTTCTAGTCCTACAGAGCTAAACTTTCTCCAATCACATTTGATAGTGACTGTCTATCCTCTCGGCTCTTTTGCCAAGCCGAAGCAGTTTCTGTACCAGTCGCTTGTGGGTTGTGTAAGTAATAACCTAACCATGTCAGTGGGTTGAGAGCTTTACATAAGAATCGACGCCAACGATGGGATAAGCATGAAAATGCAACATCATGACCAAGAACAGTTAGGGGATTGATAAACGTGGCATACCCCTGACAAGGTAAATTTATTAAAGTTTTGAGTTCTGCTAAAGTGTAACCTCGTCGAACATGACCCCATTCGGTCATAATTTCTGCTTCACTGGGGCAGATAGGTTTCATGAATTTATAATAGGGAAACCGCCAGTTTTCATTGGGAGTACTAATTAGCAGAAAACCACCAGGGCGCAAAACTCGCAAAGCTTCTGATACTGCTTTTTTGTCATCTGGTACATGTTCTAAAAGGTCGAACATAGTCACAGCATCAAAAGATTGATTTTCAAAAGGCAAATCAGTAGCATCTCCACAAATAAAGTGAACTTTCTGCTGTTGGTTACACGGAGCTTGAGCATATTCAGGGTTTAAGTCTAAATTGGTGACTTGTGCTTGAGGAAATAACAAAGCAGTTAAACCACTCTGACCACCCCCAACTTCTAAAATGTCTTGAAAAGGTTTGTCGGGAGTAATACGGTGGATCGCACGCATCTTTTCCCGGTAGAAAAATCCTTGAGTCAGGGGTTCTGGAAATGGATTACGAGAGAGAAACTCCCCTAGAGGAGCTTTGTAAGCTACATTTTGCTTTGGTGATAAAGTTTGCATAGTTGTATTGGTTTTATATGTTATATGTTGGATTTTATGGAAACCCAAATAACTGTATTGAATTGAAAGTATGTATGTTTTTAAAATTGCAAAATTAGAATCTATTTTTAATTATTAGAAGAAACCAATTTTGCGCTTCCCAATAATGCTCGACGTTCTTGAGCATCCATACGCAGCATTCGACCTATTCCTACCCATTTCCCTTGTACAAAAGCCCAAATTATTGCAATTTCTGCTACTTCCATGTTGCCGCGCCCAAGTGCAACTTTTAAAGCTTTAACAAATACAGCAATGGAAGAACGAAAAGTAGAAAAAACAGACAATACCAACAAATTGAAAAATGAACTGTGCCAAACCAATCCATCACTCATGAGTTGGCTTATACCAAGACCATAGTTGATATTGATGAGATATTTTTGTTCGATTCGCCTTGAGGGAATGAAGTGCATCAACTTGCAGGCAGGATTGTACCAAATGTCGTATCCAGCACTGCGGATACGTAAGACCATTTCGACATCACCGCCAGAAATGAGCTTTTTCCCCACGCGATCGCTCAAAAATTGTTTGCTCACCCAATTCGTCGCTAAAACTGCCTTCCTGTTAACAACTAATCCAGCACCTACTAAACAATTGGGTTGTGTAAGACTCATTCCATGATCCTGTTGAGCAAATGAGTATCCATACTTCAACACAAACGCTGGAGGTGGTGTCTCCCAATCTAAAATGACTCTGCCACCAAATGCACCACAGTGAGGATGTGCAGCAGCAAATTTGCCTGCTTGAGCTACCCAATCTTCCTCTAAAATACAGTCATCATCAACGAAAGCAATCCAGTCTCCCGTGGTATTGATCACACCGCATTGGCGTGCATGGTTCAAGCCTTGCTTTGGTTCTAGGATAGTAGACAGATATGGTATTTTCTGAGATTGAATATGTCTGTCCACAACTTGTGCAGTTTCATCTGTGCAGTTATTGTTAACGACCAAGACAGTCCACTTAATGTCGTCTGGTACTTGCTGTTTTGAAATTGCTATTAATGCTCGATCTAGTAGCTCAGCATTATTGTAAGTACAAATAACCAGATCAATAGATGTATGATTGTCTGTCGGGTGAAGCGATAAATTGGACATAGTTATGCTTTTACCTTGATTTTGTCTGTCAAATTATGTCTCGTGTGCTGGAGAGTGAGTACTAAGCGAGTATCTTTACGTGATCTATGTAAAACTTGACTCCAGATACACAACCAGCAATCTCTGCCAAGACGGAACTGTGCTTGGGTTGAAAACCTCTTTTCATGTCCTGCAAAAGTCGCCTTGCATAGTACTTGGGCAAAGCAATGAACAACCTATATAGATTGCCCCAATGTTTGTAGTTAGCAAATTGCACCAAAAGCGCTGTCACATGACCACGCATATACTGATACATTTGGTGTTTGAAGTTATCCAAGTCGCTGCGATGATAGTGAAAAATGACAGATGTTGGTTCGTAGCGACAAAGCCAGCCTTCAGCCAAAATTCTGTACCAGAATTCTGAATCTTCACTACATCCAGAAGCGCCTGCTCCTAGCCTTTCGTCGAAGTACCCAAATATTTCAAAAGCCTTGCGTCGAAACGCCATATTAGCTCCAGCACCAATAAGCCACACGGGGACGCCTTGGTGCTTTGTCTTTTCAAAGAACTGAGTGTCAAAAGTGAGAGCACGGTATCCCCAACTTGGACCTCCAGAACTTTTGTGGAAAATCCATTGTGCCTCTGTCTCCAGAACTGCTGGTAGCATGAGCCCTGTCACAGCCTGCACCTTGGGGTTCTCGAAGCCTTGCTGTAATCGGATACTCCAATCAGGATTAACTATCGTATCATCATCAGTGAAGGCAATAATGTCGCCGATACTGTGGCGAATGCCAGTATTGCGCGCTACGCTCAGCCCAGGATGGGGTTCTAACACATACTGGATACCAGGCATTTGAGCAACGACTTGGCGTGTCGCATCGTCAGCAGGTGCGTTATCAACGACTAAGATTTGTTCTGGGCGTTGTGACAAATTTTGCAGCGATCGCAAGCATCGCGCCAACTGTTCTGGTCGATTCCGCGTACACACGATCACGGAAATAGAAGTACTGACAGGTTGAGAGCAGGATTGGTGCAGCTGCTTGAGGGGTTGTTGCAATGCCATCAGCGCCTGAAAGTCAACAGGTGTATCCCGTGAAGGGTTTTGGGAAATGACAGGCAAAGGCGCTTTGAAACCGTAGTCTAACAGCCGATCGCCTACTACTGGGGTAATCGTTTGCACAATCAGATTTGCTAATTGTGTTGCAGGCATTGGCAACTGTGCTGCTAAAATTTCCAAATCACCAAGGGGAACGCCACACCACCAAAAAACTGCATAGATACCTTGATACTTTGGTTCGGCGGTTAGTTCAGGGATGTCTTCACTCAACTCAATATGCACAATTTTCCAAGGAGCAAAGGTACTCACGAAAATTTCCTCCGAATTTGCTCAATACGCCTTAAGGAGCGGGGATATTCTCCGAAAAGTCCAACCATACCGCCCCAAAACTCTGCAGAAATCATTGATGGGGGTAAAACATGACGACCTATCAAACTATTTTTCAATTGCTGTAACTGGTCTTTGACCCACCACCATATAAGACGACGCAATTGGGAACGTTGAGGTGGATCAGTTTGGTAGGACTTAGCGACAAAAGCCATAAAGCCTAAACCCCAAGTCCAATATTGGCGACGTAGTTTTTCTTGTTCCCGACGATGCTGGTGAAACACCAAATATTTTGGTTCGTATACGAGTGGATAACCAGCTCGAATCACCCGATAAAAAATATCCAAGTCGCCACCACCTGGAAGAGGCGCTCCTGTATCCAAAGCCTCATCAAACCCACCTAGTTTTTGTAAAATTTCCCGACGAAAAGCCATGTTGCAACCCGCACCAAAGATTCCCGCTCCACAAGGATGCAGAGGATTCCCAGCTAAAACTTGACCGTAGCGAATTTTGTCAAAGCCCCGACGAAATCCGCCTCTTTGTTCAAATAAAATTTGAGCGTCTGTTACTAACTCATAAGGCAACACTAACCCTGTAAAAGCAGCAGCATCAGGATTTTCTGCCCATGCTTCCATCAGACCTTCTAGCCATTTACGGTCTACGATGACATCATCATCAACAAAAGCTAAAAGCTCACCCGTTGCTGAGTGCAAAGCGCAGTTTCGTGCAAAGTCTAGACCTGGTTTTGGTTCCCGAACATACCGGACGCCTTGTAATGAATCTACCAGTTCTTTGGTGTCTTCATTGGAAGGTGCATTATCAATGACCAAAATCTCTAATTTTAAAGCAGGCGTTTGTATCTTTAGTAAAGATTGCAAACATCGTGCCAAATTTTCCGGACGGTCTTTTGTACATATTGCCACAGTCAGAGGCGGGAATTGAACGAAAGACGTGTTCACCATCAATTCGTCTCGTATACTTTCCTCAAGCAGCTTGGTTCCAGCTTCCTTGGCAATCAATTGAGCTAAATTTTCTGGAGTCAGCACGCTGTTTGCAGGTTGTGCTTGCAATAAAAAGCCGATGGGTTCATCTTTACGTCGTAAAATCAACGCAATACCTGTCTCACTTTCCGAAAGTGAGATAGTCGGTAAAGGTTGGGTAAGTTCGATTTCAATAATGCTGTATGACATAGAATGCTGAACTGGCTTTGTCAAGTGTGAGCATTGCGGTGTTGCAAATGATAAAGTTGAGCAAATAATCCATCCTGCTCAAGTAACTGTTGGAGATGACCCTGTTCGATGATTCGTCCCTGGTTGAGTACGATAATTTGGTCAGCCTGTTCAATGGTGGACAAGCGATGGGCAATCACAATCACTGTGCGATTTTGACTGAGGGTGTTAAGGGCTTCCTGAATTAAGTGTTCTGAAATACTATCAAGAGCATTCGTTGCCTCATCTAGAATAAGAATCTGTGGATTACGGACAATAGCGCGAGCTAGAGCAATGCGCTGTCTCTGTCCTCCAGAAAGCCGAACCCCGCGATCGCCGACTCTAGTTTCATAACCGTGGGGCAATTGCATAATAAATTCATGGGCATTGGCAAGTTTTGCCGCTTCTATAATTTCCTTTTCTGTAGCGTCTAACCGACCATAGGCAATGTTCTCCAGCACTGTTGTACTGAACATATAAACATCCTGACTCACAATCGCAATTTGATTGCGCCAGTCAGTCAAATTCAGTTCTCGTAAGGGGCAATTATCAATATAAATTTCCCCTGATGTCACATCATAAAAACGGCATATCAAGCCAATAAGTGTTGTTTTTCCTGCACCGGAAGGACCTACTATGGCAGTGGTCTTATTCCTGGGAATACAAATTGAAATATCTTGAAGTGCAGGAGGCTCGTGGATGTTGTAGCAAAAGTTAACCGATTCAAAATAGATGCCTTGCTTGAGAGTTGTAAAGGGAATATGACCAGAGTAGATATAAGATTTATCAGAGCGGTCTAAAAAGTACATTACGTCTTGAACAGCACTTGTCAAGGCAGTCAGACTAACACGAGCACTATCTAACTGCTTCACTTGCGGTTGTAAGCGATAGAGAATAAAAATAAAAGTCAACAATGTTGGTAAAGAATTCCTGTCTTGCAGTAGCACAAAGACCAATATGCACAATAATAAAATTGCTGATAAAACTTCAGAAATAGGTTGTACAGTTCCTGATATAGTATCCAGCTCAAAAAAAGTCTTAATGACCTTTTGTGATACAGTATCAAAGCGCTCCTGCTCATAGGTTTCTCGTCCAAAAGATCGAATGACCTTCATCCCAGCTAGCCCTTCCCACATCCGGTGAGCCAGAGCAGAATTAGCCTCTACTGCTTGTTCTCCAAGTGTTTTTACCTGGCGAGTTACGAACTGAATGCTCAGAGAAATGAGTACCATCAAAACAGAAACTGCCAAAGTGAGTTTCCATGAAATAAGCAGCAATAGAATGACATAAACAGTAATTGTGCAAACAGTGATAATGAGACTAACTAAAGTCGATATAGCTTGACCCGTTCGCCATGTCTCACTTGCCAGAGTATTTATCAGTTTTCCTGAATCATTCCCTTCTAAAAAGCTATAGCTAACTGTTAAAAGTTGATTAAAAATTCCAGAGCGTAAGCGATGACCAATTTGTGAATTTAACCAAGCGAATAAAATAGAGTTGCTGTAAAATAAGCAGTTTTTCAAGATAATACTGCCTAAAATACACAAAGCAATAATGATTAAACGGTGGTTAGCAGAAACGTCAACAAAAATTTTATTAAGAAAACCTAGAAAAAAAATGCTATTTGCAGATGTAGAGTTATCCTGAACGAAACTTTGCAGAAGCGGAATGAATAAACTGATTCCCAACCCTTCAAAAAAAGATGATAAAACTCCTAGAGTAACAATTGCAGGAACTGCCCAAAAATAGATTTTGAGAAATGGTAATAAAATTTTAATTGCCTTCGCTTCTTTCATAATGTTATTTTTTTTTAGTACGAAGGTTTAATCAAATTACCAAAGAATGAGTGAAGAAAGTTTGCGCCTCATCTTGTCTTAAGACACTTGACAGCAAAGCTTCACAATATGCAACCATCTATACCACCTAATTCTACCGTGTGGTTTCCACGGAATTTGTTGGGGTTGATGCATTTCTTTTTGAATGTCGGCAATTGTAGTCATCTGATTAATAGCTATATTTTTAGGTAATTTAGATTTTTCTGAAAATTGTAACCTAGAGTCATGCTTGTGAGAGAATAAAGAGATAAAAGGCTTAGCTAAAATATGCAAAAGGCAGATAAAAATACATCTATATACCCACGTTTGTAATAAAGGACTGTAATCTAGTTTTATGGCTTTATATAACCAGAATAAAGTACTCCAATAGTCTCCACACTCACGACTTCTTGTTACCACATAAATGTAAAAAGAACTGGCAGACCAATCATATATATAATTTGGAATTTCTGGATGTCGTTTTTTTGAATCTGCCATGACTAAATCATAAGATCTAGCCATAGCATGATAGGAGCGAGACATACTTCCTATGACCTGACGGTAGCCAATTAAAAATTCTTGCACGACTCGGAATTGATAAACCTCGGCGATACGTAGATAAATATCCCAATCTTCACAACCCTGAGCATTTTGCTTTCTAAGATTGCAGTTATACAAGCCAACTTTATCAAAGCACTCTCGGCGGATTAGAGGTACACTGGCGTTGCCTATCAGATTGACAAACAACATAGCTGGGTAAACATATCCTTCTATGCTAGGTATATTTAGATAATAGAAAGATGCGTATTCTCCAATAATAGTATCTTCTTCATCAATAAATGCTGACCAAGCATAAACCAATCCTACAGAGAGGTCAGATTCCAACATACATTGCACTTGTTTTTCTAGCTTTGTTGGATACCAAATATCATCAGCATCAATTGGTGAAATGTATTCGCCTCTGGACTTTTCTATGGCTAAATTACGAGCAGCCGCTACCCCCGAATTAGGTTGTTTCAACAGAATGACACGACTATCTTTTTGAGTAAAAGATTCTACAATTTCGACAGTTCTATCCTGAGAACCGTCATCGACAATTAAAACTTCAATATTTTTGTAAGTTTGCGACAAAACTGATTTTAATGTTCTACCAATAAAAGCCTCTGCATTGTATGCAGGAATAATCACTGAAACTAGAGGAGAAGCAGTCTTCATTCTATTCCTCCTATCGCAAATACTATCTATAAGATTAACAACTAGTCTAAAAAAAGGATTCTATCTGATTGCTGTATTTCAAGAATTAAGCTTTGCTTTTAGTCGCATATGACACCTGGCAGCATTGGGCTGAATAGCAAAACTATTACTCTAGAAACAGAGATTACAGATCGAAAAATGCTTTCGATAATACCGACAATTTACTGAGAAGTAGGCTTTATCATGCTACTTTGTCTTAAGCAAAATTATTTTATACTAAGTATAAAAAATTATACTTAATACCAATAATTAATAGAGTCAATAAACATGAACTTCTGCTTATTATTTTGTTTTTTCAAAAAACCTAAGGTGACTTAACCGACTTGAAGCGCAGATAGCGGGTAGATGCTGGTGCCGATTAATTCATCTGTAGAAACAATGTTCTTTAGACTTTCTAGTGTTTTTGATTTTTATCAGTTTGTTTCATAAATTTATCAAACTTATGAGTCTTCTGAAAAAGTTTTACAAGAGATTTTCAGTATTTTTACATAATATCAGAAAAACTTATAAGTTTTCATAAAGACGGTAATATAGAAGCACTTTTGTGGTACTTTTTATTCTCAACAAATATATGGTTATGTGCTGCATAATTCAGTCCTAGATAATATAAAGAGGTACAGCCTTACCCCATAAGTGCAAATGACCTCAAACGTGCTGAACTTTCCTCGTCTTAATGCTCCAAAGCTGCACCAATTACCTAATGGTTTGACCATAGTGGCAGAGCAGATGTCTGTTGAAGCAGTTAACCTTAGCTTGTGGGTCAACGTTGGTTCAGCTGCCGAGCCAGATGCCATTAACGGTATGGCTCACTTCCTAGAGCACATGGTTTTTAAGGGAACTGAGAGACTGGCAAGCGGCGAGTTTGAACGTCGAATAGAAGAGCGGGGTGCTGTCACCAATGCCGCGACCAGCCAAGACTATACCCATTACTACATCACCACTGCTCCTAAAGATTTTGCTGAGCTTGCTCCACTGCAAATGGATGTGGTTTTGAATGCCTGCATACCTGACGAAGCTTTTGAACGCGAACGCCTAGTGGTTCTGGAAGAAATTCGACGTTCAGAAGATAATCCTCGTCGTCGCACTTTCCAACGGGTGATGGAGATAGCATTTGATGATCTCCCTTATCGGCGTCCAGTTTTGGGACCAGAAACTGTTATTTCCCAACTGCAACCACAGCAGATGCGAGATTTCCATGCAACTTGGTATCAACCACACTCAATGACTGCTGTGGCTGTGGGCGATTTGCCCGTCGAAGAGTTAATTGCAATTGTGGCTGAAGGGTTTGAAAAAACCAATAGCACTCAGTACGCTTTACAAGAAGCTGCCCAAAAAGTGTCTTCAGTACTCAGTACTCACCATGCGCCAACTAACCCTGAACCTCCATTTACAGCAATTGTTCGTAGAGAATTTATTGATGAAAGCCTGCAGCAAGCAAGGCTAGTCATGGTTTGGCGAGTACCAGGGTTAAACCAATTACAGAAAACCTATGCATTGGATGTTTTGGCGGGAATTTTAGGACATGGACTAACATCAAGGCTGGTTCGGGATTTGCGTGAAGAACAGGGACTGGTTTCCCATATTTCTGTAAGTAATATCACGCAACAATTACAGGGGACATTTTATATTGCAGCTTATTGTGCAGTGGAGAACTTGCCAGCTGTAGAGGCTGGGATTGGGCAACATATCCGCAATCTGCAAACAGAAATGGTGCAAGAGGTAGAAATTGCTCGCGTGCGGACAAAAGTGGCTAACAGATTTATTTTTGGCAATGAAACACCAAGCGATCGCGCTACTTTATACGGTTACTACCAATCAACGGTGGGAGATTTGGAACCAGCATTTAGCTACCCAGCCCGGATTCAATCCCAACAAACAACTCACCTGATGCAAGCAGCACAAGAATTTCTTTGTCCGGATGCTTATGGTGTCGTTGTTCTCAAACCAGTGTAGATTAGGGAATGAGCGGGTAAATTTTCCATATTTTCTATTGCCATATTTCCTATTGCCATATTTTTTATTGAACAATGTGGACTGAAATTGATGGTCATATTAGCCAGGTGACTGGCGAAAAATTTCAATCGTTGCAGCGGCGTTCTGTTGGTGGTGGATGTATAAATCAAGGGTATAGTGTTTCTGATACTCAGCGCAGCTACTTTGTTAAGTTGAATCAAGCCTCGCAAGTCGCTATGTTCGAGGCTGAGGCGCTAGGCTTAAAGCAAATGTACCAAACGGCTACTATCCGCGTTCCCAAACCCATTTGCTGGGGTACTGCTGGTCATTCTAGCTATTTGGTGCTGGAATGGCTGGAAATAGGTTCTGGTCATACAAAGTCTTGGGAAGAATTGGGGCGCAAGTTAGCGGCAATGCACAAAGCTACCAGCAGTCAAGGTTTTGGCTGGGATATAAATAATACCATCGGTTCTACTCTTCAGATAAATACTTGGACTGCAGATTGGGCAGAGTTTTATGCTAAGCATCGATTGGGCTATCAATTTCAGTTGGCAAGACGTAAAGGTGGTCATTTTCCCCAAGAGAATGAATTACTAGCTGCAATTCCGCAACTTTTGGCGACTCACAACCCGCAGCCCTCTTTGGTACACGGTGATTTGTGGGGAGGAAATGCTGGGTGTACAGTTTCCGGAGAACCTGTGATTTTCGACCCGGCAACTTATTTTGGCGATCGCGAAGTTGATATCGCCATGACAGAACTCTTCGGTGGTTTCTCAGCAGCGTTTTATCAGGGTTACAACGAAGTTTGGCCGTTAGATGAGGGGTATAAATACAGAAAAATTATGTATAATTTGTATCAAATATTGAATCATTTCAATTTATTTGGTGGTGGTTACTTGTCACAAGCAAACCGAATGATTTCTCAGATTTTGAGTTAAATTCCGCACTAGGAACGTGAAACAGAGAACACTGTTCCCCGTTCCCTCTTCGATCAACTCTCCTCCATATCTGCTAATAAATCTGTTGCAATCTCTGAGCGAGAATCATTGAAGTTGCCAAACATTAACTCTTGTATCAAATCCACCACTAGCAAGCTTGGTTCCATCAGGACTAAAGGCGATGGCACTCACCCAGTCGGAATGTCCATACAGTGTATTTAATAACTCGCCTGACGTTAAATCCCACAGCTTAATTCCATCTCTGCCAGCACTTGCAAGGGTTTGTCCGTTGCTGTTGATGGCAATAGCATTGACCCAGTTGTTGTGTCCTACTAGAGTACGGACTAATTGTCCAGTGCTGACATTCCAGAGTTTAATCGTGCGATCACGGCTAGCACTCACCAAGGTCGTTCCATCTGGAGTAAACACGAGTTTAGTGACTGTATTGGAATGCGCCGCTGGAACTGTACGGATTAATTTTCCAGTACTCAAATCCCACAGTTTGATCACACCAACGTTGTCACCACTTGCCAGCGTCTGACCGTCAGGACTAATTGCCAGTGTATAAATGAGGTTATCAAAGCGTGTCAGAGTCGCCAGAGGGCGCTGTTGTAGCAAATCCCACATCCGAATACCGTCCAATGCACCACTGACGAGAACTTTCCCATTTGGCGTCACTGCTAAGGACAACACATTGCTCGTATGCGCCACAAATGAACGGGTAAATTTATTGTTGTTCAGATTCCAAAGGTTGATTATATTATCATCACCACCACTAGCAAGAGTTTGACCATCCGGCGAAATAACTATAGATTCTATTGCTGTTTTATGTGCTCTGCGAATAATTCCAATTCTTTTGCCAGTTGTTGTATCCCACAGGCGAATGACACCTTCGTTATCAGAGCCGCCACTGGCTAGAGTTCGGCTATCTGGAGTAAAAGCAAGGGATTTAATTGTTCCTGAATGCTCTATGAAGCTGTAAATAATTTGTGGCTTAGCAAAGCTTGTGGTCGGTTGGGTCCCTGGTGTCACTTGAGCCTTAGCGGGGGTGGAAGATGATGGTATTGGGATGAAAGGAGCAATAGCAATAGCACCTGCTAAGCTCATAAGCATCACCAAATTTTTAGCTTTGGTGGCTTTGGTCATCTGAGATCCAAATCTTTCTCTACGCTGAGAACGCTTCGCTTTTTGGATTTGGCAGAGGTATTTGTTGTCAGAGTTATCCATATATTTCAAATATCTCAAACTAGTCTGTACCAAATTCTAGGGCGGGAAAGCCCCGCCCGGAAATGAGGATATTGGTACTAGATGTAGCAGAGCATACTACAGGGCAAATGGTTTACTCAGCGACCATTAACCACATAATTTCAAATCTTACAGTTCAAATCTACTAGTATGGCGGCTTTTTCTTAGAAACACTCAGCATGGGTAAAGCAGAACTTGACGAACGGGAAGGCAAGTAATGTTGCACCACAGGCTCCTCAGGTATGGGTTGGCGCTGCTGGATACGCCAGAACTTGTAGGCTAGCGCTACCCCTGCTGTTCCCAAACCAAAAGCGAACAACGACCAGCTATCGTCAAATCCACCAATAAATGCATCTACCACTCCTATCGTAAGCAACACACTTATTAGTGGTTCCTTACGGTAGGCTGACTTCAAAAAACGAGGAAATACAGCATTCATCACAGCTTGGTTTGTTCCTGTTCACCTTTTATGTAAATTTACTGAGAATACCTCACCTGCAGTTGACGCTTTTGATGAGAGCCTCAATATCATTATACTTTTCTTAAGTTAAGGAAGGTGTAGGGATGTGAGGGCATATTACAATTCAAAATTCAACAATTCAAAGTTCAGAATTATTTTTTAGAATTTTTTTCACCCTGACTTCCCAAAGATACCAGATGAAGCCAAAACCAGCTGGAAAATCCAACTGGTTTTGGCTTTTCATTATTTATAGCTTACATCTAGGACCGCTGTTATGCTTTGTGGAAATCTTATCTTAGACCGAGCCATGATAACACTCCTTGGTTAGTCACGTATTCAATCACCACCATGATTAGGAAGCCAATCATTGCAGCTCGACCGTTTAACCGCTCAGCATATTCGTTAAAACCGAACTTTGGGTCCTCTAGCTTAGGAGTAACGCTTGGCTGTGGCTGTGTCATCATTAGAAACCTCTTTTTACTAAATGAACTTTTAACGACATATGTAAGTGACAACACATTTTGAGCTATCAAATAGCTATCAAACACAATTGTCACTGTTAATATTTATTTACGTTTCTTCGTTTATTGTAGAAGTACTTTGGCAATCGTCAAGAGGGCAATCGTCAAGAGCAAAAGTTTGAAGTACATTAGGTGATATAGGAGAAAGTTCAGTAGTTCTGAGTTTTGAGCAATAAGTAGAACAGCGCTGTGCAGAGGTTCCCTCCGTGCGGGCAGCTTTTTGTTGGACTCTCACCCGTTATAAACCCCCAGAGGGTGGTGAGACAGCGAGCAGTTCGGAGGGAAACCCTCTGTGGCGACTACGTACCCGAACGCGAGTGCGTCTGGTGACAGGAGAAGGGCTTGGTGTTTTCTTATCCTGTGGCGTAGGACAAGCGTTTCTGAGTCATTTTTTTGACATACAAAACATTTTCCTCAGCACTTGGGACTTAATGCTTAGCAGTGTCTATGCACTCAAGACTTTCCCCTAACAATAACTTGTTTAATTCGTAGTCTCTGATTCAAACAACCAGGGATGAGACTGACAAACTATATCTAAACAAAAATTCATAAGAGGCAGTCAATGGAAATCGGTATTCCAAAAGAAACGAAAGACCAAGAGTTTCGAGTTGGGTTGAGCCCTTCTAGTGTAAGAGTCTTACAAGAAAATGGTCATAGAGTTTTTGTTGAGACTCAAGCAGGTTTTGGTGCAGGATTTACAGATGATGATTATACAAGCGCTGGTGCAGTGATAGTTCCCACAGCAGACGCAGCCTGGAACCGTGAACTGGTTGTGAAAGTGAAAGAGCCACAAGCTGGGGAGTATAAATTTTTGCAGAAGGAGCAAATTTTGTTTACCTATCTGCATTTAGCAGCAGATCGAAAGTTAACCGAACATCTTATTGATTGCGGTGTGACGGCGATCGCCTATGAAACCGTAGAACAACCAGGTAGCAATAAATTACCTTTGCTCACTCCTATGAGCATTATCGCGGGTCGCTTATCGGTACAGTTTGGGGCAAGGTTCTTAGAACATCACCACCATGGTGGTAGAGGCGTTTTATTAGGCGGTGTTCCCGGAGTGAGACCAGGCAAAGTTGTGATTCTTGGTGGCGGTGTCGTAGGTACAGAAGCCGCTAAAATTGCTGTGGGTATGGGTGCTGCTGTCCAGATTATAGACGTTAATGTTGAGCGCCTAGGCTACCTGGAAACCTTATTTGGTTCTAGAGTAGAACTTCTTTACAGCAACTCTGCCCATATTGAAACCGCAGTCAGAGACGCTGACTTACTGATTGGTGCTGTTCTCATACCGGGACGTAGAGCACCTATCCTGGTATCACGTAATTTAGTCAAACAAATGCGTCCTGGGTCTGTCATCGTTGACGTTGCTGTTGATCAAGGCGGTTGCGTGGAAACTTTACACGCCACATCTCACACTCATCCTGTCTATCTTGAAGAAGGTGTGGTACATTATGGTGTTCCTAATATGCCAGGGGCAGTACCTTGGACTGCCACGCAGGCACTCAATAACAGCACATTACCCTATGTCTTGCAGTTAGCCAATTTGGGGATAAAAGCACTGACGAATAACCAAGCATTAGCCAAAGGTTTGAATGTGCAAGCTCATCGCTTAGTTCATCCTGCAGTTCAAGAAGTTTTTCCTGATTTGGTGGTATCGTAATTTATTAGTATTATATTATACTCAAAAATAACTTTATCAGCGACAAAGTGCATGTTGGGGAACAGTGAACATTCAAAAACTCACCAATCACTGTACTCAGCTAAACCGCGCAGTTGCGTTGCGTCAGTTTTGCGATCGCATCAATCAAGTTCACTGGTTCTACTGGCTTGGTGACGTATATCTGAAAGCCTGACTCTAACGCTCGCGTGCAATCTTGTTCTCTGACATATGCTGTTAAGGCGATCGCTGGTATCTGCCCACCTATCTCGGGTTCTAGGTTTCTGACTTCACGAATTAAGGTGTAGCCATCTTCCTCTGGCATTCCAATATCGCTGATGAGGACATCAGGAGGCAATTTCTCGATAGCTGAAAGTGCTTGTCGTACTGATCCTACAGCTATCACTGTCGCCCCATATTGTTGCAAGGTCGTCGTGACGAAATCTCGTGTATCAGTATCATCATCAACCACTAGAACCTGCAAACCTCTTAAAAGCGGGTAATGAGGCAATGTGGAAACGGGGTTATGTGGTGATAGGGAAAGGCTTTTCTCCTGAGTGTCCCACCTCCCCACCTCCCTATCTTCCTCTACTTCTCCCGCTTCCCTACTTCCTGCTCCCTGCTCAGTTCTGCGCCTTTCCTCCCTCACCTCTTCTCCTTTGGGTGTCTCTACAAGCGGCAACTTCACGGTAAAAGTTGAGCCCTGTCCCACCCCTGGACTTGTGGCGTAAACTCTTCCCCCATGCATTTCCACCAGATAACGCACAATTGCCAGTCCTAGTCCTAGCCCACCTTGGTTTCTCGTGATGCTGCCATCTGCTTGACGAAAACGGTCAAAAACATGGGGAAGAAAATCTGGGCTAATGCCACTCCCTGTATCGTTGACCTGAAGCAGTACTGAAGGGCTTTTCTCTTGCCCGGCTTCTGGTAGCATTTGCTCCTGGCGTTGCTGAGTGTTGAGTTGTTCTGAGTGAGACTCAGTACTCAGGACTGGGAACTCAGTATCGATTGACAGCCGGACTTCGACTCTTCCACCCTTGGGTGTGAATTTGAGGGCATTACTGACTAAATTCCACACAATTTGTTGCAAGCGGTTTGGATCGCCGAAAACAACAAAGGGAGAGGACGCTGTTTGTGATGGGGAGATAGGGCTACTGGGTGTTCGCGTATGCTTGCGGCGTGCTTTGCCCTCATTGTGGCTCCCCTCCGGCAGCACTGTAGTTTCTTTCCGAGGAAAAACGCCAGTTCCTTGAACCGGGGGAACCCTCGCAACGGACTGGCTCCCCTCCTTTGAACTGCTTGCTGTCTCACCACCTCCCCAATTCTGGCTCTGTTGGGCAGTAGGTTCAATAACATATTCAAGTTGAATATTTTTTGTCTCAGCTTCTAAGCGCACACTCTCAACAACTGTTGAAATGACGGATGTCAGGTTAACTGGACATAAATTGAGGAGCAGTTTACCACGTATAATTCGCGAGACATCCAAAATATCGTCAATTAGTTGTGCTTGTAAAGAAGCGTTGCGCTCTATTGTTTCCAAAGCGCGTGCAATGGCTTTCTCATCCAACTTTCGTTGGCGCAGCAGTCTTGACCAACCCAATATCGAAGTTAAGGGCGTACGAAGTTCGTGAGAAAGAGTTGCTAAAAATTCATCTTTGAGGCGGTTTGCTGTCTCAGCTTCTTGTCGTGCTGTTTGTTCGCGGATGAACTTAATATGTTCTTCTTCTGCTTGTTTACGCTCTGTAATATCTTCTATGGTGCCGACATAACCAATAACTTTGCTTTTGTCTGAAAGCATTGGAGATGAGGACATATGAACCCAACGCTCAATCCCTATGGGGGTAATTATGCGAAATTCTCCCTTGTATTCCTGTCCTTGACTGGAGATAGCATACCAGTCGGCAATCACCCGTTCTCGGTCTTCTGGATGAATTGCTCGTGTCCAACCCTCGCCTAAACTTTCCTCAACCGTCATACCATAAATAGCTTGATACCGTGGGTTGATGTATGTACATTTCCCTGATGTATCTGTTAAAAAAATCCCGACTGGTGAGCAAGCACTCAAAGAGCGAAACATCTCTTCTCGCTTTCTCAGTTCAGTATTCATTGCTGCCAATTGTTCTGCTTGTCGCTTGACCTCAATAGTTTTTTGGAACAGATCAACAAATGCCGCTACCTTATATTTCAGAATTTCTGGCTCAAGGGGCTTGAAGAGATAGTCCACTGCACCAAGGGAATAACCTTTAAACACCATATTGTCACTGGTGCTAAATGCTGTCAGAAAAATGATTGGTGTATGGCGCGATCGCTCTCGCTGTCGAATCAGGTTTGCTGTCTCGAACCCGTCCATGTCTGGCATTTGCACATCCAGCAGAATCACTGCAAAGTCCTGACTGAGCAAACATCGCAGTGCTTCCGCACCTGATGTCGCCCGCACCAAATTTTGACCTAGGCTCTCTAAAATTGCCTCTAGGGCCAACAGATTTTCTGGATGGTCATCTACCAGCAGAACGTTAACTTTTGGTTCAAATGGCATTTTAATCTGTACGCTTTAGGAAAGATCTTAAGGCGTTTTCACGTCTTTCTATTGACTGTGACTTTTGGTCTTCCTTTCTTTCCACTATCTTAAGTTATAACTTCAGCTATTGTTTATAGTTATAGTTTAGAGCTTTTTTATATGAAGAATTAGCCAAGAGCTTTATCAAAAATTACAAATTTTCACTAAGAAAGGGGCAATTTCTACCAAAGGTAGAATTGTTTCTGCGACACCAGCTGTTATCGCTGCTTTAGGCATTATCGGGCAAGTTGCTGTTGAAGGGTCCTCTACTATAGTTCTTCCGCCATGTGCCTTGATTTTTGACATTCCATGTTTACCATCATGATTTGCTCCTGTCAAGAGTACACCAATCAATTTTTCTGAATAAGCATCAGATGCAGTTTCAAAAAGGACATCTATTGATGGTCGTGCATAAGTCACAGGAGCATCAGTAGACAAAGAAAAACAAGGATAAGGGACATTCTGACTTTTTGTTTCTACCATCAAATGATAATCTGCTGGAGCTAAATATATGTAACCAGGCATGATTTCTTCTTTGTCTTGCGGCTCTTTAATCACTAAAGCAGTATGCTGCTGCAAGATCATTCTCAATTTCTCATCGGAAGTTTTGTGACGATGTTGAACAATTGCCAAAGGTACTGGAAAGCTTTTTGGCAATCCACCAAGCAAGACTTCAAGTGCCTGTAACCCTCCCATCGACGCACCAACAACAATGAGTTTAAAAGCCATCTTCAATGATCACTTGTGAAATCTTGTCCTTATTTGAGTTAGCAATTCAAACTGTAATATTCTTTATTTTACCGAATTCTACGGTAGATTCTATCATCACCTTCCAACTCTTCATAATCTTGTTCGTGCGGAGTAAATTTGAGTGTTTCTTGGCGTCCTAAACCTAAAATTCCAAACTTAACAAGGCTTTCATAAAAAAGATTATGCACCCTATTTTGCAAAGCTTGATTAAAGTAAATTAAAACATTGCGACATAAAATAATATGAAACTCATTAAATGAGTTATCCGCAACTAAATTATGCTGTGAAAAGACCATATTGTCTTTAAGATATGAGGGGAAAATAGCATGATCATAGGCTGCTGTGTAATACTCAGAGAATGATTTTTTGCCACCGGATTGTAAATAATTTTGAGTATAATCTTGCATCAACTCTAATGGATAGATTCCATTTTTAGCTTTTCTTAAAACCATGTCGTTGATATCAGTAGCATACAATCGGCAACGGTGATAAAGCCCCTCCTCGTGCAGTAAAATTGCCATAGAATAAACTTCCTCGCCAGTAGAACATCCAGCATGCCAAATGCGAATAAAAGGATAAGTTCGTAATCTTGGCACCACTTGTTTTCTAAATGCAAGAAAAAAGCTGGGGTCACGAAACATCGCAGTTACGTTAACCGAGAGACTATACAAAAATCTCTCCATACACTTGGGGTCATGCAGAACTTTTTCTTGCAGTCCGGAGATACTAGTTAAACCTTCGGCTTTAATGATGTTCCAAATCCGCCGTTTGAGTGAAGCTAGGGCATAATCTCTAAAATCAAATCCGTAGTAACGATGTATACCTTCCAATAGCAAATAAACTTCAATATCTTCAAGTTGCTCCCTAAGCATAGAGTTATTCATCTAATCATGGCAGCTGCCCAACAAGCTTAATCTCCACTCCAGTCCTACCCTGTTTAGAGGGTATAGGTTTGTTGTAAAGCTATGGGCTGGTGCAACATTTATAGAGGTTCTCATCTGTATTCAATATAGCTATTGTAGAGTGGGTATGTTGCCCGTCTTAGAAAAACTGTATTGAGGCGCACTACACGAATGACCTGACCTCACAATAGTTCTTTTGCAGCGATCGCTTCGTTCATCCAAGTTGCCATTCGGGCTCTATAAAATCTTTACAGAAAGAATAATATCCACAATATCTACGTGGTTAGAGTTAGCTCTATGGGGGAGATTTCCCTCCAGGTGAATCTTGCGGATGTGCTCCTTTAAGGACCAACCGCCATGAGAGCAGACTAATGCTCGAGCGTGTTTGCTACAATCGTAACTATTCTTTTCATCGATAACTTACAAATGGGCAGTACTGGATTCGAACCAGTGGCTCTCTGCTTGTAAGGCAGATACTCTACCGCTGAGTTAACCGCCCGCTCGGTTTCACACAAGAATTTATAGTAGCACACAAATTTTGAGAACGCTATAGTATTTTTGAAAATTTTTTTGGCTTGCTCATCCTCGATACCTTGTATGCTGTTGTGTATTGAATTGACTCACGACTCACCAGTCATGGCTTGAAAATTTTTGAATTGCTTATGCCAATTCTCCAAATTCAACCAACAGATGCAAACCCTGAAACCCAGACTTAGTCTGACTTTCATAATTTTGAATTTTGAATTTTGAATTTTGAATTGCTTATGCCCTCTGGTCGGACTCACGATCGCATTACTTTGTGGGCTTTGCCGTTTGTGGCGGGCGTCAGTTTCTGGCAAACTAAGAGCGGTAACTTGACTTTATTGGTTGCTAGTGGGTTTCTGTTTGGAGGGCTGATGTTTGGTCCTGACTTGGACATTTACTCCCGCCACTACCAACGCTGGGGTTTCTTGCGTTTTATTTGGCTACCTTATCAAAAAAGCCTGCGTCATCGTTCTTTCTTATCTCACGGACCTATCATTGGGACGACGCTACGAGCTGTTTATCTGGGCAGTTTGGTGGCGATCGCCGCAGTTGTTGCTTTGTTCGTTGTCCAAAAGTTGTGGAATGTACAGTTGAATTGGCAGACGACAGCTGGTAGTGTGACATCCATGCTCAATCACTACAGTACAGAATTTCTTGTGCTATTTGTAGGGTTGGAACTTGGTGCTATGAGTCATTCTCTCAGTGACTGGGGAGGCTCAGCATACAAGCGTATGCAAAAGCAAGGACTTCGTGGATTGCTACCGCCGCGTGCAAAAATGAAGAAACGTAAAGCAACGAGTCGCGGTAGTAGTAGGGGGAAAGTCAAAGCCAAAAATAGCCGCACAAAGTCTTGAAGAAGGCAGTAGATAGAAGGGGCAATATGGAAATGAATAAAACCCAAAAGAACGCTGAGACTTTGGCGGCGTTGCAAGAGTTAATTGATGTGGTCGCAAAGTTGCGTTCTCCTGATGGAGGTTGTCCGTGGGATTTGGCGCAAACTCCTCAAACGCTAACACCATACGTGATAGAAGAGGCTTATGAAGTCGTAGACGCCATCAATAGTGGGGATAGAGACGCAATTGCCGAAGAATTGGGTGATTTATTGTTACAAGTTATTCTACAAGCGCAAATTGCTAGCGAAGACAGACAATTTTCTTTAAAGGAAGTGGCGCAAGGGATTTCCCAAAAGCTGATTCGCCGTCATCCTCACGTGTTTGGTGATGTATCGGTGCAAAGCGTTGATGAGGTGCGACAAAACTGGGAACAAATTAAAGCTGTGGAAAAAGGAGAACCATCCCCCGAAAATCAAAAACTGAGTCATAAACTTAGTGATTATGCGCGTAAGCTTCCGCCGTTGATGGCGACGATGAAGATTTCGCAAAAGGCGGCTGCAGTTGGTTTTGAGTGGGAAAATATCGATGGGGTTTGGGACAAGTTTCATGAAGAATTGAGAGAATTTCAACAGGCGTTAGCCCATGAAACCCCGCAACGACAACAAGCTGAGTTAGGTGATTTGATGTTTTCTCTTCTCCAGCTTGCCCGTTGGAATAATCTTGACCCGGAAGCTGCTTTGCTGGGAACAAATCAACGCTTTATTCAGCGTTTGCAAAAGATGGAGGCATTTGCTGAGCGTCCCCTTTCTGATTACACTTTAGAGGAATTAGAAACGCTGTGGCGGCAAGCTAAAGCCCGACTAGCACAAGAACAATAAACTTTAAAAGGGAACAGGGAACAGGGAAATCCAGCACTACAGGAGGGTTTCCAACGCCAGATACCTACGGAGGGAAACCCTCCTGCAGTACTGGCTCCTCCGTAGGCAACTGGCGCTGCAAGAGCGTATCCGCAGGATTCACCCGTACCCCTAACGGGGAAGCAAGCTACGCGCTAGCGTCTCCGCAGGAGAAGGGGTTTCCCGACCTACTAGGCAAGACTGGTGCTCGCGGAGCGTATCCGCAGGATTCATCCGTACCCCTAACGGGGAAGCAAGCTACGCGCTAGCGTCTCCGCAGGAGAAGGGGAACACACAGGTTACGTAAGGGGATTTAGACCCCGACCCAAACGAGCCCATAACATTAGCAAAGACAAGATTAACACTCTAAGCACAGAGTTTTAGAGTTACGCACTTGAGGTTATTTTTAGCATACTTTCATGACAAGATGTCCAACATTAGTTGAGCCGATAAAAGCAACCTTACCAACATTTCTATGGCTAGCGATCGCATACTTATTCATATATTGCTCTGCCTACACAGAAAGTAGATTAATTTGCTTTATGTAAATTTCAATTGCTTTTTTTAGAGAAAAAAGCTTGCAGCAGAACAATCCTACTTCTTTATGAAACTAAATTTCTGAGAGGTAGTAGAGTCAGAATACTTAATGACTAATGATTGATGAGTCATAATGGCTATTGACAGTTGATATCATGATTGAAAGGTAAAAAGTTAACACAATTTTCTAGCATGACTATTTCTGGAGAAGATTCATCAAATCTCATTGCAGTTGCTAAGAAAACTCGACTAGCAGCACTCAAGCTGGCAGTTCTCTCTACTGAGGCAAAAAATCAAGCGATTGAAGCGATCGCTCAAGCTTTAGAAGCAGCAAAAGATGAAATTTTACAAGCAAATGTTGCTGATTGTGAAAGATCTGTTGCAGAGGGAATTGCTAAACCACTTTATAAGCGGTTGCAGTTAAATGAACATAAGTTAAGAGATGCTATTACTGGGGTTAGAGATGTTGGTAAACTTCCTGATCCAGTTGGGGAAGTACAAATTCATCGTGAACTTGATCAAGGCTTAATTCTCAAGCGCGTCACTTGTCCCTTGGGCGTTTTGGGTATCATTTTTGAAGCACGTCCTGAAGCAGCAATTCAAATAGTCACTCTTGCGATCAAGTCAGGAAATGGCGTGATTCTCAAAGGTGGGAAAGAAGCGACTCGTTCTTGTGAAGCAATAGTTAAAGCAATTAAACAAGGACTTTCTCAAACTGCTGTTAATCCAGATGCTGTGCAGTTATTAACCACACGAGAAGAAACCTTGGAGCTTTTGAAATTAGATAAATATGTTGATTTAATCATTCCCAGAGGTTCTAACTCTTTTGTAAGATTTGTCCAGGCGAATACACGCATACCTGTCTTAGGTCATGCTGATGGAATTTGTCATTTATATGTAGACAAAGCTGCAGATATTGAGAAAGCCATTGCCATTACAGTTGATGCCAAAACGGGCTACCCTGCTGCTTGTAATGCAATTGAAACTTTGTTAGTTAACGTTAACATTGTTTTAAAATTCTTACCGAAACTAGCTGAGATTTTGCAACCACTTCAGGTAGAATTAAGAGGGGATGAACGTACGCGCGAAATTGTACGGAATATTGAAGATGCAACAGAAAAAGACTGGGAAACAGAATACTCTGATTTGATTTTGTCGATTAAAGTTGTAGATTCATTGGAGGATGCGATCGCCCACATTAACGATTATGGTTCCAGGCACACCGATGCCATTGTCACTGAAGATGCAGAGGCTGCTGAAGCTTTCCTTGCGCTGGTAAATGCAGCTGGAGTTTACCACAACTGTTCTACCCGATTTGCTGATGGCTTCCGCTATGGATTTGGCGCAGAAGTTGGAATTAGTACTCAACAAATGCCTCCTCGTGGTCCTGTCAGTTTGGAAGGTTTGGTAACATACAAATACCAAATGATTGGTAATGGTCATGTTGTAGCTAATTATACAGGTGCAAATGCCAATCCCTTTACTCATAAGGATTTATAATCAACATATTTCTGACCATCACTTCAGTGTTTAGTTGCGCTGAAGCACAACTAAACACTGGCTATAATTGACTTACAGAAATTGAGTTGCGTTTTTTCAACTTAGTATCTTGATGATACATTAAAGGTGAGTTTGTTACTAGGTAAAGAGTTTACCAGCCCTCACAAGTCTAATGTTTTTCATTATGAATGCTGAATTGCTTAATGGTGAGTCATGCTCACCGTAAGAAATCCAGATTTTGTGCATTTACCTGTTGTACTTTTAGCTGACAATTTGATAAAGATTTTCATTCTGGTAAGTCGAATTTGTTCAAAAAGAAAATTTTCATGAGCAATTATTGAACTTTTTTGAACAACAGGTAACTTGAAACCTTCAAAGCATTAAGCATTAAAGAGATAAAGTTTGAAATAAAGTCTTTTCGTAAATCTTTTAAAAGACTACTCCAAACAGAGCTTTTTACTTAATATGCAAAGCAAAGATGAAGGAAAGACAAAAAAACAGTTGATTGAAGAAGTCACTGCACTGCGCCAAAGCCTTTTTGAGTTAAAACAATTGGCTGCGCAACAGCAACTGGAGGCGTTGCGACACCAACACGAACGGGAGCAACGCCAGATTCAAAAAGAGCAGGCTCTCAATCGGGTGATTCAAAACATTCGTAATTCTCTAGACTTAGAAAAAATTTTTACCACAGCAGTTGATGAAATTGCTCAGCTTGTACCAGCTGATCGAGTGGAAATTGTCCAGTATATTCCTGAACAAGAACTGTGGCTGAATGTCACAAATTCTTATCACACTTCAAATTTCCCAAATGTTTGCGGGCAAAAAATCTTCGATGCTGAGCATGAAATTGCCACTCGACTTAAGCGCTTGGAAGTCGTGCAAATAGAAGATGCTAGTACTTGTTCAGATGAAATCATTCGCAGCTTTAGCCAAACCTATCGCGGAGCATGGTTGGTGGTACCGTTGCAGTTTAACTCCAAAGTTTGGGGTAGTCTTATCCTGATGAGACAGCATCCTTTCTCATGGCAGCAGGAGGAAGTAGAATTAACCTGCAAAGTCGCGGCTCAACTGGCGATCGCGATTGAGCAATCCACGCTGTTATTGCAGTTTAAAACTGAACTTGCAGAGCGCAACCAGGTAGAAGCTGCTTTGCAAGAAAAACACCATATTATTCAACGAATTGTTGAAACCAGCCTAGATATTATCTATGTCTACGACTTAATTGAACAGCGCAACATCTATATAAATCGGCACATTTTCGAGATTCTTGGCTACAATTGCCAGGAAATTCAAGCCATGGGAAAGACAGTATTACCGAATCTCGTTCATCCGGATGATATGCCAAGAGTGAGAGAACATCTCAAATGTTTTGAAACTATTAAGGAGGGCGAGGTTCTCGAAATAGAGTACCGGATGCGAGATGCCAGTGGTAAGTGGCGTTGGTTGTGTAGTCGAGAGACCGTATTTACCAAAAATTCCCAAGGTTTGCCCTTACAGATTTTGGGTGTAGCTAGTGATATTACCCAACGCAAGTCGGCAGAAGCAGCACTTAACTTTCAGGCGCATTTGCTATCAGCGGTAGAACAGGCAGTGATTGCTACTGATGTGGAGGGAGGAATTGTATATTGGAATCGCTTTGCGGAAAAACTCTACGGCTGGTCAGCAATGGAGGTCTTAGGTCAAAATATTCTGCAAGTCGTTACTTCTGAAACTTCACAAGAGCAAGCCGTTGAGATTTTGTCCCGCTTACAGCGCGGTGAAAGTTGGTCTGGTGAATTTCTCGTTCGGCATCAAGATGGCACGTTGTTCCCAATTTCAGTGACGAATTCGCCCATATATGATGATAAAGGTGTTTTAGTCGGCATTGTTGGCGTTTCTATAGACATCACCGAACGCAAAAATGCGATCGCCGCTCTTCAAGAAAGTGAAGAACGATTTCGCAATATGGCAGACACAGCCCCAGTGATGATATGGATGAGTGGGACTGACAAGCTTTGTGATTATTTCAATAAAAACTGGTTAGAATTTACTGGACGCACACTCGAAGAAGAACTAGGTGAGGGTTGGGCAGAACTTATTCATCCTGATGATTTGCAGGTTTGCTCAGAAACCTACACAACTGCATTTGATGCTCGTCAAAGTTTCACCATGGAATACCGCCTCAGGCGTTTTGATGGTGAGTATCGTTGGCTACTAAATACAGGCACTCCAAGGTTTCATTCCGACGGTGGTTTTGCGGGTTACATTGGTTCGTGCATAGATATCACAGAGCAAAAGCTGACGCTTGAAGCACTGCAAGACAGGGAAGCACGATTGAGGTTAGCCTTAGAAGCAGCTCGCATGATAACTTGGGACTGGAATATACCCAATAATAAAGGCTTGGATTATGCTCCTACGGGAGCAATAGGTTTCATTCCCTCAGGTTCTCATGGGCATACCTTAGAGGATTTTCTCAACTCTATTCATCCTGAGGACCGCGAGATTGTGGCTACTTCCATAAGGAATGCTGTTGAAACCAGGGCAGACTATGAAGTTGAATTTCGAACCGTTCAACCAGAAAGCACGCTGCGCTGGATAGGTGCTAAGGGTCAGGTGCACTATGATCACACTGGGAAACCAATCCGTATGATTGGTGTCGCAATGGATATCACCGAGCGCAAAAAAGCAGAACAGAAAATCCACGAACAAGCTGCTCTACTGAACATTGCTAAAGATGCCATTTTGGTGAGAGATTTAGAAAGCAAAATTGTCTTCTGGAACACAGGAGCTGAGAATCTTTACGGTTGGAAAGCGCCAGAAGTTTTGGGTAAGAATGCCAACGAGCTATTGTACAAGGAAACTTCGCCGCAGGTTGAAGAGGCTCTTCATCAAGTTAACCTTGCAGGTGAGTGGTGTGGTGAGTTGCATAAACTCATGAAAGATGGCACAGAAATCGTCGTTGAAAGTCGTTGGACACTAGTACGCGATGAACACGGAAATCCAAAAGCTATCCTGAGCGTTGACACCGACATCACCGAAAAGAAACAACTTGAAGCCCAGTTTCTCCGCACTCAGCGGCTGGAAAGCTTGGGTACACTTGCTAGCGGCATAGCGCATGATCTCAACAACATACTCGCTCCCATGCTCATGTCTGCTCAACTTTTGCGGATGAGATCTCCTGATGAGCGAAACCAGCCGCTCCTGGAGACATTAGAAACAAACGCTCAGCGTGGTGCAGCTTTGGTTCAGCAAGTCCTATCGTTTGCACGCGGTGTTGAAGGTAGGCACACTATTGTACAAATGAGGCATTTGATATCAGAAATTGAGCAATTTACTAGACACACATTTCCTAAATCTATCGAACTTCACGCTGATGTCGCTCCAAATCTTTGGACTGTTTCTGGCAATATGACACAATTGCATCAGGTGCTGATGAATTTAGTCATTAATGCTCGTGATGCAATGCCATATGGTGGTGTTTTAAGTATTTCTGCCGAAAATTTCTTGATTGACGAAAACTATGCCCGAATGAATTTTGAAGCAACTCTTGGTCCCCACATCATGATTACAGTAAAGGATACTGGAGTTGGTATGCCTCCTGAAATATTGGATAGAATTTTTGAGCCTTTCTTTACAACAAAAGAAGTTGGAAAAGGTTCAGGGCTTGGTCTGTCAACTGTGCTTGGTATCATGAAAAGTCACGGCGGTTTTGTCAATGTTTTTAGCACAGTTGGTCGAGGAACACAATTTCAGGTCTTCTTAAAAGCTATCGTAGAGAACCGAACCTCGCTCATAGAACATTCAGAATTGCCTACGGGAAATGGGGAATTGATTTTGGTAGTAGACGATGAGGCTGAAATTCGAGAGATTACCAAAATTATGCTGGAAGGTTACAACTATAAAGTGTTAACAGCTTGTGATGGCATTGAAGCAATGGCATTGTACGCTCAAAATCGGGAAGAAATTAAAGTTGTATTTGTAGATATGATGATGCCAGTTATGGATGGCATAACCACCATCCGTGCTTTGCAAAAAATGAATCCAGATGTCAAGATTATGGCTGCAAGCGGGCTTTCAGACAATAAGCAATTTACGCAAGCGGTTGGCGTTGAAACTTTTTTGTCAAAGCCTTACACTGTTAGGCAATTGTTAATAACATTACAGGGAATTCTAAACTAATGCTTTTAGCAACGCTTGCAATTTGAGTTGAACTTCTGCAAGTTCTTTGTCAGGATCAGAACCAGCAACAATACCAGCACCTGCGTAAAGTCTGGCGCGATCGCCATCTATAAGTGCTGAACGAATTCCCACAATAAACTCACAGTTTCCCTCCAAGTCTACCCAACCAAGCGGTGCAGCATATAAACCCCTTTCAAAGCTTTCATAGCGACGAATTTCGCTACAAGCCACTTCTCGGGAAGCACCCGCAACTGCTGGTGTAGGATGCAATTGCGCGACTATCTTTAATGGATGTACGTTACTAGGAACGACGGCGCTGATAGGCGTCCATAAGTGCTGGATGTTAGATAATTGCCGTAAGCGAGGCGCTAAAACTTGAGGGAGTAAACCGAGTTGAGACAGACGTTGTGTAATGAAATCAATCACCAAGGAATGTTCATGCCTTTCTTTCTCACTGTTGAGTAACCGACTTGCATTAGCCGCATCTTCAGCAGGTGTTTTACCTCGTGGTGCAGAACCAGCCAAAGCATCAGTAATTAACTGTTGTTGCTGAATACTAATTAAGCGTTCTGGACTTGCCCCTATAAAATTCTGTCTTTTCCCATTTCCTATAGAAAATATGTAACAATTAGGGTGCAGTTGGCGCAGGTTATTTAAAGATTGAATTAAATTAAAGTGAGCATTTGACCTAACATCTAGTGCATCCGCCAAAACAATTTTACTTAAATGATGAGATTGAATTTTCTCCAAAGCTGACAAGACAGAATTCTTAAACTTTTGAGGATTGGCAACAGATTTCTTGCTAAATTTTGGTAAAAAAGAACAATCAAGATTTGATGGATTATATCTTAAAGAATCAATGATTTCTATTTTGCGCCAAAAAATTTGTAATATTTTCTGAATATCCACCTCAGCATTGATAATCGTATTTAAAACTAAGACGCAACACTCATTTTTGACAGTCACTTGCCAACGTGGGAGAAAAATGGTAGCTGCTGAAAATGGATAACCTGCTTGGGTATTTTGATCAAAAAAACTAAAACTACATAAAAATTGAGTTCCAGAAAAAACTTGGTTTGTCTTAGAAAAGCAAGTTATATTTTGAACAATCTCTTGAATAAACTCTTCTGATTTAGCGAAACGGTCTTTCCCTGCAATTTCCAATTTAGCGACAGCATCAACAGCAGCAAGTGCTTCCTTTTTTCCTCTATTTTCCCAGTAAAAATTAATTTTATTTGGTTCTGCGAGTTGATTTAGGACAACCAGAGGATCAACCCAGTCAATCTCTAGCGAGAGACTAGCAATTTGCGTGCTATTGTTCTTTATGCAATTTTGCTGAACAGCTAAAAGAAAGCAGCATAGTTCCTTATTATATACAAAAAAGTCAGCGTTACATGAAGAAACTGTCATGGATCTAGAAAGAGTAAATTTTTTTGAAGTTAACTTCCAAAAGAGTGATAATTCGTGGTCGTATTTCTACAGGTAACACAAAACAGCCGTCTTTTAACCAGTGTAATGGCTCTGCCAGATTGTGGTTTAACAAAAATCCGATTGCAGTGCTAAGTTTTTGCTGTCATTTGAGAGTGAGAGAGCATAACCTGGTTAAAGCGTTAATGCACCGGATGAATGCTTTGTTCTTATAGAAAAAGTGGCTTTTTTGAGTATGGTGCCTATATCTGGTGAATTGACAAACCATAAAACCTCTGACCAAAAAGTTGCTAGCACTTTTATTAATCACGACTGATGACTACAAAGCTGATTTCTTATCCCAACACTAAGTTATGGATGGCGGCGTTAAAACCGCCAATGTACAGCGTTGCACTTATGCCCATCTGGGTAGGAACGGCTATCGCTTTTGCAGAAACTAAGATATTTCATGGAGCAATTTTTTCTACTTTCTTAGTTGCTGCAATTTTTATTCTGGCTTGGGAGAATCTCAGTAATGATGTCTTTGATTCAGACACAGGAATTGACAAAAATAAACACCATTCTTTGGTGAATTTAACAGGCAATAAGCTATTAATATTTTGGCTGGGAAATTTATTTTTAGGTCTGGGTTTGCTAGGAATACTAGCAATAGCTTGGTGGCAACAAGACTTAACCGTAATAGAAATAATTTTAGTTTGTTGTGCTTTGGGCTACACTTACCAAGGACCTCCTTTTCGTCTAGGATACCAAGGCCTGGGGGAAATTATTTGCTTTTTTGCGTTCGGTCCCTTAGCTATCGCAGCAGCGTATTATAGTCAAACTGCTAGCTGGTCAACAATGAGTTTTGCAGCTTCGGTGATTGTCGGAATTGCAACAAGTTTAATTTTATTTTGTTCGCACTTTCACCAAGTTGAGGATGACATAGCAGCAGGCAAGCGTTCCCCAATAGTCCGGATAGGAACACAAAAAGCAGCTCAACTCTTACCTTGGTTTACGAGTAGCATTTACGCCTTCACTTTGCTTTTTGTCGTTTGTGGGATTTTTCCAGCATGGACTTTACTCAATTTTGCGAGTTTACCCTTCGCTATAAAATTATGCACTCATGTCCAGGAAAATCACAATCAGCCGGAAAAAGTGAAGAACTGTAAATTTATTGCCGTATCCGTGCATTTTTGGAGTTGTTTGCTGTTTGGTTTAGGATTCTTGCTTGTAGGCTTTTGATGCGATATCAATTTGAGTTTCGTCCTTATCAGCAGAAATTTGTGCGATCGCTCTCCACAAGTCATGGGACTTGGGATATCCGCGAAGGTGTTATCCTCCGCCTCACGGATGAAACAGGAAACATTGGTTGGGGGGAAATTGCACCAATTAGCTGGTTTGGTTCTGAAACCTTAGAACAAGCCCTAGAATTTTGTCATCAACTTCCAGAGGAAATCACACAAGAGACGATTTTCTCGATTCCTGACGAGTTACCTGCGTGTCAGTTTGGGTTTGAGTCAGCTTGGGAGTGGGGAGTGAAGAAAGATGCGGAGAATGGGGGACGCGCTGATGCGGAGAGAGAAAAAGTTTCTGTGTCTCCGTGTCTCGGTGTCCCCTTGTCCCATTGTCCCATTGTCTCCTACAGTGGGTTATTACCAGCTGGGGAAGCAGCACTGGAGGTATGGCAGAAGCTGTGGAAGGAAGGATACAGCACTTTTAAATGGAAGATAGGCGTTTATCCAATTGCCCAAGAACTAGAAATTTTTGAAATACTCTCTCAAACTTTGCCAGCCTCTACAAAACTACGATTAGATGCCAACGGCGGATTGAGCTATGAACAAGCTCACTTATGGCTCCGAACTTGTGACAATGTTAAGACAAATAACAAATTTCCCGTAGAAATTGAATTTATTGAACAGCCTTTGTCAGTAGATCAATTTGAGGCGATGTTGAAATTGAGTGATTGTTACCAGACGGCGATCGCCCTAGATGAATCTGTCGCGACACTTCACCAACTCGTCACCTGCTTTAAACAAGGTTGGCGAAAAATTTTCGTGATTAAGCCTGGGATAGTCGGTTCACCATCGCGTCTGCGTCAGTTTTGTCAACAGCATAAAATTGACGCTGTCTTTTCATCTGTGTTTGAAACCACAATTGGTAGACAAGCTGCACTCAAGCTAGCAGCTGAATTATCTGAGCATAACAGAGCCGTAGGTTTTGGTGTCAACCATTGGTTTGCCCAAGAAGCAACTTTGCCAGAAGATTTATGGAAAAAATTATAGAAAATTTTGTGCAGCGAGCATTTTGCCAGCCTCTGACGAATGATTGGCTAATTTGTGATGACAGCCATTTATTTGCACAATTAACCGAACAACTCTATTCAGAATTAACGCAGTTTTCACATTATCGAGGAACACCACTAAGAATTATCCTCGCTGAACGCGAACCAGTGCGCTTTTTAGCAGGTTTTCTCGCCGCTTGTGCAGCTCGTTGTCCTGTTTTTCTTTGCAACCCCGATTGGACACCACAAGAATGGCAACAGGTGTTTGATTTAGTCAAGCCGGATTTAATTTGGGGACTAGGGACTAAGAATTGGGGAGTAACAGAAGAGAACACGGGGACGCGGGGACAAGGGGAGGTTTTTCCCTCCATCGTTTCCCCAAGGGAGATTTCTCTCCACTCGACACTAATCATGATTCCCACTGGTGGTTCATCAGGAAAGATAAAGTTTGCTATTCACACCTGGGAAACTTTAATGGCGTCTGTGCGAGGATTTACAGAATATTTTCTGCTCAAGGAAGTGAATTCTTTTTGTGTATTACCGCTTTATCATGTCAGCGGTTTAATGCAATTTATGCGCTCTTTTAGCACTGGTGGTAAGTTAGTTATCCTACCGTTTAAAGAATTAGAATCTAGTCCAATAGAGAATCTTGATCCAACAATTTTTTTTATTTCTTTAGTACCAACTCAGTTACAACGTCTTCTACAAAATTCTAAATTAACTGAGTGGCTCTCCCAGTTTCAAACAGTACTCTTAGGAGGTGCACCAGCTTGGAATGAACTTTTAGAAAAAGCTCGATATTACAACATCCGGTTAGCTCCCACGTATGGCATGACAGAAACTGCATCGCAAATTGCCACCCTTAAACCAGATGATTTTCTCAATGGGAAAAATAGCTGTACTCAAATTCTCCCCCATGCTCATATAAAAATTTCTAATTATCAAGGCAAAGAATTGAATTCAAATCAAATAGGAAATATCACAATTTATTCTCAATCTCTAGCACTAGGTTACTATCCTAACAGTTGGGAACATCAAGAATATTTGCAAGTTGATGATTTGGGTTTCTTAGATAACCAAGGATATTTACATATCGTCGGGCGTAACAGCGACAAAATCATTACAGGTGGCGAAAATGTTTATCCCATAGAAATCGAATCAACCATTAGAGCAACAGGAATGGTAGCAGATGTATCTGTTATTGGGATACCCGATAAACTCTGGGGACAAGCAGTCACAGCAATTTATATACCCAAAAACTCAAATACCTCTGTTTTAGAAATCCGAAATCTCCTAAAAGAAAAACTTAGTAAATTTAAAATTCCTAAACATTGGATTCCGGTACAAAATTTACCTCGAAACTCACAAGGCAAAATCAATCGCCAAGAATTACAACAAATAGCCCAAAAATTTCTTCAAACTAGTCAGACTGACTAGAAGAAAATTTCCTTTGACTCTTGACTTTTGACTTTTGACTCTTGACTTTTCAAATAACCTCTCTTGACTTTCTTCTCTCTGCACTCTCTGCACCTCTCTTGTTATTCTCCAACCATTCCTTCATGTTTTCTGGCAACTCTGTTTTGGTTCTGCTATTTGTCTCAATACAAACGTGCCTAGTGACTGACTTAGCAGCCATCATCTCACCAACCATCACTTCATAAGCCACTTCAAATCTATCAATACTAAGCTGTTGAGGCATCAATCTAATAACCAAATTGTCACCACAATACAGAGGACGAAAAAAGTCCACATTTGCATGAACAACGGGGAAAGCCACAGATGGATTTGTAAAAAATTCTTTGAGATTAATGCCAGACACTACTAACGACTCTTCATAAGCCTCATGACAAATAGCCAAGATATTGGCAAAGTAAACGACTCCAGCAGCATCAGTATCTTGAAAGCGAACAGTACGGTTATAAGTAAAGGGCATATTTAGAAATTCAAAATTCAGAATTTAAAAATATAGCAGGCTAAAAGCCTGCTATAGTAAACAATTTTACCGCGATATATTATCAGTTTAATGGGTAGTAAATATCCTCAGAGCCAGGATTGAGGTAAGGACGCTGTAAATCAAGACCGAGCCGAGTAAAATGTAGGTGAATTGCCCTCATGCGCTCCTCAATAGAATCCTTACCTTGTTCCCAAACTTCCAACAACGCATTAGCCACGATTTGGCACCGGTTCATTCCAAAACTTTCCTGTGCGGCAAATTTTTGGCTGATTTCTTCAGCAAAACTCAACCCCGGTGCCAAAAACTTGGTAAATAAGGGGATTTCTCTGTAAAAATGAGATTTATGCTGTGCATAGACAGCTTGAAGCACTTTTCTCACTATTGGATAGTCTTCGCGTTCAAAGGACAGCACTCCTGAGTCGTAGCGTCCATAGGCAACCCGATTGTGTAAAACTTGAAAATTAAAGGGAATCGCAGCGTCGTTTAGTTGCTGTGTGAGGCTATCCATAAGGGCGATCGCACCCATGGCAGTCACATTGAAGTAAATTTGCCCTATACTCAAATTAGCATCTGCGTTAGACAGCAAATCCTGTCCGACATTGCTAACCGCCACGTAAAAGCCGTTTTGCAGCCGATTTTTAGGCATCCAGATATTAATCAACTCTCCGACTTTGGCAGTCTGCGTTGACGGTTCTGTGTTCTGAGACGAACAGTTTGATTTGTGGTAGGACATACCCGTAAACGCTAGTGTGTCAAAAACAGAAGAGTGATTGTACTCAACATACAATGTCAAATCGCTTTTGGTCACTGCAATACTACCATCAGGTTCTCGTCGCAACACCTGCCAACCTGGATCAAAATAACCTATACCGTGATTACTATTATCTAGTAGCTCGTAAAATTGCCAATCAATCTCAAAGATAGAATAACTTTCTAAAATTTTATGTGGTAAGTCATGACTCAAATCACTATTAAGTGACAATCTGGTTTGCAGAGAGCCATTATAATAAATACCGTGAAGAAAATTTCGTAGTAACAGAGTAAGATACTTGTGTTGTAACACTGGCGCATTTTGTCGAATTCGCTCTGCTATTTTAGCTGGTAGAGCAAAGGGTTGATATGTAGGATGGCGAATGCAAAAATTAGATTCAATTTGGATATTGCTAGCGATATCTAATAGAGAATTTAGCAGTGGTTTGGTAGACGTTTCTAGCATTATTGCACCTTGTTAAACGATATATGAAGTTGTTAAAGATGAGGAAAAATAGCCATATCTTCCTCATCTTTTCGCATTAACAACCGCGCAGGCGGGTTTTGTCGTAATAAAGGCGAAGCAATTTATTCTCAGTTTCTTGATAAGAATCTTGAGCAGATTTTACAAAAAGTTTTACGATTTCTGACTCTGCAATACCAAAGACACTTAATACAGATTCTTGTGGTTTTGTCAGTAATTTTTTAGCAAATTCAAATATTTGTATACTTGAAGTGTCAAAACACTTGTAAAGTTTAATATTTTCTTCAATTTGATGAATAAGAACTAAACCTGCAAACCGAATGACTCGTTGAACAAAGTCACAATGATAATCAAGAATCATTGGGAAAGTATCAAGATAAGCCAAAATGAGAGCTATAATTGAGGGCTGGAGAGCTTCCAATGGCACCGATGCCAAAAGTAAAGATTCTTCTAATTCAATAGTGGAGTCTACTACTAGGCTCTCTAACCAAATTTTCAGATAGCTTGCTACTAAAGTTCCCAAATCATAAGCAGGATCTCCCCAAGAACAAGCTTCCCAGTCTATGAGTCGTACAAGGCAATTGTCTAATTGATCCCACCTTGAATGCACTAAAATATTTTCTAATTTCAGGTCATTATGAGTTAAGCAGCAAGCATTCCACTCATATGCTAATTCTGCAATTGCCGCTTCTAAATTTTCAGATTGTTGATAGAAAACGTAGAATTTCAATGCTTCTGTAGGAACGTTGCCAAAAATCTCAGGACCGATAGACGCTATCCCTTGCGCTGGATTGTAAAATTGATAGCGAAACTGTCCTTGGGGAGCAATTGCCATAAAATCATGATACTTCCGGCAATTAAAAGTGGCACGATGCAGTTCTCCCAAACTCGCACCAATGGCGCTTGCAATTGCTTTGGGAAAGTACAAATTTTTTTGATAAAAGCTTGCTAGTTCAAAATATTCCTTTAAATAGTTACGAACAAGGATAGAATTTTCTTCATCAAAATGCACTACCAAAGATGCGATCGCAGAAATATTTCCTAAAACTGGAAACTCCTGAAGTAATTGGTGAAACAACCACTCATTGAAAAATTCCTGCGGTTTCCCCTCGTGAGCAATGGATTTTTCCTGTTTAATCAGTAGCTTGTTTTCTCCAGTGAGAGTGACAAGTAAATTAAAGTTTTTTATGCTAGTTCGCGTTACTTCAGAATCAGCATTTGAACCTTCTTCTGAGCTACACAGACCTGCTTTATGCAGATACCGGATAACATTATGAGAAGACAGTAAGAGTACCATGTATAATTTCCTATAGCGTAAAATTACTTGGATAATTCGCTATTTCAGTATTACGTTTACTTGGGGAGTATTCTGTAGATAGCAATAAACGTGCGGGTATCAATAATGATTGGCACAATCTACTAATATCCGATTTTTCCAAAATAAACTTGCCAAAATGGCAGTACTACTTTTACTAAAGAATGAAATTTTAACTAGCTCGACGTAAATAAATGAAATAAATGTAGGATGGGAAGCGCGAAGCGTAACTCATGCTGTCCTTTGTGATTGATGCATTGATGTTTGACGCCAAGGAAGAGCGCATCCCACAAAAAATTCTGTCCGCACATATCAAAGGTCTTTCATAATAAACAAGAAATTATACTTATTTATAAATAGTAATATTACCTAAGTATATCAGAAACAATCTTCAAATTTTGAGGTACTAGATTAGAGATTAGTTAATGGTTATACATTTTTTATTAGAGACTATAGAATTTGAATTTATATTTTTAAAAACATTATTTGTCAAATAATTATCTTTTTTATTTTTAGCAAATAGTAATTATTATCTTATGAGCAATAGTTTTGAGACGAAAGCCTAAAGATAAGGTTTTCGCAGGTCATGCTGCCAAAAAAAAGAGAGATATATTTGAGGGAAAAATACTCATGCCCAGCGAGATTGATAATAACAATTCTTTTTCTAATCAAGGGCTAAATATCACTTCTATCTCCTCAGTAGATGACTTTCATTCTAACAATGACTACAGCGCAAATCTGAAAGGTCACAGTAGTTTTAACCCAACTATCAATGACCTAGAGGCAAATGTTGAAGAACAATTGTTCGATGACAGTGGGTATGATTACAACTCTGGCTATGGCTTAATAGATGCAGCCGCCGCCGTAGGTAAAGCAGCTGGTCAAGGTACCTTTGCTGATGTTCCTGACCTTGGTGGGAATTATTGGGGAGCTGACCTTGTGAAAGCTCCAGAAGCTTGGGCAAAGGGATACACAGGTCAAGGTGTAGTTGTCGCTGTTCTAGACACTGGGGTTGACTTCAAGCACGATGACTTGAAGGGTAATATCTGGACGAATTCAAAAGAAATTGCAGGTAATGGCAAGGATGATGATGGCGATGGTTACATAGATGATGTCTATGGTTGGAACTTT
Organism: Nostocales cyanobacterium HT-58-2; assembly: GCA_002163975.1. Lineage (GTDB taxonomy): Bacteria > Cyanobacteriota > Cyanobacteriia > Cyanobacteriales > Nostocaceae > HT-58-2. Next base: position 6,474,604 of record CP019636.1, on the reverse strand, counting down.
GCTGACAACAACAACAACACCTTAGATAACAATGGTCATGGTACACATGTCTCTGGCACGATTGCTGGTCAGAACAATGGCTTTGGTGTCACTGGCGTTGCCTATGATGCCAAGATTATGCCAGTCAAAGTCCTTGATGCTGAAGGCTCAGGTTCCTATAGTTCGATTTCTCAAGGCATTTACTATGCTGTGGATCATGGAGCTAATGTGATTAACCTCAGCCTGGGCGGTAGTTCTGGCGATGATACTCTACAAACAGCTATTAAATATGCCAGCAGTAAAGGAGTCATAGTCGTTATGGCTGCTGGCAATGATGGTGGCTTCCAACCAGGTTATCCAGCCCGTTATGCAGAACAATGGGGAATTGCAGTTGGAGCTGTTGATCAAAATAACAACATGGCTGATTTCTCCAACCGAGCAGGCATGAGTCCACTGACTTACGTTACAGCCCCGGGAGTCGATATCTATTCTACAGTTCCGGATAATAAGTATGCTTCCTATAGCGGCACATCTATGGCAACTCCTCACGTTGCTGGCGTCGTTGCTCTCATGCTCAGTGCTAATCACAATTTGACTGATGGTCAAGTACGTCAAATTATTGCAGATACAGCAGTACAAAGTACGCAGATGCCAAGCTTTAGCCTCCCAAGCTTTAGTTTGAAAAACTCCACAACACAGAGCAGTACTGCAACTTCTGGCTTCAGGGTTACACAGTACCAGGATGGCTCTTTGGGGTCAACTCTTGAAAGTCTATGGTCAGGCAAAATGACTACTGCACAAGACCAGTTGCATAATTTCTTCAATAATATGCAATCTTCTGGCTTTGGTATCAGCCTTACACCTGAGTCCAATAATATCGTTAATCCAGTTCTCTCATCACAAATCTCAAATTACAAAAGCACACTGGATGACACCATTAGCTACAGCATCAGTGATGAAAATATTTTGAAAAAGTATAAACAAATGCTGGATGAATCTTGGGAATAGTTAGTTCACACTAATAATTAAGACCATGAAAGTAAACGTTAGTTGTAGGATGCGTTAAAGCAGCGCGTAACGCATCGCATTTGGTGTGCGTTACGCCTAGAACTCACTCTCTCAAACTTTTAACACATAATTGAAGCACTCACCAATACATAAGCCCAGCCTTTAGGCATCGCGCCACCATCCCGTAGTCACGCCAAGGCTGGTTAGCTCATACTTACCTCACAGAAAATGCTTCACTGAAGCGACGAGTAATTGGCTCAATTAAGAACGTCAAAACTGACTTCTTGCGCGTAACAATCTCACCATTAGCAGCCATCCCCGGAGTAAAGGCGACTTCTTGTCCCCGCACCATTATTGAGTGTTTCTTCAGCTTAATTCTTGTGGGGAAAACTAAGCCCATTTCTTTATCAACAATGGCATTTGGACTGACTTGCACCACCTCGCCATCAATCGTGCCAAATTCTTGGAAGGGAAATGTCGCCATCTTCACCTTTGTCTTCATTCCCTCGTGAATAAAACCAATATCCCGATTGAGGACTTTCACCTCCAAAAGGAGTTCTTCTCCTTCTGGTAAAATGGACAATAACTCTTCACCTGCTTGCACTGGTCCTTTCGTCGCTTTAATTCTATAGATAGTACCTGCGACTGGAGCTTTGATTGTTTCCATATCTTGCTGCTTCCGCGCCTGCTCAAGCTGACCCTGCACGGTAGTCAGTTCTTCTTTGCGCTTGTTGATTTGGGTGATAATTTCACTCTGGCGTTCTGATTCCAAACGCTGAACTTGAGTGCGAGCAGCTTCATATGCTTCTTCGGCTTGGCGAATTTCTTGACTCTGGGCAGCAATATCCTTTTCTATTGATGTGACTTTGTCTTGAGCGTCTGTTACTTTATTTTGGGAGTTAGTCACCTCATCCTTTGCTCTAGTAATTTCTGTATTGACCCGATTGAGTCTTTCTTGTGCTTCTAGGTAATCAAGTCGAGGTATTGCACCAGGAGTCACAAGGGTTTTTAGGCTTTCTTCCCTTTTCTGGGCAATTGCTAAGCCGCTTTCAACTTTACTACCAATATTTTGAGCGTTGACCAAGTTCGTTTTGGCATTGGTAAGGCTAGTTCTAGCGTTCACTAAATTTTCTTGCAACCGAGTCAGGCGTACTTTCGCTTGATCAAGTAGCGCCTTTTGGCGATTTGCTTCAGCTTCAGCTGCAGTTTGACGCGCTTGATAGTCTTGTAAACGAGAGTTTAACAGTTCATCTTGAAGTTGGGTGCCAGCAGCTTTTGAGCCTGTACGTTCTGCATCCAAACGCCGTAAATCTTCTTGAATTAACCTGGCAGATTTGGCTAGGCGCGCGACATCGACTTGTTGTAAATCTGGGTCACGTTGAACTAGAATTTGACCTTTGACAATGCGATCGCCCTCTTTGACATTGACCGCTACAATTGTGCCATTACCTATTGATGTGACTGGTCGTACCTGCGTGGAAGCGATTAACTCTCCTGATGCGATCGCCACTTCATCAATGAGCGAAAAGTGTGACCAGGCGATCGTTCCCAGAACCACTGCACTCACTGTTCCCGCTAACAATCGAGTGTATAAGGGTGGCAATTCCTGTACTGCCTTACCCAGTTCATAAGATAAATGCTCATCAGGTTTTGCAAATCGCTGTTTTGTTTTACGTGCTTGAGTGGCATTTGCAGCTAAGGAATATCTCATAAAATTTTAGTTTAGGGACTGGGAATTTTTTGTTGTTAGTAGTTAGTTGTTAGTAGTTAGTTGTTAGTAGTTAGTTGTTAACTATCACTAACTACTAACCTCTAACCAGTTTCCATTTAAACCGCTAGATAACGTCGCAAGAAACTTTCTAATGTTTCCATCTCAAAGTTGAAAATGCTTTCTAATTGGGCGACTTCTTCATGTGTACAGAAAAATTCGTTAGCAAGTAGTGTACGAAATGTTCCTAGAGATTTTTGTGCTTGGGGATTGAAAAAACCTAATGCACCCCGTAGCGCATCTACTGCAAACAGTGGCGAGTTGATCACGATTGGTTCTTTGTTGAAAATGTGACTAAAAATTTTGGGAATATCCTCTCGTGATAATATCTCTGGTCCCCCAACAGGTAATATCCGATTACGAGCAGCTTCAACGGTCACAGAATCTACCACTATCCTTGCCAAATCATCTGTACTCACAATAGAGGTACGGTTTTTAGGATCACCAATAAGCAGGTAAACTCCAGTTTCACGAAACCGTTCTGCCAACGACAGCAAGTTCGATGCTAATCCAGCTGGGCGTAAAATAGTGTAGTTTAAGCCACTAGTTTCCAGGTATCGCTCTACTGCTCTTTTTGCCTTAAAAACAGGAGCATCCTCATATCCTCGGTCTGCTCCTAGCACAGAAATAAACACAAAGTGCTGTACTCCATGAGCTTTCGCCTGGTCTATGAGTTCAATGTTGGCGCGATAGTCCAAAGATAGGGCATCACCATCAGAGCCATGAGCGCTGATGATGTACTGTACACCCTGGCAAGCTTTTTCGATATCTTTTTCTTGGCGCAAATCACCAATAAAGATGTTAGCGCCTCTATGTTCTAACTCGCCGTAGCGCGATGTAAGACGGACAAATGCCCGCACCTGCTCGTCTCGTTCGCGTAAAAGTCGCACGACTCTGCGACCTATTCCTCCAGTGGCTCCAGTGACTAGAAACATATGAATTTTGGATTTTGGATGAGTTAAGAGTCCAAAGGTTATCAACTCCTGAATAAATTCTAAAATTCGACAATCACTGGTGCATGGTCACTAGGTTGAGGTAATTTTCTGGGAGCCACATCAATGGTGCAGCTTGTAGCACGCTCATATAACTCAGGCGTGAGATAGTGATGGTCAATTCGCCAACCCAAGTTACGGCGAAAAGCAGCTGCGCGATAGTCCCACCAGCTGTAGTATCCGCCATCAGTTGTAAATTTACGAAAAGCATCCGCAAATCCTAACAAGAGAATATTTCGTAATGCTTGACGTTCTGGTTCTGACGCCATAATGTGATTTTCAATACTAATACTATTGTGAATATCTTTCTCTTCTAGAGCAATGTTAAAGTCTCCACATACACAAATGGCAGATGAGGAGGTCAGAAGTGATCGCAAGTATTCCTGCAACAATGCTAACCAACGTAGCTTGTAATCATATTTTTCACTTCCAACAGCTGAGCCGTTAGGTACGTAAAGATTGACAATTCTGATACCGTCAATAACGCCCGTAATGACTCGTTTTTGCTCATCCCACTCTGGCTGTGCGTCTGACAAGATAGCAGAAAAACCAGAACTGACATCTTCTAGTGGTTGACGACTGGCTAAGGCAACACCGTTGTAAGCTTTTTGTCCTGATAGATAAAGGTGGTAGCCCAATTCCTTAAAGGGCGCACAGGGAAAGTCCGTATCTACCACTTTAGTTTCTTGCATACACAGGACATCAACGTGATTCTGGCTCAACCAATCAACAACGTGTCCTATACGAGTACGAATCGAGTTGACGTTCCAAGTAGCAATTTTCATAGAAATTATTGGTCAGTAGTCATGAATTCTTTGCTGCATCATCCCATTCCCTCAACGCTCTATCTCCCCCTCCTGCAATGCTCTCAAAAATTGATCCCAATCATAGAATTTAGTATGTTTTGTAACAAAATGATTGAGAAATTATGATCCCCAGGATAGATGAATCGCTATCCTAGCAAACAGTAATATTATAGATACATTACTGATATAACTATTAAAACTAGTGTTAAATTAGCCAGAGGTTATATCAGGGTACGGTTAACCGAAATTGCGCTCTGGGGAGTTAGTCGAGTTAACCTAAAACTCAGATGATTAGGTACAAACACTCTATCATCAGATGTAAGTCCTAAATTCAGGACTGTCTCACCTGCTGAACCAAAACAACTTATGAAAATCGCTCAAGTAGCCCCCTTATGGGAACGAGTTCCACCTCCTACATACGGAGGAATAGAGCTAGTCGTGAGTCGCTTGACCGATGAACTGGTGCGTCGCGGTCATGATGTCACTTTGTTCGCATCTGGCGATTCGCAAACATTGGCTAGATTAGAAGCAGTTTATCCTCGTGCATTGCGCTTAGACCCGAACGTCAAAGAGTATAGTGTGTACGAGATGCTGCAGCTTAGCCAAGTTTACCAAATGGCTGAGGAATTCGATATTATCCATTCCCATGTAGGAATTACGGCATTACCTTTGGCGAATTTTGTGCCAACCCCCACAGTGCATACCCTGCATGGCACGTTTACAACGGATAACCAAAACGTATACAGCCATCATCACAAACAACCATACGTCAGCATTAGTAACGCGCAACGTCAAATAAACCTGAACTATGTTGGCACGGTCTACAACGGGATTGATCCAGAAGATTATCCTTTTGTTGCCCAACCTCAAGAGCCTCCATATTTGGCATTCTTAGGGCGCTTTTCGCCAGAAAAGGGACCGCATCATGCGATCGCCATTGCCAAGAAAACTGGTTGGCGTCTCAAAATGGCAGGAAAGGTTGATGTGGTAGATTCCAAGTTTTTTGAACAAGAAATTGCTCCACACATTGATGGTCAGCAAATTCAATACCTAGGCGAAATCAACCACACCGAGAAAGTTGAACTATTAGGTCATGCTGCTATCACCCTCTTCCCAATCACCTGGCAAGAACCCTTTGGCTTAGTGATGATTGAATCAATGGTAACTGGTACACCAGTGATTGCCACAAATTTAGGTTCTGTACCAGAGGTGATTGCCCACGGCGTCTCAGGTTTTGTTTGCCAAAGCCATGATGAAATGGCAGCAATGATTCCACAAGCTTTGAAACTCAATCGTCAAGCTTGCCGAGAATACGTAGAAAGCAAGTTTAGCGTTATCCAAATGGTTGACGGGTACGAGGCGGTCTATGGAAAAATAATAAAGAGCCGTATCGACCTAAACGGTCGCATTCACGCCGCAAAAATCAAATTTTAATTAAGAGTTTTTAAGCGCATCTACTTTCATCAACCACTTTTTAAAAGGAGGACATAAATATGAGCATGAGAGCCAACGCTTGCCCCTGCTGTGGCGGTTCCCTCTTGCGTCATGTCCGTCATGGTGAAGTCTACTGGTTTTGTAAGACTTGCTGGCAAGAAGTGCCAGTATTAACTATTAATCATATACCGAAGGTGGAAGGCAGAAGCACAGGAGCCGTTCCTCAACCAGCAGTGAAATCATAGATTTCTAGAATTGGTGCCTGAGTAACCAGTAAAAAGTTCCCCGCTCCACCTGGTAAAATCATGTGGAGCAAATTACTGGTTAGAAGCCGTGTTAGCAGCGTTACTTTACGGCAAAGAAAATTTACGTCTAGAACAAGTCGCTGACCCCACTCCAGGTGTCGGTGAGGTTGTCGTGCAAGTGAGAGCAGCGACCTCTTGTGGTACAGATCTCAAAGTTTGGCGTCGCGGTGGTCATGCCAAGATGCTCAAACCTCCTACTTTGTTTGGTCATGAAGCGGCTGGGGAAATTGTCGCTGTAGGAGAGGGAGTGACAGGTTGGCAAGTGGGCAATGGCGCAAAGCGCCCACCCCGAAGGGGCGATCGCGTGGTAGCAAATAATTCTGCTCCATGCATGGGGTGCTTTTTTTGTCAACGTCAAGAGTACTCTCTGTGTCCAAATTTGACATGGAATAACGGTACTTTTGCTCAATACTTAAAAATTCCTGCACCGATTGTGCAACACAATATGTTGCCAATTCCTGAAGACTTGCCTTATGAATTGGCAGCAATGACAGAACCGCTTGCTTGTGTGCTACATGGAGTCGCCCGTTCTAACGTTAAAGCTGGCGATAGGGTGGTCGTGTTGGGAGATGGGGCGATCGGGCTAATGTTTGTGGCTAAATTAGCTCATGATCTCAAGGCAGAGGTATTGCTTTTTGGAGGCAATAATCAGAGGCTAGAAATTGGGGAAAAATTAGGCGCAGCAAAGACCTTTAACTATCATCAACTGTCAGATATTCCTAGTACGGTCAAGGAACTGACACAAGGATGGGGTGCTGATGTGGTGATTGAAGCAACTGGTGTACCAAGTGTTTGGGAAACCGCCATTGCTTGCGCCCGTCCTGGTGCAACTGTTAACCTATTCGGCGGTTGTCCACGGGATACAACTATTACTGTAAACACAGAACAACTGCACTACAGCGAACTCACTTTGAAAGGAGTTTTCCACAATACTCCAGAATATGTTCGGGCGGCGCTGTCACTGATTGCGAGTCGAAAAATTCCTTTTGAGTTACTCATCAGCGAACACCGTCCATTAAAGGATTTAGAACAGGTGTTTTGTGATATGAGAGAGCGTAAGGTTATAAAAGTAGCGGTGATTCCGTGAACAAAGATGTGGGGGAATCATTTAGAAATTGAATTCTCAGCTTTGAGGTGAACGCCTTTCATTGAAAAGGGGAAGACTATGATTACCCTCTCTTACCTTTGCAAATGAGGGTGTTAATCATGCATATCCTCAAGTGAAAATGCTAAAAAAACCTCTACTGAACTTGTTGATTCTGCCTTGTTCCCTGAGTTTCTGCTTTTGCCTGACAACACTTTTTCATTTAAGAGCCAATGCTTTGCCAGGACAACCAACTGAAGAAGTTGGTGCTTGGATTAAAGCGCATCCCACACTTCGCCCCAACATTGGAGAGCGATTTTTTGTGCAAAAGACTGATACTGCAGCCCAGCGGTTTTCCTTTCAAGCATCGGTGTTACCTCCAGGTAAAGTCGGGTTTACCCAAGACAGCAGCAAAATTCGCAGCGAACGCATCGCAATGTATGATGCCATTAACGGTATGACATTTGAGCGACTTCAAGAATCTTTGCGAATTATTTATGGCTTAGATATCTATCAAGACTTTAAGAGTGCTCAAGTCGTGTACGAATATCCTAGCCAGAGTGCAATCAACTCAGCTCGTTTTGCCAAAACTCCTATTAGGGAAGCTTTGCAGGGACAGTTGCGTGTCGGTGATCGCTATGCCTACTGGATGGAAGTCGCACAACCCAGAGAAGGAAAAGCATTCACTGGTCAGATGACAATTTTGCTGAAATCTGACTTAGACAAGCTCAAAACAGAACTACAAAATCGTTAATGTAGATTTTGCCACTCCCCTGAAAAGATGTATTCAGTTGCACTCGCAATTCTGAGTAAATCTTCTTTTAACAGCGGTGGCCATTCAACTCCCATTTTGCGTCCTGCTGTAAAAAGCTGTTGAGTTTTGATGCTTAACTGATATAAAGCATAAGCTAATTCTTTGTCTATAACGGTAGCATCTTTTAAACCTTCAAACACCACCTTTAATGCCAACAAAATTGAGGTAATCTGACCAGGTACAGGCGGTTGTCCCTGTTGTAGACGGATCAATAAGGCATCTGAGTTTTCTTCGTTTATGACTGTTTGGTTAATCAAGAATTTATAAGCGGTTTCGTAATTCATTTTTAAGGGGCATCCACGACACCTTGCTTTTTCTTCTTAGTAAGTCGGTGGAAATAAACAGAACTATATTATGTAGCAATCATTTTTTCAATTGGTATAGAAAATTAAGACCTTATTAAAGAATTATTGAAGAAAATAAAAAACGAAAAACCCCCGTCAGGAGGTTTTTATCAATCTTTGAGTGAAGTCAGAAGCAAGACTTAAAGCAGATACAGCAAGCCGAAGAGGATAATCCAAATCACATCAACGAAGTGCCAGTAGATTTCGGCGGCTTCCATACCAAAGTGATGTTCATTGCTGTAGTGACCTTTAACGCGCGATCGCCACAAGACAGCCAGAATCGCTAAAACTCCGATAGTAACGTGCAGACCGTGGAAGCCAGTCAACACATAAAATGCACTAGCGAACAGGTTAGTCGTCAGACCAAATTCTAGATGGGTATACTCATATACCTGTCCTGCCAAGAAAATCACACCCATTGCGGCAGTAATCGCCATCCAAATGCGCATCCCTTGGACATCATTCTTTTTAATGGCAGTATCAGCATTGTGGATCACAAAACTGCTAGCAATCAGAATGATGGTGTTAACTCCAGGTAGCAAGAGTTCTCGTTCTGGTGTGCCTTCTGGGGGCCAAACAGGTACTGTAGAACGCATAGCCAGATAAGCTCCGAACAGCCCCATAAAAATCATCCCTTCAGCGACTAGGAACATAATCAGTCCAAAGAGACGATGATCTGGATGTTCTTCGTGATGAGCCTCTGCTGTAGCAGTGTGATGATGATTAAGCTCTGTTTTTGCTGGGTCAATTGTTTGACTTTGCATGAATCTTTTAAGGATAAAGTATTGAGGATGAACTCTGAAGAGTGAAGTCTAAAGGATGAAGTTGTGAAACATAAAATTTCTCTTTTTCATCCTTTATCCTTCATTTTTCTGCCTTGATTAGCGTTCTTCTTTCTCAGCTGTAATAGCAGGATATGGCTCGTCAGGCTCGGCGCGTAACACCGAGTTAGGACCGGCAGACAAGGCTGGATTGGGATCAGATAAGGGGACACCCTTTCTGGTGTTTTCTAAACCATAGTCGTATGGTCCAGTCGCTAATACTGGTGGTTCATCAAAATTTTCAATTGCTGGCGGTGAGGTTGTCATCCACTCCAGGGTTAGTGCATTCCAGGGATTATTACCTGCTTTTGGTCCGTACAGCCAACTCCAAATCGCATTGATAATGAAGGGAAATGTCGAAACCGCCAGTATATAGGCACCAATAGTACAAATTTCATTCAAAAACGCAAATTTGGGGTCGTACTGAGCAACACGACGGTTCATGCCCATCATTCCCAGCTTGTGCATGGGTAAGAAGGTCAGATTTAAACCGACAATTGTCAATGCAAAGTGAACTTTACCCCAAAATTCGTTCAGCATCCGCCCTGTCATTTTGGGGAACCAGTGGTAAATTGCCGCATAAATGCCCAGTACACTTCCACCAAACAAGACGTAGTGTAGGTGTGCGACTACGAAATATGTATCGTGAACGTGGATATCAAACGGCACCGCCGCCAACATCACGCCACTGATCCCGCCAATCACAAAAGTGCCAACAAAACCTATAGCGAACAGCATGGCACTATTGAGGCGGATTTTACCACCCCACATAGTCGCCACCCAGCTAAAGATTTTGATTCCCGTGGGGACGGCGATGATCATGGTGGTGATCATAAAGAACATCCGCAACCAACCGGGGATACCGCTGGTGAACATATGGTGTGCCCAGACGATGAGTCCTAAGAAGCTGATTGCCAGACTGGAGTAGGCGATCGCTTTATATCCAAAAATCGGCTTGCGGGAATGAACCGGGATCACCTCAGAAATTGCCCCAAAGAAGGGCAAAATCATGATGTAAACCGCTGGGTGAGAGTAAAACCAGAACATATGCTGGTACACAACCGGATCGCCACCACCAGTCGGGTTAAAAAATGTCGTTCCTGCAAGTAAGTCAAAGGAAAGAAGAATTAAACCAGCAGCTAACACAGGTGTTGACACCAAAGTCAGAGCTGAGGTGGCTAACATTGCCCAGCAGAACAAAGGCAATTGATGGAATCCCAGACCTGGGGTTCGCATCTTGAGCATAGTGACCAGGAAATTAATTGCCCCCAGAATTGAAGACGTACCTAGTAAAAGAACGCTCAGAATCCAGATCCCCTCACCGACTTGACCTGTGACCAAGCTTAGGGGAGGATAGGAAGTCCACCCGGCATCTGGTGCATCACCTACTACTAGACTAGCGATGAGCAACAAACCAGCAGGGGGAATCATCCAAAAGGCAACAGCATTGAGGCGTGGAAATGCCATATCCTTTGCCCCAATCATGAGGGGGATCAGGAAGTTAGCAAAACCCGCGCCTGCTGGCACAATCCACAAAAAAATCATGATTGTGGCGTGCAGTGTAAACAAACTGTTATACACTTCAGGGCTGACAAAATCGACTTCTGGAGTTCGTAATTCCGTGCGAACTAAGTCAGCCAAAACACCACCAATGCAGTAGAAAACAAACGTAGTGACTAGGTATTGAATTGCAATGACCTTGTGGTCAGTGTTGAAGCTAAAGTAGTCGCGCCAATGCCTTATCCCTGGTTCTTCAACCAGAGCGGGGATATTGGCTTTTTCTTGTACCTGTGCTTGTGTCATACAGAATCTTTTGTCATTTGTCCTTTGTCATTTTTAAAAGGGAATAGGGAACAGGGAACAGGGAACAGAAAAATCCCAATGGATAAATCAAGGGGATTTGAAGCGGACGCTTCATGTCTCGTGCCTTGTTGTTCATAGATAAATTTAGGGGCTTCTGACCCAAAATTCAGGTCTAGTTCTTCTTCTGTTCCCTGTTCCCCTTCGGGTACTCTCCCTTGAACCCCTTCGGGGAACGCAGTCGCCTGGGTCGGGAAACCCTCCTAAGAGCGCTGTCTCACCTATTCCCTGTTCCCTTGACCAATGACTACTTGTGAATTTGATGTAGCATTTCTGGATGAATTCCCATGTGGCTAGTATGAGGAGAGAGAAATTCATCTGCCGATAAATCTGCTGGATTAACAGCAACTGCTTGCTTGAGATTTTCAGTGCTAGCAACGAGCTGTTCTTGCATCCACTGTTCAAACTCTTCCGGCTTTTGAACCACAACTTGTGTCCTCATGGCACCGTGGTAAGGACCACACAGTTCAGCACAGATGAGCGCATAATCACCCTCTTTGCTAGGGGTAAAGCGAATCTCACTTTGCCGACCGGGGATCGCATCCTGCTTCAAGCGAAACTCTGGTACCCAGAAAGCATGGATCACATCGTTCGCTGTCATATTGATTTGCACTTCGCGCCCGATGGGAACGTGCAGTTCACCAGTGGTGACACCAGTTTCAGGATAGGTAAAAATCCAGGCATACTGTAAGCCCGTGACGTTTACCACTAGATTGGGTTGTTTGCCTTCATTTTCAAGAGTAGGACCAATGGTAGGAGACACCGACCCTATACCTGGAGCTTCTCGCTTTTGGGGAATTTGATCCGCATTACGGACTGATGCTGTGGCTGGGTCTTGCATTGCCTCATCAGATTTTTCCTGATTGAGGTTGGGTTCTGTGTCGCTTAAAGTTGCTGCGATCGCTGCCCCAGGCATGCTCATCGCTTGTGGCGTCATTGGGGCTTCATGAATGGCATGGGGGTTGAAGCCGCCCATTTCGTTGTAAACATCGAAACTATAAACAGAAATGCCAATAACAATAACAGCGGGAATCGCTGTCCAAAGGATTTCTAGCGGTACGTTGCCATGTACTGGTGGACCATCTGCATTATCACCTGCACGCCGACGGTATCTGATAGCAGAGTAAATTAAAATACCTTCTACGAGCAGAAATATACCTGTGGAGACGGTCATCATTGTGTTAAACAGACCGTCTACTAAAGAGGCTTCATCGGAGGCTGCTGTTGGTAGTAGACCATGATTTTGACCGTACCAAAGGCTGACTAGGGTCAGCAGGATGCCAATGAGTAACGTCCAGATTGAACTTGGAATTTTCACGGGTTTTTTGAGTTAACGGCTTTACTAAGTCTGACTGAGCAGCTTACTCAATTACTACACTAGTCCAGCCTAAAAGAGATGTCGGGGGAAGGCATAAAATTTTTATTAATTTTTAGGCTCACTTTGAAAATCTTGAACAGAGATCAAGCCTCAGATGTGCCAAAGGATGGATGTCTCTTAAGGTAAAAAATCAAAGGATTTAGAGTAATTACCATCAATCAACGGCTTAAAACAAAGAACTTGTCACTCAGGAGTCAGAACTCAACAGGGTTCTTTTACAATTGGGTTTCTAGTCAAAATGCAAGCCGTTGTATTGATTATTCTTATTAGCTGCTGGAATTCAACGTATTTCTTCTTAGGAAGGCTCTCAATCGTGACTTCTCTTGTCAATGCCTCACAACTTAAAAAATCCCTAAAGCTTCAGGCAAAAAGTCGCTAGGGTGATTCACAGTATAGTGAGAGCCAGTCTCGAACCTTAGTTTGTACGCTAGGGTGGAGAGGAGGTCGGTACTGACAAATCTTTGGAACGTAGGCAGCTCAAAAAGAGCGGCAGAAGGTATCTTTACATGAGCGAATTTGTCCTAGAACAACAAAACATAACGAATGCACCGCAGCAGGTGCCACAGGAACGAATTCGTCGCTTGGTGTGGAGAATGTGTGTAGCCACCTTGATTTTGATGGCAATAGGCAGTGCCACCCGTGTGATGAATGCTGGGCTTGCTTGCCCTGATTGGCCCTTGTGTTATGGAGAACTAGTGCCAACCAAGCAAATGAATTTCCAGGTTTTCTTAGAGTGGTTTCACAGGTTGGATGCAGCATTAATTGGTATCAGCGCGATCGCACTCGTTGGATTGTCTTGGTGGCATCGTCGCTCTTTACCTAAATGGCTTCCTTGGGCATCCACATTCGCCTTATTTTTAATTGTTTTCCAAGGTGTGTTGGGCGGACTCACTGTAACTGAGCTTTTGCGGTTTGATATTGTGACTGCCCATTTAGGAACAGCGCTGTTATTTTTCACAACCTTATTGGTCATTGGCACTGCACTCGTCCCTTACCAAGGAACAGGAACCGTTGGTAATTTGCCTTGGGTAGGTTTAACAGCAGCTATTTTAGTTTATCTACAAAGTCTACTAGGTGCCTTAGTAGGCTCTCGCTGGGCGCTACACCAATGCTTTGGCATATCCCAACTTTGTGCCGTCATGTACAGTCATATTGCTGGCGTAGTGCCTCCAACAGTGGCAACATTGGCAGTGGTGTTTCTTTCCTGGCGGACACCAGCATTGCATCCTGCGCTACGGCGACTCGCGAATATGGCTGGTGGATTATTGATCGTACAACTCCTATTGGGAGTTGCCACTTTTCGGTTGCATCTTCAAGTTGAACCTCTCACCGTCTCTCACCAAGCTGTAGGAGCAGCTTTGCTGGGGACTTTGGTAGTTTTCACAGTTCTCGCACTGCGCGACTGGGTTGATAGCCTTGGGATCAACGCTACCAGCGTGAGTATCAAAGCAGGCGCGACAAGCGAACAAGCAACTGGATTGAATTCATGACAATTCACTTGCTAATTGCTCATGGGTAATGACTAATTGCTAATTTTTGGTTGCTGTTAGCTCTTAGCAGTTAGCCATTGGCTCTGCATAGAAATTTGAAAAAAAGGAAATAGTGCCAAAATGATTGAGACTAATGTCTCTCGCCACCATCAAACATTTCTACAAGTTATTCAAAGCTACTACCAGCTGACAAAGCCAAGAATAATCCCTCTGCTACTTATTACTACAGCCGGAAGTATGTGGATTGCAGCCAAGGGAGAGATAGATCCATTGTTGTTACTCGTCACACTCGCCGGTGGCACTTTGGCAGCTGCAAGCGCTCAAACGATTAACTGTGTCTATGACCGGGATATCGACTATAAAATGGAGCGGACACGTCATCGCCCTCTGCCTTCAGGCAGAATACAGTCGCGCGATGCTCTCATTTTTGCGAGTGTTCTAGCTGCCATTTCCTTTACTTTACTCTCTGTATTTGCCAACTTACTAGCTGCCCTGCTGGCAATGTCCGGGATTGTCTTTTACGTGCTAGTTTATACTCATTGGTTAAAACGTCATAGCACTCAAAATATCGTTATTGGTGGGGCAGCAGGTGCAATTCCGGCGTTGGTTGGTTGGGCTGCTGTCACTGGTACACTGAGCTGGGCAGCATGGATAATTTTTGCGATCGTCTTTTTGTGGACACCGCCTCACTTTTGGTCACTTGCTTTGATGATCCAAGATGATTACGCAAAGGTAGGAGTACCAATGCTACCTGTCGTTGCGGGAAATCAGCTAACAGTCCGGCAGATTTGGTTTTACACCCTAATAACGGTGGCAGCAACATTTTTGCTGGTTTATCCCTTACACGTTAGTGGAATCATCTACGGGTTGATGGCTCTGGGCTTAGGAGGAATGTTTATTTACAAAGCTTGGCAATTGTTGCAAAATCCGGAAGATCGGAATTTAGCTAAAGGGTTATTTCTCTCTTCCATCTCATACATGATGCTGCTGTGTCTTGGCATGGTTGTTGATAGCCTTCCCATCACTCATCAAGTTGTTAGCAGTGTGCTAGATAAATTACATCTACTAGTGGGCTAAGCTTAGCAGGAAATTTTGGCGATGCCCTCTGGGTATATCCCTCCAGGAGCATTGCCTAGGGCGAGCAGTAGGCATGTGGACGATCCCCTTGGGCGTATCTGCTGAGCCTATACCTGTGGGCAATAACGCAATACCGTTGAGTTAAGAAGTTTGTTCGTTGAGGCAAGCAGGGGGAGCAAGGGGAGAACAGAAACAGTTCGGGAAGAATTAACGTCCAGTCTTCTCTTCCTCCTCCCCATCTTCCCCTGCACCCCCTGCCTCCCCTGCTTATTTGAACTGTATCGGGCGATAACGGAGCGATGAGCCTTGTCCTGTCGGACAAGCACTCGCGTTCGGCTATCGCATTCTCTAAGTGCATAAGTCTATGTTGCTTGCACCTATTAATAATTAGACTGCTCATTGCCGCACTCAAGACAACCTCTCTTTCCCCCCCTGGACTTCAGTTTAGGGGGGTTTTATGTTTTCCCTCTTCCTCCTTACAGAAAAATAATTAGTTGATTTCTGGAAACGCAAGCACATACGTTGAAGATATATATAGAACACCAATTACAAAATTGAGGAGTAAACAATGAAAAAAGTTTTAGATTTCATTTATCGCTTGATTGGTCTAGAAACCGAAGAATCACGGCTGACTGATTCGTACAAATAGTCTTGAATCATCAATTGCCCATAACCTCATTTATGCGAATTATATAAACAGGAACTAAGCAGAGAGAGCGTTAATGATTCAAATGATTACTTTTTCTGACATTTCCTTTAAAAACTTCAGACTTTTTCTAACTTTTTCAACCTGTCTAAGTTGTACTAATCTATTAAATTTAATCAAGGCAAACGATTGTTAGCCTTGAACTCAGGATATACCATGATTAGCACTCAGAGAAACTCTGGGTGCTTTTAATTGCGATTGGTCTGGCTTCTGTTGATAATCACCCTTAACAGTTCTTCAGCACTTTTGCTAACGTGGTGATATAGGGTTCATCACCCTCCTCAGCAAGTGGTTGGGTGAAAGAGGTTTAATATGGCTCATTTAAATCTGCGTCGCCCCCAAAATGTTAGTGGCGATTTTTATGTCGATACTTCTTGTATAGATTGTGATACTTGTCGCTGGATGGCTCCAGAGGTGTTTACGGAAGTTGATGAACAGTCAGCAGTGTATCATCAACCAGCAAATGAGGGAGAAAGATTAGCCGCGCTTCAAGCTCTCTTAGCTTGTCCCACGAGTTCTATTGGTACTGTTGAAAAACCCCAAGATGTCAAAGTTGCTCAACTGAGTTTTCCTATCCCTGTTGAGGATAATGTCTATCACTGTGGCTATCACTCAGAAAATTCCTACGGTGCTGCTAGCTACTTTATTCAACGACCTGAAGGTAATATTCTGGTAGATTCTCCCCGCTTTACTCCTCCCTTAGTGAAGCGTTTGGAAAAGATGGGAGGAATTCGTTATGTATACCTAACTCATAAAGATGATGTAGCGGATCATCAAAAATTCGCTGAGCATTTTCAGTGTCAGCGCATTCTCCACAAAGATGACATCACGGCTGGTACTCGTGGGGTAGAAATTCAGCTCACAGGAACAGAACCATTTGAGTTAGCTCCGGATATGTTAATTATCCCGGTTCCTGGTCATACTAAGGGACACACTGTTTTTCTTTACAAAAATAAGTTTCTCTTCACTGGCGATCATTTGGCATGGTCTGATGAACTCAAGCACCTCCAAGCCTTCCCTAATTACAATTGGTACTCTTGGTCAGAACAGATTAAATCGATGCGTAAGCTGGCTAATTACACTTTTGAGTGGGTTTTACCAGGTCATGGGCGTAGGTATCATGCGGATGTTGAAACTATGCATCAGCAGATGCATCAGTGTATTGAGTGGATGGAGTTGATAGGGAAGTAGGACAATCAACTTGTCCTACTGTCCTACTACTCTTATTTGGATCTTATTTGGACAATTTATGTAGAGCACTAATCGACGGTGCGAAGAAGTAGCCGCCACCAGTGGGAATTACCCAGTCCTGAGGCGTGCTCAACTCTTTGGTTTGGGGTTTACCTTCGTTATCCTCAAGGTGGATAAAGAACTTCCGTGTGCGATCGTCACCTGGTTTGTTATTCTTACTTTGACCAATAATCGGATCGTGACCAAGGGGTAACTTACCGTTAACTTCGTGACCCGTAGCAGCCTGCTGGCTAAAATTCTCATTATTAGACCAGAACTTAGTCACAAACTCAAACTGCTCTTCAATCGAGGTCTGATACGCTAAAAAGTGCAGACCGCGATCAACAAAGTTTGGATCTGGTTGTGGATTGTCTGGGGTCGAAGGAGATATCGGACCATAGGGAATACCACGACGCAGCAAGCGGTGTGTTTGGGTGGTCACTTCGCTGCGGTCAATATCTTGACCACCTCCTGGTGTTTTGTCATCGCGTGGATATGTCTTGCGGGTATGAGCGATAAACGGGCAACGTAGACCTGTTGCATCCTTGGAGGGTGGGACAACATCGTTTTTGAAACCGTTCTTATCAGGTGCATCCTCACCGTTGAATTCAAAATCGTTGTTGGCAAGGTCATTACTACCTAAACTGAGGTTGTCTTTCTCAGGAGTGCGGACTGTGGGCGCGCCACTGGGCCAACGACCAACTAACTTCGCGCTCACCTTGGCTGGTTGAGTGTTTAACGCTACGGCAGTGTCTTTAAGAAACTTGTGGAAGTTGAAGACATCTTGACGCAAACGGCGGAATACAAGGTAAGAGCCATCATCTGCCCAACTTGGTCCTGCTGACACAACCTCACCTTTGCTATCTTCCAGCTTCAGGGCATCCTCATTCTGACCCTCATAACCAAAAACAAACTCACCTGGCCAGAGAAGATCCTGCCCTGGTTTGCCTTGGTTTGGGTTCTCTGGGTTGTTCCGGGGAGTAAGAACGTCGGTCGGATCATTGGAAACCCTACCACGAATACCAGGTTGTGATATACCGTCTTGGTTACCAAAATGCTCACCTCCTGTCAGAGGTGGAGGAAGGTTACCTCCCTCTTCTCGGAATACAATTTTGGCACCGCTGCTTTTAACGTTGCCTTGCTCGTCCTTGAACGTCACAATGCTTTCTAAGATCCGCGAAACTTCTGCCAGCAAGTCTGCCCGTTCATCGCTAGCAACAATGAAAACAACGTCAACTTTGCCATTATCTGGTCCGCCTACAACCCAACCAATAGGTTTACCATTCGCGTCTACTGGGTCGTTTAACTGAGCGGCGCGCGCAGCCAGTCCGGCTTTAAATGCTTCATCTGTAAAAGCATCAGCATCGTTAGTCAGTTTCTTGAGTCCTTCAAAGGAGAAGGCTATATTGACCCATGTTGCTTTAACAGTGCCTTCGTAACCACGCCGTTTTCTGGCTTCTTTGAATATGCGGTTGAAAGCAATGACCTCTGAGGCAGTGGCAATGAAGTTAATTTGGGTTTCAAGCCATTGCTTGAAAGCTGCTGGATTTTCAATTTCTAGGAAAATCAGCGTCTGAAAATCTTTGTGGAAGCCACCCAAAATGTTGCCCTGAATATTATTCACACGCAGAACAGGTTCATCCGATGCAGATGGGCGCAGTTCACTGACTTGCTGACCTGCCAAAGGAGGAGGAGTGGGCGCTTCGCGAATGATTTGTTGAGTCATAATGAAACTTTTCTTTTTAAGTTAAAGAGCTACTTATGTAGAACTTAGGGATTGACAAATTTGTGATAATCCGGTTCTAGTCTTACCTAAGTTGCTAAATATTAAGTCAACTCAAATCTTGTACCTCAGCGGTGAGTACACCTTAAACTCAAGTTCAAGGCTCATACTGCAATATGTCTGTAGTGAGCTAATCGCACACTTTGAGCCGCCAAGAAATAAATTTCTTGGCAGACGAAACAGCAGGTGCAAGATCTGAGTTAAGCTTTGTGAGCTTTTCTTCTCTCTACATAGGTGGAAGCAAAATTAACTTATGCACAATTACAGACAAGTTGTTACACAATAAGTTTTTGGAGCCATAGAAATTCAATACGGTTCAGTTAAGGAATTTATTTATTGAGGTAGGCAGGGGGAGAAAAAAACTTATCTAACCTTATTGCTTTATCAGAAATTTGGGTCTAAAACCTCGCCCTTTTAGGGCGACTTTTATGAGACAATGTGGATAGGTTGCTGACCGTGAGAACGATGAGGAAACAGGTTTAACGTCCTACTCCGTGCTCTCAAAATTCCTAACAGTCAATGGCGCACAAATAAGTCCAAACTCCAAGGACGCGAAAAAAATCAAATAGGGTAGGGCATACCCGAATCTACGCTTGGGGAGTAGTGCATAAGTGGGGCATATTGAGAGGTATGTTTCGGACTAGATATGAGCGTGTAAGACCAAAACTGAGTTGACTTGGTGGAGGCAGTGTTCAGCCCAAGAATCACCGCACTTATAGGGCGGTGAGTGTCAAATGAGAACTGCTATATAAAGTTAGAGCTTTGAGCTTCAATGCTAGAGTGTCGAGTTCTGAGCTTGAAGTGTCGAGTTCTGAGCTTGAAGTGTCGAGTTCTGAGCTTGAAGTGTCGAGTTCTGAGCTTGAAGTGTCGAGTTCTGAGCTTGAAGTGTCGAGTTCTGAGCTTGAAGTGTCGAGTTCTGAGCTTGAAGTGTTGAGTTCTGAGCTTGAAGTGTTGAGTTCTGAGCTTGAAGTGTCGAATTCTGAGGAAGCGCTACACGATGGCACACACTCCTGGCAAGGTGCAATGCTCTCAAAAAATTATCGCCTTTGTGCTAACTTGCCATCACCTGCGGTGGTGTATGACGCCACAACTGATACAACCGCGTCGCTGGCATCGTTAAATACAACACATCTCCACCACTTAAACTTGTTTCCAATAAATCCCAGCCGTGAATAGTTTGGCTATTGGTTTCTAAGTACAAAGGCACAAAATCAGCAGACATGGCGACATCTTTCACCAGCTGACCACAAAAAGGGTGTGACGGTGTAATCAAAGTTGCAAAAGCAACCCAAAGACTATCTGCTGTAATGCCGTTACCGAGTATTTCTCCACCCAGTGCAGCAGCAGCAAAAGCTGGTGCTGCTAGTTCAGCAGGACTCAGGACTGCCTCAAAATCAAACACCTGTTGTGCCATACGGGCAAAATCGGGATCTGCATAGTGGACTATCACGGGCACTTTGGGTGTCATGCATTTTGCCTTGAGGGCAATCTCTAGGTTAGTCGCATCGTTCCCGGTGACGGCAAGTACTGCTGAGGCAGAATCTAAATTGGCAACTTTGAGCGTGGCTGAAAAGCTGGCATCAGCATAAATGACGGGAATACCGACTCCACGGGCAGTATTGACGTATTTGTTGTTAGAGTCGCGCTCAATAACGACCACTTCATATCCGCTGGCATACAGTTGTTGAACAATTTTTATACCAATTCCACTTAAACCACAGACGATGTAGTGATGGCGGTGGGGAACTCGTGCTGCATCCCAAAATCGCTTGAAGTGGCTGCCAAAAACAAAATCATTTAGTAGTGCGTACAATAAACCAATAACGGCAGCGCCAATCAGCATCATCAGAGCAGTAAATAATTTAATGCTATTAGGAGCGTTTTCTATAACTTTGTCATTGCCACCAGCTCCAGTAATCATACCTACTGCAAAATACAAAGCATCAACAACAGAAATATTCGCATTAGTAGAAGTGTAGGTGAGGGTCGCAATCACAATAATGACAAACAGCACAACAGTCATCACCACCACTGATTCTGCGTGTTTCTTGAACTGTTGCAAATTCGTCAGGACTTTTAGAAGTTTGGCGATGAGTGATTTGCGAGTAGAACGAAGCCGGGGTTGAGTACCAACAATGAGGCGATCGCCCACTTTTAATTCTTGTCCAGACAACACCGCAGCAACCAAATCCATCTCACCCTGGACTGGCATATAGTAAATCAGCATCCGCGAGCGATCATTCCACAAATCACTCAGCTTGCGACCTAGCCACGGATGATTTTCATCTATGTATTCTTCGTGGATGGGCCAAGTTTGTTTGAAGAGCTTGATTTGTCCTATTGCTTGGTTTCCTAAAGCCGCAAATGTGAAGACGGGTGCTGCCAAACCTGCAACACTCATCGTCAAGTGGTTGGGTACGGTTTGGTCCAGGCGATCGCCCAAATTTGTATTAAAAAACCGATTAATAATGCGAATTCGCGGATTTAATACCCGCGCTTGCATCATAATTGACAAATTGACTTCATCGTTAGGTCCAGCAATCACCAAAGTGTGCGCCTGCTGAATTCCTGCTGCTGTTAGGGTACTAGCTGCGTGTAAATCGCCGACAATCACATCTCCTGCTGATTCACCTGGAATGGGTTGATGATGAATGCCAACGACTAACGCCCCCTGTTGTCGCAGCAAACGAAAGACTTTATATCCAGTGCGACTTAAGCCACAGACAATAATTCGAGGTTTCATGTAATGGCAGCATGACTTACGGGAAAAGCTGCATTATTAAAGATTTATTCCCATTCTTGCCCACTTATCTATGGCAGAACTGTAGCTGACAACACGATAAGCTCAAATTTTAAGACACTTTGACCAAAAATATGGGATACAAGCTTCGCCCTTCCAGGGTGACTTTTGATACAATAGAATAACTAGCTACACAGCCAGAGTCTCGCGCTGCTCCGGAGGAACTGGTCTGGCAATGGGCGTAGTTTCCTGAGAAAGTTTTGGCTTCTGGGGAGCAAAAGGAATTTTCTCTATCCATACAGCGGTGGGGCGCATCGCAGTGAATTTTTGTGAGGGTAAAGTCGCTGGACTCCCATTGAGCCAAGAATCCCCGGACTTCAGGACGCTTAGGCGTCAAAAGATTGCAAAAGGTAAGAGTCAAGAGTCAAAGCTCAAGAGTCATAAGGTCTTGAGCGCTTAATTACATACAATTATACGGTGGGCAATTGCAGATTAAGTGACTCTCAGCACTCGATATGAAATGAATGAGATTTTAGAGACAGGCTTTCGCTTGTGCCCCATCTGTTAATCTTTTGACCATTTGTGCATAAAGTAAAACTTGTTTTGGAGACCAAAAAAGCCATCTACCTAAATTTAATGCAGCTGTTGTGAAGCTTAAAGCTTCAAAATCCTTTTCATATTCTGCTACCGTTTCAAAATCTCCCCAAGAATTATTGACTGTTTGTTTTCCAGAAGAAATATAAGCTTTCCAACCTTCATTTATAGCTTCCGCAACGACTGAAGAGCAGTTTCTTTTTACCAAATGGTAGGAAAGTTGTTGATTTCGAAATTCTCTCCAAAATGTTTTAATCGGTTCTTTCGGAAGATTCAATAACTCAACTTTGCAGTCAGCAACTCTTTTAGAACCATCTTTACCTAAAATCAAACAATCTTCTTCGTAACTCTCACTTCTAATGTTAATTAAATGCTGCAATAACAATTGATTAATATTTTGATTTTTAGAATTAAATATATTTTTTCTATTCTCGCTTGATGAGTAATTTATAACTTCTTTGTTAGGCCAAAAGCTTATATAAGTATCTACTCCTACCTGTATAGAAGCGTGACCTAAAAAATCCTTGGGAAGCCAAATGTAGACAGTAATAATATCTCTCATGGAAGTATTCATACTTAATTACTAAATCTAACACTGCTCATTTTTGAGTATTAATACTGATTTTAAAGCAAGCCATACCCATTCTGAAATAGGGGGCTTGCACTGCGACTAAATTTCTGGGTCAACCAAGCGAGTTGTAGGACGACTCTGAGACAAATCTTGCACAATCTGTACAGCACAGACTAAGGCGACCAGTCCAATGACTGCAACAGGAATCAAGCTTTTGCCAAAAATGGCAATCAAAAGCACAACAACCGCTGCCCCAACTCTATACTTGGTACGAATTTTACAGTAGAGGATGACTCCCAGGCGATGCAGAATACCTAACGCAAGGTAGCACAAAGCAACAGAGCCACAAAATAGCCATCGAACAGAATCAGAAAGCGCTAGCATTGGCTTGCTCATCAACACAAGTTCTACAGCGACTCCAGAAGCAGCAATGCCAATAACGAGGGGTAGATGAGTGTAAAGCCATATATTCATAACGACTATTCTTCCCTCTGTTTGCGCCCTTTGAATAGGCGTGCCACCAAGGTTATCAAAATAGACCCACCAAAGGCTTAAAGCAATACCTAAACCGAACACAGCAGAAACCACAGTCAAAACATCCCATTGCTGCTGAGAGACGCCATCGACCACTGCGATAATTGCTTCGCCCAACACAATAATAGTAAATAACCCAAAACGCTCGGGCAAGTGGGAGGGGTGGGGTGGTAGTTGTAGCTGTAACTTGCGTGCCGACAGAGGAGTGGCAAAGTCAATGATGAGTCCCAATGTCCACAATAAAAAACGCCAGGGAATGGGTACAAATATAGACACTAACCAGAAAAAGGCGGCTATGGAAAAACCTGTGGCGTAACAATTTGTCAGGGGACGCGCTTGAGGAATGTGCTGTCCGGCACGGACGTATTCAATCACAAGCACAACACGACCGAGAGCATACGCAAAAGCAAAACCAGCGGAACTTTCATCCAAACCATGGTGGATATTGACAGCCATTGCAGCCGCTGTGAGCATATGTAAACTGGTGAACAAGCGCCTTCCTATGTCGTCGCTATCAAAGCGGTTCGCATAGAACGTAGTGCCAATCCAAGACCACCAGATAGGTATAAAAAGAGCGACAAAGCCCAACACTCCCGATAGTGAAACATGATCATGAAGATAGTGGGCGACTTGAGAGACCGCAACTACAAACACCAAATCATAAAAAAGTTCTAGCCAAGTAGCGCGTCTTTCTCCTTCACTGTCTTCGTGGATGCGTAATCGTGGTGGTTCTAAAAAACTTCCCATATTTGGTTATGATTATGAGTTGTTGGTTGTTCTTAACCAATAACTACTATCTACTAACTCGTAACCACTCACATTACTTAGTTACAATAATTGCCCACATACTGATTGCTAGACCTACAGTTGCCAGGTGTTGCCAAAACAGGGAACGCATCGGTTGACGAGCGATTTTTTGTGTCAACACTACTGTTAACAGGACTGAAAAAATCAGGGTGACACCCTGCAAAAAGGCAATGACTGCTGGATGAGCCACTAATATAGGTAATTGTTCACCATTCAAACCGAAAGTCGCAAAAGTTACGGGAAGAATGCGCCCTCCTTCCCCCAAACCCAAACGCAAATAATGAGCTAAGTTTCCTCCTAGCACGAGTGGTAAGTAGCCATAGGCAAGTTCTATAAATCGTCGCGGTTTAGGATTTTGCTGAGTAGATTTTAAACCTTTGTTACTGACATACAATATTTGCATCACCCCATATGCCAAAAAAGGGATAGCCACTGGGACAATCAAGGCTAGCAACGATAATCCCAAGTGGGGCAAAAATTGGGTTAAATCCAAATGCAACCCTAGCCAAGATTGTAATTCTGGTAAACGATGCAGGAAGATTCCCCCCAATAGTAAAAACAACAGTGCTATTTCATAACTATGGGGTACATGAGTTGTCCACAGTTCAATTCCAGGAGGACGTAAATTAAACTCAACAGAACGATGAGGACAGGCTTTCAAACAAGTCATGCACAGCACGCAGTCCTTGTTGTCTTCCAACTGCGCTGGGTGAGAGTACAACGGACACCCTCCAGTTTCCATCCCCTCGCCTTTTTGTGGTCCACCTTTGTAGCATTGATATGTGGTACAAGTGGCAGAACAGATACCTTGTTGCGCTCGTAATTCTGTCATGGAAAGTTTGGCAAATAAACCATTCATTCCACCAATGGGGCAAAGATATCGACACCAAAATCGCCGCTCAAAAATGGTAGAGAATATCATTGCCCCAGCAGTAATTAATAGCAGCAAACAACCAGAAAGATATGCTGTATTTTCTAAATTCCAAAGTTCTTCCCACAAGAAAATGAGGGTAAACAAACCAAAGAGAAACCATCCACCCCATTTTTCAGCTTGCTGTCTGGGCCAACGTTTAAGTTGTCGAGGAAAGAACTTTTGGGATAATTTTTGTGTGATGTCCCCATAAATCATGAAGGGACAAACAGCGCACCAAACGCGACCTAAAAAGGGAAATGCCAGTAGAAAAAATGGCCACCACCAAGCCCAAAAGAGATTTAAAGCAAAATTGCGATCGCGTGTTTGCGGACCAACAAATAGCACACCTACAAGGATGGCAAACGCTGTTAAAGTAAAACCATAGTTAATGCGATCAGGCCACCAAGGACTGCGAAGAAACTTCCGCAAACTAGGATAGGCATTTAAAAGATTCACTCGAAATTGCTTTTTCTTGGTGTCTGCTGACCAGAAAATTTCTTCTGTGAGTTCTTGCGCCTCTCCAGCTTGGACAACTGCCCGTTCCACCAGATTTTGCAACTCTTTTAAGTTGCCAGGAAAATCATAAGATTGCAGCCGACGCAAAGCTTCTGGCGTCACTTTTGGTCGTGCAATACCTCTTGAGCGCGTGTATAAACTGATGTAATATTCCACCTGTGCTTTAATGTCAGCTTTTCGTACCCGCAGCGGTGGTACTTTGATAATACGACCAACACAGCGTTCAATTTTGGATTGAGTTTTTTCTGCAACTATCAAAATACGAGCATGACTGACGCGAGGTTCAGGAGTTGGTTCTCCCGAACGGCTGACTGGAGTGTATTTGCCTGTTTTTAGCAAATCTGCTAACGCCGGCAACAACTCTGGGGGGGTTTCTTGAATATTGTTAAGAACTAAAGTCCCTTCTCCTAGCCATTCCAGCAGTCCTGGTTTGCCCCCGGCGCGTCCAAACAAATCAGCACCACTTGTCTGGAGAATACCACAGTTGACTTTAATAATTGGTTCTCGCCGCTGTTTGGAACCAAAGTGGATGAGGGCAGCTATGATGTCTTTTCCTAACCCTGGTTCGCCGAAAATCAACACAGACTTACGCTCATCAGCAGCTTCTCGAATTTCTTGTCTCAAACGTACAGCATAACGACTTGTCCCTACAATTCCGCGTTCCGCCTTGGGAACTAAATATGGTCGCAGCGCTGTAGAACGTTCTTGTTCATAAGTCAGAGCAGATGTCAGTTGAGCCAATTCTTGAGCCATTTGGCGAGAAAAAGCCTGAGCAATTTCAGGATACTCGCTGACGACTTCTCGAAACTTTGCCGCAGGCACAACCCACAAATGGCATTCCGTGACTGTTGTGATTGTACACTGAGCCAATTCATCCAACAGGAGTTCTTGCAGGTGAATGACTGCTCCGGGGAGGAAACCAACAGCCAAGGTTGGGTTGTTTTTGTTAGCGCTATCACTTTCCAACTGACCTTGTTGGAGAATGTACAGCGCTTCTGGGGGAGTCCCTTCAGTAACTAGACAGTCATTTGCTGGGACAACTTGTTTTTCGATAACTTGGGCGATCGCATTCAAGGGTTCAGGAGACAGAATTCCTAAAGCCGTGCGTTCTTGTAGCCATATTTCTATTTCTGGAGATGTCATGCTTCGATTCTCCCTCTGGGCAAGGCTGCCATAAAAAGGGAATACTCCCTAAAAGGAGTATAAAAGCATTCTTCCACCTCTGCTGTAGAATTAATTTTCCAGAGGTAGGGTGAGAATTGTTCTAAGAAAAGTAGATCCTACAACAATAAATTTATAAAGCAATGCCCACCCTACGGACCACAGGCATCGTAATGCGAGCTTATGATAAATAAAACAATTTTTAATTTTGTTTTTCATAGCTCATGAGTTCATCGGATATTCCTAACCTCTGGATACCTTTAGCACTTTTAGGTCTAATTGTTATTGCTGCCATCTTTTTTAGCCGTAGCAGTTGACAGTATGTTGCTACATAACAGACCAACAAAGTCATGGGAAGATGGGAAAGTGGAGAGAATAACCCCTGAGTCTGGACTTTATGACTATGGTCTAGTGACTAAGTACTAATCACTAATAACCAAGAACTCATGACTAATTACTCCTATTGAGGGTTAAAATAAATCCCGATTGTCTCCCAATATTTGAAAAGCTTCATGATCTCCAGTAACGATTTTCGACCTGGTGTTTCCATTGTATTAGATGGGTCTGTATGGCGAGTCGTGGAATTCCTCCACGTTAAGCCAGGAAAAGGTTCCGCCTTTGTGCGGACAAAGCTCAAAAATGTCCAGAGTGGGAATGTGATGGAAAAAACCTTCCGTGCAGGTGAAACAGTTCCACAAGCCAATCTGGAAAAAAGCACAATGCAACATACCTATAAAGATGCTGAAGAATATGTCTTTATGGATATGGAAACTTATGAAGAAGGCAGATTGAGTGCATCGCAAATTGGCGATCGCGTAAAATACCTCAAAGAAGGTATGGAAGTCAACGTTGTGCGCTGGGACGACCAAGTCCTAGAAGTAGAACTGCCTAACTCCGTAGTGTTGGAAGTTGTGCAAACAGACCCAGGTGTCAAAGGTGATACCGCAACTGGTGGTTCCAAGCCTGCAACTGTGGAAACAGGAGCAATGGTGATGGTTCCCCTGTTTATTTCCCAAGGAGAACGCATCCGTATAGACACCCGTAACGATTCATACCTTGGCAGGGAGTAACTTTCTTCTCACCTCTAGATGCAAATCCTGATTTTCATCTATAACAGGGATTTACATCCCTGCCTTACTATCTAATTCACTGTAATTAGATAAAGTTTATCTACTCCCTAGTTGCATGAGGTAAGAAAAGCTGTGCCATTGGACTTTAATGAAATCCGCCAACTATTGACAACTATTGCACAAACGGACATTGCAGAAGTCACTCTCAAAAGTGATGACTTTGAGCTAACGGTTCGTAAAGCTGTCAGCACTCCTCAAATCTTGTCAGCAAGTCAAGTGGCATTAGGCGCGGTTGGTGCGGGAGTGACATCAGTTCCACCACCTGTTCCTTTGGTGGTCTCGCCTCCTCCAGTCACTGAAACTTCACCAACTCGCGCCTTTGACGGCACCACCGTGGGTGTACAGTCACCCTCGGTTCCCTCAGTTATAGAACAGAAATTTGTCGAAATCCCTTCTCCAATGGTGGGAACATTTTATCGCGCTCCTGGTCCGGGCGAAGCGCCATTTGTGGAAGCGGGCGATCGCGTCAAGAGTGGTCAAACAGTATGCATCATAGAAGCAATGAAACTGATGAATGAAATTGAATCAGAAGTATCCGGACAAGTGGTAGAAATTCTGGTTCAAAATGGCGAACCTGTAGAATATGGTCAGCCTTTAATGCGCATTAACCCTGATTAAGTATTAATCTATATATCGATGCCTCGTTGTTAAATTTTTAGTGAGTCCTTACGGATCTACCCTGATGAAACAAGCGTTGCCTGTACCGCCAGAAGTTGTGCAACAAGTAGCTGAATACTTTAGCCTCTTGAGTGAACCAATGCGCCTACGGCTGTTGCATTTGCTGCGAGATGAAGAAAAATGCGTGCAAGAACTGGTAGAGGCAACACAAACTTCTCAGGCTAATGTGTCAAAGCATTTGAAGGTCATGTGGCAAGCAGGAATTCTCAGCCGTCGCAGTGAAGGAACTTGTGCCTACTACCGAGTGGAAGATGAGATGATTTTTGAATTGTGCAACCGGGTCTGCGATCGCCTCGCCTCCAGGTTAGAACAGCAAGCCCGTAACTTTCGCATTTTAAATAGCAAGTAATTAGTCAAAAGTCGAAAGTCAAAAGGTGGTTTAGCACAGACTCTTGACTTTTGAACAGCAGTTTAGAGTATGGAGGAAACATGGCAGCCACCTGCAGCAGAGATGCCCTTCTCCTGCGGAGACGCTACTGCGTAGCTTGCTTCCCCGTTAGGGGTACGGGTGACGCTCCTGACGTCGCTACCGCTACGAAGAGCGCAGTCGCCTGTGGAGGAGCCAGTGAGGGTACGCAGGGGTCTCACGCCAGTCGCTACAACGGGGGCTTCGGGGTCCCCACGAAGGAGCCAGCCGCGTGGGCGGGTTTCCCGACTTGAGCGGACTGGCGTTGGGGTTGGGGGGGAAACTCCAATGCCCTTCTCCTATCGGAGACGCTACGCGAACGGGTGAATCGGTGCGGATACGCTCCGCGTTCGCCGAAGGTGTGCGCTTTGCGCTTACGCCAGTTCCCTACGGAGGGAAACCCTTCTGCAGCGCTGTCTCACTTCCTGCAGGACTGGACTCACCAGATACCTACGGAGAGAGACCCCTTCTCCTGTCGGAGACGCTAGCGCGTAGCTTGCTTCCCCGTTAGGGGTACGGGTGAATCGGTGCGGATACGCTCCGCGTTCGCCGAAGGCGTGCGCTTTGCGCTTACGCCAGTCGCCTGCGGAGGGAAAATGCCAGTTCCTTCTCCTTGCGGAGACGCTATTTTGAACAACGGGGGGAACCCTCCGAAGTTTGCCCGGAGGGAAACCCTCCTTGCAACTTCTCTCCGCAACGGACTGGCTCCCCTCCTGCAGCGCTGGTCTCACTTCCTGCAGTACTGGCTCGGCAACGCGCTGGCTCCCCAAGTGGAGCATCTGGCGTTGGAAAGCCGTCATTCGCGCTTTCTCCTCTTGACTAGTAACTAAAGTGAATAATTTTTATTAAAGCTCTCACGTGTCAATGGCTGTTCTAACTCCAGACCTTCACCGCCTAAAACGTCTAACTGTTTCCCGTCTACGTCAATGTATACTTTGGCATTGTTATCTAAAGCTGTAGCGGTGTAGACAACTTGCCCTACACGACCCATCATTGAAGAACTACCACCTCCACTGGCAAATTCTTTCGATAAGTTAACGTGTATGCCATCATTTGCCACTTTGAGACTCAGCAGCTGGGTTCCTTTTGGAATTGTGGTAGATTCCGTTTTTTCTGTTGGTCCTGCTAATAATTGTTGGAAAGCCCCTTCTAAAACTTGATTAGGCGAATTCCCAACTGCTTTAACTTGAACTGCTTGAGGAACCAATTTCAACCCAGTACCAGTGTCTTGCAGCCAAAAAACTTCAGCATTTCGCTCAAGACCAAACTGGTTTGATGAGCGCAGAGGTTGACTTTCTCCAGGTGCGGGGATTGGTGCAGGAGGGTTATTATCAGATTTCCATGTAAAAAAAGCAACACCACTAATCACTGCAATCACTGCTGCTGAAACAGCTGCAATAACACCTGGAGAAATACGGTTAGATCCTTGCTGTTCTTTCATATTGAAAACCTACCTTTAGGCTGAAATAGTATTTGTATGAGGAGAAGCCTGGTTAATGACGATACTCATAAACTGGGGGTTTCCAAAAACCTAGAAGATGGCTCTACTCGTAAAAATGCGGCAATCTCTAATTTTTCTGATTTTATATTCAATTTTAGAATTCGCGCTTGTAGACCGTCACCTTCAAATTTTTTTAAATCCAATCGTTTGCTGACATTGTTCACAACTGCGTTGACAAGTTGAGGTGGGACCTCTTCACCATTCGCAGCCACCACCGGGTCAACTAACTGGATGTTCTTTCCATCAACGATATTTAATCCTGATTCCACCCTAATTAACAAGGGCTTCTCCAAATTTTTCTCCTGTAATTCTACTTGGAAACTCAATCGGTTGTTTGCTAAAAATGTGATATTGGGATTTTGAAAATTATACACAGAGTTATTCTTTGTATTTGAAGAATCGCTTGTGTTAATTTTTAGCTTTTGCAACCTAGCCATAAATTCTGGTGATTGTAAGAGTTGATTGATATCCTGCTGAGTTAATACCAAACGTACACCAGCCTGTAAAGGTCGTTTGAATTTCGGTCGTTTTTGCCCAAGACTACGCAGTTCTAGTTCAATAGGATCGGTTTCTAATTCTAAAACCGCAATCCGAATTTCTTGCGACTTTAGCTGCAAAGAACGTCCTGCAATACGCACCCTTTCTACCTTACCTTGTAGCAATTGATAACTAGGGGCATTATCAACTCGCACTTGCAATTGTTCAACCTTATCAAACTGAGAACGAATGGCACTTTCAGCAGTCCGATCAACTACCAGTCCTACTGGGGTCACTAACCCTAACAAGCTAGATACAAGGAGTGTAAACAATTCCATGTTTTCATTTTTGATTAGGGTACAGAGATTGTTCGTTGTTAGTTGTTAGTTATTTCCACTAATGACTAACCTTCACCCATTAAATTGCCTCACTAATCCACTGCTTTAGTATAGATACAACTTCAGCAATGGGGATTTCTTGTGATTTGCGGCTTTTTCGTTCCACAACTTCAACTTTGCTATTGGCAATTGCTCGGCCAGTGACAATTCTGTAAGGAATTCCAATCAAATCAGCATCTTTGAATTTTACTCCTGCTCTTTCATTCCGGTCATCAAGCAAGGTTTCAACTCCTGATTGATTGAGTTGGGCGTAGAGTTTTTCTGCGATTTCCACTTGTTGCGCATCATTGATGTTAGGAATCGTAACAATGGCGTGATAAGGTGCGATCGCCACTGGCCAAATAATGCCATCTTGGTCGTAAGATTGCTCTACAGCAGCTTGAGCTAATCGTGATACACCAACACCATAACAACCCATCAATAAAGGTTTCTCTTCGCCCTGTTCATTGGTATAAGTTGCACCCATTGCTATGGAATATTTGGTACCTAGTTGGAAAATGTGACCTACCTCAATTCCACGCGCACTTTGTAATGTTTGATGGGGGTTGTGGATGGCGCGATCGCCTGGTCTTGCCTTCCGCACATCTACTGTTAACTCTGGTAACTGAAATTGCTCATTCCAATTTGCTCCTACTACGTGGTAACCAGATTCGTTTGCACCCGTAACAAAATTCTTTAACTCAACTGCTGTTTTATCAACTAAACGTAAAAAACCAGGAGCGATATCCTTTACAGACTTAATATAATCGTTCCCAACATTAGGAGCAATATAGCCTAGGGGTAAAGGCTGATTTGCCCATTGTTCTTGAGCTTCTGCATCTGGTACTGCAAGTTTGATGATGGTCTTCGCACCGTAGTTGGGGGCTAACTTTGTCAATTCATTTTGTAATTTGACATCATTAACTTCCTGATCGCCTCGGATGCTCACCAACACCAACACTGTTATGCCATTATCAAAAATTGTTTGGTAAAGGACATTTTTCACAATTTGGGTAGGGGAACATTTTAAGAATGTACAGACTTTCTCAATTGTCTCCGTCCCTGGTGTCTCGCGTTTTTCATAACTGGCAAATGGCGAGGGTTCTGCATCCAGTGGTAAAGAAACTGCTTTTTCCACGTTAGCAGCGTATTGCCCATCTTCAGTGTAGAGGACTTCATCTTCGCCAGCTGCCGCCAGTACCATAAATTCTTGGGAGGCAGAACCACCTATCGCTCCAGAGTCCGCTTGCACGGCTCGAAAAGCTAAACCACTCCGTCGTAATATATTACTGTAGGCGGTGTGCATATTCTGATAAGTTTGTTCCAAACTTTCTTCATCTGCATTGAAGGAGTAAGCATCTTTCATGATGAATTCTCGTCCGCGCATCAAACCAAAGCGAGGACGAATTTCATCGCGGAACTTTGTTTGAATTTGGTATAAGATCTGTGGTAACTGACGGTAGGAACGAATCATATCACGAGCAATTGCCGTGATCACTTCCTCGTGAGTGGGTCCTAGTGCCTGTTCTTGGTCGCGGCGGTCTTTGAGGGCAAACATGATACCCTCAGCTTTGGTATAGGTATCCCAGCGTCCAGACTCTTTCCATAAATCAGCAGGTTGAAGTTGGGGTAAGAGACATTCTTGTCCACCAGCGGCGTTCATTTCTTCTCGAACAATTTGGGAAACTTTTTGCAGTACCCGCCACATCAACGGAAGATAAGCATAGACACCGCTACCGATGCGACGAATATAGCCTGCACGAAGTAAGAGTTTGTGACTGGGAATCTCAGCATCTGCTGGATCATCCCTAAGTGTAACGAATAACATTTGTGACAGTCGCATCGTTTGTCCCCTTTCCAGATTCGATAATCTCTATGTCAGTTACAGTCTAAAATAAACGCTTGCAACTTCAGGAGAAAATCACTTTGCCTGATGTCGTTTATCAAGCACAGCCACCCCTAGAATTTATTCCTCCAGCGCTAGACCCTCTGTTTTTACGAGTTTGCCAGTTGTTCTTACCCAGCTTAATACACTGGAAAACAGCAATTAGTCATATTGAAGCAGACAACGTAGAAATTTTGCTGGATCTCTATCGCCAGTTTCAGAATGGTAAAATCCGTTTTTTAATAGCGTTTCGCCATCCCACGGCAGAAGATCCACTTTGTTTGGTCTATTTGCTTTCCCATATTTTGCCAGAAGTCGCACGACACAGGGGTATAGTGCTACAACCTCCAGTTCATGCTCATTTTATCTACGACCGAGGAATTCCTCTATGGGCTGGTTCTTACATTGGTTGGGTTGCTTCCCGCTTGGGTGGTACGCCGATACAGCGAGGTAAAGCAGATTGGACTGGGTTGCGATCAGCGCGTGACCTGTTTGCCAATGGTCAATTCCCAATGGCTGCTGCACCTGAAGGGGTGACGAATGGTCTTTCAGAAATTGTCAACCCATTGGAACCTGGTATTGCTCAATTAGGCTTTTGGTGTGCTGAAGATTTGCACAAGGACAATCGACATGAGCAAGTTTTTATTGTACCAGTTGGAATTAAATATAGTTACATTGAGGCTCCTTGGGATGCCATAGCCAAGCTTTTAAGTGAGTTGGAAGCTGCAAGCGGTTTACCACCTGTAAACACACAGACCCATTCAGAACAGAGTAGTTTCGACGTCCTGTACCCACGGCTGTTTCGGTTGGGTGAACATTTATTGTCTTTAATGGAAAAGTTTTATACGCGGTTCTATCATCAGAAACTGCCAGTACAAGAGGAAGCAAAAGATGTCAATGAACTATTAGCAGCTCGTTTGCATTCTTTGTTAAATATTGTGTTACAAGTTGCAGAACAATATTTTGACTTACAACCTAAAGGAAATTTTAATGATCGCTGCCGTCGGGTTGAACAAGCTGGCTGGAATTATATTTTTAGAGAAGAATTTAAGGATATGAAATCACTGTCGCCTTTAGAACATGCTTTAGGCGATCGCATTGCCGAAGAAGCAAATTTGCGGATGTGGCATATGAGGCTGGTGGAAAGTTTCGTTGCTGTGACAGGTAAATATGTGCAAGAAAAACCCACAGCAGAACGCTTTGCTGAGACAACGTTACTGATCTGGGATATGGTGACTCGGATTAGAGGTGGTAACCCGTTCAAGCGTCCAACTCTTGGCAAGCAACAGGTCAAAATAACTATAGGTAAGCCAATTTCTGTGTCTGAGCGTTATCCTGCTTATAAAGCGAGTCGTCAAGGTGCAAAGCAAGCAGTCGCTGATTTAACTAAGGACTTACAGCTAGAGATGAAGGATTTGATTTTAAAGTGAGGGTGATATGGCTGATGGTAATGCAATGTATTTATAGTAACCGTTCTTAATGAGTGGAATTATCTGTCAACCTTTTGGAAAAACCTTTGATAACTCTAGAATTAAATCAGGAAAACAGGGTAAATTTACCGACTCATCAGGCAGAAAAATCAACTTTTTACGATAACCAAATTTACCTTGCAAATCTTGATAAGGTTTGCTGTATGATTCCAGGCAATTATTGACTAAATTAAATATCCAGTAATCAGAAATATCTGCTTCAGCATAAATCGGTAATTTCACCTCTTGGTCATATTTTAAAGAGGAATCAGAAATCTCAATTAACAGTAATACATTAGTTGGACCAGGATGAGCGCTTAAATAATCATCATCTCGATTTTGTACAATCACTCTATCTGGTTCTAGTTCATTGTAGTCAGGAATAATAATCGGTTGTTGTCTTCGCAGAGTGGCACGCTCCCCTACAAGCCTATATAACTCCCGTTCTAGACGAGTTTCGCAAACAGAATGCAGTTTACCTTTCGATACCATTGGGACAATTTCTCCGTTAATTAGCTCAACTCGGTCATCTTCGCTAAAAAAACCAAGTTCTGCTAAACGGTCATACTCGTCGATAGTAAAGCGTTTGGCAGTAGCTGTAGTCATAGTCTTTGCTGGAAGTGCAGGGCTATTTGAATCATACATATTTGATAGAAAAAACTGCACTTGTCTTGCAGTTATGTAACAAAAATTACGTGAGTCAGTTCACCTAGCACTAGACTGGTCGAACAAGCCGCAGTCAAAACCAAAAACATGAGAGTTTTACTAAATTCAGCACCATCCATCGTAGCTACAGTCTGGTGTAAAGCCAAATCTAAAGCCCAAGCGCCTGCCCAAACAAGAGCCACAACCCAAGCCCAAAGAACAGCGCCACTTGAAATCAAAACGCCAATGCAGATAAAAGTTATACCAAATGTGAAAGACAAAGCGCCAGCCCAAGCGCAAACATTATCTAACTCATAAACTCTAATAACCCCAGCTAAGGCAAGAGTTACAACCGTACTCAAAACTACAATTGCTCTGAAATCATCATCCGTAAATAGGTTCCAGCCAATAATGGCGTATATAAGTATGAGTAGTGCTAGCCAAGGCCAAGGAATTCTATTTACAGCTGATTGCATGGCTACGCTTTCCATGTCATTCCTCCTAATGCTCCTACTTTTGCTATTCCATTAAGCCTTAACAACCTTTAGAGTTCAACTCTAGAAAACCCATAGTTGCCTTGAGCCTAGCTTAGGAGAGAATTAACGGTTGGATTGTGGTCTGCCTTAAGGCAGAACAGTGTAGCTTGTTTATCAGAAGTTAAGAGGAGCGTGTGAAGGGAGTGAAATAAGGAAATGACAAATGCAAAAACAGCCCGACCAATACAAACCATGCTGGCACTTTGGGCTGATTTTGACTGATGAACTTACCCAGATAGACAGGCTGAGCAAGCTCTAGCTGAACTAGAAGCCAGTAGTCAAAAGTTAGGAACTCATGACTTATGACTCATAACTAAAACCTAAGAAGCTGTTTCTCTGGCTGCACTGGAACCGAGTTTTTTTGGAGATGCAGAAGTCTCGCGACGTCCTGTCCGCAGTTTCGGCTTGGGAGTGCGTTTGTCTCCTTCTGAGGTGCCGCCATCTGATGGAACCCAAGCGGATCGAGGGGTGCGATCGCCAGAAAACTCGCCGCGACGGTTAGACCGTAGTCTGGGTTTGGGAGTTGGTGGTATGAGATCTTCTTCTGGAAGGTCAGCTTCTGATTGTAGCCAAGCAGGACGGGTTTGATCGTAAGCGATTTGCAACGCAGCTGCTGCGATCGCTTGAGGATCATATTTTTCACTCAGTTCACTCACCATCGGTAAAAATGAAGCCAAACGCTCACCTGTTAAAGCTTCTCGCACCTGATTTTGCAATTTTTCTATTTGCCGTGCTTCAATTTGTGTCCGTGAAGGAATCGATAGCACTTGCCAACTTTGGCGGATATGGCGTTCAAACAGTTGTTGTTTGCGTCGCTCAAACGGCTGTACCAGAGAAATTGCTGTTCCTTCCTTACCAGCACGACCAGTACGACCAATGCGGTGAACGTAAGTTTCTACGCTATCGGGTAAGTCAAAGTTGATAACGTGAGACAACTGGTCAACGTCTAAACCCCGTGCAGCAATATCCGTTGCTACGACCCAGCGTACTTGACGATTACGGAACCGTGTTAATAACCGTTCTCTGGCTTGTTGTGACAAATCACCGTGGTATTCATCAACACTGTGACCTGCTGCTTGCAGTTGATTGGTCAGTTCTGCTGCTGTACGTCTGGTGCGGACAAAGATTAAAGCCGATTCTGGATCTTCCATTTCTAGAATTGGCTGCAAAGCTCTTGCTTTGGTCCAGTGACGTGGTACAAGATAAGCGACTTGATTGATTTTGTTAGGAGCGGCTTTTGGCTGCTCAACAGCAACTGTCACTGGCGAATGTAAGAACTTGTTCACCAACTGGCGTATTGAAGGTGGCATAGTTGCTGAAAATAGAGCTGTCTGGCGCTCTTGAGGTGCTTGAGCGAGAATTTTCTCGACATCGTCGATAAAGCCCATGCTCAACATTTCATCGGCTTCATCTAAGACTAACCACTTCACTTGGTCCAACTTCAAACTACCCCTGTCGAGCAAGTCTATGACTCGTCCGGGTGTACCCACAACCATGTGAACGCCGCGTTTAAGTTGCAACATTTGACGGTCAATTGATTGACCACCGTAGATTGCTAAAACCCTTAATCCTTGAGTTCCAATGAAGTCACTGATAGCATCGTGAACTTGGATGGCTAACTCACGGGTGGGTGTGAGTACCACAGCTTGCACAGCTTTTTGAGTTACATCTAGCCGATCTATAATCGGCAGAGAAAATGCTGCTGTTTTTCCTGTTCCAGTCTGGGATTGACCTACAACATCACGACCCGATAGTAGAAGTGGAATTGCTTGTGCTTGAATGTTGGTTGGTGCGGTAAAGCCTAATTTTTCTAATTGCTGAACTCGCTCTTGTGAAATTCCTAAATCTAGAAACGAAAGATTCATCAACTCTCCTAAATGTTTTAATTTGTTTTTCGATGAGTCACTAGTCATTAGCTATTTATCATTATCCGTTCGCGCTATTGTCTCCGAATGCAAGTGCGTCTTTTGCTACTCACAAGGATTGTTTCACTCTCGGATAAAGGACAAAGATTAATGACAACTTAGTTATTGACAATTTGACCATAAAGGTCGTAGGCGTCTGCTTGTTGGATAGCTACTGGCACGATTGTTCCTAACCGTGCTTCCCCATTCACAAAGATCTGCCCGTCTACTTCTGAGGAAAATCGACCAGAACGACCGACTAATTTTCCTGTTTCAGGGTTTTCTTGTTCAATCAGAACATTGACTACTTTGCCAACTTCTTGTTGATTTTTCTTGAAAGAAATCGGCTGTTGTAGTTCCATCACTTTGTTACGCCGCTCATCCATCACCTCTTGAGGCAGCTGGTTTGGTAGGTTATAGGCAGGTGTTCCTTCCTCAGGTGAAAAGGTGAAAACACCGACATGGTCGAATTCATGACGCTCAACGAACTGCAACAGATGCTCAAAATGTTCCTGTGTTTCTCCTGGAAAACCGACAATAAACGTCGTTCGCAGCACAGCTTCTGGTAGAGCTTCTTGAATGCGTTCGATAATCGCATCATTCACTCGTCCTTGCCAAGGACGATTCATGGCGCGGAGAATATCTGGATGGGAATGTTGCAATGGCAAATCCAGGTAGGGTAAGACGTTGGGTGTCTCTTGAATTGCCGCTATCACATCTGGGGTCAGCCCGGTTGGATAAGCGTAGTGCATACGAATCCACGGTACATCAACTTTCCCCAAGGCGCGGAGTAATTCGGCTAACTTCGGTTTGCCGTAAATATCAATACCGTAATTGGTGGTAATTTGGGAAATCAGAATAATTTCCTGTACCCCTTGGCTTGCTAACTGCTCTGCTTCGGTAACTATTGATTCAATTGTACGCGATCGCTGGTTTCCCCGCAGGTGGGGAATAATGCAAAAAGCACATCGGTAATCACAACCTTCAGCAACTCGCAGGTAAGCCACGCCTTCTGTTGTGGTGCGGTAACGGGGTGTAGTTTCATCTGCAATGTAGGTTGGTTGTGAACTGACAAGCTTAACCCGCTTGCCTTGATCTACCTGCTGAATGACATCTACTATTTTGTGATAATCCCCAGTTCCTACCACAGCAACTGCCTCGGGCAACTCTTCCAATAACTGCTCTTGGAAGTGCTGCGCCATGCAGCCTGTGATAACGATTTTTTTATTCGCCTCTGCCAATTCTACTAGGGTTTTGACAGATTCTTCTCTTGCTGCTTCAATAAAACTACATGTATTAACAATAACATAATCTGCTAACTCTTCGTTAGTATCTACGCCATAGCCTGCTTCTACTAGCAGCCCCAGCATATGCTCTGTGTCAATCCGATTTTTCTCGCAGCCTAGGTGAGAAATTGCAATTGTTGGCTTATCACCCATATTATAAAAAACTCTTTACGTTTCTTCATCTATTGAAATGCTTTAGCGTGAGATTCTCGCTTTTAACATCTAGAAGAGGTCAAGACCTCTTGCTTTGCGCAATGACCTCCATGAGTCATATACACCCTTCAGGAGCTACGACCCTGATAAATATGAAGCTTATGCTATGATTGCTTTATGAATCTGCTTTTCAAGGGAAAATAAACAGACTTTCGATAAGTTTGACACTACTGATTAATCTTTACTTAAGAAATCGCCTTTTGGTATTTTACATTACCGCAATGTGTATATTGCTAATTAACCTGCTGGGAAGCCACTCTCTAAATGACATTGGTGAGGGAAAAGAACAGAATCATCTATCTTGCCAGTACCAAGTGTTTGTGGCGAATTTTGAGAAGTCGCTACCCTGAGGAAAACGTCGCGTGACTACGCTTGTACAGCGGTAATGCTACCCTTGTGCTTAGGCAACGCCTGTCTATTTAGCAGGCAAAACGCCCTCTCCGCGGGAAGCTGCCTCGCGTCTTATGAGTGGCAAACTCCTCTTTTTATCCACATACTATCTTAACATATCTTATGGAAAGTGTAACATCTAATTCCATCCCCAGGAGGAGGTAAGCAATCTAAAATTTAAAATAAAAGGAGCGAAATCTAAGAGTTATGTTGACCGCAAGCAGAGTGCAAGCAAAATGCCCGAGAGCTAATGCAAGCAAATCGTAATAAAAAAAAATAAACTTAATTAATTAGTAATGACTCATGAGTAAATAGTCAATAGTCACCAGTGATAATAACTAATGACTAAGGACTGAAGACTCCGCAAAGCGGGTTAAAGACGTGGACTTATATCAGCTATTCAAAACCCGAACACCAATTATTGGCGTAGTTCACCTACTACCATTACCTACCTCGCCCCGTTGGGGAGGGAGCTTAAAAGCAATCATTGACCGTGCCGAGCAAGAAGCAACAGCCCTGGCAAGTGGGGGTGTTAACGGCATTATGGTGGAAAATTTTTTCGATGCGCCGTTTACGAAAAACCAGGTCGATCCAGCAGTTGTGAGTGCGATGACTGTCGTGGTACAGCGGATACAGAATTTGGTGACACTGCCTGTAGGCATAAATGTTTTGCGCAACGACGCCAGAAGTGCCATGGCGATCGCCTCCTGCATTAGGGCGCAATTCATCCGCGTTAATGTACTCACAGGCGTGATGGCAACCGATCAGGGAATCATTGAGGGAGAAGCACATCAATTATTACGTTATCGGCGGGAGTTAGGTAGCGATGTGAAAATTTTTGCCGATGTGTTGGTCAAGCACGCTCGTCCGTTGAGTGCTGTGAATCTTACGACAGCAGTGCAAGATACAATTGAGCGTGGTTTAGCAGATGCAGTGATTATGTCTGGCTGGGCGACTGGTGATCCTCCAAACTTAGAAGATTTGGAATTGGCAACTGCTGCTGCTAACGGCACTCCAGTCTTCATTGGCAGTGGAGCAAGTTGGGAAAATGTTGCTACACTCTTGCAAGCAGCAAATGGTGTCATTGTTTCTAGTGCCTTGAAACGCCATGGTCGCCGCGAGCAAACTATAGACCCGAATCGGGTGAGTCAGTTTGTAGAAGCTGCACATAAAAGCTGGAACTCTAGGGGTGAAATCAAACCAATTCCCTCTGTAAAGCTACACTCATAGGTACGGAATAGGTATGGAGAATGGTTAGTGTAGCAGCCACAGGCTCCCTAACAACTAATAATTCTCAATTCTCAGTTCCAAATTCCCAATTTTACATAGCAGTTTATGAATCGCCGCCGTTCTACTCCCTGGATTCATAGATGGTCGCGGATATTAATTGCCGCGATCGCATCTTGTGGTGCATTGACAACGGGTTATCTGACCGTGGTTAAGTTAGCACAAGGATCTGCCGCTTGCCCCACCAATAGCTGTGATTTAGTCCTTTCTAGCCCGTATGCTACAGTTTTAGGTCAACCCCTAGCCTTATTTGGCTTTCTAGCTTACGCCAGCATGGTTATTTTCGCCTTAGTTCCCTTGGCAATTGACCCTGTAAAGAACAAAGATACCCGGACACAACTGGAAAATTGGACTTGGTTACTGCTTTTGGCAGGTGCGATCGCCATGTCTATCTTCAGTGGCTACTTAATGTACCTGCTATTCTTTAAAATTAAGGCAGTCTGTCTGTACTGTCTTGGTTCGGCTATCTTCTCTACGAGTCTCTTAGTACTGACCCTTATTGGTCGGACGTGGGAAGATGTTGGGCAAATCTTCTTTACCGCCATTGTTGTTGGCATGGTGACCCTGATTGGGACTTTAGGTATCTATGCCAATGTGAATAACCCTAATGCTAACACTGGCTCGAATGGTGTCAGCTTAACACCAACCGGACAACCGACGATAGGAGTTGGTTGGCCCATCACTACCACCTCTGGTGAGGCAGAAATTCAGTTAGCACGTCACTTGACTACAATAGGTGCTAAAGAATACATAGCTTGGTGGTGTCCTCATTGCCACGAACAAAAGCAGCTGTTTGGGAAAGAAGCGTATCAAGAAATTCAGAAAATTGAGTGTGACCCGCAAGGCAAAGACGCCCGTCCAGATTTGTGCAAAGCAACTGGCATTCAAGGCTTTCCTACTTGGGAAATTAACGGTAAGCTTTATCCCAACGTACAGTCATTAGAGAAATTGGCTCAAATTTCTGGGTATCAAGGTCCC
The DNA here is from genome assembly GCA_002163975.1 of Nostocales cyanobacterium HT-58-2. Classification (GTDB taxonomy): domain Bacteria; phylum Cyanobacteriota; class Cyanobacteriia; order Cyanobacteriales; family Nostocaceae; genus HT-58-2. The sequence goes on along the minus strand of CP019636.1, from coordinate 6,432,727 downwards.
CGCAACTTTAAAAATTTTCCTGACGCTTTTAAGTAGTTTACCGAAAAATTGGGTTTAAAGCCCCGCCCTTTGAGGGCGGCTTTTCTTAATTGATTTGTTAGAGCAAAGTGCTGTATTGTATTGATGGTTGGAATTCCCACGGTGGTGGCTTGCATTGGCTCCTTGAACCGGAAAGCCTGCTCAAGGCAAAAAGTAGGGTAGCGAAAACCTCATAAAACATAGCTGTGCTAACTAGCGTTAGACAAACCAGAAAAGCAAAAAACTTTAAAACTCGCTTGGTAATCGGGGGCACCGATGAACCTCCCAATGCATGAGAAAACGCCTTTGGAGACCAAGACCTCTGGTATCAATTGAACTAGGCTAGATGATTGGTACTTTTGTGTGGTCATTCGGTTTAGATATTGCCGAAAGGACAATTGGTAGTAAGCTGGGTCGATGAATTAGGAACCTATCCATCTGTTTCGGGAATCTCCCGACTTCAGGTGGGAGAGGATGTCAAAAAAGCACCATCATTTGATGTCAAAGTCGGCTGGGAGAATGCATGACTCATGGTCTACCAGTTGACTTTTTTGTTTTGTGACGAAAGTAACCGTTGCCGTTTTATCAAATGATGAGTAACTTATATCAGAGACACATGACATCTTCCACACTGACAGCAAGCTGTGCAGTGTAGACTTCTGAGTGACTCTTGAAGACAGGATAGGACATTTCCTAAGCTTTGGCTTTACGTCTGCCTAAAAGATCTGTTTCATCTGTTTCAAAAACTCAAGAAGTAGACGAAATGCTGATAAAGCAATAGACTTGTCCGCAAACTCCAAAGCCGGACTGTTCAAAGCTTTGAGACAAAACTTTGATATTTGCGTCAAAACGCAGTTACAAGGGGTTGAGATAGTTAGTGATAGTTTAGAGGCATAAAAATTAACTCCTAATTTCTAAAAATTTATGATTATTGCTAGTAAGTAACCTGAGTTCGGGATAAGGAAAGGGGCAGATAGTAAGCTGAAAATAACACATTGATCCAGCAACCTGCCCTATGTTTAGTTTAGATGCTTTATTCTGCCATGTAGATGATTTCTGTAAGGCTTTTGAAGCTCAATGGAACAAAGAATTATTAAATCATGCAGGAATAAGAAGAATTCGCGCTAAAAGCCTATGTTTAAGCGAAATAATTACAATTCTCATTGCTTTTCATCAAAATCACTACCGGAATTTTAAGCATTTTTATCTGAATCAAGTGAAACAGCAATGGAGTTCTGCTTTTCCAGGTCTTCCGAGTTATCAAAGATTTATTGAATGGATACCATCAACCTTGATACCTCTATGTGTCTATCTCAAGCATTGTTTTGGACAATGTACGGGTATCGGTTTTATAGATTCAACTAGTTTGAAGGTTTGTCATAATCGTCGGATTTCTAGACATAAGGTGTTTGAAGGTTTAGCGGCTCGTGGAAAGACTTCTGTGGATTGGTTTTTTGGGTTTAAACTTCATCTGGTTGTAAATGAACTTGGTCAACTCCTAAATGTGGTTCTTACTCCTGGTAATATTGATGACCGTCAACCAGTCCCCAATTTACTGAATGAGATGTTTGGCAAAATATTTGGCGCTCGCGGTTATGTCTCCCAAAAACTGGCTTCTCAACTTTTGCACGAGTTCGGAATTCAATTTTTTGCCAAACCCCGCCGCAATATGAAAAACAAGCTAATGCGTCTCCATGACAAGCTTTTATCTCGTAAACGCTCCATCATTGAGACCATTAACGACCAACTCAAGAATATTTCTCAAATCGAACATTCTAGACACCGAAGCCCCGTTAATTTCTGCGTTAACGTTCTGTGCGGATTAATCGCTTATTGCCATCAACCTAAAAAACCCAGTCTTCAGATGGACTGGCTTTTATCTCAAACTGCTTAACCCGAACTCAGGTTAACTAAGTTGGCAGAACTAAGCTACCTATTCTTAACCTAACTAATCCCTTCGGGTTCGCAGTCGCCTGCGGAGGGAAACCCTCCCGCAGCGCTGACTCACCGCAAACTGTTAAAATAATTTGCTCATAAGTATCGAGCTTTAATCGAAACCTTTGTGAGGCTATGCGAAATATTTTAAGTAATCGAATTAAATGCTCAATAAATATCCGATTACTAGACAAAGCCTTATTCTCATCTTTTTGCTGTTGACTTAATTCTCGTTTTGGTTTTCTCTTATGAGGAGTTGTAATGTTTTCGCCTCCTTGGAAAGCTTTATCACCTGAAAAAGGTTGAGACTTATTAAACTCTTTCTGAGATTTACGAAACAAATTTATATCTGCTGTTGGGCCAGGAACGCCTACTTCTACCTCCACAATATCCTTACCTTCTGGCATCCCAATCATCAAACTTTTTAATGTATGGTGTCTCTTCTTGCCGGAAAAATATTTTTGTTGCTCTTTTTGGTCACAATCCCTATATATTGGCTGTTCTAAGCTATCGACTAATAGCCGAAAATTTGTTAATATTTCTTGAATAAATAGTAAATCGCTCTCATTATTTGAGACTTGTTCTAATAAACTAGCCGGTAAAATATCTCGCAAGATTGATATCCAATAATGAAAAGTATCGTTAGCCTCTGTCTTAGAAACGCCAAACAGCATTCCTAATACTTGAAATGTTGGCATCTGTCTTAAATAAAATAAACATAAACAAACTTGTTCTTGGATTGATAACTTTTCGGGACGACCACCACCAGCCGCATTAATTCTAATTTTACGACTCTCCTGTTTAGCTTTGATATCTTGGTATCGTTTTAAGGTGCAATTTAACAGTGATTGCAATTGTTCGTAACTAATCCCTAAAATTTGTTTTGTTCGATGCGGATATTTCTGGATATAATCAAAAACCATAACTAATATTGAAAAATGGTAGACGCTCAGTTTAACGTTTTACCATTTTTCTTTTCCTAAGTTAATATTTCGGACAAGTCTAATGGGGATAGCAGATAGACTGCATTCGCCTGGTACTAAATAATGACAAAAACAATAAAATTATTTCTCCCTGTCATACCATTACACTAAAAAAATGATAAAGATAGTTAAGGAAGAAATATGAGCAGAAGTTCATGGCAGGAGTCAGCAAAATAAAAATAAAAGAGTCAGCCGAGGAATTACATGATCTGCTGAGAAAACAAAAAACAGCATTAGGTAAAGAACGGATACAAGCGTTGTATTTACTGAAGATAGGGCAGGTAAAGACAATACAAGATTTGGCGGTGGTGTTGGGAAGAGGGAGTGCGACAGTACAAAGGTGGTTAAAGGCTTATACAGAATCGGGAATCACCAGTCTAGTATCAAGAAAAAAGGGTTCAGGAAGACCGCCAATCACTAACACAGATGTTCAAGAACAACTTTTAAAAGAATTAGAAGAGCCGCAAGGGTTTAAAAGTTATGAAGAAATCCGAACATGGTTAAAAGCGGTAGAGGGTGTAGAAGCTTCATACAAAGTAGTACATGACACGGTGCGTTATCGAATGAAAGCGAAGTTAAAAGTGCCGCGAGCAGTAGGAGTAAAACATAATGAAGAAGCAGAATCAGAGTTTAAAAAAAACTTCCACAATACTTAGAGGTAATCAAAAAACACGTCATAACAGCAAAAGACAAAGACAGAAGCATCAGATATTGGTGTGAAGATGAAAGCCGTGTGGGTTTGAAAACTGAAGCTGGCAGATGAATTACAATAAAAGGTACCAAGCCTGTTGGTATTATGCAATGGAAACGAGAGAATTTTTATTTATATGGATTAGTTGAACCATTAACTGGCGAGTATTTTATTTGGGAATTTTCTCATTTAAATGCAGCTTGTTTTCAGATCTTTTTAGAAAAATTCTCTGCTACTTATTCCCAAGATATACATATTATTCAGTTAGACAACGGTGCTTTTCATTTTAGCCAATATCTTCAGATACCAGAGAATATAATTTTATTGTTCCAACCCTCACATACGCCGCAAGTTAATCCAATTGAGCGGTTATGGGAAGAAGTTAAAAGACATCTGGCTTGGGAAAGTTTTGCTACGTTAGATGAATTAAGACAATTTATCTGGAAGCGTTTGGAGAAATTAAACACATTAACCGTTGCTTCTATAACAGGTTGGGATTTTATTCTTGATGCTTTATTTGAATCAAATTTTTCGTGAATTGGTATCAGATTATGGGAATCAGTAACCAGTTAGGCAAGTGTCTTGTGAAGTTACTGTTTGTACTCCAACAATCACTTAATCAAAGACATAGAGATATTTTTACTGCCTCCAGCGTCGCAGTCTGCATTTTATTGCTGCGTTGTTTCGGCTTCATGCAATCTTTAGAGTGGACAGCTTTGGATTATTTGTTTCAGTTGCGTCCACAGGAGCCACCAGAAGAGCGTATCACAATTGTAACGATTGACGAAGCTTCTTTACACCAATTTGGTTCATGACCAATTTCAGACCGCCATATTGCTCAACTGTTGCAAAAATTAAAAGATAACCACCCTCAAGCTATTGGCTTAGATATCTATCGTAATTTGCCTGTAGAACCAGGTTATCAGGATTTGGTTCATGTTTACAAATCGACACCAAATTTGGTTGGGATTGAACTTCTGTCTAATAATACACATATTAGTGTTCCTCCACCACCAATACTCGAGCAGCTCCATCAAGTCGGTTTTAATAATGTGGTGTATGACGCTGATGGTAAAGTACGTCGCAGTTTGCTGTACTGGCATATTGATAATCAAGCACACGAAAGTTTTGCCTTGAAGCTGGCTTTAGGGTATCTAAAGTCAAAGGGTGTGACTCCCAAGAAAGCAAAAAGTCATCCTGAGTATTTGCAGTTGGGTCAGGCTGAGTTTCATCGTTTTCAGCCTAGTTATGGTGGTTACGTAGGTGCAGATAGCAGAGGATACCAAATTTTATCCAATTTTCCTAAGATGAGCACCAAAAACTCATCAGTGGAAGGCTATGGCTTCCGTAAGGTCTCCATGCGAGATGTGTTCAATGGTCAGGTCTCACCAAGCTTAATAAAAGACCGCATTGTGCTTATTGGTTCTACCGCCACCAGTCTTCAAGATTTTGCTTTATTCCCATATTCCAGCCGTCTGATTGGTACGGCAAAGCCTGTAGCCTAACGGGGTGACAAAAGAGCTAGGATACAGCGAGAATAAGCGACCTAGCCCTGAGGCCTCGTTGATAAAAGGGAGATTTATTGCGACATAATCTCATTAACCGAGTGACTAAATCTTTGTATGGCTCCACAAAATTAACCCAAGTTTCACCATAGAGTCCGATATAAAAACTGCTATGACGCCTTTCAATACGACCAGGTTCTTTAACGCGACCAACATAGTTTTGTACACCTTTTCGTTTAATTTCCTGTCCATGAATCGTAGCAGAAGTGTAAGCGATGGCTATCAACAAAATGAGAGTAATTAGTCGTTCACCAGATACATTAGTATCTTCCAAGTTATAACCTCCCTTCTTCAAGTCTCGGAACATTTCTTCTATATTGAATCTTCTTTTATACGCTGCGATCGCTAACTCAAGAGTCTCTAGATTTGTGAAAATAAACCATCCTTCTTTGGGAGCAATACCTAAAATTTTGCGTTTCCATTTACAAGCAACGTTAAAGCTAAAAAATCCTTGAGTTTTTGTCACTTTGACTCCTTTCAAAAACAAAGAAACTCCTGGGGATAATCCTATCTGTTTTAGTTCCAGCCAAATTTCTTGTTCTGTTTCTACGAAATAGTTCTTTTTCAATCGCAAGCAAAAATATACATTCCTTTCTCTGAGCCAATTTGCTAGTTTAACAGAACAAAATTCTCTATCTCCTAATACACAGATTTTATAATTATCAAAAAGTTGTAATACTTGAGAGAGAATCTTTTTTTGTTCATCTAGGTTACTATTACCTAGCTTTGGTAGTAGTGTAAAATATATCGGGAATGCTCTCTTATCCCAAACAACACTAACCATGAAGAGATTGATCCGACTCCAATTTGTTCTATCCATTACCAAATAAATAATTTTTTCTCTGTCAAAATATGTTGATAACCAAGTTGTCACAATCGGAAACCAAATTTTTTCAATCGAGAGGTTTGGTAATGATAGAAATCTTTGTATTTTCTTCCTTCTACTTTCAAATAGTATGGGAATTGGCAAAGCAGTAGCCAGGGTTTCTAAGTTAACTTTTTTAATGGATTGTAGAAGATTAATTAGAATTTGGAGCAACAAATATTCTGCACAACTCAGATGACTTTGCAAGTGTGTTTGGTAGAATAAGGGTAACATTATCAATAAACAGGTCTTCTTGACAAAGGTAGACCTATTTTTTTTATCATAAATTGCTACACACTTTACCTCGCAAGCTTTCCAGGGTACTTTGTCGCCCCGTCAGGCCTGTAGCTGGTATTGAACTACAAGCTCACTTTATCAGTGAAATTATCTCAGCCGCCCTCCAAGGAAGACCTTTGCTCAAAGTCTGGTCTAACCCTATGGAATGGTTGTGGATTGGTGTTTGGGCTTATATGGGAGCAGTTATCGGCAAGCGAATACATCGTCCAAGCTTTAGCATACTGAGTATTCTACTGTTTTGCTTAGTGCTCAGTGGAAGCGCTTACCTTGCTTTGTTGTTTGGGTGGTGGATACCATTTGTACCCGCTTTGCTCACCTTTAGTGGCTCGGCTATTACAATAATTTGTCAAGTGGCATATCGTCAGGAAGAGCTGAAACGCTCTAAAGAATTTTTGCATCAGGTTATTAATACGATTCCTGACCCAATTTTTGTTAAAAACGAAAAACACCAGTGGATTGTTTTAAATGAGGCATATTGTCAATTTCTCGGCTATCCGGAAAAAGTGTTAATTGAAAAGTGTGACTATGACTTTTTTCCCAAGCATGAAGCGGATGTTTTTCGCGCCTCAGATGAGTTGATTTTCCAAAGTCAGCAGCCCCATGAAAATGAAGAAGAATTTACAGATGCTCGTGGTGTCACTCATATTATTGCCACAAAGCGATCGCTGCATAAAGATGCCGCAGGCAATTTCTTTTTAGTTGGGGTTATCCGCGATAATACCACACGCAAACGAAGGGAAGAAGAACTCAGACGCTCTGCTGCTGAGCTATCTCGCATCAACCAAGAATTAAAAATCAAAGAAGACCACTTACGTTACCTTGCTTATCACGATCCTTTGACAGGTCTACCCAATCGCAAATTTTTTACAGAACAGCTACAAGAATCGCTTCTGTGGGCACAGGAAAACAGTTTGTTGATTGGGCTGTTATTTATTGACCTAGATGGTTTCAAACAAGTCAACGATACTCTTGGGCATGAGATCGGCGATCGCTTGTTAGTGACTGTTGCCCGACGCCTCACTCACTGCTTACGTGCTAGTGATACTATTTCTCGCTTAGGAGGTGATGAATTCACCGTGATATTACGGGCAATTCCCAAGGTACCAATTGCTGCTAGAGTTGCTGAAAAAATTGTATCAACCATGACTAAGCCTATTGTTTTAGAAGGACATATGCTTCAAATCTCTGCCAGTATAGGTATCAGTGTTTACCCCTATAACAGTCGAGATAGTGAAACCTTGATTCAGCTAGCAGATAGCGCCATGTATCGTGCAAAGTACCACGGGAAAAACCGCTATGAATTCGCGGAATAGGCGAATATTGATTACAAGCTTATTACAAACACAGGTTTTCGCTGTTAGCATTGCGCTGTGGAGAAACAAGGACTTGCCTCGTAATTTCAGTGTATCCAATCGCTGTGAAGATTTTGTTAGATGATGTTTAGGATACTTACTTATTCGTATTTATCAGTAAGTCACTCTTTAGGCAGATGTGAATAGTCGTATCTTAATAATAAAACTTTACTTGAAATAGAAGAGTAGCAAAAATAGCATTATTGTTAAGTGACTCGGCATTTTCCAAGGTGAATCAAGTCAAGTATTTATCACGATGACAGCGCAATTTTTACAAAAACTTAAATAATACAACTTTGTGTGAAGTCAAATATAAAACTGATTTCAAGCAATATACACGGGAATATACAGAGGCGTATGAAAATTAGCTTGAGACTCACCACTATAGTGATATTTCTGCTCGGAGTCTATCTGGTAACTCCCAAAATTGTTGGTATTGCAGCTGCTATGGGTTATGACACCACACACAATCATGGCTTGACAAATCTCAGGTTAGATTCTCAACTGTCAAAGCAAGTTATTTCTGGTCCTAAGTTAGAGAGTGACTATGAACCACCCAATTATGGTGGTCCTGATAGCCAGCATGGTAGCGGTACCCGATGAACTGTTAATCACTCAACACCGGAGATTTCCACCAGTTATTTTGTTGTACAAGTGTGTGGACTTGCCAGTTTGGATCTAGTTGAGGGTAATCTAAGCGGTAATGCCCTCCCCTGCTTTCAGTTCTAAATGCAGCACTTTTGAGAATTAAAAAAGCGACGTCCAGTAAATTACGAGTTTCTGCCCACAATCGTAATTGTCGTTCAACATCCGGTAGGTCTAAATAAGCAGATTCCTTAGGATGTAATGATAGCAAGAATTGACTCACAGGCAAAGAAGTAAAATCATGCTGCCAAGACTCAACAGTTGATATCGCCGTTTCTAACCCTGATTGCTCTCGACAAATACCGACACTTTGCCAAACTAAACGTGGTATTTCTTGTCGCAGAAATTCTAAGCGTTCTTGCTGGGGTTGCCATTCACCCATATCAGCATAAAATTCATGTGTATCCAGCAGGGGTGAGTCTGGCAATTCTTCACGCACATCTGTCATCTGAAGATGTGCCATCTGTGCGCCAAATACGATACACTCCAACAGTGAGTTACTTGCCAGGCGATTTGCTCCATGCACTCCTGTACTGGCGGTTTCTCCCACTGCATATAAACTAGGAATGTTTGTTCGGTTCATAAAATCGGTCGCTATACCACCCATCCAGTAATGGGCAGCTGGGGCGACAGGAATGGGTTCTGAAAAGACATCAATACCCCAGCGTTGACAAACTTTGATAATGTTGGGAAAACGTTGCCGAATCTTTTGGGCAGGAATGGGGCGCATATCTAACCAGACATGAGCAGTTGCTGGGTCAGCGCAAGTGCGTTGTAGGTGCTGAAAAATTGCACGACTTACCACATCTCTGGGGGCAAGTTCGCCTGCTTGGTGATAGTCAAAAGCAAAACGCCGTCCTTGATCGTCAACTAAGTGTGCGCCCTCGCCGCGTACAGCTTCACTGATCAGAAAACGGTCAGCACCCGCTTTAGTCAAGGCAGTGGGGTGAAATTGGACAAATTCTAAATCCCGGAGAATAGCCCCAGCACGCCATGCCATCGCTACCCCATCACCTGTGCTGACAGCGGGGTTTGTGCTTTGGGCAAACACCTGACCTCCACCCCCTGTCGCCAGAACTACGGCGTTTGCTCTGATCCATCTGACTTGACCTTGATAAAACAGGCTAATTCCTTGACAGCAATGTGTTTCTGGTTCTAGCCATAGACTTAATGCCAAAGCTTGTTGAATGACTTGAATGTTTTGGCGTCGTAAAACTTGGGCAGTGAGAGTGGTAGTCACTTCCCTACCTGTCGTATCTGCGGCGTGAAGAACGCGATGGCGAGAATGAGCAGCTTCTAAGGTTAAAGCCAGGTGGTTGTCATGACGGTCAAAGGCTACCCCCAAGTTTACGAGAGATTGAATGCAGCTAGGAGCGTGTTTGGCAAGAAATTCTACAGCAGGGCGATCGCACAAGCCAACACCTGCTTGTATTGTGTCTTCAATGTGTAGAGAAGGAGAATCTTCTGGGGCGATCGCCGCTGCAATACCGCCTTGTGCCCAATCACTTGCTGAAAGAGAAACCGTTTGTTTGGTAATCAAGCCGATTCGCAATTCGGCAGGTAGGCACAGCGCTGTGTATAGTCCAGCAGCACCAGCACCGACAACGATAACATCAAATTGGCTAGGAATATCTATCTGAGGCAAGGTAGGGAGTGAGGTGTAAGGTGTTTGGGTAGGGGAGTTCGGGGTTCCCTTGTGGGAATGAGGGGGAAGTAGGGAGAGTGGAGGAGCTGGGAAGAAAAGTATTTTCTCCCTTGACTCATCCTGACTCCTTATACATCAATGGTAGCCGCACGCCAGTAACTACAAGTTGGGCATTGCCTGTATAACACACTGCTTCCCTTACTCTTGCTTGTCTTGTTCCTGAATAAACTAATCCCCACTCCTAAACAAGGAGTGGGTGATATGGGCTTAATTGAGATGCAAGTCTGATTATCTGTAGATACCGTTATTGAAGCGGTCATCTCCTTCGGTGAAGGCTGGTTCCACTTCTGACACGGTAAAGTGATCTAGGTTAGCTTGCAGAACTTGTTTTTGACGTTCGCTCAATCCGTCAATATCCAATACATCCTCTACTTTTTGGTAAGGAGCATTCTTGATGAGTGTCCTTGCGAGGGTAGGATACAGTCCTGGATACTTTTGAAAAGCTCGGACGTTGGTATTATTCAAATCAATCTTGTTACCGTAGACCTCTGCCAGTTTAGCATCTGCACGGTTGCGGAGGGTTTGAGATCCCTCAACTGCCAAAACTGGAACTGAACGAAAAGCAATTTCGTTGAAGTTAGCTGCTTGGGCTGTTTGAACTGTTCCCAGCCATCCCAAGCATCCTAACAACAAACTAAACAATGTTAATAAACGCACCAATCGTTTCACGATTTTTCTACCTCTTTCCATCCACTCTAACTGAAATAAAAGCCTTAAGCTAAAAGTAGTCAGTGCAAAGAAAGCTCTGAGCAAAGAGTGCTGAGAAGCCAGCAGGCTCAGGACACACTCCTAAAGGCAGTGTTGAGTATACCGACTCATTATCCCACTCTTACTCGGTACTTTGTACTCTGAACTGCTTTAACTGATAGCTTAATCAACACAGCAGTATCAGAAACTAATATACAGCGTATTAATATCCGTAATACTTACCGCTACTAGGTTTGACTGGACTTTTGCTAAAAATGGCTCCTAAGGGGATGCTTAGTGTTTTGTCAATTCCAATTTGTCAATTTAAAGATGATGGCATCGAGAACAGGACGACAAGAACAATAACCCATACTCTCAAAGGATTGGGCTTCGGTTTAGGACTTTATTATTTTCGAGATTATGTCGGAGATATATTGGAGATTTCGCTAACAGCTTGAAAAGTCTTGACAAACAGCTTTTTAAGCCAGAACCGCAGCCAGCAAGAATAGGCAATCTACCAAAATTGTACTCAAAACTGCTCCACTAAAGGCATACCAGTGGCGTTGCTTCTTAGGCAAGGGTAAAATCCCGACTGTTAACAACACTATTGCAAGTACCATTGCCCAGACTTGTCCCCAAGGCGTTCGGACTTGCGCTACAGCATTTTGCAAAATGGGTGCGACATCGGCTGTGGATTCTACCTGCATAATTTGCCGCCAATAAGGGATTAAGTCCACTAGGTAGAAATAGATATCAGTTAACGCTGTACCCAGTAAAGAACCCAAATAAAACCAGTTGCCTATTTTGCCCCAATTACGACTGAGAAACCATAAAGCAAATGGCAAACCTATGGATTCTACGGGTAGATGCCATAACGGTTCCCAGCGCAACCAGCCCCAGTAAACTGAGCCGGCTAGCCAACTCCAACTAAACCCTAAGAGCAAATCTCCCCACGTATAAGTGGAGGGACGCGACATTAATTTAAAACTCAACCATACCCAACCGCCCGTTAGAGCTAGACTCAACCACGGAAGCGATCGCACGAGTGGTGCTTCAATAAACACAGGCACAGACACTAAAAAGACAGCCGCCGCAAAGACTAACCATGCTGGTTGGCTAGCGACTTTCCACAACAAAGGAACGTCAGCGCTTTTGGTTGGCTGGACTGGCTGAATTGTAGAAGTAGAAGCTCCGTAAGAAGACAATGTATTATTAATCAATGTTTTTAATATTTGTTACTTATCTTTATCTTATTTAAGATATCACAACATAAATCCCCCCCTGGGGCATTTTGATTCTAGCCTAATCTGAGAATTAAGAATGTATTAATGTATTTAATTTACGTACTCGCATATTTAAGGAAAATTGTCCCATTTATTTTCCTATCTGCTTAGACGAGTCAATTGGGTGTTTATCTAGTATTGCTTAGCATTTGAGGTTACAATCCAGGGTACAATTGGGCTCGGTTATAAGAATACTTAGAAAAAATAAGTTATAATTTTTACATTTATGAGTATAAACTGCTGACTGTAGAGTGATAGCACCAGACTGAGATTTAACCGCGCAGCAATCCTAAAAAAGCGATTTTGCCGGAGAGTTTGTCTGTGGGCTGTTTGTGTAATTGGTTGTAAAGATAGTGAGCATAGGTAAAGTAATGGCTCTATCAAAACGTCAATTGTTTTTGCTTTTAAGTGCTGCATCCGCGACTATCTCAGTTGTGGCAGTACCGATAAAAGTTCTTGCCACCCAGCCCAATGTAGCGGCAGATGGAGTGCAACAAATGAACATTTTCCAAGCTCTTGTTTTAGGCTTTGTGCAAGGAGCTACGGAATTTCTGCCTATCAGTAGTACCGCACACTTAAAAGTTGTGCCTGTCCTACTTGGTTGGGGCGATCCGGGGGTCGCTTTTACCGCTGTGATTCAGCTTGGGAGCATTGCGGCGGTCCTGTGGTATTTTTGGGGCGATCTGACACAACTTTTGACAGGAGCCACAAAAGCGATCGCCCGTTCTGATTTCCAAGACAATGATTTTCGCGTCACTTTGGGAATTCTTATCGGAACACTGCCAATTGTCTTTTTTGGACTTCTCATCAAAAAGCTTATTCCTGACTTTGATAATTCACCGTTGCGGAGTATTGGAGCGATCGCAATTGCCTCAATTTTTATGTCGCTGTTGTTGGGGATTGCAGAAAAACTGGGTACGCGAAAGCGAGAATTTAGCCAACTGGTTATGTCAGATGGAATATTGATGGGGTTAGCTCAATCTTTAGCATTGATTCCTGGTGTTTCTCGCTCCGGTTCTACGTTAACAGCAGGACTATTTATTGGTTTAGAAAGAGCGACAGCAGCACGATTTTCCTTTTTGCTAGGCATTCCTGCTATTACCCTCGCTGGATTAGTTGAATGCAAAGATATCTTCCAAGACGGATTAGGAGATGCAGGCATAGTTCCTCTAGTAGCTGGCGTTCTTTCAGCCGCAGTTTTTTCTTATATAGCGATCGCCGGATTATTGCGCTTTTTGAAAACTCGAAGTACTTGGGTATTTATCTGGTATCGGCTAGTATTTGGCGTACTGATATTAGGGGCGATTGGAGCAGGATTATTGAAAAATGTTTGATTAGATTTCTTGTAAAAAGCTGGTTTAGGGCTATTTAAAACCGCAAATGCACACGAATAGTTTATCTGTGTGCATCTGTGTTTTTATCAAAAAAATGACTATTCCAAGAGACAACGAGAGATGAACTCGTAAAATGATTATTATTTCTTTGACGCTTTGAATTCATACTAATGTATTGCCTTCTTGTTGCTTGTATTTGCAGTGTCAAGCAATATCCAACTATAGATATCAATTAGCAAATATTAATTAGCAGATATTAATTAGCCAGTACATTAATTGTAACTTAAGTTAAAATTCAGTAGCGAGAAACTATATGCTGAGAGAGCACGACTAGTTTAACTTTATACGGCTTTATAATATTAACTATTAGATATTAGTCTACAAAATATAACACATATCTTATAAATTATGACTACTATTCGTCCTGCCCGCATTACTAAAGTTCTACCAGAGTCCATCGCGCAAGAAGTTGGATTTGAACCAGGAGATGCGATTGTCAGCATCAACGGCACACGTCCTCGGGATTTGATAGATTATCAATTTTTGTGCGCTGATGAAGTACTAGAACTAGAAGTTTTAGACGCTGCTGGCAAAACTCATTGCCTTGAAATCGAAAAAGACTATGACGAAGACTTAGGGCTAGAGTTTGAGACAGCACTCTTTGATGGTTTGATTCAATGCAATAATCGTTGCCCGTTTTGCTTTATAGATCAGCAACCACCAGGTAAGCGTTCAAGTTTGTACCTGAAAGACGATGATTATCGACTGAGCTTTTTATATGGCTCTTACTTAACTCTCACCAATTTAACAGAACGTGAATGGCAGCGAATTGACCAAATGCGGTTGTCTCCCTTATACGTATCTGTTCATGCAACTGAACCCGAAGTCAGAATTAAACTACTAAAAAATCCGCGTGCAGGACAAATCTTGCAACAAATCAAGTGGTTTCAAAAAAGAAGACTACAAATTCATGCACAAGTTGTCGTTTGTCCTGGTATCAATGATGGCATTCACTTGGAACGGACATTGAGAGATTTAGTGTCTTTTCATACTGGAGATGTGCCTGCTGTTGCCTCTGTAGCAGTAGTGCCAGTTGGTTTGACGCGGTTTCGCCCTCAACAAGATGAACTCACACCTGTCACCAGAGAAAAAGCACGGGAAGTCATTTCCCAAGTGCGATCGCTGCAACAGGAATTTCGCCAAAAATTTGGACAAAGCTGCGCTTGGCTGGCTGATGAGTGGTTTTTGATTGCTGGTGAGGAATTGCCAACTGAAGCAGAATACGCAGACTATCCTCAAATAGATAACGGTGTTGGTTCTATTCGTTTGTTTCTGAAACAATTCACAGAAACCGCCGATGTATTACTCCCACCAAAAGTTCAACCAAGAAAATGGACTTGGGTCGTTGGCAATGCAGTAGAACAAGCGTTCCAACCAATCCTCAAGCGATTAAACTCTGTTGAGGGGTTAGAGGTTAATATGCATGCTTTGAATAGCGATTATTGGGGACAAAGTATTACTGTCACTGGGTTACTAACTGGTCATGATGTGCTTTTGAACTTACAGGGGCAAGATTTGGGAGATGGAATTTTGCTGCCAAGTGTCATGTTAAAATATGGCGAATTGATATTTTTAGATGATATAAGTATTGAGGATGTGGCTTGTAAGCTGGATACAAAAATATTTCCAGTAGCGGGAGTCGAAGAATTAATTCAAACCTGCATTCAACCACTTGATGAAAATAATAGATAATAGTCTATAGCCCTAATTCAAAAACTAATAACTCATTCATTGAATTTTGAACTACCTTCGCATAGCGTGCTCGTAGGCGGACTTAAATTTCTCAAGTGAGGGTGTGTAGTGAGAAAACAGAAAAAACGAAGTGAAAAGATAAAGTTGAAAATTAAAAAAGCTGGACTCTTAATTTTAAATTTCAATTTTCTCCTATTTAATTTGCAATATATTCTGCCAGCCAATGCGATTTCAGAGACGACTTCTGAACCGATATTAAGTATAGTTCATAGCGAAGAAAATGCGAATCAGTGGATGGGAATCACAAACCGTTTACAGGCAGTTGGGGTGAAGTATTGTGTGATTCCTATATCTAGTGTAAAGAATGCAGCAGATTGGGGCGATCGCACAGTTTTATTTTTGCCAAACGTAGAGTTATTAACGCCAGCACAAGCTATTGCCCTAGAAGAGTGGATGAGCAAAGGAGGGCGTTTGATTGCAAGTGGTCCTGTAGGAAGCGTGTCAGCGCCAGGAGTGCGACAGCTACTGCGAACTCTTTTAGGCGGCTATTGGGGATTCACCCTTGATCGTCCACAAAAGCTACAACCACCACCAAAAGCAAAATTTCTAGAATGGGCAAACCAAAACGGACTCTTTGGTGAGGTACGTGGCGGAGCCGTGATTCCTGACAACTTCACAACTCAAGCTGCTGCTGTTTGGTCTGCCAAAGATAATCCAGCAGCAGTAGTAGCTAATGAGCGTTCCACCTTTTTTGGCTGGCGCTGGGGTGTAGATACTGCTTCACCAGCAGAGTTAGATACTGCCTGGTTACAGGCTACCATCAACCGTTTTTTAAAAAGATCTACGACGGCCCCAACCAAAGTAGCAGGAGGTTCTCAAACCTGCACCACTACCGTAGCTAAAGCGCCAGCAAAGGGTACGAGAGAAAAAGGAGGACAAACAGAGGCGGGGACGCGGGGACGCGAAGAAATTTCCTCATCCCCAACGCCAGTCGCCTCTCCTTACGGAGACGCTACGCGAACAACGGAGGGAAACTCTCCTGCAGTACTGGTTCCGCAACGCACTGCCTCCTCATCTCCCCCTCCCCTCAAAACCGCGACTGCTCCCCAACCCACACTGCTTTCACCAGATGTTACACCTCCAAAATCAGATGAGGCAATTGACCAACTTGAAAAAGCAGTGCGGTTTGATGTTGTACCTAACTCGCAAGCACTGATTAGCCACACTGAAGCGTTAGCCCTTCAGCACGAGCTAGAAAATCTTATTGGTAGAGTTGAGAGTGCCAATCTAGTGGCACAAGCTATTTCTGAAAATGCCGACGATGTGCAGTTAACAAAAGCGCAGCAGATTGCTGTTGCATCAACACAACCTGGAACAGCAGTTCTTAGCGCAGAGCAAGCTTTAGATGCTGCTCGCGAAGTTGTGAAAAACTTGCCTCAATTGATTGCACAAAAAAATTACGCACAAGCTCGTCAGCAATGGTTAATGGCAAGAGGAAATTTGTGGAACCAATTTCCTTTTCATCGGAGGCTGGCTCAACCAGAAATCAGGGCAATATGGCTTGATCGAGGAACGATTATCCGTGCCAGAAACGAGCGGGGACTGGCTTTAATTTTTGATCGGCTAGCACAAGCCGGAATTAACACGGTATTTTTTGAAACAATCAATGCTGGCTACACGATGTATCCCAGCAAAATTGCGCCACAGCAAAACCCTTTAGTTCGGGGTTGGGACCCACTAGCCTCTGCAGTCAAGTTAGCCCACAATAGGGGTATAGAATTACACGCTTGGGTTTGGGCTTTTGCCGCAGGCAATCGACGTCATAATCAACTTCTCAACATAGACCCCAACTATCCAGGACCAGTGCTTGCTGCTTATCCTGATTGGGCTGGATACGATAATCGTGGTCAAAAGATTCCTTCTGGACAGAGTAAGCCATTCTTCGACCCAGCTAATCCCCAAGTGCGGCAGTACTTACTCAACTTGTACAACGAAATTGTTAGTCAGTACAACGTTGATGGCTTACAGCTGGACTACATTCGCTATCCCTTCCAAGATCCAGAGGTGAACCGCACTTATGGCTATGGTAAGGCGGCTAGAGAACAGTTTCAGCAGCTAACTGGTGTAGACCCAGTAAAAATTTCCCCAAGAGAACGGCAACTGTGGCAAAAGTGGACAGAATTTCGCACTCAGCAAATTGATAACTTTGTGGCTCAAGTGTCCCAGCAACTGCGAAAAAAGCGACCTAATTTGATTTTGTCGGTTGCTGTCTTTCCTCTTCCAGAACAAGAACGCATTCAGAAGCTGCAGCAACACTGGGAGGTTTGGGCAAGACATGGCGATGTTGATTTAATTGTCCCCATGACGTATGCCCAGGATACTCCCCGCTTTCAGCGACTGGCACAACCTTGGATAACAACTTCTACAAATCTGGGTTCGTCCCTAGTGGTGCCAGGAATTCGCCTGCTTTCTTTGCAAACAGTCGGAGCATTTGATCAAATTCAACTGCTACGAGACTTACCTGTGATTGGTTATGCCCTGTTCGCCGCAGAGAATTTAAGCAATGACCTCAACAAAGTTTTTAGTAATACTCAAGGTAGTGTTCAAAGTGCGCAAAAAGAACCCCTTCCGCACCGCCAACCTTTTCAAACTGCTACCATCCGTTACACTGTCCTACAAAGAGAGTGGAAGTTGGCGCTGCAAAACAACAAGCTGCGAATACCTTCCACAACACTTTCAACTTTTAACTCTCAAGCAGAAGTTGTGCAAAATGCTTTAAATCAACTTGCCACTGACCCAAACAACACTAAGTTACTCACAGCACGAATATCTCTTTTGAGATTACAGTCTCGCTTTAGAGAGTGGATGCGTCTACAAGCCCTGGAAAATCCATATCAGGTTAGAGCTTGGGAAAATCGTCTCGCCACGATAGAAAAGTTATTGCGTTATGGGGAACGAGTACAGTTCCACTCTAAGGAAAGATAAGGAAGATGAGTAGACGCGGGGATAACTAGGCACGGGCTGGCTCCTCCGTGGGGACTCCAAAGCCCCCCGTTGTAGGATCTGGCGTGAGCAGGGTGCTGGGGAGAGAGTTATTGTCCATTAACCCTTCCTCTCCCATGCTCCTCTGATTCTTTTTGACAGACAATAGAGGTAATAATTGTATAAAGTATTTATATTTTTCAGAAAAATTACGCAAGAAATTCCTTATAGGTAAAGCAAAAATAAAAAAACATAGTTAAATACATTACTTTATAAACTTAGAAGATTTTTTGTGATAATAGCTAGCTATTGCAATCATTTATGCATGCCTTTGCTCAGGTTCTCTCATTGCCATCTTTGAATTCTGCAATCGACTTTTCTCCCCTGACTGTTTCACCTGACACACCATTATCAGATGTCGTTGTTCTAATGAGTCAGCGTCAACCGCAAGCAAACTGCGCCTTGATTGTTGAGAATTTGCGAGTAGTGGGGTCGTTTACAGGACAGGATGCATTGCAGCTTTTGTACTCAGACGTAGACTTGCGAGCAGTGAAAGTATCTCAAGTGATGGGGACTTCAGTACTCACCCTAAAACTCTCTGAAGTTTCTACCATGGAATCGCTCCTATCACTTTTACGTCTGCATAGTTTGTTTCAGATACCATTAGTTGATGAGCAAGGTCAACTAGTTGGATTAGTCACTTACGAAAGTATCTGTCAAGCTCTGGAACAAGAAGTAGGGGCAAGAGGAGGTAAGTTAGAGCGAACCGAAGCACAACAATGGTTACTAGAGGCAGCTTTTGCCAATGCTGGCGATGCTATTGTCATCATTGAAGCTGATAGGTTGGATGACCCCTTGAGTTGGCGTATAGTTTATGCCAACGAAGCTTTTGCCCACATCAGCGGTTGGTTAACTTGTGAAATTATTGGTAAAACACTACCTACTGTATATGGTGAGAAAACTTCCAGCAGTGAGATAGCTAGAATTTGCGCCGCACTTAGGGGTGGCTCATCAATTAGAACAGAATTAATTCAGTATCACAAGAACGGATCTACACACTGGGTTGAAATCAATATATCTCCAATTGCATATTCAGAAGACAAAATCACTCATTTTATTTGCACACAACGGAACATTACTGAGCGCAAACTAGCAGAAGAAGCATTACGTTCGAGTGAAGAACAGTTCCGCATACTGGTAGACGAGGCACCAGTATTAATTTGGATGAATGATGCTAATGCTTTGGGGTCATTTTGCAATCAAGCCTCCATGGTATTGATAGGACGACCTTTACAAGAGTTATTGGGTGAAAGTTGGACAGAAGGAATTCATCCAGAAGATAAACAACGCTGTTTTGAGATATATCTATCGGCAGTCAAAAAGCATGAGCGTTTCCAGTTTGTATTTCGTTATTTGTATGCAGATGGAGAGTATCGTTGGCTTATCAACACAGGCGTTCCAAGGTTTGGAGCTGATGGCAGCTTTGTCGGTTACATCGGTTGCTGTACAGATATTACTGAACATATGCAGGCAGAAGTAACACTAAAACAGGTACAGGCAGAGCTAAAGCAGGCAAACGCAGAACTAGAAATACGAATTGAGGAACGAACAAGGGCTATCAAACAAATCAATCGACAACTCATTTATGAAATGACTGATCGCTTGTATGTAGAAGAGCAGCTCAGGCAATCGCAGGAAATGTTGCAGCTCATAATGGACAACATTCCCCAGAGTATTTTCTGGAAAGATACAGCTTCTGTCTTTTTAGGTTGTAATCGTGTCTTTGCTGAAACAGCGGGTCTTGAAAGCCCAGAAGATGTTGTGGGTAAGACAGACTATGATTTAGTGGCTAAAAAAGAGGAGGCAGACCTTTACTATGAATCTGACCTTCGGGTGATGCAGACTGATACGCCAGAATATCGCGTTATCTTTCCTCACCTGCGAAAAAATGGCAAACAAGCTTGGTTGGAGGTTAATAAAATCCCACTTCATGATAATGAAGGCAATGTGATGGGCATCCTTGGAACTTTTGAAGATATCACCGCTCGCAAACAAGCAGAAGAAGCACTCAAACGCAGCGAAGAGCGTTTCCGCAATTTAGTTGAAATTAGCAGCGATTGGGTTTGGGAAGTTGATGAAAATGCTGTCTACACTTATGTGAGTCCAAAAGTTTTTGAGATGTTGGGGTACCAGCCGCAAGAAATTTTAGGAAAAACCCCTTTTGACTTTATGCCATCAGAAGAAATTGAGCGAATAGCTAATATATTTACCCCCATTCTGACGACACAAAAACCGCTCAAATGTCTAGAGAATACTGCCATTCATAAAGATGGACATTTAGTTATTCTTGAAAGTAGTGGAGTTCCCATATTCGATGCTGATGGGAAATTTCGAGGTTATCGTGGCATTGACCGAGACATTACCGAGCGTAAGCAAGCAGAAGCATCATTGCGGGAGACTCAAGAAAGACTGCAAGCGATTTTGGATAACTCCCCAGCTTTCATTTACTTAGTAGATAGTCAAAATAGATATCTTTTGATCAACCATCATTATGAAAAGATTTTCAAAGTTACTAAAGAACAAATTATAGGGAAAACCATGCATGATATTTGGCATCATCATATTGCTGATAAGCTTGCTGCAAATAACCGTAAGGTTTTTACAGAAGGCATACCAATAGAAACTGAAGAAATTGTTCCCCAAGCTGATGGAATACACACCAACCTTTCTATTAAATTTCCTTTAAAAGATGCCAATGGCATTCCATATGCTGTTGGTGGCATCTCTACTGACATCACCGAGCGCAAATTAGCAGAGGAAGCTCTTTTGCGCTTTCGCAAAGCCATAGAAAGTGCCAGCGATGCCATAGGTATGGCTGACATTACAGGTCAAGTTATTTACCTTAATCCAGCATTTGTCGAATTATTTGAGTATACCTTGGAGGAATTGCAGGCAGAGGGGGGACCATCAGCTATTTATACCAATAAAGCACAGTGTAAACAAATCTTTGCAAATGTCAACAAAGGAGAATCTTGGCGCGGTGAAGTGACGATGAAAACTCGCTACGGTCGCATCATCCAAGTAGAAGTACGTGGTAATGCCATTAAAGATGCCACCGGCAAGATTATAGGTTCAGTTGGTATCCATACCGACATTACCGAACGCAAACAAGCAGAAGAAAGTTTAAGGTTGCGCGATCGCGCGATCGCAGCTAGTAACAATGGCATTATGATTGCTGATGTGACAATGCCAAGTTGTCCTATTATATATGCTAATCCTGCATTAGAGCAAATCACTGGTTATTCAGTAGCAGAAGTCATTGGGAACAATTGCTGTTTTCTACACGGTTCTGACATTAATCAACCAGGTATCACTGCACTCTACGAGGCTATTACCAAAGGAAAAAGTTGTAACCTTGTTTTACGAAGTTACCGTAAAGACGGTACTTTGTTTTGGAATGAAATTAATATTTCTCCGGTTTATGATAATGATGGTAAATTTACCCATTGTATTAGTATTCAAACTGACATAACAGAACGTAAGCAGGCTGAGGTAGCGCTATTAATATCGCAAGAGCGGTTACAGTATTTACTTTCTTCTAGTCCAGGTGTCATTTATAGTTGCAAAATTTCCAGTGATTATGGCGTCACTTTCATGAGTGAAAACGTGATTTCGATGCTGGGGTATGAAGCACGTGAATTTATAGAAACTTCCAGCTTTTGGAAGAACCATATTCACACGGAAGACCAACAGCAGGTGTCTGTTGCAATGTCAACACTTCTTGAGCAAGGACAGCATAGTCAAGAGTATCGATTTTTACATAAAGATGGCACCTATAGATGGATGTACGATCAAGCGAAGCTCATTAAAGATGATGCAGGCCATCCATTGGAAATAGTTGGTTATTGGTTGGACATTACAGAACGTAAGCAACTAGAAGAGGAAATAAAAGCTGCGTTGTGCAAAGAAAAAGAACTCAATGAGCTTAAATCTCGGTTTGTTTCCATGACTTCTCATGAATTCCGTACACCTTTAAGTACTATTCTTTCTTCATCAGAGTTGCTGGAACACTACCGCCATAAGTGGACAGAGGAAAAACAACTATCTCACTTGCATCGTATTCAAACTGCTGTTAAGCATATGACTGAGATGTTGAATAATGTCTTGGTCATTGGCAAGGCAGAGGCAGGAAAACTCAATTTTCTACCAGAACCTTTAGATTTAGTTGAATATTGCTATTCTCAGGTAGAAGAAATACAACTGAATATAAACAATCAACATGCAATTAATTTCAGCACTCAATATAAGTCTATGCCTTGCTGTATGGATGAGAAATTACTGGGGCATATTCTAAGTAATTTACTCTCAAATGCAATCAAGTATTCTCCAACTAGTAGTACTGTTAAATTTACTCTTTCTTTTAAGGATGATCTAGCTATCTTTACAATTCAAGACCAGGGAATAGGTATCCCAACAGAAGACTTACCCCACTTATTTGAGTCTTTTTATCGTGCTACAAATGTGGGTAATATTCAAGGTACGGGGCTAGGATTAGCAATTGTTAAAAAGTGCGTAGATATTCATAATGGTGAGATTACTGTAAAAAGTAAAGTCGGAGAGGGAACAATATTCAATGTAACTCTGCCATTAAATAATTATCTCAATTCAAAGACAAGCCATGACCAAAATTTTAATCATTGAAGATGAAGAATTGGTACGAGAAAATATTTTAGATTTATTGGAAGCAGAAGATTTTGATACTCTTGCTGCAGCTAATGGACGAATTGGTTTGCAGTTAGCATTTTCTGAGTTTCCTGATTTAATTTTATGCGATCTCATGATGCCAGACCTTGACGGTTATGGTGTACTTACAGCATTACGTGAGAAACCGATTACAGCAACTATTCCCTTTATTTTTCTTACAGCTAGATCTGCTAGAGCTGATTTTCGCCAAGGGATGGATTTAGGTGCTGATGACTATCTTACTAAACCATTCACGCGTGATGAATTATTAAGTGCGATCGCGAGCCGTTTAGCAAAGCAAGCAACTTTGGCAAAACAAGTCTATACAAAATTTGATGCACAGACGCTCTCTCGTGAAGTACAGATGATAGAAATATATTTGCGTCGTACTTTAGAACAGAGAGATTTTCAACAATTTCAGGTTTACTATCAACCCATAGTTGATATTCATTCTGGTCAAATTATTGCTGCTGAGAGTTTATTACGTTGGCAGCATCCTGAGTTAGGGTCAGTTTCCCCTGCAAAATTAATTCCTTTGGCAGAAGCGACTGGTTTAATCGTCCCTATTGGTGAATGGGTATTAAAAAATGTTTGTAAACAAACTAAACTCTGGCACGATGGAGGATTTCCTGAGTTACGTATTGCTGTGAACCTATCGGCACATCAATTGATTCAGCCTGATTTTAGTCAAAAAATTCTGAAATTTTTGTTAGCTAATAATTTAGTTCCAGGTTCCTTAGAATTAGAGTTAACTGAAAGTATGATTATGCACGATATCAATACTGTTATCGTCACCATGAAGGAAGTACATTCTTTCGGAGTCAAAATTGCAATTGATGATTTTGGAACAGGTTATTCTTCTTTGAGCTATTTGAAAGAATTACCAATTGATACCTTGAAGATAGACCGTTACTTTATTCAAGATATTACAAACGACTCACAAAAAGCTGCAATTACAACGGCATTGATTCAAATGGCACATAACTTGAATCTTGATATAGTTGCTGAAGGTGTGGAAACGGAACAAGAACTTGACTTTTTACGTCAATATAGTTGTGATGCTGTGCAAGGCTTTCTCTTTAGTCAACCGTTACCAGTAGCAGAATTTGAGAATATTTTGCTAGCAAATAAGCGTTTATATTAGAAAAAACATTAATAAATGTTTAACGGTTATCGATAAACTTCATGATTTTTTCAATAAAAATCAAATATATTATAATTATTTTTTTTAGTTATGTATACGATTTTAATCATAGAAGATGAAGCGAACGTACGACAAAATCTTTTAGAATTACTTATACCAATTCTGTATGAAGATGCGCCAAACTGCGTCAAACTTATAGATGGGTGCATTGAGTAATTTTGTTATGAGTCGTCCATTCCAAATCGAGATTTCAGAAAGTCAAGAAGAATTGGAGAAAGCTCTCAAACATGCCACAGCAGCAAGCAGCAAAGAAAGATTGCAAATGCTCTACTGGCTCAAGAGTGGTCAAGTCAGCAGCAGGCGATCGCTGGCAGAACGTTTAGGGCGTGATGAAGCAACCATAACTCGTTGGGTGAGAAAGTATAAAGATGAAGGACGAAGGGGCTTACTTGAAGTAAAACATGCACCAGGGAAAGTTCTGAGCATAAGTGGTTCAGACTTAGAACGGTTGAAACAGAAGTTGCAGGAACCATCTGGGTTTCAAAGCTATAGTCAAATTCAACAATGGCTCAAGAGCGAATTAGGACTTTCACTTGCCTACAAAACAGTCTATGAAATTGTTCGCAAGCGTTTGGGTGCGAAATTGAAAGTGCCTCGTCCTCAAAGCACCAAACAACACCCAGAAAGCCTATCTCACTTTAAAAAAAACTGCCTCTAGCATTCAAATTCTTGCAGGAAGAGTTTGGAGAGGGTAAACGATTGAGGTACTTGTGCCAGGATGAAACACGTTTAGGATTAAAGACAATTGCAGGACGTTTAATTACGGCTAAAGGAGTTAAACCCGTGGGTTTAAGCCAATGGCAACGTGAAAATTTTTATTTATACGGAGTCGTAGA
Organism: Nostocales cyanobacterium HT-58-2; assembly: GCA_002163975.1. Lineage (GTDB taxonomy): Bacteria > Cyanobacteriota > Cyanobacteriia > Cyanobacteriales > Nostocaceae > HT-58-2. The sequence goes on along the minus strand of CP019636.1, from coordinate 6,407,850 downwards.
ACCCCTAAGTGGATACAGCTTTTTCTATGAGTTCCCCTACCTCAATAGTGATTGTTTTCAAAACTTTTTGGAGTTGCTCTCTGCTGACCTTGGTGATGATATCGCGGTTATCCAGTTCGACCAAGGGTCTTTTCACAAAGCGAAAGCTCTCGATTATCCAGATAACATTATCCCTATTTTTCAACCTCCTCACTCTCCTCAACTCAACCCAATTGAGCGGTTTTGGGAATTTCTCAAATCTCAACTCCAATGGGAAAATTGTCAAACCCTCACACAACTACAGCAGAAGTTAACTGATGTCCTCAAAGCAATTACACCTTCCATGATTTCCTCTCTCACTTCTTACGACTTTATTCTTGAAGCTTTATTTAGCGCAGCTTTATAAAGAAATGGTATTACTTACGAAGATTTCAACGTACTTGCTGCGGAAAATGGTGAAATTGGCATCAAGTTAGCTCAGGAAGAAGCTCCTGATCTGATTATTTGTGATGTGATGATGCCAGAAATAGATGGTTATGGTGTTTTGAGTGTCTTACGTCAACAACCCACAACAGCAACAATTCCATTGATTTTTTTGACAGCTAAAAGTGACAAAACGGACTTCCGCCAAGGAATGGAGTTGGGAGCTGATGATTATTTGACAAAACCTTTTACTCGCGCAGAACTACTAGCTGCCATCTCCTCTCGATTAGAAAAACAAGTTGCGATTCATCAGCAGTCACAGAAAAAGTTAGATGAGTTACGTAGTAGTATTACTATGTCCCTTCCTCACGAAATGAGAACACCTCTGAATGGAATTTTGGGTTTTTCAGAACTTTTAATGAAAGAAAGTGATAGCCTTCATCGGCATGAAATTCGTGAGATGGCAGAAGGAATTTATAAGTCGGGAGAACGTTTATACAGATTAATACAAAACTTTTTACTGTATGCAGAACTCGAAATTATAGCAACAGATCCAAATAGAATTAAGCAGTTACAAAGCTATCAAACAATTTTCCCTACATTATCACTAAAAAAAAATATTATTGACCAAGCTAAAAAAACAGGACGTGAAGCAGATTTACAATTCTTTTTACAAACTCCTTGTTGTCTACGAATATGTGAAACTAAACTTGCTAAAATTCTTGAAGAATTAATTGATAATGCTTTAAAGTTTTCAGAATCAGGAACAATAATTCAGATTGTAAGTCGTTTGGTTAGCAATCAACTGATCATATCAATCACGGATCACGGGCGAGGTATGACAATTGCTCAAATTGCTGAATTGGGAGCCTATCGACAATTTGAGCGCCAAATTTACGAACAACAAGGTTTAGGTTTGGGTTTCATGATTGCTAAACGTATAGCTGAGTTACATGGAGGAAAACTCAACATCTACAGTAATCTGGGCGAAAGAACTGTTGTAGAGGTGGTGCTTCCTTATATTTAAATCAAAACTCAAGAGTCAAAGGCAAAGCTTAGCTCTAAAGAGCCCAAACCAAACGAAAAATCGGACTTTGGAATGGTGACACTTTGAAAGCAAACAGTTTAATTTTAAAAAGCCGTGTATGATGATTTAAATTGCCATTATGAAATATCTGCGTTGCTTGCTGCTTTTTCTGCTACTGACTACAGCAGCAGCCTGTAACCAGACTCAAGCCTCCTTAGAAGAACCAATACCTCAATCTTCTCCGGCATCAGCTCAACTAGCACAGAATAATTCACAGCCGAAAAACACCGTTCGTACACCACCACTGTCACCTACACCCATCCGCATTAATGTTGGTGATTTACCTCAACCTTTTGCCACTGATAGTGCCTCAAAGCCACCCAAGGTTGTACCAATTCCAGATAACCCCACTTTACGTGTCCCCTCGGGCTTTGTGGTCAACGTTTTTGTTGACGGTTTGGATGCTCCACGCTGGTTAGCTTTAACCCCCAACGGGGATGTGTTGGTCACAGAGACTAGACAAAATCGTATTCGTTTACTGCGCGATACCAACGGTGATGGCGTAGCTGATGTCAAACAGACGTTTGCAACTGTTGCTAACGGAGTTAAGATTCCTTTTGGTATGGCTTTTTCTGGGAATTCCTTCTTTCTTGGTAATACCAATGCTGTACTGAGATTTCCCTATCAGAAAGGTCAACAGCAACTTACTGGTACAGGTCAAAAAATTGCGAGTCTTCCTGGCGGTGGTTACAATCAGCATTGGACACGCAATGTGGTAGCGTCACCCGATGGTAAAAAGTTATATGTTTCTGTTGGTTCTGAATCCAACGCAGATGAAGAACCATTGCCACGAGCTTCTGTGCAGACCATGAACTTGGACGGTTCCGAGCAACAGACTTTTGCCTCTGGCTTGCGTAACCCAGTTGGTCTGGATTTTCACCCTGTGAGCCAAGAACTTTACACGACAGTTAATGAACGCGACGGTATAGGTGATGACCTGGTACCAGACTATTTAACACGTATTCAGCAAGGAGAATTCTACGGTTGGCCCTATGCCTACCTCTCACCGAAAAACCTCGACCCACGCCAAAAGTCAGGTGCTACTAGTAAACGACCTGACCTAGCACGTCGCACTCGTACCCCAGATGTACTATTCCAAGCACACTCAGCTGCGTTGGGCTTGCAGTTTTATGACGGTCAGACGTTTCCGCAAAAGTATCGTAATGGTGCTTTTGTTGCCTTTCGTGGTTCTTGGAACCGCGATCGCGGTACTGGCTATAAAGTCGTTTTTGTCCCATTTGATACAAATGGACGACCACAAGGTTACTACGAAGACTTTCTCACGGGCTTTCTCCTAGATCCTGCTGAACCATCCACCTGGGGACGTCCTGTAGGCTTGCTCGTCTTACCGGACGGTAGTCTTTTAGTGACTGAGGAAGCAAATAACCGCATTTATCGGATTCAGTACACAGGCTAGTGACTAGTCATGGCTCAAGAAGTACTTTTGTACTCATGACGAATGACTAAAATTAAAACCAGCCTTCCTGTTCTAGCGTTTCAATCAACTGAAGTCCACGAGGATCACCTACTCCCAAAAGGGCAGCTTTCGCATCTTCCCGCACTCCTAGATCTACGTCTTCAGCAAAAGCTTGAATGAGTGCATCAATCGCCGTGGCGTAAACCACGTTAGATGGCAGCTCACGACAGAGTTGCCCAATTGCCCAGGCGCAATTACTCCGCACTGGTGCAACAGGATCTTGTACTAGGGCTTCAATCAAGGGTGGCATTGCTCCCACAACAACCTCATATCCCACGCTTGCCATTTGCGCTAAGGCACTAGCTGCCCACAAACGCACTGCAGAAATATCGGTTCTTAGTGCGTCTGCTAGGGGTGCTAGACCACGGCGATCGCAACAGTTTCCCAAAGCCCAAACGACTCCTTTTCGTACATAGCCATTCCAATCTCGGTTTAATTGGGCAATCAACGGTTCAACAGCATCTTGGCTTGGGTTTCTTCCGATCCCATATGCTGCACTCACCCGCACCAAAGGACAGGTATCACTTAACAAGCGAATCAGATGGGGAGTCGCCCGAGCATCTTCTATGTCGCAAAAAGCACGCGCTGCCAGCATCCTTTGCTGTGGCTGAGGATGTTCTAGTAATGCCAACATCTGCTCTGGATTGGGCTTTGGCGTCTCTGTTTCAGCAGTAAGCGGTCCCATGTGATCCAGAGGGCTTTCTAGCTCTGCTTCGACATCTAGTAAGCTGAGGTCGTCTTCGTCATACATAGTTTCAATCCCCGATAGGGATTAACATATAACCCCTCGTGCCTATAAGTCAAACTTTTGATACTTGTTTATTTTTGAGCTTGGTATTAAGGAAAGTTTATTCAGGATTCAAAATTCAGAAATTTTTTTCTACCCCTAATTTGTGTTGTGTAACATCAAGAGATTTTACCATCCACAGTGAATGAGTTTGATATCCTAGCTGATTGTAAAGATTCAATGCATTTGTGTTATTTTGAAACACTTGTAATCCAATCCTGTGATCTCCTCTAGCCCTTGCCCAACCTTCTACATATCGCATTAAAGCTGTCCCGATACCTCGCCGTCGATGTTCTGGCACAACGTAGACTAAAAAGATGTGAGCATGGCGATCGCCCTGCACTTGATTTATGGCATTTCCCACCCAGAGACAGGCGATGGGGGGAGTAGAGGGAGTTAATTGTTCGTTCTTACCTTGTCTCACTCCCACAAAGTCTACCCACCACAAGGGAGTTTCACGACAGAGGTATTGCTCAACTGTTTGCGCTAGATGGGAGAAATCTTGCTGTGGAAAGGCTTCTTGGTAAGTTCGCTGCATGAACTTTACCAGCTGTGCCTTATCCAAGGTAGAACCACAGCGAATTCTGTAACCTGGTAGCAGTTCCTCAGACACTTAAAGAAGGGGACAAGGTAGACAACGTGGATAAAGGGGTATTGACTCTCTCCACTCCCCCTACTCTCCCATTCTCTTCAATAGGTGCGGGTGCAGCCATATCAGAGGGTAAAAAGATGCGGGCGCTCACTGCTACAAGGGCAATGATGAATATCAGCACCACGAGAAGGGGGGCGATGTACTGACGAAATATAGCCATATTGTATTTTGATATTTTGCTATGAACAGTAGATTTTTATGAGAATCCAGCTTAAGAATTATGAATCTTTACTGGTTTATTTTAGCGAGTTTTAGATGATTTGAAGAAAGACTTTCGCCGATTGTAAAGCCTGTATTAGCTGTTCGTTCGCCTCATATCTTTCTTTTAGCAAGATACGAGGCTAGAACATATTTAGAGGGAATGGCGCATTCCGTTCCTTAAGGGCGATCGCGTTCTAAGTCAGCGATTGCTTTTTCCCAATACCAATTTTCCGGCATACCAGGGTAGTCTTGCTTGACCTGATCTACCAATTGTTCAGCTGTAGCAGCATCACCTGATAAAGAGATGAGCCTGTTTTTAAGACTTGCATCAGGTCCACGCTCTTCTCTTCTGGCAGGAGTTGTTCTGGCTCTTCCTGCTAGGACTGTCTGTGACTGCTGTCTTCTAAACTCCCAAAATAAAACGTAATAAAGAGTACCAAAAATGACAATTAGGCTAAATGTTCCTAGAAAAGTGAGTAGATTAAGCGTCAAAAATCCTAGAACTAACTGAGAGAGAACGTAGCCAAGTAAGACGCCAGTAATTAAAAGAATAGCTGTTGCTATAAAAATGATTAGTTTCTGCCCCATAAATCTTCTTCCTCTTCATTGAGTCCTGGTCTGGGAATTGTCTGTTGTTCTTTGTTCCAAGGGGCAAAGAATGGCAATAGAAGTAACCCCGGCAAAGCAGCAATGATACTAATTAAGAAAAATATCGACCAACCTGTGCTTTTTGCCAACCCACCAGCTGGCGCAACCAAAATGTCTCGGCTGACAGCCATAATGCTTGAGAGTAAAGCAAATTGGGTAGCAGAAAAACGCGGGTTGCACTGACTCATCATAAAAGCAGCGAACGCTGTTGTTCCCAACCCACCACAGAAGTTTTCTACGTTGATTGTAAGCACTAAAAACTGGTAGTTTTTACCGAGTTGAGCTAGAAAAAAGTAAGCTAAGTTACTTAATGCTTGCAGAATGCCAAATACCCAAAGTGAGCGATTGATACCGATTTTACTCAAAATCGCTCCCCCTACAAGGGCACCGACAATGGAAGCAATGATTCCCATACCAGTTTGGATCGTGCCAATATCGGTTAGAGTGAATCCAGTTTGCAGCAAAAAGGGCGTTGCCATACTACTCAAGAAAGCATCGCCGAGTTTGTAGAAGAGGATGAACACCAAAACTAAGAAGGCTTGGAATACACCTTGACGCTGGAAAAATTCCCCGAAGGGTAATATCACAGCATCTGCTAATGACTCTGGTGGTCTAATTTGCTTTGGTTCTGGTGCCAACAGGGTGCCAAAAATTCCAATTGCCATACTTGCTGCCATCAACAAGTAAACTAATGACCAAGGTATTCTATCGGCAAGTATGAGTGCTAAGGAACCTGTGAGTATCAGTGCCAGTCGATAACCTAATACGAAAACCGCTGCACCAGCCCCCATTTCTAGTTCATGAAGGACATCAGTTCGGTAGGCGTCAGCGACGATATCTTGCGTTGCACTGAAAAAGGCAATCACTACAGCATTGATGGCTAGTAGTTGTAATGCTTGCTTGGGTTGTTGCAAAGCCATGAGGGCGATCGCAATCAACAATGCCATTTGTATTGCAATTAACCAACCCCGCCGTCGTCCCAAAAATGGCAGTGTAAATCTATCTAGCAAAGGTGCCCAAATAAACTTAAATGAGTAGGGCACAGATACTAAGCTAAATAACCCAATGGCTGTCAAATCGACCTTCTCGACTGTCATCCAAGCCTTCAAGGTATTTCCAGTTAAGAAGAACGGCGCACCCGAAGAAAAGCCTAATATCAACAAAGCCGCCATCTTCCGACTTTGAAAAACCTGCAATAGCGAAGAAATTGTTTTCACAGTTTGATTTATTCTCCTTTCCAGGATGAATTCAGATATCTTGCCACACTTAATGTGTAATGTCAGGCAAAGATGCCAGTATATAGCGCAAAGTTCCAGGATCTTACGTATTTACTGGTTTTCCTCTTTTTTTATTTTTTTAACTCTTTTCTAAGTTTTGTTAAGAGTGATAAATTTGATGACCTCTGATTTCTACATCATGTTCGGCAAGACATTTCATCCAACCTTCCTGAGTGCCAATCTCACTTTTGTGGTTGAGTAGCCCTAATTCTTGTTCTTTTTGCGTAAGCTGAGCAAACTCTTCGTAGAGTGGGTAGTTGGGAGTTACAAATGTTTCTTTACGATGCAGAATTGGCGGATTTGCCCTTTGTTCATAATCTCGGTGAGCGATGTACAAAGTTTTTAAGTCAATGGTGATACTTGCCTTTAATGCTGGATGAGGATCAGTATCGAAGTCGGGGTAGAACAGGTAGGAAATACGTGGTTCATCTGTACAAAACTTGATTAACGTTGCACCATCGACACGCCCAATAGTCCGGCTAGCGCAGCCTTCGTAAATGCGTAGCAAAGGATCGAGTTCTTGAAGGGCGGACACATGGACGTAAAGGGCGCTGCGAGTGTGTTTGCCAATTTTGCTTTTTTCGCAAGCAGTTTGAACAACTTTTGGTTTCCCTAAACTGAAAAGCTTAGCATCAGCAACTTGGCAAGCTTCCTCGTAACTCCCAAAAAAGGCTTTGATGTCATGGCGCATTTCTGGTGATAGCTTATGCCATGCAGGACGCTGATCGAAGTGGGTGAGAGCAAGATAAACTTGGATGTCAAGAGAACGACGGTAGGCGATCGCATCCCATTCTGCTTCGTCTGTCGCTTGTAAAATGACAGCAAAAGCACGGCGAAAGTTTCCAAATTCGCTGAGTAATTCCTGTTCGGTATTCAATTCGCCTTTGACCGGAAGTCTTCCACGATTGGTATAAAAATCCATCAGTGGTTCTAGCTTTTCTTTGTAGTCCTCAAATCGTTTGGTAGGAATGCGTACTTTCGGTGTCGAAGTTCTAGAGAAAAAGCGTATGGCTTTGAATCCTTCTTTTTCTGCTTCATCCCGAAAAACAAAATAGACACCCAGCGCTACTGGTACTGCATCGACATTTAGAGCTTCATCAATGTATGTTTTTAGTTCTTCTTGTTCGTAATATTTCTGAAAAGTATTGCGGCTGGTGACAATGCCATCACCATAAGCAAGTTGAGCCTTGCTGGGAGCGTTGATGAGGACTTGAGTCGCAACAATTAAAACTTTTTGGGCAAGTTCCCATGCTTGGCGAAGAGCTTGGCGGCGTTCTTCTGGGTCTTCGATGACATTCAGAACAAAGCCTAAGTTGACGATATCAGCAGGAGCACATGGGGTATCGGGGTAGTAGTATGGGTCCCAGCCTGTACTGGTGTAGCCGAGGTTTGCTACTCGCTGTACATCGCCACCATGTCCGCAACCGTAGTCAAAAAACGTGGTATCTTTATTTAAAATTGACCAATCTATTGCCAATCGCACAGGTCGAGATAAGTCCGTGCGGAAAATAGCGGCTCTATGGCGTTCTATTTCTACGTAGCTCTGTGACGTCATAAAGATATTAAGAGGAACCACAGATAAACACAAATGCACACAGATAAGAAACATCTGTGTGCATCTGTGATTTCCTAATCTTTATATCTTTTTCGTCGCTAATTCAATCAAATCTTCAATCTTCTTGATATTTGGATCACCTGCTAAGTAACCAATACCGCGATGCAGATGGAGGCGAAATTGTGTGGAAAGGGTTTCTTTATCTGTTCCTAAGCCGTCGTTGTAGCAGCGTTGCTTGAGGGCGACTAGCAAAATGTCGGACATTTCACCGCCAAAGACGCGCCATGTCATCTCGACGTTGCTATCCTGAGGAATTGGCACGGGTGAGGGTGGGGTTGATTCGGCTAGGGAACGACAAAATGCCCAACGACATAGGATATTCCATTGGTCGATTTTGGTGTTGCGTCTGAGTTTGAGAAGTTGGTCTTTGGCTGTTTGGGAGAGTTTGATACGGTCGATTGGGGGTTCCATGTTTTTTTAAAAGTAACATAGACGCGCAGCGGCTTGCCGCAGGCTACCGCGAAAGCGCTAAGGACACAAAGTAAAGAGGAAATTAAGAGAAGTTACCAGAAGTAGCCTGGTTGAATTGTTGTTTGACGGGTGGATGAGTCGTATTTGAGGAGGTATTCGCGGGCGATCGCCTCATTTTCTCGTAATATTTTGACTTCTTTTTCTCCTATTTCGGTGTCTGTGGAAAGCAAGATGACTTGATGGCTGGCTGAGGGAAAGTAACGTTCAACGAGGTTGCTGCGGTGCGAGGAGTCTAGTCTGCCCAATGGTGTGTCAATTGCAACTGGTAGGCGTCTTCCGGAAACACGGGCTAATCCCCAAAGGAAGGCGATCGCCAAAAGTTGTTTTTCGCCAGCGCTGAGGCGATGTTTAGGGACGGGTTTCCCTTGTACATCGTACAGCGAGAGGCTGAAGGTGTGGGTGTCAATTGCCACGCGATGCACTAAATCAGATTTGTGCAGCAGATAGCGAAAGCACTCGGTGACTTCGACTTCGAGTTTATTGAGTTTACGGAGAGTGAGGCGATCACGGAAAAGTTTGAGAGTTTCTTGGACTTTAGCTGCAGAGGTAATAATATGTTCGTGGTTTTTGCGATCAATATTTTGTTTAGTATATTCTTGTAAGTCTTTCTTAATATTTTTTATTTCCGCCTCTAATTCATCACAACGGCGTTTTGTGATTTCGCTGGCTGCTTTAATTTTAGAAACTTTATTTTGTGCTGCTTCTAGTGTATCAACTAATTGTTTATACGCTTCTGGTTCGGCGGCAGTTTGTATTTGTCTTTCCAGAGTAATAATTTCTTCTGTCTTATTTTTAAGAATACTGATTTGTTGCTTGGCGATATTCTTGTTATTTTGCAAGTAGTAGAGAAGATTACCCAATTGACTCAAAGTTTCAGCATCTGCTAATAACCACGATTCTTCCGGTTGGATCAAATTTGCTCGTAATGTCTCTTCATCTTGTTCTAGAAAATTTTTGATTTTTTCAAATTGTTCTTCTGAAAGACCTAACTGAGTCATCCAATTTAATAAACGTTTATCTCGCTCAAACAATATCTCTCTTGCTATTTGTGCTTGTTGAACGCGAAATTCTTTTTCTCCTTGGTGTTGTGCTTGAATAAGTAAAGGTTCAATTAATGCTAGTGGTAGAACATGAGCTGCCAATTGACACATTCCTTGACGTGCTTGTTCGACTTCAGCAGTCTTTTGTTTCTGCTGTAGTTCCAACTGATTTCGTTCAGCGGCGATTTTACCACCTTCAGAGACAAATTTATCAAACGCTTCTTGCTTTTCTGTTTCTGATTCTTGTAATTCTGTTTTTAATTGTTCCAGTTGATTATTGTTTTTTTCGTATTCTATTTGTTGCTGTTTTAGTCTTTCTTCAATTTCCTCTAAATTTGCTAAATCTTTAGTATCGGCTATTTCTTTACGTTTGCGATTCACTAAAATTTCTATATCGACTGCTAGACGTTCTGCCAATTCTAGCCCTAAAAGTCCGCGAATTGCATCAACGACAACAGGCGGTGGAACTTCTTGTTCTGCAAGTTCCTTAACTTGTTCTCCATCAAAGAGAAACAAATTAGAAATTCCTAAAGGGAGTAGATTTTCTATGTAATCATCCCAAGTATTAACTAATTCTTCTCTTAGCCAATCATCTTGTCCTGCAACGCCTAATTCCAAAATTCCTAAATGGTCTTTACCATCTTTTGGATTTTTTTCCCAAGTTCGTACAATTCGATATTTAATTGGCTTGTCATTTTCAATATGTTCAAAAAGCAATTCAATTCGGGTTTTCTCAACTGCGTTACAATGACTATTAACGCATTGAGTGAGAAAATCGCTATAACTTAAATTACCACGAGTAGAACATTGAGCGCGGGGTCCATAAAGGGCGAGGCGAATAGCATCCATCAAAGTTGTTTTACCCCCACCATTCATTCCACCTAATAAGATGATAGGGCAAGAATTTTCATTCTCTTGTGGGTCAAAATTGATAACTTGGCGATCGTTGTAAGGACCAAAGTTTTGTAGTACGAGTTCAAGGAATATCATGTGATGGATAGCTATAAAATACACGAGGCAAATTTTATTTGCCTGGTTTCTGGTTGACTGAATTCCTATTGTTGAATTTAATGTTTCCCCAACTTTGTGGTTTAGCTGTTTCAACGTTGTCTGTCACAGTAGCATCACCCAAAGTTAGTTGTTTAACCTTTTCTACGTCACCAACACTTGCTGCTACTTTTAAATCCCTTTTCAAATGAGCGTTCTTTATTGCTTCATCTGGAGAACGAGAACTTGTTTCAAAACATTTCGCTAACGCATCATAAATTCCCACACGACGCGCCATCTTGCGATACTGGCGTTCTGTGTCCAACAGTTTTGCCATGAGTTCTAAATGCATTGCATCTTCTTCACAGATTTCTTCTAGCACCGCCCATTCATCACTTCCAAGAAGACTGTTACCAGCACCAGGACGTGGATCTATAAAAGGTTCTCCTGTCACTTCCTCATAAATTCGGGGTAAACTATCGTCAAATTCGTGTTTTTCTTCTAGCCAAATGCGGCGAATTTCGCTCAGTTCTTCTGTAGTAATTAGGGTAATATCACGCATATTTTCTGGCGCTGTACGACGGATTTGTGTTTGCGCTTCTAAAACTTTTGTTAACCAATACTCCCGCCAATATTTGGTATAAGGACCAGGTATTGGTTCAACAGAATTTTCACCATCTATAGTGCGCTCAAAAAGTTGTACTTCTCCCCAAATACGTCGAAAGTCTCTCTTATCACGGTCGTCTCTGGTATCTAATTCATTCCGGATTTCTAGTAGAGGCTGCATCCATTCTTTTTCTTCATCATTTTGGATCATCGCCTCCATCGACTTATCCTTACTAACCATTGTGCAAACCCAGCATCCAAAGCGGGAATCACCACAACTGGGAGTAGAAGTATCAATCACAAGAGGGCATTCGTTATCTGCTGTCGCACCTCGATAGAGATTGAATAATTCTTTATTGCTTTGTCCCCAAGGATTTTCACATTGATGAAGGTAAACCCAAACATCATTGTTACTCCAGTCTTCAATGGGAGTGTAGATTAGAGAGTTGGGTAAACTTGCGTTTGGGCTGAGGCGATCGCGTACTCTACCAGCTTGATGCTTTTTCATCGTAGCAGCACGTTTGCTACTCTCAGCTTTACGAGTACCTAAGACAAGAATTGTTTCGCCATTAGCGCGAACTATCTCACGAATGAATTGATTAGCCGGATTGATTTTCAAACGTGGAGTACACCAGCGAAACTGGTTACGAGGAGCTGGGTAGCCCTTACCAATCAAATTGACCCAAAATGTGTCTTCAATGACTGGTTTTAGCAGATGAGGCTCAATTGGCATTCCCTGTTCTTTGGCAGCAAACTTGAGCTGTTCCAAAGATTTATGAACCCAAGCAGAGACTACAGGGTTTTCTACCAGAGTATCTGTTGTAATGACATGGATTGTTTTGGTTCGTTTTTTAGTAGGCAAAGTGGCGATCGCATTCCAAACAAGCTGCAATACAGCACTAGAATCTTTACCCCAGGATACGCCTATAATCCAAGGTATTTCGTCTAGACAGTATAACTCTTGTATTTCAGTAGTCAGAGATGGGATATTATCTATCACCGTAGAAGGTGCTTGCTGACCTTGATTTTCTAGTTGTTGTGCTTTAGCCATTTCTCGCTACCTCTGGAAACACGGGCGATCATCACTTCATTGTCTTGCAACCAGCGACTGACGCCCACTCCTTAGACTTTGGTATCGGTCTGCACAAACAAAGTCCGCGCTGGCGGACTTAATTGAGGTTGTAAAACCCACATCGGCTAGTTTTGTTTGTGTGCCTACGACTTAAAGTTGTCTGTCGCTTAGGTCAGTGTATAATTGTATCATCTTTTATTTGAAAAGTTTTTAAAAACTTTAATATTAATATCAACTTTTTTAGACAATTAATTTGTGTAATAAACTTTTATTTTCAAAAACTACTATGAAGAACAGCGGCTCAGATCTAACCAATGATATCGCTAGCGAGTACTTGCAACGGGAAATCAAAGACCAACAGCTACTCGCTTTACTGCTAGAGAAGTTTCTTGGGAGGAAAGATCGCATTCTTGTTCAGAAAACCGAGATGGGTGGTAGCGAGGCTTATGTTGGTTCTCTCACCTTAGAATGGTTTGCGGGTCGTGTTCACTTCGCGTCTGGTTTACCACTGCTGCAAAAAAAGTACAATCCAGAGACTGATAACATCGAAATTGACGCGGATAGCATTGATGAAATTCAACAGCGTCCTCTTGATTGGTCACGTCAAGCACCGCTTGTGCAGTATTTGGCAGCGCGAAAAAATCATAAGTTTCCACCAGTTCTCGTGGTGATTAATCAACCGTGGGTAGATAATCCCAAAGCTGCAGAGTGGGATAGTCAAGGACGCGCCACAAAATCTACCACCGAATTCACTGCATTGGATAAAGATGATAAAGTCGGTCTGCTTAATCTTTCTGAGGAGAATGTGACCATTTATGCCTTAGATGGTCAACACCGATTGATGGGGGTGCAGGGTTTGATGGAGTTGATCAAAACTGGCAAACTCCAGCGATACAGAAAGGACAAAACTGCTTACGAAACTTTCATTACGTTGGCTGATTTGGTAGAACAATATCACGTGGAACCAGCTTACCTGCAAAGCTTGCCCAAGGAAAAAATTGGTATTGAGTTCATTTGTGCAGTTGCGGCTGGCGAAACTCGGGAAGAGGCAAGGCGACGGGTGAGATCCATCTTTGTTCATGTCAACCTGATGGCTGCACCCTTAAGTAAAGGTCAGTTAGCACAGCTGAATGAGGATGATGGTTTTTCGATTGTTGCCAGAAAAATCGCTGTCAACCATCCGCTTTTGGAACAACAGGAAGCGCGAAAGCCTCGCGTCAATTGGAATAGTGCGACAGTTGCAGCGAACTCAACGGTTTTAACAACACTGCAAGCTCTCAAAGAAATGTCCGAGCGATACTTGGGACAAAAGTACTCTCATTGGAAACCCTTGGATAAAGGTCTAATTCCCATGCGTCCAGAGGATGAGGAACTTGAGGAAGGGATACAGGAGTTTCACAAGTTATTCGATTGTTTGGCAAGCCTTCCAAGTTATAAGCTTCTTGAAGATGAAGGTACACCTGCGTTGCGACGGTTCAGCTTTGAGAAAGATGGCGGCGAAGGAAATATGCTTTTTCGTCCTGTTGGTCAAGTCGCTTTAGCACAAGCTTTGGGTATTCTGGTTTTTAAGAAAGGGCTTTCGCTAGCAGACATTTTTAAGAAGCTGCAAAAATTCGACCGTTCCGGTGGTTTTAGCGGTATGGAGTACCCTCAATCTCTGTGGTACGGTATTTTGTATGATCCAAATAAAAAGCGGGTGCAAGTTGCTGGACGGGATTTAGCAGCAAGGTTACTGATATATATTTTGGGTGGAATTCAGGATCAGATGGAACGTGCTGAACTTCGCAAGGATTTGGCTAAAGCCAGAACTTTTGAAAATAAAACAATAGGTTTTGATGGCAAGTTTGTTCAACCGAAGGCGGTAGGACTTCCACCTGTGCTGTAATCGTTAGCTGTCACTTGCCTATAGTGAAACCTTTATTCTCGTTGTTGATACCGCTTAGTTCTTTTTTTCTGGTCCAAGGCAACTTATAGGAAGGAGGTGATTCCTTGTACAGAGCAACGATAATACTTACAGCAGCGATTATATTGCTCTTGAAAAAAATTATTTTTAGATAAAGTTATAACTTTCTTCAATCCAATTAAGAAAACATTCTTTGACAGGCGTATCATCCTTGATATTATTTAACATACTTTTACGCTCCAAGTATAACTCTGTTCTGATTGTTTCTAAATTGCTACTTCCCAAAATTGTGTGAAGAATTTCAAATAATAACTTAATTCGCAGAGAAGCAACATATTCTAATTTAAGAAATTCGTCTTCTGTCCAAGATGTATCAAAAATATTATGCTGCATTTTTAAGGCAAACTCTTCTAGTTCATTCGCAGGCAGTAAATATTCAATAAACCCTTCGAACAAAAAAGCAGTATCATAATTAGCACGGTGTCTCATCTCTAAAATTTCAAACTGGTTATCCATATCATATTGATAAAGTTCATGGTAGTATGATACACCGTATTTATACTTTTTGTATACATTGTAGTACTGTCGCCACACATCCTCGTGAGGTTTATAGTTTCTCATTTCGAAAATAAACTTATCAGCTGCAAAATCTTCAGTATATACATGAAATACTGTTTCTTTTTCTTCGCCACTATTGGTTAAAAGTCTAGGTCTAGAGAATGCATTACCTTGAATATTAAGCAATCCATTAATACAGTAAAATTGTGCATAATATAAAGTGACGCAAGCCCATGACCACAAACCTTTAGAAACTAATCTTTTATAAATCGACCAATTATATAAAGCTTTACTAAATTGAAGGTTTGCTTCATTCAGTAGTACTGATTTTAATTCTTTATCTACTGCACTGTATACTTTATTAGCTCCATCATATGTTTTGATTTTATTTTTTAGATAACTTTTAACACAGTTTTTCCTATTTGAGAGCTTAATATTATCATAAATTATAGCTTTTAAGAGAGGAACATCAAAGCTTCTATCACTCAAACCTGGTCTATTTTTTTTATTAAAAGCAGTGCTAATATCTTTAAACATTTCTTGATAAATAAATATTATATTTTTATATCAGATGTATCAGATATTTCTGGAAGCATCTTATTTAAATCAGCCGTAATTTTTTGAATCGCAACTTTATTTGTACTTTTGCCTAAATTAGCACTACTAAAATCAAATCTTTTAAGATGGATAATTTGTTTGATAATATTTTCAACGGTAAAATCTTTACTACATAGACTATGAACTTTAGGAAAAATGCCACACATTGCCGATAAACCAACCGCTTTTGTTAATACATATTTAGTACTTCCCCATTCTTCAGAAAAAACAGCTTTGAATGCATTAAAATAGTTAACTAATATACCATACTGTAAATTTTCATTATAAGGTGATAAAACGCCTCCATTAGGATCAATAAGTACTTCAATATTTCTTGCAAATGCAGCTTGAGAAACCAATCCTTTACCAATACCTAACATTTTGATTTCATTATACCAAGGAGATTCAGGGTCTTGATTGAGTTGCTTCACTAAACTATGTATTCGTTTTTCTTTAAAATCAGCATCCTTAATTAAAGGTAACAAATCATATATAACAGATGGATTAATTCCTTTTTGCTCATTATTAATAGTAATAAATATCTTGGCTTGGCTTTGTATATCTATGTTTATAAAACCTGAGCATAAAAGATCTAGTTTCTTTTCTGTATAGTTAAATCCAAACAGCCTATGTTGACCATCAACTACCCAGGCAGAATTTTCTCTATCTGGAAATTTGAGTTTACCAATTAAACCATCTTCTTGTGGAGAAGTATATTCTGCCTCTTCTGGCAAGTTGAGAATTATATTATTAGCAATAATAGCATCAGCGGAATTAATAAATTTAGCTACTTCTTTGCATCTTCTTTCATTTAATGGTCTCTGAGCACCCTTAAGTTTTATTTCTTCTATAGAAACATAAGCTATTCGACGCAAAGTGTCACTGTCACATATGAACACATAAAATTTACCAGCAGGGTGATTCATTTCCCAAGCAGGTAGTTCAATGTAACTAATCATCTGACATACTCCAAGAATAGGGTTTTACTACATAAACATCTTATAGACTTTTTTTCATTATAATAATTTGCTTAAATCAAACTCTTTTTCTATTAAAGAATCATTAAATCTTTCAGAACTCAGAATCAAGAGAAGTCTCTCCGAATAGTCTACTGCTCCACGCAGTTCATTTTGCAAAATTTCCAGTCCAGCATTAGCATACTCTTCAAAAATATGGATGCGTTGCTCGTCAGCTACGTCATCATCACCTAGAATTTTGATGTCTTTTGTTTCAGTAATAGCCAGTAAATTAATTAACAGAGCAAAGCTGCTGGTAAAATAATCCTGTCGCAGTGGGGATAAATCTTTAGCAACTCCCTCTAAAGGAACTCGTTTTTTATGCTTTGCTCCTAAAGCTGCTGCAAACACCATAACCTCTACATAAGTTTGGAAAGGTCCAGTTGTATCTTTTGATGCTACTAAAGCTTTAACTAATTCAACCTTATCTTTAGCAATTTTGATTCTGTTTGCAGCCATAATGTGGATATCTATTTTGTTGCAATTGTAACTTAAAGCTTCAAGCGATGTCTAAGGACAAGCCGCTGCGCGTCTACGCACTTCCAAAGCGCACTATTTTATACCAATCGACAAGCGATCGCCCTTTGTGCGTCCTCTGCGCCTCTGCGGTTTATTTCTCCTACCTCAGAAACTGAACATCTTCGTAAACTAGGGATATGGGAAAGTGAAAATCAACACTGGTTAACTGAACTTCATCCCCCTCTTCATAGGGATGTAATTCCCAAAAGCCTTTATCATTCAGCCGGAAGCAATCTAAACTAATTTTTTCAGCATCAATGAGAACGTATTCTTTCAAAGTTTGTATGCGACGGTATTGGTAAAATTTACTACCTCGGTCGTAAGCTTCTGTGCTAGGCGAAAGAACTTCGACAATTAGACAAGGATACTGAATGAATTTAATCGCTTGTCTATCTCGTTCATCACAACTCACCACGACATCCGGATAGTGAAATGGTCCATTCTCAGATACGCCTACTTTGGCGTCCGCCATAAAAGCACGACAGGGACCTCCCCGGAGGTAGCTTTTTAATGCCGAAGCCAAGTTGAGGGCAATGGTAGTATGAGGAATAGTACCCCCAGTCATTGCATAAACTTCGCCGTTGACATATTCGTATTTAATTTCTTGGCGTTCTTCCCATTCTAGGTATTCCTGGGGAGTCATGTACTTTCTGTCTGGACTCGCAACCATAACCCTACCCCTCGCGGTTCACCTCAACAATCTCTGTATACTCAAACTCATTTGGACTTTGTCTAACTAAAGGATACCGTTCCCCACCCAACTCAATATAATCTTGTTCACAATCAGGCTTAGAAGAATAGTAAGTCAGCACATATTCCCTACCAATTCTTTGTGCCATTTCTTCTTCCACTTCACCCCGCCACTGCGTTTTAGTCACTAACACAATCAACTGATTTGCCAATTTGGGAATAGTCTTTGCTATTTGTCGTCGAGAGATTTCATCCAAACTACCAAATGGTGAATCCATAACAATCGGGAAAGTGCTACTATCTGGAACTAGCAGCATTTGTTTCTTTTCACTCCATTCCCGTACTCTATCAATAATGCTAGCAATAAAAGATAAGCTGAGAATTTGATTTTCTCCTGTAGAAGCTGCAACTGGCATTTCTATGCCTGCTGTATTCTCCACAAGAGTCAGTTCATACTTCTCGCTGATTTTGGGAATATAAGGTGTAAATGAAATTTCGCTAAATATTTCTTGTACTCGCTTTTCGAGTTGCCAACGAAATTGCTTTTCTTGACGGTTTCTGACTTCTGTGAACCTTTCAATGGCATCTTGAGTTGCGGTTATACGTCGCTGCGCCAGTGCTTGTCTTTCCTCATTCAGTCTCTGCTTTGCAATTTGTTTTCTCAAAACTTCTAACTCAGCTTTCAAGTTCGCAATTTGCTGCTGATTGGCACCTTGTTCTAATATGAAATCTCTGATTTTTTCTTCAATTTCATCTAAGCGCTTTTGTAAACTGCTAATTTCTTCATTTGAATCTTTCCTTAGCCGTTCTTGAATATTATCTAACTCAACTTCTATTTGAGAGATAGTGTGTCTTAACTGGTTAATTCTTGCTTGTTCTCTGTCAACTTCTTCCCAAAAGCTGACAGCTTGCTTGTCAATTTCATCGACTTGAGCACTCATTCTGATAGCTGTTTCTTCTACTACTGAAGAACCTGCTTTATCTAACAATTTTCTTACATTTTCGTGTGAGTGGCTTCCTTCATGTAAGTCTGCACCACAGATACAGCATTGAGAGTCAAGTAATTCATTCACAAATTCCCGTGAAATTCCAGAGGTTAACTCACCTCGTCGCTTCAAATCATCTATAATTGCTCGAAATTGTGCTGTTGTTTCTGGAAGTAATACAGTATAACCACGTGCAGAAATCGCTTTTTTGATTGCTTCTCTACTTTCTCTAAGGTTCTCCTGACTTGATGCTTTTTGTTTTTCTAACTCTTGCCGTCTTTCTTCTAATTCTTTGGCAGCACTGAGTTCTCTTAAACGATGACTTGTCTGTTTTTTAAAACTTTCTTGATATTCTAACTCTTGTTTAATTTCTGTTTGACGTTTTGTAAAACCCTCAATTTCCTGTTCTATCTTGTCCTGCTGTTTCAAAAGCTGTTTAATTTCTGAATCTCCAATAGCTTTTAACTCATTTTCGAGACTTTTTTTAGCTTCTTTCAAGTGATTGATGGAACGGTTAATCACTTCCACACCTAAGAAAATCTTTGTTGCTTCAGCAATTTCCGCTTTCTTATCAGAACGGACTATCTCTTCAATGCGCTCACCGTCAAAGAAGAAATATTGATGTAAACTAACAGGTAAAATCTGCGCTATCACTTCCTCTGGTTGCTGAGGTGGGAAATACCAGCGTCCATCATCCCCAGCTACCTGCATACGCAATTCTGTTTTGGTAACATTGATATCGGTTTCATTTTTATAAACCCGACATTGGCGTTTCACATTGTAGCGCTTGCCGTCATGTTCCCACTCTACCTCAACCCAACATTCAACATATTGTCCAGGTTTTGCTTCAGCTATGGCACGCTTATTCACTAACTGTTCAGTTGATGCAAAAGCTGCACTAAATTTATCAAAGATAACCCAAGTGAAAGCATTTAAAAGACTAGTTTTTCCCGAACCATTGTTGCCGTGAATTATTGTAGTATTTCGAGTCTCTGTTCCGGCAAGAATGATTTCTGGCGTTCTGCCATAAAAAGAGCGAAAATTACAAAGTTTAATCGAAGCCAGCTTCATCGCACCGCTTCCTTCACAATCGCCAGAATATCATCGTTAATATGGCTATTAATTTTCTTATCTAGTCTATTTTTTTCTAGTTGCCATACTCGATCAATAATTTGACGGACTTCTAGTGGAGCACTGGCAATTGGCGCTTGAACATAATCAATATTAGTATCCTCTATCATCAGACTTTTAAGATATGATTTTTTTTATACATTTTAATACTATATTATTTTGTAATCATCAGTAAATACCAAGACGTGATACTTTATCAAAATTTGAAGATGTAAAATTTTGATAAATTAATAATAAGATTTTCTCCCGCAAAGCAGTAAACTTTTTTGAAGCATCTTTACGGGAGATTCAAAAATCAAATATCCATTAATCCATATCGCTTCTGTAAATTCAATAACTTCATCCTAGCTTCACCAGCATTGTCAGCTAAATCAGCAAATTCAACAAATCTAAGTAATTCCTTTCTTAGTAAATTGCGTTCGACTTCTAAAGTTTTCCTGTCTAAATCTGGTGGTAAAACAATCATGTCAAATATCGTGGCGCGTTCTTTACCTGGATGAGGACGCAAAACTCTTCCGCGTCGCTGAATGAACTGGCGGGGATTTGCAGAACTTGCCAAAATGACAGCCGTTTGAATTGCTGGAATATCTACCCCTTCATCTAAACAGCGAATGGCAACTAAACCTTGAAGTTCACCGCTTTCAAATTGACGACGCAGAACTTCCCTTTCTTCTAAAGATGTTTGGGCAGTATACGTGCTAACTTTGTAACCTAATTCTATTCCTAGAATTTTGGAGACGGCTTTTAATTGACGTAAGCTAGAACGTTGTCCCGCTTCTTGTGAACCATCACTACAATAGAAAAGTGTGTGAGTCGTTTCTCGACGAGTTGACATTAACTCTCGCAAAGCATTTAACTTATTTTCTGCAGCACCAATTAACCTTGCGCGCTGCATCAATAACGGCTTCAGATCTTCAGTATCTTCAAATGCTAGTTCAACATTTTCCCGTTCACGATAAAGTAGTGCGCGCCCTATTTTTTGCGTTAGCTTAGCATACGCTTGGCTTTCTATTTCTGTTAATTCTACTAATATTGGATAATAAAGATAATGAACTAAAGCACCTTGAGAAATAGCATTTTTTAAGGTAAACTCTGGTTGAAGAACAGGACCAAAATAATCAAATAAAGATTGGGTTCCTCCTTCATCAAAATACCTTTCTGGTGTAGCAGATAAAGCCAGCCGTAACCCAACGCGACGAGGTAAACTTTCTTCTAACTTGGGTGCGCCTAAGTTATGCGCCTCGTCTCCAATAATTAAAGTTTTTTCAGGAAAGTATTTGATTTGAGATTGAAAACCTTCTCCCATTAAAGTAGAGTTAGTAGTAATAACTGTAAGAAATCGTTGAGAACCAGAACGCACATTATAAAGTTGTGTGGAAAGTTGACTCTGCCAATTGCGTACATTCTCAAAAGCTAAAATAGGTTGCAAATTAAATTTTTCACATTCTCTTGCCCATTGGGTGACAAGGTGTCGGTAGGGACACACAACCAACAAGACTTGCAAATTGATTTGCTTATACAGTTCACAGGCGATCGCCAGTGCGGTAATTGTCTTGCCACTACCAGTTGCCATTTTCAGCGTACCTCTGCCGTTGTTGGCAAACCAGTTGTTGATGGCTTGTCGTTGATACCCCCGCAATTGCAGAGATGGTGGCATTCTGGGGCATTCTGGTGATGGTTGCTTTGTCTGATAATTGCCCTTACTTTCACCGACAAACGGTAATTTTAGTTTGAAAGTGGGCAGTTGTTGAACTTGTTTTTGTAGCAAATACATAGAAAGGCAATAACGTCAGGGGATTGGTAAGTAGAAATGTGAAGAGGATGAGGAAGTTATCCCCAAATCTTCCTTATCCTCCTCATATTCCTGATCTGTATTTATCAGTTGTAATTGCGCCAAATGGCAACAAGGGAACCTTGCACCTGTACTTGAACGGCGTTTACTTCTATGGGATTGTATTTCGGGTTTGCAGGTTTGAGGGTGATGCGATCGCCTTGACGATAAAACCGCTTCAAAGTTGTACCAATACCATCCACTCTGGCGGCGATGATCGTGCCATTTTTGAGTTGATCTGGTTCTAGTACTGGACGCAGAAATACCAAATCTCCTTCGACAATAGAATCTTCAATCATGCTATCGCCAGTGACTCGCAAAGCATATGTTTGAGGAGGCAATGACAAATTAGCTAAATCTATATTTTCTATAGCCTCAGTGAAAGGTTCTATTAATCCACCAGCGGCGATCGTTCCTAAAATTGGCACACCTTGTTTTAACGTTTGCAGAATTCTAATTGTCCGCGCTTTACCTTCGCTCCATTCAATGTACCCCTTTGTGCGTAAATGTTCCAAGCGACTTTGAATTGGTGCAGGTGATTTTAAATTCATTGCCTGCATCATTTGTCGAATTGAAGGCGAATGCTGGTGTACTCGAATGTATTCAGCCAGCCATTCGTAAAGTTCTCTTTGAGCTTCTGTGAGACGTTCCATAAATTTGTAGGGAGGTTAATATAAATGCTCCTAGAACATTAGTACTACAAAAAATCTCCCTACGCACTATTTATTTTGAATATTTTGGATTTTTAATTTAACAAACTTAGAACAAAGAAGTTAGGAGCCAAGCGTGAATATTTATCTATTTGTTATCCACAACTCATAATTTAAAATTCTTCTGCTCCTAAAATACTTGCCAGTAAAGCTTTTTGAGCGTGCATTCGATTTTCTGCTTGGTCCCAAATGCGTGAGTGTGAACCTTCCATAACCTCATCGGTAATTTCTTCACCACGATGGGCTGGCAGACAGTGTAAAACAATTGCCTCAGGGTGAGCAAGGCTCATCAGCTGTTCATTCACTTGGTAAGGCTGAAAAATTGGCATTCTGTCATCTGCTTCCGATTCTTGCCCCATACTTGCCCAAACATCAGTGTAAATCACATGAGCACCTTTTGTTGCAACTTCAGGGTCATGAGTTAAGAGGACTTCGGTTTGATTGGCTGCAATGGAACGTGCTGTTTCTACAATTGCTGCATTCGGTTCAAATCCGCTGGGTGTGGCAATTCTCACATTCATTCCCACTAAAGCACAGCCCAATAACAGGGAATTTGCAACATTGTTCCCGTCGCCAACATAAGTCAAAGTCAATCCAGACAAGGTGCCAAAGCATTCTTGAACTGTCATTAAATCAGCCAAGACTTGACAGGGATGCTCTAAATCAGTGAGGGCATTAATGACAGGAATCTTGGCGTAATTAGCAAAAGTTTCTAATTCTTGCTGTGCAAAGGTACGAATTGCCAAAACATCAAGATATCTATCCAGAACTCGTGCTGTATCCTGCACGGGTTCCCCACGACTCACTTGAGTCACATTGGGATTGAGGTCAATCACCTGTCCACCCAACTGGTACATTGCCACAGTAAAGCTCACCCTAGTCCGAGTTGAAGCTTTGGAGAACAACAGCCCTAAAACTTTATGACACCGCAACCTCAGCTTTTGTGATTTTAGCTCAGATGCCATTTCCAGAAGCTTTAGAACTTCTGTTTGACTAAGGTCTGCCAGGCTTAAGAAATCTCGTCCGATCAACGCTGCCATGCTTGTTGCTCTGCAAAGAACACTTCTGTCTTTCTGTTCGGTGTACCCAGCCATGTCAAAAAATACTGCCTTAATACTGTACCAGATATCTTATGTCTAGCTCAATTTAAGGTGGCTTTGGTCTATGATTAGTTTATCAATATCATCAGTCAAAGCAAGCACAAATTTATTTGAGTTTCATTACAGTAGTGCTTAACTATACATTTTAAACTAGAAAATTGGTAGTATGACAAAAATTAGGTATTTACAGCAAAATTTAGACGAAAATAATTTTCCCCACTAAGTGTTGTAGATTCACCTGCCTTATGGTAGAATTATAAATTAGTGTAATGCTCAAAACAAACAAGACTAGTCTTGTCCTGGAGAAGCAAGTACGCCAGCATAGCACAGTGGTAGTGCATCCGACTTGTAATCGGAAGGTCGTCGGTTCAAATCCGACTGCTGGCTTTCATGTATATATTTGTAGATTCACAAATTAAACCTCGCTGTTCACGAGGATTTGTAGACATATGATTTGTAGATATATTCCGTTAATTTTGATAACTGATTTTTGATACTCTTCCACAAAGCTACTCTTGCTCAAATTCCTGATTAGTAAATTTCAAAACCCGACAGTTCTCTGTGACTGTGCGAATCACATTCTCTGGTACTCCATCAGGAACAGTGACCTGAAGTTCCAAAGTAATTTCTACTTCTGCACCGACCAAACTGCTAAGGTGTTGAATGACCTCGTCCGCTATCTGTCCCGCATCACGTCGTAACCGCAATGAGTCTAACTTGACTGAGCCATAGAAGCGTTTTGGTGGAACTGTGACGGTTGTTTGATCATCAGAGGAAGAACCATTTCGTGGTTCTACATTATCAAAACCGACTTTAGTACTTTGCTTTTCAGTCTTATAGACCCCTGTCCCTGTTGCTTCTTTAACCACTGAAGTCTGAGTTTTAGCTGTAGCAGCATCTGCATCAAACTGGCGTTGCGCTACTTCTGGTTTAACTATCAGGTTTTGACTGCTTAGTGTTACGGTAATATGTTCAGCTGCCTTCAAACCCAGGTAACGCCCTTTGGCTTCATCCCAGCCTGTGGCGTAAGCAAAATTTTCATTCCACAGTAGTAAGG
Organism: Nostocales cyanobacterium HT-58-2; assembly: GCA_002163975.1. Taxonomy (GTDB): domain Bacteria; phylum Cyanobacteriota; class Cyanobacteriia; order Cyanobacteriales; family Nostocaceae; genus HT-58-2. Next base: position 6,383,430 of record CP019636.1, on the reverse strand, counting down.
CTGCGACTCCTTCTTTTATCGCCTCTAACAGTACTTGTTGATTTTTGAGGCGTGGCAAGTACAAGTAGTACGCTAGGTACTCCCACAGTTTCTTAAGGTCGAGGTGATTGACATCTCGCCACAAATAGGGGTCGAGGGCTTCCAAGCGTAGGCGACTGGCAGCATAGTTAGCAATCAAATGTTCTTCGTGAATGGCTTTGCGGCTTGCCTGCAAAACAGGAGAGTCTTGCTTTTGTAGTCGGATTTCTTGCCACTCTATCGCCCCTTGGGGATCTGGTTGTTCCGGCACCAATAGCCAGATGTAAGCTTCCTGAATTAAATTTTTAACATCTTTGTCAGTTTGCTGTTGTTTTGTTGTCGCCTGATTGCTTTGAAAAACATCCAAGTTCAAAGCTTCTTTATCTCGCATAATCGAATTCCAGGCGAGGTACTGGCAGACAGATTGTTCTAGTAACTCAAGTTTTGCCTTGTCTGGTGCTAGAAACAGCAACATATTTTTGCAGTACCGAGGACTAGCTCCTTTTTGGTTAAGTATTTCTTCTGCCCTAGTGCGGGCTTCGGTATCACTTTCCTTGTTTTTATGAGGATGCTGCGGTCCCAAAACAACCAGCCTCACAGCCATTTCATCAGGAACATCTGCGGTGGAGTCAGGGGCAATATGCACTCCAGCAAACTCACCGCGTTGCTTGTCAGCTTTGAGTCGATGAATAATTTCATCCCAAACTTTATCCTGAGTTTGTTGAATTTGCTCGGCTCTATCTTGGGCAAGTCGGGTGACACTCGGTTGAGTCGAGAACCAGTAACGAGTGTTATCGACGTAAAGATGTGTGGCTTGGTCGGTCAGTCGGCGTAGGGCATCCCCGAAGGTAGCAACACTTTCCCCTGGTTGGACGCAGCCCAATTTGATCCGGTTGTCTTCTACACCGCGATTGGCTGCTCGCAGTGTGGGGGCGGAACCAAGGTAAATTGTCCGGGCAACACGACGGCAGGCAGAGTAACGTCCTAAGTTTGGGTTTTGGCGATCGCACGCCAATGGCAGCGAATTATATCCATCCACATCTTTTTCAATCACTGGTACCCAGTTGTCTTCCAAGTAACGAGTTAATTCTGCTTGCACCTGTCCATCATCCATTGGCACGTTGGCAGGCATAATTAACAAACTCTTGTCCTGTCCCTCCCAAAGTGAGTGAATCACCTTTGCCATCAGTCGCAGGACACCGCGTGTGCGTTGAAATTTGTCTAGAGTTGACCAGTCGTTGTAAAGTCGGTCAAATAGTTCTGGATGGATGGGATAAGCATTTTCTAGCCGTCGCTTATAACTTGCTTCCCGACATTCAGAAGGGAATTCTTGCGGTTGGGTTTGGTACAATTCCCCAAAAGCGCGGATAACCGCATCACGAGCAATAAAGCCGCTTTCTTGGGTGATGGGTTGAAATAATCGCCGCCGCACAATTTCAAAGCTTTCATCAGCACTTGCTGGACGCCAAGGAGATTCGACTCTGCCAATAGCGTTTTTGAGTCTACTCAAGGCTTCCTTACCGCGATCGCCTCCTATCTCATTATCAGAAGCGGGAATACTGACCACTAACAGCGTTTGTGTAGCGTTTTTTGCCGACTCGCTCAAAGTCTGGGCAAAAGTAAAGTGAGTGTCAAAGCTGCCTCCAGGGAGATCATTTTGTTCGTGCAGCTGACGAGCATAAGCCACCCATTCATCAATTAAAATTAGGCAGGGTGCATAGCGGTTAAACAACAGCCGCAGGGTATCGCCTGGGTTAGTTGAGGTTTCATCTGAAGAACGAATCATTTCGTAGGCTTCCCTACCACCCAGCTGCCAAGCTAGTTCGCCCCAGAGAGTCCTGACAACTGTGCCATCTTTTTTATGTTGCGGCTGACCTGGAGAAATTTTATTTCCCACCAGCACCGCTGTGCTTACTTTAGAAGGAGGCAAAACACCTGCTGCTTCCAGGACTGGTTCTAATCCAGGTAACTCAGATGCCGGAACTCCCATAAACAGGTGGTATAATCCCAACATGGCGTGAGTTTTGCCGCCACCAAAGTTGGTTTGCAGTTCGATAACGGGGTCGCCTCCCTTGCCAGAAAGACGTAGCAAGGCATTTGTGAGTAGTTGCTTCAGCCCTTCAGTAAGGAAAGTGCGGCTGAAAAACTCAGTAGGTACGCGGTATTCGTCAGAACCTTCATCTAAATAAACTTGCCAAAGGTCGGCAGCAAATTCTGCCTGTTGATAGCGACCAGAAGCAACATCTGGGTGAGGCGTGACAATTTCTCGCCAGGATTTTAAACCACCTGTGGGATTGCCTTCTACAGGTTGGAGAGTTGCGCGGCGAGTTTCACGACGGGCTTGTTCGGCAAAGCGAACGCGCAACAGTTCTTGTTTTTGCTTGTCAACTTCATCTGCTTCTGGTGCGGAGATGGAAGACAGTAACCGCGAGACGCTATCAAGAGCGCGATAGGCGTCTTCTGTAGAGAATGGTTCGTTATGCGCCCAAGCGTTGCGTGTCTCTTTTAATTCCCCAACTAAGTTTTTTTCCGCGTTGCCTAGAGTTTTTTTAAATACCTCACGCCACTGACCAAACATCAGTTTAAGCTGTTCTGAGATATCTTGTTTAAGGAGTTGTTGAACAGTGCGCCGTAGGTTACGGTCTTCTGATACAAAAGGCGTGGCGGCGACTAGCCACTTATCGTTATAAACGGAACGCATCTCCCTTTCCACAAAGGGATATAAGCCATCTTTCAAGAGGTCTAATGCTCTGCCAACTCGTTCGCGGTTACTAATACTCATAGTTATTTTTTATACTGATTTATTTAGTGAAATTGCTCTCACCCCTGCCCTTTCCCCAGAATTTACGGTGGACACTTCTCAAATTCCATTTCTAAAACAACGCTACTTGTATGGGAGTCTGTTCTTCACTATCAGCAGTGAGGCGGGAAATCTCCGACCAAGAAATTACCAAGCTGTTGTAAGCGACACCTTCAGCAGCCCAGCCTTTCCTGTCGCAAATGTTATACAACCGATAAGCTAATTCCCTTGCTGCTTCTCCTATGGTTCCGAGTTGAGATAGCAAATTGGCAGCGCCTATATTTCCAGCACCGTCTTGCAATTCCCTAATCATGTACTGTGTCGCTTCCCAGATAGTGAGGCGGTTATCCGTTTGTGGGTTCCAATCTTTTGGCAATTCGTCGCGGCGCAGTAGTCGCACTTTGCTAAATTTAGCTAGTAGGATGCCAGCGTTCTCCATACCTTTGACTGAGGTATTTTTAGCTTTTGAGAGGGTTTCCGCATCGCCAAATAACCCTTCACCAAAGGCGTGCTGTTCAAACCAAATCAGAGCAAAGCGGGTTTCAGCGTCAAATTCTCCTTCTTGTTCGGCGAGGAATTCGTCTAAGGTTTGGTTAATCAGTTGTAGGGCGGTGCGAACGCGCATTGGTGTGCCATCTGATTCCAAGACTTTGCTGTAGCCGGAGTATATTGCCATGCCGGGACCAATGCTGGCTTGTGCCAAGTCTACCGGGGCGATGTTGCCTTGTTGTAGTTTGTGTAGGGCGTCGGGGAGTTCGCGTTTGAGGGTGTTGACGAATTGGCGACGGGTAGTGGATGGTGCGGTTTCTGGGCGAGGACGGCAGACAAGGACGATGGAGGATGCGAGGGCGTTAGATGCCTGACCTCTCATTCTGTTGCTTAATTCTGTACGCATTGGTAATGTACCTGTAATGCTAAAACCTGCTTGAATTAAGCCTTCTAACATTGTTTCCCAACCTGTTGAAGCAACGTTTACCTGATTGCTTCCATCTTCATCGTCATCATCTTCTGTTTCTGTTTGCTTGAAGGCATAGTAAACAGTAAGGGGATAATCAGGATGAGCTGCTTTTCTTGCATTAGTAAATACTTTGACTAATCCTTCTTCAAAAAATTGCTTTGCTCTCTCACGGCTACCGTGACGAAACGCATCTGCCACAAGTTCTTGGTTTTTAGGAACAAGCAAAGTTGTGAAAATTTTAGGAAAAATATTGCCTAATGAACGACGCAGCCAGACGTAAAAGAAATCTGACAAGTCGGCGTATGGTATTGCATCATAATATGGTGGGTCAGTAGAGATGAGTGGACTACTTATACCATTAATTATCTGAATAGCATCCTGTTGTTTTGCTAATCCCTTGACCTGACAATTAGATACTTTCAAAACTCCATAAACCCAGTCAACTGCACCCTGAAAGTTACCAGTAGAACTGCTGAACGGATTTACTTCTGCATAGTCCCAAGTCATGGGAATCGCTTGGCGGGCAAACGTATTTCGCATTTTCTCTCCTGATGAGTGCCAACTACAAATGCTTGAACTGTAATCACTCATTCGGTCTACCGTAAACGCCAAATATGTTGCCACCGCGTCTACGTAAGCAGTTGCAGCCGTACCATTTTCATTAAGTGCTAAACCATCATCTGTCATTTGAGCAGTAATAGCATCAGCAAGCACCTTTTCTCTTGCTTCGTTTACCAAGTCATTGATAATGGTTAATGCTACAAGCTGACGCCTGGTAAAAAGGTCACAGTGACGAGCCATGCCATAGCGTGGTGCAGCCATGTACTGAGGATGTGTAGAAAGTTCAGTTTCAGGCTTCCACTTTGGCTGTGCTAAGACTGCTATTTCCTCATGCTCCTGAGTCGGTGACAAATACACCCGCCCACGCTCACCTTCTGCCACAATAGTCATTAACTGTCTGCCCATCCGCCCTGCTTTCCCTTCAGCGCGAATGTAGTCTAAAGGCACAGGAGTACCACAAAAGATACAAATTGCACCCTTACGGCTTACTGTTCCGTCTAGTGTCTTACCCTTACCAGTCTTCACCTTAAAACTCACTACAGGCAGTTGCTGGCTGCTGTCAATAATTGGTTCTACCCATGCTTCCTTTCCTTTCTTAGATGCAAGCGTAAAAGAACGTACCAAAGGCATTTGACACCCACAAGCCGGATTAGGACATTTCACCGTTCTTGCCCATAACCAAGCAATAACTGTTGCCTCATCGCCTCCATATTCCTTTGGTAAATTCACCTTTGGGTAAAGATGCCCAATTCGCTTAAAAGCTTCATCCCGCATCCATTGCCCGTAATAGCGCACATCTTCAGCCAATCCCTGCGCCCCATACCATTTTTGAGTTTTCAGGGAATTCTTACGAGAATCAGGGTTCACCGGAGGCTGATTTGCAAACTTCGGTGGAATTTCAATCAAAGCTTTGGTAATCAAAACCGCTACCGGATTAATATCACTCCCATGTGCTTCTAACCCCAATCTTTGGGCTTCTAAAGGTATCGAACCTCCACCACAAAAGGGGTCTAGCACAGGTGGTGGATTATTATTAGTTGATTTGAGAATTTCTGCTTTAGCTTTGTCTAAAACTTCCGGATTGTTGATATTCTCCCACTTCACCAGTTGTTCGATGATTTCAAACAGACGTTTTCTCTCTGTTTCCTGCGCCTCTTCAGTGGGAAATTTATCAGGATGACTTGACGGATCATCTACTAAAGATGCAAACAACACCGCCCGACAAGCTGCCAAAGGTCGCCGCGCCCACCATAAATGCAGAGTTGAAGGATGTCCGTGTCGAATTGATTTTTCTCTTGCAGATTCTTTATTAATTGCTTCAAGTGGTAACGCGACTTCGATTAGCTTCTTGCGATAATTCATTTGGATAAATATAATACATTAGTATTAGTACACAAAATCTTGAAAACACTGAGTTAAAAATCAGGCATAAAAAAACCAGCCCGCTAAGCAGACTTAAAAATAATTCTGTGGATATACAGCTTGTATAGTTTGATAGATGCGTAATGTAGGAAACGGAGGGACTCGCTCCGTTGTCCTTTAACAGAGAAAAATTAGGTGATATTTTTGACTTCTTACAGTGTAACTATTTTTCAGAGAACGTCAACAACTAAGTATTAACAAGTATTAAATTACTCTGTTTAATAATTATTTTTTGACTGCAGGCTGTACCCTCTCTTCCTTTCCGATGTTGAGAGAGAAGAAGGAAGTGAAAGCTAAATAGGTTCAGTTCCTTGTTGCCACAACTCGCGCCAGTCGTAATTGATACTTGTCACTGCAAAATCTGGCTCTTTGTGAAACGGACACCGCAGATAACGAATGACACAATCGTTCTCACGCACCTTGTAAGTCCCCTCTGACGCTTTAACTTTCCAAGCATCGCCCTCGGTAAATTCCTCTGACTTTGGCACTTGCACCAGTGCCAAAATAAAATTCTCTGGTTTATTTAGTGCAGTAATAATTTCATTCTTCGTTACTGTTACTGTTTCTGCACCTGCAATTCGCCCCTTCACCTCAATAAACCGCAAGCCCTCACCTCCTCTTCCATTCCGGGAGAGGGGACGCGACTCGATATCATAGCCGCATTTTTCTGCACTCACATCCCTTGGTTCGTTCCCCAAACGACGTTCCGCTTCCATCACCGCCGCCATTGCTGCGAGTTCAACCCGTGTAGTTTCTCTGGCAAATATCGCTGCTGCTGACTGTCGCTTGCCTTGCAGTCGTTGCAGCAAACCTACCGACACCACCAGCGCACCCCCAACCACCACAGGCGGTAATGGGGATAATCTGCGTTCTTGCTCTAATTCCTCCAAACGCTGCATCAACCGCGCTTGCAACTCATCTGCTCGCTGACGTGCTTTGCCTGAGTTAATTTTGGCATTAGGCTTGCCAGCTTCTTCTTGCATTTTCAGTTCTTCTGCCCGATGATCCCAGTAATGTATTTCCTTAGTCAATCTGTCTTTTACCGCTACCATCGTCTTAGCAATGAGTTCCTCTTTGCGCTGCCTTAGTTCTTGAAGATGTTGGGGAACAAGGTTGGCGATCGCATAACTCTTTGCTTGTGCTTCTGAATCTTTTCGCAACCAAGATTGTTCAAGAATCGCTTCCACAATAGGCTTTTCCTCATCTGTCAGCGGACGATAATTGAGGTAAGGCGCATAGCCTGCATTTTTTGCCCTCACCCCCTCCCCAACGTCTCCAATGGGTGAGGACTTGGGAGAGGAGTGTATATTATCACCTTCTTCCACGAGGGGAGAAGGGGTTGGGGGATGAGGGCAAATTTCCACATACTGCATCCGCCGGGACACCACCCGTCGTGTACCATTGGGGCTTGTTCGTGCATCCTGTATCGAATGTTCCAGGTAAACCAAGGCACGAACATCTTCGCTGGGGTCATTATCGTCTACCAGGATAGTACCTTGTTTCAACAAATCCCAATGACGTTCCAAAGTTAAGTCAATTGTGGCATCCAACAGAGGATGTCCGGAACATATAAATTCCGCCACTGGTTTTGTAGGAGGATTAATGAGAGCTTTATCAAAACAAATCCGTTCGTAACTCCGTCCCAATACGTCTCCTATACCAATTTGTCGTCCTCTATTACGGATAAGTGCTGGAACATGGGTGATTTGATAGCGCTGTGGTTCTCGCTGGCGCACTGTTCCACCAAGCTGGGTAAAAGCTTCCAGGAAGAAAGAAGCAATAAAATGAGGTTGCAGCCGCCTTGCCTGCGCCCGTTCCATTTCTTCCCGAACTTGCTGTACTTTGGCAATATTCATCGAATTTCGTGCCAAAGCTCGTTCTTCCAAAAGTTCTCGTAACCGTTGTTGGTTGAGTTTGTCTTTTACCACTTGGTTAAGACGTTCCCTGACATCTGGGCGATCGCCATAACGAATTGCCTGAATTAACAATTCTCTTAACTCAGCGCCTGCAATGGCTTTCCCCAAAACGTCAAATACTTTACCACCTAGCGCCTGCTGTTCTATCTCCAACTTCTTCAACAGCGCCAGATACACATCCCCTTCACGGGTTTTTGCTGCTACCAAATTCCACAGGTGACACACCTCTGTCTGTCCAATCCGGTGAATGCGTCCAAAACGCTGTTCGAGGCGGTTGGGATTCCAAGGTAAATCATAATTCACCATCAGGTGCGATCGTTGCAGATTAATTCCCTCACCCGCAGCATCTGTCGCTATTAATACTTGCACTTCAATATCTTGGGTAAAAGCCTGCTGCGCTTTGCGGCGTTCTTCGCGTCCCATACCGCCGTGAATCGTCACCACTGCTTCAGTACGTCCAAGTAGCGTCCGAATCCTATCTGTTAAATAATTTAAAGTGTCCCGATGCTCGGTAAAAATCACCAGTTTGCGTCGATGTCCTTCAGCATTGAACATTTCCGCATTATTTTGTAGCAGATTCGAGAGTTCTTCCCATTTTTTATCTTTACCACTACGTCTTACCTGTAGTGCTAGTTGTTCTAATTCTTGTAAAAGAGTAATTTCTGTTTGTAATTCAGCGATTGTACGTGATGCCGTAGCAAGGTCAATAACTTCCTGTTCTGTAGCTTCGCGTTCTTCCCCTGGAATATCCTCCAAATCATCTTCTATATCTTCCAAGTCGATAACTCGTCCAAAATCAAAACTTGCTGACTGTCCCCGCTTTAATAATTCTTCTTCCCGTAGCCTTTTCTGCAACCGTTCCCGACGACGTAGCAGTGATTGGTAGATAGCTTCTGGTGAAGAAGCAAGTCGTCGCTGCAAAATAGTCAAAGCAAAGCCAACAGTACCTTTTCGTCCTTCATTTTCCAAAGCATCAGCGCGATTAAATTCCTCGCGCACATACTCAGTAACTCGCTTATAAAGGACTGCTTCTCGATCCGAAAGTTCGTACTCTATCGTGCTGGCTTGGCGTTCTGGAAATAGCGGCTTCTCATCAAATTTCAGCAAATCTTCTTTAACCAATCGCCGCATCAAGTCAGAAGTATCCATAACATGGACACCATCACGAAAGCGTCCCTCAAATCTATCACTATCCAGCAACGCCATAAACAACTGGAAGTCTTCTTCTTTACCGTTGTGTGGTGTTGCCGACATTAATAAAAAATGCCGCGTCAAACTTGACAACAACTTACCCAGCTTATAACGTTTCGTCTCCTTAATTTCACCCCCGAAGAATGAAGCCGACATTTTATGCGCCTCATCGCAAACAACCAAATCCCAATCTGTTTGCGCTAACTTGGCTTGCAAATCTTCATTACGACTGAGTTTATCCAGCCGTACAATGAGTAACGGCATCTCTGCAAAAGCATTTCCTGTGCGTGCAGCTTCAATACGATCATTCGTAAGAATTTCAAAAGGCAAATGGAACTTTTGACTCAGTTCATCCTGCCACTGTAGCGCTAAACTACCCGGACAAACTACCAAGCAACGATGCAAGTCGCCTCGGATGAGCAATTCTCGTATCAACAACCCTGCCATAATGGTTTTACCCGCTCCTGGATCATCTGCCAACAGGAATCGTAGAGGTTGGCGAGTCAGCATTTCTCCGTAGACGGCGGTAATTTGGTGTGGTAGTGGTTCTACCAGGGATGTGTGAACAGCTAACAGTGGGTCGAACAGATGAGCAAGATTGATACGGTGGGCTTCTGATACCAAACGAAAGTTAGCACCATCAGCGGTAAAACTCCAAGCACCGCCAGAGGTGACAATTTCCAGAGTAGATTCCCTGTCTCGAAATACCAACTCATTCCCTAGAGAACCACTGGCATCCTTATAGGTCAATTCGACAACATTCGAGCCATGCCACTGAGCATCGACAATGGTGACAATACTATTTGGTAGAATGCCTTTGACTTGCGTGCCTTTTGTCAATTCTTCAAGTCTAACCATGCCAAAGCATTTTCCTTCTTAGTATTTATTATTACATAATTTTTTAGAACAATGAAATTTAATTTGTGTTTATTTATACTTCTATACCCAATGATACTTCAGTTATTTTTTGGACAACGAAACACTAGGGGCTATTGCTTTATCGCCTTTATAAGGTCATGAATATTGCAGGCGTAACTGGGTTAACAGGAGCACTGCTCTCTGCGCTCTTGGCTTTGGGGCTGTGGAAGGTATGAGTTTTATCTTGCGATCCATTCGCTAAATGTATTCTTCTATTCGTCGGGGATTTCGTAGCCCCCAAAATAAATCTTTCTCAAAATGCCTAATTACTTTCTCATTTCAGTAGATTCAGCAAGCAAACCGTAGTTTGTTTTCTCCTAAAGCTTAAATGCTTTCTCATTTCAGTAGATTGCGCATTTATGACAACTATCCCTTATAGCGCGATGATGTAAATACTCATTGCTGCTGCCTTTTGCGGATCGCCTACATCAACCCCATCATCAAAAGCGCCTACAGGTTAAGTTGCTTGGCTCTGCCTTTACAAAGATTTCCAAAAAGTCTGATGTTTTTCTTTGTACATTTGATAACTAAATAGACGTGAGTTCGACGAACTAAAAAACGGCAGGAGGCAGAGCAGGCAGGTGTTTTGGGTAAATGTCAAGTGAGGGTTTTTTCGGTAGATAAGTATAAGCAGCCAAACCTGCCATCAAATTGACTAAGAAATTGAATACACTACGATGCCGAGAGTGTTCTATTTGGCACAAATTTTTGAGGTGGTCATTAACGGACTCAATTACTGCACGTTTGCGTAAAAGAATTTTGTCAATTAATTTGACCAAACGGTTTTTCATATTCTTTTTAGATTTCGTGACTAACTGTAACCCCCGTTCATATAGCTGTTCAAAAAGTTTTTGGGAGATATAACCTCTATCTCCAAATAGTTTACCAATCAAGTCCTTGGTCATGTCTGGAACTGGTTCTCGGTCATCAACATTTGCCGGAGTTAGTTTGAATGCCAGCAATTCTCCCTGGTCGTTAATAATCAAATGGAGTTTAAAGCCGAAGTGCCAACCCACCGAATTTTTGCCCCATTTAACTAATCCTTTAAAGACCTTGTGTGCATGAGCACGGCATTTATGACAAACTTCTATTGGCGTTGAGTCAATAAAGCTAATTCCTGTAATTTCACCTCTGCGTCTATGTAAAAAACAACATAACAACATTAAGCACCAAGGCATTAACTCCACAAATCGTGTGTAGCTCACTAAGTTTGGGAAAGCTCCACGCCAACCCGGTAGCACTTGTAAGGTGTAAAACTCCTTAAATGTTCGGTAGCCACTGCCGTGAAAGGCGATGGCAATAGTCATAACTTCACTTATATGCATCCTTGAGGCACTACGGCGTTCTCCAGTCATTGATGGTAGCTGCGGTGCTTGCTGCCATAACTTTTCCCATGATGAACAGAAATCATCTACCTCACAGAAAATCTGGGTTACGTCAAGCCGAGATACAATAGTGGACATCGCTGAGACACCTTGTTTATTTTTGCTTTTATGACAGTCTCAGCTTTTTTTGTGCCATTTTCAAGCCGTCGAACTCACGTTAAATAGATAGCAAGTTACTACTAGAGAAAGAGAACTAATTCTTGCTTAAAGAAGGAGCAAATTATAAGAATCAATCAGTTAAGTTAAATAAGAAATTAATTATCAAAAATAAAAAAGATGAATAAGACATTGATAACAACTCTAATGTTTGCATTTTTGCTGTTGTTTATCATTTCTCCCTTTGCTACCCTCGCAAGTCTTATGCTGCTGTTGTTATTCGCAGCTTTTTTATTTTTACTGGGAAATATATTTCAAGCAATTATTGATCCCAGTGATACCGACTCTAATTCCTTAAGTTAAGTAGCTAGATATAAATAAATGTAGGCTGGATTAGCCAAGCGTAACCCATGCTGTCCGCTTCATTTTTCAAGCGACAAAACCGGGTAACCTTCCCGGTTTGTTTGACTGTTCATGAATCAAATCAGGAACAAATGGACAACGTGGTTCTATTTTCCTCAAATTTAAGGTAAAGGATACTAGCAATTAACAGCCAGTATCCCAGTATCTTATTCTTCCTCGGACATATGAATCCTAGAATCATGTGAAGGTAGGTTTCTATATCATGAGTAAAGTTGGTATTTCTAGATACTCGCTTTATGCTGCAGCTTCTGAATGATTTAGGGTAGAACGAGCATTCAATGAGAGCATGATGCGTGAAATACCGCTAAAGAGAATGCTGATACCTACCAATAACCCAATCACCCAAGGTGCATTGAAGGGCCATTGGAACCAGATCATTGCGCCCAACAGCAGGGTAATAATGCCATCAGCCAACACCCAAATCCAATTCTGTTGTGGACGCAGTCGGAATGCCAGAATCAGCTCAAATACACCTTCCGTCAACAGAAAGCTACCTAACAACAGAGTTAGCGTGAGAACTCCTGTGAAGGGATAAATAAGCAGCATGACACCCGTTGCGAAGTAGAGGATACCGAGCAGGATTTTCCAAACAAAGCCTCCCCTATCACGGGTTTGAAACGCATAGCCCAGTTTGGCTCCTCCAGCAAAAATAAGCATTAAAGCAATCCAAGTCTCAGCGGCGATTGTTGTGAAACTGGGCACAGCAACTGCAAGAATCCCCAAAATAGTTAAGACAATGCCAATCAAGAGTGAGTTATTAATACCTTTGTTGATATCACCCTTGTTAATATTATCAGAAACGTTGGTTGTCATAAAAATCTTTTCCCCTGTAGTTAATTGAACTCTACGATTTAGGCTAGAAAATTTCTCAAGCACTTTGTAGACCCCTAAGACATACGTCTCACCAGACTCTATCTCTCCAAGCAATCAGCTGTATCTAGATCTAGGCGTTAGAGGAAATCTCTTATTCCTCCGCTTTTCACTGCCCAAACTCCTACCTAGCCATTCCTAGCCATTTTTCTAGGGTGAATTCTCCCCATTCTTCTGATGCCTTTTATATAAGCAAAAGGGCACGATCGCAACATAAAGAAAACAGACTCCTGTTTTATCTATCAAGAAGCGGAGAAATAAAATGTCTTCATCTACATTTGATATGTCTAACGCTTTAGTAGCTTTGTCCAACAATTTAGCTGACACTGTAGAGCAAGTTGGAGATGCTGTTGTTGCAGTAAACGCTGGTACACGTATTTCCCCTAGTGGTATTCATTGGCGCGATGGTATCATTGTTACTTCTGATGAATCACTCCAGCGGTATGACGAAATTACAGTCACTTTATCAAATGGTACTAATGTACCAGTCATACTCATAGGGCATGACGCTAGCACCGATGTTGCTGTCTTCAAAGTAGAAAATGCACAAATCCCTGTGGCGAAAATCGGGGATGCCAAAACACTAAAAGTTGGTCATCTTGTACTGGGGTTAGCAAGAAGTAGCGAAGGTGACATTCGAGCAGCGATGGGTGCAGTGAGTGTTGTCAGTGGTTCTTGGCGAAGTATGAGCGGTGGAGATATCGACCAGTTCATTCGTCCAGATATCACGCTTTACCCTGGCTTTGCAGGTGGACCACTGATAAATGCGGCTGGTGATGTGGTAGGTATGAATACATCAGGGCGACGCGGTACTGCTTTGACCATACCAGCTTCTACAGTCAATCGGGTGGTTGACCAACTTTTGGCAAAAGGACGGATTGCACGTGGCTACCTGGGTTTAGGGATGCAACCCGTACGTTTACCCAAGAGCTTGAAAACAGCACTCAATTTAACTTCTGTTGGTGGGGTGATTGTCGTGAATGTAGAGCCAAATGGACCTGCTGACAATGCTGGTGTGCTGATTGGGGATGTGTTGGTGAGTTTTGATGGCACTTCCTTGGATGATACAGGTGATGTATTGGCGCTTTTGAATAGTGGCGATCGCGTTGGGAAAACTGTCAAAGTTCAGGTGATCAGGGCTGGCGCGTTAGTTGAGTTAGAAATAGCAGTCGGCGAAAGACCGATGAGGGAAGAGTAATACTCATTCAAAATTCGCTCATTCTAAATTCAAAAGCAGAATATGAATATGACAACAATGGCAGGCTTGACTGATGAATTGGCATTAGTAGCTGAAAATCTACGCAAAATGACTGTAAAAGTGCGTAATAGCTCTTTTGGAGGCGGTTCTGGTGTTATTTGGCAATCGGATGGTTTCATTATCACCAATGCCCATGTTGCTACCCACAATAGAGCAACTGTGGAACTGTGGGATGGAAGGGTATTTGAAGCTAGACGTACTAATATAGATCCTACAAAGGATTTGGCTGCTCTCAAAATTGACGCGACTGACTTACCCACTGCAACCATGGGTGATTCGGATGCATTGCGTGTGGGTGAATTCGTTTTGGCTGTTGGTAATCCCTTTGGTGATAGTGGTGCTGTCACTACTGGAATTATCCACGCCAATCATCAACGTGCGGTTATGGCTGATATTCGGCTGTTTCCTGGAAATTCTGGTGGTCCACTTGCTGACTGTCTTGGACGAGTCATTGGGATTAACACCATGATTGTAAACGGTTTGGCTGTGGCAATACCAAGCCTTGCTGTAGAACGGTTCTTGCGTGGAAATCGCCAAAAGCTAGGTGTGACTGTGCAACCTGTGCTGGTCAATGCAACCAACAAACGCACTTTGGGCTTATTGGTGTTGTCGGTCAATTCTGGAAGTGCTGCTGAAGCTGCTGGTGTGCTTATTGGTGATGTTCTCCTTGGAGTCTCAGGACAACTGTTTACCAGCCCTCATGATTTGAGCAACTATCTTGAGCGCACCAACAGCAGTGAACCACTACCGCTACAAATCTTACGTGGCGGACGGAAACTGGTTTGCCAGGTGGCGGAGGTGATATGATTCGGGTGTTTGTAGTTGCTGCTTCCCCAGTGGTGCGGGCTGGATTATCAGCAGTTGTGACAACTAGTTCCAAACTGACAGTCGTAGGCGATGCATCAGATTTGGATGCATTTACGAGGGAATTTGAGCAATTACAACCCGATGTTGTGCTGCTTGATGTGAGTGGCAGTTTTCAGGAATTAGTGTGGGAGAAATTGCTCGCGATACAGCAGCAAGACCCGTATATTATTATTGTTCTTGCGGATGGACTCGATAGTCTAGACTTTGAAGCAGCGCTGCGTGCTGGTGTACGGGGCATATTGCCAAGTACCAGTACAGAATTAGAAATTGTCGCTGCTGTTGAGGCGATCGCCGTTGGGGGGCTGGTAGTGTTGCATTCTGATACTATCGAGTCTCTGCTTCCTTTAAAAGGGTCGAGTGTGCCGGACAAAGATAAGGCAAATCCTGTGCAAGCATTGACACTACGAGAAATAGAGGTTTTGGAAATGCTTGGTTCTGGACTGAGTAATAAGGCGATCGCTAAACGTTTAAATATCTCAGACCATACTGTTAAGTTTCATGTGTCATCGATTTTTCAAAAGCTGGGTGTCTCGACGCGCACAGAAGCTGTGACAGTTGGAGTGAGGCTGGGTTTAATAATGTTGTGAGACGAGTTGAACTCATTTGCGCCCTCATCTCCCGCTATAGTGGTAGTCCACTGAGCGGTGAGATGATAAGGCGGGCAATGACGAAACACCTGGGTGTAATAATGACCACAGGTCATTAAAAGAGTGAGGTGTCTGATAATCCATTGCCAATTCCTAATTCTTTTTTGCTGCGTTTGAGTTGTTTCCAAAGCACCTTGATCTGTTCATAAGCTTCTTGTGGTGCCAGTTTTCCTGATGTTTCTAAATTAGAAATGTAGCTAACCTTGTGAGAAAATTCTTGGAGATTGGCGTTAAAGACTAAATTTTCTGGCTTGACTGAACCATAATAGCGGGCGTGAGGGTAAAGAAGTTTTTCTTTGTCTCTTTGATTTGAGTGTTCCACGAGTTTACCTCCTATTGCTCATTTATCTATAGTATTTAATCTCAATTTCATTAATGTAACTTTGGCGACATTGTACTTCAGTGCTGATGACGTTACATCTTCCGAAAGACATAAAATACCAACTTTTTTGGTAAGATTATTAAAAACTTACAGTAACAAATATTTCCAACAAGTATTTTCTGTTCTACTCCTAGCTTGATTAAGCTGTAAGTTAAATATCAATAGGGTTTAGATAAGCTCTGAGGCTGAAGTTTATGACTACATATACGAACGCTTTCGGAACGCACTCGAGTTCACAGGCTTATTTGGGTGCCGTTAACTCCGTACTCTTAAGGGTAACAGCTACGTTCACTAAACCCTATTGCGTTAAATAACTCTTGTATTTACTTAGATTCATTAGTTTTTCCAATTATTCCACCAAAAATCTGATTCTTAACCTAAACTTAATATTTAAATACGATAAATCGAGTGAATAACCGTATTTAATCTAGCTTCTGATATTACAAGGTGACAGCGTTAAACTCAATCTAATGACTTTTAGCTTGTTTCCACTCGAGACGCTTGTCGATACTTGGAATATCTGTTCTAGCTTTCCTAGTGGGTGTGCAATGAGTGAGATGTTTTTTAGTCCAGAGGATTGGCAGAGTATAGTTTTCCGGCTAACTATAGCTCTAGTTGTTGGTGTTGTCATTGGTGTAAATCGTGAGCGCACTGGTAGACCTGCTGGGATGAGAACTTTTACAGTAGTGAGTTTGGGTTCTGCTTTATTCGTAATGATTCCCTTACAGGTACTACCAGATGGTAGTTTTGCTGACAATGTCATGGCTCGTTCTACTGCTCTCAACGCAATGGCGCGAATTGCGCAAGGAGTGGCTACAGGTGTTGGATTCTTGGGAGCCGGAATTATTCTGCGACAATCTCGTCCAGAACTAGGTAGGGAAGAAGTCAAGGGACTGACGAGCGCTGCTTCTATTTGGCTCGCGGGTGGATTAGGAGCTGCAGCAGGTTGTGGGTTATGGCGAATGAGTGTGATTGGAACCCTTTTGGCGCTGGTGGTTCTAAGTGGACTAAAGCGACTTAAGAAGTCTAACTTGAAAAGCTTGGATGAGAACAATTAACCGAACGATAATAAATGACTGCTAAGCGATGCAGAGAATGCCTGAGACTGAGAAAATGGTAATCGCAACAGTTTTCTGTTATACCATCTCATGAATTCTACAAGTCTTTCACAAGCAACTCAGTCGCGCAAAGCAGATCATATCCGCATCTGTTTAGAAGAAGATGTACAATGCCACCAAACTACAAATGGATTGGAACGCTACCGTTTTACTCATTGTTGCTTACCCGAACTCAGCTTTGATGAAATTGACACCAGTACTACATTCTTAGGCAAACATCTTGGCGCACCACTGCTGATTTCTTCTATGACTGGAGGTACCGAACAGGCGAGCATGATTAACCATCGTCTAGCGGAAGTTGCTCAGCATTATAAAATAGCGATGGGTGTTGGTTCGCAACGTGTGGTAGTAGAAAAACCCCAAGTTGCTGATACCTTTGCCGTTCGTAAACAAGCCCCCGATATTCTTTTGTTTGCGAATTTAGGTGCAGTCCAACTGAACTACAATTATGGTTTGGATCAGTGTCTACAAATAATTGATATCTTAGAAGCTGATGCTTTAATTTTGCACCTCAACCCGCTACAAGAGTGTATTCAACCTAGAGGTGATAAAAATTTTAAGGGTTTACTTGACAAAATTGCTTTATTGTGCAAAAAGTTACCGATACCTGTCATTGCCAAAGAGGTAGGCAATGGCATCTCCGCAGCCATGGCAGAGAAACTCATTGCTGCTGGAGTCAAGGCAATTGACGTCGCTGGTGCAGGTGGCACGTCTTGGGCAAAGGTGGAAAGCGAACGGGCAGAAAATGCTCTGCAACGTCGTTTAGGAAGGACATTCGCAGACTGGGGTTTGCCAACAGCGGAGTGTATCACCAACATTCGTGCAGTGACTTCTGACGTGCCTTTGATTGCCTCGGGGGGATTGCGTCATGGATTGGACATCGCAAAAGTGCTAGCGCTGGGAGCAGATATTGCTGGTTTAGCAATGCCTTTTCTCAAAGCTGCTGCTGTTTCTGAAGCTGCTGTTTATGACTTAGCTGAAGTGCTAATTGCCGAAATCACGACTGTGCTATTCTGCACTGGTAACGCTACACTGGAACAACTGAAGTGTTCAAAAACTTTACAGCGAATACAAGAAATATAAAAACTTTGCGTTTTTAACTTTTTGGATGTTAAGTGTGAGCAATTGAGTAGAGATATCAACAAAGATACGAGGTAAATGCATTAGTCTTTAATCATAAGTGTGAGGACTAATAACTAATGACTAATTGACTAATGATTCAAGAATAAATATGCGTAATTTTCTTAGACAAACTTTTGCTAGCTTAATCGGGAGCCTACTTGGGCTGTTCATTTTCTGCGGTCTGGGAACTACGGGACTGTTGTTACTGCTGTTTACTGCTGCCTCATCCAAAGATGTCGGTCCTGTTATAAAAGATAAGTCAGTGTTGGTTTTTGACTTGTCAACAAATATTACTGATGGGCAACCAAGTTCTAGTGAACTTCTTCAGAGCGCATTATCAGGTGAGGATAACAAAAGGATGTCTCTTCGCGCCGTTTTGAATACTTTGGAAAAAGCACGGCGTGACAAACGAATTGTTGGCATATACCTGGATGCAAGTCGTGCTACAGAAGGGAGAAGTGCTGGCTTTGCCACTCTTAAGGAAGTCCGTCAAGCATTGGAGAAGTGCCGGGCTGCTGGGAAAAAGATTGTGGCATATGGCATGGATTGGGGGAAAAAGGAATATTACTTAAGTTCTGTGGCTGATACCATTGTGGTTAACCCCCTAGGAGCAATGGAAATCAATGGTTTGAGTGCCCAACCTATGTTCTTTGCTGGGGCTTTGCAGAAGTACGGCATTGGTGTTCAGATTGTACGGGTAGGTAAGTTCAAAGGAGCGGTTGAACCGTTCATACTTCCAAAGCTCAGCCCAGAAAACCGTGCCCAAACGCAGCAATTGTTGAATGATGTTTGGGCAGAATGGCGTACTACAGTAGGAGCAACTCGCAAAATCAATCCGCAACAGTTGCAGGCGATCGCAGATAATCAAGCTTTGTTGTTGGCAGATCAAGCCAAAGCAAATCGCCTGGTGGATAAGGTAGCGTATTACGATCAGGTGGTTGCTGATCTTAAGCAATTGACCAACAGCGACAAGGAAGATAAAACATTTCGTCAAATTAGCCTCAGAGAATATGCGCAAGTTCCTGGAAAGTCTCTAGGTCTAGAACGCGATTCAAAAAATAAAATTGCTGTGGTTTATGCAGAGGGTGACATTGTCGATGGACAAGGAGAAGAGGGAAATGTAGGAGGAGAGCGTTTTGCAAAAATCTTCCGGCGGCTGAGACAGGATAAAGATGTCAAGGCGGTTGTACTGCGGATCAACAGTCCAGGTGGCAGCGCTACAGGTTCTGAAGTGATACAAAGGGAAGTGCGGTTAACTGGTCAGGTGAAACCCGTTGTAGTGTCAATGGGTAATGTCGCTGCCTCTGGTGGTTACTGGATTGCAACAGACTCCAAACGCATTTTTGCTGAACCTAACACAATTACCGGTTCGATAGGTGTGTTTGGACAGATACTCAATCTCCAAAAACTGGCGAATGACAATGGTGTAACCTGGGATTCTGTGAAAACTGCTCGCTATGCTGATACTCAAACTGTTGCTCGCCCTAAATCTCCAGAGGAATTGGCGTTATACCAGCGTAGTGTTAACCGAATTTACGATGTGTTTCTCAACAAAGTGGCACAAGGTCGCAAACTTCCAAAGGAGAAGGTAGCTGAAATTGCTCAAGGACGAGTTTGGTCAGGTGTAGCCGCAAAGCAAAGAGGGTTGGTGGATGAAATTGGCGGTTTGGATGCTGCCGTTAAATACGCTGCTCAGACGGCTAATCTGGGAGACAATTGGGAATTGCAAGAATATCCCAAAGAAAGCACCCTTGGAGAACGCTTGTTTGGACGGGTATCCCAAGAGGTGCGAACTTCTTTGGGCGTCGATCAAGCGCAACTCAAAGCACCCGATCCGGTGATGGCTGAATTCCAAAAATTACAACAGGAATTAGCAATTTTGCAAAAGATGAACGACCCGCAGGGTACGTATGCTCGCTTACCCTTTAACTTACGGATTGAGTGATATATAGGTTGGGGAGAGTAAGTAGGGGAGGAGGAAGAGTTAATGGATGTTAACTCTTATCCCCCTCTCCCTGCTGCGGTGCTCCCTACTTGCTTTAATCTTCATACAGCTAATTTATACAGCTGACAATAGCGGCATGGATGTGTAAAGTAGTTGTGGTAAATATACGATGCGCAAAACTTTATGCAACTGCCAAAAGATATAAAAACTAAACGTCTTTTGCTCCTTGTTGTTTCCTGTAGTTTGGCTGGTGTTATTGTGGGAGGAACCTCCAGTTGGATAGAGAGTCATTCGTGTTTGCAAGCTAGTACAGTGACGAGTGAATGTCTCACCCAAGACCAAACACCTAAAACTATCAAAGGAATGAGCACAGGCTTAATAGTTGGAGCTGGGGCAGCTTTTGGTGCAGCATGGCAGTATCGGCATGAAGATTGAAAGCACATATCATACTTATTAAGCTATTTAAGCTATTAAGCTGTGGTGGCGCATGAGCACTGCTACGAAATTCGTTGATGCTCTTATTGCCACTGCACTCGATTTGATGAATCTCAAGCATATACAAAACTGGTTTACTATAACAATCTCGTACGGATAAGTCCGTTCTGTTTTCGGCATCTTCACGGTTCAATACGGTTTGATGCAGCTAGGCGATTATTGAGTTGAGTTGGAAAACAGTGTAGCGAGTCGTTGGAATGCCGATGGTGCTGGACCATTTGCAAGGTGCTGGCGTATCACCTCAGCACATGCACCCGGACTTAACAACGAGGTATCGACTTCAAGGTCATAGATGCCAGGGATGTGGACTTCACGTTGCCATAACTGAACCGGACATGGCACCAGGGAGTCGGCTGCACTTACCACGTTCCAGCCCGTGTTTTGTCGTCTTTCCATAATTATCTCGATGGGGCAGCGAACGCCTACAAACAAGACTGGCAATCCGTTTAAACGCCGGGCACTATCGACCAGAATACCCCGCTTCATCGCGTATGCGTCATGGTGTCCGACATCAACCACGACATTCAGCCCTAAGCGACTGTGGGCGGCAATAGATTCATACATGGCGCTGTACAGAATGGGAACAAGGGGTTCGATATCTTGACGTTCTCCCCCTGGTCGCAGACCGATTCCAGGCAGGTATCGTGCAGGAGTCATTTGCATAAACCTATCGACACCCAAGTTCATCCATAGACCATCAAACGTCTCCTGGATCACTGCGACAATGCTCGACTTCCCTGAACGCGGGGTACCATTCAGGATGATAATCTGTCCTAGCTCCTGTGTTTGTCCCATGATCACTACTTTGCATACTTATATATATTACTGAATACTGCATTCTTCTTAGAAATACTCACACTATGATTTATGGTCTAATTATCTAAGAAGCGCTATAAATACAGAGATTAATTGACAAGATTTTATGGAAAAAGCTTCTAATTTATTACTTAAACTCTCACGTCGTTTGTTTGAAAATCTAGATGAGCAAGAGAGATTTGTTGACGCTTTAATGAATCCAAAACCTTTTCATCGCTGCATTCTCTGGTGTCAAGAAAAGCCTAAAGTTTCTCCCTTCTCTATAGAAGCGCCATTGAGTTGGCAACCACATTTCGTAGACCGTTTATCTTTTGGAGAAACACCTGGTCAACACCCACTGCATGAACAGGGATATTTTTATTGCCTTGATTTCTCTTCTGTGTTTGCGGCTTCTATTTTATTAAAAATTTCTCACTCTCTTAAGTTAGTTTTTGATATGTGTGCTGCACCAGGAGGTAAGAGCGTCTTTGCTTGGAAAAATTTACAACCAGAATTACTAATATCTAATGAAGTCATTGGTAAACGCTTGGGAATGTTAATTTCTAATTTAAAGCGTTGTCATATTAAACCCTCTATTGTAGTTAGTAAAGATTCTAGTATTTTTTCTGAAATGATACCTTTCTCTAGTGATTTAGTGATGGTAGATGCCCCTTGTACTGGGCAATCTTTACTTGCTAAAGGAGAAAAAGCACCAGGATGTTTTCATCCAACTGCTATTAATAAGAGTGCGAAT
The DNA here is from genome assembly GCA_002163975.1 of Nostocales cyanobacterium HT-58-2. Classification (GTDB taxonomy): domain Bacteria; phylum Cyanobacteriota; class Cyanobacteriia; order Cyanobacteriales; family Nostocaceae; genus HT-58-2. Next base: position 6,361,489 of record CP019636.1, on the reverse strand, counting down.
CGACAAAAGAGGATTATAGCCAATTCTGCCCAGATCGTTGCACCACAAGGGTATCTTGCTTATATGACTTGTACTTATTCTCCTGAAGAAAATGAGGAAGTTTGTGAATGGTTTTTAAAAAAGTTTCCTCAGTTTCAAGCAGTTAAAATTAGTTATTTACAAAGTTATCAGTCGCATTTAACTTCTGTACCTTGTTATCGGATGTTTCCCCAAGATAGGTTGGGTGCAGGTGCTTTCACAGTATTATTTAAAAATATAGAAGAAGGTGAGGTAAAACAGATAGATAGAGAGATTTTATCTACGGTTTGGATAAATATAAACCAGGAAGAGTACAGGGTGTAGGGTGGATACACTGACATAAAAAAACAAACCACAGATGAACACAGACAGATACAGATGTGTAGAATTGATCTGTGTTATTCTGGTGTCTGCTTGCTTCCCCATTTGCTGCACTCAGGCTTTGACTATAGGAAAGGTTTATCTGTGGTTTATTTTAAGATGATAGTTTTTAGCTAGCTACAACTTGAATGCTAACTTTTGCTGTCACGTCAGAATACAGCTTAATATCAGCTTCATAGGTACCTAATTGGCTAATATCGGGTATGGTGATACCGCGCCGATCTACTTCCAATCCTGTGGTTTGTTGAATCACATCTGCCACTTCTTGAGTCGTGACAGTTCCAAAAATCGCTTCGGCTTCACCAACCTGCTTAGCAATTCTGAAGCTTGCAACTTTTTCCAAAGCATCTTTTTGGTCTTGTGCTTGTTGCTTCAGCTCTAATTGACGCTGGCGCTCTAACTCGCGGCGACGTTCGACTTGCTTAAGAATACCAGGAGTGGCACGAGTTGCCAAATTTTGGGGAATTAAGTAGTTACGAGCATAGCCAGGAGCAACTTCTACTAAGTCGCCAGATTTTCCTAGCTTGCTAATATCTTGAGTTAAAACTAATTGTATACGTTTCGCCATCGTTGTTCTTTTTTCTCTGCTTTCTCTAAAATCTTAATTGCTTGGGCACCAGCCGGATAGTTCACATGAGTGGAGCTGTATCCCAAGTAGCTTTGCTTATAGCCCGAAACTTACAAATCATAGCGAAATGCAGGGTGTGATCGCAACTGTTGTCTGCCAGAAAATGTCTGCCAGAAAAACCAACCTTCTTTGCAGGAATCATGCAGCAAAGAACAAATGACTAAAATCTATCTTTCATTCCTCGCAACCATGCAAAGGTTTGTACAGAGTCACGACTGTTAGCCGCTGATTGTAATGCTGGCTGCTCCCAACGTAAAAAGGGATTTGTGCGCTTCTCTACCCCAAGAAGTGAGGGAACAGTTGCTTCTCCCCGATTGCGGAACGCCTTCACTTCATCATAACGGTTTTGTAAGTTCGCGTTTTCTGCATCTACCGTAAGGGCGAATTGCAGATTTTTTAAGGTGTATTCATGAGCACACCAGACTCGGGTGTTATCAGGTAACGAGCGGAGTTTGCTTAAGGAGTCTACCATTTGCGTTGCTGTCCCTTCAAACAAGCGACCACAACCACCTGCAAATAAGGTATCACCACAAAACAACTCACCCGGTTCACTTGGGTTCTCCGGAGGGAAATAATAGGCAATATGAGCGCGGGTATGTCCGGGAACAAAGATAACCTCAGCGGTTCTGTCTGCAAATTGGACGCGATCGCCTTCCTGTAAAAACACCTGCTGTCCTGGTATTCTTCCTCTATCCTCAAAACCGCCATAAACTTTTACATCAGGGAATTGTTTCATAAGTTGGCGATTCCCTCCCACATGGTCATTATGATGGTGTGTATTAAAAATTGCTACCAACTCAGCCTTCAATTCGTTTAATTTGTGCAAAACTGGCTGCGCCTCGGCTGGATCGACAACAGCAGCAATATTTTGCTTTGGATCGTGTAAAACAAAGATGTAATTGTCTGAAAGCGCCTCAAGACGAATGACTTGCATTAGGTGTATTTCCCTTAAGATTTGATGTTTAGCATTTACCAACTTTTTGTCTGTCTAGTTCTTATGTTGTCATGAGCAAAGAAAATTCTGAACTAAGTCAATGCTTGCCGACCAATTCTTTTGGAGATTTATCTTATGATTGTGCGAGAAGCTCAGTTAGACGATGCGTCAGCGATGCTTAGAGAAAAAGCCGTACAAGGCGCGATGACGCGAAGCGTCCGTGGTAGGCGATAACGGAGCGATTAGCCTTTCCTGCGGAACGCTGCGCGTTGGCGTAGCCTGCGCTTTGCGCTTACGGCTATCGCCAGAGTTTATGTAGATAATTGGCAATGATATACCTTGCTAGTTTATCCTACGAAAAGGGAGAGTTTCTGGATACAGATTTTAAATTAAGAAGTTTCTTTATTCAATTTTCAAACTTTAAATTTGTAAATCTATTTTCTAAAGGAAGTGTTTAGAAATGTCACCTTTAGTCTCAATTATCATTAATTGCTTTAATCAAGGTTGCTATCTTGAGCGTTCAGTCAATAGTGTTTTATCACAAAGTTTTAGTGATATTGAATGTCTCATTGTAGATGATGGTTCTACTGATAATACTCGTCATATTGCTGAGCAGTTGATGAATCTAGATGAACGAGTAAAATACTACTATAAAGAAAATGGAGGTCTTCCATCATCTCGTAACTTTGGTATTCAAAAAGCACAGGGTGAATGGATTCAATGTCTTGATGCAGATGATTGGATTCATGAAGATAAAATCAGATTTCAACTCAGCTATTTAGAACAAGTTAATATCAATGATGACATTGTCTTTTACTGCGATTATGAACGGGTATTTATAGATGCAAACCAAAATATTGTAAATACTCAAGAAAATATTATTGGTTCACTGACTAAAGATGAACTCATCCAACGTTTACTCATTCCTGACTTCCTTGCAGATTCACCTCATCCTGCCCTCCAGCAAGCAATGCTCATGAAAAAAAGTATATTGAGTAAGACAAAATTTCCTGAACACCTTAAAGCACTGGGAGATAGATATTTTGCTGTAGCTATTTTAATGGCAGATGCAAATTTTATTTACACTCCAATGATTGGTGCTTACTACACAAAACATCAATCAAATAGAACCAATAATTGGAATTATATGAAAGATTATTATATTAAATTTTACGAATATATATATATAAAATATAAAGATTTAGGTAATCAATGCCAGTCTAGTATAATTTTTCTACTAGAGGAAATTATTAGAGATAAGGACACAGCAAATTTTAAGCGTTTAGTTAGTATTGTGCAGTTTCCTCTTTATTTGTTTGGAAATAAATTAAAAGTTAATAGTAAGTCAATATTGAAGCTTACTTACTCAATAAGGCTAATAACACCAAGTTTTTTAATATACGAAAAATATCGAGGACCTCGCTCAAAACGATTGTTTGCTTTTTTTAATCAAATACTTAATTTGGGAAAACCAACCAACTCATAAAATTTTCTAGCTAGTAGGATGGTTTATTCTTATGAAAACAAAACTTTTCATAGATAGAAAATATATTTTACCCAGGATTTGGTCGAACAGAGAACTAGAAAAAATAGCTCCGCTTTTCTCTGGAGATATTGCCAATGTGAGCGGATGGCAAGATAGTGATAAAGAAGGAAAACATTACAGAGATTATTTTGTCAATGCAAGTAGCTATACGATAACAAACTATAAATCTGATGCTAGAGGTTTTCAGGGGTACGAAAATGAAATTTTTCTCAATTTAGAAAAAGAATTGCCAATTGAACTGTTTAGTCGTTTTGATGTTGTGTTCAATCATACTGTCTTAGAACATATTTATGATGTCAATACTGCTTTTAGAAACTTGTGCTTAATGAGCCGAGATATTGTTATTATAGTTGTTCCTTTTTTACAGCAAATGCACGCTAATTATGGAGATTATTGGAGGTTTACACCATTAACAATTAAAAGAATGTTTGAAGAGAATGGAATGTCACTTTTGTATTTGAGTTTCAATAGTCACAAAAATGCATCTGTATACATATTTGCTGTGGCTACCAATAATGAATCAAAGTGGTCAGAGAAAATTCACAAGGAATTTTCATATTTAGAAAAAGACAAACCTCTAGATGGTTTTGAGTCTTATATTGGTTGTCATGCTATTCAGAATTTTTTTTATTCTTTGAGTCAATTTTATCAAAGAAAAACTGATTTTTTTTACGTCAAATTAAGAGAGCTATACGGAAAATTAAAAATCAAATTTAAAATGCTAGTTGGTGGATAGAGAATAGCAAACCAAAGTGAAAGATTGTGATTTTACAGCATAAACAAAGAAAGTTGAAGTTTTCATTAGTGGTTAGTGACTTAGCAGGAGGCGGAAGCGTCCGGGCATTTTTGCTAGCACAAGTTCTCAAAAAGCTTGATTATGAAGTAGAAATTGTCGGTTTTCTTTTTGGAAAAGAACTTTATGCACTTCCTCCTAATGGAATCAATATTGTTTCTATTCCCGGGAGAAACTATCCTGAGTTTTTAAACTCTAGTTGGCAAGTTTTGCAAAAGATAGATGGAGATATTATTTATGCAGTCAAACCAAAGGTTACGAGTTTTGGTTTATCTCTACTAAAAAAAATTAGCAGCCATCGTCCTTTGCTTTTAGATATGGATGACTGGGAACTGAGTTGGTATGGAGGCTTTGAGTGGAAGTATCGTCCTAGTCTTAAGCAATTTGCTAGGGATATTCTCAAGAAAGATGGTGCATTGAGATTTCCGGATCATCCCCTTTATATACAATGGATAGAAAGCTTAGTACCCAAAGCAGATGCAGTAACTATAGATACTCAATTTCTCAAAGAACGTTTTGGTGGTGTTTACATACCTAATGGCAAAGATACTGCCATGTTCAACCCTGATATATATGATTCACAAGCAAGCCGAATGCGTTATGGTCTTTCTGATTACCGAATTTTAATGTTTCCAGGAGCACCACGTCCACATAAGGGTATTGAAGATATCTTGATGGCGTTAGATCGATTAAATCAGTTAGATTTAAGACTAGTTATTGTCGGTGGAAATCCTTATGATGACTATGATGATAAACTCATTCAAAGATGGGGACGTTGGATTATCAAGTTGCCCAAATATCCTGTTGAGGTAATGCCTGAGATTGTAGCAGCAGCTCATGTTGTGGTTGTTCCTCAGCGAGATACAATAATTGCTCGTGCCCAATTCCCGTTAAAGTTAACAGATGGAATGGCAATGGCTAAACCTGTATTATCAACACGAGTTGGAGATATTCCAGAAATTTTAGGCGAAGCCGGTTATTTGGTTGATCCCAACTCTCCCGAACAAATTGCAGAGCAAATTCAATGTATATTCCAGGATTTCGAGTTAGCTAAAGAACGAGGTAGAAAGGCAAGAGAAAGATGCATAGAAAAGTACAGTATCGAAGTGATGGCGTCTACTTTAAAGTCAGTTATTGCTCAGTTATGAACTAGAAGAGAAATCATTTTAACTGAAGAAGTAGATGATTTTTTGGCGGAAGAAAGTGTTGGAAGATAACTATGTTTGGATAAAACAGAGCTATGAATATTGCTCAGTATTATTTATGTGAAATAAAGTGATTAAACTTCTTGTCAAAATACCAATAAACCTAAAAAGAATCACAGAGAAACACAGATGAATATCGATAATTATCTGTGTTTCTCTGTGATTTTCTTTCAAAAAGAGACTTTTGCAAAAGTCTATTGCCAATCTAAATTTATAAATCCTAAGTAGATTCTGATACATATTCCTGATGTTAACCAGTAAGCTACTATTCAGATTTGCTAAACCCTATCCAGGGTTAATTCTTTTGACGATAGTATTGGGATTTTCTGGAGCTTTATTTAATGGCGTGAGTACGACTTTAATTGTACCCGTAATTTTAAGAATTGTGGGACAAGAAGTAGATTTAAGTGGTGCTCCTCCCATTATTCAAAAAATTATGTATCCATTCGATAATGTTCCAGAAGATTACCGCTTATTGGTCATGGCAGGAGCAATTATAGTCACAATTTTTTTGAAAAATTTAGCAAGTTATGCTAGCACTTTGGCTTCTAGTACTTTAACACGTAAGCTGACTTCTGATATACGAGAAGCCGGCTTACAGTTATTGCTAAACATTGACATAGATTATTACACCAAGATGAAAGTTGGCGATTTAATTAACCGTCTTGGTGGAGAAATTGGTCGTGCAGCCAGTGCTATAGGAAATACGATTAAAGTCATTATTCTAGGAATTACAATTCTCGTTTTTGTTGGGTTACTGCTGTCAATTTCTTGGCAACTGACAATTGCAGCTACGGTTTTGCTGTCTTTTATAACGCTCATTAATCAGTATGCTATCTCCCGTTCTAAGCATTTTGGCAAGCAGTTGAGTGATATGTCTAAAGCATATTCCATCTCTGTACTAGAAACCCTCAATGGAATTCGTCTAGTTAAAGCAACGGGTAATGAACAAAGAGAATTTCATAGAATTAGGAAGCTTATTCGCGATCGCGAAAAAGCAGATTTTGATTCTCAAGTGAATTCTGAGGCGATCGCACCCATGAGTGAGGTTATGGGTATTACAGCCTTACTCCTGATTATCTTTTTGAGTCGCACGTTCTTTGCACAGCAAGTTGTGTCTCTTTCTGCTGTGATGCTCACATATTTGCTGGTTCTGTTGCGAGTGCTACCTTTTATTTCTCAGCTTAATACTATTCGTAGTAGTTTTGCCAGTACCGCCACCAGTGTAGAGGTGGTTACTGACTTTTTATGTCTGGATAATAAGCCGTTAATGGTTAACGGTAAAATACCTTACACGAAGTTACAAAAAGGCATACATTTTCAGTGCATGTCCTTTGCGTACCCTAGTTATGAGAAGTTGGTCTTAAAAAATGTAAATTTATCCATACCACGCGGTACCACATTAGCTTTGGTCGGTGGTTCTGGTGCAGGTAAATCAACACTGGCAGACCTTTTACCCAGATTTTATGATCCTACATCTGGGTGTATTACTATCGATGGTATCGATTTGCGTGATTTTGATTTAAAATCATTGCGACAGGCAATGGGAATTGTCAGTCAAGATACCTTCCTCTTCAACGATACAGTACGAAAGAATATTGCTTATGGACGACCAGAGGCGATAGAAGAGGAAATCATGATTGCAGCTAAGCGGGCAAATGCCTATGAATTTATCATCAAATTGCCCCAAGGATTTGACACCCTCATTGGCGATCGCGGTGTCATGTTGTCTGGAGGACAAAGACAACGCCTTGCTATAGCGCGTGCTTTACTGCAAAATCCGGAAATTCTCATTTTAGACGAAGCAACCAGCGCCTTAGATACTGTTTCTGAACGTTTAGTTCAAGGTGCATTGGATGATCTTAGTCGCGATCGTACAACGTTGGTGATTGCCCATCGCCTTTCCACGGTGCAAAAAGCTGATCAAATCGCCGTATTGGATCAAGGAAGTGTGGTGGAGATGGGAACTCATGAAGAACTCTTACAAAAAGGTGGTTACTACTCGCGCCTCTATACAATGCAATTTGCTGAGAAAGCGGAAACAGCCACCAAACGCCAACAAAGCTTTGTCCGCATCTGTGGTGAAATGCGCACGCGGCTTAACTCCATGATTGATTCTTTGCGCTTATTACTTGATGACAGGGAAAACAATCCTCAACAGCGACAGAAATTCATAGAAGAATTTTATAAATCAGCCTTGAAAGTTCTTAACATCATTGATGTTTTTGAAGATATTGTTAACCTGCAAAAGAGTTGGTCCATATCAGATGCAGAACTAAATCAGAATATAGCCACATTAAATCAAACATTACTAATGACTTGTAATCAGTTTCGGATAACTCTTAATCCTATAGTTAGCTTTCCAGATTCTTTAGCTGATGATTTGATAAGCACGCAAGAAAAACAACATGAATTTATCAAGACAACTTATCAATCTGCGTTGCTTCTACTAGATAAATTAGATCATTTTGAAGATAGTATGAAAATTTAAAGTTATGAAAAATACTGCTCTTCTAAAAAACTACGTCTTCTTTTTAACAGAAGAAATACCCAAGCCAGAAGCTCATATTGTACAGTCTACCAATGCAGCAAACGCAGCAGCAAACTTGGGGTATTCATCGGTTTTGGTATACCCTTACAAAGGATTAGCAGCTTTCAATCCAGTTCATTTAGCTCGTCCATTTCAACCGAGGAAAACACCAGCAGCACTCATCAAATACTACAATATTCAACAAAAGCTCAAAGTTGCTCCTCTACCAATGCCTTGGCCTATCGATTTTATCAAAAGCAAATTCACTGACTCTAATACAATTGCCACAAAATATTACTTTCCCTTTCATATCGTTTCGACAACCAAACTTGTTCACGCTTGGAACTGGAATTTTATCAAAGCAGCAATCAAAAATGGCGTACCAGCAATTTACGAACATCATCATCACGAAGATAAGCAATTTGAGCCAGAAATTGTCAATCATCCACTTTTTCAAGTTGCTGTAACAGTCGCTGATACAGTAAGAGAAAGTATGATCCAAAATGGAATGCCACCAGAAAAATTAATTAAATTGCACAACGGCTATAATTCCTCATTCATGAAAAGACAGCCATTAAAAGTAAAAGAATGGCGCAAAAAACTTCTCAAAGATGAACATTCATATTTGGTTGTTTATTCAGGAGCATTAAGAAAATTTAAAGGTATTGATCTACTTGTTGATGTTGCTGCAATCATGCCAAAAATTCAAATAGTCTGTGCAGGAGGTACTGAAGAAGAAGTCGCTTATTATCAGCAATTAGCAAAAGAAAAGCAGGTTAACAACATAATATTTTTGGGATATATCTTGCACCAGGATTTACCATCTTTACTACAAGCAGCTGATATTTTGGCTCATCCTCATTGTTCGGGAAAAGCTGCAACATTTACATCTCCCATGAAGCTATTTGACTACTTAACTTCTGGAAATCCTATTGTTGCAACAGAAATTCCCTCTTTAATGGAGTTTAAGGATACTCAAGCGATTACCGCTTGGTGTGAACCAGATAATCCTCGCAAATTTGCCGAAGCAATAGAACAAGTTTTAAAAACTTACCCGAGGAAGGTTGAAGGTTATCAAAATCTTATTAATTTTGTGAAGCAGTTTTCTTGGGAAAATCGAGCAGCTAAAATTTTGAGTTATGTGGATGAATCTTTTCGTCCTCCTCTGATTGCATAAAAAAATGGTTATACAAACTGTTGGTATGATAAGCAGCTATCAAAATCTTGATACAAGATGCGATTGGCTGTGGCAACAAACGCCTCATCAATTTGGTCTTTGGGGCAATATACAAATGCAAGCGCTTTCACCGAAACCAGACTTTCTGCTGATGTATCAATTTGATTTTCCTCAACCTACACAGCAGAAACCTTGGTTTAATTTGTTTCGCAAACAACAGCAAATACCTGAATTAAATATCAATTCTTTGTTACGTGGCGTCAGTAAAGAAAGGATTATTTATCTATTACGAGAACCACCATTAGATGAGGTTGTTGACAGAAATAAACAAAATTATCAGCAAGCGCAGAAATATTGTGGTCACATTTCAGGACCTGATGATTTTGCTCCCATTTCCAATTATATGCCTGCAATTTGGTATCACAGCAACTCATTTCGTGAATTAAATGAAATGCCACATCCAGAAAAGGTTGCGTTCTGCAGTTGGATTACCTCGGGAATTAACCGCACAGCTAATCATCACAAACGGTTACAGTTTTTGCAATCCTTACAAACCAGTGAAGTGAAGTTTGATTTGTATGGACGGAACTTACCTGCATGGACAATAACACGAAAAGAGTTAAGCAACAAATGGTATGGCATGGCACCCTACTATTACAATCTAGCAATTGAAAACTATGCTGAGAATGACTGGTATGTCAGTGAGAAACTTTGGGATGCGCTTCTTGCATGGTGTCTGCCAATTTACTACGGTGGATCGGCTGCTGATAAATTATTGCCACCAGGGAGTTTTTTGCGATTACCTAGCTTAGATGAAAAAGGCATTGCTTACATACAAGAAGTTACTGCTAACCCTGATGCTTGGTATGCCGCAAAAGAAGCCATCAAAGAAGCCAGACAAATTATTCTCCATAAACTTAATCTACTCAATTGGCTTTCAGAATTCGTTGCTAAATTCTCGTCCTGCTAAGTCGTTCGACATGAATAAATGTAGTGGCGTGACAAGACTAAAATGATGCGATAGAAAAAGCTCGTAGTAGTGCTTTAGCACAGAAGTTGACTACAAATCTAATGCACAAATTTAGCTGTGTCGCGCCAGTAGGATGCGTTAGCGTGATTCGTAACGCATCAATTGCTCAAACTTCTTTGTACTTGACTCAATTGCTTAGACAACACGGGTTACGCTTCGCGCTTCCCATCCTACAAAAGTATCATTTCTTCCTCTCTCGCCTTATCTAGAAAGATATGGATGGTATTTGTACCCTCGCGAATGACCAAGTTTACGACCAACTTGTGGCTCTACTCAACAGCATAGAGGCAATTTATGGGCAAGAAATGCCCGTTTGTGTCTATCCCTACGACAACAACACAACACAAATTGCTATGGAAATTAGTCGTCGTCCTAACGTACAACTGTACGATAATCAAGATTCCATTCAACAATGGGATGAGTTTGTCCGCAATATTTGGGATGCTCATCCTACAGCACAAGAGCATTGGCAGCAAATCGGTCGTGACAGGTATCATCGAGTTGGGACTCATAGACGTTACTGTGCTTTTGATGCTCCTTTTGACCGCTTTGTCTATATGGATGCTGACACTTTATTAATGAGTTCCCTAGAGCAAATTTTTGCTCAACTCAATCAATATGACTGGGTGGTGTATGACTTTCAATTCAAGGATTTGTCTCATGTTTATAATTCTTCATCCACTCAATTAAGGGAATTATTTACACCAGAAAGACTGCAAACAGAAATATTCTGTTCGGGGTTTTATAGCTCCAAAAAAGATATATTTGATGTACAAAAGCGTTCATACTTGCTGGAGTCCCTGCAGCAAGGGGAAGCTGAGGTTCTTTATGATATGGCTCCCGACCAAACAATTCTTAACTATATGGTCATGAAGTCAGACATCTCTAGCTATAATTTTGCCCACCATCTTCCTGAAAATGAAAGAACTGGTTGTTGCGTGACCTCTTCTCATTTTGAAGCCAGAGACAATATTTTGTATGACAAAGGTCATCGGTTAACTTATATTCACTATATCGGTTTGTCGTCTAAGTTGTTTAGTCGCGTTTGTGCTGGGGAAAATATTGATTTTCCTTATCGAGATATTTTCTTGCATTATCGATATCTGCACGAACCAGATAAGCGACCGAAGTTCAAGAACAAACCAAAAGCTCACAATGCACCACCAAGTCTAGCGACGCGCATTTTACGAAAGTTAAGATTAGTTGGTTGAGGATGATGATATGACTAGGGGAATTTATATTATTGCGAATGATAAGGTGACAGATCATGCGATCGCACTCCTTAACAGTATCCGTTTATACGATATAGAAACGCCAATTATCATGATTCCCTATGATGACAATTATCATAGAATTGCAGATTTACTTATCCAGTATTATGGAGTACAAATCTACGAAGACTTAGATTTGATTGATAGATTATCCAAAAAGTTATATGAAATTTTTGGAGGGAAATTTTTTGCACGTCCCAATCAATTTCGTAAGCAAGCTTGTTGGTTTGGACCGTTTGATGAGTTTTTGTATATAGATACAGATATAGTTGTTTTTGAAAAAATTATTGATAATCTGAACTATCTTAGTCAATATGATTTTATTTGTTGCGATTATCAACACACAACTGGCATTAAGAATGTCTTTACCCAGAAAGTTTTAGAAGATAAAATATTTACTAACATTGAAGTCAAAGATATTTTTAATGGTGGTTTTTGGGGTTCTAAGAAGAATCTGGTTTCAGAAGAAAATTTGTATGAAACATTTGCTGAGTGCGCAGCCCATCCAGAATACTTTGATTTTTCCCAAAAAACCTCAGACCAACCAATTATCAACTATATGCTTCTCAAACGGATTCCCAGTCGCTTTAACATTGTCCGTAGAGATGGGAAAGCGCCAGGAAATTGGGCAGGTAGCCCTCATTTTAAGACTCAAGAAAATAGGCTCATTGACCCTTCAATAAATCAATTCCTACAATATCTCCACTGGGCTGGTATCCGCATTGAACCTGGTTGTCCCTATTGGGAGATTTGGGAATATTACCGTAATCTTAATCCGGCAATCCCACCGGCGGTTTTCCCACCAAAAGCTAAGAAAAGTCCTTGGCAGAGGACATTGGATCATTTAAAGCATCAATTAAAGCAGCTCAGATAGCTTAGTAAGAGCTATTTTCCTATGCTAAATTTTAAGCCCCATAAACCTGTGGCCAAGTTGTTATTACAAAAACGATAACAGATGCGATCGCCAATAACCCTTGGAGCAAATTCCCGACAAGTGTACCTACGACGATTCCAATACCCGCCTTAATAGCCAACCTGAAGTTCCGTCGGTAAAGATACTCGCCGATAATCGCTCCAACAAGCGGTCCCAGTAATATTCCTAATAATGGACCACCAAAAGGTAATGTTGGCAATAATCCTAAAAAACCCAGTACTAATCCAACAATTGCACCAATTTGCCCCCACTGACTAGCACCTGCTTTTCTTGCACCCAAGTAGCTTGCTAAAAAATCAACTCCTATACTAAGGAGTAAAACGATAACTGTGACAATCAGGGGTATCTTTATAGCAGCAAAGGAACCGCTTACAATCCCCCAAATAATAATTGCAACTAAAATTAAACTAGCTCCTGGAATGGCAGGAACGACAGCGCCAACAATACCCACCAACATTAAGGTAATAAGTATCCAGTAAATAATTTGCATGATTGTTTGTGATTTGTGAGTTGTCGGTTTTGTCACGAATTATTAGTCCTATGGGCACATTGTGCGCCTACCAAACGTGGCGTTGACAAACTGTGCCCGTAAGAGCCTGCAATGGTTTCACCGCCTAACTATGACCTATTTTCTGTTTTAGGGTAACAGCTAATTTATCTGCAATTCCTGTAATCCAGTTTTCATCTTGTTTAGTATAGCTACGAGGAGCATTTGCTCCTAAAATCAGAACCCCCTCTGTGCTAATCGGTTGACAAATGACTCCTTGAGTATTTTCTGGCAAATAATCAAATTCGACCCTTCCTGGATAGACTTTCAAATCTACGAGATAAATTGGCTTTTGTTTTTCCAGCACTCGTTTTAGGATTGGCCCTGGTACGACTTCTGCCTTAGGGCTTAAAATACCCCGACGTAACAAGACTTTATCTTGGTAGAAAATTACGAGCGATCGCGTCACTGTATTAGTTAATAACAAATGTGATGCCCAAGCTAGTTCTGTTTTCACAGCTTCCGGTAAGTCGGGTGCAAGGACAAAACCTTCTTCTCCAATGAGCTGCACCGCTTCAGGTAAACGCGGTTGTACTTGCTGCCAAATTAACCCGATTAAAATCAACACAGCACTCAAAATCACACCTAAAACATCTGCACGCGCTTGGGAGGTTGTTATTTCCGGTGCTAGCAAGCGGTTAATCAGCAAAAGTACAGCGCCCAACCCACCTACTATAATGGGTAGACGCCGTAAAACTTGGTTGGGGTCGGATTTAGTCATTCGTCATTCATCATTATTCCGTCTTATCCCCTTGTCCTTATTCCTCTCCTGGTTCAATAATTCGTTGAAATAGATAACCAGTTCCTCTTGCTGTGAGGATTAACTCTGGGTTACTAGGATCATCTTCTAACTTTGCCCGTAAACGGGAGATATGGACATCTACTACGCGGGTATCCACATGCCGCTCTGGTGTATATCCCCAGACTTCCTGCAAAATTTCTGAACGGGAGAAAGCTTCTCCAGAACGGCTAACTAACAATTCTAGTAAGCTAAACTCCATACCTGTTAACCGAATGCGCTCATCGCCTTTATAGACTTGCCGCTTATTCGTATCAATTTTTATAGTGCTAACATGAATCACTCCAGAACTGGGAATGCCAGAGGCACCTGTTTTGTCTACCCGCCGCAGCACCGAGCGAATACGGGCTTCTAGCTCTTTAGGGGAAAAAGGTTTGACAACGTAGTCATCAGCACCCAACTCCAGACCCGTGATTCGGTCAGCCACGTCTCCCAAGGCTGTTAACATAATAATTGGGACATCTGATTCCTTACGTAATTCTTGACACACGCCGTAGCCATCCAGCTTCGGCATCATGACGTCTAAAACCACTAAATCAGGGTCAGCTTTGCGAAAAGTGTCCAAAGCTTCCTCTCCGTCACCAGCTGTCACCACATCGTAGCCAATCATCGAAAGGCGCGTTTCTAAAATCCGGCGAATGCTGGCTTCATCATCTACCACTAGTATTTTTTCTTTATGACTTTCCAAGTTTTTCAATGCTCCTTAACTAAAATTTTCATGATTAATTTTTAATACCATATTATTAAGATATCATTTTACAAATTGATTGGAAAAATCCCGCACCTACTACCAATTCTTGGATTTTAGTTGCTCAAAAACTTAAGCAAAGATTAAGAATATTTAATAAGATTTAAGAATGCCAAAGCCGAAGACTTATTACGTTTGTAACGAATGCGGTGCAGAATCCCCACAATGGTTTGGTAAGTGTCCAGCTTGTGGCACCTATAACTCTCTAGAAGAGCAGATTACTATCCAATCATCGACTGACATAACAAGTCGAGGAATGAGTGGATGGCACCAACAAACAAGCAGTAAACCTGTAGCCGCTAAACCAGCAAAACCACGAGCTTCATTGACATTTGACCAAATTAGCGATCGCCAAGTCACACGTTGGGCTTCTGGTTATGAAGAACTGGATCGAGTTCTTGGCGGAGGAGTTGTTCCTGGTTCTATGGTGTTGATAGGTGGCGACCCAGGAATAGGTAAATCGACGTTACTGTTGCAAGTATCGAATCAATTGGCGCAGAGATACCGCATTCTCTACGTTTCTGGCGAAGAATCAGGGCAACAGGTCAAATTAAGAGCTTCTCGCTTGGGAGTGGGAAAACCCCTAAGTTTAGTAGGGGATGGTAACGGTAATAGCAAAACAGCACAAGAAACTCGCGAAGTCACTCCCGAAGAAACTACCAAAGTAGACGAAGCTGACGGCATAGGTGCCGATTTGTATGTTTTGCCGGAAACAGACTTAGAAGAAATCCTGCGGGAAATGGACTCGCTAAAACCGAATGTAACCATAATTGATAGTATTCAAACAGTTTTCTTTCCGGCTTTGACCTCTGCACCCGGTTCTGTAGCGCAAGTCCGCGAATGTACCGCAGCTTTAATGAAGGTGGCAAAACACGAGGACATCACAATGTTAATCGTGGGACACGTCACAAAAGAAGGAGCGATCGCTGGACCAAAGGTATTAGAACACTTAGTTGATACAGTGTTGTATTTTGAGGGTGATCGCTTTGCATCCCATCGGTTATTACGCACAGTCAAAAACCGTTTTGGGGCAACTCATGAAATCGGCATCTTTGAAATGGTAGACAACGGACTGCGAGAAGTTCCTAACCCTTCAGAGTTATTTTTGGGAAACCGCGATGATCCAGCTCCTGGTACTGCAATTGTTGTTGCTTGTGAAGGGACACGCCCAATTGTTGTTGAGTTGCAAGCACTAGTAAGTCCTACGAGTTACCCATCTCCACGTCGTGCTGGTACAGGTATAGATTATAACCGCTTAGTGCAAATTTTGGCTGTGCTAGAAAAGCGGGTAGGTATCCCCATGTCAAAACTGGATTCTTATGTGGCGTCCGCAGGTGGGTTGAATGTAGAAGAACCAGCTGTAGATTTAGGAATAGCGATCGCAATTGTTGCCAGTTTTCGAGATAGAATTGTAGACCCCGGCACCGTACTCATTGGGGAAGTTGGGTTAGGGGGACAAGTCCGTTCAGTATCGCAAATGGAACTGCGGTTAAAAGAAGCAGCAAAACTAGGATTTAAACGGGCAATTGTCCCAAAAGGGCAAAAATACCCCAACTATGATATCGAGATTTTGCCAGTGTCAAAGGTTATAGATGCGATAATCGCAGCAATACCGCAGCAGGGGCTGACAGAAGAAGACTTGGAACCAGATGAAGACTAAACGCCAATTCCCTCTCCTAGCCCAGATGCCACGTGAACAACAGGACGTATCCAAAGATAGAATTTTTAAGCTGAGGTGAAGTAACTTTTTGTGACCATGCAAATTAATTGGCAAACAGCCAAAACTTACGAAGACATTTTTTATCACAAAGCCGATGGAATTGCCAAGATTAGTATAAACCGTCCCCATAAACGGAATGCCTTTCGTCCCAAAACTGTTTTTGAACTTTACGATGCTTTCTGTGACGCCCGCGAAGATACCAGTATTGGCGTTGTCCTATTTACGGGTGTAGGTCCCCACACCGATGGCAAATACGCTTTTTGTGCAGGAGGTGACCAAAGCGTACGAGGACACGCCGGTTATGTAGACGATAATGGCATTCCGCGTTTGAACGTGCTAGATTTGCAACGTTTGATTCGTTCCATGCCAAAAGTGGTTATTGCCCTTGTCGCGGGGTATGCTATTGGTGGAGGACACGTCCTTCACTTGATTTGTGACCTGACTATTGCTGCTGATAACGCCATTTTTGGACAGACGGGTCCCAAAGTAGGCAGTTTCGATGGTGGTTTTGGTGCTAGCTATCTTGCGCGCATTGTTGGGCAAAAAAAGGCGCGAGAGATTTGGTTTCTCTGCCGACAGTATGATGCACACCAAGCACTGGAAATGGGCTTAGTCAATTGTGTTGTGCCAGTAGAACAACTTGAAACTGAAGGTATTCAGTGGGCGCAAGAAATTTTAGAAAAAAGCCCGATCGCCATCCGCTGTCTGAAAGCAGCATTTAATGCTGACTGTGATGGACAAGCCGGTTTGCAAGAACTCGCTGGTAATGCCACCTTACTTTATTACATGACAGAAGAAGGTAAAGAGGGAAAACAAGCATTTCTAGAAAAGCGTTCACCCGACTTTCGTCAATATCCCTGGTTGCCCTAGAAACACAAAAATCGCGCTTTTGATAAAAGGTGCGATTTTTGTGTTTGGGTCTTTTTCAGACCTCTAAATATTAAAAGCGAATTTTAATTTGGATAAACTACTGTCGTAACTGGTATAATTCTTAACAAACCCTAAATATGTTACTTTCACCAAGCCAAATGTGAAACGTTTATTGTTGTAGGGTTTAAGTCTAGTTTTGCTTCATTGATAAGTTGTATGAACAAATTCGCTTAAAATAGCACTAAAATGGTGCTTGCTGCGATTTGAGTTGTTCTGTTTTAACAAAAGAAAGCTATATTAATACTGCCTTGACTTTTGTATGTTCAGAAGAGCAGGTAGTAGCTGTTTCGTCAACAGGAGTAAGCGCAGGTTTATTTAAACCAGGAGCTAAAACTGTTGTGTTTGGCAAACTCCAAACATCTTCCAAATCTTCCCAAGAGGGAGCAAACGGTGGGATCGCCAAAGAGCAAGCTTTCCAATTACTTTGAACCGGGGCTCCTAACTGTTGGCAGAATCCGCCACGACGCCCTTCTGGCTTGTAATAACGACAATATCTACAGGCAGAAGTCAATGATTTCATCTGTTTCATATTTTGTGCCGTTTAGGGCTGATTTTCATCTTTTATTTTGCGTCTATACACAATTGTGGATTTGAGCCACAACCCGTGAATTTACTAGGTTGTAGCGATCCCAATGAAAAAATTAACTTTAGAATCTCTTTATCTTTGTGTTATATTTTTCAATTTGTTTGTAAACAAATTGATACATTAATTGCAGTCGATTAAGCATGGTTGGTTTTAGCTGAAACTAAATGGGGATCAAAGCTAATTACCAAAATAACGATTTCACTAGTTTTTCAACTTCAGTCTCAAGAGACACTTTTTTGGATAAAGTAGATTGTATCTTTGGAAAGAGTTCAACGTTATTGAACAGTAAAATACACAACATTTGTTGAAGTCGACTTTTTCTATCTCTAGGATGATGAAGTTCCTGATAAAAAAATTAGTCTATGCAACCTCTTGTTGCAAGAGTGTTTTGATAGGAGAGACAAAGAAGTTACTAAGCAGTGTTGAGTCATGAGTTCTAAGTGAGATAAAGGAAATTTGGAAAATATGACTCATGACTTAGGATTGATGAGGCTGTATTGACTCAGCAGTTATCCTCTCTGGGGTTGAATTCAAAATTTCTTGAATTTATAAATGCCGTACCTTATGAATTCCTCTCAAAGGAGTATGGGGTCTTTAATTTTGAATTTATAATGCAATTCCTTATGAATTAAGCGAAGAGGTTGACTCTTCTTTCCTGCAGCTGTGGCTTAGCTCGAAAAAGCGTGAGTTTCCCAGTACTGAACACACCTAGGAATTTGAAAATTGCTGAGCAGCACACACTGTACAGACACCCCAGCGCCTGAGTTCTCCTGGAGGGGTAGGGCATTGGCACTTAGGACAAAGGGGTAAATCTTGCGATCGCGCTGCTATTTTCCTAGCCCAATGTTGGAAAGCGGCGTTGGCGTCCTCAGATGTGGCGGTAATATCTGTAACATCATGACCTACATTTATCACATCACCGATATAACTAGGATGCTCGCGTAGCGATATTGCTTGTTCTTCCTTAGGGGTCTCTTGAGGACGCTGCCATCCAGCGGTAGAAAAATGAATATCCCTCAAACCAATTGACAGCTTTTGATTCAACTTTAAAAGTAGGCGCTGGCGCTCAAAAGTCAAATTCTGTGCCCAAGCTGCGCTAGAAGTTGCCACCCGCAAAACATCTCGTTGAATCGATAAAGGTCGAGTGTGAGCAGCCATCACCGCTCCAACAACTTCAGACCAACACTTCAGCACACGTGAAAATGGTTGCTCTTGCCATTCTGGCTGAGCTTCTAAAACCTTTAAAATATCATTAATTGATTTAAACGACATCTAGCCAACCTTGGCAAAAATTGCAGCACAGTAGTGCAATATATCTATGATAATTTTCGCTAGGATTGGCACAAACATATTTTTAGATTAATCCGGCAGTCTAGGTTTGAGGCAGACAGGCAATGAGTCAAAACCCCCTAGTAGGTTCGGGTGCGAAATCTTCTCAAAGAACTGGGTTGAAACCACCACTGGCAGCAGCATTGGCTAGTTTGGAAGTCCAACTAGATCAAGAGTTAGCCCGATACCGACGCACACGAACTGGACACAGAACATTCAGCCAAACCCATGTAGGTATTTCCCCGAGCAGTCAAGTTCGACAGTTGACTGCTATGAGTACGGCAGAGGGGAAAACTCAATCAGCAGCAGAGGAAAGTCTTAGTGACACTCTTAAGAAGTTTGGGTTGGCAACAAGGAAAGTTCCTACTCCAAAGACTCAAGAGCAAGAGGAACCTCTTGTTATCCCAGAAACAAAAGTTGACTCTCCGAAATCTGTGGAAGCAACTCAAGGTCATGTGCCAGTATCAACTACAATACCCGATACTTTGTTGCAACCAAAGACATCCCAGAAATCATTGACTCCAAGTTCTTCAACAACACAACAGCGCTCACATAACAAAAATGTAATCCCAAGTGACTCTGCCGAAGTACAAACCATTCCAACACCAAATGCCAGTATAGTGCCCATAGCAGTCAAGGAACAAACTCAAAGTGAGAATCTTGCAGAGTCACAAGAGAATACAAGCCAACAACCAAATGACTACTTGCAATCGTCTGAAGCACTGCTGCGTAGTTTAGCAGAAGAAGAACCTAAGACTCAGAAGCCAACAAATTCTAACGACAGTCTGTTATCACCCTTGGGCATTGGCTCGATGCTACTACTACTATTAGCAAGTCTTACCTTAGGCTACATAGTGTTCAATCCCAAGAGCTTGCCGCAATTTAGTTTAAATGGATTATTCAAACAAAATGCCCCAACAACTACGGAAAGTTTAGCAGACACGACCGTTGAAGGCGGCAATAATGTTAAAACTGTGGCTCAACCAACTCTCACGCCTATGCCCAAGTATCCCAATTTGGCGATAGACGAATTCCCAGAGGTGAGAGATCCAAATGATGTTGTTAGTTTAAAACCAAAACCCAAACCAGTATCAACAGCATTACCTAACCCACTTACTGCCCAAAAACCCCCCAATCCAGTTCTAGTACCAAATGTGCAGCCTCCACTGGGACTGAATTCCGCACCACCCTCAACGTTAGGAACCACACAAAAGCAATCATTGACTCAACAAAAGCTGGATATACAAATCAAACCGTCAGCAGATGGGTTTTATCATGTAGTTACAAATAATCAAGATGAGCGCTCTTTTGCATCTGCACGGCAAATCGTCCCCGATGCTTATTTATCATCCGATGGTAAATTAATTTATTTGGGTGCCCTCAAAAGTAAAGAGAAAGCACAAGAACTGCAGCAACAACTGCAAGCAAAAGGTCTGAAAGTTAGGATTGAGTAAGCTGGAGAAATATTAGTTAAAAGGAAAGGGAATAGAAGTGTAGGTGAAAAATGAAAGAACAATCAAAATTGAAGATATTTCCTCAGTACACAACCCCCTAACTCCCTACATCCAGCAAAACCCTTACCTCCTAACAACCTTATACCCATAGTTAACAGTGAATGGAGGGTTTGATATGGGATTGATTGACCGTATTATGCGAGTGATTCGTGCAAACCTCAATAGTTTGATTGCGGATGCGGAAGATCCAGAAAAGCTTCTGGAAGAAACTGTTTTGGAAATGCAAGAGAATCTGGTGCAATTGCGCCAAGCTGTCGCTCAAGCGATCGCCACCCAAAAGCGTACCGAACGGCAAATGGCTCATGCTGAGTCTACAGCACAAGAATGGTACCGCCGCGCTCAATTAGCTCTGCAACAAGGCAACGAACCTCTAGCACGGGAAGCTCTAACCAAACGCCATGCCTACCAAGACACGGCTGAAGCCCTTGCCACTCAAATAGAGCAACAAAGTGGTATTGTAACCAGACTCAAGAAGGATATGCGGACGCTAGAGCAAAAAATTTCTGAAGCAAGAACCAAAAAAGATATGTATATCGCTCGTGCTCGTTCTGCTGAAGCATCATATAAACTCCGAGAAATGTTGGGCGGGACTGCTAGCGTAGATAATATAAAAGCTTTTGAGCGGATGGAGGAAAAAGTTTTGCAGCTAGAAGCTCAAACAGAAGCTATCTCTACAACCAGTACAGATGATTTACAAAAGAAATTTGCCGCATTGGAACAGGGGAATGATGTTGATGCAGAACTAGCAGCAATGAAAAGCCAGCTTTCCATTGAATCAGAAAACAGACCACAGTTGCCCAAAACTCCAGATTTATAAAGCCTGGGCAATGATCGAATTTGAAGCGTATCTTAAAAAATAAGGACTGGTGAGGAGGTCCCAATCCAAACCGGAACGATTACATTGAAATAAGTAGCTATGAAATAGTAAAAAACCTGACTGCCCAACTAGGCGCGTAAATCACAAGAGGAAAAACAAAGTTATGGGATTATTTGATCGCATTAGGCGAGTCGTCAGTGCCAACCTCAACGACTTAGTCAATAAAGCCGAAGATCCAGAAAAAATGCTGGAACAAGCTATCCTAGAAATGCAGGAAGACTTGGTTCAGTTGCGTCAGGGCGTTGCTCAGGCAATTGCTGCACAAAAACGTACTGAAAAACAGTACAATGACGCCCAACATGAAATCAACAAGTGGCAACGCAATGCCCAATTGGCACTTCAAAAAGGCGATGAGAACTTAGCAAGACAAGCCCTGGAGCGGAAAAAAACTTTTACTGACACAGCAAATGCGCTCAAAGCGAGTTTAGATCAGCAAACAGTTCAAGTTGAGAATCTCAAGCGTAACTTAATCCAGCTAGAAAGCAAAATTTCTGAAGCAAAGACCAAGAAGGAAATGCTCAAAGCGCGGATTACAGCTGCCAAAGCTCAAGAGCAACTCCAAGGCATGGTGCGTGGTATGAGTACCGGCAGTGCAATGGCTGCTTTCGAGCGTATGGAAGACAAAGTCCTGATGCAAGAAGCTCGCGCCCAGTCCGCTGCTGAGTTAGCAGGTGCAGATTTGGAGACCCAATTTGCCAAGTTGGAAAGTAGTAGCGATGTTGATGATGAATTGGCAGCTTTGAAAGCACAGATGTCTTTACCAGGCGGTTCACCCAATCAACAAGCACTACCACAACAAACAACTGCTCCAAAATCAAATAATAATGAAGTGGTTGATGCCGAGTTGGATTCGCTACGCAAGCAATTGGACCAAATGTAGAATTTTTCTCAAACTTGTTTCAGCCAATCCCACGCCCAAAGGTAGTGGGATTTTGCTTGATTTGTCACTTGTGATGAGTCAATAGTTGTGTGACTGTTAACAGATTGGGATAAAGTATTTGGTGTGCCAACTTTGAACGATGCCACCTGATAGAGAAAGCCATGAGTAAGGGTGTTATATCCATAACTGATGCTGAGTTTGAAACGGAAGTTTTGGAAGCCAATCAGCCGGTATTGGTTTACTTTTGGGCTTCCTGGTGCGGACCTTGTCAATTGATGTCGCCAGTGATAAATTCGGCAGCCACAACCTACAGCGATCGCCTCAAAGTAGTCAAAATGGAAGTTGATCCTAACCCAGTCACTGTCAAGCAGTATCAGGTAGAAGGTGTACCTGCCCTCAGACTCATTCAAGGAGATAAACTTTTAGTATCCACTGAGGGAGTTATCAGCAAAGACAAATTGCAAAGTCTGTTAGATACTCATCTAAACTAGTCAACAGTCATGAGTCATGAGTCCTTGGTAAATAGCAAACGACCAAGGACAAAAGACCCTCACGAGTCTGTCCTGAGCCTGTAGCACGGCTGAGGCGTTAGCGTTCGCCAACGCGAGTGCGTGCCCGGAAAGCTTAGGGCATACAGTATTGGTCTCACAAAAGACAAAGGACTAAAAATGGAACTCGCAAAACGTTTACAACCCCTACAATCAAATGTATTTGCTGATATGGATAAAGCCAAGGCAAAAGCTTTGGCTGCTGGACAAGAATTGATTGATTTGTCACTAGGATCTTCTGATCTGCCAGCGGAGGCGCACGTCATTGAGGCGATCGCCCAATCTTTACACAACCCAAGTACCCACGGCTACTTGCTCTTTCACGGGACCCAAGCTTTTCGCCAAGCAGCAGCAACCTGGTACGAGCAAAAATTCGGTGTGAGCGTTGATCCAGAAACAGAGGTCTTGCCCCTGATTGGTTCCCAAGAAGGGACAGCACATCTGCCTCTAGCAGTCCTCAACCCTGGAGATTTCGCTCTATTGCTCGACCCAGGCTACCCCTCTCATGTCGGGGGAGTCTATTTAGCCAACGGTCAAATTTACCCAATGCCCATACGGGCAGAGAACGGGTTTCTGCCTGTGTTTACAGAGATTCCCACGGCTGTGTTGGCACAGTCGCGGATGATGGTCTTAAGCTATCCTCATAACCCCACCACCGCGATCGCGCCTTTATCTTTCTTCAAAGAAGCCGTTGCTTTTTGTCAGCAACACAATCTCGTCCTGGTTCACGATTTCCCCTATGTGGATTTGGTATTTGAAGAGAATGGGGGCTCGGGCAAATCCCTTGCTCCTTCGATTTTACAAGCTGACCCAGACAAAAGTGTCTCAATTGAATTTTTCACCCTCTCTAAGTCATATAATATGGGGGGCTTCCGTATTGGCTATGCTATTGGTAATGCCGAATTGATTCGTGCCTTACGTCAAATAAAAGCAGCAGTTGATTTTAATCAGTATCGCGGGATTTTAAACGGCGCTATAGCTGCCTTGATAGGTCCACAATCTGGAGTTCAAGCCACTGTTGCCACCTTGCGCCAACGCCGAGATGCTTTTGTCGGTGCTTTGCATCGTATCGGTTGGTATGTTCCTACTCCCAAGGCAACAATGTATGTCTGGGCAAAGTTACCTGAACCCTGGAGTCAAAATTCTGTAGAGTTTTGTACTCAGTTGGTGCAAAAAACAGGAGTCGCCGCTTCACCAGGCGCCGGTTTTGGCAAATCTGGTGAAGGATATGTCCGCTTTGCCTTAGTGCATGACACACCCGTGTTGCAAACTGCTGTAGAGAGAATGGCAGCGTTTTTGTGAACAGTGAATTAACTTGTGCAAGTTAGAGATATTGGAGAGCAAGGTCTTTTAAAAAGATTGCAGCGCTTTTGTCCTTCAGAAATTATTGGGGATGATGCGGCTGTGGTTGCTACTGAACCGGGACAATCTTTGGTTGTCACGACTGATGTTTTGGTTGATGGTGTCCATTTCAGTGAAATCACGACTTCTGGTGAAGATGCTGGCTGGCGAGCTGCGGCTGCTAATTTATCAGATTTAGCAGCAATGGGTGCTTCCCCTTTGGGAATTACTGTCGGATTGGGACTGTCTGGTGAGGTCGCTGTCAGTTGGGTAGAGCAGCTATACCAGGGGATGACACAATGCCTACAGAAATATAACACCCCGATTGTGGGCGGTGATATCGTGCGCTCGCCCACAACGACCATCGCCATCTCCGCTTTCGGTCAAGTGAACCCATTACGTGTGATTCGCCGCAATCAAGCTAGGGTGGGAGATGCCATTGTTGTGACTGGTGTTCACGGAGCTTCATCTGCTGGGTTAAAATTGCTGCTGCATCCTGAATTAGGGCAAAATCTGAGTGACAGCGATCGCACTGCTCTTGTGAAAGCTCACCAACGTCCCCAACCTCGACTCGATGTATTGCCTATTCTCTGGGAAATCGTAGAGACGCACCAAGCCAAGTCTCTACCATCCCAAATCTATGTCGCTGGTATGGATAGCAGTGATGGCTTAGCAGATGCTGTATTACAAATATGCCGTAACAGCGGTGTTGGTGCTGTTATTGAAAGCACTCAAATTTCTTTACCAAGACAATTCAGTCACTGGCTGACAAAAGAACAAGCGTTGGAATATGCCCTATACGGTGGCGAAGATTTTGAGTTAGTACTGTGTATGCCAAAAGAACCAGCATATGACCTTGTGCAACAACTTGGTTATGGTGCAGCTGTTGTGGGAATAATTACAGATGGGTCAACAGTTATTTTGCGTGACCAAACAAAAGAATACCCTGACCAAGTTTTAAATCTTGAGCAGGGATTTCAGCATTTTCATTATTAGTTTCTGGTCCTTTGTCTTGTGTAAATAACCTGTCTCCAAAAGAAACACTACAGCGAACGGGTCAACCAGTCGCCACTCAGTTGATGGAAACTTCTTTGCAGCGATGGCTCACAAACGATAAAGGACAAATGACGACTACTTAGTCCATTTTTCAGCGACTAACTCTGCCAAGTCGAGAACTCGCTGACTGTAGCCCCATTCATTGTCATACCAAGCCATGACTTTGACCAAGTCACCGCCCATGACGAATGTCAAGTTGGCATCAACAATTGAAGAGGCATCAGTACCTTGATAATCGGATGATACGAGGGGGAGTTCGCTGTAATCTAAAATGCCTTTCAGTTGACCTTCGGAAGCTTCTTTAAGGGTTTGGTTGACTTCTTCAGCAATGGTAGATTTTTCAACCTGGATGACAAAGTCCACCATTGATACGTTTGGAGTGGGTACGCGCAACGCCACACCATTCAGCTTACCTTTGAGGTCTGGCAGTACCAATGCCACCGCTTTTGCTGCACCAGTGGAGGTGGGGACAATGTTGATTGCTGCAGCACGTGCCCGCCGTACATCTCTGTGAGAAGCATCTAGCAAGCGTTGGTCGCCAGTATAGCTGTGGGTCGTGGTCATAGTACCTTTGATGATGCCGAATTTCTCGTTCAACACCTTAGCAATGGGAGCCAGACAATTGGTGGTACAGCTGGCGTTACTGATAATGTTGTGTTTGTTGTGGTCGTAGTCGTGATGATTCACACCAACCACAAAGGTTCCATCTTCGTTCTTTCCTGGGGCAGTAATCAAAACCTTCTTGGCACCAGCGTTAAGGTGCTTCGTTGCGCCTTCTCTAGAAGTGAAAACCCCTGTTGCTTCTATAATGAGGTCAATTTCCCAGTCTTTCCAGGGCAAGTTTTCTGGGTTGCGATCAGATACACACTTAATGGTCTTACCGTTAACGATGATAGAGTTATCATCGGCAGTAATATCAACATTCTTTAATTTCCCTAGCATCGAGTCATACTTGAGCAGATGAGCATTCGTTCTAGGGTCGGATGTGTCATTGATAGCAACAAGGTCGATGTTGCTATTTTCTCTTCCTACCCAGCAACGTGCAAAGTTACGCCCGATGCGCCCGAAACCGTTAATTGCAACTCTAATCACAGCGTCTTGCCCTCTGTATATTTAGACTTAACAAAAGCTACTAATGACCCAGATCATATCGCAAAGGGGGGAGTATTTATAACTATAAAGCGTTAATTCTTAAAAAAATCTTTTCTTCCTACCCGTTAGTATACAGGTTGTGGTTATCAATGTAGAACTTGACGGAATCTGGGACTAAATAACGAATTGATTGGCGATCGCGGCAGAGATGGCGAATCAGACTTGACGAAACTCCCACTAAAGGGATATGCAATAATTGCCAGTGTATGCTGAGCGTCTGCTTTGTCAGTTTTTGCTCTACTTGCTTGCAGATCAACTCACTTTGAGCTATATTCTCACCACCTAGAAGTCGGGGGGCAACCAACCAGTCACACAGTTGTGCTAATTCCTGTCTACGGTACCAACGAGGTAGGGTTTGAAATGTATCCAAACCAAGAATCCAGTACCAATGAGTATTAGGGTAATCAACAGACAAATCAATCAGGGTGTTGATAGCATAAGAAACTCCAAAACGGTTTTTCTCCACTGTTGATACCGTAAACTTCGGATTATCTGCGATCGCTCGTTGCACCATTTCAAAGCGATGTTCAAATAAAGCCGCCTGTTTATAAGGAGGATTTTGTGAAGGCACCCAAATGACTTGTTCTAGAGGTACTTGATTCAAAGCTGTCTGGGCTACAAGCAGGTGTCCCAAATGGACTGGATCAAAAGTGCCACCAAAAATTGCCAATTGCCGCATCCACTTATGCCCAAACTTTATTTAATTTCAAAGTTTTTTATTCTCCAGTATCGTATTCTAGCAAATTCTAACTCGGTACCCCAGAATTATGTATTTACAATTACAATTAATTATTTCCCGATTTGGCAGAAATTTTTAGAATAATCATAATATCTTGTTCAGTAAAGAGAAAAATTCACTTGCAAGGGTAAAATCAATTTGAATCAGAAAAACAATAGTAAAAAATTAAGTTATCAGTTGTGAAAGTTAAACAAAGGCAGTATCGGTAAAAATCGAATTCCTGTTATGATACGCGTGTCATTTAGGATGATTCTGTGGTGTGGTGATAGAGGAGAAATCAGTGGAAAATACAGTAGACTTTAGCGGTAAACCGTTTCATTTCATTGGTATTGGTGGCATAGGTATGTCGGCTCTGGCATATGTGCTAGCAAAGCAGAAGTTACCAGTATCAGGTTCGGATCTTCGTCCTAATCATATTACTAGACGCTTAGAATCTATCGGAACTCATATTTTTGGCAAACAAGAGGCAAGCAATCTCGAGTTCTTTCGTCCTCATTCTCAGCATAATGGAGTAGTAGTAAACACTCAAGAAGAATTATTACCTTTTAATAATGCAAAATTACCTCAAGTAATTTGTTCGACAGCAATTAACACAACTAATTTAGAGTATAAAGCTGCACTAGAATTGGGTTGCCCAATTTTCCATCGTTCTGATGTCCTCGCAGCGTTAATCGCTGAATATTACAGCATTGCAGTAGCAGGAACCCACGGTAAAACTACAACGAGTAGCATGATTGGCTATATGCTACTTGAAGCTGGTCTTGATCCAACTATTTTAGTAGGTGGAGAAGTTAAGGCTTGGGAAGGCAATGCCCGATTGGGGGAAAGCCGATATTTGGTTGCAGAGGCAGATGAATCAGATGGTTCCTTGGTGAAACATAAACCAGAGATAGGCATTATCACAAACATAGAATTAGATCATCCCGACCACTACGGTACGTTAGAGGAAGTCGTCGATATCTTCCAGACATTTGCAAAAGGCTGTAAAACGTTGGTAGGTAGTCTTGATTGCGCTAGCCTACGCGAACATTTAAAACCAACGATTAGCTACAGCTTATATCCCGATACTGGTGCTGACTATACCGTTACTAACATAGACTATAAAGCTGATGGCACCACAGCTCTTGTCTGGGAAAGGGGCAAGGCTCTAGGTGTGTTAAACTTACGCTTACTCAGTAAACATAATCTCAGTAATGCTCTAGCAGCAGTGGCGGTTGGTCGGATATTAGGATTAGAATTTGGAGAAATTGCTAAAGGTCTTGCGACCTTTGAAGGTGCAAGACGCCGTTTTGAATTCCGGGGTGAAGCTAACGGCATTACTTTTATTGATGACTACGCTCATCACCCTAGTGAGATTCGCGCGACTCTTGCTGCTGCACGCCTGCAGGCAAGACCAGAGCAGAGAGTTGTTGCCATCTTCCAACCCCATCGCTATAGCCGCACTCTTACCTTTCTTGAGGAATTTGCTCAATCGTTTAGTCATGCTGATTTAGTTGTCCTCACTGACATTTACAGTGCAGGAGAGCCAAACTTAGGGCAAGTCAGTGGTGAAAAACTGGCTCATGAGGTTGCCAAGCAGCACCCGCAGGTGATGTACCAACCAACTTTAGCCTCAGTTTGCCAGTACTTGCAGCAAACGCTACACCGTGGAGACTTAGCGCTGTTTCTCGGAGCTGGGAATTTGAATCAAGTCATTCCCGACGTCATGGCGACAGAATGCTCGCCAGCACAGGCAACTTCCTAGGGAAGGTTACTTACAAGAACCAGAGGGAGTACGGCTTAGTGCAAGTTTATTTCCCTCAAGCCCATGGTGTCTGTCTAGCATCAGTTACGTCGCTTCTTGCGATTTCCGTCTAGCAATAGTTACATTGCTTGTCTCTGTTGTCGTATTTTGACGGCATATAAACATCAAAAATTAGCTCATTCTAGAAAATATGACTATCTCCCAGGCAGTTGCTAATGTCTGCACAGTTTCTGGCATGACAAATAACAGACAACTAACACCTAATAATTCCATTGAAAATAAGGAAATTTGTTTACTAGGTACTGATTGCGTTATTAAATCCCAAGTTTCGTTGGCAGCATATACTTCCTACAGAGTCGGTGGTCCGGCTCAGTGGTGTGTTGCTCCCCGAAACATTGAAGGTCTACAAGCAAGTATTCAGTATGCTAAAACACATGAATTACAAGTAACAATACTCGGAGCAGGTTCTAACTTGCTGGTCAGTGATTGTGGTATACCAGGTTTAGTGATTGTGACTCGTCATCTGCGCCATACTCATTTTGACCCAGAAACAGGTCAATTGACCGTAGCTGCGGGAGATCCAATTCCAGCCTTGGCATGGGAAGCAGCAGAGCGAGGATGGGAAGGATTGGAGTGGGCTGTTGGTATCCCTGGAACTATTGGGGGTGCTGTCGTTATGAATGCAGGGGCACACAGCAGTTGTATTGCAGATATCCTAGTCAGTGCCCAAGTCCTTTTACCTGATGGCACTCTAGAAACCCTTAGCCGGGAACAATTGAACTACACGTACCGGACCTCTCTCCTGCAAGGAAGCGATCGCATAGTTACCCAAGCCACTTTCCAACTTCAACCAGGGGCAGATCCAGCCCAAGTTTTAGCAGCTACTAAACAACACAAACAGCATCGACTAAACACTCAACCTTATCACTTACCCAGTTGTGGCAGCGTGTTCCGTAATCCCAAACCTTACGCCGCAGGCTGGTTAATTGAACAAACAGGTCTTAAAGGCTACCAAATTGGCAAAGCACAAGTCGCACAACGACACGCTAATTTTATTGTAAACTGTGGCGGGGCTAGTGCTTGGGATATTTTTCATCTTATCCGTCACGTCCAGCATCAAGTACAAGAACGTTGGTCTATTGTGTTAGAACCAGAAGTAAAAATGATAGGAGAGTTTCAAACTGCTTGTTGAATGAGGCTTTGTAAGATGCACTTAAATTCCTTCTCCTTTCCTTGGAAAGTAAGAGGAAGTTTATTAACTCATTTCTGACTAATCTCTAAATATCTCTCATATCAAATTCAGTTTTTCATACTTTTTAATTTCTAGCCCGCATAGGCGGGCTTTATTTATGCAAACCTTGTTTTAAACAGAGAATAAAGCTGTTTTTAAACTAAAATTTTGTCTCACAAACCATAATTTTAGCGAGAAAGGTATTTCAGCAAACCTTCACAAGCATCAACGAGTAGATCAATCACCAGATTAAATCCCTCTGCACCACCATAGTAGGGGTCTGGAACTTCTTTAAGATTGTGCCTGGAGCAGAAGTCACAAATTAAGTGTACTTTCTGGTGATATTTTCCAGTTGGATCTAGATGGAGGATATCCTCATAGTTGTCTCGGTCCATTGCCAAAATCAAATCAAAGTTTTCAAAGTCAGACTTTTGAAATTGGCGTGCTTTCCCACGTAACTTAATTTGCAACTTTTGAAGCGCTGCAGCACTCATGCGTGAGTCAGGTGGGCTACCAATGTGATAGCTGGATGTCCCAGCAGAGTCACAGACAATGGGTTCACTCAATCCAACCTGCTCAATTTTATACCTCATTATATTTTCTGCCGCTGGTGAGCGGCAGATATTCCCCAGGCATACAAACAGCAGCTTGTAAGACATAAATATTCTGCTTCGCGGAATTTATTATCAACCGTCTACAGTTCATAGTCTAGGAAATTCTGACTTTTGAACAGCAATTTGCACACTCAAGGAAGTTCTTTTGTTGTCACCAGACGCACTTGCGTTCGGGGATGCTCGTTTTAGCTACTGCTACGCTAACTCAGTCGCCGTGAGAGCGGGAAAGCCGTCATTCGCGCTGTCTCACCCCACGGAACTTCTCTCTGCATAGCACTGTCTCACCGCTCTTGCGTTTACAAGGAGGACATAGCTGACGCTAGCCACCTCTTTTCCTAGGGAGACGCTATGCGAACAGAAAATCAAAATTCAAAAATAATTTTGATTTTTGAATTTGAGCGTAAGCGCGTGGCTCCTCTTGACTTTTGAACAAACACTTCCAAAGGTGCAAGAAACTTCTGCACGCAAGTGTTCTTCTCTTGGTTAAAATCCAGGAAGCTCCAGCCCACTGGTCAATTCTTCCATGCGTTCGCGCATTGTTGTCGTGGACTTATTGTAAGCATCTTTCATTGCTGCTGTTACAAGATCAGAAAGGACATCTGCTCCTTCCTGTATAGCGTCGGGGGAGATTTCAACGCGCCGAGGTTCTTGGTTTCCGCTAACAATAACTTTCACTAAACCACCACCAGCCTCTCCTTGGATCTCCATTTGCTCCAATTCTTCTTGGAGTCGCTTTGCGCCTTCTTGAACTTGCTGCGCTTTTTTAAAAGCATCAGCCAATTCTCTCATTTTTCCTAAGCCAAAGCCAAATCCCTGTCCTTTTCCTGTCATAATCTATTGTCCAAGTGTGCTTTAAATGATAAGTCAAATTCAATTATAGATGTGGTGGGCAAAATGCTGACTTTTTACCTTTCAGTGAGTGATCTAGGGGGTTTCATCATTACTACCTGATGCCTTCAGCTTAATCTTGTCATCCTTTTGCTTATCAATTTCGCTGCAGGTACAATGCAGAATGCCGGGTTTTAGAAGAATCACAGCTTCTGAACCGCTTTGTTAGTTCGCGAATTGATAAATACTCTCAAAACCTTAGGGATAAAAGATTTAGCTATGAAAGTTTTCTGACTCTGACATAAAGATATCACTCTTTTCTCATTTTGCTCATCTCATAACATACGTATCGTTAAATATGGGAAGTCATCAGGAAGTACAAATTTATTATCAAGCATAAATGAGTATTTTTTCTTATTGCTAGCTTGACTTAATAAATTAGAAAAACCATGCTTCAAACAACCTTATAATGACTTCAAACTCAATAGCCTCACACACTACCATAAAAGAGTCCAAGTATTTCAGTACAACTGATGGAAGAATGACATTATTCTCTACCCATATTTTAGTATTGATTAATACCAAGCTTTTCAGTAAAATAAGATAGGTTTGTGTAATATTATCCTAAATATTAACAAACTAACCGTAGCAAAAACCAAGATCTGTACACTGACACTCTAATTTCTAGAGATAGTGAAGGAAATTTATTTGCAGGGGCTGCCTAATAAATGAAAATTCAAGGTAGCTAGATGTTGAATCTAGCAAACATGAAATCAAGATAGAAGTTGTAGAGGTCAGCTTTACTATAATTATGCAACAGCTACCACACTCAGTATGTTGAGTTTTTATCTGCCTAAAGATATTCTAATAAAATCAAGCATTCTCATACAATCAAGCAGAGTTTGCCCTTGATAGCTTTTCATAGAGACTGTTTTGGTGCGATACAACCAAGGTGAACTTGAAGCATACAAATGTACTGATATAAGAGGAGCAGCGCTTTTATCACCCAGAGTTTGCCCCGAGATATACCAAGATATGCAAAATTTCTTCAGGTCAATAGAGTTAAACACTGTTAAGGAAAAAGACAAAATATGACTATAGACGGTAGTAAACAAGGAAGTTGTAGAGAGATATTAACCATAGTGGATTTACTAAACCAGGAAAAAACTCTTATAAGACATAACTACCTCTTAAGTACAAAATTTAAAGCGGTAAGAAATCAATTCTTGTCGTTTTTCTTGCGTCAAGTCTTTGATTTGCCCAAACTCTACATCTAGATTTTCTACTCTGAACATCTTATTCAAGGCGACTCTAACTGTTAATTGTAATTAATCATACAGTTGGTCATACCGTAAAATTGGTTGATGCCGAGTTTAATATTGTTAACGGACAATTGGGTATTTAAGATTGACTTTGTAAATTAACTATTAGGCAGTTATGAGTGAGTAATCCTGTCATAGTATGAGACATAAGAGTACTATTCTTACCTGTGTTTACTTACAGTGCTTACAAAAGTAAACTTCTTAGTAAAAAATGCTAGGGGTGTATGGTCCATGCCCTTGACGATCCTTGTAGTGGATGACGACTTGGGCACTCGTCTGTCTATCAGCGATTATCTTGAACTTTCTGGCTACTCAGTGATTACAGCTAACGACGGTCAAGAGGCTTTGGCGATGGTAGACGAGTACCATCCTGATCTGATCGTCACTGATATCGTCATGCCACGAATGAATGGATATGAATTAGTGCGGCGGGTGCGCCAGCAATCTGAGTTCCGTCTGTTACCTGTCATTTTGCTGACAGCACGAACCAAAACCCAGGAAAGAATCCTAGGCTACCAGTCAGGATGTGATTTGTACTTGCCTAAGCCTTTTGAACTAGAAGAGTTAGCAGCAGCAATTCGCAACCTTCTGGAGCGATCGCAAATTATTCAATCAGAGTACCGTTTTTTTCATCCAGACAATTTAGAGACTTCCACGCCAACAAAATCACTGGAGAACCATCACTCCGACTTAATGAATATTGAGAGATCCCAGATGCTTTCTGATTTAACCTCAAGAGAGCAGGAAGTTCTAGAACTTTTGACTCATGGTCTTTCTAATGCCGAGATGGGTCAGCAGTTGCATCTGAGCCCACGAACTGTAGAAAAGTACGTTAGCAGTTTATTGAGAAAAACTGCAACCAGTAATCGAGCAGAATTGGTGCGTTTTGCCATTAAACATGGTTTGGTGGAATAGCTAAATAGATGTCAGACAAACTATCTATAGTTTTTTACGAGGTGATATCTTAATTTTTATTTTATTAAAATATATCGTTCATAAGTATTTACTAAACCAACCGGCTTCATACCTTTACACCAAAGGTGCTAAGGTTACACCTTTTGTCTCCAATAGAGCCGCAACTTGTAAAATTAGCGCTTCATTATACGGTGCTGCGATTAACTGTACGCCCAAAGGTAGAGCATTTGAGCTTTGAATTGGTACTGACAAAACCGGTAAGCCGATAAAAGATAATGGTTGGGTATATAACCCTAAATGAGGACGGACAAGAATTTCCTCCCCATTTAAAATCATAGTTTGTTGACCAATAAGTGGTGCAGAAATAGGTGTTGTTGGGGCAAGAATGACATCTACCTTTTGAAAGATTTGTCGAACTTTATCTCTATACCATCTCCTAAAACGTTGCGCTTGAACGTACCAGTTACCAGGTATCAAAGCACCAGCAAGAAAGCGATCGCGTGTTGCTGGATCAAAATCTTGAAGACGTGATGCTCCAGCAGGAGACGCCTTCGGCGATCGCAATTTCTCCAAATGCAAATTCGCTCCTTCACAAGCTGTGATCACGAACGCTGCTGCCTTAGCACGATCTGCTTCGGGTATTGTGACATATTGGGTTACGCCTAAAGCATCAGCAACCTTTTGTACTGCTTCCAAGGCTTCAGGATTTGCCCCATTAATAAAATAATCACCTGCAATGGCAATTCGTAGATCAGCAATATCTTGATTAAGCTGTGGTAAACATGGTTCACAAGGACGCTTTGTACAAACCGGGTCCTTCTCATCTTCTCCCTGAAGTACATCGAATGTTGTAGCAATATCCCTCACCGAACGGGCAAACGGTCCAATGTGATCCAAACTGCTGGAAAACAATGCTACCCCAGCACGTGACAACCGTCCATAGGTGGGTTTGAAACCAAAAACACCACACAAAGCTGCAGGGACACGAATCGAACCATTGGTATCAGAACCCAGCGTCAAGGGAACCAAACCGGCTGCTAAAGCCGCCGCCGAACCACCTGATGAACCACCAGCTATCCGCTTCAAATCATGGGGGTTACGTGTCACACCATAGTGAAAATTTTCCGTCACAAACCCATAGGCGTACTCGTCCATATTCAAAACGCCCACAAGTACAGCACCCGCTTGCTTCAACCTTGCGACTGCTGTTGCATCTTGAGTTGCTGGAGGATTTTCGCTGTTAATTTTTGCACCTGCAAGCGTTGTTAAACCAGCGACATCAAAGAGATTCTTGACAGCAAAAGGGACACCAGCCAAAGACCCAGGATTTTTACCCTGTGCAACTTCTCCATCAATTCTTTCTGCCTCAGCCAAAGCAGTTTCAGCAGTGACAGTGGTAAAACAATTAAGTTCTTCATCTCGCGCCGCAATTCTTTGCAAAGCAGCTTTTGTCACCTCCACCGCACTAACTTTTCTTTCTCGTACAGCAGTTGCAATCGCCACAGCATCAGCTTGTTCTAAATTCATGGTTCAAAAGTAGGCGCAGCTTCAACATCATCAGGCAAAGGAAACTCATTCACAACTTGGGCGATCGCCTGAATTCTCTCAAAATTCGCCACCACCCCATCGCGATACTCATCCCTCAATTGCAAATCCAACAACAAAGCCATCAAATCCACATACTCACCCACATCAAACACCTTACTTTTCATATCTCCTCCTTTCTTCCTTAGCGTTCTTAGCGTCTAGCCTGCGTCTTCTGCTTTGCAGTACGTGGTTTGTCATATCCTCATTGCAGCACCAGGACCCAGCGGTAACCCCAAGAAAAACCAGACAATAAAAAGAATCGACCAACCCACCAAAAACGCGATCGAATAAGGCAGCATCAGCGAAATCAACGTTCCAATCCCTAAATTTTTATCGTACTTCTGCCCAAACGCCACCACCACAGGAAAATAAGGCATTAACGGTGTCACAATATTCGTCGTTGAATCCCCGATACGATAAGCCGCCTGCGTCAACTCTGGTGAATATCCAATCAACATAAACATCGGCACAAACACAGGAGCCATTATCGCCCACTTTGCCGAAGCCGAACCAACAAACACATCAATCAGCACACTCACCAAAATAAACATGACCAATAGCAATGGACCAGTCATCCCCGTGGCTTTGAGAAAATTAGCACCATTAACTGCCACAATTATCCCTAGATTACTCCAAGCAAAATAAGCGATAAACTGTGCCGCTATGAACGCCAAAGCGATGTAGTATCCCATTGAAGCCATGGCATCGCCCAAAGCTTTGGCAACATCTTTATCATTTTCAATTGTTCGTGCAACCTTGCCGTAAACAACTCCTGGAATGAAAAAGCCCAAGGCAATAATAAAGACAATCCCATCAATAAAAGGTGAGGGAATAATCGTAAACTTTTCTGGATCTCGCAAAATTCCTTGTGATGGTAATACCATCGCCAACACAAAAGCAAGGAACGCTAATAAAGAGTATCCTGCCCAGCGTAACCCCTTGCGTTCTAAAGCATTGAGTGCTTGCATTTGCAAATCAACTTCACCTTGATAACTTCCTAAGCGCGGTTCCACAATTTTTTCAGTGATAAACCAGCCAATGAAAGTGACCAAGAATGTCGAAGCTGCCATGAAATAATAGTTGGCAGTCGCATTTACCTGATAATTTGGATTAATCAACTGCGCTGCACTTTGAGTCAGTCCCGCTAGCAAAGGGTCGAGAGGACTGATGAGCAAATTAGCACTATACCCACCAGCGACTCCAGCGAAGGCGGCTGCTAAACCAGCCAATGGGTGACGACGGAAGGCTAAAAAGATAATTGCCCCTAGTGGTACGAGAACAACATACCCCGCATCAGCGGCAATGTTTGCCATGACACCAGCAAAGACAACAGCAGGGCAGATTAATCTAGAAGGAGCAATCAGTACGAGTTCCCTGAGTAAAGCGGAAAGGAAGCCTGTTGCTTCAGCAACTCCAACACCCAACATAGCAACGAGAACTGTACCGAGGGGTGGAAAATCAGTAAAGTTTTTAACGGCTGATGTAAAAATTTTGCGAATACCATCGGGTGTGAGAAGGGATACCACCGAGATAGTTTTGCCGTTTCCTGGGTGGACGACAGAGATGTTGACAGAAGCGGCGATCGCACTCACAACAATCACTGCCAAGGACAACAAGAAAAACAGTGTCAGTGGATCGGGTAGTTTATTTCCTAGCTTTTCAATGAAAGCCAAAGGCTTTTCTACCCAATTCTGTTTTTTTGTATCCTTAGATTCTTCTGGAGAATTAGTTTGCACCACAAGACCTTACCCTGATGCAAATGTGACAAGTCTGACTGTATACACAAATTCAGCAGAAAGTCAGTTATCTACGATACTTTTTTCTTTTATGTTTTTTTACATAGAAAGTATTTCTCATAATATTACTTTCGTATATTCAAACTTTTTCTGAAAATGTAAACAAGCCATCTTCACCTGGTTCAAAGTTAATAACCTTGAAGACAGCATCAATATTCAAAGCACCGTAAATATGAGGAAATTGTTCGCCTTCCTCAACACATTCATAGCGAATTTCAGCTTGAACTTTATCCGAATTGATGAAAAGAAGTACCAATCCTTCGTGATAGCGAAAAAATGTATTTGCAACTTTAATGATCTGTGTTGGGGTCGAACAGTGGATAAAACCTTCAGAATAGAGAGTATCGCCGTGATATGTTCCAACAACTTTGGCTTGCTCCCATTGTTCTCGCCGAGTAATGTGTAGAATAGTGGTCATAAAAATTACTGAAAAAGTTTTTATGGTGAGTATTACCCACCATAGATATTATTTTTCTGTGTGGATGATTTTACAAATTTCATCTAGAAGAAAGTCCTGTTCCGTGGGTTCATCAGGACAAAATTCTAAATAGAGTTTATTATGATATGGTGTGACAGATGAGGTACATATTTGAATTTTCAACTTACCTTTCTGCCAGCTATACCCACCTACTTTTAAAAGCTGACATTCTGTCACATAATTGTGTTGAATTTCTCTCAAGTTTATCTTTTTTTGACCAATAGATAGTTTACTTAAAAATTCCAGCATTGAAACCCCAGGATATAAACTGGTATATTCATAGATATGCTGCTGTAGCTTATTTCTAATTTCTTCCTCAATAAGTTCTTTTAATCTACTGACCTTAAAAGAATCTTTGTCCAAAAGTATAACATCGTCATCACATTCTAGTGGTATAAATTTTTCATTCATATTCAATGTCAGTTTCACTCATGAAGTAAGTTATATCTAACTCATAATTTAACCTCACTTCATAGCATATTCTGCCAATTTGCTGACATCAAGTGAGTTGAAAGATTGATAAGAAAAAATATACTTTTTTGTATTTTCTAGATAGCTAATAAATTTAAAAATAAAGGCTTTAAAAAAAGTATTTTATAATACACATAATACCCAATTTATTCATGTGGAAGACATACGTCTGGGGCACATAAATTAGGAAAATCTAGTGTTGTCACCATGAGTGTATCTAAATCTACGCGACGGATGGCGTGGTTATTGGTATCAGCAATAAATAAGTGAGAATCCTTGACACTGAGTCCAGAAGGTTCAGAAAAGCGAGTATTTTTACCTTGACCATCTTGCAAACCCACTGAACCATCACCCAAGACAGTTTGGCAATTGCCAGTGTGGGGGTTAACAATTTTAATTTTGTGGTTGTAGGTATCTGCCACCCATAAGAAATTTTGAGTGTATTCTACTCCCAAGCAGTGCTGTAACCGCACATCAGACCCTTGTCCATCAGCGTCACCAAAGCCAAATAAATCACCGCTACCGCAAATAGTTCTTACTTGCTGCGGTTCAACTAGTCCCACACCGCGAATCGAACTCGCTTCACTATCTGCGATATATAGTTCTTGTCCATCAGTGGTGATACCGCTAGGTTGAGCAAAAGCAGACTCGCTGAGTGCGCCATCAATACAAGCTTCTGCTCCAGTTCCAGCATAGGTTCTGACAATGGCAGTTTCTAAGTCCATTTCCCAAATTTGGTGAGGACCAGCCATAGCAATAAACAGCCTCTTTCCACATAGCTGTAAATCCCAAGGAGAATTCAGCGCTGTTTCTCGTCCAGCACCAAGGTGAGGACGGATATTACGGCTTTGTTCACCTGTCCCAGCAATGGTTTCTACGACTTGGCGTTTCAAGTCAACTCGCCGCAAAGCATGGTTTTCTGTATCCGCAACGTATAAAATCTGAATTTTTTCATCAAATGTCATTCCTTGGGGTGCAAAAAACTGAGCTTGGTCAAAGGAACCATCTATTAACCCAGATTGTCCAGCCCCAATTAAATGTATGATTTCTCCATCAAAGCGACTCATGACAATACGATGATGTCCAGAATCAGCAATGAACAAACCCGCTTGTGTTGCCAGAACTTTACCAGGAAAAGCCAGGGGAGTCAGTAATGATTTTCTTTGCTTCTCTAGGGTAAGATGAAATTCTTGGAAATTGATCGTGCCTTTCTCTTGGTGTTGGCTAATTAACTTTTGAATAAGTTCGTCTAAAACATCTTGATTCGCTTCCCCAGATACATAGCCAATAACGTAACCTTCTGGGTCTATCACCATTAAAGTAGGCCAAGCACGCACAGCATACTGTTGCCAAACCTGAAAACCACTATCAACTAAAACTGGATGTTCGATATCGTAGCGTAGGATTGCCTGGCGGATATTTTCAGTTTCTTTTTCGTTGTCAAATTTGGCACTATGTACTCCGATAACTGTGAGGCTGTCTTTATATTTTTGTTCTAAATATTTCAGTGTTGGCAGAATATGCAGACAGTTGATACAACAGTATGTCCAAAAGTCTAAAATAACAACTCTGCCCTTAAGTTGCTGAAGAGATAAGGGTTTTTCCGTGTTTAACCAAGGATAATTTTGCGGTAGTTCTGGCGCTCTAACGCGGGGCATCATAGAGTATCCTTTGCAGTGAAGAGTAGGCGATTAAGCAATTTTTCTCATTTTTCTTTAACCTTACCTAATAAATGGCTGAGTCAGTAACTGTGATGGGCAGACTGGAAACACTAACCATGACCGAGTTATCAGCTTGGGTGCAACAAGCGAAAGCCTTGACATATCAAGGACAAGTTGCTAGTCGTATTCCCAGATTGGCATTAGCTCATCCCCATAGCTTTGCAGTTCACATCTGCTGTGCTTCTGGACAAACTTTTAGCCAAGGTGATACGGGTTGTGTATTCCCTCTGATGAGTACCATTAAGCCATTTCTGCTGCTGTATTTGCTAGAACAAGTGGGAGCCGAGACAGTTTTTCAGTGGGTTGGGGTGAAGCCATCGGATGCTCCCTTTAATTCCCTTGAGCAACTTGTTGCAGATAATGGACGCCCCCGCAATCCTATGATTAATAGTGGAGCAATTACCCTTGCTGATAAATTACCAGGAAAAGATGCTAGCGATCGCTGTGAGCAGCTGTGTCAATGGCTGAATCAACGGGCAAGTTCTCACCTCAAATTGGATGAAGTTATGCTTGCTTCTGTGCGAGTCGCTAATTCACAAGCGAATCAAGCCATTACGCAATATCTGACCAAAGTTGGCTCTTTAAAGAATCCTGAAATAAGCCTTGACACCTACGAACAAATATGCTGTTTGTCGGGGAAAGTGGAAGACTTAGCCCGTCTCGGTTTGATTTTAGCTCTTGACAGTAAATTGATAGTGCGCCAGCATCGCCGTATTGTCAACTCGCTCATGTTAACCTGTGGATTGTATGAAGCTTCTTGCCAATATGCTTTAAGAATTGGTCTGCCAATTAAATCAGGTATCAGTGGCGCACTGCTTACGATAGTACCAGGTCAAGGGGCAGTTGCTTGCTACAGTCCAGCTTTGGATAGTGTAGGCAATTCTGTGGGGGCGATCGCCTTTGTTGAGGCTTTATCTCAAGGGTTACAGTTGAGTGTGTTTGGCTAGCAGCCTAAAGCTTTGACGCAAGATTCTTGTCAAAGGCTCAGTCAAATTTCTTGAGGCTTTCACCAAGTATTTTCCCAGTTAATTTATTTGATATTTATTTGATAACTGTGCCTTCTGAATTTCCCCCGCTTGGCTGTTCTTGTGTAGGTGTCGTTTCTGGTGCTTGAAATGATGGAGGTTCATTTGCGGGAGTTTGCGGCAAGGTGGGAGATGGCGCTGCAGTTGGGTATTGACGGCGGTTAAAATATCGCTTTAGAAAGGGTTTTTCTGGCTGGGGAGAGATTTTTGAGGGTAATGTTGATTCAGCTTCTGGTGTGACCTCTTGTTTGGGTTCTGCTGTGGTTTCAGCTTGAGGCACAGTTAGTTCTGGTGCAGGAGATTCAATAATTTCTGGTAGGTTCGGAGTTGGTTCAGCTTTGACTGGTGGAGTCGATATCCTGTCTCCCCGACGATTGAAATAGCGACGGAATCTCTGTTTTTCTTCTGGTTGAGGAGCAACTTTTTCTGGTACAGGTGTTGATTCAGCTTCTGGTGTGACTTTTGGCTGTGCTTCCACAGTGCTTTCTGCTTGCGGAGTCTCAATCACCTCTGGCACGGTGGCAGGTAAGCCAGGAGAGGGTTCCGCTGTTGTTTGTGGAGTAGGTATCCTACCTGCCCGACGCTGGAACCGATTGAAAAATCCGCCTGAACTCGGTTTTTCTGGCTGTGTTTGTGGCGATCGCTGAGATTCAGGAACAGCTTGTTCTTCTATTCGAGGTGTTTCTTCAATGCTGGGCGTTGAGGTTGGGGTAGGTATAAGTTCAGGAACAGGCTGCTTTTCTTTCTTGAGTTGTGTTTCAGGTGTTTCTTCAGCAGTAGGCGTTACAGTTGGAGTAGGTTCAGCAGTTGGGATTTTAGCAGTGTAATTTGGGTCTACAATGCTGCGAACTTGATCTGCTGAAAGTTCTCCTCGGACTATCTTCGAGAGGGTATCTTTGCCCTTAGGTTCATAGGTGATCAGTCTGACTGTGCTGTTGAAAACATTTTTGACTGGATTTCCCTGTTCGTCGAGAAACTCAAGTTTTACCCAATTTTTCCCTGGCTTAAAACCTTTCAAGTAAAGAGCTTGCCACCGATCTAAAACAAAGCTTTCACCATTAATTGTGCAGCGAATACGCCAATCTGCTATGTCGTCGTCAGGGTTATCTTGAGCAACTAAATGCAACGGGGCGTTAGTGAGGTAAAAGTCCAGTAGAATTGGTTCGGCGCCGTAGGTGCCTTTAGGACGACTGTATGTTAATAATGGCTTGGCTGGGTCGGGGTTGTTGTCGTCTGTTTTGGTGAGGATGTGAAATGTTGACCGGGCATAAGCACCTTCATTTTTAAAGCTTTCATGCCAAGGGCGGGAGGCAAAGACACGTAGAGTATGTGTACCCGGGGACAAGTTTGGCAAAACCAGTGGCTGATTTAGGTCGTAGATGGCTATGTAAGGTTCGTTATCAAGAATGGCGTGTAAATGCGGACCAAGCTCTAGTTCTGGATCTTTAAATATAGGTAGGTCTTTAACCTGAAAGCGAACTGTGACTGTATCGTCTTGGAGAATTTCATCCTGTTTAGGAGTCACTATTGTTACTTGTGG
Source organism: Nostocales cyanobacterium HT-58-2 (assembly GCA_002163975.1). Classification (GTDB taxonomy): domain Bacteria; phylum Cyanobacteriota; class Cyanobacteriia; order Cyanobacteriales; family Nostocaceae; genus HT-58-2. The sequence goes on along the minus strand of CP019636.1, from coordinate 6,319,004 downwards.
CTGATAAGCTTCCAAGGCTGAGCGCAATTCTTGGATTGTCTCCGGTGGGGAAACTTCTGAAATTTGCTTTGAAAGTTGAGCTTTTTCTGGCAAGCTGCCATAAGGTTCTTGGCTGACGGCCTTCTCCCCACAATTGGTTAAGGTTAATACCAGTATTGATGCCATCAGCAATTTGAGGATAGCAGTTGCGGTTTTCTGCCACAAGTTTATGCCTTCCACCCAGTAATACTCCTATTTCAACTGACTGATAATTTTGGCGCAAACTGTCCACTGGTCACTATAGCCCAAAAGGAGAATTCTTCGTAGAGTTATTGTTTGCTATGAAAATAATGCAATATTTTTTACATTAATATTTGATTTTTTTTAATAGAAACTTAATGATCTATGGTAAAAAGATTTTCTTGCTAATGTTAATTAATATTAAGGAAAAGCTACAAATCCTGAAAAATAAGCTTTGTGTGCTAGAAACATGATTTTTACGAATTGTTGCCCTTTGTAAATTAAATGAAGAAAGTATTGACTTTTTGTCCAGTATTTTTAAAGCCAAAAGTAGATTAGACAATTGATTTAAGGATTTTGAATTATTGTTAAAATCTCTCTAACTATGTACAAGATAAGCCTTTATAATTCAACAGAACCCACTCCCCATAGATGGTCTTCATCGCTTCTCCTGTAATCTATATTCTGGAGGATGCGATATGGCTTAACTCAAGCCGCGAAGACACTATGTGGTATCCAATAATTCCTCAATCCTGTTAAAGAGAGGAGGTCGAATGACGATTAGTCCTCCAGAGCGAGAGGAAAAGAAGGCAAGAGTAATAGTCGATAACGATCCGGTTCCAACCACATTTGACCTGTGGGCAAAGCCAGGACATTTTGACAGAACTCTAGCCAAAGGTCCAAAAACCACAACATGGATTTGGAACCTACACGCGCTCGCCCATGATTTTGATACACATACAAGCGATTTAGAAGACATCTCCCGCAAGATATTTGCAGCACACTTCGGTCACTTAGCCGTAGTGACATTGTGGCTCAGCGGGATGATATTCCATGGCGCTCGTTTTTCAAACTACGAAGCTTGGCTGAGCGACCCCCTCAACGTCAAGCCAAGCGCTCAGGTCGTTTGGCCAATTGTTGGACAAGACATTTTAAACGCCGATGTTGGTGGTGGTTTCCACGGTATTCAAATCACCTCCGGTTTGTTCTACATCTGGCGTGGTTGGGGTATCACGAACTCATTCCAGCTTTACGTCACTGCAATTGGCGGCTTAGTGTTAGCAGGCTTGTTCCTGTTTGCAGGCTGGTTCCACTACCACAAGCGTGCTCCTAAACTGGAATGGTTCCAGAACGTGGAGTCAATGCTAAATCACCACTTGGCAGTATTGCTAGGTTGTGGTTCCTTGGGATGGGCTGGTCATTTAATCCACGTATCCGCGCCTATTAATAAGCTTTTGGATGCTGGAGTTGCCGTCAAAGATGTGCCATTGCCGCACGAATTCATTTTGAATCGTGATTTGCTGACTGAACTGTTCCCCAGCTTTGCGAATGGTTTAACTCCTTTCTGGACGTTGAACTGGGGTCAGTATGCGGACTTCCTAACCTTTAAAGGTGGTCTGAACCCAGTCACAGGCAGTTTGTGGATTACGGACATTTCCCATCACCACTTGGCGATCGCGGTTCTGTTCATCATTGCTGGTCACCAGTACCGTACCAACTGGGGTATTGGTCACAGCATTAAAGAGATCTTAGAAAACCATAAAGGCCCCTTCACTGGTGAAGGTCACAAAGGTCTCTATGAAAACCTGACCACATCTTGGCATGCTCAGCTGGCAACAAACCTTGCCTTCCTGGGTTCACTGACCATCATCATCGCGCATCACCAGTACGCGATGCCCCCGTATCCTTACATATCAACGGACTACGCGACTCAGCTCGCGATCTTCACCCATCACATTTGGATTGGTGGTTTCCTGATAGTAGGTGGTGCGGCTCACGCTGCCATATTTATGGTGCGAGATTACGATCCGGCAGTTAACCAAAACAACTTGCTTGATCGCGTGCTTCGTCACAGAGATGCGATTATCTCTCACCTGAACTGGGTATCTATATTCCTTGGCTTCCACAGCTTTGGACTGTACATACACAACGACACGATGCGTGCTTTGGGTCGTCCCCAAGATACGTTCTCGGATACAGCAATTCAGTTGCAGCCAATCTTTGCCCAGTGGATACAAAACCTGCATACTCTAGCTCCTGGCACAACAGCGCCAAATGCACTAGAGCCAGTCAGCTATGTATTTGGCGGTGGTATTTTGGCTGTGGGCGGTAAAGTTGCAGCAGCACCAATTCCATTGGGAACAGCTGACTTCTTGATTCACCACATTCATGCCTTTACCATTCACGTCACAGTTCTGATTCTCCTCAAGGGCGTGCTGTATGCTCGTAGCTCTCGTCTGATTCCAGACAAGGCTAACTTAGGCTTCCGCTTCCCCTGTGACGGTCCAGGCCGTGGTGGTACATGTCAGGTATCTGGTTGGGATCACGTATTCCTTGGTCTGTTCTGGATGTACAACTCCCTATCAATTGTGATTTTCCACTTCAGTTGGAAAATGCAGTCTGATGTTTGGGGAACTGTCGACCCAGATGGTGTCGTGACTCACATCACGGGTGATAACTTTGCCCAAAGTGCCATCACCATCAATGGTTGGTTGCGTGACTTCTTGTGGGCACAAGCTGTACAAGTGATTAACTCCTATGGCAGTGCGCTGTCAGCTTATGGTCTACTGTTCTTGGGCGCTCACTTTGTCTGGGCATTCAGCTTGATGTTCTTGTTCAGCGGTCGCGGCTACTGGCAAGAATTGATTGAATCCATTGTCTGGGCGCACAATAAACTGAAAGTGGCACCATCCATTCAGCCCCGTGCTCTCAGCATCGTTCAAGGCCGGGCTGTAGGAGTGGCTCATTACCTCTTGGGAGGAATTGTCACAACCTGGGCGTTCTTCCATGCACGAATCTTATCACTAGGCTAAACATCAGCCTTACCAGTCGTGAGTTCTGAGTTTTGAGTCCTGAACAAAAACTCAAAACTTAGAACTCAGAACTCTCAGAACCTGATGGCTGAAGGTCAGAGGATTTATCGAACCTATGGCAACAAAATTTCCAAAATTTAGCCAGGATCTAGCACAGGACCCGACGACGCGTCGGATCTGGTATGCGATGGCTATGGGAAATGATTTTGAAAGCCACGATGGCATGACAGAAGAAAATCTTTACCAAAAGATTTTTGCGACGCACTTCGGTCATGTGGCAATCATCTTCCTGTGGGCATCCAGCCTCCTGTTTCACGTAGCCTGGCAAGGTAACTTTGAACAGTGGATTAAAGATCCTCTTCATATCCGTCCAATTGCTCATGCGATATGGGACCCGCACTTTGGAAAAGCAGCAGTAGAAGCTTTTACCCAAGGCGGCGCTAACTATCCAGTCAACATTGCTTACTCTGGTGTTTACCATTGGTGGTACACCATTGGGATGCGGACGAACAATGACCTGTATGTAGGTTCAGTGTTCCTCCTGCTGTTGGCAGCATTGTTCCTGTTCGCTGGTTGGTTGCACTTACAGCCCAAGTATCGTCCGAGTTTAGCTTGGTTTAAGAGTGCTGAACCTCGTTTGAACCACCACCTAGCAGGTTTGTTTGGTGTGAGTTCATTGGCATGGGCAGGTCACTTGATTCACGTAGCCATCCCCGAATCTCGTGGACAGCACGTGGGTTGGGATAACTTCCTGACCACTCTGCCCCATCCAGCAGGCTTGCAACCCTTCTTCACCGGTAACTGGGGTGTTTACGCTCAGAACCCCGACAGTGCGAATCATGTGTTCGGTACATCTCAAGGTGCAGGAACAGCGATTCTGTCATTCTTGGGTGGTTTCCATCCCCAGACGGAGTCGCTGTGGCTGACGGATATGGCTCACCACCACTTGGCGATCGCAGTGATTTTCATCATTGCTGGTCATATGTACCGGACAAACTTCGGTATCGGTCACAGCATCAAAGAAATGCTCAACGCCAAGAATTTCTTTGGCGTCAAGACCGAAGGTCAGTTCAACCTGCCTCACCAAGGGCTGTACGACACCTATAACAATTCCCTGCACTTCCAGTTGTCCATTCACCTGGCAGCGCTAGGAACCATCACCTCGCTGGTCGCACAGCATATGTACGCCCTGCCTCCTTACGCGTTCATCGCGAAGGACTACACAACACAAGCAGCGCTGTACACTCATCACCAGTATATTGCTGTCTTCTTGATGGTAGGTGCTTTTGCTCACGCAGCAATTTTCTGGGTACGTGACTACGACCCAGAGCAAAATAAGGGCAACGTACTCGACCGGGTACTGAAGCACAAAGAAGCGATTATCTCGCACTTAAGCTGGGTATCCCTGTTCTTGGGCTTCCACACCTTGGGTCTGTATGTCCATAACGATGTCGTCGTTGCTTTCGGGACACCAGAGAAGCAGATCCTAATTGAGCCTGTGTTTGCACAGTTCATTCAAGCTTCTCACGGTAAAGTCCTCTACGGATTGAACGTTCTGTTATCTAATCCAGATAGCATTGCAAGCACTGCTTGGCCAAACTACGGTAACGTATGGCTACCAGGCTGGCTGGATGCCATCAACAATGGAACGAACTCCTTGTTCTTAACCATTGGACCTGGAGACTTCCTCGTGCACCACGCCTTTGCCCTGGCGATCCACACCACAGTTCTTGTACTGGTCAAGGGTGCTTTGGATGCCCGTGGTTCTAAGCTAATGCCCGATAAGAAGGACTTCGGTTACGCATTCCCTTGCGATGGTCCTGGTCGTGGCGGTACTTGCGACATCTCCGCTTGGGATGCCTTCTATCTTGCCACCTTCTGGGCACTCAACACAGTTGGTTGGGTCACCTTCTACTGGCACTGGAAGCATCTAGGTATTTGGCAAGGCAACGTCGCTCAGTTCAACGAGTCTTCTACATACCTGATGGGCTGGTTCCGTGATTACCTCTGGGCTAACTCGGCTCAGTTAATCAACGGCTACAACCCCTACGGCACAAATAACTTGTCTGTCTGGGCTTGGATGTTCCTGTTCGGACACCTGGTTTGGGCAACAGGCTTCATGTTCCTGATCTCTTGGAGAGGTTACTGGCAAGAGTTGATTGAAACTTTGGTTTGGGCACACGAGCATACACCTTTGGCGAACTTGGTTCGTTGGAAGGACAAGCCCGTTGCTCTGTCCATTGTTCAAGCTCGTGTGGTTGGTCTAGCTCACTTTGCTGTTGGCTACGTCTTTACCTACGCTGCCTTCCTCATTGCCTCCACTGCTGGTAAGTTCGGTTGATGTAGTTGACTAGACAATTACCTGTAGATGAGTAAAAATCTCCTGCTTTACAGCAGGAGATTTTTTAAAAAAGGATCTTCAGTCGGCATAAAAACTCATTACCAATAACATCAATACCCAAGTGAGTTGTAATGGGTATTGATTTAGAATAAATACTAATTACGCTACAGCCTAAAAACTCTCTATGACTAATATCAATACCCAAATGAGTTGCAATGGGTGTTGAAGGCGTAGAATCTGATGTGGGCAAAAAGAATTCATCTTTATGGCAACAAAATTTCCAAAATTTAGCCAGGATCTAGCACAGGACCCGACGACGCGTCGGATCTGGTATGCGATGGCTATGGGAAATGATTTTGAAAGCCACGATGGCATGACAGAAGAAAATCTTTACCAAAAGATTTTTGCGACGCACTTCGGTCATGTGGCAATCATCTTCCTGTGGGCATCCAGCCTCCTGTTTCACGTAGCCTGGCAAGGTAACTTTGAACAGTGGATTAAAGATCCTCTTCATATCCGTCCAATTGCTCATGCGATATGGGACCCGCACTTTGGAAAAGCAGCAGTAGAAGCTTTTACCCAAGGCGGCGCTAACTATCCAGTCAACATTGCTTACTCTGGTGTTTACCATTGGTGGTACACCATTGGGATGCGGACGAACAATGACCTGTATGTAGGTTCAGTGTTCCTGCTGGTGCTGTCAGCAGTCTTTTTGTTCGCTGGTTGGTTGCACTTACAGCCCAAGTATCGTCCGAGTTTAGTTTGGTTTAAGAGTGCTGAACCTCGTTTGAACCACCACCTAGCAGGTTTGTTTGGTGTGAGTTCATTGGCATGGGCAGGTCACTTGATTCACGTAGCCATCCCCGAATCTCGTGGACAGCACGTGGGTTGGGATAACTTCCTGACAACTCTGCCCCACCCAGAAGGTTTGGCACCATTCTTCACTGGAAACTGGGGCGCGTACGCTGCTAACCCCGACAGTGCGAATCATGTGTTCGGTACATCTCAAGGTGCAGGAACAGCGATTCTGTCATTCTTGGGTGGTTTCCATCCCCAGACGGAGTCGCTGTGGCTGACGGATATGGCTCACCACCACTTGGCGATCGCAGTGATTTTCATCATTGCTGGTCATATGTACCGGACAAACTTCGGTATCGGTCACAGCATCAAAGAAATGCTCAACGCCAAGAATTTCTTTGGCGTCAAGACCGAAGGTCAGTTCAACCTGCCTCACCAAGGACTGTACGACACCTATAACAACTCCCTGCACTTCCAGTTGTCCATTCACCTGGCAGCGCTAGGAACCATCACCTCGCTGGTCGCACAGCATATGTACGCCCTGCCTCCTTACGCGTTCATCGCGAAGGACTACACAACACAAGCAGCGCTGTACACTCATCACCAGTACATTGCTGTCTTCTTGATGGTAGGTGCTTTTGCTCACGCAGCAATTTTCTGGGTACGTGACTACGACCCAGAGCAAAATAAGGGCAACGTACTCGACCGGGTACTGAAGCACAAAGAAGCGATTATCTCGCACTTAAGCTGGGTATCCCTGTTCTTGGGCTTCCACACCTTGGGTCTGTACGTCCATAACGATGTCGTCGTTGCTTTCGGGACACCAGAGAAGCAAATCTTAATTGAGCCTGTGTTTGCACAGTTCATTCAAGCTTCTCACGGTAAAGTCCTCTACGGATTGAACACCTTGTTGTCTAATCCCGACAGTATTGCTTCCAACGCTAGTGCGCCCTGGCTACCTGGTTGGGTGGATGCCATCAACAATGGAACGAACTCCTTGTTCTTAACCATTGGACCTGGAGACTTCCTCGTGCACCACGCCTTTGCCCTGGCGATCCACACCACAGTTCTTGTACTGGTCAAAGGTGCTTTGGATGCCCGTGGTTCTAAGCTAATGCCCGATAAGAAAGACTTCGGTTACGCATTCCCTTGCGATGGTCCTGGTCGTGGCGGTACTTGCGACATCTCCGCTTGGGACGCCTTCTATCTTGCCACCTTCTGGGCACTCAACACAGTTGGTTGGGTCACCTTCTACTGGCACTGGAAGCATCTAGGTATTTGGCAAGGCAACGTCGCTCAGTTCAACGAGTCTTCTACATACCTGATGGGTTGGTTCCGTGATTACCTCTGGGCTAACTCGGCTCAGTTAATCAACGGCTACAACCCCTACGGCACAAATAACTTGTCTGTCTGGGCTTGGATGTTCCTGTTCGGACACCTGGTTTGGGCAACAGGCTTCATGTTCCTGATCTCTTGGAGAGGTTACTGGCAAGAGTTGATTGAAACTTTGGTTTGGGCACACGAGCATACACCTTTGGCGAACTTGGTTCGCTGGAAGGACAAGCCCGTTGCTCTGTCCATTGTTCAAGCTCGTGTGGTTGGTCTAGCTCACTTTGCTGTCGGCTACGTCTTTACCTACGCTGCCTTCCTCATTGCCTCCACTGCTGGTAAGTTCGGTTAAGTCGGCTGCGAGTGGTTTAGTAGGTAAGTAATCAAAATCCCCTGCCTTCGGGTAGGGGATTTTTTGTATCAGTGAATTTTGAATTTTAAGAGCCTATTTCAAATTTCCTTTGAACTGTTCCAATCTTCTCTTTCAATTGCTAATAGATTTTCCTCTACCCACTTACCATGCTTCTGAAAACCCTGTGGGATATAGCGAACAAACTTCATTCCAATTCTTGTCAATACTTTCTCGCTACCTGTATTCCACAAAGCATGATATCCTTCTATGCGGTCAGCACCCAAAACTGAGAAGCCGAACTCGACTATTGCAACAGCCGCCTCTGTCATGTAACCTTTACGTTGATGTTCTGGATGTGTCCAGAACCCAAGATTCCAAACACCTTCTACTTTGTCTTTTCTAAGAGAAATTCTGCCAAGGAATGCACTCGTGTCGGCAGATTCAATGGTAAAAGTATAAGCTGAACCAGAGTCCCAAGCTTGAAGGCTTCTTTGAAAGTGTTCTTGAAGTTCTTCAATTGATTGTGGTGGTTCCCAAGGCATTCCATCGTTAAAACCCTCAAACTGTGTAGCTGAGAAGACATATGGAATATCTTGCTGCCAGAAGCATCTGAGAAGACAGCGTTGAGTATTGATTCGATATGTCCTTGGTATTTGCATGTTGTTAAGCCAAGCTTATGAGACAATAAGCAGTGAAAAAGCTATAAATCTTTTCTACAAAAGAAGTAACACTTAACCGCAGGAGTTTTCTAGTGTCCATCCCTGAAATTACTCAAAAGCTTTTGGCTGCTAAAAAAGAAAAGGGACTCACCTTTGCCGATTTAGAAAAGATTTTGGGACGCGATGAGGTATGGATTGCATCTGTCATTTATCGTCAAGCGAGTGCATCCGAGGAAGAGGCAAAGTTACTGGTTGAAGCATTAGGGCTTGATGCCAATTATATTAAGGAATTAACTGAATACCCAGTGAAAGGTTTGGGTCCTGTTGTTCCCACCGACCCCCTAGTTTATCGTTTTTACGAGATCATGCAAGTCTATGGAATGCCGATTAAAGCTGTGATACACGAAAAGTTCGGCGATGGTATTATGAGTGCAATTGATTTTACTTTGGACATCGAAAAAGAAGAAGATCCCAAAGGCGAGCGCGTGAAAGTCATTATGTCGGGCAAATTTTTACCATACAAAAAGTGGTAATGTTTCATCAATACAAGGAATGTTCACTCTAGATTGCAAGACAGTGGTGAGTGGTCGTCAGGACAAGACTATTAAGATTTGGCAACTGTCCAAGCAATTTGAGAGACTCCCTAACCCTTAATATCGGGGAGACGGTAGAATAAACCTAATTTTCAAAGCTTCAGAAGACGAAATATGACAATGCATCCGACTCTGCAAAGTGCATTTGCCAAGCGCTGCGCTCTTAAAGTTATCAGCGGTTTGAATAACTTCGATGGCGATCGCGTAGCAGCAACCATCAAAGCAGCCCATCATGGTGGTGCGACTTTCGTTGATATCGCCGCTGATCCAGCGTTGGTACAAATGGCGAAAACATTGACAAACCTACCAATTTGTGTATCTGCTGTCGAGCCAGAGCAATTTGTACTAGCTGTTGCTGCAGGTGCAGATTTGATTGAAATTGGTAACTTCGATTCTTTCTATGCTCAGGGACGCAGATTTGAAGCAGAGGAAGTTTTAGCGCTGACTTACCAAACCCGCGCTCTCCTCCCTGAGATGACCCTCTCTGTGACCGTTCCCCACATTCTGACACTGGATCAACAAGTTCAGCTGGCAGAGGAACTGGTGAAAGCTGGCGCAGACATCATCCAAACCGAAGGTGGTACTAGCAGTAACCCAACTCACCCTGGCACTTTGGGACTTCTAGAAAAAGCTGCCCCTACCTTGGCAGCAGCTTATGAAATTTCTCGTGCTGTATCCGTCCCTGTGTTGTGTGCTTCTGGTATTTCCAACGTGACAGCACCTCTTGCAGTTGCTGCTGGCGCTGCTGGTGTTGGTGTTGGTTCTGCAATTAACCAACTCAATAGCGAAGTCGCAATGATTGCCGCTGTACGTAGTTTGGTCGAAGCTTTAGGAACTATCAGCACTTCTGGTGCAATTGTATAGAAGCTACACGATGAGGAGGGAGAAGAAGAGGGGGAGCCCGCTGAGCCCTCCGGGCACGCTACGCGAACGCTTAGGAGCCAGTCCGTTGCGGTGAGACAGCGAGCAGTTCGGAAGAGGAGCCAGTACTGCAGGAGGTGAGACAACGCAAATGACGGCTTTCCCTCTCCTGACGCAGACGCTACGGGTTGGCGCAGCCTGTCCGCAGGACTTACCGCAGGCGACTGCGTTCCCCGTAGGGGTTCAAGGCAGAGTACCCGAAAGCGAGTGCGTCTTTGAGCGTCTCCGATAGGAGAGGAAACTTCGGAGAGGGTTTCCCTCCTGCAGCGCTGTCTCACCTCCGCTCGGACTTCTCTGTGCTCTCTTCCTCCCTGCCTCTTCTTGCTTGACCTTTTACGCCAAACAATCCTTCAGGTTATAAATCACTTGGTCTTGCTGTTCTTCTAACAATTCTGGGAACATGGGCAAAGATAAGACTTCCTGGCAGGCTTGCTCTGCCACTGGCAATTGCCCTTGTTTGTAACCCAGGCTTTCGTAAACTGGCTGCAAATGCAAAGGGTGTGGGTAGTAAACCATTGTGTTTATACCCCGCTCTTGCAATTGGCTACGAATCAAGTCTCTTTTATTGCCCAGTACACGAATGGTGTATTGATTCCAAACTCCCATACCCCCAGCCAATTCTTGGGGTGTAATGAGACCAAGAACTTGATTAAGGAACTGGTGATAACGAGCCGCAACTTGCCGCCGCTGATTATTCCAAATATCTAGATAACGCAGTTTAATTTGAAGAATAACGGCTTGGATAGAATCCAAACGGCTATTGACACCAATTTCCTCGTAGTAGTACCTATTTTTCTGACCATGCTCCTTTAAAATCCGGAGCTTTGCTGCAATTTCGGGGTCATTGGTCGTTATTGCCCCGCCGTCACCGCAACCACCAAGATTTTTAGTTGGGTAAAAACTGAAGCAACCGATGTGTCCAATGCTTCCTACCTTTTGCCCTGCCCAGTTTGCTCCAGTCGCCTGAGCACAATCTTCAATTACGACTAAATTGTGTGCTTCTGCTACATCCATCAATGCAGTCATATCCACAGGTTGACCAAATAGGTGAACTGGGATCACTGCTTTCGTTTTGGGTGTAATTGCAGCTGCTACTTGCTCTACATTGAGATTAAATGTGGTAGCGTCGATATCCACAAACACTGGTTTGGCACCCACTGCACTAATCACTTCAGCAGTGGCGATAAAAGTAAAGGGTGTGGTAATCACTTCATCGCCTGTACCAATATTGAAAGCTCTCAGTGCCAGGAAAAGAGCATCAGTACCGGAGTTACAGGCTATACATTCAGTAACACCAGTATAGGTGGCGAACTGTTGCTCAAAGCCAGCTACCAAAGGACCGCCAATGTAACGACCAGAAGCCAAAACCTCCAAGACGGCTGTGCTTACTTCTGCTTCTATAGTGGAGTATTGTTGCTTGATGTCAAAGGCTGGTATGGAATGATTTACACTTTGAATCATGAGATTTTATCTTAACTTGAAGATAGATTCCGATGTTAGATTTTGTGCTTACTGAGTTTTGAACCAAAAAGATAGTGAAAGTCTTTTTTCAAATTCACGCCCTTCAAAGGTTTTTACTGAGGTTTTTATCAAAAAGGCTACCATTTAATAGGGTGAAAATATATCCACCAAGAACCAATACTTTTCATGAAAGTTCCCGTGAGTCTTTTTAGAGAGAACAGGGACACAGGACAGAGGAAAAACCACAAAACCTATTACCTGTAACTTATAGCTTGTAACCTATACACACAAGAGGTAGAAAACCCATGCAGGAACTCATCAAGCTAGATTTCGTCGATTTGGCTTGTGCTGTCGGATTGATGGGTGCAGCCATAGGTTTATCCGCGTGGGAAAGAATAGGACTGGAGCTAAATTTAGCCATTGCAACGGGGAGAACTTTCCTACAACTAGCTGTATTGGGATATGTTCTGGAGTTCATCTTTGCTTTAGATAATCCTTGGGCAGTTTTGGCGATTCTAGCAGTCATGCTGACGATTTCGGCAATTGTCGCACGAAATCGCATTACTCAAAAAATACCGCAGATGTTGCCCTTAGTGTGGGCGTCAATTTTTATCAGCACAACACTGACACTGATTTATACTAATGTCTTGATTCTTCAACCAGATCGATGGTTTGAGCCGCAGTATATTATTCCTCTGGCAGGGATAGTCTTGGGCCATGCTATGAACACCGCTGCGCTTGCGGGAGAACGTCTTGTCAGCACTGTTAATGCAAGTCAGTTGGAAATAGAAACCCACTTGAGCTTAGGTGCAACTCCAGAACAAGCGATCGCACAGTACCGTAAAGATGCTGTTCGCGCTGGATTGATTCCTACCCTTAATCAGATGATGGTCATAGGTATGGTAACGCTACCAGGAATTATTACTGGTCAGTTGCTCAGTGGCGTTAATGCCCGTGAAGCAGCATCTTATCAAATTTTGATTATGTTCATGATTGCTTTCACCAATATGCTGACAACACTATTAGTGACTCGGGGAATATGTCGTCAATTTTTTAACTCCGCCGCGCAGCTTGTTAAGTAAGAGTGGGAGATTCTGTTTCTTCTTGCGTCTGTTTGTAAGGAAGCTTCTGTCCAATAGTTCTGAGGAATAGACTGAATTAGTTAAAATTGATTAAACACAAATAAGTATTTATAGACAAAAAAAGCTTTATCCTGCAACTAGGGTGCAGCGTTCATGTTGCCGACAGCACCGCAGCAACCCTTAAAATGTGGCAAAAAAGGTGTGTGTCAATGGAATTGTTAGAGTACCAAGTTAAGGAATGGTTTGCGAACATAGGAATTCCCGTATTGCCGTCGCAACGAATTGACCATCCCACAGATTTAAAACGTTTAAAAATTCGCTACCCCATTGTTCTGAAATCTCAAGTTCATGCAGGCGAACGAGCAAAATCTGGTGGAGTCAGGTTTGTAGAAACGACTATCGATGCGATCGCCGCCGCACAAAATATCTTTAATCTACCAATCTTAGGCGAATTGCCAGAAGTGTTACTAGCAGAAGCTAAGTATGATACTGAACAAGAATTTTATCTTGCCGTGGTTTTAGATACAGCTGTTTGCCGACCTGTACTTTTAGGTTGTACAGAAGCAGACGACATCGATTGGGAATCAGCAAGCGAGAAAATGCAGCACGTTGTCGTTGAACAGGAGTTTTCCCCATTTTATGCTCGACGATTAGCATTGAAAATGGGCTTGCAAGGTGCCTTAATGCAGTCAGTCAGCACTGTTGTCGAGAAGATGTATCAGTTATTTGTGGAAAAAGACCTGGACTTAGTGGAAATCAATCCCTTGGGTGTGAGTTCCTCAGGTCAAATTATGGCACTTAATGGTAATGTTAGCGTCAACGAACGGGCAATTGGACGTCATCTAGATATTGCGGAGATGGCAACAAAAATGGTCAATCCTTATACCAGTAGCGAGACAATCAGGAATTTTGGCGACTGGGATGTGGTAGAAATGCACGGTAAAATTGCTATTTTAGGTAATGGCGCCGGATCAGTGATGGCAACTTTAGACTTAGTTGTCAATACTGGTGGTAAACCTGGAGTTTGTTTAAACTTACGCCATGCCTCTGTTACCGAAACTTCACCAACAACTTTTAGAAGCCGCTTAGAAAAAGCTTTACAAAACCTAGCTACTGATAAAAGCATTCAAGTGATACTCATTAATTTCTTGGGTAGTATTTCTCAAGGCGCTGAAGTCTCAGAAGTCATCGGTAATTATGTAGAGAGTAGCATGAGTGAATTGAAACCACTTATGGTCAGGTCTAATGGCAGTAAAAACCGTCGAGAAAGCCATTTTCCGAGATTGGTAGTCCGTCTTGCTGGTTCTGAGTTCAATACAGCCAGGGAATACATAGCAACACTGAAAACTTCAACTGATGCGCCAATAGTGGTGGTAGAAGATTTAGATGAGGCGGTAGCAGAAGCAGTCCGTCTTGCTAAGTCAACAGCATACAGAAGGTTTTGACGTTTGAAAGAACTCACAACTTAGTAGTCAGAATCCAGAGCGTGTGTATTTTGTACGACTAAGTAATAAGTAAGGTTTCAAAACAGGTGAATTTATTCACGGGCAAAAGAAAAGTTCTATGGTTACTGCCACGCTTCGCTATCATGACTCACCCACTGCTCAAACATTCAATGTTCACAAAAATCATTTTGAATTTTGAATTCCTCCGCAGGAGGTGTGGGGTCATTCCGAACAGAGTGTTCTGAGTTCTGTGTTCTTCTCAATTTATGAATTTAACACCCAACAGCAAAGTTTTAATCCAAGGCTTTGGCGAATACATCACAGCAACTCATGTTGCTCAAATGATAGCCCATGGGACAAATTTGGTCGCTGGGGTCAATCCTGGATGTGGTGGACAGCAAATGTACGGTTTGCCAGTATTCGACTTGGTAGAGGAAGTCGTAGAGCACTTTGGAGTGATTGATACGACAATCATCTGCGTACACTCTTACCAAGTCCTAGATGCAGCGCTAGAAGCGATCGCATCTAATATTCGCCAAATCATCATTATCTCTCCTGGCGTACCACCCTTAGACATGGTGCAATTGCTTCGCAAAGCCGAAACAACCGAAACCCTCATAGTAGGACCAAATAGTCCTGGGATCATCGTACCGGGGAGAATTCTACTAGGGACTCAACCTAGCGAATTTTATACGCCTGGTTCAATAGGTATCCTGAGTCGCAGTACGACTCTGACTTACGAAATTGCTAGGGAATTAACCAATGCTGGCTTAGGACAATCTATTAGTGTCAGCATTGGTAGTGATGCAATTGTTGGTTCGTCTTTTCTGCAATGGCTGCAAATATTAGATGAGGATGAAGCCACAAAGGTCATTGTTTTGGTTGGTCAACCAGGGGGTGGTCGTGAAGAAGCCGCAGCACGATATATTGCTGAAGCAATTGACAAACCAGTTGTTGCTTATATTGCTGGTACACAAGCACCACCTACAAAACATTGGCGTCAGACTGGCACTTTAGCGGCGGTGATAGGACGCGATCCTGATTTTGGCACAGCAAAAAGTAAATTAAACGCTTTTTATCAAGCAAAAGTCGCAGTTGCAGAACGTCCTTCTCAAATTCCAGAATTGGTGAAGAAGGCAATGAAATAGCTAGTAGTCAATAGTTACTGAATAACTAACTAGTAACTATTGACTACGAATTCAGTAATGCTTTTGTTGCAGACTCTCCTGCCTGTCTCACCTGCTTTATCAAGTGGAAGTTTAACAATACTAAAACACTGAATTCTCCCAACCAAGCCAAAAAAATTGTTGAGGTCGATACGTACTCCAAACTGACCCAAGGAAAAGTTGAAAATAACCACAAAATTGGATATTTAGAATAGTTGCTATACAGCATTCCTAAAATCATTTGTGGCAAGCTAAACACTGCACCAACAGTGCCAATTGCCCAGAAAGACCGTTTCGCTGTTTTCATCAACAACATTCTCTGCGCTATTGTGGCGTAAATCATCATTAAGGTGATAAACAAAGCCACACCCAAAATGGCATTTAACCTACCAATATAATTAATGAGCCAATTTAGGTTACTGGTATGGTGAACATTCAAAACAGGTGCTAGTAAAATCCAAGTCACTAATGGGGCAGCCACTATCACAAGATGAATCACCATTGCTACCAGTGAAGGGCTTTTTTCTCCTAAAATCAAATCCAGCAACAAAGAATTTCTCCAAATATTTCGATGACCAGAAAGATTATGGTGTCGATACCTTGCCCAATCTTGTACAGTTTGACGGTGAGGAGAGAGAATGGCAATTAAACCAAACAACAGAACTAAGTTAAAGAAGACTAACCAAATAAAATTTTGCTGAATTTGGTTATTGACATCGTAAACACAAATACTAAACTTACTTGGAGAGGTATTGGGGCAGTAGTTTTCCGTGTATTGTAGAGTAAATCCCCAAAGAACGACTTGAGCACAAGCAACTAATAAATAACTTTGACCCTTACTCAAGATAGTCGCATTTGGGTTACGAAAACAGCGCTTCAATGCTTGCCAAATCCAGTAAGTCCACAAGCCATAATTCAATAAGTGCAAACCCATTAAACTGGCAAGATTTGTTCCTACAGGTATATGAAAAAACTGGACTTTTTCTATAATCTGCGAGTTATATGTGTTGTGAAACAGGTTTGGAAACAAATACTGCGTCATGTCAAACGGGCTTAGCAACCTAAACCAAGCAGCAGAGTAGTTGAAATGTAGACCAGACGATACGGTCTGCATCGTAAATATCAAAAATAGTAAAACTGCACCACTCCCTAACCAAGGTTGAAAACCATTGAACCAACGGCAACATAAACCAAACAGTAGTGCAGCACTGTAGAAGAAAATGCAGGCAGCAGCTAGGACTGTCCAAAAACTTAATATGTAACTTGTAGCAATATGGGCAGCATGTCCGGCGATGAAATGTAGAGGTGCTGCTGTCAGGACGACCAGGTAAATTAAAATGGGAACACCCAGCATTTTACCAGTCAAAATACTGGTTTCTGACTGGGGAGTGAGGCGAATAAAATTCAGTGTCCCGCGCCGTTCTTCTGTTGCTAAATTATTGATAAGTAAATAGGTACCAGCAACTAACAGCGTGAAAATAAAAACCACACTCAATGATAAAAATATATATTCCCAGTGATCACGCCACCACATTTGCATATCTAGTTGATCTGTAGGGCAAAAATTCGTCGATAAATACTGATCTAAATCAGAGTTTTTGCTTTTAACTTGTGCAATTTGTGCTTGTATTTCTTTAATTTTGTTAAAATCTATTGGCTGAGTATTTCTATAACCATCTAATTGTCTATGAAGGTTATTAGATTGTTGATAGATTTGGCTTCGATCCTGTTCGTAAAATGAACGAAGACGACAGTATTGACCAATAATTGAATATCTCTTATCAGGCAACTCTCGCAATTGATATAGAAACAGTGACAGTTGCCCAAGGAGCGATAAAGCAACTGCAATTGCTACGTTAAAACCTTTTAGGCGTCCTTTTAGTTCTCGAAAGAATTGGGGATTCCAATCACCTATTTTGTCTATAAAATTTATTTTCATTTGAAAGAAACTCCACATTTGAGTTAACCATTTTGTAGATTTTGACCCTGTTACTGAATAAATTAAGAGTGATTGACTAATAGAGTTTTTGCAAAAGTCATAAAAAGAGATTTAGAACCACAGATGCACACTGAGAATTTATCTGTGTTAATCTGTGTGCATCTGTGGTTTCATTTGTATTCTTCTTACCTTTTGCAAGATGCTTCATAGCTCATCAAGATGCTTGCTTATGACCTAATTTCAGGAAAATTGTTTCTAGATCTTCTTGAGTACAGTGAAAATCCGTCAGAGGAATACCAGCTACAATGAGCGATCGCAACAAATCTGCACAATCTTCCTGTTTTCCAGAAAAGTTCACCCGTACGCTGTTTTTTGTAGATAATATCTCCCACTCTTGTACAAAAGGATTATTTTTGAGTTCTCCTAAAAGTTCGTCTAACTTCCCTATGGTGGATACAATTATTTGCTGGCGGGAAAGACGTTGGTAGAGTTGTTGTAGCGATGCACTTTCTACTAGGAAGCCAAGTTCCATAATTCCCACTGAGGTACATAGTTCTGCCAAATCACTGAGAACGTGGGAAGAAATGAATATTGTCATACCCGCTTCTTGTAAGACTTTGATGATTTCACGAAACTGCATCCTGGCGATAGGATCTAATCCTGAAACCGGTTCATCTAGCAACAAGACGATGGGTTCATGGATAATTGTTCGTGCTAAACACAAACGCTGTTTCATTCCTCGTGATAGGGTGGAAATCAAGCTGTTGCGCTTATTACCCAGTTGTATAAGTTCTAAAACTTCGTGTAGACGTTGAGTGCGACGAGGTTCTCGCAAACGATACAAACGTGCAAAATAATCTAGGTAATCCCAAACTGTCAGTTCGTCATACAGTGGATAGTCATCGGGTAAGTACCCAAGGCGACGCTTGAGAGTAGGGTTACTTTTATCGCGGAGTAGGCGATCGCCATTAATATAAATCTCACCCGTTGTTGGTTCTTCAGCCGCAGCCAGCATCCGGATGAGAGTCGTTTTCCCTGCACCATTGGGACCAATGAGTCCGTAAACCTCTCCCGCCTGTATTTCTAAATCAACATCATTAACAGCAACGTGTCTATCAAATTGCTTAGTGAGTCCACAGGTACGAATTGCTAATTCTTTTGTCATAACGACTGCATTGCAGTTTGAAATTATATTTTGACGCGTACGACACTATGACGCGGAGAACTCTCTGTATCTAGTGCGTCTGGTAGTCTACCCCTGTTGGTTTAGTATGATTGTTGAATAATTGTCAGCGTAGCTTCTGACTACAGAATTTGTCAGGTTTGTTTCGGAAATTGAAACTAGTCGTAATCAATCAATAAAAAATAATCCCCTTTCACGTTCAGCCGTGAAGGGGAGTATCTCAAAAACTGTTTTAAAAACTTAAATCTTGACTTTCTTTTTGTAGTATTAGTATCCTACAGGTGGCGTTAAGATGCCAGACACATTGCCATTAGGAGATGATTCACTAATTGCATAACGGTGTTCGGGAACTGGATACCCAGCCTCACCAAAGCTTTCGCGGATGACTTTGTTAGTGTCGAAATACACCTGCCAGTAGTGTTCATTGTTAGCATATGGACGTACTGCTAGTACAGGTCCAGCCAAGTTAAACTCTAGAATTTCTACATCGGGTGCTGGATTTGTGAGAACGTTAGGAATTTCGCTGATTCTGGCTTTTAGAAGGTTGATAGCATGGTTGTGATCTACATTGTGATGAAGTTGGGCAACTAGGTCAACCCGACGGTAAGGATTGGCTGAAAAGTTTTGGATATTGTCTGCAAAGATTTTGTTATTACCGACAATTGTCAAGACATTTTCAGGCGTATTAATGGAAGTTGTGAACAGTCCAATTTCTGTTACAGTACCTGTGACGCCTGCAGCTGTAATGAAATCACCAACCTTGAACGGTCGAAAGATAACTAAAAAAGCACCTGCGGCAAAGTTTGCCAGTAACCCACCCCATGCAGCACCAATAGCCACACCAACTGCTGCTAATAATGCGGCAAATGAGGTTGTTTCAATACCGAAAAAGCCGAGAAGTGCAACAACTAGAACAATTCTTAGCGTGACGCCAATGATATTGAGAAGATAGTTAACGATTGTCGGATCAATATGCTGGCTTCTGAAACCACGTCGCACTAACTTCAATGCAAAATCAATCAACTTTTGACCGATAATCCATAGAGCGATCGCACCTAGAAGCTTCAGTCCAAACCCGGTTAATAATCCGACAGCAACCTGGCTAATGCTATTGAAATCCATAAACTTTTTTCAGTTTGTAGAGTCATACCTAAGATACAGGACAGTTACCTACAAGTGTATAAAACAACCCTTTTTTTTTATTTTGGTTGTATTGTTATAGGATTCCTATTTGATTTTTGAAATACACGTCATAAGGTGGGCAATGCCTACTACATCTGAGTTACATCTTGGTTTTGGTGAACATTGCCCACCCTACAGATACTCTGTTATAGTCTCAAAGCAGTTAAAAAGCTTGTCTTCTCTATGTTCAAATAAATTAAAAGCTTCCTGGTTACACTTGCTAGGTATGATATTTGATCTGCAAGAATTTCTACATTAGACATTTACCCAAGCAAAACTAACTATGACGCAGAACTACCGCATTACTTTACTCCCTGGCGATGGCATTGGACCCGAAATTATGGCAGTGGCGGTAGACGTGCTGAAAGTCGTAGGGAAGAAGTTTGATATTCAGTTTGAATTCCAAGAAGCCCTTATTGGTGGTGCAGCCATTGATGCTACGGGCGAACCCTTGCCAGCTGCTAGCTTGGACATCTGCCGTAATAGTGATGCTGTTTTACTCGCAGCCATTGGCGGTTATAAGTGGGATTCCTTGCCATCCAATTTACGCCCAGAAGCAGGTTTGTTGGGACTGCGTGCAGGATTGGGATTATTTGCCAATTTGCGTCCAGCAAAAATATTGCCCCAATTGATTGATGCTTCTTCCTTGAAACGGGAGGTTGTAGAAGACGTCGATATTTTGGTGGTGCGTGAACTGACAGGTGGAATTTACTTTGGTAAACCCAAGGGCATTTTCGCCACAGAAACGGGCGAGAAACGCGGTGTGAATACAATGGCTTACGCCGAATCGGAAATCGAACGCATTGGGCGGGTAGCGTTTGAAGCCGCACGTAAACGCGGCAAGAAACTCTGTTCTGTGGATAAGGCGAACGTATTGGATGTTTCTCAACTGTGGCGCGATCGCATCACCAAACTTTCCGAAGAGTATCCGGATGTGGAACTCTCTCATATGTATGTAGATAATGCAGCCATGCAGCTGTTACGCGCTCCCAAGCAGTTCGACACGATCGTCACAGGCAACTTGTTTGGTGATATTCTCTCAGATGCGGCTGCTATGCTGACTGGCAGCATTGGGATGTTACCCTCTGCTAGTTTGGGTGCTTCTGGTCCAGGAGTTTTTGAACCTGTCCACGGTTCTGCCCCAGATATTGCTGGTCAGGATAAGGCAAATCCTCTAGCACAGGTTTTGAGTGCCGCGATGATGCTGCGTTACGGTTTAAACGAACCAGCAGCAGCAGATCACATTGAACAAGGAGTGTTACAAGTTTTACAAACAGGCGATCGCACTGGAGATATAATGTCTCCGGGAATGAATCTGTTGGGTTGCCGCGCTATGGGCAAAGCACTTATTCAAGTCCTCCAAGCAGAATAACTGTATAGGCTCAAACGAAAATTTTGGCAGATCTTGCTGAAACTTTTCGGATAAACTATTAACACAAACCTACAAAAAATTCAGTGAGTGGTGTACGCTTTAAGACAAGGACAAGAAAACTATACCAATCAGAAGAACCAGCCAGCTTTGATTGATCCTGCCGTCATCAGAGCCGCTGGGCAAATCTACCACACTTACTGTGAGGTACATCCCGAAATGACCGGGCAACCTTCAGGAGTCGCAATTAATCGGTTTAATCATCGCGGTAAGGTGATTTTTACCAACCACCCTGTCCTGTTGCCAGAAGAATGTTTTGTACAGTTGAATCAAATTGAATCATATATGTATTGAGTCATGAGTCACTCGTCATTAGTCATGAGTCGAGGTTATAACCTTTGAGCAAATGACAAATGAAGGACAAATGACAAAATGGACATCTTGCTCACAGTCCAGGTAAGTCTAATTGTTTTCGCTTTAGGTACGTCTGTTGGTAGCTTCATAAATGTAGTCGTCTATCGACTACCAGCTGGACTGTCGATTCTGTTTCCGCCTTCTCGCTGTCCCCATTGCTTAAACCAACTCAAACCCTACGATAATGTACCAGTGTTGGGATGGCTATGGTTAAAAGGGCGCTGTCGCTATTGCAAAAGTAGAATTTCTATCCGTTACCCTGTGGTAGAAGTGGTAACGGGTTTTATTTTTTTGTTAGTTTTTTGGAGATTTCAATATTCTCTCTCTACAGTGGGTTATTGGGCATTTTGCAGTTGGTTATTAGCCTTATCACTCATTGACTTAGATACAATGACACTACCCAACCCACTGACTAAGTCGGGTTTGGTACTGGGAATGATTTTTCACATGATTAATGGTTTTTTAGTTAATGGTTTTTTATCCGAGGCGAGTTGGGTTGGATTAGCTCATCATCTCAAGATGGCGATAGGAGGAGCAGTACTTGGCTTATGGTTGTTTGATGCGATCGCCATTCTTGGTTCAATAATCTTTGGGAAAACTGCTATGGGTGGAGGGGACACCAAATTAGCAACCATGATGGGAGCGTGGCTAGGATGGAAGTCTTTGCTCCTTGCGAGTTTTCTTGCTTGTCTGGTTGGAGTGGTAATAGGTGGAGGGAAAATCATACTATCGAGGCACAGCAATCGCATAGCGCTGTCTCAAAAATGGGAACACAAGATACCTTTTGGTCCTTTTCTCGCTTCAGGAGCAGTCATTGCTCTATTTGGGGGCGAAGCTATTTTGTTTTCTTATTTACAATTATTTTTCCCAACTAGTTAAAAATTTATCCTCCAATAATTTATCCTCTAATAAGTATGAAGGGTACGGCGCATGGGAGCGGGGAGGGGGAGAAGAAGAGTTAATGGACGTTAACTCCCCTGCTCTCTGCTCCTGGTGCTTCTTTTTCTCTACCTTAAGACAGAGAAAAATTTCAGCCGTTTGGTTGTTGAAGAAAAATAGGAAACCAAAGGAAAGATTTTGACCTGATCTCTCAATGTTGACTTCCCGCTACACTATAATTGTAAATTTCATCACCCTATCCATCTTTAAGCTTTTGATAATATCAAATTGTGAATCCAGCCCCGGAGGCGGTGAGACAACCTGCAAATGACGGGTTGACCACAGTATGGGACTGGCAAATCCGACAAATGACTTGGATTACCCTATTAACAACAAGTACTCGTTGGCAAGCAGAACTTATGCAACAACTGCTAGCCTCTCATGATATACCAACAAAAATTATAGATTTGGGGGTGAAATCCTATTTGGGCGCTGGAACTCCGGCAGCTTTACAGGTACGTTTACAAGACAAGTGGACTGCGTTGCTGCTTTTAAGTCCCCCAGAAGACGAACAAGAGACTTGAATTAGTTTAGGTATTTTCGTTAAGCTGACAACCAAAGATGTATGCGAAAGATCTGATTTGCTTACAAGAAAGATTAGAATAAATCCTCATAAATTATGGTCATTAATCCCTAGTATGGACAAAGGGCTAATAAGAAAAGACTAAGACAACCCGAAGCAGCTTGACTTATTTTGAACATACAATCCACTAAAATAAGATACAAATGGCAAACAACGAAGAAACACGCGGTTTAAAGTCTCTGTTAGATTGGTTTGCAAATCGACGGAAATCAGGATCTACCATTCTAGAACGCCAAGAACGGGAAATTGCTGATGGGCTGTGGCATAAATGTTCTCACTGTGGAGTCTTGACATATACCAAAGACCTGAGAGCTAATCAGATGGTTTGTGTGGAGTGCGAACATCATAATCGAGTTGATAGTGATGAGCGCATCCGTCAATTGATTGATGCAAACACCTGGAGACCAATGGATGAACATTTGCGTCCCACCGATCCACTGCAATTTCGCGATCGCAAACCATATGGTGAGCGCTTGCGAGAAACGCAGGACAAACTGGGCTTGGTAGATGCCGTGAAAACAGGTTTGGGTCAAATCAATAGTTTACCTGTTGCTCTTGGCGTCATGGACTTCCGGTTCATGGGTGGAAGCATGGGTTCGGTTGTAGGAGAAAAACTGACCCGCTTGATTGAGCAAGCAACTCAGCGACGCTATCCTGTGGTTATTGTCTGCACCTCTGGTGGAGCGAGGATGCAAGAAGGGATGCTTTCGTTGATGCAAATGGCAAAAGTTTCTGCAGCTTTGCAACGTCATCGAGAAGCTCGGCTACTATACATTCCTGTTTTGACAAATCCCACCACGGGTGGGGTGACCGCTAGTTTTGCCATGTTGGGCGACATTATCCTGGCAGAACCGAAAGCGACTATTGGTTTTGCTGGTCGGCGAGTGATTGAGCAAACCCTACGAGAAAAACTTCCAGAAGACTTTCAAACTGCGGAAGATTTGCTAAAGCACGGTTTTATCGATGATATTGTGCCTCGTACTCAGCTCAAGAGAACTCTAGCACAGTTCATCGCCTTGCACCAGCCACCTACACCAATGACAACTCATAACATGGTGGTTTGGGAGACAAGAACTTTGAGTTCTACCGCTGCTGAGTGATAGAAGTTAGGAGTCAGGAGTTGGGAGAACTGAGCGAAAACTCCCTAACTTCTTACTCCTGAACTGTGAACGGTCTTTGTGCGAAATATCCAAAGAGTTTGTATCATCTGGGAAAATGAGTGGCTTCGCGCCTCTTGTACAAACAGCAATGGGATAAGCGCTACGAGTCGGAATATGGCAGAGACAGCGAATAATCCTAGTAAGCCATTTAAAGAAGAATTTTGTGCAATGAAGCCACCTATAGTAGTGCCTAAAGCTCCACTAGCCCCGCCAACAGCAGCAGCAATTGCAAAATAAATGGATTGTTGTTTGACAGGTGCAATTCCTAGCTGCATATTGTTGTTACACAAATCAACTGCTGCCGAAGTTCCTCCAATGAAAATGTGTAGGAGTGGTAACCACAGCCAAAGGTCATAGACATTAATACCAATCCCTAACCAAAATAAGGGTGTCAGAGCAGCGACAATCCCAATGAGTATTAAGATTGGACGATTGCCTATTTTGTCTGACAACTTTCCCCACAGAATGAGCATCAGCATATTTGCCCCTGCCTGAATACTGCCGTATACAGTAACCCAACTCACGTCAAGATTTAGAGTATCCAGCATATAGAGGTTGAAAAAGGGACCACTCAGGTTAAAGGCAAACATCCATGAACTGAAATAAAACAAAAACATCAAAAAGTTAGAGTTCTTTAAGATATTTTCGGTTTTAGTCGAATAAGATGCAGACTGAGTGTTATTCTCTGTAGGATTTTCTATAGCTTTTGGTTCTGTATTAGTACTATCTATCTGTTTGGGAACAGCATTTTGGGCACAAGATCCGAGAGAGGAACTGTACTCTATCTGTGGATTCACATCCACCTGAAAGTACTGACATCCAAGACTCATCATCCCCGATAAAGTGCCAATTAATACAATAACTCCATAACCTTGTAAACTTCCACCAAACCATGTAGAGACAGCTATTCCTGCCAAAGGAACACAAATCAAATTCGTCAAACTGGTGACACTGTTACGTATTCCAAAAAAGCGTCCTCGCAATTGACGAGGGACTAAGACTGCTATCCAACTCAACCACGATGCACTTCCAAGTCCTGCAAGTAGATTGCCTAACAAAACAATCACAAGCGTCAGCACCATCAATTGCTCAGAACTGATCAATCCAAAGCTCACAGCTGCAATGCCAATGACGAGAATCAGCCAGAGTAACCGGGCAATCCCATTTGTCAACAAGGAATACCGAAAGCGACTCGTTGTGCGTTCTGACAAGTAAGCACCCAAAGGCTGAACGACATTCACTAGCATTGGTATGGAAGACAACATTCCAAAAACGACTGGAGTTGCATTTAACTCCACTAAGAAATTACTAAGTAAAATACCACTGGTTGTCATTGAAAATATTGCTGAAAAGACAGCATCCGCAGTCGAGGCTCTTAAGCTGATACGAATAGCATTCTTCTTTAAAACTGCTGAACTTGGTGTCGAGTTTTGAACAAGAGTCGGTTCTGAAATCGCAATTTGGGGTACTTTCGTTGCCAGAGGCGCAGCAGTTTCTATGGGAATCTGTTCCATAAGCTATCTTTACATATGGATAAAACAAGCAATATTCAAGGGAATTTGTAATTTTTTGTTAATTGTAGCTTGCATTTCTCAACAAAAATTTAAACAAAGAAAAAATCAGCCTGGAGCTACAGAGGCAATATGTAAAGTGGAAGAATTCTTCATCTAATCGTGAAGCGAACCAACTTGTTAAAACTTTTTGGACTTTTGGTGGCGATCGCCCTTTTGGTCATTGGTTGTCAAAATCTACCGCTTGCGAGCGTCTCCTCAGCACCAACCCCAGTCACCATTAAACTCGGTGGTTGGACATCAAGCCCAGCAGAGCAAAAACTCTTAAAAGAACTGCTACAAGACTTTGAAGTACAGCATTCAGGTATCAAAGTGAGGCATGAGGTCATCAACGACCAATACATGGATGTCATGAAAACCCGCTTAGTTGGTGAAGCTGCACCCGATGTCTTCTATCTGGATGCTCTTGAGGCTCCTTTCTTCATGAGCCAAAATGTTTTGGAACCACTTGATGCGTATATTACCCCAGAGTTTGACATACCGGACTTTGAGGAAAATCTACTTAATAGCTTCAAGTATAGTGATCATCTTTACGGTCTTCCTAAAGACTATTCCACACTTGCCCTGTTTTACAACAAAAAAGCTTTTGCATCTGCTGGGTTAAGCACCCCTCCAAAAACTTGGAATGAACTACGCGCATATTCACAAAAGTTAACTGTGGACCGTAACCGAGATAACAGAATTGATCAATATGGTTTTGGAGAAAGTTCAGAGTTAGCACGTCAGGCTTACAAAATAAAAGCTTTTGGTGGGCAACTTGTAGACCAGAATGGTTATGCAACATTTGCTGGTGATGCTGGATTGCAAGGACTACAGTTAGTGGTAGACCAGTATCGAAAAGACCGCTCCTCAGCTCAAAAATCTGATGTTGGGACAAACTCAGGTAGTGAAATGTTTGGTCAGGGTAAGGTCGCAATGGTGATTGAGGGGAATTGGGCAATTCCTTACCTGAATGAAACTTTTCCCAATGTGGAGTTTGCTAGTGCAGAATTACCTACAATTAATGATAAGAAAGGAACAATGGTCTTCACGGTTGCCTACGTGATGAACAAGCAAACCCAGCACAAAGCCGAAGCTTGGGAACTCATTTCTTATCTCACGGGTAAAGAAGGTATGACAAAGTGGACACAAACAGGCTTTGCTTTGCCATCTCGTAAATCTGTTGCTCAGAAATTAGGTTATGACCAAGACCCCTTACGGACTGCACTTGTGACAGGTGTAGATTATGCTATGCCTTGGCAAATAGGTGAGTATCCAGCAGCGATTACGAACAATTTTGACAACCAATTTGTCAGCGCTTTGCTGGGACAGCAACCCTTAAAACAGGCAATGCTGCGCGCCCAAGAAGAGGCGAATGAGTTGATTAAGGCGATAAGCGGAGCGATTTAGCCTTTGGCTATCGCCATGGAGTAAATGTCACATCTTGCCCTAGTAGGATGCGTTAGCCCACAGTACAACATCAATCCCTCTAAACTAAGAAAACGAATGCTCAAGTCGCGCAATATGAATGAGTGGTACAAAGAAGACCTCGCGTTTATTCATGATGCTGGTTTTAGTGATTGGGCTCTCAAATCTGTTCCTGGCATTTTGGAAATCCTAAACCGTAGCCAAATACAGGAAGGTCTAATAGTAGAATTGGGTTGTGGAAGCGGCTTATCAGCGCAAGAATTTACGAAGGCTGATTACAAAGTCCTTGGAATTGACATCTCTGAGGCAATGGTCGAAATTGCACGAACAAGAGTACCAGATGCCGAATTTCGCATCGAATCGCTGTTCAAAGCTGACATTCCACCATGCAATGCTGTCATTTCTCTTAGTGAATGCCTCAACTACCTGTTTGATCCAGACAACAATAGCCAAACGCTTATTCAGCTTTTCTACCGTATATATAACGCCTTAATTCCCGGAGGTGTCTTCATCTTCGACATTGCAGAACCGGGACAAGTCATATCACAGACCCCAATTAAGAACTTTACCGAGACAGATGACTGGATAGTCCTCGTTGAAAAACAAGAGGATCGAGACAGCGAAATACTAACCCGTCGAATCATCACCTTTCGGAAAGTGGGTGAACATTACAGACGAGATGACGAAGTTCACCGTCAGCAGTTATACAAAGCGGCAGATGTGACAGCAAAGCTTCGTCGAGTAGGCTTTGAGGTCCAAACAACTCAGAGTTATGGTCAATTTCATCTGCCCAAGGCTCATACGGCATTCATTGCATACAAACCAGCTTAAGGACCAATAACTTAACCGAGTTCTAAGTTCAAGGGTTGGGTAAAACCATGTGTGTAAACCGTTGTTTCACCAACAGGTCCAACTCTGAGGATTTTTTGATTACCTTGACATTTCTTTCGCTATTATTTTGACTTCTTCTAATAAAGAATATTTTTTTATCTATTAGAAGGTAACTTTGTTATTAAAAAAAACAAAAATAGATATTACACCGAATAATTTAGTAATTATTAATATATTTTGTATTTACAATCATAAATAATAATTAAAGTAAAATAAAGATTTTTTAAAAGTTTACATTTATGTATAGAAAGCAATGCAAACTTCTCATTAAACTTGTTATGAACAAGCTACTCTAAACTAGTCTTAATAAGATATACAGATAATACATTTGAAAATGTTAGCCCTAAAACTGGTTATAACTCCTGGAAATCAGTGCATTTTACTTAGGAGTTAAGATGAATAATCATGCATCACCTATCGCTACAGCCAGATGGTGCAGAATAAGTTGGAGGTGTATGTGTGATTGAAATGAGAAGGCAGAGGATAAGTACTAGATCGAACTTAACAGAAGATCTAGCTGGGTATCTGTTTATGTTGCCAACCATTTTAGTGTTAGGTACGTTTGTAGTTCTACCAATTCTCTGGGCTGTTTTTCTTTCCCTGCACAAAGTTCAACTTCTTGGCAGTATTAAGTACCAATTTATTGGCTTTCGCAACTTTACACGACTAATTGAAGATGAAAGAGTTTGGATTGCTCTAAAAAATACAGCAGAATATGTTGCAATTGTCGTGCCAATCCAAACAATCTTGGCTTTAATTTTGGCTGTGACTCTTAATTCTGGTATTCGCGCCAAAAGCTGGTGGCGTGTCCTTTACTTTTTGCCAACAGTCACTTCCTCAGCTGTTTTGACACTGATTTTCATGTGGATTTATAACACAAATGGGCTACTCAATGATTTTCTCGCCTTTGTAGGACTGCCTACTTACAACTGGTTGGGAGATCCAGCAGTTGCACTCAAAGGCATTATGCTGATGAATATTTGGTCAACCGCACCGTTTTATATGGTGATTTATTTAGCGGCGTTACAGGACATCCCTCGTTCACTGTACGAAGCAGCATCGCTAGATGGAGCAAATGGTTGGCAGCAGTTTATTCATATCACGATTCCTATACTCAAACCTGTAACCTTCTTTGTGATCACGATGGGAGTGATTGGTACGTTTCAACTGTTTGATCAGTCCTATATTTTTTCTAACGGGACTGGCGGACCAAATAATGCCACTCTTACCGTAGTTTTACTGATATACCAAGCTGTGTTTCGTAACTTGCAGATGGGTTATGGGGCGGCGATCGCCTTTTTGCTCGCAGCAGTCATTATTGTTGTCACTTTGATTCAACGGCGGTTTTTTGGAGGCGAAAAATTTTGACTAACGTTTCTCGCGTCTCGTGGCTCAAAGTACTGCTGTATGCCGTACTGACACTATATGCAGTCATTACTCTCATTCCCTTTTTGTGGGCGCTTTCAGCATCATTTAAGCCATTATCTGAAATTGTCAGGGGTGGAGCTAATTTCATACCCAAGAACTTTACTCTTGATAACTACAAACAAATTTTTTTCCAAGAACCTCTATTTCTCAGGTGGCTGTTTAATAGTGTATTTATTGCTGTCAGTGTTACTGTACTAAACTTGTTGTTTAATTCAATGGCAGGTTATGCCTTAGCAAGGCTGCACTTTCGAGGAAGGCGATTCTGGTTCTTTCTTATCTTGGCAGTGTTGGCAGTACCTGCACAGATCACCCTCATTCCCACATTTTTAATTTTGAAAGCCTTAGGCTGGCTGAATTCCTATCAAGGGATGATTGTACCCAGCATGGTCAATGCCACCTTCATTTTCATGATGCGACAGTTTTTCGTGAATTTTCCCAAAGAATTAGAAGAAGCAGCTCAACTGGATGGATTAAATACTTGGGGAATTTTCCGGCATATTGTTCTGCCTTTGGCAAAACCTGCACTAGCAGCACAGGCAGTTTTTGTGTTTATGGGAAGTTGGAATAATTTCTTGCTACCTATCGTTATTTTGTTTGATCCAGAAATGTTTACTCTTCCTTTAGGATTAAATTCTTTTAAAGGTCAATTTATTAGTTATTGGAACTATATTATGGCAGCTTCGATGGTGTTTACTTTACCAGCTTTGGCAATTTACGCATTTTTTAACAGGTATTTTATTGAAAGTGTGACATTTACAGGAGGGAAGGGATAGCTGAAATAGTGCCCTTCACTGCTTTGAAAAATGTGTGTAGAAATTTGTAAATTCAGTAGGTTATTATGGCTTGTAGCCATAAAGCCAATCCTGGAACTCGTTCATAGTTGCCATTTGTGAACGCTCATTCATCTGCCTAGAAGATGTCTCACTGTCGGTTTCATAGTAACGCTTCTCACCCAAGGCACTGCGAGTTTGGATGATTTGTATGCGACGTTTTTCCTAGTTAGCAAAAACTTCTTGCATACTAGATGATTGTGAAAAGCTTTGGGCAAGTTCATATGTATCTTCAAATGTAGTATTTGCTCCCTGTCCCAGTGCGGGTGCTATTGGATGAGTAGCATCACCTAAAAGAATGACCCTACCTTGGCTCCAGTGAGTTAATGGTGGGCGATCGCAGCCGCTAGACCACCAAGTCCAGCACCGATAATGGCTACTTTCTCTACAATAGGTCTGGATAATTTCTCAATTTGAGCTTTTTGTTGTGTACTCGTATTTGTGGTCATAGAAACCTTGTTTAGAGAAGCCATCGCTCTCTATAAACAATCCTTCAACTTCCGTGAGAGTAAAAAAATTGTTAACAAATGTTAACCTAACAGCACTTGCTAGTTCGTGGAATGTGTGCGTCATACCTTCTTGGTGGATGTTTCCCCATTCACTTTGGCAGGAATAGCTTGTAAGAGTTTTCCCTGTTTGATAACTGTCATTTCTACACCCCTACTTTGGGGAACAAATTGCACTCCCGACATGATATTGGTATTACAGCAGCTCAATCTCTACTTGAAGCGTTATGGGTTTTGCGGATCTGTCAATTGCCGAGATAGCGACTGACTACAGTGTTCCTGTGGAAAAGGTGCTGTCTTTATGTGACAAACTCTTAATTGCCTATAAAAATCCTAAGACCCGTTTGGCTTTAGAGGATGCAAAGGCAATTATTTCCCAAATTCTTTCTGAAAGACAACCAGAAGGTACTAACAACTCAGTTGGGGAAACCGAAGTGACCTGAAGTCTCGCGCTCTAACTTCATGGCTAATAACGAAAGAGTAATCAGCCATTGACCATGAGTACGAATGAGATTGAGCATCGCCATCTTAGCTGTGTTGAGCATCAAAATCGTTAAGGGGAAAAATGTTTAGAAGATTGTTTGGCATTTTTGCGGCTACTATTTTGCTGACGTTTCAATTCTTTACCGGTAGCGCCACCGCAGTGGAACTAGATAAAGCTACCCGCACAGTGCCATTTAATGAGAATGGTGAAACCGTTGTACTGAGCCTCAAACAAGTCAAGGAAGGCAAACGCTTATTTAACTACGCTTGCGCCCAGTGCCATGCTGGGGGTATAACCAAGACAAACCAAAACGTAGGACTCGATCCAGAAACACTCGCCCTAGCTACACCAAACCGCAACAACATTGAAGGTTTGGTGGACTACATGAAAAATCCCACCACATACGATGGGGAAGAGGAGATTTCGGAATTACATCCCAGCACCAAGAGTGCAGATATTTTCACAGAAATGAGAAATCTCACTGATGATGACTTGGAGGCGATCGCTGGTCATATTCTCCTACAACCGAAGATTATCGGTGAAAAATGGGGTGGCGGTAAAATTTATTACTAAAACCTACATGAGGATTTAGTCATTGGTCATTGGTCATTGGTTACTGGTTATTGGTTATTAACGCTTTTCATAAAGGATTAAAGACTAGTGACTCGTGACCACGGACTAGTGACTAATGACTACAGATCCTTGACTAAACGCGATAGTGTATCAACTCTTTACGCGTTATCTATTCCTGGCTCTAGCCGTTGTAGCGGTGTTTTTTGACAGCAATAGCTTACCTGTTCATGCTGCCAATGTAGACTCTTACATAGTTCACTATTTGAGCGTTAACGAGCCAATCGCTCTTGATATAGATAGATAAAGCACAAAACAGAAGTTTTCATTACATAAGTTGTCTGATGGAAAACATCTGTTTGAAACTCTATAGAAAACTATTCTTTGCTGGTTCTCTTTTTCTCTTTTGACCTAGATACATTTTTTTGTATCCGAGTCAAGTAGTCATTGCTGGTTGGACTCAAGTTTACTGTCCATAGCTCCTATTGTTTAAAAAAAACTTGCATCTACGACATATTGTCATATTTGGGCTTAATTTTATTTAAAATGGATAAGGAAAATAAAACCTGCTGTTAGGAGAAAGCCATGAAGTTCATTGCGTCAAATTTACGGCGCCTTGGTTTAGCATTGTTAACAATTTTTTTAGTTGTTAGTAGCTTCGCTGTTTTTACTCCCAGTGCTGCCGCTGAGACATACACTGTAAAACTGGGTAGTGACAAGGGAATGCTGGCTTTTGAACCAAGTAAGTTGACAGTTAAACCAGGCGACACAATTAAATGGGTGAACAACAAAGTTCCTCCTCATAATGTTGTGTTTGATGCTGCTAAAAACCCAGCTAAGAGCGCTGATCTAGCTAAAGGTCTGTCTCATAAGCAGTTGCTGATGAGCCCTGGTCAAGAATTCGAAACAACAATTTCCGCCGACACCCCTCCAGGTGAATATACCTTCTACTGCGAACCTCATCGTGGTGCAGGTATGATTGGTAAACTCACTGTCGAAGGCTAAATGTAAACGCTGTTGACAGAAACACTTTGTCCTGATGTTTGGCGAAACAATCCTTTGGGTGACACGTCCTAACATTTAGGGTGGTACACATAAAGGATAGTCAGCGGTGACAAGTTTTATCCTCCTTAAATAAAGTGATACAAACGTGGAGGGATAAGCTAGTCACCGCTAATTTTAATAAGTTGTCGTTAGATTGCATACTTAAATCAAAATCAATAACTGGTCTGACAGGAACAATCACCGAATTTCCAACTTTTAATCAATGTTTTTATCGAAAACTTGGGTTGAAAACCCCGTCCTTCTAGGACGGCTTTTCCTCTTCAATTAACTTGTCGATGTACGCTCTTAACTTTTCTTGCCAGTGAGGAATGCTCCTTAGCTTTTCCCTCACTCCAGGCTTGAGTTTTAAGCAAACTGGGATTGAGTCTAACGGAGCATCACTCGTAAATCCCAGTTTGTGTTTTTTTTGAAACGGCATGACTATCAACGTAAATATTGGTATACTAATAGAATACGCGAATAGTAGATATGAAAGCCAGATATCAGTACAGATTTTATCCAACAGACCAACAGCGACTAAGCTTAGCTCAGTTGTTTGGTTGTGTTCGGGTAGTCTGGAATGATGCTCTAGCCTTAAGTAAAGTCAGTAAATTTCCGGGCTATAACAGCTTGGCGAAATCTCTCACTTTGTCCAAAAAGACTGAGGAAAGAAAGTGGCTGTCTGATGTTTCGTCAGTGCCATTACAGCAATCTCTTAAACAGTTAGAGGTAGCCTACAAAAACTACTTTGACTCCCTTAAAGGGAAAAGGAAAGGTAAGAAAGTGGGTCAACCTCGCTTCAAGAAAAAGACAAACAGCCAATCTGCAACATTTACGAAAGCCGCTTTCTCCGTTCAGCGTGGGGAAGTTTATCTTGCTAAAATTGGAACAATCAAGCCAATTTGGTCAAGAGAATTATCCTCTGAACCTAGTTCAGTCACAGTCATCAAAGATTGTGCTAATCGCTATTTTCTTAGCTTCGTTGTAGAAGTTCAACCTAATCTTGCTGTTACTAATAACCAAAGTATTGGTATTGACTTGGGGATAAAAACTTTTGCTGTCATGAGTAATGGAGAAAAAGCTCTAAGCCCTAACTACTCAAAACATGACCGCAAAATTCGTAGATTACAGCGAAAATTAGCGCGTCAGCAAAAAGACTCAAAAAGAAGAAACGGAACTCGCATAAGGATAGCTAAACTACACAACCAAATTTCTGATACTAGAAAAGACTTTTTACAGAAGCTATCAACCAAAATAGTTAAGGATAACCAAGTAATTGTTTTGGAAGATTTAAATGTATCAGGGATGGTCAAGAACCGTAGACTATCTAGGGTAATTAATTTGCAAGGATGGCGAGAATTTAGAAACCTTTGTGAAGCTAAGTCGGAAAAATTCAATCGTGATTTTCGAGTCATAGACCGATGGCAACCAACAAGCCAAATATGTTCATGTTGTGGTTTTCGTTGGGGCAAAATTGATCTTTCTGTTCGCTCAATACTTTGTTTAAATTGCAGTACTGAGCAACAAAGAGATGAAAACGCATCCAAAAATATAGAAATGGTCGGGATGGGGCATCGCCACGACCTTAAATGTACGCAGAGGGATTGTAAGACTACTTCGGTAGCAGAACCCAATGAAGCGTAAAGAATCACCGTGGCTTCAGCCCGGTGAGTATGTCAATAAGCCAAACCGCTTTTGTGGTTCGTCGTTAGAGCTTGATGATGCATTGCTGGAAGCGCCCACTGTAGTATTAAGCATTACTATTCTCCTATTGATTGTTGTTACCGCAATGACTTGCGCCAATTTTCTATAATTTTTTTCTGTGACCCGCGAAATTTACTGTTGCAACGAATTTTGGGCTTGAGATTTTGTCAGTTGTAACGCAGTAATTGCCATTAAAATTAGTGCACCACCGATGATTTGCATTGCTGTCAATCTTTGCCCAAACCACACCCATGCCAGCACTGCTGCAATCACGGGTTCAATAGTGGCAACGATGACTGCACGTTGTGCTTGCACACGTTGGATACCCCACAGATATAGTAAGTAGGGAAACAAATTACCAGCGATGCCCATGTAGAGAACTTTAGGAAAGTTCTCCCCTTGTAGAAGCTGAATAGGCATTCCTTGCGTGAATAAGTAAGCAATCCAGAACAAACTAGCTACAGAAAAGATTTGTTGCATCACTTCTATGGATGTACCGGAAACGCTTACCTTCTCGCTCCACATGGTGTAGATTGCAAACAAGACTGCCGTTGTCAAGCCGACAAGTATTCCAAAGGCGTTAAATTGTTCCGTTTCCCTCGCTAGCATTCCAGAAACCAGTACTACGCCGATAACTGATAAGACAAGCGCCAGCAGTACTTTTGCTGAAGGGAAATGCCTAGTTGTGATTGCTGTCCATACCACCACAATTGTTGGCGAGTTGAAGATGAGGACGATCGCCACTGCGACTGGAAGTTTAGCAATTGCAATGTAATCAGCCCCAACGAACAGAGCAAACAAAATACCAAGGGCAAACTGTTTTTTACTTATTGCCTTGGTACCTCCGCCTCCTAAGAGAGTATTTAGTAAAGTTAATCCTAATGTGGCAATCAGCGCACTTACTCCAGCTAAATCAAGGGGATTCACACCTATTGAAAACAAACTGTTCGCAACATTGGCAGCGATCGCCCACAGAGTTGATGCCGAAACGACAGCAGTTAGACCTAGCCAGTTGACAAGGTGTTGCGTTCCCTTATTGAATTCTTGCATTGCTAATATTTCCAGGGCTACTCGTAGTTGAGAAGTCACCAAAGCAAAATTGCCGTACATTTTTGTTGCACTTGCATTTGTTATAGTTCATATAATTGCAATTGCAACTATATGAACTATAACGCAGTATAGTTGCATCTGCAACTATTTCATTGATGAGAACGCACTTATAATGACAAACCTTGATTCAGCAAGTAACACAGCATGGCGAGCTTTTCTGACAGTCCATATGAAGGTCATTGACCTGATTGAGCAAGAGTTGGCACAGGCGGAGCTACCATCACTTGAGTGGTACGATGTACTTTTTGCACTCAAAGAAGCACCGGAGTGTAAACTGCGCCTGCATGAACTTGCTCAAGCAGTTCTCCTCAGCCGCAGCAATATAACGCGATTAGTTGATCGTCTAGAAGCAGTGGGACTCATCCGCCGAGAGCGTTGTAGCAGCGATCGCCGGGGAGCTTATGCCGTCCTGACGGAAGAAGGACTTGCTATGCAAAAGCGGATGTGGCCCGTGTATGCTCAAGGAATTGCAAAATATTTCGCCTGTCACCTAAATGAGGAAGAAATCCTTGTTTTGACCAATGTATTCAAACGTATGCTGGCTCGATGATAGAGAGCAAACAAAAGAGAAATTAGTATAATTTAGTACTTGTATTCACTGTTCTTCAAAAAATGTCGCGTTTGTCACAATTAATTTGGAGCATCATAGTGTAGCAGTACTTGGGAGTGAGCAACTGTATCCAAGAGTAGTTCTTTTAGGGCTTCTAACAGCTTTACAATAGTTACTAGAGATAGTATTTGAGTGGCTGGAGGCTAGTTGTAAGGAGAATCCTTTGAGAATAGTTGTATTCGTCGTTTTCTTGGCGATTGCCCTTTTCCAATTTACATTTACTCATACAGTATTTGCAGCAGAAATATCTAATGGTGCCAAAATTTTCAACGATAACTGTGCTTCTTGCCATATAGGCGGTGGTAACATCCTCATTGCCGAAAAAACTTTGAAAAAGGAAGCTTTATCAAAGTACCTGGAGCGTTATGATGCAGATTCAATTCAAGCGATTATCTACCAGGTGCAAAATGGTAAAAATGCCATGCCTGCATACAAGAGTAAGTTAAGTGAACAGGAAATTTTAGAGGTTGCTGCTTACGTTTTCCAGAAATCGGAACAAGGTTGGCAAGGTAGCTAAAAAATTTACAAAAAGAAAACCCTCTGGCATTTTAGGAGGGTTTTTCGTTATTAGAAAGCAAGCTGAGGAATTTTAGCTCAAATCCTTAGTTTATAGTAAGGCTTTACTACAAACATATTCTCAATTCTTCATGCAACTGTGTTTATTTTTCTTGATTGCTAGTTTGTCTTTTGTCTCTAATTTGACGCAACTGTTGTAGTAATTTTTTACTTGATTCAATAGAAGCAGAAGGCTGATTGTTAGTAGCTTCTTCTTGAGAAGTTTGTTCTTGATTTGTTTGCGGTGCAGATGTACTCTGTCTCACAACGACCTGCTGCTGTGATGTTTGTTCTTCTTTATTCGTTTGTAAAGAAGACGCAGACTGCCTGACAACGACCTGTTGCCGTGATGTTTGTTCTTCTTTATTCGTTTGCGGTGCAGAGGTTGTTTGTCTCAAAATCACCTGCTGTTTTGATGTTTGTCGTTCTTGACTAGCTTGGGGTGCAGATGTCTTTTGATTCGTTTGAGAGACTTGCTGATTGACCGATGAGGAACGCAAACGCTCTACCTGGTTGAGTTTTTGTGGTTCCTTGGATGGTTGCGAACTGACTTCAACCGAACGCAAACGTTGAACAAGGCTTCGTTGTGCTTGATTGACTTGAGATGAGGTGGAGAGCCCTTGTGCAGGCGTTTTAGAAATGTTGCTACTATTTAACTTAAAAGAAATGTTAAATGGGTAAAACTTGGGTTTGCCATTTGCCTGAACAGGATTGCTCTGAAAATATTGCCTGAAATATTCCCTCACAGATGTTTTCAGTTCAGAAGCAACGGAGTTATCAAGGAAGTTTATTGATTCAACTTGACCTTGAGGATTGACTACCAAATCACCTTCAACGTTTCCTTCTGTCCCCGCTTTCGCATCAACTATTGCGGCGATGGGTTGTTTCGTTTCTAGATTAGGATATTGGTTTTTGACTTCAGTAAAACGTTCTGCAAAAGTCTTAGGTGTTGATAGTGACCGCTCAGCTGCTAATGGTGGCAACTCAGGTGCTGTGAAATTGGAACCTTGCGGCAATTGTGGAAGGTTTTGCCCTCCGAGAGCTATGCTACTGTCTCTAGCTTGTGGAGGTTGTACAACAGGCGTTACTAGCTGTTGTTTTCTAGCAACTTGTGATACCTCATCCCCAGGTTGAGTCGTTTGTGTGGCGGTACTTCCTTGCGGTAATGCAGTCGCCACTTGGTCAGAGGACATAGGAGCAGCAGTATTCACCAAGTCCTGTTCCTGAGGTATATTTGCAGCTTGTACTGGAGGGATATTGTCAGGAATTCTGGCAGATTCCAGCGGCTTTGGTTCCCCTAGTTTTACCCTATCTACAAAAGGTGAAAAGGGTCTACTTTTCGTACGCAAAGAGGTGTCAGGTTGCAAATCCCTCTTGGACAGAATTGGCAAAGACTGACCCTTAGGTAAGGAAGCAACAGCTAAGTTATCTGTTTTCGGAAGCGGGGGTAGAATCAGCTCGGTAGAAGCCGCAGGTGGTGGTAAAGGCGGCAATGGTGGAATGGATTGATTGGCAAAGTTCGTCGGTGGAACTTGTGGTAGGACAGGTGCTTGGGGTTGTAAGGAGAGTTGTGGTGTGGCAGGTTTTGGCAGACGGCTTTGTTCCGCCTGACTTAATTCAACAAGACCGACACTGCTTTTAGATGAGGGCTGTTCTTGTTTGGGTTTAGAAGCCATTGGCACTATTGGTAAGAGCAATGCAATAGCACCGTGAATACCAAGAGATGCTATAGCTGCTATCCCTGTAGGCTGGCTTAAGAATTCTGGTATATTTTTCAGGAGGGAGACGTAGGACATAGCTGTTATCGTTCACTCGGCTCGGTTGCAGTTATCTGGCAATTTTATCTTTGAGGTAACGTGTCGTAGAACGGAAGTGTCCCTCTACAAATAATAGCTTCCTATCGGCAACTGGAATCAGAAAGAATACCAATTTTTTGTTTTGTTATCTTTATTCTCGATAGACGGGTATTCTACTGAAAAGTTGCATTTCATCACGCTACGCTTCAAAAGTCATTATTTTTTAATACTTGACTTTTTATGACTTTCATAATTAAAGGTGAAAATTAAGATATTTTCAAGCTCGGGCAATTGCGTAAGCCTGAGTATGTAGAGTTACTTTTCCCACAATCCTTCTATTTTCTAAAATTCATCATAATTTTTTCTCAATACTAATCTTTAATTTCTATCCAAAATCAAATAATGTCTTTACCAACAGTTATTTTGCCTGGATATCTAGAAAGCGCTGTAGCTTATCTTCCACTTGAACAATCCTTGCAAGAATTAGGTTTTTCTACAGTCATGGTTCCTCTGCGACGACGCGATTGGATACCTACTCTTGGTGGCAGACCTATAACGCCTATTTTGCGGCTCTTGGATGATACGGTCAAACAGATCTTGCAGCAATCCAATGCGTCTCAAGTTAACTTGATTGGTCACTCTGCAGGTGGTTGGATATCTCGCATTTACTTGGGAGAAAAGCCTTACTCGGGACGTGGTGAGGTCACATCATTTGCGTGGAAAGCTCACCCTTTGGTTGCAACTCTTATCACTTTGGGGACACCTCATGCGAGCCAAGAACGCTGGACACGCTGGAATTTGGATTTTGTAAATCAAAACTATCCTGGGGCATTTTACAAAAATGTTCGCTATGTTTGTGTTGCTGGAAAAACTATCTTTGGGCAAAGGCGGCGAGGGGGTTGGTTAGCTTACAGTAGCTATCAGCTAACCTGCGGAAAAGGTAACACTTGGGGTGATGGAATCACACCAATTGAAGCTGCTCATCTAGAAGGGGCAGAAAATATTGTCCTTGAAGGAGTTAGGCATTCTCCCAGAAGTTCTCCAATGTGGTACGGTTCACCAGGACCCTTAAAAGATTGGGTGAAGTACTTGGTATAAAAGCGCCCTCCTGTTGGGGGTTTTAAGTTCTCCTCAAAAGCTAACTATTCTTAATAATTCTTAGCTAAACTCGTAATAAAAGTAAATAAATAGTTAAACAAGGAGCACTTAATCATGCACAACACTCAGTCAGATGTGGTTCTGCGGCGAATAACGACGATATTATCGGTAGTTATCGTGACTTTGACATTAATTGGTGCTACCACTGGAATTTTGCTGTCCTTTTACTATGAACCAGCAGCAGGTAGAGCTTACCAGTCGTTGAAAATCATTGATACAGAAGTTTCATACGGCTGGTTGTTCCATAAAGCACATCAGATTGCTGGTAATGCGGCTGTTGTCATTGCCCTGATCCAAATTGTGGTGATGTTTGTCAGCAGACAATTTAGCAAGAGTTGGCTAGCTGCTTGGATAAGTGGAATTTTCTTTACTTTAAGTGCGATTGGATTGGGTTGGACAGCGATGATCCTCTCTTGGGATCAAGAAGGATTTTGGCGTTTTAACATTGAACTGGGAACCATTGAAGCTATTCCTTTTGTTGGTTCCGTGCTGCGAGACATTCTCACTGGCGGTGGGGCCATCAGTACTGTCACTGTCCAGCACCTTTACACAATACACAGTTATCTCATCTCGGTTGCTGCCATAATTCTGGCTGTCGTTCATTTGTTGAGTGTGCTCTGGCAAGAAAAGCAAATCAAAAAAATGTACGCAGAAGCAGATGTATCGGAAACAGGTAACATACCGCCCAAACCAGCAAATGCTCAAGGATAATGAATTTTAAGGCGTGGGAGCATCGCTAGTGGAAAGTTGAGAGAGTTTTGCCAGTGGTATCTCTTCAACCTCCGGTAACTTTTCCAGAGACAGGCGAGTTGATTGACTAGCACCCGACAGGCGTTTTAGAAGGTGTGGTCTTGGATCATGTAACAGGTAGATGATGCGATCGCCTACTTCCCACTCTTGCGTTGCAGGCATAACCTGAAGGTGTTCTTCTCGTACGACCAGTAACGGAATCAACTCGCCCGCTTTGATCAATGCTTGCATATGCGTCTGTTGAAAGTCAAAATCAGATTCATTAAGTGTTGTTGTCCCTAATTTGACTCGTCCGTCGTTGACGTATTCATTCCAGGTCTTAATTGGTAAGTCTGGAATAAAAGCCTGGTTAACCGGATTCTCTTTTGTAGAGGTGGTTGCTTGTGGATCACGCGGGAAAACAGCCAAGACACGGGGTGGGTTAAACTCTTCTGCTGCACGTTGCGCCAAGACAAAATTGACCTCTCCATTACTCGTCATTGCCAGAAAAGTTCCCATTGAGGCAAGTCCTGCTTCTTCCAATACACCTGTATCCAAGGCGCTGCTAGCTATCACCCTCAAATTTTGTGCTTCCGCTAGTTCGCAACGTTGCTGGTCAGTATCAATCATGACCACCTGTTCTCCCTGTTCTTGAAACAAACGGGCAATGAGTAGACTCAAAGGATTACAACCCACGATGACTGCTCCTGTTGCGTCTTTTGAGGTAATTTGTAGACACTTGGCAATCCAGCCCGCGGTGAGTCCTTGACAAACCACGGTCATGATAATTGTGAGAAACACCAAAGCTTTAATTGCCTCACCACCGTTGATTCCGCGCTGCGTTAATAAAATTGCAAATAAAGAAGCAACAGAGGCAGAAACTATTCCTCTTGGAGCAACCCAGCTTAAAAATAATTTCTGTCGCCAGTTAAGATCACTATTCCAAGTACACAAGAGGATATTAATTGGGCGAACAACAAACATCAGTACTAAAACTGTAAACACTCCGCCCCAACCCAATGCAAAGACACTGGCAATAGATAGGTCAGCAGCTAGCAAAATGAATAGCACTGAAACGCTCAGAATAGTTAGTTGACCTTTGAAGCGGCGCAACAATCGTTCTTCTGGCACCGAGGAATCTCCAAAAACGACTCCTGCAACAACAACTGCCATCAGTCCCGACTCACTGAGAATCATCTGCGATTGGGCAAATAAACCCCATAATCCCGCCAGAACAACCAGGTTTTTCAGCTCGAATGATAAAAAATTGGCACGTTTGCTAATGAAGGACATGAGCCAGCCGCCTGCTGCACCAATCACGCCACCAATGCCTAGGCGCAGTATGAGACTGCTCATTGCCGTGATGAAGTCCGTGTGGTCGTTTAATATCGTGTTGAGCACCACGACCGCGAGGATAGCGCCTACGGGGTCAATGAGAACGCCTTCCCCTTCCAAAAGCGTTGCGACTTGCCGATCCACGTTGATTTGCTTGAGCAGAGGACTAACAACAGTTGGTCCTGTCACCACAACTAAGGAAGCATAGAGAAAAGCAATAGTCCAAGGGAATTCACCTAACCAGTGCGCTGCCATACTCCCTCCAAGCAGCGTGCTCATAGTTCCCAGGGTGACGAGCAATTGCAAGCTAGTCGAAACCTTACCTAACTCTTGTAGATCTAGGTTGAGTCCGCCTTCAAAAAGAATAATTGCTGTTGCCAAAGCGACGATAACTTCCAACCCAGTGCCTAGCACATGAGGGTGCAACACCCCAATACCATCAGACCCAAGCAGAATACCAAACATCAGTAAAAAGACGATGCTAGGTACTCGAAGGGATGCAGCCAGTACCTGGGCACTAATACCTGCAAAGACGGTAATGAC
The DNA here is from genome assembly GCA_002163975.1 of Nostocales cyanobacterium HT-58-2. Taxonomy (GTDB): domain Bacteria; phylum Cyanobacteriota; class Cyanobacteriia; order Cyanobacteriales; family Nostocaceae; genus HT-58-2. The sequence goes on along the minus strand of CP019636.1, from coordinate 6,276,785 downwards.
CATCTGCAGGGTGATTTCAAAAGATGCTTCCATGCGGTAGATTTTGAGCGATGTATTTCAAAATCTTTTGTAAAGGACAGTAAATATTAACTCTATTGAGTGCGACAGTACACCCACTGCTCCTGACTAACTTTAAGATGTTTTTTACACTTAGTTTGCTATAATACAGCATTTTTGTTTTTTTTGTGAATAATTGTGATGAGCACGTGTGAGTCAAGAACAAGTTTGGCGATTTCAAAGAAAGGGGCTTGGAAGCAGCCTGGCGGGGAAAAGAAGGTGCTTCTGCCCCCCTGCCTCTTGAGTTATTCTGAACTTTTGCATTGTGAGTTTTGTGTTCTTTTCCTTTTGAAGCATTTTTGCTAGTCCACATTAGAAATTTTCTCTTTTTCTTCTTGCTATAAATTTTTTTTCAAAAAGCTGTTGACATAAGCTGTGAAAGTCGTTAAATTTATATAAGTGTGAACCAAGCGCCCCCATCGTCTAGAGGCCTAGGACACCTCCCTTTCACGGAGGTAACGGGGATTCGAATTCCCCTGGGGGTACTGAAAGAGTAAGAAAAGCGAGAGAAGAAAAGGTGAGTGTATAACCTTCTCCCACCTCGCTATTGCCTCAAAAATATTCTGATACTCGCTGCTTAATTGCAAGAAGGTTCAACTGCATATCGCTACTGAGGCGACGTTCAATCATTCCCACAGGCATAGTGCGCTTAGGCCAAACCTTAACAGTATAGCAGAGACGAGTTCCCCAATTTTCACCAAGGGGATAAGGATCTAGCAGCCAGGTGCCAGAGAAGTCTTTGAAATCTCCTTCTACCATACGGAAATTGATTTCCTTGGGGAAGTATTCTTCCAAGTCGAGAACAACACGCGCACAAAAGTCAATACGTAGAAAGCGCCCAGAACCCACTTGTTCTAAACGAATACCTCCTTGGGGATGCTCAAGAAGGCGGCTTTTTGTGAGGTTGGGGACAAATTCTGCTAAAGCTTCATAATCTGTCAGAACTTTCCAGACGCGTTCAACTGGTTGGGGAATTTGGAGTTGAGCAGTGATTTGTCGTTGTCGCTCTGCGATCTGCTCGACTTGAACTTTTACAGCTTGCACATCAGCTCCACGAGCCACCACATCCGGTTCAAGCTCGGTGTCGTTGCTGAGAGCAGATAAATCCAGTTCCTGTTGTATGTTGTGTTCTTCAGTCACTTTTGGAATATGAGTCACTTTCAAGGAAAAAATTGGGGGAGCGTCAGGGTAAAGGAGATTTGGCTCAAGCTGGAATCTTCAATGGGCAAGCTCTCCACCGCAATTGACCCATTTAGATGTTGAACTAAAGACTTGACGAGCGCAAGCCCTAAGCCAGTTCCCGGAGTCCATCGCCCTTTCCCTCGACGGAACCTATCAAATATGTACGTAGCTTCTTCTTCTGAGATGCCACGTCCTATATTGCTCACTTTAATAATAACTTGATCAACTTGTTGATTTACCTGGTGAGCCGCTTGTAAATGCACAACAGTATCGTGTTCTGAGTATTTACTGGCATTTGTTAACAATTCCTGTAGAATTCGGTCAAAACTCTCTCCTTCGGTTTGCACTGAAAGTGGAGAATCTGGTAAATCTAGAGCAAGGCTCAAGCCTTTATCTGCTAGTTTGGTATCAAAAGCTGCTGCTAAATGATAAATTTTTGCGGTGATGTCGGTAGTTTCTAATTGCGGACGTTCGTGATGAGTTTCTAATTCCTGGAGTGTAAGTAAGTCATTAATCAAATTAATTTCATCTGTGCAATCTTGCTCTATCATGTCAGCGTATTTTATTTGACGCTCGTTTAATTGCCCCATTTGACGTAAGTTACGGATAGCCATACGAATCCTTGTGAGTGGATGACGTAAGCGATCGCTGATATTGCTTAAAAATTCATCTTTTAAATCGTTCAGTTTCTGTAACTGTTCAGTCTGTTGGCGCTTGACTTCATAAAGTCTTGCTTGGACTTCCAAACTGCGTTGCAGTTGTGCTGTGCGTTCATCTACCAATGTTTGCACTTGCCGCAGTGTTTGTGTTTGGATGATGGCATTGCTGAGTTGAGCACAGACCATTTCCACTATATTTAATTCTGCTGATTGCCAGTCGCGGGTTTCGGCTTGCTGTAAGACAAGAAATCCCAAAACTTTGCCTTGAATCTCCAATGGCATTAATAGCAATGCAGGCAAGACTTCTAGTGCCAACACTGGGGCAATTGTTAAAGTATCTTGTAAATCTGTCTCGTCATTGATAATTAATGGTTTTTCAGAGTCTAGAAAGGCACGCTGACATAAACCACAGTCTGCAAGAAAAAAGGAATTATCAAAAGTCTCTGAGTAATTGTTATAGCTATTTTCTGTTTCTCTAGACCATTCACCTACAACAGTCGCTTTTGCTTTGGGAATTTGTTTTTTTGAGCGAGTTTTAAATAATGGATCGGTATATTTTAGTAGTATGAGCAAACCACGCTCCACTCGCAGAGCTTCAGATGTAGAAGCAAGTGCTAACTGAAGCATTTGATTCAACTCCAAGTTACTACGACTTAGTATGGTGAGTTGCTTAATTAAGCTTTGATGCTGAACACAAGTTTGCAGATACTGATTTTGATAGCCTATATGCCGTGCTTGTGCTACTTGAGAAAATGCGATCGCGCAAGCCGACTCCGCAGCTTTCAAAAGATGTTTTTCTGAGTCAGTCCAATTGTAGGGCTGTGATTTGATAAGCCCAATCACGCCGTTATTCTTACCAGCAAACCGAGTGGGTGTTGCCAAAATAGCCTTTATTGTCAACGGCAAACATGGGCGTCCAATTGCCAAACTTTTTTGAATCGTTAAAATATCCTCAATGGTCAATGTTTCAGAAGCACATTCCATGATTGGTAAATTCAAGTGCTGTTCGGTTGAAAACATTTCTTTTGGTTGAGGGCTTTCTAAGTTCTCTGGCGCACACCAATGAGCACACATTGCCTCATCGGACACCTCAGTTGACACTGTCACTAAGCTACAGCAATCTACTCTAAAAGCAGATCCCAGCACCTTGGCAATATCTTGCAGCATCTTGGTTGGAGCCGAGCTATTGACGATAATTTTATGAATTTTTTGTACTAACTGGTAGGCAGGTTCTTCCTGATGCTGCATCAGCTTAACCGGGTTTTTTTTCTGTATATCTACTTCATCTAGGCATTTTGACGACGATAAAGACTTGTTCATTCCTGACACACTCTTGAATGTTGACCCTATTTTCTGCGTAAGCAACCTCTTGGCATATCATTCACCCAAAGCTTGTGCTATTGCACCCTGATGAACCGCAAATCTTTAACTGTCTTTCACCTGTTATAGCCCCTTTCTATTAGAGATGACCAATAAAGATAACTAAATCTTTCTTGTATGAAACCAATCTCTATTTAAGTAAAAATTATCAAAAATATATTAAGATGCTGTAATCAGAAAATTTTCGGGTGTTCTGCACTTTTTAGTTACTTGCTAACCTTGACCTAGAATATCCTGTCTACCTCCATACACAAACCGTAATTTCTCTGGATTTGAGGCGAAAAATCTATAAAATTTATCCGTGTGAGCACTGATAATCATTGACAAATGAAGGTAATATTTTTGCCTTTGAGGTATTTTTGAATCAGTTAAAAAATCACTCAACTTTCAGCTAAGCTCATACTGTCAGCCCAAAGCCTCGCAAAAGCCTTATCATGAATTCCCACAAAGTCTCGCTTATACTCTTTACAATACTTTACTTTTTTCTAAGGTTTAAATTTTCATGTGTCAAGTGATGTTAAACCCCAGCGGCTAAAACAGTATTAATCATCCAAAAAGCATCCCAAGCCATTAAAGCTAACAATCCTAGAATGAGATCGTTATGTGACTCATAATTGATTTACTAAATGATCTTATAAAATTAATTATAAAAATAATGAAAGAAAATATGAATGTAGCCTAGTTGCAATATCTTGCGCCGCAACTAGGATACATTCACTTGAACATAAAGTTTAACCAGCTAAACTCTCGACACTTAGAGGAACCATATCGCCATTTCTTGTAAGTCCAAGCAACATCGGTTGTTTTGGTTGAATGAGTTGACCTGTGAGTACACAGCGTTCTTCTTGTTGTGCTGTTGCGGCTATGCTAGCGCGAATATCGGCTCGCGAAAATCGGGGCTTCCACTCACCTGATTTTTGCTGGACATAATTCCAGAGGATATCTCGAATCAGAGCCTGATATCCCTGATTGCCAGCTAGTTCTTTGAGTTTATCTTTCAATTCCCGTTCTAAACGGATGCTGGTGACTTCCATGTCGGTGGTTGGCGTGCGAGCGATTGTATGCATGACTTTTTCTCCTTGAAAGTATGGACAGGATAGTAATACAAGTGTAGTATGTTTAAAGGAATGTTCAATAGGTGAAATTTTCTGTGAAATCCGTTTACCCCATCTCTACTTCCTCGCGTGTTGTCAACTGCCGATTTAGTTGGAAATCAGCCGCTATGGGAGTGGAGTATTTATTTATGGGAGACGGTCGCTGGAATAAATGGCAACTCACAGAAGGTAATCATGATTCTCGATATGCCAGCATTGATGTACTAAATGCAGTACCAAAACTAAAACGAAGAAGCGGGAGGTATAGCCAACAGGATGCTGTACCGATATAGAAGCAGAAGACTTAAAGGTCAAATTTCAACCCCCGCTTAAATTAAAAAAGAAGCGGGGGTTTTGTTTATAAGGAGTCAAGCTGTGACAAGCGCAATGCAAGTTTTAGAGCAATCTGTGGTGGTGTTTTCTCAAAATTACTTGCCACTGTGCCGGGTTAATATCAAGCGAGCTATTGTACTGTTAGTAACAAATAAGGCTGAGCCACTAGACTTTTCAACCCAAAGCGGATGGGAAGTTCACTCACCTAGTTTGGTACTTTATGTACCAAAACATATTCGCTTGACAATCGCAAGTATTGAGCGGATGTGGAAAGTTCCCGTAGTCAATCGACGGGAAGTTTTGCGGCGAGACCACCACAGTTGTCAGTATTGCGGTAGCAGTAAACATCTGACGCTGGATCACGTCATTCCTCGTTCTCGAGGCGGTCAACATACTTGGGATAACGTCGTTGCTGCTTGTGTACGTTGTAACTCCCGCAAAGGAGACCGAACTCCTCAAGAAGCTGGTATGCCACTGCGTACCAAGCCAAAAGCACCAGTGCATCCGACTCTTTTTTTTGCAGAACAGTTTTGGATCGATATGCAAGCAAACCTGGAATAACAGGAGAGCATAAGGAATGTTGAAATTAACATACACTGAAACGAGCTTTTGCTTAGAGTGTTTAGTTCAATCGTTGGAAGAATGGGTAGCGCAGCGAGTCATTTTGGCACTGCGAGTTGGTCAATGTCTTTGCGTTGAACCTAGCACTGCTTCCTTTTTGCTTCCTGTAAATTTGCCGGGAGTGGAGATACTTAAGACTCTGGTCAACAGACACAACAGTGAAATCATTGCTCTGTGCGGTTGTGATAATGAGTGTGTGGAAGTCACTCTGCGGGGTTATTGGCTCTCAAATGGTTCTCAAGATGCTGATGGTATCTTTATTACCGCGATGAGCGATTTGTCTTACGGCGATCGCTCCGCTTCACGCACAGAGTTCTTTCTCTACAAACTTTGGCAAGAAGCTCAACAGAGAGCCTCTGTTATGAGCGAATGATGATCTGTCAGCTATCAACTTGGTGAGTGATAGCTGACAGATGTCCTTGATTTGTCATGTTAGCAGGTGCATCTCTTGTACGGAGGGAAACCCCTTCTCCTGTCACCAGACGCACTCGCGTTCGGGTGAATCCTGCGGAGAAGCTTCTCCTAACGGAGAGGCTTCTCCTAACGGAGAGGCTTCGCCAACGCCAACGCCAACGCCAGTCGCCTACGGAGGAGCCAATGCGGTCTTGGGGTCTCACCTCCTGGAGCTTATGCTCTCTGCTCCCTGACTCCTGCACCCTCTGCTCCTCTACGCGACTTCTCCTCCCACAACAACATCACGAATCCGTAAACTGGGACCACCGCAACCTACAGGCAAGCCATTTTGCCCTCCTTTTCCGCAACCGCCGGACTCATCCCAGTAAAAGTCATCACCGATCGCCTCAATATCCGCTAAGGTTTGAAAAACGTTTCCTGAAAGTGTCACATCCTTCACTGGTTCGGCAATCTTGCCGTTTCTAATCATCCACGCTTCGCCGGCGCTAAAGGTGAACATTTCTCCATTGGTCATTCCACCCAACCAGTTACGGGCATAAACTCCTTCTTTGATACCGCTAAATAAATCCGCAACAGGGGTTTTCCCCCGTTCAATCCAGGTATTGGTCATCCGCACAACGGGAGGATAGTGATAATTGAGACAACGAGCATTGCCTGTAGGCGCTTCGTTCAATTTGCCAGCTGTTTCGCGGGAATGTAAACGTCCTATCAAAACCCCATCTTTAATGAGTTGGGTTGTGGTTGCAGGTGTGCCTTCATCATCGTACAAATAACTGCCGCGATGTCCTTGGGGTGCAGCACCATCAAAAATCTGCAATTCTTTGGGACCGAAGCGACGCCCAAGGGTCATCACTTCCAACAGATCTGGGTTTTCATAAGCCATGTCTGCTTCAGAAAGATGCCCAAAGGCTTCGTGGACAAATAACCCTGTGAGAATGGGGTCTATCACGACGGTGTAGGTATTGCCTTTGACTGATGGCAGAGATAAGGCTGCAACTGCTCTTTGTGCTGCATCTTTGACTTGTTCATCCAAAGCCAGCAAATCTTCAAAGGCTTTGCGTGAACCAGTGGTTTCTCTTCCAGTTTGCACAGTTTCGCCGTTTCTTGCGGTGGCGGCGAAGCGCATTTCCATATCCACCCAAGATTGCTCGATAAAGGTTCCTTCACTGGTAGCAAGAATGACTCTTTGGGCGCTGTCTCCATAGCGGACAGAGGTGGTGGTAATGCGGCTGTCAACGCTTTTGAGTAATTCAGTATAGCGATCGCACAATTGTTTTTTCTTGTTCAGCGGAATTTGCCGGGGGTCGGTTCCTGTTAATGGCAAGCTACATACTGCTTGCACTATGTCAATAGGTGCTAAGATAGTCTCTTCATCACCAACAATCTTGGCTGCGGCAATGGCTTCTTCAATGCGATCGCTAATTGTCGAAAGCTGGTTAAAGCTACTAAAGCCCCACCCACCTTTGTAACACGCGCGAATCTGTCCACCAATGGAGATTCCTTCGCTCAGGGTTTCTACCTTATCGCCACGCAACAGGATATCAGTTCCTTCGGCCTCTTCCAAGCGAATCATGAGATAATCCACGCGGGATGAGTAGCGCTTAAGTAGATCAGAAAGTAAATTTTGAACGTCAGCAACTAAGGTCTGCATTTGTGAGAGAGAAACAATGACGGACTGCATCTATTGTGCAATTGTGCGGGTATTATCTACCAGTGTGAGTTCATGACATGAAAACGCGAAGCATTGGAACTTACTTATGGTTAACCGTGTCTTCTCGTGTCAATGACAGCAGTTTTCTTAAGAATCAACGCTGTAAAAATCTTACAGCGGTTTGCATTTTTATTAAGGTACACCTTTGCAAGTCAAGAGCCAGATATGGAACAACTTTTACTCCTGACTTCTGAATTCTGCTGTACGTGAAGTTTGTCATGACCAACGTTCTAAAATAGGGTTTTCCCCCGTTTGCCTAAACCAGGGTAAGTGAGTGATGTTGTCAAAATTACGAAAAAAGCTGCGAATAACCCCAGAGTTGAACTCAAAAACACGCACTGATATTAACTTTATCTTGCCATTGGCAGCAGTCTTCTTTGTCCTTTGCCTCATAATTACCCTGAATCGCTACTACAGTTTTTACGCCTCTTTTGATCAAGGCATTTTTAACCAAGTTTTTTGGAATAACCTTCACGGTCGATTCTTTCAAAGTTCCCTTTCTTCAAGTCTTTCCACCAATGTTGTTCACTCTGGCGAAGTTGCTACAGTCTATTACCACAGACTAGGTCAACACTTCACTCCAGCATTGTTACTTTGGCTACCAATCTATGCCTTGTTTCCCTCTCCGGCAACTCTAACGGTTTTACAGGTTATATTTATCACCGCTGGGGGTTTGGTTTTGTACATCCTGGCAAGACAGTACCTACAACCACCATTAGCAGTGATGATAACTGGCAGCTATTATGCCGCCAATGCTGTTATTGGTCCCACCTTGAGTAACTTTCATGACATTAGCCAAATTCCGTTGTTTGTCTTTGGCTTGTTATTGGCAATGGAAAAGCGCTGGTGGTGGATATTTTGGGTACTTGCCGTTTTGATTTTGGCAGTTCGAGAAGATGCTGGTGTGAATTTATTTGGTGTCGGTGTTTACATGATTTTGAGTAAACGCTTCCCCCGCGCTGGACTCGCTGCTTGTACCCTCAGCTTTGGTTATATGTTGCTCCTGACCAATGCAATTATGCCGCTGTTTTCTGAAGATATTTCCCGGCGGTTTATGTTAGAACGGTTTGGGCAATTTGCAGATGGTGATGAAGCCTCCACTCTAGAAATTATTTGGGGGATGATGAGCAATCCTTGGAGATTGCTGGTAGAATTAGTCACACCGATAGACCGTACTATTAAGTATTTAATCGGTCAATGGTTACCGTTGGCGTTTGTTCCTGCTGTGTCTCCTGCCTCTTGGATGGTCGCTGGCTTCCCTCTGCTGAAACTCTTTTTAGGTAAGGGAGAGACGGTGTTAGCTATTAATGTTCGTTATGCTTTAACCGTAGTTCCTGGTTTATTTTACGGGGCAATTCTTTGGTGGTCACAGCATCCAAAAAGATTGAAACTTTCATTTCGCCGTTTTTGGGCTGTCTGTCTTAGTCTTTCTTTATTATTTTCCTTTACTTCCAGCAGTTCTAGCTTAAATAGAGCGTTTTATTTTCTCTTACCTGATTCGTTTCAGCCTTGGGTGTTTGTGTCTTTGCCTCAACAATGGCGTCATGTCTCACAGTTTCGCCCAATGCTTGCACAAATTCCATCAGATGCAAGCGTCTCTGCAACCACTTACCTTGTCCCGCATCTTTCCAGTCGCCGCGAAATTATTCGCTTACCTGCACTGGAACTGCGCAACGATGCACGCCAAGTGATTAAAGTTGATTATGCGATCGCAGATCTTTGGCAGTTACAACAGTATCAACCAGCATTTAAGGAAGAGCGCAATCTTCTACGGGAACTGGTTCAACTCTTTGACCAGCTGACGCAGACACAAGAATATGGAATTATTGGCTTTAAAGATGGCGTTATTTTACTCAAAAAAGCTGCTACCCCTGATCCAAAAGCCACAGCCGCTTGGTTAGCCTTTCGCCAACAGCTAGAGAAAAAATGAAGAATGAAGTCAGAATACACAATTCACCAATCTTAGAATTCATGTATTAATTATTACTTCCTGGCTCTTGACCCTTGAACGCCAGTCTTGCCTAGGTCGGGAAAACGCCACTTGCTACAAGTTGGCAGAGCCGACGCCAGTCGCCTCAACGGAGGGAACCTCCGCACGGCGCTGGCTCCCCAACGCAGTGGCTCCCCTCCTGGAGCTTACGCTCCCCTTGACTCTTTCTTCCAAAATGTCTTTACCACTACTTTTTTTCTAAAAATGTTAAAAAAATCAAAAAATTTCCATTTTGTGACTTGTAACAGTAGTCAAACTTGTATCTTGAGATAAATGTAAAAAATTAGAGATTTGTAACGGGTTAGGCATAGGAGTTTATGAAAATACTGGTATTAAGTTGGGAGTTTCCGCCACGGATAGTTGGGGGAATTGCTCGTCATGTTGGAGAGTTATACCCGGAACTCGTCAAGCTAGGACATGAAATCCACTTGATTACACCAGAGTTTGGTCTAGCACCGATGTATGAAATCGTTGAAGGAGTGCGGGTTCATCGCGTACCTGTAGCTCCTGCTAACGACTTTTTCCACTGGGTTGTGAATCTCAACCAGAGTATTGGGCATCACGGTGGTAAGCTGATGCTAGAAGAAGGACCATTTGATATCATTCACGCACATGATTGGCTCGTTGGGGATGCGGCGATCGCGTTGAAGCACAACTTCAAAGTCCCCCTCATTGCAACTATTCACGCTACTGAATACGGACGCTACAATGGTGTTTATACTGATACTCAACGTTATATCAGTGGCAAAGAAGAACTTCTTGCTTACAACGCTTGGCGAATTATTGTTTGCACCGATTATATGCGGCAAGAAGTAGAACGGGCGCTACACTCTCCGTGGAATAAAATTGATATTATCTATAACGGTATCCGACCAGAAAAAAAACAGCACCATCAAGACTTTTACGCTCTGGATTTTCGCCGCCAATTTGCTGAAGACAGCGAGAAAATTGTTTATTATGTCGGTCGCATGACCTATGAAAAAGGTGTCTCGATCTTGCTCAGTGCTGCACCTAAAGTGCTAAGGGAAATGGGGGGTTACGTTAAGTTTGTCATTATCGGTGGCGGAAATACTGACCATCTTAAAAAGCAAGCTTGGGATATGGGAATTTGGCATAAGTGTTATTTTACCGGCTTTATATCTGACGAATATTTAGATAAATTTCAAACCATCGCTGATTGTGCCGTATTCCCCAGCCTCTATGAACCCTTTGGTATTGTTGCATTAGAAAGCTTTGCCTCTCGTGTACCCGTGGTGGTTTCTGATACTGGTGGTTTTCCAGAAGTCGTACAACATACGAAAACAGGCATTGTGACTTACACAAATAATCCAGATTCTCTAGCTTGGGGTATTTTAGAAGTTTTAAAAAATCCAGGTTATCGCCAATGGTTAATTGATAATGCTTATGAAGATTTGGAAAGACGCTTCAGTTGGCACAAATTAGCCAAGCAAACTGAGGATGTATACAAGCGGGTGAAGCAAGAGCGATCGCAAGTCATTTGGTAATAAATTTTACGATACAAACTACAGAAACCGCAAAGAAAGATAATTCTATATCCTCTGCGGTTTTTTCATTATAAAAATCGATTTGTGATTAGCTAAACAGCGATCGCTATCACACGGTGATAAAGTCCTCAGCCGTAATCACATGAGAATCAACATTTGCCAAGAAAGCCAAAGGTTGATTGTTCTCGGTAGCAATAAAAGTACCACCGTCCTGTGCAAAGATAGACAGTGAACCAAAGGACAGTCCATTAGCTAAGCCTAACAAGTCTAGCCCATCTTCAAAGTCAACAATTGTGTTCTTACCCTCTGTTGATAAGACAAAAGTATCCTGACCAGCGCCGCCAATCAGAGTGTTATCCCCAGGACCGCCATTGAGGATATCATTACCTGCGTCGCCATAAAGTTGGTCTTGACCTTGACCACCAAGGAGGGTGTCATTCCCTTCGCCGCCATAGAGTTTATCGTCACCATCACCACCATTGAGGTTATCATTGCCAGCCTCGCCAAAGAGAAGATCTTGACCACTACCACCAAGAAGGATGTCATTTCCTTCACCACCATAGAGCTTATCGTCACCATCGCCTCCATCAAGAGTGTCGTTACCTGCAAGACCCTTGAGGATATCTTGAGCGTTAAAGCCTTTGATGGTGTCACTTCCATGGAAACCAATGAGAGTATCGTCGTTGGAGGTTCCAAGTATTTTTGAACCAGCGGTGACTGAGATGTTATCAAAGGCGAATCCGCCAATACTGTCTGCTTGAGCAAATTGCTGGAACTTAATCCTGACATCTTCACCCAAGGTTAAGCCTCTTTCAGCAGCCAACTCACTCAAATTGATAGTTTTGGTTTGGTATGTATTTGTGGAGTGAGCACCAGTCAAATCAAATAGGCGGAACCATTTGATACCATCAACGCTAAGAGCAACACCATCTGCATTCACAGAACCTGTAAATGTTTCTGACATCAGATTGTCTTCATCGTGAAACTCTTTTTGGTCAAAGCTGAGTGTGACACTAGATTGACCACCAGCATTGACGTGCAAAGTCAACTCGTTTAGTGAGTCACGACGAATAGTTGGATTTTGTATGGGGAAAGTGTCTAAAGTCACATGACGCGTGCCTAATGGTTCACCATTTCCAGTGACTTGAATCCGTCCAGCACCGTTGGTTCTGGTTTCAAAAGCATTGGAGAGGTTGCTATTTTCAAAGTCAGCACTGAAGTCAAGTTCAGCAGGGACAACCGGACCAAAAACTGCATCGTAGGCATTGATTAACCCAACTCCGGTTAAATCATCTCTACCAGGGGCACCGATATCTGTTGCTGTAGACTCGAGTCTCTCATAGATTTGCTGTGGGGTGAAATCAGGGTTAGCTTGCTTCACCAAAGCGGCGATCGCGGCTGCATGAGGAGCAGAGGCAGATGTACCGAAGAAGTTAGGAAAACCGTTGCCGTCAAGGTCTTGACCAGCTAAGAAAAAGGTCGTGTCTGTACCCTGAATGGCAGCAAATTCGGGTTTTTGCCTGACTTCTGGAGTCTCTTTACGTGTTCCATCAGGATTGAAGAGGATAGTAACCGGACCTGCGGAAGTAAAGAAGTTATCTGGATTCGCAAAGTTGATATAGGCTGGCTTATCCTGATCAAAATAGTTAACTGCTGCTACTGCTCTGCCGTTGGTTGCTGCGGGATGACCATAAATGGTTGGGCTATTAGTGCCAAATTCATTGAAAGTAATACCACTTCCAAAGTTGGCATACTTGATGCGTCCTGGTTCTGCTCCATCCAGCAACTGAATCATGACTTCAGCTTGCAGAGGTGTTGAATTTGGGTTAGCAAAGCTAAAAACTTCTACAGGTGTCTGGTTAACAATATTCCTCTCAAAGCTTCCAGCCAATATGTTATTTGTACCAGGCTCTACTAGGAAGATATCTAGATCTGTTTTAACACCGTTAGTTGTATAGAAGGGGTCATCCCACTGGAATGAGAAAGTAATCGTACCACCAGGGTTAATGGTGATCAGTTGACGGGCATCTACACCAGAACCGGGATCAAAATCATGAAATGTACCTGGAAGAATACCAATCGAATCAAGAGTGCCAGCAAAATTTGTAGACTCATAAGCCTGTCTTGCGCTATTACCAGCAGAAGAAAAGTACGATACCCCTCGATTAGCGACTACTTCATCCACAGCTTGAGCAATGATACCATCCTGGAAGAATGGTTCGGCAAAGTATCCGATATCATCAACCAAGATACTTGCATTGCCTTTGCTGGGGTCGGCAAGGTCGCGAATCTGCTGAGCAAAATCAACTTCACCAAAGAATACGGAAGAAAATGCTAAAGAAGAGCCAGGGGCAAGGTCGTGAACCAATTGCAGCATGGCGCGTCCTTCGTCTATGTAGCCTTCGCCAGAACCTTCTTGTAAGACAGTTACCCCCTCCGCAGGCAAATCTCCAGAAGCTATGTCCGCTTCTGCTGAACCGATACCAGAAATATTGTAGCTATCACTCATCACACCAATCCGCACCCCTGTACCATCAAAGCCTTGAGGCAAAGCGGCGCGGACTCGGTTTGTTTCGGAAACGATATCAGCCTGGCTAGTTACCAATCCTACATTAGTGAAAGCTCGTGGCGCAGATAGGACACCCAACAATCCTTGTGGTGCCAGTGACTCTAGTTGGGGAATCGAGGCTATTGGTACAAATCCTTCTAGGAAGTGATGCTTGGGTGCTGTACCTGTTACCTGAAAGCCTATATCTTTTAGAGTTGGTAACAAAGCCTCCACATCTTTTGCGGTTATCCTGACTAGAGCGCTTGTAGAGTCTTGGTTGAGTCGGATTAAATTATCATTACTACGAAAAGGTTGTGTAGCTGTGTAGTTAATGTAATCTTGAGATAAATTCCATAAATTGGAGGAAATACGAGATGTATTCTTGTCCACAACAGTCAAACTTTGGTTTGGTTCAGACACCATGAATTTCTCCTATTAGAGCCAGTTCGTTAGGAAAGAAGTTTAAGTTGACACACAAAACTTGCAGCCTTCGTGAAGACTGTATTCATACAGCTTGATGTTGTGTTGTATTGCTTGATGAATTTTCAGAACGATTTCATTAAGTCAACAGTTCAGTTCATGATAAAATTCATCCAAAACATCAAAAGTTAGTGAAAAATTTCTCAGGTTAATACCAAACAAAAAGATTGTTTTTGTTTTGGTAAAAAATTTGCGGAGATTTAGCTAACAAATATTTAATAAATACTTGTAGCCGCCTTTTGAAATGTAGACGACCCGACGACACAAGAAACATCTATTACTTTTACTTTTTCACTTAGATGATATATTAACAGCATATTAACATATGTGTAAAATCAGAGACACAATTCTTGCAAATTTTTTATACTATATACAGAGATTTATGCAGAGTCATATTTAGATAAAACGTAGATAAAATAAGACGTATTTCTAGCCACAAAATTTCTCTATTTAAGAAAAAATTTAAGACAAATTTAAATACTAAAATAATGCGAAAATAAGATCTTGTCCCTAAAAGCGATCGCATGATTCTAGAGCAAGGTGTCGTTGATGCATTTTTTGTGTTAACTTGAGTGGTTATTAATTAACCTGAGTTCGGGTTAAGCAGTTTGAGATAAAAGCCAGTCCATCTGAAGACTGGGTTTTTTAGGTTGATGGCAATAAGCGATTAATCCGCACAGAACGTTAACGCAGAAATTAACGGGGCTTCGGTGTCTAGAATGTTCGATTTGAGAAATATTCTTGAGTTGGTCGTTAATGGTCTCAATGATGGAGCGTTTACGAGATAAAAGCTTGTCATGGAGACGCATTAGCTTGTTTTTCATATTGCGGCGGGGTTTGGCAAAAAATTGAATTCCGAACTCGTGCAAAAGTTGAGAAGCCAGTTTTTGGGAGACATAACCGCGAGCGCCAAATATTTTGCCAAACATCTCATTCAGTAAATTGGGGACTGGTTGACGGTCATCAATATTACCAGGAGTAAGAACCACATTTAGGAGTTGACCAAGTTCATTTACAACCAGATGAAGTTTAAACCCAAAAAACCAATCCACAGAAGTCTTTCCACGAGCCGCTAAACCTTCAAACACCTTATGTCTAGAAATCCGACGATTATGACAAACCTTCAAACTAGTTGAATCTATAAAACCGATACCCGTACATTGTCCAAAACAATGCTTGAGATAGACACATAGAGGTATCAAGGTTGATGGTATCCATTCAATAAATCTTTGATAACTCGGAAGACCTGGAAAAGCAGAACTCCATTGCTGTTTCACTTGATTCAGATAAAAATGCTTAAAATTCCGGTAGTGATTTTGATGAAAAGCAATGAGAATTGTAATTATTTCGCTTAAACATAGGCTTTTAGCGCGAATTCTTCTTATTCCTGCATGATTTAATAATTCTTTGTTCCATTGAGCTTCAAAAGCCTTACAGAAATCATCTACATGGCAGAATAAAGCATCTAAACTAAACATAGGGCAGGTTGCTGGATCAATGTGTTATTTTCAGCTTACTATCTGCCCCTTTCCTTATCCCGAACTCAGGTTAATTAAAAGTTTTGGGAAAAAGCGGAACTTATTGCCAAGAATTTTTATCAATCAATATTGTCTAACAAAGCAAGAGATGTAGCATCCTACGTCTCCAGAATGGATCTACCCCAGATGAACAACAGGAGACATGATGAAAAGACTTGTCCTCCCAAAGTTAAACAAATTTGCTACAGCAACGCTGATAAGTTTCTCAGTCTTGCTTCTTCTCTGGTTAACCTCGCCATTACCCAAAACGCTAGCAACACCTGAGGCAAAAGTTTTTGAACAAGTCTGGCAAACTGTCAACGAAAACTTTTATGACCCAAAATTTAACGGAGTCAACTGGACAGCAATGCGTGAGAAGTATCAGCCTCAAGCAGCGCGAACCAAGTCTAGCCAAGAAGTTGCTGTTGTCATCAATCAGATGCTGTCTGAATTACAAACGTCTCACACCCGCTTCTACACTCAAGATGAACCAGCATATTACCAACTTCTTGGCATTTTTCAGACAGGGAACCCCAAGTTTCAGAAGGAGTTAAGAAAGTTCTTCCCAAAGGGTAAAATTGAATACAGTGGCATTGGTGCATTCACCAAAGACATCAATGGCAAAACCTTTATTAGTGCTATCTTAGACGGAAGTCCTGCTGCTGAAGCAGGGTTAAAAGTGGGTGACCAACTGCTGAATGTGGATGGTCGTCCATACCAAGCAATACAATCTTTTGCAGAGAAAGCAGGTCAGAAAGTCACGCTGTTGATTCAAAGAACACTTGACGCCGCCAACAGCCGCGAAAAAATTGCTGTGACTCCCAAAATGTTTGATGCAACAACCATGTTTCTGGAGGCGCAGAAAGCGAGTACCCAAGTCATTGAACGAAACGGTAAGAAAATTGGCTACGTTCATATTTGGTCAAACGCAGCTGATCCAGACCAGGAGAAACTTCGAGAAGACCTCATTTATAATCGCCTGAGAAATGCCGAAGCGCTGGTTTTAGATTTACGAGATGGCTGGGGCGGAGGAGATATCGGTTATCTCAACATATTTACTGCAAAGGCAGGTCCTAGTGTCACCAGCATCCCCCGCAATGGGAAAAAATATACTTATATTTCACAGTGGAAAAAGCCTGTAGTGATAGTCATAAATGAGGGGAGCAGAAGTAGTAAAGAAATTTTGGCATATGCCTTCCAAGAACATAAAATAGGACCTGTGGTTGGTTCTAAGACAACAGGAGCAGTGGTTGCAGGTCGTCCTTTTCTTATGCCTGATGGTAGCTTCCTTTACTTGGCAGTTTCCAATGTGTTTATTAATGACAATCAACGTTTGGAAGGCAAAGGAGTCACACCTGATATTAACATTCCATTCCCGTTAGAATATGCACAAGGTGCAGACCCTCAAAAAGAGCGGGCAATAGAAGCTGTGCTGGCAGCAGTTAAGTAGTCTAGCTGTTGGTAACTTGTTGTTATCATCATTAGACTTTATGAACTGCCTAGACAAAAAAGTAAACTCTTTTGGTAATTTCTAGCACCCCCCAAAAAACCCACTTAATCATTAAAACCTTTGTAAATTCAGAAGAATTTTTCTGCCAAAAATCACCCATAAGACACGCTACATTGGATTTTTGGCAGAAGTTTTCTTCTAGTAACTTTTGTTATTAATTACAATCAGGGTTACCAGTAGGAGTCGCATCAGGATAGAAAGTACGAATGGCGCCTTCCCTTCTCACAAACACCGCTTTAAAGGTTCTACCCTCATCAGTGACACTCAAAAAACAAGCACTGTTAGTGGTGCTGTCGTTGGGGTTATTCTTGTAACCGAGAGATGCGATCGCCAGGATTTCTTCAGCATTGAGCGTGTAAGGATAACCTTTGATAGTAGACTGAGCAGTACCGCTACCTACTTTCATCACAACACCCATAGTGTAAACACTGTTAGGAATGACCTCTTCTCTAAATTCGTTATTGTTTAGCCGTCCAGCCAAACCCTTGCTCTCAAGCTCTCGATAACGACCAACAAAGTGCAAACCGCCAATTGAGCCGCCCTGAACAGGTTCACCGCAGAAAACATGTTCAAAGCCACCTACTTGAAACCAGAGATAAGTCAAGTCTTCTAAGAATTGTGCATCGGAAATACGACCCGGCTTAATAAATCCTCCGACATATGCTTTGATATTAGCCAAGACAGTAGGATTGTTCTGCATCATAGTCTGGAAGGCAGTAGAAGTCACCTGTGTACCAGGTGCTCCACAAAGATTAACCACTGCTGTGTCAAAGCTGTTCAGAGTTGGGGCAGGAGGTGTCATATCACCTGGGCTACCGAAGGCTAAACCGGATACAGGATTATTGATATTGTCAAAGAATAATCCGGAATTCGGAGGTAAGGAGGGAGAACTTGAAGAACCATAATCGGTAATTTCAATGTCATCGATGTTGATTCTGTTTGAACCCCCACCAGTTTTACGAACTTCACACCGGACTGTCCCTGAGATATTAGGCGTGAAAGTTGCGGTTTGGAGTGACGTAGAGCTGGTTGTGATTATACCATTAACCTGTGTCCATGAAGAACCACTATTCATCGAACACCACACTCCCCAGGTGCTATCACTGTCAGAACCAAACTTCGCATGTTTGATAGTAATAGTACCAGCACCTGTGGTGCGGTCAAATTTCATTGTCACTCTGCCTGTATTGCGAATACGGGCAGATTGTGTCCCGCTCTTGACATCGGTTGACAGATTCCCTATGAGAGCATCATTGAAGTTCCAAACTCCCGTACTTAGGCTGACATCACCAGCTGCATAACTTCCTTTTGTGCCGGATTCAAATCCTTCGGAAATTGTAGCGCTGTTCGCCTTAGACACACAAAAGGAAAACAGTAGGGTGGTTCCTACTGCTATTTTCAAAAGTAAACCTGATTTGGACATACTTAACCGAGGTAAATGCTTGATTAAATAACTGGTTGCAACAGAAATTGACCACTGAAATGTTAATTAATTACATTGAATTAGTTCATTGTGAACTGAACTAATCAAGAGCAAAAAATTGAGTTCAGACGGTGACTCATCCTATGATGATGTGACGATGACTCACATCATAGGAACACTATTTAAAAATAGAATTCAGTAAGTTTTTAGCAGAGAATTGGTAGATGTTATCTACTAATTTCTCATTTTTTGATTAACTTTTGATTAACTGGTTATTAATAGTTTGACTATTTCAAAATATTTGTTTTTGATATAACTCTTATTACAATATTTAAGATATTTCAATAAAAAGTATAAATAATTTTTCCCAAGCATTTGTTTTTCTTTAGTTTATTTGTACTTCTATTAAATTTTGCTTAATCTTCATCTTGAACCCACACTATACCAATAAGTCTATCACTTAAAATCACAACACCTGTATCAAATGTTGCTTTTGTTAACGAATCCCATGCACTCATAGCAGAGTAATTGCTCACAAAGACTGCATTCGTGAAAAACTTACAATCACTTTGAAAAAAGCTAAATAGTTTAGCATCTATTTCCTTCGCTTCTTCTAAGGTCATGAGTTTTGTAGAGTAAGCTAGGTCTTTTGTCAAGATAAACACTAGAATTTGCTGTGCTTCTTCTCGCTTAATTTCTTTCCAGCGATCGCCAAGGCTAGAATACCCTAGTTGAGTCACAAACGAATTGATAATTGCAGACAAATTTTCAGAATTTTCAACAGAAGCTTCAGGTATTATTTTTTTTATGTCAAACAAAACTTCTCCAAAACTACGTTTTGACACTATTTCTGCTCTAAGTTTTGTAAGTTCTGAGGAATTTTCAATTGCTGAAAAACTTTTTACCATTTTCTTTAGACTAACAGGTATTTCAACTTGTATAAAAATTTAGCAGATATGTGGTTTTATTTGGAGGGCATTTATAAAGTAAATATTAAGTAGGATGTGTTACGGCTATGTAAGAACTTGAAAGTTAGACAGACTGAGAGGTTGCCGTAACGCATCGCGTTTACTAGTGCGTTACGCATTGCTGTAACGTACCCTACTGGCGCGACACAGCTAAATTAGTGCATTAGATTAGGAGTCAACTTCTGTGCTAAAGCACTACTACGAGCTTTTTCTATCGCATTATTTTAGTCGTGTCACGCCACTACAATTTAATTTAAGGTTAACTTTATACATTAGTTCTTAAACCCTCAAAGCCTGCTTGCGTAAACTTTGAATAGTAGAAATAGTGTGTTCTGCGACTTTGTCAATTTCCTCAACAGTATTGAAGCGTCCTATACCAAACCGTATCGATGCATAAGCTAACTGATCTGAGTGTCCCAATGCCGTGAGAACATGGGAAGGAGCAGTTGTTGCAGAAGAACACGCAGATCCAGAAGACACCGCCATCACTGGTTGTAATCCCAACAGCAGCGCAGATCCATCTACCCCTTCAATAGTGATATTCAAATTTCCTGGAAGTCGCTGGGTAGGATGTCCGTTAAGATGAATTCCTTCTAATTGAGAAAGTTTTTCCCATAATCTTTGTCTTAATTGTGTGAGACGTTGGCTTTCTGTCGCTTGTTCTTGCAAAGCTATTTCCACCGCCTTACCAAATCCTACAAGTTGCGGTGTATACAAAGTACCAGAACGCATTCCCCGTTCATGTCCACCGCCATGCTGTTGAGGAGCAAGTTTCGCTCTGGGATTGCGGCGACGGACATACAGTGCTCCGATCCCCTTTGGACCGTATACTTTATGTGCTGTTAGCGACATCACATCAATTTTCATCGCCTGCACATCAAGAGGAATTTTGCCAATAGCTTGTGCAGCATCAGTGTGAAAAAGGACATTGCGTTCTCGGCACATTGCACCAATTTCTGCTAATGGCTGCAACACGCCAATTTCATTATTAGCCGCCATCACCGAAACCAGAATCGTATCGGGGCGAAAAGTTTTTTCCAACTCAATTAAATCAATCAGTCCATCTTTTTGGACTGGCAGAATTGTTATTTCAAAACCAAGAGTTTTAAGATAATTGCAAGGATCAAGAACAGCGCTGTGTTCAGTTGCAACAGTAATAATATGCTGTCCTTTCTGAAAATAAGCTTCAGCAACACCTTTAATCGCTAAGTTATTAGCTTCTGTCGCGCCACTGGTAAAGACAATTTCTTCTGGCGTGGCGTTGATTGCATCTGCTAAAATTTCCCGCGTTTGTTTCACCGCAGCTTCCGCTTCCCAGCCGTAAACATGACTGATACTGGAAGGGTTGCCAAAGTGTTCTGTAAAGTAGGGTAACATTGCAGCTAGTACCTGCTCATCCACAGGCGTGGTAGCGTGACAATCGAGATAAATAGGGCGTTGAGACATAATGATCTAATAAAAATTGTACCCAGTTTTTTTAATATACTCAAAACCTGATAGAGTTTATTTCCTCTTCTGAATAAAGTAAATTTATCAGACAAGGCATATTTAGGTGTATCTTGCGTTGTTAGCTTAATAAGTAGAAAATTAGCCTGAATCCACAAGCTTTATTTGTAAAGCTACAACTTTACCTGTTTGACTATTTTTATCTGTAATTTTGACCCAAAATGACAAAAGATATGCAACGTGACTTCGCCAACCGCGATGAGTTGGTAGCTTATCTGAGCGAACAATTTCCCAAAGCCGCAGAACGCGATCGCCCGTATGTTGCCCAACCCTGCTCCACAGGGTTGCCCCAAAGCAGAGCTTTGGGGGAGCCTGTTCTGGAAGAACAGGCTCGGCAACAGGGCGCGCTTCGCGATCGCCACATCAGCGAAATCGTAGGTGGAAGAGAAGCCGCTGAAAAAGCACTGCAAAAAGTAGATCCCGTACGCTACGCCAAAACACGCAACTTTTTCACAGGCGCAGTAACGCGATTGTCTCCCTACATTCGCTACGGCGTTCTCAGCTTACGGGAAATTCGAGATTACGTTCTTGGGTGCGTGAAATCTCAAGACGCTGCAACGAAACTTATTAACGAGTTGGGTTGGCGTGACTACTGGCAAAGGCTGTATGTGAAGCTAGGGGATGACATTTGGAAAGACCAAGAAGAGTACAAAACTGGGTACACTGTCGCTGAATATGCACCTCGATTGCCTGACGATATCAAACAAGGAACAACAGGGAGAGTGTGTATCGATAGCTTCAGCCAAGACTTACAGGAAATTGGATACTTGCACAACCATGCACGGATGTGGATGGCAGCTTACATTGTTCATTGGCGGCGCATTCGTTGGCAAGCAGGGGCAAAGTGGTTTCTCGCACATCTTTTAGACGGTGATCCAGCGAGCAATAATATGTCATGGCAGTGGGTAGCCAGCACCTTTAGCCACAAACCGTATTTTTTCAACCGCGAGAACTTAGAACGCTACACCGAAGGCGTTTATTGCCGAAAATGTCCCTTGTATGGTAAGTGTGACTTTGAAGGCAGCTATGAAGAATTAGAAGCACGGTTGTTTCCTAAAGGAGAATTTACGAAACAACCTAACAGCCAAAGTTGGCAGAAAGGGAAGAAAGGCAAAAGGTAAAAGGAAACTCAACCGGAAATATGGAATTTGAATGTGTTTTAGCTTATTAAATGCTCTCAACTGACTTAGCCACGATGCAGCTAAATGGGGAAAAGCTCCAACAATTACAAAATGCTTTGCTCAGCGCCTTTCCTAACCAAGGAGAATTAAAACAGTTTATCAGATTTCAACTAGATAAAAATTTGAATGAAATTGCGGTCAGTAACGGTGCAACCTATTCTGATGTAATGTTCGATCTGATTACATGGGCTGAATCTGAAGATAAGCTAACAAAACTTATTTCTGCTGTATGTAGTCAAAAACCTAATAATCCTCAATTAAAGCCATTTTGTGAACAATTACAACAACAGCAAGCACCAACAAAACAATCTTACAAATTGATGAATCCATGCAATTTTGATTTACACCAATTAATTGAAGATTGTGTAGAAAAATTAGATGGCAAGCAAGGATTGGTTGGGCTATGTGTACCATGTGGTGATGCTATTTTTCAGAAAAACTTTTGTCAGCGGTTGAAGGATGAACTTGGTACGAGTAACATCCAAGTAAAAACATCTCTTGCACTAGATCCGCGAATCACTTCTGTGGAAAGAGTCGTTACACAAATCAATCGGTACCAAAAACTCCTACAAACTAGCGAAATTATTTGTCCTATTCAAGTTCAGATATTCGACAAGAATTTAAATATTCCCCATGACTTCTGGCAAAAAATTTCTACTGAATTCAAAAACAATTTCCAAAACCGCTTAATCATAATTATGTGGGGCAGTGAAGGCTGTATTTTTCCAAAAGATGTGATACCGCTAAATCCTCCACAATTTAAGAAAGTGCATGCGCATCTGTGGATTCGCGAAGTGACAAACAATTTGGGTCAGGGATGGACACAACAAGAGGTTATGCAGGAGTGGAAGAGAATAATGATTACTGCGTGCTGTCACGATATCTCCCAAAGCGACTCTCAAAGTGAACTGCTGGACATCATACGTGTGTATGAGCATATAGAAGAAAGTCGGGAACTTTTGCAACAAAACCTCTCAGCAAAAGATTTTCTACAAGAACTAGAGCAAAGGATTTAGAGTTATGTCTAAGCGCTCTGTTGACACGTCTACCAGCTTTTCTACCATCGCTTACGAATCCTTACCAGACTCTCGTGAAATCGAAACTCTGGAAGTAACCGTATCTCAGAAAGACCCTACACAAAAAGAGAACTCTGAAACTCTGGAAGTAACCGTATCTCAGAAAGACCCTACACAAAAAAGAATAACAATAGAGAAGGAACCTTACTTACCTGATGATAAGTTAGTTGAAGCGGTTAACCTGGCGATCGCTCTAGGTCGTCCTTTATTGTTACAAGGGGAACCGGGTTGTGGGAAAACACGTTTAGCTTACGCTGTCGCTTATGCGTTGGGCTTGCCTTTAGAAGTTAGTTATATTAAATCTACGAGTCGTGCCAAAGATTTACTCTACACCTACGATGCTGTCAATCGGCTTTATGATGCTCAGCTAGGAGCTGAAGGACAGCGTAGTCGAGACATTCGTAATTATATTCAATTAGGTCCTTTAGGGAGAGCGATCGCCCGCGCTCAATATGGGCGTCGTTCTGTAGTGCTAATTGACGAAATCGACAAAGCAGATCTCGATTTTCCCAACGATTTGTTATGGGAGTTGGATCGGTTGGAGTTCCGAGTTACTGAGGCTCCAGATATATATTATGCCGTTGGCAACAGCGCAGCATTACGCCCAATCATGTTTGTCACACATAATGAAGAAAAAGCATTACCGACTGCGTTTTTGCGCCGATGCATTTTTCACTACATTCAATTCCCCGAAACAGAAGAGCTTTTGCAACAGGTTTTAGCAACTCACCAGATTTCTAATCAAGAATTGAGCGAAAAAGCAATCGAAGTTTTGTTAAAACTTCGCAAACTCGATCTCAGCAAACAACCAGGTTTGAGTGAACTGCTGGACTGGGTGGGTTATTTGGAAGCGGTAAAAACCTCGCCAGAAGAACTCGAAAAATTGCCGTATTTGGGAGCATTGCTTAAACAAGAGAGCGATCGCCAACGCGCAATGGAGGCTCTTGGTAAGCAGTGAAGTCACCCAAGTTACCCGCGTTTCTCTGGGAGTTATTTCAAAAGCTGCGTCGTCGCGGGTTTCCACTGACACCAGATGATTATGAAACACTGCGACAGTCATTGCAAGCTGGTTTCGGTTGGTCATCACAAGAAGCACTGCGGGATCTGTGCAATTCTCTGTGGGCAAAGTCGCGCCAAGAACAGGAAATTCTCACTGCCCTGTTTAACCAACTTGCACCAAAAAACGAAGATTGGCAATTGTCTTTGCAAGCCCAAAAAGATTCTAATGCTGATGCTACAGACTCATCAAAAAAAGAGCAGCGTCGGGAGGTTCGGGAGCATCAAGAGCGTGAGGAGATTGTAACCGAATCTCGTAGTGGCTTACCTTCCATTTCCTGCAAGGATGTGCAACTTTCTGAACGTCGGTTTATCTTCGTACCGCAGTTCCCATTAACCTATCGAGAAGTCGCTCAGGCTTGGCGGCGCTTACGCCGTCCCGTGCGGGTGGGACCACCAACCGAACTGGATGTAGAATCCACAATTGCACGTCGTTGTCAACAGGGAATTGCTGCCTCTGTTGTGTTAAGACCAAGACGCCGCAACGTTGCGCGGTTACTTTTGCTCGTGGATCGTCAGGGTTCAATGACTGCTTTCCATCGCTTTTGTGAAGAGGTTTGCACAGTAATTCAACAAGCAGGGAGATTGGAAGAAACAGCGATTTACTACTTTCATAACGTTCCTGCTGAAGGAGCGGATGAGCAGGTACTAGAACCTCTGGGTAACGAACTCTTTCCAGTTCTCGATAACATTTTGCCCCAGATAACTCCCCTCAAAACAGGTTATCTGTACGAAGATCCTGATTTGCTCTCTCCTGTTTTGTTGGAGGAAGTTCTCCAGAAATATGCCGCAGATGCATTTGTGGTGATGATAAGCGATGCTGGTGCTGTGCGTAAATATTACAATGTGGTGCGTCTATTAGATACCATCTCTTTTATCAAAGGACTCCGCACTTACACTTTGTCTTATGTTTGGCTGAATCCCCTGCCTAGATCATATTGGAAAGATAACACTTCTGCCCAGATTGCACGTCATGTGCCAATGTTTCCCTTGAATCGGGAGGGCATCCAGCAAGCAGTGAATGTGCTACGCGGACATCAATATATAATTGAGAAACCACTATAACTGCCACCATGTCTAGCAAACTTGTAGAGCGGCGTTTGAATGACTTTAAGCGTAGATGTGGTAAAGATGGGGATGCAGCCTTGCAACTGGCGTATCACGCTGCAATGCCCGTTGCCTTGAATCCTGAATTGCTGCACTTTCTGAGAATAAACTTCTTTCTTGATCCACCTGAGCAACTTTCTTACACCGTCGAGTTTGAGTTTCTCACTTCTGGGCTGTGTCGTGAAATTGACGCAGAGTTGTATGAAATCGAGCCAGAAATTCGCAATGAGTTGTTGCAGGGGTTGATGAGCAGGAAAGATGCTCCACAGCGAATTCGAGATATTGCTACGCTGCTTTGGCAGTATGTCGAATATCATTCACCTTGGGCAGATAGAGTTGAATTAGAACGGGCACAACAACTGACTGCACTCAATTTTCTAGATCCTGCAAAGGCAAAAGAGTGGTTGGATGAGGCGGAAGCTAACCCTAGTATACGGAGAGGAGAGCGGGAATGGTTCATGGCAATGCGTCAGGAAATTAAGCAGCTGGCTAACTTACGTTATCGAGTGAACGTGCAGATTGAAGCCCTTGATCGAGTGGGAGTGTTAAAAGATATTTTGTCGTACTTCGGTAACCAAGGCATAGTAGTCTACTCGGCTCAAGTAAAAACTGCTTTTGGTCAACCAGCATTAATTGACTTGGGGATAGAGATAGGCGAACACGCTCAATTAAAACATTTATTCGTCCAAATTAAGAAAATCAGTGATGTTCTTAGTATCCGTAAAAAAGTAGATTACACACGACTGCAAGATTTGCTAGCTGCTGAAAAGTGGAAAGAGGCGGATGAGGAAACTTTAGCAGTTATGCTCCAAGTAGTAGGGCGAGAAAAAGAAGGTTGGCTTGATATCGAATCTATCGAAAATTTTCCCTGCACTGACTTACGCACAATTGACCAACTTTGGGTAAGATACAGCAACGGGCGCTTCGGCTTTAGCGTGCAAAAGTGCATTTGGGAAAGCGTCGGTGGCAAACCAGACGCTGATTATGAGACGTGGGAGAAGTTTGGCGATCACGTGGGATGGTTGGTAAAAAACGAATTACTTGACCACAAAGACCTACAATTCAATCTAAATGCTCCTTTGGGCCATCTTCCATCTCACCTTGATCTGATAGGCTTTGATTCTCTTGGTGGTAGTCTATTTTCTCGTGCACAGACTTGTGAAGTGGAGGCTACGAAGGTTTCCGAAAATGGTTAAGATTTGCAAAAAAGGTGACAGGTTGGAATTTGAACGCTAAATTTTCCTCTTTTCTTGGCGTCCTTGGCGTCTTGGCAGTTGATAATTTTTAGAAATTTAGATAGAACCACTATATGCCAGAAATATCAGACACCCAGTCACAACCTGAAAGCGAAGAATTCGATGTCTTCCTCGCACACAACAGTGCAGACAAACCCGAAGTGAGAGCCATTGCCAATCAACTCAAGGAACGCGGTATTAAGATATGGCTTGACGAAGAGCAAATTCCACCAGGAAAATCATTTCAAGATGAAATCCAAAAAGCAATTCCACTCGTCAAATCCGCCACCATCTTTATTGGTTTGAAAGGATTAGGAAAGTGGCAGACAATGGAAGTGCGATCGCTGACAAGAAGATGCGTCGAAAAGGGTATCCCTTTGATTCCTGTTCTGCTTCCAGGTGTGACTCAATTTCCTGAAAACCTAGTGTTTTTAAAAGAGTATACACGGGTTGATTTTTCTAAAAATATTGATGATATTCAAGCATTAAATAACTTGGTGTGGGGAATTACCGCAACTAAATCATCGATACAACAACAGCCAACTGAATTATCGTTCAATGGTGAACGCTTGCAACAGTTCCAAAAAGCGCTTCTGAGTGCATTTCCTACTCCCGCAAAACTCAAACAGATGGTTCGCTTCAAGTTAGATAAGAATTTAGATGCGATCGCAGGTGGCGCAAATCTCTCAGAAACCATATCCAACCTGATAGAATGGGCTGAAGCTGAGGGAAAACTAGAAGAGCTACTCATTGCTGCTCGTAAAGAAAATCCTGGCAATCCAGCTTTGCAAAACTTTGACAAACAGATACGAAATGGCTGATGAGTAAACCAATTATCTGGATACACGGTGACTGTCTAAGTCCTCGTAACCCCGCACTCGAAGAATACCCTCAAACACCCGCCATCTGGGTTTGGGACGATGCTTTAATTGAAGAATGGCAACTCAGTCTCAAGCGCATCACCTTTATCTACGAATGTTTACTAGAGTTACCCGTTGTGATTCGCCGTGGCGATGTGGCGAAAGAAGTTTTAGCCTTTGCTAAAGAACATAATGCTAACAAAGTTGTCACAACAGATAGTCCCAGTCCCAGGTTTGATGACATCTGCAACGAAATTGAGCGTTCTGTGGAATTGGAAGTTTTTGAAGTAGAACCGTTTTTTGACTACGACGGTTATATTGACCTCAAGCGCTTCTCTCGCTATTGGAAGGTGGCGGAAAAGTATGTATTTGAATAGACTTTAATTGATAAGTAAAAACTCTATCTGGAAAACTAAATTCACTTATAGTTGTAACTTTAGATAATAAATTTAGATACTTGTCGCATATTAAGTTGTGCAGGATTGACCTCATACTGCACCTCGATGCTTATTAGTATAAAAACTATCTTAATGACATATTTAATTGAAACTCCGGTCAATGACTGCTCCTAGAAAGTTGTACGCTGTATTCTCCGTATTGTCTGGCAACGAGCTACTCACTGTCTCATCTAAGAATGTAGAATTGGCATTTACACACATTGAACTTGCGTACAAATTTTTAGTATGACTTAGAACAACAATTGTTACCAGAGCTATAGATACAGCAGTAAAATATGTCAATTTCATGTTAAAACCTTAAGAAAACAGTAGGAATGCCCTATTGAAGCGAACAGCGTGTCTCGCAAAAATTCTGCTTTAGCAGATTGTTTTAGCAAATGTTACTGTCTGAGGAGCTTCTCCATAATTGAAAATAGATAGACCGAAGCAAATATTCTTTGTATTATCTTATTATGCCCCTCAAGCAGTGATTTATGAAAATTCTTAAATCTAGATATTCGGAGTAAGAGAAGTGGCTACTATTTATTAATAAAATAACTCATCAAATTTCATAAAGCTATGGAGAAAAGTCATGAATCTCGCATGACTTTAGTCATATAATGTATGTCATGAAATAATGTGTAAAAATGTAGGATGGGAAGCGCGAAGCGTAACCCATGCTGTTGCGATTGATGCGTTACGCCAAGGCTAACACATCCTACAAAAAATTTTGCCCGCCCACTTATCACCACAACAAAACCTACAATGTGATATTTAACTTCGGCAACCCAAACTTCTCCTTTGACAGCCAAGTCCTCACGAAGGCGAGATTTTCATGCAGAATAGGGCTGTGGGTGTTGAACGTTGAGAAATGTCTGGTACCAAGTTTGATTGGATCGTACGGTCGAATTTTCACCACTGTCAGTCAAAATTTTGAATATGAAACCACAGATAAACACAGAAGAACACAGATAGATAAATTATCTGTGTTTATCTACGGTTCCAAATCACCAGCAAACCAATTACTGCTGATCTAAACGCAGTACTGCCATAAAAGCTTCCTGTGGTACATCTACTGTACCTACAGATTTCATCCGCTTTTTACCTTTTGCCTGCTTCTGCAAGAGTTTCTTCTTCCGGCTAATGTCACCGCCGTAGCACTTGGCAAGCACGTCTTTCCGCAATGCTGGAATGTGTTCACTGGCAATAACTTTACTGCCGATCGCTGCCTGAATTGGCACTTTGAATTGATGGCGGGGAATCAATTCTTTGAGTTTTTCTGCCATTGACCGCCCAACGTTGTATGCTTTATCCCTATGGACTATCATCGCTAAGGAATCCACTGGATCGCCATTAATTAAAATATCAAGCTTGACAAGGGGATTTTCCCGGTAGCCAATCAGTTGATATTCCATACTGGCATATCCCCGAGAGCGGGATTTCATTTGATCGAAAAAGTCTGTCACGACTTCTGCTAAGGGCAACTCGTAGCTGAGTGTTGTACGTCCTTGGGTGAGATATTTCATGTCTTTGAAGACACCACGCCGATTTTGCGCCAACTCCATCAAAGTACCGACGTAAGTTTCTGGCGTAATCATATCCACTTGGACATAAGGTTCTTCAATTTTTTCCCGTTCGTTGGGAGAGGGTAAGTGACTGGGGTTATCAATATACAGTTCCTCACCCTTGACGGTATGGACCTTGTAAACTACAGAAGGAGCTGTAATAATTAAGTCTAGGTCGTACTCTCGCTCTAGGCGTTCTTGCACAATTTCCATGTGCAGCAAGCCTAAGAAACCACAGCGGAAGCCAAAACCCATGGCGCTGGAAGTTTCTGGCTCAAAGTGCAGCGCTGCATCGTTGAGTTTCAGCTTATCCAAAGCTTCGCGCAAATCTTCAAATTGGTCAGCATCAATAGGGAACATTCCACAGAAAACCATCGGATTAGCTTCTGTGTAACCAGGCAATGGTTCAGGGGATTTAGCGTTGGCTAGGGTTATTGTATCTCCCACCCGTGCATCGGCTACGGCTTTAATTGCCGCAGCTAAATAACCCACCTCTCCAGCGTGCAGTTCTTCCACTTGCTTTTGGGTTGGAGAAAGCACTCCTAACTCATCAATTTCGTATTCCTTGCCAGACGCCATCAGATAAATGCGATCGCCCTTCTTGAGGGTGCCATCCATCACCCGAAAATAAACAATCACTCCCCGATAGCTGTCGTAGTAACTATCAAAAATCAATGCCCGTAAGCGATCGTTCACCGTGTTTTGTGGCGGCGGTATACGTTCAACAATGGCTTCTAAAATTTCATTAACGCCAATTCCTTCTTTGGCAGACGCCAGAATTGCACCACTGCAATCTAAACCGATAATTTCTTCAATTTCCTTAATCACTCGGTCTGGTTCTGCTCCCGGCAAATCGATTTTATTTAAAACCGGGATAATTTCCAAGTTATGCTCTAAGGCCAAGTAGACATTTGCCAGTGTCTGCGCTTCCACTCCTTGGGAAGCATCCACGACTAACAGCGCACCTTCGCAAGCGGCAAGACTGCGAGACACTTCATAAGAAAAATCCACATGACCAGGAGTATCAATTAAGTTTAGTACATACTCCTGACCATCCTTTGCCTTGTAGTTCATCCGGGCAGCTTGCAGCTTAATAGTAATGCCGCGCTCCCGTTCCAAATCCATATTATCGAGAAACTGTTCCTTCATCTCCCGTTTGTCTACAGTGCCTGTCACTTGCAGCAAGCGGTCTGCTAGGGTAGATTTTCCATGGTCAATGTGAGCAATAATACAAAAATTACGAATGCGAGCTGCGGGAACGTCAGTCATACACTTCTTTGCTTTAGGAGCAACAAGGGATAAAAGAGCAATATACTTAACGTATTTTAATGCTTTCTTCGCCCAGACGGTGCTATTGGGAGGTGGAGACAAGGAGATCAAAAGACGCGGTGAGACAGCGAGAATGACGTTTTTCCCTTTTCTCTCCACAGGCGACTGCGTTCCCCGTACTCCTGCGGGGAAGCAAGCTACGCGATAGCGTCTGGGCAGGAGAAGGGGGACAAGGGAAATCACTAATAACTATAGACTGTGGACTATGGACTATTGACTCTTGACTACTGACAAATGAATATTGACTTGTGGACTTTTAAGAAGATATGAAGGTCTATCTGTAGCTTCTGGTATTAGTCAGTTAGAAGCGTACAATAAACAACAAGAAGTCCAAAATACGGACTTATTGGGCGACTGCAACCCGCAATAGCCCCACTGTGTGAATCGAGGTACTTGGCAAATCCTTGGAAAAACAAATTCAGAGTTATTACCTTATGAATATGAAAGAGAAAGCTACCGACGCGGAACAAAGACTCGCCGATAAGGTAGAAATAGCTATTCGCCTAGACTCCGAATTAGTAGAACAAATTCGGCATCTCACCAATGATCCCAGTAAAGTGATTGAAGTGGCTATTCGCCAGTGGTTGAGGGGTGAAACTCCAAGAGATGATGAACTGACGCGTACACCGGTGCGTAAACCTTTACCAGCCAGAGGAGAATGGAACGATTAAACTCAAATAAACTTAAATAAACTCAAAAAAGCTAAAAAAAGTAAAAAGTGAAATATTTATGGAGGATTAAAAAATGTAAAATTTTTGATACTAGATTTTAGAAAAACCCAAAATCACCTCTTAAGTATGCTAGAGATGTAAAAATTTATCCCAAACTTTAAGGCAGCAAAGAGCAAAGCTTTTTTGGGTTGCCATTTACTTATCCAACTCAAGTCATGGGTATTACTGCTAATTCTCACAAGTCGAACATATTGTCAAAAAATCTCGAAGCTATTACCAGTAACACTGATGGCTCATGGGCAAATTTAGGAGCCGAGTTGGTGTACACGCAAGATGGGACAGGGCACTACCTGACCTTCTGGTGGCAACACAGCGAATGTCTAGGGCTAAACCCTGAACAAATCGTTGGAAACCCAAGCGGCAAAGATTGTGCCTTTACTCCAGTGGATAAGGCTGCATATTTGGAAAGGTTGCAGCGTATCTTAACAACTTTGATGCCTGAAAAGTATCAGTGCTGGTTTAGCTACGGTCAGCAGTTGTTTGAGTTAGAGTTGGTGATGAGTCCAATCATCCCTTCCTTGACAAGCACCCCAACAACAGTTTTAGTCATGGGACGTCTGCTGCAAGCAGCAGTGAGTCAACAAGAAGAAAACTTGACATCTCAAACCCTCACAGAAATAGATCCAGCGTTGCGTTCACAGCACCACCATAAACTGATAAACCAAATTACTAGAAATATCCGACGAACATTAGATTTGGATATTATTTGGCAACAAACGGTGGATAGTTTGGGGGAAGCGCTGCAACTGGAACGCTGCATTATTTGTCCTTACCAATTGTCTAGCACGAAAGTGCAGGTGATAGCTGAGTATCGCCAACCATCTCTAAGCTCTATGCTTGGCTTGGAAATAGATGTAGCTTCTGAGCCGGGCTTTGCTCAAGCATTGACAACCCTACAACCTATTTTGGTAGAAAACCCACAACTTCTTCAGTTTGATCGGCAGAGAATGTTAGTCGTTGCAACTTGCTATCAAGACCAGCCAAATGGATTGATTGCTATCACTTTAGGCAACAAATGCACTACGATAACTGCAGTAGAACTTGAACTCGCAAAAGACGTCGCAGATCAGCTCGGAACAGCGATCGCCCACGCAACCCTATACAAAGAACTAGAAGAAGCGCGTCAACAAGCCGAACAAGCCACCCGCCGCATTAGAGAGTTTCTTGCCAATGTCACTCATGAGCTGAGAACGCCACTCAACGGGATCATCGGATTTTTAAAGTTAATTTTGGAGGGGATGGCAGACGATCCAGAAGAACAGAGACAGTTTCTTGAAGAAGCCCATAAATCATCACTGTACCTGCTTGATATTATCAATGACATCTTGGATATTGCCAGAATAGAAGCAGGCAAGATGGAACTGGAATTGCGTTCAGTTATGTTAGATGAGCTATTCAGTGATGTAGAAAGTTTTATGCGCCCTCAAGCAGAGGGGAGAAACCTCAGCTTCCGGATGAATATGCCTCCTACCTCTGATGAAATTATCGTTTGTGGTGATTACCAGCGCTTGAAGCAAGTCATGTTAAATCTGGTTGGGAATGCCATCAAATTCACTCATGAAGGCGGTGTCACTGTTAGCACCGATGTCGTTCGCAAAAAAGTGACATTTCAAGACCAACAATTTCCTGGCATGGTGAGAGTGCGTGTTGCCGATACAGGTATAGGCGTTTCCCTAGACAAACAAGACAAACTCTTTCAATTATTCTCTCAGGTCGATGGCTCCCGCACTCGCCAGTACGGCGGCACAGGCTTGGGACTAGCAATATCCCAAAAGTTGGTAGAGGCGATGGGAGGTGAGGTAAATTTCTATAGTTTGGGTGAAGGGCTTGGTTCAACAGTGACATTCACTGTACCGCTCTATCAACAACCAGTGATGGTTTCATCTTCAGAAAGCGATTCACAAGATTAGTCAAGAGTCAAGGGGAGCCAGCGCTCTTTGGAGGGTTTCCCGACCCAGGCAAGACTGGCGTTCAAAAGTCAAGAGTCAAAATTAATGAAAATTGACTCCGCGAAGCGGACTAAACTGAAATAGGTATAGGTAAAGTCAAAGTAGTGGTTGTATGACACATCCAACAACAGCCTGTCAAATATTCCAAACCGCTTACGAAAGTCGTTATACTTGGGATGAAAACTTTCCTGGCTACAGTGCAGATGTGCAGCTAGTTCAGGAAGATGAAGTCCACAAAGGTAAGATTCGCATAAATCGCGACCTAAGCGTGGAAGTTACGGGTGTTGCAGATGAGCAAGTGGAGGAAGGTATTTATACCCAATTGCGAGATATAGTCACCCACCGTAAACGTACAAGCTTTGAGCAGTCTCACGGAAAGCACGAGTTTAGCTTAGGTCAAGAAGATCCGAACGGCGCGATAGAAATCTTGGTCAAGGGCGACTCTATGGGTTCAAATTATAAAGTCCGGGGCAACGAAATTTGCCAGGTCAGCCGGGTTATGGGTCGCATGGCTTTTATCATTGATACCCACGAAAGTTTGGATACAGGTTCTGGATACATTGCAAGTCGTTATGATGCAATTTTCCGTAACTCGAAAACCAATGAAGTGAGCAGCGTTCTCAAATTTGAGGATACTTATGAAAAAGTTGGTGGTTATTATGTGATGACTAAGCAAGTTGTGCAAGAGTATAAAGATGGCACTCGCACCACAACTGAGTTCAGCTACTCTAATATTCAGCTACTAGAACCAGCAGCTGTTTAGTCATAAGTGACTGATGACTCCTCACAAAAAACTCCATGAGGACGAAAAGTAATCAAGCGGCTTTTGGATCTAGGATTGTTTTAACGGCACTGGAAAAATAAGAATTTTGGCAAGAGGTTTACAACTATGGAACTTACAAACGAAAATGTCGAATCAGTTTTAGATGAATTGCGCCCTTATCTCATGTCTGATGGTGGTAATGTGGAACTGGTAGAACTAGACGGTCCCATCGTCAAACTGCGGTTGCAAGGCGCTTGTGGTTCTTGCCCCAGCTCCACAATGACTTTGAGAATGGGTATTGAACGTCGCCTCAAGGACATGATTCCCGAAATTGCAGAAGTTGAGCAAGTGATCTAAAAGTTAAAAGTTATTAGTCAAGAGTCCAGAGTCAAGAGTCCAAAGGAGGATACTGGTGTGCGGAGACAAGCTGGAACGGCAGCTTCCGCCTTTCCAAAGTCGGAGGGTTTCCTCTACCCTTGCAAATTGTCCGTTCAAAAGTCCATAAACTCTTGACACTTGACTCTTGAACGGCAGCCGCAAGGCACTGCCTCTCCTTGACCCTTGACTCTTGACTCTTACTATGTCTCATCCTCTCTACGTCGCCTTTATTTGGCATCAACATCAGCCTCTGTACAAATCTCCCAAGAACGGTGTTTCGGTGTCTGATTCTCAGCATTATCGTCTCCCCTGGGTACGTTTGCACGGAACTAAGGATTACCTGGATCTGGTGCTGATTTTAGAGCGCTATCCTCGATTACACCAAACGGTCAATTTGGTACCATCACTCATATTGCAGCTTGAAGATTACATCGCTGGTACTGCCTTTGACCCTTATTTGGAACTGAGTCTCACACCAACAGAGCAACTGTCTGACCAACAGCGGGAATTTGTCATACAGTACTTTTTTGATGCCAATCATCATACCTTAATTGACCCTCATCCTCGGTATGCCCAGTTGTACAACCAACGACAGGAGAAAGGGCACGCTTGGTGTTTGATGAATTGGCAATTGCAAGATTACAGTGATTTATTGGCTTGGCATAATTTGGCGTGGATTGACCCTGTGTTTTGGGATGACCCAGAAATTGAAGCTTGGTTAAAACAGGGTCAGAATTTTACTTTGAGCGATCGCCAGCGAATTTACTCTAAACAAAGAGAAATTATTAGCAGAATTGTCCCTCAACATCGGGCAATGCAGGATGCTGGACAGTTAGAAGTCACAACCTCACCTTACACTCATCCCATCTTGCCTTTATTAGCAGATACCAACTCTGCTCGTGTCGCAGTGCCTCAGATGAGTTTGCCAGAGCATAGGTTTCAGTGGGCACAAGACATTCCCCGGCATCTGCAAAAAGCTTGGGATCTATATGTAGACAGATTTGGGCAAACGCCACGAGGTTTGTGGCCCTCAGAACAATCTGTAAGCCCGGAAATTTTACCGTATATTATTAATCAAGGATTTAAGTGGATTTGCTCAGATGAAGCGGTACTGGGCTGGACACTGAAACACTTTTTTCACCGCGATGGTGCCGGAAACGTTCAAGACCCAGAGTTGCTGTACCAACCATATCGCTTGCAAACTCCAGCAGGTGATTTAGCAGTTGTCTTTCGGGACCACAGATTATCAGATTTAATTGGCTTCACCTACGGTTCCATGCCACCAAAGCAGGCAGCAGCAGACTTGGTGGGTCACCTGCAGGCGATCGCCCGAATGCAAAGAGACCGCCAAAGTGAACAACCATGGTTAGTTACCATTGCCTTAGATGGTGAGAACTGCTGGGAATTTTATCCCCAAGATGGCAAGCCTTTCTTAGACGCTTTGTATCAAAGCTTGAGTAACGAACCACACTTGAAACTCGTTACCGTATCAGAATTTGTGGAACAGTTTCCGCCAACTGCCACTATCCTAGGGGAGCAACTGCACAGTGGTTCTTGGGTGGATGGTAGCTTTAGCACTTGGATTGGTGATCCTGCCAAGAATCGCGCTTGGGATTACCTGACACAAGCCAGGGCAACTTTAGCAAATCATCCAGAAGCAACAGAAGAAAACAACCCTGAAGCATGGGAAGCTTTGTATGCTGCAGAAGGTTCTGACTGGTTTTGGTGGTTTGGTGCCGGGCATTCCTCAAATCACGATGCCATTTTCGACCAGTTATTTCGAGAGCATTTGTATCGGATATACAAGGCGCTGAATGAACCTATACCTTCTTATCTCCGGCAACCTGTAGAAAGCCACGAAGCACAGGCTGACCATCGCCCACAAAGCTTTATTCATCCAGTCATTGATGGTCAAGGTGATGAGCAAGACTGGGACAAAGCCGGACGCATTGAAGTCGGTGGGGCACGGGGAACAATGCATAACAGCAGTGCCGTTCAGCGACTTTGGTATGGGGTAGATCACCTAAATTTCTATTTACGGGTAGACTTCAAAACAGGTATTCAACCAGGTCAGGGTTTAGCACCAGAGTTGAATGTACTGTGGTTTTATCCTGACCGAACAATGCACAACAGTCCTGTGCCCTTAGCAGAAGTACCAGATACAGCCCCACTGAATTACTTGTTCCACCACCATTTGGAAATTAATTTGCTGACACAATCGTTTCAGTTTCGGGAAGCAGGAGAGCATTATCAATGGCATCCACGTGCTAGTCGCGCTCAAGTTGCCCTGAACAAGTGTTTGGAGTTGGCTATACCTTGGGCAGATTTGCAAGTTCCACCAGATTATCCGTTACGCTTGATTTTGGTGCTTTCGGATGAAGGGCGTTTCTGCAACTATTTACCAGAAAATACTTTGATTCCAATTGAGGTACCTTAATTCTGGTAAAGGATAATGTCAGGGACATAATGAATATTTTGTCTTTTGTCCAGTTAACCTACGAGCAATTACTTAGTTTTCACTAATTGCAAACATAAATAAGTGGAGTGAAGCAATCGCATATATTTGAGATTGCTTCATTTGTATAAAAATCTTCAACTGGAGTTCATATATATTTGTTAGCCAATACTGTATCTCTGACTACTTTTAAACTTTTTGTTAACTTTATCATTCATGAAATATACTAGCCCCAGAAGAGGTCTTTTCTGAAAGATGATGATTTGGCAAAGATATGGTGACGCTACTAGCGAAAAAAAATGTTTTTGGTTAGATTGAAAACACTCAAAAGTTCTATGAGCTTTTGTGCAAATTGAATCATGCATCTCCAAAAATATTGCATTGTCAAATGGATATTTCACAGCAGACTCAGCTTGGTCAGATATGCGGTTCCAAGCTTTTATTTCGCGATCGCTACCAAATACTGCAAATTTTGGGCAGAGGTGGTTTCGGTATCACATTTTTAGCAAAAGATGCAGTCTTACCAGGCAATCCCTTTTGTGTTATTAAACAGCTTTGCCCCAAGGTAACCAGTCACAAGAACTGGGAACATATATGCAAACGTTTTGAGAAAGAAGCAAAAACCTTAAGTCAGCTAGGTCATCATTTTCAGATTCCTATGCTTCTAGACTACTTTGAGGTTAATACAGAGTTTTACCTGGTTCAAGAATATGTGGGTGGTTTGACATTAGCACGAGAAATCCAGCAAACTGCTTCTAAGAGTGAAACTGCAGTTAAACGGTTTTTAGGAGAACTGCTACCAGTGTTGCAGTATTTGCATAAAAATCACGTCATTCACAGAGATATTAAACCTCATAACTTGCTACGATGTCAAGATGATGGGCGGCTTGTGCTTATTGATTTTGGTGCAGTCAAAGAAGAATTGGTTTGTGCCAGTGAAACATTAACAGATAAAACTGCAAACACTAATTTTGTGGGCACAATAGGATTTGCCCCACCAGAACAATTTTGTTTGCGTCCTGTTTATGCAAGTGATATTTATGCAGTAGGTGTCACCTGTCTCTATCTTTTAACTGGAAAACAACCTCTAGAATTTGAGCAGAACAAGGCGACAGGAGGGATATCTTGGCAACAAGAAGTCAGTATTAGTGAGTATTTTGCCCAAATTTTAGACAAAATGCTAAAAATTTCTCTAGAAGAGCGCTATAAGTCAGTCGATGATGTCATGTGGGCTTTGGGCATGGAATCTTATTTGCCTACATTAAGTGACTGTCTAAGTACTCAACGGCTTGGTGACAAGACCAGAAGAAACGAGAAAGCTTCTCAAGAATATCTGTCACCTGCGGCACGAAAAGCAACTGCTATTCGGGAATGGAAAACTAAGGTTAAAAGTAGGAAAACCTTTTAGTCAATGGAAGTGTGACTTGTCTAATGTATCAAATAAATAATTTGGGAATTATTAAAAATTAAAAAAAATGTCATTTATGTTCATTTGAGTTATTTTTCATTGAAATTTTGCCGATAAAGATAAACAAAAACAATTATCTAAGTTTGTGTTTATCTGATATGAAAACTCTAAAAAAGACACATTTATATCATAAGCAAATAGTAGGTGTTTAGTTTTGATTAATACCTCAGTTTGTGGAATTTGTGGTTATTTTTGAAAAATTTTTCATATCAAAATATTAAAAAATTCAATCGAGATTTTGTATAATAAGGAGAACAAGTAATCATCATGAAAAAATTCAGGGATAACTTAAGCGTAATGTGTCACGCAGTCGCGCCTACCAGATGATGATCTGCTGCCTTAATCCTGATTGCCCAAATCCCCTGAATCCCAGTGGAAAGAAGCTTTGCCAAACGTGTTGTACCCCACTGGTGGCACTGCTACGAAATCGCTTCCGGATCATTGAAGTTCTTTCTGACGAAGGTGGATTTGGCAGAACATATTTAGCGGAAGATGGGGATAAATTAGATGAACGGTGCGTTATCAAACAACTCGCACCAAGAGTCCAGGGAACTTGGGCGCTGAACAAATCAATGGAATTGTTTCAAAAAGAGGCCCAGCGACTGCAAGAACTCGGAGAACATCCGCAAATTCCCACATTATTGGCTTACTTTGAGCAAGATAACTACCTGTATTTGGTACAGCAGTTTATCGATGGGCAGAATTTGTTAAGGGAATTGCAGCGTAAGAAGAAGTATAACTCTAATGAAATTAGAGAAATTTTGCTGGATTTACTGCCTATCCTCAAGTTTATCCATGACCAAGGAGTGATTCACAGGGATATCAAACCACAAAATATTATCCGCCGTCGAGCTGCCTCCCTATCCTCAACAGCAGGAGTTTCCACTGGTGGCAATTTAGTCCTCATTGATTTTGGCTCTGCAAAGCAGTTAACGGCAAAAGTACAAATGAAAATCGGGACTTCAATTGGCTCACAAGGCTATTCCCCTATTGAACAGATAAGGGATGGTGCGGCTTATCCAGCGAGTGATTTATTCAGTTTAGGGGCGACCTGCTTTCATTTGCTCACTGGTGTTTCCCCTTTTAAACTTTGGACAGAATATGGATATAGCTGGGTACAAGATTGGCAGCAATATCTAAAAAGCCCTATAAATAGGGAATTGGCACAGGTTCTCGACAAGCTCTTACAAAAAGATCCGCAGGATCGCTACCAATCAGCCGATGAAGCACTTGTGGACTTGAGCATCCAGCAACAACCGCTTTCACCGCAAGCGGCGCTGCACTCCGTGAAATCGCCCCAAAAAGGTGGGAGCAAAGCGCCATCGCCATCAAGAGTAAGAACTGCAACCAAGCACATAAAAAAATTACCAATGACTCAGCTGCCATTTCTCTCCAAACCACACCTGTTGTTGAGAAATTCACTCTTGGCTGGCAGTGCCATCTTATTGTTAGGTTCGGGAGAATTTTGGTATCAGCAATTCCGTCGTCTTGAAATGAGAATATCCTCTAGTTTGAGTCAGCCAAACACTGGCGTTGCAAATCGAGAAGCCATTTTTCATCAACGGTCACAGGCTCCTCCTGGAAACTTTTCTTTAGCCTCCACTGTCACAGGATATTCTAACTCTATTTTATCCGTTGCTATTACCCCAGATGGAAAGACAATTGCTAGTAACAACAATGACGCTATCAAACTATTAAGTCTAGTGACAGGACAAGAAATTGCCACCCTCAGTGGGCATTCCAACAGAGTTAATTTTTTGGCTATCAGTCCAGATGGACAAATCTTGGTGAGTGGTAGCGAGGATAAAACTATCAAAATTTGGAATTTGGCAACAGGACAAGATATCCACACCTTGGAGAGTCACTCCAACTCAGTTCATACCCTTGCCCTGAGTCATGATGGCAAAATACTTGCTGATGGCAGTGATGACAATACGATTCAACTCTGGGATTTGGCAACAGGATCAGAAATTCGCACATTAAGAGGGCATTCTAACTGGGTTCGGTCTGTTGCCTTTAGTCCGGATGGCAGTGTGCTTGCAAGTGGCAGTTTTGACAAGACCATAAAACTTTGGAATCTACCATCAGGACGAATCATCCGGACACTGGAAGGTCATTCTGATAAGGTGACATCTGTTGCCATTAGTCCGGATGGCAGTGTGCTTGCAAGTGGCAGTTTTGACAAGACCATAAAACTTTGGAATCTACCATCAGGACGAATCATCCGTACATTGGAGGGTCATTCCGATAAGGTGACATCTGTCGCCATCAGTCCGGATGGCAAAATCCTTGCCAGTAGCAGTTTTGATAAGACTATCAAACTCTGGAATATGACAACAGGACAACCAATCCGTACTTTAGAGGGACATTCTCAGGGGATTCAATCTGTTACCTTTAGTTCTGATGGCAAGACTCTTGTCAGTGGAGGTGACGATAAAACTATTAAGATTTGGCAAACATCTCTTTAATTTTTTTTGCTTTCAAGGCTTTTTGCTTGTCAGGTGTACAGAAAATACGCAAAAGTTGTGATATGAAATCCGGAATTTGATCGCTTCAAGTGGTAACTAAGTGTGTTCCCCATAAAGCCAGATGCTCTCTGTTTCGTCAAAGTGGCAATTTGAGAGCAGCACAACAGTAAAATTTGCAAAGATCTGTGAAGATGACTGACTCAAAAATTAAAGTGTTGATGGGTGTTGCGATCGCGCTTTTGGGATTCGGGGGAGTTTGGTATTGGCAATCTCCTCCTGCTGCCACTAGTGGTGTATCTTCTCAACCCAGTCAACCTCAAACAACATCTCTAGAAAATTTTTCTGAAGCCTTAACCCTGACTGGGCACACTGATTCGATTTGGGCTGTTGCGATTAGTCCAGATGGACACACTCTTGCAAGTGTTAGTAGTGACAAGACTATTAAACTCTGGAATCTAGATACTGGAAAAGAAATCCAGACTTTAGTAGGACACTCTGACTGGGTGAATTCAGTTGCCTTTAGTAGTGATGGCAAAATGCTTGTCAGTGGTAGTACTGACAAAACTATTAAGCTTTGGAATCTCAATACCGGAAAAGAAATCCGAACTCTTAAAGGGCATTTAGCTTCAGTTCAGTCTGTTGCCATCAGTGCTGATGGTTTAACCCTTGCTAGTGGTAGTTGGGACCAGACTATTAAATTATGGAACTTAGCAACAGGCAACAACATCCGCACCCTTAGAGGGAGTTGCGATGTAGTTAACACAGTTGCATTTAGCCCAAATGGCAAGATTCTTGCCAGTGGTAATTATTTTGACAACAGCATTAATCTGTGGAATGTAGCGACTGGAAAGGAAATTCAGACCCTCAGAGGTCACTCTGACGCTATTTCCTCCCTCACGTTTGCTCCGCATCGCGATGCGAATAACCCTGATGGTGTCATCCTCATCAGTGGCAGTTGGGATCAGACTATCAAATTGTGGAATTACACAAAGCAAAGAGAAATTTACACTCTAACAGGGCATACTAATAAAGTTTTGTCTGTCGCTGTCAGTCCTGATGGCAAAACCCTTGCCAGTAGTAGTTGGGACAAAACTATCAAACTTTGGAACTTGGCTACAGGAAAACAAATAGGTACTCTCACAGGGCATACCAACAGGTTGGGACAAAACTATCAAACTTTGGAACTTGGCTACAGGAAAACAAATAGGTACTCTCACAGGGCATACCAACAGGG
Source organism: Nostocales cyanobacterium HT-58-2 (assembly GCA_002163975.1). Lineage (GTDB taxonomy): Bacteria > Cyanobacteriota > Cyanobacteriia > Cyanobacteriales > Nostocaceae > HT-58-2. Next base: position 6,234,595 of record CP019636.1, on the reverse strand, counting down.
TTTGGTCTGTCGCGTTTAGTCCAAATGGTAAAACCCTTGCTAGTGGCAGTCTTGACAAGACTGTTAAAGTTTGGCAAGTTGCTGCACACTTATGAATTCTGAATGACGAATTATGAAATTTTGCATGATTCATCATTCAGGATTCATAATTCTTTTTAAAAGACTGTCAATCGGTATGTGCCGCGTTCTTGTGCATTCGCTGAAGTGACCACTATATAGTAAGTGTCATCAGCAGGCAGCCTAGCTCGGTCAATAAGCGCACTGTACTTACCGTCTTTGTCACTATTAGAAGCAATGATTTGCCCCTTAGAGTTTAACAAAACTATGTAGGGAGAAAACTGCTCAAAAATACTGTCCACACGCAGACTCACAAGCTGGTCTTTCTTACCCTGAAACTTAGAAACATTGTAAGGGCTTCCATTTTGCCTCAAAGTCAAGCTTTCTGGTGTCAGTTCGCTAGTTTGATCTAAAGTGTAGCTGGCTCTGTCATTCCGCAGAGCTAAACTGTAGCGACCTTTGTCCCCTGGGTTTTGGCTAGTGACTGCAATTGTGTAAGTTCCCTCAACAGGTAATCGTACAAATATAAAAGCATCCTTAACTCCTCGATTATCTACCCCTCCACCAGTACCTCGTTTTACGAGAACTTGATTATTAGGATCAAGCAGAAGCAAGAAAGGGTTCAGACTCAAATTGTTAGAACGCCGTTGGTCCGTACTGCCAGTGAGTCTAATTTGGATGAGTTGGTTTTCTCTGCCCTCAAACTGGTAAAAATGAAAATATCTACCTTGTGACTGATAATCTCCCGGAGCCAGAATACCAAATGGGATATCTACAAAATTAATCTTCCTAAAAGTAGGTGTTATGGAAGTAGAAACCAGTGAACCTCCAGTGGCTGGCTTGCGACCTCGTTGGCTTGAGGGCTTAGGTGCTGAATTGGTCCTACTCGTTGTCGTCGGTGTAGAAGGATAACTGGTTGTAGAAGGTTTAGGTGCTGAAGTCGTGCCCGTAGCTGTGGATGCAGAAGGATAACTGGTTGTAGAAGGCTTAGGCGCTGAAGTCGTGCCCGTGGCTGTGGGTGCAGAAGGATAACTGGTTGTAGAAGGCTTAGGCGCTGAATTGGTCCTACTCGTGGCTGTGGGTGCAGAAGGATAACTAGTTGTAGAAGGTTTGGGGGCTGGAGTTGTTGTCCCCGTGGCTGTGGGTGTAGAAGTTGTGCTAGTCGCTACTGGTTTGGGGGCTGCGGTGGTCGTGCCCGTAGCTGTAGGTGCAGTAGCTGGAGGTAAAGGTGACTCAATTGATTGTTTACGTTGTTGAGATACAGCTGGTTGAGTTACAGGGATTTGCTCAATTCCTTTTTCTACCGCTTCAGGTTGTCTCTCATCTGGTGTTTTGGCAATTATGAACTGTTCAGAATTTAACGGGCTTGCCCAAACACTCACAGGCAGAGCATAACTCGTTGTCAACAAACTACTGCTCATGCAACAAATTAAAACAAAGTCTAATCTATCCCTACGGTGTTTATTCTTTTTTCCTGCCATCATTCACTCCTCTATTTCTCAATTAAATCTCAGGGTAGATTTACACCTTATTCCATTTGACGGGTGTGTTTGAAATCTGCTCAATCTGCTTTTTGCTTCTTAAACAGAACTCAATAAATGTTTTCTTACCTGTATAAATTTTACTAAAATATGATGATAATTCCTGTTGATTTTTCTACCATTAAATAATTACTCAGTAGAATTTACATACTTTGTATGACAATAAAAAAGAAAAACAACACTTTGACTTATCTAGAGTAAAAATGTTCCTCAAATTGCTGAGACAATGAAGTGGCTGAGTTCTACTTTAGATCTGAAAAGTTTTTTTAAGAGATTCAATAATAACAAAGACTATATCGATGCGTTAAAATAAAAACTTGCCTTTTGCACACGCGAAATCTTTCATCTTAGAGCTTTCAGGCTCAGCATAAGAATCCGGAAAACAGGCAAATCAGGATGAAATAGATGACAGGTAGAGTTCATACCTATAAGGATATACCAACGCATTACTCAAGCAGAATGCACTTAAATCCACTGAGATTGTAAGATAGTTAATTGACAAAAGAACAAAGAACATTTATGTAAAATGACAATCTTACTGAGTCACAGAAGAGATAGCAAAATTGTACGGTATCGCTTAACCTTAACATATACTCAAGCTGCGAATGGATTCCCAGTATGCTCTGCTGCCTGAATCCCGATTGTCCGAATCCTTTAAATCCAGATGGTAACCAGCAATGCCGAAGTTGCAGTACACCATTAATTCCTTTGTTGAGGGGTCGTTATCGTGTTATCAAGGTACTGTCTGATGAAGGGGGATTTAGTAGAACCTATCTAGCAGAGGATATAGACAAGCTAAATGAAGCTTGCGTTGTTAAGCAATTAGCACCCAAAGTCCAAGATACTGCCGCTTTGAAGAAGGCGGTTGAGCTTTTTAAAGAAGAGGCAAAACAACTACAGCAATTGGGAGAACATCATCAAATCCCGACGCTTTTGGCTTACTTTGAGCAAGAGAAGTACCTATTTTTGGTGCAGCAATATATCGATGGACAGAATTTATTAAAAGAATTGCATAAACAGGGAACTTACAGTGAAAGCAAAATTCGAGAACTTTTACTGGATTTATTACCGGTTCTTGAGTTTATTCACGAGCGTGGAGTCATTCATCGGGATATCAAACCCCAAAATATTATTCGCCGTGATCACGATGGGCGACTTGTGCTAATTGATTTTGGAGCCTCGAAGCAGTTCACAGCAACTGCACAAACTCAAATAGGGACAACCATTGGTTCACACGGTTATACCCCAATGGAACAGATGCAGAATGGAAAGGCTTACCCAGCAAGTGATTTGTTCAGTTTGGGTGCGACTTGCTTTCATTTGCTGACTGGGATTTCCCCATCTAAACTATGGATGCAACACGGCTACAGTTGGGTGACTCATTGGCAACGATATTTGAATCAACCAGGGCAGGGTGGACTCATCCCACAACGTCTAAAGTTGAGTAAAGTTTTAGACAAGTTGCTAAAAGTAGACATCGAAAAGCGTTATCAATCGGCTGATGAAGTTCTTAAGGAAGTCCTACGTCAATCACCACCAGCACCCTCAACCTTACTTTCAGCCACCCCATCATCTCAGCAATTCGTTCCATTGCCACCAGACCGTAAACAAAAGAAATATCTGTTGGCGATCGCCTCCGTTATACTGTTGGGATTAGGAGGAGCTTGGTATTCATACTCTAGTCAACTAGCAATCACAAAGTCATCTAACCCCAGTCAGCCGACAAATAGAACCTCAGAAGACTCTTATCCACCATACACCCTAAAAGGGCATTCCAGCGATGTGAATTCTGTCGCCTTCTCCCCCAATGGCAAGTTGCTTGCTAGTGGCAGTGATGATGACACAATCAAACTATGGGATTTGGCGAACAAACAGGAAATCCGTGCTCTTAAGGAACACTCGGGATGGGTTTGGGCTGTCGCCTTCTCCCCTGATGGCAAAACTCTTGCAAGTGCCAGTGCAGACAAGACAATTAAACTGTGGAATGTACAAACAGGCAAAGAAATCCGTACTTTAGAGGGGCATTCTGCTGGAGTCTCTTCAATTGCTTTTAGCGCAGATGGCAAAACCCTTGCCAGTGGCAGTTTAGACAAGACAATTAAACTGTGGAATCTGGAAACGGGTAAAGAAATACGCACTTTCACAGGGCATTCCAAAGCCGTTGCTTGTGTTGCCTTTGCTCCCGATGGTGCAACTCTTGCTAGTGGGAGTTGGGACAAGACGATTAAACTATGGAACTTAGCAACAGGAAAGGAAGTTCGCACCTTGGGTGGGCATTCTGACATGGTTCTTTCCGTCGCTTTCAGCCCTGATGGCATCACTCTTGCAAGCGGTAGCAAGGACATGACAATTAAAATCTGGAATTTAGTGACAGGAGAAGCAACTCACACACTGAAGGCGCATACTGACAAAGTGAATTCTGTCGCATTTCTATTAAGCACAGATAACAAGAAAACTTCCAATAGAGTGATTCTTGTCAGTGGTAGCAATGACAACACAATTAAACTTTGGAATCCAGCAACCGGGCAGGAAATACGCACCTTAAAGAAGGATTCAGGTTATATCTATTCTGTTGCTATTAGCCCAGATGGAAAGGCGATCGCCAGTGGCGGTAGTGCTGATAATATTATCAAAATTTGGCGGGTGGCTCGTTAATTATGTAGTGGAATATTCGCGCAAATCACTAAAGTTGTTGCCGAAATGACAGCTATCTTGAATAAATCATTTTTTTGAGTATGAAATCACAAATAAACACAGATATAAACAAATAATATCAATTCTCTAAATGAAAGCTACACATTGTTTGTCGCAGCGCTTAAGTACAATTACAAACTTTCTTTCATCTGTAGCCAGATTTTTAGGAAATAGTATTAAATAGTATTATCCGTATAAGTATTTCTCCTACTAAGATTACTATACTTTTCGCTCTTAAGTATGTAAAATTTGTTATGAGGCAGTCATACCAATTCTGTATGAAGATGCGCCAAACTGCGTCAAACTTATAGATGGGTGCATTGAGTAATTTTGTTATGAGTCGTCCATTCCAAATCGAGATTTCAGAAAGTCAAGAAGAATTGGAGAAAGCTCTCAAACATGCCACAGCAGCAAGCAGCAAAGAAAGATTGCAAATGCTCTACTGGCTCAAGAGTGGTCAAGTCAGCAGCAGGCGATCGCTGGCAGAACGTTTAGGGCGTGATGAAGCAACCATAACTCGTTGGGTGAGAAAGTATAAAGATGAAGGACGAAGGGGCTTACTTGAAGTAAAACATGCACCAGGGAAAGTTCTGAGCATAAGTGGTTCAGACTTAGAACGGTTGAAACAGAAGTTGCAGGAACCATCTGGGTTTCAAAGCTATAGTCAAATTCAACAATGGCTCAAGAGCGAATTAGGACTTTCACTTGCCTACAAAACAGTCTATGAAATTGTTCGCAAGCGTTTGGGTGCGAAATTGAAAGTGCCTCGTCCTCAAAGCACCAAACAACACCCAGAAAGCCTATCTCACTTTAAAAAAAACTGCCTCTAGCATTCAAATTCTTGCAGGAAGAGTTTGGAGAGGGTAAACGATTGAGGTACTTGTGCCAGGATGAAACACGTTTAGGATTAAAGACAATTGCAGGACGTTTAATTACGGCTAAAGGAGTTAAACCCGTGGGTTTAAGCCAATGGCAACGTGAAAATTTTTATTTATACGGAGTCGTAGAACCCCTAAGTGGATACAGCTTTTTCTATGAGTTCCCCTACCTCAATAGTGATTGTTTTCAAAACTTTTTGGAGTTGCTCTCTGCTGACCTTGGTGATGATATCGCGGTTATCCAGTTCGACCAAGGGTCTTTTCACAAAGCGAAAGCTCTCGATTATCCAGATAACATTATCCCTATTTTTCAACCTCCTCACTCTCCTCAACTCAACCCAATTGAGCGGTTTTGGGAATTTCTCAAATCTCAACTCCAATGGGAAAATTGTCAAACCCTCACACAACTACAGCAGAAGTTAACTGATGTCCTCAAAGCAATTACACCTTCCATGATTTCCTCTCTCACTTCTTACGACTTTATTCTTGAAGCTTTATTTAGCGCAGCTTTATAAAGAAATGGTATCAAATGACTTTTGGGATAAAGACAAGAATAATTAATGATAAATTTGACAATTGTTAGATGAAAAATTTTGAATGTAATATCATAGATTGCAGCACAGTCACGCTTGCCAGACGATGCTCTGCTGCCTTAATCCCGATTGCCAAAATCCCCTCAATCTGAGTGGGATAACAAATTGCCAGAGTTGCGGAGCGCCACTGATACCGCTTTTGAGAGGTCACTATCGTGTTATCAAGGTGCTTTCAGATGAGGGTGGATTTGGTAGAACCTACTTGGCAGAAGATGTAGATAAATTAAATGAACGCTGCGTTGTCAAGCAATTGGCACCGAAAGTTCAAGGCACATGGGCTTTGAAGAAGGCAATTGAGTCATTTCAACAAGAGGCTCAGCGATTACAAGAACTAGGGAAAAATTCGCAAATTCCTACCTTGCTGGCTTATTTTGAGGAAGATAACTATCTCTATCTAGTACAAGAGTTTATTGATGGGCAGACTTTGCTCAAAGATTTGCGACAACGGGGAGCATATCGTGAAACAGATATTCGGGAAGTTTTGCTCGATTTGTTGCCCGTTCTCAAGTTTATCCATGAACGCGGGGTTATTCACCGGGACATCAAGCCACAAAATATAATGCGGCGAAACCCCCTCATAACCTCCCCAAGCGGGGGGAAAACAAATGGGGGAGAAGGGCAGCTCGTACTCATTGACTTTGGTGCCTCCAAGCAGCTCAGTGCAACAGTACGGACGAAACCGGGCACAACTATTGGCACACGTGGGTATAGCCCTCTAGAACAAATACAAGATGGTGAGGCTTATCCAGCCAGTGATTTGTTTGGTTTGGGTGCGACTTGCTTTCATTTAATATCAGGTATTTCACCAGCTCTACTTTGGACAGAAAATGGCTATAGCTGGGTGAGTTCTTGGCGGCAATATTTGAAACGTCCAATCAGCATGGATTTGGCAGAAATTTTTGATAAGCTTCTCAAGAAAGACATTGAAGAGCGTTATCAGTCAGCAGATGAAGTCATCAAAGACTTGACATATCAGCCACCATCCCCACATCCTCCCACACTTAAAAACAGACTTTTAGCAGGTGCTGCCATTGTGTTGTTGGGATGTGGGGGAGTTTGGTATGCAAATGACTTCCAACCTCTAGACGTTATAGCAGAAAAAAATTCTTTCCTGATAAAAACCCTTAGCGGGCATTCCAACTTAGTAACTTCTGTTGCTATCAGTTCCATTTCTAATGGTGTCACTCTTGTCAGTGGGAGTTTTGACACAACGCTCAAACTTTGGAATTTGGCAAATGGAAAGGAAATCTCCACACTTGAAGGGTACGCTGGTTCGGTTTATGCTGTCGCCATCAGTCCGGATGGTCGTACTGTAGCCAGTGGCAATGGTGATAAAACTATCAAGCTATGGAATCCATTAACTGGACAAGAAGTTCGTACCCTCCATGGGCATTCAAGTTCGGTTGAGTGCGTTGCCATTAGTCCAAATAGCAAGATGCTTGCCAGTGGAGGTTTTGACGGAACTATAAAACTGTGGGAACTGCCGTCAGGAAAGGAAATCGCTACCCTAAAACAACATTCCAGTGCAGTGAAATCCATCGCCTTTGCTCCTGATGGACAAACTCTTGCCAGTGGTAGTGAGGACAACACAATTAAACTATGGGGTTTAGCCAATAAGCAGGTCATCAGAACTTTCAAGGGGCATTCCCAGCCGATCAGGTCTATCGCCATCACCCCTGATGGACAAACTCTTGCTAGTAGTAGTGCTGATAACACGATTAAACTGTGGAATTTGGTAACAGGACAAGAAATCTACACCTTAGAGGGACATTCCTACTCGGTGAATTCTGTCGCCTTCTCCTCAGATGGTAAAACCCTTGCCAGTGGCAGTAGTGACCACACCATCAAACTCTGGGATCTGGCAACGAAAAGGGAAATTCGCACCCTAAAAGGGCATTCTAAAGAGGTGACTTCCGTTGCCTTCAGTCCTGATGGCAAGACCCTTGCCAGTGGTAGTGCTAATGGGACGATTAATCTCTGGCGGGTGGTTCGGTGATACTATTTCAGTCTAAAGTTCATTTCAGTCTAAAGTTTCTGCATTGGCTTTCGTCTAGTTTTTTTGAAAAAGACGTGCAAAAGCCTCGTTGTTATAAGCTTCGGCAAGGTCTGGTTTGAGGCGAATCGCTTGTTTGAAATCTTCCATTGCCCCTTTGTTGTCTTTCTCATACCAACGCGCCAGACCACGGTTGTGGTAGGCTAGGGCAAAATCTGGCTTAAGGCGAATCGCTTCTGTAAAGTCAGCGATCGCTTTTTCATAATCTTTTTGAGTCTCCTGTGTCTTCTCTACAGACTCTGGACTGAGATACAACACAGTAGGAATGTTTGCGTTGAGGCGAATAGATTGTTTAGTAGGCGTGCTTGCTCCTGCCAAACCTTGCTCTTGGACACGCACTAGCCCCCTGTTATTGTAAGCTAGGGCAAAATCTGGCTTGAGGCGAATTGCTTCATTGTAATCTGCGATCGCTCCTTGATAGTCTTTCTGTTCCTGTCGAGAGTTCCCCCGGAAGACATAGTACAAATGTGACAGTTGAGGAAACAGACTCATGGCTTTGTTGTAATCTTCAATCCCTCCCTTGTTGTCTTTGAGGAGAAATCGGGCATATCCCCGGTAACTGTAGAGCCAGGCATTTTCAGGCTGGAGGCGCACAGCTGTGTCAAAATCCTCTGTAAATCCCTGCTGATTTCCCAGCATAGCCTGGACAATCCCCCGACCAACATAGGCAGGGGCATAGTTAGGTTCTAGGCGTATAGCTTCACTATAGTTTTCACTTGCTGCTTGCAAGTCTTTCTGAGCAGTTCGCACATCGCCAAGCTTTTTGTAGTAAATGTAAGCTGATTCAGGAGCAAAGCGAATCGCTGCGGTGTAATCTTCAATTGCTCCTTTGTCGTCTTGCAGAATATGCCGGGCAGTCCCCCGCTTGTTATAAATAGAAGCAGAGTCAGGCTCAAGGCTTAGAGCTTTATCAAAATCTTCAGTGAATGCTTTACGGTTTCCTAGCAAAGCGTAGATCATCCCTCGATCAACGTAGGCATAAGCATTGTCTGGCTGAAGGGTAAGAGCTTTATTTAAATCTTCAAGTGCTGCTTGATAATTTTCTTCACTAGATCTTGCGACACCACGCTGTCGGTATGCAAAAGGGTTGTCTGGCTGAAGGCGCAAAGCTGCGTTGAAATCCTTGATTGCTTCGGTGGTGTCTCCCATACTGATACGCAGTTCACCCCGGAGAATGTACTGTAAAGGCTGGGGATTGATTTTGATAGCTTGATCGCAAGCTTGAATCGCTTTTGGGTAATTTCCTAATTCGCCTAAGACATTACACAGTCCGCGATAAGCCATAAACTCATCTGGCTTGAGTGAAATGACCTTTTCTAGAACTTGACGGGCTTCGTCGTACCGATTCAAGGCAAAAAGCGTATCTCCTAGCTCGCGCCAAGCAGGATCGTATGTTGGATTATACGTCGTTGCTTTGTTGAAAGATTCCAGTGCTTCTTTATATTTTTGCTGTAGACGCTGTGCACGTCCGCGTGCATACCAAGCTTGAGAAAAGTTTGGTTTGATTTGAATTGCTTTATTAAAAGCATCTACAGCTTTTTCGTATTTCTGCGATCGCAACAGTTTATTCCCATAGCTAAGCCACTCAAATTCATCGGAATTGGTTCCTGGTGATTCTAAATTCAGAGCAGATGTGATAATGGCATCTTGTTGGGGATCACTCAATCGCGGTGGTACAGTCGTATGCTTTTTGAACTTAAGTTGCGATTTTTCCTGTTGTACCAGTGCCAAAAAGGTGCGAATAGGCACACCCAAGCTGTAACCCAGTTGGATTTCGCGTTCCTCACCCGTTTTTTGCTTAATTAACGTTGGTTCTCCTTCCGCTGCTGTATGAATTCCAATAACTCGACCCAGGCTATCTAAGACTGGGCTGCCACTCATTCCTTTGTCAGTAGAATTGGTATAAACCAGTTCATAACCGAATGCAAAAGAACGAGAGTCCTTGGCGCGATCAATTCCTCCACCGTACAAGACTCCCACGCTAAACTGACGGTTTGGTTGTATGGTGGCTTCTTTTGATGCCGGTGTTCCAGACACAAAAACCACTCTGTCTTCATTTTCTAAGTCATAGTCAGCTAGGGTAGCCACTTGGTAAGTTTGGTTGCTAGTGAACTGCAACAGTGCTAAGTCTGTCCCTTCCCAGGTTTTGATAGTGCTAGTGTTTACGGGATACTGCTGTCCATCGGCGGTAACAATTTTCAAATCGTTCTTACCTCGTGCCACATGACCTGCAGTGAGCACGTAGTATGTGTTACCTTCCTTAGCCACAATCACTCCTGAGCCATGACTGTTTTGCCAAGTGATTAATACAGTAATGTCTTTGGCAATTTTGTTAACTAGACTTGTGACTAAAGGTGGAGCGCTTGACGTTGCTTTGGTAACTGTGTTCCTTGCTTGCGGGATTTCAGGTGGAATCATTGGGGGATCTAGCTGAGCTAATGTCTCAATGGGAACTCCCCAACTTGATCGCCTCATGCGATCGCGCAACGCATCATTAGGTTGCGAACCATCCTCATACACATATGGATCGCCCCATAGGGGTTGGGCATGAATGCCATTGATACCGATGACCTTACCCTCACTACTGAGTACGGGTCCGCCACTCATGCCTTTTTCAATTTCATTGGTGTATCCAATCCGATACCCTCCTCTTAAGGAGCGTTCTAGCAACAGGGAAATACGTCCGGCTTTGGTGACAAACTGCCTTGACTCAGAGGAATCCTCTTCAAAGGGAAACCCTGCGGCAAATACTTTATCACCTTCTTTTAACGTTGATGAATTTGCTAGGGAGGCTACGGCATAGTTTCCATTAGCACGAAACTGCAATAGAACCAAATCCTTGTTATAGTAATTAACCTCCTTAACTAACTCAGCTTGATAATTTTGACCATCGGGTGTACGTATGAAATTAGGTTTTCCTACTTCCAGGATGTGCTGACTGGTCAGAACTGTGTACAGTTGACCTTCCTTCTGAATCAATATTCCCGAACCGCCCTTTTCTCCAGAGATAATCTTGACTGTGATCGATTCAGCAAGCTTCTGCAGTTGCTCTTGAGACAACTGAGAAGATTGCTGTTGCGCAAAAAGCTTGGGGGCTGAGATACTTAGAGGAAGACTTTGTACTGGCAGCATCCACAACGTGCCCATCCAGACGACCAAAGCCAGTAACCGACAATTCATTTGCTCATGTCCGATTAAGGTCAATTTAGATTTCCCTGTGGGAACTCTGCAAGTTGGATGTATTGGAACTAGGATATCCTACTCGTCGCCAACAGATTCTTCCCGTAATAACTGATTCATGTCAATGTAAACTTGGGGAGAACCATCTTCAGATTGAATAATCGGACCGCTAGCGGTGTAACCCATTTGCCTGAGATTTTCAATCACCTGGCTTGCATCATCATCTGCTCTCAAGGTGAGGAGCAAGTGACTGCAAGTACCACCGTATCGACTGGCAGCACACAAAACCTTTTGACCATTCATTGTTCCAGTTGTGAGGTAATTGAGCACACCGTCAACAGAGGCACTTTGAAATCTAGCGGAAACGACCTCACAGCGTCCTTTAGGAGAGAATTTGCTGTTCCAATTTCTTTGCCAGCTAATGACTGGAATTTTCCTCCCTGTTGCGTTGCGGGCATAAGTCGTTGGGACACCATCCCTGTTTGTACCACAAAAGTATGTAGTTGTTTGAGCATAGCTAGAGTGACTCATAGTAGCAACGCTGCCTAGGGCGAGCGCACTGGCAGCCACTATATTTGCAAATAATTTGGCTTTCATAGTCATGCTATTCTTCCTAACAACTAAGAAGTGATATTACATACATCATCTGAATCAACAAATCAATCAGCCTTAAAAGGCTACAAAAAATATTTTTCTTTAGTATTAATAACTGCATGATTTGAAGACTTAATTATATAAGTGTTCAAATAATTTTAAAAGAGAATTTTTCCATACATTTTTTATGTAAATAAATATACAAACACTATTTGTTACCAGTGTCTTTGAGATACTAAGTAAGCAGAATTTTGTGTAGGAGAGCCAGTGCGTTGCGGAGGTTTCCTCCGTTGTAGCAACTGGCGTTGCATTAGCCCAGAGTACGGTATCAATCGGATAAGACAGTATAGGTTACGCTTCGCTAAGCGATCCTACATTTACAGCAGCAATTCCTGAGTAAAACAGGCTTTATCCCTGATTTTGAAACAAAACTCATGTACTTCACCAATTTGAAATCACTGTGTTTACGTCGAGCTATTTATATATTAAAAATCCTCATCCCTTACGAAGTATTTTTTTTATCATACAGATGCAACTTCAAGTAGATATGGGTTTCCAGCCAAGGATTGATTCTAGCTTGACTGAAACTTCATAAGCTTTGACGCTCCCACGGCTACCACATTTCGCTTCGCTCCAATGTGGTGTAAAGCCGTGGGATTCTTGGTTCATCGACGTACCTTCAAACTATCTATCTCTTGCGAGCAGTCCTCAAACCAAAAACCCGTTCTATTGAACCAAGTTTTGAGCTTGATTTAGATAGCCCCAGAGGGCTTCATCATCCCCAAGCGTTAGGTACTTGTAGACAGTGCCTTCAAAGCTGGTTCTGTCATTTCCGTGGTTTTCGTGCGCCCCACGATACCTTAATTTCTGAAATTATTTTGCTTTTTCTGGATTTGGTTTGTGTTAGAAACTCTGGCTATGTTTTCACTCGACTTCGCCACCGAGCAGCAAGTATTGTTATTCGACCACGGAGTGGGGTACTGTCTGCCAAAAGGCTCAACCCTATTTGCCGGACACCCTGTCTTGGACTTTCACCTGTCGCTCTCATTAGTATAACACCAAGAACTAAAGAGTCGCAAGCATGGGCAAGAAAAGATTGAAGAACGTACCTATTTTGTATGAAGGAATTAAGAAGAAGCGAGCCATTGGATTAACGGACACAGCCTATCAAAACCTTCAAGAAGCGGCGGCGGCTGAGAAACTCTGTTTGTCCGAATTCGTTGAAAGATGGGCACGGCAGCTAAAGCTGCAACGCATTCATGAGTCAGCACTGAAGGAGGGTTTCCCTCCGTAGGTGTCTGGCGTCCCCACACCTTTAAGGTGTGGGCTTTCTGCTTTCATTGCTGTAACTAAATCGCTCCTCTGACCAAAATCACTGTACTATCCACACCAGAAGCTATTGTCTCTGGAATATTGCCTGTAATTGCCTGTTGTAGCATTCCCTCACGAGAAGCACCCAAAACGACAACATCGTAGTGTTCTTTTTTTACTAAGTTAATCACACCTTCAGAAACTGAGTTAGATTTTACAGGGGCTGCAAACACAGTACTGCCCAACTTGCGGCGACGAATAAGTTGGCGAATAGCTTCTTCCAAGACTGTCATATCTGGTTCAATTTCTGATGGCTTGAATACCCTGGTTAGGCGAACTTTTGGGTCGTTCCCCAATGTGATTAAAGCTGGTAACAATTTAATCGCTACCCACGCATTGGGACCACCAGCCATTGGCACAAGCCAACTTTTGAATTGGGGTGTGACAGCGGATTTGGCGACGGAGATATCGGATGATTTATCTGTGAAATCTGTTAACCAATCTGTTGCACCTAACTTCACCAGCACGACATCGCAGGTGGCTTGGCGAATTATGGTGTCTACAACGTTACCAAAAATGCGACCTGGGGTGGAAGTGTTACCCTTCCACCCCATCAAAATTAGGTCAATGTGTCGTTCTTTAATTGTTTCTAGAATTGCCTGTGCAACGTCATGGGTAACGCGGATTTGCGTGTGTACGGGGATTTTCCACTTTTTGCCCAAAGCCTCTGCCAGTCGTAGTAAGCGACGGCTTTTTGTTGTTCTAACTGGTGTTTCTGTTGGGGAACTGTGACGAGAGATTGGCAGCACTTGTATGCACTCTATTTCATAATGGCGATCGCGAGCAATTGCTCCTGCCATCTCCAGTAGTGTGGCTGCTGTTTCGGGATTTGCTATAGGTACTAGTAATCTTCCTCTACCAGTGCTGGGCGATCGCGTTTGATAAACAACATAGGAAGGTTCTGGTCGCGGTCCATGTTGCCTGTTTTCACCATTGAGATGGTCTGCTTCTGCCCGGATAATATCTGCACGGGTGATAATCCCAATCAGTCTGCGTCCCTCCACAACTGGTAAGCGACTGATCTGATAACGGTCTAACAAATAAAGCACGTCACTTAGGTTGTGCATGGGAGTGACTGTTAAAGGATTGCTAGTCATTATTTCCCTCAAAAGGTCTTCCTTGGGGAGATTACGCTCACGTATTTTGAGCAAATCACTTTGTGTCACAATTCCTACAAGCTTGCCATCGTCTACGACTGGAAAACCTCGATGGTGAGATTTGGAGAAAACCTCTACTAATTCATCCAAAGACATTTCTGCTTCTAAAGTTTCCACCCGTGTTTGCATCACGTCTTTCGCTGTTAACTTGGTCAAGAGCCCTTCAATTGGAGCTTGTTTTTGGATGGTGATGCCACTTAATTGCAAAAGCTTATCATATAGCGACCCAGGCACTATCTTGTCAGCAACTAAGTAGGATGTCACAGAACCAATCATTAAAGGAAGTACCAGATTAAAATCTGTGGTCATCTCAAACACAATCACAATCGCTGTGAATGGCACCTTGGAGACGGCGCTGAAAAATGCCCCCATTCCCGCCAGTGCATAGGTTGTAGGGGAACCCTCTCCCAAGGCATAAGACTGGAATATACCAATGATGTATCCTAAACAAGAACCCAAGATGAGACTGGGAGCAAATAATCCTCCTGGTGCTCCTGAGCCAAATGCTACCAAGGTGAGGATAAACTGGGCTACAAAGGCGATCGCTGCTGTGGAAACATGAACGTCACCAGTGATAATGAACTCCCGCAACCCACTATTGTCACGGAAAGAAGTTGGTAGCAAAGCAATCACGACACCAGATATAAAACCAGCTAACGCCACCCTAAGGGGCAAGCTAATGTGTAAGTTGCGATAAATTCCTTGACTGGCAATCAGTCCACGATTAAATAATGCTGCTAGTAACCCTGCTAGGACACCTAAAATCAGGTAAAAGGGAATTTCTAATATTGAGAAAGTACTGGAGTAATCAGTTGCCTCTAAGTGAAGTTGCAGACTACCACCACCCAATAACCGAGAGACAACGCCACCAATAAACGAGGCGATAATGGCAGTTCCTAAAGTTAAACCTGATAAATCCTGCAGCAATTCCTCAACAACAAATATCATACCGGTGATCGGGGCATTGAAAGCTGCTGACAACCCCGCACCAGCACCTGCTGCTATCATTTGCCGTCGGTGATCAGGAGAAGTGGGAACCCAGCGACTCATGCCCGCCGCCAAAGCTGCCCCAACATGGACAGTGGGACCTTGCCGTCCCAAAGTTAAACCCGAACTTAAGGCAATGATGGCACTGAGTAACTTCACACCTGCTACGCGCCAAGATAATTTGATTGGCACATTAGCAAGAGAGGCTTTGACTTGTGGAATCCCACCACCGGATGCTTCGGGTGCGAACCTCTCCACGAGAAAACCCGCCAAAAATCCAAAGACAAGACCAACGATTGGTAGGACTAACCATGCTGGAAAGAAGTGGGAAGTATGAACTCGCCATGTGCCTAACCATCCAGTTCCAAATTTGAAAAAGACAGCAGATATGGCAGCGACTATTCCAATAACTGACGCTTCTGCGATCGCTAAACCTCTTCTAGGCTGCCACAAAGCGCGAAAGCTCTGAGTAAGAAAAAGAGGCGACATAGAAATTCACACGTTCAAAATTAAAAGTTCAAAAAAAAAGATGCAGGTCACACTCGCTGCTCAAACATTCAGAATTCACGTTAGAAAATGTGTGTTATGTATTAATCACAATTTTTCAATCTCAAATTCAGTTAACAGTAATAATACTAATGAGTCAACTGTACCATCTGATAGCTACTTTTAGGAAATTGCCAAGGAACTTTGACAAGTTCAAGAAAAATGCCTAAGCGTTTAAAGAATAATACAAAGTTCCGATGAGTTATTTTTCCAAATGACAAAAAGGTAACTGTATCAAGTTGAATATCATTGGGGGTGTGACTAAAATAGTCCATACCTGCAACATCAATTTTTGATTTTCAGTTTTGTTTTCCGGTGCTGGATAGCCCTTCTACTAATAGAGACGGAGTATAACAAGAACCGTTCCAATCAGCATCGCCACCCAGTTTCACCAATTGTTTGAGAGCTGTGTAGACGTTTCCGGCAACCATTGTATCCTTAACACGCCCAATAACCTGACCATTTTGGACACGGTATCCCAAGTCAATATTGATAGAAAAGTCACCAGAAATCCCGCCATTTCCTCCCAGCATTTGGTCTACAATTAAGCCATCATCCAGATGTTGAATTAATTCTTGTAGCGATTCGCCTCCAGGCTGAATGAGAAAATTAAATAACCCAGGGGTAGGATAACTTCCTAAACCAGGGCGAAAACCGTTACCTGTGGAAGCGAGATTCAATTGGCGTCCTGTGGTGCGATCGCAGTAAAAATGCTGCAACACGCCATCTTGGATAAACACCAGAGACTCGGTTGGGGTGCCTTCATCATCAAACGGGCAACTGTAAGGTCCTGCATGGGGGTCTTGATAAACGGTCAGACTTGATGAAATGACAAGTTTATCCATGCGTTCTGCCCAAGGAGAAGCCTTTTCTAAGACGCGCTTGCCATTTAATGCCGCTTGTACAGTTCCCCAAAGCATATCAGCAGCTTTAGAAGTAAATAGAACCGGGACACGACCGTTGGGAGGTGTGACATTTTCTTGTGCCCAAGCCAATCGCTGTAGAATCTGGTGAGCAACTTTCTCTGGTTGGAGGTTTCCTCTTTCGGTTTGACCATCAGCAACGCTTAAAAAATCGTCACCTCGTACCCACTCTGCCTCAATGTAGCAACTGAGAGTAGTATCGGTGTAATAGCAATCTAAACCTTTGGTGTTAACAAGTCTGGTGGTTTCAACATCACATTCCCACTCACCTGTACAAATGACATCTGGATATTCATCGCGGATGATGGCGATCGCTTCTTTCCCCCACTCCACCAACTTTTGTATGGGAACATCTTCACCAAGGTCTGGGTAGGAAGGCTTAGAATTACCGTTCAACTCCACTGCTTCCGGTTGATTGAGTTGACTCAGGGCTAAAGCACGTTCTACCAAGGCTTGCGGTTCCACAGGACCGTAAGCCACAGCTAAACCCGGACATCCGTTACGCCACAGCCGCAGTGCTGTGCCTTCTGATTGACTGGTTTCTAACTGCTTGAGGCGATTTGCTTCAAAAAACACAGGTCGAGACAGCGATTTTGACTGAAAGACTTCAGCAGCTTCTGCACCTGATTTTATAGATAGTTCCAGCAGTTGTTCTGGCAGGGAATTGCTTGGTATTTTTTGAGACACCATAATTTTGTTAGCTGTGGACTTAGAAATTGGCAATGGGGAATGGATAGCTGTTAGTGAGCTAGCACTGGACTCACCTCCTGCAGGACTAGTCTCACCACTAACCATGACCCATTAGCCATTCCCTCAATCAAATTTACGGCAGATTGACCTCTTGCAACAGCCAAAATCCGGCAAAAGATTCTGCTTGAGGATTAGACTGCACCGCGATAAAATGCACTCCATTAGCTTTTTGCTTTGCGTCTTCAAAGCCCTTGGCTTCTACTAAAGTTTCGGGCTTTCTGATATTTGCTACAATCCAACTCTCATTCGCACCAGTTTCTAAAAGTAATCTCGCCCCTTGGCTTTGATCAAATTTCAACCAAGCCAGTTCTAAACCAGACATCCAACCTGCGATTGGCAATGCTCTGGGTGAAAATATCAAAACACCAGGAATCAGGGTTTCAGGGGAGATTTGTGCTAATTCTAAAGGGAAAGCTTCTCTAAAGCCAATTTCCCACTCATGCATCTGGGCAAATTCCACACCTGGTAAGGTAACAAATATCCACTGCTTTCCTTCCAATGCTTCTGGTAAACGCTGCGGTAAGGGGTTCTCCAAGTTGACTGAAGGATTCGTTCCTGGTTGATATCCTGGCTCTTGAGGATAGACTTGCTCCATCCGCTGTTGCAACCATTGGTTCAGCAGCAAAGTGCGGCGACTAGGCGCGGCGGGAATACCCAAGTCTTTGCAGGCTTTGGTAATCATGTTGTTCATTTGGCGGCGGAAAAAGCGGATTCTTTTGGGTGTTTCTCCTGCTTTGCTGATTGCTTCTTCCAACGCTGTCCGCAGCCACACTGAATTGACCTCAGTACTGGGGCAATATTTAGCAAAGCGAAATCCAGAATCTATTTTTGTTCGGGTTTCCAAAGGGCTTGCGCATATCAAGACTTCCCAAACTTTTTTTTGATTTTCGTCCAGAATCGGACGCGAGTAAAAATCAAGTTCCCAAATACTGCCCATGTTATGCCGTTAAAGTCTGGTGACTTTATATTTTTGTTATATTTTCATGATACGAGGGTATGGGCAGCATCGGGGTAAGGAGAGGAAAGTGTCCGTGGCGCACGAATACTACAATGAAATATAAAACCTCACCCTACCTTCGGCTTCCCTCTCCTTGCTAAGGAGAGGAATTGAGTATAAAGTATATTTTTATGCATAATAATATCTAATAGAACTCTTGGAACAAGAACAACTAACACTACAAAAAAGATTAAATTTTACACCATACTATTCTCAAAAAAACGGGAAGGCATATTTAGGTAATAGCCTAGAGCTAATTCAATGTCTTGAAGATACCAGCATTAACTTAATTCTGACTTCACCCCCATTTGCACTGACAAGAAAAAAAGAATACGGCAATGAAAGTGCAGAAAAATATATAGAATGGTTTCTACCTTTTGCCTATCAATTTAAAAGAGTTTTAGCAGATAACGGCTCTTTTGTTTTAGATTTAGGTGGTGCTTACCTTCCTGGTCATCCTGTCCGGAGTATCTACCAATATGAGCTTTTAGTAAGGTTATGTAAGGAAGTCGGCTTTTTTCTGGCTCAAGAGTTTTATCACTATAACCCAGCACGACTGCCAACACCTGCTGAATGGGTAACAATTAGAAGGATTCGTGTTAAAGATTCTGTGAATATGGTTTGGTGGTTGTCTAAAACGCCTCATCCCAAAGCTGATAATAGAAAAGTTTTAAAGCCATATAGCCAAAGTATGAAGCAATTACTTAAAAATGGCTATAAAGCAAAAGTACGTCCTAGCGGTCATGATATTTCTGAAAAATTTCAAAAGGATAATCAGGGTGCGATTCCACCAAATTTGTTAGAGATTGCCAATACAGAATCCAATAGTGCTTATCTGCGGCGTTGTAAAGCAGCAGGAATTCAACCCCATCCTGCACGTTTTCCTCAAAGTTTTGCAGAATTTTTCATTAAATTTTTAACTGATGAAGGTGATATTGTTTTAGATCCATTTGCTGGTTCTAACACAACGGGTTTCGTTGCAGAAAGCTTACAACGCCAATGGATTTCATTTGAAATCAATGAGAATTATATTATCGGTAGTCGTTATCGATTTGAAGATTTTTCAATGTGAAGTGCTTATCACCAAATCGGAGTAACGATTATGGTGGAGGCTTCCTGTCTTCGCCCTTGCCTCCCAATACAACTACTATTTGGTATGACACCGCGTCTTTTGTTTTTGGACGTTTTGTTCTTAGCCAGGTAGGTAGATCATTGACTATTAAATATGATACAACGTTTACTCATTCAATTCCGCAGAGATTGGCATACTCTGGTTTGAGCAAGAAAGGCTGATGCCAGCAGGTTTTTACAATAATGAAAACTACTATAAGGAATATGCGAAAACTTTGAAGAGATTATGAATGCAATCGTGCCAATCTTTACAGAAGTACGTATATAAATAAAAATAATGAAATAACTAACTACAAAACTTCCTGAATTCAATTAATTAATGCTGTCAATAGAGAAAAGTCGTAAGTGGAGGAGATATATCAAGATGAGGGACCTTTATCTGTTGGCAGCATGGTTGTTAACAGGATTGGTAATACCAGCATCAACTCTTTCACACTTGTCAATTGTTAAGTCAGACAATAGTGAAGTCATTTGGAATTTAAAAGACGATTCAAAACAAACTGTAGGTGGAAAAATATTTCCCAGTGCAGAAACTTCTCAGCCAGAATTTAGTGATTCTTTGTTACCAAAGCCAGTAGAAGCCTATCGTCACTCCAACACTCCACTAACTCCCCGTCAAATTATATCTGGAAACCAACTTTACTACGAAAGATTAGCCGCCCTCAAAGCTGGTCAGATTTATCCAAGTCTACCAAAAGACAGTACAAAGTCATTGTTGATCTCTGCAAAGAAGACTCAACTCACATATGAGGATTGGAAAAGCTTATTGGCGATGGAAGCCAAAGCAATGGCTCAAGGTCAAAGTAACAATGCTCTAGAAATTCTAGTAGGTGATTCTTTAAGTTTATGGTTTCCTAGAGAAAAGTTGCCTGTAGGTAGATTGTGGCTGAATCAGGGAATATCTGGAGATACTTCTGGAGGTATCTTAAAAAGGTTGTCTGTTTTTTCTCAAACCAGACCAGATGTCATTTATATCATGGCTGGAGTTAATGACTTGCGAAAAGGGATGACAGACGAAACCATATTGCGTAATCACCGCCAGATTGTCCGCAAGTTGCGACAGACTCACCCAAAAACCACAATTTTTGTGCAATCAATTTTGCCAACTCGTTTGCCCACGATTCCTAGTAACCGTATTCGTCATATTAATTATGAACTCGCTCTTATTGCTAGACAAGAAGGAGCTTATTATCTAAATCTTTATGATTGGTTTACAGATTTTCATGGGAAATTACGCCAGGAATTAACCACAGACGGATTACATCTGAGCGCAGAAGGATACGAGGTTTGGCAATCGGTACTACATCAGGTTGAATACAGGCGTTCAATGGGAGAGGAGCCGTCAATGGTCATCAATACTCAGTAGTAGTAGGATGGGAAGCGCGAAGCGTAACCCATGCTGTCCGAGCAAGGGATGCGTAACATATACCGTGCGAGCAAAAGATGCGTTACGCAAGGAAGAGCGCATCCTACAAAAATAAGGTTGCTAGGGAGTTTGAGTTTCAGCAGATGATGAATTTTGCTTGAGGTGTTCTACTGTTGGAACGACTACAGCAGGAGGATTTGACTGCGTTGATTCCACTGTGGACGGTTGGGCTGGTACAACAACAGGAGCATTGTTTGGCTGGCTGGCTGGTTGCAACGATTCAGAAGTGCTATTGACTGAAGATGGTGAAGAGGAAGTCTTTCGAGATTCGCGTATCGCCCGTAGTCGCTCAACTAATGATGACGAGGAAGTAGTGCTGGGCGAAGGCGAAGCTTGCTGGGATTCTGGTTGACGAGGCTGAGATTGTCTGGAGTCGGTTTGAGGTGATTCTTCTTGTGTCACATTGTTGGGCGATTGTTCAGTTGAAACACTACGAGTCCGCCGACGTCGTACGGAAGTAGAAGCAGGTGCAGATTCAACTGACGACGAAGCATTATTCTCTTTCTCTGAGGTGTTCGTCGCTTCGTTTGAAGGTAAGGGTGTGAAGTTTACTGTAGGTATTTCCTGTTTTGCATTAGGCTTTTCTACAACAGGTTGTGGAAATGAGCCTGGTTGAGTTTTGCTCATGATACTTGTGACAGCAAAACCTGTTGTCGCAGCAACAAGGGCTACACCCATAGCAATAAACACCTTTGGCGACGAAAATTTGTTCACAACTTGGTTGAAATTAACATTCCCCAAAAGTGATGGAGTTGACGTTTTGCTCATAGCCGCCACTTCCCCTGGCAAGTTTTCTGGGTA
This sequence comes from Nostocales cyanobacterium HT-58-2, assembly GCA_002163975.1. Classification (GTDB taxonomy): domain Bacteria; phylum Cyanobacteriota; class Cyanobacteriia; order Cyanobacteriales; family Nostocaceae; genus HT-58-2. The sequence continues at coordinate 6,212,916 of CP019636.1, read as the reverse complement.
TGGCTGAACAGATAAATTGATAGTTGGTACTGTTTGTGTTGCCACTGATTGCTGTGTAGGATTCACCCTATTTCCGGGTAATAGCAGCAACCACTCTGCCACTGTCTGCGGACGAAAGCGAGCTTCACTCGCCATACCACGCATGATTGCTTGATTGATAGCAGCACTGATGTGGGGTTGCAACTCGCGCGGAGTTGGCATTTGTTCGCGATCGCGCAGCAGTGCTGGCATAGGCACTTGTGCTGTCAACAGTGCATACAGTGTTGCTGCTAAACCATAAACATCGGTTGCCGGCGTGCGGGTTGCTTGCGACATATACTGCTCAATGGGGGAATAACCCTCAGAAACAATACCCGTGTGAGTTTGCCTCACCCCATTGTTAAATTCTCGTGCGATGCCAAAATCAATCAGCACTACCTCCTGTGTTCCTTGGCGGAGGATGATATTATCTGGTTTCACATCCCGGTGCAGCAAACCATTTTGATGCACCACTTGCAACGCGGCTCCTATTTGGCGAATGTAATGACTTGCTGTCGCCTCTGGCAAAGGTACCCCAGGTAAGACATATGCCTCAGCCAAAGTTTCACCCGGAATATATTCCATCACCATGTAGGGCAGTCCATCCTCAAGAAAAAAGTCGCTGATCCGGACAATATTTGGATGGATACAAGTCGCCAATCTTCTCGCCTCATCCTGGAATTGGCGCTCGAACTTGAGAAAATCAGGATGTTGTCGCAGCTTTTCATTGAGAGTTTTAATCACCACCACTTGATTCAAGAAGTGATGAGTTGCTTTGAATGTGATACCAAAGCCGCCTCGACCTATTTCCTGGTCTAAGGTATATTTCCCACCCTGCAAGGTTTTACCAGTTAACATAGAGAGTCCTGAATATTGAAGTGCTGAGTAAATATCTATAATGAGTACTGCGTCATAAACGGAATCTGAAACTCGCAAAGCTCCAGTCTTGAGTCATGAGTCTAACCTGAATCCCAAGAGATATCAAATTTTGTTCATTACCCAGCATTCTTATACGACCTCACCCCAAAAGACGACTCTTCTAAAGTTTTTCCTCTCCATGATATACTCAGCATCGTCTACTCAACACTCAGCACTTTAAGAACTGTCCACTCGACTACTATGCATTTTTAGAAATGCATTTTTAGAAACGCATTTTTAGAAACGCATTTTTAGAAACGTTGACCAATACCGAAATGCAGGCGGCTTTCTCCTTGGTCATTCAAACCATAGTCTGCCCGAATTAAACCCAAGGGTGAGTCAAAGCGCACTCCCGCCCCATAACCAAAACCAGTCCCTGGTTTGCCACGAACTCCTGCAGGATCGCCTAATACAGTCTCACCAGAACCCAAGTCTGAGGCAAAATCTGCAAACAGCACACCGCCCAAAGCTTGAACAATCGGGAAGCGATATTCCGCTGAAGCTAACACATAAGTGCGACCACTACCAACATCACCGCCATCAAAACCGCGTACTGAATCAGGACCACCCAAATTAAAACTTTCATAAGGTGGTAAATCGCCAATGATAGTACCAGCTTGGAGATTCAAAGCAAAGACTTGTGGCTTTTTAGACTCAAATAACTTCACAGGCGTAAACTGGCTGTAGTTTGCCTTTATCCGATTCATAGAAATTTCTCCTTCCCCAAGAGGAAGGGATTGTTCCGTACTGAGTTTAAGAATAGAACCTTGAGTCGGATAAAAGGGATTATCTCGTTGGTCTTTAATAGCGGTTAAGGAGACAGTCGTCAAATCATCAATACCAGTCCCACTCAAAGATAGGGGATTCCCCTTTTCATCTGTTGGGGAAATTGTCCCGTCGCGATCACGAATGCTCACACGGGTATAGTTGAACCCTAAAGAAGTATCCCAGCCATCAATCGGGCGCTGCAAACTCACACTTCCGCCAATTCGACCTTCCCGCACTCTATCGCCATTTGCTAGCTTGACATCGCCATCAAAAGTGTCAGAAAGTCCCCGCTTGCGAAACGCATTCACGGTGTAGCCAAAGCGGTCTGGATTCGTTTCCCGGTAGGGACTGGTAAATTTGGTATCAAATTGAAAGTCACGGCGACCCACTTCCAGATTAAAACCTAAAGTATCGTTAATACCACCGACATTCTGATCTCGATAAGTTAACGTGCCTACTATCCCTTGGTCAGCACTGTAGTTCCCACCTACGTTAACAGAACGTGCTCCTATTTCCTTAAGTTCGTAAATAACATCCAGTTTTGTTGCATCTCCCTCAAAAGCAACGTTGACATTCTGAAATAACCCAGTCTTATATAGTTTCTGTAAGTCTTGCTTTACCACATTTTCTTGATAGACTTGCCCTGGCTTGAGCTTAAGCTGTTGCTGCAAGAAACCTGTTTTCGTGCGTCCTCCCACGAGTTTGCCCTTGTCATCAACAGTCTTACCCTCGTCGTTGACAAAGCGAAACTTGATATCGTTCACCACACCTTCAGCAACATTCAAAGTCAGGATTCCTTCAGCACTGGGTCTAATTGATATCACCCGTGCAACTTTATAACCATTGTCGGTGTACCATTTATTAAGTTGTTGTACTGCTTCCTTCAAAGCATTGGGACTGATAGCTTTTCCTACTTGAGGTTGGAAGCGTTCCCAAGCAAGTTGGTAAGTCAGCGCTTTCGCCCCGGAAAGTTGTAGAGAACGCACAACAACTGGTTGTACTTCATACACTACATTTAAGCCACCAGGTGTTGTGCTGCTATTTGCACGAGCATTTGTAAATAAACCTGTTTCCAAAATTGCCGCAACATCCTTCTGTAGCTGGCTTTGACTGGTTTCTCCACCTGCTTGTGTTTTAATCACACTGCGAATGACCTGCTGCAACTCCTCATTCGCTCCTACTATCTGTATATCGGTAGCAGTGACGACTAAGTCATTATTAGTGGTGGAGAGTATGGGGGGAGTTGGGGAAGATGGAGAAGTTATTTCTCCCGCTACTCTCTGTACTTCTGCTACTCCCCCTACTTTTCCTTGTCTGTTTGTTCCCTGATTCTCTTGGGTACTTATTACGACTGAATTATTCCTACCACCACTTTGCACGCTTGCCGATTTTTGAGAGAATTGTCCAATAACTACTGTTTCTGGGGGTGCAATCGTCTCTATCTGTGTAGGTGTATCTTCACTCACCGGCACCACCAAGTTATCAGGTTGGTCAGCTTCACCAGAAATGTTAGAGGGTGCAGCCAACGCTTGCTGACTAGCATTGCCAGCCGCCAAACTCACTAAAGTAAAAATTGCAGCAGAAGAAACTCGCATAATAGTAGCCTAATGAACTGGGAGTTAGTTTGTACTTCCGTACTGAGGTTAGGCAATGGGGATAAGACTAACTTCCAGCTGCTTTGCCGATTTATACCCCCATTCACTCCTCTTGCGCCCAAAGACAGTTATTTTTAAGTTTTTGTTTCTTATGAGTGATTTATCACAGTTACCCCTAACATCGAACTCTAATTCTGAAGAAGACACTTCACGTTTACGGTTACTTGTTTTAAGCAATGGGCATGGGGAGGATGTCATTGCAGCCCGTATAGTGCAAGAACTTCTACAAACACGCCATCCACCGGAAATCTTTGCTTTACCATTGGTGGGACAAGGACACGCTTACCAAGAGTTGGGTATCCCTCTGGTTGGTTCAGTACGTACAATGCCCTCTGGTGGCTTTATTTACATGGATGGACGCCAGCTCATGCGAGATGTACAGGGTGGTTTGTTACAACTGACCGTAGAGCAAATTAATGCTCTACGTCGCTGGGTAAATACCCAAGAAAAATTAGCCAGCAGGAAAGCGATTTTAGCAGTAGGCGACATTGTACCACTCCTATTTGCGTGGATGAGTGGTGCTAACTATGCCTTCGTAGGCACAGCGAAATCGGAATACCACGTGCGAGATGAGGGTGGTTTATTAAAAGGGAGAAATGGAGCAGCACATTGGGAAAGCTTTTCCGGTTCAGTTTATCACCCTTGGGAACGTAGATTGATGAGTCGTCAACGTTGTAGGGCAGTATTCCCCAGAGATTCCCTCACAGCAGATTTATTAAAAAAATGGCCCATTCCCGCTTTTGATTTGGGTAACCCGATGATGGATGGTTTGGAGCCAAAAATTCCACGCCCAAGATTTTACGGTGCTGATATCCAAAATCAAGAATTAGCTCGACCTTTAGTTGTCACTCTTTTGCCTGGTTCTCGTCCCCCAGAAGCATACGCCAACTGGCACCAAATTATGATTGCTGTCTCTGCAATGATGGCGCTTTTTAGAGAACAAGAGTTTGCAGGGCTAGGGCACACTTCTGGAACAGTTGTCTTTTTAGGTGCGATCGCCCCCAGTTTACACTTTGAGAGTATACGCCAAATTCTCCAATCCCAAGGTTGGCGTCCTCATAATGAAGCTCCTATTCAAATTCCCGATGAGAATGCCTTGACATTTAAACAGAAAAATGCATATTTTATTATTTCACAAAATGCTTACAACGACTGCTTACATCAGGGAGATTTAGCGATCGCGATGGCAGGGACAGCAACAGAACAATTTGTAGGTTTAGGAAAACCAGCAATAACCATTCCAGGACAAGGTCCCCAATTCACCTATGCCTTTGCTGAAGCGCAAAGCCGCCTTTTAGGACCATCTGTCATTCTAGTAGAAGAACCAACAGAAGTTGCTGGAGTGGTCAAGTCACTGCTAGCCAATCCAGATACTTTGCAAGCCATTGCGGAAAATGGCATACGGCGGATGGGCAAACCCGGAGCAGCCAAAAGAATTGCTGAGTATTTGATGGAGCTATTGTGGAATGAATATTGATTTTTTGGCTTTAGTATGATTGTCGGTTTAGGTGCTTTGCGTTGAGCTGCTGCTCTATGTTCTTCAGTATTTCAGTAAGCGCTACAGTAAACTTGATTTCAATTTGTGTTTGTAGTTCTGAAATTTGTTTCAGATTTATCTACAAGCATTTTATCTATTAAGAAAACAATTGACCGACTTTCGCCAAATCCACATTCCCACCACTAATAATCACACCAATCCTAGCTCCTGGTGCCTTCACTACTCCTTCCAATAAAGCTGCAGCTGCTAACACCCCAGTGGGTTCAACGACAATTTTGAGACGTTCCCACAAAAAGAACATGGTGCGAACAATCGCTTCTTCGGATACCGTGACCATATCATCGACATAATGCAGCACTAGTGGAAAAGTAATTTTACCCAAATAAGGAGTACGAGCGCCGTCAGCGATGGTATCTGGATTTTCGACAGTTTGTAGGGTTTTGGTATGAAAGGAACGTGTTGCATCATCAGCAAGTTCTGGTTCTACCCCTATCACCCGACAGTTGGGTAAAACAGCTTTGGCTGCAATGGCGGAACCTGAAAGTAATCCACCACCACCGCAACAGACCAATAGTAAGTCCAGTTCACCGACTTCTTCAATGAGTTCTTTGGCAGCTGTACCCTGTCCCGCCACAATGTGAGGATGGTCATAAGGAGGAATCATCACTCCTCCTCGTTCTGTTAATAGTGTTTGAGCTAATTCTTCCCGGTTGGTTTGCTTGCGGTTATACAAAATCACCTCAGCACCATAGCCACGAGTTGCAGCAAGTTTCACCGCTGGCGCATCGTCAGGCATGGCAATAGTCGTGCGAATATTGAGTAGTTGTCCAGCAAGTGCTGTTGCTTGAGCATGGTTCCCAGAAGAAAAGGTCAAGACGCCTTTTTGCTTTTGTTCTTCCGACAACTGTGACAGTGCATTGTATGCGCCTCTAAATTTGAAAGACCCCGTGCGCTGGAAGTTCTCACACTTAAAAAACACTTGGCTCTTGGTGCGATCGCTAACAGTTCTTGAAGTTAGAACGAGGGTGCGGTGAGCAATGCCAGCTAAACGCTTGGCTGCGGCTTCCACATCAGTTATGGTAACGGAGTTATCCTGTGGCATTAATGGTAGTGTTTTAGGTGAAACAGTAATCGTTCCAATCTCCCACTCTTTCGTAACCGATGGTCTTGTAAATGTGATTTGATGTGGGGTTTGCGAGATCTGTAAACAAAAAGCAGGAGCGACACCCTTGATCTAGAAGGGTTTGACTCAAAGCCGCCACACAAGAAGTAGCATAACCTTTTCTTCGGTACTCTGGAGGCGTATACACAGGTCCAATCGACCCACTGTTGGGTGTCAATACTCTACTAAGAGCCATTGATACTGGGACTTGATCCTGCCAAAGATAAAGACTTCTCTGGCTTAAATAATGTTTTACCTTGCGTTCTTCATTTCCCTCAACAAATCCAAAGGCTTCTATTGCAAATGCTTTATACCAATCCACTAACAAAAGGTAGTCATCCTCACTCGCCAAGCGTAAGTCCCCACTTGAGCTTGGAATTGGCTGCACTTTGTTGAGTTGATGAATTCGTAATTGCATTTCCAGTTTATAGGACTGATTCGCGATTGCTTGCCAAGCTTGAGCAAAAGCAAGAGCTTCCGCAGCTAAACCACTAACCCCTGGTAACTGCTCATGATGAGAATGCAAATCTTGGGCGAACGCCTCCACTGCTGCAAAGTCTTCTATCTTTGATAAAATCAACCTGCGAGGCGGTGTTCTCATTGCTACTGCCACAATCTTTCCATCCATCTCTACAGTTGCCAGATATGGTTGGCAATCATAGAATTGTGGATTGTGAATTAAAGTGTTGCAAATTCCTAATAACAAGCTATGCAATGCTTCCTGACTCAGCAAGTAGTCTTTCACCCGTTCGTAAAATTGACTTGCATCGTCAAATCTGTGAAGTTTCATCTTATATTCGTAAACTTTCGCCACTTCAAACAAATCGCTGCGTAAACTCACACATCAAATCTACTCTACCTTTACGTAGCATTGCTGGGTCTAGTCTTTCAGTTGTGTTACACGTCATTAACACAACCAACTGCTGCTGTATATGAATCCCAGACTCATCAATAACGCTTTGGTACAAGGTGCCATCTAGCAAACTCAAAATATGTTCGGTTTTGTTATTGTACTGCGCTACTTCACTAGCCCGATTTTGCGCCAAGTTATCTGCTTCGTTGATAATAATACAAATTTTTTCCAAGTATGTTGGTGGCACAAAGTTAGCGATCGCATCATGATCCAAAATAAAAATCACATATCCCAAAGGCACCAAAATTTCTTTTGCGACTGCTTGTGTCCAAGCAGTTTTTCCTGTCCCTGGTTCTCCATGAACCAAAACTGCTAATTGTTTCTGGTTAAGAATCGTCTGTTGTACGGAATCAGTAAAACTTTGAATATCCGCTGGAAAACTCCGAATCGGAAATTGACTGTAAAGTTTACCTACACGACTTTGATATCCACTCAGCATAATTGCTAAATCATATGTCGCTTTGGTAATGAGTGGAGCTAGATTTTTTGCCATTAAAGTATACTGTCGTCGTCCCCGATCAAAGCAGTCTATTTGTAGCCAAACGTCATACTTACACCAGTAAGCATAAACGGTGTTCACAACGTCCAAACGCTCCCAACTCACAAATTTTTCTGCAGGAAAATAAAAATCTCTTTCTAAATAATATTGAGTGATAATGTCAGGACATTTCAACACATCTAAAACGCGTAAGACAGTAATTTCTTGAAGACGATTAAGAACATAATCAATTGGAATACTATTGCGGCTAACGAATTGGACGATAGGCGTTTCAGTACTTAAAACATCTTTGTAACGATGGTCTGGTGACAGAGGATCAGGTGTGATGTAATTCCAAAATTTTTCTATTTCGTAGCGCGTATTGTCAGAGACAACATTTAATAAATTAGCCCACCAGGTATAATTATTCCGTCCTAAAATTTCCGCAAAATTACTGACTAAATTCAAACTTTTTTGAGTAAACTCCCGCGTATCGTTAGACAATAGTTGCCATACAAACTCCCAGTCCAACTCTCTATGGAAGGGTCGCCAGCCACTTGCAAGTAAGCTTTGACGGTTGCTATTGGCAGGAGTACTTTCGTTATTTCTATAGTATTCAAAGTCCATATTGTCAGTTGTGACGCAGTGGTGGAGTCAGCCTCTCCTAATGTAGGAGATTTGGCAAAAGTTTTATCGTAATATAAACCACTCGCGTATAAGTTGCCAGAGCAGCCGTTATCCATCACTTGAAATGATTTTTACCATAGAAATGTCTAAAGCGGTCTCTCGAATTTTGCTTCATACCCGCTATATTAGAGTGTTGGTAAATTTTCTTTCGGACTGTGTAGACAAGCTGTGAGTCTTAGGGCATGCAAGTAGTTCAATTCTTGGAGATGCTACCTGTTAGATGATTTTGATTTTAGAAAATGCGATTCCAGATTTGACAGTTTTGGGTATTGCATCAACAAAATTTATATAATACTTCTCTGTTTAGATTCAAACCTGGTATACATCGCACCACCTTTAAAAAGCCAATATTTGTATCAGCCAAGACTTTTTCTTACTTGATTCTATACTACTTTCATACTACAAAATATGTCAAGAACCTATAGTGCTTTTGACTTCATTGCAATACAGGGGGAATTTCTCCTCAAAGGGAGTTTGGTTAACTTTGTGTAACACAATGTCATGCATATATGTATCTTTAGACATACTTAGTTAAATAATTATTAAATATATTAAGTACTTATGACTTATTTGCTAACATTTTTATCCATTTTACATATAATGAAGGAGTGCCTTCTCACTCTGTTGACTTAAGGTATTCTTTCCAAAGAGCTAGTGGGGTGATCAAGGGGAATCAACTTGGCTAAAGTTGAGACACGAGCCAGTCTAGATAGAGCGCTATCCCACCGCCGCTCGCGGAATGCCTCGTTCGTTCTCTTAAGACAAATGATGAATTTCATACAAATCTTCAGGAGAAGAAATGGAACAGGCGCAAGTATTTATGAGTGATAAAAAGAGGCAAAAGCCTCTGGCGCCTTTAATATTGGCGGTAGAGGATAATGAAGACAACCTAGTCCTGTTGAGTTATGCTCTTGAGTCCCTCGGTTGTAAGCTTATATGTCAAAAGGATAGCTCAACGACCATACCTGTTGCGAAGGAGTATCAGCCAGACTTGATACTGCTAGATATTTTGTTACCTGGTCTTAGTGGGATTGATATTGTGCGTTCCCTGAAACAAGAACCGCTCACCAGCAATATTGCAACTATTGCAGTTACAGCATTGGCTAGTACGGAGGACAAAGAACGCATTCTTGATGCAGGCTTCAACGATTACATCAGTAAGCCTTACATGATAGAAGACCTAGAAGCTCTTGTTCGCCGCTACCTTTGTGAGAAATTGAATCCTGATTCAGCTTTTGACTTATGTTAGGATGAGACGTATCACGCAGACTTTTGAGTCGCGCTTCTGTCCGATGGGCTTCTTCTCCTGACCTTGGTACTCGTTGGAGTTGGAGTACGAACTGCAGGTGAATCTGTTAAAATAGCAATAATACCAGTACGACCAGTCTCTAGTGTGGCATCACTAAGTAATTCTATAACTGTAACATCTAACGTCTCTTCAATCAGTTCCTTAAGTCGGGGCTGAATTGCATCATATAAATCTAACCGAACCTGCTCAGCCAGTGCTTGATGACCTGTTTGAGCTAGCAATTGTTCGGCTTGAGTAATAGAATCTTCCATGACAACTACGACATTGCGATCCGACAATTGGCAGATCACCTTGCCGGGTTGATGTCCAAGTTGTTCACGATAGAGGGCTTGAATACGTTGTGCTAATGTTCTTTCTACTTGACCGCGAGTTGGTGTTGATGTAGTCATGTGTTTTTTTATCCTAAGAGATTTAGACCGCTAGCGACAAGTCACAAACCAATATTATGAGTGAGGAGTCTTAACTTCTGACTCGTCTCACTCTTGACTTTTTGAGTTGACGTTAGCAGTGTACGTTTACCATGAGCGTAAAAGTGTAAAAAACTCAGGAATCCCAAATTACTGAGAGAATTATACGGGTGAGAATTATGGCAAATCACCATCCCAATGCAGTATTTCTCATTGATGTCTTTTAAAATCGTTTGGCATAAGTTCTAATAGGTATATCATCGAGGCTGCAATGGCACAAAGTGATCATCTTTTGCGCCATCGCCTAGAGGGTAAGAGAAAGCAAGTAGCTTAAGAATGATGAGATTGACACTCACCGCTCTATAAGTGCGGTGATTCTTGGGCTGAACACTGCCTCCACTAAGTCAACTCAGTTTTGGTCTTACACGCTCATATCTAGTCCGAAACATACCTCTCAATATGCCCCACTTATGCACTACTCCCCAAGCGTAGATTCGGGTATGCCCTACCCTATTTGATTTTTTTCGCGTCCTTGGAGTTTGGACTTATTTGTGCGCCATTGACTGTTAGGAATTTTGAGAGCACGGAGTAGGACGTTAAACCTGTTTCCTCATCGTTCTCACGGTCAGCAACCTATCTACATTGTCTCATAAAAGTCGCCCTAAAAGGGCGAGGTTTTAGACCCAAATTTCTGATAACTTAGGCTCACTTTGGTAGACGAACAGTAAATACACTACCCTTGCCAAGTTCAGAAACAACCTCAATCGTTCCCTTATGTGATTCAACGATACGGTAGGACAGGTGCAATCCTAAGCCACTACCAGCACGTTTATTTTTTCCTTGGCGAAACCGCTCAAACAGTCTTGCTTGATCTTCTGGCGCAATGCCGTATCCTGTATCTTGGACTTCAATGCTTACCCAAGCTTTCCCTTGAGGCTTTGCTTTGTTTTCCCAAACACGAATGTTTATACTTCCTGCATCCGTAAACTTAATGGCATTTCCGACTAAGTTACTGATGACTCGCCGTAACTCCAGGCGATCGCCTTTAACCACACCAGCTGTTTCGTCAAGTTGATCTAGACTACTCGCGTCTACATTCACAGCCAAATCTTTTTCGATAGCAAGAGGACTGAGTTCTTGAACAACTTCTTCAACAATTTCCTGCATATTGCAGCTTTCCATTTGCAGGGTTTTTTTACCCGCCTCAAAGCGATAGACTTCTAGTAAGTTGTTCACCATTTCCAGCAAATTTTGGTTGCTGCGAATCATGGCGAAAATCGCTCCTTTCATGTCTTGCGAGATTGCGCAGAAGGTTTCCTCATGAAACAAATGGAGCATCCTGTCTGCGGCTACCAGAGGAGTTCGCAAATCGTGCGTCAGACGTGAAACAAAGTCCTCTCGTTGGCGTGCCATTTTTTGTTGTTCATCAATACTGTGTTTGAGGCGCAGCATTGAGCGTACACGTGCTAAGAGTTCCTCATGATCAAATGGTTTGCGAACAAAATCATCTGCTCCTGCATCCAAACCTTCAACAACACTCGCATCATGATAGGCAGTGATTAATAGTATAGGAATATAAGGTATCTCTGGATTATTGCGGATGCGACGTGTAACCTCATAGCCATCCATTTCCGGCATCATCACATCCAGTAGAATCAGATCGGGTGGGCTCTGTGCAACTTGTTTTAAAGCACTTGTCCCATCGGAAACGAGTTCAACTTGATACCCTTCAACTTCTAAAAATGTCTGAAGCAAGATGAGATTATCAGGATTATCATCAATAGCAAGTATACGTTCTACTGTAGAATTTTCTTCCTCTAACATAAGTTATTGCTTTTTTGAAAATAAAAATTTATAGTTTGACTTCCCTTTTTTATTTTATAATTATGTGTCTCTACTCTTCCTTTATAGACTGACTTTGAACAAAGCGAGGCAATTCCTGCTGTTTCCATAAATTTCTGCTTGTTGAGGCATGAGTAGAGTTTAATGCTTCATCTTGACCTTGTTGGGTTGAGGATAATGTTTGACGTGGAATCTTAATCCGAAAGACTGAACCCTCACCCAATCGACTTTCAACAATAATGTGACCACCCATCATTTGCAGCAATGCTTTTATAATTGGCAAACCTAAACCTGTACCAGAATATTTGCGAGTTGTACTTTGATCAACTTGCCGGAAAGCTTCAAAAATATTTTGTAGCTCAGCAGGCGCAATACCTATGCCAGTATCACAAACCGCAATTCCCAGTTGGTTTTCTGATATCTCCTTAACTTCAACTTTAATACAGCCAGACTCAGTAAACTTAATTGCATTTGAAAGCAGATTTGTCAAAATCTGTCGCACCCGAGTTGGATCATTAAACACTACAGGATTTTGCAAGTCAATTTGAATCAACAAAGACAGATCTTTTTGCTCTGCTAGAGAACGCATCTCTTGTACAGTCGCATTGACTATTTTGGATAAATCAAATATTTCTGGCTTTAAATCTAACCTTCCTGCTTCTAGCTTAGAAAAGTCGAGAACTTCGTTAAGCAGCATCAGCAAATGCTTACCATTATTGAGAATACGCTGCACCATATCTTTTTGCTGATGTGTCAGTTCACCACACTTGGGACGCAACAACAGTTGAGAAAACCCAATGATGGCATTCATGGGTGTGCGCAATTCGTGAGACATTGTTGCCAGAAACTGTGACTTGAGCTGTGATGCTTCGATGAGTTTGAGGTTTTGTCGCTCGATTTGTCGCCGCTGTGCTTCTAGTTCCTGGTTTTTGCGAATGAGTAGCTCATTACTTTCGCGCAATTGTTGATTTGCCAAGGCGACTTGCATTTCTGCTCGGTGAACCCGGATCGCATTCCGCAAAATCGGTGGCAAAATTTCTGGTGACAACCTTGACTTGGAGAGATAATCGGTCGCACCTGCTTTCATCAGTTCAACGGCGATTTGGTCATCCCCTTGACCTGTCAGGACGACAACAGGCACCTTAATGTTAGTGGAACGTAGGGTTTGGAGTAGGCTTAAACCGTCCTGATCTGGTAAGCGATAGTCGAGAAATACGCAGTCGTACGAAGTATCAGCAAGGACAGTGATCGCACCATTGCCGTCACCGACCTCAGACAGTTCTATTTCAACGCCTGCTTTGGTTAAGGCACGACGAACTGCCATGCGGTCTACTTCGTCATCGTCTACAACTAAAATTCTTAGTTTCTCTTCCATTGCCTCTAGCTATCGCCAATACTGTTGTCATATCTATCATTTCTCTTTTTTTAGCAATGTATCCCACCCTATTGTTGGAAAATTTTTGGAAAATTTTATTTTTTTATACTGTCTTTTAGCTAGTAATGTAATTAAAATTTGACAACTAATAGCAGCTTTCTCCTAATTTCAAATTTTAGATTCCAGCATGATTTAGGTTACGGGAGTTCACACAAAGTCCAATACTTGTTAAGTGTTGCCATAAGCTCTATAAAATTAGCGAATGTAACAGGCTTAAGAATATAGCCAGCAACATTCAGGTTATAAGCTTCTACCCGGTCTTTATCTTGGTTTGAGGTCGTCATGACAACTACAGGAGTTGCTTTTAATTGAGGATCAGAACGTAATTTTTGAAGAAACTCTATTCCTCCCATTTTAGGCATATTTAAATCTAGTAATATCAAGCGTCGCTCACTAGGAACCTCTGGCGGCTGATTATTATTGCCACGCAACATTGCTAGAGCCTCAATTCCATTACTGGCAACAAAAAGTGGATTGGTGATATTAACTTTCTTGAATGCCCGTTTAACATTCATTACATCAACTTCGTCATCCTCCACAAGTAGTATGTTAATCACTCTTTCTGACATTTCCTTGAATAAAGTACAATCCGATTTATTTATATATCGGTTCATCAAGCAGATTACCGGGATGAAGACAAATAATGACCTATTGGTTTGTTATTGCCTCAAAATACGACTACAAACACCCGAAAGCATCCTGAGAAGTGATGCTCTCCCAGGAACACAAGTCTGAAGAAAAGTAAAATGAAATACTTAAGTCAGGTCTACCCAATTGTAGACGGACATTTAGACGCCCGTCTTCAGCCATTGGTCAGAACTGCATATTAGCTTTCTAGGACAGTACCAGAAAACAACAAAGAAAATTTTTCAAAACTCATTATTGCAGGGGATGCTTAAACCAAGTGAAGCGAAAAGTGCTTCCTACCCCTACTTGGGAATCTAAGAGAATGGTACCCCCTTCTGTTTCAACGATTTTCTTGACAATTGCCAAACCAACTCCCGTACTTTCTTTGTGATCGCGAGCTTCCAGTGTTTGGAAAATCTGAAACACCTTATCGTAATACTCAGGGGCAATGCCAGGACCATCATCACAGACAGCAAATTCGTAGTACTGTCCCTGGTCTTTGACGGAAACTTTCACATGACCATCAGCTCTTGTGTGATGCGCGATCGCATTACTCATCAAGTTACTAAACACCTGTTGCAGCGATAATCGCTTGGTCACAAAGGTAGGCATTCCTGGTTCGACTTCAATTGTGAAGGTTGGTGGCGGGTCGAGTAAGTCAATGACTTCCTTAAGCAATGCGGCTACATTCACCATCGATAATGGAGCTTGGATGCGCCCTATGCGTGAATATTCTAATAAGCCGTTGATCAGGGCTTCCATTCGGCGCACCCGTCCGCGCAACAAGCGCATCTGATGTTGGTTTTCCTCTGGAAGTATTTCTCCAAGGTCTTCTTCCATCCATTCTGAAAGACTGGCGATCGCCCGCAAAGGAGCTTTGAGATCATGAGATGTGACATAGGCAAACTGGTCAAGTTCATCATTGCGTTTCTTCAACAATGTCGTTGTTTGCGCCAAAATTGTATTCATGCGTGTCAGTTCTTCTGCTCTTTGTTGAAGCGCAATTTCTGTTTCCTTGCGATCGCTAATATCAATACAGGAACCAATGTAACCAGCAAAACTGCCATCCAGATTCCACCGAGGAGCCCCTTTATTTATAATCCAGCGATACTCACCATCAAAACGTCTGAAGCGGTATTCCATCATGAACGGTTTCCTGGCATCAAACGCAGTGATGTATGTCTCTAAACAATGCTTGATATCTTCAGGATGCACTCCTTGTGTCCAACCATTGCCTAACTCTTGTTCTATTGGGCGTCCGGTAAACTCCAGCCAACCACTATTACAGTAAGTACAGAGCTTATCCGCATCAGACACCCAAATCATGACTGGAGCGTTTTCTGCCATCGCCTGAAATCTCTGCTCGCTTTCCTGTAGGGCTTGCTCTGCCTGCTTGCGTTGAGTAATATCTGTGACTGTACCAATGTAGCCAATCACCTTACCGTCGTCTTCACTTTCGGGCACTGCTTGAGAAATCACCCAGCTTATCCTCCCACCAAGATGCACAAAGCGAAACTCACACTCAAACGGCAAGTAGTCCTGAATAATTTGCTTGACTTGCGAGTCGATACGCTCTGTATCTTCTGAATGAACAGCATGCCGCCAGCCCTTTCCCAAAGCATCTTCTAGAGAAAGTCCAGTCATTTCACACCAGCGGTTGTTGACATACTGACAGTTTCCTGACAAGTCTGTACGAAAAATACCCACAGGGGAGACTCGTGCTAGAGTTGCCCAGCGACGCTCACTTTCCTGCAATGCTCGCTCAGCTTGCTTGCTCTGGGTAATGTTATCAAATGCAATGCCAATACACCGATTTGGTAATGGAAACACTTTAACGCTGAAATAGCTACCTGATATGCGTTCATCGCTGTAATAAACTTCATACTGGTTAACAGCGCGTCCAGAGTTCGCAACTGCTGCATATAGTTCCAAAGATGTTCTTTTCTGTGCAATCATATTTGGAAAACATTCAAGAATTTGCTTGCCAATCTCTTGTTCAAGAGAGAATCCAACCAGTCGAGATGCAGCAGGATTTGTGGTCACAAGCCGGAATGAGGTGATATTGTTGGGATCTTCTAGATGCCACACAACCAAGCCGAATTGCATTTTGTTGACAATATCCTTGTAAGGTTGGTACTGTACATTTTCTGTATCCAACTGTACAGAATCAACTTGTTCATGACTGCAGAAATTTAGCGAAGGCTCTAAATTATCACCAGAGAAAATTCGACCTTCTGCCACCAAGAATACAATCTGCCCAGTTTCATCTCTCAAGGGCTTAAAAGAAAAGTCAATAGTTGCAATTATATTGTTTAAACCTACAGTGTTCACAAGGCAGCGAGTACATTTTCCTTTAGCGGCATAAATGATAGCTTCTTGTAAGACTGTCTGAGTTTCTAGAGAATTCTGCCACCAGTTCGTTTCCCAAAAGAAGCGACCAATCACTTCAGAGCTCTTGAGTCCTCCAAATTCTAATGCCGTTCGATTAGCTTCAATGAGAGTACCATCTGGCTTTAGGATTCCCATAAATTGAAAGGTCTGGTTGAAGATAGCGCGAAAACGCAGCTCACTTTCTCGTAAAGCTGCTTCGATCTGCTCTAATTTGTCTCCATTGGTGTCAGCAGATTTAAAATCTTGAACCATACCTTTGCTTTCTTAATTTTTTTTAATATTATTAATTTATATATGAAATTAAAATTTAGTTATAGTTTGACTCTTAGCCACAGTTATTATTAACTATAATCTAGCAAATATGCTTAATTCCTACTAAACTGTTGGGAAAAGTACATTTTTGAAAGTACAGGTATTACCCTGCCCCATCTGGTAGATTGGTAATCCATTACATGAAGGTGACCAGTTGGAGTCTGTACAAGTATTTCATAAAGTTTCATAAAGTTTCCATATATCCCAAGCTAGATATTTTCCTGTATCCAATAGCAGGAAGAGAGTAAGCTCCTTATCTCTATCGGTGGATGCAAAGTTGATAAAAGATCATCTATCTTTGGTTTTGGAAAATAAAAAAAACAATTGGCAAAATGTCGGCTCCCGACAGATGCAATCAACAGAGAGTGAGTGTAGCGATGAGTGAAATTAGTATTGTTTTAATTGAGGACCATGACCTGACAAGAATGGGGCTAAAGGCTGCATTGCAATCCAACAGCGCGCTGAGAGTCATTGGTGAAGCACCAAATGGGACCAAAGGGCTGAAACTTTTGGAAACAGCTAAGCCAGATGTCGCTGTTGTGGATATCGGTTTACCCGACATAGATGGAATTGAACTCACGCGAAGATTTAGGCAGTTCCAAACAGAGACAGGCGATGCATCAACGAAAATCCTTGTTTTGACAATGGAACATTCAGATGATGCTGTACTTGCTGCTTTTGCAGCAGGGGCTGACTCTTATTATATGAAAGATACGAGTATTGATAAGTTAACGGAGGCAATCCAAGCAACTCACACAGGAAACTCTTGGATCGATCCGGCGATCGCCAACGTGGTTCTGCAGCAAATGCGGCAAGGTTTTCCAGAAAACCAGCAATCTGATAAGCCCAAGACTGTAAAAATTGAAGCACTCTCATCTGAGTATGAGCAAGTTTTGGAAACCTATCCACTCACGCAACGAGAACTGGAGATTCTGGAGTTGATTGTCGCCGGGTGTAGCAACGGACAGATTGCCGAGAAACTATACATCACAGTTGGTACCGTTAAGACCCATGTTCGCAACATTCTGAATAAACTTTGTGCTGATGACCGTACTCAAGCTGCTGTTCGCGCCCTACGTTCTGGCTTAGTGGCATGAAGCCCGAATTTGGCTTGAACCTTGTCAATCATCAAATTGCCCAATCTGAATTAAAAACTCAGTCTCTCACTCCCAGAGGAAATGCACTGTAGAATTATGCCAAGTTTTTCCAATCACAATCTGTTAAGAGATTGAAATAACTAACAAGAGTGCCCACACCCATCAGTTAAGTGATGAACAAGAGTTCAAGCACTCGAACTGTCTACTTTGCACTTCCTCTAACCCGTTAGGTTCAATATCAGTAATCCGAACAGTCACTTGAGGATAATCTGTTGTAGAATGACTTTTATGAAGCATCAAGTCTACTTATGCTAGGCAATAAACACAACTCGTTTTACATACTAAATAGAATTTCACTTTTGCAATAGTATCAAATTCATTTGGTCTGCCTTTCTTATTTAGCCTGCGTAAGCGGGCTTTGTCAGTTTATCCATATGCTTAACTTAGGCAGTAACAAAGGATGTTTAGGGAAATATAAAAACTGCCAGTTGTATAACAAGAAGTTTAGAGATAACGCTTCTCTTCATACATCTCTACTCACTTATGAAAAGATGAGAAAGGTCAAGGAAAATCATCAGTTGTAAGCACTTAGACCACATTCTACAGTTTTCATCTACTTTATTTACACATTTCTGACAGTTATTTCTTACGACAGAATAGCAATTGGACTTGCGATAGACGAGCTATTGAATTTGAATTGATAGATTTACAATGAAAGTGTTAAAAAATTGGGGAATCAAATTATGAACCTTATTGCTTGGATAATTCTTGGTCTTATAGCTGGAGCAATTGCTAAAGCTATTTATCCCGGGCGTCAAGGAGGTGGAATTCTGGCTACTATGATTTTAGGTATTATAGGAGCCTTTATTGGAGGTAGTATAGTTACCTTGTTACAAACAGGAACTCTCCAACTCACCGCAGCGACCCTAAGTATACCTGGTTTGATTGTTGCTATCATTGGCGCAATAATTGCCATTTTCATATGGGGCTTAATTACTCGTCGCAGCGCTGTTTAAATAAATGATAATAGGAACAATGGTTAGAGCCAATTTATTAGGACTAGCCTTTTTTTGTGCCGAGTTACTGAAACAGTCTACTGTGTAATACACAGTAGACTGTTCAATAAAATATTTTGCTTATTAATACTCGTACTCAATCATTCAAACTCGTGAAGTGCACAGACTATTCTAAAACTTTCTTCACTTCATCTTTGATGTTCTCAGTAGTATGAATAACTTGGGCTTCAGCTTGCTTAGCTTGACCCTCAGCTTTATCTTGTGGGTTGCCAGTTAAATCGCCGACGACCTCTTGAAGTTTACCTTCAATGTTTTTTGCAGTTGCTTCTACTCTCTTCTCAACACTCATATTGAACCTCTTTTTTTATTTATTTTTATGTTTACAATTTAGAAGATATCATCATTTTCTTTGTTGCATACCTATCAGAAGAAAGATTTGATTTTAGGAATTTTTATACAAAAAAGCAGAAAAACTATTTTAAATTGATTAGATTTCTTAGATGAATCTTTACCCTCACCCTATGGTGAAGACAGGTTTTACATTTATGACAGAAAATATAGGTAATGGACTTCAGTACATAGAATAAATTAATATAGTTTTTCCTTATTTCAGTAGTTGACAGATGGACAATCACACTCCATCCTTCCAACGTCTCATCTGAGTATGCCTACAGCCAATGTACCCTATCTCATGCTATATAAAACAAAGAAAATAATGAAAGAAATTTGTCATCAATTAATGTACTGGGAGGTTGTGTGTGAACTTAAATGACTTGCAAGAGTTGATGAAAACTCCCTTGGGCCAAGTTGTCGAAAGGGTTAACCAGGTTTTTTGGGTATGTTCTATTGACTTAAGCCAGGTACACTACGTCAGTCCTGCCTATGAGCAAATTTGGGGTCGTTCAACTGCAAGTCTGTATGAAAATTCAGAATCTTTTACTAAAGCGATTTATCCAGATGACCGCGAATACTTCTTTGCTGCCATCAAACGGTTACAACAGCAAAAGCAAGTCATGGATGAAGAATATCGCATTACCCGTCCTGACGGTTCAATACGCTGGATACATAATCGTGCCATTCCTTCACTCGATGCAACTGGAGAAATTCAGTATTTGACAGGGATTGCTGAGGATATAACCCAACGCAAAGAAGTGGAAACTGTACTGGCAGAAAGTGAACAGAAGTTTCTCCAATTTGCCAACAGTGTTGATATTGTGTTTTGGGTCTGTGCTCCCGATGCCAGCAAGTTTTTCTATATCAGTCCTGGTTACGAAAAAATCTGGGGCAAAAGTTGCGCTTCTATTTACTCTAATGCCAGGTCATTCATTGAATCGGTTCATCCCGATGACCTCGAACGGGTGATTGCCGCAGCTATTGGTGAAAATGCCTGTTACATGGACGAAGAATATCGCATCATCCGTCCTGATGGTACAGTTCGTTGGGTACGCGATCGCACTTTTCCTGTATACAACGAGCATGGTGAAGTCTTTCGGATGGCTGGAATCGCCCAGGATGTTACACAGCGCAAACTGGCAGAAGAGGAAATATATAAAACACTGCAACGCGAACACGAATTGAGTGAGGCTAAATCACAGTTTATTGCGACCACTTCCCACGAAATCCGTACGCCCCTGACGACAATTCAATCTTCAATTGATATGTTGCAGCACTACACTGACCGTTTAACCAATGACCAGAAACAAGCACACTTCCAAAAAATTGAGTCAGCCGTCCAAAACATAAAACAAATTGTTCACAACGCACTATTATTATCAGAAAGCGAAGCTGGTACGCTGCAACTTCAACTGAGGAATGTAGATATTGTTGCGTTTTGCCAAGAAATTATTGCTACTGTTTCTTCAAGTAATGACAATCAAAAGCGTATTAAATTTACTATATCTGGCGATACATCTAAACCCTTATCGCTTGACCCCAAACTTATTAATTACATCGTGACAAATCTATTAGAAAATGCCCTCAAATACTCCTTACCCAATAGTATTGTTAAATTTGAACTTTGTAGTTCTCAAGACCAAGTCATATTGTCTATCCAAGACCAAGGAATTGGCATTCCTCAAGAAGATTTGCCTCAAATCTTTGGGTCGTTTTATCGTAGTAAAAATATAGGTAAAGTTCCAGGAACAGGGCTCGGATTATCAATTGTTAAGCAGTGCGTTGACCTACACAAGGGCAAGATAGACGTGAATAGTATTGTTGGTGAAGGTACCACATTTACTGTGAGGCTACCTAATTGTGGTATTGATTGCTAATTGTTAAGCCCAAGTTTACAGGAATTAGTATCAATAAGTCTAGAGTTGTTACTAATAACTTATTGAACTAATCACTCGAAAAGATTTGATGCAACGCGTATATAGAGCTTCCCTAAATATTTACGATAAAAAAAGAGTATTTATGAGAAGCGAAGTATGGGTACAGCAAGAAAGCGTAAGCAAAATGTATGGATACATGAGATTAATGACATTATTCGGGGTGCCTGTGGAGGTTTTTTGTTTGGCATCCCTTTGCTTTATACGATGGAAGTTTGGTGGATAGGCTCACTCGCAAAACCATCAATGATAATGTTAGCGATCGCATTGATGTTTTTAGTGGTTTTCTGGCTTAACCGGACAGAAGGTTTTCGCAAACGCAAAAGTCAGTCCCCGCCTTCTCAAGCAGCAATGGATACTGTGGAAGCGATGGCGAGCGGACTGGCATCTTGTGCCTTTATACTTGTGTTACTGCGAGAAGTGACATCTGAAACTCCTCTTAAGGAAGTCCTTGGTAAAATTGTCTTTGAAAGCGTACCGTTTACTTTGGGTATGGCGTTAGCCAACCAGTTTTTAGGAGATACTCGTAACGGTAATGCTCAAGGGCGAACGGGTGCTCAAGCTAGTAACGAAATTAGCCAGCAACCAGATGAGATATCTGCGACCTTATCCGATATTGGTGCAACTTTAATTGGTTCAACTGTAATTGCATTTAACATTGCACCAACAGATGAAATTCCCATGTTAGCAGCAGCGGTTTCGCCACCATGGCTTTTGGCAATTATTGCCACATCTTTGCTAATTTCCTATGGTATTGTTTTCGAGGCAGGCTTTTCAGATCAGCAAAAGCGTAGGCAACAACAAGGAATTTTTCAAAGACCTATCAGTGAAACTGTTATGGCATACTTGGTGTCACTCTTAGCAGCCACCTTTATGCTGTGGTTCTTTCAAAAATTAACTTTTAGTGACCCTTGGACAATGTGGTTGGAGCACACGTTGCTACTGGGTTTGCCTGCAACAATCGGCGGTGCAGCAGGACGGTTAGCAGTATGAGTCAAACAAATGAATTCACTGATGAGACAAAACAACAGCGACCAAAACGAACACCTGCTGAATGGGTGACTTTTGGTGCTGCTTCGTTCATCCTAGCAGGAGTTGTGAGCTTGGTAGGCTACACTTGGCTCAACGAAAAGCATCAACCTCCCATTCTTTCTGTCAGCAACCCAAAGACAATTCGGGAAGTTGATGGACAGTTTTATATTCCTTTTGAAGTTGTTAATACCGGAGGAGAAACAGCGGAATCTATTCAAATTATGGCTGAGTTACGAATGAACGGTGAAGTAGAAGAAACAGGAGATTTACAGATTGATTTTTTATCTGGGGGTGAAAAGGAAGAAGGAGCTTTTGTCTTCAGGCATGACCCTCGACAGGGTCAGTTAACAATAAGAGTGACTAGTTATAAGTTGCCTTGACAAGTAGTCAACAGTCAAAAGTATTTTAACTTCTTACAAAAGTAGGATGAATAGATATTTGGAACCACAGATGCGCACAGATACACACAGATAATTTATCTGTGTGCATCTGTGGTTTGATTTTCCTAAATGTGATTCTTGTAAGAGGTTGATTGACTAAACAGTTGTTTTTGCCTTGGACCAGACACCATTCACATCTTCATCATATTGCTGATGAACTGTCTCCCAAGCTGCCTGTTCAGCTTTAGATTCATCATTTGTCTCTCTAAATGCAGTGTTGTAGCGTTCAACGAATACACGCTGAGCTTCGGGAGAAAGATGAGAGCGAATTTCTGGTGACAAATCCTCCGGGCTGTTGCAGCCACCAGTACAAGCACGAGGTAGCGCCTTCTCAATTGTGTGTACTTCCTCGCCACCAGCACTTTCAATTAAGGTTTGGAATTCCCCAGAGCGATCGCTCGGAACTTCCACCATTACTAAAAACTCACCAGCCTGCAAGCGGGTTTGATAAATTGCTGCTTTGTCTTCCGGCATACCCAATGTCGTCAGAACAGATACCAAACCTGCTCCTGCACTCCCGGCGATCGCCCCACTTGCAGCCCCTAGTAGGATTGCGCCGATGGGACCGGCTGCAACAATCGGACCAACAAAAGGAATGAACAGTACGCCCACACCTGTGAGCAAGCTGAGGATAGAACCGAACAAGGAACCAAAGATTGCTCCGGTTCTCAAACCTCCCAAAATGACGTCTCTTTTAGTAATAAAGCCAGCAATTCGAGTTTCTGACTGAAAGTTTCTGCCCAAAACTGAAATATGGTCTCTAGAAACACCTCGGTCTAGCAAACGCTGAATAACATCATTGACTTGCTTCTGCTCTTTAAAAACAGCTGAGATAGTACGCTCTGCCTTATATGCTTCTGGCACTTAAATACTCCTTTTGCTTTTCCAGTAGGCAGATTGAGGGGGTAGTTGCGGTAGCTGCACTCAACCCTCAGTCTGCCGTCTTACTCTTAGACTTTATGTTTTAAGCTCAATCAACTGAAAGCTAGACGCCTACAGGGGTTTTAGTTTCTGTAAGGTTCTGTGAACCGTCTGGCTGTAAATCTTGCCCTTCAATAAATGAGCGCAGCATCCAAGCCATCTCCTCATGCCCTTCCATTAATCCAGTCAGGAAGTCAGCAGTTCCCTCATCATGGAAATTCTCGCTGCTTTGATCTATGTGCTCACGCAAGTTGCGAATAACCTGCTCGTGGTCCTCCACGAGTCGAGCGACCATCCCAGTTGCGGTAGGAACGCTACCTGCTTCCTCCTTGAGAGTCGCTATCTTGAGAAATCCTTCTAAAGTGCCAACTGGATAACCACCCAAAGCACGAACCCGCTCAGCTACGGAATCGATATTTTCAGTCAATGTCTCGTAGTGCTCTTCCCAAAGTTCGTGGAGAGAGCGGAATTGGGGTCCAACCACATCCCAGTGGAACTTTTTCGTTTTCACTAACAGTACATAGAGATCTGCCAAATCTTGATTCAACAGATTAATCACACCTTGACGTTGTTCTTCCGTCAAACCAATGTTTAACTTTCGCATTGCTTGAAATCCCTCAGCTAGCTTCTTTACTAACCTTTACAAATTCACTCCCATGCCATCATCAACCAAAGGAAAGATTGTACCTTTCTTATGAAAAGGAAAAATTCTAATTTTCTCATTAAATAGAAATAGACATCTTGACTCAACAATCAAGATGTCTATAAAACGGTGATAACTATCAAACTGCTCAAAACGTTAGAACATTGAGCAATAATTTACTTGTTACACCCTCTTCTACACTATCTACCCCTGGTTTACGAAAACCTATAAAATGCCACTTACTTGTTACCTGTCACTTTCTGCAACAAGTTCTTAACTTCATCTTCCACTGAAGTTGCTTGTTGAGAATTTTCAGGACGCTGGAACTTCTCAATATCAGCAGCCCCTTGAACCTCGTTTAATCCCTCATTTGCTCTCTTTTGCGTCTCTTTCAATCCTGGAGGTGGTTCTGCAGATAGTTTGTCTGTTTCTTTTTGTGTCCCAAGCAGCTGTGTGGTTGCATCTTGAGGATTGCTCGTCTTACTACCAATTGCAGCAGCGGGAAAAGCATGAGAGAAAATCAGTAAGGCGCAAGTAAACGCCACAATGATAAAACGCACCGGACGCAACATAGATAAATCAAAACCAATATTCTTCATTTAAAATCCTCCTAAGATTAGGTTATCCAAAAGTCACCAATGATTTTAACCACTAGCAGGCAAGAATGATAAATACTACCTGTTGTGAATCTTGGATACACAATAGCTTCCTCAATTTGGTTTCTACTGAGAAAGTTTCGAGCAGTGGCAGTAAAGCAATCTTACTTTTTGAGAGAAACTTAGACTTTAAATCGTCATTTCTTTGCATTAAAATAGAGCAAGGATTCTCTCTTTATTGGCTTGATCGCTACTCCCTATCTGATTCCGTTAAAGTTTAGCCTAATATTTTTTCTACTTTGAATTCAAAGAGATGTGAATCGACCTGTAGACTGAAATTATTTTTTATGCATTTATCTAAACAATCAATCTATAGGTAGATAAACTTTGTGCCATTTTAACAGCTTACAAACTAATAAGAGGTCATTTATAAAGTAAATATTCAGTAGGGGAGGCAGTTTGCGGTGTAGATTTTCTTCCCGCAAAACTGCCGTTGTGTTAAGGCTTTTTATGCTAACAGCACTGACTCAAACCCAATGATTCTGTTTAACTGTTATCCTTAAGAGCCACTGCGTTGCCGGGGTTTCCCCGGTTGTAGCAAGTGGCGTAGCTACAAACTGGCTTTGTATTTGTAGGTAAGATGATCTAAAAATCGGAGTACTCAAAGTACTTAGTCGGGTGAACTTTGGGTTTTTAAAGCCCCCACTGTACCTGTATTCAGGTCAGTGGTGGGTAGTTTACTGCCTTATCAACTTGTTTGAGCACTACTTCCAGGGTAGAGGAATTATCCAAGACAACATCCGCACGGGCTATTTTTTCTAATATTGGCATTTGACTCATAATTCGGGCTTGCGCTTGCTCTAAAGTTAAATTATTGCGCTGCATCAATCTTTCTACTTGTTGTTCTTCTGAACAGCTGACGACCCAAATTTCTGTTACGAAATCGGTCATTTTGGCTTCAAACAGCAAAGGCACAACCAACACCAATGTTTGTGAAGGCGATCGCGCAATTTCTTCCAAAAAGCGATCGCCCACATATGGATGAATCAAACTTTCTACCCAGTTGCGTTCCTGTGGATTGTTAAAAATAACCTCACCTAACTTCTGACGATTGAGGTTGCCATCCGAAAGTAAAATCTGTTCTCCATAACGTTGAGCGATCGCCTGCAGAATAGGTGAACCTACAGCCACAGCTTCCCTTGCATAAATGTCTGCATCGAAAATGGGTAAATTGTAAGCACTAGCCAAATAATTAGCGACAGTGGTTTTGCCTGTGGCAATGCCTCCAGTTAAGCCAATAATACGTTTTGTCATTAGTAAATAGTTTGTAAATTAGTAAGAGGTCATTGGTAAAGCAAATATTATATATGTAGGATGTGTTACGGCTATGTAAGGATTTGAAAGTATGAGAAAGTAAGAATTCGCCGTAATGCATCAACAAATACGATGCGTTACGAGTAGCGCTAACGCATCCTACAATTTAAGGTTGATTTCATCAATCACTTCTAAATAGATAAAATGATTATTTAAGTTTCATGATTTGTCGCCCATTTTATCAGTGCTTGAGTCAAGCCATCTAATGTATATTCCTCTGCTTCTACATCTACCCGTCCGAATAATGAACGACAAGTTTTAGAGGTTTGGGGACCGATGGAAGCAATACAAATTCCCTCTAACGCATCAGTAACGACAGATGATTTGTTGTCCTGAGAATTTTCAGAGAATATTTTTTCTGCAAGTTGAGAAAAGAATTGTACCGTTTTGGAACTCGCAAAGGTAATAACATCAAAGTTACCGCTTTGAAGAGCCAACTCTGCTGAAGGAGGTACACTTGTGGGACAGCAAGATTGATAAGCAGCCACTTCTATAACCTCTGCTCCCTTGGCGGTGAATTCCTTCACCAAAACTTCTCGTCCGCCGCTTTCTACTCTGGGAAACAAAACTTTTTTACCTGTAAGTTCTTCAGGAAAGTTTTCCACCAAAGAATCTGCAACAAAGTTGGAAGGAATGAAGTCTGGTTGCAGACAGCGTTGGTTGAGACTTTGAGCTGTTTTCTCACCAACAACAGCAATTTTAATTCCAGTTAAAGTGCGCGCATCTTTCCCCTGTGCCAATAGTCTTTCAAAGAAGTAATCCACGCCGTTGGTGGAAGTGAGAATGAGCCAGTGGAAGTCGGATAAATTAGCAATGGCATGATCCAAATCTTCCCAACTCGAAGGTGGACCAATTTCCAATGTTGGCATTTCAATAACATTTGCGCCAAATGAAGCAAGAATTTGGGTAAACTGGCTCGACTGTCCAGCCGCTCGTGTCACTAAAATTGTTTTATCAGTCAGGGGATGTGAAGAGGAAGGGGAGAGGGGGAGATTTGTGTGCATGGTTTCGGGATGCGAAGCGTTATCTACGGGGAAATTCTCTAATGATATTTTCTCAGGTTGTAAATAATTGCGGAGTCCCACAACCTCACCAATCACAATCACCACTGGCGACAATGTTGTGCCAGATGTTTGCTCAAGTATATTTTCTAAAGTGCCTACCCAGATTTCTTGTTTGGGAGTTCCAGCCCATCGGATAATGGCGATGGGTGTAGAGCGGGCTCGTCCTTGTCGCACCAGCCGATGTAAAATCTCAGCAAGATGCTGTCCTCCCATTAAAATGACCAATGTCTCTATCCGTGACAGCGCCTCCCAATCCAAAGCATCTGGTTCATGAGCGCTAAACACTGCAAAACACCGACTCATGACTGGATCTGTTAAAGGAATTCCCGCCAGCAACGGTGCTGCAAGAGCTGAGGAAATACCTGGTATAACTTCAAAATTGCAACCAGCCAGCTTCAACGCCTCAATTTCAGAAGTACAGCGACCAAAAATAAACGGATCACCAGACTTCAGGCGAACAACTTGCTTTCCCTGCTGACAATACTTGACTAGTAAGTTGTTAATATCTGCTTGGGGTGTGCTAGGTTGACCACCGCGCTTCCCTACATTCAACTTCAAGCAATCAGGTGGTACACATTGCAACAACTCAGCATCTACCAGAGCATCGTAAACCAAAACCTCAGCACTTAATAAAAGTCCATAAGCTTTTACCGTCAAGTATGCAATATCTCCCGGTCCTGCACCTACGAGGTAAACTTTGCCCCTTTGTTCAGTCATGAGTTATGAATTCTTTGCACTGATTTTCTGAAGAATAAGATTAATTTGTTCTGCTTTTTCTTGTTGACGCTGCGCTTGGCATAAATCTCTAGCTTTTTGTAGAGTCGTTATCGCTTCTCCTTTCTTTTCTTGTCGCATGAAAGCATTCGAGAGACGCAAATAAGCATCAACTTTTTTAGGAGCGCGATGAATCACTTCTTGAAACTGTTCAATGGCTTCTTCTAGTCTACCTTGCTGCATCAAGCTATCTCCTAGCAGCAAGTGAACCACATCATTGGTAGAGTTGAGAGAAATGACTTGACGAAAAGCTACCTCTGCATCTTTGTAATTTTCTTGTTGATAAAGATTGACTCCTTTTTGAAAAATCTTAGAGGTCATCAAAGTTTTCCAGGAAAAATAACCGAGTATCGCGATACCAGAAATGATAGCAATGATGGCAATAATATTATTTGGTTGTAAGTTATCAAACATAGTCTTAAGAGTTGATATAAACAGTTTATGTAAAAAATAAAGTTTTATTCGTACAGTGCGTTAACGCACTGTAACGCATTTTAAGGCGAGTCTAAATGACGGCAAATTTTCAAGCCAAAAGACAAGCGATTGGGAAAATCAAATATTCCAAGAAGAACAGTTTCCAGATGAATTGATAAAAGTGAGCGATCGCACTTTTTTCTTGCAAGTTGACTTGCCTACTCCGCCACCACATCCACGCCAGTGCAATCAAATGAGTTATCACTAAAAAAAGAGAGTTGACTTGAGCCAGGTGCAGTAAACCAACCAGAATCATACCAATGTAGCAGACAGTTATCACTCCAAGAGCAAGATTAAAAACTGCTTGCTTACCAATCTCGAGGGTGAAAGTCTTGATATTATACAGCAGGTCTCCTTCCATATCGGGGATGTCTTTAAAAATGGCGATCGCGAAAGTAAAGACCAAAATAAACAGTGTCAACACCCATACTGCTGATGGAATTGACTGATTCTGTTGAAATACCCAATCATAGTGCAAAAACAGCCCTAAATTAACAATCGCCCCGCGTACTGAAAAAATACACAGTGCTGCCCAAAAAGGAAATCTCTTCAAACGAATTGGTGGCAAAGAATAAGCAGTACCTATTGTCAAACTAATAGCCACCATGCCAAATAAAAACGGTCCTTGAAGCAACGCCAACACCAGCGCCAAAACACCCGTAATAGCGACAATAAGCTTGCCTGTCCTTGGGGAAAACTCCCCAGCTGCGACAGGCAAATGAGGCTTATTAATCTTGTCAATTGCCACATCTTCTAGTTGATTGAGCCCCACAATGTAGACATTGCCACACAAACAGGCAATCCATGCTCCTAAAAGAGGGAATAGGGAAGAGTGACCATCACTAACAGCAACAGCAATTAAATACAATCCCAAAACACTTAAACTTGTGCCAATAATCGTGTGCGGGCGTGAAAACTTCCAAAAACTATAAAACCAATTACCCTGAAACTCTCGCTCTCGAACCTGACTCATTGTCTCCTCACTGTGTGTTCTGTTGCATCTTGGCGGTTTGTTACTTATACCCACACAACAACCCAAACCGAATCAACCCGCGTTCATAACCTCGACGCATCAACCCTAGAGACAGCGCTCCTTGGATTGTACTCCAACCCGAACACAGCAAACCCCAAATTGCCTTGGGAGAAAACGCTGAATCAATCACAACATCCCAAAATGGAGCGACAGCCTTTGACCAATCAGCAGTACGAAGGTCTTGCAACCCTAGTTGACGTGCAATCACCTCATACTGCGGTAAAGAAATCACATAAGGCAAGCAGTATACCCGATAAATCTCTGCCAAGTGCTTTTCCTCATCCGCCGTTAGTGGAGAATGATCAATTGGTCGATGACACCAAGTTACCATAATCAACATTCCACCAGGTTTGAGCACTCGGTAGCACTCCTGCATAAACTTAGTTTTATCTGGCATATGCTCACCGCTTTCCAGTGACCATACTAAGTCAAAAGAGTTGTCAGTAAAAGGCATTGCTTGGGCATCAGCTACTTGGAAATGCGTTCTAGCACTTAACCCAAACTCAGAAGCCCGTTCTGTCGCTCTTGCGGCTTGTACTGGACTTAGAGTAATTCCTGTGACACTGGCATTAAATTTTTCTGCTAAGTACAGAGAACTGCCACCAATTCCACAACCTACATCTAAGATATTCTCAGCTTGCTGGACTCCAGCCCACTTGAGTAGTTCTTCAATTAAATCAATTTGCGCCTGACGGCGGTCTTTTTTCTCTGCACCATTTACACCATAGTAGCCGTGGTGCATATGTTCACCCCATATCTGTTCCCACAGACCGGAGGAAGCATCGTAAAACTGCTGAATTTGCTCGTAAAGTGTTGCACTCATGAGAGAAGCAGTGTAAGGACGAATTAGATTTCAAATAAATCACATATAGGCTACCATGTGTGTTTTTAATTAAATAAAGGTGTTTTTGCTTTTCAATGAGGGAAAGCCTGAACCTGTTAACAAACAATGTTAAATTTTTGACTGTTTTATGACCGTTTCTCGCACAATTTGTTTAGGATTTATAGCAGTTATAGCTATAGGTACCATCTTGTTAATGATGCCTTTTTCTACCAACAGTGGTACGTGGAATGACTTAATTGTGGCGTTGTTTACTTCGACTTCAGCAGTTTGCGTTACAGGGTTATCAGTGGTAGATCCAGGCACCTATTTTTCTTTTTGGGGTCAGTTATTTATTGCACTCCTAGCACAAATTGGTGGTTTAGGCTATATGACAACCACTACCTTTTTGATTCTGCTTATTGGTCGTAGATTTGACTTGCGACAGAAAGTTGCTATTCAACAAGCCTTAGACCGACCAGGAATGCAAGGAAGTGCCCAAATTATCCGCTCGATTGTTGCAACAACCTTAATTTTTGAGATTACAGGGATATTTTTGCTACTACCAGCTTTTGTTCCCAAATATGGCTGGAACCAAGGGATTTGGTTAGCCATTTTTCATAGCATTAATGCTTGGAATAATGCTGGTTTCAGTTTATTTAAAGATAACTTAATTGGTTATCAATCATCTGTTTTAGTCGTCTTTACTATCACTGGATTAATTATCTTTGGTGGTATTGGCTATCAGGTTATTTTAGAAACTTACGTTTGGTTGCGTGATATTCTGCGCAAAAAACCTGCCAAGCGAGTCTTTTCACTAGATTTTAAAGTTGCAACTACCACAACATTAATTCTTTTAATACTTGGAACAGTGGCATTTTTCTTTGTAGAGCTAAGAAATCCAGAAACATTTGGTTCTCTGAGTTTTCCTGACAAGTTATTAGTAGCTTGGTTTCAATCTGTGACACCTAGAACTGCTGGATTTAATACCATTGATATTGGGAAAATGACCACCGCAGGTCTATTTATTACGATTGCACTGATGTTTATAGGTGCAAGCCCAGGTGGTACAGGAGGCGGAATGAAAACGACAACCTTGAGAGTTCTGACAAGTTGTACTAAGGCTATTCTACAAGGAAAAGAAGAAGTTTTATTATACGAGCGCAAAATAGCATTAAATTTAGTTTTAAAAGCTGTTGGAGTTTTGATTGGTTCAGTAGCAACTGTCATTGGAGCTACTATTTTAATAGCACTAACAGACTCAGAATTAGAATTCATTCAAATCTTGTTTGAAGTCGTATCAGCTTTTGCCACGGTGGGTCTTTCTACTGGAATAACGGGGAGTGTGTCCGCAGCGGCGAAGCTAATATTAATTGTGACAATGTATATTGGAAGAGTTGGTGTTTTACTACTGATGTCAGCTATATTGGGCGACCCCCGACCCAGCAGAATTCACTATCCAGAAGAAAACTTACTTGTAGGATAGGAAAAAGTGAGAAAATAGGGGACAAGAAAAAGAATTACTGACTCATTAGATGCAAGTATACCTAAATGATAAAATTTACATAATTAAGATAAAAATAAAACTTTTTATTGATTAAGTATAACCAAATTTTTGTCATAAATCAAACAGTGTTAATAAGGATAACAACTGTGAATTTAGCTTCATTGGGATTTTTTCGTAGTCTGCGTAATGACAATCACCAGTTTGCTGTGATTGGATTAGGTCGTTTTGGTCGTTCAGTCTGTTCGACACTGAACAAATTCGGTTATGAAGTGTTGGCTACAGATATTGATGAAAAGCGTGTATCCCAAGCGTTAACAGAGCAAATAGTTGCTCATGCTTTGCAACTAGATTCAACAGAACCATCTGCACTGAAAGAAGCTGGAATTTTAGAATTTGATACAGTGATTGTAGCCATAGGAAATTATATTCAAGAAAGCATAATCACCACGCTCAATGTGAAAGAGGGTGGTGTTCCTCATGTCGTAGCAAAAGCCTCTAGTGAAGTTCATTGCAAACTGTTACACAAAGTGGGAGCAGATCACGTAGTGTTTCCTGAGTATGAGGCGGGTTGTGCTTTAGCACGAACACTCACAAAACCCTCAATTCTAGACCGATTTGACCTTGACCCAGATAACAGTATTGTAGAAATGATTGTGCCAGACGAATTTCACGGTAAAACAATCGCTGAACTACAACTTCGCAACCGCTATGGATTGAATTTGCTAGCTGTCAGTCAAGATGGCAAATTCCAAATTAATCCTAACCCCAACAAGCGTCTTGAACGTGGTTCAGCGATGGTTGTGATTGGCTGCAACAAAGATATTAATCGTTTACCAATTTGAAACATCGGCAATTGGGTAGGATTGGTAGGATGCGTTAGCATGATTCGTAACGCATCAATTGCAAAAGACAGCATGGGTTATGCTTCGCGCTTCCCATTCTACATTTATTGACGTCTAGCTATTTACTTTTGCCAGCAGTCTATTGACTTGTACTCTCAGAAGTCGGCTGTGGCTGAAGTGGAGTTTCTTGCATGAGTGTAGATGGCAATTGTTCAACCGAAATAGGTACATTGGAAGTTGGCGGTTGATTTGCTCTATCTTGTGCAGGCTTCACTTCGTTAGTTGTGGGGGTTTGATTTGGTGAAGAAGTTGGGGTTTGGCTATTCTGAGGTTCCTGTTGTTTTTTTCTCTGGGCGATTTGCTGCATGAACTGCTCAACCTTGTCAGCTTGCTCAATATTACCCTGTTGGCGGTATTGGTTACGAGCACGTTTTAAGGCTGAGTTAGCATTCCTATAGTCACCTTGGTTGTACAAAATGACTCCCAAGTTATAGTAAACAACAGCATTATTGGGTATGCGGCGAATGGCTTCTTGATAAGTGGCGATCGCCTCAGCTGTTTGACCTTGTGTTGCCATAAGACTTGCCATGTTATTGTAAGCCATCGCGATGTTTGGATTGAGCTGTAAAGCTTGTCGATAGGCAGCAATCGCTTCTTGTGTTTTTCCTTGATTTTGGAGGGCAAGTGCTAGGTTAAAGTAAGCATTGGCATTGCTGTTATCAAGATGAATCACTTGCTGATATGCAGCAATTGCCTCTTCTGTTTGTCCTTGTTCATACAGGGCTAAACCCAAATTATACAAAGCCGCTGCCATTGTTGGATCTATGACTAGGGCTTGTTGGTAAGCCGTTACTGCTGCTTCTATTTGTCCTTGTTTGTGCAACGCTAATCCCAAATTATAGTAAGCCTCGCCGAGATTAGGATTGATGCTAATCGCTTCACCATATTCTTGCACTGCTGTATCCAAGCGATTTTGCTGTAACATAATGTTACCTAGGTAGTTACGTGCAGCAGCCAAGTTAGGGTCTTTTTGCAAGGCTTGGCGAAAAGCATATTCTGCTGCAGGCAAATCTTTTTGATAATAAAGCATGACTCCCTGTTGGAAGAAACTTGCTGCTTCTAAATTTTGAGAGGGAACATTCTGTGCAAGTAGCTTGTTTCCAGGGAATTTAGTTGTGGTTGGTATCGTGAAAACCAAAAAAACTGAGGAAGAAAGAAGCACCACTTTGGATGATCTGACCAACCACTGACAAAGTTGATATTTTTGAGACATGACGGGCAAACCTGCACTGATTGCTAGATGCATATAAGCTCAGAGTACCCACCATGTCAGAGAAAATTGAAAATTCTAAATTCCTCACCTAAAACTCAGCACTCTTGCCTTCTGGCAAGATTAACATGGCATCACCAAAAGAATAAAAGCGGTATCGCGACTCTACAGCATACTGATAAATATTTAACAAACGTTGCCGACCAATTAAAGCACTCACCAACATGAGCAAACTAGAACGCGGTAGGTGAAAATTGGTAATCAAACCCTCTACCACTCGCCATTGGTAGCCCGGGTAGATAAACAAATTAGTTTTGCCACAAAATGGTTGTAACTCACCTTGGGCTGCAGCTCCTTCTAATGCTCGCACGACTGTTGTCCCTACAGCAATCACCCGACCACCAGATGCCTGAGTTGCACGGATTTGCTCTACCGTTGAGGAAGGCACCTCAATCCATTCTTCATGCATTTTGTGGGTTTTGATGTCCTCCACTTCCACAGGACGAAATGTTCCCACTCCAACGTGTAATGTTACAAAAGCTTGATGAATTCCGCGATCGCGCAACTGTTCTAGTAATTCTGGGGTGAAGTGAAGCCCTGCAGTCGGAGCTGCTACTGCTCCTGGAGTTTTAGCATAAACTGTCTGATACTGTTCGTGTTGGGCATCAGAACCAGTGATGTAAGGTGGTAGAGGAACTTCGCCAAAAATATCCAACAATTGCACTAAGGATATACCTTCTGGCAAGTCAAATTGCAATGGACGCCCTCCAGTCGCCTCATCTGTTTCTAAAACAGTAGCAGTTAGGGAAGGTTGTGATAGACGGGAAGATAGAGGAGCTTTTTCTCCCCTCACTCCTTCAACTTCCCCTACTCTCCTGGCTTCAAAAATAATCTTCGCTCCCTGTTTGAAACGTTTTCCTGGCTTGACTAAAGCTAACCAACAATTGTGCTGACGCTCTTCTAACAGCAGCACTTCTACCTCAGCACCAGTGGATTTACGACCATACAGCCGCGCTGGAATCACCCGTGTATTATTCATTACGAGTAAATCCTTTGGTTTCAGTAGCTCTGGCAAATCTCGGAAAATATAGTTCAGAGGTACTGATTCTCTACCTGTACTGGGAGAATTGACGACCAATAGCCTGGAACTGTCCCTAGGAACAACTGGGTTTTGGGCAATGAGTTCTTGAGGTAATTCATAATCATACCCGGATAGACAAATATCTAATTCCACGTCTTCCTTTTGAGGAGAAGATATTGAGTTTAAATTGTTTTTAACTAGTTTTTGCTGCATCTATCTTTAGACTGACTGTGACAAACAAATCTTAGATGTTCTCTACTGAGAACCATCGGGGATCAACGCTAAATTCCTTTTTTTAAATTTTAAAAGGATACTGTTGAATAGCACGTATACACTTGTATGAAAATTGGGTAAACCTCCCCATCCAAAAACGGGGGCTTTTACCCTAGCGGGTACAGGGGTCTATGTACTGATAATAAAAGTGTAGGATTGGCTTTGATCCCAAGCACCGAAATGGAATACTTGTATTACCTGGCAAATGCTAGTCTAACTCTAAGGGTTGTTCAATTCTTGCACTCTAAACCTCAAATACCTGTTTCGTTCGTCACCGTAATTCATCAGATTGATGGTTGGGTGGTTAGGGTCAAACTAAAGCGTCACGTTTCGCCTCAAGAAGATGGCGACATTCGGGCTTTCTTAAGTGAATTAGGAATTCGCTACGAGCCGCCAATGCGGGTACAAATGGCACTTTGGAGTTTGGAAGCGGGACAGTGTCCAGTTGACGTGATGCGTCGCTATCAAGTAGCGATTGTCTCCCATGGGAACCCAGAAAAAGAGGAAATAGAGGCGTTCCGGCAACAGTTTGTTAGGGGATTAGGCTATTGCCCAGAAACATTGGCATGATACCCTCGTTGAGTTTTTACTCTGCTGTGTTAAACATGAAGGTAATCGGTAATTGGTAATTGAGATCTTTTTTGGATTACCGATTACTGCTTATCCTTTGAACTAGATAACACGAATATAGACTTGAATCGCTAGTAGAGGCTTTATAGAGATTGAAGGCGGAAGCACACCAATTATGTGTGCCGACTTATGAGGCAAGAATCCCATCAGCGTGTCTTTCCGTGGGAGTGTCAAATATTTTAACTATCAAAAGCTGCAGGAATGTATTCTTGTAGCATTAACAAGTTTTTGCCTACTGATGAAGTGGCCATAACTTCTTGGGAAATTGCATCCGTAGCTAACCTTTGTGGCATATGCTCACAGTACACAATAGCAACATCAAATCGGCAAGGGTAGTCTGCCTTCTCAGGATATTTCGCTAAAAACATCAGCGCTGTCTTCCAGAGTTTTGTTTGCTTGTGTTTTGTGATGGCGTTTCTACCCCCTGCATCCCAATTCTGTCGGCTGCGAGTTTTGACCTCTACAAATGCCAGTATCCCAGACGAGGAAGATGCGGAGAAAGGGAGGGGTGAGGCGGAGAATTCTTCTCCAAATTTCCCGGCGTCTGCGTGTCCCCGTGTCCTCTGCTGTCCATCATATTGGGCAATAATGTCTATTTCTCCTTGGCGGTAACGCCACCGACGATGCAAAATCACCCAACCTTTGGATTGTAACCATTGGGCTACCAGGTCTTCTCCTGCGATACCTATATCGGGATAATGATATTGAGGATAATTTGGCATGAGCAAAAAGTACGATGAGTAAGTTAAGCGATCGCATATGGGTAAGCGTACTCAGTTTATTGCTGTGGGTTGTGATTTGCATCACCAGTTCTGTGGGTTTTGCAGGTTTTACTCCAAAAGCTTTGGCACTTGATTACAACAAAGAAAGTTTAATAGAGGCTGATTTCTCAGGACGTGACTTAACAGACTCTAGCTTTTCTCATGCTAATCTCCGCAGCAGTAACCTCAGCCACGCTAATTTGCAGGGTATCAGCTTTTTTGCTGCAAATTTAGAATCAGCAAATCTTGAGGGCGCTGATCTAACAAATGCAACTCTAGACTCGGCTCGTCTTATCAAAGCAAATTTGACCAATGCTGTATTGGAGGGCGCTTTTGCTGCTAATACTAAGTTTGATGGCGCTATTATTGACGGGGCAGATTTTACTGATGTGCTGCTCCGTAAGGATGAACAAGACAAATTGTGTAAAGTCGCTAAAGGTACCAATCCAACTACAGGACGGGACACACGAGACACTTTATTTTGTCGATAAATATAGATAGTATCCTGCGCTTGTTCACTCTCTTAGTTCTTTGAACTGAATTGCAACACAGAGTGTGTAGGAGAGTAGAAATTATTAGGATAGCTCAAGCTAACTCCCTACCGATGTTTAATCCTTCTGGATTATGGGACATATTGAATCTTCCGGCTTAATTGGTGAACTGTCCCATCCTGATAGTAAGCCCCTCAATTCACTTCGCAAGGTCAATAACTGTTCAATTTGTTTATCAATTTCTGATATCTTATCTTTCAGCTTCTGTTGAATTTCATCACAGGCAGGTTTCCCTCCATCATAAACTGATAAGATTTCACCAATTTCCTGCAAGCTTAAACCCAGGCTTTGAGCACGTTTAATAAAGGAAAGACGAGTCAGTACATCTGATGAAAACTGGCGAAAGCCTCCCTCGGTTCTCCCTAAAGACTGAATTAAATGGAGGCTTTCGTAATAGCGAATTGTCCTAATAGGAACTCCGCTCAGAGCAGTGACCTGACCAATTAAAAGTAACTTCTTGTCTTGAATTAACACGGTCAATCTCCCTCTTTATACAGTTTTTTGTTTTTTATTACAGATAAAATAAGCAGTCAATAAAAACTGAGTATTAAATTATTAAAAATTTTATTAAAAAGTAAAATTGTATATTTATGTCTTCCCCTAATTTTTGAAAAAAAGAAGTGGCTTTGCCACTTCTGTGTAATTCCCAGGTAGAACCTAAAAACTAGTATAACTTGTATAAGAATTTTAAATAGTATAATTACACACTTATTAATCGTTGCTACAGCGACCATGGCTTACAGCGTAGCACCCTAATTGAGTAAAGCTCAGTACTGCTTGCGGTAAATGATTGGAGCATAGCGTGTATAGCCATTTGTATGGTAAATAACATACCTAAGAGCTTATCTGTCTGCTGAGTCAAATAGCGCTAAAACACTAATTTAGTCATACCATGTTTGTCTATTTTAACTTGTATTCAACTCGTAGATGTTTGAAAAAAGGGAAGTCAAGACCTGATTTCCTCATCACAACTCCGATGACTCGATAGATATTTAAAGATAAAAATTATTTTTTGATTATTATTCTCATATTCTCTAACTTTAGACTGATAACAGTGTAGGGAAAAAGTGAAATTTGATTCTGCTATCTAAGACAAATTTATGAGGTCTCTAAAAATAGACAAAAATCATGGTATTCCTGATAAAAAATCTCTTGACCTGTAAGAGGTAATTAGATTATCTTAGCGGTCAGCAAAATTTGCTCAGGAAACCCATGAACAGAAAACTTATACTTAACTTATTTTCCAGTTCCTCTATTTTTGTATCGCTGATGTCTACGTTGGCAGTCATCAATCCTGTACACGCTGCTAATACCCAGCGATTAACCCACACCAACGATGGTAAGACTTGTATATCTAGTCCTCACGCTGCCAACACTATGGTGTGTATTCGAGATTCGCAGAGAAAGCAAGCCTCTGGTTCTACACCTGCATCAACTGTGACTACAGGTAAATCCGCTCAGAACATTGCTTCGCTAGAATTTACAGAAGAAGAAAGCGATGCTGCAATTCAATTATTTGGCTGTGACTGTCCAGCTTGTATAAATTCTTTACGCCAACTTCGTGGAACTGGAAACTTAGTGTACTAATCTTAAGCTATCGCGTTTTTAAGTAGCATATTATTTTGCTCTAGTCAATCAATTAACAAATCGGGCGGAAAGTCCCTAGGTGGAGAAACGGAACCTGGGGATGAAAGCCCGGACAACGACGAATGAGAGGCGAAGCCCCAGACGTAGCGTAAGCAAAGTCTGTAGGTACTTCACACCCTCTCCCCTCAATACGGTTCGGATAAAGGGTAAAGGGCACAAGGAAACTTCTCACGGAAAGTTCAGCATTTAGGAGTTAGGACTCCTAACTCCTTACTTACTCTACCACCTCATTGATTGGGAACCTATCAATGAGCTGCATGGCACGATAGGCATTACGCTGCAAGGATTCCGATAAATGTGGTACATGGGGAATTTGCGATAGTAAATCTAATGTCCGCCGTAAAATTCGCACTACATCACCTTCATCCAAACTAGTATTTTCACAAAGTTCTGCCCATTCTATACCCAGCGCCCACTGCTCCACGAGGGCTATAAGTTCAAACTCCAACCATATCGGCAAAGCCACGTTATAACGACGTTGCAGTTGGAACATCTTGCGACGGCTTCCCCGCAATCTTGATAAAGCTTCCGTGACTTCATTACTAAGGTCAAAACGAACCATGCTATCTGGACGTTGGGTTTCTGTGACCAAAGCTGCGATCGCCGCTGCTAAATGCTGTGGATCTAAATTATCTAATTCTCCACTAGCTAGTGATAAACCAAGCCATAATTCATTTTCTCCTCGAATGGCTGCAGCAATTTGTCCTAATCGCGTAGGAACAAGGTTATCTAAACCTTTAAAGTACTGTAAAATCTCAATCAAATTGAGAAACTCTTCCCAATGGCGCTGGGACTGTTGCTCTAGTTGTGACTGTATCTGTTGAATTTCTGCTTCAAGTTCGACAATCTGTGTTCTGCGTTTGAAAATACTCGCAGCAGTGCCTGATTGATGTAAGGGATGAGCTTCCAATTGCTCTTGCACAGCAGTAACGCGATGAAGTTGTTCTACGACTTCTGGTGGCATATGGAGTGACTCTCCAGGAGCAGGAATCTGTTGGGCAATTGCTGCAGTTTCCTCGTTACCAAGAAGCGATTGTCCCCGTTTCAAGGGCATCTGTGCTGGTGGTCGCAACTCAGCAGGTAAGTCAATTCGTGGGAGTTCTGCATACAAATCTATGACATCAGAGGCTGTCACAACATACCAGCGGTTATCTCGACCCAAGCATACCAAGTAACAAGTTTGACCAGAACTTGGCGTTTTCCCCACCAACACCGCTGCTATGGGTGCAGGCATTGTGAAGTTTTTACTCTTGAGACTCAAAAGTGTTCCTGACACTGCAAAGTCCAACATCATGCCTAATTCTTCTTGTCGGGCATCCTGAGCCTGTTCTTGCAGTGTTTTCAATAGCTGGCGTTCTACTCGCAGGCGTTGCCGCAATTTCTCATAAACAGCCAGTTCTCCTTCATCAATGGCAGCAATTTGCGCTTGAAGTTGGTCAAGTTGTGTTTGCAAGTGGACGAGATACTCGTGCTGCGGTCGTAGGTGCAAGTTTGCCAAGTACTGCCCGAAGCTGCGTTCAATGAGTTCCTTTGCTTCCTCTAGAGTGTGAGTTTGCAGTAAGTTTAGCACCATGCCGTAACTTGGCGTAAATTGACTGACGAGGGGATCTGGTTGGGATGTTGCCAGGTACGCTGCTTCTTTTGCTCCCTCAAAGGGAGTTTGCAACGTCACCACATGACCTCGTTCATCCATTCCTCTACGACCAGCCCTGCCTGCCATCTGCAGAAATTCGGAAGCATTCAAAAGGCGATGACCAGTATCGGTACGCTTAGAAAGGGTGGAAATGACCGTTGTCCGGGCTGGCATATTAATTCCAGCTGCTAGGGTTTCGGTAGCAAATACGACTTTGATTAACCCTTGCTGAAACAGTTCTTCGACTAACACTTTCCATGCAGGTAAAATCCCAGCATGGTGTGCGGCTATTCCCCGGTACAAGGGTGCAATGTGCCCAGAACGTCCTGCTTCAGGATTGCGAGTTAAAAATTCGTCAATTTGTCGGCGCAATTGCTGCGTCTCTTCCTCATTGACTAGCCACATATCACCCACCTCCGTGACCGCCTTATCACATCCGCGACGGCTGAAGATGAAGTAAATTGCTGGCAGCATATCCCTTTGTTGTAGTTGGCTCAAAACTTGAGTGATACTGGGAGCCTCCGCTTTAACATGAGCTTTGCTCTTTTCTTTTTCTCCTTTTTTCCTCTTTTTCAGCAGGCGATGGTTAATTTGAGTTTTGTCATCATTCAGTAGGGGAAACAACCCTTTGATGTTGCCAAAATGAAATTCCAACGGCACTGGGCGATGATCAGAGTATATTAAGTCAGTAGGACCATGAACTTGGTTTAACCAGTCGGTCAGTTCATCGCTATTAG
This sequence comes from Nostocales cyanobacterium HT-58-2, assembly GCA_002163975.1. GTDB lineage: Bacteria > Cyanobacteriota > Cyanobacteriia > Cyanobacteriales > Nostocaceae > HT-58-2. The sequence goes on along the minus strand of CP019636.1, from coordinate 6,171,953 downwards.
CAACAGTTGCTGAAAGGGCTACAAGTTGAATTTCATGAGGACAATAAATAATAGACTCTTCCCAAACGGTTCCCCGTTGACGGTCGTTCATATAATGGCACTCATCCAGTACCACCGCCTCAACGTCTGCTAATGAGATGCCAATTTGCCCAATAGGTGTGCCATAAAGCATGTTACGGAAAATTTCCGTGGTCATCACCAGAATCGGTGCATCTCGGTTAATGGAGGCATCTCCAGTTAATAGTCCAACCTGGTCAAAACCGAATTTTTCACGAAAGTCACGTAGCTTCTGATTGGAGAGCGCCTTTAGAGGAGTCGTGTAAAAAACTCTCTTTCTTCGCGATAGGGCGCGATATATGGCGTATTCCCCCACTAATGTTTTGCCCGAACCCGTGGGCGCACATACAACTACGGAACTTCCAGCATTTAGGGAAGCGATCGCATCCTTTTGGAACTGATCTAATTCAAAAGGGAATATCGAACTCGGGTCAAGTTCTGGAGACAGCGCAGGGTAATTCACTCAATCACATTTGCAACCAAAACTGTTTACTATATTAACTACTCTTTTGTCAACTTCGTCATTTGTCAAGGGTCAAGGGTCAAGGATGAAAAAATATGGACAATAAATTATTTTCCCAGTTCCTGCGAGCGGAATGTGGCGGCTTTGACTGCTTCAATTAAAGCTGAGCGAAATCCTAAGCGTTCTAACTGAGCAATACCAGCAATTGTGGTACCGCCTGGGCTGGTCACGCGGTCTTTAAGTTCTGCTGGGTGTATTCTGGTTTCATGCAGAAGCTTTGCTGTTCCTAGTACAGTTTGCAAAGCAAGTTGATTGGCAATAGCGCGAGGTAACCCTGCTGCTACTCCCCCATCCGCAAGTGCTTCCACAAGCAGTGCTACATAAGCAGGACCAGATCCTGATAGTCCCGTGACTGCATCCATCAAGTTTTCGGAAACTTCCACAACTTCTCCCACTGCTGAAAAAAGTTGCTTTGCGGTTTCATGATGGTGCGCTTTGGTATAAGCACCCGGACATAGGGCGGTCATTCCTGCTCCCACAGTTGCCGGCGTGTTGGGCATTGCCCGAATCACTGGCAGATGCGGAAAAGCAGCTTCGAGCTGATGTAATGTTACGCCTGCCAAGATGGAAATCACCAGTGGCTTTGAATTTGTAGCGTTGACATCTGCCAATTCTTGCGCGATCGCACTAAACACTTGAGGTTTTACTGCCAAAAACACCACTTCCGTTGTTGGTGTGAAAACCAGACGATTATCGGCTGTCACAGCAACACCATATTTGTCTTCCAGAAAACCTTGGCGTGAAGTTTGCGGTTCACTGACTAGGACTTCTGATGGTTGATAAATTTTATGAGCAATAAGGCGGGATAAGAGCGCTTCTCCCATTACCCCGCCACCAATCAATCCAAATTTAGTAGTCATTAGTCATAAGTCAAGAGTCAATAGTCATGAGTCAAGAGTCAAGCACTTTTTGACTAATGACTCATGACTCTTGACTAATTATTAATTTATGTTCATTGTGCCATTCTGTTAACATCATTTCCCCAAGCTGGATTTGATCCTGTTGGACGTGAGGGGCGCGCTGGGGATTGAGGGACTGGAACTTCATGAAGAACTCCTGACTGTGTGCTTACTTGCACGCAGCTTGGTGTAAACAAAAAGATGCTTTCGCCGATACGTTCTTGGTGCCCATCAAGCGCGTAAGTGCCACCTGCTACAAAATCTACTGCCCGTTGTGCTTGGTCCGGGTCCATTATTGTTAAATTTAAGACTACTGACTTACGCTCTCGCAATGCTTGAATTGCCTGGGGCATTTCTTCAAAGGTGCGTGGTTCTAGCACCAATACTTCGGAGATTCCATTTATTGCTCCCGGCATACCAATAACATTACTCATCGGCTTTGATCCAGTTGTTACATCTGTTCCCATTGTAGGCACGGGTTCGCGCCAGCGTCGATTTTGCGCAACAGGTTCTTGTGGTGCTGGTTGAGGATTTTGTTCCTGATACAGATTTTGGTAGCTCTCTGCATCGGGTTCTTCTTCATAATACTCGTATTCTACTTGCTCATTTAGACCTACGAAGTCTCTCAGTTTGGAAAATATATTATTCATGGTTTACGCTCCTAGGGTCAGTTATCTTAGCCGATGTGGCAAAAACTGATTAAATCAATTTCTACCCTTATAAAGGGCAGAGAATTCAGCCATTCTAGCGCTGTTTGTTCTATCTACTACAGGTTTTCGTTTGAACAAAAGCTTTTAGAAAGTCTGTATATGTTTTGTAGGTAACAATGAGTCAAGATTATATCCTAACCATTCGGCTTGGGGAAGTTGTTTTCCCGCGATATCCTATTGACTTTTGCTTTTGTCAATACTATCTCCTTCGTTACCTATTGAACCAGTGTGTTATGAGATTTTTCTCTACAAAATTTTATAAGCACTTTATCAGTCAAAGACATCAGTACAAGATGTAGCTTTCAAAACTCATAAAACGCTTATTTTACGTATTCTCTGCCCTTTACATCGATTTAAGCGGAACGCTCTCCAAACAAGATGGTGCCTAGTCTTATCATTGTTGCACCAGCTTGTACTGCCAGTTTGTAATCCCCTGACATACCCATTGAAAGGTGCTGCATTTGAATATGAGACAAGTTGTGTTCTTGGATCTCTTTTGCTAATTCACGGGTATGATTAAACACATTAAGAATTTCTAAATCATTTAATCCTAATGGTGGTATTGTCATTAAGCCCTGAATTTGTAAATTTTTGCATAGATTCAGAGCAGGTAAATCACTCAATAGTTGTGATCTGCTCCAACCTGACTTGTTGGGATCAGGTAGTATTTTGACTTGCAGACAAACCTGGGGAGTAATTTCTAATTGTTGTGCCAATTGGTCTAAGCGTTGGGCAAGCTTCAAATTATCTACAGACTGAATCCATTGAAATTGTTCAATGGCTTTTTTAGCTTTGTTGCTTTGCAAATGTCCAATAAAGTGCCAGGTAATATCTGACAAGTCTTGCAACTGGGCTTGTTTGCTAGCTGCTTCTTGGATGCGACTCTCGGCGAAATCCCGAATTCCCACAGCGTAAGCACAGCGCATGGCTTCGGGAGAGACTTGCTTGGTCACAGCAATCAACCGGACTGAATCTGGAAGGGAGGAACGAATCGCAATAATACGTTCGCTAATCGAACTGCTCATTGGAAGGTGCGTTGGAAAACACTCTGAAGCTGATCGTACTCCTGAGATTGCCCCGTACGACGTAAGTTACGCAAGCGATTTTCCAGCATCATTCTGGCCTCGGTGCGTCCAATAGGTTGAAACTTCATACCTTTAACATCAGTCGTTACTAAAAAGAATAAGCGTTGGGCATACAGTGTCGTAAACAACTCTTGGCTCTCGTCTACCATACAAATCCTAAAGAGCAAACCCCAAGTTGGATGGTTTATGTAAGTTTCCGAGTTTTCTGAGTTCATTTAATGCAGAGTGATGAGTATATATATTTTTGCAGTTGTATACAAAAACTTTGACGATGATGGACACATTTCGCCAAAATCCTTGTGAAAATACCAAAAAATCAAAGTCAAGAGGAGGGACTAGATTGTCAAGCCAGCGCTGTGGTGAGTCACTCGCTTACTTCAAAATTCAAAGTTCAAAAAATCATTTTGAATTTTGCGGAAAGTTGAGCCGATCGCTTGCGGTGAATCTAGCGCAAATGATGGCTTTCCCGCTCTCACAGCGACTGGCGTTAGCAAATGCGAGTGCATCTGGTGATAGGAGAAGCGGTAGCGACGTACCCCTACGCTTAAGCAAGCTACGCGAAGCGTCTCGTAGAGAAGGAGCATCACCCGTTTGCGGTAGCGTCTGGGCAGGAGAAGGGTGCTCGCGTAGCGTATCCGTTGGCGTAGCCTCTGAGATAGGAGAAGGATTCACCCGGAGGGGTTTCCCACGCCCGGCAAACCTTTCAAGACGAACTTTGAATGTTTGAGAAGCGAGTGGCGTTGGGGTTCCCTGAATGTGCAAATTGCCGCTCATCAGCCAATCTCTCTGAATTACGAACTCAGGATTCAGGACGGATAAACGTTTGACTCATGACCATTGTCAGTGCTTTAAGTTGTGCTTGCGCTTTGTGCAGAGACTCATACCATTCTCTCTCGGGATCGCTGTCTGCAACAATACCTGCTCCAACCTGTCCCCAAACAGTGTTAAGTTGAGAATAGGTAGTAGAGGCTGTTGGGGAGTGGGGAGTATCGAGATGGGTAAAAACAGGAAAATTCCTCGTTGTCCTCGTTTTCCCTTTGTCCCCCTCCGTAGAAGGAGCTAGTAGGAGAGTGCGGATCAAGATATTTAGGTCTAAGTGACCACGCCAATCTAAATAGCCGCAGGAACCATAGAACAAATTTCGCCGCATCGGTTCTAGTTCTTCAATAATTTCCATGCAGCGAACCTTGGGGCAACCTGTGATCGTGCCACCGGGGAACATGGCGCGAATCAAGTCAACAGCGTTGCAATCAGATCTTAAGCTACCTTTGATGTTACTGACAAGATGCATGACGTGGCTATAACGCTCAATTGTTAGCAATTCGTCAACAGCAACAGTTCCCCACTTGCACACTCGCCCTAAATCATTGCGTTCCAAATCAACTAGCATAATGTGTTCAGCACGTTCTTTGGCATTGCTGAGTAAATCTTGTGCGAGTTGTTGATCGCTTTTTGGGGTTCCCCCACGCGATCGCGTCCCGGCGATCGGTCTTGTAGAGACGCAAAATAACTCATCTGAACCTCTTTGTAGTTGCACCAACCTTTCTGGTGAACAGCTAATCACCTCTCCCCAAGGCGTTTGCCAATAGCTTGCAAATGGAGAAGGATTGATCTGCTGCAAAGCACGATAAATTTCCCACCCGCAAGCGGTTGTTTGTGTTTCAAACCGTAGTGAAAGATTCGCCTGAAAGATGTCTCCAGCCTGAAGATATTTTTTTGCACGGTTAACTGCAGTTTCGTATTCCTCTTGAGAAGTCAAAAAATGTGGAGCAGGAGATGACGCAAAGAAGGGGAGACGGGGGGACAATGTCCCGGTGTCCACTTTTCCTTCTTTTAGTCCCTCTACTCTCTTCTCCAATTCATCCAATCCTGCAGGATAACTGCTAGCCAACCATAAAACTTGCTCCCAGTGATCTAGGATGGCAAAACACTCTGGTTCGTACCAAAAAGCAACTGGAAACGATAGAGTATCAGATTTGTTTTGGGGAAGCTGTTCAATTTCCCATGCGATATCATAACCTAGCCAACCTAGCCAACCGCCTGTGAAGGGGAGGTGGGGAGGTGGAGAAGATGGAGAGAGTGAGAGACACGGTGAGGAAGCCGCTGTCTTGGTGGTTTCCGTCGAGTCCGAACTTCCGTTGGCGTAGCCTCTTTGCAGGAGATACCCCGAGGGTGATGCGGAGAGTTTTGTCACTACTTCCCCGTGTCCCCGTGTCCCCGCGTCTCCATGTCCTCTTGTTTGTAGCAGCTGTTCGAGAAACGGCAAAACTTGCCCAAGCTGTGGTGCCCACATTTGCACAACTCCATCTACTATCCGAGGAGCGCCTGCACAGATAGAATATCGAGCAAGTTGAGGATGATCTGGTGGTGTTGGGTAGGGGCTTTCTAGCAGAGTGGCAATTTTAGGCGAAGAGTTAGAGGTATGGCGAAATAAGGCTGCGAAAATATCAGAGCCAGTACGATTTTTTAACAGGAGCGATCGCCAATACCAAGGCTTGGTCATAGTGTTGATAGGCTAGATAAACATCGGACTGAACATAACAGCTACGTCCCTTGAAGCTTAATATCATAGCGGTTTTTCCTTGAATCAGACACAAGACACAACCATTCAACCTGTTACGACTTTTTAAAGCTTCTGTGCCCTGTGCCAAACAACTTTAGGATTCTTGATCTGTACGGTCGTGCAGCAGCTAACTATGCAACACGTATGTCTTCATTCCGTTCTTGCATCTTGGAACTTCATGCTATTTGTGTTATTTTAGATGAAATTGGGCGATTAGCACAGTGGTAGCGCACTTCCTTCACACGGAAGGGGTCACTGGTTCAAATCCAGTATCGCCCATACTCAAAAAATCAAGCTTTTGTGCGACTTCACAGCATCTTCCTGAAGTTGCTTTGTGAGCGCGAAATTCAAAAAATTTCCTTAAACAATATCCTTCCGCTTTTGCAATATCAGCGCCACCACCAAGCATACCAAAGCATGCGCACCAAGAATACCCCAATTTAAGCCGAGATTCTTCCATGTTGCATCATAAACGGAAGACGCTTTCACAATATCTTCTGGGGTATTTGCAGGAATCATTTTATTAACATTAACTAAGGCTCCATAAGCTCCCATAGACCATCTACTAATCGTCAGCCAGCCAAGTTTACCTGGTAATCCTTTGAGTTCAAAAAGTACCCCTGACAAAATAATCTGGGGAATCATAATCAAAGGAAGAATACTATTAGCCTCGTTTTCATTCTTAACAAATGCTGAAATGAGTAAACTCAGGCTAACACTAGCTATCAGGGTTAAAAATGTTGTTATCCCTAAGCCGAGATACCAAGGCATGAGATGATATTCTGGTGATTTAAAGCCCACCACAACTGCTAAAACAATCAATAGAGTTTGAAGAAGAGCCAGACCAAAACGTATTAAGACTTTAGAACCTAAGTAGGGTAATAAGCCAAGATTAATCAGTCTTTCTCTGGCATAAATTGCTGATTCCTTAACAATTTCACGCACAGAACTCGAAAGTCCAATCCAAATTCCAATACAACTGAAAATGAAAAGTACCTTGAGCGCCAGAGAATTTTGACTCAGTTCAGCTTGATCGAGTCTTTGCAGGGGTGTTTCGCCTTGCAATATCCAAGCTGTTAGACCAATGGCAATTGGACCTGATATTAAAGAGAAAATCCAACTGGCGCGGTCTCTAAGTACTAACTGGAGATACCTCTGACTGAGTAACCATAATTGTTTAAAGGGAGATATCCCCGTGTGGTGGTTGGCGTAATCAGTCTTAGCTTTGGTATCTTTCCCTGGACTAAGAAGCGCTTGGACGTAGTTTTGATATTCCGGTGAATATTGGTATTTCTGTGCCCAATAGTCAACAGTTGATAGAACTTCTGATATGGTGGCGCCTTGGTCTAGCTTAATATAAATATCTGAGAAGTATTTCAAATCTTCAGAAGGCATTTCAAAGAAACGCAATGCGTTCTGGGGCGGTCCAAAGTAGCATAGTTTACCACCACGACCCATAAAAGTAATGCGATCGCACACCTCAATATTTGCTGTCGCATGCGTCACTAACACAACTGTTCGTCCTTGATCTGCTAATTCCCGCAATAACTTCATCATTTCTTTGTCTAGACCGGGGTCAAGTCCAGAAGTCGGTTCATCCAGGAAGAACAGTTTTGGATCTGCTAATAATTCCACACCAATGCTGACGCGTTTACGCTGACCACCACTAAGATTGCGAATAAAGTTATGTCTGACGTGACTCAACTTTATTTGCTCTAGTGTCGTCTCAACAACTTGCTTGACATTTGTATCTGGTGGAAGTCGCAACTTACAAGCGTAGGAAATCACTTCTTCAACACTCAAATCAGGATGCACAATGTCATCCTGGGGAACATAACCAATTTGCGAACGATACATCGCCCAGTGTTGTCGCAGGTTGTCTCCATTGAGATACACTGTACCCGATGTGACTGGTTCAATTCCCAAAAGGGATTTCATCAGGGTGGACTTACCTGCACCACTACCACCAACCAACGCCACCAACTGTCCTGGTTGAATCACCAAAGACACATCGTTGAGGATAACTTTTTCCTTTTTTTCCTTGTCTTGAACCTTGCGTATAAGTTGGTAAACATCAAGACGGATTTGACTCCCAGTGTTTAATAATTCTAAAGAGTCGCGACGATACAGTAATGTAAACGGACCAATCTGAATTTTACTGCCATCCTCCAAATGGAGACGTTTTGAGACTCTTACACCATCAACAAAAATCCCATTGGTACTGTGGTCATTTAAAGTGTGTCCGCCTTGACTGTCAGGATAAATTGTGGCGTGTAGGCGGGAAATAGTCGGTGCATCTAGCTGCATTGTGGAGTAGCGATCGCTCCCCGGGGCGCGACCCAGCTGCACGGGCCAATCTTTCAAACTTCTCAAATCCAAACGACGATTACTGGGGATCACTAGGTGATTACCGACAGAACTATCTGGATTATGGTAAGTTAACAATATTCTGTTGGTAAGAGATTGCCCAATCTCCAGTTCAACTCCATCTTTCAAGAGATAGCCTTCAGAGGCATTTATTCGATTTTGATTGAGAAATATCCCATTGCGACTAGGATGTGAACCATCACCGTCGTATATTCTGTAGTCTTTTCCTTCTTTTTGTAAGATTGCCTGCTTTCTAGAGCAAACTTCCCAGCCCATTGGAACTTCTAAATCTGCCCAGTCCCGACCACGACCCAAACGATGGACATCTTTGTCAAGATTGAGTCGTAGGATTTGCCCTTGGCTATTTAGTTCTAAATAAGGTTGAGGAGTGACAAGTGTAGCTTGTTCAAATCTACCAGTCATTAGATTGGTTGATTAGCGATTGTTTCTAATGATGATCCGAAATAATGGATGTTCGTCAACTAATATTTTCAAATAGCAACAAAAGGTTTATGAAAAATTAATTTTTAACATGAATTCTTAGATTCAGTACTTAGAATAGCGATAATCTATAGAATCTCTAACTTGATAACTTTTATCTAACTGTCATTGAAGAATGAAAACCGTTATTCTACAACGTTTTTTGCTTATTCAGTTTCTGGTAGTGATTGGATTATTAGGGGTAGGATGCAATGATAAAAAAGAAGACATGAAATCGGAGAGGTTGACCATAGGTGTGGTAAGCTATGGTGAAGGAAATGTATCCATAGAAAAATACGAACGCTTCAAAGACTACATAGCAAGACAAACTCAGTCGATTGTAGACCTAGAACCTGCTTACAATGAACTGCAAGCTCTAGAGCAAATTGAACGTAAAAATTGGGAGATTGTTTTTGCATCTCCGGGTTTAGCAGCGATCGCGATCGGCAAAGAACTTTACACTCCTCTGTTTTCTATGGAGGGGATCAGTGGTAGACAACGTTCCTTACTTGTAGTCCGAGATGATCAACCAATAAAAGCAATAGCAGATCTTACCAATAAAACCGTTGCCCTAGGAGCAGCAGGGTCTGCTGCTGGTTATTATGTTCCTCTGTACGATTTGTACGGTTTAACTCTTGCTCAAATTCGTTTTGCTCCTACTCCCAAAACAGTCCTACAGTGGCTCAGTGAAGGTAAAGTTGATGCAGGCGCATTATCTGAGAAGGATTTTGAGCTTTATCAGCGAGAATTTAGTACAACCAAGTTCAGAATTTTACACACTAGCCGATGGATTCCTCCTGCGGTTGTTTTACTAGCGCCGACTGTGGAGCGTAATCAACAGCAGCAAATTCAAAAAGCGATGAACGAAGCACCTGGAGATATTGCAGCAGACGCTGGCTATATCCCAGCAGCAAAAGTCCCTAACTACGAGCAGTTTATTAAATTAGTGCAAAAAGTCAGACCTCTTGAAGCGCAGGTCAAGAAAACACCTGCTGTTTTGCTCAATCAAGAGTCTGCCCATCACCAGAAAGTAGATAGACAAGCAGTAAACTAAAGTCATATTACAAAATCTAATCATTGTTTTGCGTTTTGTTTGAAAATTCCCCCGATAGATAATTAGGTTCTTCAGAGGTTAGCGTAACGATGAATAAGCTCTTAGGGGACAAAATGTCTATTTTGTAACATATTGCTATTAAGGAAATCCACTGCGTTGTTCTGTAGTTATGATAGAAAACCCGGGATCTATAAATTATGACAATTATTACCTTATAGAGTTTTTGACCTTGGAAACATCAAATTATTCATAAACAAAATACTTAGGCTAGCTAGGAGTGCAATGTTATGTCTCAGTCTCCCTTAGTAAAACCAGAAATTCCTTCGGGAACGATGATTGATAATCGTTATATCATTCAAAAACTGTTGGGGCAGGGGGGATTAGGAAGAACGTATTTAGCGTTTGATACTCGTCGCTTCAACGAGGCATGTGTCTTAAAAGAATTTGCGCCCACTGGTTCAGGGGAAAATGCTCTAGAAAAATGTCGCAACTTATTTAAAAGAGAAGCAAAAATTCTTCATCAGTTGGAACACCCTCAGATTCCTCAGTTCTTGGCTTGCTTTGAGGGGGATGGTCGGTTATTTTTGGTACAGGAATTTGTTGATGGTAAAACATATTCAGCACTGTTGCGAGAGCGGCAAAGCCAGGGACGAACTTTTGCTGAAGCCGAAGTTGTACACTGGTTAAAAAATCTGTTACCTGTGCTGCACTATGTTCACCAGCACAACATTATCCATCGAGATATTTCTCCTGACAACATCATGCTGCCTGATGGCAAAAACTTGCCAGTGCTGATTGATTTTGGCGTGGGAAAGCAAATAGCTGATCTTAACGAAACTGGCTCTGCTTACCACATGACTTTTGTTGGCAAAATGTCACTTGTGGGCAAAGTGGGATATGCTCCCCGTGAACAAATTAGCTTAGGTTTGTGTTCCCCCAGCAGTGATCTTTATGCTCTAGGTGTGACTGCAATTGTCTTACTAACAGGTAGAGATCCATCCTTCCTTATGGATCAGTACTCTTTAGAGTGGAGATGGTATTCTTACACCAATGTCACCAATGATTTTGCCCGGGTACTTGATAAACTGCTAGCAGATACGCCTAAGCAGCGATATCAATCTTCAAAGGAAGTTCTTGCAGACTTGGAGCGTATCGGCGGACAATCTCAAGTGATGCCAGAATCAACAATGGTTGATTTGCCTCCTACTGTGATCGTAGAGGGATCTCAGCCTGTTGTTACAATGCGGCAATCACCCCAATATCCAGAAACAATAGTGAGTTCGGCTAGAAGTTCATCTTATCAGCAGCACTTTCAAGAAGTTAAACCACAACCACAACAATCCTCACTGAATCCAGTTTTCATACAACGTTGTCAGCAAGAACTCGCTTACTATATTGGACCAATAGCGAGTCTGATTGTAGAAGAAACACTGGCTGAAACCCCACATCTGTCGCCCTACCAATTTGTTGAATTTTTAGCAAGAGAAATTCCTGATGCATCAGCAGCTTTTGAATTTAGAAAACGTCTATTTTCATAAACAGTTGATGAGTCGTAAATAACTCTCACAATTTTCCTCTCGGTTCTCGGGCTATACGAACAAAGCCTACGAAGAAAATCTTGTTTATTAAGTAAACATAGTCATTTTTATTGATATTAAACACAAACACTTGTAGGGTAAGTATCTTGCCCAGTTTCTAATGTTAAGACGGACAAGATACCCTATAAGAGAATCAAAACTGCAACACACAATTAGGCTCTCCCATAACTGGGTGTAAGCTTAATTCCCTGCGGTTCCTCCTGTATTTCCTCCATGAGTACGTCTGATTCTTTTCATTGCCATTTCTAAACTTAACTTCATCCTTTTGAAAGCTTTGGCAAGATTACCAATTTCATCATTAGAAATCTGATCAAAATCAACATCCAAATGACCTGTGCTGACTTCTTCAGCTACACGAGTTATGCGCTTAAGAGGAATAATAACTTGTCGATTTAAAAAGATATTCACTAAAACCATGACAGCTATAAAAACAGCAGAGACAAGTCCCACTATCAATAAAGAAGATTGATGAGCTTTTTCGATGACTTTGCTTGCTGGTAGTGAAACTATTTGCGCTGCGACAATTTCATTCAAATGCCACCCAAATCCACCAACTGCGCCGAAGCGGTCAATCATAGTTTTCGGTGCGGCTTCAGGAGTACTATGACACAGAAGACAACTTTCTTGAGAAATTTTGAGTGGACGGGAAATGTAAAATATTTCTCCGCCAGGAAGCGACCGAAATCCACTCACCTGTTTTAAATCTTTTTCTTTTCTAAAACGCTCTAAAATGTTTGCTTCAAAACTATCTGCTTTATCCCGAAGATTTGTAGGATTTGTTGCCGCTTCTTTATAAAAGAAGTCCCGATATTCTGGTTTTTTTCGTAGAATTTCAAAAACCTCTCGTGCTGAGTATGCGGATACAACTTGGGGCACAAACTTCTCTTCCAGTTTATTAGAGAGTTCTGGATAGACTTGGATAAGTGTGTACTCACGCAAAGAAGTCATCGTGTCGATGAGTGTTAAAGCTCTTGAAGCAATTTCATTTTTGGCATTTTGCGTTAGCAAAGCAGAAAGAGCTACTCCACTTAAGCTCAAACCTACTACAAGAATGACAAGTAGCAAAGCTGTAAATTTTTGTCTCAATTTTAAGTTTGTTAACATAATGCAATATGAGGTGAAAATATAAAGTAGAAGGAGCCAATAATTAAAGTCAAGACATAACTTATTGTATGAATATGCAGAGACTGTATTTTACTTGTAGGAGAGTAGGGATAGCTACAAAATAACTGTGCATTATTCCAGATTAAGATACATATATTGTTGACAAAAATATATTAATAGCAAATTATCCTTAATCTTTAGATTTATCAAGATATTTTCTTAACTTTTTCTAAAATTTTATATGTATTTCTCAATGAGAAAGCTTTTGTTTTAGTTGAGCTTAACTTGGTGGATAAATTTTATCCTTCAGTTTTATAGTTAAAATGTAATTAGTCTTAAAAGCTGAGTTGTTAAGCAAATTTTAATATGCTAGTAACTAGCTAGTATCTTGTTTGGTAAGTGAAACGACTGTTGGCAGCTGGGGATTAGAACAAAGGGACAAATGGATTCAAAATTTGAGATCTCTCCCTATATTCTCCTTCTCGTTCCCTAACCCCCTGACCCAGCTTTAATACCGTGCCAAAATAAATAGCATAATTTAGCAATTAATCTAATGGTCTGGAATCCAGGACAAGCGTTGTTTGGGGGACGCTATATCATTGAAAGAAAACTCGGTGAAGGTGGAATTGGTATTACCTATCTCGCCAGAAATGAACGGCATGAACTGCGGGTTATAAAAACCCTTAGAGAAGACATTCTGAATCACGCTACCTGGAAACCGCATCAAACGAAATTAAAGCAAGATTTTCGTGACGAAGCTGTTCGGCTTGCTGTATGTCGCCATCCTCACATAGTGCAGATAGAAAATATTTTTGATGAAGGGAATTTACCTTGTATGGTGATGGAGTACATCGAAGGTGAAGACTTAGGCAATCGCCTTCGGCGTATGGGAGTATTGTCAGAAATAGAAGCGCTTTTGTACATTCGGCAAATTGGCGACGCTTTAAAGGTTATTCACAGTAAAGGTTTACTTCACCGAGACATCAAACCACGTAATATCATGATTCGTGCTGGCAAATCAGAAGCTGTGCTGATTGACTTTGGTATTGCCAGAGAATTTATCCCTAATGTTATCCAACGCCATACAGTGTATCGCACTCCTGGTTTTGCCCCCCCGGAACAGTATGAATTAGAAGCACCTCGAGGAGAATACATTGATGTATATGCACTAGCGGCTACGTTGTATAGTTTAATTACAGGAATCATACCAAGAAATGCTGATGACAGACGCCGCGGCAACATTCTCCTAGATTCACCAAAAGACTACAATCCCAATATCAGCGACACGGTTAATCAAGCAATCATCAGGGGGATGGAATTGCAACCCAATCTCCGCCCCCAGTCAATACAGGAATGGCTAGATTTATTAGATGGTGAGGTTGGCGAAGTTCGCCCTACAAAGGTCATAACACCCGACGCATCACCGACCACTTACCACTCTCCACCCCGCACCCCGCAATTCCCTATACCTCCTGTTGTGACTTCTCAAAAGTGGCAATGCGTACGTACCCTCAGAGGTCATGCCAGCATGGTTCTTGCAGTGACTGTGAGCTTGGATGGGCAGACGATCGCCAGTGGAAGCAACGATAACACAATCAAATTGTGGCAACTAGAAACTGGGAAACTCTTGCGTACCCTTGGTCGTTGGTTTTCTGGTCATTCCAACATTGTTCATGCCGTGGCTTTTAGCCCAGATGGAGAGTTGCTTGCCAGTGGGAGCTGGGATGAAACCATCAAACTGTGGCAGGTTAGTAGTGGAAAAGAAATCCACACACTAACAAATGATGGCAGCTGGATCAATTCTGTGGCATTTAGTCCAATACCTCCAAATCCCTATTATCCAGAAAAAGAAACTTATGTACGAGGGTTCCCTTTATTGAGCAAAGCATCTGTAGGGCTAGGGTGGATATTAGCTAGTGGCGGTGCCGACTGCAGTGTCAAGCTTTGGCGAGTCAGTACAGGCGTAAAAATCAGCACTTTCATCGGTCATTCGGACCCGGTCTGGTCACTTGCCTTCAGTCCGGATGGGCAACTTCTAGCTAGTGGCAGTGCTGACTGCACAATTAAGCTTTGGCAAGTAAATACAGGTCAAGAAATTCGCACCTTCACAGGTCATTCCTTCTTTGTTAATTCCGTTGCCTTCAGTCCGGATGGGCAACTTCTAGCTAGTGGCAGTGCTGACTGCACAATTAAGCTTTGGCAAGTAAATACAGGTCAAGAAATTCGCACCTTCACAGGAGGTCATTCCGATGAAGTATGGTCGGTTGCCTTTAGCCCAAATGGGCAGCTTCTTGCTAGCGGGAGTTGGGACAAAACTATCAAAATCTGGCAGATAAACACAGGTAACGAAATCTGCACTCTTTCAGGTCATTCCAACTACGTAAGATCAGTTGCCTTTAGTCCAGATGGGCAGACTATTGTCAGCGGAAGCGATGACGATACGATTAAAATTTGGCGACAAGGGTAATAATAACCTGGTGTCCTCTCGTCTCCTGCTTCAATGCAATTCTTCTAACTCCCTAGGTAGACTCAATATTTCCCGAAAATTGAAACAATGAGTGGGTAATCCTAATTTTGGCAATAAAATCCTGACCTAACACGTTCTAATAAAAGTAAGTAGACAGGGGGATGGTTGCCTAAATTCGGCTTGTTAATTTGAACATTAAATTGCATATGAGCTTCGGTATAGGCGATTTATTCTGGATTTTCCTTCTCCTTTCTTCCCTGCAACCCTTGTGGCAGAAACGTCAGACAGAGTACAGGCGCTTCCGCGCCCTACAGGAATTTCAGCAGCAACGCAAAAGCCGGGTAATTTTGCTGATCCACCGCCAAGAATCTATCAGCTTTCTGGGAATTCCTGTATCGCGTTACATCACTATAGAAGACTCAGAACAGATACTGCGGGCTATTCGCCTTACCCCACCGGATATCCCAATTGACTTAATTTTACATACTCCTGGTGGTTTGGTATTAGCAACAGAACAAATAGCCAGAGCATTAATTCGTCATCCCTCCAAAGTCACTGTTTTTGTACCCCACTACGCCATGAGTGGCGGTACAATGCTCGCTCTAGCTGCTGATGAAATTGTTATGGATGCTAATGCTGTTCTTGGACCAGTTGACCCACAACTAGGTAACTTTCCTGCAGCTAGCATCCTTAAAGTCGTTGAACAAAAGCCTATTGGTGAAGTTGATGACCAGACCTTAATTATGGCGGATCTATCGCGCAAAGCGATCGACCAAGTGCAGCGCTTTGTAAGGACTCTGCTGAAAGATACAGTGCCCAAACAGAAAGTCTTGCCAGAGAATATTGAAAATATAATCAATGCTCTAACAACAGGGCGTGTGACTCACGATTACCCAATCACTGTTGAAGAAGCAACGGAAATAGGGCTGCCGATTACAGTCGGACTACCAAATGTTATTTACGACCTTATGGATTTATACCCACAACCACAAGGCGGACGCCCCACCGTACAGTATATTCCTATGCCTTACGATGACCGCCGCCCAATTTTACCGACTCCTAAAGGTAGACCCTTAGAAGAACCTAACCCTAACCAGTTAAGTTAAGCCAATCTGCTACCTTCTTGGTGTAGGTGTAGGTGTTGTTGTCGGCGATAGATCAGGTGTGATAGTAGGCGTTGCTGTCGGTGACGCCTCTGTTGTTGGAGTTGGTGTCGCTGTAGGTAACGCCTCTGGTGTAGAAGTTGGTGTTGGTGTCGTTCTAGGTGTCGCAGTAGGTGTTGGTTTTGCTGTTGGTGTCGTTCTAGGTGTAGAGGTAGGTGTTGGTGTTGGCTTTGCTGTTGGTGTCGTTCTGGGTGTAGAAGTAGGTGCTGGTGAGGTTGTTGCTCCTGGGGATGGCTGTGTTGCAGGGGCAGCTGTTGGCTGTTTGAGGATTTCCCTTGCTTGTTGATCAAGCCTTTGCCTGAGTGCTAAGTCAGCAATTCCAGTTTCTTGCAAACCGAGTTTTTTCTGATACTGTCTGACTGCGGCTTCTGTTTGGGGACCATAATATTGATTGCGGGGCAAGGGAGGATTGGGCTTAGCAACTAAGTTTAAATTTGCCTGCAAAATTTTAACTGTTGTTGCAGCAAAATCTTGAGTTTTTGGTCCTGCTATTCCATCAGCAGGTTGTAGCTTATACCCTTTCTGAAATTCTTGAATTGCTTTTTTCGTATCTGCGTCCGTCAAAGGTGCATCTGATACCTTGACGTTATAACCTAAGCCCCGCAACACAGCACGGAATTGCCGTGGGGTATAAGTCTGAGCCGCAAAAGTAACATTTGAAATGACCATGCTAGTTGATATCAGACAAGCAGCCGCAACGGTAAAGCTTGATTTTCCAAACCCACACCACATAGATAAAACTCCTCTTTGTTAAATTGATCGGTTATTAACGTTAACAGATGCATTTTAAGTTTCTGTAACGTCTTTTTCTGCGATTATTAATGATTTTTGATGAGTTCAAGTCATATTGGTATATTTTTGTTATTTTTATTAGTTATTTTTGTCATCTCTCTAAAGATATAAAAAATACTTGGTAATAAATACAGGTTAGTGAGATCCAAAAGCACGTATTTTAGAAATGTTGTGTTCAAAATCTGTACTTTCTTATTTCAAAGCCAATGGCTAACGTCAAACCCTTAACCCCACGGAACATATTGTTTGAGCGATTACTGGCAATTATTGCCTCTGTTAATTTAGGTTTAGTTTTATTTAATTTAAGTTATATTCCTTGTCGCGATTTTTACATACGAAATTTCCCCAAAATTACCCAAATCTACGATCCCATCAAAGGGATTGAACCGCATCGAGAAACGGAAAACTATCTAACAACAGTAGACACACTTGTAGAACAGGTGAGTCAAACAGGGTTACAATCCCCACAGGTGGGAAAAGAACTCGAGGAACTCAGACGTCTAAGTAACGAGATGATTGACACTAATCCGTTTGCGGCGGCTGATAAGAGTGGCACCTTGGAAAAAATCAAAAATAGGATGCGCGATCGCGTAGGCGTAAAATCGTCTAAGCAAGCCTTTTCCATCTTCTGGAGCCAAGCGTATTTATCCAAACGTGGTTGGAACCAAGAATTTAATTTTTTTAACCAAAAAATCCGTCCTTTAATTATTACCAATTACTACCGAAGTATTGGAGAAAATGGCGAATTTCTTGATAAGTTTTGGCTCATTGACTTACCATTTGTGATTTTATTCGGTGTAGAGTTATTGGCACGTAGCTTTTATATCAAACGTCAGTATCCAAGCTTTAGCTTATTAAATGCAATTTTCTGGCGCTGGTATGACTTATTTTTACTTCTCCCGTTTTGGCAATGGTTACGAATTATACCTGTTGCTATTCGCCTCGACCATGCACGATTATTAAATCTCTATCCCCTACGCCAACAAATTCATCAGGGAATTGTAGCAAATTTTGCTGAAGAACTCACAGAAATTGTTGTCGTGAGAGTCATCAACCAAGTTCAAGGGTCTATTCAACGAGGTGAGCTCAAACATTGGCTGTCACAAAACGATAACCTACGTTCCTACATTGATATCAATAATATTAATGAAGTAGAAGCCATTGGAGCTATCTTAGTACGAACAATCGTTTACGAAGTGCTGCCAAAAATCAAACCAGAGGTAGTTGCCCTTTTGCATCACAATATCGATAGTGCACTGAAACAAGTTCCCATCTATCACAACCTGCAAAACTTCCCAGGACTAGAACAGATGCAAAGTCAGCTTAGCGAGCAAGTAGCTAGTCAAATCACGACTAACCTTTACAACGCAGTCGTGAGTGCAACAGAAGACCCAGTGGGAGCTAAACTGTCTAGTCAACTGGTGCAACGCTTTAGCGAAGCGTTGGGAACAGAAATGCAGAAAAAACACGTCCTCTCGGAAATTCAGAATTTACTTGTTGACTTTTTAGAGGAAATTAAGCTCAACTATGTCCAACGCTTGTCGCAAGAGGATATGTGGAAAGTTCTGGAGCAAACCAAGCAGCTACGCAGACAGTCGGCAATTCAGCCTGTGGTAGAAAAAGGTTCTGCCGTGCTGGTACATAGAGAACGAAACTCATGACTAATGTCTAAGAGCGGTTATCCTCAGCGTTGAGTCAGTAAGTTGTGAGTATATACTTAAAGCGCTCAACATTTAGTACTGTTTTGAGAACCAAAAAATGTACAAGACTCAATCCAAAGTTACGATTTGAAATCAGTTTTGCTTCTCGCTCTAAAAAAATGCGCTAAACTTAGATCAAAGGCGAACCTGTTTAGGTCCGTCTGAAGACTTCTTGGAAGATATCCCTATCGCAGGAAGTGGGTAACAGCCCACTTTTTTTGTTGGAATAGTTGCATGACTCACCCTCTCGTCCCACAAATTCTTGAATTAGCAACGCCAGTGGCAGAAGATCTGGGATTGGAAGTTGTTAGTGTGGTTTTTCACACTAACCAACGTCCACCAGTTTTGCGGATAGACATTCGCAATCCTCAACAGGACACTGGGTTGGATGACTGTGAGCGGATGAGCCGTGCTTTAGAAGCCACTTTAGATGCGACGGAAATCATTCCAGATGCTTATGTGTTAGAGGTGTCTAGTCCTGGTATTTCGCGACAATTGACAACCGACCGAGAGTTTATTTCCTTCAAGGGATTTCCTGTCATTGTCCAGACTGCTCCACCTTACGAAGGACAGCAAGAGTGGGTTGGTCAGTTGATTCGCCGGGATGAGACAGCAGTTTACTTAAATCAAAAAGGTCGTGTTGTCCAAATTCCTTGCTCCTTGATTACCAGGGTGCAGTTGGATGAGCATCGCTAAGAGAGCTATCAGCTTTCAGTAAAAACAGTCCTGAGTACCAATCTATGAGTAGCCACTGCGTTGTGGAGGACACTTGCTTACGCTCAAATTCAAAATTTTAAATTCAAAATTATTTTTGAACTTTTAATTTTGAATTCCTCCGCAGGAGGTGACTGTCTCCTCCGTGGCTAGCTGCCGTGCATGATTTCTGGACTTGTCAGCGCTAAGCCCTCCCCTGTCCTTCTCCTATCCTAGAGCCTGCGCGTATGCCTGCGGCACGCTTTGCGCTTACGGGTGTGCCTCCGGTATGGCTTTGCTGTAAGCATTGCTCCTCCGTCCGCGGTTCGGCACAAGTCATCAGCGTGTCTGTGCCTCTTGTGCCCTCAGGACACACACTTGCGTGTGCCTGCAGCACACTTTGTGCTTACAACTCGGGCATAGCCGACGCCCTTCTCCTGCGGAGTCGCTACCCTTCTCCTGTCACCAGACGCACTTGCGTTCGGATTCGGCAGTAACGCTCCTACGTCGCTAAAGCTGCGAAGAGCGCAACCGACGGAAAGCAGAGCCACTGCGTTAGACGGGTTCCCCGGCTTGTTCAAAGCAGCGTCTCCGTAAGGAGAAGCAAGTGGCGTCCAGGACTGCGACTGCCTTACCGCTACGAAGACCGCCAGTTGCTTCTTTCTTTGCTCTTGAGAAAAAAGTGTCCATGGCGTTTACGGCATTAAGTTTGAAGGTAATGGCTGACTACTTAATCGCCTCCCGCTATTTACATAAAAATAAAGGAGACTGCTTATGTCAATGGTGACTTTACCTGGATTAAAAGATTTAATCGAAAATATAAGTCGCGAGCGGAATTTACCACGTATTGCTGTTCAATCAGCTATAAGAGAAGCACTACTCAAAGGTTACGAACGTTATCGTCGTGCCCAGAATTTGGAGCGAAAACAGTTCGATGAAGATTATTTTGACAATTTTGATGTCCAACTAGACGTTGAAGATGAGGGCTTTCGCGTTGTCGCTACCAAAACCATAGTTGAAGCAGTGAGCAACTCTGACCATGAAATTGCTCTCCAACAAGTTCAAGACATGGGAGGAGACGAAGCGCAATTAGGACAAGAAGTGGTGCTGGATGTCACTCCCGATCAAGGGGAATTTGGTCGCATGGCAGCAATGCAAACTAAGCAGGTCTTAGCGCAAAAACTGCGGGATCAACAACGTCAGATGGTGCAAGAAGAGTTCCAAGACTTAGAAGGAACTGTTTTACAAGCAAGAGTTCTGCGGTTTGAAAGACAGTCAGTCATTATGGCTGTCAGCAGTGGCTTTGGTCAACCAGAGGTGGAAGCTGAACTACCCAAGCGCGAACAATTGCCCAATGATAATTATCGGGCAAATGCCACTTTTAAGGTCTATCTCAAAAAAGTTTCTCAAGGTCAGCAACGGGGACCACAGTTGCTGGTCTCTCGAGCTGACGCTGGTTTGGTGGTTTATTTGTTTGCCAACGAAGTGCCAGAAATCGAGGATGAAGTCGTACGAATTGTAGCTGTAGCCCGGGAAGCCAATCCTCCTTCTCGTCATGTCGGACCTCGGACGAAAATTGCTGTTGACACTCTTGATCGCGACGTAGATCCAGTTGGTGCTTGTATTGGAGCCCGGGGATCACGGATTCAAGTCGTCGTCAACGAATTGCGCGGCGAAAAAATAGATGTGATTCGCTGGTCTCCAGACCCTGCAACTTACATTGCCAATGCCCTCAGCCCTGCACGAGTAGATGAGGTTCGTCTCATGGACCCCGAAACCAGGCAAACTCACGTACTGGTAGCAGAAGATCAATTGAGTTTGGCTATCGGCAAGGAAGGACAAAATGTCCGTTTAGCAGCTCGCCTAACTGGTTGGAAAATTGATATTAAAGATAAAGCTAAGTATGACCACGCAGCAGAAGATGCTAAATTTGCAGCAGCAAGAGCAAAATATACATTAGAAGAAGATGAGTTTGACCAGGAGGAATTAGATGAGAATGAAGAATTAGAAGAATTATTGGAGGATGAAATTTTTGACGACAATGACGACAATAATGATCATGACGAAGAAGAGTAATATGACCCTAAGCCTGTGGCACGGTATTAGAGGGATACACCTGTAGCTGACACCGAACGGTAAAGCTATGCTGAAAGCATACCCGTAAGAACCTTACCTAGTAGAGTGGTTTCCAAACGACTTAAACAATCACTCTCGTCTACAGGGATCAAGACTCGGCTGTTATGAAACTAAATTATCGACGTTGTATTAGTTGTCGAAAAGTGGGATTAAAACAAGAGTTCTGGCGAATTGTCCGCGTGTTTCCATCAGGACAGGTACAATTAGATGAGGGCATGGGGCGTTCTGCCTATATTTGTCCGCAACAGAGCTGTCTAGCGGCGGCTCAAAAAAAAAATAGACTAGGGCGATCGCTACGTGCATCAGTGCCAGAAGCACTGTACCACATATTGCAGCAACGCCTATCCCAAAGCCATAACCAAAAACAAACTTAATTAAAACTACGTTGTAGCGGGAATTAAGCAAGAATTTGTGATGACAGCCGAACACTTCGTGCTATCAACACACACTCTTTTTCGCTCATGTAGTGCCAAAATAGTAAAAGGGTGTCGTTCGCATTGCTCTTAGTCATCCAAAGGAGCGAAGCAGCACTCCCAACAAGTTTTACTCGATTGTGTCGTGGAAGACTCAGAATCAGCAAAACAACACAGTACAGAATGGCAACCTGGTAGCGCCCAAGCGCAGTTCGGCGTCAACCATCTTTCCAGGTGGGGATGCCAGCAATAACCCGAAACATCTCTCTTTCCTGAATGGAGGCACCGGCATTCATCAGATACGGCAACCTAACACAGTAATCGAAGGATGGAGATGTCGCCAACCAGGCAACCATCCGCTAAAACTGTAAATTAAAGGGGAAGAGTGGATGAACAACGGCAAAGTTAGAATTTACGAATTATCAAAGGAATTGAATTTGGATAACAAAGAGCTATTAGCAATTTGCGACCAGCTCAATATTGCGGTCAAAAGCCATAGCAGCACGATTACAGAATCCGAAGCAGAACGCATTCGGACTCAAGCAGAAAAACTAGCGGCGACAAGTGTGACGCCGAGAAGGGATAATGGCGCCAACAGCCATAGACCAAATTCATTACAAGCTGGCTCCCGAAACCGACCTGCTGCACCTAATAAACAACAAATTTTGGAGATTCGCAAACCTACAGTTTTGAAAAACCCCATCTCTAACGCCCAAGAGGCGTCGGTTGCTACCAATATACAAGTTGCTTCTGAAGTTAACCCTCCTTCACCCCCTAAGCCCTTCGCTCCCCCTGTCTCATCCATGAAGCCGACGGCACCCATTCGATCCGTACCCCGGAATCAGTCTGAGACCACACCTGAACAACCAGCAGTGACAGACGCGGACAAAGACAAACTACCCAACACAAATCAGTCGGTTGAAAAAGTCACAGCGGAAAAACCGGAAAAGATAACAGCACCAAAATCAAAACCGGAAAGACCGCCAAAACCACAACTGACTGCCCCGCCCACAAGACCTTCTGCGGAGAAGCCGAATTCTTCAGCATCTCCAGCAGCAGATTCCCAACCGACTGTGAGCGAGAAACCGATCCTAAAACGCGATCGCGACCAAGCGAAGCAGCAAAGGGTCACTAAACCAACAACAGGAGACACAGCACAAGCTGCCCCGTCACCCAAACCGGAAAAACCTGTGCGTTCTACTCCGTTGCAGGTTAAACCAGAGCAAAAGGGCAATAGACCTTCTGCACCCGTACCTGTAGGAGAATCACAACGACCTAGCAGACCAGTCATACGTTCTGCTGAACATCCAGCGGCTGCGTCGCTAGTTGCGACTCCTCCAAAACCGATGCCCGGCGCACCGATGAAAACACAGGTTGCGGAAGAGGATGGTGATACAGCAACTCCTACTGAAGAAGTTATCGAACTCAAGCGCCCAACACCGCCACGTCAAGCTAAAGGCGGTAAGAAGTGGCAGGAAGAAGAGATAGAAGAGTCAGCCAAGCCCGGCAAGGGAGTTGTTAAAGGCAAACGTCTCAAGCCGATTGTTGATGACTTTGAGGATGACGAAGAGCTCCTAGAAGAAGAGGGACTGGACATACCAGCGACCATCCAAGTGAGCCTCTCTATTGCCCGTCCACCAAAACCCAAGGCAGCTAGACCAACACAACCCGTAGCAGCAGTCGCTGCTGCACCAGTTGCTAAAGCGAAAAAGCCTGCTTCCTCTCGCGAGCAAAACCGTCGCCACGAAACGGAACAAAAGCAGGAACGTCCAGAGATACTGGAAGTCACAGGCCCGATGACAGTGCAAGAACTGGCTGATGCCTTGGTGATTGCTGACACAGAGATTGTGAAAATCCTGTTTATGAAAGGTATGGCGGTGAGTATCACCCAAAATTTGGATATTCCCACAATTACCTTGGTCGCCAACGAATTGGAAGTCCCAGTCGAAACCGTTGAACCAGAAGCAGAAGCCCGTAAAGTCACCGAAATGATAGACGTGGCAGACCTGGAAAACCTCCATCGGCGTCCGCCAGTTGTGACAATTATGGGTCACGTAGACCATGGCAAAACAACTCTGCTCGACTCAATTCGCAAAACAAAAGTGGCATCTGGCGAAGCGGGTGGTATCACTCAGCATATCGGTGCTTACCATGTAGATGTAGAACACGACGGTAAAGAGCAGCAAGTGGTATTCTTGGATACCCCTGGTCACGAAGCTTTTACAGCAATGCGGGCGCGCGGAGCACGAGTGACCGACATTGCTATTTTGGTTGTTGCCGCAGATGATGGCGTTCGTCCTCAAACCGTTGAAGCAATTAGCCACGCGAAAGCGGCTGAAGTTCCCATCGTGGTTGCCATCAACAAAGTTGATAAACCAGAGGCACAACCTGACCGTGTGAAGCAAGAATTAACGGAATATGCTCTGGTGCCAGAAGAGTGGGGCGGTGACACTATTATGGTTCCCGTTAGCGCTATCAAGGGTGAAAACCTAGATACGCTCCTAGAGATGATTCTGCTGGTCGCAGAAATAGAAGAACTTTCTGCTAACCCAGATCGACTCGCCAGAGGAACCGTGATTGAAGCTCATCTGGATAAGGCAAAGGGACCAGTTGCAACCCTGCTGATTCAGAACGGTAGCTTGCACGTAGGCGATTTGTTAGTAGCAGGTTCAGCCTTTGGTAAAGTCCGGGCAATGGTGGATGACAGAGGCAGAAGAGTTGATGCTGCGACTCCCTCCTTCGCCGTTGAGGTACTGGGCTTAAGCGATGTACCAGCAGCAGGTGATGAATTTGAGGTCTTCAACAACGAAAAAGAAGCACGCTCAATTGCTGCTGAACGCGCCGACAAACAACGCCAATCGCGTCTAATGCAGGGACGTGTCACCCTAACAACCCTCTCTGCTCAAGCCCAAGAAGGCGAGTTGAAAGAACTCAACTTGATCCTCAAGGGAGACGTGCAAGGTTCTGTGGAAGCCATTGTGGGATCACTCAAGCAAATCCCGCAAAACGAGGTCCAAATTCGCCTGTTGCTAGCATCTGCCGGCGAAATCACCCAGACGGATATCGACTTAGCCGCAGCGAGTGGCGCTGTCATCGTTGGCTTCAACACCACTTACGCAAGTGGTGCTAGACAAGCAGCCGATGAAGCAGGAGTAGATGTACGGGAATACAACATCATCTACAAACTCATAGAAGATATCCAAGGAGCCTTGGAAGGTCTATTGGAACCAGAGTTGGTGGAAGAACACTTGGGACAAGCCGAAGTGCGTGCTGTCTTCCCCGTTGGTCGTGGTTCCGTTGCCGGGTGTTATGTTCAGTCTGGTAAGCTCATCCGCAACTGTAAAGTGCGGGTACGTCGCAATAGTAAGGTAATTTACGAAGGTGTCCTTGACTCGCTCAAGCGAATGAAAGAAGACGCCCGTGAGGTGAACTCAGGTTACGAATGCGGTGTTGGTATTGACAAATACAATGAGTGGGCTGAAGGTGACATTATCGAAGCCTTCCAAATGGTGACCAAGCGCCGCACTCTCTTATCTACTAGATAGGGAGTAGGTGACAAGTGATAGGTGACAGGTGGTGACAGGTGTACAGATAAGTTTGATTTCTCTGCACTCTGTCCCCCTCCCATATCATGTGCCTTCTTCTCCTAGGCTATCTGATGCAAACATTTGCTATTTTCAAAATCAGTGTCAAAAAATTTGGTTAATAAAATTCAAAAAATTTCTGTATAAGTAATAAAAGTTAAAAATACGACTCATATAGCAACAGTGTGATGACATCAAGTTGAGTGGCGTCTCTATCGAGATAAACCATTGGTACTTAATGTTCTTGAGTTGATTTCCGATTGCCTCAATTGAGTCTAGCTGACAGTTTATTTAGTCTTTTTTGCTACGATAATCGGCTTTTGGAGAATTTACGTGAGTAGGCGCAAGTTTTAGTGACCCATGACACAGAATTTGCTGTAAGAATTCTATTACCCTTAAAACAATGAGCTAGGTGTAGTGCAATTTTAAAGGTGGGGCTTAATTAAAGTTTGCTCTTAAAGAATTCACATTTAAAGAGGAATGAGGAACTATGTCTGGGATTCAAGCTTCTAGCGGTTACCGATTTACTGGTGATACAAAGTTTTGGAATAGCTTAAAGAGTGCGATCGCAGCTAGTTCCGGTTTCCAACGCTGGCTACTAGAGCGCGATGCTCAATTTCAGAAACTTCGCTTAGAGGAACAAGTACAGCGGTATTTGCGGGAAACATTAGAAACATTAGCTTATTAATGATTACTAAGTATAAATAACTAAAAGCCAAGCAAATCTTGTAAATTGCCTTGCAAGCGGCGGAGTTGTCGATTGGCATTTTCCAAGCGTTCCCCTTCAACTTCGACTTCCGAAGTCGGGTAATTTTGAATGATTTCGATCAGTGTGATTTGCTGATCCATGCTTGCAGAAAGTACTAATGCGGAGCGCAAAGCCTGTCTGTTTGCCTTATTTGAGGGTGTGTGAATCACTTGGCTCAGTTGATCTAAGATCGGGTTACCAACTGGGCTGTTGAGTACCTTGTCTAAAATGATTGGGTCTACCTTAACTGGTTCCGCCAAATACTTACGAATAAGTTTAGGGTCTTGCCGTGCTGCAGCAAAACTGGCTTCTAGTGAACTAGAGAGTTTGCCTGTTTGAGTAAAAGTGGAGATTTCCTCGACAGAAACAGGTTCACGGAAGATGCTGTACTTAAGTATCACTCGTTGGGCAGCTTTGACAGAAACGCTAGATAGCAAAAAACAGAAACTGAGTCCTAAGAATAATGCGCAACGTATTGACGATAATCGGTAGCGCATGAGTTGATTTTGATGAAAGTTTTCTTTTCTTTGAGAAGACATTCTGGGGTAATGAGTTGCAATTTCATACATACATATCATTAAAAACCCGGTTTTTCTAAGGAACCGGGTTTCTTTTTCAGTTGTGTACGGATGAGGCGTGTTGGGTGTAGAAGAAAGGGTTTAGGGTAAGGGTTGCTTGGTGTAGGGAAGTATGGTATGTCCCTACACCATAAAAACCGTATCCATATGCAAACTCAATGTGAATGAGGGTAACGAATTCTTTGCTCCACGTCGGAACCCAGCTGCCAAGGTACTGGTCTTGAGCTATAGTTTGCATGAGTTTTACAGTACCTTATTCAACTAATACTATTTCAGCACCTCATAGATAATAAAATGACACATCAGGGATTTAATACTCCGCAAAGGGAAAATTTTCGCATTCAAACTGGTAGACGTCTTACATCTACTCTCGTAGTGCCAGCAGGGCTCACTGCTTTCTTAGTAGTTTCTGGTGGATATATGCTACCAGGCTCTCAAGCCAATGCCGATGCTATCCCCACCGCAGGTATCACCCCAACTATGACGGCGCAAGCTCCCGCAACTGCAACCGTCATTTATGTAAATCCACAAACTGGCACAGACAATGCTGGTGCCGGTAACTCAGAAACAACACCATACAAAACCATCACCTACGCTCTCAATCAAGCCCAGCCAGGTACAGTCATCCAACTCGCTCCTGGTAGCTATAACCAAGAAAGTGGAGAAACTTTCCCACTTTTTGTCAAACAAGGCGTGACGCTGCGGGGTGATGAATCAACTAAAGGTCAGGCAATA
This sequence comes from Nostocales cyanobacterium HT-58-2, assembly GCA_002163975.1. Taxonomy (GTDB): domain Bacteria; phylum Cyanobacteriota; class Cyanobacteriia; order Cyanobacteriales; family Nostocaceae; genus HT-58-2. The sequence continues at coordinate 6,144,504 of CP019636.1, read as the reverse complement.
TTAATTACAGGTAGTGGTAATTACGTAAGCCCGACCTTTGCCCGCCAAAATGTCACTATTCGTGCCGATAAAGATACTGTTATTACAGGTGTAACAGTCACTAACCCAGAAAACCGCGGCACTGGTATATGGGTGGAATCGACGAATCCCATAATAGCAAATAGTACATTTACCAACAGCATACGAGAAGGTGTTTTTGTCACAGGTAAAGGTAATCCGAAAATAGAAAATAATATCTTTGTTCAAAACAAAGGCAATGGAATTTCAGTAGCGAAATCCGCCCAAGGAGAAATTCGGAATAATTTGTTTCAAGACACAGGTTTTGGTCTAGCAGTAGGTGGAACTTCTACACCTTTAATAGAAGGAAACCAGGTTATTGAAAACCAAGATGGTTTATTTATCTCTGAATCAGCTAAGCCTGTTCTGCGTAAGAATGTCATTCAAAACAACAAACGCGATGGTATCGTTGTGATCACCAATGCTGCACCTGACCTGGGTACTAATGAAAGTCCCGGCGGTAACTTGATTCGCAATAACACTCGCCATGATGTGAACAACAGCAAGGGCAATAACACGATTATCGCTATTGGCAATGATATTGATCCCAAGCGTATTGTTGGTCAAGTGCAATTTGTTGCTGCTACTGTTGAACCACCAGCAGGCGGTCCAGTTGCCTTCAAAGATGTGCCAACAAATTATTGGGCAAAAAGTTATATCGAAGCTCTCGCCTCAAAGAATATTATTGCTGGATTCCCTGATGGGACTTTCAAACCCAATGAGCCTGTCACCCGTGCCCAATTTGCCGCTATTGTAAGCAAAGCCTTTGCCCCCCCCGCCAAACGCCCAGTGACTAACTTCAGCGATGTTACCAGCAACTTCTGGGCTTCCCAAGTCATTCAATCAGCCTCCCAAGGTGGCTTTGTTTCTGGGTATCCTGACCGTACCTTTAAACCACAGCAACAAATTCCGCGAGTACAAGTCCTCGTCTCCTTGGCAAGCGGTTTAGGTTTATCTGCAAATACTCAGAATGTCCTTTCCGTTTACAGTGATGCTTCCCAGATTCCCAGCTATGCTACCAATTCAGTCGCAGCAGCCACTACACGGCAACTCGTGGTCAATTACCCCACACTTGCACAATTAAATCCTAATCGTCAAGCAACTAGGGCAGAAGTTGCTGCCTTTGTTTACCAAGCATTGGTCAGCAAGGGGAACGCCCAGGTCATTCCTTCACCGTATGTGGTCAGAATTCCATAATTTACCAAAGAAGAATTCAGAATGAATCTGTGCGACTGATGAGACAGCGCAAATGACGGTAAGCCCAGCGCTGCAAAGAGAAGTTCCGTGCAGTGAGACAGCGCTATGCAAGAGGGTTTCCAACGCCAGATGCTTCACTTGAGGAGACACGCCAAGTGCTACAACGGAACGCCAGGTGCTACAACCCGGGGAACCCGCGCAGCGCACTGGCTCGGGAACCTCCCGAAGTTTGCCCGAAGGGAAACCCTCCTTGCAACTTCTCTGTACAACGCACTGGCTCCTCCGCAGGCGACTGCGTTCCCCGTACCCCTGCGGGGAAGCAAGCTACGCGGTAGCGTCTCCGCAGGAGAAGGGGTTCTCGTTCGCGGAGCGTCCCACAGGGAAGAGTACCCGAACGCGAGTGCGTCTGGTGATAGGAGAGGAAACTTCGGAGAGGGTTTCCCGCTCTCACGGCGACTGGCGCTCGCAAAAGCATATAATTTAATACTTAAAAGCGCCATCACTAACAAATTGTGAGTTTGGCGCTTGATATATTGCAGTTTTTATGCAATCGGGGTCTTTAAATGTATATTTGACCCCTTTTTTATATTTCAGGTTTATATTCAGGGTCTTTATATAAGCTGACCCCGTTTGATACAGTGTATAGCTTCTCACTCAATTCCCCGTATTTTTAATTTCCTAATATTTTTTTTATTTTTTCTTTCTATATATTTCATAAGATAAAAAAATGTTAAGTAAAATAAACTCACTAATATATAAAAATACAAAAATACAATAAAAATTTAAATACACATTTTTTCAGAAAACAAGACACTTGAGTTCATCACCCATGAGAACAGAACCTGTCAACTCAGGAAACCTAAAAGGCTTTGGTTGATGTTTTATACAATTCAAGAGGGCGGCTAAATCTAACATTGCTGTGACTCCTAAGACCTAGACTCAGTTCTCGTGGTAAGTTCTGCCTTCGCCTGATCAATCTTTGCTACCCACCTCACTAAGATTTTTATGATTCATTAGGGTTAAAGAGGACGCTTCACAACTTCAATGCCCAGAATCTTCCTAAAAAATAGCAAGAATGTGACAAAAACCACAAGAATGGACAAGACAATGGAATGCCAAACCTCTAATTTTTGTGTTTAGGTATGGAAAAACAAGTTTCCTCTCGCCTGTAAATCACAGCAGCACTAATTGCCAAAGTTCATCCTTATAGCTGCACACTCAGCAAAAAACCTCGTGGTGCTGATTTACCAGCGCCAGAATACCTGGTGCTTGTTAGCTAGATCGACATATGTTGTTAGCGAACACATCAACCGCTCTTAATCGCAATCAAAGACTCAGTATTATCGAAACGAGAAATAATTTAGCTATTGACAAGTCAAGTTGAAAATACGCCCTTTTTTGAGAAAAATTCAATGTCTAATGAAGTACATGAATCGGAACTCTCGACTCGCTTAAGCGCGATAGAAGTGCAGCTACAACAACTCAATCAGCTCTTATCAAACCTTGGCGATCGCATTGCTCGCTCAGAAGAGAATTTCTTGATGGTCGCTGATATCCACAAATACCAAAAGCTGCGTGAGCTATTAGCACAAGGAAACTTAAAAGAAGCAGACTGGGAAACTATTCGGGTCATCCAAGCAATCACAGGAGAGCCGGAGTTGGGAGACATCACTCCGGATGATATGAGGCAGTTTCCCTGTGATGAACTACGGGTAATAGACAACTTGTGGACAAACTATAGCCAGGGTCGCTTTGGTTTCAGTGTGCAAATAGGAATTTATCAAAATGTTGGTGGTTCGCTCGATACCACCATTAATCAAGATACTAAAGTGATAGAACGATTTGGCGAGCAGGTGGGCTGGCGCGTGAACAGCAAGTGGCTAAAGTGTGATGACTTAGACTACACGCTAGCTGCGCCGATTGGTTGTCATCCTTCACGATGGTGGAATTCTCCCTTTGGTTCAAAAATGACAAATTATTTCTTCAATCGCCTGCTTGTGTGTGCTATTTGAGTGAGGCGCAGCTATGTTGTCAGAATATTGCCAAAAAGCAAGCACAGTTCTTCTGACAGACTTAAAGATTCAGAATTCAGATACTTGTAAGAAGGCAGAAGGCATACCCACGAATCAATTCGGGGGATTTAATAAAGTTGTGAAGCGTCTATTTGTCTCCATTAATAAATTCAGGGGCTTTAAACCGTTTGGCAGAGCACAGAGAAGTTACCTTTGTATAAAAGCTTACTATTTTTCCTTCTGCCTTCTGCCCTCCGCCCTCTGCCTTTCTTCCAGTAAGAAAGACTCATTAGACCTCTTGCACGAATGCAAAACCTGCCCCTTCAGCCTAAGACTTAGGCTGAGGGCAAAGATTTATGCAAGAAGTCTATTTTTTGACTTTACCTCAGTCAAATTCTTTTGAGATTAGAAAAATGTCTAAAAAAGCTGACGCCCTACTCGTAACTAAACTCTTATTTCCCATGCTTCTCGCCTCTTGTTTCACGAGCGCCTGTACTCAGAGCAAACCCTCTGCCACAGCCAGCGAACCGCCAGCAATTTCGGTGAAGTTGCAGTCATTGAAGTCTAGCCAAGTGCAAGAGGTCTCAGAGTTCGTAGGTCGGCTGGAAGCTCAGCGCAGAGTTTTGCTGCAACCAGAGATCCAAGGTCGGATAGAGGCAATTCCTGTCTCATCAGGAGACAGGGTCAAACAGGGAACGCCAATTGTACTGCTGCGTCCGGATCGCACCCGACCAGAATTAATTAGTGCCACAGCTAGAGCTAACTCTGCCAAATCTGCCTATAAAACAGCCCAGGCACAAGTGAAGGCAGCACAAGCAGAACAGAACAGGGATGCGGCAGAAGTCGAACTTCAAAAAGTAGAGTTCAAAAGAGTACAGGAGTTGGTTTCTCAGGGAGTACAGGCAAAACAGCAGTTAGACATTGCACAGAGAAACTTGAACACGGCGATCGCAACGCTACGCGCCACAGAGGAACGGGTAGAAGCTACCAAAGCCAGCTTAAATCAATCAGAAGCTAATGTCCGGCAGGCTCAGGCAGATATCGCTAGTGCTCAGGTGTCTTACCAGTTTAAACAGGTCGTCGCACCAATTACCGGAGAGGTGGGTGACTTCCCAGTCAAGGTTGGAGACTACGTTAACACTGGTCAAACCCTAACCACGATTACCCAAAACGACAATCTCTACCTACGAATTTCAATCCCCACCAACCGTTCTTCCCAACTACGACGGGGGTTGCCAGTAGAACTTATTGACCCTAACACAAGAAAACGCCTGGTCACAGGGAATATCAACTTCATTTCCCCAGAGGTAGACACAGGTGCCCAAGCTGTCTTAATCAAAGCTCGCTTTCCCAACCAAAGTGCCAACTTACGCGAGGGACAGTTTGTTCGTGCACGAGTCATTTGGAGCAAACGTTCGGGTGTTTTGCTTCCCACAGTTGCTGTCTCTAATGTCGGGGCGCAAAGCTTTGTTTACGTAGCTCAGAAAACAGGGTCAAAACAGACTGTACGGCAGCAGCCAGTGAAGCTGGGAGCGATTCAAGGTCAAAACTACCAGGTGCTTGATGGAGTCAAGCCTGGCGATCAAATTGCAGTTACAAGAATTCTTAATCTGAGGGATGGTACCCCCATTCAGCCTGAGTCTTAGGTTAACCTCCTGCAGAGAATAAATGCGTCAATCACGAAAATCCTGAGACAAATTATTCTCCCTTGCACCCTGCCCCCTGCTGCCCATTTGTTTCAACCTTAATATGAGTATTGCCGATATTTTCATTAAACGACCAGTCTTAACTACTGTTTGTACGGTACTTATTCTCTTGGTCGGAGGAATCTGCATTCCCCTGCTCCCGTTAGATAAGCTACCAGAAATGGCTCTCAAGCAGGTGACTGTCACTGCTAACTATCTCGGTACTGATGCCAAAACGGCAGAAGAAAACGTTACCACCGTGCTAGAGCGGGAAATCAACGGGACGGAGCGGGTAGTGTATATGTCCTCGCAGACGACGAATGATGGCAACACCACCATTAACGTCTCCTTTCCCACGGAAATGGACCGCAATACTGCCCAAGTCCTCGTGCAAAATAACGTGGCGATCGCCGAAGCCAGTTTACCAGAGGAAGTGAACCGCACTGGTGTGATTACCCAGAAGCAGTCTCCCACCATTACTCTTGCCTATGCCTTTTATTCTGAAAAAGATAAAAACGGGAACTTTATCTACGACAACGTCTTTCTCAGCAACTACGTTGACCGACAAATCTTCGATGAAATCAAACGGATTCAGGGCGTAGGTTCGGTCAGAATTGTGGGGGGGGAACGGAAATATGCCATGCGTATCTGGCTTGATCCTGATGCCCTTGCTGCAAGAAATTTGACGGCGCAGGATGTGATCAACGCCATTTCCGAACAAAATATCCAGGTTGGAGCAGGAAGAATTGGTCAGCAGCCTACCCCAACCGACCAGCAGTATGAAATTGCCCTGCGAGCTAACGGTCGGTTTACCACTCCCGCAGAAGCTGAAGACATTGTGGTGCAAACAGGTAAGGATGGCACACTCATTCGGTTAAAAGATGTCGGACGAGCCGAAGTTGGGGCAGAAAACTATAGTGCGACAACATTATTTGATGGCTCACCAGCAGTCATTTTGTTAGCCTACCAACTTCCTGGTACGAATGCCTGGGATACAGCCAACGCCATCAAAGCCAAAATGGCGGAGTTAGAACCGAATTTTCCGCCAGGATTAAAGGCGACAATCGGCTTAGACAATACTTTGTTCGTCGCTGCTTCTCTCGATGAAGCCTTCAAAACACTGATGGAGGCGATCGCGCTGGTGTTCCTGGTCATTTTCATCTTTTTACAAGACTGGCGCACCACCATCATTCCTGCCCTTGCTATCCCTGTATCGTTGATTGGAGCAATGGCAATTGCTTATACGTTAGGGTTTACCCTCAATCAGTTGACCATATTCGGTATTATCTTAGCAACAGGTCTGGTGGTGGATGATGGGATTGTCGTTGTAGAGGCGATCGCTGCCAAACTGGAGCAGGGAATGAAACCCCTACAAGCAGCCCTAGATGCGATGGAAGAACTAACCGGGGCAGTGATTGCGACATCAGTAGTACTGATGGCGGTGTTTATCCCTGTGACCTTCTTTCCTGGCACGACTGGTATCGTTTATAGGCAATTTGCCCTCATTATCGCTTTCTCCATTGCCATTTCTACCTTCAACGCCCTCAGCTTTTCTCCTAGTATGTCAGCCATCATCATGCGGCGACAGGAGGAAGTCCATGGTCCTTTGGGCTTGTTTTTCCGCTGGTTTAATCGGGTGTTTGATTGGTTTAAGGGGGGCTACGTCAAGATTGTAGAATTCTTGATTCGGATTCGGTTACTTGTGATTCCAGTATTTATTGCGGGTTTAGTCATAACAGGTTGGATTTACCAGACAACACCGCAAGGATTCATCCCCGAAGAAGATCAAGGCTATTTCTTTACGATTGTCGAAGCACCACCAGGAGTGTCTTTAAACTACAGTGTCGATCTCGTTAAGAAGATTACTGAGGAAGTGATCAAACCACTGCCAGAGGTTGAACACGTAGTCGGGAATGCTGGCTTTGGGTTTGAAGGGAACGCTAGCAACAAGACGCTATTTTTCGTGAAGCTCAAAGATTGGGAAGAGCGCCATGGTGCTGAGCATTCAGTGTTTGGCATTGTGCAAAAAATCAATCAACGGTTGCACGAAAAAATTCCTGGGGCAGTGGCGATCGCCGTCAATGCTCCACCTGTGGATGGCTTGGGTAGTACAGGTGGTTTTGAGATGTATATCCAAAACAGACAAGCCCTTCCCATGGAAGCCCTTATTGACAATGCCCAAAAGGTCATCGCGGCAGCCCAAAAACGACCTGAACTCAGAGGTGTCTTTACCCAATTCACCTTCAATACCCCGATGATGCAGATTTCCATCGATCGCAACCAAGCCAAAGCACAGAACATCCGGGTCAGTGATATTTTCAGCACTATGCAGACCTACTTGGGTGCTCGCTATGTCAACCAATACGTGCTGAGTGGGCGACTGTATCGGGTTTACGCCCAAGCAGAGGGAACAGTGCGCTCTAATCCTGATGATCTCAGCCGCTTGTACGTACGTTCCGAAGATGGCAATCTTGTCCAACTCAGCTCTTTGGTGCAAGTGGAAAGATTTACCTATCCTCCTGTCATCACTCACTTTAACGTCTATCCATCCATTAAAATTCAAGGAGCTCCCGCACCAGGCTATAGTACAGGACAGGCAATTCAAGTCATGGAAGCAGTTGCCAACGAAGTTTTGCAACCGGGATTTGGCTTTGCCTGGACAGGGACTGCCCTTCAGGAGAAATCTTCTGGCGGTGCTGCACCTATCATTTTTGGCTTAGCCTTTGTCATGGTTTTCTTGGTGTTAGCGGCGCAGTACGAAAGCTACGTTGATCCCACCATCATCATGATTACCGTACCTCTGGCAATTTTGGGCGCGCTTGGTGCAGTCGTGTTTCGTGCCAATGTTTTCCAAGCAGGCGGCATTTGGCCTGTGGTTAACAATAACATCTATGCTCAAGTCGCCTTGGTAATGCTCATTGGTCTGGCAAGTAAAAACGCGATTCTGATTGTGGAATTTGCTAACCAATCGGTAGCGTTAGGGATGAATATTACCAAAGCTGCAATCCGTGCTGCTGAGGAACGCTTGCGACCTATTCTCATGACTGCTTTCGCTGGTTTAGTCGGTTTCTGGCCCTTGGTTATTGCTTCTGGGGCTGGGGCTATGAGCCGTTGGTCTTTGGGAACAGCGCTGTTTGGCGGTTATCTCATTTCAACAATCTTAAGTTTGTTTTTAGTCCCAGTGCTGTATGTTGCGATCAAGAATCTAGAAGAGCAATTCTTGAAACCAGGTAAGCCTGGCAAGCCCAGCCCACCCCAGTATCCAGAGCAAACTCAGCCGCCTCAAGTGCTGCAACCAGACGAGGAGGAACAAGCGGTTCCTACATTTAAGACGACTCCACAAAATGAGTGAACCACAGTCCTGGTTGAGTAGTGAACTTGTTGTCTTCAAACTTAGGCGAAAATAGGTTTCCCTGTGAGAAATTCAAAATTATAAATTCAAAAATTTTGAACGCGTGAATGTTTGAGGAGCAAGGATTATGTATCAGAAAAATTTCAAAGTTTGTTTATAGAGGTTACAACAATGTTCAAAAAATGGAATGTCAATGATTGGATAAATCACATTTTGTTTACTATCACTGTTGTGTTTCTGTTTTACTCTTTCTTCTTGCACCACTAGTTTCAATACTTCTTGGATAAACTCCTACTTCCTCGCTGAAGGTCTAGGAAAAAGTGAAGAGGGAAAAGAATGATTGTCCATTCATTTTTCCCTTTCTCCATTCCCCTTGTCCCTTCTTTTCTTACCCTTTCATCGAATTGTTTCCTCTAGTTACAATCTGATTTTGAGAAATTATGAATATCAGACTAATCATATTCTCAGGTATTATCACTGCCTTTATCGGTGCGGTTATCGGCTTAGCCGCTGCTCAAATTGGTCAACGTAGTTTTGATCAACTGAAATATGAAAGTCCGTATTACAAAGATTTGCACAAAAAATATAGCTTAATTGGTGCTAGCTTGGGATTTATTATTGGTGTTGGACAAGAATGCGTGCGTGAAATGAAAGCTCAGAGAGAAGAATAAGCAGCAGCCAGGAAAACTAGGCTGAGTCGAGAGAAGTCTTCTTTCCTACTTGGGGACATTTAGAATGCTTTCCAAAACATATTTTCGGTAAGCCTACCTACGCTACGCTCTCTATCTTAGGTCTTTTGGGTATTTTGAGAAAAGTAAAATATGCATTTTCTAAAGGACGAATGAAGCTTCAATACAGCTTACTTTTCTTACTAGTTATCGGGACGACTACAATAGCTACGATGAACTGGAACTTAGCTATGATTGGTATGACAACATTTTTATTAGCTTACTTCTCCAAGGGGATCAGACGCAATCGCAAAAGCCCATAATCCATGAATACACACAGATAGCGACGACATTGATTAACGAGATGATAAATCACCAATGAACTGCTGTTAGGGGCGTTTTTGTCTACGCTGTTCCCAACGCCAAAGAAAAACCATTAAAGCAACCACTCCTATTTGAACTGCCAAGCTTGGCAAAGTTTTCTCAACATCGCGTCCTGCAAGTAGCTGAGAAAAGAAAATGAGTGCGCCGATAAAGCCAGAAGCACCACAAGCAATGTAGATAAATTGCCTTAATCCCCGATAGGGAGCGGTTATTTCTGCCTTCAGACGGGCATATTGTTCTGGTTTCATACGATTTTTGCTATTTGGTTCTGTCATAAGTTATAATTTTCTAGATGTGTGCCGATGTGGCTCAGCGGTAGAGCACTCGATTCGTAATCGAGCGGTCACGGGTTCAAATCCCGTCATCGGCTTTGCAATCAGGGATTTGCAAAATTTTGGGAAACGAGCTTTTTCGGAAATTTTTGATAGGTGGTTCTTAATCTGATTGTCATTGGATTATCTTGGTAGATTGTAAGAGTCAATTTTTTGATAAATAAAATTTAAACAGGGAGCTAACACCTCAATTTAACAGAACAAGGACAGTAAAAAGCAACTTTAAAAACGTTGGGAGCAGTGGGTACCATAGAATAACTAATAAAGTCATTTTTTGATATGCCAGACTCATTAATGTATCAGCAGGATTATTTTGTTGTTTTAGAAACGAACCAACCAGAACAATTTCTTTCTGCTGCCGAATTATTAGAGAAACTTAAGGGGGTCTTGCAAATCCTCAAATTTGAAGATTTGCCACCTGATTTACGCTCTTTTGAGTCAACACAGGAGCAAGCAAAATATTTAATCGACACTAGTTGCGAGTTAGATGTTGGTCCTGGACAGTATTTGCAGTGGTATGCAGTCCGCTTAGAAAAGTAATTTGCCAGAAAGTCAAGTTCTACAGCGAGATAAGTCTTTAAGCTAAAACCCAAGGCTATGAGAAAAAAGCCTGCAAAGGGACAGGCTTTTTTGGGTAGCCCCACCCCAAAGGGTGACGGCTACTAGACGGAAATGACTCTCTGCAGGAGTCGTGTATGGACTGAAATAATTCTGTCAAATAATAACTAACTATTTTTGATTTGCAATCAACGTTAGTTCAATTTTATCCGAATCTGCTTGTGTAACTTTTACCTCTACTCCAGGACTAAAAAAACTAGTCATTTTCTCCTGCTTTTGTTGCCAAACTTCAATTGGGACCGATGGCGAATCAAATTCCAAAATTAACGCATAAGCCCCATCAATTTCCGTTTCTCGTAATCCTGTGACAATTGGCATATCATCGTCTGTAGAACCAAGACCCAGAAAAGCAAGTGCTTTGTCGAAATGCGCGTCTTGACCGTAGCAATATCTAGTAATGTCTTGACGAATTTTATTTTGAGTAGGAGTTGCTTGCTGAGTTCTAAGTGTCAACACTTGTGGCGTCGAAGGTTGGCTGAATGGTACTGGCTTGAGTTCGTTAGCTTTAAGTGCCAATCCTCCTAATAGAAGAGGAATTCCGTAAAAAAATCCTACAAGATTGAGTGTGGCATTGTCAGCAGCATAGGCAGCAAAACCGATGATAGTCAAAACACTACCGATGCTTATACCTAGCGTTCCCAAAGAAATTTGCCGTAACATGATTTGAGTTCGTTATAAATTCTTAGTACCTTTGTTTTTCTATCATCGGTGATAACGAACAAGTTAGGGAAGAGCGTCAGGAACTCTTAGCAAGCAATTTAGAATAAAAACACTTCTACATTGCATTCAAATTATTAAATAAGTAACAATATATTTATCGTAGATTCAAGTATAAGAAAGTTGAAGAGACAAAGATGACAATAGATGCTCAGACGATAAAAGAACGAGTTGTTAAAGTGCAAAGTCAACGAGAGTATTTACTAACTCTGTTGGAACAACCAAACTTGGGAACTTTAAGAGTTGACGTGAATCAGGCTTTGGAAGAAATGGATGATTTGATTGATGAATTTAGACGCACATTTCCAGAAACACAACTTTAGTTAGGTCTTAATAAGATAATACAAAAGTGCGTCGGCAAACCCTTTACTTGCGGTTTTACCGACGCCTTCTGAACACTTCCATATTCTCTAACCCCTGGAGTTTGTCTTGGTTCAGATTTCCCAAGCTACTTTGCTGTATCATTTATCCCGTTACTGAACGATGAGCTGCACTCTGTCCTAACTTTCTCACCAGAGCAATAAGTTCGGTGGTCGGTGTATCTTTTTTACAAAAAGCATCCAAGCTACTCATTTCCCTCGTTTCCTGACACTTGGTGTCTTCCACTGATGAGTAAGCAATAATTTGGGTATTTGGAGCGATCGCTTTGATATGCCCAGAAGCACTCCAGCCATCCATAACTGGCATATGTAAATCTAGTACTATCACATCGGGGTGATGAGATTTAACCATTTCAATCGCTTCTTGACCATTACTTGCTAGACCGACAACTTGAATATTTGCCTGGCAAGAAAATGCCAACTTTAGGGTTAAGCGAGTCAGTTCGTGGTCGTCAACCACTAGAACACGCAACGTAGAAGGCTTACAAGACAACATCAACATCCACGTAAAACAAAGTTAACGTATGATAACCCTTATAGTTTATGGGAATGAGCGCCTGTACTTACTCTATCCAATGGTTGAATAAATTGTATGTTGTCATAGCAAAGCGTCGAATAAACTAGAAAAATGAGAGATTTTAGAAAAACTTAGAATAAGCTAATTGTCAAGATACAAGGAATTCTTTTTCGGATTTACTATGTTTGGAGTGGCGATGTCTCACGACAAGACCCTCTAGGTTTACGCATTCGAGTTTAAAGCCATAGACATGAGAATTTTTTGTGAACTGGCTTCTGGGCTTTCTTCACTAACACGTCTTTGGATGTAGCTACCATCTGACTGTAACTCCCAGGCTTGGCGGTTATCTGCCAACATAATTCCTAAGATTTCTTGCAAATCTTTAGCAATATCTGCATCAAGGATTGGGGTAATGACTTCTACCCGACGATCCAAATTACGCCGCATCCAGTCGGCACTGCCAATATAGATTTCCTCTTGTCCATTGTTGTAGAAATAGTAAACGCGGGAGTGTTCTAAAAAGCTACCAACGATACTAATAACACGAATGTTCTCACTAATATCTTTTAATCCCGGACGCAAACAGCAAATTCCGCGTATAATGAGGTCAATTTGCACACCAGCGCGGGAAGCTTCATACAAAGTGTAGATAATTTGCGGGTCTACTAATGAATTCATTTTGGCAACAATGCGCCCACTCATGCCATTGTGAACATTTTCAATTTCTCGTTGAATCATCGCAAGAAAGCGATCGCGCATTGTCACTGGTGCAACCAAAAGTTTTCGATACGATTTTTGTCGTGAGTATCCTGTCAAGAAATTGAAAACATCTGTCACATCAGCTCCCAAATCTTCGTTGCAGCTGAACAATCCTAAATCTGTGTACAAACGCGCCGTTTTTGGGTTATAATTACCAGTCCCAATATGCACGTAGCGATAAATGCGGTCTTGTTCGCGACGCACCACCATCACAAGTTTGCAGTGAGTCTTCAAACCGACTAAACCATAAACGACGTGAACTCCGACACTTTCTAGACGCTTTGCCCAATAGATATTATTTTCTTCATCAAACCGCGCCTTCAGTTCCACCAGCACAGACACCTGCTTGCCATTTTCAGCAGCAGCAATCAGCGCATTCACAATCGGCGAGTCAAAAGAAGTCCGATAAAGAGTCATCTTAATCGCCAGCACATTCGGGTCATGTGCCGCATGGGTAATAAAGCGCACAACGGAGGACGAAAAGGATTGATAAGGATGGTGTACAAGTAAATCCTTTTCCCGAATGACTGTAAAAAAATCTTTTCCTTCTTCTATCTCCCGGATATCTGGGTCTATAATAGGCTCTCTAATCCTTTGTAAGCGGGGATGTACTACAGATTGCCGTGGTGCATCTTTGAGGTTTGGCACTGGCAAAGACATGAAGTACATTAGATCCTTCAGTCCTATGATACCGTCTACTTCGTAAACATCATTTTCTTCTAATTCCAAATCTTCCAACAGTCGTTTTTTGATAGATTCAGGAGTCTGAGAATGTATTTCTAACCGTAAAGGAGACCCACCCATGCGCCGTTTGCGCAGTTCCTGCTCAATAGCCAAGAGTAAGTCATCAGCTTCATCTTCTTCTAATGCCAAGTCAGCGTCACGGGTAATACGGAAGGTATGATATTCTTGGATACTCATACCAGGAAAGAGGGACTCCAAGTTATGGGCGATCGCCTGTTCCAAAGGTACGCCAGTCCAGACTGCTGGTTTGCCGTCATGATGGATTCCCAAATCTTGCGGTAAAGCCAAAAATCGTGGCAAAACCGTCGGGACTTTGACTCTGGCAAATAATTCTTCTTCTGTTTCTGGGTTTTTGACCACCACAGCCAAATTTAGGCTGAGATTGGAAATATAAGGAAAAGGATGCGACGGGTCAACAGCAAGGGGAGTAATGACGGGAAAAATTTGATCTTCGTAATATTTATCTAAGTAATTTCTCTGTTTTTGAGTTAAATCTATGTAATCTACGATGTGTATACCGTGATTTGCTAACTGAGGTCGCAGGACTTTTTCAAATTGTTCGTGTTGTTTGGCGACTAATGGACGCAGCGTAGAGCTAATTTCGTCTAGCTGTTGTTGTGGCGTGCGACCATCGAAAGTTAATTGACTAACCTTTGCTTCTACCTGTTGCTTGAGTGCTGCAACGCGCACCATGAAGAACTCATCCAGGTTAGAGCTAAAGATTGCCAAAAACTTGAGGCGTTCGAGAAGGGGTGTGCGCGAGTCGCAGGCTTCATGCAACACCCTCTTATTAAATTCCAGCCAGCTTAATTCTCGGTTGAGATAGTATTGGGGGTCTGTGAGATTGAGTTGATGAGCAGACTTCTTAGATTTTGGCATGATGACCTGAATTCAGGTAAGTGTAGCCGGTACAACTGAGATAGCACACTTAACATAGTAGAGGAAAAAATGCTTTGCTTTTATTTTAAAGTTATGGCGAATGAGGAATTGGAGGACGACTTGAGCAGAGCAGTTTAGTGAACCATCATAATGAAATGATGCAACTGTATGTCGAAAATTGAACGACTCTGGAGTACCATGACTTCCAACAGAGAAATAATCTAGAGCAACACCACAATTTAAGGTCCCTGTGACAACGACAAAAGTTCTGTTCGATGAGTCTCACAACGAGTTACTGCGCTCCCAAAAAATTCCAGATGATGACGAAGTTGACACTTGGAACCAGTTAGGCACAACACTTAATCAAGAGTTAGGCTGTGATGTGACTCTACATACAGTCAATGAAACTGGTGAAGAGCATCTCACCCAGGAATTGCTTAGTGGCTATAAAGTGTTAGTTCTTGCTGCTCCTAGAAAACCCTTGACTAACGCTGAGGTAGAAGCGATCGTTAATTTTGTACATGAGGGAAATTCCCTTTTAATAGCACAGAGTTACCAGTCCCTCAATGAATTTAATACTTGCGCGATTAACTTACTACTAGAGAAATTTGGACTGCGTACTAAACCGTTATTGACTAACCCACCAAGTGAGATTCCTGCTAAACAATTCAGATCTCACTACTTAAGTTCAGAAGTAAATCGACTACTCGTTAAGGAACCAGCATACTTAGAAACAATAAATGACCTTCCTCGTGTAGTTGCTACCTTACCCAGAACAGAAGAGAATTTTTTGGCAACGGTGGAAGTTAAGCGAGGTCGTGTGGTGGTCATTGGGGACTTTGTCATCTTTGGAGATGAATATTTCGAGGAAGCTGATAACAAAAAGCTGGTGTTGAATATTTTCCAATGGCTCATTTGTAAAAACTCACTAGAATGCTTTGATGCTCAGTTCAAAGCCAAAGTAACGTATGGAAAGACCAGTACTTTTTCCATTTCTCTAAGTAACCCTCATCGAAAACGCTTAGAGCATATTAGCTGCTTGCTTGAGTCTGATGCTGGTGCTGCAATCTCTGAACCAGAACAGCGCATTCGTTCTCTTCCAGCACGTGGGCGAACTCAATTGCAATGGACTGTTGAGCCGCAAAAGCTTGGTTTTCAAAGTCTCCGGTTGACTATAGACTTTCCTGAAAAAACAGGCTATCCCTCTCTTTTCTTTGACTCTGTTGCCGAGTTTCAATGCGTGCCAGACGTAGAAATTGACCTGATCAACCTTACCCCTCTACAGAAAGCACCTGAAATTGTAGAAACAGGCGTTCCATTTGAAATGCAAGCAATAGTGAGATGGGCGAATGGTGCTAAGCAAGTACCACTACAACTCAACTTGAAAAGCTCTCCAGCTCATGTCACGGTTGAATCAGTTGGACAGTCTGAGACAAATCATTGGCGACTAATTGCCTTGGATGCAGGAGATTGGAAGATTCATTTAGAAGTAGCAGAGTTAGACCAACCCATCACCCGCTTAATTCGTGCCTATCCATCTACTCAAAAACGTATTCATGAAATAGAACGAGATATCGTAATTCTATTGACAGCGGAGGTACATCATCAGGTTTCTCAACTGCGTGGAGAGCTAGTCTCACCAGTTATACAGAAAATTCCATTTCGTTTATTAACTCCTGAAGACCAAGTGCGTCTGCTAGAGCCACCTGATACAAGAGAGGCTCTGTTGGAAGCTCTGCGAGCGGCTCGAAAAGAGGAAGACACAAATCAACCCCTAGTTCAATACCTGTTAGAGAATATTGCTCCTACTTACTCTCCTGTCCACGGCTGCTGCATTCCGTATGATCCGAAGTTGGCTGACCATCTAGTTGCAATTAGAAAGCATGCACCTTTTGAGGAACATCTGGCTTACAACTTAATGGGTATAGATGGTGATGAACGCTATGGTCAAACTTGGCTTAAGCAAAATATTGTGGCGCTATTGCTACATGAAAAGTATGGTCATGGATTTTTTTTCTCTCAGACTAAGCTTGGAAAGCAACTCGCAATTCTTTATAAGTATGGTTTGGAGCCTGCAACGGATAGCAAACACTTGCGAGCGCCTTATCCACGTTCACTCTACAACGATTACGAATCAGTTATTGATTTAATTTATGATAGTTCAATAATTGTCAATGAAGGTTTTGCCACCTGGCTAGAGTTGGTAATTTTACCTCGACTTTCAGAACTCATGGGTCAAGCAGCTTACCGACGGAGAGACTTTCTCTTTCATCGGGATAGCAGCATGGTTGACTTGGCACAAGACAGTGAATATTTTCAGAAGTTTCAACCACAACGAGTTTCCAAGTACCGCGAGGGATGTGAGTATCTTGAGCTCATCCATGGTTACTTTGGCTCAGATTGGGGTCCTAAGTGTGCGGTTCAAGCAATGATTAAAGCTACCGATGTTGATCTGGGCATCACTGAGTCTGGTGGACAAGTTCAATTTGGCTTACAAGTAGAGCAGTTAAAAGCGATACTACTGAATGAGCAAAGCAAAGATGCTCAATCCGATGAACGTCTAAGAGCTATTCATGACGTCTTACGCAAGCATATAGATGAAATCATAGAACAGCAAGAAGAATTACAATGCCATCGTAGTTGCTTACACAGTAACTGCCCAATCAATAGTATAATTGCAGACAAGTTGGGCTGGTAAAGAAAACAGTGACACCTAAGAATGAAGACAACTGGGAACAGATAAGTCTTGGGAGGCAAAAAAAGCCAACTAAACCATCACGTAAAACTCGCTCAAATCCCTCTAGTCCACAACAGCCTAATGAACCCCGCACACCGCCTACTGATGATCCCAGGAGAAAACGAGAATCAAATTAAATTCAGTTTAACTTCAATACATGGTGAGTAACAAATGTAGTCTGAAAACTGCTGAGCTACCTGTTCTGTTATTTTTCAAGCTATTGTCTATAATTTTAAATGTGGTATTTGTAACTAGAGGAGCTAGCTCTTGGCTGAGCAAAATATAGAGGTTGTGCTTGGAGCTTTACGTCAAACAAAAAAAATACATTTGGAAATCTCCAAAGCAAGCGATAGTTTATGGCAGGTTTCACTAGCTTTTCCACCAGTAAAAGAAAGCCAAGTATCGGATCTACCTGCTGCGGATTCATCAAGTTTGTCATTTGAATCTAATGTCACACTTTCGACAACTAATTTAGTAAATACACCTGATATAGATATAGCAGAGCTATCATCAACTTCATCTGATTCTTCTACTCCAGATTCACCAGTTCAACCATCAAAGCTAGAACCTACAACATCACAAAGCAATCCCATAGATTTGCCTGACACCTCACCTGATAAATTATCAACATCGGAGACTAACAAGTTACAAGTTGATTTGAGAAATTTAGTTAATGCAGATGGAGAAGTTCAGTTATTAACTCAACTTTCTCAGAAGAAGTCAAAAAAATCCTTGAAATTTGATGTCTTCCTTTGTCATAACACTGAAGACAAACCTTTAGTAAAGGAGATTGGAGAGCATCTAATTGACAAAAGGATTATACCGTGGTTAGATGTTTGGGAATTGCGTCCAGGTACTTCTTGGCAAGATACATTGGAAAAACAGCTTAAAAATATCAAATCAGCGGCTATATTCGTAGGACAAAGTGGAATTGGTCCTTGGCAGAAAGTGGAGATAAAAGGTTTTATACTGCAGTTTATGGAACGAAAATTACCCGTCATTCCTGTTATTCTTAGAAATTGTGCTGAAACTCCAAAAATTCCTCCATTGCTCAAGGATAATATATGGGTTGATTTCCGTGACAAAGACTCCGATCCAATGGAGCGTTTAATTTGGGGAATCAAAGGTATTCGCCCTCCACAACTAGCTCCATATTTATTACATTGAATTACTTATTAAATTTATTTTTCTTTATATTAATGAAAGTTATACAAAAATCGGGTATCTTCCAAAATTACTTGGCTATTATGTACTTCTTATGATAACTAAAGTTATCACGATAATTACTAAATAAGGCAAATTTGCCCAAGATTTAACAGTACTTGTATACATCTGAAATTCTTTACCAGGAGTCAAAGGTTCCAGCTTTATAAAATTCCCCTTCAATCGCTGCATATTATCTAACGCATTATCATCAAAACCACACAATAACTCAGTCAAGCGATTGAAATTCCCCCGAAATCGCTTTTCTAGGTATAAGTAATACGCATCTAGCAAGCCTAGTAATATATAAGAAATGATTGCTATAACAAACAAAGATGGAACCTTATTGGTAAAACCAAACCCTACTAAAGCAGTCCAGATAGTTAATCCAACTTGTTTCACTGTGAGCGAATTACTAGCCATGCGATTAATGATGGCTTGTAGCATTTCACTTTGTTTTATAAGGTAATCTCGATTCTGTTGAATTGAGTTTTGGTTTCCTAACGTCATCTCTAGAACTTATAATTTAGTTTTTTCTAAATTAGAGATTAACATTGTTTTGAAAGTTACCTATAAATTGTAAAATTTTGTATTGCAAGAATATCTCGCAATCTGAAATAACCTATCTGGCAAGCGGAGTAATCACAATTATTTAAATACTCGAAAGGATGCCATTCATTTTTACTAATAGATTCTAAATAAGAACCATCTTGTTGAGCAACATCAGGTTCTATACCTGTGACATCAGTATAATACATATAACAAGTTTCATTGGTTTGAGTTCCAACGATGTACTTACCTAGCGGTAAGACCTTAACAGAAAAACCTGTTTCTTCATAAACTTCTCTGATTGCTGCTTCTTCTGGCGATTCACCTTCATCTAACGCGCCAGTGATAGGACAAGGGAAAAGTTTCAATTGTCCATTAATTTCTGTATTATCAATACAAAGAGGTTGTTGTCTAATTAAAACTTCATACGTTGGAGAATTGG
Organism: Nostocales cyanobacterium HT-58-2; assembly: GCA_002163975.1. Lineage (GTDB taxonomy): Bacteria > Cyanobacteriota > Cyanobacteriia > Cyanobacteriales > Nostocaceae > HT-58-2. The sequence goes on along the minus strand of CP019636.1, from coordinate 6,125,272 downwards.
CAGCATCAATTCTTCTTAAGAGAAAGACTGCAACCGAGTTTTTCCCCTTCCTTTCTAAATAATAAAATCTTCTAGGAGTTTCCTTGATAACAAGCCAGTGGTTGCTAAAAATGGTTTTATCTGTATCCATTTTTTTTGAATCTTTCTATTCTAATTTTAGTCTTCGAGACTAAACTTTATCTTCAACTAGCTCTAAAAAGTATTTAAAAATATTAATTGTTATTCTTGACCACCAGTTGAAACGCTCACGTGTAATATTGTGCATAATTATACTAAAACTATTGAGCGATTAGATAGCACAAGGTGATTCTATGCCAGAAGTTAGCCGATTTTTCGGAATCATTATCACCATGTACTACAATGACCACCCACCACCTCATTTTCATGTTAGGTATAACCAACAAAAAGCCATAGTTAGTATTGAAACTGTAGAAGTTTTAGAAGGTGAACTCACGTCAAGGTTATTTAAACTGGTAATAGAATGGGCAACTTTATATCAAGCTGAACTGATGGAAAACTGGGGACTTGCGAGGGACAATCAACCCTTAAATAAAATTACACCATTGGAGTAAATTATGCTCAAGGATATCATTGCGGTTGAGCCTCTAGAAAACTACCAGCTTCGCGTCCGTTTTGAAGATGGCGTGGAAGGAATAGTTGATGTTAGTCAAATGATTAAATTTACAGGTGTTTTTGCCTCTCTTCAAGATCAAGAAAACTTTGCCAAGGTTGAAGTAAATCCTGAAGTAGGCACAGTTCAATGGCAATCAGGAGCCGATCTCGATCCAGATGTTCTCTATGCTACTATTACCAAACAGTCAATTCCTCAGTATCAACTAAATAAGGTTACGAGTAGCATCGGTTAACAGAAAGATTTGCAATTCACAAACTATGTTTCAAGCCACCCGCCGCCGTCTCGCTCTATGGTATACAGCCGTCACAGCTGTGCTACTGCTACTGTTTGCAAGTGGGGTGTATCTGTATGTCCGCAATACCTTAGTTGAACGGATTGACGATACCTTGAATCATGTCGTAGAAGTCGTAGAGCGATCGCTCGTCCTTGAGTCGGTTAACTCAGACTTGGGTCAACTCCGTATCAATGTCGAAGCCAGTTTTCGCAACAATACCGACACAACAGAAGATGACCGCATCGATTTAGAATGGTTTAGTCCCACGGGTGAATTACTGTGGTCTACTTTATCACAACCTTTGAATATTCCACTGCACCCTAACCAAAGTGGTGAGACTGTCAAAGTTATGAGGAAGGAGGAATTTGCTTCCCCGACTTCACCTAATCCCCCACTCTTGCTTAGACAAGTGACAGAACGGGTGCAAATTGGTAGGCAGGTCTTAGGATATTTGCGTGTAAGCCATCCTTGGTTTGAAGTCACAAAACCGAGTCGTCAGTTGATTTTTGATTTAGCACTAGGAACTGGATTGATGGTTCTTTCTGTTGCAGCAAGTGGCTGGTTTCTTTCAGGGAAAGCAATGGAACCGGTGCGCGAATCATATCAACGTCTCAAACAATTTACTGCTGATGCTTCTCATGAACTGAGAAATCCTATTACCTTGATTCAAACAAATGTACAAGTTGCCCTCACTGAGTTGGAATTAGCAGAGGCAGAGGGCACAATTTCATCGTCCTATCGACAACAATTAAAAGTCGTGGAACGGCTGACGCAACGCTTGGGCAAGTTAGTCAACGATTTACTGTTTCTGGCAAGACAGGATAGTGGTATCAGCAAAGAAAGTTTTTCTTCCTGTCCTATTGATGCTTTGTTAATGGAAGTGGTTGAAGAACAACAACTGTTAGCAGTAGAAAAAAATATTACCTTCTCTCTGGATTTGATTGACCCTCCTGCTTCAGAAACAAATCCTGAATTACTTGACAATTGGTTCACAGTTGTTGGTAACTGGAATCAACTGGTGCGGCTGTTTACAAATTTGATTGGTAACGCCTTGCAGTACACTCCTCACGGAGGGCGCGTGAACGTGGAATTGGCACGTATGGAAGCAATAAATCGCGTTTCTGGGCTGCGTTACAACTTTTCCCAATTACAAATCAGAGTCAAAGATACAGGAATTGGTATTCCTGCTGAAGCACTCCCTCATTTGTTTGACCGTTTTTATCGAGTCGATCCAGCGCGTACTCACACGGCTGAAAGCACAACAAGACAAAGTGCAACAGGTTCGGGATTGGGACTTGCGATCGCCCAAGCCATAGTCGAAAATCACCACGGTCAAATTCAAGTAGAAAGTACTCAAGGCATCGGGACTACTGTCACCGTCAATTTACCTGTGACTCTTGAGTCTTAACTCAATTTTGCTTTCGTACACTGACTTTCACAATTCATTAACTTATTAACAAATATTTCTCGTGGGAGATTTATGGGTGTTTCCTGTGGCAGATGTTAGCGAGTATCTTTACTTATTAATTTAGTAACAATACTTGATAAAGTGAGCCAAAAAAATTTAGCAATTTGATATTTCTACTTTTCAAAGCCTTCTAGGTAGTTTTTTTCAAAGTAGTTTTACGAACTGCTAGTTTATCATTGGCAAAATTCACTTTTATCTTTAGAGGTTATATAAAAAGAAACGCTTGGAGGAGGATTAATGGAGACAAACACTCCAAAAACTTTAGAACAAAGAAAATCATCTCCTATCGCTACAAAAGATATGCCCTTTTTAGAAAAGGTAATGGTCAAAGGCAATCTAGGGGATGTTTACGACGCTAGGGACGTAACCGAAGTGGTGTACAGAGTCATGCGCGATCTGATGACTACGGAAGCTGCGGACAGAGTCGCCGAAGAACTGCACAAACCAGCTGAAATCACTGACGAGAAAGCGCTGCAAATGGAAATTGCAGACCTTTGGAAAGATACAAACCCAGTTGTGGGCTTATTAAGCCGTGTTCGTCCACCTTGGCAAGGTCCTGGTATTTTTAAGATTGATTCTGACCGCTTTTTATTTCGGGTAGCAAATGAAGGTGGATTGCAGCCCAATGTAGACCGAGAACAGGTGGTTAAAGCTATCTTCTCTGCTACAAAAGACGAATTATCTTCAGAAAGAATTCAGGAAATTGCTAGTTGGTTGCCTGATAAAGTTCGCCAGCTTTGGGAAGAAGCATAACCAAATTCATAGTTGGGAGTTCAGAGTTAGAAGATGGATTTTAACTTGTGACTCCTGACTTATCTTTTAAGTATAACTAATACCAATTCTCTAAATCAAAGTTACACATTGTTTGTAGTAGGGCTTAAGCGCAATTACAGATTTTCGGGAAATAGTATAAGTTATAAGTAGGCGGACAAAATTTTTGTAGGCTGCAGTCTTCCTTTCAGTACAGCATCAATTGCAAAGGAGAGTATGAGTACGCTTCGCGCTTCCCATCCTACCCCATCCTACATTTATTAACGTCGAGCTATTTATTGCTCTACGACTTGCGGCTGAAATATTTATTCAAACTGTTACTACTTTTAATATCTCTAGTCAGAGTTCAATATTTATTAGTCGTTGTTAGATTTGTCTTGTCGGCTTCTAAAAATTTATTAAAAAGTAACTATTACTTAGCTATAGGCAAACCAGTCTTCAATATGCCGAAATGAAGCTGTTGCTCCTTGCAAAAGTTCTTATGTTAGCACTGAAACAACACTATCTCATTCTATCTCATTATTGGATGTCTCCTTGAGAGACACACAATAACGCAATCCTATTCAACTAGATAAGTCATAAATATAAAAAAATAATAAATATTTAAATAATTTACTAGGAGGTCAATATGAACCAGCATAATCAAAAAGTCAGCAAATCTGCTAAATTTTTAGGCGCTATCTGCGGGGGATTACTCATTGGCTTGCCTGCAATTCCTCAAGTAGTTATGGCCCAGCAAACTGTCCCGCAGCAACCCCAGCAACAACCCAACTCCAAAGTTAACCCTTGTCCCAGCATTTTCTACGAACAACCCCACGATAATAGAGTCTTGGTTCCACAAGGATGCCCTCCCAATGCCATAACTCGACAACTGTTAGAGCAAGGGCGTGGGACTCCAGGTACTACATCTGCGGAACCAACACAACAACAGATCAGGCAAGGTGTAGGCGGTGAAGCACCATATAACGGTTCTGAGAGGAACTCCCAAGGCTACAGCAGCCAAACACAGTCAACGACGACACGCTCTGGACAAGACACAAATAGGTCATCATCAGAAATACGCACCTACAGCAGTCAAGGACCCGCAGGTGGCTATACAGTCAGGACCAACTCTCAATCTCAAAGTAACCCCAGCCAAGGGCAAACACAAAGCCCTGTGACAACACCAGCGCCAGAATCACAGCAAGCTCCCAGCACCAGAATTGCCCTAAGAGATAGCAGGGTCAGTGTTAGACTGGTGAACCAAACAGCAGCACCTATCACTTACCAAGCTCTTGGTGATACAGCACCGCGAACCTTACGAGGTAAGTCAGAAGTCCTACTGCAAGGATTATCTACACCAACAACTGTGACATTCCAACGGCAGGATAATGGACTATTGATGGTCAAAACACAGCCCTCTTCTCAATCTGGAGTTTTGGATGTTAGGTTCAATGAAACAACCAACTTGCAAATGGATAGAAAAGCAATAAATATTCAACCAGATGGTCAAGTGTTCTTGAACTAATCATCCAATTTTCGAGGGGAATTGAAAATATCCTCTACATCGTACGGGGACGCAAGCTAACTCATACGTGTCAACTTAAGCTATTAGGTACGTAAAGTACTTGCGCCCCTACAATCATTTGCTCTAAAGATTTCACAGAAAATTTTTCAATCTTATCAATTTCTACACATATCTGAGCGCATTTCTACGCAGCACCCGGTTGAAGGAGATTTTCACCCAAGTAAATTATACGAATATCTGTTGGTAAATTTTCCTCTAGCATACGATAACCCTCTTGAAGTAAATTTGCTACTTCACTGGGAGTAATGGTTTCTCCTTCAGCTTGTAAGTAGGCTGCGATTCTGGTTTCGCTCCAGTGGAAAGTTTGAGCCATCAAAACTATCAATCGCAACATGGGTGGTAGATGATCTAACACCTGTTCGACATAACACCACAGTGGTGGAGAAGTCGCTTTGAGAGAATAATGAATTGACTCTGTCGGAGGGAGTTGGATCTCATTAATACAGTAAGCTGTAATGTTGATCAGCCAATTTTGCAAGGTTAGACCAACTTTTACAAATTGACCTTCGTTTAAATCCAGTCCACCAAGTTCATAGTAGATATGTCGCCAGGTTAGAGCAAAAAGATAATCAGCTTGCACTGGCGATCGCGCTGAATGCCGAATCAACGTGTAGACTATCGGGTTATAGCGACAAAAAATCGCCGTGAAGTATCGACCTGCATCCGGGTTTTGCTGAAAAAGAGTCAGTAGTTCTTGGTCACTATGATGAAATAGTGACTTAATGAGTGGGTGATTGGCTTCAGGAAAATGAGGAATTTGCACCATCCGAACCAAGGTGTGTTACTAAAATTGTCTTAGAAAAGGCAATTATGTTGTTGATTGCATAATATACTGTCGCTCGTTTTTTTAAACTAGCGGTCATATTCTATTGCTCTTGATACACTAGAAACACAGACTTAAACTGAGTCTTAATCTATAAATTAAAAGCTGGTCTCTTGTTTCTTTATACATAACTTTTCCCGATTTGTTCATGGATATAGCAGTTAGCGTGTCACAGTTGATGCTTGAGCCTTTGCTCCTGGGATCTTTTTTGCCTTCCCTACCGTTAGATAGCCTTTTCTCCACCCAAGGCATAATGGTGATGCTACTAGCAGCCTATGCTGGTGCCATGTGGATGTTTCTCACCAGTGCCCCAAAAGTACACACTGTCATGGTGTCAGATTTAGAGGTTGCACGACAGTTGTATGAAGGACTGCTTGATTTGCCAGCAGCTGAAGTGCCTTTACACTACTACTACAACTACGAGCAAACTTTAGGCGCAACGGGAGTTGATCCGCTTTACCTATCCAGCAGCCCTTCTTTCTCCAGCAGTAGAATGTCTAGTGCTAGCGAAGGGCTGTGGTATCAGTTAAAGAAAAATACTCAGCTGCACGTTATCACGGGAGCAAGTTTAGGTAGTAAAAATCAGCAACGCCACGTTTGCTTTGACCGCGACTGTCTAGAAATGATTTTAATGCGGGTGGAAACACGTGGCTTAAAATTCAAGATCCGTAGCCAGAAGCCCATGAATTTTTTGGTCAAGGACTATGAAGGGCGCATCATTGAGATGGCTGAGGTCGCAAATTAGTCAGTTTTGACTGCTTTACAGCAGTTTGCAGTTGCTAATGTGGGGTGGGCTGCGGACAGCCTACCTGTGAAAGAATAATGAGGTTACTGGAGAGGAGAGCAGAAAAAGCTCCCAAAATCCCGATCCTCTGGTAGGTAATCTCAGCCGGTTTTTAGTTTTAATTTAGACCGTTTCTGCTAGTTGATTGTTCAGAGCTTCGAGATCAATTTCATATCGTTGGAACAGGTTACTCAGAGTAGTATTGTCTGTTTCAGCTAGTCGGACTAAACCCCACAATAGATGTTCAGTCCCAATAGACTTCTTACCCTTGATCTGAACAATTTCCAAGGCAAGCTCTAGAACAGATTTACTCTCTAGACTAAATCTTAGATTTCCACGGGATTCAAAAGAATACTCATTGGCTTCGATGTCTAGTGTTACGCCATTTGCTCGAAGTAAACGAGCCGAAGTTGTGGTTGGATCAGCTAACAAGCCAGCCAAGAGATGTTCTGGCTCGACTTGTGATTTGAGTGATCGTGTTGCTTCATTTCGTGCAAAACTGACCGCGTTGATTGCTTTTTGAGTAAACCGCTCGAAACCAAAATATTTTTTGAATCGTTCAACAAGTGTTTGCATAGAATTTTTTGCCTCGCGGATGAAAACATCTTCAAGTGCAACGTTGAACAGACTAGCAATTTTGAAAGCCATGTCTAGGCTGGGGTCAAACTTTCCAGATTCAAAACCATTGACCGCCTGACGACTGACTCCTAATTCCTTGGCGAGGTCAGATTGTGACCATTGGTGCAGTTGTCGAAGTTCTTTCAGTCGGTTTTTCATAGTCTGCTCTGCCTGCTGTCAAGTAATACTTTACATTCTTGACCACATCAGCGTCAAGTGTAGCTTGACAAATTTTGTCTGCTAATATCGGAAACTGTGGTTTATGCCTGTGCAGCAATCAGTTGTAGGGTCGCAAACGGCTAAAAAAGTACTTGTTGACAAGACAGTCAAAGCGCTAACTCTGCGGACGTGTTAACTTCAGAGCTTCCGGAGCTGATATCCCTTCGCTTTGAGTCCCGAAATACCATAAAGCACCAGCAGCCTCAGCCCGAGTGACTGCTTTTTTCGGTTGAAATAGCGTTGTGTAGCCAAATAAGCGACGAATATTCGATTTTTCGCCATTTTGGAAATCTGCTAAAACTGCCCGTAATGCTTTAGGGTCAATTTTGGCAGCATCCTGGAAACCCCAAGTTTGCTTAACTGCCTCTAAATTTGCAGACGGTAAAGCTTGACGTGTGTCAAGAGGTACTTTCCAAAGAATCAACTGCTCACGTGTTAAAGGTGCGTCAGGTCGAAACAAAACCGCTGTAGAATCTCCAGACAAAGGACTAGGAATTAATCCTGCTTCAGCTAATCCCTGAATTGTCGAAAAATCAGGGTCAGTTTTTGGGACATCGCGAAAAGTTGGTTGAGAGCTTTCTGATGCGACACGAATCTGCTTAGCTGGATCATTAGCGTGCATCGTATTATTAGCAGTCACTAGCCAACGGGCAAATTCCCGACGATTTATAACTTTACCTGGGTCAAACTGATTGGTTGTGTTACCAGAATAGCTCTTAGCACCAGTTGATTGTCCAGTGAAAACTCCTAATGCTGCCAAATCTTGGATATATTGCCGGAATTCTTGCGGTACCTTGTTGATATCGCTGAATTCTTGAGAACTGGGCTGAGCCCTGGGAGTCGCTGAAGTGTTTTTGTTCTCAGAGGTACTAGCACTTGGTTGTGTTGCTGAGCCTTGTGATTGTACAGGACCAACAAACTGCGAATCACCAGGTTGAGGAACACCGGCATCGTCAGTCGCTTCGGGGCTTGGAGTTGGGTTAACTTGTGCTGTTTCCGTGGAATTAGCTTGGTACGAAATTAATATTTCAGTGGACGTTTGTGGTTGGTTAGGTGCGGCATTGGTGACTGTTTTCGGCTGAATGGAGACTTTGATCTGTGTATCATTGCGCCGCGCCTCAAAAGAACTTCCTGGCTCATTTGTGGAACCTGGTACAACTTGCCAGTTCTTTGCCTGCAACTGTTGGAGATAATAGTTAGCAATAAGATTACTTGGGTCCGAACTCTGCCAGCGAGTTGATGCACCAGGATTTTCGTTGCTGGGGGGTGTCACCTCTTGTAAGGTGGCATTAGGATACAATGGGATATCTTTGGGAAAATCAGTTGGCAACTGCACTGTCGGCTGCGTAGTTTGTGGTTGTTGGCTACTGCGTACCTCTTGAGCGCCAAAGCTGAGTGGATTATCCTGCAACCTGGAATCAGCCGCCAAAGACTGCTCAATATTTTTGGCTGCTGGACTGTTGGCACAGGCTGTTAAAGAGGTGAGTAAAACAGCCAAACTCACTAATACAACTGGACGTTTACAGTGCACCACGCTTAATCACAATTCGATTGTCAATTCCTACACTAGCGCAGACTATGAGAAGAAAGCACTCACTCAGCACTCATTATCAACACTCATTAAAGGTGCAACGAAAAATGTCTCAAAACCGCAAACCTGAGTAACCTAGCGGGTGAGCTAGAACCTTGAAGAACTTTTAGACGTACAAAGCGTCCAGTTGCTAAACGAAAAATTCCCTTGAGGCGAGCCTGCAGCCTGACTGCTAAAAACTTGAGTTTTCCATCCTTTTCACTGCCAGCATATATCGGCATAAATGCCAGTTGACCATAGAGAACATCGGCTCGATGAGTTCTACTGAGATTGTTTTGATGATGTTCTAGATTAGGTAATCCTCCATGTTCACCATAGTTCCGCCAAGGAATGTAGTTCTTCAACTTTCTTTGACGTAGAAAAGAATCAATAGTAGAGTCCCAAGTAGAGTAGGTTGTCGCTCCCTGTTTTTCTATGACTTCCTTTGCCAAATCTAGTAAGTAGCGGGCAGCTTGCGGGGTAACAATGTAAGCAACTGCTGAAGTTGAAAACCCTTCAGCATAGCCATCAGAGGACACACTGTACACCTGAGATGCACAAGTGTAGAGCCAACAAATTCCAACATCACTTTGATGAGGATTAAAGGGGAGAGGAAGCATCCCAAAACCAAGTACTGGAACAAAATCTGCTTCAATAATCAAAGTTGGTTTATTCTCTAGGATGATTCTTTCCCAAGCTCGTTGATGATTCATCAAGCAAAGATAACTTCGGGAAAAGTTTTGATATTCTTGTTTGGTTTCTTGCCTGAGCACTTCATACAAAAAGCTTTCTTGATTTAAGACTTCCTCAAGCTGGTGAGTTGATTCTTTGCAAGCAATAATAAAGACTTTACTAATATAATCTTTTACAATATTCTTTCTTGACTCCTGGTTTAGAACCACAGCTTCTTTTGCATTATCGCTGACGAAATTATCTTTCATAAGGTTGACTGCTCTTGATAGCATTTAGCAATTGCAAGTGTAGGTATCGCACCAAATGTATGTCGTCAAGTACTGCTTTAGCCTAGTCTAAAATAACTTACCTCTGGTTCCAATTCTGGTCTTTCCCGCTGAGAAACCGTCGTTGTTCGTTCTAGGTGCAAAGCTTCCAACTGCTTGAGAGACAAAGGAGTTGAGGAAAATTTTCGTTTTTGGGAAGAATTTTTGAATCATTCATCTCCCAACTTCACTAGGAAGTTATCATTAACCCCACCAGAAAACATCTAAAAGTTATCAGCAGCTACCTGAAGTGCTAAGCTGGGGGTAAATCCCCTCGTTACCTCACCCAAGGACGGAAAAGGATAGCGACGCTGACTTTTCCTTGCAACTGAATATAGCAACACTCAGAAAATCCTCATGTTGGGCATTTGAAAAAACTTAGCATAAGTTTGCGGCTTTTGAGGGTGCCAGTCGTATGCAAAGAGGTCAAGCGCTATTGCAGTTTCCTTCGGTTCTTGAAATTGAGCTGCTTAAGGAAATGCTGTTATGGCTTTGGCTATGAGTTGCCTAGCTACTTCTTTGAGTGGCAATTGCTTTCTGAGGCGTTGCAATACCAGGTTGCATCAATGCTTGATAATTAGCCAGGTTTTTTTTCGCAGTTCTACCGATGATGGATGGTGAACTGGTCAGTAAAATCCGTTCTTGTGTTGAGAAAGGTGTCGTCGGTTTTCCAAGATAACGACTCTGCCAAAAGGGAATAGTTTCCCAATGATGGTGATGAGTGACACAAAGCTTTAGGGATTTTGTACTGTCATTCGAGCGTTCTACAACGTTGGATTGGAAAGTCTATTCCTCCTGTATAGTTCACATTTGGTTTAAGACTAGAGTAGGAGATTGCCCACTCTGTGTGAGCAATCAATTCAATTCCGCAGCAAAAGCCTTTGCTAGAGTCATTCATAGGCAAAAAGGAAACAAAAGACTAAAAACGATTTATCTCTTTTCAAAAACCTATATGGGTTAGGAGTATGAAAAATCTAAAATAGATATTAAATTGAGAAAAAAAGAACGACTACTCCATCGACAACTGCCAGTCAATTTTCACTTCCAGTAAAGCGTTGTTGGTTTGTTACCAGTGCTGAAACACGATTACATGCAAGTTTCCCAGGATCAGCCTATTTATTCTGAGGCTCCACTACAGCTGTTACTTTTTGTCGATGGACGACCAAAGTCCAAACCACAAGTGCAGCGGATTCGCTCTTACTTAAAGGAGTTGCAGGCTGACTACAACTTTGAACTTCAAATTGTTGATGTCGGTCAACAGCCCTATTTGGCGGAGCATTTCAAACTGGTAGCAACACCAGCCCTCATAAAAATCCACCCAGAGCCAAGGGAAATCTTGGCTGGTAGTAATATAATTGGTCAATTGAAAACTTGCTGGCTCCGGTGGCAAGCTGCTGTTGATGCTTACTTACAACTACAAAGTGGACTGCAGGAAACTGAAGAAAATGGTCGTGTTAGAGAACTCAAGTCTTCTATTCGTTCGGTTGCTGTTTCAGCAGAACTGATCACACTCTCAGATGAAATCTTTCGCTTAAAACAGGAAAAAGAGAAACTCCAGGAGCAACTCCAGTTTAAAGACCGGGTGATTGCTATGTTAGCCCATGACCTACGCAATCCCTTGACTGCCGTGAGTATAGCCATAGATACACTACAATCTAACTACAACGAACAAAAAAGTGGGTTTGAGCGTCTGACACCAAAGATGACAGTACACTTGTTTAAGCAAGCCCGCAGCCAATCCAAAACAATAGATCGTATGATTACTGACCTTTTGCAGGTAGGACGTGGTAATGAAAGGGAGTTTCCCATTCAACCGCAAAAGGTGGATATAGGCAAACTTTGTCTGGAAGTTTTAGATGAATTGCGCGATCGCTACATTGCCAAATCTCAGAAGATAAAGAAAGACATTCCTAAAGACTTACCTAATGTTTACGCAGATCCAGAACGCATTCGCCAGGTACTGATCAACTTGCTGGATAATGCTATCAAATATACACCTGAAGGCGGCGATATTAGTGTTTGCGGGCTCCACCGCACCACCCAAAAAGTTCAATTCAGTGTTGGCGATACAGGTCCTGGTATTCCTGAAGAAAACCGCGAGCTTATTTTCGAGAATCACTACCGCTTGGAGCGTGATGAAAGTAAAGAAGGCTACGGCATTGGTCTGTGTTTATGCCAGCGCATTATTCGAGCGCACTACGGTCAAATATGGGTGGATGCGGCTCCTAATGGCGGAGCTTGGTTCCACTTTACGTTACCAGTGTATCCAAATTAACTATTTTTTTAGATGTCATTGGCGCAAGAGCTTGTCCTGTTGCCCAACCCAGAGTTTGTGAGCCTAAAATTCCCAAACAGGACAAGACCAAGCAGGCAGCTAAAAGCTTCAGTGATAATTGCTAGCTGACGAGTCTCTTGAGAAGTTTTTTAGCTTTTGAACGAACAAGTCTGCTTTGCGCCTATTGTAATACCTGTATAGCCAAATGGAGTGGTAAATCAATTAACGGACTAAAAAATGATTCATCCAACGCAATATGCTCTGGAGTCACGTGTAGTTCCTTAAGGGTTGGCATCGTATTAAAGCCAGCACTTTTGAGAGCATCAAAATAGTCCTCAAGAGTTTTATGAACCAATTGTATATTTAGCGAGGAACCGTCTCGCTTCCAGAGACGACCAGGAATCTGCTGATCTCGCTGGCTGAAGTAGCCTTTGTCCTCCACTTGAAAATAGAGTGGGGATGCTGTCTCCCGCATATATGGAAAGGATGGATGAGGAACGCTAAAGACAAATCGACCGCCAGGACGCAGAATGCGTGCAACTTCAGCCATACATTGCTGAGTCTGTTGCATTGTCAAGTAGCTTAATACGAAAACTGCAACAACTAGGTCCATTTCATGGTCCCCAAACTGCTGGAGGTTGGTAGCGCACCCCACTTGGTAGTGAATACCCAAACTGTCTTTGACTTCTTGCTGGTTGGCTGCAGCAATCATGCTTTCCGAAATGTCAATTCCATGCACTTGCGCAGCACCACGTCGGCGTAATTCTCTACTGCAATAACCTTCGCCGCAACCTAGGTCAAGTACTCTCAGTCCAGAAACAGGTTCACACAACTCTATGACAAAAGGGCGTGCAGTAAAGTCTGTGAGCACACTGGGTTCTTCTCGAATCCATTGTGATGCTGTACGATTATACAGATTTCTTGTTGAGTCTTTATTGGTTGAAAATGACATTATGCAAGAAGTCTAATGGTTAATGACCTCAGCGCAGGGGAAGAAAACCTGCTTTTTCAACGAATTGCTGACCTTCTTTAGACAGTAACATATTGGTGTAAGCGACTCCAACTTGTTCATCAATTTTGCCGTCCCGACGAATCGCAATAAATAGACGTCGAATCATGGGGTAACTACCATCCCGGAATGCTGTAGCGTTGAGCCCCTTGCCATCATCTATGAAAGGTTGCACGTACTCCTTAGTCTTGGCTTTAGCCAGAGGGATGAAGCGGACTGATTTTTGACCGACAAGTGGTCCACTTCCTCCAAAGGAAATGGCTCCAGGAGTCGAAGCCACCTTACGAATAGCCTCAGTGTAATCGCGGATATATTGCACTTTCGGACTGACTTTATCGACTTCTGGACCAAGAAGCACATGCAATAAGGTAGCAACTTTAGGTCTGGCAAAAGGTAAAATTTGCAGATCTGGACCTCCCAGCTGTTTCCAGTTGGTAATTTTGCCCTTATATATCTCCTGGAGTTGATCTACTGAAAGCCCAGGAATTGATAAATCTGGATGGGTAAAGACGACAATCCCATCAATCGCAACAGGAACCTGTTCTAAGGCAAAGCCACGCTCTTTTGCCTTGCTGTATTCAGCATCTGTCAGAGGTAGAGCAATCTGAGCAAAGCTCAGTTCTCCATTCAACAGCATAGTAAGACTCCTACTGTTACCAGGCTTACCAGATGTAGGTTCAGTGTAGACCAGGCGAAAATTTCGGTGAGCTTCCGTCATAGCCTTATGTGTGCCGCTGCTAGTTATAGATGCAAAGAGAACAGCACCACCGTAGTTAAATGTTCCTTCAGGCACATTCGGAACTTCTTTCATAGAATTGTAGAGTTGAATGTCGGAGGAACTGCTGAGATTACTCGTGGAGGAACTGTTGGAATTGTCAGTTGTTGTTGAGAGTTTGACTGGTTGCCAGAAAAAGTAACCTCCCACACCAAAAAGCAGTAACACTATGGCCAGTAAACTAAGCCCACCTACGAATAATGTAGACCTAGTGATTCTCTCTCTGGTAGGTACAGAAGCAATAAGAGGCTTACCACACTTTTCACAATGTGTAGCTCCAACAGTATTTTCTGCGTATTTACACCAGCCGCAAACTATAGTTTCTTTCTGAAACTCTTGATTAGTCATCGAACCTTCTTAAACACGTATGTTGTAGATTGCGGTGTTGCACCTGGTAACTTTTTCTTCTATCAGTTCTTAGGTAGGGGCTTTTGTGTTTAATTCCTGGATCTCTCTTCGGTTAGGATAGCCCTAGTTGGTAGATTGGTTGGTAGATTTAGAGGTTTATTCAGTCTATAAGCGATCGCAATCAATTAAGCTAACTCACGCACGTTAATTTCATTACAATTTGCAAGCGTACCACAAAACTCACGCAGGCAGTCTCCCAACATCACCTTCGTCTATGAATCAAAACTTCTAATAATAAGGAAAAATAAGTGAAGAATACTAATAATCTGTAACTATTTTTGTTAGTACACTTTTTTACAATATCACAATTGAAACTAGCAATTCAAGAACTAATAAAGAAAGAAACATCAAACTTAACATGAGAAATTGACTTTATTATGAATTTCTTGAAAAAGATTAATTTATGAATCTTTAAGCCGCTCAGAGCTATAGACATTGAAATTGCATATTTTGAGATTTTTCAATGAGCCAAACCTTTTACCACTCTCCTTTTCAACCTCACAATTAAAAGATTAAAGTAGATGGGTAATAGCTTGATATCTATTTACTAAAAATTTTAAATATTAAGATTATCTAGCTTGATTTCATTGCTGTTATCGATAATATATTTCAGTAATAATTAATCGATTGACAAAGCAAGCATTTATCTTTAGATTGTTAGATTGACTGTTAAAAACTTTCATTACCACCATAAAACCTTTAAATCAACCCGTTAGTATTCATACTGAGCTAAGCTGGCTTCAAGCAAGTTAAGCAAGTGCAGTCTTGTCAACTAGTTGAAGGTGAAATTAAAATCCCTTAGTGTGCATCCCATGATGACAAAGATTTTACAAAAAAGTTTCCAAGTACAAAGAAATACTTGCACTTCCTCTATCTATTCAGAAAGAGGATCTCTCTTACCACGTTCAGCGCACTCATCAACAATGAAACCTGTTTGTTGGTCGTTCTGCTCTCACGGATTTCAGGTAACACAAACCTGATGCTCCCTACAGTAGCTGTGAGAAAGAAGCAGACATGAGTTCACGGGGTCCCAAGATACTCCTTGAGAATGTGGCGATCGCCTTTGGCAAAAGGCTGGTGGTGCAAGATATTTCGCTGGCACTGCAGGAACATGATCTACTGTGCATTGTTGGACCATCAGGTTGTGGAAAAACAACCTTGCTCCGAGCAATGGCAGGCTTGATACCACTGCGCTATGGTCGTATTCTCCTCGACGATGTTGCCATTACCCGTCCTACCCCTCGAATGGCAATGGTTTTCCAACACTTTGGTCTTTTTCCTTGGAAAACTGTGCGAGCAAATGTTGAGTACGGTTTATCAGTCCAAGGTCGGCGCGATGAAGAGGGTATTGTGACGCGTTTGCTTGAGGTCATGGGTTTGTTGGAATATGCTCGATGCTATCCCTACGAACTCTCTGGAGGGATGAAACAGCGTGTTGGTATTGCACGAGCTCTGGCTCGTCAACCAGAGATGCTTCTGCTTGACGAGCCATTTAGCGCCGTTGATGCAATGACACGCGAAATACTCCAAGGCGAATTGGTAAGCCTTTGGGAAGACCCACAACGCCGTCGAACGACAGCTATCTTGGTCACTCATGATCTCGATGAAGCAATCTTACTAGGCGATCGCATTGTGGTGCTATGTGGTAAACCAGGGCGAGTCTGCCTTGATCTAAACGTGCCGATACCCCGTCCGCGTCATCCTCGGGATTTCCGTTTTCATCCTACATATCCTCAGCTACGACAGCAAATATGGGACGCGTTACACCATGGTTATGCGCCTGACTAAGTCAGAAATGACACCTTGATTCTGTAGGAGCAATGCCGAAAATATCAGTATCTCGTTCTACCTCAACCAAAGTTGCTTTATCTCGACGTAAGACTGACCAACGAGCCAATAGAATATGGTGGATTCGTGGGGTCTCACTGCTTGTGATTCTCCTGCTTTGGGAATGGTACGGACGTACAACAAATCCGATCCTTTTTACCTATCCCACTGCGATCGCTCAAGCCGCCATAGACATGATCGCCGATGGCACACTCCCAGTCGCATTAAGTCAAAGCGTCAGTGTACTCGTCACAGGATTTCTACTGGGTACGCTTCTTGGTATTGTGCTTGGCTTGGTAACAGGTCGTAATACAGTGGCATCCGCCCTATTGGAAATGCCGATTACGGCACTGTACGTTACCCCTATGATTGCCCTAGTACCCGTTCTTGTCCTGTGGTTTGGGTTTGGCACATCCGCCAAGGTCGTGGTTGTCCTGCTGTTTACGATATTTCCTGTACTCATCAATACAATGCGAGGGGTGCGTGAGCTTGATCCGCAGCTTGTTGAGGTTGCACGCTCGTTTTGCTCAACAGAATATCGGCTTTGGATTGACTTAGTGTTTCCATCAGCACTGCCTTTTATTATGACCGGAATTCGTCTAGCAATAGGTCGGGCGCTGGTTGCTGTTATCATTGCTGAGTTTTACACAGCCGTTTCGGGGCTGGGATACTTGATTGTCTCCAATGCCCATTCGTTTCAGACTGCACGCGTTTTCGTACCTATTGTTGTGCTGATGGTCGCTGGTGTCGTCAGCACAGAACTATTAGAAATGGCGGAAGCACGCATTTCGCCTTGGCGTCATCGTCAGCATAATTAGGAGGTTTTCATGCAACGACAGCTGCGAGTCATTGTGACATTCTTTGTACTCGCTATCCTGAGTGCAACATTGATTATCGCGTGTGATCACAACTCATCCCAAAACACTACTCAGTCGAAAACCGCTACACCAAAAACAATCGAGATTGGTTTGCCGACAGGAAAAACCAGCTTTGCAAATGTTGATGTGGCGATCGCTCAGGAAAAAGAATTCTTCCAGCAGCAAGGCTTGAACGTAACCATCAAAAACTTAGATTCAGCAGTGAAGGTTGTTCAAGCAGTGGTTGCTGGTGATGTGGCGATCGGTGGCTCTAGTACTGAGCCGGTGGTGAATGCTGCCGTTGGAGGTGGTCAAATTTCCACTATTGGCACTTACGCCAACCGACTGACAGTTTCAATGGTCACACCTAAGACGATTAAATCGGTTGCAGATCTACGCGGTAAGAATGTTGGTGTTCAGGATATCGGTGCATTTCGCGAGATTATGACTCGCATGGTGCTTCAAAGTGCCAATTTGACACCCAAAGATGTCAATTATGTTCCGATTTCCCCACCTAGTTACATTCAGGCACTGATCGCTGGACAAATAGAATCTGCCATCCTCCAAACCGAGCAAGTGTTTGACATACTCAAACGCGATTCTAGATTTCACATACTTGTTAATCTGCATGAAGTCGAGCCGGACTATTTCTACGGCAATTACATAGTCAAAAAAGACTGGTTAGCAAAAAACTCCGACCTCGCAGTACGCTACCTGACTGCAATCATCCAGGCGCATAGATTTATGTACCAAAACAAAGCCGAGACAGTCAAAATCGCAGCTAAGACAACTGGCTTTGATGCTAGCGTCATCGACAAAACTTACGATGTGCTGCTAGAGAAAAACAAAGTCTTCCCTGTTAACGATGGTATTGACAAAAAACGGCTCACATATACAATTTCTAGGATGAAGTCACTAGGAGTGTTAAAGGGCAAAGAACCTGAACTTTCTGAGCTCATAGATCGCAAGCCTATTACCTTAGCCCTCGACAAACTGGGTCAGGCTAGTGAAGAGGTGGTGTTGAAAAAATAAGGTGAGATGGCAGAGCTTCGTGAACTACCCAGCACCGACCCTGTCGGGTACGGTGTGGGCTTCTGACTTCATTGACCGTTGCCCCTTGCCCTTACGGGTAGGTGGTCTTACACAGCCTCCGTCAGCAAGAACGGGGTTCCCTCCGTCCATAGATAATATCCGAATACCTTCGTTTCTGATGTTTAGCGCTGCGTTACCATCACGGTCATGGCGAGTTTCACACTTGGGACAATCCCATTCACGAATATCGAGCGTTAACTCGTCAACGACGTGACCGCAGATCGAGCAAGTTTTGGAACTGGGAAAGAACCTTCCTATTTCTACTCTGACGGGGCGACAAAGTACCCTGGAAAGCTTGCGAGGTAAAGTGTGTAGCAATTTATGATAAAAAAAATAGGTCTACCTTTGTCAAGAAGACCTGTTTATTGATAATGTTACCCTTATTCTACCAAACACACTTGCAAAGTCATCTGAGTTGTGCAGAATATTTGTTGCTCCAAATTCTAATTAATCTTCTACAATCCATTAAAAAAGTTAACTTAGAAACCCTGGCTACTGCTTTGCCAATTCCCATACTATTTGAAAGTAGAAGGAAGAAAATACAAAGATTTCTATCATTACCAAACCTCTCGATTGAAAAAATTTGGTTTCCGATTGTGACAACTTGGTTATCAACATATTTTGACAGAGAAAAAATTATTTATTTGGTAATGGATAGAACAAATTGGAGTCGGATCAATCTCTTCATGGTTAGTGTTGTTTGGGATAAGAGAGCATTCCCGATATATTTTACACTACTACCAAAGCTAGGTAATAGTAACCTAGATGAACAAAAAAAGATTCTCTCTCAAGTATTACAACTTTTTGATAATTATAAAATCTGTGTATTAGGAGATAGAGAATTTTGTTCTGTTAAACTAGCAAATTGGCTCAGAGAAAGGAATGTATATTTTTGCTTGCGATTGAAAAAGAACTATTTCGTAGAAACAGAACAAGAAATTTGGCTGGAACTAAAACAGATAGGATTATCCCCAGGAGTTTCTTTGTTTTTGAAAGGAGTCAAAGTGACAAAAACTCAAGGATTTTTTAGCTTTAACGTTGCTTGTAAATGGAAACGCAAAATTTTAGGTATTGCTCCCAAAGAAGGATGGTTTATTTTCACAAATCTAGAGACTCTTGAGTTAGCGATCGCAGCGTATAAAAGAAGATTCAATATAGAAGAAATGTTCCGAGACTTGAAGAAGGGAGGTTATAACTTGGAAGATACTAATGTATCTGGTGAACGACTAATTACTCTCATTTTGTTGATAGCCATCGCTTACACTTCTGCTACGATTCATGGACAGGAAATTAAACGAAAAGGTGTACAAAACTATGTTGGTCGCGTTAAAGAACCTGGTCGTATTGAAAGGCGTCATAGCAGTTTTTATATCGGACTCTATGGTGAAACTTGGGTTAATTTTGTGGAGCCATACAAAGATTTAGTCACTCGGTTAATGAGATTATGTCGCAATAAATCTCCCTTTTATCAACGAGGCCTCAGGGCTAGGTCGCTTATTCTCGCTGTATCCTAGCTCTTTTGTCACCCCGTTAGATTTCTACTAGTTGACCATCTTTTTGTTTCAACTTGTAGTCCAGGAAGTTTACGAACATTCCCCATCCCACATCGGATATTGACTTTGATAGCTTGCGGTTCTGTACCATTCCCTTAACATTGAGATTTTCTACAACGATGACTTGGCTTTCATCTACCAATTTCCTACTTAGTTTATGTAGGAAGTCTTGGCGGGAATTCGATACTCGCTCGTGAACCTTAGCTACCAGTTTTCTGTATTTGTTTCTTGAATTGCTACCTTTAACTTTGCGAGCAAACTTCTTCTGCTTGCGCGCTAGATTTTTCTCATGGCGCTTAAGGTGTTTTGGGTTTGAATGCTTAGTAACTTCATTGCCATCATGAACAATAGCAAAGTCTTTTAAACCAAGGTCAATGCCAAGTGTTTTGTCACCTCTATACTGACTACTGCCGTCTTCCACCTCACAAAGGATAGAAGCGAAGTACTTGTCTGTAGGAGTCTTGCTGATAGTGACTGTTTTAACTTTCCCTTCAATAGGTCGATGCAAGACTGCTTCAACAACACCAATCTTAGGAATTTCCAAACAATCACCCACAACTTTAACGTTTTGAGGATATTGGATTGATTGCTTATGGTGCTTTGATTTGAATCTAGGGAACTTGGCTCTACCCTCAAAAAAGTTAGTATAAGCCTTATTTAGATTGATAGCTACACTCTGCAAAACAGCAGAGTAACAATCCTCTTTCAACCAAGGATGTTCTACCTTTAATTGAGGCAAGTAAGCTTTGTAAATACTCAGTTTTAATGACTTTCCTGTTTCTTTATAGTGTTGAATGCAAGCATTTAAAGCGTAGTTCCAATACCAACGCGCACAACCAAACGATTTGGCTAGAGATATCTCTTGTTCAGTTGTCGGGTATAGTCTTACCTTAACTGCTTTTAACACTTTTATAATCTTCTTAGTACGCCTACGCTAACATAAACGTGTACTCATTAGGGTCACTTTATGAAAAATAAACAGTTAAAAATGAGGATAAGTGAACGTAGACTCAATAAAATCCGTATGTATGCTGCTCACGCTGACAAGACTTTGACTCAAGTTCTTGAGGAGCTTATTGACTCGTTACCAACCATAGAGAGAGGCAATTCCTCATCGATCAACATTGCTGAGTGAACTACGCTCACTTTCGCTCGTCGGTCAATTCGTCATTGCCCGGAATTCATCCCGACACCGACTCTTCGAGTACGGTGCGGGGCTTCTTCCGCTAAAAGCTAAAACAGAGTTAAGGATTTTGGTGACTTCCTGAAGACTTTAAAGCTGCGATAATTTGCGTATTTGCTTCAGGAAAAGCATACTGCTCTAGCTCATCCAAACTGACCCAGCGAATTTCTTCACATTCAATTGGTTGAGGAATGCCTGCAACATAGCGGCAGTTGTGTACTGTCAAAGTAACGCGCAAGTGAGTATAGGTGTGGTCAATGGTGATCAGATGCTCTGCCACTTCTATCTCGATTCCCAGTTCTTCAAAAATTTCTCGTCTAATACATTCTTCAATACTTTCACCAGGCTCAACTTTACCTCCAGGAAATTCCCACAAACCGCCCATGAGACCTTCCGCACGACGGCGGTCAATAAGAATTTGCCCTTTATCGTTCCAAATAACGGCAACGCCAATGATTTTATGAGGGACAGTGGTTTCATTCATGGTTTGTTTTGAGGGTAATGAGCAACTAGGAAAGTGAAGGAAGAAAACCAATGACTAATAACAAAACTCGGCAAGCTATCTCAATGTCTGCCGAGTTTGTATTGTATTATGAATCGCAAAATTCTTTGGTTTTCCACCACCCCTCCATCGAAAGTTGGCTGTATCGAATCTTTCTAAATCTGGAATTTGAGGTGACTCCCTCCTCTAAGAGGCTGCTTGAGGGTTTGTTTGAGGATATTTACGTGGAGGGAGACTCTGAGGATTTCGCACAGGGCACTTTTGGAGATGTTTGCTCCGTTTTCGTAACTAGTATGCATCAATCAACAATCTGAAATCTTCAATAGCAATTTCTCATTGCTAATCAGCATCAGTATTGCTGGTTTCAGTACCTTGCAGAGCCATTTCAAAGGTCATTCTTTGTTCGGCGTTCCGCAGAAAATAACCACTCATCATAGCAGAGGCAAGAAGACGACCCAAATGTTCCCGGCTTGTTGTGATGGTGACACCAAAGTGCTCAGAAGGTAGATTACCCAAAAGTCCCATAATGTTGCGTTCCATCACTTGAAAGACTTCTGGAGAAGAGGGTTTAGATAACTGGGTGACTGCCTCTGGGCTTAAAGATTTAACGTACTGCCACAACAAGTCGCCGTTTTCTGATTCACTATTGAAAAATTCTGATTCTGAAATTCGATTTGATTGGTTACTCACGTTATACCTCCATTACCACAACTGCGGTCAATCTTACTTGAGTAGTGGACGTCCTTGGTGTATAAGACGATGCTTTTGCTTTCTTGTGTTCCTGCTAACTAATGTAACAGTTCAGTTACAAACAGGAAGTGGGTGTAACCGTACCAAAAGCAACGGATAGTCTCACCTAATTATCATGTGTGAGCCAGTGGCTCCCGAATTGCACCACTGACTCACAACACATGACTAACTAGCCAAATATTCATTTATATCGGCTTTAGACTTACGGAGTTTCGTTAAGGCTTCTCTCTCAATTTGCCGCACTCGTTCGCGGCTAATATTGAGGAGTTCACCAATACTGGCGAGAGTGTGTGCATGCCCATCTTTTAAACCAAAGCGCAGGGATATGACTTCCCTTTGCTGTGGGGTCAGATCCGCCATGAGACGCTCTAAATCATATGAAAGGGAGGATTGAGCAACAAATTCTTCTGGAGAAACGCCAGTGTCTTCCAACATTTCCCCTAATTCTGTATCGTAGTTATCCCCCAATCGCAAATCCAAAGACAACGGCACCCGCGCCTTTTCTAGATATTCGCGCACTTGCCTGGGAGTCAATTCTAATTCTTGAGCTAACTCAGAAGCCGTGGGGGCGCGTCCTAGTTTTTGTGAGAGTTGTCGCTGTGCCTTTTTAATTTTATTCAATTTCTCAGTGATGTGGATAGGCAACCGGATAGTGCGACCTTTTTCGGCGATCGCCCGAGTTATAGCCTGACGAATCCACCAGTAAGCATATGTCGAAAACCTGTAGCCTTTGGTGGGGTCAAACTTTTCCACACCTCGTTGCATCCCTATACTCCCTTCCTGAATCAAGTCGAGGAGATCTACATTACGCTTAATGTACTTTTTGGCTACAGATACGACCAGTCGCAAATTGGCTTCTACCATCTTGTTTTTGGCAATTTCACCGTCTGCGATCGCTTCGTTCAACTCTGTTAGTTCTATATTTGTCGCTTTTGCCCATTCTTCTTGAGTGGGTTGACGACCTAACTGCATCGCAAGAGACTCCTTCACTTCGTGCAATGCCGTTGCACGTTGCACCTGTTTGCCATAATGTATTTCCTCCTCATGGGATAGGAGTGGCACACGGCCAATCTCACGTAGATAAGTCCGCACGAGGTCTGTGGCTGTCTGAGCGGTCTTCATGGCACTACTCTTCGGTATTGACGGGTTTGACAAAATGGTCTTTTGCTGATAGATGCCTCTTTTTGAGTGTCTACCCAGTTAGACTGGAAACCTATACTGTGTTTCGTACGTTACGCGCTCGATAAACTCGGCGGCTAATGGTGTGCAAATTTAGTTCTTATTTGATAGAAGTTACAGCTGTTTCCCCTTGTTCACAAGTATCTACGGTTAGATAGAAGGTAACCAGTCCAACATTTTTTTCTTTGACATATATTAAGAATCGTATCATTTCTAAGAATTCTTGGCTAGCTGCTAGACTACAATTTCACGGCTCTTTCACGTTCCTTAAGCCTAATGCACCCTCCACAGATTGTCCATAAATCTTTTTCATAATTTATATGGAAAAAGAAAAGTTTCTAAGAATTATTAAAATTAATCAACCATAACTATAATCAACTGTTTATGGTAACTGTTTGATTTTTATCTCAACCTGAAAATAAGAGCATACAAATATGTCATTTTTTTACTTCATTTTAATCTACAGTAACTATATCGATGAACTGTATTTAAAGCTGTTTATGGTTAAAAAGGAGCACCAGGAACACGCCTTGTTGAGGAGCAGGGGAGAGAACCCTACACACGCATTAAGCAATTCAATATTTAAAATGATTTTTTGAACTTTGAATTGCTTGAACGCGTGAATTTAAACATGGTGGTAGGTCAGTCTCTTTAACCAAAAGCGAGTGCAACGACTCCCAAAACCATGAGGGTAGAAGCAAATAGCCTCCGTGCAGCATTTTTCTCAGCTAAGAGCTGTGTACCCATCACTGCACCAATAACAATACTTATCTCCCGTGCAGGCGCAACATAACTCACCGGGCTAAAAGTCAGAGCTGTTAGCACAAGAATATAGGACAGTGGACACAAACAAGCAACCCCAATCACTTCCAAGCGATGGATCTGCCAATGTCTTCTGAGTTCTCCCCATTTTTGTGGCATGACAGGAGTTAAGAATGTTGCACGGCAGAGATTAGAAGACCAATCTAGCAATAAAGGAGGAACGAGCAATTGGCTCACTGCATACTTATCCCAAAGTGTATAAGCAGCAATACAGCTGCCAGTAAGAAGGGCATAGGTGATGGACTGTACACGATTTGTCTGTCCTGCTTCGGGTGCTTTAGCTGTAAATAGAATAATGCCAGCAGCAATGAGGAGAACTCCTCCTAGTGCAATCAGAGTTGGTCGTTCTCCTAAAAAGGCTATCGCCGCAAACGTAGAAAGCATGGGTCCAGTGCCACGAGCCAACGGATATATTAAAGACAAGTCACCAACTCGGTACCCCTGCTGCAAGAGTAAGAAGTATCCTGTATGAATTACACCACTTCCTATCATGAAAGCGGTCTGTGCAACGCGAATTTCAGGTTGCTGCCAAACCAAGATAGCAAGTGCAAGGGGAGTATAAATTAACGTGGAGAGAATTCCAAAGAACCAGACAAAGGCTACGCCACCAGCAACACGTTTCGCAAGAAGATTCCAACTGGCATGAACAAACGCAGCCCCAAGAACCAATACAAGCGCTAAAACAGTCATAAAACAAAAAGTTTGGGAGTATCAAGACATACGAATGTATGTCAACCAATCCCCTCTGGCATTTTGTTCCTCTAGGTGACTGCCGATGTAGCGACTTGATGTAGCGCTCGGTCCAGACCTGTTCTCAAACAGCGGAACCCTAGCTACCAACTGGTTGATCCTTTCATTATAAATTGAAATAGGTCTAGCTAAGACCGATTCTTTTGCTCCAGCCACTCCTAAAATCAAGAGAAACTACGATAGTATCTACAACAACAGCTAAGTTCTTAGCAACACATCAGATGCTCTCAGCGCTTGAAACTGAATCTACAGTTGAAAGGTATACTGATGTTTTAAGCGAATTCTGGCGTTATAAGCCATTGATGTATGTCCCAGAAAAACGAAACAACAGTTCTCGTTTTGGCTCTACTAATCACACTGGGGTTAGTAGGGGGTGGTGTTTGGTGGTTGATCAAACGTTCTGGTGGTAACTTAGGGACTTTAGTTAACAATACGCCGTCACAAGGACAGTCTAATCTCAAAAGTTTCTCCCAAGTACAGAATGTTCCTTCTGGAGTGTTTAATTATGGTGGTAGTACGACTTGGGTATCTATTCGTAATGCACTAGATCCAGCCATTCAAAACGCTTTGCCTCAGTTTCGCTTGCGCTATGTTGATCCTGATCGCGGTGCTCCTAGCTCCCAGACAGGTATTCGTATGTTGTTGGATAATCAACTGTCATTTGCTCAGACCTCTGTCCCGATCGCAGATGAGGCGTATCAACAGGCGCGACAACGAGGCTTTACCCTCAATGAAATACCAGTGGCGATTGATGGAATTGCGATCGCTGTCAATCCCAGCTTGAATATCAAAGGTCTGACTGTCAACCAATTCAATGATATTTACGCGGGCAAAATTACGAACTGGAGTCAAGTCGGTGGTCCTAATCTAAAAATTACACCATACGGTAAGAAAGATCGCGACTCCGGTGCATACATTCAATTTATGGCGACAACAACTGAGGCTCTGCGCCAAGTCGCTGCTAATCCAGGAGGAATCTACTACACTTCAGCACCGTTGGTGGTATCACAATGTAACGTTAAACCGCTACCAGTAGGTCGTAACTCGAATAAACTGGTTCCCCCTTACAAAACACCTTTTGTACCACTTTCTCAGTGTCCGCAACAGCGCAACCAAGTGAATACGGAAGTCTTCCTGAGTGGTCAATATCCTCTGAGTCGGCGATTATCAGTGGTCGTGAAACAGAATGGTCAAATTGACCAACAAGCAGGCGAAGCCTATGCCAAATTACTGCTGAGTGCTCAAGGTCAGGAATTAATTAAAAAGGCGGGATTTGTCAGCATTCGCTAACCAATAGGGCGATCGCCCTTATACTGCCGAGCTATTTCTAGAAGAAACATCTCCCCTGCTCCCTTGCTGCCTATGTGTATCAACCTTAATGTGAAATGGTATTAGATGAAGTTGATAATAGGCTCGCCTGGTTTTGCCTTTCGGAATTTAGTACCAGTTTCACCAGTCGCCAGTTTTCGTTGTACCTTGACGTAAGCGTCATCAGGTAGTGCTACATAACCAACTGAATCAACCCATTTCCAGGAATTCTCTAAATAGAATTGAACAAACTCCTTGACTGCTGGTTTGGTATCCAGGGACTTCTTACTGACATAAATAAATAAGGGACGAGACAATGGTGTATAAATATTTTTCACTACATTGTCTACTGGAACTGGCTTTTCACACTTACCTTTTGGACTTTCTACGGCAACCAAATTCAGCTTGTCTTGGTTTTGTAAATAGTACGATATTCCAACGTATCCAAGAGCGGTTGGATCGCCCGCAACCCCTTGGACAAGAGTATTTTGATTGTGACTTGGACTATAGTCTGTGCGGCTATTTTTGGCTTTGCCAGTGATAGCTTGTGTAAAATAATCAAATGTCCCAGTATCAGAAGCTGGGGCATAAAGCTTGAGCGGTTGGTTGGGAAATTTTGGATTAATTTGATTCCAACTTGTCACTTTGTTCGTGGCTTTGGAACTCCACATCTTTTTCAGTTCATCAATAGTTAGGCATTGGACAAAGTTATTTTGACGATTGGTAATGACAGCAATTCCGTCAAGGGCAATCAGTAGTTCTACAAATTCAATGTTTTTCTTTTGACAGGTTTTGATTTCTTCCGCCCTGATGGTACGTGAGGCACCGACGATATCAAGATCTCCAGCACAAAACTTACTTATGCCACCTCCAGTACCACTTGAAGCAACAGTCACATTAGCACTAGGTTTAACCTTCTCATATTCTTCAGCAACGGCTAGAGAAATAGGAAAACCAACAGCAGCACCATCCACACTCACCTGAGTCTGCTTCTCCTGTACGCGGTTGCAAGAAGTTATGCCGAACGTAAGAACTATCAGAGATGTCAGTAAAGTGTAACACTTTGATTGGTAACAAAAACTCATAACCTTAAAATCCTATATTCTTTGAAATCCCGTCTTGTGCCGTGTTGTATTTGCAATTAGATTAAGAATCCAGAAGCGAATGCTTGTTCGGGGCATACTCATTGGTAAAGTGAGTCAAACTTCACTTAGAAAACTTCACTTAGACAAGTGAAGTTTGCTCATGCTTTACTTGCAGTCCAAATTTTGTCAAAAATTGCCCCTTGATTGAAAAACTTCTGCTGGATAAGCTCCCAACCTCCTAAATCTTGAGCGGTAAAGAAGGTTTGAACTTGGGGATAGTTCTTAGCCACTTCTTGGACGACACTGGGGTTAACAGGACGGTATCCTAACTTTGCAAATTCTCTTTGGGCTTCTGCTGAGTAAAGATAATCGACAAAGGCTTCTGCAATTTCTCTAGTACCGTGTTTATCAACGTTTTTGTCTACAACTGTGACGGGGTTGTCGATAGAGATGTTAACTTTAGGTATGACATAAGGCAATTTTTGACCCTTCTGCTCAGCCAGTAATACCTCGTTTTCGTAGTTGACTAACACATCTCCCTTTCCTTGTTGGAAAAACAGATCGCTAGCATCACGCGCACTTGCTGTGAGCACGGGGGCGTTTTTATAGACTTTGGTTGCTAAATTCTCCGCTTGAGTTTCGTCACCCCCTGTTTGAGTGACTGAACCCCACAATCCTAAAAATTCCCAAATAGCAATACCAGAAGTTTTGGGGTTAGCAGCAATAACCTTAACGCCATCTTTTGCTAAGTCTTCCCATGTATTGATACCTTTAGGATTGCCATCTCGGGTGACGATCGCCGCTACGGATCTGCTGACAACGCTCCCTTTAGGAGCTCGTGTTTCCCAACCCGATTTAATCAAACCTGCTTGCTCTATTTTAGTCACATCTAAGGGCAGTGCCAGATGTACCACATCTGCTTCTTGCGAGCCTTGAATCACAATTTCGGCTTGGGAACCAGAACCACCATAGCTCTGCTCAAAAGTCACGTTTTGATTGTGTTCTTTCTTCCACTTTTCTATAAATTTGGGAATAATCTGATCGTGAGCGGCTTTAGTCACTGAGAAGGAAACGAGCGTTAATTTTACATCCTGTTTGGAAGCAGAGCTACTTCCAGAACAGGAGGCGATCGCCACACTCAAGCTCGCTCCTATCAAAAAAAGGCACACAAAGCGCTGAAGTGAATGTCCATTCGACCAACTTCCTATTGATCTATTGCTCCACTGTTGAATAATGTGCCAAGTCTGAACAGCATAACTCTGAATTTGCTCAATCCAGTTCGTCCCTGATTTTTTTGTACCTTGCCACTGACTCATCGAAATTCTCCGATAAACTACGGTAAATATAAAGTATTACCGTACTTTTGCGGTATTATATGTCAGTTAGCTAATGGTTTTCACTAGGCATTCATCTTTCTTTAAGTAACGTATAAATTAATTATGGTAAACACTTTCAATTGAATGAACCCAAACAAGCAGATTTGAGTTTTTGTCGAGTGAAACCAGATGGATTTTATAACGATGACTACGCACTTATAATATGTATATTTTATGACTTAATGTATCACACGGCTATATTTGCTCCTTAGATCTGCTTTGATAATTTCGGTATTTTAAAAATAGCTTGAATATAAAAACACTGAGAATATTAAAGAACCTGAATCACATGAGTCAAAAATCCCGTAAAGTGTTTCAGCAGTCAGGAGTGATTCCGTATCGAATCCAAGATGGAAAAATAGAAGTCTTGCTGATTACAACCCGTGATCGCCAACAGTGGGTCATTCCCAAAGGAGGTATCTGTAATGGGATGAGCCCGCCAGATTCAGCAGCAAAAGAAGCTTGGGAAGAAGCCGGAGTGATTGGTCAGGTGGATACGAATGAACTCGGTACTTACAGGTATCGCAAACGAGGTAAGATTTACCGGGTGAAAATGTTTATGTTACTGGTAGAGAGGTTATTGGAAGATTATCCGGAAGTCACTCAAAGAAAGCGACAGTGGCTAGATGCTAACTTAGCGCTCAAGCAAGTGAAAAAACCTTCTCTGCGACGCATCCTTAAAGGGTTCGTGCAGAACGAATTATGTTCAAGTGTGTCCAGCCAAAACTAGGGGAAAACCATAACACTTCATCCGGATAACTTGCAACAATCTCAGGTGGAGGGACAAGGAGGGATGATGTTGTTGCTGCACTCCCTCTCTCTCCCCAATAAAGGTGCGACTAACTGATTGCTGTGTACTCTTGGATCACCTTTACATCTAAAGTTGTATTTTGCAAGGTACGGATAGCAGCGACAGTCGCTTTTGCACCAGCAATCGTGGTAATGATGGGGATTTTGTAACCCAACGCTGTACGGCGAATGAGTCTGGCATCGCTTTGGGCTTCTTCCCCAGAAGGTGTGTTGATAATCAATTGAATTCTATGGTTTTTGATTGCATCTAGGACGTGAGGACGACCTTCATGTAGCTTCAGCACCAATTCAACATCTAAACCATGTTCTTGAAGAACGTGACGCGTACCATCCGTCGCCATCACAGCAAAGCCCAAATCAATAAATTCCTTAACCACTGGAACCGCAGCCGCTTTATCGCGATCGTTCATTGATACGAACACCGTACCACTCATTGGCAAACGCTCACCAGCACCCAATTCTGCCTTGGCAAAGGCGCGTCCAAAGTCACTGTCAATGCCCATCACCTCACCAGTCGATCGCATCTCTGGTCCTAAAATGACATCGGTACCGGGGAATTTATTAAATGGCAAGACTGCTTCTTTGACAGCAATGTGCTCTGGAATCACTTCTTTGGTAAAGCCTAGCTCTTCCAAGGTTTTACCCGACATAATTAATGATGCCAGTTTTGCCAATGGTACGCCAGTTGCCTTAGACACAAAGGGTACAGTACGAGAAGCACGAGGATTCGCTTCTAAAATGTAAACCTGGGGCGAATAGCTTTGCGTGCCAACAACGGCAAACTGAATATTCATCAACCCCACGACATTCAGTGCCTTTGCCAACTGCACTGTCCAAGCACGGATTTGCTCTAGAACGATTGGTGGTAGAGAAATGGAAGGTATGGTACAAGCAGAGTCTCCGGAGTGAATGCCTGCTTGTTCAATGTGTTCCATAATACCACCAATCACCACTTTTCCGGTATGGTCGGCTATGGCATCCACATCGACTTCGATCGCATTTTCCAAAAACTTATCGATCAGAATTGGATGTTCCGGTTCCACTTGTACAGCAAAAGTCATGTAACGTTCCAATTCAGTATCGGAGTAGACAATTTCCATTGCCCTTCCTCCTAATACGTAACTAGGACGCACGACGACCGGATAACCAATGCGTTTGGCAACGACCAAAGCATCTTCATAGGTGCGAGCAATCCCATTTGGCGGTTGAGCAATATTCAACTTTTGGAGAACCTTTTCAAACCGCTCCCGGTCTTCTGCAATGTCGATAGAATCTGGTGATGTTCCCCAGATCTGAGTGTTGAGTTCGCAACCGTGAGTGCTGATGAATTTTTGTAGGGGAACAGAAAGCTTTAACGGAGTTTGTCCGCCAAATTGGACAATCACCCCAATAGGGTTTTCTGCTTCGATGATATTGAGCACATCTTCTTTGGTCAGCGGCTCAAAGTAAAGGCGATCGCTCGTATCGTAGTCAGTCGAGACTGTCTCCGGGTTGGAGTTGACCATAATCGTTTCATACCCAGCCTTTTTTAAAGCAAAGGCGGCGTGACAACAACAGTAGTCAAACTCAATACCCTGTCCAATGCGGTTGGGACCACCACCCAAAATCATCACCTTGGATTTGGTCGTTGGCAGGATCTCTGTTTCTTCTTCGTAAGCAGAATAGTGATAGGGAGTAAATGCCTCAAATTCCGCAGCACAGGTATCTACCGTTTTGTAAACTGGAATCACACCCAGCTGTTTGCGATATTGTCGGACTTCATCTTCGGTGGTTTTGGTTGCGAAGGCAATCTGGCGATCGCTAAATCCCTGTCGCTTGACAGCATACATTTGCTCTTTTGTCAATTGCTGCAACGGTGTCCGCTTCAAAAACTTCTCCACCTCCAGCAGTTCCTGCATCTTATCCAAGAACCAGGGGTCAATACCTGTCAACTCGTAGATTTCCTCAACAGTCATCCCCAGAAGTAGGGCATGGCGCACAGCAAATATACGCTCAGGGTTCGGTGTCCGCAGTTGAGCGCGAATTTGTTCACCACTGGGTAATTTTTCCTTGCGATCGCAACCCCAACCTGCGCGTCCGGTTTCCAAGGAACGTAATGCTTTTTGGAAGGACTCGTTAAAAGTCCGCCCAATTGCCATCGCTTCTCCTACCGACTTCATTTGCGTTGTCAGGACTTCTTCAGAACCGGGGAACTTTTCAAAAGCGAATCGGGGGATTTTTGTAACGACGTAATCAATAGTTGGTTCAAAAGAGGCAGGAGTTTTCTTAGTGATGTCATTTTTAATTTCATCCAGCGTGTAGCCAACCGCCAGCTTTGCCGCCATCTTGGCGATGGGGAACCCTGTTGCTTTGGAAGCCAAAGCCGAAGAACGGGATACACGGGGGTTCATTTCAATGACAATTACATCTCCATCAACGGGATTGACGGCAAACTGAATATTAGAACCTCCAGTTTCCACACCAATCTCGCGGATGATTTTAATTGCCATATCCCGCAGCCGTTGATATTCTTTGTCGGTGAGGGTTTGAGCTGGGGCGACGGTAATTGAGTCTCCAGTATGGATACCCATGGGGTCTACGTTTTCGATGGAACAGATAATCACAACGTTATCTGCCAAATCACGCATAACCTCTAACTCAAATTCTTTCCAGCCAAGTAGGGACTGGTCGATAAGAATTTGCGATACTGGGCTTGCGTCTATACCTGCTTGTGCCATTTCTGCAAATTCTTCTTCGTTGTAGGCAATACCGCCACCAGTACCACCCAAAGTGAAAGCAGGACGAATGATGAGAGGATAGGTGCCAATGTGTTTGGCGATCGCCTTGGCTTCTTCCAAGGATGACGCTGTGCCACTAGGACACATCTTCACCCCTATTTTTGTCATCGCTTCGTTAAAAAGTTTTCTGTCTTCTGCTTTCTCAATTGCTGGGAGCTTAGCACCAATCAATTCAACGCCGTACTTTTCCAACGCCCCATTTTTCGCCAAAGCCACAGCAATGTTGAGGGCAGTTTGTCCTCCCATTGTCGGTAGCAAAGCGTCGGGGCGTTCTTTAGCGATAACTTTTTCAACCAATTCCGGTGTCAGTGGTTCGATGTAAGTGCGCTCGGCTGTTTCCGGGTCGGTCATAATTGTGGCAGGATTCGAGTTTACCAGTACCACTTCGTAGCCTTCTTCTCGCAATGCCTTGCAAGCTTGGGTGCCAGAATAGTCAAACTCGCTGGCTTGTCCAATCACGATTGGACCAGACCCGAGTAGGAGAATCTTCCTGATATCGTCACGGCGGGGCATAGTCGTTGCTTTTGAGTAAGAAAATATAAATCTTGATTATTTTAAGGGTCTTCACCCATTAGTTACTTTGTTTATTATCAACTTTTCTTAGTTCTCTTACAGAGAGGGCTCAAAGGATAAATGATGACTTCCTGGTTTTTGCATATACCCTGTCTTTTGTACCTTGTTCTTTTATTCTCTTATTTTTTATGTCTTATTTTATTCTTTCATCATCATCTATCTATATTTTTTTGCAACTTTTTTCTATTTAAAGTGATGATTTTTCTCAAGAAGAACATAATCAGTTTTACCAAATCTCTGAATGAAAAATTTAGTATTTTCTTAAGATTGGAATTTTTTAAATAAAAAAAATTGTTAACTATTTTCTTATGACAACCTTAGAGAGGAAATCTTATGTTTTTCGGTTAAATTGCATGAAAAATGGCAGAGAGATAGATAAGCTTCCTCTCTGCCATTTCTTATACTTGTTTACTACCAGTGCTTACAGCTTTTTTCCCAGTCTAGTTAGACTGCTCTATATTAAGAGTGCCTTAGTTTTGAGCGGGTTGGACAAATGCGAAGGTTAAGCTATCCTTAGCAAGGAAATGAGCTAAATGGTAGGCTCTTTCCTCTGTTTTTAAAAGGATTTTTTCGTACAAATAGCGAGTAGCGCGATCGCCCAAACTCTCTGCCTGTCCAGCTTGACGACGGATAACGCCAATAATGGCTTGTTCTGCCTTCAAGTCATTTTCTACCATCTGACGGGCAGAATAGACGCCATCGGGCTCTTGCTCAAAGCAAGTTAATTCTACTATTTTGCGCAAGTTTGCAACAGGTACTCCACCAAGTCCATCCAAGCGTTCTCCAATCTCATGGGTGTGTTCCTGGACTTGTTCGTAGCTTTCACTAAAGAACTCATGTAGAGAGTAGAATTCTGCACCTTCAACGACAAAATGATGCTTTTGGTACTGCAAGTACAGTGCCTGGAAACTAGCTAATACGACATTTAATCCTTCGCAAACTGGCTCAGTTACACTCTTATCCAAGAGCACAGGATTGTCATATACCTGACCAAAATTTCGTAACAAAGTTTGCGTTTCAGACATTGTGGTTCTCCTCGCTTCTGGCAGTTATAGTTTGTAACTGCTTTAGTCCCTACATATTAACATTTTAAAAATGATATTAAGCTCAATAAATATCACAAACTTCTAACCTTTTTCTTAAAAAAAAACTCTAAGTTTCATCTTTGTTTAGAGATTTCCTCACAATTCATGCAAAAAGTTGTCAACAATACTGATATTTTCTTTAAAATGTGCATTGTGAAATTCTGTATGGAAAAGTTTAAAGATACTTATGAATCTTATTTCTTTTTCAAAAATTACTGAGAAAAGTTTGCACTTAGGTTATCCTTTATAGAGGAGGCCAGACTCCCAAAAGAGAAAAAATTATGGGAGTAAAGGCGCGTACTTACTGCAAGACTGTTGCACTATTAGGGGGATTGTCTTGAAACCGTCAATTTTACAATCGCAGGTAAAGTACATTGTTGAGGTCAATTGGGCAGACCGATGGCAAATATATAGACGCTTGCAGGAACTAGACATTCCTTGTCGGTGTGAGACAAACCAGCCATTGACAGTAGAAATTAACAATCCCATAGCAGCCATACAACTTTGGAGTGTTGTGCGGCAATTTACTGCTCCCCGCCAAGATTTGATTTGGACTCTAAAAAAATGCTGGCGGTATCGCAATTGAAAGTTGGTGTAGCGACAGCTTAGTCAAAAATTAGTCAAAAATTGGTAAGGAAAAATGAGTAAATCCCACATAACTGAAGTTTCACAATTCTGCCTAGAGGGAAAGTTTCTCGACTTTGTCATCAAAGATGGTTATAAGCTCAAAGGTTTACTACTGGAAACTACCGACGGGGAATGCTACGTTAAACTGGCTAAACATTTACGTGCTGCTTTTGACTGGCGGTTACCACCAGGCACTAGGTTACAAATTGTAGGTGAGAAAAAGCACGACCCAAAAACAGGTGAAGTGAAACTAAAAGCCGAGCGCGTGATGGCAGCGCGGGAAGATGTACAAAGCAAAGAAAACGCGGTAACAATGTCTTCATTGCCTGCGTCTCTCTCTCAGCCCGTGCCCGTGTCTTCTTGTAGTAACGCCAAGTCAAAAAAAGCCACTATATTAGTTTGTCAAAAGTCTGATTGTATGAAACGAGGTGGCAAAGAGGTTTGTCAAGCTATGGAAGCTGCCTTGAGCGCTCGTGGTTTGGAGTCAGACGTAACGATTAAAGGGACTGGCTGCATGAAGAACTGCAAAGCTGGACCAAACTTAGTGATGCCAGACAAAACTCGCTACAGCCGTCTTCAAGCGACACAAGTCCCTGCACTCATGGATAAACACTTTGCTCCAAAGAGTGTGGATGATGAACAAGATCAGGGAAGCAAAGTGACTGTGCCTATATCAATTTAAGGTGATACTGACACAAGTGTCAGTATTATTTAATGCGAAAATCTACTAGGAATATTATTACTGTTGTTGTTCAAATTTGTACTCGTCATTGTTGCAAAAAACTTGCAGTATTTTTTGTTAACCCGGTTTCTTTAAGAAACTGGGTTTGTCATGATAACTTGTCATTATTTGCGTTTCTTAATACTTATAGGGCGACAAGAAGAGCGATGAGCCTTCTCTTCTCCTGTCAATAAAGTCGCCACCACAACTACATTGATTCCAGTCGTTGCCGCAACTTACTACTTAGAGCATCAATCACAGTAACGACTACCGAGAGTATCAATATCATAGTCGTTGCCTTAGTGTACTCAAAACCATCTATGTAACTTTTTAGCTCAAAGCCAAAGCCACCAGCACCAACAGCACCAAGAACTGAAGCAGCGCGGATATTGTACTCAAACATCCACAAAGTGTAGCCCAACACCAAGGGCAGCACTTGGGGCAAAATACCATATTGAGCAATTTGTATTCGCGATGCACCAGCAACTTGCAAAGATTCTATAGAACGAGGGTCAACTGCTTCAATAGCTTGTTGATAAAATTTTCCTAGGTAGCCAATTGTGTAAATACTTAAAGCCAAGGTACCTGCTAGTGGACCGAGTCCAGTCGCTGCAACAAAGAGCAATCCTAGAATAATCGAAGGGACAGAACGCACCGCATTTTGCAGGAAATTCGCTAACCATTGTAGCCATACGGGGGAGACATTGCGGGCGCTGGCAATAGCAATGGGGAGAGAAAGCATTGCCCCGAGAGTGGTGCCTACCACAGACATCTGCACCGTTTCTACCAGTGCTTTGATTGTTTTATTGAAAATATCCCAACTGGTATTTGGGGGAAATAACCCCACTACAAAATCAGTAATATTGAACCAGCTCTGCTTTAAGAGTCCAAAATCAACTTTAAGACCTTGCAACGCCCAACCATAAACCAAAATAACAACGCACAGGATGAGTAGGCGACTCACCCAAGAAAAGCGTTTCCAAATATGAGAGAAATTTTTCATTACTAAAAAAGAATTCGCCTACTGTGTGCGATCAACTCGACTATGCTTGAGCAAATTGAGCTTGTAAGTTATTGCAACACCCATCATAAACAACACGTCCAGCATCTAACATAATCGCTCTCTGGGCATACTGGGCTGCTACGCCCAAATCGTGTAGAACTGTCACAATTGTCATGCCTTGTTGTGAGTGCAGCATAGATAAAGTTTCCATCACCTGTTTTGATGCCTTAATATCCAATCCTGTGATCGGTTCATCTGCAAGCAGAATTTGAGGAGATTGAATCAAAGCGCGGGCGATCGCCACCCGTTGTTGCTGTCCACCACTAAGTTGAGCTGTTTTTTGATAAGCTTGCTCTCTTAAGCCCAATTGTTGCAATAGTTCTAATGCTTGACGACGGTCATTCTTAGGAAATCCAAACAGCGTTTGCCAAGTTTTTCGACTACCGAGGCGTCCGCACAGCACATTCTCAATTGCCGATAACTGACGAATCAAGCCACCGCCCTGAAATAACATACCAACATCACGTCGAATGTGAGGCAGTGTGCGAGGAGTCAATTGTACACCGTTGATGTGAATTGCTCCTCCCACTAACGGGACTAACCCAACCAAAGAACGCAAAAGCGTAGACTTACCCGCACCATTCAGTCCCAGCAAAACAATAAACTCACCCTGATGAATCTGGAAATTAATTCGGTTAAGGATAGGACGATTCAAAGCTGCAGAATAAGAAGTTTCTACGTCCTGACACACAATTACTGGCTGCGTCATATGTGGCTAGGTATTTCTATGATGTGTTTGGGGAGATGAGGAGGAATTTACTCCCTCATCTTCCTTATCCCTCAATTACGGTTCAATTCCTGCATTCTTCAGGGCTTCACGGATTGGTGCTAAGTGCTTGGTATGGTCAACTTTCACCAATTCTGTGGAGTTATACAAACTGCGAAGGAGTTCGTTGTTTTTTGGTTCATTGAGCTTAAGCATGGCATTGATAAGTCGTTCACGTGTCGCTGTAGGAACGTCATCATCAATGGCTACACCGTGTGCTGGAACACCAGGGATTTTATAGAGAACCCGCAGCTGGCTCTTTTCAGCTTCTGAAATATAAGGAGCATTAAAAGCGTACTCTGACACAGCCGCTGCTTCTGCTTGACCTTGCACAACTGCTTTTAAGGCTTTACTGTAATCGCCACCATAGAGAACTTGACCAAAGAACTCGCCTAAGCTGTCGCGATTTCGCACAAGTTTTTGCTTGACTAAATCACCTACAGGGAAGATAAAGCCCGATCCAGAAGTTGGCGAAGTAAATGCCATTTTTTTACCCCGCAACTGTTCCAAAGTCGCTTTGGATGTACCTAGTGTTTTAAGAGCGCTATCTTTAGGAACAACAATGATTGAGTTGTAAGTGTATCTTCCAGAGTAAGTCGGGCGTACTTCAGCTAAGTACAAACGTGCACCTGCCCGTTGTTCAGCTTTTAAAGCCGGACGGCTACTCAAGAAAGCCACATCAGCACTATCTCCCACCAAAGCTTCTACAGCAGCTGTATCATCACCAATTTTGGCTTCAACTGGCGTTCCTAGTTCTTTGGACAAAAACGCCGCTACTGCATTTGCTTTATTTTGCAAGTCTGTCGTACCAGACCTACTAGGAAAGATAACTGTTAAGGTTTTCTGCTGTCCTTGAGCAAGTAAAGTTGAATTCTTTTGATTTTGTGTTGAGTTAGCAACTGCCTGCAAACCTCCGAAACTGCCTGCAACCAAACCTGTTAACACTGCAAAGGCAGTGCCAGCACTCAACAAACCCTGTTTCCTCACACTCATCTGCCACTCTCCATTAGAAAAAATTCTTAATAATCTTGCAAAAGTGTTTTAACAAGCTTGTTATTAGGAAAGACTGTTATTAAGATTCGAGCTTTTTGGAGAAAAAGTCAATAAGTGCTGAGTCGTTTGAGTGTAAAAACTTGAAAACGGAGGAAACCTACGGCAGTGAGCGAAAATCTAGATGGACATTGAGATTAAGATAAACTGTCTTTTAGTTCGCGATTTTTGCAGTTACCAGTTATCAGTTTTAAGTGGGAGGAAGGAGACCCCTCATCCAATATGGTACGTTTCACTTGGGGTCTAAATAAAGCTGCGTGTTACCTGGTCACTGTTCACTGGTCACTGTTTCAACAGGATGTGCTTGTAACCAACCGAGCAAGTCATCCATTGTTGTAAAATCTAGTAACGCTTCGGCAAGTGCTTCTAAATCTTCCAGTGAAAGAGCCTGTACTTGCTTTTTAACTTCTTGAGATAGCTCTCCTACTCGTCTTTGTAGTTGCCGTAGAACGAGATCCTGCTGTCCACGTTCGTAGCCAATGCGCTCGCCTGTGGTAATGTAACCCATAGTACGCTCCTGCTCAAACTTCTTAAAATCTTGCCAAAACTCTGCTTCTAATGCTTTTGGTAAAATCATAACCCAATCGACAAATCGGTAAAGGTTACGAATATCTTTTTCTGCAAAACCTAATTCATACAATCGGCGAATTAAGCTAAATTTCCAAGTTTTACGTTCTTGTGGCTTTTTACTAGTCTGCTGTGTTTTCAAATGTGCCATCACAACCGTTGCAAAAGGATTATCGCTCTTCTCTAATTCCGTCCAACGGTTTTGATAATCGAGAAGCTTGATGGTTCCAAATTTAAAATGCAAACTCGTATCGGGATAATTGTAACTGTATTGATTTGGTCGCCATGTCAGGTCTGTATCACACAAAATCGCTAAACTGATGGCTGGTTTCGCAAATCTGTCAAAAATTCGTAGATTGTAAGAAAACATTCTTTCTGCAAAGTTATCTTCCGGTTTCGCCTGGATTTCGACATGAATTAACAGCCAAATTTCCTGTCCTTGAATTTGCCAAACTTTGACCAATTTATCTGCGTATCTTCTTCCTTGTTCGGCACTGCGGGCTATTTGTTGAAATTCCTTATCAAGAAATTCATGGGGACGTTCCCAATTAATTAATGCAGCTGTTTGAGGGAAGAAGAATTGCATTGCTTGGGGAAAGTAGGCTTCTAAGATTTCTTTCCACGGTGAATCATTATCGACCCTTTCGCGTTCCGAGGTCATGAATTAGCTTGGTATATGGTACTGGTGTTTCAATTATCAAGCTTATGCGTGCAATGTAGCGGTTCTCTTTGATGCGCCAAATCTCAAGGCGATCGCTTCCTTAAGCTGCGAAGATCGCACTCCATCTCAATAACAACATCAATGCGATCGCTTCCTTAAGCTGCGAAGATCGCACTCCATCTCAAGAACAACATCAATGCGATCGCTTCCTTAAGCTGCGAAGATCGCACTCCATCTCAAGAACAACATCAATGCGATCGCTTCCTTAAACTGCGAAGACCGCACTTCATCTCAAGAACAACATCAATGCGATCGCTTCCTTAAGCTGGGAAGACCGCACTTCATCTCAAGAACAACATCAATGCGATCGCTTCCTTAAGCTGGGAAGACCGCACTTCATCTCAAGAACAACATCAATGCGATCGCCGTTGCCTTGCTAAAATTCATCAGAATCTGAATCTTGATCATCTTCATCTAAGGTTAAGTCTTCGCCCTCAAAATCTAAATCTTCATCATCATCTTTATCTAAGTATGATAAATCTTTGCCTTCAAGAATTGTCCCTGCAAAGTTTGCCCCTTCACGCTTAGTCCTTTTAAGATTCGCCTCACTAAGGTTCGCCCGACTAAGATCCGCCCCTCTAAGATCCGCCCGACTAAGGTTCGCCCGACTAAGATCCGCCCCTCTAAGGTTCGCCCGACTAAGGTTCGCCCGACTAAGGTTCGCCCGACTAAGATCCGCCCCAATAAGGTTCGCCCAACTAAGGTCCGCCCCAATAAGGTTCGCCCCAATAAGGTTCGCCCCAATAAGGTTCGCCTGACTAAGGTTCGCCCGACTAAGATCCGCCCCTCTAAGATCCGCCCCTCTAAGATCCGCCCGACTAAGGTTCGCCCCTCTAAGATCCGCCTCACTAAGGTCTGCCACTCTGAGGTCCGCCTGACTAAGATCCGCCCCACTAAGGTTCGCCTCGTAAAAATCTTTGTGGATGAGAATGCAGTTTTGCAAATTTAAAAAACTCAAGCGTCTTAAGCAAAACACTTCATCATCATAATTAACTCTTTGCCCATGCAGTCGAGAAATCCAAACACCAAAATCTTTAAAAGATTCTCCTGAAGTTTTTATAATAGAATCATGCCATTTTATATGAGAAATCTTTTTTGTGACTCTGGCGCAAGCATTCAACACAGCTAACAATGCTTCTTCTGCATTACGTGCTTGTCGGTTTTGTTCTTTAAATTGACCTAAATGTAAATCTTCCATTGGCATACCATGATGCAGCATATAGCTAATGAGATGGCAGAGCGTTTGCTGCAATTCAGTGATTTTGAGTTTATCCTGCAGCTGCATTTCACCCAGAACAAACTTAAAAATATACTCATCCATAACGGTTGAACCGCAAAGTTTAGCCCACGCTTTTAGAGCTTCTTTTTCATCCCATCCTTTATCAGAGTCATGTTTGCGGTCTTCCAAATTTTCGTAGATTTTTTCGACTACCCGCACAATGCGTCTTGCTGTCAAATACTCACCAAAACTCTTGTGAGTAAATTCAAAAGTGTTTTCATCATCCTTAACCTCACCCTTCCGGAAATAAAAGGCAGTCAAAAGACGAGTAATCCCTTTTTCTGCAACTTGTTTATATACTTCAAAGAGTTGTTTTAAATGCCTATTTTTAGAACATTTTTCTTCAATCTTTTTAACTGTTGTCGTTCTTCCATCTCCATGCCAGCAAGCTATAGCGATTTCTTCAAGAATGCGGGCAAAATCTTCATCATTTTGAATATCAAATTCCTTAACTGCCGAGTGTTGTTTATTATCCGCCCAACCTCGTTGATAAACTCCTTTTAATAACTGCCCATAGATATAACTTAAATTGCTGCTTTGATCAGATTGCAATTTACCTTCCACAAAAACTGACGCAACTAGGTAGCTTTGCAAAGGTTGGGAAGTAATTTCTGTAAAATCTTCTGACTTTAAATCTGATGGTAATTTATCAAACTGTTGACCTATAGCTTTACCATATTTCTGCCACCAAAGGTTCCGTTGGTCTTCATTTAATAACTCTTGCTTATCAACGTACTTTTTTCTCTGGTTTTCAGTCACAAAATAAGGCAGAATATGCAGAATTTGATGGGTTTGACGCAACACACTGCTATGGGCTTGTTGTACTACCAATTCACGACCACTGATTAAAACTTGCAATTTGCAATTGTCAGAGTCATTAAACTTCTCTACTTGTCTCTGCACAACACTAACAAATTCTTGGGCAATATCTTTGTCAATTTTGCCCCGCATTGACAACTCATCTAATCCATCAAAAAGAATCAGTAAGCGTGATACAGAATTATCTCTTTTTAAAGGATTGGGAGGCAAAGGAATACGATATGTAGATTCAATAAAATTGGTGACTCCTTCTACCAAATCAGCTTTTAAATCAAAAAGATGCAAAGGAATAAATAAGACTTGAATGTTGTGTTTTCTCTGTTCTTTTACCAGTTTAGCTGCGAACCATTTGGTAAAAGAAGATTTACCGCTTCCTGGTCCTCCACTAATAACACGGATAGCATCATTAGGATCAGCAGTATTTAACCAAGCTTCTAATTCACTTTCTAGCTCAACAACTATTTGCTCATATTGTTTATTTTTTGTGATCTGGCGCTCGGCATCATCATGATTTTCCTCCTTAATTTCACGCTCATAATATGCACGTAAGGGAACATAAACATCTTTTAGGGTAAAAGCTTCATCAAAAATTCGTTGATTCACTTGGTTTTGCAGCCATGCTGAATACAAACGCCATGCTAGTTCTTTTTTACCTATGCGTTCAGCAGCTGGACTAAGAGAACTATTTACTTCTTCTTGTAAAGGAATATATTTATCACTATTATTATTCCACTCTTGATGCAAGGCATACACAAACTGAATGGGAAACCTATCACTGATGACTTTTACTTGTGCCTGATTAAGACCAAAACTTTCTAACCATTTGGCAAAAGGAGTTTTGACGGCTTCAATAAAATAAGTTTCGTTACCTAGATCAACAGGAATTT
This sequence comes from Nostocales cyanobacterium HT-58-2, assembly GCA_002163975.1. GTDB lineage: Bacteria > Cyanobacteriota > Cyanobacteriia > Cyanobacteriales > Nostocaceae > HT-58-2. The sequence continues at coordinate 6,083,050 of CP019636.1, read as the reverse complement.
TGTTTGATTTAATAATAAGCGATTCTATAGGGTTGTAAAAAAAGCCAGGATAAATAGTTAGTTCTTTGTTTATTAAAAATGTGCTTAAGCAATATTCAGAAAGCGCCACCATGATATTCTCGGTGACTTGCGTATCTATCTGTCAATAGTCTTTCACCAAGGTGTCTATTGCTTGCTTAAGAGAATGGAGAATGAGCAGCCAAGCAAGTTCTTCTGGTTTGTGTTTTAGCCCCAGTGATGCTCCAATGTCTACAAGATTTTCTGGGACGTTGCTTAAATTAACAGTCGCAAGATTTGCTATTGTTTTGGCTAATGCTGTCCAAAGCTCTCGCTGCTTAATCTCAGGTTTCCTTACTACTTTATCGGGCTGAGTGACGCGAATTCCTGGTGTGCTGCTCATAGCCGTTGTATTATTTATGCTGATAGAAATATTTATCCTATTTATTAAAACAACGTCTCACATCGCTTTTCCTAAAATACACCAGTAATTTTCATGATTTATTAAGCAGGAATGGCATTTTACCCTCAGAAGCTCAACGTTGAACCTCAAAGCCTCACATTTCACCTTTAAAAGCTTAATGTTAAGCCTAAAAGAGTTAAAGTTGATTCTCAAAAGGTCAAACTTCACCTTCAAAAGCTCAACGTTGACTCTCAAAAGGTCAAACTTCACCTTCAAAAGCTCAATGTTGACTCTCAAAAGGTCAAACTTCACCTTCAGAAGCTCAATGTTGACTCTCAAAAGGTCAAACCTCACCTTCAGAAGCTCAATGTTGACTCTCAGAGGCTCAATGTTGTTAACAGCGGTGCGTTAGGCGCTTTGCTCATGTTTTTCGTTACAAATCATATTCAAAGGGTGCGCCTAACACACCCTACGAGTAATTTTCTTTTTAGAAGTTCCTGTAAAAATCAAGTCTATCTGCACGGACTATACAAAAAAGCCTGCTTTTGCAGGCTTTGTGGGCATTATAATGATTTTGAGAATGAGATATTCCAAACCCTAACTAGCTGAAATATCCGATGCTTTTTTCTTAGTACGACGGGTAAACCTGCGTCCCATCTCATCAATAACCGCATCTAAACCCATCACGTTTCCACTTGCTTTGGCATAACTATAAACTGCTAGTGCTGCTGTATACGCCTCACTTGCAGCCGTCATACACGTATCATCTACTAATTCTTGCAGTTGCGTCAGAGACAGCAATACGGGATATAACGCTTCATACAACATCATATCCCGGCGCATTTCTTCCAAATTAAAAGAACGGGGAAGAAAATCTGGGTTTTGCGTCGCCACTTCTAACGCTTTGCTGACAAAAGCTCGACTTTTGTCTCCCATCTTTAGCATTGTGCGCCGCTCTTCAGTTGTCAAATCAATCAAAAACGGTAATTTTTCACGAATAGTCGCAATAGCTTCCATCACCGCTTGGCGATCGCTTTGGGAAAGACTAGCACTGAGTCGATTATCTGCCATTGTTCAAACTCCTTTGGGATATCTAAGTACAGTGTTCCCAAATGGAGAAAGGCATCCCACATAACTGCTCACTTGTCAATGTATTAATTTCATAACCTAAGCCGCATATTGATTAAAAAGGGAACGGGCAATCAGGGAATAGGGAGTTTTGTATAGGAAATTTGTGCAGCAGCTTGTTGCACAAATTGCTCATCTGGGGAAGCTCTAGCTTAAATCACCGCGATACACTCAATCTCCACCAACACATCCTTAGGCAAACGCGACACCTGCACACAAGCACGCGCTGGCGCTGTCTTCTCATCAAAAGACTTTGCATACACCGCATTCATCGCCGCAAAATCATTCATATCTGCCAAGAACACACTCGTTTTCACCACATTCTCAAAAGTCGCCCCAGCAGCAGTGAGAATCGCCTCTAAATTCGCCATCACCTGTTGAGTTTGCTGAGTGATATCCCCCTCACCAACAATCTTCCCCGTACTTGGATCAAGAGGAACTTGCCCAGCCACAAAAAGCAATTCACCTGAAGCGGCGATCGCTTGATTATATGGTCCTACTGGTGCAGGTGCCTTATCAGTACGAATAACCCTTTTACTCATCTTTTTCTCCTCTGCGGTTCTTTATCTACTCCAACCTTGGACGTATCCCATAATGCCGATACCGCCAATAATCCCGCAGAATCTTATCATGGTCAAAACACAAATTACCAGGTACACGCCAAGATTCAAAAATTCCTACACCCTTGGCATCATCCCCCGCTTTCGGTTCACCTGTCGCCGTTGCCAAAAACACAATACTCAACGTGTGCTGACGTGGATCACGGCTGGGATCAGAATAGACATGAAATTGCTCAATCAACTCCACTTGCAAACCAATTTCTTCCAAAGCTTCGCGCCGCGCCGCAATCTCCACAGATTCCCCGTAATCTACAAAACCACCAGGAATTGCCCAACCAAAAGGTGGATTATGTCGCTCAATTAACACTATTGGTCGATGAGGACGGTCAACCAATTCGATGATGATATCAACTGTCGGAGCAGGGTTTCGGTAACTCATAGTTAAAAGTCAAGGGTCAAGGGTCAAGAGTCAAAGTTCTTCTTGACTCTTGATCAGTACAAAGCCGCTAGGCAAAGGACAATCAACGTGAGTTGAATGGATACATTCCCAGTAACTGTTCCGTGGTAAATTCGATGCCATCGCTTGCTCATTAACAACTAGGTTAAGTATGCCTTTTCCCAGATCCAGTGGTATTCTGCTACATCCCACCTCCTTTCCTAGCCGATTTGGCATTGGGGATTTAGGACTCGAAGCTTATCGCTTCATTGATTTTCTACGAGAGAGTTGCCAGCAATATTGGCAGGTACTGCCTTTAGGACCCACTGGGTATGGTAATTCTCCTTATGCTTCTTATTCAGCGTTGGCTGGAAATCCCCTGCTGATTAGCCCAGAAAAACTACTAGAGCAGGGTTTGCTAGCTGAGGAGGACTTTGCTAATTTACCAGTATTTCAGGAATCTAAAGTAGATTACGAGAAGGTTATACCCATTAAGACTGAGCTACTCAAAAAAGCTTGCGAAAATTTTAAAGACAAGGCAACACCCATACAGCAGAAGGAATTTGCTGGTTTTTGTGACAGCAAAGCCTATTGGCTAGAAGATTATGCCTTATTCATGGCGCTGAAAGATAGTCATGATGGAACAAGCTGGCATACTTGGGAGCCAGAACTTGCCAAGCGCGAACCAGAGGCATTGGACCGAACACGGCGAGAACTGACTGCGGAAATCTTTTTTCATAAATTTACTCAGTATGAATTTTTCCGCCAGTGGTCGCAACTCAAAACCTATGCCAACATGAGCCATATTCAAATTATTGGCGATATTCCCATCTACGTAGCTCACGACAGTGCTGACGTGTGGTCCCATCCTGACATTTTTGCCTTGGACGAAGAGACAGGAGAAGCAGCACTAATGGCGGGTGTTCCACCAGATTATTTCAGCACTACCGGTCAATTATGGGGCAACCCAGTTTATAACTGGGAGGAAGTGAAAAAACAAGACTATAAGTGGTGGATAGGGCGCTTTGAGGCATTGCTAGACTATGTAGATGTCATCCGCATTGACCACTTCCGAGGGTTTGAAGCTTACTGGGCTGTGAAAAAAGGGGAAAAAACAGCCACAAATGGTGAGTGGATTAAAGCCCCAGGAGAAGAGTTATTTGAGGCGATTAAACAGAAATTGGGCAGACTTCCCATCATGGCAGAGGATTTGGGTGAGATAACGCCAGAGGTGATCGTACTGCGAGACAAGTTTGAATTTCCGGGGATGAAAATTTTGCAGTTTGCCTTTAGTGCTGATGCTAGCAATCCGTTTTTGCCGTTCAACTACTCGCGAAATAGTATCGTCTACACCGGGACTCACGACAATGACACAACGGTTAGTTGGTTCAATCAAGAAGCATCAGATTACGAAAAGCAAAACCTGTTGCTTTACCTAGGTGCTCAAAGCCCTGAAGGCATTCACTGGGATTTGATTCGACTTGCTATGACTTCTGTGGCGAATCAGGCGATTTTCCCGTTACAGGATGTTTTGGGATTGGGAGGTGAAGCGAGGATGAATTTCCCAAGTAGGCCTGAAGGTAACTGGGAGTGGCGCTATCAAGGGCATACTTTGACTAAGGAAGTCGGCGATCGCCTACAAAGTCTCACGAGATTGTGTGGACGCGCGCCGCAACCGAAGTGAGGAGTGGGGGAGAAAGTAGAGGAGCACCCGAGCAAGGGAGCAAAGAGTTAATGGACGTTAACTCCCTCTCCCCTGCTCCCTACTCCCAAGCGTTCGCGTAGCGTTCCCGCAGGGCTCAGCGGGCTCCCCTGCTTCTTCTACTCTTCTTACAAGCCAGTATTAGCTGCGATCGTCACTTCTTTCACTTTCCCAGGTTCTCCCAGTTGCTTGGCTTGTTGCTTGTTGACACTCACCATCACGCCACCAGCATTCCCTGCTTTGACAGTCAGTTGTCCCTGAGCAATCCAAGTGCGTTCGGTTCCCTCTGGGAGTTCACCCTCATACTGGACTTTGCCATCAGCAACCACGCGAATCCAAGACTTTTCTTTCAAGGTCACACCAATTTGTACCTGCTGAACTCCGTTACCGTTGGGTACTGCACTAAAAAGTTGGAGTTGTGCTTGTTGATTTTGGCTAGGTCTTGGTTGTGCAATGCTTTCTTTTTGTACTTGCTGCTTATCCTGGTTACGACTTGCTTGTAAGGTTGCTGTGTTGAGTAGCGAAGATAAGCCACTGACAGAGCAGAAAATCAAAAATATGTACAGCACATAAAGATGAACGGGGCGTAATTGACCCATCACCGTTGTTTTCCAAGCGGGTGTGAGGCTGACCCGGTTCGTCCCAATAGGAAAGGTACTGGAAAATTCCGCGCCATTTAACCCCAGTGCATCAGCAAATTGCCGGATTAAACCCTGGATGTAAACTGGCTCTGGCAGTTCAGCTAAATTAGCTTCTTCTATCGCCTGCAATAGCCGTCGGGGAATTCTGGTCAACACAACAACTTCTTCTAGGGATAAACCCTGTTCCAAACGCAACGTCCAAAGTTGAGCACCCATGTCTGCTAGAATCTCCGCTCTTTGTTGCTCTATTGGAGGTGTTGACTCACGCTTGTCTTTTCTTCTGTACCACTTCATATTTTGTTAAACTCCTTCACCAGCTGAATCATTAATAGGAATGTGCCGCAATTGCTTTTTTTAGAAAGCGAATTTCAAACTCTTCTAGGTGACGATACTCACCCTCAGCTAAATAGCCTTTGCCTGGCGTATGTAGTTGAATTGGACCAATGGTAGTACGGTGTAATTCGACAACCGGGTATCCCAATAGTTGGGCGACACGGCGAATCTGACGATTTCTTCCCTCCTTCAAAATAATTTCTAAACAGCTAGAATTGGCAAACTTTTCTATGACTCGCACTTGTGCTGGTCGTGTTCTTTTCCCCTCCAAGACCACACCCTGGCGCCACATCTGTAGCACTTCCTGTGGAGGATGCCCTTTGACCAAAACACGATACGTTTTAGAAATACTGTGACTGGGATGGGTTAGCCCAAAAGTGAGGTCCCCATCGTTTGTCAGGATTAATGCCCCTGTAGAGTCTACATCTAGGCGACCAACTGGGTGAATACCTTGACCGGAACTTATTTGTTTAGGGAGTAAGTCTAAAACTGTGAGCCTTCCTTGCGGGTCCTCGCAAGTGGTGACGACTCCAGCTGGTTTATGCAATAACAAGTACATTAAAGCTGGACGTTGCACGGTAGACACGGGCTTTCCATCGACCGTGATCGTATCCTTGTGGGGATCAGCTTTTTGACCCAAATGTGCTAATTCGCCATTGATCCGCACACGTGAGTCTCTAATCATTTCTTCAGCTTCACGACGTGAAGCTATACCCCATTGAGAAAGAATTTTTTGTAACCGCGCCTCCATGTGGAAATCACTTATACTTTTTCTAAAAGTTAATAATTTAATAATATATTTAGATTTTGTTGTTAGTCGCCATCCATGCTACAGTGATAGCCTGTTACGGTGCCTGGCGCTTGTTAATTGGATACTTATAGGATACTCATAAGCAGAACGGGTAGATGCCAGAGAATAATTCATACTCTAAAAAATCCAACAAGATACGTGTTATTTCCAATGTGCTCACAAAGGCACTAAAGCTGTGGTTGAAAACCCAAGTCAGCCAAGTCTCCCAGCTTGAGGTGGAGATAAAAGCTAGCGATCGCCAACTTCTCTCTGGTTGTATTCCTTGGGTATCGATTTTTGCCAGTCATGCAGTCTATCAAGGTCTCCATCTTACACACATTCAACTCGTTGCAGAAAATATTCGTATCAACATTGGCTCAGTACTCAAGGGACAGCCACTGCGACTGTTAGAAACAGTACCCGTGGTTGGTGAGCTGATCCAGTCAGAGGAGGATCTCAATGCCTGCCTTTCATCTGCGTTATTACCGACTGCTCTAAATGAGGTTATGGTTAAACTTTTACCAGAACATTGCTTAAAATCCAAGTCAATCAGTTGGCAAAAAATTAACCTTGACAATAGCAAAGCAATACTATCTGCTACCTTAGCAGATACTAGCGAAACCACTCATTTAGACATCAGTATGATCCCTGAGTTACTCAGTGGTGATGAGTTGCAACTGACCGCAATCCAAGTCAAAAGCAATACGGGATCGCTGCTAGAGGGTGGTAACAAAGAACTACATTTCAACCTGGGATCGGATGTTGATATCCAAGAGTTAACTCTTGTCCCAGGCAAGTTGATATGTCGCGGAAGGATTAACGTCAACCCCTAATAATTAAAAATAAAAAACTAAAACTGTTCATCCTTTATTTTTAATTATATCTTTAGCCACAAAATCTTTAGTTATCTGAGTACAGTCTTTCCTAATTTCGTAGCACATTGGCTCGTAGATGCGATTGCCCGTATATGTCCAGAAGGTTTCTTTGAAAAACCCTCTCCCCAAATCCAAGATTTGGGGCATGGGATGTGCTATTCCATCGCTTCCGCCTTGTGTAACAATTATTACAAAGTTATGCAATCTTGTACTCAGTGAAATGTTTCTCAGTTATGAGAAGCAACCTGATGATTTTCCTCAAAGCATGAGGTCATTAGCTGTTTGTCCAAGAACCACAAACGCTTGTCGATGACCCTAGAAATTTCCGCGTACAAGTACGCAGTATCTGCATCCCCCAGAATCGCAGTGCGGTCAATGTTTTCCCATAGCAAAGAGCCATAGATGGCTAGACGCTCTGCAAGGGAGGCAACATATTCTTGACATTCTGTAAGATGAAGGGGGTATTCAGGTAAGATAGAGTGCTTGACAGCAGACCGAGCGGTTCCTTTTGCTAAACCACCAAGGGTGGTAATTCTCTCCGCAAGCAAATCAATGTACACCTCCAGTTCTATGGCCATTTCATGGAACAGTTCGCATAAATAACGAAAGTTCATGCTTTTGACATTCCAACGCGCTTGCTTAACCTGAGTCTTTAGATCAATGGTAGTTGCAAGCGTTTGGTTAAGAATGTCAATCAGTTGTGCTTGAACTTCCAAAGATGTACTATTGCGAGTGGCAGCAAGGCGAGTACAGCGAGGCTTGCGATTATCGTTCATACGCTCTCCTCAATAAAGGGATAGGAAAAAGACGTAGTGGTAGAACGCCCAGCAAGCGCTTTTTTGCAAACGTCTCATTGGAGATGCACCGCAGTACTCATCACTTTGTTTTGATTTCTCCCAACACCCCTAAATTTGGCAGGGCTATTTCTATGCGCCATCAGAAGAAATGCTGAGGATAAGGGAAGATATTATCCCCAGCCTCTAGTGCAAGAATTGTTGGGTGAACAATCTTGCTCAATTTGAGGGGCAAGAATTTAACCGTGTGTTTCCAGAGGCAGCTATTGGGAAAATCTACCGGACCGAACACCACTAGCTGAGATTAATAGGGACTTTGAATTTTATCTAAGGTATATGAAACGCTGATTCCTGCTGTCTAGAGGATTCTTGCTGTTTTGGAAGATTCTTGCTAGTTCTTAGAGCGAATTTGTTTGGGTGTTACTCCCAATATGCGCTTGAAGTGACGTGTGAACTGGCTTTGGTCAGCAAAACCTACTTGTGAGGCAATTTCAGAAATTTTCAGTTGACTCTGGAGGAGCAATATCTTAGCACGTTCAATCCGGCAGTGAATGACATACTGATAGGGAGAAAGCCCTGTAGACTGCTTGAACAAGCGAGCAAAGTGGTACTGACTCATGCCGACTTCCTGTGCCATCGTCCCAAGCAGCAAATTTTCCGTTAAATTATCGATAATAAACTCAATGACTCGTTGTAGTTTATACTTTGGCATTCCGCCTTCATATTCTCGCAGTGTGTGCTTCGGTGCTGAGTAATGCTGCAACAAGTGCGCTGACAAGGCAGTTGCCATTGAATCAGCGTAAAGGCGACTCGCTGACCCATCAGATTGCAGTGCTGTCTTCAGGGCAAGCCCAATTTGATAAATTAACGGATCAGGTTTAGAAAAGTGTGGTATTATTTCCAAAACATCAGAGTCGACTGACTCAGCCGCAATATTAGAGACAAACTGAGTATCCAAGCACAAAGCGATAAACTCCGACTCGTGGGCAGAAAGCACCTTATGGGTTACATGAGGAGGAATGACCGCTACATCGCCAGCTATACAGTTTTCGCTCCTGTGGCAATCACCTAGCCACCGTTCCAGCCCAGATTGATTTCTCAAACGGATCGCAAGTGTGTAATGTGATGCGTAATGTTCAGGGCTTTCATACTCTGGTTGAAGGTGGTGCTCCAACGCCAGGTTTTCCCATCCAGCTTGGTTGCTAGATAGCAGAGGTGGTCTGGGGAGTACGCTCTTACGAGCTTCTACTGTAGTCACATCAATGGCTAGAGCTTTATCTTGTGGCATTTGTTTCACCTCGTCTGCTAGGCTTTTACCGTTAGTCTTGCCAAAAATTTATTTGGCTAGGGTTTGTAGTGGCTTGATGTCGGTCAACCTAACTTCCTGGGCGACTATTGAAGAGAGCGTTACTTTTGCAAGTAGCGCTTGCACAGACCCACGATTGTGAGCAGCTAATACGCGTATACATTGCACTGTCTTGAAAAATAGCTTGCTTTGGAAACCTTGCAACGCTTTTTTCGCTTTTTTGTTTAGACCGCTATCTGTCCTAGGTCTTTATGTCATTACAAATGACTCATGACTAAGAACAGTCCTTACAAGAAAATTTGCAATTCAAATGCATCACGGCTGTGAACAAACAAAGTTGTAACCGTTGTTTTCTTAAGGTGAGACAACAGAAGTTGTCTGCGGTGCTAAGAATTTCAGCCCAAGGTTAGATACCGAAACAATTTGTTCTTTTTTGTAATAGTCATCATCACTATTAACACAAAAGATTAATAATAAATTTAAAGTAACCTTCACAAATCTAAATGATAATTATTAAGAAGACTCATAACTGCAGTACAGAAAGATTTCTACTTCATAATTCATTATTAATCTTGAATATTTGTTACTTGCAGCCGTTCTCACTTTATTGCAATAAAATCGGAACCCCACCCCTAATTTCCAAAACAGAGTAGTTTCATACAAAGACAGAAGTCTGAGTGGAGATTTTCTCCACTCAGAACTTCACAGGGTTCCCGAGGTACTCATGCATCACTGTTTTGTCAGCAGCGGCAAAACAAGAGTGACAAAATAATAGACTAAAGGAGCCGTGAAAATATAACTATCCGTACGATCCAAGATACCTCCGTGACCAGGGATTAACTGCCCGGAATCTTTTACCCCAGCATCGCGCTTCAGGATTGATTCGGTTAAGTCGCCCAGAAGACCAGCAATGCCAATCAATAAACCCAAGGCAGCACCAGTAAAGGGAAATTTGGACCAATTGAGGTAATATGCGGCGACTACAGCTACAAAAACGCTCGCGGAAATCCCAAAAACAGCACCTTCAACTGTTTTTTTAGGACTAATCTCTGACAGAGGAGTTTTCCCAAAAAATTTACCAACGGTGTAAGCACCAATATCAGATGCCCAAATACAAAGGAAGGTGACAACTGCGCCTGTCAAACCATGAGGTAGAGAGCCAAAGTCTAGATTTTCAATATTTGTCCAAATTGCGGACAGGTAATCACCAATGGGTAGCTTATTGATGTTAGTACCATCAAGCGATCGCAACCGCACCCAGTAACTTGGCAAATAGCCAGTATAAAATAACCCTAGTATGGAAGCCGCAATATCCGCGATTGTAGCCATTTTTGGCTGAAACAGCAGGTAAAAACAAATAAAAGTGCCAGCCACTGGCATAACCGCATCAGCCAAGCTCCCATCAATCGTGCAAATTATAAGCAAGACTTGGCTAACAAATATGGTGGTTTTAGCAGCAGGAGCCATGCCCTTTGCTCGCACCAAATCAAAATATTCTAGTTGTCCCAGAAAGACAATAATCGCAAACAAAAGAGTAAAGTACCATCCACCCAAAAGGGTCGCGCTCAAAGCAAGGACGATTGCAATAATTCCACTAAAAATCCGAGACCAAGGCATAGCTATACAGTATGAAGTGTGAAGGATGAAGTATGGTCCTTTCTCTTTTGGGACTTCATCCTTCAGTCCTAATCTAGTTTCTCACCACTCAGGATAAAAATGGGGTTCACGGCAGTAAAGGTCTGAGAAGAACCTCGTGTCTCTAAGCGGTTCACTGCCGACTGGATAACTTCGATATTTCTTGCTTGCAGCTGGGCAAAGCTTTGAGAAATGGCATACAGACCTTCTAGATTAGCTGCTGTGGCAACAACTCGGCCTGATGGTAGTAAGTAACGCCACACTGCTTGCATAATTTCTTGGATAGGACGTCCTCCCTCAATACAAACACGGTCAGGGGCAACTTTTAGGTCTTGTAAACACTCAGGAGCGCTCCCTTCAATGACTTCAACATTCTTCACTCCAAAGAGGTCGCAGTTGCGTCGGATCAAGTTGGCGACTTCTTCATCTCGTTCTACAGCGATGATCCGCCCACTTGGAGATAGCAAACCCACTTCCACTGGAATCGTACCCGTTCCTGCACCAATGTCCCAAAATACAGAGTTTGGTTTTAGGCGCAGTTGGGCAATCATCAGCAGTCGAATTTCTCGCTTGCTAAGAGGAATTCCTGGCAAGCGCTCGAACAAATCATCTGGAATACCAGGAGTCATGTAAGGCCAAAGTTTGGAGGGCATAAGCAATTCATAAGGTACGGCATTCAAAATTTAAAATTGAGAAGACCAGTCACGGCAAGCATTTCCAAGACCCTCTCTTTGCAACTTAGAATGTAGAGCAGCAAAGAACCGTACAATTATGTTAAAGATATATATTTGCCTAAGTTCGGAAAGAAATTAGCAAAATAAAATGAATAAAAGGGTTTTAAATTTATTAGCCATAAGCAATCGTAATGAATGGTCAAGTCTTAGGCGATCGCTACGAAGTACAGCAGCAATTGGGGAAAAAGGCTGGGCGAAGAACGCTTTTAGCTCGTGATCTCCTGACAAATGAATTAGTGGTTGTCAAGTTACTGTCTTTTAGCAGTGACTTTGAATGGGAAGATCTCAAGCTGTTTGAGCGAGAAGCCGAAACTTTAAAAAAACTAGCACATCCTTCCATTCCTCGCTATTTAGATTATTTTGAAGTAAATTTATCAAATATAAAAGGCTTTGCTCTAGTACAGACATATATCCCAGCACAAACATTAGAGCAGTACATCAAAGCTGGTCGTACTTTTACAGAAGCAGAAGTCAAACAAATAGCCAAAGCACTTTTAAAAATTCTCATTTTCTTACATGAGCAAAAACCTCCGACAATCCACCGCGATATAAAGCCTAGCAATATTTTGCTGACTAACCGTTCTGGCAATAGTGTAGGTCAAATTTACTTAGTGGATTTTGGCTCGGTGCAGACTGTAGCAGCAGGTGAGGGTGGCACAATGACTGTAGTAGGAACTTATGGCTATATGCCACCAGAGCAGTTCGGTGGACGTACAGTTCCTGCGTCTGACCTCTACAGCTTAGGAGCTACTTTAATTTACTTAGTCACGGGGACGCAACCGGCAGATTTACCTCAAAAGGACTTGCGGATTCAATTTGAGCAGGCGGCAATTGTGAGTCCCGCTTTGACTGAGTGGTTGAAATGGATGACTCAACCCAGTTTAGAACGACGATTGAGTTCTGCAGGTGAAGCGCTAGCAGCTTTAGAACATCCACGACTTTTGCAACAGCCACATCCAGAAGATATTCAGATCGTAGACTGGATTAGAGGGACTTGGTACTGGGACGGAAACAATTGGATTAGCAAAGCTCAAGAACAGCAAAGACAAATCATCCCCCAGTTTAATAGAACACACGATTCTGGGCGTCATAGTTTAACTATTAAAACTGCTAAACCAGCGGGTAGCAAAATCAAACTCAATAAAGATGAAAATTCTTTAGATATTCTGATTCCGCCAACTGGTTTTCAGCCATCGATGACCTTTATGGTTTTGTTTGCTGTTGCTTGGAATTCTTTTATTATTTTTTGGACAATTAATGCTTTCGCTGCACCTTTTCCGGCAAACATACCTTTTGCATTATTTTCACTGCCCTTTTGGGGGGCGGGTTTTCAGATGTTGTCTTGGATTCTATTTCCTTTGTTCAGACGAACTCGACTTCGGCTAAATCGAGAAAAAATTGCTTTTAGTTGGGATTTGCTTGGATTAAAATTCAATCGTGTTGCTTCTGCACGAACACAGGATATCACGAAGTTAGTGTACTCACCGAAAACGTTTACAACAGACTCTGAGGGTAACAGAGTTGAAATTCCGCCTCAACTGATTATTTGGGCAGGAGTGCATAAGTATCAGCTTGGTGGTAGTCATGGTCCCATCCAGTCTGAACCAGAAGTGGAATGGCTCGCTCATGAGTTAAGCGATTGGTTAGGTTTACCACTGACACAAGATTGACAATCTTCTACTGTTTTGTGGTACGGGCATTAGGGATATAATCTGGTGGAATATCAGATCTTTAGTCAATCGCCGTTCCCGCAGCGTGTGCGACAGGACAAGGGTAATCACTCCTCTCAACGCTTGGGGATTTGTAAACCACCACGCTCCAGCATTTGCCGTACATCTGGACTGGGGGTGTAGTTATAGCCATAGGAAGAGCGTTCTGAATCATCCACAATCTGAGGCGTTAGCAACACAATGACCTCATTGCGCTGGTTGGTTTTGTTTGTTCTTCTAAATAGCGAGCCAATTAGGGGAATATCACCCAAGATAGGAATTTTAGACACGCTAACGCGGTCTGTGTCTTGAATGATACCGCTAAGAATGAGCGTTTGACCATCTCGTAGGCGAATTAAGCCAGAATTAAGCGATCGTTCAGACACTAAAAATATAGTTTGGGTACCACCATTGCCAAGATTGATTTCTTGTGAAGATTGAGGTGCTTTTACAACAGGTGCTACCGATAGAGAAACGAAACCATTGTCGTCGATGCGCTCAATTCTGACAGCTAAGGTTAAACCAACATTCTGTTTATCAGCGGTAACCGTTTCTGTGGAAGTGTCAGAACCACGAGTTATTTCCCTCTTTAGGTTTCCCACCACTTCTTGAGTCAAATTGACATTGGCGCTTTGACCTTCTTGCACAATTAAAGTTGGGTCAGTCAAAATCTTGGCATTACCATTCGTCACCTGAGCTTGCAAACTAGCTAGCAAACGTCTGGGGAACTTTAACGGATTTTCTGGTTGAGGGTTATTGATTGTTGGAGAACTCGTCAGACTGTTGAACACTTCACCAGAGTTAGCTGGTCTGGAACCCCCAAAATTCAGAACAGCTGCACCGCCATCATTCGCAAAGAAATTATTGCCTATGCCAAAGGAGAAGCTGGTGTTGAAGTTCTTTGTATTTTGTAAATTAACATCGACAATTTTGACGTTGACGACGACTTGCCGACGACGGACATCAAGTTGAGTGAGCTGAGACATTGCCATCTCTACGACTTTGGGAGGACCAATCAAGGTGATGGAATTAGTACGCTCATCTCCTAGGGCTTGTAAACCTCGTAGTAGGGGATTAGAGTCTTTAAAATCAATACGTTGAGTTTCAACTCTGGTTTCTGTAGTCGTCTGACTTTGTGTGACGGGGTTGGCAGTACCGCCTACAGGGACAGCATTAACACTGGTAACCTGTCGTTCTCGACTGACGGCAGTTTCAGCTCCCAAACCTACTAAAAAGTTCAGAGCAACTCCGACTGTTACTTGATTAAGCCGGAGATTACGCATGATCATGTCACGGGTAGAATTGGGGAGTCTAGCCCCAACAAAAATTGTCCGTCTGCTGCGGTTGGCTTCTAGACCACTCAGGCGCAAGACATAGTTAAAAACATCTTGTACTGGCTCGTTTTCTATATCCAGCGAGATTGTTGGTCCGTCATTCCCAGCAGTACCCTGCTGTCCTTGCTGTGCCTGTTGACCTCCAGATGCTTGTCCTGCTGCTTCTTTTCCCGCGAAAGCCAAGTTAAGACCAGCCGCACGGGCAAGCAGTGACAAAACCTCGCGTACAGGCGCATCACGCAACACCAACCGAGGAACCCGTTCTTGAGTTCCTAAGTCAATGTTGCTAGGAGAAGCATCAATATTTGAGATGGCAATATCACCTACTGGTGGTGCAACAGCTCTTGGTAAGAAAGGTGGTACCGGGTTGGAACCAGGACCAGGTCCTGCTGGTTGCGCTGGTGTGCCGTCGATACTAACTTGTGGATTGGGAACGAGAACATCTGGCTTTTGATTTGGTTGAGGTGAGGAAGAAACAGGAGGAGCAGTTTGTACTGGTGCTGGTTGTGGTGCAGTCGTTCTCGCCTGAGTTCTCTCTGTTGGGGTAAAACCAAGAATAATTCCATTTTGTTGTCGCACCAAAGGTTGACTGCTGGGGGCATTATTGGTTCCAGTGACTACTACCCGGATGCTATTGGCATCGAGCTGATTAATTGTGACTGAGGCAATTCCTGGAGCGGGATTGTCTTGGCGGAAACTATTTTCCTTGGGTAAACGTAGTTGAGTATTAATAATATCTGCAACTAAAGCATTGCCCTTTTTTGTCGTAAAAATTTGTGGGCGTGAGCCTGAAGCAGTTGTCAAGACAACATTAATTCCACCATCAACTGGACTAAGCTGCACTCCAGTAATTTGAGTCGTTTGTGCCCATACTGGTTGAGCCGCTAAAAAAACCATTGCAGAGGCACCTAATACAAAACTATTACCGTGAAGCTGTTTCACAGTTCATTCCTCACAATTGGAAACTATTTAAGAGAGTTTTTGAGCCGTTGTGTTTTGCCACCGAAGCGTTTGAGATTTTGACTTCTAGTTTCTTGCCTTGGTTGAGCGACAATCAAGAGAAGATACGTCCATATATTTCCCTTAAATTCTGAAAAAGTAACAGTTTTTTAATTCACAATTATTAAATTTGGTTTGGTGTTGAGGCGCTGGAGGTATGAGCGCACGAATAAAGTATGACGCCAAAAACCTCACCCTCTGGAGCAGGCGCACAGAGGGTAAGTAGGCGGACAAAATTTTTTGTAGGATGCACTCTTCCTTGGCACAACACATTAATCGCAAAGGACAGCATGGGTTACGCTTCGCGAACCCATCCTACATTTGTTTACTAAAACAAAGTTATAGATGAAGAACGAATGCTACTTGTTGTTTGGTTGGTTGTTTGGTTGTGCTGCTTTAGCTGCTACTTCTTCTTCGCTAAGTGGCATTAATGCTTGTAGCTGGAAAGATGTGCTAATAGGTGCTGGTCCAACCCTACGCACGACAAATTTTTCCTGTTGAGTTGCAGGTTCTGGTGCCAAACTGGATTGATAATCCTTCACTATCAATAAAGGCTGTAACCGCTCTATATTGCGGAGAATCGATTGTGTTTGTTCGTAGGTTCCTAGAATTTCAATATTGACGCTGCGGCGTTTTAGCTTGCCATTCACCAATGAACCTAGACTTCCATCAGTAATGGGTTCAGCATCCTTTCCAGTGGGCACATACTTCCTCAGTTTGGCTCTCACTGCGTTAGGAGGAATTTGAGTGTTACTGGACTCAACCAAGCGATTTAAATCTAGCAGTAGTGTATCCAAAGTTTTCTCATTAGCAAATAAAGCCAAAACCTGAAGTTGTTGCTGTTTTGCCTGTACTTGCTCCTGTTTTACCTTGTCAATTTGTTTAATTGAGGCTTTCTTTTGGTTAATCGCCTCCTGCAGTTCCTTCTGTTTTGTTTGCTGCTGTTGAAAAGTTTCCCATTGTGGCATTACGAAATTCATCAGCATATAAGCTGCTCCTGCAAGCCCTAAAACCCCTACAATCATGCCGCTAACTTTTGGTGTCAGGGTCATGCCAAAAATAACGGGATAACTTGGGGAATCTGTGCTAAATTCCGTGTCTTCTACAAAATTTAAATCATCACTAAACGTCATCTTTGAATGACTCCTGTCTGTTGCAGACTGCGAATTCGAGCCACTAGTCCCACTGTGCCTTTTTGCTCCAATTCCCGAATTAATTCAGATGCATGAACATCACTCAAACTTGATTGAATTGAGTATTTAATGACTTGGGGTAGTTTAATTTGTAAGCTTGTCGTAGATTGAGCGCCGGATGGTATCGGTGCATCTACTAACTCTGCTGTCATAATTTTTGTTTCTGTAGCCTTAAAGAAACGAGACTGTTGCAAAGTCAGCATGAAATCATTGACATCGTTGAAGGAGCGAGCAAATCCAGAAATTTCCACACCTCCAGCAGCATTGGGGGCTGACTGTCCTTGTACTGGGGCTAGTGGGGCGATTTGCTTGATGCTTTCAATTTGTACTACTGGTGGTATGCGATCGCGCATATCTTGCAACATAGCTGACCAAGGACGAATCTGGTCAAAAACGCTGACTAAAGCTTGAGTTTCCTGCTTAATTTTGCTTGTTTGGGTTTGTATTTTCTTAATATCTCCTATTTGGAGTTCTAATCTTTGGTTTTCTTGATCCAGTTGTGCAATGTTTTGCTCTAATTCACTATTTTTTGCTTGCAAAAACCACAAGCCAGTTCCCACTAAAACTGGAAAAGATATCCCAATTGCCAATCCTATGTAAACTGGTGTTAAACCATCAGTGGGTAGAGATATTCCTGGTCGCTTTTTTTCAAAATTTTTTTGGTACGTTGGGCGGTCTTTGAGAAAGTTAATGTCTAAACTGTACATTTTTAAATATCACACCTCTCGCATTCCTAAACCAAGCACTATTCCTAAACCAGGACGTGTTACTGGTGGGTATTTCTCTTCGTCAATTTGTAATGACAAAGCCACCACTGGATCGATTTGAGAGGTTGGCAAACTCAATCTTTGTGTAAAAAACTCATCGAGTTGTCCCAGTCCACCGCCAGATCCAGCTAGCATGATTTGCGCGACCTCCAAATTTTCACTTTGATTGAGGTAAAAATCGATGGAACGGCGCAGTTCATCTGTGAGTTCTCCTAACACCCTCATCATCGCTGCCATGCCTGGATTGATTTCAGTGACGCCTGTTTTCCCGGCATCCATTGGAGTTGCAGGAATAGACATTCCATACAACAGTTCCATCTCTCGTGAGACTGGTAAGCTCATTGCCCTACATAAGGCAGTTTGCATTTGATACATTCCCAGAGGAACTGTACGCGAAAATTGCGGCACTCCATTGACAATGATCGCTATTTCTGTGCTGTCAAATTCTAGATTCACGAGTACTGCTGCTTCTTGCGGTCCATATTGCCGAAGTTGTTCGCGAATTGTCCGAATCAGAGCAAAAATGTTTATTTCTAAAACATCAATTTGCAATCCTGCTTGCTCGAACGTATTGATATAGGTATCAGTAATTTCTTTACGTGTAGCAACTAATAATATCTGTACCTTTTCAATGCCATCTTCATCTACAAAGTACCCGAGTTTCTGATAATCCACATCAGCTTCTTCACGGGGATAAGGTAAATACAAACCTGCTTCGTGGTTAAGCACCATCTCCCGTAGTTCTCTATCATCTAACTCTGCTGGCACAGATATTAAACGTACAATCGAGTCTCGCCCCGGTACAGCAGTAGCAACATGAGAAGCTTTGATTTTACTCTCAGCGATCGCTTGCTGGATTAATTGCGCCATTGTTGGGGGGTCAATGATTTTACCATTGACAAAAACACCTTCGGGAACCGGCACTGTTGTTAAATTGTCTAGTTTCAAACCTTGTCGTTGCTTGCGTAGCTGAACGACATTTACGCGGTGCGGTGCTAGTTCTATGCCTACCCCTTTATGAGATTTGCCAAACGAATAATGGAATCGCTTCACCAGAGTTTTGCCCGTTGAATTGTCAATTGAAAAATGAAATGATATTAAGGATTGATATTGCTGCTAAAGAATTGTTTTAGCCTATAATTTCCACAATTTTTGCATAAGCACTTCACCCTGATTAAGTTCAATAAAGTACAAGCACAATGGTTAAAATTCAAAAGTTTAAAAGATTAATTGTTTGGGCGTTACTTGGTGTATTAACCAGCTGGATGGTTAGTTGTGGCACAGGAAATGTTGGTACTAGTACAAAACAGGCATCATCAGGAGCGGCAAATGTTGAATTTTGGACAATGCAACTCCAACCTCAATTTACTAACTACTTTAAAAGCCTAATTGCGTCCTTTGAGTCTCAAAATCCTGGTATAAAAGTTACCTGGGTTGATGTCCCTTGGACCGCAATGGAAAACAAAATTTTAACAGCTGTTTCAGCAAAAACGCCACCTGATGTTGTCAACCTCAATCCAGATTTTGCATCCCAACTAGCAGGACGAAATGCCTGGTTAGATTTAGATGCAAAAGTCCCAAATGAAGTGCGTTCCTCCTATTTACCAAATATCTGGAAAGCAAGTACGCTCAATGGCAAGAGTTTCGGGATTCCCTGGTACCTCACCACACGGCTAACTATTTATAACACCGATCTCTTAAAACAGGCAGGTATCAGCAAACCACCTGTTACCTACACCGAATTAGCCCAGGTGGCTCAACAAATTAAGGATAAAACTGGTAAATATGCCTTTTTTGTGACGTTTGTCCCGCAAGATTCTGGAGAAATTCTAGAATCCTTTACACAAATGGGCGTCACTCTAGTGGATGCTGAGGGGAAAGCTGCTTTTAACTCCCCACAAGGCAAAGCGGCATTTCAGTATTGGGTAGACTTATACAAAAAAGGGCTTCTTCCTAAAGAAGTATTGACACAAGGACATCGCCATGCAATTGATTTGTACCAATCTGGAGAAACGGCAATGCTGTTTTCTGGTGGAGAGTTTCTTGAGAACATTGCCAAAAATGCGCCAGCAATAGCTAAAGTTTCCGCAACCGCATCACAAGTGACTGGGGAAAATGGGAAGAAGAATGTCGCTGTCATGAACGTTGTTATCCCACGCGATGGCAAACAACCCGACGCCGCACTCAAATTCGCCTTGTTTCTCACAAATGACAACAACCAGCTCTCTTTTGCCAAAGCAGCAAATGTTCTTCCCTCTACAGTTAAGTCGCTAGCGGATAGCTACTTTAAAGATGCTCCTGCGAATGCCTCGGCTTTAGATAAGGCGCGAGTGATCAGCGCACAAGAACTGCAACAGGCAGAAATATTAACTCCAAGGCTTAAGGATATAAAACTCCTACAAAAGGCGATTTACGAGAATTTGCAAGCGGCTATGCTGGGCGAAAAGACGGTAGATAAAGCTGTGGAGGATGCAGCGCAGGAGTGGAACAATAGGTAGTGGCGCGACACAGCTAAATTAGTGCATTAGATTAGGAGTCAACTTCTGTGCTAAAGCACTACTACGCGCTTTTTCTATCGCATCATTTTAGTCGTGTCACGCCAGTAGGATGTGTTAGGCGTAGCCGTAACGCATCAATTGTTTGAGCAGCATGGGAAGCGCGATCGCCTGTGGCGGGCACTCCGTGCCATCGCGCTTCCCATCATACGATGGTTCATTTTCATTCCACAAACCTACTTGTTGGGTTTTGGCAAGTGGATACCAAGCAACTAGCAGATATTTCGCAGGGTGGACTGATATCTGGAGACAATATTGGTACTTGTCTGAAGCGACTTCAAGGATTAACCTAGCATTGGCTTCTCCTATGAACGACTGATGAGTTCCCACCATTGACTATGAGCTACTTCCGTTCTGCCATTGATGCCATGACTGGCTACATTCCTGGTGAACAACCCAAACCAGGAACAAAAATTATCAAACTCAACACGAATGAAAATCCCTATCCGCCTTCTCCAAAGGCGATGGAGGTGCTACACAATTTAGATGGTGAGTGGCTACGTCGCTACCCAGATCCATTTGCAACAGAGTTTTGTCAGGCAGTCAGCGATGCCTTGGGAGTGCCTGCGGATTGGGTGATTGTGGGTAATGGTAGCGATGAACTACTGAATGTGCTAATACGCTCTTGTGCAGAGGGGAGTGAGCGTAAAGTTGTGTATCCGATGCCAACCTACGTGCTGTATCGGACTTTAGCAGCTATACAACCTGCTCAAGTGGTTGAGGTTCCTTACACTACCAACTTTCAGTTACCAATCAAAGAACTAGCTGCAGCGAATGGAGCAATTACGTTTATTGCCTCTCCGAATAGTCCTTCTGGACACGTAGTGCCTTTGGATGATCTACGGGAGTTAGCGCGGCAAGTCTCAGGAATTGTTGCGATTGATGAGGCTTACGTTGACTTTGCTGAGTATACAGCGTTGCCGTTGGTGCAAGAATTCGAGAACGTGATTGTGTTACGTACTTTGTCAAAGGGGTACTCGTTGGCAGGCTTACGGATGGGCTTTGGGATTGCCAATCCAAAACTTGGCTCGGGGTTATTTAAGGTAAAAGACAGTTACAATATTGACGCGATCGCTACAGCAGTGGGTACGGCAGCAATGCGAGATCAAGCCTACAAGAATGCTTGTGCAGACAAAGTGAAAATCTCGCGGACGCAGCTAACAGTAGACTTGAAAAATCTAGGATGGACAGTGCTTGATTCTCAGGCTAACTTTGTTTTGGCAACTCCTCCAGAAGGAAATGCAGAGTCTCTTTATTTGGGGTTGAAAGAACGAGGAATTTTGGTGCGTTACTTCAAGCAAGCTGGGTTAGAGGATAAACTGCGGATTACGGTTGGCACGGACGAGCAAAACCAGACGTTAATCGAAGCGTTAGTTAGCTTATCTACTCCCTAAAAAATGCCCGACTAAATACAGCGAACCGCACAAGACAACCAAATTCTCTGTAGAAGCAAAAGCCACCTCAAGCGCCGAGGATAAATCTGAATAAGTGTGGCAAAAGCTTAATTCTGGGCAGATACTTTGAGCGAGTGTTGCTAATTCTCCAGGTTCAGCAGAACTATGATCTGGAACTGGAACTAGAGACAATCGGTCATTTGGTCGTAGTAAAGCTTGGAATATCTCCGTATGGTCTTTTGTAGAGAGCATTCCCATGACCCAACTGACCGATTTTACATTGAGTGTGTCTACATAATCTCGCAAAACTTGGGCAGCTGCTGGGTTATGAGCTCCATCTAACAATAATTTATGATTTTTCCAAGTCGTCCACTGCATTCGCCCCAGCCATTTGGTTTTTGCCATTCCTTGAATGATGGCTTCCTCAGAAATCTGCCAACCCTGTGTTTGTAGGATTTCTATAGCAGCTAAAGCCAAAGCTGAATTGGTTAACTGAATTTGTCCCTGTAATGGCAAAGGGTATTTGATCAATTTTGCATGATCAATTGTTTGATACTCTGCCCATCCTGGAGCAATTTGACGGGAAGGTTGAGGCGCAATCATAGGGCATTGTAATTCTAAAGCACGCGATCGCACAACTTGTTCTGCTTCGGGTGGTAATGCTCCAATCACGGCAGGACATCCAGGTTTGAGAATACCAGCTTTTTCTCTTGCAATATCCGCAACGGTAGGACCAAGTGTTTGCCAGTGTTCGCGGCTAATGGAAGTGATAATTGTGGCTAAAGGATTCGAGCAGACGTTGGTTGCATCCAAGCGTCCTCCCAGTCCAACTTCTACTACTGCCACATCAACTTTAGCTTGTATGAAATATAACCAAGCAGCTGCAGTAATCACTTCAAATTGAGTTGGTGAATTCTCGTCTGGGTGAATTGCCGCCTGCACACGTAGTAGTAATTGGGACAATTCTTCAGAGGAAATTGGCTGTTCGTTGAGGCAAATGCGTTCTGTCCAATCAACCAAATGGGGTGAGGTGTAGCGTCCTGTGCGATAACCCGCTTCGGTAAGGATAGAAGAAAGGTACGCACAGACGGAACCTTTACCGTTGGTGCCGGCAACATGAATGATTGGAACTTGCTGATGGGGATTCCCCAGATTTACCAGCAGTTTTTCAATGCGTTCTAATCCAAGATGAACGCCAAAGCGTTGGAAGGGTTGAAGTAAGGAGTTGATGTCCACAAAAGGTAGTCAGGTAGTAAGTGGTAGGCAGAATTTCCTGTTGTCTACCACATATCACCTTACCAGCCTCAGTTTAACAACTCCAGTTAAGACGGCAATAAATAAAACCGACTGTTCTTATAAACAAAAACAATCGGTTTTATAACTTATGACAATCAATCTAATTTAGGCTTCTCTATTCAAAAAGTTTTGTATTTGATTTAAAGCAGCAGCACCAATGTTAAACACTGCCCAACCAGCAGCAATTAGAACTGGTGCTAAAACAATTGCTACACGCATATCAATGTCCATATCTACAACCCCTCTGTTAAGTAGAAATTAAAGTTTTATCAACTGTTCTCATTTTATTTTTAGCTGAATTGGTCAATTTTCCCAAACAATATGTAAAGAATATTTACAACCTGGGTTATTGGTTTGTTCTTCCTCTTCTTCTACTTGCCTCACTCTGTTACTTGAAACCCAGTATCCGTACCCTTACCAGCATGAACCAAGGCTAACTTTTTGTAACGTTCAGCGTGTTCGATGAGTTCTGCTGCTTCAACTTCGGAAATTTGGCGTACGACTTTCCCAGGAATGCCTACGACAAGGGATAAAGGTGGTACATCTTTCGTAACAACAGCACCTGCACCAATGATGCTACCAGTCCCAACCCGGACACCATCTAGAACAACTGCACCAATCCCAATCAAGCTACCACGCTCTATATAAGCAGAATGCACCACAGCGCGATGTCCTACGGTAACATGATCTTCTAAGATTGTGGTTTTTCCGGGATCACCGTGTAATATTGCTCCATCTTGAATGTTTGTACATTCACCGATTTCTATGCTTTCCACATCTCCCCTCACAACTGCTCCGTACCATATACTCACCCCTGCTGCAATTTTTACCGAACCCATAACAACAGCATTGGCTGCTATGAAGGCAGCTTGAGAAAAATCAGGAGAAGACCAGTAGGAAGCGATAGACACGGTAGAATAGAGATGTGGTACCCAGGAACACTGGAGGAACTCCAACCTTGGTAGGTTGCAAAACCAGGATATCACGGTGTAGAGTCTCTGATCTCTAGGCAGCAGTCAGTCAGTACACCAATGAGGTAGAGCAGAAGTGTAAAAGGAACCAACATTACTGGTGAAGACAAAAATATGTTTGTACGCACTTCATGATGAATCCAGGCTTGCAGTACCCCATATTCGGTCCAGAAATTCAGTGTCCCCACTGCCGCCAAACAATCCCGGCTCTGACACTAACAGATACTTATTTATGTCCGCGTCATGGCGCGTTTGAAGCTAATCCCAAGACGGGAGAGTTAATCCACCTACAATCAGGGCGTCATTGGCGAAGATGGAATGGCGAATGGTATCGTCAACACACTCATCCCGATGGGATTCGCTTTGAAATTCACGAAGCATTAGATAAACTTTATACTCAAGGCTACCGAGCGACACGGGTTATTATTGCTAGACGCTATCAAGAATTGATGAGTGGCTACCTAGAGCGTAGCACGCCTTGGCGTTCTGGGCAGTCGGAGACGACGGCGGCGCGACTTTATGGTTTACCTGTAGAGTTTAGCCCTGAGTCCTCGGAAGATCCTTGCTGGGACGTGATTAATTTTGATTTGGAAAAAGAGCCTGGTGTCCCAGTCAGGTATCCATATTTTAGGTTGTTTGAGTAATTGTCATTTGTCATTTGTCGTTGGTAATTTGGCAAAAGACAAACGACAATGACAAGAGACAAAAATTATGCACCACGCTTCTATTCGTACTGCGAATATTCATCGGGCGATCGCCTTCTATGAACAGCTAGGGTTTACCGTTTGCGAACGCTTCACGACAGGTTACACTCTTGCTTGTTGGATGGAAGGACTCAACGGCAGAATTGAACTGATCCAAATCCCTCAACCAAAACCTGCCCCAGATGCATTTACAGACGAACACTATGTGGGGTACTACCATCTTTCATTTGATTTAACTGAGATTACATCAGATTTACCCAGTTGGTTAACAAATTTAAAAGAACGTTTTTCAATGTTAGCTAACAACAATCCTGACCTGTTGCAACCACTGAAAATTCTTTTAGAACCGACACAACAGCAAATAGGTAATCATATTTATGAAGTAACTTTTATTGCAGATACTGATGGTTTGCCCTTGGAATTTATCCGCGTGTTAACAACACTCTCATAAAAAAAAGTTGAACTTCTGATTTTTTATCTGTAGAATGATTTTTTCTTCTCTGTAGTGTTGTCGAGATCACACATGGCTCAGAGAAAGCAAATTATATTCAAACAGAAATCTGTAATTTCCTTTACAGATAAATTAGTAAAGTTCATGCATGTGTTTCATAAAATGCATCAATATCGTTTTCCCTTGTTACTGTTAACTTTTTGGTTGATGACGGTGTTGTTGCTTGGAGATGGATCTTATAGGCAGATAACAACTGCCTCCACAACGTTAAACTCAAATAATATAATCGTTACAAAAAAAACAGAGACTCTTTCGTTGACTGAAAATCTTCAAAAGACAGTATTAGACAATGGTCTTACCGTCCTGACTAGGGAAGTACACTCTAGCCCAGTCGTCACTGTGCAAGTATGGTACAAGGTGGGATCACGGAACGAAGAACCTGGATTAAATGGTATTGCTCATCAGTTAGAACACATGATGTTTAAGGGCACGAAAAATCGTCCAATTCAATTTGGAAAATTGTTTAGTGCCTTGGGCAGTGACTCAAATGCTTTCACAAGCTATGACCAAACGGCATACTATAATACCGCAGAGCGCGACAAGCTCACAGCTCTGTTGATGCTAGAAGCAGATAGAATGCAAAATGCTCGGATTGATGCTGAGGAACTAGCAAGTGAAAAGCGAGTTGTGATTTCCGAGTTACAAGGTTATGAAAATAGCCCTGATTACCGCTTAAACAGCGCTGTGATGCAGGCGGCGTTTCCTAACCATACTTACGGATTACCTGTTGGTGGGACTGAAGCTGATGTACAAGGGTTTCATTTAGAGCAGGTACGGAAGTTTTATCACAATTTCTACAGTCCTGACAATGCTGTTTTAGTCATTGTCGGGGATTTCCAAACTGAACCAACCCTGCAAGCAGTTCAAGAAATTTTTGGGAAAATACCTAAGTACAAGCAAGATGGAGAAGTTGGGATATTAGAACCTGGGAAGAGTCCAAAATCAAATTCTTCCCGTCTTCCCATCAAGCTATTTCAAAAAGCCCAATCCCCAATCGTGCTGCGGGAACCAGGAGCAGGTGCGTTGTTGCAAGCGGTCTATCCGTTACCGGATGTGAATAACCCGGATGTGCCAGCATTAGATTTGATGGACCGCATTTTAACAGACGGACGAAATTCTCGCCTTGAGCAGGCATTGGTAGAATCGGGTTTAGCAAGTGATGTTTCAGCTTCTGTTATTAACTTACTAGAATCAGGCTGGTATGAGTTATTGGTAACGGCAGATCCCGACCAAGACTTGCAAAAAATTGACTCAGTTCTTGGGAGTGCGATCGCCAAACTGACTAAAAAAGGAGTTACCACAGAAGAACTGGATAGAGCTAAGGCGAAGTTGGAAGCGTCTGTGATTTTGAGTAACCGTGATATCACCAGTCTTGCATTCCAATTGGGTAATGATGAGACAACTGCTGGTGATTATCGCTATACACAGCGTTACTTAGCCGCTATTCGCCAAGTCACCGCAGCGGATGTACAACGTGTGGCGAAAAAATACCTTCAACCAGAAGCTCGCACAGTGGGCTTTTTTAAGCCTACTGGGGGAAAAGTCAAGGGGAATATTGGCAAGACGAACTCTTTACATAATAAGGAAAATTTTGCTTCAGATAGATCTGTGACGACAGAGGAAGTAGCCAAGTACCTCCCTCCACCAGATGTGGCGAGTTCTCCCACAAGCCATACGCTACCAGAGCAATTCACATTATCTAACGGTTTACGGGTCTTGCTTGTGCGCGACACAAGCATTCCCACAGTGACTCTTTCTGGCTACATCAAAGCAGGTAAGGAATTTGACCCAGAGGATAAAGCTGGACTAGCATCTCTTGTTGCAGAGAACTTGATGAACGGGACGAAAACAAAGGATGTCTTGACTGTCGCCAAAACTTTAGAAGACAGAGGAGCCAGCCTTGAGTTTCAAACGTATCGAGAAGGTGTGCAAATTGAGGGTGATAGCTTGGCGGCTGACTTACCCATTCTGATTCAGACTTTGGCAGATGTTGTTAAAAATGCTACTTTTCCCAAAAAAGAGTTAGAATTGACCCGTCAACAAGCATTAACTGCCTTGAAGCACGAATTAGATGACCCTTCAGAAGTAGCACAAAGAACATTTGTCCAATCGGTTTATCCGAAAAAACATCCCTTACATACATTTCCCACAGAACAAAGTTTGCGACGAATTAGCCGTCAGGATATCGTTGATTTTAAGACAAAGCATTACCGTCCAGACACAACAGTGCTAGCCCTGGTGGGAGATTTTGCTCCGGCTGAAGTGAAATCACTGATGAAAACTGAGTTTGGTCATTGGAAAGCTAGCGGTTTCCCACCAACATTAGAGTATCCAACAGTATCTTTACCAAAAAAAGTCATCAGCGTTAACCCAGTTCTTCCAGGGAAAGCTCAAGCTATTACCTACATGGGGAACAAAGCGATTAACCGCCAAGACATCCGCTATTATGCAGCCTTAGTATTGAACCAGATTTTAGGCGGCGATACTATCTCTAGTAGACTGGGAGCAGAAGTGCGCGATCGCCAAGGACTCACGTATGGAATTTATAGCAGCTTCCTGACAGGAAAAAATTCTGGAACATTTTTGATTGAAATGCAAACCAGTCCAGAAGATACTCGTAGGGCGATCACTAGTACCCGCGAACTGCTCAAAGAAATTCATCAAAAAGGCGTCACTGCATTGGAAGTAGAGACAGCTAAACAGATCTTGATCAGCAACTACATCGTATCCCTAGCAGATCCAGAGGAATTAACGCATAAAATTCTGATGAATGAGGTGTACGGTCTAGATAAAGAGGAACTGCGTAGTTTTACTGAAAAAATTCAAGCTGTTAATCTAGACCAAGTCAATCAAGCAGCTCGTGAGTTACTCTATCCAGATAAAATTGTTGTAGTGACAGCCGGACCTGCTGTCTTTGCAGATAAAAGTATCATGAGTCATTAGTTGTGCGGACGCGCTATGGCGCGTCTGTACCTCGGTTCACTATTCTAATGACTATCTAAGTTAAATTTTTTTATACCTATGATACCAGTGATACAGAAAAACTCCAAAAAATTATACAAATCAGTATTAAAAACTTTTACCTTTCCATTTCCCCTCTTTCTATCTCTTACCTTAATAGCAAGCTTCTCTATCTTCAATGCCACCCCTGTAATAGCCGCTAATATTTCTGGTGGAATCCTCAAGCAACCTGCTACAGAAATTACAGTTGGTTTAAGTAATGCTGCTAACGAACTGAAGTTTGAACCAAATCACTTGGAATTTGAGGCTGGCAAACGCTATAACCTCAGGCTGACCAATCCTAGTGCTCAAAAACATTATTTTACTGCTAAAGATTTTGCCGATGGTATCTGGACACAAAAACTTGAAGCTGGCAAAGTTGAAGTCAAAGGAGCCATCCATGAAGTCGAACTCAAACCGGGTGCTGAGGCAGAATGGGTGTTTGTACCACTCAAGCCAGGGAAATATTTTCTACGTTGCCCAATACCGGGACACACAGAAGCGGGTATGACGGGAGAAATTATCATTAATAATTAAAAGTTTAATTTAAATTTATTGAAATAGTAACCATTAGACAGACGACAAACTAGATTTATAGGCGCTGGAGTCCAATTTCATGACTCTTCAGCTTCATAGGACGGCTTCTGGCAAAAATAAGTTAACTTAAAATATAGGTATTGTTTCTCAATTCTTAACACAGTCAGAAGAATTATTGATAGACAAGCAATCAGGCACAGATAGTTATTAATTTCCCATGAACATTCTCAGTAACCTGCTTTCTCAACCTGCTCAAAGCAACAGTCAAAAAAGACAACGCAGAGGAATTGAAATTAAATCGCCGCGTGAAATTGAAATTATGCGGCAATCAGCAAAAATAGTAGCAACAGTGCTCAAAGAAATTTCTGAACTGGTTAAGCCAGGTATGACGACAGCTGACTTGGATGCTCATGCGGAAAAACGTATCCGGGAAATGGGTGCAACACCAAGTTTTAAGGGGTATCACGGCTTTCCTGGTTCTATCTGCTCCAGCATCAACAATGAAGTTGTACATGGTATCCCTAGTGCCAAAAAAGTCATCCGCACAGGAGATGTTTTAAAAGTAGATACTGGTGCGTATTATCAAGGCTTTCATGGTGATTCTTGTATTACAATTGCTGTGGGCGAAGTCACTCCAGAAGCAGCGCGACTGATTCGCGTAGCAGAAGAAGCCCTGTTTAAAGGGATTGAACAGGTGAAAGCAGGTAACTACCTTTTGGATATTGCGGGGGCAGTTGAAGACCATGTGAAAGCAAATGGCTTTAATGTAGTAGAAGACTTTACCGGACACGGCGTTGGTCGCAACTTACACGAAGAACCTTCAGTTTTCAACTTCCGCACCCGCGAAATGCCTAATGTCAAACTGCGTGCAGGGATGACACTAGCAATTGAACCAATTTTAAATGCTGGGTCTAAGTATACACGTACTTTATCTGACCGCTGGACAGCTGTCACAGTGGACAGTTCTTTATCGGCTCAGTTTGAACATACTGTGTTGGTGACAGAGACTGGATACGAAATTTTGACAGATCGCTCGAAAGTTTAATAACCTGAATTCATAATAGATTTGCAGTACCTCATTGAAGTCATAATCTATTTCTTTGAGGTCGTGTACTAACTCAACTTCTTCGCTATTCCACAAATCAATTTAGCTGAAGACCATTGATTTTTGCCTTGAATTCATCTAGCAAAAAATTAATAATTTCTTCATGGAGTCTGGTTGGTTCTGTCATCAAAACCAACTCTCCATCTACAAAATAATAATTATTATCAATATTATCCGTAACGTGATTGTATTCTAGGTATTCTTTAAAGGATTTTAGGCTCGTTTGTTATTTCATCACGGCTTAACGACCAACACAGAACAATTAGCTTCTTCCACCACTTGAGAACTAACGGAACCCTGGACAATTCGCTTCATACCAGTTAACCCACGACTGCCAATCATAATCAATTCAGCTTTGTAAATATTTGCCAGGCGAATGATTTCTTCTGCTGGATCGCCAGTGACAAGTTCTATATCAGTTTCAACTGGTAATAGTGTCTGGTAGGATTGCAATTGTTTTTCAATTTGAAGATAAGAAAACGTTGGTGACTCTGAGTGAGGACGATCAGCGGGTAGTTCCATCTCTGACTCTGGTGCAGGAAACACATGGCAGAGAATGACCTTGCTATCTTTTGGCAACACCAATTCTTGTAAGGTCTGAATCACTCTGTCTGCAAGTTCCGATTCATCCAGAGCAACCAAAATAGTCTTTAATACCGATGTCATCTATCTCCACAAAAGTAAACTTTTTACAGATATGACGGGTGAAGGAGATTAATAGCTATACTAAACTATGCCCAAGCTGTGGACATAATTTTGTATAGCCTTACACTTTCAGTTTGAACCCATAGATTGGGTTTTGCCTGATGTCTGGGCAAACAATTAATAATTTAACTTCAATTCTACTCTTCCTTTTGAACTCGGCGTCTAACAGAATCGGTGTGAGAAGGTAAGCCTTCCGCTGTTGCTAGTACATCAATTGCACCAGCCACTTTTTCTAGTGCAGTTTGGGAGTATTGAATGATACTTGAGTGTTTCATAAAAGTTTCGACTCCCAAAGCTGAGGCATAGCGAGCAGCACCTGAAGTTGGTAGGGTGTGATTAGGTCCAGCTAAATAATCTCCTACGGCTTCTGGTGTAGAATGCCCCAAGAAAATGGCACCCGCATTACGGATCATTGGAAGGAGTTCCCAAGGGTCTTCTACTTCCAACTCTAAGTGTTCGGGGGCAAATTCGTTTGAAAGTTCCGTTGCTGCTTGGAGGGATTCCACAATCACTATCAAACCATAGTGAGCGATCGCCTTTTCTGTCAGCAAGCGCCTGGGGTGATCCACAAGCTGTCTTTCTACTGCCACTTGTACGTTCTTTGCCAAAGCCGTATCTGTCGTCAGCAAAATTGCTGCTGCCATTGGGTCATGTTCAGCTTGGGCCAATAAATCCGCAGCAACGTGTACGGGATTTGCGGTTTCATCGGCAATTATGAGGACTTCACTTGGTCCAGCTAAGGAATCAATCCCTACGGTACCATAGACAAGTTTTTTTGCCAGAGTGACATAAATATTACCTGGACCTGTGATGACATCAACTTTAGGAATCGTTTCTGTACCGTAGGCTAAAGCGGCGATCGCTTGTGAGCCTCCGACGCGGTAAATTTCTTGCACCCCAGCTTCTTGTGCTGCAACCAGCACTGCTGGGTTCATTGTTTTGTCTGCTCCTGGTGGTGTGACCATCACCACACGCGGTACACCAGCTACCTTTGCCGGAATTGAATTCATCAATACCGTGCTCGGATAGGCGGCGCGACCACCTGGCACATATAACCCTGCTCTGTCTACTGGTGTGTAGCGCTTGCCCAAAACGACATCATTATCGCCAAATTGTACCCAACTTTTGGGCACTCGCTGGCGGTGAAATTCTTCGATTTGACGGCAAGCAAGCCTGATAGCCTGGAGCAATTCCTTTGATACCTGTTGGTAGGCTGCATCCAGTTCTGAGCCTGTCACGCGCAGTTCTTCTGGCTTAAGGGTTTGCTTATCGAATTCGGCTGTGTAATGCAGTACAGCTTTATCGCCTTGGCGCTTCACTGCCTGCAACACTTCCCGTACTGTTGCTTCTTTGTGAAGCACCTGTTCATCATGGGTGCGATCGCAGATCCGTTGTAGTTCTGCTCTAACGTCTGCCTGCTGAGTAATGATTCGCAGCATGGAGTAAGGACAATGCCAACTTGAGAAAATTCCTGCCTGAGAATGAGTATTGCTTCTTTACCCCTAAGGGTGGAAAGCTAACCCGAACTCTCTTCTCTAGCTTAACCTGGATTTTTTTGATACTTCCACGGCTTTCAGCACATGGTTCTTGTAAAAAGACAATTAAATTGCAATATTTGTTGCAATATTTTTATTTGCCTTTGGCTGACCTTGCGGCGCAAGAGCCAAGCTGGTTGTAAGCAAGGAGCAGGCGTGCCAGTTCCTTATATCCCCTTGCTCTAACTCCCGAAAGTTGTGGGGGGGTCAGCTTTATGTTTTTTGTCATCCAGTTCCCCTTTCAAGTCTGGGTAGGAGCTGAGTATGATATTTGCCTAGTTTTTTACTTTACTTACCTACATATTTACAGAAGCGATGTGCAAAGTGTTTGGATTTCAACTTTTGAACTTGAGTAGTTCCAAAGATTTTTGCCTACTGTCAACCATTCCTTGTAAAGAGGAACTCTATTAACAGTGAGACGTTATCAGTTATTTTCCATAACTAAATAGTTATAGGGTTACAATTAACATTTGTTTAACTGATAACTGATGCTATTAATAATTTATATGCAAGTATTTCATTATATCATCTTCCCAAGGTTGACAACAACGAGTAGGCTTCAAGTAAACCCCACTACATTTTGAAGCCAGTTAAGTTTATCGCCACAAGTCATGAGACGAGTTCGTAACCATCCCAGATAAAGCAAGTGAGAGAACTTTGCAATTAATTCTTTTAAAAGAACAAGCAGGACTAGAGGGATTGCTAGGATGGATGACACTGTGGAGAATGCTACGAGCACTACATAGGAGAATAGTGTCGGTAATGACTAACGCGTAACGTATCCGTCAGGACACCTTTGTAAACGATTGTCCATATGCGAGCGTGTCTTTTGGGTGATCGCCCTTAAAGGCAGTTCAACCCAGGCGATCGCTCTGCAAACAAGACGCGATATCATCTTTCCTATTAGCTAGTTGTGATAGGTCCACTAAATCCACATTTTTCCTCCTACTCATGCAAGATTTTCACTCTACGTCTGACTGCCAATGAATATACGGCAGCAATTCCTGAATCAGGGGGAGCGCTAGCCATGAACGTCTTTCTGTCTGACTTTTAGACAAGAGCATTGTACTTCACGCACGAACAATGTGCTGTAAGTCCTCTTCATTCTGGAAAAAATGACGACCTGTAAAACTGAGCTATCATTTTTATCTCTTATGCATAAATAAATAACCTTTTTGAAACTTTTTCAGGTCAATTAACATCATATTTAAAATATTATTTTATTTTATTATTTAGTCGTCGAATAGAAATCCTTTTAAAGAGGATATCTCAATGATTAGTTTACTAGCACACTTTTGTTTTTTCTTTATCTAGCTAATATTGGAAACTGAATAGAGTTTTGTAAAGCGACAGTATATTAAAAAAATGTGCTTGTTTGTTTTCAATATATTCTTGTAGGTAAGGAAATTCCATTATGAAATTTTATTTTTATAAAAAGAAACAAAAAAAGTGGAAATTTTATGCTCAATTATTCATATTATCAATAGTTACAATAATATTTTGTCTTGGTATCGTTGCAAATTTCCCTGTCCGTAGCCAAGAAAGTGTAGTCACTACGGGAACAACCTTAGAATTATCGCTTTCAACAAATGGCGCAAAAATTATTGATGCCAAAGGTCAACAAATCTTGCTTAGAGGTGTTAACTGGTTTGGTATGGAAACAGAAACCCACGTACCCCATGGCTTATGGAAACGAGATTATAAGGAGTTAGTAGCGCAGATAGGAAGCTTGGGGTATAACCTAATTCGGTTGCCTTATTCTGTGGAAGCATTGCGTTCAGACAATATTAGCGGTATTGACTTCAGTATTGGTAGTAACAAAGAACTTGAAGGAAAAACCTCAATAGAGGTCATGGACATAATTATTCAAGAAGCAGAACGTCAAGGGTTACTCGTTCTACTGGATAGCCACCGATTGAGCGATAAGCGCATTTCCCAACTGTGGTACGAAGATGGCTTTACGGAAGCTGACTGGATTGATACCTGGAAAATGTTAGCCGAGAGATATAAGAATCAAACTAATGTTATTGGTGCAGACCTCAAAAACGAACCCCACGGAAAAGCAAGCTGGGGTACTAACGATTTAGCTACAGACTGGCGACTAGCAGCCGAACGGGCTGGTAATGCGATTCTTGAAATTAACCCTAACTGGCTAATTGTTGTAGAAGGGGTAGAAAAGAACGTTCCCGAACAAAAGCTGCCCAAGCATTGGCAGGGCGGCAATTTAGAAGGAGTGAAGCGCTATCCAGTACGTTTGTCTCGTCGCAATAAGCTGGTTTATTCTCCTCATGAGTATGGTCCTGGAGTTGCAGAGCAACCTTGGTTTGCCGATCCAAAATTTCCCAAAAATCTTATTAATCGTTGGCAAATAGGATTTCACTATATTTCTAGCCAAAATATTGCCCCCATTCTTATTGGAGAATTTGGGGGACGGCAAGTCGATACAAGTTCTAAAGAAGGAATTTGGCAAAACAAATTTGTGAGATATATTAAACAGAAAAAATTGAGTTTTGCCTACTGGAGTTGGAATCCTAATAGTGCTGATACAGGGGGTATTTTATTAGATAATTGGCAAACTGTTGATATTCCTAAGCAGCAACTCCTGTCCCAATTGCTACCAGTAACTTTTTCTCAAGTTGCTCCCGTGCAGAACAGTGCAGGAGTGGGGGAAGTCTTTTCTTCCCCATCCCCCTTATCTCCTTCATCTCCTTCTTCCTCCCCATCTCCTCCTTTCCGTATCTCTTCTGCTCAACTAACAGTCACTTCTGACATTTATACGAATTGGCAAACAGGATTTTGTGTCAGCTTCAAAATTATGAATCACGGTAGTAGAAGGGTTGATAATTGGCAACTCATGTTCAATATGAAACAGGCAGCTATTAATAACTCTTGGAATGGTAACTTTAAACCTCAAGGGGCGACACAGTATATTGTGACTCCTCTAGACTGGGGACAGATGATAGAGCCAAATCAAGTTCGCGATCTTGGCTTTTGTGCTAATAAACTTGGTTCAGATTACCAACCAAAACAAATAGAAATAAAAAGGAAATAAAAAGCGTTCCCAGTTAAAGGCTGGGAACGCAGTTATTAACGACTCTTGTTCTGTAGTTGCCGCAGAGCAACTACAAACTGTCTATTTAGTAGTCTTCGTCATCATCTTCCTCGTCGTCCTCATATTCGTCTTCTACAAGGTCATCGATATCACTGTCGCCAGCAGAAGGAAGAATAAAATCATCCTCATCTAAAATCGACTTATCTGGACTACGTCTTGTACCAAATCCATCTCCTAGGGTGGGAGAATCCAGCTGGTAGCTTCGGGCTGTGCGGTCATCCAGCACCATATCTAGTGGATCATCAACTTCATCCAAGACACTGCTAGTCATATCAGCAGCATAGTCCTCGATCGCACCAGGTTCTTCATAAGCATTGAAGCCAGTACCCGCAGGAATCAATCGTCCGATAATGACGTTTTCCTTCAAGCCGCGCAACCAGTCGGATTTGCCTTCGATCGCAGCCTCAGTCAAGACACGCGTTGTTTCTTGGAAGGATGCAGCAGAAATAAAGCTATCGGTGTTCAATGATGCTTTGGTAATACCCAACAGGACAGGGGTGTACTGCGCCCGCGCCCCACCAGTGATTGCCATTGCTTCATTAACTTGCTCGATTTGGCGCAACTCTACCAATTCTCCGGGAAGCATGGTCGTATCACCACCATCATCCACGCGGACTTTCGAGGTCATCTGGCGGACAATCACTTCAATGTGCTTGTCAGCAATATCAATTCCTTGGGACTGATACACTGATTGCACTTCGTTCACCAAGAACGTCTGCACCTTTTGCAAGGCATGGCTAGCACAGACATAGACTCCTTCTTCAGAACCTAGGTTGAAGAAGATTTCCAAAATTTCATGGGGATTGGAAGGACCATCAGTCAATGCTTGCCCTGCTGTAATATGCGCACCATCCGGGATAATCAAGTTTTGTCCTGGTCCCAGGGGATAATCGGTGACGACTCCATTGGGTTCAATGACTTTGACTGCAATAGCTTCATCGCCATCACCGTAAACTACCTTGACTTCTCCTGAACGACGTGCTAAGATACACGCTTCTTTTGGCTTACGGGCTTCTAGGAGTTCCTCAATTCTGGGCAAACCTTGAATGATGTCTCCAGTCTTGGCGCGTTCAAACACCAGCAACACCAAGTTATCACCACGCTGTACCAAATCGCCATCGTCTACCTGCAACACAGCGCCAGCACTGACGCGGTAGGGACGACCAACGCGAAGTGTAACGGAGTAGTTCTGAGTGGTCAGCGCTGATTCCTCAGAAGGCGTAACTTCTCCTTGTGCTTTTTTCCCTTCGCCCTTCTGTACTGCCACGACTTGCCCAGATTCCTCAGCAAAGACTCCAGGGGCAATTTCTACACCTTCCACAACCAAATCACCAACTTTGACTTTGGGTGGGGCGCTTAGATTTGTTGTAGTCATGTCAGTATGGCGCAAGACTAAGCAGCGGCGAACTGCTTCAGTTCCCTTTTGCACACCTCGCACGATACCCCCTTCTTTACACAAGATTTGGGTACGAGCGATCACCGCTCCTGGGGCAATTGTTTGTCCATCCTCTACTTCCAAGCTTGTTTGGGTACTGCCTTGGGTTGCATCAGCGGCTATATCCCGACGAAGCACCAAAGATTCCAAAATCACCAGCTGCAAGCGCTGAATTTCTGGGTCATCAGCATCCGCTACCAATTCAATATCTGCTGCCAAGGGGGAAGCGTTATGGTCTTGTTCGCCTTCCTGCTCAATCTCCAACACCAGTTGGGTTCGCAACAGTTCGACACCTTCGACGGTTTTGACGCGTTCGGAATCTTTATAAGGCAAACGCTGCACAGCCCGCAGTTGAATCGAACGACCAGTTTGTTGACTCACTGATGTGGTTGATGGCACATCCGGATTATTTGGTACAGCAAACTCAACGACCGGACGGCTCAATAGTGCTGGACCTTCTGGTGATTCCACATACTCGATGTAGCGCAACTCTGTGGCGACTTGCCCTAATAATTCCTCACCAGGTTGAATAAAGGTACCATCTTTGCCCATGACTGCTTCTGGATCGTCTACCATCAGCAGTTCTCCTGGCTTAATGACCACTTCCCGCAGAATGTCGTTTTTCTGAGTGACTTCGATCACACCACTGTTTTGGGAGAAGATATCCTTCACTACTTCAGTGCCAGCTTCGACAAACTGACCATCTTCTACCATCAGTAGGGAGATATCTTTGTTCACTTCGTGGGTTTCTTCAGGAATCCAGAGGAGGGTACCTCCCTGCACCACTTCGTAACCCTGCTTTGCCTTACCTTTTTTCTGGACGTCCACACCAGCATATTTCAGCAATCCACCAGTGGTTGTGCGATAGCGGTCATCAATCAACTCAGCGACCACTTGACCATTTTGAACTTTGGTGCCCGGGGTTGCTCTCAGGTTAAAGACTTGGTTGTTTCCAGTGGTGACTAAGTAGTTGTTACGACCTTGAGCAGTCTGCGCTGTCACTGTTGCTTGGTCTAATACCACAGAGGCAGTGATAATCTCAATTTCCCTTGTCCCTTTGCCTGGTGTCGCTTCGGGTAAGCGGACAACACCGCCGTGCAAAGTCGTTAACTTGGTTTCTGCTAAAACACCGTTGGAGTCAATGGTGTCGCCATTTTTAACGACTAATTCTGCACCAGGGGGTAAGTTATAAACTTCCCCAGAGAGAATCCAAATCAATCCACCCCGAGCTGCTGTTGTTGTGGTGTTACCTTGACGGTCAGTTTTTTGTTCTGCTATGACATCAGCAAACTTGACTTCCCCAGCCATGTCAGAAGCGACATCTTTAACCGCTTTTTCTGTATTGACACGAGTTGTACGCCCACCGATCGCAACTTCTGCCAACAACTGACCTGTTTTAATCTTTTGCCCATCAACAACGTATAGTGTTGAACCTTGAGTAACGGCAATTTCTTGGTTCGTTGGGGAGTCAGAGTTGTCTGTTATGACTTCTAGAATAATGTTGCCGTTGGCTTCCACATACTGGGCGTCTTCTCCGTGGCGAGTACGGTAGGGTCTTGTGCGCAATTTACGGGGAATGCGGATGGTACCATCACTTTTAGCGCGTACTTGTTTTGCGACTTCACCAGAGAAGACACCACCTGTGTGAAAGGTACGCATTGTTAGCTGGGTGCCCGGTTCACCGATACTTTGTGCCGCAATGATCCCCACAGCTTCGCCCAGATCCACCATCTTAGCGTGTGCCAAACTCCAGCCATAGCAGTGTTGGCATACAGACCGTGCGGCTTCACAAGTCAAGGGAGAGCGGACGACGACTTCTTGAACTCCTGACTTTTCAATATGTTTGGCAAGGTCATCGGAAACAGGGGTATTGCGTGCTGCTATGACTTCTCCTGTCTTTGGATGCACGACATCTTCGGCAATGACTCGTCCCAGCAACCTTGTGCCAAGGTTAATCAAGACTTTCTCACCTTCTGTCATTGACCGTAAAGGAATTCCTCTGGTGGTACCGCAGTCAAATTCCCGAATAATCACATCTTGGGATACGTCCACCAAGCGACGGGTGAGATAACCAGAGTCAGCCGTCCGCAACGCTGTGTCTACTAGACCTTTTCTAGCACCATAAGACGAAATAATGTATTCGGTTACGGTTAGTCCTTCGCGGAAATTTGTTTTGATCGGCTGGTCAATAATTTCCCCTTGAGGATCTGCCATCAGTCCTCGCATTCCGACCAATTGGCGCACCTGGGAGATGTTACCCCTTGCTCCAGAGAATGCCATCATGTACACGGAGTTGAGGGGGTTTGTTCTCTTGAAGTGGTTGACCACCTCATCTTTAAGAGCTTCAGAAGTTCCGTTCCAAGTGTCAATTACTTTTTGGAATCGCTCAACTTCGGTAATTTCTCCTCGTTGGTATCGTTCTTCCGTTGCACGAATTTCTGCTTCGGCAGCTTCTAGAAGCGATCGCTTGGAAGGAGGCACCATCAGATCATCAACACTAATAGAAACTCCTGCTTTGGTCGCGTAGCGGAATCCCAAATCTTTTAATTTGTCCGCCATCACTGCTGTCCGCGCCGTACCATAATGCGTAAACGCCCAAGAGATTAAGTTCCTCAGTTGACCTTTGTCAACGATACGATTCCGAAAAATCATTTTGTTATTATTCATTAGTCACTAGTCCTTAGTCATTAGTCAAGAAGAGGCAATGCGTTGCAGTGAGTCCAATGCTGTAGTGAGCTTAAGCTCTAGGAGGGGAACCACTGAGGTGGTTTCCCCTCATAGCAAATACCGTTCAAGGGTCAAAAAACCTGGACTCTGGACTTTTTAACTCTTGACTCTGCGCAGCGGTTAGCTTGCCAGTGCTTCTTGAATCGCTTTATTGTAAATAACGCGACCTGGGGTTGTGCGTATATACTGAGAAACCAGGTTGCCCTGAGCATCTTCACGAATTCGGCGGAATTTGTACATCAAAGTCCGGCTACCATCGTCATTTGGTATCACTTCAACTGGTTCTGTATCTGGTTCACCTGACTCTACTTCGCCGTCAAAGCGTACGTAGATATAGGCATGCAGGTCAATTTGCTGCTGTTCATAAGCCATGACTACGTCATCAAGAGAAGCAAAGTATCGCCCTGCACCTTTTGTCGCATGGGGATTTTCTGCGGTTAAGTAATACGCCCCTAACACCATGTCTTGGCTGGGTGTGATGATTGGTCTACCAGTCGCTGGTGACAAAATGTTGTTAGATGCCAACATCAGTAACCGCGCTTCTGCTTGAGATTCCAAAGATAATGGTACGTGTACCGCCATTTGATCACCGTCGAAGTCGGCGTTAAATGCTGGACAAACGAGTGGGTGCAACTGAATTGCTCTCCCTTCCACCAAAATTGGCTCGAAAGCTTGAATACCCAAACGGTGTAGAGTTGGCGCACGGTTGAGCAAAACTGGGTGTCCTTCAATCACTTCTTCTAGAACATCCCAAACACTCGGGTCAGAACGAGAGATCAGCTTTTTCGCAGCTTTGATGTTATTCACCATTCCGCTACGAATCAGCCGATTGATGACAAATGGTTGGAATAGCTCAATTGCCATTTCTCGTGGCAAACCACACTGGTGAATGTTAAGCTTTGGTCCCACCACAATAACGGAACGTCCGGAGTAGTCAACCCGTTTCCCTAGCAAGTTTTGTCGGAAACGTCCTTGCTTACCTTCAATAATGTCGGACAAAGACTTGAGTGGGCGGTTGTTTGCCCCTACAACCGTGCGTCCCCGACGACCATTGTCAATCAAAGCATCCACTGCTTCTTGCAGCATCCGCTTTTCGTTGCGAACGATGATCTCGGGAGCTAAAATTTCTTGGAGGCGCGCCAGACGGTTGTTACGGTTAATCACCCGGCGATACAAATCGTTCAAATCGCTCGTGGCGAATCGTCCACCGTCCAACTGCACCATTGGTCGTAAATCTGGGGGAATGACAGGAATCACTGTCATGACCATCCATTCGGGTTTAGATCCGGTAGCGATGAAGTTGTCAATAACCCGCAGTCGCTTAATGAGCTTCGCCCGCTTTTGACCTTTGGCGTTGGTAATTTCTTCCCGCAAGGATTCAGCTTCTTGTTCTAGATTGATATCAGCCAGTAACCGCAACAAAGCTTCTGCACCAATACCGACCTCTACTCCTTGCAGTGTAGAATCTTCGCTATAAATTTGGTCTTCAATTTCTAGCCACTGGTCTTCACTTAGGAGCTGCTTGTAAGTTAATGTTTCAGCATTACCAGGACTAAGAACAACATAGGAATTGAAATAGACAATTTGCTCTACATCCCGCAAGGGCATATCTAACAGGATGGAGATATAGCTGGGAATGCCCTTGAGATACCAAACGTGAGCGACTGGTGCGGCGAGTTTAATGTAGCCCATGCGATGGCGGCGCACTCTCGATTCGGTAACTTCCACGCCACAACGCTCGCACACAATTCCTCTGTGACGCACTCTCTTATACTTGCCGCAATGGCATTCCCAATCTTTAGCCGGACCAAAGATGCGCTCGCAGAACAAGCCATCCATTTCCGGTTTTAAAGTACGGTAATTTATCGTCTCTGGCTTTGTGACTTCACCAACGACTTGACCATTGGGTAAAGTTCTCTCACCCCAGATCCGAATACGTTCTGGTGATGCCAAACCGATTTTAACGTAATCAAACTGATTATTTTGGGCTGCTCTCATTGTCTAAACTATGTTCTAAGTTATGACTTCTAAGGAACACGGATTATTCATTCCGTGCTGTGAGGAGTATTTAGTTGTTTGGGGAGGAGTGGAGGAGTGGTGAGACAGCACTGCGGGAGGGTATCCCTCTCAGTAGCGGAGACGCTACGCGTTGGCGCAGCCTGTTCGCAGGACTTACCGCAGGCGACTGCTGAAAGGGTTCCCCGGCATAAAGGAGGCAGTGCGTTGGGCGGGCAATGCCCGACTTGTAGCATCTGCCGTCAAGTGGCGTTTTCCCTCTCAGTAGCGGAGACGTTACGCGTTGGCGCAGCCTGTCCGCAGGGCTTACCGCAGGTGAGTGCGATCTCAAGAGCGGTAGCGACGTCAGGAGCGTCACCCGAAGGGAGGAGTAGAGGCTGTGGGGAAACTAAGGGGGGAAATACTTCCCCATCTTCCCTATCTCCCCCTACTCCTGTTACTCTTATTCCTCTTCTTCCAGCGACTCGCGAGACAAGGATTCATAGGTTGGACGTGGAGGCGTACGACGATTTCCTTGATCTGCCATCAAATCGACTTCGACATCCAAGGAGCTACCATCTGCCTGTGTCTCTACCTTATGCACGGCAATATCTAAACCCAGAGATTGCAGTTCTCGCATCAACACTTTGAAAGATTCTGGCGTTCCAGGTCTAGGAATTGCCTTACCTTTGACGATCGCATTGAGGGCTTCATTCCGTCCTTGCATATCGTCTGATTTCACAGTGAGCAACTCCTGCAAGGTATAGGCAGCACCAAAGGCTTCCAATGCCCACACCTCCATTTCACCGAACCGCTGACCACCTTGTTGTGCTTTACCACCCAACGGCTGCTGGGTAACCAACGAGTATGGACCTGTAGACCGGGCGTGGATTTTGTCGTCTACTAAGTGAACGAGCTTCAACATATAAGCGACACCCACAGTGACTGGTCGATCAAAGGGTTCGCCTGTACGACCGTCGTAGACCAGAATTTTTCCAGGATCATCTGGGTTATAGACCCAGTTTTTGCCTGTTTCATCCCGTGCTTCTTGCAACTTTCCATGCACGATGCTACGAGATGACTCTTCGCCATACATCTCGTCAAAGGGAGTCAGCTTAAACCGGACTCCTAGGGTGTGACCAGCCCAACCTAAAAGACACTCAAACACTTGTCCGACGTTCATCCGGCTAGGTACGCCCAAGGGATTAAGCACAATGTCCACTGTGGAACCATCCGGTAAGTAGGGCATATCTTCAAAAGGCAGGATTTTGGAAATGATTCCCTTGTTCCCGTGACGTCCTGCCATTTTGTCGCCGACTTGAATTTTGCGCTTCTGCGCTACATACACCCGCACGACCATGTTTGCCCCTGGTGGCAGTTCATCGCCTTGTTCTCGGGTGAATAAGCGCACATCTACGACGCGTCCTTTTTCACCGTTTGGCACTCTTAGGGAGTTGTCTCGCACATCCCGTGCTTTTTCACCGAAAATTGCTCGCAGGAGCTTTTCTTCTGGTGGCTGGTCAGATTCACCTTTCGGTGTCACTTTTCCTACCAAGATATCCCCAGATTCTACCCACGCGCCAATGCGAATGATTCCTTGTTCATCTAACTGGCGTAAGGCGTCTTCCCCAACGTTGGGGATTTCTCTGGTAATTTCTTCTGGTCCCAGTTTTGTTTGTCTTGCCTCAATTTCATATTTTTCAATGTGGATTGAGGTGTAGATATCATCCTGCACCAGACGTTCAGAAATCAAAATTGCGTCTTCGTAGTTATAGCCTTCCCAAGGCATATAAGCGACGACGATGTTTTGTCCCAGTGCCAATTCCCCTCCTTCAGTGGAGGAGCCATCTGCTAGCACTTGACCTGCTACAACGCGTTCACCTATATATACCAATGGTTTTTGGTTGAGACAGGTATCTTGGTTGGAGCGATGGTACTTGGAAATGGGGTACTTAATTTCAGGAGCATTGGGTTTGGGACGCACGCGAATTTCTGTCGCGTCTACATAGGTCACTTCACCGTCGGTGCGCGATACGATCACCATACCGGAGTCCCTTGCCGCCTGAGCTTCCAAGCCTGTTCCCACCAAAGGACGCTCTGGTTTCAACAGAGGAACTGCTTGCCGTTGCATATTCGATCCCATTAGTGCACGGTTAGCGTCATCGTGCTCCAAGAAGGGAATCATACTGGTAGCAACAGACACAATTTGTACAGGGGAAACTGCCACATAATCCACTTGTTCTGGCGTGGTTGAGGAGAATTCCTGGCGATAGCGTACTGTGACTTGCGGTCCGATGATATTACCATTCTCGTCAATTGGTAAGTCACCAGCAGCAACCCGCAGATCATCTTCTTCATCTGCGGTCATGTACACAGGTGGTAAGTCAAACCGCACCCGTCCGTTTTCTACGGGTCGATAGGGTGTTTCCAAAAAGCCGTACTGGTTAACACGAGCATGCGTTGCCAAGGAACCAATCAAACCAGCGTTGGGACCTTCTGGAGTTTCTACTGGGCAAATGCGTCCGTAGTGGGATGGGTGAATATCCCTGACTGCAAAACCTGCACGTTCACGGGTGAGACCTCCAGGACCAAGTGCGCTCAAACGGCGTTTATGGGTCAGTTCTGCTAGAGGATTTGTCTGATCCATGAACTGCGACAATTGGCTAGACCCAAAGAATTCTTTGATGGCTGCTACCAATGGTTTGGGGTTTACCAACGAAGCTGGGGTTAGCACTTCCGCATCAGATACGGTCATCCTTTCCCGAATGATCCGTTCTAAGCGGTTTAAACCAACGCGTACTTGGTTTTGCAGCAATTCGCCTACGCTTCTGACTCGGCGGTTTCCTAAGTGGTCAATATCGTCAGTGCTACCGATATCATACTCAAGGTTAATGAGGTAATCTACTGCTGCCAAGATGTCTTGGGGAGTCAAAACGCGCACTGGTTCTGGCACTTGCAAGCGCAGTTTCTTGTTAAGCTTGTAACGTCCGACGCGACCCAGGTCATAGCGTTTCGGGTCAAAGAAGCGCGAATCTAGGAGTTGTTGTCCTCCCAACACTGTGGGCGGTTCACCAGGACGGAGTTTGCGATACAACTCCATA
This sequence comes from Nostocales cyanobacterium HT-58-2, assembly GCA_002163975.1. Taxonomy (GTDB): domain Bacteria; phylum Cyanobacteriota; class Cyanobacteriia; order Cyanobacteriales; family Nostocaceae; genus HT-58-2. Next base: position 6,039,031 of record CP019636.1, on the reverse strand, counting down.
AGGGCTTCTTCTTCGGAAAATTGCCCTTCTTTCTCAATTGTTTTTTGGAAGTATTCTGGGTGACGTAAGGCGTCAAAAATTTCGTTGTCTGACAATCCAAGTGCTTTGAGGAGGACTTGCGCCGACAGTTTACGGGTTTTGTCAATACGGACCCACACCAAGTCATTACGGTCTGTTTCAAATTTCAGCCATGCTCCCCGGTTTGGGATTAAGCTAGCAGAATAGGTACGTCGCCCGTTTTTGTCAATTTCTGATTTGTAGTACACTCCTGGCGATCGCACGATCTGGTTGACAATAACTCGCTCGGCACCGTTAATGATAAAAGTGCCTCGGTCTGTCATCAAAGGCAGATCCCCAATAAAGACTTCTTGTTCTTTGATTTCTCCCGTTTCTTTGTTAATCAAACGAGTGGGGACATACATTTGTACCGCGTAGGTACTATCCCGCCGCTTTGCTTCTTCTACACTGTACTTTGGCTCTTTAAGCCTGTAGTTCTGACCCAAAAAGTGCAGCTCTAGTTTGCCAGTGTAGTCTGTGATAGGACTAAAGGAGTTAAGTTCTTCTATCAACCCTTCTTCTAGAAACCACCGGAAGCTAGAACGCTGGATTTCTATCAAATCGGGCAACAAAAAGGCGGGTTCCATAATTGTTTCGTTAGTCATGCCTCTACCTTTGTCAACCTAAGTTTTACTTTATGATGTGTGGGAACTTCTCCAGACATCACCTACTCACGAGTAGATGTGGGCAAACGGAGCTATTAAAGATGGTGCGCAGCAATTTTGGCAAGAGGGCAATAACCTCTCTTAAAGCCAAAATCTGCCAATTTCTACCAATAATCGACTTCTGGACCGAAATCAAATGATGTAACTTTTTGTTAGGCTGTTTTATTTTCCTCACTTCCCCCTCCAAAAAGCGCGTTACTTCACCTACGCAGCTTTAAACTGTTGTGGCTTGTACGGAACTGTGTTAAACCCAGAGGGATAATATCCTTATGCTCAGAGGAGAATAATCCCCTGAGCCTGCTCTGTGTATTGGTGGCTTGTCTTGGCGGGTGGTGCTCACAAGGCAATTTTGTTTAACAATTCTCTATAGGTAAAATATCAAACTGCTTTTTAGAGGATAGGTCATCCCAATGATGAAGTATGAAATGAACTATGGAGTCTTTCATGCTTTACCCTTTCCTTCATCCTATATCCTTCATCCTTTAGACTTTATCCTTTAGACTTTATGTATGTCATAGTCACCATAAGATAAGAGCATCCGGTTGTAGAGATAGAAGGATGGTCAATTTGCGCTTCGTTACTCAAGTTTCAAATTCAATAGTTGCTTCCTTAACCATTATGGCGTATACAAACCTGTTTTGGAGGAAATAATAATAGCATATTTTTGTCCCCCTGGAGTTTGATGTTTCCATTTGATGATTTTCCCCAGCAAGGGGGATGGCTCATACTGCTAAGCCAAACAAATCACAAGCATTTTGGGTCGTCACAGCTGCAATTGCTTCTACAGTTTCCCCCCGCACTCTAGCGACTTGCTCAGCGACATAGCGAACATACGCTGGTTCATTACGCCGTTCACCCCGTTTCGGAACAGGCGCTAGGAAAGGGCAATCTGTTTCAATCAACAGACGCTCGCTCCTGACTATAGCGGCTGATTCTTGGATTTGTTTAGCGTTTTTAAATGTCACTGTTCCACTAAAGCTGATGTAGAAGCCCAAGTCAACAAACCATTGAGTTTCTTCTGGGCTTCCAGTCCAGCAGTGCATGACACCACGTACACTTTCCCCTTTGAGTTTCTTCCATTTTTGCAGGACTTCTCTCACCACTGCCGCTGCATCGCGGCAGTGGATAATCACAGGTTTTTCGAGTTCAGTGGCAATTGCCAACTGTGTCTCAAAAGCCTTGCGCTGTTGCTCGTAGTTATCTGCTTTATAAAAATCCAACCCCGTTTCCCCAATTGCTACCACTTTAGAGTCAGAACCTGCTAAAGAGACTATCTCCTGAGCTGTGTTTTCATCCCATTTTTGGGTATCTAAAGGATGTAATCCCACAGCAAAGCTAATTTCCGGAAAACGGTGAGCTAGAGCTTGAATGCTAGAAAACTCCGCTGGCTCTACACAAGAGTGTACTAAATGCACAACCCCTGCTTGTTGCCAGCGCGATCGCACTGCTTCTAAATCTGGCTGGAAAACGTCAAAGTTGATGTGAACGTGGGTATCTATCAGCTGCATCGCTTGTCCTTTGTGAGACCAGTCCTTTCCGAGAGAGCGTTTTGGCTCTTGAGAAGGCGGTTTTCCACGCCCTTTTAACTGGTGTTAGCGACGCTCTTGAGCGTCACTTTGAGGGTCGTTCTTCCTGAGTTTTTTGTCCTTACTCATGACGAAGCACAAAAGACTCAGGACTAGAGACTTACGCCGTTGCTGCTGGTTGACTATGAGCTTTTAGCCTTTGAGCCAATTTTGACTTTTTTCTTGCTCCATTGTTAGGATGAAGTATGCCCCTTTTTACAGCTCTATCGATTTTGCTGTAGGCTTCCGACATCCTAGCAAGGACTTCTTGTTTTGACTCTGGGCTAGGGTTAGCCGCATAAGTTTCTACAGCAGTGAAGTATTTCTTCATCAGTGTCTTCACTGCCGATTTGTAGGATTTATTACGCAGCCGATTACGTTCTGCGATTTTGGCGCGCTTGAGAGCAGACTTTGTATTCGCCACAGTCAGTTCCAGAAAGACTATCAATTATAAACACACTACTAGACTTACTAATATAGCATCATTATTGCCAATGTTATAATGCTAGAAAAAATTTTCACCAAGTCTTTGGGGAAGATCAGGAATCGGGGTGCAGCTGGGTCCAAGCGACTGGATGTGCAAGGAGCTGCGTCTGCATGGGGATAGGAGGATAGAAAGGAGGGAAATTTCTAATCTGAGTTTCGATTCTTTATCTATATATATGTATTCATTTCTTTTTTCTACACCTTCTTTGCTGGAAAACCTCTAAATATATTTTGGAAAAAACTTTCTCAAAATTGTATGGTCATTTTACGAAAAAACTTAGGGGATTTCCCTACAGCACAATATTACTATGTTTTCTAAATTAATTTACTTTTTTGAATGAAAATCAACGATTGTCTTAAGTCGTAGCATGAATATTGTCTTGGTTATAAAAAATTAACAGCAACTAGAAAATCCTACTGAAGAGCATTATTGCGATTTCATAAAAACTGAGATTTTGACTCAGTCAGCTTAAGTGAGTGGATTTCATGTAGTCTCTCAATTTACCAAAAATTTAATTATTTTATGCTGAAGAAAAAGCGCCAGATGGCTTTAAAATATACAATAACTCTCCAAAAACTCATAAAATCCGGTTACTGTAGAAGTCAGGCGCTCTTTTTCAGCTTGGAGATGTAGAAGGTTTTAAGGGTGCGTTAGTCTATCCGAATGTGGTCGGTTAGCGTAGAAATTCAGAAGGTTTCAAGGGTGCGTTAGTTTGTCTGAATTGAGCTGATCGCAGGAAAGAAGTGTTTGAAGTCAAGATTGGCACTTGGATTGGGGATTGATACCCCAAACTATAATTCAAATCTTCTAGTTGCCCTCGAGGAAGTGTTGTTTTCCCCACGGGTAGGGACATCGGCATGGTTTGACGTGCTTGTAAGTAGATTTCACCTTCGTTAGTAAAGCGAAGCTGTTTGCCTTCTAGCTGCAAGTTTGATTTCTTTAACTGGCTACCAGGCTCAAAGGTGGCTATGAACGTGACGTTGCTATCTGGACGTAGTTTCGTTTGTGCTTGGTGAGCTTGCCAAACTTCCTGAAAACGACCATTGGGTGCCACTTGCCAAAGATTTAGGTCTGTCTGCCACTGTCCCTGTTTAACTTCAACTATTTGGCGAGCCAGAATTGAGCGGTTATTGTTCGCTTCATCATTTAAAAATCCTGCTTGTTGCCTTTGTGTTGGAAGCAAGTAGCGAACTGCTGCAACTGCAATTCGACTTGAGTCAGGTAAATTTGTACTACCTGCCACCTTGTATACGCCGTTACTCTCTGTTGGTTCCACACTTTTAATATTTAGCTGCACCTCTTCTTGTGCTTTTTTATCACAGCCATAGCTGACAGTTACTAACAGCACAGAAACAGTTAGTAGGGCAACATTTACCGAATAATGTTTGAAAAGTTGACAAATAAGCTTGAAATATAGCTTAAACATAGAAAAAACAGGAAAAAACTCCAATGAAAAACGGCATAAAGTCTATTTTCACCTATTTTCTAATAGATAAACTAGAAAAAGAAAAAGCTTTACCACCTCTTTACCAAGACAATTAACAATGACAAAATTTGCATAATCTCGTTAAAAATACTTGTTTTTTTTGCTAAAGTTGCGACATTAAACAACGTAAAAATTAGTTGCCTATTAGTTAGATTAATGAAGCCCACAGTATTGGATTGTTATAAATTTACTATGCCAAAACAGTGGAATAGGGCGTATTTTCTGCTTCATACTGTCTCAATCTCAATTTTTTGGATATTGGCAGTGACTGATGCATGCTTAGCCCAGCAAAATCCACACAATCAACAATTAACAGACTTGCAATCTGGGGAATTACTACTAGTTCCTCAGTCACCGAGATCCAGCAAGCGACAAAAATCGCGATCGCCATCGCAGACAGCACCTCCACTACCTAGGACATTAAGGCAAGTCACTAGTGTGGCAGTTGCACCCAGAGCAAAACCTTCATCTGAAAGCAACTCATACCCAGCAGATGATATCAAGCAGTTGGAAAGTGGTTTTATTCAGCAGCAAATGCCTAAAAAAATCCCGAAAGACAGACCAAATTCGGTTCCACCTCGTCCGACTGTGACGGCACAACAAGCCCAGAACCAAATTCGTCAAGTCTCATCGAATGAGAAACCAACGAACATCCAAGCTGCCCCACTTCCACCACCTCCAAGTACGCCAGTCACGCAAGAATTCACTGCACCAGCAGCACCCACCTTTAACCAGGTCCTGAACACTCAACCACAACAAGCCCCTCTACCACCACTTCCAGGCACTCCCACACCGACATTAAATCAACCCCTCAACTCATCAATTTCCAACCCTTCTGCATCAACCTCCAATCAACTCTTCAACTGCCAAGTCGTATCGTCGCAACCAGTTCCAGGCACCTCTGCACCTACCTTTAATCAACTCCTCAACTGTCAAGCGGCAACACAGTCATCAGTTCCTAACATTTCTGCATCAACCTCGAACCAACTCCTCAACTGCCAAGTTGTACCATCGCCATCTGCTTTTGGAACCTCCACTTCAACCACGAACCAACTCCTCAATTGTCAAGTTGCCCAAACGACACAAACAGCACAAAGGCAAGACTTGCCCACAACTCCCGCAACTCCACCCACGACTCCAACAGCGCCATCTGCAACCCCATCAACGACCTCACAACTACCAAATAGAAATAGCTCGTTGATAAGAAGTACAGCTTTGAAGGAACCCTCTTTGCAGGTTCAAGGAGTCTACATCACCCAGGGAGACGATTCTGCAGCACGGGCGAGGCTTTCAGGAATTTATCCGCTCACTCCCCAACTCTTGTTTGGGGCGACTTTAGATTTGGTGAGTGGAGAAAATCTCCTCGTTGATTCCCGTGGAGACGGTTTGAACATCAACGAACTTTTCCTTGCAACTTCCATAGGAGGGTTGCCCAATCTGCGTTTCGTCTTAGGTCAGATAGACTTAACATCTTATTTCGACCGAAATAGCTTTGCAAAAGACGGGGCAAGTCAATTCTTTAATCCTGTCTTTCAGACAAACCCAGCGTTATCAGCAACAGGAATTGCTTCCCGCCCTGGTTTGCTTGTGAACTGGAGCGTGACCGATAATATTGAAGCGAAAGCAGCAGTTTTTTCGTCTTCAAATAAAATAAGTGATTTTGCTCTAGATGGATTTGCTGGAGAACTCGCCATCCGTTATGGAAATGCGATTATTCGTGGGACTTATGCAAGCGATCGCGATGCAGGAATTCGTGATACCTTCCCTGAAAGCTTTGGAATTGCCAGGAATACAGCACGCACACTCTTTGGACCCCAAAAAGATGATCGTGAAGAAGCATATGGTCTCAATGCTGAAGTTTTTATTCCCAATTTGAAATTAGGTCTTTTCGGTCGTTACGGACGTTACGAAAACCGTGATTTAGGAGAAGGGGCAGATACTTACTCGTTTGGACTCAGCTTTTTGGATTTGTTTACCCCAGATGACCGTTTGGGGTTAGCTTACGGACGTGCTTTATCCAATGACAGCCTGCGTCGTGGAGACACACCAGACGTATTAGAGATTTACTACGATTTTCAATTTCTTCCTAATCTGCGGTTAGGTTTTACACTTCAAGGACGAGATGGTTTTGAGGAAACAGTTCTCGGCGTTAGGGTGCGTTCAGAGTTTAATGTGACTCCAAGAGGAAGAGGATCTCAATGAGTCAAAAGCACAAAGGCAATCCCTGCTCAAACTTGGAAACAAGTGTAAAAGATATTACAACAAATAAAAAAATGTTTGCGACAGATAACCCCACCCGCCCTATTGGGCACCCTCCCCTTACCAAGGGGAGGGTTGGGGAGGGGTTCAACCGATGTGTTGCATTCTTTTTTCAAATTGGTATTACAACAAAAAATTCTTCTAGTCTGTTTCTGATTACTGTTTCATTTCTTCTTTTAACTCACGTAGTGAATCTACCATTATTGCAAAACAACATTGCTCCTGCTCAAGCTCAGAAGTCTTCGTCAGCGGTGCAGCAAGGGTTTAATCTCCTCAAAAAAGGGTGGGTTAATGATGCAATCAAAGCCTTTGGGCAAGCTTTGAAACAAAATCCGCAATCTTTACAAGCAAAATTAGGGTTAGCCATCTCCTACAATCGTGCTGGACGTATTACTGAGGCTTGGAATACTTATCAACAGGTACTAGCGCAAGACCCCAGCAACCAAGGTGCACTCAAAATTGTCGGGATAATGGGCACTTATCGCCCAGAGTGGCAAGCACAGGGTATTGAAGCTCTCAGCACTTTATTAAAGTTAAATCCTAACGATGTACAAGCCCGTTCGTACCGTGCTTTGTTGTACACCTATCAAGGAAAGTTGAGTGAGTCGCTCACAGATTACCAAATAGTCTTAGCAAATAATCCCACACCAGAAGCAATACTTGGTGCTGCTCAAGCTTATAGTTATAGTCGCAATTACCAAACAGCCTTGGAATTGTTCAACCGCTATCGAGCAACTGGCAAACCCATCACCGGATTTGCGGCGATCGCCTACAGTAGCAGCCTGCGAGAAACTGGCAATCCAAAAGCCGCAGTACAGGTTCTAGAAGGACAGTTGCAGCGTTCTAATAAACTCGACCGATTAGGCATTGAAACGCGAGCGGAACTTGCTAAAGCATATGTTGCCAATCAACAGTCAGCGAAAGCTCTAGCAGTATTAAAGCCAATACAAAACAGACCAGATGCAATTCTACCTCTAGCACGTTCTCTCAATGAGATTCGCACTTCGACTAACAACCCTGCCATAACACAGCAAGTTGCGACACTCTACCGTCAAGCAGTTGCCAACACTCCGAACCCCTCGCCTGCTTTGTTGCGAGAAGCCGCAGATGTTTTCACAGGCTTACCTCAAGGAGAGCAAATAGCACTTCAGTTCTATCGCCAAGCAGCTTCACAGTTGCCCAATGATAAAAGCTTGGTAGTGCGGCAGTTAGCCTTAGAAAACAAACTGGGATTGCTTGCCAAAAATGAGTTGAAAAAGCGTTTGGTTGCTGAACTTGGACCCTTACCAACAGACCCAGTGCAATTGCAACAGATAGCTCTTGCTCTAGCAGATATTGATACTCCTGATCCAGAACTTTTATCTGTGTACCAAACGATTTCACCAAAGGTAAACGTACCTTTTTTAAATTTCCGGGTCGCTCAAATATACCTGCAACTCAATGACACGAATGGAGCAAGACAAGCTTTGGCAGCCTATACAGCAACACCTGAAGGCACCAGAAGCCTTGCACCCCAGTTGCTAGCAGCAGAAATTGAGCGACGAGAGGGGAACTTAGAAGCTAGCGCTCAACGCTTCCAAGCTGTGTTGGTAACTAACTCAGGAAGTGACGACGTTGTTGATGGTGCTTTACGTGGACTGGCAGGTGCACGAATACAACAGAGGCGATTTGATGAGGCTTTAGCTGCTTATGACCAATTGATAGTTCGCCAACCGCAAAATTTAACAACTCAGTTGGGACGTACCAGTATCGCTTATCAAGCAAAGAAGATTTCTGAGCAAGAAGCCCAAGCAGTTCTCAACAATTGGCTAGCAACACAACCTGCTACGAATGCACCTCCGGAACTCTTTAGTTTAGTGGGAGTCTTACCTGCTGAACCACAGCGTGAGCCTCTGTATAATTACTTAGCTCAAATTGACCCCAGCTACCTACCAGTGCAACTGCGTTTGGTACAAGTCATAGCAAAACGCAATCCTACCCAAGCGCAAGCAAGGGTAAAACAGTTGATTGCTCGCCTTCCCAATAACGCCAACACATATCAGTTGCAAGGAGAGCTAGCAAGAGCAATAGGTGATTTAGATTTGGCTGGCAAAGCTTACGAAAATATTTTGGCACAGCAACCAGATAACATAGATGCCCTTGCCGCTTTAGGAGGAATTCGTTTTGAACAGCAACGCTTTGAGTCAGCACAGCAAATTTATTCGCAAGTCGTAGCACAAAAGCCACAAGACAAAGACGCACGCCGCGCTCTTGCTGGTTTAAGTGCTATTGCTGACCAACCCCTGACAGCGCTGACACAGCTTGAGCAACTGGAACTAGAACAGATTTCCCAAGGCGCAAGTGACATTGAAGTGTCTCGTCAAAGACAGCAAATCCAAGAAGATTTCCTGCAACGGCGTGGCTTTCAGCCTCCTTGGGAGAATTATGAGCGCAGAGGGAAATGAGGAGGAATAAGAGTTTTTTCTGGCTTTTCCTCCCAACTCCCTCATCTCTCTCTTGTCCCCTTTGTCCTCTCTTAAAAATGCAGTACCTACCAAGATTGGCAGTTATTGTTAGCATGATTGTTCTCACTTCCTGTAATTTAGGTTACTCAGTCATAAATACAGAAGCATCAGATGCAAGGAATCCGGTGCTAACAGCAACGCCATTGAGTGGTAGCGAAAGTCCCTCAGTATTTCTTGCTGCTTTACCTCAATCTATTCCCAACCGGGAGCTGCTTGCTCAAAGCTGGGAAAGCTATCGCCGGAGATTTATCCAGGGTGATGGGAGAGTGATCGATTATGAAGCGGGCGATCGCTCAACCAGTGAAGGTCAAGCATATGCCATGCTGCGAGCAGTGCTTATCGATGACTCTGCAACTTTTGCCCTCACTTTGAACTGGGGAGAAAACAACCTCCAGCGTCAAGCAAATGGCAAACGGACAGACAACTTGTGGGCTTGGAAGTGGGGACGGAATGCAGATGGAAACTGGGGTACTATCGATAGCAACTTTGCCAGTGATGGCGATATTGATACGATTACTGCCCTGATTCTTGCCTCCCGGCGTTGGAATCGTCCTGAATACCTCAATCTAGCGAAAGCAAAACTACAAGATTTGTGGAACCTTTCTGTTGTTGTGGGACACGAAGGTAAGTTCTATTTGCTACCTGGTCCTGCGGCGGCATTTATTCCGAATGCTTCTACTTTGTACCTCAACCCCTCTTATTTGGCTCCGTATGCTTTTCGTTTGTTTGCTCAAGTCGATCAACAACATGATTGGTTGAGTTTAGTAGATAGCAGTTACGAAGTTCTGGAAAAATCAGCATCCCTTTCCACTGTAGGTTTACCAAGTGATTGGGTAGCACTAGATACTAAAACAGGAAAATATCAACCTTTGCCGCAGTCTAGTCCTCTTCAAACTCTGTATGGCTTTGATGCGTATCGAGTTTGGTGGCGCTTGTCGCTGGATCTGGCATGGTTCAATTCACCGCAAGCGCGACGCTATCTGCAAACACACAGTCAATATCTGCAAAAGTTGTGGCGCGAGCGATCGCGTTTACCAGCAAGCATCGACCTTACGGGCAAAGGACTCGTAGATTACGAAGCGACAGCGCAACACGCCATGCTTTACGCCGCTTGGGGGTTAGTAGAACCACGAATAGCTCAGGAGTTACTTGTGAAAAAATTGCTACCTCAATATAAACAAGGCATTTGGGATGACAAGTCTGCTTATTATACACAGAATTTGGCTTGGTTAGGTCTTTTTTCTCCATCAGGGCTGCCACAGCAACTCCTGAAAGGTAAGTAGCACAATCTTTTTATTGAGAATTTTGAAAAATGAAACATCATAGCGTTTACCAAGAACCGAAGTTAAAAAAATAACTAATTTCTTATGAAAATGTGGCTAATAAGAAACACACCAATGACAACTAAAGACAAAATCTTTCTCTAGTACTTCTCATAATCACACTGTCATATGAAGCTGTTATTTCACCTTTCTCAAATCAGTACAAAAGCAATTATTTTTACTTTGTGCTTGTTACTTTTTCCTGGTTCATTGATAAGCGCTCAAGCTCAAAGTGAAGAAGAGTTGCAACCCCAGGATTCACATAAATCTCGCGAATCTCAACAACAAAGTATCTTGTTAGCGCAAGCAATTAAACCTAAAGCTGATCGTGAAGATAAAGAAGACACAAAAGAGGTTGCTAATGCAAAGAACTTGATAACGTACAACCTTGAATTTAACCGTAGTCCAATTGTCGGCAACCGTCTGCGCTTACGCGGAATTCATGGGGAAGGTCGCCTTGGTTTTAACCGTCCTCGTGGTTGGAAAATCGCACAGGTACAAGCTTTAATTCGGTTCCAACACTCACCATCACTTTATGCCAAACGTTCTAATCTAACGGTACTCGTCAATGACACTGCTGTAGGTAGCGTATCGCTCAACCTCAAGCAGTCTCAATTGGGTCAGGTGCTGATCAATATCAATCCAAAGCTGCTTCAGGATTACAACGAAATCAAGTTTGTAGCGCAGCAGAATAGCTCACAAGAATGTACTGACCCTCAAGACCCTGAATTATGGACCGAAATTCTGCCAGATTCTAAATTAATTTTCGGTTTTCAACGACAGCCAAATCCCCTCAACTTTAGCCGCTATCCTTATCCCTTCTTTGACCAACTTGGTTTAGAAACTAACCATATAGTTTATTTGCAACCAAGTCAGACAAGTCAATATTGGCTGACAGCAGCAGCTCGTTTGCATGCGGCATTTGGCAGACTTGCAGATTTTCGTCCAGTACAGACGAGTTTGGTATCTGATATTAAGGGTGTGAAGCCTGAACAGCGGCTGGTCATTATTGGAACTCCTACCGAACAGCCAGTCTTATCCTCTTTGAAATTGCCTGTTTCTGTTGTTGGTCGTGAAATTCTTGATATCAATCAAAAAGCCGTACCAGAAGATACAGGGGTGTTAATTGCGACAACCACTAAAAAAGAGGGTGGAACTCCTGTCTTGATTGCGACTGGGAATGGGTCAAAAGGTGTGGCGAAGGCAGTACAGTTTTTGGTACAGCCAGACTTACGAAAAATGGGTACAGGTTCTGTCGTTTTTGTCAATCAAGTCAGCGAAGCAGCAACACCCGATCCTCGACAGTGGCCTCGTTACATTCCAGAGGAAAATACCTTTAGACTCAGTGATCTGAGAACGCCGCTTAATGGTGAACCATTTAGTGATGTGACTGTACGTGGTTCAGCAGCACCGCCTGTTGAAATTGATTTCCACGCCTTACCTGATGACAGGTTTATGCGTGGCAGTACCATGAACCTAGTTTATAGCTATGGTCCGCAGATGAACCCGAGAACCTCTGCGCTAGAAGTATTACTCGACGGTAGATATATTGGTGGGGCACGTCTAACCTCAGATTCTGGAGAAACTCGCCAAACTTTAAGAGTTGATTTACCAGCACACTTACTGCGCTCCAATTCTCTCATCCAGATATTCTTCCGGATGAATCCTAAAGAACCATTTAATAGGCAACAGTGTATTAGCGCAGCAGACCAGCAATTAATCGGTACACTTCACACAGAAACGAGCTTCGATTTAAAACGGGAAACTTCCGTACAAATCCCAGATTTGGGCTTATTACAATTTGGTTTTCCGTTTGCTGCACCTCAGGACTTATCGAGAACGGCGATCGTCCTGCCGCAAAACCCATCTCGCACAGATATACTGACCTTGCTTGCGTTTAGCGAACGTTTAGGACGGATCACTCAGGCAGATTCTGTCAAATTTCAGGTTTATACGCCAGAATCAGTTCCTGATTCAGTGCGTAAGAATGAGCATCTTGTAGGAATTGGTACACGAGAAAAGTTTCCTTTCCCTGAAGTCTTTAAGTCTGGTGGCTTGAACTTGAGTCAAGCATTCTCTCGCGTATCAGCCCAAGGTACGATTCAAACTCCACAGGATTCACAAGGCATGATTAAGCAAATTATCTCTCCTTGGAGTCAGGAGCGAGTCATCTTAGCATTAACCGCTCAGACAGAAACTGGCTTAGAGCGAGTGCAACAAGTCATCGATCAAGACCCGTTGTTCTTCCAATTGAAACAGGACACAGTGCTGATTGGCAGCGATAAGAACAATCCATCTCCCTACAATGTGGATGACTATCAATTAGAGTTTTTCCGTAGTACCCCCTCAAAAACTCGTGTCGAAAATACCAACTTATTGAGTAAGATATTACGCTTTCTACAAGAAAATTGGCTTCTGCTACCTGTCGGTATTTTAGGTGTCTCGCTTCTCCTTTATGGAATTGTCCAATTGTATCTAAAGCGCCTTGCTGTTACTGATAGAAATTGAAAACTTCTTGATAAATTGCCGAGTATTCATGAGTTTTAGTAAGTGATTTATTACTTACTATGAACCCAATAATGTAAATTCTGGCATTGCTGAATCAAGGGATGATTTCGCAAGTTATAAAATCTCTTCCCCTGCTTCCCCTGCAACCCCCTACCTCCCCTGCCTACCTCAATTCACCTCACTATTCTGCAACGCCTAAATTCTCTATCGGCAATTGCTAAATCCAAAACTTTCATACAAAATTCCAAATCTAAAATCCAACATCAACAATGTCTTCTTCATTAAATTCTCGCCAAAGACGACGTTTTATCTTAACCCGATGGCTCATTGATATCACGCCCCAATTTTTTGACCGTGCTTTAGAAAAGGTGGGTGTGAAACAGTTTAAGTGGCTTGTCTTGCTGCTACTCATTCTCTCAGTACCACTCATTATTACCCCAATACGAGTATGGCAGCAAGCAGTCATTGCCTTATTTTTGGTGATACTCGGTCAATTGATTATGCAAGCTGAGGAGCAAGAGTCTTCTACTGAAATCAGTCAGTATTATCACCTGTTTATGGTGTGGTTGAGCTTGGTGACAACACTACGTTATTTCTACTACCGCACAAGCTATACTCTTAATTTTGATGGCTTAGTCAACAGCATTGCTTGCTTGCTGCTGTATGCTGCTGAACTGTACGCCGTTCTCACCTTAGCACTGGCTTATTTTCAAACCCTTAGAATCAATGAACGTCAGCCAGTTAATCTTTCAACCATTCCTCAACAAGAGTGGTTCAAAGTTGATATTTACATTCCTACCTTTAACGAAGATGTTGAAATTGTTCGCAAGACTGCGTTAGCAGCAATGGCTTGCGATTATGCTCCTGGTAAAAAAATAGTTTATGTTTTGGATGATGGTCGTCCAGAAAGGTATAAAGAAAACGACCCGCGCCGAGAAAAGTTCCGACAAAGACGGGAACAGATACGGCAAATGTGTGAGGAAATTGGCTGCATACACATGACACGGGACAACAACAACCATGCCAAGGCTGGTAATATCAACAACGCCTTTCATAAAACTGATGGCGAATTGGTTTTGATTTTGGACTGTGATCACATCCCATCGCGCCAATTTCTGATGCATACAGTGGGCTTTTTCTTTGACCAAAAGGTATCTTTTGTTCAAACACCCCACTGGTTTTATAACCCCGACCCCTTTGAGCGTAATTTGCTCACAGGCGGTAAAATTCCAGCAGGTAATGAACTGTTTTACAAAGTGCTGCAAAAAGGCAACGATTTTTGGAACGCTGCCTTTTTCTGCGGTTCTGCGGCTATCATTCGTAAGTCCCATGCTTTGGAAGTTGAGGGAGTTGCAGTTGAAACTGTCACAGAAGATTGTCACACAGCATTGAGGTTACACTCTCGCGGTTACAAGTCCGTCTACTACGACAAAATTATGGTGGCTGGTTTAGCGCCAGACACGTTTTCTTCCTATGTGGGTCAACAAGTGCGCTGGGCTAGAGGTATGGCGCAGATTCTACGAGTAGAAAATCCTTTGTTTAATCCCAAATTGAAACTGACGATTCCCCAACGGATTTGTTATTTCAGTGCGACTTCCCACTTTTTGTATGGGTATCCTCGACTGATTTATGCAATTGTTCCCACCCTGTTCTTGTTGTTCGGGATTAACCCCATCCGAGGTCTAGGTTTGGAAACTTTATCCTATGCTGTACCTCACATTCTTCTTGCTTTATTCACCAACCATATTATTTACAAAACTGTTCGTTTTTCTTTTTGGAACGAAATTTTTGAATTTGTCATGGCTTTTCAAGCAGGGTGGGTGACCATGTTGGCGCTGATTAACCCCAAGCTTGGTTCGTTCAATGTCACTGATAAAGGGGTAAACGTTACTAAACGTACTTTTGACTGGCAGTCAATGCGTGGTCTGATTATAGTCACTGCATTCGTTTTCGCATCTTTATTTGCTGTCCCTTATTGGTTGCTGCTTCGACCAGAGGATTGGCAAGCAGTCTTGGTTAACACCTTGTGGTCAGGTTTTAACCTGATTCTTCTGATCGCAGCATTGCTCGTTGGTTTTGAGCAGCCGCAGGTGCGTTCTGCCCACCGTTTGCAGCGACGCCTCCCAGTCGTCATTTCTAGTAGCAACCAGACGTTTAGGGGTGAAACCATCAATATTTCAGAAACAGGAGCATTGATTTCTTTAGAATCATGGCCGAATTTACCGGATGAAATCGATGTTGAGATTATGGGAGATTTTACTGCTCGTGCCTCTCTAACAGCACAGGTTGTGCGAGTTTCCCCTGTGAGTGATACAGAAACCCTGTTAGCAATTGACTTTGTCAATCCTAGCCGTGCTCAAATGGATGACTTAATCCTCATTTTGTATTCTGATGTACGAGAGTGGTATTCTCAAAAACGTCAGTCTATAGACCAACCAATCGCTTCCCTTAAGTTCCTTGCCACGAGCCTCAATCGCTCCTTACGGGACATCAAACCCATCACCCGTCATCAGGTACGCAAGCGGGTCAATGCCGTTGGTGAACTCTACTGGGATGGTCACTTTTTCCCTGGAATTACTACGGAACTAGGGGTAACAGGTTTACGGCTGGAAATATTGAGTAAAAAAGCGAGATCTGGTGACAGGCTGCTGGGACAAGAGGACTTGCACAAGATGCGAAATCTCAAACCACTTGTTGGTTTACTCTTAAGTCGAGAGGAAGGAAACCCCTCACCTAGCAAGTTTATTGCTGAAATTTCTACAGTGAAAGAAGAAACAAATGGGAAGATTGTCATTGATTTGAATTTTCCAACAGAATTCAAGCAACGCCAAGGCACTAAAATTAAGCAGCTTTTGCAAGTGTTGTAGAACTGATGATTTTGAAGCCGCGAGTTTATCGGTGAGGAATCGCTGTTAAATTCGGTAAATTAGTACAACAATGAGCCATTATTCTGTCTTGTAATGCAATATCCCGATGCAAGAGTCCCACATCCCATGCAGGGTTTCCCCCAGGTGTGTTTCATCAAAAATGTTGTCTCAAATCCAAATATCATCATTGGGGATTATACGTATTACGATGACCCGGAAGACTCGGAAAACTTTGAGCGCAATGTGCTTTACCACTATCCGTTTCTCGGTGACAAGCTGATTATCGGCAGGTTTTGTGCTTTGGCCACAGGTGTAAAATTCATTATGAATGGTGCTTTTCATAAGATGTCCGGGTTCTCAACCTATCCATTTGAAATTTTTGGGAATGGTTGGGAGCGCGTCATGCCAAACAAGGGTGAATACCCTTTCAAGGGCGATACTGTGATTGGTAACGATGTGTGGATCGGATACGAAGCATTAATAATGCCTGGAGTGAAAATCGGTGACGGTGCAATTGTTGCTGCAAAATCTGTGGTTGTTAAAGATGTGCCACCTTACACAGTTGTAGGAGGTAATCCAGCTAGTGTCTTGCGACAACGCTTTCCAGACGAAACAATCAATCTTCTGCTAGAGATTGCCTGGTGGAATTGGGATATTGAAAAAATTACGAGAAACTTGGAAAAAATTGTCGGTGCAGATATTGAAGCATTGAACAAGTGTGTATAACTTCTCCAATAACTGTTCAATTAACTTATCGATAATGACAGATGACGAGTACAATGTGCTTTAGCTGCTTCTGAAAACGCTCTCACATCTTCCTCTTGAGTGTTAAAGGCAGTAATTAACCGCACTGTTGTGGAATCTTCTCCATCCCAGCGATAGAACTTAAAGCCATCAGCTATGAGATTGATGATGACTTGTTCAGGCATTTGAATAAATATCTCGTTTGCCTCAACTGGATGGCAAAGCGTTACTCCTGGCAGAATTGTCAACTTTTGGGCTAACTGCTTTGCCATTTGATTGGCATGGGTAGCATTCTTTCGCCACAAATCATTTTTTATATAGGCTTCTAGCTGTACGGACAAAAACTGCATTTTTGAGAACAGATGTCCACTACGCTTTAGGCGGTATCGGAATGTATTGGCTAAATCTCGATTAAAAAAGACAACTGCCTCTGCTGCCATAGCACCGTTTTTAGTGGCTCCAAAAGATAGCACATCCACCCCAGCACGCCAGGTCACATCAGCAGGAGTGCATCCCAAGCTAACGACAGCATTTGCAAACCGAGCACCATCCATGTGCAGATTCAGCTGATGAGCATGAGCAACCTCAGCAATTTGGGAGACTTCATCTATGCTATAAACAGTTCCGGCTTCCGTGACCTGAGACAAACTGACAGTCGCAGGTTGGACATGATGTACAACACCAGTACCAGCACGAGCAAGTGCCGTTGCTAAATCAATGGCGTCAATCTTGCCATGCTCTCCTGGTAGCGTCACCAGTTTTGCTCCACCCGTAAAAAATTCTGGGGCACCACACTCATCAGAATGAATATGGGATTGGTGATGGCAGTAAATTGCCCCGAAAGGAGGCGTCATCACCGACAGGGCAAGGGCGTTGGCAGCAGTCCCGGTAGCCACAGGAAACACCACAACTTCTGTCTCAAATAATTCTGAGAACAAGAAATTCAAGCGCTGGGTACAATCATCATTTCCATAGGGCATACTAACCCCATGACTTGCTGCCAAGAGCGCTGCCATGATTTCTGGGGATACACCCACAACGTTATCACTACAGAAGTTCATTACCTTTGTTACGCAAAGTTACGAGAGACATCCTCGCAAAGCCAGATAATCCATATGGTAGCTAACTTCACACAAAGTGACAGGCTTTAGCCTACATCTGCGGTTATAGCTTTTCATGCGATTTGACTCTCATACAGAATGCACTGCCCGTGGGCGAGATCCTCCGTATCATCTATCGCAGGGATAGTAGTTTCTTGCCTGGCTACGTTTATCAACCAGTACCTTTTTATGAAATGCTAACGACGTATTAGAATGTCTCCAATGCTCTATGAGTTTTGAGTTATTAATAAGGTGAACGGCAGTTACCTGCAAAGTTCGAGACGCCACTTGTCTGTTAAGAGCAGAAACGCTGCA
This sequence comes from Nostocales cyanobacterium HT-58-2, assembly GCA_002163975.1. Lineage (GTDB taxonomy): Bacteria > Cyanobacteriota > Cyanobacteriia > Cyanobacteriales > Nostocaceae > HT-58-2. The sequence continues at coordinate 6,021,152 of CP019636.1, read as the reverse complement.
AAATTATCAATACTCATTTTTGAACTTACATTTATGACAACAGAAACAAACATTGCTTCTTTAGCGAGTCTGGAATACATTCCATACATTAACGATAACGGTCAATTACCTGAACAATTGCAGGGAGAAATTGGGGTATATGCAATTTTTGACCAAGAAAAAATTCTGCATTTTGTAGGATATTCTCGTGATGTTTATCTCAGTCTGAAGCAACATTTAGTACGTCAACCACAACATTGCTATTGGGTGAAAGCTCAAACAATTGAACGTCCTAACCGTACAGTTTTAGAAAACATTGAGCATACCTGGATTGCCGAAAATGGCAGTGTGCCAGCAGGGAATGCACAGAACAAGGACAAATGGACACAACCTATAAATGTCAAAGTACTCATGACGCGTGAAGAACAGACAAATTATGATAATCCTACAAATGATGAAATAGCACAAACAAAAATCATTAAAAATGTGGCAAGGCGAGTAGAGGCAGAAATCATAGCAATTTTAGAAGTCCGTGGTTTACAAACACAAATTCGCTTCAATCCTAAGTTGAAAGAAAACGGCTTACTAGATTTGAAATAAAACCGCTGCATACTTACTGTAACTGAATATAGAGGTATGGGGTGTAGGGGTCATTACCCACATTTTACTTACATCCCTTTATCTCTTAATTTGGCATTTTGGCAACTCATCTGCCTTGGATGTAGTATCGTATCTGTTAATAGGTTATTGCACCAAAAAGCAAACATCTTAAGGCGAAAACTCCTCTTTCCGGTTAACACCCGGGTCTAGTACTGCACGACGCTGAATCAGTACCAACTGTTATGCCTTTATGGTTTGCATCCTCCCCAGGCTTCTCACCTGGGGCTTTCTTTGGGTAACGTAGCCTAACGGAATTTAACTAGTAACAATGTTTAATTTTTTGATTAAATTCCTTTTTTCCTGTTGTTCTTTTTCAAGGATGTAAATGTGAGTAAGAGAATTCAGATCATCGGGGAGCATCGTGTGAGCATGACTGATGAACGCGGCAGCGGTAGATTCTGCCGAGAGATTTTGACATCAGCTAATCAATTCTTTTCTAAGAAACTATCTACGTGGAATTGTCTTTTTGCAATCAAGGGCAGCATCAACAGTAGCAATCTGCAAATCTCATTCCCTCAACTAATCGCTGAGCAAGTTCCCAGCCTAAATGATTTGCTCTCAAAGCAAGCGGGAACAGTACTATCTACTTGGCAAAGCATTAGACAAAATCTAGTAGGCATCCCTGCTCTTTTTGCGGTCATTTAGGTACTTCAGCGTTGGTTGTGGAATTTTTGTAGATAATGTGGGTTCAAACCCCTCTCTCTTGTACAAACAATCTGAGTTTAAAATCAATTTAGTCAGTTAATAGGAGTGTTTGTGTTTCCCGGTAATGACATAAATCTTTTGTATATAGCCAACCCAACAGTCCCTTATCGGTTGGTTTAAGGTTCCATTTGCTTGAACGCAGATATAGAAGCAGAGCATCTCTCTGTGAGGCTTCGCATTGTTAGTAGCTTGTAGGAAATGCCCTTAATATCCAACCAAAAAACATAGTGCGGATTTTGAGGGAAACTCCCAAATCACGAGCTAACTATAGTTGCGTTATTAAATCGTTGGGCTTTTTTTTCAGTTTCTCTATTACTAACAGTATGAAAACTTAGTTTTCACCGAGGACTCAACTCTTCCTTGGTAAAATTGACGCTTGTCTTTTCAAGTTTTCAAAGTTGATTTTGCTTGCTTGTTTGTGCAGATATTAACACGAAAGTGTTCACACTATGGTGTTTAAAAACAAAATTATTAACACTCTCAGTGTGAGTTGAAAGATAATCATAAAACAGACACTAGTTGGTAGTGCCTCTGATAGATATTGTGCTTTTTCCTCAAAGCCTTATCTTAACCGCTTGCTTTACGCAACTATGAGTTGCGCAGGCAGAGTGAAGCGTTTGTCTTGCGCTGATTATAACAGCAACATCTATCTAAAAAAAACAGACATCAATTGGTGAATTGCAACTATGCCAATTGATAGCTTGTCAATGCAATTAGGAAGGAGATTTTCTTGTTGAACCGACAAACTAAAACATACCGCACAGTTCTTGCTCCATGGGCTGTTGTCCGCTGGGTTTCACCTACTGAGCGAATTGTCATTGGTCGATTTCGCAGTCGCAGCGATGCTGATGGTCATCTTGCGGTGTTGCAGCGGCTGACGCCAGAGGCTGATTTACGAGTGATTGTTGACATGGAGCAAGATTAATTCACAAATGTGGGCATGACTCACAGTTGTAGGAACGGATATACCTAACGCTGTATAATCTAACGATGACAAAACTGCCATCTTCCGTAATTCCCTCTTGCACTTGGAGTCGTCCCATCGGTCTAGGCTGGGACAAACCATACATAGTCCGCTATCCCAGTAATATTGACGACGGTCCTTGGCATGGAATGCCTTTAGGCGGCTTTGGTGCAGGTTGTCTTGGTCGTTCCTCACGGGGAGACTTTAATTTATGGCATATTGACGGTGGTGAACATATTTTCAAAAACATCCCCGCTTGTCAATTTAGTGTATTTGAATCGTTTGGCTCATCTTCACAATCCTATGCTATGTGTACTGAACCTCCGGAAGATGGGAGTCTCAAAACGTGGCAGTGGTATCCAGCCAGTAGGGAAGTCAAGGAAGAAGTAGGGAAAGAAATTTCTCCCTCATCTCCCTCCACCCTCGCCGCACTCCCTAAATCGACGGGAACTTATCATGCCTTATACCCTCGCAGCTGGTTTATTTATGAAGGGGTATTTCAAGCAGCGTTAACCTGTGAGCAGTTCTCTCCGATTTGGGCACAAAATTATCAAGAAACGAGCTACCCAGTAGCAGTGTTTGTCTGGACTGCGCACAACCCTACAGATTCACCTATTACTCTAAGCATCATGCTCACCTGGCAAAATATGGTGGGCTGGTTTACGAATGCTCTGAAATCTCCCGAGGTTCGGATGCGGGATGATGGTAGCCCGGTTTACGAGTATCAGCCCCGTTTGGGTGAAAGTCAGGGTAACTTTAATCAGCTTGTTGAAGATAGCGAAAGTATTGGACTGTTGTTGGACCGCTTTAGTATCACTGAACCCGTTCAAGAGGGCGAGGGACAGTGGTGTATTGTGACTCACAAACATCCAAAGTTTGAGGTGTTCTACCATACCCGTTGGAATCCAAGTGGGACGGGTGAACAGGTGTGGCAAAGCTTTTCCCAAGATGGCTCTTTACCTGATTACGTAGATAATACTCCAGCAGCTGAGGCTGAACAGATAGGAGTCGCTTTGGCTGTGCGTTTCACTCTTGAACCAGGGGAAACTCTAGAAATTCCCTTCACTCTTGCTTGGGATTTCCCGATCACAGAATTTGCAAGCGGGATTACATATTATCGCAGATATACCGACTTTTTTGGTCAAAGTGGTAAGAATGCTTGGACAATAGCATCCTCTGCTTTAGCACAATATCAAAGCTGGCAACAACAGATTCAATCTTGGCAACAGCCAATTCTCGCTCGCCAAGACTTGCCCAACTGGTTCAAAATGGCTCTGTTTAATGAGCTATATGACCTCACCAGTGGTGGGACTCTCTGGAGTGCAGCAACCGAAAGCAACCCTGTCGGTCAGTTTGCTGTGCTAGAGTGCTTAGATTATCGCTGGTATGAAAGTTTGGATGTGCGGCTTTACGGTTCTTTTGCCTTGTTGAAGCTGTTTCCAGAACTGGAGAAGGCGGTGATTCGTGCCTTTGCACGGGCAATTCCCAGTAGTGATGAGACTCCTCGTGTCATTGGCTACTATTACACTATCGGTGCAGAAAGTCCAATCGCAGTCCGTAAAATGGCAGGTGCAACGCCTCACGACTTAGGCGCACCAAACGAACACGTTTGGGAAAAAACGAATTATACAAGTTATCAAGATTGCAACCAGTGGAAAGATTTAGGTTGTGATTTTGTCTTGCAAGTGTACCGAGACTTTTTGCTGACGGGTGCTGACGATGTGGAGTTCTTGAGAGAGTGTTGGGATGCTATTGTGCAAACTCTGGACTACCTCAAGACGTTTGACCAAGATGGGGATGGCATTCCTGAAAATTCTGGTGCACCTGACCAAACTTTTGATGACTGGCGCTTGGTAGGAGTCAGCGCCTATTGTGGTGGGTTATGGTTGGCGGCGTTGGAGGCGGCGATCGCAATTTCTGATGTTTTATTAAACCACAGCGGCGCAAAGAATACAGAGGGATTGCTGCAGCAAAGGTCTATCTATGAAACTTGGCTTGCGCAATCTCGCCCCATTTACCAAGAAAAACTCTGGAATGGGCAGTACTATCGACTTGATAGTGAGAGTGGGTCTGATGTGGTGATGGCAGACCAGTTATGTGGTCAATTCTATGCTCGCCTGTTGAGTTTACCGGATATTGTACCTTTTGAGTGCGCCCTCTCTGCCCTAAAAACTGTCTATCATGCTTGCTTCCTCAAGTTTCATAATGGCAAGTTCGGTGCTGCTAACGGTGTTCGTCCTGATGGTTCGCCAGAAAACCCCAACGCGACTCATCCTTTAGAGATTTGGACAGGAATCAATTTTGGGTTAGCGGCTTTCTTAGTGCAGATGGGAATGAAGGATGAGGCTTTTAGGATTGCATATGCTGTGGTGCAGCAAGTTTATGACAATGGGCTACAATTCCGCACACCTGAAGCCATCACCGCTGTAGGTACTTTCCGCGCTAGCACCTATCTGAGACCTATGGCAATTTGGGCAATTTATTTGCTTATGAGTTAGCAATAAGTTACAGGTCAGAGATTTTTTCTGTTCCCTATCTTCTCTTCAAACTTAAGATCTCATACCTCACAGATCAAGTGTTTTTGCCTGTCAGACAAAATTTTTTACCTCTTTTCCGGACTTGAGCTACTAACTCAGAAGTAATATTAGGGACTGATTATTTATCAACCTTCTCTAAAAGGCTTCTTAATCTTTGCGCTTCAACACAATCAAAATTGTCCAGCTTATCCAAACATCATACATGAAACGATGAACTCATTTTCGTCGTTCAAAGTTCAAGGAGAACAGAAGTCTATAGGTAAATAACAATCTCTAACAGCAAGCCCCGCGTTCCTCAAGTTTTTCAGGCTAGTCATACACCATACAAACCTAGTATTACATTTTAGTCAAGTTTGAGTTGTGCGTGAGTTTCAGTTAGGTCATGTGTTGAAGTTGCAAACTCGTCCCTGGATACCTCACTGATAAGGAATTCACTCGCTTTGTTAATTTGTCATCCAGCAACAGAGAAGCAATCGCTCACTCACCAGGAGTTTGAAGAGAATTCGATATGCTGTGCTTGTATCTTTAACCAAACGTCTAAACACGCTTGCTAGTTTATATCGTACCAACACAGGACGTATGAAGTACATACCTTTCTCTAATCGCTACCTCATCAGGACAACACTCCAGTAGGGAAAAGAGGAATAACACTTTCGAGTGAACAACGACAAAGAAGAGCAATTGCTCGTGTACTTTTAAAACAACCACGAATTTTGATTTTGGCTGAAGCTACGAGTTCTGTTAATGCTGAATCAGAGCCTCGATTTCTACAAAACATCGCTCGGTTTAGTCGGGTTAGTGCACTTCTGTTTCTGAGATTAGCACCGCCTTTATTATTGCTCATTGTCTTTTTAGTGTTCACCATTCTGACTGCATTTTTGTTTCTGACCGAGGTATTCTCGTTGAATCTGGGACTCATCAAGAATTCATAACAATTGCTGGTCTTTATAACTAATTCAGCTAGCAGCAATTGCATCTGTCAACCTATCATGCGGAGTGCTGAGCAATGAATGCTGATAAATTCTCCTTTCTATAGAACTTCTCTACATCCTACTCAGTACTTAGAATTCTGTACTTCTAAACTGTTTTAGTTAAATTTCAAAATAGATGCAAATATGTCCGACATCCACTTAGAAACATCCTGTACAACTTTTTTCTACAGTAAAATTAAATAACAATACACCGCTGCAACCTGCTACTTTCCCTTTGTTAAAAACTCTAAGCGAGTGTTCTGTTATCACCAAGACACACTACTTATAAAAGCTTTGAAATTATACCACATCAATGTATCCAAGATATAACAAATCTTTGGCTAATTCATCATTGCATCATCAAGCCAAACCCTGATGTTACTTGGATACTAACTCAAATAACGAAAATAAGACATTTTCCGGAAAGTGGTAAAAATAATTCTCACGAGTTGACCCTAGTAAAGATTGTCTAAATGCTACTTATGCTGATATATTTTTAAATTATTAGGACAGTTAGTAACAGTAAAAATCCCCATATGTCTGGAGAAAAGAAAAGTCCTAAAACAGTCTTGATGAGGGGTCTAACCCCTCAATATTTAACAAGTAAGGGACAAAACGTAAACAAGACAATACTTAAGTAAATATAGAAACACATTGAGTAAAACTCATTGACAAAATGCCAAAATGGCAGATGACATTTACCCAAAAAAATAGTATAAATACGAATGTCGTTATTAATGATTATGGATGGTCAATTTTCCTCTAAAACTCTAAAAAGTATGCGATTTTACCTAACAGTTTCTAATTATTTGGTATAAAATAAAAACATAAAATTACCAAAAAAAAGTTATTGAATTAGGAGTCATAGAAATTTGAAGAGGATAAATATGCATCTACTTAGAATCAGGCTAAAACTTTTGCATACCAGACATATGACACAGAGAAAGTAAATTTAGGCCTGTAATACTAAGCAAACGTTACAGTTAACAAGTCACTAGCAACTGAGTGACATTCAAAAAAACTCACAAAACTCAATACCCTCAGTTGCATAATGTCTACCTGTATACGTTTCTTTGTTACAAACTAGCTGCTGAATTTCATAGGGAGATAACATCATTCCGGCTTAGCAGCAACAAGACTTGAATAGAAAGTCAGGTTTGAGATCATCAGGACAGCTCATGAACAGTATCATCAGGTTAAATGCATTCAAAACCTCAAGCCAAACAAACAAATCAGGGATTAATTTGCATAATTTGTATCCCTACTGTGATTTGGTTTGTGAAACAGCATTCATCTACGGTAATGTAGCTTCAATCAAAGGGGCTTTACCAGAAGCATCTACAGATACACATACCACCATCGCTAAAACACCCCAAATAGCCTCTAAAAATACAGGCTATTGGTCTACATCCATAAAAACGTTACTCGAGCAACGACCTTTAATGCTTGCTCATCTAGTCACGCTGAGGAGCATAGCTTTTTTTATAGCTGTTGTTGTTTGGGGGTGGACAGGGAAGATTGAACAGGTCAATCATGTTCGAGGAAAATTTGTAGCATTAGACGAGCCTCAGAAACTTCAGCTACAACATTCGGGCAAACTCCTTAACACTGCGATGAAAGAAACTCAAGAGTTGAAAATGGGTCAGGTCGTTGCAGAATTAGACAGAGAACTCTTGGTTTCGGAAATTGAAGTGCAAGGGCAAGATTCAGTAGCTGACCAAATGCAGCTCAACCAAATTAAAGATTTGATGGCTCGGACTCGTTTGTTGGCTCAAAATTGTGCATTGGTTAGAGCAGAAGAGAACCAAGCTACCGTAGGAGTATCACCTCAGTTCGAGCTACAAGATACAGAAACTTTGCCAGTACAGCCAACACAACGACTTGAGCAAAGCCAGATTCAGCAATTGCAAACTCAAAAATTGCAAATCAATCTCGATGCATCTCCAAAGCAGTTTTTTAGCACAAGTTCAAAAATAGTCATGTTAGCCACATCTATTTTTCCAACTGCTTAACCCCTTGAGAAATTGGATCAGATACATCGAGTTAAGGTTGCATTGGCTGGTGACAGGATCACAAATCAGACAAAAATTATTCATAAGTAGCAAAAAGCCACTGCAAAACAATTCTCTACCGCCATATCGCTGATATTTTTCAAAAGAGCAATCTAGTATCTGCAAAAAGGCGAGAGCAATTGATAAACCTTTAATTGAGCTACAAACAACCAAAGACATTGATAGACTAATTCACTTTCACTACGACACGAAGACTATGAATCAAAACATTTGTGGCAGTAGCAACTTAGATCAAAAACTTCCTCCAGAGCAATTTGACCAAGTTGTTGAGGCGATTCTTGCTGGAAAGTATTCTTGGGCTTGTGTTCTTATGCTACGTTTTGCTGGCTACAATCCTCTACATTACATTCCCTACCGCACCTACAACCGACTTCTCAAAGAGAATTCCCATGTTAACAGGTCAAATCAACAGCAAAACGAAAATATCAAAATTGCTAAAATATCCTCTGATAAAAGGTCTGAACGCCATATTACACCAACAAGCTGCCTCAGCAAGATCAAAGATTTAGCTTATCTTGAAGTCGTAGGAAAGAAAAAAACAGAAATGCGCAGTGGTAAGTTAGAGCAGTGGTTAACAACACAAGTTCACGAATATGAATCCACAAATCCTGAAATGGCTCCAGAAAAAATCAATATCTTTCCTTAAGATTCTGTGAATTCAATTAAAAAACTCCCAGAGTCAATCGATACTGAAAGACAGTTGATTGAGTTGCTTAGTTTCTGCCATGCCGTAGATATTAGACCAGCATGGCAGTTTTTTAATTTTTCTAAAAATAGAATTTTTGTTGAAAATATGCCAAAATGGCAAATTTATACACCGATTATTGTATAAATTATAAATAACATCAAAAATTGATGCTTAAACTTCATTCTAAAGGAGAGAATAAAATGATTATAAATAATTATTTTTGACTTTAAAATATCTAGGGATAATTGCTAAAGCATTTAGTACCCAAGAGAGTAGAAAACTCCGATATCTATACCAACAGATCCAAAGTTGCTAATGGTGGTTCTTTTTCCTAACAAATCTAAGTAAAGAATAATTGGATTGGTTCTTCCCTCAATCCAAATATCAAAGGCTGCTACCTAGTTTATACAGGTTGTAGCAATACTGACAGAACTTTTGCTGTGGAAAATGAAAAAGCAACGCTAAACTGTTCCTATGGTTGGTATAACTTATAGCTCTCTCGCTTCTCTCTGAATTATTATCATCCTATTCCTCCCAAAATAGGATTGTCGCTGTTTATTAAATTTGCATTTCATGCAGAAATAACTGGAAGCTTAAACAAATGACAAGCTTCCAGTTTTCTATCAAAAATATTTTTTTAATAGCAAAATATACTAATTCTAGATTAGGTTTAGTAAACACAAAAAATTAATATCACCGGTTTTAAATAATATAAAAGAAAAGGGGAAAACCTTTGCCCTTTAACCTTTCTCCTTTCCCCCCTACAAAACTTTACCAAAAAGAAGTCAGGAGTCAGAAAGACAAGTCTACGACTGGTGAGACTATGAAGGAAAAATCTATGGTAAGGATTTATAAGGGATTATAGCTGACGTAGCACTTAGTATATCATAGTACCTAGTACACCAGCACATCAGTTGATTGATCTTCTCGGGACTACGCAAGGCTTTCATCTTTCAACAGTTAACAGTTCCAAAATCTAAAGAAATTGTGAAGAAAAGGTTTAAATAGAGACTAAATACAGAGCTTGATTACGTACTTCATAACTATGTTTTTATGAAAGAATTTGAACTGTTGTAAATAGACTAAAGGACCAAAGAATTATTTCTTAAGGGCAGTTTTTATAAGATTCAATAAGAATTGAATCTCAACAATAATGTAATATGTCCAGCTTAGACAACCTATTACTTCCTTCTATCGATGTTTATGCTGTAAAAACTACTACACTCTTAACATTTCTTAATGGTTTAAAACATTGTATAAAAATTACTTATAATTTTAAGGTCAAAATCGACTATTGTGACTTTTTATTTTTCGTATAGTTACTTTTTGTATACTATTCATGACCTTTTTATAAAAATTATTTATTCATAGATTATTTAATATAAATAGGACTTATATACTTGACAAAAATAAAATTTTTTATTCAAAGTTTAATTTAATTAATTGATGAATTGAATATAAAATCTTTGAAAAAAGTAAATAAATTCGTGAACTTTTTATGAAAAAGTCTTGACAAAATGTATGCAGATTTACTAATTAAAACATTGGTACTCTATTGGAGGATTGTGTTACTTTAATTCTTGTAGTTGTTTTTAAGCTACTTTAAAGAGTTCATATCAATACTCCTGATCTAAGGAAAAAGTAGCAGGTATAGATTACAATCTTGTCTGTACGGACATTCCTCTACTGCTCCAGCAATAAAACCAAATTTGGACGATTTGAAATCAAAAGTTAAGTGTTTCAAATATTTTGAGGTTAGATGTAGTTCCTTCAGAAAGAGTTCAGTCAAGCCTGAAAGGCTCATGACTCTGCTCTGCTGTGTCCTTGTTAGTTTTTATGACTTCATCAAGTCTTGATGGAGTTTAGGATACAGTGATCTTGTTGCAGTAGATATAAGGACACCCTTTACAACTAGTGAGAGAGTTCAATGTTGGGTAGTTGCCCATCGTGAGGTTAGCAATACACAGTTGTTTCCTAAGGGAGTGGCAGTCATGATCTTAAATTATACGCGCTTGACAAATCGCGTGGTGTGCCGCTGTGACTCAAAGTCAAGCAGCGCAGTGGCTTGCTCATTAGAATTTGAAGAGAGCTTTTTGTGCCCATCCTTCCTTTGGGTTAAAAGGCGTGTTTTTCTCTGGTTTGTGATAACTCCAATAGGCACTTTTTTCTGCTGCTAGAATCCGGTCAGATTATACAGTGCCGTTCAAAATCAAAGCTGACACTTGTCGTTGTTTAACAATGTTGTTTAACAACAAGGTGCATAAGTTGATTTGGTTTACACCTATGAACACAGGAGGAAAGCAAACAGACCGTCATTGCTCTTTGATAAACAGTAGACGATCATATTTAAAAACATGACATTTGTCAAGAGTAAATTCTAGCTTACTCGTGTATCTTGTCAGCAATGCTTACTTTGCCTTTGCCAACAAGATTCTGTTGATCTTCGTTAATCTATGCTTGGTCCAACTTAATTTACACAAAAAACAGAAAATGACCAGATGCGTCTACCACTTTTTGACACACCAATTGCATCAGGCTAACCCCACAAGCACTGATGGCAAGAAAATAAAAGGACCGATCAACCCAGGGGTAGCTCCCCTGAGTCGAATAATCTCAGGGAAGTGCTTTCCAGGGTTAGTTGCACATCACATACTTACTTAATTAGCTTTTTACGGCTCATTAAGCTTACAGCTGTCAATCCTTTGGCCGGGCTTGCGACAGCTGTAATGGACTCATGCGCCCACGTTTATGACGGCAACTGGTAACGTATTATGTCACACCAAATAAGTCAACAACAAGCTTTTGAAAGTTACGACGTTAGTAACAGCAAATTCTTGACGCCTTTCCAAAGACAGGTATTATTGAAAAATTTGCAAGCAAATTTGCAACCTGAGTACCGTCGCAGAGTAGAGATTATGTTGCTAGCAGATATGGGGAAAACTCAAACCCAAATCTGTCAGATATTAGGTTGTTCCCAAGAGATGGCAAGGTACTGGGTTGCTGTAGCACAGGCAGGTCTAGCGCATAAATGGCAGGAGCGCCCGATAGGCAGACCGAAAACTGTGAATGACGAATATATAAAAAGGTTACAAGAATTAGTCAATCATAGTCCTCGTGATTATGGTTATGCATTTGCCAATTGGACTGCCCAATGGTTAAGTAAACATTTAGCGAATGAATTTGGCATTGAAATTAGCGATCGCCACATCAATCGTTTGCTTAAACGAATGGGGCTTTCGACAAAACAAAAACGCTCTTTTGATAACAAAGCAGCCAACACAACCAAGGACACTGGTATTAAGATTTGTGACCTGCAATCCAACTTGGAGCCTAGTTTCCGTTGGTCAATAAATTTGCTTCAGACCAAGTAAATAATCTAGGAAATCATACAAAGTTGGAGGTGAGTGAATGGCATCGGTGTTTTCCCAACAACAGTTAAGTCAGCATCTCACCATCACCTTGGGTGAAACCCTATCAGAAAGGGAACTACAAATCTGTTTGAAAGCAGTAGAAATAATAGAGCCACAAGTCGCAAAGCAGTTTTGGCAAACTGCAGAGGCGAAAGGAGGCATCTACATCATCCTTACAGGTAAAGTCAGACTGCTAGACAGCTCGAATAACTTAATTACTACCTTGTCTGTAGGGTCATCATTCGGTGAGGTGACTCTTTTTCCAGAAGAAAACTTTCAATTTTACGCTGCCAGAGCTTCATCAAACCTCAAGCTCTGTTATCTCAAGCAAGAAGCGTTGCAAGCGTTGATGGGCAAGTCTCCCGAAATACGCGATCGCTTGTTTGCACGGGCAGAGTTTTGGGATTTACTTATGTTATGTTGCCAGAACTCTCAACTCAAGCAAGTCACTCGCGATATACCTGTTGAGGAGATACTCAAAGCTTTATCTCTATTTGAGCGGCATCAACTAGAAACCGGTACTCTAGCGTCAGAACTTTTCCAAGAAAGCAAACTGTGGTTGCTTCGTAAAGGAGAAATCCTAGATTCTCAGGGTCATTCCTTGACTCCGGGCAATATTTATCCAAGTAAAACCGAGCAGTGGCAGGCAACCCAGCCAACAATTGCCTACATTCTTAAAAATTCCAATTGGCAAACAGCATTGCAACACTGGCAGCAATTGGCAGAATTTGTGCCATCTCAACAGGAACACCAAGAGCCTGTTGAGACTCGTGAAATTCTTCCCACCAAACCTAGACAAGAAAAACTCTCTCCTGCTAGAAACGTCATTCCTTTTCCAGGTTCGCAGCAAGAATTCCCACAGGAACAAAAGCAAAAGAAACAGCGCCCCTACTTTCCTAGCCCTAACGTCAGAGTAGGGCAAGTGTGGGGACGCCTGATCCAGCGCTACCCGTTCTATGCACAACAAAGTGCCTCAGACTGTGGCGCAGCCTGCTTAGTGATGATTGGACGCTACTGGGGCAAGCGCTTTAGCGTTAACCGACTGCGAGATCTCACTAACGTCAGTCGCAGTGGCGCAACTTTACGAGCTTTAGCAGCAGCAGCAGAAAGTATTGGCTTTGCAACCCGACCTGTAAAAGCCAGTGTTGATAAATTATCACAACAACCCTTGCCTGCAATTGCCCACTGGGAAGGCAAGCACTACATCGTCGTCTATGAAATCACAAAAGGGCGGGTGATTGTTGGCGACCCTGCGATCGGTCAGCGTCATCTCACGATTTCCCAATTTAAGGAAGGTTGGACTGGGTATGCATTATTGTTGCAACCCACAGCCATACTCAACGACACTCAAGAAGACAATACACCTTTTTGGAAGTTTTATGAGTTAGTCAAACCCCACTCTCGGGTGCTGTTAGAAGTGTTTGCCACTTCAGTGCTCATTCAGGTCTTTGGACTGGTCACACCACTCTTCACTCAGTTGTTGCTAGATCGTGTGATTGTACAGGGCAGCACCCTCACATTAAACGCTGTCGGTTTGGGATTGGTTATTTTTGGTTTGTTCCGCATTGCGATGACCGGACTACGGCAATATTTGCTAGACCATACAGCTAACCGTGTTGGTCTAGCTTTGGTAGTGGGTTTTATTAAACATACCTTCCGCTTGCCCCTGTCGTACTTTGAGTCACGTTATGTCGGCGATATTGTTTCTCGCGTCCAAGAAAACCAGAAAATTCAGCGCTTTTTGACTGGTGAAGCCCTATCAATCATCCTGGATTTACTCACAGTGTTTATCTATGTGGGATTGATGTTTTGGTATAGCTGGCAGATGGCATTGATATCTCTTGCTATTGTGCCGCCCTTTTTTCTGCTAGCGCTGCTTGCCACTCCTTGGCTTCGCCGCGTGAACCGCGAGATTTTTGGTGCTTTAGCCAGCGAAAATAGCTACCTCATTCAAGCCCTCACAGGAATTCGCTCTATCCGTTCAATGGCAATTGAACAGACGGTGCGCTGGCATTGGGAGGAGCAACTGAATAATTTAATTAGAAAAATGTTTGGTGGGCAAGTCATTAGTAACCAACTGCAAATTTTCAGTTCTACTATTCAATCGCTGGTCACCACGGGATTGCTTTGGTTTGGGGCATGGCTAGTCATTCAAAACCGACTCACAATCGGGCAATTAGTTGCCTTTAATATGTTATTGGGTAACATCATTTTGCCTTTCCAACGGTTGACAGTTTTGTGGAATCAATTGCAAGAAGTCATTGTTTCTGCTGAACGCATTAATGATGTCCTAGAAGCGGAACCAGAAGAAGATTTGCACTCATCTTCCCGCAGACCCTTACGGAGACTTCGCGGTCACGTTCGCTTTGAGAATGTGACATTCCGCTATCATCCCGAAAGCGATATAAACGTCCTAGAAAATCTCAGCTTTGAAATCTTGCCAGAGCAAACTGTAGCGGTGGTGGGACGTAGCGGTTCTGGGAAGACAACCTTGTCGAAATTGATTTTGGGTTTGTATCCACCAACCGATGGCAAAGTGCTTATCGACGGTCATGACGTAAGTAACATTTCTTTAAAATCGCTGCGACAACAAATTGGTGTGGTTGACCAAGATACATTTTTGTTTGGCGGTACGATTCGGGAAAACATCAGCATTGCTCACCCAGAAGTCAGTCTTGAGGAAATTATCACAGCAGCACGTCTGGCTGGGGCGGATGAATTTATTCAGCAGATGCCAATGGGTTACGAAACCCAAATTGGTGAAGGCGGTGGAATGCTTTCGGGTGGACAACGTCAACGTCTCGCCATTGCTCGTGCCTTGCTAGGTAATCCCCGCTTCTTAATTTTTGATGAGGCTACCAGTCACCTAGATTCGGAATCCGAGCAGATTATTCAGAACAATTTGAAAAAAATTCTTCAAGGACGTACCAGCCTGATTATTGCTCATCGCCTTTCCACTGTACGCAATGCTGACTTGATTTTGGTATTGGACCGAGGCGTATTAGTTGAAAGTGGTTCTCACGAAGAATTAGTCGCTCAAAAAGGTCATTATTACTACCTGAACCAGCAACAGTTAGCCTACACAGGTTGAGTCAAGAAAAAGTCAAAGAAAGTTTGACTTTTCACTTTTGGTTTCCTTTGTTCCCTCATCTCCTCACTTTGCCATTTTGGAAACAAAACTATGCCAAACCCATCTCACAATTCCTCATCTGTCATTGTTAAAACAGAACCAGATGAATACCAAAATTATGTCCATCCGCACGAAACAGTAGAATCTACCGATTTAAGTCATCAGACAGACGCAGCACAAGAGGCAAATGAGGCGAATGATTGGTATTACGGCACCGAAGAACTGCTCGATGCCCTCCCTAAAGCTTGGACCCGCTCTTTGTTGTACGTGTTAATCGCCTTTACAGTCATTGTCTTACCTTGGACAATGCTCTCTAAGGTTGATGAGACAGGGAGTGCCAGAGGGCGTATTGAACCCAGAGGTGCAACCCAAAAATTAGATAGTCCAACTAGCGGGAGTGTCACTGTTGTCAGAGTTAAAGAAGGTGACACCGTTAAAGAAAATCAGATTTTACTAGAATTAGACTCAGATGTTTTAAGAACTGAACTCAAGCAAGTTCTCACAAAGCTAGACGGGCTGCAAAATAGGCGAGAGAACTTAGAAATTCTAAAAAATCAATTGACACTGTCTCTGCGGACTCAGCAGCAACAAAATCAAGCCCAACAATTGGCAAAAATGTCTCAAGTGGAGCAGGCACAACAGAATCTCAATGCTCTTAAAGCTGTCTATAACTTACAGAAAGAGGAAAAACTGGCTAAAGTCAACCAGAGCAAGCAACTTCTGGAGTCGAGCAAGGCAGCTTATAAGTTAGCAGAAGTCCGTTTGCGAGCCTCTCAAGAAAAAGTCCCGCGTTATCAAAAAGCGTATGAAGACGGTGTCATGGCACAAGACCGCTTCAAGGAAGTAGAACAGGCGGCAAAAGAAAACTACGAACACCTTGTGCAAGCTCGCTCTGAGATTTCTCAGGCTCAGTCTAGTCTAGAAGAACAACAAAGCAGTTATCAAAAGAGTCTTCAGCAAGCTCAGTCAGAAATCCAACAAGCTGAACTTCGGTTGCAAGAAGAGCAACGCTCTTATCAAAGCTTGATTCATACAGGTGAACTTGCAGAACTCAAAGCACAGGAACAACTCAAAGAACTACAAACACAAATCAACTCCTTGCAATCAGAAATTGCCCAGACAGGAAGCCAAATCACATCCTACAAGATTCAGCTACGACAACGAGTGTTGCGCTCTCCCATTAACGGTGTCATTTTTGAGTTGCCCATTACCAAGTCGGGATCTGTCATACAAGCCGGTCAAAGGGTAGCTCAAATTGCGCCTCAAAATGCTGCCTTTGTCCTTAAAGCCCAAATGCCTAGCCAACAAAGCGGCTTCTTGAAAGTGGGTATGCCAGTGAAAATCAAGTTTGATGCCTATCCTTTCCAAGATTATGGAGTGGTGCATGGTAAAGTCAGTCAAATTTCTCCAGACTCCAAAATCGTAGAGACTAACCAAGGCAAAACTGAAACTTTTGAATTGGAAATTACTCTGGATCAACCTTATATTCAAAATGGCAACAAACGCATAGCATTGACTCCTGGTCAAACGGCAACTGCTGAGGTCATTGTTCGCCAGCGTCGTGTCATTGACTTCATCTTAGATCCCTTTAAGAAACTGCAAGCAGGAGGTTTAGAGCTTTAATCATTCATCAATTCATGGATCAATACTTATTGTTTATTGAGTAATTATTTAGATCAATGGGAACAAAACAACTCAAATTGTAAAAATTTATTGAGTTAAGCGTAATTGGGATTATTAAGGCTGTGGTTATATATACAGGGGCAATTATGTCTTTTTAATCCAAAACTCATCTTCAACTTAGGTTTTCTAACAGGCTATTAAACTTATTCAAAAAAAATTTGCGACAGATATCCCACCCGCCTGATAGCACCCTCCCCGAAGCTCGGGGAGGGTTGGGGAGAGGTCATAACCAGGTGTTGTATTCTTTTTTTAAATTGGTATTACCTGCTGTCTTGAAAGAGGCAGGTAGTAGTAATCAATTGTGTATCAAATCCCAGATGAAAATCTTTGTTTGTCAATAATTTGGAGTCCTTGCATCATGTCACAAGTTCTAAAAATTTCTTCTGAGGATCTTTTTTATCAGGCTAGAATTTCTTGTCAAATTCCTAGTTTAGTAGAAGCGATCGCAACACGAAAAATCATTACTGAAGCGGCAATCAAAGCAGGTATTCAAGTTGAAATAGAAGAACTTCAACAAGCAGCAGATAGTCTGAGGTTAGCGAATCAACTCCTCAAAGCAGAAGATACTTTGGCATGGCTGGAAAAATATCATCTTTCTGTAGATGACTTTGAATATTTAGCACAGATAAATTTGCTCTCTAATAAGTTAGCAATTCATCTGTTTCAAGAGAAAGTTGAACCTTTCTTCTACGAACACAAACTTAACTATGTAGGAGCGGTTACTTATGAAGTCATTTTAGATGATGAAGACGTGGCTTTGGAACTGTTTTATGCTTTAGAAGAAGGCGAAATCAGTTTTCAAGAAATTGCCCGTCAATACATCAAAGAACCAGAACTTCGCCGTGCAAGCGGATATCAAGGAATTAGACGACGTAGCGACTTGAGACCAGAGATAGCAGCCGCTGTTTTTGCCGCCACACCCCCGCAAATTCTTAAGCCAATCACCACTCCTAAAGGCGCACATCTCATTTGGGTAGAAGAAATCATTCAACCCAAATTAGATGAGCAATTACGTAGTAAGATTTTGGGGGATCTGTTTGCAGCTTGGTTAAAACAACAAATTGCAAAACTAGACATTGTGACTAAGCTTGAGAATAACAATACTCAAAATGAGGCTGCTCTACCGCAATTTGCTGCGGTAGAATAATTTTTCAAAAACTTGACCCACATGAAACTCTCTGACAAACTTTAGGTTTGGTTTATAACATTAGACAAGTCAAAGTTTTGTGCAGAGAATAGAGCCTGGTTTGCGACATCCGTTTGATTGGTGAGATTACCTAAGACACTAATTGAACCACCGTTACTGAGGTCTTGAGAGTACACAACTCGGGAAAAACCCAGGTTGAGGTTAAAGTACACAAACAAGCCATTTTTTGCAGTGATAGCGTCATTATCAGCGATCGCTTTTGCGGCTGCGGCTGCGTTTGGAAATGGGTCTAGCAAAACTAGTAAATTATGATCACCGAAAAGTTGGGCGCTGTTCCCTTGCTGAAAAGTTAGGGTACGGATGCCGAACTTCTGACTGTCAAACTGCAACTTATCCTCCCCAAATTGGAAGTCTGTCAGCACATCCGGTTGATTCAACACTGAGATCCCATTATTAGCTGGCGTTGGTGTACCGCCGGAGAAGGGGTCATCGGAGAACAAGAAAGTATCTCTACCTGGTCCACCAGTGAGCGTGTCTACACCAGGACCACCGCTGACGATGTCGTTACCATAACCGCCATTGATGGTGTCATTGCCATATCCACCATAGAGAATGTCGTCACCATCTCCTCCATTAAGGGTGTCGTCACCATCTCCTCCAGCGACAATGACCCTATAAGTTGGGGAACTAGAAGGAAAGATGCTGTCATCACTCACAGTGCGGTTCAGGGAATTATAGCCTTCGGCAAAACCTACTACAACTACCATATTGTCTCTTCCAAGCTGTGCTTGATGTGTTTAGTTGATCATTGCTGGGTGGAATTCTTCACCTTGTGAAGCCATACTTGAAACATCGAGTCCAGAATTTGCTCTCTCGCCTCTTGATTCAATTGTGTAGGGAACCACTTTTCGACTCGGAGAACGTGATAACCCAATTTTGATTGAATTGGACCGACAATTTCGCATTCTTTCGCATCAGTTATCGCTTCTACAATCTCTGGCAAGAGTTCCACCAAAAAGCGAATTCCAACAAAACCACCATTTTCTTGAGATTGTTTACCCTTTGAGTGTTCCAATGCTAAAGCGCAAAAAGAAGCATGTCCCTCACGTAGCGTCTGAATGATTTTCCAAGCAGTTGCCAGATCAATAACCAGAATCTGCGACAGTGCTACTCGTTTGTAATTGTCACGATTGCTGAGATAGGCGCCATCCACAGATCCACCAAAAAGGTGCTCTTTCAGTTTCTTCTCTAACAGTGTGACTCTAATACCTTCTGACCATTCCTCTATGGTAATGCGCTGCTGGTCTAGCCAAGCGAAAGTTTCTGCAGTTCCCCACAATTTGTGTTGTTGACGAAAGGCATCTCCTGCTGCTTGCCACTCTTCATCAGATACTGTGATTCCTAGTTTTTCACAGTTGGCTAGGACCGCTGCATCCCGTTCCGCTTTAGCGGCTATTTCTGCAAATTTCGCACCACGCCGCAAATAAGTAAGAACCTCAACATCCGTTGCGAGAGTCACAGCAACGGGAGTAAAGATTTGGCTTGATGATTGTTCGTCTTCATGGGCAACAGAGGTTGGTGACAGGGTTTGTTCTAATTGTTCAGGCATAGTTTTATGATCTTGAAGTTATTATTTGGGTTATAGAAGTTGTTTTTTATTTGTCTTTACGCTCTACAAGTGAATAAGCATTACCTAAGCGATTTGGAATGACTTAGGAGTAGGCGTTCGGTTGGAATCTCATTGATTTTGACGCGATTGCGATGCAAATCTCCATACAGGTTGAGGTAGTCTAATTCTTGCGCGGTCAGTTTCCCTTTCTTGATACCCTCAATGGCTGCATCAACTTCTTGACGATTTCGCATACCTGTCAAAGCAATATCAACGCAATTTTGACTCAAGGAATAGCGGTATAAATCAGATACTTCAGGAACCCAGCATCCTTTTGGCAAACCAGCAGGTGGTTCCCAAAGAGAACCCATCATTCCTGCTGACTTAAAAGTGACGATACCGGGACGCTGGGGGTCGTCTGCATCTACATTGGCGAAAACTTTTTTCTGTGCGGTGCGGTGGGCAACATTATGCCGTACCATGACAACATCTAACAAAGGACTATGCATCCACTGCTGCGCTAGATCTAAATCGTGGAAAGAAGCACCGATGTAGCGCACGAGACCCATTTTTTTCATGCGTTCACAAGTACCGAACCATCTTTCAATCTGTCTTTGAAATATGCTGTTCGGACCACGCAAATCGTTAGAGACACCTAAGCAATCTTGTATTGCTTGGTTATCTTTGCTACCAATCCAACCCCAAAAGAACACATCAATATAGTCCATTCGCAAATCTGCCATTTGATCCAATAGAGCAGACAGCACTGACTCTGGGCTTTTGAGGACATATGTCACTGTCGCCAAAACGACCTTTTCTCGCACTGAGGATTTGCGTCCGCACAATTTCCGCAGCGCATCAGCCATGGAACTGTAAAGAAAATGGTGCAAGTCGCTGGAGTAGAAAAAATAGTTTATGCCTTGGTCAAAGGCATACAGCGTATCCTCACTAGAGATGTGACCGCCGCCACCCAATCCCAAGCAACTCACGGTGAGGTCGGTCCTTCCCAACTTGCGGTAAAAAGGTAAATCGGTTTCAGGAAATTGATTTTTAACCAGAGAAGGCTGCGGTGCTACTACCGTGGGTTCGACTCCAGGTTGCGCTTTCAAATCGGTAATTTTCATGGCTGTAATGGCGTATAAGTGTCTTCTGAATCGGCGTTGAGGTATGGGCGCTCAATATCAATTGAGTACAGAGCAAATTCTTGACGAATAGCTGCCATGCGATTCTCGGGTGAGTCATCTCCTTGATGCCAAGCCGCTAACAAGCCATTGGCAACTATTTGACAGCGATTCATGCCAAAACTTTCTTGTTCAGCAAACTTGTGATTTGGTTCTTCAGCAAGGGTCAGTCCTGGAGCAAGTACCTTGGTAAACAGGGGTCCAAGTGGATTAAAATATGACTGATTTTCAAGATAAATCTTTTGCAGCACGGATTTGACCACTGGATAGTGCTTCTTCTCAAAATAGAGAACCGCTGAGTCGTGGCGTTTGTAGTCAGAAGGGTTGTATAAAGCTTTAAAGCTGAAGGGCATCGATATGGCGTTCAATTCGGTAGTTAAGCCACCCATAACGGCAATTGCACCTTCAGGTGTGAGGTTGAAGTAAACGCGCACACAATCGTGATGACTTTGAGGCCCGGCGTTGCCAACTGCCATGTAAAATCCGTTTTGTACCAAATTACGGGGCAACCTAATGGCAACCACTTCGCTGATCGCTGCTGCTTGTTGTGCGGATTGGAGATGACGATCGCGCTGGATATGCAATGTTAATCCATTTTTATGCACAGCCAAACTGCCATCACTTTCTTGTTTCACTATCCGCCAATCATGGCTAAAGTAGCCTTGACCTGTGTTAGCAGTATGTAATTGGTCGTAAAAAGCTAAATCTACGTCTAAAAACGTATTATTTTCTAAGTTTTGGTTCAATCTAGCCTGAGAGCTATCACTATCTGGTGCGAGGGTAGCTTTGAGTGAGCCATTGTAATAAATGCCATAGAGAAACGAGCGTAGCTGCAAGCTCAGATACTTATTTTGCAGTTCTCCTGGCAAGTGCTGAAAGCGGGCGATCGCCTCTTTCGGCAACTCCAAAGGTTTGTAATCTGGGTGGCTAATACAAAATTTTGACTCGATGTGAAGCTTGTTCACAATGTCTTGCAGTTCTTGATGCAATCGGTCTGAAGCAGCTTCTGGTTGATTTAACGGTGAATCCAACAGTTGCATGAGGGTTTTGGTTGCGACTAAAAGTACTTGAGAGTAGGGCAGAGCAACACCCGTTTTTGTATTTCCTTGTCTGTTGAGTTTTCCTAGACAGGAGATAAACTTTGACCAACGAATTCTGACGCATCTACACCAAAAATTGTGGTTATAGATGCTTGGGGACGACATAACAAACTTTTGGCAACCTGAAGCATACAAATCCCCGTATTGCCAAAGGATTTTTGATACTGAATCGTTGCCAAGATTTGTTGAATCAAGACCAAACCGGAAAATTGCACGACTCGTTGCAAGAAGTCGGGGCGATGCTGCAAGATTTCTGGAAACTCACTGAAATAGGCACTTGCCAAAGCAGCAATCGAGGGTTGCAATTGTTCCAAGGAAGTCGTCGCCATCCGTAATGACTCGTCCAAACTCATTGCTTTACTGGTCATCAAGCTACCTAGCCACAACTGCAGGTAACTGGCAATCAAAGTCGCCAAATCAAATGCTGGATCTCCCCAAGTTGAGCGTTCCCAATCAATCAACCGCACGATGCTATCATCATGAGGCTTGGCTTGTGAGACAGCTTCCTCCCAATTGCTTGACAATAAAACATTATTCAGCTTCAAGTCATTGTGAGTCAGACAACAGGCATTATAAGCAGCAGTGATTTGTGCGATCGCAGTTCCCAAGCTATCGTAACGCTGGTACAAAGCAAAGAATTTTAACCCATCAGCAGGAACCGAACCAAAAATTTCTGGAGTAATCCGTTCTAACTTACTGACTACAGATGGCACTGCGTCGCTCTTGAAACCTTCATGACTCGTAAAAAATTCCTGGTACTCTTGACGGTTAAAAGTGCGACTATGAATTGTTCCTAGGATGTTTCCAACTTCTTGGGCAATGGCTGTAGGAAAAATATTTTCCTTTGCGTAAAAATCCATTAAATCGCGGTAGTCAACCAAGTAGTTAAAAACAATGATTGACTCAGTTGCGTCATAGTGGAGTACCTCTGAAAGCAAGCTCCTTATTTGGCTCAGTTCTGGGTACTTTTGGAAAAACTCGTGTATTCTCCACTCTCGCAAAAATTCACCAGCAGTTTTCCCTTCTCGGTCATGACGTTCTTGCTTCACCAAAATTTTACGGTCTTGCGGCAAGCTGAGTAATAAGTTGAAGTTTTTAGCATATTTCAGATCAACCTTGCTCTCTGCTTCAACTCCTGAATCACAGAGACCATACTTTACCAGATACTCAAAAACATTTTGAGAGCTTAATAAAAATGCCATAACTTAAGTCTTTGGAAAAAACAATTCTTTATTTATTTAGTAGTTCAGCGAGTTCAACTCACCTAACCACTAATGCTTATATTTATTCAACCTATTAATTAGGATTGTTCTTGATTCAATTTCTTCGGTCAAGTTTTATATTTCAACTTTTTAGACATAACTACGGAAATTATGTCTTTGTTGTTATTTTTTCTTCGATAAGTATAAGATTATTTCACCTGGAAAGTTTTGGATGAGTTTTAAGGATATAGTATTTGTCCTTAAAACTCATCCTATTAATTAGCAGTGAAATGCTAAGTCTAAAACATTTACACCTTAAGATTCAAGCTTTTCTAGTAGAAAAGCCAAAGCCCATGATATGTAAACTTTATAGACATATTTCAGTTAATTGCTTAACAAGTCTTGAAAATAGCAATCTAAAAAACGCTATTGTCATCCGATTTAAAGATTGCTATTAATGCAAGCTAGCTGAATGACCAGAAACAAATGATTGCGATTAAACAAGTGTGTTGGCATTACCTACTGTATTGGCATTGATGGAGTTTGCGTTAGCCGTAACAACAGTAGCAGCAAAAATTGAGACATCACCAATAACGACTACAGACTGAAATCTTCCACCTCCTTCAATCATCATTTCATGATCTACTAGTTCATAGAGATAGTTTTCAGAGCCTTCAAATAATTCATGACCAACAGGACGCAGATCAGAAACTTTAATGCTAGGCATTGATTTTCTCCTAGTTTCAATAAAATTGCTTCAGCATTTTTGGATATCATACCCTATTAAATTCTTATGTGAAGACCTTAATATAATCAATGTTTGTCACTTTATATTTAAGACAGAATTTCTTGATTTATGTCTTTTTGTTTTTTGTATACAAATTAATCACAAAAAGATATTTTTTTATTTACTAATGCTAAAAAATATTTTTTCATGTAAATCCTGACTTGACAAGTTTAAAAAGTCGATATTTATGGACAATCTTAAGCAAAAAAATAAATATACATATATCAGAATTTTGGATACTTTTGATTGTAGCTTCTTCTTATTGTCTAATTATGTTTAGTTTGTCTAAAGTGAATACAAAGGAAAAAATCTCTTATCGGAGCATCAATATAGGTTAGTTATTTAAAAAACCTATTTGTTGCTGAGTCAATAAGAGATGTCTTGCCTATCCTCTTATTGAGATTAATCAATAGTAAGAGGATTCTATAGTTCTAGATTTAAACTAAAAAAATGGGTTTTTAAGCAATAACAGCAGTGTTGATATTGCCAGCAGTGTTAGCGTTAATAGTGTTGCCATTGACGGTTTGAGCACTGATAGAAATACCAAGGGTGCCATTAAATGCAAAACCACCTTCTAAACCAACGGTTTCCTGTTCAGTTAAC
The DNA here is from genome assembly GCA_002163975.1 of Nostocales cyanobacterium HT-58-2. Taxonomy (GTDB): domain Bacteria; phylum Cyanobacteriota; class Cyanobacteriia; order Cyanobacteriales; family Nostocaceae; genus HT-58-2. The sequence goes on along the minus strand of CP019636.1, from coordinate 5,996,724 downwards.
TCGTTGAGGAAGCTTTCAGAATCTTGGAACAATTCAGAACCAGCAGGACGGAGTTCAGAGATTTTGATGATAGCCATTTGCTTTCTCCTTATAGGAAATAATGAGTGAATGTTTTGCCAAAAACCAGATTTGGAATGACTCAACTTTTAAGCAATAACAGCAGTGTTGATATTGCCGAAGGTGTTAGCGTTAACAGTGTTGCCATTAACGGTTTGAGCACTGATGGAAACACCAAGGGTACCATTAAATGCAAAACCACCTTCTAGACCAACGGTTTCCTGTTCAGTTAACTCGTTGAGGAAGCTTTCAGAATCTTGGAACAATTCAGAACCAGCAGGACGGAGTTCAGAGATTTTGATGATAGCCATTTGCTTTCTCCTTATAGGAAATAATGAGTGAATGTTTTGCCAAAAACCAGATTTGGAATGACTCAACTTTTAAGCAATAACAGCAGTGTTGATATTGCCTAAGGTATTAGCGTTAACAGTGTTGCCATTAACGGTTTGAGCACTGATGGAAACACCAAGGGTACCATTAAATGCAAAACCACCTTCTAGACCAACGGTTTCCTGTTCAGTTAACTCGTTGAGGAAGCTTTCAGAATCTTGGAACAATTCAGAACCAGCAGGACGGAGTTCAGAAATTTTGATGATAGCCATTTGCTTTCTCCTTATAGAAAATAATGAGTGAATGTTTTGCCAAAAACTAGGTTTGGAATGACTCAACTTTTAAGCAATAACAGCAGTGTTGATATTGCCTAAGGTATTAGCGTTAACAGTGTTGCCATTGACGGTTTGAGCGCTAACACTTACACCAAAAGTGCCATTAAATGCAAAAAATAAACCACCTTCAAGACCTGACATTTCTTTCTCTGTCAACTCGTTGAGGAAGCTTTCAGAATCTTGGAACAATTCAGAACCAGCAGGACGGAGTTCAGAAATTTTGATAATAGCCATGTGTGTGGATTCCTTATCAAAAGATGATTTAGGATTAGGCTTTAATTTCTTGCTTAACCCTGCTAGCAATTATTGAAAAACTAATTAAAAAGATCAATGCTTTTCTATCTACTTTCTAGACCAAAGTAAAGGATTTATGTCTTTAAACTTCGCTAAGATTAGGGTGTTTAAATAACTTTAAATATAAAAATACAGTACTACAAGCATTTTTTTCTACTCAGTACTGTCTGTCTTAGTAACTAGTTATTTAAATTTACTTAAAATTAATTATGCATCCAACAATATAACTACTAGTGGTTGAGAATTTATCCTCAAACTATTAAGTTATGAGAAATAGGTAGCCACTCTAAAATAGCAGCCGCTACAATAAACGTTAGTTTTCTGACGTCAGATTTGCAAAATTATTCAGCTTTTCTGGGATGGCTGACATGAGCCATTTAGATTGAAAAAGTTTGTCAGACCAAACCCACAAGAGGTGAATTTACAAATGTGATATCTAACTTTACGCTGACCTACTTAATGCTTATAGTAGTCATACTTGTAGTAATCGAAATCTGGAAGGGATTTGTCCAGGTATTTCTTCGCGTAGTCTAGGGTTTTGTAGACTGTGTAGTAAGGGGAGTAGACTTTATAATCTCCACCCACAATCTTGTTGAGTTCCTTGTCTGTAATCTGCTGTAAGAAACTGACTGATTCTGGATAATCGTGCCAGTCGGCTGTGTTCAGATTCAATATTTTAATGTTGGACATCTGAATGACACCCTCAAAACTATTGTGAACAACTTTGGATAGCTTCAGGCTTGATACCAAATTCTGATTCATTTTCGATTGTTCTATAGTCCGCGTAAGCGTTGTTTAACAAGCCTCAGTCTTGTGTGAGGAAGAAAGTAGGTTTTAAAACAGAATTTGGTATGAGTAGGTTCTACCACTCTTCTATTAGGTGACAAGTCCACATAGTCAGTCAAGATTTTTAGTAAGCTTATCAAGACAGAATTACAGGAGTTTTGTCTCGTAAATTCGCTTAGATGCAATAACTTGAGTGCAGCAACAAAACCAATCAACCTTGTCAAAAGGGTGCGTTACAACTTTGCCGTAACGCACCCCTATAGTTAATAGTCACCCTACAGTAAACACTTAGGTAGCTGATTCGGGAGACGATTCAGATTTCTCAGGTTTAAGTAACGGAAATGCGATCGCATCTCGAATACTAGCGCAGTCTGTTAATAACATCACTAGCCTATCAATCCCAATCCCCAAACCGCCAGTGGGAGGCATTCCATATTCCAACGCTGTCAAGAAATCTTCATCCACCCCTTGCGCTTCCAAGTCACCAGCTGCTTTTCGTGCGGCTTGGGCTTCCAAACGTTCGCGTTGGTCGATAGGATCAGTCAACTCTGAGAAACTGTTTGCAGTTTCCCGCCCGACGATAAATAACTCGAATCGTTCTACTATTCCAGGCTTAGAACGGTGCGGTTTTGCCAGTGGTGAGATTTCTACTGGATAATCGATAACAAAGGTTGGCTGAAGTAAGTTTTCCTCTACCTTTTGCTCAAACGCTTCATTCAGCAGCTTACCGATTGAGGGAGAATCTTCGACACCTTGCAAGCCAGCATTTTTACACGCTGCTTTTGCCTCTTCTAAAGTTTGGAACGAGTTGAAATCCAAACCTGTGTATTCCTTCACCAAATCGTGCATTGTCACTCGCCGCCAAGGAGGAGTCAAATCCACTGGTGTCCCTTGGTATTTGATTTGTAACGTGCCGAGAACTTCTTGGGCAACAGTGGTAATAATGCCTTCTGTCAGCGCCATCATATCGTTGTAATCGGCATAAGCTTGGTAAATTTCAATTGAGGTAAATTCAGGGTTGTGACGGGTTGATATTCCCTCGTTGCGAAAAATCCGTCCCAATTCAAATACCTTTTCAAATCCACCCACAATCAAGCGCTTGAGATGGAGTTCTGTGGCAATCCGCAGATACAACTCCATCTCCAAAGTGTTGTGGTATGTAATGAATGGACGCGCATCTGCACCACCCGCCTCTGATTGTAGAACGGGAGTTTCAATTTCAATAAAATCACGCTGTTCCAAATAACGACGAATACCAGCTGTGATGAGAGCACGACGGCGGAATGTTTGCCGGACTTCAGGGTTCACTATCAAGTCAACGTAACGCTGACGGTATCGCTTAGCAACATCCGTCAACCCATGCCATTTATCAGGTAAAGGCAAAAGGGATTTGGTTAGAATAGAATATTTTTTTACAAAGACAGATAGCTCGCCCTTTTCAGTCCGTTTGATTGTCCCCTTTGCTCCCAAGATGTCGCCGACATCAGTCAGTTGCTTTAGGTGGTTGAAAGCATCAGCATCAATATCTGCCATGCCTTCTTGAACGCGGTTTTTTTCTAAATAAAGCTGGATTGTGCCGGTTTCATCTTCCAAAGTGAAGAAAGCTAGTTTCCCAAAAACACGACGCGCCATAACGCGTCCAGCCACAGTCACTTCCAAATCAACTTCTTCACCGTTGGGCAAATCGGCAAATCTTTCCTGTAATTGAGCCGCATGATGAGTACATTCCCAACGATAGGCATAAGGGTTCATCCCTAGTTGCCTCAGTTGTTCTACTTTTTCCAGCCGCGTAGCACGGATATCTTCTTCCGACATGGTTGACGAACTAAATAGGGCAAGACTTCATTATTGTATGTAATTGTAAGAGTCGCTGTAGCTTTGTCAGACGATAAACTAAAAACTAGCAGCGGCACATTCTCTGTTATTAATTTTTGTCTGTTATTGATTTTTGCTCTTTTCCTTTGATACCCAATAAGCCACCAAGCGAATCACTGCGCCAGTCAATTTTTGAGCTTTTATCATCACAAAGCAGTTTTACTGTTTAGAGCGTACAAAGTGACCCTAGCGTCTACTGCTATAAACAGCAGCATAAGCTCTTGCCAGCTGACATCACCAAGAAAATGCAGCAAAAGAAATTATATGCACGCAAAGTTACACTTTGAATACGATCGCTCTGCTGACACTTTGTATATCAACAAACTTCCTCCATACCCAGAGCAAGAACCAGCAGAAATTGAGTACGGGGTGATTGCTCGTCTCAACCCCACTACAGGTGCAATTGAGAATCTGGAAATTCTGTTCTTTTCCGAAAGGCTATCCGAGAAACCCCTTTTGGAACTGCCACTCTTGGCAGATTTTCACTTCGTACCTACTGCATAATCTAGGCGTTTTCTGGTGTATATCTGTCTCATCCTGGGCTTTTGAAATCATTGAGCCTTTCACCCCCCAATTCTAGAGGATTGGGGGCTTTATCCTAGAAATTTCTAAGTATATCAAACCCCTACTTGGACTCAGGTTTTTTAATACGATCCATTTCTCTTTGTAATTCTTCAATTTGTCGGCGCAAGGCTTCTACTTCTTCTTGTTGGGCAGTCTGTGCTTCGACATTGACTGCTCCCGCAGCAGTTGCTCGCTGATAATTCCCTTTCTTGATTTGCTGATATTCTTCTGATTGTGCCCACTCTCGCAGGTAGTGTATGCGTTCCACAGCGAAAGGATGGCTCAACATTGTACCACGAGCTCCATTATAAATCAAAAATTTGTATATTTGATTCAGTCCGTCCGCATCAAGTGCTTGGTATTCTTCTGACTGACGGATAAACTCTTGTAAACTGCATTCGTTAGCAAATTTCATGCTGCCTCCAGAGACTTTCATCATAGAAGTCATCACGGTGTTCAAGTCATCCGTTACCAATAAAGCAGCGCGGTCTGCTGATAACTCGGCTTTACGCCGCCATTCATAAAAAGCGTAAATTAAACCTTGAGTGACAAAATTACCTATACCAAAGGTGAATTCTCCTATCGCAGAAGCAGCACTCATTGCCCATATCGCCATTTGAATTAAAATAGTATGACCACATTTAATATGCCCCAGCTCATGGGCTAGCACCGCCCTAATTTCGGTTTCGCTTAGCAAATCTAAGATCCCTGTATTTATAACTATGTAAGGATGCTCTTGCCCCAGCGCATAGCTATTTGCTAGAGGATTTTGCTCAACAAACAGTGCAGGTTCTGGGTAAATATCCAAATCCCGGACACATTCCCGAAACATTTGGTAAACAGTGGAATATTGGCGTGGCCCAACTTGGATGGTGTTGCCCATTAAATAGACTAACTGGGGGCGTTCTACGAAAAATTCCACAAATTTACGGGCGATAAAATCAAATCCTGGTAAACTGCGTAAGGCTTGTTCGGCTTGGCGATCCAGAGGATGCCTAAAGGCTTCGCTGGAAATTCCTGTGTAAGTTGGCATAAGTCAGGGAATATGGTGACTAGTTAGTTTGTAGTCCTGAGCTAGCGCTCTCCAGCAGCCCTAGACTCATTGCAAAGCACTGGCTCAGTAACAACAAACAACCAATAACTAACACATAAGAACTAACTTCTGAAACTGACAACATAATAGTAATGGGGCTAAAAGCAAGTAAAAAATCACTTTTTATGGGATTAAAAGCGTGTGATTGAAGCAGAAGTTCATTTGTCACTACATAACTTCCTGCGATCGCAGGCGGGTTTCCCTTCGTGGCCACATCACTTGACAATGGCACGGTTGGTGGCTCGCGCCTTGCGCCTGGGACGTAGCGCCCTTATTCAAGTCGGGGCAGCTTGCGGCTATCAAGGGCGGTATCGCACTAGCTTTGTTGCATCGGCATTGATGTGGCACGGTCCTGTGATTATTGTTGCCCCACCATCCGTACAGCAACGACTGACGAAAGTGGAAATACCCCGCCTACAGCAGTGGTTGCAAGTCAACAAAGCAATTAGAACAGGGGAGACTTGGCCTGGTGATGAATTCCAAGGGCTCCTTCTCATCTCTCCGGCAGCTTGGTTCAAAGCGCAGCTTGCTTCTGGTGAGAATTTTCCTAGTGGCATTCCCACAATTATTGATGGAGTGGATGATTTAGAAGATTGGGTGCGTCAAGAACTCACAGTCAGCTTGGAAGCACATGACTGGGAGCAACTCATGCTTGCTTGCCCAATCCAAGCTGAAGTCATTCGTTCTGCACGGGCACAACTCACATACGAACTCTTCAAACACCCTGCAAATCCCTACGAATGTTATCTCATTTCTCAGGCAGAAGAAGAGGTTTTGAGTCATCTGTATTCGGCTTTAGATATATCCAGCCTGCCTGATACCTGGAAACGATTCTGGCAGCAATTTCAACACAGAAACGACAATCTCTCTCCCTTATCTCCCTCATCCCTTCTATGGGCAACTATTGCCCGTCGTCAAGGTTTATTTTCTTTGCAGTGTGCCCCGATTGAATTAGGAAAAATACTATCGCCCATTTGGCAGCGCCAGCCTGTGGTACTTATTGGCAGTGCGTTAGAACCAGAAACTGAAGCCCCTCTATTCCGCCAGCGTCTGGGGCTGGAAGACGACTTAACTTGCCTCAAGTTTTCCTCAGATAGCCAAACAGAAGCTATTCAATTGTACATACCTTACCAGTTGCCCCTACCCAATACGCCAGAGTTTCAAGCAGCGTTTATTCACAAAGTTTTGACTCTAGTGTGCTTAAGTGCGACAGCACCAGGATTGACAGTGATCCTCGTGGGAGATGTGCCGCTGAAAGCTCAAGTGGGGACAATTCTTGCCTCCGAGTTTGGTTCACGGGTGCAGGTGGAAACAACTTGTTTGGATGAAAATGGGATTTTGGTAAGCGGTTGGGAATTTTGGCGGGAGCATCAAAAGGTTTTGCCTGCTCCTCAGCTTTTGGTCATTGCGACTTTACCACTGCCATCTCTAGAAAATCCTTTAGTAGCAGGCCGAGTGGCACACTATAAGCGCCTGCATCAAGATTGGTTCCGTTTGTACTTGTTGCCAATCGCTATGAACGAATTGCAACGGGCGATCGCCCCATTGCGGGAAAGTAAAGGCATCGTTGCTTTGCTTGATAGCCGTGTGATTAACCGTAGCTACGGTGCTCAAGTTTTGGCTGCCCTCAGTCCCTTGGCACGCATTAATTACCTCGATCCCAATCTGTTTTCTTCTGTCAGAGAAGAAGATTCAGCTTAATCAAGAGTAGCAGGACAGTGTAATTGTAACCCCTTCCAACGACTCACAAGCGGTCGTGAAGCTTTTGAACGTCACCCCAAGGGTGCGAGGAAAAAGGCGTCTTTGCCCCAAACCTTTCCCTAATACCGTTTCACCTTAAGATTGATACAAATAGGCAGCAGGGGGAGCAGAGGGAGCAGAGGGAGCAGGGAGCAGGGGAAAATAATTAAAGACCAATCATTTGTATCAAGCATTTCGTGAAATGGTATAAGCTCAAATTCAAAATTATTTCTTGAATTAATAATTTTGAATTCCTTGAAGGGGTGACTTTTGAGTTTAAAGTATTGAGTATTTTTGAGCTTATGTCTCTAAGCAAACGCTATCATCAGCCTAGCAAGGATTTATTTTAACACTATGGGCGAAGCAAAGCGTCGTAAAGCGGTATTGGGAGACAAATACGGTAAAGATAACACTAGAATCTTACCCTGGGTTCCTGTCTCCAAAACCCAAGCAGAAAAACTTGTACAATTGTCAACTCGCATTACTTGGGTTGGGATCGGCGGTTTGGTCGTAGCTTGGGTGACAGTTCGTTTCATCGGTCCAGCTTTCGGTTGGTGGCAAGTTGTCTAAACCCAAGCTGAGATAATTTCCCTACACAAAACAGCCTAGGTTACCCAGGCTGTTTTTGTTTCTTATTTGTTAATTTATTTACTATTACTTATATTGAATCTACTCTATAGAGTATACTTATTAAAGTTATTAAATTAAATTATATGTACAAAACATATCTTTATCAACGCTTTGTCATACTTTATGAGGCTTTGCACTATTCAAAAAGCCGTTCGTAATTCTCTTGGGTTTTTCTTCAATCAAGTATAAATAGATAACTCAAGCACTGTGATGAAAATATCTGCCGAAATGGCAACATGGTTATCTTTAGTTCCGTTATCGTCAGTGTTAAGTCAAACGATTTGAGTTTTACACTTGAGATTGTGGATTTGGAAATCTTTCTGTACAGATAGTCGCTGTGAACCCTATTACCAATCCCAATCAAGAATTTCAAACTGCCAGGGTCATCTACCAGTTTTGCCACAATACCTAGAGAAGTTGGTGTAAATAGCTCAAAATTTTACACTCATTCTTAATGTTACTCTTTTTACAAAATGACTACGTGGTTCAACAGTCTTAAAAGACCTGCAATTGGCTTATAGTAAAGAAGGATCGCAAGTTTACCTACAAGTAGCCGATAAAAATGAAATATCGGTATTTTCTAGAGTTGACTTGTACCAAAGATGAGTTACTCTTAAAGCGGATTGTTTAACGCACATCTGCCCTGACAGAACCCTGTAAAGACAACATAAAGTTTGGCACTTCTGTCCGATATTTTAAGTCTACAAACTGAATACTTTGATACGACACGCAAAAACTATATGGACTACTCTAAGCTAGGTAGCCATTTCATGAGTATTTATGTATCTGTGAATTGTAATGAATAGTTTACAATACCAGTTGTGGCAAGAATCTAAAGAAAATATAAAAGCAACTCAAATAACTGTGGTGTTTGGAGGGAAAAAGTGTTTCTGAGATTAGCACAACAACATCGTCAATTCGTCCAGGACCTAGTCATGAACTTGCAAGCCTTAGCAACTGTCCTGGAAAGGCGCGGGTATCCTGCATCCTGCTACACCTGCGGGGATCAGATGAACAGCGCTTCGTTTATGGTAAGTTTGGGAGAAAACCACTTGATTCGGTTTTTAGTCTCTGACTACGGGATCACTTGGACGGAGATGCGAGATGATCGCGAGTTAATGAAGTTAGAGGGTGCAGAAGCAGTCAATCAGCTACAGGAACTTGCCAATATAGTCAAGCATCCCATGCAAACCAGCGTAGGAAATAAAACTTTAGCCAAGCGGTGTTAGAGACTAAAAAGTTAGGAGTTTAGAGTTAAAAGTTAGCAGTTAAAAAATCGTAACTAGTAACTCATAACTCGTAACTCATAACTTCAAAAGGTTATTTCAAATCTAGTTGACATTGTTGCCATTTTGACAATTGCCATTTTGACAATAGTAGTGCCACATAAAATCTATTGATTTTCCATAGAGCTTAACAATTGTCACTAGAGTGTCAATGTAGAGCAGGCGGCAAGCTAAAAGAATTACAAACCATTCCCAATGAGAATAAACGGTGCCCAATAGTAAGGGTGAGAGAGGGTAGCACCGATGCCTTGCTGTGAAGCAGATGCAGGTGTATTTCCTGTAATTAAGGCAATTTGGGCTTGTCGTAAGGCTTGAGCTTTTGTCAACTTTCTTGAAGGCAGCAAGGCATAGAAAGAACTCATGAAAGACTGGGTACCGCCGTCATCTACAGCCCACAATGAGGCAATAGCAGACCGAGCGCCAGTTTTTTGAATCTGGTAACCAAAGCCAAGAATTTCTTCTCCGTTCCCTAAGTTTCCACCTAAACCGGTTTCACAAGCACTCAACACGACCAAATCTACACGGGGTAAAGACCAGGTCGCAACATCTCGGAGGTTAGCGCGATCGCCATTCCCAAACAGGATAAAGGAATCTTCTGGCTTACCTACAACAAACGCTGCATGAGTTGCCAGATGAACAATTGTATAATCATCCATTTGCGGCACGGTCGTCTCAGGGCTAAAGGCGTCATCTAAAATTTTCGTTGTTCCCGGAACAGTCGCTGCTAAAAGTTCCACCTCCCGTTCTGCAAAGGGTAAGCCAGAATAAGTCAGCTGACGATTAGCGACTTTGACGTTATAACTCCCTTTGGTAAAGGCAGCAGCTAAAACACGCATCTTAGATTCCCTTGGGGTGTTAAAGTTAGTCAAGCTAGCTGCAGTAATGTAATTCACCCCGAAGCGTTCCACAAGCCACTGCTTGCCATCATACACAGCGGAGATGGGAATGTAGCGTAACTGGTCATCTGGAGAGTAAATGAGAGTTTGTGTCCCTGCTTGCTTGAGGTCATTTTCTATAGGTTTGATTAACCATTCATATAGCTGGCGTGCAGGCTGTTTGGCATTTTGACTCGGATCTTGTAAGGCTTGGCGAAAAGCAGCAATTGTTTGGTAGAGTTTTTCTCGTTTGACAGCAACAGTACGGTGAATAGGCGGAGATTCAGGAGTGACCAAGATTAACTCTAAACTATCTTTTAGAACCAGTGGATAAAGCAGGACGGATTTTTCTGGGAGTCGTGCTAAATTATCTCGAACTGCATTGAGGCTTTCTAAATCCAAATTTTGTTGCCTAGCAGTGCGACTAAGTTGTTCTACCTGTGCCATGACTGCAGGACTGGAGATGAAATCATAAAATTTATCTAAAATTTTCTGCTGAATCGCCACCAATTCCTGAATTTGCTGTTTTTGTTGGGGTGTCCGCTTTTGGGGAGGAATTTGGCGCAGGGTTTCCAGTTTTTTACCTAGTGTAACAGTATCACCCAAAGTTTTTTCCATCTCCTGTTTCACTTTTCGTTCTGCTGGCACAATTTCAATACCTTTAGCAGTCTGTTGATTACCCTGCACGTTATGGAGATACTCTTCGAGTTCTTCCACCTTCACCAAATCCATGATCCGTTGCGCTTCCCCTACACGCCTACTTTTGAGTAACGCTTTACCTAAAGTACGGTAAGTCTGAGCAACACTCAGGTTATAGGCTTCTATTTGTGGCACAGAAAACGCTGCTGGGTTGAGACGAACTTTCTCACGGTTGATAACGCAATGCTTGTAGAAGAAAATTGCTAACTCTGGTTTTTTAAGTCGCTCAAATAGGTAACCCAAATTGCTGTAGGTTTTGCCCAAAGCAATGTGAGCTTGCCCCGGAGTTTTTTCTTCAAGCTGGAGCTCTTTGTTAATGCGTAAGGCTTGCAGATAAGATTTGAGAGCTTGCGAATATTGACCTTGATTTTGGTAAACTCTGCCAATATTATTGAGTGTTGCAGCATAAACAGAGCGTTCTTCATTTTCTTGGCTCATGGCTAACGCTTTTTCTAATATCTGCAATGCTTCTGCAAACTTTCTTTGCTCTGATAGTTTAATACCCTGTTGATTGAGCCGCTTGACTTGAAATTGTTTATTGTTTTGGGGTGAAACTTGAGCAGTTTTTCTGGTATTTAGCTGTGCTCTTGCATCTGCAGTCACTGGACGAGTTGTTGGGAACGCCATTCCAGAATCCAGAGACATCAGCACCATGAAAACAATACTGAAATATCGATTAGGAACGAGCATAAAAAAACCTCCCTGTATCTGCAATTCATGACTACTGAGGAGCAAACCCAACCCCCTTCTCAGTAGCGGAGACGCTCTTGCAACGGGGGAATTCAAAGTTCAAAGTTCAAAAAATCTTTAATGCGTGAATTTTGAATTGATATTTTGAATGTTTAAGAAGCGAGTGGCGACTGGTGTGCATGGTTCCGCAGCATAAAGGAACCGCCCTTTTTCCTCCGCGTTAGAGTTCCCGCAGTTGTAGTAAGTTGTGCTGCTTAGTCCTAAGTTCTGATGCAATCCCCACGGAAAAAATCCAGGGAATGGAAGATTGAACCTGGAAAAGCAGCGCTGGCTCCTCATAACTTGGGACTTTTTCGGTGAGAGAGCTAAATAAATTACACAAGACGTGTAATTTTATGCTATTCCAGATGTGGAAAATCTATCTTTAGTTCCAAAAAACTTTTATATGTCAGAGGAAAAATCACACCAACCACAACTTCAACCAACTAGTGCCATTGACACTCCAGCTAGCAGTTCCTTTGAAAATTGGTTTGAATATCCTATAAGAGTCAACCCCCATCAAACGGACTATGCAGGTATTGTCTGGCACGGTTCCTACTTGACTTGGTTGGAAGAAGCGCGGGTGGAATGCTTGCGAGCTATTGGTATTGAATACGCTGATTTGGTCGCTTTGGGCTGTGATTTACCTGTTGTAGAACTCTCGGTTCGCTATCATCGTCCTCTTCAATTAGGTAAAGCAGCGGTGGTAAAAACGCGTATGGCTGAGGTGACTGGCGTCCGCATCAACTGGGATTATGCAATTGAATCATTAGATAGACAAGAGTTATATCTTACTGCTCAAGTGACTTTAGTAGCACTAGATCGTGAAAGAGGAAAAATCATGCGTCAATTACCTACAACTGTCAAGGACGCTTTAGCACGGCTTTCCGCATCAAAAAATAGGTAATAATAGATAGTTAGTGGTTAGTTGTTAGTTTAAGTCTTAAGGTGAAACTAACAACTAACACTCTAAAAATCAAAAATATCATCTAAGCCTCACTATTGGAGAATAATTTCGAGGTATATGCATTATTTGATGCCAAATGTCTTGAGGAGTAATACCAAAAGCTGCATCCAGTAAAACAATAGCAGTGGCAGTAATAAATGCAGTTTTTATAGTTGTTTTCAGGACTTTTACTAGTAAAGTAAAGACAATCCAAGACACAATTAAGGTAGCAAACATAGATACACCACTTCCTTCTGAATAGTATTAGTAATGAAGGGATAATAGAAAGATATACTGACTGGAAAAATACACAGGTAAATGCTTGTGAACTCAAGAAGAACCTTTATTTTCTTGAGCTTTTTCGTAATTATTCTGCGCTTACTATACAATAAAAAAAATGAAAAGTTGGTATGCGGCACAACTTTATTTAAGAAAATCTTAAAGCCTAATTTAAGATTTTCTGTATCTGCTTTTTTGATACAATCTTGAAGGAGATTTTACTCAATTATGGTCTAAAACGAAAATTTTTCTGCTACTTGATTAGAGAAAAATACCTAAAACCTTTAGCAATTCGTTAAAACCCATTTCAACTTCACAAGTTTTAGTGAGATGACTTTGAAAGAGTTCAAAGGGAGAATATCACTGCTCTCTCATTAGGTAGTTCTACTGCAGAACGAGTTATCACTGAATTGCTGACAAGCAAAACATATAGGAGGCAGCATCCTCCATTTCGTACGCAGCCATAAAATTAAACTTATATATCAAAATAATTTAGCGTTCAGCTGAGTGCTGAACGCTGAACCCAGATGAGTAAAAACTCACTGTTGCTAGCAACTTTTTATCGCAGTGATATGATACGGGAACGAGTTTCCAGCTTTTGCGTTGCTCTTAAAACTTCCTGCCTTGCCCATTCATCTGCCGCCAGAATATCATTTAAAGAAGGATTTGGACGGTTATCGTTTTCGTGGCGATCGCACACCCATTCAATGCACCAAGGAATATCTAAAAATTGAATTTTTTCTTCTAAAAATAAAGCCACAGCTTGCTCATTGGCTGCATTTAATACAGCTGGCATGGAACCCCCCGCTTTACCTGCAGCATAAGCTAATTTCATGCAAGGATACTTCTGATGATCTGGTTCGGTGAATGTTAAATTTCCAGCTTTGACTAAATCTAAGCGTTCCCAATTAGTGTAGATGCGCTCAGGCCAAGATAAAGCATACAGTAAAGGTAAGCGCATATCAGGCCAACCGAGTTGAGCGAGGACAGAGGTATCTTGGAGTTCAATTAGAGAATGAATAATACTTTGGGGATGAATCACAATCTCGATATTTTCGTAATCCAACCCAAAGAGGAAGTGAGCCTCAATCACTTCCAAACCCTTATTCATTAAAGTCGCAGAGTCAACCGTGATTTTACGACCCATTGACCAGTTGGGATGCTTAAGAGCATCAGCGACTGTGACCTCTGCTAACTTTTCTACTGCCCAGTCACGAAAAGCACCACCCGATGCAGTTAGCAAAATCCTTCGCAAACCTCCATCTGGAATACCTTGCAAGCATTGAAAGATGGCAGAATGTTCAGAGTCAGCTGGTAGCAATTTTACATCATGTTTTTTGATGAGAGGTAAAACGACAGGACCCCCAGCGATTAAGGTTTCCTTATTCGCCAAGGCGATATCCTTACCAGCTTCAATAGCTGCAATGGTGGGTAGTAATCCAGCACAACCAACGATACCCGTAACAACGGTTTCGGCATCTCCGTAACGGGCAACTTCAATGACTCCAGCCTCACCAGCCACGATAATCGGCTGGGGAGAAAGGTCTTTAATGGCTTCTTTAAGTGCTGGTAACTTCTCTTCTGAGCAGATAGCTGCTATGCTTGGTCGAAACTGTCGAATCTGAGCAGCCAACAATTCTACATTGTTCCCAGCTGCCAACCCCACAATCCGAAATTGATCGGGGTACTGAGCCACAATGTCTAAAGTTTGAGTCCCTATAGAGCCAGTGGAACCAAGAAGAGTTATTGCTTTCACAATTGTTTAAGGATTGACAGACTACATTAATATAAATTGCTTGGGATGCACAAATATGCGACTAGGCATCTAATTTATCTATTTAGGCTCATGAAAAGATTGAGAGATTAGGAGATAAGGAGATGGGGCAAGGAGTTGAGCGATTTTCTCTAAAAATGAAGATATGCATAGGGGAACAGGATATGGGAGGGTAAATGAATTGTTGAATGTTAAATTCATTTCTCCTACATCTTGACACCCTCACACCTTTAGACCTCTTTCTGGATCAATTTTATGTTTGCAAAAAAATGTGTATATAAACACTATATGGTTAAATATAATTGCTTACTATCAATATCGAAAACAATTAAATTATAACCACTGATAGTAAATAGCCGAAGAAGTTAACGGCTATATTTATTTTCACTTGGTTACTTATTTTGGTGGAGGAGTTGAATGTGCGAAATATTACTAGCAAATCACCAGGTCAAAGCCATAAGTCTATGGATGCATAGAGGAGTTTGAACAACACTCACGCTTATGGCTGAAATTCAAATATCTATAAGAAAAGTTGTATGGAAAAATGCTTTTGTTTTCCCTGCAGCGATTTGGCTGATCAGCAGATTATTAATTTGGGCTGCTATGTTGCTGGTTGCTCCACACCTGAGCGCACCATCACAAGGAATTGCCCCTGAATTTGGCTGGGGAGTTTTTGATGCATGGGATAGTGTGCATTACCGTGCGATCGCAACTTCCGGTTATGAATTTGCAAATGATGGGAAACAACACAATCTTGCATTTTTTCCCCTGTTTCCTTTGACGATTCGGGTTTTGATCAGCCTTGGTATACCTTTTGAAGTAGCAGGTACGCTGATAAACAACCTGGCATTTTTTGCCGCACTTTACTGTATCTACTTTTGGGTAGAGGAAAACTATGGCAAAAAGGAAGCACGTTGGACGACATTTGTCGTGGCTTGGTGTCCGTTATCCATGTTTGGTTCAGTCATTTACACCGAGGGACTCTATTTACTGTTAAGTACGGCGGCTTTGCGTGCCTTTGATAAACAGCAATACCGCTGGACTATCCTTTGGGGAGCAATGGCAACGGCAACACGTCCTACGGGATTAGCGCTGATACCTGCATTTTTGCTAACAGCATGGAAACAGCGTAAACCCTTTATTGCCTATGTTGCTGGGATTGCCACTGCAAGTGGAGTG
Organism: Nostocales cyanobacterium HT-58-2; assembly: GCA_002163975.1. Lineage (GTDB taxonomy): Bacteria > Cyanobacteriota > Cyanobacteriia > Cyanobacteriales > Nostocaceae > HT-58-2. The sequence continues at coordinate 5,981,253 of CP019636.1, read as the reverse complement.
CTTCTGTTTAGCCTCTACTGTGCGATTCAATTTGGCGATCCATTTGGTTTTATCCATGCACAACACGGGTGGCGTCCTTCATTTGGATTTGATTGGCAAGGGTGGTTAGATATGCTGCTGCAAATTACTCTTGGCACATCCTATAAGGAGAATCTTGGGATGAAAGACTTCTTGCATCCCCTGCTTTTTGGCATTTTTGTTGCTTACGGTTACTATTTGTGGCGCTTCCGTAAGTATGTGAGTTCTCTCGTCGTCTGCGGCTTCTATGCTTTCGTCTCGGTTTTGTTGATACTAGCGGATGATTGGTTCATCTATAACCTACTGAATGCAGTTATGGTTTTAGGTGGCAGTTACGTCCTATGGAACTTACGCACTCAATTAACCCCGGTGACTGTTATCTATGGCTTATGCGGGATAAGTTTGCTGCTTGCATCTGGCGGCACCATTTCCTTGAGTCGTTTAGCTTACGGTATTGTGTCACTGAGTGTTGCTTTTGGTGTGTTTTTGTCTCGCCATCCGCGTCAAGGATACTTAAGTTTGGGCTTATGTGGCATTTTACTTGCCAGACTAGCCCTAAAATTTGCCCAAAAACTTTGGGTAGGGTAAGCTGAAAAACATTTCATTTGGTGTAGGTTTTGAAAATTTATAATTCAAAAAAATTCCTACACTTTTCATCCCAACTTATGACTAAAAGTCAGATATTTTTGAGCAAAGCTTCATGGATGAAAATCCTCCTGTTCCCAGCAGCAATGTGGCTTGCCAGCCGACTCCTCACTTGGATTGCAATGTTGTTGATTGCACCATTATTGCCAGCACCACCAGGAGGAATTGTCCCCACCTTTGGTTGGGAGGTGTTTCATGCATGGGATAGTGGAAATTACCGCGCAATTGCAACTTCCGGATATGAATTCGTGAATGATGGAAAAGGACACACCCTTGCCTTCTTTCCCCTATTTCCCCTAATCATTCGTGTTTTGATGAACTTGGGCTTTCCCTTTGAAGTGGCTGGGACATTGGTCAACAACCTAGCATTTCTCGCAGCGCTTTACTTTTTATACTTTTGGGTTAAGGAACAACACAGTGAAAGTGCGGCACAGTGGACGACTGCTGTGGTTGCTTGGTGTCCATTATCAATATTTGCAGGGGTTATTTACACTGAGGGGTTATATTTATTGTTGAGTACGGCAGCTTTGCGTGCCTTTGATAAACAGAAGTATGGCTGGACTGCCTTTTGGGGTGCAATGGCGACAGCAACACGCCCCACAGGAATGGCACTCATCCCCGCGTTTTTCTTAGCAGCTTGGAAACAACGCAAACCCCCAAGTGCTTACATTGCGTCTTTCGGCACTGCTGGTGGACTACTTCTTTTCAGCTTATATTGTGGGCTTCAATTTGGCGACCCTTTGGGCTTTCTCCACGCACAACGAGGATGGCGACCCTCCCTAGGGTTTGATGCGCAGGGTTGGTGGAAAATGGTCATGCAAGTGACAGTCGGGACATTGAATTGGAAGCATGGTGGAATAAAAGATCCCCTGCATCCTCTGTTGTTTGCGTTGATTATTGGCATTGGCTATTGTCTATGGTACTTCCGAAAACAGTTAAGTTCTGCGAAAGTAGACTATGGATTTGCTGCTTTAGTCTTTCTGTTGTGGATACTTGCAGGCGATCCGTTAATTAATGCGATCGCTGTTTTTGGGAGTGCTTACCTATTATGGCGATTACGCTCTCATTTGACACCAGTGACTGTCATCTATGGCTTTTGCGGGATAGGTTTGTTGTTAGCATCTGGAGGTACTATCTCTTTAAGTCGTCTGGTTTACGGTATTGTGTCTCCAAGTGTCGCACTTGGTGTATTGTTGTCTCGCCATCCGCGTTGGGGTTACCTGACGCTGTTGTTTTTTACCATCTTGCTTGCAAGCTTTTCAGTTCGATTTGCTCAAGAACTTTGGGTGGGGTAGATAGGAGTGAGGGACAAGGAGACAAGATGATGGGGTGGAAGAAAAAACTGATTGAGCCGGGTCCTGTAACCTGGATGATTGGTCTGAGTGCGGTCATTTTATTTGGGTGCAGCATATTAAGACATGAGCTCTTCCAATCAAATGCTTATGACTTAGGAATATTTGACCAGGCAATTTACTTAATTAGCCAAGGGCAGTCTCCTATTTCGTCATTCCTCGATTTTCACATTCTAGGTGACCATGCCGCTTGGATTTTTTATTTTTTAGCCTTATTCTACAAAATATACCCCAGTGTTTACTGGTTGTTTGCAGTGCAGGCAGCGGCTTTGGCATTAGGCGCTATGCCGATATGGTATCTAGCGCGTCATGCTGGTCTCGCGGTACAGCAAGCCATAGCAGTCGCTGCGATGTACCTGCTGTATCCATTGGTGTTCAACATTAATCTCTTCGATTTTCACCCAGAAGTGATAGCTGTGCCAGCACTGTTGGGAGCGGTTTTAGCAGCTAGGTTAGAACGCATTGGCTGGTTTTGTTTAAGTATTTTCCTAACATTAGGATGTAAAGCTGTATTATCTTTAACAGTAGCAGCACTGGGAGTTTGGCTACTGGTGTTTGAAAAGAAACGACGATGCGGTGCGATCGCTCTGGTCAGTGGTGTTGTCTGGTTTGTCATAGCAACCAAAATCGTCATCCCTTTCTTTGGTGGACAAGCAGCGTCGGTAGAACGTCACATCGCTCGATATGCCTATCTGGGAAACTCTTTTTCAGAAATTGCTCAAAATTTCTTCCTGAAACCAGATCTTGTGTTGGGACAAGTGTTTTCATTGGATAACTTAGGATATCTACTGCTTGTGATAGCACCTGTCCTTTGGGGACTTTCCCTGCAAGGGATGCAGCCTTTAGTTGGTGCTCTTCCCACTTTGGGGCTCAATCTTCTGGCGGACTTCCCAACACAGAAAAACTTGATCCACCAGTATTCTTTACCAGCAGTACCATTTCTTGTGTTAGCTGTCATTTCCAGCCTTGCTACAAATCGGGGATGGTTACGCAACAAACGACAAATCATATTGTGGTCATTAGTGGCTTTCATGGCTTTAGCCAAATATGGATATTTCTGGTCTATTTACTTAGATTCATTGGATACTTGGCAAGCCACCAGGCAAGCCATTGCCTTGGTCAAAACACAAGGACGTGTTTTAACAACTGCCGAGATTGCCCCGCATTTAACCCATAGACCAGTTGTAAAATTGACCATTGCTCAGTCTCCACCAGTTAATTTGGTTGATTTTGACTATATACTGTTAAACGTGAGTCATCCTGGATGGTTAAGCCATCAAGAGTTTGCTACTGACATAGTCAATCAACTCAAGAACACTCAATTGTTCCAACTGCGCTACCAGCGTGACGGTATATATTTGTTTGTTAAAAGTTTGTGAAAGAATTTCTTCATAATATTCTTCACAATAACTGTTTCACTCGAGCAAGAGGAGATGTCTGAAGGTTAAGTTGTATCACCTTTGAGCAAAATCTAGTGCTTGCGACAACGCTATCTAAATTCTAAATTTTTTATAAATTTTATTTGTATACAATATCACAGACTTTTGCAGAATAATATGCTTTAATCATTTCACGTTATTTTATAATTAAATGCAATAAATTTATAAATTTTTTCCTATTTTCAGTACTTGTACGGAAAACATATATTTTTAATTGTAATAAGAATAATGTAAGAACCGAAATAAACTTGTGGTTATAAATTCAATGCCCAAGCCATAAAATAACTTCAGATAACTCATAAGTTAGATAGCTGAAACATTAGTATTCAAAGAAATGTTACAGAAAAAGGTCAGTACGATTGAGCTAAGGAAAGCATTGTTCTTAGTGGATTGTGTACTGAAAAAACAGTTTCTTTTAAAAATATGAAACTCTATTGAGCTTGTTTGCGTCTAGTACCTAGTATGGGGTTAAGTAGCTAAGAAGCATTCAAGTTTCACAAGATAGCCGCTAAAGCCTAAAGTATAAGCAGTACACATTAGAAAAATAAATCATCATTAGCTTAATCCTAAAAATTAGGCTAAGATTTTAGCATTTTTTATTTTTTCATAATAGTTAGCAGTAGAATATACACAATCATCTATGTAAATCATTTTCAAACTAGATAAGACAAAACATTATTTATGCTAAGGATGTATCACACTTTTATTTATTACTAGATATACTTAAAGTCAGAGAATCTCTATCTGATCGAAACGCGCATTATTTAACAGCTTAATTTTTATATTTCTGTTAATCTCTGTTTAAAATTTCAAGATTACCAGAAAGTACCTAGATAGTTAATATCTAGAGAAACTGTGCTAAAGCACTCTGTCAAATACATAACTCATGATGCCACCTTAAGGAGCTTTGATGTGGAGACTAATAAGTCCTATGTATGGTCACAAGGAATACTACTTGCCCTAGTTGGCTTTTGTGCTAGTTTAAGTATCGGTCTGGTAATGCCTGTCAATCCAAATGCTTCTGAAGCTCAGACAAAAGGAGCGACAAATATAAAAGATACAACAGCAAAAGTAGAAACTCGACAGCGCATCGAAAAATTTAAGGCAGCGATGCTGACAAGTTGGCAGCAAGAAGCAAAAGCAAAGGGTTTTTCCTACACTTTACCAACGCGCTTTCAAGGTACGATTATCAAGAACGCAAAACTGATGAAAGGCGAAAAAGTTATTGCGCTTACCTTCGATGATGGTCCTTGGCATGAGTCCACCGCAGAGGTGTTGGATATCCTGAAAAAAAATAATATAAAGGGTACATTCTTCGTCGTTGGACAGAACCTGAAGAATTATCCGGAGTTAGGAAAACGAATTGTTGCAGAAGGTCACGTCATCGGCAACCATACCTGGCATCATTGGTATCATTACTTTAATCCACAAGCAGCGGCATTTGAAATTGATAGTACAACAGACTTAATTACTCAACTCACAGGTGTAAAAACCACTTTGTTCAGACCTCCTGGCGGAATTCTGCATAATGGTTTGGCTGCTTATGCTAAAAGCAAAAACTACACTGTTATTATGTGGTCTGCTGACTCAATAGACTACAACCGTCCCGCTGTACCAAGGTTAATCAAAAATGTCATGAAAGATTCAAAACCTGGTGGAATTGTGTTAATGCATGATGGTGGCGGCAATCGTACTAAAACTGTGCAAGCTTTACCACAAATTATTGACAACTTTAGAAAGCAAGGTTATCGCTTTGTAACTATCCCTGAACTCTTAGAAATAGAAGACCAAGAAATACAGTTAGCGGCAGTCAAGAAAAAGCAATAATTATTAGTCATTACTTATCATTAACTACTAAGACATAATCTTATTAGTTGAAAATTTATTAAGAGTATTGCTTACAGTAAATACAAAAGGAAAAGGGTACGACACAGCCGTACCCTTTTCATCATTAATCTCTACAAACTCAATGACTAATGGCTAACCAACTGCTTTTCTGCCACAGCTTGAGGATTCGCTTCTGGACTATCAGCCTCAGAAGGCGGGATCAATTGCCAGAATTTAGGCAAGAATTCTTGCCAGTTCTCCAGAATCATTTTCGCCTTTTGTGAACCAGTACGTTCAACATGAGCCTTTATTAATTCATGCAGTTGCTTCTCGCCAGCTGGGGTGATAACACGTTGGAGTTTGACAATTTCCCGGTTGACTAACTCAGGGAACATACCATCTTCATCTAAGAAGTATGCCAGTCCACCTGTCATTCCGGCTGCTACGTTGCGTCCTACTTTTCCAAGAACAACAACAACGCCGCCAGTCATATACTCACAGCAGTGGTCACCTGCCCCTTCAATCACTGCTGTCCCGTTGGAGTTACGTACAGCGAAACGTTCTCCGGCTAAGCCTTTGGCAAATAACACGCCACCAGTCGCACCGTAAAGGCAGGTATTGCCAATGATCACGTTTTGTGCTGGATCATAAGTCGCATCTGTGGGAGGCTTGATGATAATTTCGCCACCATTCATCCCCTTACCCACATAGTCGTTTGCCTCCCCGTCCAAAGTCAGTATCATACCAGGAAGATTGAAGGCACCAAAGCTTTGTCCGACACTTCCTCTGAAGTTGAGGTTAATTTGTCCTTCAAAGCCATTGTCGCCATACTGGGAAGCGATCGCCCCTGCTATCCTTGCACCAATAGTTCTGTCAGTATTAACTACCGTCACTGTTTTGCTAACAGAAGACTGGTTGCGGATGGCAGCTTGAATGTCTGGATCAGCCAGCAATTGGTCATCCAAAACAACGCCGTTGCTGTGGACTTCTTCATGAACAAGCCAGTTGCGGTTTTCTCTTGTATCAGGTAGCCCAAGCAAGCAATCTAGGTTCAGCGATTGTGTCTTTGTTATATGTACGTCTTCTCGAACTTGCAACAAGTCAGCACGTCCAACGACTTCAGACAAGGAACGGTATCCAAGTCTGGCGAGAAGACTACGGACTTCTTCAGCAATAAAGTAGAAGAAGTTGACGACGTGTTCTGGCATTCCAGTAAATCGCTTGCGTAGTTCTTCTTTCTGAGAGGCGACTCCCACAGGACAGTTATTGGTATGGCAAATCCGCGCCATGATACAGCCTTCGGCAATCATGGCAATGGAACCAAAGCCAAATTCTTCTGCACCCATCAATGCACCTATCAGCACATCCCAGCCACTCTTTAAGCCACCATCTACGCGCAGAATGACGCGATCGCGCAAGCTATTCTCCATCAATACGCGATGCACTTCGGTTAAACCCAGTTCCCATGGTGAACCCGCGTGTTTAATGGACGAGAGTGGCGATGCTCCTGTACCACCATCATGACCGGAAATTTGGATGATATCGGCGTTTGCTTTCGCCACACCAGCAGCGATGGTTCCAATACCAATTTCTGCAACCAACTTCACTGAGACCTGAGCTTTCGGGTTAATTTGATGCAGGTCAAAAATGAGCTGTGCTAAGTCTTCAATGGAATAGATGTCGTGGTGCGGTGGTGGCGAAATGAGTGTCACACCAGGTTTAGAGCGCCGCAACATGGCAATGTAGGGGCTGACTTTTGGTCCTGGGAGCTGTCCACCTTCTCCTGGTTTTGCACCTTGGGCGATTTTAATTTCAATTTGTTTGGCGCTCATCAGGTACTCTGGTGTCACACCAAAGCGTCCTGATGCCACTTGCTTAATTGCACTGGAAGCAGTGTCTTTGTTCCGCAATCCTTTGAGGTGCGGTAGGGTTGGCGAGTGACCTGTTTGGTCCACGTCATCCAAGACAATGTAACGTACTGGATCTTCGCCACCTTCCCCAGAATTGGATTTTCCGCCAATACGGTTCATGGCGATCGCCAAAGTTTCGTGAGCTTCCCGTGATAATGCCCCCAGTGACATTCCACCAGTACAGAAGCGCTTGACAATTTCACTGACCGACTCGACTTCTTCAATGGGAATCGGTGAGCGATCGCTTTGGAAATCTAGTAAATCACGTAACGCTGTCAAGGGTCTTCCTTGCAGGTGCTTCTTATAAACTTCGTAGTGGTCGTACTTTTTACCATCCACTGCTTTATGCAAGGCTTTTGCTAGTTCTGGGCTGTTCATGTGGTACTCGCCATTAGGACGGTAGTTGACAAACCCAAGGTTTTCTAGCTTCTTAATCGTTAGTTCTGGGAAAGCCTTGCTATGAATTGCCAGCACTTCTTGAGCCAGTTCTTTTACACTTAAACCACCTATGCGGGAGGTTGTGCCATAGAATCCCAACTCTAATAAATCCTGACCAATGCCAATTGCCTCAAAAATTTGTGCTGCTTGGTAACTGGAGAGCAAAGAAATCCCCATTTTCGAGAGAATTTTCAGTAAACCAGCCTCTATTGCCTTGCGATAGTTGGCGAAAGCTTGCTCCAAGCTGATGGCAGTGATTTTACCCCGCTCCATAAACTGTTGAGTTTTGGGGTCGAACCACCAATCACGGATGGTGTCTAGAGCCATATAAGGGCAAACTGCGGCTGCACCGTAGCCAATAAGACACGCAAAGTGATGCGTACTCCAGCACTGGGCTGTATCCACCACAAGGGATGTTTTCATCCGCAGTCCCTCACGGATCAGGTGATGGTGTACGGCACCCACCGCTAGCAAAGGGGGAATATAGGTGGATTCAGTATCAATGCCATGACTTCCCCTATCGCTGAGGATGAGTATCTTAGCTCCTGCCCGCACAGATTCAGCGGCTTGTGCTTGCAAAGACTGTACTGCTGCTTTCAATCCTTCTGGACCAGAGGCAATTTCAAATAGAGTTGATAACTGGGCTGTGCCAAATCCCGACAGCTTGATAGCTTCTAATTCTGCCTCTTGCAGTACTGGTGAATCTAGCTTGATTCTGCGGGCATATTCTGGCTTTGGCTCTAGTAAGTTACCTCGCTCACCCAGTTCGACTTTCAATGACATCACCAAGCTTTCTCTTAAGGGATCAATCGCTGGGTTTGTCACCTGGGCAAAGCGCTGTTTGAAATAATCGTACAGTAGGTGGGGTTTTTCAGACAGCACTGCTAAAGGAATATCGTCCCCCATACAGAAAGTCGGCTCTTTGCCTTCCATTGCCATGGGTTGGATCACCATTTCCACATCTTCTGTGGTATAACCAAAGGCAATTTGGTGTTGTAGCAAGGCTTGTCTGTCAATTTGGTGAGTTGTCGAGTGTCCTTTTCCATTGACACCGTTACCATTCACAACTGATGACTGACCACTCACAAGTTGCTTGAGTTCTTGACGATGCTGACGCACCCATTCCCCATATGGTTTGCTTTGGGCAACGCGTTGCTTAATCTCCCAATTTTTGAGCACTTCATGGGTTTCTAAATCCACAGCAATCATTTGCCCTGGACCGAGTCTGCCTTTTTCTATGATGTTAGCTTCGTCTACATTCACCACTCCTGCTTCGGAAGCCACAATAATGTAGTCATCTTTGGTGATGCAGTAACGAGCTGGTCTTAAGCCATTGCGGTCTAGTGTTGCGCCTACTTTGCGCCCATCGCCAAACACCAACAATGCTGGTCCATCCCATGCTTCTTGCAGACCACTGTAGTATTCGTAGAAATCAATAATTTCAGGATAATTACGTAGTTCTGGTTGATTCTGGTAAGCTTCTGGAACCATAATCATCAAGGTTTCCAATGGGCTTCTTCCAGAACGCACCAATAACTCGAACACATTGTCTAAGGTGGCTGAGTCGCTGTTGTCAATGTGGACAAACGGCTTGAGTTCGTCAAAGCGATCGCCCCAAAGTGGATGATGCAAGCTGGCTTCTCGTGCCATCATCCAATTAATATTACCTAGCAGGGTATTAATTTCACCGTTGTGACCCAAAAGCCGCATGGGTTGAGCTAAGGGCCATTTGGGCATCGTGTTGGTACTAAAACGGCGGTGGTATACAGCAAAAGCGCTTGTATATGCCGGATTTTGTAAATCGCGATAGAAGTCTCCCAAAACGGCTGAACGCACCATGCCTTTATAGACAATTGTGCGGCTAGACAAGGAGCAGATATAAAAGTCGTCTGACCAAGTGTTATTGAGTTGACAAATAGCTTTATGAATTTGGCGGCGGGTGATATAAAGTTGACGTTCTAGTTCATCACCGCTTTTCTCTTTGGAGGCTAGGAAAATTTGTTCAATTTGAGGTTGATTTTCTTTTGCTTGTATCCCTAATAATTGAGGCTGTACTGGGACTTCTCGCCAGCCCACTACATTGAAACCCTCATCTTGAGCGACTTGTTCAACAGTTGCACGCGCTTTTTGCGCTGCTTGCGGATCTTGCGGTAAAAATATCATCCCTACCGCACTGTTTTGCGTGGAGGGAAGTTGTATACCGCGCCCAGCAAAATCTTGCTGGAACAACGTCCAAGGTATCGCGGTCAATATTCCTGCCCCATCACCAGAGTCTTGATCTGCACTACAACCACCCCGGTGTTCTAAGCAGGTCAAAGCAGCCAAAGACTTTGCTACTATTTCATGGCTAGCATAGTTTTGACGCTGGGCAATAAAACCTACACCACATGCATCTCGTTCTTCTACTAACCATCTTTGTCCTTTATAAGTACACCCTGGTTGAATATCTGATGATGTCATTTTCTGCTCTTGATTCATGCGTTTTTTCTTCATAGACTATCCCTGACGTCAAGGTTTACGATTTTTGCGACTTCTTGTTAGAAAAATTTTGCTAAATCTGGAGATGGAGAAATAGATAATTACTGAAAATTAGGGAAAAAAAATTTTAACTTCGGGTTTTATTTCTGCTTCCCCCGTGTTAAAATCCTCTCGTTATTTTTCTATTTGTCTATGCCAAGTTAACTCTACTTTTGCCCCAACAGTTCTTTGTCATTCTAAAGGTGTATATTTCCTCTGTTCTTTGGTTCTTGACGACGGCTGGTTTTCAGGTCTAGCTGTCGCAACCTACCTGAAAAAATTCCAATATATGGCTTCACTACTTTGAAATCTAAAAGTATCCCGATTTGCCAACAAAATCAGCGTATTACACTATATGCCCATTTGACAATTCCTAAATATATCCTGAATTTTTTTTTAGATTTTTATTGACTAATTCTTGTCAATGGTGCTGCTATCAGCATGGTTGTACCTGCATAGCAACTTTGAGCAGGCATGGAAGATTTCATCACTTTAATGTTGACAACGAAAACTGCTGTCATATCTTGGTAATACTTGTATTACTTAGCGCCCGTAATTTTGGTAGTTGTATTGAAAAAATTTTTTTTTCAAGAGATAGAAAGCCCACATATACAATATCACATCTCCTTCTAGATCAGAACTCATGTCATTATTTTTTGATTTTTACAACCTACGTATTATGCTTTTCTGTGAAAACTGGGTTTGGGGTACGGGATGTTATTGAGTCATTTAGAAATTTCCCTACACCTATATATTTAGTGACTATTTAGTGACTCAGTGCCTTGAGGAATTGTTTTTAGAAGCCAATTGCGAATTATGGGAGAAATACCAACCTTTTGCCGAGAAAAACACAGCAGTACTGTTGCCAATAAACGCAATAGCAGGTTTACGATGTTTTTCGTGTCACCAATACTTTTGACAACACTGTGCTTAACAGCCAACTGTATGAATGCAAAAGCGCAGTCCTCATTAGAAACTGACACTGGAACACGGAAATATCAAGATGCGGGGAAAGAGGATACAGAGACATCAAAAAACAAGGACATAAAAAATGATCAACGTTTCGGTGTCTCTCAGGCTCCGCTTTCTCTTGATCAAGACTCGCCTTTACCTCCTGCTTTAGCAGGGGTAGTTTCTTATGGTAACCAAATTTCTCTCAATGGTCGCACTTTCCCCGGAGCTTGGTTGCAGCAACAAGGAAAAACAGGCTCGTTGACAATTCATCTCAGTGATGGGGCACTCAGACAGTTATTTGGCGTAGATTTACTAGACACCAGTTACCCGAACAGACAACCAATCCAGTGGTTTTCATCCAATACAAAACCACTAGTCTTGACTAGTTTACTGACGACAGGATATCGGTATCTAGACATTACAAATTTTGCAAAAGCAGCCAGCTGGCAGATACAAACCAATGGTAACACTTTAGGAGTAACCACACCGAGCGCAAAAGTCATAAATATTTATCAGGATAAGCAACCAGTAGGCGCGCGCATCATCTTAGATTTGGATCGTCCAACTCCCTGGCAAATCACACAAGGTCTCCCCATCAAAAAACCTCAAGTCCAAATAGAGGGCAAGGCAGAAGAGGGCACGGAGATGCGGGGACAAGGAGACACGGGGAAATTGTCTGTCACCGCGTCGCCGCCACTTTCTTCCTCACTACCAAATCGGGAATGGACAATTACCCTTGACGGAATAGCCGATCCAGTGTTGGTACAACGTTATACTCCCCAGTTACAAGGGGGAATCATGGCTCCCGCATCTCGCTCACCAACACCAACACCCGAACCACTCATACAGCAAGTGGAGGTCATCAACAACCAAACGATCATACGTCTGAGCGTTCCCTATGGCTTAGCTCCTCGGGTTAACACTGCCCCTAACCGTCTAAGTATTGAAATTCGACCCGATGCAATGGTGGAAAGAAATATTACATGGGCACCAGGATTGATCTGGCAACAGCGGTTTGTGAATTTGGGTCAAGAACGCTTTCCTATTGTGTGGTTAGAGGTGAATCCTCGCACCTACGGGGGAAAACTCAAACCTATATGGACAACGACTAACACTTTAGTAGGCACTGCTCCCCTGATTCAAACTGCACAACAATACTCAGCAGTTGCTGCAATTAACGGTGGTTATTTTAACCGCAATAACCGATTACCTCTAGGTGCTATTCGTCTGGATGGTCAATGGTTGTCAAGTCCGATTCTTAACCGGGGGGCGATCGCCTGGAATGATTCTGGGCAATTTTACATTGGTCGTCTTAATCTGCTAGAAACTTTAATCGGTAACAACGTGCAGTTGCCGATTTTAACTCTCAACAGTGGTTACGTTCAAAGTGGTATTGCCCGTTACACTCCTGCATGGGGAGCAACCTACACCCCCTTAACTGATAACGAAATCATTCTCGTTGTACAGAATAACCAGGTTATCAATCAGTTAACATCAGGTAAGGTTGGCGAAACTGTCGTTCCAATCCCACAAGATGGCTATTTGCTACCATTACGCGGCAATGCCACAAGCAATGCTGCTGCCTTACCTGTCGGCTCTTCTGTCAGGATAACCAGTTCCACCACTCCTGGGAATTTTAGCCGTTACCCTTACGTTTTGGGAGCAGGACCACTACTACTGCAAAATCGTCAAATTGTTCTTGATGCCAAGGGTGAAAAATTTAGCAATGCCTTTATCACCCAAAAGGCTATTCGCAGTGGTATCTGCACAACAACAAAAGGAAATCTAATTATTGCAGCTGTACACAATCGTGTCGCCGGTGCCGGACCGACTTTGACAGAACACGCTCAATTAATGCAGCGTTTAGGGTGTGTAGATGCTCTCAATTTGGATGGTGGCAGTTCTACCAGTCTTTACTTGGGAGGGCAACTCCTTGATCGTTCCCCTAATACAGCTGCTCGTGTTCACAATGGAATTGGTATTTTCTTGCCGCAGCGAGGAGTCCAGAGTCAAAAGTGAGCCAGTGGGCAGTGCAGTGGTGTTAGCGTAGTGGATGCACTAGAAAGAATGTCATTTGTAAGAGTCAAAAGTCTAGAGCAATAAATTTTGACCCTTGACTCTTGACCCTTGACCCTTGACTCCTGACTTTAAAGCTGAGAATAAGTTGCCATATTACTTGATGAAGACTTGGTGTAGACAAAGTTGTTTTAGCGGTTATTTATGACACACTACCACCTAATTTTGCTATGTTTGGCAAAGATGGTATGAGTTGCTCATCTCCACGGTTGCAACATTGCGCCTTGTTTTTTCATCAATAGCAAAGAGTACTGACAGTTTGTTGTGTCACAACAAGAGGTAAATATGGCTCAATTTCAAGAAGCAACACAAACTAATACACTGCCCCTTCCGCCAGCTGTTACCCCAAGAGGCGTGGCTGCTACCGAGCTTCGCCCATGGGGTTCGTTTACTGTTCTCGAAGAAGGACGTGGATATAAAATCAAGCGCATTGAAGTTAAGCCCGGACACCGCCTCAGCTTACAAATGCATCACCACCGTAGCGAACATTGGATTGTCGTCTCTGGTACAGCCAAGGTTGTTTGTGGTGAGCAAGAAGTATTGCTAAGCAATAATCAGTCAACGTATGTGCCTCAGTGTACAGCTCATCGCTTAGAAAATCCTGGAGTGATTCCCTTAGTATTGATTGAAGTTCAAAATGGGGAATATTTAGGCGAAGATGATATTGTTCGCTACCAAGACGACTACGCCCGTGTTGAAGATAACAACAAATCATAACCCTATTTATTAAAAAATGAGAAGTTGTTTAGACTGCTTTAACAGCTTTGATGGAAAAATTGAATATGTTTTTAGAATTTTCTGCCTAAGTTAGCAGGAAATGAAAGTCAGGCAACCTATGCTACTTTTTATAAAACCCGGTTTCATGAAGAAACTGGGTTTTATCGCTGATATATGAACCTGCTTGTAATATAGAAAATGGGGTTTTCAATTGCATTGCCACTTTTATGATTCAATTGAGCAAAGCTGCTGTCAATGAGATCAAGCGATTAAAATCAAAGCAGCAGACAAATGTTTTTTTTCGTTTGTCTGTCAAACCTGGTGGTTGTTCTGGATTGTATTACGACCTGTCCTTTGATCAAGAGTCACCAGTTGATAATCAAGGCAATAGCGATCGCGTAGCGCGCTTTGGGAGCGAGGCACAAAGTACCTCTTTTGAACAGAGTTCACAGAGCCAATCTCCGATTATCTGGGAACATAGGCGCGATGCTCCACAGGAGCCGCCCCAAGGGGGCGATCGCGTTTTTGATTGTCATGGCATTCAAGTCGTTATCAATGCCGAAAGTTTAGAGTACATTAACGGATTGACTTTGGATTACTCAGAGGATTTGATGGGCGGTGGTTTTCGCTTCCACAACCCCCAAGCAAGTACGACTTGTGGCTGTGGTAACTCTTTTTCTATAAATACAGAACAACATAGTGGTTAGTTTTGAACTGCCAAGCATAGTCAAACTGCCAATTCTTATGAACACAACATGAAAATCTGTACAATGCAGGTCGGTTGATTAGCAGATCTTGAGCTAATGACTGACCTCGGCAACGCAAACGAGCAAATAACGACTGCCAAGAAGTTTGACACAAAAGCATAAAAAAAGATATAATCAGGATTTGTTAAAACTTAGACTAAAGGCAGCTTCCCGCGCTGTAACTCATGCCAACCATACAGCAGCTTATACGTAACGAACGCGAAAAAGCGCGTCAAAAAACCAAGTCACCAGCTCTAAAGCAATGCCCTCAACGTCGGGGTGTATGTACTAGAGTATACACGACCACACCGAAAAAGCCAAACTCCGCTCTACGCAAAGTAGCAAGGGTAAGATTAACATCTGGATTTGAAGTCACAGCTTACATTCCAGGAATTGGTCACAACTTGCAAGAACACTCTGTTGTCATGATTCGCGGCGGTCGCGTTAAGGACTTACCAGGCGTGAGATACCACATTATCCGTGGAACTTTAGATACAGCTGGAGTCAAAGACCGCAAGCAAGGTCGTTCCAAGTATGGAACAAAGCGTCCTAAATAGTAGATTCTGGTGCGATTAACTGCATCTAGCATTATTAATCGCATCTGCTTCTTTGCTTATTTCAAGAAAGCGCTTTCGACTATTGCTATGTCAAGACACTCACCACAGCTAGTAAAAAGCGCCTCTATGTAGAAATTAAGTGGGATAAATTTCCTCTGCCAGACGCCTGATTTGAAGAAAAGTTTGTGTTTGCGCAAAACTTCGCTCTTGAGTCGGGCTCAAAGCGCGATAAGATTTTCTGGTAACACCCATCGGTCGGTCAGGTAGACTAGGCGTGAAACTGGTACAGGGAGTCTGGTATGACGGTGAACTGTATCTGCCGATGTAAAGCTCAAACTACGTAAAAATCTATGAAATCAACACCAAAGTAGTTTATGTATTGCTTGTGGAAGTTGGATGAATAGAGTCAGTCACAGTATATAATTTTGTCGCTTCCTCCAGTTGAGAGTAGCAGTTTTTGCAAATCAGCCTAGCTGTAATTGCAGTGCAAGAACCCAAAAAGTCTGACTAAAAAAGTCTAATGATGGCATTTGCCGTTCAGGATTTTTGGTGTTCGATACCATATCGTCTCATTGCCAATTCAGAACTAAAGGTTTAAGTATGTCTCGTCGTGGTGTTATTCAAAAGCGTCCAGTTCCGCCTGACTCGGTCTATAACAGTCGCCTTGTCAGCATGATTATTCGGCGGATAATGCGTCATGGCAAAAAATCTCTTGCCGCACGCATTGTTTATGATGCGATGAAAACAATTGAGGAACGGACTGGTGGGGATGCGTTAGAAACTTTTGAAAGAGCTGTGCGTAACACCACACCTTTGGTAGAAGTGAAAGCTCGTCGAGTTGGTGGGGCAACCTACCAAGTCCCCATGGAAGTGCGTGCCGAACGGGGTACAAGTTTAGCACTGCGTTGGTTGGTGCAGTTTTCAAGACAACGTCCCGGTCGTACAATGGCAAGCAGACTGGCAAATGAATTAATGGATGCTGCAAACGAAACAGGCAGCGCAATCCGCAAGCGTGAAGAAACGCACAGAATGGCAGAGGCAAACAAAGCTTTTGCTCACTATCGTTACTAAGTGAGAAGCCGATATATCGTAACTGAAGAGCGATATATCGTAGACCTACACAAAAAAGACGGTTTTCCGTAAGAGTATAATATCTTAACAAAGTGTAATATACAAGATATCATGAGGCGAAAACTATAGGAGGCAGCTGTGGCACGTACAAACCCGCTAGAGAAAGTACGCAATATAGGTATTGCGGCGCATATAGATGCGGGCAAAACAACTACAACAGAGAGAATATTATTTTACTCTGGGATAATTCATAAGATTGGTGAAGTTCATGAAGGAACTGCTGTAACTGACTGGATGGAACAGGAGCGGGAGCGGGGAATTACAATCACTGCTGCTGCTATTAGCACCAGTTGGAAAAATCATCAAATTAACATTATTGATACTCCAGGACACGTAGACTTCACAATTGAAGTAGAACGTTCAATGCGGGTGCTAGATGGAGTCATTACGGTTTTATGTTCAGTAGGTGGCGTGCAGCCGCAAACAGAAACCGTGTGGCGTCAGGCAGATCGCTATAAAGTGCCTCGTATCGTTTTTGTTAACAAGATGGACCGCACAGGCGCGGACT
This sequence comes from Nostocales cyanobacterium HT-58-2, assembly GCA_002163975.1. Taxonomy (GTDB): domain Bacteria; phylum Cyanobacteriota; class Cyanobacteriia; order Cyanobacteriales; family Nostocaceae; genus HT-58-2. The sequence goes on along the minus strand of CP019636.1, from coordinate 5,964,418 downwards.
TTTATAAAGTTTACGGGCAAGTGCGCGATCGCCTGCGGGCTAATGCTATAGCTATTCAGTTGCCCATTGGTAGTGAAAGCGACTTCAAGGGTATCGTTGACTTGGTACGGATGCGTGCATATATGTATACCAACGACCAGGGAACCGATATCCAGGAAACAGATGTGCCCGAAGATATGGCGGCTCAGGTCGAAGAGTACCGTACCAAACTGATTGAAGCGGTAGCGGAAACTGATGATGCTCTGATGAGCAAGTACTTCGATGGCGAAGAACTGACTGAAGAAGAAATCCGCACCGCTCTACGTAAAGGCACGATTGCAGGTAGCATTGTGCCAATGCTTTGCGGCTCAGCATTCAAAAACAAAGGTGTACAGCTGCTATTGGATGCGGTAGTAGATTATCTACCGGCACCAATCGATGTACCGGCAATTCAAGGTACACTGCCAAATGGTGAAGCTGTCGAGCGTCATGCTGACGACAATGAACCACTATCAGCTCTTGCCTTCAAGATTATGGCTGACCCCTATGGTCGCCTGACCTTCGTTCGCGTTTATTCTGGTGTTCTCAAGAAGGGCAGCTACGTCCTCAATGCCACAAAGAACAAGAAAGAACGGATTTCTCGCTTGGTGGTCTTGAGAGCAGATGATCGGATTGACGTAGAAGAACTGCGAGCAGGTGATTTGGGAGCTGCGTTGGGATTGAAAGACACCTTGACAGGTGACACACTTTCTGACGAAGGCTCGCCAGTGATTCTGGAATCCCTGTTCATTCCTGAGCCTGTCATCTCAGTGGCGGTTGAACCCAAAACCAAGAACGACATGGATAAGCTATCCAAGGCTCTGCAATCTCTCTCGGAAGAAGACCCAACCTTCCGTGTCAGTGTTGATCAAGAAACCAACCAAACCGTGATTGCAGGGATGGGAGAGCTACACCTGGAAATTCTGGTAGACCGGATGTTGCGTGAATTCAAAGTAGAAGCAAACGTTGGTGCGCCACAAGTAGCTTACCGCGAAACAATTCGCAAGCCAGTGACCAGAGTTGAAGGTAAATTCATCCGCCAAAGCGGTGGTAAAGGTCAGTATGGTCACGTTGTGATTGACTTGGAGCCAGGACAACCAGGAACCGGCTTTGAATTCGTCTCTAAGATTGTTGGTGGTGTCGTACCTAAAGAGTACATTGGACCAGCAGAACAGGGAATGAAAGAAAGCTGTGAATCGGGTGTTCTCGCTGGATATCCGCTAATTGACGTCAAAGCGACGCTGGTTGATGGGTCATACCACGATGTAGACTCTTCGGAAATGGCTTTCAAAATCGCTGGCTCAATGGCGATGAAGGAAGCAGTGATGAAAGCTGCACCTGTCCTGTTAGAGCCTATGATGAAAGTTGAGGTAGAAGTTCCCGAAAACTTCCTTGGGGACGTGATGGGCGACCTCAATTCCCGTCGTGGGCAAATTGAGGGGATGGGATCTGAGCAAGGCCTTGCCAAAGTGACTGCGAAAGTCCCACTGGCAGAAATGTTTGGCTACGCGACTGACATCAGATCAAAAACCCAAGGTCGGGGCATCTTCTCAATGGAGTTTAGCAACTATGAAGAAGTGCCTCGCAACGTGGCTGAGGCAATCATAGCGAAAAGCAAAGGGAACGCTTAGTTAGTAAAGGAAATTAGCATTCATGGCACGCGCAAAGTTTGAACGGAATAAACCCCACGTTAACATTGGTACTATTGGACACGTTGACCACGGTAAAACCACGTTAACAGCAGCCATCACCACGACCCTAGCAGCTCTGGGTCAGGCACAGGCAAGAAAGTACGATGAAATCGATGCAGCTCCCGAAGAAAAGGCACGGGGTATCACCATCAACACTGCTCACGTAGAGTATGAAACCGAGAAAAGGCACTATGCTCACGTAGACTGTCCTGGACACGCTGACTATGTGAAGAACATGATCACTGGCGCTGCTCAGATGGATGGTGCGATTCTAGTGGTTTCTGCGGCTGACGGTCCCATGCCTCAAACCCGTGAACACATCCTGCTGGCAAGACAGGTAGGTGTTCCCAGCCTCGTTGTTTTCTTGAATAAAGAAGACATGGTGGACGATGAAGAACTGTTGGAACTTGTGGAATTGGAAGTCCGCGAACTGCTGTCTAGCTACCAATTTCCTGGCGATGATATCCCAGTGATCAAGGGTTCTGGTTTGCAAGCGCTAGAAGTAATGACTGCTAACCCCAAGACTCAGAAAGGTGACAATCCCTGGGTAGATAAAATCTACGCACTGATGGATGCTGTAGATGCTTATATCCCCACTCCAGAGCGTGATGTGGATAAGCCCTTCCTAATGGCTGTAGAAGACGTGTTCTCCATCACAGGTCGTGGTACAGTAGCCACTGGACGTATTGAGCGGGGTAAGGTTAAAATCGGCGACAACGTAGAGTTAGTCGGCATCAAAGCTACTCGCAGCACCACCGTAACTGGTATCGAGATGTTCAAGAAGAGCCTCGATGAAGGTATGGCTGGTGATAACGCCGGAATACTACTGCGTGGTATTCAAAAAGCTGATATTGAACGAGGCATGGTGATTGCTAAGCCTGGTTCAATTACCCCACACACTGAATTTGAAGGTGAAGTGTACGTCTTGACAGAGAAAGAAGGCGGTCGCAAAACACCATTCTTTGCAGGCTACCGTCCTCAGTTCTATGTGCGGACAACCGATGTGACTGGAACAATCAAAACTTTTACCGCTGACGATGGCAGTAATGCTGAAATGGTGATGCCTGGAGACCGCATTAAAGTGAATGTGGAACTTATCAGCCCGATCGCGATTGAGCAAGGAATGCGCTTCGCTATTCGTGAAGGCGGTCGTACCATTGGTGCGGGTGTCGTTTCCAAAATCGTTAAGTAACACCTTTGCACCTTAACTAAAAGAGGAGCGGAGATGGTATAATACCCACTCTGCTCTTTTTGTGTCCATGAACGCTATATATATCTGGATTGGAGATTGGGAAAGTTATTTTCCAGTCGCCAGTCTCTAGTCCTCGATGTCTAAATCACAACTCATCAGAACCTGGAAAATTTAAGATGGCAACTCTACAGCAGCAAAAGATTAGAATTCGTTTACAGGCTTTTGACCGCCGCTTACTGGACACATCTTGCGAGAAGATTGTAGACACAGCTAACCGCACCAATGCAACAGCCATAGGACCAATTCCTTTACCCACAAAACGCAAAATCTACTGTGTGTTGCGATCGCCCCACGTAGATAAAGACTCACGCGAACATTTTGAAACTCGTACCCATCGCCGGATTATCGATATCTACCAGCCTTCTTCCAAAACTATTGATGCTTTGATGAAACTGGATTTACCATCCGGTGTGGATATTGAAGTTAAGCTGTAACTGGTTATTTGTCAGTAGTTAGTTATACTTTTGAGCAACTAACAAACATTGTTCTGTCAAATTAGTATAAATGAAAACATAACCCTGAAAGATATTTTTTCAGGGCTTTTTATTAGCTTTAAAATCAAAGTGATAGAATGTAGAAAAAGTACGGGAAAAACAGAGAATAAAAGCTTTTAAAGATTAAATTTATACCAAGGTACCAATGACATCCTCTTCTAGAATTGCAGTTTGCGAACTACCTCTGTTCCCGTTACCGGAAGTAGTTCTGTTTCCGACAAGACCATTGCCCCTGCATATCTTTGAATTTCGCTACCGAATCATGATGAACACAATTTTGGAGAGCGATCGCAGGTTCGGGGTCTTGATGGTAGATCCGATGAAAGGCACTATTGCTAATGTCGGTTGCTGTGCAGAAGTTATTCATTATCAAAGGCTACCAGATGACCGAATGAAGATGCTGACATTGGGTCAACAGAGATTTCGCCTCCTAGAGTATATTCGTGAAAAGCCATATCGAGTCGGTTTGGTGGAGTGGATTGAAGACCAACCGCCAGCACAAGATTTACGACCTTTGGCAACTGAAGTAGAACAACTGCTTAAAGATGTTGTGCGTTTGTCTGCTAAGTTGACTGAGCAAAACATCGAACTGCCAGAAGATTTACCAGATTTACCAATAGAGCTATCTTACTGGGTAGCGAGTAACCTTTACGGTGTCGCTACAGAGCAACAGGCATTGTTAGAAATACAAGACACTGCTGCTCGTCTGGAACGGGAAGCAGAAATTTTAACTTCTACTCGTAACCACTTGGCAGCTCGTACTGTTCTTAAAGACACTTTCAACCAGAAGTTGTGAGTTATGAGTGGTTAGTTGTTAATAGTTATTGCTATCAGTCAATCAATAGCAATAACTAACAATTAACCACTAACAACTCGATTGTGGGTGTTGATTGGCAAAACTTTGTAACTGCCGAAGATTTTTAATATCTCTGTGAAGGGGGATATTTCTGCTAAAGCAGATTGCACTTGTGGTTCAGATGCATCTGCTTCTATATCTATAAAAAATAGGTATTCCCCAAGAGAACGCTTCGTTGGACGCGACTCAATTTTACTAAGGTTAATGCCTAAACGGGCTAGCACTTGCAGAGGTTTGACTAGTGCTCCAGGTATGTTAGCAGGAACACTGAAAGCGAGGGATGTATGACTGGCACGTTCTAAAGTAGTAGGACGAGAGACTGGTATGTGTCCTTGGTTGATCACCCAAAAGCGAGTACAGTTTTCGGGATAGTCGTTAATACCACTAGCTATCACAGGTAGGTTGTATAGTTGCGCTGCTCGTTGAGATGAGATAGCTGCTACAGTCAAGTCTTGCTCCAGTTGCAGTAGTGCTTCAGTTGTGGAATTCGTTGGAATCAGCTGCACTGTCGGAAGAAACCGCTCCAACCAGACCTGACATTGTGCTAAGGCTTGTGGGTGAGAATAAACTGTTTTGATGTCCTCCAATCTCTGAGCGCAGGAAATTAATGTATGAGCAATTGGCATAACCAAAGCCAACTGAATTTGTAAACTATCTAACTGCCACAGTGTATCGAGTGTCATCGTCACACTGCCTTCAATGGAATTTTCCACTGGTACAACAGCTACTTGTACCTCACCTTTAGCAACAGCCCGTAATGACTGAGCAATGCTGGGATAAGGGCACAGGATAGCCTCAACTCCTGTACTTGTAGCTAGCCAGTTGAGATAAAGAAGAGCTGCTTGTTCTGCGTAAGTGCCAGGAGGTCCTAAATGTGCAATCGATAGGGTCATAGAGTTTAGTTTTGTGTAGATAGTTCGATTGGTATTGAGTTTTCTGACTTGTAATCAGACATGATAAACTTCTTTCCACACCAATGACTAATAACTCATGACCCTTCTCCTGTCACCAGACTGACTCGCGATCGGGTGATACTTAAGGGTGTCGCGACCGTTGTGAAGTGCGCAGTCGCCAATGTGACTTAGGTAAGAGGTTTTATGAGTAACAACATAATTTCTTAAGAAAAGATTACAATTATTTAACACATATTTTAATAAACTCATGCCTACTCGGTTTACTGCCTCTCAATCGGTTGAAATTGCTATTCCAGAGCAGCCTATTCCGATTCAGCACTACCTGCGTCAGCCTCAACGCTTGGTGAACGCTTTAGTTGACTCTAGCCGTATTCAGCCGCTTTCTGAGGAAATTTTTCGCTTGAAAATGCGTCCGCTGAACTTTATGTCACTAAGCATTCAACCTACTGTGGACATGAGAGTCTGGGCTGAATCAATTGGAACAATTTATTTGCGCTCAGAAGGTTGTGAAATTCTTGGTGTAGAGTATATCAACGAGCGCTTTACATTGAATTTAAAAGGACATTTGTCTCCCAATCAGCAAGGTAATAGCACACTTCTCCAAGGAAGAGCCGATTTAGAAGTGTTGGTAGAGTTGCCACCGCCATTTTCCTATATGCCCAAAGCAATTTTAGAAACAACTGGCAATGGTTTGTTAAAGAGTGTTTTATTGACAATTAAGCAAAGATTGCTACATCAACTTCTAGTAGATTATCGCCGTTGGGTGACCTCGCAAACACGAGAAAGAGTTCTTGATGAGGAAAGTATGCCCATCTTTAATCCAGAGTAGCTGTAAAAATTTTAGTGATTTTTAATACATTTTTATCATTGAACCACAGATATGTACAGATACACGCAGATGTCAACACAGCTTGCATAAATTCGTGACCTTATTGTTTGTAACTTTGCCTAAGCACTCACCTAGATAATCTTTACGAACTTGTCGGAATTCTATAGTCAAGAAATCTGTGTTTATCTGTATATACCTGTGGTCAGATCAGCTTTAAAAGACCTAACGAATTGTTATGTCATAACGTAACACTCCTCTTAATCTATCGATTAAGAATTTTAAAATTCAAAATTGAGAAATCCAGTTTCTGCAATCATGCTGCTTGTATGCAGTATTCAACTTGAAGTTGTATGAGATTTCTCATTTCTTACGTCTTACCCCTTCCCCAAGTTGGGACATTCGTGTTTTCTTGCTGATTTCAACACTCTGTGAAAGAGAACTAAGTCCCGTCATCTGACAAGGACGAAAAGATCGACGATGTAATGGTGAAGGTCCGTACTTTTGCAGAGCCATGAGATGTCGCTGACTTCCATAACCCTTGTTGCTTTCCAAGTCGTACATGGGATACTTTGCAGCGAGGCGAAGTATCAGATCATCACGCCAAACTTTAGCAACAATGCTAGCAGAGGCAATAGCAAGAGAGTGCTCGTCCCCCTTGACTATTGTTTGTTGTGTCAGTGGCAGATCTTTTACTAACTGATTGCCATCTATTAAACACAAAGCAGGCTGCACTTTTAGCTTGAGAACAGCCCGCTTCATTGCTAACATCGTTGCCTGAAGAATATTCATCTGGTCAATCTCGGCTGTTGAGGCAAAACCGATTTTCCAGTCTATAGCCAGCGTACTAATTAGCGCTTGCAGCTGCACTCTTCGAGAACTAGACAGCTTTTTACTATCTTTAATTTCAGCTGCTATAAGTTCTGGCAAAGCACTATTTGGCAGTATCACCGCCGCAGCGACCACAGGACCAAAGAGGGCACCTCGCCCCACTTCATCCACGCCTGCAATCAGTCCTTGAATGCTTAACAGCTTGGAAAATTCCAGCCACCTCATCTGAGTCATGGGTGGTGGTGATCCAGTGGAAGCAACAGCTTGCTCCGTGTCTATCATAAGTTTGTTAACTTTCAGATGCAGTGGATTTCCCTGTTTCCACAGAGGAAGAACGACGGCGACGGCGTCGCTTATCGCTTAAGCTGCTGGTTACTTCGGTTTCATCCGTCATCACAGCAAGCTCCTCTGCATCAGCCGTAGCTTCTAACATGGGTTCGCTTGTTGGCTCGGCGACTGTGACTACACTGCGTACTCTTTCAGAAGCAGGAGGTGATTCTGGAGCGGATTCAGTTTGTGTTGCCGGACTATACCCAGGTAAGGTGACATTGATGATAACAGACTTGGGATTTTTGACTTCCCGACCCAATTTCTCCAACGGAGAAACTCCCATCTCAGCGTAGACATCCTGTTCCTCAGATGACATTTCTACAGTTACAATCTCTGGTGGTTCTACCACTGGCTTGACTGGTTCTACCTTTGTCACTTTGCCACGCTCAGCTCGGTCACCCCAAGATGCTTTGCTAATAGTAGGTGAGGGCACCTCTGATGGAGAGGTCATTTCTGCGTCATCATCATCCAAATCTGGCTCATTGAGAAACGCCAAAGAATTAGCCGCAACCCTTGGTTCATCTTTCCCATTTCCCCCGTTCACCCTCTCCAGGCGACTGCGACGGGTACGACGCTTCCTGCTATCGCCAATTTCATGATAGCTGGGATGGTTGACCAAATTTGAGCCAGTATAGTCATTGTCAGTCTCGTATCCTTCCCCATATCCGCCGTCAAAGGTTTCCCGTTGTTCTGGAAGGCGCGTCACTGGCAGACGTGGTTCTCTGTGAGGTAAGGAGGAGACAAAGCGGTCAGGTAATTCTGTTGGTGCTAGGGGTCGGCTTTCAGTTTCTCCTGGTAAATGAACAGTGTGCCCTAAACCGCCGCAGGTGGCACAAACTCTACCAAACAATTCGTAAATATTTTGACCTTGACGTTTACGGGTGAGTTCAACCAAACCTAACTCAGTGAGTTGGGCAATTTGGGGACGAGCTTTGTCTGCTTTGAGCGATTTGTTGAAATGTTCTAGAACGTGCAGTTGATCGCGCCGCGATTCCATATCAATGAAATCCACAACAATGACACCTGCAATATTCCGTAGCCGCAACTGACGAGCAATTTCTGTGGCGGCTTCACAGTTTGTCCATAAAACAGTTTCTCTTGCAGTTGCCGATCGCGTAAATGAGCCAGAGTTGACATCTATCACTGTTAGTGCTTCTGTCGGCTGGATAATGATATAGCCTCCAGAAGGTAAGTCTACTCTGGGTTTGAGGGCTTCTTTAATGGCGGCATTAATGCGGAAGTACTCTAAGATGGGAGTGCGATCGCGGTGATGGTCAATTAACAACCCCTGTGGTGTTTGCCCGCCACTCCAGTTTTGCAGGTACTGCTTCACCCGCTTCAAACCAGTACTGGAATCTACCACAATCCTATTTACATCTGCGCCGTACATATCTCGGAGCACACGCTGAATAAAATCATCGTCCCGATTCAACAACGCTGGGGGACGAGTTGATTGCGCTTCTTGCTGAATCGCTTCCCATTGCCTTTGTAGCGATTCTAAATCTTCGATAATTGCCTCTTCCGGTTTGCCTTCGGCTTCGGTGCGCACTAGCAAACCCATACCGGCAGGTTTAATCAAAATCGCCAGCGCACGCAATCGGTTGCGCTCGTTTTCACTCTTAATCCGCCGTGATAAATTGACACCCCTACCGTATGGCATGAGTACGACATACCGTCCAGGCAAGGTGATGTTTCCTGTGAGCCTTGGTCCTTTGGTACCTGTTGGCTCTTTCATCACTTGTACTAATACTTTTTGTTGCGGCGTTAATAATTCTGTAATCGCCGCTGCTGTGCGCCGCAGCCGTAATGGTCCTAAGTCAGTCACATGAATAAAACCATTACGCTCTGGGTCACCTATGTTGACAAAAGCCGCATCTATCCCAGGTAGTACATTTTCCACTACTCCTAAGTAGATATCACCGATTTGGTGATGACCCGTGGCTACAACGAGTTCCTGTATTTGGTCTTCAGAAAATACTGCAGCAATTTGATGCTGTTCCGCGATGATAATTTGTTTTGGCATTCAATTATTTTCCTCAAAAACTGGCAGCACGAACAGACTTGGGAGTTTGTTATACCTCTGGTCCCGACAAGCCTAGGTGTGCGCTGCTGATAAAAATTGCGCTTCTTTGCTCAAACCTAGAGAGCTATTTACGCACTCAACTGCGTTTACACGCCTGATCCATCCTGAACGGCTGCATATTATTTAAGCAATTAAACCACCCGTCCATGGTTAATTTTTGATGCAAAACCCTTTCCTTGAAGAGTCTCGAGTCTTGAGTTCTGAGTTTTGAGAAGCCAGTACCCTTCTTTTGTCACCGACTCACTCGCGTTCGGGTATGCCTTCTCAGGAGCCCAGACGCTACGCGCCCTTTAGTGCCTGTCTGCAGGACTTTCGGCACACTTTCGGTGAATCGAGTCTCATCAGGAGGGGAATCCTACAAAGAGAGTTGTTTCTCTGTGTAGGGGTTTGCCACGCCTTGGCGACTGGTGAGACAACCTGTGAATAACAGATTTCCCGACCCAGGCAACTGGCAAACCCGTAAGGGCGTTTCTGAGTCCTGATAAGCTACGACATTGGTGTCACGACATTAGTGTCACGACATTAGTGTCACTACATCGGTAAGGACTGTCGCGTGGTGAGCCGACGCTGCAGGAGGTGAGACAACCTGCGAATGACAGCTTTCCCGCTTTCACGGCGACTGGGGCTCGCGGAGCTTATCCGCGGGATTCACCCAGAGGAGGTTTCCCTCCAAAGCCAGTGGGGACCCTAAAGCCCCCCGTTGTAGCGACTCCCGTCGAACTGTCTGTTGAACCAGCACTCTTTGGAGGGCTTCCCGACCTAGGTGACTGGCCTCGGCAATACCCGACTTGTTCAAAGCAGCATCTCCTTACGGAGATGCAAGTGCCGTCCCGTTGTAGCAAGTGGCGTTTCTGAGGAATTTACACTCAGCACTCGGTACTCGTGACTCAACACTGTCTCAACACTCGGTATTCGGTACTCAGCACTACTTAATTAGGGATTGGGCAATTAGGGATTGGGGGTTGAAATTAGTTTTAAAAATCACAGAATTCAGAGAAGCTGACGAGCCTGTTGTTGATGATTGCTGATTCACGAGCGAGCTGTAAAGAGAGTGTTATTTAATCTGCCTCTTTTTGTCTGGGATAAAAAAATCCTAGAAGTTCCACTCTAATATCTTTGCTTTTGCGCCCTGATGACCAGGGTAGTGAATCAGTTCACTCAATGCAGCGCCAGAAAATTTCTCTTCATCTCATTCTAACGCAACCTTGTCAAAAATCAATTCCCAAGATGTGCTAAGAGAGGGCAACTACTCATAAATTGCCTCAATGAACTAGACTCCCAATATTAACCGATTCCGATGAATCTGTAACAGATGAAATTCTGTATCTGCTACTTGTTCTAGCATAGACAGGATTTGTTCGGGACGCAACAGCACCCCGTCTTGGCGACAGCTACCCACATAACGCAGGATAACTGTGGATTCTTCCTGATGCTCACAGTGTTTTAATGCCTCTGATAATTCTAACTCGAACAAGCGATCGCGCAGATTTACCAATTGAGTTTTGCCTGACTTGGTTGTGTGTTCCCACCAAATCTCGTCTTTGACTTTGATTGTGTCAATCCAGCCTTGCCATTGTGCAAGTGTCGCCTCAACAAGACAAGCTACAGTAATCAAATACTCTGCAGCCTCCAGCACTTGATTGGCAGCATTTGCTTTTAAATCCAGCTGTTCCACTTGGTATATGGGAATGTCTGATGGGAGAACATCAGCTAATGTTTGGCGTAAAGTTTCCAAATCAACTGGCTGTGTTAGCTCAAAATCCACAATTTCACCACTGCTTGTCACTCCTAATGGCAAGGCGTGGGCAATAGAAATACGAGGAGTTGGATGAAACCCACCAGTAAACGCAACTGGTAGTCCTGCTCGTCGCATCACTCTATCAAATAGGCGCATCAAATCGAGGTGACCAATCAAAGCCATACCACCCTGCTTTCCAAACCAGACTCGCAGCCGTTGTGCCTTGGTTGTATTTGGGACAAACTCACCAGCAAATTCCGGGATAGAAGGCGGCGCAATCACAACATTATGACCAAAGTCAGTGCCGCAGACACCACAGTGAGAGCAACCATCGAAAGAGCAGTCGGGTACAGTTGCTGCTTCTAAGGCGCGTTGTAAATCTTCCTTGAGCCATTTTTTATCAATGCCGGTGTCAATGTGGTCCCAAGGGAGGGGAGCGTCGAGGGATGATGAGGGAGAAATTTCTTCCCCTGTTTCCCCGACTCCTGCTGCAAACAAGTTCCACTCGCCCTTTTCCACTTGGCGGTATTTCCAGTCTAAATCGGCTTCGGAAATGGCTTGTCCCCAAGCAGTAAAAGCTTTTTCGACACTGTCATACCAAGAATCCATACCTGCACCCAATTCCCAAGCACGTCGCACGACCCGGGCAAGAGTGCGATCGCCTCGTCCAACGAAATCTTCCATTGCCGAAATACGGACATCGGTGAAATTCACTTTCACTTCCTTGATTCGGCGGAATGCTTGTCTTAGTAATTGTTGCTTACGCTGAAACTCAGCAGTGGAAACTGAATGCCACTGAAATGGTGTGTGTGGTTTAGGGGTAAAGTTAGAGATTGTCAAGTTAAATGACAGTGGTCTTCTACCTTTTGCTCGGCACTCTCGCTGCAACCAACTAACTGTTTCCGCAATCCCTAACACATCGGCATCTGTTTCACCTGGCAAGCCAATCATGAAATAGAGCTTAATTTTATCCCAGCCTTTTTCCCAAGCTGTTTTTACACCCCGCAGCAGTTCTTCGTTTGTCAAACCCTTGTTGACTATGTCTCGCATCCGTTGAGTTCCTGCTTCTGGAGCAAAGGTTAATCCACCTTGCCTGATACCGCCTAAGATGTTAGCAATGTTTTCGTCAAATCTGTCTACTCGTTGGCTTGGCAAAGAAAGGGAAATATTTTCATTTTTTAACCGATTTTTTATTTCCGTTCCCACTGCTGGTAAGGATAAATAATCAGAACAGCTCAGGGATAGTAAGGAAAACTCATTGTAACCTGTTTGCCGCATCCCCTTCTCAATCGCTTCCACCACATGCGCTGGTTCCACATCCCGTGCTGGTCGAGTCAGCATTCCTGGCTGGCAGAAGCGACAGCCGCGAGTACAACCGCGCCGAATTTCAATTGTCAATCGGTCATGCACTGGCTGTACGTAGGGAACTAACCCAATGGAATAGGCTGGTATTGGGCTTGCAACCCGCCGCAAAATTCGTTTTGGGACATCTGGGCGGTTGGGATGAACTGACCCATCTTTTGACATATCGTAAAACTGGGGGACATAGACACCAGGTATCTGTGCTAAATCCAGCAACAGTTCTTGACGGCTAAGGCAAGCTTTTTTACCTTCTTCCAACACTAAGCCGATTTCCGGCAGCATTTCCTCGCCATCTCCTAGGGCAAAGAAGTCGAAAAAGTCAGCGTAGGGTTCAGGATTGGATGTCGCCGTTTGTCCCCCAGCAAAAATGAGGGGGTAATGGGGAGATGAAGGAGAAAAAGAAGAAGTCTTTTCTCTGTGTGTCTCCGCCTCCAGGCGTTCTTGCCAAGTTAGAGGAATGCCAGCCAAGTCCAACATTTCTAAAATATTGGTTGCCCCGAGTTCATAACTGAGGCTAAAGCCTAAAATGTCAAATTCTGTGAGTGATCGCTTTGACTCCACTGCAAACAATGTTGTGTTTGTTTCCCGTAGTTTTGCTGCCAGGTCTGGTCCTGGTAGGTAAGAGCGATCGCATAACTGACGTGGTTGGGAATTGAGAATATTATAGAGAATAATGTGCCCCAGGTTAGATGCACCCACTTCATAAAGTTCTGGGTATGTCAATACCCAACGAACCACTGCCGTATCCCAAGGTTTGTGAACTGCTAAGAGCTCGTTACCCAGGTAACGAGCTGGTTTTACAATATCCGATGTGATTAACTTTTCAACTGCAACAGCCACTGTGCTATCTTTTAGCTACTTTTTTAATTACAGTTACTCACCTCCAACATTAGCATTTATTAGGTGTTTACAGAGAGCCACTTATTATCCCTTAAGACTTTTTTACGCATATGCCATCGTTGTTGCTTCTTCCATTGAGAGGCAAGCAGCTTCAAAAACGGGTTTACGTTCACATATCTCAAAAACCCTATCTAGTTGGGTCAATTCAAATATAATTTTGAGTGAAGGGGAAACTGAGCAAAGGCTGAAGCGCTTTCCTAGTTTTTGAGCTAGTTTGAGTGCAGAAACGAGAGCCATCAAGCCTACACTGTCTATTGATTCTACAGACTCTAAATCCACCAGTAAGATAGAAATCCCATCTTTTGCGAGTGCTTTTGTTAAATTTGTTTCAAATTCTAAAGCATTTGTGGCATTTAGGCAGCCTTGAGGACTAATAACAGTTATTTTTGGATAGTCTACTACTGCTTGCATTGTTACATCCTATTAAAGTTATTGAACTTTAGAGTTTAGATGTATTTGAACATAAACTTTTTTTTCTCACATCGACTATTCGTCTTACTCCTCTTTGCTGAATCTTCATTGCTGTAGCTTTCCTGTTTAAAGATTGTCACAAACGCCAGGAAAACTGTATTTTTATATACTTTTTTTTCTATTGAGGCAAATATAATCTCCACAAGCAGCCGTAGAAGAGAGGAGAAATAGCTTGTTGTTTTACCTGTAGACTTTGTTTGTTCTCAATTTTTATTTATTTCAAAAGCGTCAAGCTAATAAACTTCTGGTTATATCTTTACATGATTGGCAAGTCATTGACTGCATTGTAAACCATACTCCCACATAGTTGTGATCCAGGTCACTGCTAGAGTGGGGTTTAGATCACTTTTTATACCAAATGTTACCCTAGATAATATCTACTCATATATAGTTAGCGTAATTCGTATGAAAACAAAATACTCTATTCGTCGATTGGTAGAAAAAGCTCTTGATATTAAAAAATTAACTCCAGAGATAGAAAATGAAATCAACTCAGAACTAACGGAAATGGGTTATATTTCTGACGTTGACTACGAAGCTTTGGAGCTATTGATGTCAGAGATGGACGCTGGTCGTATCAAATTAGTTCCAAGTGTCAGCTAGTCGTTTTCAGCACATACCATGATAGCTTTTTCCTTAAGTTAGATGAATTTAAGTAAGGAATAAAGCTTATCACGACTGAATATTTTTTGATATTGTTAACAGTAGAGCCTGTAGCAAGACTTAAACTGTGCTAATGTTCTTCCACACTTGCATTAGTTTCAGTCATCATTGCCATGCAGTTTGCTCGCCGCTTAGAAAAAATTCCTCCCTACCTATTTGCTGAGATTGACCGCAAACAAGATGAACTCGTTGCTCAGGGAGTTGACATTATCAATTTAGCAAAGGGTGCCCCAGATAAGCCTACGCCTACTCATATCGTTCAAGCAATGCATCAGGCGATTGAGAACCCTTCTACACATGATTATCCACCTTACCGAGGTACGAAAGAGTTTCGTCTAGCAACGGCTAGGTGGATGGAAGAACGATTTGGAGTGACGGGATTACACCCTGATACAGAAATACTATCTTCGATTGGTTCAAAGGAAGCAATTCACAATACGTTCTTAGCTTTCGTAGAAGTGGGAGACTACACCCTGATACCAGATCCTGGTTATCCCGTCTACCGTACATCTACTATCTTTACAGGTGGCGAGTCTTATGCCATGCCTCTAAAGGCAGAGAATAAATTTTTACCTGACCTAAATACTATTCCTGAAGAGGTAGCTCGAAAAGCTAAGTTGTTATGGATAAACTATCCTAATAATCCAACTGGGGCAGTAGCAACGTTGGAATTTTTTGAAGAATTGGTAGCATTCTGTAAGCAGTACAGTATTCTCCTGTGTCATGATCATGCCTACTCAGAAATGGCATACGATGGTTATAAACCACCAAGTGTGTTGCAAGTTCCAGAAGCAAAGGATATAGCAATTGAATTTCACAGTCTGTCTAAGTCATACAACATGGCTGGTTGGCGGATTGGTTTTGTCGTCGGTAATGCTACTGGAATCAAGGGCTTGGCACAGGTAAAAACGAATATTGATTCTGGGGTATTCAAGGCAGTTCAAGCATGTGCGATCGCCGCTTACTCCACTTGCCAAGAAGAAATTCAGTCCATCATCTCGGTTTACCAAAAGCGCCGCGATGTCATAATTCAAGGACTGCAATCTCTAGGTTGGTCTATAGAGCCTCCAAAAGGCAGCCTTTATGTTTGGGTACCTGTTCCTCAAGGATATTCCTCCACAGAATTTGTAACGCTACTACTTGACAAATGCGGCATTATCGTTGCTCCTGGCAATGGTTACGGTGCTGCAGGAGAGGGCTTTTTCCGCATTGCCCTGACTATTTCTGAAGAACGGATGCACGAAGCAATTCAACGAATGAAGGATGTAGGCATTCGTTATCAATCTTGAGTGTTGAGTGGATATGTTCAACACTCAGTACTTTCTTTTTGCGCCTGCCAACTTTCGTGTAGAAACTGATTGAGTTGTTGCTTGGCGTCAGATATATGTCCAGGTTTTGGTTGTTTTGCCAAAACCTGACTTAATAAACTAATGACTTCTGTGTCCAAGGCTGGCTGAAATAAATTAACATACCAAAGCAGATCAGAGGCATCTCGCAAATCAGTTAGGAGTGGCAGTTCTTGTGTGAAGGCGACAAGTAGTAAAGGACGAACCCAGCACAACTGACGGGAAATGACCACTTGAATAACTTCTGCATACAGCTTTCTGTCGCCATGCTCTAAAGACACAATTTGTCCTGTTTGAAACTTCTGAATCATCTGCATAGTCATGCGGCAGTTATACGGCTTAGGTAATTATTATTTTTTATGACTTATCTTATTTTTATGAGTTATCTCATTGTAAAGGGATAGGGTGTTAAGGCGTAGTGAAACCTGTGCAGCCCCATAGCCCATAATCGCAAAAATTTTGACTACGCCCGTATTTTGTATCCGTATGCTATAAAATAGATTAATAAGTGTTAAGCAATCTTTGGACAAAAGTTCTGTTGTCGTAATTCAGCTAAGAAAGAACAAAGAGCCGTGTCTGTCGAAACCATAGAGAAGCGTTCAACATCCCGCAAGCTAGCGCCTCGGTATCGCGTTTTGCTCCATAACGACGACTACAACCCTATGGAGTATGTGGTCCAGGTTCTATTAACTACAGTGCCAAACATGACTCAGCCCCAGGCTGTCAGTATCATGATGGAAGCACATACTAACGGACTAGCCTTAGTCATTACTTGCGCTCTAGAACACGCCGAGTTTTATTGCGAAACCTTGAAAAATCATGGCTTGACCAGCACAATTGAACCTGAAGAGTAAATGTAGAGCATAGGCAACAGGTTGTTAAAAGTAAACATACATAAATTATCCCAGCGCCCCGCCCCAATTAGGCTGGGTGTATTTGTGTTAACGTTGTTGGTGCTTTGGTTGCCACTAGCTGCACCAATTTACTTGCTTGTCAACGATACTAATCTTGTCAGTATTGTAACGATGGTAGTGCTCTATACTGAGTTCCTTATTTTACTCAGACTATGGGGTAAGTACGTCTACAATCAACCACAAATCCTACAGCATTATGGCTTAGAACTAACCCGACACAACGGTGTAGAACTGTTGCGCGGTTTGGCTGTGGGAGTCATTAGCGTTTTGATTTTGTTTGGGTTACAGGGTATCTTAGGTTGGCTAGTGTGGCAACAACCCGAAGTGTTTTTGGTGAAACTGATATTAGAAGGTTTAGTTGTTGGCTTGGGTGTTGGGTTTGCGGAGGAATTGTTGTTCCGAGGCTGGTTGTTGGATGAGTTGCAACGGGATTACAGCAAAACAGTTGCCTCATGGGTTGATGCAATGACTTTTGCAGTGTTGCACTTTATTAAGCCACTAGAAGCGATTATTCACACACTACCACAATTTCCTGCCCTAGTCATATTAGGATTAGCGCAGGTATGGTCAAAGCGCTGGCGCAGGGGACGGCTTGGTTTCCCCATTGGATACCACGCTGGTTTAATTTGGGGTTATTACATTATTAATGTGGGTAATTTGATTAGGTATACAAAAAAGGTGCCTGAGTGGATAACTGGAATTGATCGCAATCCACTGGCAGGAGTGATGGGTATATTATTTTTAAGTGCGATCGCTCTCAGCGTGCGGAGATTTCTCAAGACTGAACAAAGTTCAAGCAAGAACCATAGTTAAATTTACGAAGCCATTTCAACCACTGTTCCCACCAAACAAGCTCTCTCCAAATTCACACCACTTAAATTAGCACCCTCTAGTTCAGCACACAGTAAATTAGCACCAGTCAAATTTGCTCCAGCAAGATTCACCCCCCGTAAGTCCGCCTCTTCTAGATTCGCCTCACTCAACAATGCTCCTTGCAAATCTGCGCGGCTCAAGTCTGCACCTTTGAGATTAGCCCCAGTCAAGTTCGCGCCTCGCAAATCAGCACCTCGAAAGTCAACACCTTGTAAATTGACATTCATCAAATTGGCACCACTTAAGAAAGCACCGACAAAAGACACTTCACTCAGTCTTGCTCCCATCAAGTTAGCACCACGCAAATTGCTACCACGCAAGTCAGCACCCGTCAAATCTGCTTGCATCAAATTTGCTCCCATCAGGTTTGCCCGTAAATCAGTTTCTACGAGGTTGGCTCCCATCAAATTTGCCCCTTCTAAATGTCCTCCTTCAAGTTTGGAACTTGTAAAAATTGTGCCAACGAGGTGAGCACCAGCAAAATTGACGCGGCTTAAATCAACGCCTGATAAATCTTCGTCTTCTAAATTTGCTCCTGGCAGTTGTTTGAGTTTTCCTAATCGAATTTCTTCAATATTCATCTTCTTTGCGCTCTTCGCGCCTTCGTAGTTTATTACAATTTTCGATAACTGCCTATTTCACTATCTGCTTTGCTGAGGCTGTCTAGCCTGCTATTAAGCAGCCACATACTAGCACTGACTTTGGGTGTCATCAAAGGTAAATCAAGTCCCTGTTGTAAACCCATAACCAACAAAGTTAGTGTATCGACAAGTTTGGGATCAAAGCGAGACGATTGCAGCTGTTTGCACTCTTCTAAGGCTTGAGCAAATATCTCCTCGCGACTGATCTGAGACGTTTTTTTCTGATTAATCCGCCACTGGAAGTCTGCGACTAATGCTAGAATTCTTGACTCTAGAGGAATTTCATCCCCAGCTAACGCAGCTGGTTCACCTGTTCCATCCCACCACTCGCTTTGATGTGTGATAATTTGTGCGATCGCCCGCAGTTGTGGCATGGTTCGCAGAACTTGTGCTCCTGGTACTAAAGGACAAGTCAAGGGACAACTCGGTGCATCTTCTTCGTAGCGAGTGGAAGTCCCTGGAGAAAGAACGCTTTCGGCTCTTTGTAATGGATCTATACGATGCAGCAAACCTGCAAGGCGTAAACGTTTCATTTGCCATGCGGGAAGCTCCAAAATTTGCCCCATGATTTCTGCTAGCGCTACCACCTCTGCGGCTACCATTGGATTGGTAATATCAGCAGCATCAATGATTTGCGCCATTCGTAAGAATGCTTGAACTTCGTTGGAAACCAGGTTACGATCTAGAGCCTGGTGACGAACCTCTGTAGGGACAGATATGTTGACTTGCCCTGTTTGGAGGTAATCCACGACTCTGGAGGTGACTGCAGCCAAGGCTTCTGGCGTAGCAAGACTAGGCTGAATTGCATCTTTGTGTGCCTTGAGTGTTTTTGCCAGTTCTGGATTGTATTTTCCAATGTGAGAAATTGCCAATTCTGCTGTTTCTTTCACTAACTCCGGTTCAAACGTCCACAAGCCGTAGAATTTCCGCTCTACATCGGATGCAGGTAGTCCAGTCGAACCATAATCTGCCTCTGATAGTTCTTGACAAATGACCATCGCCGTGTATTTCCGCGACAAGATAATCAGGTGCCACTCCTGCGCCACTGGATCTGATGAATCCAATGCAACTAAATTAACATTGGGCAACTGACTTGTAGAATGTTCAGCAAAACCTGCATCCAGGGAAGCCATGATAGCCACTTGACAGGATTTTTTGGCGATGTCTGCGTACCTTTCGGCTTCTTGCAGATACCATTTCCCCTGTTGGAAGGCTGTGATGACTAGGGGTGTACTGTCTTCGTTCAAGATCTGGTCTTCTAAGGCATGGCACAGGGAAACCAGGGTATTTTTGTAATAGACGCCGTATTGAATTGGTCTTTTACTATGATGATGAGCTGCTTTGAGCTTTTGTAAAATCGAGCCTTCTAACATGGGTTTAATAAATTAAAAAGGCAACAGGGAACAGAGGTTTCAGATGGGGATTTATACTCACCTGAAACAAGTCATTTGCTTCAAGTGGGGTCTCTTACTTCGGGATAGGGAATAGAGAATAGGAAAACTGTTGCCTGTTCCCTATTCCCTGTTCCCTGTTCCCTTCTTCGATGAACCGCGCAGGCGAGGAGTGGAAAGATGAGGAGACAGGCGGAGAAATAGCTTCCTCATCCTCCTCATCTCCATGTCTTCTATGATACGCTGACAAGTTGTTTTTCTTTTGTTTCAACAGGTGCGGAAAGTGCTTCTTCTAAATCAGCACAACCCACTCTTTCTTCCAATATTTTCATGACTTCGCGTCCGAAGTCGTTAGGATTTCGTCGCCATGCTTGCAAGCAGACTTCGCCAAAGAAGGAACCGAGGGGTTCGGGATTCCAGAGAACTTTTCTGACGTCCCATGGCATTTGACTCATGGGATTGTACCCTGGTTTCACAATACCCTCTTTAAAAGCATATTCTTCTAGATGGGTATGGGGTTGTAGCCCAATAAAAAAGATAGCTGGTTCAACTTTATCAGCACCAAAAATCCGTTCTAATTCTCGGTGGTAAGCGATGGTTTGGCGAATGGTTTCTGGGCGTTCGTCAATAACATTAAAGGAGTAGTTGACGGAAACTAAGTCATTGAACCCAGCGGCTTTTAAGTCACGGCAATTTTGCAAGACTGTTCGCAGGTTATAACCCATGCGCATCTTGCGAACGAGTTCTTGAGAACCACTAGTAATCCCAATTTCAAAGTAGTTCATCCCCGTTTTTACCATCAACTCACACACCTTTGGTGTGAGGTTGTCGGCGCGGATGTATGCTGCCCAGTGAATATCTGTCATGCCAGAATCAACTATTTTCTGCAACAGTTCCTCTGCATCTTCAATGAATTTCCTGGCTGGGATAAATTGGGCATCGGTAAACCAGAAGTTACGTATGCCGCGATTATAAAGTTGTCGCATCTCAGTAACGACTTCATCAGCAGGATTTATACGCACCTGTTTGCCTTCTACAACGGTATAAACGCAATAGCAGCAGTTATGGGGACAACCGCGTTTGGTTTGCACACCTATGTAGAAATCTCCTTCTTGCAGATAATAGTTAAATTCAGACCAGATACTTTCAATATACTCGTAGTTACAGGCAGTTTTTTGTACTGGCGTGGGTTGTTCATGAATCAGGCGATCGCGTGGTTGAGTTTCTCCTACCACGTAGCAACGTTCATCCCTAAACTCTCTTCCAGTTAAAAGTTTTTCTAGCAGGGTTTCTCCCTCACCCACAGAAACAATTGTCCCCTTTGGCAAGCTTTTCCCTAACTGTTTATAAAATACACTCACTGCACCGCCACCTACAACTAGGCGGACATCAGACTCATATTTACGGGCGCGTTTGAACCCACGTTTGATTAATCCCAAATTACGCCACAGTTCTGTGTAGTAACTTGTAAGCATCCGCAAGCCGCCCAAAGCACCGTGTAGTTTCACCAAAGGATTTTTGGCGTAAAAGATTTCAAAGGCGTTCTGTAATGGGTTCCCGCCACGTCCACCCACGGGGGCATATATTTGGATATCCCGCCAAGAAAAAACTAGCTGTGTTGGTTTAAATTCATCAATACACTCATCCAAAGCGGAGGCATAATCTAAGGGTGGCACACATCCTAAATCAAAAATCCGCTGTTCAATATTGGGAAACAGCTTGTGGACGTGATCTGCAAGATAAACAACCCCAATAGGAAAGATGGGGTTACAGGGAAGGCGAACATAGAGAATTCGGTTGTCCATCACAGGTCTTTTAACTTCCATCTTTCTGTCTTCAAGGCAAAGCGAGCACAATATCTTTTTTAAGAGTGTTTATTTTGTTTTTTTGTCCTATATCTTAATATTACTTGACATTTATACAGATTATTAATTAGTCTGCTTATTTTATTGATCGCAGTAGAAATAGATAAACGACTTTGCCTTCAGATGTACAGTCTCTGAAGAGAGATATAATGATTTTTTCTCTATATAGCTTTACAATAACACCCACTGTCTTTGCGAAGCGATGATCCACGTGCCTTAGTTGTAGAGAATAAGTTGAGATAAGGCAAATGAATCTCACTCTTTGAGATTTTTTTGTGAACTAGGGAACATTACATTTATGGGAGCATAATGTACAATTGCAAAAAAGGCATAGATTTTTACAAATTTTTCATATATCCGCGTATCTTCAGAGAGAAATAACGCAGAAAATTTCAGTTGGTAGTCGGGATTACAGCAGTCGGGGATCAGGCGATGCTAGGTTGACTGGTGTAACATAAAATAGTGGCGTAAAGCTCCTCAGCAGTTATGGCTCAAATACTAGATCCTCTACCACCTGAGCAATCAGGTCAGATGTTCTGCTGCTATGTCAATGCCACAAGCAAAATACAGGTGGCTCGCATCTCTAATATTCCCAATTGGTACTTTGAACGGGTTGTTTTTCCTGGACAAAGGTTAGTGTTTGAAGCTCCGAGAGGAGCTCAACTTGAAATTCATACGGGCATGATGGCAAGTGCAATTTTATCGGATACAATTCCGTGCGATCGCCTTACTATCACAGAACCCATTGGTCATGAGTTTGACACAGACTCAGAACCAGCAATAAACCCTATCAATAAAAAATCAATTGTGCAGATTCATACAACAACCGGAGATTTCATAAAACCTTTGCAAGTCGCTGGTTTACTATCCATTGATTAAAAAAACAATTTTGTTGAGTTTGAGGGTTGCTGCATTCAGCTGCCCTCTTTTGTTTAGTAATTAATCTCTACTATTACGCCATAACACCACTTCCCCATCTACAATGTCTACTATGAACCTTCCTTCCTTTCTTTGGCTGTGGAGAATAGCAGCATGGTCGATGGGTTTATCGCTACTAGCTTATTTGCTATTGGCGATAACAGGCTTTTGGATGTTTCGTAACAGAACATCGCAGCACCCTTCTTTTCTTTTCCCTATTTCCCCGTTCACTCAGGGAAATATAAAGATACGTTCTCTTCACTATATAATCGGCAGTTGCATGGTAAGTTTAGTGTTGCTTCTGCTACTCATTGGGATTATAGGTACTTTGGGTCATTTTGGTTCCTTAGGACACTCACCACACTTATTTGCTGGATTGATAGCAGTGGTGCTAGTTTTGCTGTCTGCTGGAAGTGCATTACTCATTGATACCCGACAACCTTGGGCTAGACGTATCCACGTAGCTACCAACGTTGTTTTGTTTTTTGGCTTCATTTGGGTATCCCTCACGGGCTGGAGTGTAGTACAAAAATACTTACCATGATGAGTCTTCAATGACCTGACAGCCTCACAACCAGTTTGCCAAACAATACTGCTTTGAGAAAGCTAGAAGTCACTGGCGAAGATAAGCCCACAGACTCAAGGGTAATGGCGATCGTTCATCGGCAATCCTAGCTGCATAATTTCCAGTTAGTATTAACTTAAAGCACAACAATCATGATGGAGCCGTGACAGCAAACTCAGCCGATACTTCATCTTCTGTATTTCGCCTCTCTCCTTTAATTCGGATCACGCTTTTGTGTCTATATGTAGCACTTACCACACCATTACCTTTCCTATCACAAGTCACAGGTGCGCCCGTACCACCAACATTGTTATGGGTGGGCATTGGCATTGGTTTAGTAGCTTTATATGCAGCGTTGAGCGAACGTGTCATAGTAGATGACAAAGGGATTGAGGTCACTTATCCTCAATGGGTACCGCGTTTTTTCCGCAAAGGTTGGTCTTTACCTTGGTCCGAGGTAAAAGAGTTAAAACCCCGGACGACTGGTCAAGGAGGAATCGTTTACTACTTTGTGTCTCAGGAAGGAAAAGCTTATTTACTACCGATGCGCATTGTTGGATTTGCCCGTTTGGTAAAACTTGTGCAAGAAAAAACAGGGATAGATACGACAGATGTTTATCCTTTAGCTCAACCATGGATGTACTTAATTTTACTTGGATTTACGCTATTGCTGCTGTTGGTTGATGGCTGGACGATCGCCGAGAGCGTTAGCGCAAGGTAACATAAACTAGAGCATCACGCAAAGTAGGCGATTGATAACCTATGGTGCGATGGATGTAACGGATGAGTTATCTGTGTGGAATTCCAAGAAAAACTATCCGCTACATCCGTTAGCCATGCGTTGCTAAATGGGCGTGAAACTAAAAGAACACTGTTCATACAAAGGTTTAACTTGGAGATTCAACAAGACACGCAGATGGGGAAACTTACCCTCAAAGCACAACTGCACTTGGAACAAGTCAGTCTTTTTGGCAGCTTGAAAACCCAGACGAAAGATAAAGTGCTGGGACATCCAATATTGCAGGATATTTCCTTTGAGGTATTTGAGGGAGAACGCGTTGCCATTGTTGGACCATCCGGTGCCGGAAAAACTTATTTATTGCGTCTGCTAAATCGTCTTAGTGAACCGACAAGCGGTAAAATTTACCTAGAGAATCAAGAGTATCGCCAAATTCCTGTGTTGCAGCTACGCTCCTTTGTGACACTAGTAGCCCAAGAGCCCAAGCTGTTAGGAATGACCGTGAAAGAAGCATTGGCTTATCCCCTGGTTTTGCGTGGTTTACCCAAACAGACCATTCAGGAACGTGTGACTCACTGGATAGAACAATTGGAAATTCCAGACGAATGGTCAGCACGGACCGAAGTACAACTTTCTGCTGGTCAGCGACAGCTTGTGGCGATCGCCCGCGCTTTAGTTATTCAACCGAAAATCTTATTGTTAGATGAGCCAACATCTGCCTTAGATGTAGGTAGGTCAGAGCGTCTTATGGAAATTTTAAGCAAGTTGGCTCATAGTCATCAAACAACGGTTGTCATGGTAAACCATCAGCTCGAGTTAGCCCAGAAGTTTTGTACACGGCTATTATGTTTACAACAAGGTCGCTTGCTTGTCAATCAAGAGGCTCCTGAGATAAGTTGGGTGAGTGTAAAAGAAAGCTTGACGCAAGCAAAAGCTCAAGATGAATTTGGATTTTAGGCATGAGTTAATGTGCGTTTGACAGAGTCAATTGATTGTGTTTATGAGGCTTCACTTCAATAAGCTTCATGCAAAACTCAATTGGATGAAAATGGAACGACAGATTAACACAGATACACAGATAAATGATTTGTGTATGGAAAATCTATATGAATTGTTACCAGTTATTTAGCAAACCTATACCTTTGTAAAGCGCGTGTTTAATCACCGACGCGATCGCAAAACTTCGCCACATGGTTTTATTAATCGTAGAACTCCAATCAAAATGAACAAGGTCTTTGCACCTTCTTAGCTGAAGTTTTCTTCCACTTCTTATGTTGTCGATGTTCTACAATCTCATCAATTACTTTTAATTATTATTTTTAGAAAAAATAATATTTGATTCTGTCGTTTAGAAAACCTAAAGTAAAACTAGTCAAATACACGGACTTGAGCCAAAGTAAAACTCACAAATTCAAGTAGAGTCAGCGCTTTACTCTGGTATTTTCCCCATATCTTTGCGTTCGAGTGTCAGTCGTAATGATAGAAATTCATCTAGACATGATATGACTCTCCTTATCTCAAGCCTAACTGCGTAGTTTGAATATATTCCAGTAGTAAGGGTTTCAAATCAGATATCAATCTCATCATCTCAACTGTTTTTCTTTAATAAAAATTCATAACAAGAAAACGGCAGTCTTTCTATGCATCTACCAAAAAGAGGAATGACTCGTGAATATCCTAGAATTTTCTGTGCTAGTTTGCCTTGGCTCATTCATCGCTGGCTTTTTAGGTGCGCTAACTGGGTTAGGGGGTGGAGCCGTGATAGTACCCTTATTAACTGCTGTCTTTGGAGTTGACATTCGATACGCGATTGGTGCTTCACTCGTTTCTGTCATTGCTACTTCTTGTGCTGCTGCATCTACATACATTAAGAAAGGCTACACAAATCTGCGGCTAGGAATGTTTTTAGAAGTCGCAACAATAACCGGAGCATTAATTGGAGCTTTGATAGCATCTTTTCTTTCTCTCAAAGCGCTTACTGTCGTACTTGCTATTGTCCTACTCTATTCAGCTTACCTATCAGCGCAACCCAAAGCTGAACATGACAATCACTCATCTGACTCCCTAGCAATCAATCTCAGACTTAATAGCACTTACCCAACTTCTGAGGGAATTATGTCTTACCAGGTTCATTGTGTACCAGTTGGGTTTTGCATAATGTTGATGGCTGGAGTGCTTTCTGGTTTGCTTGGCATTGGTTCAGGTGCATTCAAAGTTTTGGCAATGGATCAAGCTATGGGTCTCCCGTTTAAAGTTTCCACAAGCACTAGCAATTTTATGATCGGTGTCACAGCTGCAGCATCAGCGGGTGTGTACTTAGCGTGGGGTTATATTGAGCCAGGAGTGACAATGCCCGTGATGTTGGGTGTATTACCTGGTGCTTTATTGGGAGCAAGAGTCTTAGTGGGAGTTCAGACTCAAACTTTAAGAATTATCTTTAGTTTTGTCCTTAGAACAAAACAGTAACTCTCCAAAAGATACAAAATTTACATTTGGTCAAATTATTCTCTTGATTGCTTTTACGGATTTAGCGTTTTCTCTCGATAGCGTCACAGCCGCAGTCGCAGTCTCTAGTAAGACATGGTTAGTTTTGACTGGTTGCATCATTGGTATTATCACCTTACGCTTTATGGCTGGTTTATTTGTGCGCTGGCTTTCTGAGTTTACTTATTTACTTGATGCTGCTTATTTAACTGTGTTTGGTGTCGGTGTGAGATTGATGTTTAAAGCATTGATCCCAGACCATGTACCACCTCAATGGATGATGCTGACTCTGATTGCAGTTCTATTTACCTGGGGATTTTCTCAGCGAGTTGTGCCTGAAATTGAAGCAGATGCAAGACTACACAGCTATGAAAACGAAAGGGAATAATTTTAAAACAATAGAAATGTTTACTTGTTTTGGAGGATGAAGTTATGAATGTAGAATTTCTGACAACGGTAGAACGTCCAGATTCAGCCCAAAAGCAAAAGCCGAATAAAGATATTCAGGCGATTGTAAGAATTGTTTTGTTGCTCTTAGCCTTAACTATCATCTGTAGCTTTTTTTCGATTATAAATGCTGGGGAGCGAGGAGTGCTGATGCAGTTTGGTGAAGTGCAACCAGAAATTCTCAACGAAGGAATTCACCCAGTTATCCCGATTGTTCACACTGTTGAAAAGCTGAGTGTGCGAGTGCAAAATCAAGAGATTTCCACTGAAGCTTCTTCAAGAGATTTACAAAATGTTTACACGGATGTAGCGCTGAATTGGCACATCATCCCAGAAAAAGCTAATGTTATTTTTCAGCGCATTGGAAATCAGAAAGCTATTGTTCATCGCATCATTAACCCAACTGTGGAAGAAGTATTGAAGGCTGTGATGGCAAGGTATACAGCTGAAGAGATTATCACCGCACGAGGAGAGGTAAAAGCTAAGGTTGATCAAGCCTTAACATCTCGATTGGCAACCTACGATTTAGCAGTGGATGACATTTCTCTGGTACATATTCATTTTTCCAAACAATTTAATAATGCCGTTGAAGCCAAACAAATTGCTGAACAAGAAGCCAAACGTGCAGGATTTCTGGCTATCAAGGCAGAAAAACAAGCAAAAGCAAAAGTGAATTTAGCGAAAGGAGAAGCCGAAGCACATCGATTAATCGTAGAGTCGCTGACACCAGACATTTTGCAGCGACAAGCGATCGCCAAATGGGATGGTAGAATGCCTTGGATCTCAGCAGGTGGCGGTGATAATACAAGGCTCTTTCAATTAGAGTTAGATGAAATCGTCAAAGCAGCTCAGAAAAACCCTCAACAAGAAAGAGTAGAATCGCGCTCTGAATTGACTACTGCGCTTCTTAAAGAGAAAGAGTAAAAACTACAATGGATGACTTCATCAGTGTAATTTCAACTGGATTTGCTGCTTTTGCTGCCACCAATTTAGATGATATTGTCGTTCTGCTGTTGTTTTTCTCTCAGGTAAACGCAACCTTCCGGCATCAACATATTGTTGTAGGACAGTACCTTGGTTTTACAGCTTTAGTGCTTGCCAGTTTGCCCAGTTTTTTTGGTGGTCGGCTATTTCCAGAAGCGTGGATTGGAATTTTAGGTACCGTTCCAATTGCCATTGGTATTAATCGCTTACTCAACCCAGCAATGGATGAGGATGAAACACCACCAGAACTGGAACAGTCTCAAAACTCCTGGCTAGCGAGCCTGTTTTCTCCTCAAGCTTATGGGGTTGCTGCTGTGACGATCGCCAACGGCGGCGATAATCTCAGTATTTATGTACCATTATTCGCCAGCAGTACAGGAGAAGATTTGGGAGCTATTCTGGTTGTCTTTTTTTCCTTAGTTGCGGTTTGGTGCTACACCGCTTATCGATTGACTAAAATCCCAGCACTTGCCAAACTCTTCACCCGCTACGGCAGTTATTTTGTTCCTTTTGTCCTCATAGGATTGGGTATCTTCATTTTGATTGATAGCCACACCTTAGAAAATCGTGGTTTAACTGTCATTACCGTTGCAATTATCGGTTTATTTTTGATGACGGAGGCTAGGGAGGCTTTCCGGTACTCCACGGAAGTTGCTTCTCAATCGTCAGAAATGGACTCACTGTGCCAAAATGTCAGAAAGGTACGTTAAGGAATGACGCTGGTTGTGTCCCAAAAATAAGACGGAATGGTAAAGAGAGAAACTCATTCCTCCTTCTTTTTCTCGTCCTTATAATTTGCCTCTTAATAACTTTTATTTATCGTTTTGAAAAAAAAGAAGATTTGCTTTCATTGAGTAGAAAGCCATAAATTGAAGTCATGCGCGGCTAAGGTACCTTGCTCAAGCAAAAATTAACAATTTGATTGAGAATTGAACAATTTCCTGTTTGTCCTGACTCATAGAAGCTGAGAAGGACAAGGAATGACAACATTGAATCATTGTAAATAACGATTATGACTTGGTTAATTAGTACATTGTTTATTGGGATCTCTGCCGCTTTTGCAACTACCTTTGACGACAATTTATACTTGACGGCTTTCTTTGGAAAAGTCAATCGCACCTTTCGTCCCAAGCATATTGTTCTGGGTGAATTTCTTGGATTTACTGCATTGGTGCTTGCTAGTCTGCCTGGTTTCTTTGGGGGTCTCATTATTCCAGAAGCGTGGATTGGGTTGTTAGGCTTGCTCCCAATTACCATTGGGATCAGTCATCTGATGAGTCGAGAAGAGGATGTAGAGGCAGTGCAAACTGTGTCAGTCAACCTACCCTCTCCTGCAAAATCTCATCACCAGAAGAAATCACTTTTGGCAACTCTACGTGATCGTCAAACTTACCGCGTTTCCGCAGTCACCATTGCAAATGGAGGCAACAACATTGGAATCTACGTGCCGTTGTTTGCCAGCAGCAATCTCCCAAGCTTGGGGGTTATATTGTGTGTTTGCTATTTGACTGTTGGGGTGTGGTGCTGCCTCTCTTACTGCATGACTCGTAATCCTCTGATGGCTCCCCTTCTAGCTCGCTATGGTCGGAAAATCTTCCCATTTGTGTTAATCTGGTTAGGATTTTCCATCCTGATGAAAAGTGAATCATATCGACTTTTTATCTAGTTTTAAGCTGTTTTCTCATCAGGTACTCGCCTTTGAGTTCTTCGCATCATCATAATTTTTTCTCATCTTGTTCACCATTTCCTCAACTTACTCACCCTATCTAACATCGGCTTTGCCCATTTCCCACCCAGCAAATCGTGCAGCAGAATGTAAAAACAGGGGATGAGAAACAGCGTCAGCATTGTGGCGATCGCCATCCCAAAAAACACAACAATCCCTAAAGGCTGCAAAAACTCAGAACCTTCACCAATACCCAAAGCCAGGGGGAACAACCCCAAGATAGTAGTGACTGTGGTCATCATAATAGGACGCAAACGTTGAGGAGCAGCTTTGAGAATAGCAACTTGACGAGTACAACCTTCCTCTTCCCGAATTTGATTTGCCAGTTCTACCATCAGAATTCCCGCGTTAACCACAATACCCACCAAGAGCACCGCACCGACTATGACCGTCGCGCCAATCGCTGTTTTAGTGATGTAAAGCCCGAAAATCCCTCCAGCTAACGCTAGTGGTACGGTAAACATAATGACCAATGGGTCAATCAGCGAGTTGTATTGCACAGCCATGACAACGAAAATGAGGAACGTCGCTAACGCTCCTAAAATTTTCAAAGAGTTTTGCAACTGCTGATTAGTCTCTTGTGCAGAACTTGGCACAATGGAAACGCCCTCAGGTAACTGAATGCTCTTAACGATCTCATCTACTTCTGCTAAGGCATCACTAAGACTGGCTCCCTCGCTTAGGTTACCTGCAATAATGAAAACTTGACGCTGGTTAATACGCTGAACTTCTCCTGGTGCTTGACCTTCTTCAATACGGGCAACGTCCAAAAGTCGGACTTGTTGGTTATTTTGCGTAAATAGCGGTAATCTTTGTAATTGGGAAGGACGCTCAATTGCTTCTTGATTTAACTCTACACGCACATCAACTAAACGGTTACCGCGTTGAATTTGCGTAGGAACTGAACCTTCAATAGCAGTTTGAATTGTTTCACCAATTTCTTGTGCCGTCAGTCCCAAAGCTGCAACTCTTTCCCAATCAGGGCGAATTTGCACTTCTGGTTGACGGGGGTCAGCATCTGGCCGAAATCTAGCAAGTGTAGCCTTTTCCTCTAAGGCTTGCAGTAGTTGCCTGCCTGCCTGCTGTAAGTTTTGTTCATCGTTGCCTTGCAGGATAACGTCAACTTCAGAACCTTGAGCTGGGGTATTACTTAAAATTAAACCCCGTACCTGACCCGGACTCAGGCGCAGTAAAATTCCTGCCAAATTCAGTTTGTTAAATTCTCGATTGACTCGTTGGACAAACTCCTCGACATTCTTACCTGGTTTGAGAGTGATCGTGCTACTGGCACGTAGAGGATTTTCTGTCGTGTTGCTACCAAATAAAAAACCACCTACAGTGGTGAAAACATAGTCAGTTTCTGGTTGCTTCATCAAAATGTCATCCACAACCTGCATGACTTTTTCAGAAGTTGCCAAAGGTGTACCTGGAGGAAACTGGACTCTTAAATTGGCTTGTCCGGTATTGATGCGTGGTAAGATTTCTTGCGAAATTTGACCTGCCATAAACAAACTGCTGCCACCTAAAATGACAAACACGGCTGTGATGACTATTAACCGATAAGGTAAAACCTTCTTTAACAACCTGCCGTAGAAGATTGTTGCATCTTCAAAGCGGCGATTAAACTGGCGCAACAGCCAAAACTCTCTTATACGACTAGACCAGGGGATTGCCAGCAGTCGAGAACACAGCATCGGCACTACTGTCACGGCAACAACAAGAGAGGCAGCGACTGCAAAGCTGATACTCAGAATGAGTTCATTAAATAGTAGTGAGATAAAGCCGCCAACGAGCAAGAAAGGCACTACAGAAACCAAGTTGGCAGCGGTGGCGGCAACTAATGCAGATTCCACTTCTTGAGAGGATGCAATTGCAGTTTCAATAAAGAATTTTGAATTAGGTTTTCTCCCCTTCTCCTCGTCTCCCAATTTTTCCATCTCTTTCTGATTGGGAGTCATGCCTGTTTTTTCCGCAACGTTCTCCAAAATGACCACTGATGTATCGATCGCCTGACCAATACCCAAGGTCAAACCAGCAAGACTGAATACATTCAAAGTCAAGCCAAACAGCTTCATTAAAGCGATCGCCGCTAAAGTACACAGCGGAATTGCCAAACTGATAATAAATGTTTGTCGTATTGACCCCAAAAATAAAAGCACTGCTGCTGCTGCCAACAATGCCCCAGAAACTGCCGAGAAAATCACATCATTTAATGAATTGCGAATGAAGCGAGATTCATCTGTCGTGGGGGTCAAAATCATATCTGATGGAATTAACCCAGACTGTCGCAACTCTTCAATCCGCCGCTTAACGCCATCTACAACAGTGATTGTATTAGCATCAGGTTGTTTTTGAATCGAAACTTTCACCGCTTGCTGACGGTTTAAATAAACGAAGATTCGCTGTTCTTCTGTACCGTCAATAACCTCAGCAAAGTCTCGTAGATAGATGCGGCGAGGAGGGGAAGTCGGGGAAGTGGGGGAAGATGAGGAGACTTGAAAGGAAAGGTCGCGGATTTCATCTGCATTTTTGAAGCGTCCTACAGTCCGGGTTAATGGTTCGGCATTTTTCCCTAAAATTCGACCCCCCGATACATCTTGATTTCGCGCTGTTAGTTGATTCAGTACATCAGTTAACCCAACACCTAACGCTTGCAGACGGTTCAAGTCAACAAGTACCCGCACTTCTTCCTCACCAGCACCGGATACATCAACAGAAGCAACTCCCTGCACCACACTGAGTTCACGAGATAGTTCTTCATCTGCAAATACCCGTAAATCTTTACCTTGCAGCGAGGGAGATGTCAGTGCTAATTCGTAGATTGGTTGTTGTGAGGGGTCGAATTTGAATATGCGAGGTTCTTCAATAGTATCTGGCAGTTGACTTCTGCCTCTGTTATAGGCAGCAGTGGCATCATTTAGGGCTTGGTCGATATCGCCCCCTGGCTGGAAAAATAAATCGAGACTAACCTGTCCCTCACGAGTGCGGGAAAAAACTTGCACCACATTCTCAGTGGCTGATAATGCTTCTTCTAAAGGTCTAGTGATTTCATCTACTGCTACTTCAGGTGATATGCCAGGTGCTTCCAGGCGAACACCAATTCGTGGATAGGTAATTGACGGTAGCAGATCTACTTGAATAGTTGTAAGAAAAAATATACCAACAACAATAACCGCCACAGTGAGCATGAGTGTGCCGATGTGCTGGCGAATTGAAATGGCGCTAACACTGAATCCGCTGCTTTGCTTTACCTGTTGCATAATACTAAGTGCTAAGTGCTAACTATCTCCTGGCAATGGCGGGTAATGCCCACTCTACTATTGCTTTTCTAATTGCTTTTCTGAAAGTATCGAAAGCTTCACAGCAACGCCGTCTTTCAACGGTCTGCCACTGCGAGCCACAAATCTTTCTCCTGGTTGCAAGCCAGATAAAACTTCTACGTTGCCATCAGCTCTTTCGCCAAGCGTTACGGGTCTCGCTGTCACCGTCGCCTTACCACCTGCTTCCATCACAACAAATACTGTCCCCTGACGTTTGGAGAGTGAGGATTGGGGAGATGAGGAGGATATTGCTCCCTTGTCTTCCTTTGTTCTCCCTGCTTCCCTATCTCTTTCTTGAAGGGCTATCTCAGGTATCAGCACTCGCTCTTGCGTCTGGGTTTCAAAATTGACTCGCGCTAACAAACCACTGCCAATTTTATCGTCACTATTAGGAATAACGACCTCAACTGGTATCAAGCGAGCTGTTGTGTCGGCGGCTGGAGAAATGCGCGTGACTTGTCCAGTGTATGTTTGGTTGGGGAAGGCGTCTAACCGCACTTTGACAGATTGCCCTAAACGAACTTTCCCTAGTTCTAACTCTGAAAGTTGAACCACGACTTTCACGCGGTTAAAGTCACCAATTCTCAAAACTTCATTACCTGGTTGGAGAAGATTTCCCGGTTCTGTCACTTTTTCTAAAACTGCCCCAGTAATCGGGGATTTAAGCCTTGCATAAGAACGCCGCTCTTTTGCTTCCGCAACCACAGCTTGTTGAGCAACGACTCGACCTTGGGCAGCAGCAAGAGCTTGCTGTTCTGTACGGACTTGCTCTTGTGCAGCACGAAGTGTTTGGGCAGCTGTGAGGCTTTCGGTACGTGCTTGCTCAGCTGCTTGTTGTGCGATCGCCCCCTCTTTCACAAGTTTCTGCTGTCTTTGGGCATCTGCTTGTGCTTGCACCAGTTCTGCTCGTGTTCTTTCTACCTCAGCACGAGCATTGCTGATTCTGGCTTTTTCTCGCGCGACTTCTGACTTGAGAGCTGCCAGTTCTGCTTCTGCTTGATTTTGCGCTGTTCTTAGGAGAGCATCATCTATCTGTGCAATAATCTGCCCTTGCTTGAGAGCATCTCCTACATCTACATTCAATGCCAAAAGCCGCCCTTCAACTTGCGATCGCACTGATACGGTGCGAAATGGTGTGGTCGTGCCTGTATATTCTGGGTCTTGCCGCAACACACCAGTGCGGGCAATCGATGCATCCACAGGGACTGCACTGCCTTTTGGTTGCTGACGACCAGGACTCTGTGATTGAGCTTCAGCTGATTCTTTCGGAAGTGAACCGCAACCTACTGTCAGTAGTCCTATGCCCAATACAGAAGCTATGAAACTTTTCTTTGTAATTTCCATTTCTTTATAGATTATTGTTGCCTGTTTAGTTAAGAAACAGTCTCTGTCTTTCTGCCTTTCGTTATGTGCTACTTTTTTTAGCTGCTGATTTTCTTCCAAAATCATTTACGCACTCCCCCTGCTAATCTAGGCAGTTTTGGGTGACTCCTATAATTTGATTCTCTTAATTTGATTCTCTAAAATTTAATATTCTAAGTAAACATGACTATTGTCATGAAAGACAAATCCCCCTTTACCTCCTGCAATTTTGCTGGACATAGAGTTTGATATATTACTGATGCAAATTTTATGAAAGTTATTATAACGATTTTTTAATTTTTCTTAACTCTGCCTCGAGATAGCTGTTGTATCCTTTCCCAAGGGAAGTTTTATAGATGTAGACACTCAAAAGTTAGCTTACAAATGGGTCGCCTATGAGACTAGGAACTTATGAAAAGTTCAGTAGGCTCATGTCTGCGCTAGCTCATCCGTAATGACCAGATCTACGAACCGCAGGTTCCCAAAACAACACGATTTTATTCAGAAAAACTGAATTTCTTAGTGAGGACATGGTGAGACAGCTGCGGGAGGATTTCCCTCTCAGTAGCGGAGACGCTACGCGTTGGCGCAGCCTCTCCGCAGGACTTACCGCAAGCGACTGCGTTCTCCGCAGGGGTTCAAGGCTGAGTACCCGAAGGAAGACACAGAGGCAAATTTCCTCTGTGCGCAAGCGCGTCTTGTCTCCTTCACTTACTACCGCTTCTATCTCTTACTTAAAATGTCTTACTTAAGAGAGTTGTAAAAAAAATAAAAATGTTCATTTGTACTGTCGTAGCAAAGTTATCAGTAATTCTCCTAAGATAAAGATAATATTAAAAAAAATAAAGAAATCTGGTATTTGGTACACAGATAGTGTATTTAGTCTCAGAAATAATTGTAAATGCACTTTGCGTGAGGAAACATACCAGTGACATCACAAATCAAGCTGACAGAAACTACGGACGAATCTCTACTGGCAGAGTTTTTTCAAGAATCGGTCGGTCAGTGGCGTTCAGAACGGCGCTACTATACATTACCTGATGGAGAAACCAAGGAAATGGTGAGCATAATTACCATTCAGTTTTTGACACAGGGATGCGATCAATTAACAAAGCTAGCTCAGATGCACGGTCTACCTGATACAGTCAGTTTGATCTGTGGCGCTGAAGTCACTTGGGAAAGTGAGAATTCTGTGACGGGAAGAAAAGAATCTCAGGGGTCAACCCTATTTGGTGCTTTGGGAAACACGTTGTATCGCGATCGCGGTTTTGCCACAACTAAACCTATTACAGCCCAATATCACTTCCCCAACTCCAAAACATTGTGTTTGCGAACAGAATACAACGGTTCAGTGTTTGAGGAAGAGTTAAAGCTGATTGGCAGCAAATACCGTACGCGCCAGTCTATTATCTCTCGCGCTGGTGAACAGTTGATGATTGGTCAATATTTGGAAAAGAGAATAGATTAGAGAATATTTTTCATCTCACACCTGTAACTCAAATCCAGGCAAAACCTCTTCCCCAGAAAGAAGTGCTGGGATTTGAACGACCTCCACAGTTAACCCAGATCGGTAAATCTCTATCTGCCCATCTTGAAGATTGATGAGCCAACCTAAGCGCAAACCATTTTCTAAATACTCCTGCATTTTATCTTGCAGGGGTTTTAGGCGATCAGTTTCAGACCGTAGTTCAATTACGAAGTCAGGCGTTAGTGGAGGAAATTTTTTGCGCTGCTCATCAGTGAGCGCTTCCCATCGTTCCAATTTTACCCAAGCAGCATCTGGTGATCGTTGTGCCCCATTTGGAAGCCTAAAGATAGTCGAAGAGCTAAAAACTTTTCCTAATTTTGTTCGGCGGTTCCAATTATTCAAATCAGTAATGAAATCAGCTTCCTGAGTTCCGCTTTCTCCTCCTACTGGTGGTAGGATAATTAGTTCTCCTTTTGCATTCAACTCCAAATTCAAATCTTGGTTTGCCATACAGAGTTGATAGAACTGCTCATCTGTGAGGTGAACAACTGGCTCTAGATTTAGCACAACTGTATTCATAGAACTGCTGCCTTTTGAAATTTACATACTAGCGACCTTTTCTAACTTGCTAATCCGCTCCATTTGCTTGATGTTCCACTCATCGTTAGAATAAGGTGTGACAAACCAAGCATCTAATATCTCCAGTGCGATCGCTTCTGTTGTGGCACGAAGACTCAGAACAAGGACATTCGCATGATTCCAGATACGCGCCCCACGAGCAGTCTCAGCATCATGACATAATGCTGCACGTATACCTTTGACTTTGTTGGCAGCAATAGATGCACCAGTTCCAGTCCAGCAAAAGACAATACCCTCATCAACTTCATGGTTTGCGACTGCAAAAGCTACCTTACTAGTGCTGATAGGCCAGTCAATTTCCGGCTGATTCTCTGCCAAAGCACCAAAACGTAGGACTTCGTGACCGCGCCGCAGCAGTTCTTCAATAACCTTGTCGGTAAGATAAGTCCGTTCGTCGCTACCAATAGCAATTTTCATAACTGTTTGCTGACCTCTGTAAAAATAGTCTAATGCAGTTACGCCTGTTGCTAGAATCTCATAAGTCAGTAGAGGTAAAGCACCAATGCTCTACCTCTACCATGACGAAGTCCGGGTGGGGACTTCCGCGTTCCGTTAACGCAATAGGTGGAATTGCCCTGTTTAGCCTTCCTCTTGCCTTAATAATGATTCCCTGATTTCCGATGATGCACAGCGGTAATCCCCTCACCATCTAGTAATTTGCCGTTATCCACAGTTGCATAAACGAGCCAATGGTCGCCTGCTTCCATCCGGTTTTTTACAGAGCATTCTAGGTAAGCTAGGGCATCATTGAGAATGGGGGACCCATTTTCAGCTTCTTGTGCGGCGACACCATCGAATCGGTTTTGTCCTGGACCAAAGGGCTTGAGGAAGTGCTTCATTAACCCTATGTGATTTCCTTCTTTGAGGACATTGAGGACGAATTTATTTCCTGAGTGCGTCAGTAGTTCTACCGCACGGTCTTTAGCGACAGCAACTGTTAAAGCAGGAGGGTTAAAGCTTGCCTGAGAGACCCAAGAAGCTAACATTGCACTGGATATATCACCTTGCTTTGCAGTGAGAATACATAGTGAACCAACAACACGCCCAACTGCTTGTTCAGTAGTCGTGGCGGGTTGGCTGGGAGTGCGCAGTTTTTTGGCTTTCTTGAGTGCTTGAGCAAAGTCGGTTCCTGCTTCTTCACACATTTGCAGAGTGACATCGTTGGGTTTAAACTTTACCCTAATAGTGTCAAAACCCAACCTATAGCCAGCGTCTTTCAGTTTCCCCTCGATAATATCCACGGCTTCGCCACTCCAACCGAAGGAACCAAAGACACCAGCAAGTTTATTGTTAGTCGCAGTCGAAAGAACAATACCCAAAGCTATTTGGATGGGAGTCGGTGCATGACCACCAAGAGTGGGAGAACCAATAATAAAGCCAGATGCTTTTTCAACCGCAGCACGAATTTCTTCGGGGTCTGCAAATTCACAGTTAATGGATTCTACAGCGACGCCCGCTTTTGTGATACCACGGGCGATCGCCTGGGCAAGAGTCGCTGTGTTCCCGTATGCCGAAGCATAAATCAATGCGACAGATGTATCCTGCGATGTTTGCTGCTGACTCCACTGGTGGTAAGCTTTTGTCAGGTCAATTAAGCCATAACGCACCAAAGGACCGTGTCCAGTCGCATACATTCTGACAGCGAGATCGCCAAGTTTGTCTATTGCTGTCTCAACTTGGCGAGCATGGGGAGCCATCAAGCAATCAAAATAATAGCGTCTATCTTCGTTAAATATTTCCCAACCTTCATCAAAAACCTGGTCCCCACAGATATGTGCCCCAAAAAGCTTATCTGTGTAGAGGATTTCTGTTTGCGGGTCATAGGTACACAGTAGATCTGGATAGCGGGGATTGGGTGTGGGGGTAAATTGCAAATGATGTCCTTTCCCCAAATCTAAAGTTTCTTCCCCCCGCATGACGATCACTGGCAAATCTGGGTTTTCCAGCGCGCCACGTAAATTTATTGCCCCTGGGTTAGAACAAACAAAGGTGATTTGCGGTGCGAGTTCCAGTAAAGCTTTTAAAGTTGCGGCGCGGTTGGGATTAATGTGACCGAGAATAACGTAATCAATATCTTTTAAATTAAACCGTTGCTGCAAAGCTTCCAGGTAAATTTGTGTAAATGTTTCTCCTGGTGGGTCAATAAGAGCAGTTTTATCTCCCTTAATGAGATAAGAATTGGCGGTTGTCCCCTTAGCTAGAGCATATTCTATTTCAAATCTCAGGCGTGACCAACTGCGAGAGCGTAGTACAGTTGTGTCAGTGGCGATGGGGAGAACCTGAACGTCACGGGGCTTAGTTTCTGGCATAAGTATGCGGGGTTTAATAAAATTTTGTATTTAACTGTGAGCCTCATTTAGAGACGATTTTGGCTAGCACATCGGTAAGGTGTGCAGGGCGAGAGAACATTGGGTAATGACCTGCAGGGATCTCAATAGGATCAACTCCAAGGCGTTTACGAGCAGCATATCGACACCATGCAGGCGAAAGCGTTCGGTCTTCACCACAGACGATATATGTACACTCTACATCTGGCCAAGCTTGTAGAGGACTGACTTCGCTTATATATAAAAACTGCTGATTGCGTAACTTCGGAAATGCCCAACGTGCTACATCTGGCGAGGAGTCATGAAAGATAAACTCCTTAGCGACAGCCTCGTCTTGTAAAGGGTTTTTCCCTAGCGCCGCCGGATTGAACATATTTGGCTCATCGCGGAACTGCTTGAACTTATCAGCTTCTGGCAGTTCGTAGCCTATTGCCTTGAGGAAGTTGGGATCAGCCTCATCATAAGACTGGTCGAGAAGACTTGCTCCTACGTGTGGAATAACCCCACCAATGAAAACAAGCTGACGCACTGGACGCTGACTGGCAACGACGGGGATAATTAAGCCTGCCATTGAATGACCGACTAGTATCACATCATCTTCCAATCCTTGTAGCGTCTCGCTCACAACTTCGGCATATTGAAGCACACCAGCCGTGGGGTCTTCAATAGGAAGATCCACTGCTACCGTCTGATGACCGCTCGCTTCTATCTCTTGGGTGAGTAGATCCCAACACCATGCTCCCAGGTAAGCACCGTGAACCAGACAGAAAAGACTCATAGGCAGTATCAGTTATTTGGTAGAGTGGACTGCTGTTTTTTAATAATGATTACCCACTTTACGATGGTGAACTGCGGTTAACGCATCTGGTTTAGAAACTCGTCCTGCGTATACACTGCTGTAGACAATCCAGTGGTCACCACCATCCATCCGACTAATGACTTCGCACTCCATATATGCCAGCGCGTCAGCAAGGATAGGCGCACCATTTTCGGCTGGCTGGGTTCTCACTCCTTCAAAACGGTCAGCACCAGGGGCAAAGCGTTTGAGGAAGTGCTTCATCAACTTTTGATAGTTCCCCTCTTCAAGGACGTTTAGCACAAACTTATCGCCCACTTGCATAAGTGATTCAATTGCCCTATCTTTAGCGACAGCTATGGATATGCCCAAGGGTTTAAAACTGGCTTGGCTAACCCAAGAAGCAAGCATGGCACTAGACACATCGCCTTTTTTAGCGGTGATAATGTAGAGTCCGCCACTGATTCTACCCAATGCTTTGTCGAGATCAGCACCTAGCGATTTCATCTGCTTGATGCTGCGATCGCGTGTCACCAACTGTCCTATGTCTGTCCCTGCTTCTTCACACTGCTTGTAAGTGTTTTCTGTCGGTGTTTGTTTAATCCGAATTCCAGGGAAGGCTGGTGTTAAACCCAAATTTCGGAACTGACTCAGGAACGGGTCAATTGGTTCGTCATCGCCACCGCCTGATTCAAAGATGCCTACTGCTTGCTTTTCATTAACAGAGCCTAAAATGGTGCTGATGGCAGCTTGGATATGAGCTGCACCAGAAGCTGGGGGGATTCCGACAACAATACCAGCACAGCGACCGACAAGTTCTCGTAACTCTTGTAAATCTAGTCCACCGCGCAAGTCTACCATTTCTACGCCAACACCAGTTTTGGTGATACCGGTGGCAACTGCTTGAGCCAAGCGATCGCTATAACCGTAATCTGAAACGTAAAATAGCCCTATACTGGTTTCTGCTTTGGCTTGTGTTTGGCTCCAAGTGCGGTAGCGTCCGGTGAGTTCGTCTACATTATGCTGTAACAGAGGTCCGTGACCTGTGGCGATGATATTGATTTTGTCCAATTCAGCCATCCGCTTGAGGGCAGACAAAACTGAACGGGCATTGGGTGCCATCAAGCACTCATAGTAATATTCAAAATCTGCTTCTATAGTTTTTAAATCTTCGTCAAAGGTGCTATCTGAGCAATAATGCATCCCAAAAGCATCGCAGGTGAAAAGCGTTTGGGTTTTGTGGTCGAAGGTGAAGATGGTGTCGGGCCAGTGTAAATTTGGTGCAATGACAAATTCTAGTTCGTGTCCGTTGCCTAAATCGAGGCGATCGCCATTTTTCACAATTCGCCGCTTAAACGGACGATGCACCAAATTCTCTAGAAACTGGATAGCAACTTTAGAACCAACAACGGTGACATCCGGCGCCAGTTGCAAAAAATCTTTCACTAAACCACTGTGGTCTGGCTCAGTATGGCTGATAATTAAATAATGAATATCTGCTGGATTAATCAGACCTTTGAGGGTATCTAAGAACAGCTGGCGAAACTTTTCATGGGAGGTATCGACCAGTGCTGTTTGCTCACCGCGTATCAGAAATGAATTGTAGGTCGTACCATTTTGCAGACCAAATTCGATGTCGAAGCGGTCTCGATCCCAATCCAGAGAACGGATTGCTGTTGTTTGGGGAGCAATCTCGACAGTCTGCATGGTTAGCCTTTTTTTGGTTTTTTCGGTGAGCGCTACCATAACTAGTCTCCTTAGCAATTGAGTATTTATTACTCTGTCCCTATTGTGACACGAGTTATTTGTAAAGTTTTATGAAAAATTCTATAGATTAAATAACCAAACTAAAAGTTTCATTATGTGTTAGAGGTATGGGGATTAAACAGCAGATGAGAGACACTCACCAGACAAATTGGTTGGGGTTAATGATTGGAAATTCCCGACTACATTGGGCGTGGTTTACAGGCGAAACACTCATTCATACTTGGGATACAGACTATCTACCAGCCAATATTGTCCAACAACTCTCTCAATTTTCAACACTGCAAAACCTCTCACCAGAATTTTTTCCTCTGAATACTCCCTTCACCTCCTCTTCCCCACTCTTCCTAGCTTCCGTTGTTCCCAATCAAACAGTCTTATGGGAAACTTATCCTAATATTCGCATACTTAAGTTAGACCAAGTTCCCATAAAGGGGATATATCCGACACTAGGAATTGATCGCGCCTTAGCTTTGTACGGTGCTGGACAGAATTGGGGTTTTCCCATGCTGGTGATTGATGCAGGGACAGCACTGACATTTACAGCTGCGGATGCTAACCATTATTTAGTTGGAGGCGCAATTCTTCCAGGGCTAGGCTTGCAGCTTAGCACTCTCGCTGAAAGAACAGGGCAATTACCAATGGTTAAGCTACCACAGCAACTCCCTGGACGGTACGCTTTGAATACTCAAGAGGCAATGCAAAGTGGAGTTATTTACACTCTAGTTGCAGGAATCAAAGATTTTATTGAGGCGTGGTGGCACGATTTTCCGCAAGGGAAGATTGCAATCAGAGGGGGAGATTGCGAGTTGCTAGTAAACTATATGCGCTCGCTATTTCCTGAAATTGCAGCGCGTTTGATTGTGGAACAAAATTTGATTTTTTGGGGAATGCGATCGCTATTTTTTTAGATGGCTAGGAATATACTTGTGTTTATTTTACCCTTCAAATGACTTTTGGCAAGGACTTTAGTTTGGTTTACGCCTGATGTCATACCATTTCACGAAATTCTTGATACAAATCACTTTTCTTGCTCTCCCTGCTTCCTCTGCTTCCCCTGCTCCCGAAGCTTGCCATCTGTATCAATCTTAAGGTGAAACGGTATCACTAGCCGTTATATTATCCAAATTTTTGACATACTCACCGTCCTAAAGGAGCGGTGATTCTTGACGGTTCACAGCAACTAGCTACTGAAGTAGTCTTACAGTCGCTCCCCGTCCGTTTAAGGTCGTGCCGATGCCCCATGCCGACCATTTCTATATTTCGGGATGCGTTCTCGTCTCTATCGTGTTCAGCGCCGCAATTTAAACACAGCACTGAGCGCACAGACAAATCAATTTTGCCCCATCGATACCCACAACAAGAACAAGTTTGGCTAGTGGGCTCCCATCGGTTAATTACTCTAAAATCCCGATTAAGCTTTTCAGATTTACCCTCACACAATACCCGAAATTCTCGCCAACCTTGCAAGCTAATCACTTTTGCAAGTCTCCGGTTTTTAACCATTCCTGATATATTCAAATCTTCCAAAACAATAGCTTGGTTCTCACTAACTACTTTGGTTGATAGCTTGTGCAGGAAATCTTTGCGGAGATCTGCAATTTGATTGTGCTTTTTGGCAATTCTTAGACGGGTACGTTCACGATGTTTAGACCCTTTGTGCTGTCTTGCTAGTTTGCGTTGTAGTTTGCGGATTTTACGGTCATGCTTTGAGTAGTCAGGACTAAATGCTTTATCACCATTACTCATTACCGCAAAAGTTTTAAGACCTAAATCAATACCAATGCTTTGGTTTTTGACGAGGTCTTCCACGTGAGAAATAGAGCCAGCCTTGGTTTTATTGATTTGTGGAACAAGACGCGTACTCGAAGTAATAAGGCTGGCTCTATTTCTAGGGGACAAATGCGTGACATCAACATGAATAGGTTCAATCTCTACAACAAAGCTAAGAAAATAGCGGTTAGCACAATCTTTAATGACTGTTACGCTCGTTGGAGATGAAGGTAAGCTTCTAGACCAAATAGGTTTGATGTTCCCGATTTTGGCTAAGTATACTTCTCCTTCATCAATTGAAAAAGCGGCTTTAGTAAATGTTGCAGATTGCTGATTAGTCTTTTTCTTGAATCTGGGTTGACCTACTTTTTTACCTTTTCTTTTGCCTTTTAATGAATCAAAGTAGTTCTTGTAAGCTACTTCTAATTGCTTTAAAGATTGCTGTAATCGCACAGACGACACATCGTTTAGCCATTGTCGCTCATCCGTCTTTTTTGACAGAGTGAGAGACTTAGCTAAACTGTTGTATCCAGGATACTTACTAGCTTTGCTTAAAACCAATGCATCATTCCATACTACCCGAACGCAACCAAACAACTGAGCTAGGCTCTGTTGTTGTTGGTCTGTTGGATAGAAACGGTATTGATATCTAGCTTTCATCGCTTATACTAGAATTGGTCTGTAAATATATTCTAGCTTGGTCTACAGTAAATGACAACCCAATTTCGGAAAGAAAGGCATAGTGTTTCAGACCTCAAAGCTCACTTGGTCTGTGTAACCAAATATCGTAGGTCTGTGTTTACAGATGAAAGTCTTGAATTGATTAAAAAATCATTTAACGGGGTAGCTGAAAAGATGGGGTTTCAAATCATCGAATTTAATGGGGAATCTGACCATATTCATGCGTTGATTGAATACCCACCAAAGTTGTCTATTTCTCAAATAGTCAACGCGTTAAAAGGTGTATCTAGCCGTCGATATGGACAATCTGGATATCCTAAACCTTATGGCAAAGATGCGCTTTGGAGTCCTAGCTATTTCGTAAGTTCCGTGGGAGGTGCGCCAATTGAAATACTAAAGCAGTACATTAGAGATCAAGAAAAGCTGTCCTAGAAGGACGGGGTTTTAGACCCAAAGTTTTCGATAAAAAACTCAAACATTACTATTTTAGTAATG
Organism: Nostocales cyanobacterium HT-58-2; assembly: GCA_002163975.1. Classification (GTDB taxonomy): domain Bacteria; phylum Cyanobacteriota; class Cyanobacteriia; order Cyanobacteriales; family Nostocaceae; genus HT-58-2. The sequence goes on along the minus strand of CP019636.1, from coordinate 5,920,471 downwards.
TTTCAATGGTTACCAAGCATAAAGTAGCTGTATAATTGCTGTATAGTATGAGAGAAATTTTTAGAGGAATTTTCAGATTATGGCTAGCAACATTGATCATTTAATCGGAAACTGTACTCAAGGTAATCCTAATGCAGCCAAATCTTTTCTAGAATTTAGAGAAGACGGAATTGAAAGTACTTTCAGGTTCATTGAAGCTGGAGATCCCACAATTCCTGAAATTGGAGATGGTATAACTTACACGGCTAACCTGTTCGACTCTAATAATGTTTTTATCGGTACTAAGGACATTAGTTTAGTATTCACTAAGCAACTAGGAAATGGTGACTTCATTGCAAACTTAGAAGAAACTATCTCCCTACATGATGGTCAAATTTATACACAGGGCACAATCAATGCGACTGCCTTCGAGCAGCTCAAAGCTCAAAAAGTAGACATTATCGGTGGCACCGGGGTCTACGAGGGAGTACGAGGTAAGGAGACAATTACACAGTTAGATCCTAATATATTTGACGAGGCTAGCGTCAGTCTAAAAATTAATTAGTGACTATAGGTGCTGAAAGTACCGAAGACAGTGACTTAGATATAACAACTTGGGTGGAGAATCTCTAACCTGTAATACACGGTTATTTTCTGAATTCTTCTGCTGTGTTTTGGTTGGTACTGATGATAGGAGCCAATCACTGAAATGACTTGATTTTCAGCCTTGGTGTCGTTTTTTGTTCTTTCATGACCAAAACCCTGCGATCGACATACTATTCAAATCATAGATAGTTTCATATACCAATTGCTAAGAATTGGGGTGATAATATCCTGCTTGAATGATTTACAAAAAATTATGAATTATAAATAGATTACTGATTTTCACCCCTAATAAAGTCGCGAATATCCCCAGCCACAACACCAGCACAAGACTCTGATAAATCATCTCCTGCGTGGGCGATCATTTTTGACTCCGCATGAGGAATATATTGAGCGTAAGCCCGACTCATATTAAGAGATTCTTGGGTGTCTTTTCCACCTTGTAGAATTAAAACTGGCGTTGTCAACAAATCCAATCGCTCTTGTAGTAATTCTGCCTGAATTTCTGGATGCTGACGCTGGAAGAGCATCTGACAGGCTGTAGGATATTGCAGCATCACTTGATGAAAGTGCCAATCCTGTTCAATTTGTTCATTCAAACCAAACATTTTAGTGATGGGACGAAGTAGTCGCAACAATTGAAAGACTAGCGGTGAACGCTTCAAGATCCGCTGCATTCTCTGCCATCGCTTTTTTTGCCCCTCTATCTCTACACCCTCTGGAGCCAATAGCACTAAACTATAAATTTGTTCTGGATACTTCAAAGCATAGCTAGCAGCAACCCAACCACCAAGGGAATGTCCAACCAAACACACCTTTTCTTGCTTCAAAGCGTGCAGAAGTTCTGCTAGACACTCAACTTGTAAATCAATTGAATAGTGGACATTAGGAAACTCTGACTCGCCAAATCCCAGGAAATCTGGAGCAAAACAATGGAAATCTCGTGATAGCATCTCCATCACAGGAACCCATTGGCTGCTATCGTTCCAAGCTCCATGTAAGAAAACTATAGAAGGTCCTTCACCAATTTCCCGCCAGAAAAGTATCCCTTGAGAGAGCTTGATTCGGGAGTTACGTAATAGAGAATCCATCTTTAAATTTAGTTATTTAATATAAGAGTTATTTTTAGCAGATTTTTAATTGAAATTTGTGAGTTGGGAGTTATTCGTGAGACACTAACTGCACGAGCATCTCCTGCAAAGACGCACTTGCGTATACTTATGGCACGCTTTGTGCTGACAATAGATGCTCATAGCGGATTTCCTGCCGTAAGCGCTAGCTCATACCGTTTCACTTTAAGGTTGATACATTTAGGCAAGCTGGGGACGCAAGAGAAGCGAATTGTATCAGGATTTTCGTGAAATGGTATCACCACTCAGTACGACTAGCCTTAATCTGAAATAGTACTACGCTAGTGTCGTCAGACCATTGAGATAGTCTTGCAACTGTTGATCATGGTCATGAGACATCTCTCCTGGAGGTATGGAATTGAGTGGAAAAGCTTGAATATCCATAACTTCCAAAGTATCGTGAATTTCTATTTTTCCCTGGACTTCTGCTTCAACCACAATACAAATTGAATGAATTCTAGGATCGCGATCTGGTGCGGAGTAAACACCAACTAAACGTCGAATTTTCACCAGTTCTAGTCCGGTTTCTTCCATCAGCTCTCGTCGCACCGCACTAGGAACATCTTCTCCCCAGTCCACCATACCTCCAGGGAATGCCCAACGACCATTGTCACGCCGTCGAATCAGCACAATTCGACCATCTGGCAAAATCGGGATAATACTCGTGCCGGGTACGGGATGACGAAAGATAATGCCCAGTACAGTTTGTCCAATGCGCCATAAGTTACGTGTGGATTGAACAGCCACAGCAAAAAAAGCAAGAAGGTTCAATTTTCAAATGTCTGTCTTGTACTGTAGAGTGCCCCTGCCACTCACACTTTCTCAACTATGATGCTGAGTTGCAATTTATGCACTAATGCTTGTGGTTTGGGGTCTTCTTCTAAAGATTATCGCAGAATTTAAATTAATGCTAACATTAACCGAAACTATAGGAATCCGCCTTGATTTGTGAAATGACTCGTCGCGACAGGGAACAGGGAACAGGGAACAGAAACTATACTGAGTTTTGTGCAAAATTCAAATAGTAGTCCTGTATAGGATTGATATTTGAGTTGTGAAACGTCATCGGCTCGTCTCCCCACTTATTTCCCCTTTTCTAATATCAACTCATCAAATTAACAAAGTACAATTTAAATAACTTTTTGAACTAAATTTTGTTTTTTTACTTTATCAAGAATTTTTCCATGAAATCACTGTTGAGAAAGGAACGGATTTCCTTAATTTTCCTTAATCATTATAAAAGAGACTCAACTGCTGAGGCTGGATTATAGTCAGCGGGTGCAAGTTCGGTTTGCACCTGAAAACTTCCCATACACAAAGACTTTTGCAATAGAAATACTTTCATGTGCTTCCTACCAGTTGTAGGCTAGAATGATGTTTCTGAAAAGCCATTGACATTAAAAAAATTAATGAGATACAATAGATGGCTGTCTGAAATATGTTAGTTGCAAAACTAGGCTAAAACTACGTAAGTCATATCGGTAACTGTTATTTCCTACATTCAGCCTAGAGGCAGCTTTTTTGTTGTTTATTAATGAGGTGAACATGGCTAAGCGCCGCAATCCGAAAAAAGAAAAGGCGCTACGGAACCAGGCATATGCCCGAAAGTTTCGTAAACGGACAACGACAGGACGTTTCCAAAGAAGGTTCCAACAACGACCGCCGAAGAGTGAAGAAGATGAGGGCGCAGCAGCAATCGACGCTGAATAAGTTCTCTATTTAAATGTTTTTGCCCTATAGCTCTTTGAGATGTCAGGGCGTACAAATGTACGCCCTTGTTGATTATTCAGCAGTAATCTGAGTACGGGCGGCAAGAAGTGCTTGCCTAACCTGAGCAAAACCTGTGCCACCATAGCTATTGCGAGCAGCAACGACTTGTCGGGGTGAAATCGCCTCATAAATGTCTGCTGCAAATGCTGGATGAAGTTGTTTCCACTCCTCTAAGCTCAAATCTTTGAGGAGTTTGCCAGCTGCAATACTGGTCTTTACGACTTTGCCTACTAGATTGTAAGCTTCACGAAAAGGGACACCGCGTGCGGCAAGGTAGTCTGCTACATCGGTAGCGTTAGAAAAGTCTTCTGTGACTGCTTGTGCTAGACGCTGGGTACGAAATTCCAAACCTTCTCGGAGTAAAATCGTTATTGCTTCTAAACAAGACCTGACAGTATTAACACTGTCAAACAAACCTTCTTTGTCCTCTTGCAGGTCTTTGTTGTATGCCAAGGGTAGCCCCTTCATCATCACTAACATTGCCTGGAGATGACCAAATACTCGTCCAGTTTTCCCCCGTACTAATTCTGGTACGTCGGGGTTCTTTTTTTGGGGCATAATACTGGAACCAGTAGCGCAGCTATCTTTAAGGGTCACAAAGCTAAATTCCTCTGATGCCCAAAGAATGACCTCCTCTGAAAGACGGCTAAGGTGAACCATAATTAGGCTAGCAGCACAGAGAAACTCAATGGCAAAATCGCGATCGCTGACTCCATCGAGACTGTTTGCATAAACCCCATCAAAATTCAAAAGTTCTGCTGTGTAGTGACGATCTATAGGGAAAGTCGTTCCTGCCAAAGCCCCGCAGCCCAACGGTGATATGTTGACTCGGCGAGAAACATCTCCTAAACGTTCCCAGTCACGTTGCGCCATATGAAAGTATGCCAGCAAGTGGTGAGCCAAACTTAGGGGTTGGGCACGTTGCAAATGGGTATATCCAGGGATGAGTGTTTCAATGTGTTTTTCAGAGATGTTGAGTAAGACTTGTTGAAATTCTCGCAGTTGATTGCGGATTTGTTGGATTTGATCACGCAGGTAGAGTCTAGTATCAGTACCTACTTGGTCATTCCGGGAACGGGCTGTATGTAATTTTTTACCTAATTCACCCACAATTTCTACAAGACGTCGCTCAACAGCAAAATGTACGTCCTCTGCTTCGATACCTGGATGAAATTTTCCTTGGCGATATTCTTGGCGAATTTGCTCCAAACCTGCAACGAGTTGCTCTCCTTCTTTTTCGGAAATGACACCAGTGTGAGCCAGCATTTTGGCATGAGCTTGAGAGCCAGTCAGGTCGTACTCTATTAATTCAATGTCAAAATTAATACTAGCATTAAATCTGGCGATCGCAGGATGCAGTGCAGATTCAAACCGTTGGCTCCAAGTTTGTTGTTCCGTCATAGGTGTTGGAAGATTATGAATGACAAACTATGAATTATGAAACTTTTTGGCATTCATAATTCATAATTTCTTTTAACCGTAGCTTGTCAAATTCCGAATCATATAGCCAATAACCAATCCAATCAACAGTGCCCAAGCTTGACCTGTCTGGACAAAATGAGTGAAAGCCTTTTGCATCTGACCTAAGATATTTGGATCGGTAACGTTTTGAGCCACCACAGTCCAACTGACAGAGATCTGCCAAAGCATCTGAGACATTAAATTGCTAAATAAGATCATAATTTGGAATAGAGTCGTTATAGCTGTTGTTGTTCCAACACAATAGAGTGTTTTACCTCATAGGATCAGTTTGTTACCGAACAAATACGGGATAGAGATTAAAAAAATGCTACTTTTGATCAAGAAAACCTTAACCATCTTCATCTTGAAGTCAGCAGAATGATGGACTATGTGCTAATTGTCGCAACCATCAAGAGAATTTGGGACTTGTTGAACGTGTAAATCGGCAAAGTTTTCTACCGATTCTATTGTCATATCTGCAAAATTCTCAACCATCTCCTCTGTACTTTTAGGCTTGATAACGTTATACCTGCATATATCTACCTGCTTATCAGTATTTACTCCATAATTTGGTGATATAAAAATTGTCAGTAAGAAGCTTAGAGTAAATGCTACCAGTACAATCCAACGCTTCATTTTTAGCCTCAGTATTCGTTTGCATCACCGTCTTAACCTTAAAACTCAGGTAATGCCAACCGCAATTTCTCAGCTATCCACACAAGTCACTCTATTCACACTATTTTGTTTAATAAACAATAATTTAATAAATAAGCTAAGTTCACACATGAAATAGGACTGCTGTATATAAAAGCTTTTTAATCTTCAATAACATCCACCCAAAACCAATTATCATTGATTTTTAGAGAATCTAGAAGCCAGACATAATAAGTCATTTTTTTGACTCCAAAAATGTGATTTTCAATAGACACTTGTGGGTCAAATCTATACATCAAAGCTGTATAGTTTGGTTCTCCTTTAAATTTACCAATACTGGTAAAGAAAACAGCGATTTTAGCTTTATTATCTTTATCAGTGACAATATTGATTTCTCCACCTCTCTCACCACTTTTGGAAAGATGAGTATAGTGAGGCGGTAATTGCATCTGATATATTTTGTAGGGAATATGATTTTCTAACTTGATTCTTTGTGATTCATTTGGTTGTAATTCACCAGATTTTATCATAGTGACTACTGCTTCATGCTCTCTTAAATGAAAATAGAAATTTGGTAAAATAACAGTATATTGACCTAACCATAAACTAACAAGAGTCAAGATATTTATTAATAAAGGAACTATAGCTTTGTATTGATAGCGCTCAAAAAATTGTAAAAAATACTGAATAGAAAAAAGCGATACAATGATAAAAAATGTGAATAAAAATAAAAAATAAACGCTTGGATCAGTTAATATGTTGTTACTTAACCTAAGTGATAGTATTGAATACAAAATCGTATAATTAAAAGAATGAGGAAAAAAATAACTTCTAATTAGAATTAATAAAATACTTGATGCTAAAGATAAAAATAGAATTAAAATTCGTTTTTTACGTAAATCATTTACAATCATTGACTATCTCAATCTAATCTATAAATCATGATAAGTACGGTAGATTTTTACTCACCCTTGTTCCAAGTTATGATTAATCGGGCAATTATCTAAACTAAAAAATTCCTTTACTTCTGGATGACCTTGTTACAGTCGTTTTGTTCCATCAAAAATTTAGTGGAAAGTAGGCGGACATAATTTTTTGCAGGGTGCGTTAGCGGTAGGATGCGTTACGCTACCGCTAACGCATCAATTGTTTGCGCAGCAAGGGTTACGCTTAGCTTGCACAATTCTTCCCATATCTTTCTTTCACCTGGGCATCAATCGCAAAAGACAGCATGGGTTACGCTTCGCGCTTTCCATCCTACATTTGAGCCAATAACTTTAATTTTTGCCGGAAAGAAGCTTTAATTTAGAAGCTGTCCGCAGAATTTGTCCTGCCAATACTGCTGCACCAAAACCATTATCAATATTCACCACACCCACACCAGCTGCACAGGAGTTGAGCATTGTTAAAAGTGGCGCTAGACCCCCAAAACTAGCACCGTAGCCAATGCTTGTGGGAACAGCAATGACAGGACAATCTGCCAAACCTGCAACCACACTGGGTAAAGCGCCTTCCATCCCCGCGACAACAATCAACACAGATGCTGATTCAATCACATGGCGGTTATTCAGCAAACGGTGAATTCCTGCAACTCCCACATCCCAAAGGCGCTGCACGCGAAAACCAGAAAGTTCTGCCGTGACAGCAGCTTCCTCAGCAACGGGTAAATCAGCAGTACCAGCAGACAAAATCCCAATCGTGCCTGGATATTGTGGTTCAACTGTAGGCAGTGCAATTGCACAAATTCTTGCTAAATCGTAGTAGCGCAAACCTTGAACTTTGGTTTCCAGTGCGGCAAAAACATCTGGTTCTATGCGAGTTGCCATCACTACAGGGTTACGCTGACGCATCACTTCCATAATTTGAGCAATTTGGTCAGGAGTTTTACCTGGTCCCCAAATGACTTCTGGGAAACCAGTTCTCAAGGCGCGATGATGGTCAATTTTGGCAAATTCACCTACAGGTTCATAAGCCAAGTGTCTGAGTTTGTCTAATGCTGCATCTGGAGTGACGTTACCATTGGCAATGGCTTCTAGGAGCGATCGCAAAGATTTGTCATCTGTCATTTGTCGCTTGTCCTGTGTTGGTTGTTCTACTAACTACTATCCACTAATCACTAACTCATGACTGATGACTATTCTGCGACTTTGATTTCATACTTGTTCCACAGTGTTCCCGCTTGAGAGCCAATAGCTGTATATTTTACGTTTTCGATGCGATCGCGCACTGCTGCCAGAGATAGCGGGTTCACTAGGTAAATATAAGGTAAATATTTCTGTGCGAGGCGTTGTGTTTGGGCATAAATCTCTTTGCGCTTTGCTTCGTCAAACTCCTGTGCTGCTTTGATATAAAGACGACCAATTTCTGCTTCCCAATCTGCAACTTCCCAACCAATCAGTTGTTCTCGTCCTGCTTGTGGTTTCTGGTTGAAGGTGTGCAAGCCACCCTCAGGTGACCAGATATTTGCCCCATCATGGGGTTCAGGTCCTCCAATAAAGCCTAGCAGATAACATTCCCAATCAAAGGTATTCGCAAGTTTGTCTGTGAGGGTATTAAAAGAAATTGGGTTAAAATCAACTTGAATCCCAATATTACTTAAGTCTTGCTTGATCTGTGCCCCCATTGTTACACGGGTTTTATTTTCAGCATTAGTAAAGAAAGTGAATCGCACACGATTACCATCAGCATCCAATAATTCGTTTCTAGCATTATATTTAAAGCCAGCATTTAAGAGTAATTCTTTAGCTTTTTCTGGATTGTAATCATAAACTTTCACATCTTGCCCAGGCGGAGTATAGAAGGGGCTTTGAATCTCAATCGGTGAATTTTGCAGCGTACCTATTCCCCGAAAGATATTAGTGAGCATTGCTTTACGGTTAATGGCATGAGCAACAGCTTGTCTAAATGCCAAAGTATGAAACCAACGAGATTTAATTGGATCAACGACAGGCTGTCCATTTTGCCGCCGACCTTTATTAAGATTGAAAGCTATATAAGTTGTCGTAAATCTCGGTCCGCCATTATAAACTGTAAATTTACCCAGTTTTTCTCCCTTTTTCAGCAGAGAAAAATTTTCTGGAGAAATTTCAACTGTATCTAAGCCTCCAGAGCGAAATTGCAGAATCATTGTATCGGTAGATTCAATAATTTGCCAAACAATCCGCTCAACATAAGGTAATTGATGACCTTGGCTATCTTTGCGCCAATAGTAGGGATTGCGACGGAATACTACACGCTGGCTAGGAGTATAACTTTCTATCTGATATGGACCATTCACAACAATTTTTTTAGGATCAGTACCCGTTCCCCAAGTCGATAAAAACTGAGGATTACCTTTAGCATCGTTGGATTTAACATTATCTTCTAAAATGTGTTTTGGCAGAATACCAACTGAATTTGTAGAACTTCCTGCCGTCGTGTAAAGAAAAGGTGAAAAAGGTTCAGGAAAAAGAAATTCAACTCGACGATTGTCTATTTTTCTAATTTTTGGAAAAGCTCCACTCGAACCTATTTTCAATCCATCCTTCCAATCAGTAGGAATCTTTGGATTGAAAATAATATCTTGATAAGTAAAGATAACATCATCAGCAGTGAGTGGTTCGCCATCAGACCATTTCAAACCATCACGTAGGGTAAAAGTAATCTGCTTTTTATCATCAGAAATTTTCCACGATTCAGCTAAGGCTGGATCAATTTTGCCTGTGATTCCGTTGAGAGTCGTAAGTCCTTCAGTCGTGAACAAAAAAACATGAGGATACTCTTGATTGAAGGGGTAATTAAAGGTTTTTGGGTCACCTATAGTACCTGTTACCCATTGGGACACTTGCGCCGCGTTAGTTCTAAAGTTTGCTGGGTTGCAACTAGTAAAAAGTAACTGGAAACTCAGCCATAGAATGAATATCAGTACAATTGAAAGCCAGCGACGGCGAAAAGGGAACAGGGTAAACATCATGGGACAGACTCTCTCATCTTCTCGCAATCATACACTTTAGATGTAGTAGGGTGGGTAATGACCTACTGCCTGTGTCATTTGTTTGTGTGGCTTCCCTCCCAAGCTCTAGCTAAGGAATCAGAGAAGTCTAACAAACCTCAATGTTTACTGTGGACAATAAAGAAATTAACTAACCTTTTTGTCTCCGAGTTTCACTTCGTATATATTCCAGATGTAGTTTGCTGGGGCAGGGAAAATAGAAGTGTATTTTACGTTTTCAATGGTATTGCGTACTGCCGCTAAAGCTAGCGGATTGAACAGGTAAATAAAAGGTAGATACTCTTGTGCAAGACGTTGCGTTTCAGCGTAGATAGCTTTACGCTTTGCATCCTCGAACTCTCTTGCTCCTTGAATGTAGAGAGCATCAATTTTCTTCTCCCAATCAGAAACTTCCCATCCTTCTATTGCAGCTTGTCCTTTCTGAGGTTTTTGATTAAAAACGTGAAAATTACCGTCTGTAGACCAAATATTGTAACCATTTGCTGGTTCAATACCACCTGTAATAGCTCCATACCAACATTCCCAATCTAGGGTATTGGAAATTTTTTCTCCAATAACGTTAAAGTCGAGAGGCTGTAAATCAACTGTGATGCCAATCTTGCTCAGATCCTGCTTAATTCTCGGTGTCACTGTAGGTCTACCACCAGCAGATATTAGCATTGTGAAGCGCACTCGATTGCCGTCAGCATCCAAAAGCTGACCTTTACCATCGTATTTGAATCCCGCTGCTAATAAAAGTTGCTTAGCTTTTTCTGGATTATAGTCATAGGTTTTGAGACCTTGTTTTGGAGAAAGGTAATAGGGGCTGGGGACGGAAACTGGTGAGTTTTGGGGTTCACCTAATCCTCGCAGGATGTTATTAATCATACTTGGGCGATCAATCGCGTAGGCAACAGCCTGTCTAAAAACAACGTTGTTAAACCAACGGGACTTAATCGGATCGACCAGAGGTTTTCCGTTGCGACGACCTTTGTTGAGATTGAAAGTTATAAAACTTGTGCCAGAATCAGGTCCTGCATTTTGAATGCTAAAGTTACCTCGCTCTTCTTCACGCTTGAGTAATTGAAAACTTCCAGCACCAATTTCTAGTAAATCTAACCCTCCAGAGCGAAACTGCATCAAAGCTGTATCGGCATTTTCCACAATTTGCCAGATAATACGCTCAATGTAAGGCAGAGATTTGCCTTGTGCATCCTTACGCCAGTAGTAAGGATTGCGGCGAAATATCATGCGCTGGCTGGGTGAATAGCTTTCAATGGTGTAAGGTCCATTAACAACAATTTTTGTGGGGTCTGTGTTGGTTCCCCAAGTAGAGAGAAACGCTGGTTGTCCGTCAGATCGTTTTGTTTCGACAGCTTTACGCAGCGCATGTTCAGGCATGATTGCTATCCCTGCTGCAACGGTTCGCAAAAAGGGAGAAAACGGTTCCGGCAAAGTAAATTCGACTCGGCGATCGTCGAGTTTGCGGACTTTAGGAAAAGCCTTACTTTCACCGATGCGCAGACCGTCTTGGGTATAAGTGGGGATGCGCTTGTTCAAGTAGATGTCATTAAAGGAGAAAACGACATCATCGACCGTTAACGGTTGACCATCCGACCACTTCAAACCTTCTCGTAAGGTGAAGACATACCGCACCTTGTCCTCGGAAATTTCCCAAGACTTAGCTAACGCTGGCTCAATTTCCTTGGTGACTCCGTTTTCAGTCGCTAATGCCTCATAGGTGAAACTAGAAATATTCGGAGACTCTTGAATGAGAGCATAGTTGAAGGTTTTAGGGTCAGTCGTAGTGGAGAGTACTAACTGGGGGACTTGAGCAGCTTGGGTTTTAAACTGGCTGGGATTGCAGCCATTTAGGGCTAATACTACCCAAATACCCAGTAAACCCAAAATCCAACTTCGTCGCAAAAGTGGTTTAAAAATGCCGGAATTCATAAAATTTGATAGGGCTTTTGTCACGCAATCAGCTGTGTTTTTTGGTAATCTCAACCTAACCCACTACGACTTTTTCTCTGTGATTTTCAAGTCGTATATGTTCCAACTGTAGCCTCTGGGAGAAGGAAAAACAGCAGAGTATTGGACACCTTGAACAGTATTACGCACTGCTACTAAAGCCAGTGTATTGACCAGGTGAATCAAAGGCACATTTTCTTGTACAAGACGTTGTACCTCGTCATAGATAGCTCTACGCTTCGCTTCGTCGAATTCTCTTGCCCCTGCAACGAAGAGGTCTTCAATTTTCTTTTCCCAATCGGAAGCTTCCCAACCCTCTAAGGGGGGTTGTCCTTTTTGGGGTTTTTGATTAAAAACGTGGAAGCTGCCTTCTACAGTCCAGACATTGTAACCATCATGTGGCTCAATATTGCCACTCATACCTCCCAAATAACTCTCCCAATCAAGGGTGTTAGCGATTTTGTCTCCCTGGACACTGAAGTCAACGTACTGCAAATCAACTGTAATACCTATCTTGCTCAGATCCTGTTTAATCTTCGGTGGAACTGAAGGTCTATTACTCGCAGGCGCTAACATTGTGTAGCGCACTCGATTCCCATCCTGATCTAATAGCTGACCTTTGCTATCGTACTTAAATCCTGCTCCTAGTAAAAGTTGCTTGGCTTTTTCTGGATTGTAGTCATATTTTTTGAGACCTTGTTTGGGAGACAAGTAGTATGGGCTGGGGACAAAAAATGGTGAATCTTGCGTTTCACCCAATCCACGTAAGTTATTGTTAATAATGCTTTGACGATCTATAGCGTAAGCAACAGCTTGTCTAAAAGCCACGTTGTTAAACCAACGGGACTTTATCGGATCGACTAGAGGTTTTCCGTTGCGACGACCTTTGTTGAGGTTAAAAGCAATGAAACTTGTGCCAGTATCAGGTCCTGCATTTTGGATACTAAAGTTACCCCGTTTTTCTTCCCGCTTAAGTAATTGGAAGGTTGGAGGACCAATTTCTATTAAATCCAACCCTCCAGAGCGAAACTGCATCAAGCTTGTGTCAGCATTTTCCACGATTTGCCAGACGACACGCTCAATATATGGCTGTGGATTGCCTTGCGCATCCTTACGCCAGTAGTATGGGTTACGCCGAAATATTAATCTTTGATTGGCTGAGTAGCTCTCGAGAGTATAAGGTCCATTGACAATTATTTTCTTGGGGTCTGTGTCTATTCCCCAAGTGGAGAAAAACAGGGGTCTGCCGTCTGAACGGTTGGTTTCTACAGCTTGGCGCAAGGCGTGTTCTGGCAGAATTGCCAGTTCTGCTGCGATCAACGCCAGAAAGGGTGCATATGGTTCTGGCATGACAAATTCTACTCGGCGGTTGTCGAGTTTGCGCACTTTAGGAAAAGCCTTACTCACACCAATGCGTAAATTATCTTGAGAGTAGGTAGGAATACGTTTGTTCATGTAGATGTCGTTGAAGGAAAATACAACATCATCAGCTGTTAATGGCTTCCCATCCGACCACTTCAATCCCTCACGCAAGGTAAAGATATATCGCAGCTTATCCTCAGAAATTTCCCAAGACTCAGCTAAAGCAGGCTCAAATTTCTTAGTGACTCCGTTAAGAGCAGCTAATGGCTCATAAGTAAAATTGAAGATATTGGGAGTCGTTTGGCTCAGAGCGGCATTAAAGGTTTGAGGATCACCCCCAGCAGCGATAACCAACTGTGGAACTTGAGCAGCTGCAGTTTTAAACTGGCTAGGATTGCAGCCATATAAGGCTAACGTTACCCAAATACCTAGTAACGCCAAAATCCAACTACGTCGAAAAATATGTTTATAAATACTAAGCTTCATAAATCTTAATGATTTCTGTCGTGGAATGAGTTAGGTTTCTTACAATTTTTAGGTCAAAAATGTTCCACAGTGAGCCGAATAAAAGCTGATATTGGGATACTGCTGCTTGAGTTCTAAGATTTGCTAGTTGCAAGATACGACAGTGATGCCTGTTAGAGCATACTGCTTCACCCAATAGCGCTAAATAATGCAAGAAATAGTAGCACCAACGATTTACGCCAGATACTAGAAAACATAAAGTTATATTTCCTATTGAGTAATAAAGCTGATATTGTATCTAATTGAGGAATATTTTAGTGCTGCTGAAGCAGTTATTTACGCCAATAAAGCCTGCGTATGCAGGCTTTTACGTATAAATTAAAGCCGCAGTAGCTTCTAGATTGTTGATCTATGACCAAAAATTAACTTATTCCTGCGTTAGCAAGACAACAGCGTAAGCAGAAATACCTTCTTCTCGTCCAACGGGACCCAATTTTTCGTTCGTGGTGGCTTTGATGCCAATTTGATTCGGTTGTAGTTGCAAAATCCCTGCTATTTTTTCCCGCATTTTCTCAATATAAGGTTTTAATTTGGGGCGTTCTGCCACAACCACCGAGTCAACATTGCCTATCTGCCAACCTTTCTCACGAACCAATTGATGGACTTGACTCAACAGTACCAAACTATCTGCTCCTGCCCATTGGGGATCTGTGGGAGGAAAATAATGTCCAATGTCCCCCAAGGAAAGCGCCCCTAGCAGCGCATCCATAATCGCATGCGTGAGAACATCAGCATCGCTGTGTCCCAGCAAACCCAGGGAATGGGGAATATTGACTCCGCCCAAAATGAGGGGGCGATCGCTCACTAAGCGGTGGATATCGTAGCCGTTACCAATGCGAATATTCATTTTTTAGTGATTAAGTCATGAGTCATTAGTCATTAGTCATTAATTTTGACTTATAAGTCAAGATCTCCCTACTTTCCCTTCTCCCCACGCTTCTTCTCCTCCCAACTTTTGAGCAAATCAGGGCGGCGCATACGTGTTCTGGTGATTTGTTGTTCGTAGCGCCACTTAGCTATTTCAGCATGATTGCCGGAAAGCAGGACGTCAGGCACTTTCCAGTCGCGAAACACAGCTGGACGAGTGTACTGAGGATAGTCTAACAACCCCTCCTCAAAGCTTTCTGCTGTCAGGGATTCGACTTTACCCACTGTTCCCGGTAGAAGGCGTACAACACCATTCATGAGTGCCATTGCTGGAATTTCTCCACCCGTGAGAATAAAATCTCCTAAAGAGACCTCGCGGTTAACTAAGTGCAGGACTCGCTCATCCACCCCTTCGTAATGACCACAAATCACTACCAACTGGTCATAGTTTGTTGCCAATTCTCGTAACAAAGGTTGATTCATTGTTTGCCCTTGAGGACTCATCAAAATAACCTCTCGTCGCGGTAAAATCGGTAGCGACTCTACAGCAGCAAAAATGGGTTCTGGCTTCATTAGCATTCCCACACCGCCGCCGTAAGGTTCATCATCGACTTTCCGGTGCTTGTCAGTGGTAAAGTCTCGTGGATTAATCAGATGCACTTGGGCAATCTGCTTTGCCAGAGCCTTACCAATCAGCCCGGTATTGAGAACAGAAGTAAAACAGTCAGGAAACAGCGTAACTATATCAAAGCGCACAGTATTTCGTATTGAAGGACACTAATCTGAAATTGGATAATTTAAAAACGATGTTGTTCAACGGACAGATCAACAATATCAAGCGTATCTAAAAGTACCGGAAATATTGGATTTCCCGTGTCAACACAAGTTTTTCTAATTACTTAATTTATGTTTAAATATTGTCACATCTACATTTAAATTATTAAACTGAACCTTTGTTAACAACTTCCAGGATGCATCGAGCCAGCCTCAGAAAAAAGTGTGTTAAGACCTGCTTTGCTCCCTTCACTGGGAATGTAAGCAGTATGCGGTGGGGGAACCCCTACAAATCAATTCGGGGCATAAAAAAGAATCTGTTTGTTTTTCTTTATGAACAAATCCAGAGACTTCAAACCAAATCTTTGCCAAGCACAGGTGTTCCAACCATCCTCTTCCCTTACAACCGTACAAATGCATTGCCATGCACCACTCCAACCCGACACTTTGCTCCCTCTTGGGAGCTTAGCTGAAAAACAAGGTGCTGACTTTAAGGAACGGCAAAGGACACTCTCCAAGCTGAGGCATTTTGGGCATGAAGCAATGTCCTCCATAAGAGGCGAAGCGTAAAAATCATCAGGCGAAAGCTACCTTGTTCCATTCACCTGAAGTTGTTGACAGGAGAAACACAATGCCGCAATTAAAAGCCAAATCGCTGGAAATGAGGACACCCCAAGCAACTAAAACCGCCGTTCTGGTTATCGGAGGCGCAGAAGACAAAGTACATGGACGCGAAATTTTGCGGACATTTGTCAGTCGATCTGGTGCTAGCAATGCCCATATTACAATTATTCCCTCTGCCTCCCGCGAACCAAGCATTATAGGTGGTAGGTATATCCGTATTTTTGAGGAAATGGGTGCTAAGAAAGTCGAAATCTTAGACATTCGAGAACGGGATCAGTGTGAAGACACCTACATTCAAGCATCCTTAGAAGGCTGTACTGGAGTCTTTTTGACAGGCGGAGACCAATTGCGTCTGTGTGGCGTCCTGTCAGATACACCAGCAATGGACATTATCCGACAGCGGGTGAGGGCTGGGCTACTGACCTTAGCAGGCACAAGCGCAGGAGCAGCAGTGATGGGTCATCATATGATAGCAGGCGGAGGGAGTGGTGAATCGCCTAATCGCTCCTTAGTGGATATGGCGACTGGTTTAGGATTAATCCCAGAGGTGATAGTAGATCAACACTTCCACAATCGAAATCGTATGGTGCGGCTGATGAGCGCGATCGCGTCTCATCCAGATCGCCTTGGGATTGGCATCGATGAAGATACTTGTGCCATGTTTGAACGGGATGGGTGGCTACAAGTCCTAGGCAAAGGTAGTGTTACGATTGTAGATCCAACCGAACTCACCCATACGAATGAGCCCCATATAGGAGCAAATGAACCGTTAAATATACATAACCTACGGCTGCATATTCTCAGTCACGGCGATCGCTATCACTTGTACCAGCGAACTGTTTTACCTGCTGTGTACCGCATCTCCAGCTGACGGCAAACAGTAGCTGCGGTTAAACTGGGTTAACCGCTAATTTCTAGGTTGCAGCAGGAATAATGAGAATAATAGGATGTAAGAATAAAAAACTGTTTACCATGAACAGTTAAGCGGTCAATTCGAGTAAGAAACTAGAATTTTGGTTCCGAATCTCCATCTACCTATTTCCCATGAGAATCCTCAAGATCCAGACCTTACGCGGCCCCAACTACTGGAGCATTCGACGCCACAAGCTGATCGTCATGCGCCTCGATTTAGAAAACATTGCTGAGACGCCCACGAATGAAATCCCAGGCTTCCATGAAGGATTAGTTGAGGCTTTGCCCAGTCTGGAAGGCCATTATTGCTCGCCTGGCTGTCGTGGCGGTTTTTTGATGCGAGTGAGAGAAGGCACCATGATGGGTCATGTTGTGGAACACGTAGCCTTAGAACTGCAAGATTTGGCTGGGATGCACGTAGGCTTTGGTCGGACCCGAGAAACGGGAACATCAGGAGTTTACCAGGTAGTGTTCGAGTATCTGAACGAGGAAGCAGGACGCTACGCGGGCAGAGCAGCAGTGCGGTTGTGCCAGAGTATTGTAGATCGGGGCCGCTATCCAAAGGCAGAGTTAGAGCAAGATTTGCAAGACCTAAAAGACTTATGGCGTGACGCGGCATTAGGGCCGAGTACCGAAACCCTTGTTAAAGAAGCTGAGAAAAGAGGTATTCCCTGGATGCACCTTGGCGCACGTTTTTTGATTCAGCTCGGCTATGGCGTGAATCAAAAGCGGGTACAAGCGACGATGACAGACAACACTGGCATCTTGGGAGTAGAACTCGCTTGTGATAAAGAAGCGACCAAACGTGTTCTTGCCAACGCTGGAGTCCCTGTACCCAGAGGTACGGTCATCAACTTCTTGGATGATTTAGAAGAAGCGATTGAATACGTTGGCGGCTACCCTATTGTCATCAAACCTTTAGATGGCAATCATGGACGCGGGATTTCTATCAACATCAGTTCTCGGGAAGAAGCAGAAGCTGCCTACGATTCTGCCAGACAGATTTCCCGGTCAATTATTGTTGAGCGGTATTACACCGGGCGCGACCATCGAGTACTGGTGGTAGATGGTAAAGTGGTGGCAGTGGCTGAACGTGTGCCAGCTCATGTCGTGGGCGATGGTGAGTCCAGCATTTTTGAACTGATTGAGGAAACGAACAAAGACCCAAACCGTGGTGAAGGACACGATAACCTCCTCACCAAAATTGAACTAGACCGCACCAGCTACCATTTGATGGAAAAGCAAGGTCTCACCCTCAATAGCGTATTACCAAAGAGTCAAGTTTGCTATTTGCGGGCAACAGCAAACTTGAGTACAGGAGGCATTGCTGTAGACCGTACAGATGAAATCCATCCAGAAAATGTTTGGCTGGCACAACGGATAGTAAAAATTATTGGTTTGGATATTGCAGGAATTGATATTGTTACACCAGATATTAGCCGTCCCTTGCGAGAAGTGGATGGCGTGATTGTAGAAGTGAATGCCGCTCCTGGATTCCGAATGCATGTTGCTCCAAGCCAAGGTATAGCTCGTAATGTCGCTGGAGCAGTGATGGATATGTTGTTCCCAGCTGAGAAAACCAGCCATATTCCCATTCTTGCTGTAACGGGCACCAATGGCAAAACCACCACGACCAGGCTATTGGCACATATTTTTAAACAAACTAATAAAGTAGTAGGTTATACAACAACTGACGGAACTTATATTGGTGATTACTTAGTTGAGTCAGGAGACAACACAGGTCCTCAAAGTGCTCAACTCATCCTGCAAGACCCAACAGTGGAAGTCGCAGTCTTGGAAACTGCTCGCGGAGGTATTCTCCGGTCTGGACTGGCTTTTGAAGCCGCTAATGTGGGTGTGGTACTGAATGTTGCTGCTGACCACTTGGGACTAGGTGACATAAATACTATTGAACAGTTAGGGCATCTCAAGAGCGTGGTCGCAGAAGCCGTCTTTCCCGACGGCTACGCAGTCCTCAATGCTGACGATCCACGAGTCGCTGCTATGGCAGAAAAAACAAAGGCCAATATTGCCTACTTCACCATGAACCCAGATTCAGAATTGGTGCGCAAGCACATTCAACAGGGAGGAGTCGCTGCAGTTTATGAAAATGGCTATCTGTCAATCTTAAAAGGCGATTGGACGCACAGAATTGAACGCGCAGAAAATATACCCTTGACGATGGGTGGACGTGCGCCATTTATGATAGCCAATGCTTTAGCAGCTTCTTTGGCCGCGTTCGTGCAAAATGTCACCATAGAGCAAATTCGTGCAGGTTTGAATACTTTTCGCGCTTCGGTGAGTCAAACGCCAGGGCGGATGAATTTATTCAACTTGGGGAACTACCACGCTTTGGTAGACTATGCCCATAACCCAGCTAGTTATGAAGCCCTAGGCGCTTTTGTGCGCAATTGGACGACTGGGGAACGTATTGGAGTCATTGGTGGACCAGGCGATCGCCGTGACGAAGACTTTATCATGCTTGGTAAACTGGCAGCAGACATTTTTGACAACATCATCGTTAAAGAAGATGATGACACTAGGGGACGGATACGGGGCACAGCTGCTGATCTCATTGTTCAAGGCATTCAGGAAGTTAACCCCAACGGCAAGTATGAAATCATTCTGAGTGAAACAGAAGCAGTTAATAGAGCCTTGGATATTGCTCCAGAAAACAGTCTCGTCGTTATCTTGCCAGAGAGCATCAGCCGCGCTATTGGGTTAATTACAGCGCGTGGGGTCTTTAAAGAGGAAGTCTCCCAACAAAATACCAACTCACCCACCGTTGATCCCCAACTTGAGGTGCCTTCTTCTGTCGTCAATACACTCTCATAATCCTGAGTCATTTGTCATTGCTCACGACAAATGACAATTCAAGGACGCACATTGCATACGCAGAGGAGCCAACCGCTTGGGTAGGTTCCCCGACTTAAACTGAATTTTGCTTCATTAATACCGAGTTGCGTTCATAGGTGTCACCTCACCCCCGCCCCTCTCCTTCGCAAGGAGAGGGGTGCTCAGAGGGCGGGGTGAGGTTTTTGAATGCAACTTAGTATAAGTAGCTCGACGGGAAGAAATGTAGGATGGGTTAGGCTTTGCTAACCCATGCTGCTCAGACAATTGATGCGTTACGGCTACGCCTAACACATCCTACGAAAATTCTGTCCGCTTACTTATTGTTTTTCTTCTTCCGGATTCGTATCGTCACTGGGATTTTTCAGTTCCTCCTTAAAACCCCGCAGAGTTTTCCCCAGTGCGCTACCCAATTCCGGAATTTTTTTTGGTCCAAAAATGAGAAGAGTGACCAAAATAATGACACCCACTTCCGTCCATCCCAATCCAAACATAAGTCTCTCCTGTCTAGGCAATCAAGCGACAGATTTTCATTAACTATAGACAAATGTGTTCAATTTACCACCAAATTCACTGGTTTAAAATCAGAATTTTGGTTTTTCTGTTAATACGGAGTATGACAAAATGCGTGGAAAATGGGAAAAATAATAAGAAATGTTGCAAAACGTGAATATTTGTATTTTATGAGATGACGAAAAAGGCAAATATCGTTAAAAATAAAAAAAATATTAAATTTTTAGCTGTTTTCAATCTGTTCGTTTTGAGTCCAACGATATCCACCGCTTTCTTTAATAACAATCACGCACGCTCGGAGTTGTATTTCCATGCAGCTACTTCCACGACCTCAGCATAAAAACCAACAAGGCTTAAAGTTGGAGCCTGAGCCACTGTTGAAGGTGACACAGCTTTCCATTCTTGAGCAACCAGATATTAAGAGCGCAAATACCTTACGACCGTGCCATCAGAACAATTTTTCGGATCACAAACCAGACCAACGCATTGCGATTTTTATTGATGGCGCAAACCTGTTTTACGCAGCGATGCACCTTAATCTTGAAATTGATTACACTAAACTGCTGCACTATCTAACAAAAGAGCGTCAACTGCTCAGGGCTTACTTCTACACAGGAGTTGATTCTGCGAATGAGAAACAGCAAGGTTTTCTGCTCTGGATGAGTCGTAATGGCTATCGTGTTGTGAGCAAAGAACTCATCCAACTTCCCAATGGCTCCAAGAAAGCGGATTTGGATGTCGAGATTGCCGTTGATATGATGACTTTAGCAAAGTACTGCGATACCCTGGTTCTGTTAAGTGGAGATGGTGACCTTGCCTACGCAGTTGACCATATCACTTACCGGGGAGTCCAAGTGGAAGTTGTGAGTTTAGGTTCAATGACTAGTGACAGTCTGATTAGGGTTGCTGACTCGTATACTGATCTTGAACTTATCAAACAAGACATTCAAAAAAAGAATGTCGGTTGGGCATCACTGCGTTCAAGCCAACGCGAAGTATAGCACTGGAATGTAGGGGGTGCATGAGCCAATTTACCCCACGCTGTAGACCTACTGCCTTAAGTCAGGGGTTGCTTCGGTAAGGTGACTGTAACCTTAGTTCCTTTTCCTACTTGGCTCTCAAGAGTCATATCGCCACCATGTAACTCTACACACGCTTTGGCAATGGTTAGTCCTAAGCCTGTTCCAAGGGTTGTGTCAACGTTACTCCCGCGACGAAAAGCCTGAAACAAGTTTTCTTGCTCCTCTATTGGTATACCAATTCCCTTGTCTTTGACGTAAAAGGTCACTTCTGAGTCACCCCCAATCAGATGAAATTCTATGTTGCCTCCATCTGGAGAGTACTTTATCGCGTTGGATGTTAAGTTAACAAAGATTTGCCGTAAAAGTCCTCCATCGCCCCAGAAGCCCTTGTGATTTCCAGTTATCTTGTAAATCAAATGATGTCGATCGCTCAGTTTTTCTCGCTGCTGTTCCATCAAGTCAGAAAAAAAGTGGAACAAATCGAGCGGCTGCGGCTTAAACTGCGCTTTGTTGGACTCAAAATGATGAAACACAAGCAAGTCATCGACCAATTTAGCCATGTAGCGAGCTTTTTGTTCAATGATTTGTAAGAACTTCTGCTGTTTAGACTCATCCAGCTTATCGCCATGTTGCTTTAGGGTTGACGCTGCAGCAAGGATGGAAGTTAACGGTGATCGATACTCGTAAGAAACTGTTGTGATAATTTGGGATTTAAACGCGTTGAGTTTCTGTTCGTTCATAAGAGCTGCTTGAGTTTGGGCAAGCAGTTCGGCTTGTTGGAGAATGATCTGCTGTCTTTCCTTTGTTTTACTGAGTACACTTTCCAACTGAGAGTGCTGAATTACATTGCGGACTGCTAACTGTAGCACATCCGGTTTGAGATGTTGTTTGACGAGGTAATCTTGGACGCCTCTTTTCATAGCTTGTACGGCGACCTCTTCATCACCTTGTCCTGTCAGCATAATCACGGAGGCAGGAGCCTCACATCTCTCCTGCTTGAGCTGATCAAGGATTTCTAGCCCACTCATATCAGGTAGGCAAAAATCAAGTAGAATAACATCGCAGAGTATATCTTGACACAATGCAAGCCCGTCTTTCGCAGAGTCTGCTTCCAAAATCTGGTAGGACTGGTGAGGATCTTTCAAAAGAAATCGACGATAGATTCTCCGATCCTCTGCACAATCATCAATGATGAGTAGCGTCCTGGTATTTGACATAGAAGGATGGGGGAGACTTGTTACACTCCTTCAACTAGCTTCTCACTTATCATAGGATTTTTAACAAAATTTTAATAAATATAAATTAAATCTAAAATTTTGGTTGATTAAAAATGCTAGCTGTCAGCAGCCACAGTTGTTAGATAATTGCGGCTCCTGATGCGCACTCACTCAAAAATTAACTTGGGCTTGGCAGAGTATTCGCTTCCAACCAATAATCGACAAATGCCTGTATCGTCTTTTGCAGTTCTTGAGAATCCATTGGCTTGACGAGGTAGCCATTTGCACCTTTCTGGTAACAGAGTTCAATATCCCTTGGGTTCGATGATGTGGTGAAAACAATAATAGGGATTTCTCTGAAGCTCCTATCTTGCTTGAGCCGTTCCAAAATATCACGACCATCGATCCCTGGCAAATTGAGGTCAAGCAGGATAACAGAAGGTCGTGGCGCTATGCTAGGGTCTTGATAATTCCCCTCTTGATAAAGAAAATCTAAAACTTCATCCCCATTCGTACAGCGATATATGGGGTTCTGGACAGCCATCCGCCGCATAAAGCGTTGCAGCATCCGAAAATCCTCATTGCTGTCCTCAACAACCAGCAGTGGTTCATTGAGTTTTGTGATCATTTGTAATCTTCAAAAATCTTATTAAACCAATACATTTATTAAAATTGTGAGATTATTTTAGCGTAAAATAGAACACTGAACCAACACTTAGGGTAGACTCAACCCAAATCTGACCACCGTGACGCTCAACAATCTTCTTGGAAATGGCTAGCCCTGCACCTGCACCTCCACCGTACTTTTCCTGAGAGTGGAGGCGTTTGAAGAGTCGGAAAATATTCTGGTGGTGATGTTCTGGAATACCAATGCCGTTATCCTGTACATAAAAGACAGGGTGCGCTGAGCTTTGCTGTTGCAGTTGGAGCAGTCCTTTTTCCAGCTGCTCATCGGTATCCAAATAACCAATTTCAACCCACTGGTCTGGCTTGTCATTGTATTTAAACGCATTGACAATCAAGTTAGTAAAGACTTCGCTCACAAGAACAGGGTCACACTCAACCGTGGGCAAAGGTCTGCCAATGCGAATGTCTAAGTGAGCTTGCGAACGACTGGCGCGCAAAACATTAATCACCCGGTGGAGCAATTCGTTGAGGTCAGTCGCTTGTAAGTGCAGTTCTGCTTGCCCTAACTGAGAGAGTCGCAGGAGGGAATTAATGAGAGTTTCCATCCGTATGGATAAGGATACCACGGTCTGTAAGTACTCAATTCCATCCTCATCCAAAAGTGGGGCGTAGTCTTCGAGCAGCACATTGGAGTAGTTGTAAATGCCCCGCAAAGGCTCCTTTAAATCGTGAGAAGCAGCAAAAGCAAAGGAAGCGAGCTCACGATTGCTGCGCTCTAACTCCTGGTTGATTTTGGCTAACTCATCGGCTTTGGAAAGTACAATACCTACAATTGCATTCCTCAGAGCGATCGCACTGTCGAGTTCATACGATTTCCATGGAAGTGAAGTCAAGCGAACCGTTTCCTGCCACAATTCAAAGGATGCTCGCGGACCAAGAGTCACACTACCATCAGCATCAAGCTGAATTGGTTCATTCGGTTGACCTGCCCAGTTTACCGTTTGGATGACTTCAGGACGAAACCACAGGATGTAATAGCGCCGAACTTTAGAAATGCGCAATAGCAACAAACCACTAGCTGTATTTTTGAATGTAATAGCCTCGGGATAAAGCTTAGGCAGAGAATCGGTGGAAAATAGGTTATCGCCGTGTGAAGTGTCTGCCCATTCAATCAGGGCACGAACCTGCTCAATATCTGGTGTTACACCCACAAGCGTAATGTCATTATCCAAACAAACTGCCGCTCCTTGAGCATTGACAACATCCAGTAAGCGAGGCTCAGGGGAAACAAGGGCTTCTCTAAAATTGTCTGCCTGAGAAATAGACTCTATGAAATCAGCCTGTAGTGCTTGGAGCTTGACTTTAGAGTCAAATTCTGACTGATTCACTTTGTGTTCTAATTCCAACGACACAATCTGTCCTAAAAATTCGCACATTTTCCGCACTTCGTAAGCAATATGCTTCGGTGTTTGATGATGACAGGAAATTAATCCCCAAAGCGTTTGCTCCTTAATCAGTGCTATGACTAAAATGGCTGCTACACCCATGTTTTGATGGTATTCAACACAACAGGGGTGAACACTCCGGAGTACAGATAAGCTTAAGTCAACAGGCGGAAAATGCGTTTTGGGATTCTCAACCGAAACCAGTTCGATAGGTTGGGCTTTTAGATCGGGAATAAATCGAAGCAAGCAGCGTTTGTATAACTCCCTAGCTTGCTCTGGAATATCCGTAGCAGGATAGTGTAGCCCTAGGTATGGTGATAAGTCTTTCCGCTTAATTTCGGAAACTACGGTTCCTGCTCCTGTTTGGTCAAATTGATAGACCATTACTCTATCAAAGTCTGTGATTTTTTGTACCTCTGACGCTACCAAATCCAAAAAATCTGGGAGGTTTGATGTCTGACGCATTTTGGCGATCGCCTCACCCACCAATGCCTGAAAGCTCAAAAAACTGACTTGGTTAACAGAATCAGTTGGCTCCAATTCAAGAATCACAGTACTTTCTATACGATGTGCAATGCCGTCAAAGTATTGCTCACCCTTTGAAGTTTGAATTGATAGCTTGAAGAAATGAACGCTGCTTTCGTGTTGAGCGAACTGCTCAATAGCTTTGACTTGTTCTGTATCCAACAGAGTGCTGAGGGGTTGACCGAGCAAATCATGTGGCTGTTTACCCAAGAAATTTTGAGTATTGTTGCTTACTTGCAGGATTTCTAGCTGGTGACTCAGCGCTAGTAGTACACCATGTGGTTGGATCGAGCTAGGGATGTGAATTGGTTCGTGGTGAATCAGATTAGTCTTTTGGGTAGAAGTCATCTCAGATTGGCTCATTGCTCGAGTCATGAGAACCAAACTTATTTTGTTTTACGATACCGGAATTAAATGTTACATATTTTAAAATTTTAATAAATCAATCAAAAGTATGGCAGTACAACCCTACACAGTTGCCACATTAGCCAGCCATTGAAAGAATATAAAGAATGTGACTTTATAGATAGCTGTTCTTCTCACAACAGGGGTTTTTACTAAGTATTTTTTCCTACTTTAGGGTGGTTTTTAGTGAAATAAGTGCCCTATTTCCATAAAAAATCCTGAAATCTATATAAATTAATGGTTTCATCTATCCACATCTGGCTTGGACACTTTAGAATGATTCATTGAAAAGTCGAATCTACGGGAGTTACAGCCGTTTTAAGCAAAAATACTCATAAGAGACGACTTTTGTAAATCTCTAGCAGAGATTTCAGTAGAGATGCATCAGGGAACATCTGTACACAATCTCAAGTAAACCTCAAGGAGTTTGACATGAATAAAGGTGAATTGGTTGATGCCGTAGCTGAAAAAGCTAGTGTGACCAAAAAACAAGCAGATGCAGTCTTGACTGCAGCTTTAGAAACTATCATTGAAGCGGTTTCCTCTGGCGATAAAGTAACGTTAGTAGGATTCGGTTCATTTGAATCACGGGAACGCAAAGCCCGCGAAGGTCGCAACCCCAAAACCAATGAGAAGATGGAAATTCCAGCAACGAAGGTTCCTGCCTTCTCTGCTGGCAAACTCTTCAGAGAAAAGGTTGCACCCCCAAAATCTTAGGTTCTTTCCTAGGTCACCCTTTTTCTATGCGGCAACCAGCACACGGGGGAAATCTAGCCTGGGCAGCAGCACTAGCTGGCTGTCCCCCAAGTGCTATTCTGGATTTTTCTGCAAGCATTAGCCCTTTGGGACCCCCAAACAGCGCGATCGCGGCAATTGAGTCCCAATTGGGCAATCTCAGGCACTATCCAGACCCTGATTATCGTGAACTGAGACTCGCTCTCAGTCACTTTCATCAACTGCCTTATGAGTGGATTTTGCCGGGTAACGGCTCGGCAGAATTACTTTCGCTGGCTGGTCGGGAACTAGCACAATTAGCCGCAACAGCTTTAATAACTCCAGCCTTTGGTGACTACTACCGATCACTGGCGGCATACCAGGCTAAAGTACTGGAGTTTCCTTTGTTATCAGTCATTTGTCATAAGTCATTTGTCATGAGTGATTTGTCATTGATTTTTGATAAAAGACAAAAGACCAAAGATAAAGGACTATTGCTGAATAATCCCCACAACCCAACGGGAAAGTTATTTTCAAAAGAAGCTATTCTGCCATACCTAGAGGAATTTGCCTTAGTGGTGGTGGATGAAGCTTTTATGGATTTTCTGCCCCCAGAACAGGAACAAAGTCTGATACCAGTGGTGCAGGAATATCCAAACTTAGTGATTTTGCGATCACTGACCAAGTTCTACAGTTTGCCTGGTTTGCGGCTGGGATATGCGATCGCCCATCCCGACCGTTTGCGGCGTTGGCAGTTGTGGCGTGACCCCTGGCCTGTCAATACCTTGGCAGCAGCGGCAGCAGTTGCTGTGATTAAGGATCAAGAGTTTCAAGACCAAACCTGGGCATGGTTACCACCGGCACGCAACCAACTCTTCCAGGGTTTAGGCTCTTTACCAGGATTGCAACCTTTGCAAAGTGCCGCTAATTTTCTACTCGTTGAATCACAGCAATCTAGTTCCCAGTTGCAGCAAAAATTACTCAAGCATCACCAGATTTTTATTCGTGATTGTTTGAGTTTTCCTGAACTGGGTGATAGGTATTTCCGGGTGGCTGTACGCTCTTGGTCAGATAACCAGCGCTTGCTAGCAGCACTATCATCAGTCACCCCTTCGCTTAATTGAAAATTAAAATTTATCAATTCAAAATTCACGCATTAAGATTCTTTTTTTTGAATTTTGCATTTTGAATTTTGAATGTTTGAGAAGCGAAGGTCATTAGTTATTAGTCATGAGTCAGTAAGGACAAAGCACAATTGACATAGAAGCCTATAGGGCTTGCCGCAACCCAGGGGAGAACAATTGACCCTCCAGGGAATCGGTGCGGATACGCTCTTGCAGCGCTGGTTCACACAAGACGAAGGACAAATAACGTGACTATTGATTACGATGTTGTGATTATTGGCGGCAGTCCAGCAGGACGCTACGCCGCCCTTACTGCTTCTCAACAAAAAGCCAAGGTTGCCTTAGTGGAGCCAACCCATGGTGCGTTAACAAAGTTAAACACACCTTATGAGTTTATTGATCACCATGCTCTTAGCCACATCAGCAACCTGACCAAACAACTAGGTGATGCAGCTCTTTTTGGGCTTCATGCCTCGTGTGCAGATACACAAGAAAAATGCCGAATTTCTATTGATATGTCTCAAGCAACGCTATATGCACATGGCGTTGTCTCTAATCTCCAAGAGCAATATTCACCTGCCTTCCTCGCTGCTCAAGGAGTGGATGTCATCCTGGGCAATGGTCAATTTCAATCTTCACCCCATCTATCATTTGCTGTTAAT
This sequence comes from Nostocales cyanobacterium HT-58-2, assembly GCA_002163975.1. Lineage (GTDB taxonomy): Bacteria > Cyanobacteriota > Cyanobacteriia > Cyanobacteriales > Nostocaceae > HT-58-2. The sequence continues at coordinate 5,892,762 of CP019636.1, read as the reverse complement.
GCTCGCTTGCTACGCGCACGCACCTATTTGCTCGCCACTGGTTCGCATCCAGCAATTCCAGAAATTGAAGGATTACAAAAAACTCGCTTTCTGACCATACCTCAGATTAGACAATCACTAAGCAGTTCTACACTACCTAAACAGTTGGTTATTCTGGGTGGTCTTCCTCAAAGTATTGAACTTGCTCAAACTCTAGCGCGGTTTGGTTACGATGTGACGCTAGTTGTAGAACGTCCCAACATTCTTCCTCATGTTGACTCAGAGATAGCCCAACTCCTTTGCAGTGTCTTAGAAGCAGAAGGTGTGCGTATCTTCACCAAAACATTCATTACTCAAGTCAGACGAATTGAGGGGAAAAAATGGCTTCAGGTGGGAGATAAGGCAATTGAAGCAGATGAAATTGTAGTAGCAACAGCACAGCAACCAAATATTGAATCCTTAAATTTGGCAGCCGTCAACGTTAAATGGAATCAGCGTCGTTTGCTTGTCAATGACAAACTGCAAACCACAAACCCCCGTATTTGGGCTTGTGGTGATGTGATTGGTGGTTATGAATTCGCTAATGTTGCTTATTACGAAGCGAGAGTAGCTCTGCAAAATGCACTCTTTTTCCCCAGGGAGAAAGTTAATTATCGCTATATTCCTTGGGCAGTATTTACTCATCCAACATTTGCACAAGTTGGGTTAACACAGGTACAAGCCAAACAACAGTACAGTGCTGATGAAGTTATTATTTTACGGCAGTTTTTTAAAACACTCTCAGCGTCCCAAATCCGCGATGAAACTACAGGTATCTTTAAGCTCATTGTCTTACGTAATGGTGAAATTTTAGGAGCTTCAATCTTAGGTGCACAAGCTGGAGAGTTAATTAATGTGATTGCTTTGGCGATCACCGAAAAAATCAAAATTGATCGCCTAGCTCACCTCGCTCCTCTGTGTCCAAGTTTCTCAGAAATTTTTGAACAAACTGTACGAGATTGGAGACAGCAAAATTTGAGTCGTAACATTGCTTGGCAAGACTGTCTGGAAAGCTTCTTTCACCTTCGGCGAAATTGGAATTTCTAATCTCTCATGTTATGTTTTATATAACTTAATGTTTTTCACAGAATTCTATTAAATGAGCTGATTGTCATCCTCAGAGTGCCATTCATAAGCAAAAATACTAGAAAAGTCCAGTAATGTCTTCAAAAGAGCAATCAGCAGCTTTTTATCTGGCAAGGTAGTATTAGTAATACGTTACAAGACTTGCAACAATATTTTACAAGTCTTAAAAAAACAAGTAACAAATCGTTACACTAGCTAATGACCAGCCTACTTATCCTGCGTCTTTCTGCACAAAGTAGGAAAAATGCTAAATTTAGCACAAAATGGTTTATTTTTAGCTTACTAGCTCATCTGTATGCCTTTTGGGACAGCTATTGACGGTATATTGCCGTTAAGTCAAAAGTAGGAGTGGCAAAAACCGCGACTCCAAAGAGTACAAGTCTGTCCTCTCCATTTGACGAATCTAATGGTATGAGTACCAATAAAAGAAGTTCCACTTGCCTAAAAAAGGAGAATAGGGACTTGGCAATTAATCGCTGGAAACAGGACCTTAAAAATGACCTAATTGCTGGGTTGTTGGTCGTGATTCCCCTGGCAACTACCATTTGGCTAACGATTACCGTTGCAACTTGGGTCATAAACTTTCTCACTCAAATTCCCAAACAACTGAATCCATTTCAGGGAATGCATCCCATCTTGGTCAATTTACTGAATCTCTTAGTGGGACTGATGGTACCGCTGTTGAGTATACTCCTAATTGGCTTGATGGCTCGAAATATTGCAGGGCAGTGGTTGCTAGATGTGGGTGAGCGGCTGTTGCAGGCGATTCCTTTAGCTGGTCAGGTTTACAAAACTCTCAAGCAGCTTCTCGAAACACTCTTAAAAGACACCAATGGTAAGTTTCGCCGTGTGATTTTAGTAGAATACCCTCGCAGAGGCATGTGGGCGATCGCCTTCGTGACAGGTGCTATGAGCAGTGAAATCCAGGCTCAGATGTCTCGCCCAATGTTGAGCGTTTTCATCCCGACAACCCCGAATCCCACTACCGGATGGTATGCGGTTGTTCCTGAAGACGAGGTCGTGAACCTGTCATTATCCATTGAAGATGCCTTTAAAATCATAGTCTCTGGTGGCATTGTTGCTCCTAATACTTCCCTAACTCCGTTGGTTATCCCTAACTCTAAAGAGCGCAAACTAGAAGTAGCACCCATAGAAGCAAAACGGCAGGTTATTCCTCTGGAAGAAACTTAAGATGAGTAGTCAGTCGTTATTCTTGAGAAGAACTTAGAATGCACAAACGCTAGTCACCTTTCCTTCCCCAGACGCTGCTTTGAACAAGTCGGGAAACTATGCACGGTAGTCACTATCAGATCGGACTAACCATCCTGCATAGCGCTGGCTAACAACAGTGCTAGCTCCTCACAATAACCCCATACCTCCTTCTCGGTAGCGCAGACGCTGCGCGAACGGAAAAATTCAAAATATTCAAAATGAAGAATTTTATTTTTGAATTTTGCGGAAAGTTTGCTACGGAGGGAAACCAACGCCAGATACCTACGGAGGGAGAACGCCACTTGCTTTATGCCGGGGAACCCGTCCACCGCAGTGGCTCCCCTCCTGCAGTACTGGCTCCTCCTGGCAACTTTCTAAGAAGAACGAGCGAATTTGAGCGAAGCGAGTGGGGGGATTTAGAAAGGAAAATTTTTTTATCTGGGCGAATAAATTCACTTGCTTGCAACCTCAACTCTCCAATGCCAGATATCATGAGAGCGGGTTAACCCCATTCTTTTGTCATCATTTCGTTAAGAGTTATTCCTCTAGTCTTCCTTGTTTGCACTTGTTAATCTAAAATCGAAAATTCTTCCTCACACCCTGAGCCACTTTTATGCAAGAGCGTAAACCTCGTCAAATTGCCCGCGAATTGGCACTTTTAAGCCTAAGTCAACTGCCAATTAGCCCTAAGAAATTAGAAAAAATCCCACAAGATCAACTCGTACCAAAGTTAGTGTTAGCAGCAGTCCGCACCCTGAGATCTGAGGTTCAAGATACCTTAGACAATGCTGCTGGCGAGCTACAACGCAGTAACGACCGCCTTCTAACTAGCCAAACACGTGCTACCGACCTAAATACTGCCAGGACAATGGTCAAAGAGGCGATTGTGTACACACAAACAGCCATCAATAAGTTGGCAGCAGCTGTTGAATTCCCAGAACTCATTCAACTAGCTAATCAAGACAAAGAAGTCCGCGAGTACGCCAAAGACATCATCATTACTGTCAATGAAAACCGAAGCCTGATAGATGAGCAAATTTCTACTGCCTTAGTCGATTGGCAAGTCACTCGCCTTGCCCATATCGACCGGGACATACTGCGAATCGCCGTGACAGAAATGAAGTATCTTCACCTTCCGGAAAGCGTGGCAATCAACGAAGCTGTCGAGTTAGCTAAACGCTACAGTGAAGAAGATAGCCATCGATTCATTAATGGTGTTCTGCGCCGAGTCACTGAGCAAAGAAAGATAGCAACGACTCTATAGCCACAAGTTCTAGTTGTCAGTATTAATGCTAATTCACTTTATTCCCATGACCCTTGCCCTCCCAATCAATAAAATTGTTTCCTCCCTGTACCCCCTACGGGGGACAGTGGTAGGGATACAATACCTTGCATTCGCAAGAGGGTAGGGAGATTATAGAAAAATCATCTGTGGCAAACATTACCTCAAGAAAGAGTTAAAAGTTAAATTAAACTCATAACTTAGATAAAAACTTAAGTTTTATAACACGCAAGCTGCAATGGTCTTTAATTGGTTCCGCCGTCAATATAACGAACCTTCTGGTACTCCCTCTCAACAAAAGCAGGAAGAAACTCCTGCTACCAAAGAATCTCAATCTGAACCAGCCCAAACATCAACGACAGAAACCGCACCTGATGTGGAAGTAGACCTATTGGCTTATGCTAAAGCTGCCTACAAGAACATCCAGCAAAAGCAACAATCCGAGTCGGCAGAAACGCCAACGAATGAAGTCACAGCCGAAGCACTACAACAAGAGCCTGGAACAGAGCCAGCCAAGGCAGAAACGGCACAACCACAACCAGCAGTAGAAACCCCACAACCTCCAGAAGAAGTGGCGGCTGATGCGGCGCAAACCGTTGCGGAAGAACCAGATAGCACAGATGAAGCACCAGAAGTCGCAGCAATTGCCTCTGAGCCAGATGCTGAAAACTTAGTGACCACAGAAAGTCTCGCTGCACCAGAACCTACAGAACCACCAACAACAGAAGAGGTGACACAGCCAACGGCACCTGCAACATTATCCTTTTTAGAAAGGGCAGCAGCAGAACGGCAAGCAAAGCAGGAAAGACTCATAGCCACTGCAATTGAAGTGCAAGAACCCGAGGTAGTACAGCTAGCTGCCGCAACTACCACAGCACCAGAACTTCCAGAGGCAATTGCTGGACTTGACTTTGATGAAGGGTTTTTGTGGTCAACAGAAGTCTTGGCGGCACAAGGTCGGCGTCCAGAAGACATTTCTGTTGAAGAAATCACTTGGCTCAAAAAGCTGCGGCAAGGCTTAGATAAAACTCGCCGTAACATCGTCAACCAACTTAAGGCAATTGTTGGACAAGGTCCGCTGAACCAAGCAGCAGTGGCGGAGATTGAGGCATTACTATTGCAAGCTGATGTCGGTGTCGAAGCTACAGACCATATCATCAGTACTCTACAGAACAAGCTTCGTCAAGAAGCCTTGCCACCAGAAGAAGCGATCGCCTATCTCAAAAGAATCTTGCGAGATATGCTCGATGCACCAGTCAAACAATCTGGCAAATTTATTTTTGCCCCAGAAAAAGAAACTTTCAACATTTGGTTAATCACTGGGGTCAATGGCGCAGGTAAAACCACAACCATTGGAAAAATCTCCCACCTCGCCAAGAAATCAGGCTATCAATGCCTTATTGGTGCAGCAGATACCTTCCGTGCTGCCGCAGTAGAACAGGTCAAGATTTGGGGTCAAAGAAGTGGCGTGGAAGTCGTTTCCAATCCCGCGAAGAATGCAGATCCAGCAGCTGTCGTGTTTGACGCCATCTCTGCTGCCACTGCCCGAGGAACAGAACTATTGCTGGTGGATACTGCAGGACGGCTGCAAAATAAAAAAAATTTGATGGACGAACTCAGTAAAATCCGCCGCATCATTGACAAAAAAGCCCCCAATGCCAAAGTCGAGTCCCTTTTGGTTTTAGATGCTACTTTAGGTCAAAATGGATTGCGGCAAGCCGAAGTCTTTTCCCAAGCAGCACAACTGAGTGGTGTCGTTTTGACTAAGCTAGATAGCACTGCAAAAGGAGGCGTTGCCCTTGCTGTTGTGCAGCAGTTAGGCTTACCTATTCGTTTTATTGGTGCAGGGGAAGGAATTGAAGACCTACGTCCTTTTTCTAGCTATGAGTTTGTAGAAGCACTCTTGAATGGTTAGCCTTAGAGGGTAGAGGTAGCATTTACACTTCAAAAACATTGTAATGTTGCTGTACAGGGAGTTAATTGCGCAGACCTTTAGCTCCGGGCTAACGGCAATCGGTTCATCCGAACCTTATTGCCACTCTCTTGTGTGATGGTTTTTGAGTTCTTTGTTCGTCAAAATTCCCTGACTTAGAGTTTAAAAATATTCTCTAATGGTAGATTAAATATTTAAAGAGTTAGTTTGAACAGCAAGATAATTTTCTTGTTCAACTTTTGGATGAAAGGTTGCCATTTCTGCTGTTGCTGGATTTTGTGCCGCAGCTTCTGCATCGGGAATTGGTGATTTCTCTAATGCATTTTAGTTTGTATAATTTCGCATTTGTGGATGAGGAGAAGTTGTGAAAATCATAAGATTCCAGGTCAAAAGTAGCCATTTTTGAAAGACAACTATTTATCTTTTTAAGTAAAATTTTATATTTCTAAAGATGTATGACAAAGTGATGAATTGATGAGATAATGAGAAGCTTACTAGCTTCTATCTTATGGTAGGTGTTTTTGCAAGTCGTTTAGTGCTTAAGAATATATGAATCTCAACTTTGGATTTTCAGTCATTAAAAAAGTAAATGAAATACGAAATACTTTTTAAATTTACACCTTACGTTTTTCTACTCTTGCTAAACTGCAAGACTTATCACAATATAATTTAGCTGTTCAAAAACGAAAGTATTTTTTATAAGGATTCTAAAACTTGCTAATGTAAACCACAATGGTAACTGTGCCTCAACCACCTTCTCAACCAACAGATAGTAATGGTAGTGTCCCGACAACGGAGGTCACTCCAGTTGTTGTACTTAAAGAACTTGTGGCACGGTTGCACCGAGAACAAAATAAAATTCAAGACTTACTGAGTTCTTTAGGATTTGCCCTCAGAAGCTTCAATAATTTGAATCAGTTTTTGGAGCTGATTCCGTTGATGGCGACAAGAGTCACAGATGCAGATGGAAGTGCCCTATTTCTGTATAAACCTAATGGTCAAGTGAGATTAGAGCAGCTGCATTGGCAGGATAGTCGGCAGCGGAAGAATATCCGCAAAGCACTAGAAACAGCAACCAGTCAAATTACATATGTGCCAAATACCCAACCGATAGCAACGACTACGGGTGTATTGGATGACTATATGCATCGTTGCTTAGGACCAGACATACAAATCTTTGGTACAGCTATTCTCGTAAAGCATACAGAACGAGGATGGCTCTACGTTTTGAGCCGTGATCCAAATTATTGTTGGACAGAAACGAGACAAAAGTTAGTTCGATTAGTGGCAGATCAAACGGCAGTCGCAATAGAGAACGATGAACTAGCTGTAGAACTCAGGAAAAAAGAACGCCTAGATCAAGAACTAGAAATTGGTGCAGAAATTCAAAGGCGACTTTTACCACGCCAATGCCCTACCATTCCAAGTGTCGCCTTGGCAGCACGCTGTAAACCTGCCAATCGTGTTGGTGGAGACTACTACGATTTTATTCCCACAAATCACAATCAAATCCAGCCGAACAACAAAAGCAGTTTTGATACAGATGGTCGTTGGGGCTTGGTTATTGGTGATGTTATGGGTAAAGGAGTCCCCGCAGGACTGATTATGACCATGATGCGGGGAATGTTGCGAGGAGAAGTGCTGCATGGTCACTCTCCCAAACGAATTCTGCAAAACTTGAATCGAGTGATGTATGCGGATTTAGAAAATTCCCACCGCTTTGTCACGCTGTTTTACTCTGAATATGACCCCGAAACTCAGATTTTGTCTTACAGTAATGCGGCACACAATCCTCCTATGTGGTGGCATGCTGCAACACAAACAGTCACTCGTTTGGATACCTTTGGAATGTTGATCGGTTTAGATGCCAATAGCCAGTATGAAGATGCTCAAGCAAAGTTAGAGCCTGGAGATGTCATTCTGTACTATACAGATGGCTTGACCGATGCCGCAGCAGCAAGTGGCGATCGCTATGATGAAGAAAACCTCATTGCGGTATTTCACCACGCTTGTAGGATTTGTAGTGGACCGCAAGAAATACTAGATTACCTATTTGACCAAGTACAACAATTCATCGGTGTAGATAAGCAAAACACCGATGATGTGACATTAGTCGTCCTAAAGGTGCAACCAATAAATAGTTAGGAGTTGAGAGTGAGTTTGGTAGGAGAGTCTCCCGCACCTTAGGGCGTTCACTCAAGGGTGAGGATAAAAACTCACTCTCTAAACCAGAAGCACAAACTACGCCTAATTCTGCATAGCGCCGTTTGACTTCTAACTGACCTGACGCGTTGCTTAGCAAATACGCTTCCAGTTACCACGATCATCAGGTCGCCAACATTCTTGAGGTGTGGAGGTCGCATCTTGGTTTGAGAGCGCATCTTCTATTATCGCAGGCAGAACATCGTTGAACCTATTTGCTGCTTCACGATTTTTACGTTTTGTGATAGCGTCGTATGCTTTTCTATCTTGAGCCGACAAAGTTGCTTTCCATGCTTGGTACTCTGCTTTTGGAGTACGCATGATGATTGGATCAATTCTTTCATACCATTGTTCATGAGTTTCGTTACCTCTTTTGTTAAGTACTTGATTATTGTTAAGTACTTGATTATCCGCGCGCTGCGCTGCACGTTTTTCCTCACGATCATTAGAATTTTTGAATTTATAACCTAGATTACTATGAGCGTATAAACCTACTGCTCCGATACCAATCTGTTCAGCTACCTTATCACCAAAATATGTCCGAACATTTTGAAAAGTACGAACATACTCTTTATCTTTACCGAGAATTTGAACGGCACCCCTGATAAAAGTGGATAAACCTTGGTCTGTATTCAAATTCAGTTTAGGATTGTAGCCAGCTGCTTTTAACACACTAACGGTTTTGTGAACTATGTCTGAGCAGTTAGAGGTCGCAACAAGCAATCTGGTTTTGTCAGACCGGAAATAACTAGAGGCATTCTTTTTACAATAATCAACAGCATTTAAAGCTCCATCTGAGACCAATGGATTTGTTTGCGCTCTAAGTGGTGAAGGTAATAAAGTACTAGCTCTGAAGGGGTGACAAAGGGACTGAAGCCAAGAAAATAGAGGAGTGTGACCGTTTTAAGGTAAAAAAAGATAGGCCAGGTATTCTCAACAAGACTTATCAGATGATAATACTACCTAAATTCTACCAAAGCTGCTTTGAAAATCTACTCACACCCACGCAGTACAAGATGTTAGAAATCTTGGTTATACTATTACAATTTCAGAAAACGGTCACGATAGAAAAGCTCTCATCTGTATTTCCACAACCAATACTTTTTGAAAGTAGACGCAGGAGTATTCAAAGATTTTTACTACTGCCGCAGCTATCAATTGAATATCTGTGGTTTCCCCTAATAAAAAGATGGATAAAGAACAGCGTTATTGGTGCAGATAAACAACTGATATTTGCCATTGATAGAACACAGTGGTGAGAGCAAAATGTATTCGTAATCAGCTTGATTGAACAAAAAAGAGCAATACCAGTTTACTGGATATTGTTATCAAAAAGAGGAGCGAGCAATTTGGCGGAACAGAAAAAGTTAATACGCCCATTGCTACGGTTATTTAAGGGATATAAAATACTGGTGCTAGGAGATAGAGAATTTCATAGTATCAAGCTGGCAAATTGGCTATATAGTAAGAAAATTGCCTTTGTATTGCGTCAAAACCAAGGCACTTATATTCGGCAAGAAAATCAGTCATACCAACGTTTACAATCCTTGGGACTAATCCCTGGTATCTCGTTCTTCCTGACGGGTATTCAGACTACCAAACAGAAAGGTTTCGCTAAATTCAATTTAGCCGCATATTACAAGCGCAAATATCGTGGTAAGTTGGAGCCTGCTGGTTGGTTTTTACTCACTAACCTTGACAGCCTTAGCGATGCAATTAAAGCTTTTAAATTGCGAAGTTGTATTGAGGCCATGTTCCGTGATTGCAAGACTGGTGGTTATAATCTCGAATCTACTCATGCTGATAATCAACGTTTGATAGCATTGATCTTATTGATTGCCATTGCCTATACTTGTGCTATCTTAGTTGGTCGTAACTCTCGTAAAATGGGACTACAAAAATATGTTGGTCGTTTGAAAGAATTACGGCGATTACACCAACGACACAGTGCTTTTTGGATTGGTTTGTATGGTCAACTATGGGTAGGTGCAATGGAATTTTGGGCTAATTTCGCTCATGATTTGATGCGCTTAAAGCCCAGTAAATTACCCAATTTTCAGAAGGGCCTACGTGCTATGACTCTTATTCAGTCTGCTTTATAGCTTCTTCGTCACCCCTTCAGGTACTAGCTACTACCAAAACTGAAGAAATAACGGAACCTATTTTAGGTAAAAAAACGGTGTTTGAAATCATACTAGTCATATCTTAAATAAGAAGGTATCTCCAAATACTTGTCGCAAAAGCTACCTCTACAGCCTTCGCATTTTCTCAAAAGTGATTTCGGTTTGTTATAGATTTTGCTATAAATATCTCCGATAACTATCAAAGCTTTTATGTAACTTTTAAATGTATGATTGTTATCCTTTCCTGAATAATATTTTCTTGCTCTTGATTGTTCCTAGGTCTTTCTCTGACTTATTCATAGCTATCTATGATTAGTTCATGGTGTAATTGCATCCTAGTATTTTGGTGGTGGATCGTCACTTAACAAATCTAATCTTTATGAAAAACTTATATAACTATATATAAAGATGAAAAGCTTATATTAACTTTGTATAAAAAATATCTTAGTAACAACAAGACTATGATAAGATGATGTGTTATAATCAGAATAATTTAAACTTTATTTACAATAAGTTAATCAATCAAAAATTTTTAAAAGATGATGGCTAGAGGTTTATTTTTAGCAAGTTCATTCATCGAAATCACAACCATCAAAATGCATTAGAAAAGTATCCAAGTACCTCCATTAAAGATTTTTAGAATAGACGTTATAACCACCAATAAGTCGGAATATGAGCATATGCCTGTATAGAACACACCTTAGTAGTGTAGGCATCCATGTTTTTGAAGTGCGATCGCTTCTTTGCTCAAACCAAGTTTGAATGTGTTCTGGTGTTCTACCAGGGTAAAATCAACGCAGTTCGTAAGTTGTCAGCATACATGGGACAATGAAAAACGAAACATGACACTTGCCTGGTGTTGCTTCCAGCCTAAAGGAAACAGTAGAAATGTGGAAAAGAATTGTATTGATTGTGGTGTTGGCGTTTAGCTTCAGCTTGAGTCATTGTAGTGTCGCGGCTGCAGCTGGACTCAAAAGCTATGTAGACACCACTGACGGCTATGAGTTCTCATATCCTAACGGCTGGGTACAAGTTAAAGTTGGTAACGGTCCGGATGTGGTCTTCCACGACATCATTGAGCTAACTGAAAATATTTCTGTAGTGATTAGTCCAGTTCCAGAAGGCAAAACTTTGAAAGAACTGGGAACGCCAGGAGAAGTAGGATATAAGTTGGGAAAAAATGCGTTAGCTCCTGAAGGTTCTGGTCGTAAAGCTGAATTAGTCAATGCTCAAGAGCAGGAGTCTAACGGAAAGACATACTATCTTTTAGAGTATGCAATTTCATTGCCCAATAACCAAAAACGCCACAACCTTGCTAGCGTGGCTGTCAGTCGTGGCAAACTTTTTACGTTTAATGCCTCAATTCCTGAAAGACGTTGGGGTAGAGTGAAACGATTAATTGAAGAATCGGTAGAGTCTTTCTCTGTTTACTAGCTATCATTAGTTTGCTAATCTCCACTTCCGACTCCTCCTATGGGCACTCCACCCTTTGTCCTTGCATCTGCTTCCCCTGCGCGACGCCGCTTGCTGCAAACTGCTGGAATTCAACCTTTAGTTTATCCCAGTGACTTTGATGAGTCGCAAGTCCAAATTGATGAGCCAGCACAATTGGTAAAAACTTTAGCCCAACGCAAGGCAGAAACTGTAGCCCCTCAGTTTGAATCTGCTTTAATCATGGGTTGCGATTCTGTGTTGGCGGTGAATGGGGAAATTCATGGTAAACCCGCAAATCCAGAGGAAGCACGTCAACGCTGGCAAAAAATGCAAGGTCATTTTGGTGATCTTTACACAGGTCACGTTTTCATTGACCTTTCACAAAACCGAACTTTAGTTAGGTGTCAGGTCACAAGGGTTTACTTTGCTCAACTGAGCGATCGCACTATTGACGCCTATGTCGCTACTGGTGAACCTTTAAAATGTGCTGGTGCTTTTGCCTTGGAGGGTCGTGGTGGTCTATTTGTAGAAAAAATCGAAGGTTGCCACAGTAACGTGATTGGACTGAGTTTGCCTCTACTAAGACAAATGCTAGAGGAAATGGGGTACAGTGTTACAGATTTTTGGTGAATAGTGAAGGCACAATAATTTTCTGTTTTCTTCTTGTTCCCTATCTCACTTTCCACCATAGAAAAAGGCAATTTCTTTTTCTTTTAACGGGGCAAAACCAGCGTCTATTAACTGCTGGTTGAGTTCTGGTTGGGGAATGTGTTTCGCGCCAATTCGCACAATCCGCGATCGCATAGTGTTGCTCACACCGCTGCGCTGCCTATTCGCTTCTAGCGCCATGACTTTATGATAAAGTTCCAACTTTTCCGAGGGGATGGGGGAACCATCAAAATCAATTCCGCGTGCAATTGCTTCATCAATAGCATCAGCACCTTTAGTTGTTTGGTTCTCTTGGTTAATTTCGGCAGTCATGGCAAGTTTACTATGATCCTCAATAGAAGATTTTACCAGGCATGGTGAACATAGAAGGAGGCAAGGAGGAAGTGGCGAGATAGGGAAATGAGTTCAGGAAGCGATTTTTGACCTTTATTTTTGAATTTTTGACTTTTCTTGACTTTTCTCGACTTTTCTTGATGTATGTTTCGACATACGCTTGTCACTTTTGGAGCTTTTGGTTTAATCTCAAACCAACGGTAAAGCATTAGGTTGCGCTATGTCAGACCCTCACACTCCTCATAAACAAGACCGTGCCTTAGAGAAAGCTCTCACTAACAAAATTATCGATGATTATTTCGATAACTCAGAAAGCTGGCTGCGAGCCATTTTGCGGATGTGTATCTTCTCTTTGGGCTATTTGGATGGACAACCCGTGTTTGTTATAGAGTGCCCCAATCAAGCAGTAGCCAAGCGATTGAGTCGAAAAACACATCCTTTTAGAGGAATTATCTACTATTTAACTGACAACTTTAACGCTGGCGATCGCTCCCTGTTTTGCTATCAGGAGTGTTCTGGGGGAACTTGGCGTTGTTTTGACACCAACACCAACTCTTGGAAAACTCTGAGTCATTTACAAACGCCTACCGCCCCAGCTGACGGCTTATAAACCAAGGGTATAGGGAAAGAAGAATGAATGAGGAAACAAGAGTCAATATTTTTCCCTCTTCTTTCTTCTCCCTACTGCCGATTTTGTCGTGTCACTAAACCCGCAACAAATGCACCCAAAACAGTTCCTGTCCACATTCCTGTGGTGCTACCTTGCCAAACTGCCCCTGGTGCTATCCAAGCATGACACATTTCCTTCAAGCCCCAGGGTTGGTTTTGACAGTTGTGACCATGGAGATTTATGGTCAATTGCCCTCCTATGTAACCTCCAGAAAATCCAGTCAGGAGGGCTAAAAAGGTACAAATTAGAGTTCGATTTTTCGTCATGAGTCAGGATTTAAGAGTCAAGAGTCAAGGGTCAAGAGTCAAGAGTAGACATCTTGCATGAATGCTATAAAAGATTTGTAGGATGTGTTAGGACGAAGTCCGTAACGCATCTTCTGAGATTTGTTGCGCTGCTTTACTCTCTAACTCCCCTACACAAAATATTCATGCAAGAGTTCTAGTCAAGAGTCAAGAAGAGTTTATTTTGGACTTTGGACTCCGCCTTGACTTTAGACTTTGAACTCTTGACTCCGCTTAGCAGATCAACCAGTATTTCTCATGCCTGCGGCAATACCGTTGATAGTTAACAATGCCCCTCGTAGCAACTCGCCTTTACTATAACGAGAGTGGATGACTCCGGATGTCACATTCGTTCGGGCTTCGCGCAGACGCTTGAGGAGAGAAACTTGTATAAACCCAAGCGGTACAATGGTACCATTACGCAACTGTACTGATCGCTGCAATACGGGGTCGCCATCCAAAAGTCTTTGGTGACCAGTAATTTGCAAAACTAAATTCCGAGTCAGGTAAAATTCATTAGCGATTTGTTCAAAAACCTTTTCAAATCGAGCTTTGTCTTCAGGTTTAGACAATTCTTGAACATACTGTTGCGCCATTTGCAAGTCTACTTTTGCTAAGGTCATTTCAGCCTTAGAAATCACCATTTTGAAGAAAGGCCATTTGATACAGAAATAACGCAGTAACTTCAGATGTTCTTCTGGTTCTTCGTTTAGGAATTCTTGCAACGCTGTACCAACACCATACCAAGAAGGTAGCAAGAAACGGGTTTGTGTCCAACTGAATACCCAGGGAATTGCCCGCAAGCCACTTAAATCTTTCTTGCCAGATGGACGACGAGCAGGACGGGAGCTAATTTGTAGCTGGCTAATTTCCTCAATTGGGGTGACTTGATGGAAAAAGTCAATAAAATCAGGTTGTTCGTAGATGAGGTTGCGGTAGTGAGCGCGCGATCGCGCTGCTAGCTCTTCCATAATTTCGTTCCAGGGTTCTATATCATCAAACCCAGTGCGCAGCAAGCTAGCTTGAATGACAGCAGTGGTGATAGTTTCCAGGTTGTATAGCGCTAAGTCCCGTAAGGAGTATTTAGAAGCTAGAACTTCTCCTTGTTCTGTAATTTTGATCCGTCCATTGATACTGTGACCAGGCTGAGCCAAAATCGCCTCATAAGCTGGACCACCACCGCGTCCCACAGAACCACCTCGTCCGTGGAAAATCCGCAGATTCACGCCATATTCTTCTGCGACTTGCTGTAGTGATTTTTGAGCTTTGTGGATTTCCCAGTTACTACTTAAAAAACCAGAGTCTTTATTGCTGTCAGAATACCCCAACATTACTTCTTGCAAATTGGGAGTGAGTGGGGATGAGGGGGTTTTGTCTTCCTTGTCTTCCTGTGCTTGATACCCTCCTGCTAGCAAAGCGCGATATAAGGGTAATGCAAACAGTTTTCGCATGACGCTTGTGGAGCGTCGCAAGTCTTCTACTGTCTCAAACAGAGGAATGACTTGAATTGTACCAATAGCAGTACCTGGGTCATAGAGCCCGGCTTCCTTGGCTAGTAGCAAAACTTCTAGCACATCACTGACTTGGCGACACATACTGATAATGTATGTTTGGCAGATGTTCTCATCAAACTCTTGTTGTAGCGATCGCACCACCCGTAAAGTTTGAATCACATCGTTTGTTTTTTCAGAGAATGGCAGTTCTGCTGGAATTAACGGGCGGCGTGTTTGCAGTTCTCCAACAAGCCAAGCAACTCTCTCGTCTTCAGAGAGTTCGTTGTAAGGGACTTTTAAAACTCCCAAATACTCCAGAATTTCATTGAGAGCATCTGAGTGGCGGGATGATTCTTGGCGGATATCTAGATGCGTTAAGTTAAAACCAAAAATTTCTACCTGACAAATCAGATTTTCTAATTCTCTACAGCTTAAACCTGTTTCTGTCAGGTTGCGTTCAATTAGACGCAGTTCTGCTAAGAACTCTGCTCCTGAGCGGTAGATAGGCGTATTATTCTCGCTCTTGAGGATTTCTCCTTTATGCAAAGCTAGGTTGCGATCGCGAGTATTTTCTAGCCGCTTCAATATATAAGATAGCTTGAGCCGATAGGGTTCTTGCCGAAAGCGCAGAGCCAGTTGGTCATACACTTCACTGAGCTGGGACTGCTCTAACTCCAGAGATTCTAGCAAGTCTGGTAATATATCACTCCAATGCAGCGATAAGCTCAACAAGCTAATCAACTGCTTCACCGACTTGATGTATTTTTCCAGCACAATGTTGCGCTGATAACAGGCTGTTTGCCAGGTGATGTCTGGTGTGACCGATGGGTTCCCATCTCTATCTGCACCTACCCAAGAGCCAAACTTACAGAAGTTTTTCCTGGGTGGTTCTAACCAGGGGAAAGTGCTAGAAAGAGCATATTTGAAGCGTTTGTACAAGAAAGGAATGGCATCAAATATGACTTCTTGGAAGTAGTGTAAGGCATAGTCTACTTCATCGAGTACCGAAGGTTTAAACTGGTGTAGCTCGTCAGTACGCCACCACAGGCGGATTTCTTCGAGCAATTGTCCTCGCACTTCCTCGACTTCCCAGGAAGAACCACCATTCGTAGAACGCTTTTCCACCACATCTAACTGTTGCAACAACTGAACCACTCGTCGCTGCTTATCGCGGATGGTATGACGGACAATTTCTGTTGGGTGCGCTGTAAACACGAGTTGCACATCTAACTGTGCAATCAAGCGTTGTATTTGCTGTGGTGGAACATTTAGTTTAAATAAATGAGGAAATAAATTGGCAAAAGTCCCTCTCTGTTTACCGTTGGAGTTAGCTGCTTGCCAACTCTTTGTCAACAAATCTGCACCAAGTCCACTGTTAACAGGATTTTCTGCTTCTTCCTGGTTAGATGAACATATGAAATCTGGTAAGGTTTCTTGAGTTCCTGATTCTGTTTCTACTTCATAACGAATTAATTGCTGCCGTTGTTCGTAGTCCTGCTCTATGATGTTAATCAACTGGAAATACAAAGCAAACGCACGAGCTGCTCGAATTGCTTCGTTGATATTAAGCTGTTCTATCAACTTAAATACAGAAGAAGCTTGGTCATTGATTGCTTGTCCTTCTGGCGAACATAAATCCCGCAGTTGTCGCAACAGATCTACCATCTTCTGACCACATTCTTGCCGCAGAACAGACTCCCACAATTCCTCCACGGTTTGCAAGCGATGACGCAAAAATAAATCGGAGGCGGGGTAGATATTCACTGCCTGAGTAAAAGAGTATAAAAGGGAACTCATATTCTCTAATTTGGTGAAGCAGGTTAATATTTGTGATTCTATGTTTGGCACCTTTTTAGTTATGGCAATTTCCACAGAATCATTGACTGACAAAAGTATATTTTTTAGCTTTACTCTTATTCGTTTTGCTCTGGGAAGTCGAGAATAGGCAGGCGATCGCCTCGAAACAATTCTTCACTTGCTTCCCCAAGTGCTTGTAGGGTGTCTCCAGCGGTTTTTGAAGCTAGTACCAGCAGTAGAACAGACGCAGTCCCAATTTGCAACAGGCAAGACTGGGGAATGGTAAACAAACCCAGATTTAATCCAGAATCAGATGAAGGTCCAGAGGTTATGGGTGGCATTGGTATTTCCTGAGAGTTCGATCAATGAGAGGAACAAAACACAAAATTCAACAAAAGTGGGTAGTGTGACTATACACAACTATCTTTGCTGATTTTGCAAAATCATAAGGTAACAAAAGTGTTAAAAAAAACTACATAGTGTGATAATTCTATGGTTCTAGTTTACAAGGGATTGGGAATTGGCGATTCGGGATAAGAAATTGGGAATAATCATATTACCAAGTAAGGGCGAGTTTCCAAACTTGCTCGTATCCAGATTTTTCAACCCGCCCATACTCAGTACCTAGTCCTTTGTTAGGTCACGACTGTTAGATCACGACTGTTAGATCACCACACTGTTGTGCAACACTAGCTTGCTGTAAAGTCAACTTCCCATGAAAACAGAATTACCAGATCGCCAAAAATCTTTAGTGCAGTGGGTAAGCCAAGCAACGGGGATTAGCACTTTCGGGGTGAAAGTCCAATTGCGGGGAAATGACCTACATATTCTGTGTGAAGGTCCGGAATGTCCTCAGCGTTGGCGAACTCTGGCTGACTTACTGCGAGCATTACAACAAACAGACCTGGATGTCCTGACAAGTCAAGAACAACCTGCAATTTATCAGGTATTCGTTTACGGACAGAAAAAAGGGGAAACCCGACCAAGATGGTGTCACAAAGTTTACCTAAATCAACTTGATAGGCACTTGGAACAGGTGGATCAAGCCCTGCTAGAAGACGAGGAAAAATCCAAAAAACTTGGTGGGGCGCTGATTGTTTCTAACGAAAGTTTGGCACGCCAAGGACACCCGGAGGCGATCGCTCGCTATCTGAGTGAAATCCTGAGTCCTTTTGGTGTTGCTGTACAAGCTCAAGTGATTAAGCAAAAATCCACAGGAAACAATCAGAAAAATGAAAGTCGCCTGTGGATATTTTGTGAGTCGAGTTATAGCCCTGATCCATCGCTCATCGCCGAACCAGTCGCCGAAAAATTACGACATCTCAAGCTTTCTGGCTACCAAGACGCAGTTATTGCTTCGCGAGTCAGTGGTGAAAACAAGGTCGATTGGCTGATCAAGGTGGATCTGACACCACCCGAGGTCATGCTGAAGGAATGGGCACGTTGGGGAGATGTGCAAGCGCTGTCGAGATTGTTAGGTGAGAAGTTATCAGAGTCAAAAGTCGCAGTAGGAGCGACTATCAAAGAAGCAACACTACATATCTTTTGTACCCCAGCTTCTGACCCATTAGGAACTGCCAATGCGCCAGATCAAACACTGTGTTTAGGAGCCATAAGACCCCTTTTGGAAGCAATTGCTCCTCAAGCTATTGTTGCTGCTACTATCTATGGACAAAAAGCAACAAACCACAAGCCAACATGGGTTGATTGGGTATCCTTACCTGCGAAGGAACATCCGGCTTTAGCAGTCTCGGCTTTAGACTTAGCGACTTCTGGTGATGAACCTGCTATTATTTTCTTACTAGAGCGTTTACTCAATCCAGATCTGGATTTGCGTCTCAAGACGGGAGGTATTCGTGTACTCCTGCTGCGCAAAGGTGATTTATTACACATCATGTGTGACGCACCCGTTTGTCCAGCACGCAAACAAGTTGCCTCAAAAGTAACTCAGTTTGTGCGCCAGTTGAAAATCCCTGGAATTGGGGGTGTGCGCGTCTATGGTCGTCGTGCTGGGAACAAGGAACCTTTTTGGCACTACGGCGTCGATTATAAGCACCGCCAACGTTTGGCACCAGAAGCAACTCCAGAATTTGCCGCTACTTCTGCTTACGTTCGCGAGCTTCTACCCTCTGAGACTGACGAGCCCGTGTTGCGCCCTGACTTAACGACTGAAGAAATTTACACATTTGTCACCGAGGTGGCTCAAGATTGGAGCGCAACAGTCAGAAAGGTGCTTTTAGCAACTCATTTATTTACTGATAGTGACCAGTCACAGGAGGCAATTGCAGAGCATCATCAAGGACTGCGGGTTGCCTTGGTTTGGGGTGCTTTAGGATTATTGCTCACCTTACAATCCGATTGGCTTTTGGGTAAAATTATAGCTCGCACCATATCCCCAACGTCCACAATTGCCAGCGTTTTGTCCAAATCATCCTCTAGTGTGGGGACATCGTCGTATACTTCTGAGGCTGAACAGAAACAAAGAACTGCGTTTTTTACTAGCACTTCTGGAGAAACATCTCCTCAACGTGAAAATCATCTCTTCAATGCTTCTGAATTTACACAATCAGATAATACCCAGTCAACAGATTTACCAGCCTCACCGTTGAAGCAAAAGGCAACACCATCTGCTATTCTTTTAGCAGCGCGGTCCCAGAAAGTGAGAGCATCGGCAACGCAGATACCAAGTTTTCATGCTCGGCAGTTAGATGAACAACTCGTACTCTACAAACAGCGTCTTGCAAAAACTGGTCAACCACCAGATGTCTTGATTATTGGCTCTTCACGCGCTCTTCGGGGAATAGATCCTGCAGCACTTTCCAAATTTTTAGCGAGTCAAGGTTACACCAACATAGATGTGTTTAACTTTGGCATTAATGGTGCCACAGCACAAGTTGTTGACTTTATTGTGCGCGGAGTTCTTGAGCCATCAGAACTACCAAAGCTTATTATCTGGGCAGATGGTTCCCGTGCTTTTAACAGCGGTCGAGAGGATATGACCTTTAGAACAATCGCTGCATCCCCTGGATACAAATACGTATTAGCAAAATCTCCAGAAACAACAAGTTATGCTGACATAATCAAGAGTACAGAACAGAAAACAGACAAGGAAACAACAAACACGCAAACGCAGCTAGGTAACAGGAGTTATCAAGTTGTAGATGATTGGTTAAATCAAGGTTTAGCTACGTTATCTGCTAGCTATCAAAAGCGCGACCATCTGAAAAAGCTCTTGAGCCAAAAGTTTAAATCTTTGCCTATTGTTGGCGATATGACTCAAGCAGTCACGAAAAAATCAAATAGCATGAATCCAGAAGAAGATGCTTCACAACAAGCAGTTGACTTTGATGGATTCCTTCCTCTTTCTATTCGCTTTGAGCCAGGGACATACTATCAAAAATATTCTAAAGTTTCTGGCGACAATGACAACGACTACAAATCTTTTCAACTGCAAGGTGAACAAGATGCTGCTGTGCGATCACTACTAGAATTTACCCAGTCTCAGAAAATTACCTTAGTCTTTGTGAATATGCCTCTTACAGCATATTATTTAGACTCAGTCCGCTCAAAATATGAGCAAGAATTTCAGCAGTATATTAAGCTTTTGGCCGATCATCCAAACTTTATTTACCGAGACTTGAGTCAATTATGGTCCAAGGCAAATGACTACTTTTCTGACCCCAGCCATCTCAACCGCTACGGTGCCTACAAAGTTTCACAAAAACTTGCTAATGACCCTATGATTCCTTGGTCCAGTAAGTAAAAGAGGCGGGGAGAAAAATCAGGACGAATGACTAAAACATGAACTTCATATCACTTCTATACGGACTCTTTTTGCTGAGTGTTCTGGGAATTTATTGGTCGGTAGCAGAACAAAAGTTGCGGTTATGGACTTTATTAATTGCTAGCCTTGTTTTCTATGCATCTTTGCAAGTTCATTACATTCCATTGTTACTAGCACTCATTTTTATTAACTTTCGTCTGGGGCAAGAAATTGGTGAAAACATAACACCAGGCTCCTATACTTTAAATGGGCAATTCAAGAACGAAGACTGGCAGTTTGCTCAAGTTGATTGGAATCGTCGTCGTTTGAAACTTTTGTGGCTGGGTATAGTTTTAAATGTTTTTTTACTACTTGGTTTTAAATATTTGCTACCTTTAGTAAGGTTTCTTTTCCCCAGTCTTATCACTTCATCTGCTAACTCTTTTAAATTGATTGCACCTTTGGGAATTTCATTTTTCACCTTTGAGTGCATTGCATATTTAGTTGATGTCTACCGTGGTGCGCCCGCTTCTAGAGAGTTTCTTCAATTTGCGACATACAAGTTTTTCTTTGCAAAACTGATTTCAGGTCCTATCACTCGTTTCCACAACTTAGCAAACCAATTTAAAAATCTCCGCTTACTGACTCCGGATACTGTGGCAGAGGGACTATGGCTCATTGCCAGAGGTGCAGTCAAAAAGGGTATTCTGGCAGATCGTTTGGGAGTTTTTGTAGATTTATGTTTTGGAAATTTGCAAAGGGCGGGAAGCACAGATTTATGGTTAGCAACTTTTGCTTACGGCTTGCAGTTGTATTTAGATTTCAGTGGTTATGTAGATATTGCCCGTGGTAGTGCTTTGCTTTTTGGGTTAGTTTTACCTGAAAATTTTGACTTTCCCTATTTCAGCACCAGTATTGCTGACTTTTGGCGACGCTGGCACATAACTCTAGGGGATTGGCTACGTAACTACTTATACTTCCCTTTAGGTGGTTCCCGTCAAGGATTGGATCGCACCTGTCTTAATTTGATAATTATCATGCTGATTGCAGGTATTTGGCATGGAGCAGCACTGGGTTTTGTGGTTTGGGGGGTATTTCACGGGTTCGCTTTGGCTGTTCATCGACTCACTGATGCTATCAGCGATCGCTATGAGGATTTGGAAAATTTCTGGCAACAGCCATTGGGTATAGTCTTGGCTTGGCTACTCACGCAGTTTATGGTTTTCACCTCTTGGATCTGGTTCCGTCTGCCGAAACTTGAAGATTCTTCTTTGGCATTTCAGCATCTTTGGGGTTATCCCGCCGATGAGCAATTTGCTCAAAAGGTGTATGTTGATGCCCTAAATATAAGTCAATACCAACTGGCAATGTTGCTAGTTGTTTTAACTGTTGTCATGGCTGGAATCTATACCTTTAACCGAACACTCAACTTACAGTTCAACTGGCCTATAAAGCTTGTTTTCGTGCCTTTGTGTTTCTACAGTGTTTGGTTACTCGCTCCTGAAGGTAGCTTGCCTTACATCTATTTTGACTTCTAGTTGAGATTAAGCATGGAGGAGCCACTTTTGTGCGAAGGTCTCTTCTATAGAAGAGCTCCATATCTTAAGGCAATGTATTATATCACTTCTGAGACACTTGGAAATTTAAAGTTGTATTTGTATGAATAATTTTAATATATTTAACAAATGCAATAAAATATAACAAATCATTAAGTAGCCACTTCAAGCTAAGTGAATTCATGTAAATTGGGCTATTACAGGTAAATCATAGAATTACCTGATTAATAGCCGTCAAAAATAAATCACAGCATTCATAATACATCATGACCACAACCTTACAACGTCGCGAAAGCGGCAACGTATGGGAGCGTTTCTGCGAGTGGATCACCAGCACTGAAAACCGTATATACATCGGTTGGTTCGGTGTGTTGATGATTCCCACCCTGCTTGCTGCTACCATCTGCTTTGTTATCGCATTCATCGCTGCACCTCCAGTTGACATCGATGGTATCCGTGAGCCTGTTGCAGGTTCCTTAATCTACGGAAACAACATCATCTCTGGTGCAGTTGTTCCTTCTTCTAACGCGATCGGTTTGCACTTCTACCCCATCTGGGAAGCGGCTTCCCTCGATGAGTGGTTGTACAACGGTGGTCCATACCAGTTGGTGATTTTCCACTTCCTCATTGGTTGCTTCTGCTACCTGGGTCGTCAGTGGGAATTGTCCTACCGCTTGGGTATGCGTCCTTGGATCTGTGTTGCATACTCTGCTCCTTTGGCATCTGCAACCGCAGTATTCTTGATCTACCCTCTCGGACAAGGTTCCTTCTCTGATGGTATGCCTCTGGGCATCTCTGGTACATTCAACTTCATGTTGGTGTTCCAAGCAGAGCACAACATCCTGATGCACCCCTTCCACCAACTTGGTGTAGCAGGTGTATTCGGTGGTAGCTTGTTCAGTGCAATGCACGGTTCTTTGGTGACTTCCAGCTTGGTTCGTGAAACAACCGAAACCGAATCTCAGAACTACGGTTACAAGTTCGGTCAAGAAGAAGAAACCTACAACATCGTTGCTGCTCACGGCTACTTCGGTCGCTTGATCTTCCAATACGCTTCCTTCAACAACAGCCGCAGCTTGCACTTCTTCTTGGCTGCATGGCCTGTAGTGGGAATCTGGTTGACTGCACTGGGCGTAAGCACCATGGCGTTCAACCTCAACGGTTTCAACTTCAACTCTTCTGTGATTGACTCTCAAGGTCGCGTGATTGGCACCTGGGCAGATGTCCTCAACCGCGCCAACCTGGGTATGGAAGTGATGCACGAGCGTAATGCTCACAACTTCCCCCTCGACTTGGCTTCTGGTGAAGTTGTTCCTGTTGCACTTTCTGCTCCTGCAATCAACGGCTAATTATTAATCCAGGGACGTGATATATCACGTCCTCTATAAGTAAAAAGCGTCCTTCTTGAGTAAGAAGGACGCTTTTTCGGTTTAAGGGCTATTTTTCAAAAGGTAAAGAAGGAGACTGGCTCTTAGGAAAGATTGCAAGTTGAGTTTCCGGGTCAAAAAAGTGAAGTTTTTCTGGTGTCAGAGATAACCAGAGTTGTTCGCCATAAGAGACAAAACGCTCTGGAGGAACTCGCACTTGTACTTCATGAGTTGGAAAAGCAGATTTTTGAAAACCTGGTTCGAGGAGTCTTGCGGAAAGATATGTATCATTTCCCAGATTTTCTACTAATTCCACTTGCACTGGTAAATTTTTATTTGCAGGTACGCTTACAACCAAATGTTCCGGGCGAATTCCTAAAATGAGGGTTTGCCCGTCGTATTTTTGCAAAGCACTTGCCCAAACTTCTGGTAGAGTGAGGCGGAAATCACCATTGGTAATCAATAATGGAGCATGAAACTCCACAGGGATAAAATTCATTGGTGGTGAACCTATGAATTCCGCAACAAAACGGTTCGCAGGACGGTTGTAAAGTTCCAATGGAGGCGCAACTTGTTGTAGTTGTCCTTGATTGAGGATAGCAATGCGATCGCCCATCGTCATGGCTTCTGTTTGGTCATGAGTCACATAAATCGTCGTTACACCCAGCTGGCGCTGTAGTTTCACAATTTGGGCGCGGGTTTCAGTGCGGAGTTTCGCATCCAAGTTAGAAAGTGGTTCATCCATTAAAAATACTTGAGGATTACGTGCGATCGCCCTTCCCAGTGCGACTCTTTGCCGTTGTCCGCCAGACAGTTGCTTAGGTAAGCGATTTAACAGTGCTTCAATTTGCAACAGTTGAGCAACAGTACGCACCTGCTCATCTACGACTCGTTCCTTTTGGGAAATATACCTTAGTCCCTTGGGAAGCACCTTTGTCATCGACACAAATAGATTCTCCACCCAAACACGAAGATGGGATGAGGGGGATGATACACCTTCATCTATCTTTACTCCCTCATCTTCCCTACCTCCTAAAGGACGGCGTCGCAGACCAAAAGCAATGTTGTCATATACTGTCATGTGGGGATATAAGGCGTAATTTTGAAACACCATTGCGATATCTCGTTGTTTGGGGGGTAGGTCATTGACTAGGCGATCGCCCACCAAAATATTGCCTCCCGTCATCACTTCTAACCCAGCAATTAACCGCAGAAGGGTACTTTTCCCACAACCGGAAGGTCCTACCAGCACCATAAATTCACCATCTGCTACCGTTAGGTTAATTCGGCGTAAGACATTGTGAACGCTTTCTTCACGGTGAACAACTGTATCGCCTTGCTTCCCAGATTTGAGGGGGGGTTGTGTTTGGGATGCAACACTTTCTCCTCTACGAGGGGGAAAAGTTTTATAAACGTTTTCTAAAATAACTTGCGCCACGAGAATTTAAGATAAGTGCAAAAGTTAAGGGTCAAGAGTCAAGGGTCAAGAGTCAAGGGTTTTTTGACTTTTTGACTGCCTTAACGAAAGAATGTGCAATTTAAATGTGCAACAGCTTATTCATCACCAGAGACAAACGAGCAACAACCAAAAATAGAGGTTTAGCGCTCATAATACACGTTAGAACAGAATACGAAAAGTTAAAAAAGTAGCCTTAGCCATAAAAAGCTAACTACCGTGGAATTATGAATATTTGGTGGTTATTGTTATGGCTACCCATCACACCTCCAATTTTTCCCAAGAGACACAAACCTCTGCCCATGAGATTTTAGACGTACAAACCACAAATTGTTGCATTGTTGGTGGTGGTCCTGCGGGGGCTGTCCTTGCCCTGTTACTGGCGCGTCAAGGTATTCCCGTCATGCTTTTAGAAGCACACAAAGATTTTGACCGCGACTTTCGAGGCGATACAATTCATCCCTCAGTCATGGAAATCATGGAAGAACTAGGCTTAGCCGAACGCTTGTTGGAACTTCCTCACTCCAAAATGCGTCGCCTTAGCGTTCAGACTCCTGAAACTAGCGTTACTTTCGCTGACTTTAGTCGCCTCAAGACTCGCTACCCCTACATTACAGTATTGCCTCAAGTAAGATTTTTGGAGTTCATCACGGCTGTTGCTCAAAAGTATCCAAATTTTCAGCTTGTGCTAGGTGCAAATGTGCAAGAGTTGATCGAAGAGGATGGAATTATTCGGGGTATACGCTACCGGGGTCATGGAGGTTGGCACGAAGTTCGGGCAATCCTGACAGTCGGTGCAGATGGACGCCATTCGCGTCTACGTCAACTGTCTGGCTTTGAAGCCATTCAAACATCACCACCAATGGATGTCCTTTGGTTCCGCCTACCAAGAAAACAGAGAGACCCTGAAGGCTTAATGGGACGCTTTGGGCGTGGTCATATCGTAGCAATGCTTGACCGTGGTGACCAATGGCAAATTGCCTACGTCATTCCCAAAGGTGGCTATCAGCAAATTCGTGCTGCTGGCATCGAGGCACTGCGACAATCTATTGTAGAAGTTGTGCCAGATTTACAAGACCGCATAGAACACCTGCAAGATTGGTCGCAGATTGCCTTTCTATCCGTGGAGTCTAGCCGACTCAAGCGTTGGTATCGTCCTGGGCTACTGCTCATTGGTGACGCTGCCCATGTCATGTCTCCTGTTGGTGGAGTTGGCATTAACTATGCCATTCAAGATGCTGTCGTAGCTGCCAATGTTCTAAGTAAACCACTCAAAGAAGAACGTGTAGAATTACACGATTTAGCAAAAGTACAACGCCAGCGCGAATTACCAACACGCGTCATTCAGGCATTTCAGTCCTTAGTGCAGCAGCTGATATTTGCCCGTGTCCTTAATCAACAGCAGTTACAGCTACCAGCTTTCTTGCGGCTACCCTTTTTGCGTGACTTGCCAGCGCGGTTACTTGCTTTTGGCATTTTTCCAGCTCATGTCAAGACAAATTTATAATTCGTTAATATTTTAATTATTACGAATTATGAATAATTAATTAAAAATTGAAATATGGTACAATTATACTAATCAAGTGTCAAATTCCATGCTTTTTACAGTCAGGCGAAGGTTGTGAGCAGGGTAGAGCGCTCTGTTCGCGACAATCGCTTGGCTTTTATCATTCCTGGCGGGAAAACCCCATGCGGGACAAAGTGAAGCTTGGGGGACGGCAGTTGCTACAACGGGGAAGACC
Organism: Nostocales cyanobacterium HT-58-2; assembly: GCA_002163975.1. GTDB lineage: Bacteria > Cyanobacteriota > Cyanobacteriia > Cyanobacteriales > Nostocaceae > HT-58-2. Next base: position 5,866,342 of record CP019636.1, on the reverse strand, counting down.
CCAATGTTATACCATTTCACGAAATGCCTGATACAAATGATTGGTCTTTAATTATTTTCCCCTGCTCGGGTGCTCGGGTGCTCCCCTTCGGGTGACGCTCCTGACGTCGCTACCGCTGCGCTAACGCAGTCGCCTGCGGAGGAGCCAGTACTGCGGGAGGGTTTCCCTCCGTAGGTATCTGGCGTTGGAAACCCTCCTGCAGCGCTGTCTCCCCTGCTGCCTATTTGTATCAACCTTAAAGTGAAACGGTATTAGATACCTATGGAGGGAGACCCCTTCTCCTGTCACCAGACGCACTCGCGTTCGGGTGAATCCTGCGGATACGCTCCGCAAGCGCCAGTCGCCTGCAGCAGGGTTACCCCTTCTCCTAGCGGAGACGCACTCGCGTTCGGGTGAATCCTACGGATACGCTCTTGCAGCGCCAGTTGCCTACGGAGGGAAACCCTCCTGCAGCACTGGCTCAGGAATGCACTGCCTCATAAAAGCCAGGGCAGCCTCTAGAACACTTAACTAATTGACGTGAATTAGATAAGCTATGTATAGTAAGCATTATGGGGAATAAAGCTTTCAAATTCAGAATCTATCCAAATAAGGAGCAATCAGCATTTTTGGCAAAGTGTTTCGGTTGTTCTAGATTTGTCTATAATCACTTTTTGAGACTGACTACAGATGCTTACGCACAGTCCAAAAAATCTCTGCGATACAAAGAATGGGCAAAACTGTTGGTTCACTTAAAGTCTGAATTTGAATGGCTTACAGAAGTTAATTCCCAATCACTACAACAAACACTGAAAGATTTAGAGTCTGCATTCACACGATTTTTTAAGAAGTTGGGAGGGTTCCCAAACTTGAAAAAGAGAAGTCATCGGCAATCATTTCGAGTGCCACAGCATTTTTCTATAGACGAGAACGGATTTCTGAAACTACCAAAGATGACACCTCTGAGGATGGTGATTCATCGAGAAATATTAGGAACTCCAAAAAGTGTAACTATATCCAAGACTCCATCTGGCAAATACTACGCTTGTATAGTTACGGAACTTGATATTGCTCATGCACCATTGAACGGGAACAAAATAGGGCTGGATTTAGGACTGAAAGAATTTGCGATTGCTTCAAATGGTGAGAAGTTTGAGAACCCAAGATACTTTCACAAGTCTTTACGCCGACTCAAAATTAGACAAAGGAGGTTAAGCAGAAAACACAAAGGTTCAAGCAATCGGAAAAAATCGAGATTATCTGTAGCCAGGATTCACGAAAAAGTGGCTAACCAACGGCAAGATTACCAGCATAAAATCAGTCTGAAACTGACCTGCGAAAACCAAGCAATATCAGTGGAAAGTCTGAATATTAAAGGCATGGTCAAAAACCGTAAGCTAGTCAAACAAATTAGTGATGTTGCTTGGGGGAATTTCCTCACGATGTTGGAGTACAAGGGTGATATCTACGGTTGCGAGATTTGCTATGTAGATAGATTCTTCCCTAGCTCTAAAAGATGTTCTCATTGTGGGTATATCAAAGAGGATTTAACCCTTTCTATCCGTGAATGGGAATGCCCTGAATGCAAAAAAGTCTGGGATAGGGATATCAATGCTGCCCTTAACTTGATGTTTTTTTCGGAATCAAAAATACCCCTGGAAGAGGGGAAATTTACGCCTGAACAGCCAGTTGAGAGACTGGGTATCACCCGCAGTAGTGGGTGAGGTCAGGAAGCCCTAAGTGAAGCATAGCGGAACTTAGGGTACTTCACACTATCAACCTGCGAGGAATTGCAGAGGGGTTGAGAGGTTGAATGAAATGTTTCCTTTGTTCAGTTCTCAAAAACTCATGAAACAAGGCATTATTCACCACCATTTAGCACTTTATCTTAATCAGGAGGATTTTATTGAATGAATAGCTGCGTATTGATGGCGGAAATTCTTCAAGAACCACAACTGCGATTTACAGCAGATAACCGGGAAGTAACCGAAATGCTTGTGCAATTTCCATCTGGACGAGAGGGAGAACCTCCGGCAACCTTAAAAGTGGTAGGCTGGGGCAACATAGCAAAAGAAATTCAGCAAAACTATCACCAAGGCGATCGCGTTCTTATTGAAGGACGCTTAGGAATGAATACTATTGAGCGTCCAGAAGGGTTCAAAGAAAAACGTGCTGAATTAACAGTGCAAAAAATTCACTCTCTGGGCAACGCAATCAATACAATTTCATCACCAGCAGTTGCCGAAACGCAATCATCTCCTGTAGCGACTTCTCCAAAAGCTGCTTCCGCTTACGACTCACCCCTCCCCACACCGACTCCAGTCACAAGTAGTGTCGGCGTTCTTTCACAAGACGAGATCGAGGAACAACACAGACCTCAAAGTACAAATTTCGAGCGCAGTACTTATCCTGTCAACCCAATCGAGGAACCCGACCCGGACGATATACCGTTTTAGCGACGGTATAGATTACGTGTGGGTTTCATCAGATATACCAATTTTCAGCGCACACCAAGGCAGGGGCACAGCATTGCTGTGCCCCTACAATCTTAATGTATTGTCATCAATTGAAAAACTATACAGCGCTTCTGGTTTGTCTAAAATACAGAATTTATCTGTGTATATCTGGAGGGCACTGCTGTGCGGGGGTTCCCCCCCTTGTTCAAAGTAGCGTCTCCGCAAAGTAGCGTCTCCGCAAGGAGAGGCAAGTGTCCGTTGTGCATCTGTGGTTCATTAATTTCTTCTTTGTACCTGACCCAGTTGCAGACTGCTAGAAATCATCGCTGATACAGCGGATTTTAAGTTGGTGAAATACACAAGCTTTGTCTCAAAGCCAGGGATAAAGCCTGTTTTCCTCCTGACTTCTGCTGCATATGTAATTTCATCCGTTGCCACTGCCATAGTTTTAGCTATGTTAAGTCATTTTTAATGTCAACTTGAACACTCAAGTTGTAACAATTCAAAAAAATATCGTCATAAGTGATATCAGATCAATCAAAAAAATCAACGTCACTGTTAAAATCCAAATAATTTATAAGTTTCGATAAAAACCCCCGACTTTTATGAGAGAAACTATCCTAGATGTTCGCAATCTACAAGTTGAATTTTCCGGTGACAGCAAAATCGTCAAAGCTGTAGATGGGATTTCCTTCGAGCTACGTCGAGGCGAGACTCTAGGAATAGTGGGGGAGTCAGGAAGCGGAAAATCAGTCACATCCCTGGCGGTCATGGGATTGATACAGAATCCAGGTAGGATCAGTGGCGGTGAAATTTGGTTTCATCCTCAGGAGAATAGCGCACCTATTAATTTAGCGGAGTTACCAAGCGAGCAAATACAGATCCACAGAGGCGGCGACATCGCCATGATTTTTCAAGAACCGATGAGTTCGCTCAATCCGGTTTATACGATTGGGTTTCAGATAACAGAAGCGATTTTGCGACACCAAAATGTTTCAGCATCTGAAGCACGACGACAAGCGATCGCTGGTCTACAAGAAGTCAAACTCCTTCCCAGTGATGAAGCTCTCAAGCAACAGTATATCGAGACTTGGAAACAAACCTCTTTTGGTTCGTCAATCCCAGACGAGCAAAAGCTGGCACAGTTGGTAAAAGAACATAAAGAAGCTATCCTAGAGCGTTACCCGCATCAACTTTCTGGGGGACAGTTGCAGCGAGTGATGATAGCAATGGCAATTTCGTGCAACCCACTGCTTCTCATTGCTGATGAACCAACGACAGCATTAGATGTGACGGTACAAGCAACCATCCTGGAACTGTTGCGGGAACTGCAACAGCGCCGTGACATGGCAATGATTTTCATCACCCACGATTTAGGGCTTATTTCAGAAATTGCTGACAAAGTCGCGGTGATGTACAGAGGCAAAATTGTAGAATACAATTCGGCAGAACAAATTTTTACAAATCCACAACATCCATATACCAAAGGATTGGTAGCCTGTCGCCCCACACTCACCCGTCGTCCCCATAAACTGCTAACCGTTTCCGACTACATGAATGTGGAGGAAACGCCAACGGGAGATTTAGTGATTCAGGAGAAACAACCCCAACAACCTGTGGAAGTCACAACAGAAGAGATCAATCAAAGGTTGGCAAGCTTAGAACAGCTGCAACCATTGTTGCAAGTCCGCGATATCAAGGTGGGTTTCCCTGTCAAGGGAGTGTTTGGCGCGACAAAACGCTATTTTATGGCAGTAAATGGCGTTTCCTTTAACGTGAAAAAAGGAGAAACGCTGGGATTGGTGGGAGAATCTGGTTGTGGTAAAACCACTCTTGGCAGAACTTTGCTGCGATTAATTGAACCCATGAGTGGTCAAATTCTCTTTGAGGGACAAGATATCACAACCCTCCAAGGCAAACCGTTGCAGCAGTTGCGACGAGAAATGCAAATTGTCTTTCAAAACCCCTTTAGTGCCCTCAATCCACGCCTCAAGGTCGGGGACGCAGTCATGGAACCTTTGGTGATTCACTCGATTGGTAAGACAAAGCAACAACGGCGAGAACGCGTCGCTTACCTCCTAGAAAGGGTGGGATTGAGTGCAGATGCGATGAATCGTTATCCTCATCAGTTTTCTGGTGGTCAACGTCAGCGGATTTGTATTGCCCGTTCTTTGGCATTAAATCCCAAATTTATTATCTGTGATGAGTCGGTTTCGGCGTTAGATGTGTCGGTGCAGGCACAGGTGCTGAATCTCTTAAAAGAATTGCAAGATGAATTTGGGTTGACTTATATCTTCATTTCTCACGATTTGAGTGTCGTGAAATTTATGAGCGATCGCATCTTGGTGATGAATCGTGGTGAAATTGTCGAACAAGGGACAGCAGAAAGTATCTACCGCGAACCCAAAGAGGAATACACGCAAAAGCTGATTGCCTCTATTCCGACTGGAAGCCCTGAACGAGTGCGACAACGGCAAATCCGGGCATTGTGAAAATCATAAGACGCTAAAAAGTAAATTCTCCTCTCCGCCACAAAGATGTTTTAAATCAAGAAGAATTCAGTATTTGATAATATAAGAGTTAATGGGCATTAACTCTTGACTCTTTAAGTCACGATGCTTTAGCGCTTCTGTAGTTGGCATCCATCCAGCAACGCGGTAGACTTTCACCAGAAGGAAAAGCTAAATTTTCTTTTTTATAAGAATCGGGTTCTTGTTCTTCTTGACCCTCTTGTTCTTGTGCTTGAACAACATCATGATTAGGGTTTATCAATTCTTCAAAATCAAGAATTTTCACCAATTCACCACTGTCTTTGAGTTGTAAAAACATAGAAATAGCCTCCATAAATTGACATAACAATCAAGGCAAGTTTGGACGAACTAGCCGTGCATACACTCAGGATGGAATGCTAAAACACCTTCCTGTAATAGATAAAATTAATAAAAATAACTTTTTCTGTTCTATCTTCTCTGTTGTTTCTTCCAGATAGACTTGTTATGGAACTGATATTTACTTATTATTTCCGTTCTCAATAACAGAGAAGTCAATGAGAGATAAGTAAATGACAGAACAAGGACAGCGCCATAGTTACATATTTTGCTGATATTTTTCTAAAATATCGACTAAATTGACCTGGCATTGCAACGGTAGTAAATCAATAAGAGGCAGTTCTCTTCTTCCACCGCCAATCTTAACGGGAATAGATCCTAAGACTTCTATAACTTCTTCTTCTTCCACTGGTTTACTGGCAGTAATCAAGGGATATACCTGTTCTGCTACTAAAGTATGCAGCTTGGCATCTGATAAATAAAGATGCCATTTGGCAATATCTATGTAAACGTTTTCGCCAATTTCTGCTGCAAGGGCTTCTAGTAATTCTGTAGTGTTAGTCTTAGCCATAAAAATAATCCTAGATGAATCCTAGATGATGAGCACCAACTCTCACAGAATATTATCGCTCAAATATCCAGGCTGACTCTACCACCACAAGTTACAATCACCCTAATCTTGCCAGTCCGTCTTCAGGTGGATGTAGGTGGTATTTCCGAGTAATTGGCGATCGCCCAAATGTAAATCAAATGTCCTAACAGCACGACTGACCAAACTGCTGTCACCCAAGGAAGCCACTCCCAAGTAGCAGAATTAAAGTTCTGGAAAAACCACAAACCAGAATTAGACGCCGCAAAGAGTGCCACATGAACGGCAAAATTCATCCGGTCATCTAACTTACGGTAAGCAGGGTCTTTGCGATCGGGTTTACGAGGCCAACGAGGCGGCATAAATATTTATTACAGAGTTTTACAATATAAGTGTCTCACTAATTCTAGAATTTTTTGGGGTGTTATTGATATCTGTCTGACTGACGATCAAAGGGCTTATCTCGATGTCCTTTAACCTCGCATTAGATCTGGGATTTGACAGAGTGCTCAGAAAAAATCCACTTTATCAGGTAGTAGTAAACCGTAAATAAAATTGTTGAGAAGATTTGCTCACCCCAACTACCGTGCCAAAATTCAAATGCTTCTTTCCCCCAGAAGCTATTTGCAAACGCCAGCAACATAATTCGGGGTATATTCAAAACAAAAGCCAGAACAATCCCCAGAACAACCAATCCTACTGTTTGCAACCAGCTTTGCTTCAGAATAAAGCCCAATAATAAGCTAGTTGCTGCCATAGTAATAGCCATATCAGTGCCAGTACAACCCCACTCTACCTGGATTGCACCTGTCCCTAAGTAGATAATATTGTGAATTGAAGTCGCTGACTGACCTATAGCCTGAAGTGCTAAACTACTGCTCCAAGCCACCAAACGCTCCAGAGTGTGGTCATTGACAGTTCTCCATAGAGAATTTATGAGGTAATTTGGTGTTGGATGTACGCTTAGGAGTATCAAGAAGGTAGGGATCAGGCACTTTCTGAAAAAGCTTACACCCCAAGAACTTAAAGCAATTCCAACTAAGACCAAAAACCACAGGAGTGCTTGTGACCAAACGGCGAAACGACAGAACGGAAAAAGACCCACACCTGTGAGAATTACAATGTGACCCAGTCGCCTCTGTTTGATAGGAGCAAGGAGCTTAGCAAGTTGATTTCGTTGATGCCATAACTCTTGTATTGCCAGATAAACAGCGACAAAGACAAGTAAAGGAAAGGCAACACCGTGAACAGCTAATTTTAGTAGAATTCCCAACCAAGTAGGCAGATACCACAAACCTACGACAAGACCACCTAGGACAATCCAATTGTGAGCAGTTCTTGGGCTTTTCCACAATAACAACCGATCCATATCGCCTACCTTTTACCACATCTTTACAGGACTGGGATTCTCTACCTACTTAGCTGTAAACAACTTTAGATATCAACCTCAGCCTTCTTAGCCTTTTGCTTGCGCAAGAGTCCCACGCCTAAACCAATAAGACCTGGTAGCAGGGCAGGAGTAGGAACCTGTGTTGTGCCTCCTGTAGAAATGCAGACTCCGTTCTGTATGATCCCAATGCAAATACTACCATCTGGAAGTTGAAGTTGAGCTTGAGCAGACTCCTGATGGCTCAGTGTTAACCCTGTGAACACAGCAACACTTAGGACTACACCCATGGAAATAGCCTGAAATTTCATCTCTATACCTTGCTCACTTTGTAAGAAATTTCATCACACTTTAGTGTTACTTATCTTGTATTTCCAACCGAAATTTCACTGAAAAATTGGAAGGCTCTTATCTTGAACCTCGCATTTGAAACTTGTATTACTCTTGTATTATCTAAGTAGAAAGTATAAAAAAGTAGCACTCGAAGCTTGAAATCACTTGTATCAGCACGGATATTTTGGTTTTGAACATCAAATGCTAATCACTTAATTCATCAACCATGTGGATGACTTTTGATTCTCATAAATTAATATCGGTTAATCTTTTCGATAGAGGTAGCAAAAATATCCACTTGTAAAGATGGAAATAACTTTTAGAGGTGGACAAAAATGCCTAAAGTAAATCCAGTTCAATTACAAAAACATTTGAAAGGTGTTGACTATCCTGTCAACAAACAAGATTTGATTGAGCATGCTCGAAAAAATGGTGCTGACGAAAACGCCCTTGCAGTATTGGAGCAATTACCAGAACAGGAGTACCAGACTCCCACTGATGTAAGTGAGGCTGTAGGCGACATTGAGTAGGATAATACATCAAACTGGCTGGGAATAATCTCCTGATTTCCCGCCAGTCTTACTTACCAATCTAATCAATTCAATTTGAATCGACTTTTCCAAGGCTTTTGCCATATCGTATAAGGTAAGCGCAGCAACAGAAACGGCTGTTAAGGCTTCCATTTCCACCCCAGTTTCCGCTTTCGTCTTGACTGTTGCTTGAATTTGATAACCTGGTAATTCCGGATCAGGTGTCACCTGTACTTCGATTTTTTGCAACGGTAAAGGATGACATAGGGGAATTAAACAAGCTGTTTGTTTAGCTGCCATAATCCCAGCTAGTCTTGCAGTTGCTAACACATCTCCTTTGGGAGTATTCCCTGCTTGAATGGCAGTAAAAGTTTCTTTTAACATTCTGACTCGGGCAGCGGCTACAGCTTGGCGGACAGTAGATTCTTTGCCAGACACATCCACCATCTGAGCTTGACCTTGATGATCTAGATGGCTCAAGTTAGTAGATAAAATTTCAGAATTTTCTTGCGTCATTTAAAAAGGGTGTGCTAATATTAGATTCTGTGACAAGGGCGTGTAGCTCAGTGGACTAGAGCACGTGGCTACGGACCACGGTGTCGGGGGTTCGAATCCCTCCTCGCCCGTTGATAGCAAAAGTCGAAAATAACATGATTGCACGAGAGGCGTATGAGCTTTCGCCAAGAGTTTCTGTAGAGAAATCAGGACTTAGCTCTTCGCAAAGTAAGGATGGTTTCATGCCCTTTTCACGACTCATGTGTCTTTTAAGGCGTAAGCATCTTGACCTCGACCGAGAGCAAAACGCAAGGAGCTAAGTAAGTCCTTGCTGGATTGTGTGAGAAAGATGAAAATACTTAAGAATGTCAAGCAAGCGCATAAACCAAACATATTTCTATAGTCGATATACTCGGCAATGGAACCAAGAGCTGGACCTGCGATCGCAATTCCAACATCTAAGCCCATTAAACAAATAGCAAATATTTGCCCCCGTTCATAGGCGTGCGCTCGATCCACCATCATAGCTGCAATCATGGGAATCAAAGTGCCAGAACCAGCCCCTTCAATAATTGCTGCAAACAGGAAAGCTGTGGGACTGTTGGCTAGCCACAAAACAGACATTGACAAGGTGTAAAAAACTAAACTTAGCGTAACAAACAAACCACGACCAAGGCGATCGCTCGCCTTACCAGTGAATAGCCGTACACCAAAACTGGAAATTGCTGCTGTTGTATAAAACAACCCTGGATTCAACTGTATCCCTATTGATTTTATGAACAATGGGATAAAGGTGTGTAAAGCACCAAAAGCCAAACCAACCAGCAACATAATTGTTGCTGGAGTTTTTACTCTAGGACTGATTAAAATTCGCCAAAATTGACTGTTTACCGTATCCTCTTGTTGTTTTGTGACCACTGTTGGGTTGAAAATTGGCAAGATTCCCAAAAAGCCAACAAAAGCCAATTCTGCACTGGTGAGAAATAAAATCTCGTTACCAACCCCAGCTTGCAAATATCCACCCAAAGCCGGTCCAATTGCTATCCCAATCGGATTGACTAAGCTCATGTAGCCAATGATTTCACCGCGTTTTTCCAGGGGGGCTATGTCTGCCACCAATGCGTTGAAACCAGTGGTAAAAGCAGCGATGCTGATACCATGAAAAGCACGTAGTACTATCAGCAGGGGAATCGGTTTGACGAATAAGTAACCAAGGGGTGCAATAGCGGCTACGAGCGTACCGATGAGTAACACAATTTTACGACCCCGCCGATCTGCCAAGCGTCCTAACCAAGGGCGAAATAATAACAGTCCGATCGCAAAACCACCCATCACAATCCCAATTTGCTGCTTTGTTGCGCCCACAGACTCGATATAAAGTGGTAATGTTGGCAGTAACGAAGCCAAGCTAGACCAGAATAATAAACCTGCTGCAAATAAAACCAGCAGGTTACTCCGTAATTGGGGATCGATTGTGCGAGACATATTCACAGCAGATGCCTATTAATTGGCCTTTGTTTAATCTTTTACCAGCAAATTCATTTAAATTCAATAACCAAGAAATAGAAATACCATTTCTCGAAATCTGGCTACAGATGAGAAAAGGTTCGTAATTGCGCTTAAGCGCTACTACAAACAATGTGTAGGTTTAATTGAGAGAATTGGTATTCTGGAAAACTATTAAAGCCAGTTAAAGAGAATGTTTGAAAAGTATTGGGCGAATATAATTCGCTACTACACAAACGAAGTCCTCCTGCGCGGACTAATGAAAAATCAAGGATTTTGAACCCACGCAGGTGGGTTTTGTCTGTGCAGCCGTGACTTCCAGTCGCCAAGGCAAGTCATAAATTAGACTTTACAAACATCCTCTTAGATGGCTTCAGTTTTAGCTCAAAAATTTTTTGATAGCTAGATCTAAATTACTTTAAACTTTTTGTGACTACCTCGCGGACACGATAGATGGGACGTCCTTGGGATTCATGGTAAGTCCGCATCAGCAACTCAGCCAAAAGACCAAAGCAAAATAACTGGACTCCAGTCACCAACAAAAGAACCGCCAAAATCAGCAAAGGGCGATCGCCAATGTCCTGATGAAAAGCAAATTTGACAAAAGTTAAGTAGATTCCAATCGCCCCACCTGAAGCCATCGCAATCAAGCCCCACAGCCCAAAAACGTGCATTGGGCGTGTGAGAAACTTTTTCATAAACAAAATCGTTAACAAATCCATCAACACTCGGAACGTCCGCCATATGCCATACTTGCTGTGACCAAAGCGACGGGCATGATGACGCACGGGCATTTCTGTAATTCTTGCCCCTTCAATGTACGCTAGAGCCGGAAGAAATCGATGCAGTTCTCCATAAAGGTTCATATCTGCCACGAGTTCAGCACGGTAAGCTTTGAGCGAACAACCGTAGTCATGAATGTTTACACTTGTAGTTCGCCTAATGAGCCAGTTGGCAATTTTGGAAGGGAGTAATCGATTCAAAGCGCCATCTTGTCGGTTTTTGCGCCAACCACTGACCAAATCGTAACCTTCCTCTAGCTTTGCCAATAACATAGGGATATCAGCAGGATCATTTTGCAGATCAGCATCTAAAGTTACAATCGTTTTCCCTAGGGCGTAGTTAAACCCAGCAGCCATCGCTGCAGTTTGACCGTAGTTGCGCCGCAAAATGACCGCTTTTAAATCATTGCGGATTTGCGCTTGTTCTTTGAGAAACTGTGCTGAACCATCTTTGGAACCGTCATCCACACAGATGATTTCATAACTCAAGTCACTCGCAGATAATGTGGATGCGATCGCCTCCAACAAGTGAGGCAAACTTTCCACTTCATTATGCACCGGCACCACAACCGAAATATCTGGGACAATCGACGATATCGCCTCATTTTGTCCAGCAAACCCATTAGAAACCAGTCCACTCCTCATATTCCTCTCTTATCCTCAGCGTCTTTGAGGTTCGTAACTCCTAACCACTCTTCCAGCACCGCGTAGTTGCTGATAATATGACTGACTGATCTCATCTCCTTGTTCCGAAAGAGGATCAATGGCAATACCATTGCGTCCCTTATCTTTTCCAGAACTATGGATGTAGCAGCCATCTCCCAAATAGAGTCCCACATGAGTTGCTTTTTGGGAAGTTCCAAAGAACACGAGGTCACCTGGTTGTAATTCTGTCAGCGCGATGGGTTGGGTGAAAGCTTCCTGCTGATAGGCGTCTCTAGGTATACGAATCCCCACCGAGGCGAACGCTGCTTGCATCAATCCCGAACAGTCGTAATTTGGTCCAACTGTACCACCCCAGAGGTAATAATTTGGTTGATGCATCGCTTTTTGAGTAAACGCAATCACCTCTGTTAACTGTTTTTTAATCTCATATTCGGAAAATCTTTTCGCTTTATAAGGTACAGTGCATGGTTGTAACAAACTCAAATCTAAAAGCGACAGCCACCCTGGATAGTCATCCTCACACAAACATATCCCAACTGCTGAATTCTGGTAGTTTGATGTTACCCACAAGTGTCGCCCAGTTGCCGCTTGAGTTGCCAGTCGGTCACAGTTGGGAGAATCATATAAGTTCAGGTCAGTTCGGCACTGGTACTCACCTGATTTGAGATTTTGGATTTTGGATTCTAGATGAGAGGACATCCTTGAATAACAATGAATTTCTTCTTTAACAAAGACGAACAACTAGAAAATCTTGGTCATGGGATTTTAGAAGCAGCTTGGGCAGCCTTTCCAAGTTTAGCCCGCAACCAAATTGCTCTGACTTGGATTGTCTACGATCCGCCTGTTCTAGTAAACACTGGTGGCGCTTTAACTCCAGATGCTTTTTGGGCTCACCCGGTTCGTGGTTTTACTTATCGTGGGGTGGAACGAATCTACCCTGCCAGTGTGGTGAAGCTGTTTTACTTAGTCGCAGTCAACGAATGGCTGGAAAAAGGCATGATTTCCACATCCAAAGAGTTGGAAAGAGCCATGCGCGATATGATTGTTGACTCCAGCAATGATGCAACGAGTTTAGTTGTAGACATCTTAAGTGGAACCACTTCCGGACCAGAATTACCACCTGGACCCTTTGAGACGTGGAAGCAGCAGCGTAATATTGTGAACCGCTATTTCCAATCTCTTGGGTGGTCGGATATGGAAACGATAAATGTCTGCCAAAAAACCTGGTGTGATGGACCCTATGGACGCGAACGGGCATTTGTAGGAGAGTTGCTAGAGAATCGCAATATGCTCACGACAAATGCCACCGCCCGGTTGATACATAGTATTATCGGTGGTGTGGCGGTGTCTAGTGGGCGATCGCAAGCCATGATGGCTTTGATGAAACGCAGTTTGAACCCCAATGATTTACCAAAAGATGTTGAAGAAGACCAAGTGACAGGCTTTTTGGGTGGTGGTCTTCCCCAAGAAGCACAAATTTGGTCAAAGGCAGGTTGGACAAGTCAAGTTCGCCACGATGCTGCGTATATAGAAATACCAGGCAAGCGCCCTTATCTTCTAGTTATATTTACTGAGGGAAAAGCGAATGCGAAGAACCGCGACATTTTGCCTTTGGTCTCGAAGCTGATTGCACAAGCAGTTGGCACTTTAGGTTAATCAGCCAGTCACCCCCTGTGGGGGAATTCAAAATTCAAAGTTCAAAATTCAAAAATAAGATTTTTAATTTTGAATTTCTAATTTTGAATTTTGAATTTGAGCGTAAGCGCAAAGCGCAGGCTACGCCAACGCGCAGCTCCTCGATCAAAACTCTCTATTAAGGTTAGTGTTACAGATACTAGCTTTACGGTCTACTAAGTCAGGCGAAAGTCTGCTTGCAAAAAGTAACGCTTATGTATTGAAAATAGCTCAGAATTAGGGGAAATAATGCAGCTGCCAGTAAGCATTATCATTAATAACTACAACTACAGTCAGTTTTTGTGCGAAGCAATTGATAGTGCCTTAAGCCAGACCTACCCAAATACCGAGGTTCTTGTGGTGGATGATGGTTCCACCGACAATTCCCAAGAAATTATTGCCAGCTACAATACACGAATTGTTCCCTTAATCAAGAAAAATGGTGGGCAGGCATCTGCGCTCAATGCAGGTTTTCAAATGAGCCGTGGGGAAATTATCATCTTTTTGGATGCAGATGATTATCTTTTTCCTCATGCAGTTGAGCGAGTGATTGCAGCTTGGGAACCGAGTGTGGCAAATGTGCAATATCGTTTGGAGTTGGTTGATGCAAATAAAAAGTTTATAGACACTCTCCCACGTCCCGAAATTCATCTTGATAGCGGTAACGTATTGCCGATTTTGCTACAAAAAGGACGATACAACTGTTTGGTCACGAGTGGCAATGCTTTCAGTCGCGCTGCTTTAGCTGAAATCTTGCCCATACCAGAGAGTGAGTTTCGTATTTCTGCAGATGGTTATTTGGTAACTCTTATACCCTTTTATGGTCAGATTGTCTCTATAGAAGAGCCATTAGGAGGATACCGTCAACATGGGAGTAATTTGTGGTCAACAAGAGATGGAGTGACAAGTGAGAGATTTACTAAGTCAATCAAGCATGACTTTCAGAAATATAAAGTCTTGCGTGATAAGGCTACCAAGTTAGGATATGAAGTGCCTCAAGATATAGGTTTTTGTGATTACTTCCATCTGCAAGACCGATTAACTTCTTTGCGCTTGGCTCCGCAAAATCATCCAGCCCCTTTTGATTCGCAATTTATCTTAGCTTATAAAGGTTTTTTGGCTAGTTGGAAATATTCAGATTTTTCTTGGAAAAGAAAGCTGATTTTGAGTACTTGGTTTCTTTGGGTTGGACTTATGCCACAGTCGTTAGCAATGCCAGCTATCACCTGGTGGTTTGCGTCACAATCGCGCCCCAAAGTCATAGGCTTGCTACTAAAAAAAGTGCGATCGCTAACGAGTTGAGTACAAACATCAGTTTAAGACAGCTGCAGGCTACGAGGCTTCTTAAGCGATTCCTCTTGCTGAATGCGTCGTCTTTGGCGATCGCCTGTGATTTTTAAAGCAAGGGACTGAACTTGGTGGTAAAGCGGTTTGGGCATCCACAAAAGAAAATTGGCAGCAGCTAAGGTAATCAATGTACGGCGTGGTTCTTCTAGTAGGATGCGCCAGTAGGTAGATAAGGCTCGATGGGCAAACTGAACAGCTGTTGAACCGGCTTCTAAGGTGACTGCCCTTCGGGCTAAATGCCGCAGTTGATAAGCCATAGCTATCTTTTCCCAATCAGCCATTAACTCTGGAGAGACGTAAGCACGGGCTTTTTCTAGCATTGTTTCCCAAGATTTTAACTTTTTCAACAGTTGGGCTGAAAATCCTTGAGAATTGACTCGATACAGTGTCAAGGCTTCTGGAATGCCTTCAATGAGCCATTTAGTTTTCATGGCAATGCGCAGCCACAATTCCACATCTTCTGACGGGTGCAGTTGCCTATCATCATCAAAATAAAAGTTTTCTACTGCTCCATAGAGATTATCCTCAAATGCAATATCTTCAAAAACTTCCCGCCGAATCACTGGGACTGAACCATTCCCAATTGGGGTGCGACAAAGCAAATCAAGGGGAGTAATTTCCTGGAGCTTAGTTATCTGATAAATCCCTAAAGGTTCCCCTAATTCATCGATAAAAGCAGAGCGACAAAAACTCACTCCTACTGCTGGTGAGTTATCCAGATGTTCAACGTGTTTTGCTAGTTTTTCTGGTACCCATAAGTCATCTGCATCTAAGAAAGCCAAATACTCTCCTTGAGCATGGCGGATACCAGTGTTTCGCGCAGCCGCTACTCCTCGATTTTCCTGCCTAATAATTTTAATTCTGTTATCTGTAAATTGCTGACAAATTTCTATACTGTTATCAGGAGAGCCATCATCAATGATGAGCAACTCAAAATTTTTGTAGGTTTGCTCTAGAACTGATTGGACAGTAGCAGCTATATATTTTTCGACTTTATAAACTGGAATGATGACAGAAACTTGTTTCATGCAAACCTCTACATTTTATGATTTTTTGGGAAAACGTGACGTGTAGCCCACAATGTAAACAAAGGCAAGCAAATAAAATGAACTAATAAAACAGATATAGCTACAACAATAATTTGCCAGTGAACTCCTAAATGAGCTGACAGGAAAGATGTACTTACACCAAAATCTTGCAAGTGGACTCCTATCAGGATTGCCATCGTAAATACTACAGTGAATATGATATTCCAACGCAAGTCTAGATGAGGTTTACCAACAGCCACCAGTAACTGGGATGCGGCATCTGCAAAAGGTCTTGGAATTGCCGATAAACAAATCAGTATCACAACAGGAATCGCAGATTCCCACTTATGACCAAAAACAACTGGTACGTAAAAATGAGCCAAACTCGCTTGCAGGAGAACAAAAGGAACAATGGTAAGGGTAATTGTTTTGAGACTGCTCAGGTAGGAGCTTTTAAATTTAGACCATTCTGAACGAGCCGCACATAAGTGAGGCAAAATTGCTGAATTAATAGCGTTAATAAAACTTAAACTAATTCCTAATCCGGCGTTGAAACCAAAGAAGTAGATTCCTAATTCGTGAATTCCAACAAATCGACCAACTAATAAATAATCTAAATTATTTCTGAGTGTTCTTAATAACGATACTCCTAAAATGTTATGACCGAATTTGAGAATTTTATCCCAATTTTTTGTGGTAAATCTTGTGTTTAAACGCCAAAAATGTGCTTTGTAGTATACTATCGTTTCTATAGGTGATGTTAAGACTGCGGGCAAAACAAATGACCATACACCCATACCTAAAACAGCAAATATCGCAGTCAAGATGCTGCCAATAATATTTTGACTACTCTCAGTAATTGCTATAACTTTCAGACGGTTTTCTCTTTGTATAAGAGTTTTTTGGATGATGGATAATGGCCAAACTAAGTAAGCAAAACCTGAGACAATAATTGGCAAAATAATACTTGGACTTTTATAAAACCAAGCTATGGGAAAAGCCGCAATAGACTGAATAACAAATAAACTCGAAAAAACGACCCAATTTAACCAATATGCAGAGTGACACAAATCCTCTAATTCTTCTTCTTCAGCCTGAATAATCTTTGCGCCAATACCTATATCAGCAAAGGTGATTGAAAACTCACGAACTGTCATCACAATCGCTCCTAAACCGTAGTCGTAGGAGGTCAAAAACCGTGCGATGATGACAACCAGCCCTAAGCGTAAAGCTCTGTAGATGATCTCTGAGATACTTAGCCAGCCAACATTACGAATGAATTGGCTGGAGAGTTTTTTCTTGATGACTGTTATCACGTGATTGATGAAAGTCACTATTATTTCTAGGACGACGTGTGCTACTAGCTACCGTTCAATCGTATCAGCTACTATACCGAAGACTGAGCCCCGAGCAGCTTTTAATTCTTCCAATGCTTGTTGCAAGGAAGGACGAACTGTTTTACCGAGTCCTGCAACCATCAAAATTCCGTCTACACGATTTGCGAGGATGCTTGTATCTAAGAGTCCCATAATATGTGGTGCGTCATAAATAACCAGATCATAGTTTGTATGGGTCCGCTCCACAAAATTCTCCATTCTCTGAGACGAAAATAGTTTTGTAGGATTGTCTGGTGTCTCTCCAGCTGTCACGACAAAAAGATTTTCTTCTCTAGGTGCTTGCCCAACCACATCATTAAGATCTATACCTTCGGAAAGTATCTCGCTAAGTCCCTTAATATTGACTAAATCTAATGCATGATGGACTTGGGGATGGCGTAAATTTGTATCTACGAGTAATACTTTCTGACCTGCTTGAGCAGCTATCTTGGCTAAATTCGCGGCTATTGTAGATTTCCCATCGCCACTTGTCGCTGATGTTATGACTATTGAGCGGATAGAAGCTTCTGACTTGAGAGAGTTTATCCTGTTATAGAGAGAACAAAAAGCTTCCGTAAAAGCAGTTGTTTTGTCTTCCTGAGTTTTTTCTTTGATAGTTGGCACAAATCGATGTTTGCCGTTTTGATTGGCATAAACAAGTTCTTTGTTGACCACATAAATCGGGCGTTTTGAGTCTTTATGAAAAGGAATGACACTCAGAATTGGCAGTTTAGTTGCACGTTTGATTTCCTCGGGATCGTGGAAGACATTTTGCCAATTCTCAATCGCGAAAGCAGCCAGAGTTCCTAAAAGTAAACCTGCAACTCCTCCCAAGACGATGTTACGCTCAGTGTTGAGTCCGACTGGTACGAGTTGACCCATTTTGTCACGTGGGAGTGTGGGAGGCATAATCATCTCCCAAGGAACATCTTGTTGAGCTGCATCAACCCGCAGTGCATCTTGCTTAGCTAAAAGCTGACTAAGGGTGTCGGTGGAAACTTGCAACTCCCTTTGCAAATTGGTGTACTGACGCGAAAGGGCAGGATATTCTTGAATTTGTTGGTTCACCTCATCTGTTGCTTTTTTATTAGCTTGGAGGCTACTTTCCAAGGTCTTAATTTGGTTGGTGGTATCCGCCAGTTGTTTGATGAGATCGCGCCGAACTGAGTTTTGATAAACTCCAAGCTGGGAATTAGGCACACTTGAGGAGTTTGCGTTGTTTCCCAATGCAAGTTTTGCTTCTTTTTGTACTAGAGGTAGCAATTTGCGTCGCTGTTCACGCAAATTCACCATGATCGGATTGTTGTCAGTCAGACGCGCTGACTCTGTGGCAATTCTTGTTTCTACCTCTTGCAGACGAGTCAGAACTTGCTGATACTGAGGTGATTCACTCAAAGCTGATGCGGCGATCGCCATATCTCCTGACATTGCCAACTGCTTTTGCAAGGAAGCGGAAAGTGCTCTAGACTCAGCAAGCCTTCTTTGAGCTTCTATACGTTGTACTTTGAGCTCATCAGCTCGCACGAGCAGTTGTTCCCCTTGAACTTCCGGGTTGAACATACTGTGCTTCTGCTGAAACACTTGCATTTGTCCTTGAAGCATACTCACCCGCAGCTGCATTTTGGGAATTTGCTGCTCAACAAATTTTATTCCCTGACGTAAGCTCGTCTGCTGTTGTTCTTTACTGTAGTTTTGATATGCTTGGGAGACCTTATTCAAGACATACTCCACTTTTCGTGGATCGGATTCTCGATAGCGAACTTCAACAACTCTTGATTGCTCTTTGCCTTTGCCAAGGCGACTAATGTGCAGTGTACCCACTTGATCGGTAGAGACTTTGCCAGATGCACTACTAGCAACAAGTGTGTCGTAGCTAATTTCTGGATATTGTTGTTTCAAGTCTTTAACAACTGGATTTATCAGCTTTGGACTCTTCAACACCTCCATCAACGCCTGATAATCCAATTCTGTTTTATTTTGCTTGGTGATTTCGTTGACGTTTTGCTTCAGGGTTTCGGAGAGGAGAACTAGTAACTCACTATCAGTCGTTTTTAAAGGTTCAACTAATATCTGAAACTTACCTTCATACTTTGGAGTGCGAGTCGCCGTCCAAGCGACAGCTACTGTCGTGACAATAACTGTTGCACTGGCAATCAAACCCAAGCGACGACGTAAAACAGAAAAGACCTGATTGAAACTTGTACTTTCTTCTTCGCTTTCTGGTCTTCTCGAGAACAAATATGATTCTCTCAATAAAGTATTGGGATTTTTCAGTTGCTGCAAGCTTTGTTCCTTAGTTGGCATCTGTTTTCCCATTCAAATATGTTAGATACACGTTTTTGTCAATCTGTTTCCTAAAGGCTGATTTCGCCAATTTGGCGTAAAAATAAACGGGATAACTCTCTAAATAGTATGACTTGTGCCAAGACTTAAGGTGGCGTAAGTACGGTATAGTTAAAATCCAGCAAGGTGATGCGGTTGTAGACTTTGCACCCGAGGTTTCTATAGGTATAGTAGTTCTACGTCCACAAAAGAACTTCCTGTTTTAGAGACAAATCATACCAGATTTTTACTGAGTTTCGATACCCCCAACTTATCTTGCTAAGTGTACAGTACGTTGCTCTTTACAGAAAATTTATGAAAATAACTTTACTGATAAAGGTGGAGTAAAGTCAAAGCTCAAGGTTGAAGACAAATTTATTTCTTTGGACATATCTGTGTGGGATGTCAAATGAGATAATCTTTCTACGGTGTAATACTGATCCAACAAAAAAGTATTTTTTTCTGTCTAAAGAAATACTTTAGAGAGTGGTCCGATTATTGGAAATACATTTGCTATGCGTAGACTATCAAGGCTAGCTGAAAAGATATTTGTTGTGTTTGCTCTTTTTCTTTCGACAACCGCCTTGATACCTATTTTTTTGGAAACGGAAGATGCCGCAGATGTCACCCAAGATCCTTACACTCCTATCCTTTTTATGGGAATCTATATGGTGACTCTTCTGTTGGTCATTCAGAGATGGAAGAGTTTTGTGCGTGTTGCACAGAAAGATATTTGGATCTGGCTACTGGTAGGAATTGCGATGGCGTCTGTGTTGTGGACAGTAGCACCAGACATTACGCCACGTCGCAGCATACTCCTTTTAGGAACAACAGTCTTTGGAGTCTACTTGGCGACACGCTACAGATTGAGGGAACAACTTCAGTTATTTGCCTGGACGTTCGGGTTAATAGTTTTACTAAGCTTTGTGTTTGCTATTGCATTACCATCTTATGGTTTAATGACCTTTCAAGAAGGGGGTGCTCATGAGGGCGCTTGGCGAGGCATTATGGCGCACAAAAACATCTTAGGTCGCCTCATGAACCTAAGCGCCATAGTCTTTGGGTTACTCTCTTTAGATAACTCTGCTCCTGAGTCTAAATACAGATGGGTGACTGCTCTGGGTTTTGTACTCTCACTAGCTTTAATCATTCTTTCAACTTCAAAAACAGCCCTCATTGTTTTTCTCACCTTAACAGCTCTTTTGCCACTGTACAGGGCTTGGCGAAGCAGTTACACCCAAATAGTGCCTCTAATAATTGCTGTGATACTTGTGATAGGAAGCGCAGCAACCTTGCTATTAGATAATTTGCCATTTATTGCCAGTGCATTAGGTAGAGATTTGACTCTCACAGGACGCACAGATATATGGGCACGTATGTTTGATCTTATCTGGGAACGCCCTTTATTTGGCTATGGTTTTAATGGTGTTTGGCAAGACTGGGATAATGAGGTGACAGCCTACCTTTGGCGGAATCTCGAGTGGCCATCTCCCTATGGTCACAATGGCTTTATGGATTTATTGGCGGAATTGGGTTTATCAGGATTAGCTGCCTTTGTAATAAGCTATGTGACTGCCTATGTTAGAGGAGTCGTTTGGTTAAGGATGACCAAAACTATAGAGGGGTTATGGCCATTAATGTATTTGTCATTTTTACTGATATACAACATTACAGAAAGCACTCTTTTAGCAACTAACAACATCTTTTGGATATTATACGTAACGGTCATTTTTTCAATGACTGTGGAGTATGAACAAGCTAAAAAATATAGCTATGTCAGTGCGATAGTAGACGAATAAGACTAGGTTGAGGAAGTATTAAAATCATGAAGATTACTCTAATATGCCATGATATTCCTTACCCGCCGAATCGCGGAGCGCGGGTAGAGATGTGGCGAAGAATAAAAGCATTCTGTGATATTGGTGTGGAGTTACAACTTATATCCTGGTTAAGTGAACCGCTACGTCCGGAGGAAATCACGGAAATTAAGAAATATGTGAAAGAAATTTCTCTCATTCCCTTTAAACGTACACTAGGTTCTCTTGCTCGTAGGACAATTGATTTATTACATTATCCTTTGGAAGTGACTTCTAGGATTGTCAGGGGAAAAGAGTTTAGGACTCTGCTCCAAGATGTCCGTATGTTTCATCCTGATGTTATTTGGTTGGATGGAATTCACGGTGGGGAAGTTGCAGTTAAGTTAAGCAAAGACTTAAATGTACCCCTAATCACTCGCTCTCACAATATAGAGTACCTATATTACCGTCGGCTGCTTGCCTCTACAACAGACTTGACAAGTAAGCTCAAAAGGTATTTATCAGTTTCTCATTTGGAAAGTTTTGAAAAAGACTTACTGAAAAATAGTGCTTTTTTCTATGATATATCTGTAGATGACTTAAAATTTTGGCACAGTCAAGGCTTTAAGAATGGGCGTTATCTACCGCCTATTGTTGAGTTTCCTAAAGATAATTATTTAGAACAAGTCAGTGACGAAATTAAGACCAATATTGTCTATGATGTTGTCTTCTTAGGTAATCTCAAAGTTGATAACAACGTAGCTGGTATAGTCTGGTTTTTAACACAAGTTTTTCCGATTATACGCTCTGCCTTACCCACTGTTAAAGTCCTAATAGCTGGCTCGAATCCTGTCAAGAAAGTCAAACAACTATGCGATGAACAAGAAGGTGTCTATCTAAGTATTAATCCAGCATCCTCTGCAGCAGTTTACAATTCGGGGCGTGTTCTGATTAATCCGGTTTTAACAGGCAGCGGGGTTAGTATAAAGTCTATAGAAATGCTGGTCTCCGGTAAACCTATTGTTTCGACACCTCAAGGAATAGCTGGTCTACCAGAAGAGGTGACGAAATTTTTTCAAATAGCTGTTGATGCCCAATCTTTCGCAGAAGAAATCGTTAAATTGTTATCAACTCCTACAAAAGTTAATGTGGAGCGACAATTGCTTGAGTCATTGTTCGGACCTCAAGTTATTCAAGGTGTTGTGTCGGATATCAAGTCTTTACTGTAAACTGACAAAAGTTATCAAGATGAGTCAGAGTGATGCAATGATCCGTATATGCCTCAATGCAAACTGAGTTTGCATTGGCCTAAGCGGAGCTTAGGGGAGTGCAATTCTTGCGCTCAAGCATAGGACCCGCATAGCATCGTGCTTTGAAGTGTGCTTGTTACACAGCGCGAAATCATCTCAAAATAAGGTGGTTTTGGAAACAATACATCTTGTACTCTCTTGCTTTTTATCAGTTTTGCAGGGGGAAAAAGATGCTTCCAAGTGAGGTTATGAAAACATCAATAAGCTTAATGAGAGGACTGAACAATGAAGGTCATTTTGCTTAACAACTACAGCATGACTGCTCAATGGGAACAGTGGGAGAGAGAGAATTATCAATATCCTAGTCATCATCTTTGGGGAGCTACAACATTGCCTAAACATGGCATTGATGTTGATATCCTGCTTTGGGAAAAGTATTCTTTTTTAAAAAAAATTAGTTATAAAATAAAAATATTAGGAGATTTAGACCAGCAAGTCAGATTGCTTTTGGAAAAACATGATTACGATATAATTTACTCGGCGAATCAAGGTTGTACATACTTACTTGCCATATTAAGAGCTATAGGTCTATTAAAAAAACCAGTTGTTACTGTTCAACATCAATCATTTCAAAAAAATATCTGGAGTTTCTTATTTATAAAATTTATTTTGTCTAGATACGATAGACTTTTTTGCTTAAGCAATGGAATCAGAAACCATCTTATAAAAGAGTTCAATTTACCAGAAAATAAAGTTCATTTATTAGAATGGGGAATTGATTTACCTTTTTATAAAATCAAAAATAATGATAGTCTTGACGCAAAAGAAAGAGAAAAAAGTTTTATTTTAAGTGCTGGTAGAACATATAGAGACTACAAAACTCTAACAAAAGCTTTTAAAAATATAAACTATCCTTTGAGGATATATAGCGCAGCAGATCCCATTTTTAATGATATTGATGATAATTCTTCAAACATTCAAGTTTTCACAAGTTATCTATCATGGCAAGAAATATTAACTGAACATGCAAATGCTTATGCAATTGCGATACCTTTGGATAATACCCAACCAAAATCATATATTCATGCGATTGGAGTCACTAGTCTTCTAGATGCCATGGGTATGGGAAAAGCAGTGGTCATGACAAGAACTGTAGAGCCTTGCATTGATATTGAAAAAGAGGGGATCGGAATTTTTGTTGAACAGGGAGATGTTCAAGGATGGCAAGAGGCAATATCCTATTTACTGGAACATCCAGATGAAACTCGAGAAATGGGAAACAGAGCTCGGCGTTTATGTGAAGAGAAATATTCCTTAGAAGTTTTTACATCAAGATTATCTGTACTCTTGAAAGATGTTTTAAAGTAGAAAGCTTTATAAATGAATAATAATTTATACTTAAGCTTAAAACAATTTCTACAAAAGACAAGTTCCTCACTAGCCCACAATGACCACAAAGGTAAGAGAGCAAGATTGTGGGTACGGTTCATAAAACATATCGCGGCTGGCTTAGTATTGGTGCTGCTTTACACAATTCTCAGCAACTGTTGGTCACCGTTGGGAAAGCAATTTGACATGGCCACAAGCGAAGCAGCTACGACTATTGTCCCTCCTTTGTCTACTCGCCGTTCTCAGATTGTTGATGCCAGAGGTCGAGTCGTTCTACTGCGTGGGGTCAACTGGTTTGGCATAGAACTCAAGGAGCATGCTCCTCATGGACTATGGGTTAGAGATTACAAACAAATGCTTGCTCAAATGAAAAGTTTGGGCTACAACGTCATTCGTTTGCCTTATTCTGTGCAAGCACTGCGTTCTCGTGACATGACTGGTGTTGATTTTTCCATTGGTGCAAATAAAGATTTGTACGGCAAGACTCCATTGGAGGCCATGGATATCATTATCCAAGAGGCACAGCGTCAAGGATTGTTTATTCTTTTAGATAGTCACACGCTCCGAGATGGTAAGATTCCAGAACTATGGTATGGTGACGGTTTTACCGAGAAAGACTGGATTGACACTTGGACGCTGCTGGCGAAACGCTACAAAAGCTATAGCAACGTTATTGGGGCAGATCTCAAAAACGAACCCCATGGTCGTGCGAGTTGGGGAACAGGCGATCGCGCGACAGACTGGCGGTTAGCCGCAGAACGGGCTGGAAATAAGATTCTCAGTGTCAACCCAAATTGGCTGATTGTGGTGGAGGGGGTGGTTGCAAATGTCCCTGGTCAAAAACTGCCAAGACACTTCTGGGGTGGAAATCTCGAGGGCGTCCGCAAATATCCAGTGCGCCTGCGGGTTCCCAAAAAGCTCGTCTATTCTCCTCACGAATACGGTGGTTCTGATCTGCCATGGTTTTCAGAACGTACATTTCCTAGAAACTTATATCAACGTTGGGAAACTGGATTTCACTATATTGCGACTCAAGGAATTGCCCCGATTTGGGTTGGTGAATTTGGTGGACATCACGTAGATACAAAATCTAAAGAAGGAGTTTGGCAGAGACAGTTAGTAGATTACATTGATAAGAAACAATTGAGCTTTACCTACTGGTGTTGGAATCCAAATAGTGAAGGGACTGGAGGAATTCTGCTAGATGACTGGAAAAATATTAATACTGAGAAACAGAAACTTTTGACTAAGCTGTTGCGTTAACCAATAAAATAGCGATGCTAATAATAATGAACAATATTTTCTTTATGGGTGTAATACCAAAATATTTTTTTCATCAAATCCCGAAATTCGATTATGTCACAAATGGCTCAGGAAAATGAGTTTCCTATAAATTTTTCTCTTCATTCAAATCGAAAACCACGTATTTTAGTAGTATCAATGCGTGGTTTTCATTCCGAAGCCTATCGTTCTGCTGAGTATGAATTTGAAGATTCTATTTGTACTTTTGACTATGCTGATATACTCACTCCAAGATTAGCTTCTGGCGTAGTTAGTACACTGCATAAAAAGTTAGCGAATTCTGCAGCAAGAGTTCTTCGTAAAGGTAAATTTCTGAGATCAGGTTGTATTCCTGCCGTTGTAGATAGAGAATACGACTTATTATTTTTTATTTGTCAGCAATATTGGGATCTTGCTTGTATAAATTCAATTAAAGCATGGCGTGAAAGATGCCATAAAGCTGTTTTATGGATAGATGAAATCTGGATAAAAGAAATTGGAGAACAGAAAACTAGGCTTTGTTTTGAACTGGCGAAAGATTTTGATTATATCTTGACAACCCAAAGTTCTAGTATTGATGCTATTTCTAATTTGGTTCAGCGTCCTTGCTACTCTCTACCTTATGCCGTCGATACTATAAAGTTTTGCCCCTATTTAGAACCAATAAAAAGATGTATAGATGTTTATAGTATTGGTCGCCGTTCACCAATAGTCCATAAAGCTTTACTGGAAATGGCAGAACGAAAAAATTTTTTATATTTATTTGATTCTCTTAGAGGTTTACAAATGATGGAATATAAGGAACATCGAACTTTATATAGCAATTTGATTAAGAGAAGCCGTTACTTTGTTACCAATAAAGCAAAATTTGACGCTATGCATCAAACAGGTGGGCAAGAGGAGTTAGGCTCTCGTTTTTTTGAGGGGGCTGCTGGAGGAGCAGTTATGATTGGAACTCCTCCAGTTTGTGAAGCTTATACAACTTACTTTAATTGGTCTGATGCAGTGATTGAAATTCCTTATGATGCTGCTAATGTAGCTGATATCATAGCTGAACTTGATACACAACCTGAGCGTCTAAATAAAATTCGTAAAGAGAATGTCATTCACTCCCTACTGCGTCATGACTGGGTATATCGATGGGAACAAATTTTGGATAAAGTAGGACTGGCGAATACACCAGAAATTTCATCCCGAAAAGCTAATTTAGAAAACTTAGCCGCTCTGATAAAAAATAAATACTAGGATTTTATAGTGCGTCACAGCGCTTTAACGCACTATTATGAATTTATGACCTAGAATCTGTCAGCAATTTGCCAAATTGGGCTGCTGTTTTTGTGCTCCTTGGCCATATATAAATTGAGTTTTTGTTTCAAAATCAATATCAAGAAAGGAATATCATCTATTAAATATCTCTTCCATAACCTTTTTGGTTCACATAACATTCTAAACAACCATTCTAGGCCCACTTCGCTCACCCATCTTGGAGATCTCTTCAAATTTCCTGCTTCAAAATCGATAGTGGCACCCAATGCCATAAATATCTTTATGTGCGGTAACTTGTTTTTATACTTGTATATCCACTTCTCTTGCTTTGGAGCGCCAACCCCTATAACTAAGACTGTAGCACCAGAATTATTAATCATGCTAACTATATTTTGGCACTCTTCTTCATCTTTCTCAAATCCAAAAGGTGGAGAATACGAAGCAATGATGATATTCCTACCTGTTTTCCGATTGATCTCATTCTGAGCTTTACTGGCTATCCCTTGACCTGCTCCTAAAAGAAAGATTTTGATGTCTTCATTATGTTTATGGTAGTTGTAGAAAGCAGGAAAAAAGTCTGAACCTGAGATTTTTTCTTTGATTGGCGTTCCTAAAAATTTAGATGCATAGATGAGTATTTGGCTATCACAAACCTTATAGTCGCTGATGCTATACGCCTGCAAGAACTCTGGATCTTTCTGTAGTTTGATCAAATGGTCAACATTCGGCGTAAATACTACGCCTGATTGCAATTTCTCTAAAAATTCTGCCTTCGATAAATTGTCAATCTCTAGGTTCAGAATTTTAACTTTGTTCATGGCTTGCACAGTTGAGTTATATCTAACTTTCAGTTGATTTACAAAGCACACATTTGGAGGGGGAAGAATATGTTGAGAGTTCAGTAACGTCCTAGTTTTGATCTTCTCATCCTACTCGCATACAGCAACCATACTTGCAGCATATAAACAGCCTCAGAAAATTCCTACATGGGGCTCATTTACTTTTAGAGGATTTGGCGACAAGCCAAAGTCTTTGAGCTTCACTGATCGCCTACGTCTGGCACGGAGTGCCATCGTTCTTTGGGCGACTCCTTTGGATAATCGGCGTAAGTCTTGCGGACAAGCTACGATAACGCAGAGCAAGTCTGACAGAATAAGGCAGATACTCTGTCTAATCGCCCTTCGGAACCTTGGGCAAAGCCCAATTGCCCACATTAAAGACTTGCAAGATTGTGCTTTCTTGCGATCACCAAAACTAGAACATTCAATTAAACTGAACTTTGTGTACCGATACAATATCTGAGAACCAAGTCACTTGAAGAGCAATTGCTTTTGCTCTCGATTTTTTAGGCGTACTTACGGTTTGCTGGAGTGGAATTTTCCACTACGACTGCTATTGATTTGAATTGTCATGTGATAATTTATCATGAAAGTATGAAGAATAATACTAACTTCATATAGTTTTCATGAAAAAATCTCAATAATTCAGTACATATACAGTCGCTCTCAGTCTAAAATTTATTCACCTGACGGATTTTGAGCGAATTTTGCCCGCTTGTAAGTAGTATGTAAAGTTTTTGTAAAGACTTCACAAAAGAACTTATGTGCTCATTAGCACATTGAAAGTAAAAGCAATGTTGTCAAAACTATACCTTTACAGACTAAATATGCTGTGAATTCAAAGACTGTTACATATGAGGCTTTCACCAAAGTCGGTAATGGAAGCGAGTCGACAAATAGGTAAACTCGAGCGTCGCTAATATTTTTGCAAATATTAGTTAAAAAGAAGCTTTTAGAAGCAAAATAAAGGTAAATCGTAGAGCTTTCCTGTTGTTGCTATAAATTCTAATTGACTGTATTCGTAACAACGTTGAAAAAACCTGATATAAATGCTTAGAGTTTCTCTTGATTTGTCTATTTCCTATGATATAGACGTTTGTTGTCATCTGTCAAAATAAGGATGTCTTCACAAAAATTTTCATTTTAAATTTTAGCTACCCCAGTCAAATAGAGGATGTAGGGATCAATTTTTTGGTGTTAAATGATGAATATTGCCAAAACTGGGCAAAAAGCAAAGAAGTTGTTATTTATTAGGCAATATTCTTTCAGGAGTGAATGTGAATACTATATTTTTCCGTAAGAATGTTTTTTGGTTGCTGAGTTTATCAGCGATCGCGGTTCTGGGTAGCGGGACATCTGTTCATGCTCAGACAGTAGATAATACAACCAGTCAGGAGTTAACCGAATCTTTCGGAACAAAAGCGTACCCTAATCAGGTAAGTTCTGAAGTAGAAAGTTTCTACCCACAAGCTTTTACTCCCACTCCAGCAGAATTTATCGGTGTAGAAGCTCAAACAAGGCCAATATCAGATACAAACCAACCACAACAGTCCATTGGCACCCGACAGGAAACTGCCAAGAGTGTAATTACACCTGTTCCAGGGACAACAGCAACTTCATCTGCAGTACTCCTTGCAGATCCCCAGAAGACGCAGCGCACAGAAGCCCAAGCTCAACCATCTACTTCTGAGGTGGCACAAGCGGATATCGACCCAGGAAGACCTACCCGTGGTGGCTCAAGTTATATCGGAATAGCAGGAAACATTGGTCTGGGTGGTGGAGACTCCTCTTTGAGCGAAGGAAGTTTTGCGATCATCAGCAAAATCGGTCTGACAAATGCCATATCGGTGCGTCCCTCAGTCTTATTGGGAGATAATACAACTATACTAGTTCCCGTCTCCTACGACTTTTCCTTCAGGCAGATCTCTGATCCATTTGCTGAACCACTGCCAGTTGCCCCTTATGTTGGAGCAGGTGCAGCGATTAAAACTGATGACGGCGCTGAGGTTGCCTTGCTTCTATCAGGTGGTATCGATGTACCTTTAACTCCCCAATTTACAGCAACAGCTGCTGTGAATGCGGCATTTTTTGATGAAACCGACATTGGTTTGTCGATAGGAGTCGGTTATAACTTTAGCGGTCTGTTTGGCTTGTAAAAGGACATCAAGTAGAGACGCTCTCTTGTCGTCTCTACTTAAGGTCCTTTTATTTCGGGCTAACTTGGTCAATCGTTTTGAGTTTACCGTCGTCTCCAACAGACCAGACATTGTAGATACCGACGACATCTCCGTTTTCGTCAACATCCACGTTGCCACTGGCTCCTTGGTAGTTGATATCTTTACCTTCTTTTAGTAACTTGAGTCCCTCGCACACATCAGTCACCTCTGTGCCTGGGGCATTAGCAACTTCACGGATTTTATTGGCTATACCAACACCTGAATTCTCCTTCGCTGCTTGTGCTGCTAACACTAGTAAAGCAGAGGCGTCCCAAGCTTGAGGAGCGAATTCTCCTGGTGAACTACCTTTTTTAGACTGCCAAAGTTTTGTGAGAGATGCTAATGCTTTGCCGTTGGAACCTGGTACTGTACCAACAACTCCCGAGGCAATGTATTTTCCGTCACTTGTTTTGCCAACTTGTGCAGGAAACTCATCTGACTTCATTCCATCTGTCAGCATCACCTGCACTCCTTGCAATAAACCCTGCTGGTAAGCTGCTTTTAGCAGCAAACTACCTGTTTCTACGTAAAAAACTCCAAGGACTGCATCAGGCTTACCACCAAAAGCAGCAGACGCTTCAGTTTCAAATGTGGTCGCTTTCGGATCGTAACGGACTGGGTTGTTTTTATTAACAACAGTTCCCCCCAATTTTTCAAAAGCTTGCACAAATGCTTTTTCAAAACCGACGCCGTAATCGTTATTAATGACAAGGGTGGAAACTCGCTTATAACCTCTTTTATTGGCAAATGCAGCAATAGCTGGTCCTTGGTAGCTATCAGGTGGAACGGTGCGTGCCCAAAACCCTTCAAATTTACCTTGTTTTGCCTGTTCGGTAAATACGGGACTGGTGCTACCGGGAGAAATCAGCATCACTTTATTTTGAGCAGCAATTGAGACAGCAGCAGTAGAAACGCTGCTGGCAAAAGAGCCAATGACACCTGCAACCCTATCTACAGTTGCCAGTTTAGTCATACCAGCAGCACCAGCTTTGGGGTCTGTTTGGTCATCCACAGCAACAAGCGTGACAGGTTCACCGTTGACGCCACCACAAGCGTTGACAGTTTCCACAAGCAAGGGGACAGCGGGTATCATCTGCTGTCCAATAGAGGCTAAGTCACCAGTTGCTGGTAGTAAAGACCCAATTTTCAAGCCTTTGCCAGTGGTAGTGGTTGTTGAACCTGCTGGAGTCGCACTCCCTGTATCACCAGCTGTATTATTTGGGGCAGTGTTATCACAAGCTGCTGCTAGGAAACCGACTGCCAGGCTAGCCAAAGTCAGAGCAAAAGCAGCACTAATCTTCCGCATATATCAAATTTCACTCCTCTTTTATTCAGGAGCCTAAGATTCATATTCCTATTTAATGATGAATTCAATTCTTTGAATGGCTCCAGATGATAAATCATAGCATCCTCCTTTGGGAGGAATACTACTCTAGCTACCTATACCTGAAGTATTGTCTTCTTTTTTGTGTATTTTTTCTAATCAACGGAGAGGGAGGGATTCGAACCCTCGGTACAGCCTTACGAACTGTACAACGGATTAGCAATCCGCCGCTTTCGACCGCTCAGCCACCTCTCCATGTTCACGAACACTAATATTATCAGACACTGAGGTTTAGTGTCAATAGTCATCTGTCCTTTGTCCTGACAAAGGACAAAGGACAATTTCTTCATAAGACTTGTGCTCGCAACCACGCCACTGGCAAAGCACGTAGCTTTTGCCACTGAGGCACATAGGCACGTTGAGTGAACACATTGTAATCGTTGCGTTCTATGATGTTCAAAATTCGGCTGTAATGCATCAGAGACGCCCATACAGGCAACCGAGCATCGGCAGATAGGTGAGAGATTCCCTTTTCTGCTTTGAGATAAAACTGGCGTGCCCGTGCAATTTGAAAGCGCATTAGCGATCGCCAACGTTCATCCACCACGCCTTGGAACAAGTCTTGCTCTGTGTAATTAAATCGTGCCAAGTCTTCTTGAGGAATATAAATCCGCCCCCGCTTTGCATCCTCCCCTACATCCCGTAGGATATTGGTGAGTTGATGAGCAATTCCCAGGGTAATTGCTTCTTCTGTGGGAACATACGGCTGTTGATGACAGTTCCAAGGAGCTGTGTTTGTGGAGGCGTCAACCCCCATCACTGCTGTTGACATTAAACCTACCGTGCCAGCGACACGGTAACAGTAGAGGTATAACTCCTCGAAAGTTTGGTAGCGAGTGCGATATAAGTCCATACGCTGACCGGCAATCATATCCCGAAAGGGCTGAATGTCTATTGGGAAACGTTGGATGGTATCAACCAAAGCGACATCAAAACTATCCGATGGGCATCCCGCAAAAATCGATTCTAGCTGCTGTTCCCACAGATCCAGTGTTTCTGGCGTGGTAATAGCAGATGCGGGACCATCCACTAGTTCATCTGTACGGCGACACCAAGCATAAATTGCCCAAATATGTTTGCGCTTTGGCTTGTTGACTAATAAAGTGCCAATGTAAAAAGTCGTGGAATACTTGACTATAAGCTGGCGACAAAGTTTATAGGACTCGTCCACAGAGACCGGCGTTTTCATGCGTGGGGGAGAATCAGGCAGTTGCAGCATTCGTTGCAGGCTGAAGGGTTTGCGTTTGCAGGCTTTTAAGGTTTGCCACCGGATGTGCTAAGCGCGATTGCCCAATGAGCAGTGGGCAAAGCCCAAGCGTTCTTGAGGGCGCTAGGCTTTGCCTAATCGCCCTTGGGGTTGTGCTCCGCGCAATCGCGCAGCGCGTCCTACCGCCCAAACGCCTGAAGAGGCGTTTGCCTCGTTCCTTGAGAACGAGAAAGAGGTTTTCCTTCAGAAAAACCCTCAGCGGTATTACGGACAATCGCCTGCGCTGTCAGCTTACCAGAAAGTACGGCACCTTCCATACTTCCCAAGTAACGTTGCATGGTGTAGCTCCCTGCTAAATAAAAGTTAGCAATTGGAGTCACTTGTGAGGGCCGGTACTGTTGACGACCAGGGGTTGCTTTGTAAACTGAGCGTGGTGTCTTGACGATATGGTATTTCAGCAACTTTGCTGGATTTTCTCCTGTAAAGTGGTCGGGGAACAGTTTTTCTAGTTCGGCAAGAGTTGCCTGCAAAACTTCTTCATCAGATTTTGCAATCCAATCTTTTGCCGGAGCTAGGACGAGTTCCAGCATTGATTTATCAGGGTTAGCGTATCCACGGCAGGTGTTGCTCATATCGGCATAAACACTGAGCAGAGGCGATCGCGAAAATAGCAGTTGGTCAATATCTGTAAGTTTACGGTCAAACCACAGCTGCAAGTTTATCACCGGTACGCCCTCTAAGCCTTCCAACTTTTGGAAAAATTCAATTTGCTTCCAGGGTGCAGGTAGCAAAACCTTCATCACGTCAACTGATGTTGCCGATACGTAGGCATCAGCCGTCAATACTTCATCTTCTGCTCCATTCAATCCCCTAATCACAAAATGCTTGACTGTGCCATCGTCATTCAGCACGATTTCTTTGAGGGGCGCATTCAACCGCACTTCTCCACCACCTGCAGTAATGTGATCTACCATTGGCTGGCATAGGCGTTCTGTCGGGGAACCGTCCAGAAAAGCCATTTTCGAGCCATTCTTCTCTTGAAGAAAGCGGTTGAGAGCCGTAAGAAGAATTGTTGCTGAAATTTCATTAGGATCTATGAAGTTCAACGCCTTTGACATGGCGATAAAAACTTCTTTTTCTACTCGTGGAGGAATGTTTTGCTTTTGCATCCATTCCGACCAAGAGTACTTGTCCATTTCCTCTACATACTTTTGCCCCAAAATCATCGCTGGTATCAATCCGATACCAAAGCGAATTTTCTCTGGCCAAGTAAGCATGTCGTTGTTCCGCAGAATAGCTGCTATGCCATTCCAAGGTGCTGGCGTATCAGGAAAATCAAAGCGACTGTAAGTCCCTGGATTATTGGGCTGGTTGAAAATCAAAGTGTGTTCTTTCCACTGCAATCTGTCTTCAATGCCCAGTTCTTTAATAAGCTGCAGCATATTGGGATATGCCCCAAAAAAGATGTGCAGACCTGTTTCATACCAGTCGCCGTCTTTGTCTTTCCACGCTGCTACTAACCCCCCCAATACGTCTCGGCTTTCCAAGACAATAGGAGTGTGACCTGCATCGGTGAGATATTTGGCACAAGAAAGCCCTGCTAAGCCTGCTCCGGCGATCGCTACTCGCATTTAACCTTACTGCTCTTCAATATTTCTTAATCGTTTTATCGTTTTCATTATACTTTGCAATCCGTTACATTTAGCAGTTTTGGCGCGATCGCTTTTTCTCCCTGTTCAGGTTCTCCCTGCTTGGGTGCGGTCTTAATGATAAGTCTTTTACTGGACACGATATTACAGGGTGTGATGCTTTGTATGACTTTGACAATCAATCAAAGCATCACCCAAGAATCATGGTTAAAGAAATGTTGGTTTCTTTATTCAATTTTATGATTTACAGAGTCGTAACTTTTTTGGCTAAAAGTAAGCATACATTAGGTTTGACTCCTGTGAGGCGTTATCTAGAAATATCTATTTTCCCTTCATCTACTCTAGGTTTTAAGAAAGCAGAGTTTTCAGAGGAATGAATACTACTCAACATACCGCCAAAAAATGACTTTTATTTCTTCATAACAAATAATTGTCTTCTCCTTCTGTCACTACAGGATTTTTGGGATGATTTTTACTTTAAATATTTAAATAATGGTCATTGACCATGATTGTGTCTACGCCTGGAAGTGAGGCATTTGACCCACAATATTTCACATTGTCTACCATCATTTGTATTTTAAGAAAATCCTCTGAATTGTATAGAAACAATTTCTTTTGATGGAGCTTGGCTGTGTCGAAAGTAGGTTATGTCGTTAAAGGAGACTTTACTTTAATGTAAAATTTAAAATTTAAAATAATATTTTAAATTTGTATAAATAAAAGTTATGTTTTTTTAAAAAAGTTTATTTAGCAAGGCTTTCAACAATTTCTTTTTACCAAAGGTTTATGTTTATAGCAAAGACTGCTATTTGATTACCAGTAGATTTTGCTGCATTCTATCATAGAAAGTAATAAATTATACATAAAGCTTGTGCTATTTACTGTTGTTTCTTCAGCGATAATTTAATATTTTTATGCCAAATTTTAGCTAATTTATAAAAAATTTAAATTGAAAAGGGAGTAAAAATTCAAAACAACATCCAAAAGTTTTATTTGCTTGTTTAGAAACAACAAGATAATATGTAACCTGCTGGGGATCACTCAGCAGTTGACTCAATTAAGTATGCATATGTTCCTCCCTTTGGGAGATTGTGTGCTTGTATTTAGTTGTTGAAAAGTTGTCATTAAATAAGGGAGAGTTTGCGCCTTTTATAAGGAGTGAACACCTGAAACTAGACTGAACCATGATATTTTTTGGAATACTTTGGGTTACATCCTGGGTTGGTTCTTTTTTGTCGTTCAACCAAAGCTTGCCACCAAGTTTTACTTCAAAGGTTGCTCAGACAAAAGTGTCATCTAATCTAGGTAAACTGGCAAGTAAACCGCTTCCGTTTTTTGTGCATAGCAGGCAGTCGATAAATATTTGGAATGCGACTGCGACACTGCTGCCGACAAAGTCTATCAAACTGGATTTGGGAGATAAAGAATCACAACCGACCCAAGTTCAACCACCCAATCCATCCGCTAAAAGAGTTAAAAGTAGCAAAAATCAATTTTGCGGTATTCTACGAGAAACTCGAACGAAGGAACCTACTGTCAAGACCGCAAGCATATTATCACCTCCTAGCTTCGTAGAGCCGAGTTCTCCAAACCCAGACTTTCTCCCAAATCAAATATTGCGTTCGCCAGTATATGCCCAGAAAGTTTCTTTCGCAAACCATCTAAGCGAGGCTGCGCTTCGGGGCAATCAATCAGAGCCTGGTTGGGGCATAGGACGTGCTTTGCGCTCGCTGCAAAATTTCTTCCGCTTCTCCAATCCTGTTGAACAAAGTTTTGGTGCTGCTTCTTTGCCAGTGGTGGTTGTTCGCAGGGCTGAAAATAACTATGAAGTGTGGGTTAATAACCGTGTTATTGCCAATTTAGCTAACGAACAACAAGCCAGTGTGATGCAGCGACGCTTGACGCGGCTTATAAAGTCATCCAACTTCGATGCTTCTCGATTAAGACCAGCTTTGGTTGACGGAATACCAGCTTTGATGGCTGGAAACCGCTTCTTGTTTGGGATTGAAAAAGGAGTTTCTAGGAAATTTCATCGTAATGGCGACTTATTGGCAATTGAATGGATCAACAACCTACGTCAAGCTTTACAAGCTCCCGCACTATCGCTTGTGGAAGGTCAACAACAGATGTACGGCTTGAAGCCTTCTAAAAAGAAAATGACGGGTTTAGCTTCTTGGTATGGTCCCTATTTTCATGGTCGCTTAACGGCAAACGGTGAAGTATTCAACCAAAACGAACTGACAGTTGCCCATAAATCCCTGCCGTTTAATACATACTTGCAGGTGACTAATATGAAAACTGGCAAAGCGGTGATTGTACGAGTCAACGACAGGGGTCCATATATCCCACCCAGAAGCCTGGATTTGTCTAGGTTCGCAGCGCGCTGTATCGATAGCGAATTCACGGGAGTCGTGCCATATCAAGCTGTTATTTTGCAACCTAGCGAACCTAAAATGACCTTGAAAAACTCAATGCTTGCTATCAGAAATCAGAAACTTCCACAGAAACTTGCAGTCATCTCAGACTTTTGATGTATTTGTTTTAAATTGCATACTTTTTCGTGAGGGTTGTCCAAGGTTAAGGGTCAAAAAACTCTTGACCCTTGACTCTTGACATTATCCTCCAGTTTTCCCAATAGCCAATAAGTCATCATCTCACCTTTGCCCTTGACCGCAATTATCCCCCGTTGCTTAAATTCAAAATCCTCTTTTAAACATTCGTAGGTAGAAGGAGTCACCTGAATCTTTCCAGGTCGTCCACTCGATTCCATACGTGAAGCGATGTTGACTGTATCTCCCCATAAGTCATAGCTAAATTTGCTCATCCCAATGACACCAGCCACGACTGATCCTGTATTAATCCCAATCCGTAGTTGTAATTCTTCTGCGTGTTTGGCATTGAATTGAGCTAGACAGTCTTGCATCTCTAACGCCATTTGGGCAATTTTGTTTGCATGATCTGAACTTGGTTTTGGTAAGCCTCCCACTACCATGTAGGCATCACCGATTGTCTTTATTTTCTCTAAGCCATATTTTTCTGCTAATTGGTCAAACTTAGAAAAAATTTCATTGAGAAATTCCACTAAGGCTGCTGGAGTTTTGCGAGCAGAGAATGGAGTGAAACCCACCAAATCAGCAAAGAGTACACTAACCTCATCAAATTGATCCGCAATCAAACTTTCTCCAGCTTGGAGGCGATCAGCGATAGGTTGAGGCAGAATATTTAGTACTAATTCCTCGCTTTGAGCCTGCTGAAATTTCAAGACTTCCTGTGCTAATTTACGTTCGGTAATCTCAGAAACTCTGCCTTCGTAGTACAGTAGTTTACCTGTTGAATCTCGAACCGCACGTGTCGTTTCTGAAATCCAAATTGGTGTGCCATCCTTGCGATACACCATTGACTCAAATCCCGACACAATATCATTTCCTGCTATTGCCGTCATAAATTCGCGACGGTAATTAGGATCAATATATAGCTGTTGCGCAACGTCTTGTATGCTGTTAAGTAATTCTTGTGGTGAGGCATAGCCACATATTCTTGCTAGTGCAGGATTAACACTCAAATAACGTCCTTCAGGAGTCAATTGAAAAATGCCGTCGATTGCATTTTCAAAGATACTGTGATACCGTTCTTTCGCAATTCGCAAGGCGTCTTCTGTTTGTTTACGTTTACTGATGTCCCGCGCTACAAAAACGATTGAGTTGTCGCACATTGGCGAAATTGCTGCTGTCAACCAAAAGATATTTTCCTTGCAAGTTAAGCTGTAATCAAAATTGATAGTCTGCTGTGTTTCTAAGGCTTGCTGGAATAGTTTTAACCAAGTTTTCGATGTTTCTATTTGAAAAAATTGTTCTATTGTTCGGCTAATAATATCTGTACCAGCGTTATATATACTTATTGAATTTGTCGGTAATATCTCTATATTGCCAAGCTGACCTTGTTGAAGATGAATAATAATAACAATATCCGTCATTGCGGCAAAGACTGCACGCATTTTGTCTTCAGAAGTTAGTCGCTTTTGCTCGACACGTCGAACTTTGTAGCCATTTTTTTGTAAAACATTGACTAACAGATGTAAGTGATCTGGAGTTGGATCTGCTACTAAAATCTCCGCTTCAAAGTTATTGTTTGCCGTGAGTGTCATTA
Source organism: Nostocales cyanobacterium HT-58-2 (assembly GCA_002163975.1). Classification (GTDB taxonomy): domain Bacteria; phylum Cyanobacteriota; class Cyanobacteriia; order Cyanobacteriales; family Nostocaceae; genus HT-58-2. The sequence goes on along the minus strand of CP019636.1, from coordinate 5,828,621 downwards.
TAAAGTTGCCAGAACTTGACGCTTGAATTCTTCTTGGTCGGCAAATTTTTCAAAAATTCTATCCATCTTCGTTAGCTCAAACAACATTTTAACTTGGTCATTGATTGAACATACATAAAGTTTACGTCCAGCGTTTCGCACACTTTTTGCTACCGATACTAATGCACCTAAACCGGAACTATCAATAAATTTGACATCTTGAAGGTCAATCAACACAATATCAAATTCGGTAGTCGCAATATCGTTGATTTCCTGACGGAGTTCATGACCTTTTACACCATCGAAAATACCAAAGGGTGTTATGACTTTAACTACAGGGCTCATATCTTTAAGTATGGCGTGATGATTTTAGATAATAGTTTTACTTGAAGGTTTTGCTATTCAAAAGATTTATTTTACACATATATAAACTGTTTAACTACTGTAATTTCACTGTTGATTGAGCAGAAAATGCCCTCAATCCCCTCGAGCTATCAGTGAAATTACGCTATTACTTTATGCAAATTATTGCCATTAATTATAAGTAAGTTTATTGAGCTTTGATCTAAACTTCAGCAGAGGATAAAAATCAAGGATGAAAGCACTATTACCTGAGAATGAAGCACAAAGAATTGCTGCGCTTCAACAGTATAAAATCCTCGACACCCCAGCTGAAGCCGCCTTTGATGACATCACCCGTTTAGCGTCGTATATTTGTGGAACTCCGATTGCTTTAATCAGCTTAGTTGATACTAACCGTCTCTGGTTTAAGTCAAGAGTTGGTTTAGATGCGCAACAAATGTCCCGCGAGGGTACGTTCTGCTCTCATGCCATCTTACAACAAGAAGTTTTGATTGTTCCTGATGCAACCACTGACGAACGGTTCGCCACAAACCCAGTCGTCACCTCTGACCCCAATATCCGGTTTTATGCTGGTGTCCCCTTGATGAATCCTGAAGGACACGCGTTAGGAACACTCTGTGTGATTGATCAGGTATCACGAGAACTCACTCCAGAACAGCTCGAAGCATTACAAATTTTAGGTCGTCAAGTCATCAAGCAATTGGAACTGCGACGAAATTTAGCAAGTTTAGGACTTGAACCGAATCAACGCAGACAGAGACACAGGCAAGGGAATTATTTCTTCAAAAGGATTGCAGGTGGGTTTGGGTTGGCGTCAGCAATTTTAGTCTTAATTGGTGTGGTTTCGTATCAACAGACACAAGTTTTTATCAAAACTAGTAACCAAGTCATAAAGACTCAAGAGAAAATACACTACGTGGAAGAACTGTTATCCCTGATGAAGGACACAGAAACTGGGCAACGTGGTTATCTCCTCACAGGAGACGAGACTTATCTAGAACCGTATAAAGTAGCACTAACACCAATCTATAAAAAAATTGAAGAGCTAAAGAGTCTAACAGCTGATAATCCCACACAACAAAAGCAGATTAAAACTATTGAGTCCCTCACACTAGCAAAACTGGCTGAACTCAAACAGACTATTGACTTGCGCCAGCTTAACCAATTAGAAAGTGCGTTGCAACGGGTTCGGACGAATCTGGGAAAAACCCTTATGGATGATATCCGTCAGATTGGCTTTGAGATAGAAACTAAGGAAAAGAAGCAACTTAAAGAGCAGTCTCAACTAGCAACAGCCAAAGCACGCCAAACAATGGTGACTCTAGTTATCGCCATTAGCCTGAGTTTTGCCATTCTTGCTACGGTCTACTACTTCATCTACCGTGAGATAACTGAGCGCAAGAGGACAGAAGAATCACTGGACAAAGAACGCAATTTTATTTCAGCAGTTCTAGACACCGCCGGCGCTTTGGTAGTTGTTTTAAATCCGCAAGGGCAAATCGTTCGCTTCAATCAAGCCTGTGAGCAAACAACGGGTTACTCATTCGATGAGGTGAGAGATAGATATTTTTGGAATTTGTTCCTGACTTCTGAAGAGATAGAGCCAGTCAAAGCAGTTTTCGAGCAGTTACGAGCTAGTCAAAACTTGAAAGAATACGAAAACTACTGGGTTACCAAGAATGGCGATCGCCGCCTCATTGCATGGTCAAACACCATACTACAAAACACTGATGGCGAAGTGGAGTACATTATCGGTACTGGTATTAACATCACAGAGCGTAAACGAGCTGAACAACATCTGACTGCACAATATACTGTCACTAGCGTGTTAGCAGAGACGACAACAATTAGCGAAGCCACTCCCCAAATTTTGCAAGCCATTTGTGAGAATTTGGCATGGGATTTGGGGGAAATTTGGATAGTGAATCAGCAAGCAGATGTTTTGCGCTGTCTTGACACCTGGTATCGAGCATCACTGGAGTTACAAGAGTTTGCAGCACTGACTTGGGAAACCACTTTTCAACTGGGTGTTGGACTGCCTGGTCGTGTATGGGTTGGGAATAAAGCTGTTTGGATTGATGACGTTGTTAAGGATGCGAACTTCTTGAGAAGCGAAGTTGCTGCTGAAGTAGGATTGCACACAGCTTTTGGTTTTCCTGTTCGTAGTGGTCACACAGTCCTTGGGGTTATGACTTTCTTTAAACGGGAGCGCCAGCAAGTTGAGCAAGATTTGCTGAAGATTATGACCTCTATTGGCAACCAAGTGGGTCAGTTTATCAAGCGCAAGCAGGCAGAAGAAGAAGTCCAACGCCAGAACAGGCGATCGCAACTGTTTACCGAAATCACCCTTAAGATTCGCCAATCCTTGCAAATTGAAGAGATTCTCCAAACCACAGTCAGTGAAGTCCAAACAATTCTCAACTGCGATCGCGTCCTCATTTATCAGCCTTTGGGTGAAGAATCGGAAAGCCTCGTCACAGAAGCTGTCGCTGATGGCTGTTCCTCCATAAAAGGGCGAGATATCACCGACTCCTACTTGCAAGCAGAATATTTGCAACAGTACCGTCAAGGACGAATTTCAGAATTTTCTGACCTGGACATGATTGAATTGCAACAAAATCATATGCAATTACTGCAAGAGTTTGGAGTCAAGCAAAATTTGGTTGTGCCTATTCTTGTTAAAGAAGAACTCTGCGGTTTGCTCATTGTTCATAACTGCTACAGTTGTTCAAACCCGTCGTCTACCTTTGAAAGCTATCTTTTACGGCAAATTGCTGATCAAGTAGGCATTGCTTTAGCTCAAGCTCAGCTGCTAGAAGCGGAAACTCGCCAGCGACAAGAACTCGAAGTTATTCGCCGCCAAGCCGAATTAGCTTCTCATGCCAAAAGTGCCTTCTTGGCGAATATGAGTCATGAAATCCGCACCCCCATGAACGCCGTGTTGGGAATGACCGGGCTGCTGTTAGAAACCCCCCTCAACCCAGAGCAGAAAGATTTTGTGGAAACGGTTCGTGTCAGTGGAGATGCTCTGTTAACTTTGATAAACGAAATTTTGGATTTATCAAAACTAGAAGCAGGCGAGATGATTTTAGAAACTTTAGATTTTGATTTGTCTACTTGTGTAGAAGAGGTGTTGGAATTGCTTGCTCCTCAAGCACATAATAAGGGTTTGGAAATTGGAGCTTTAATCAATCCCAATGTGCCTACTCATCTTCAAGGAGATGTGAGTCGGCTGCGGCAAATTTTGATGAATTTGATAAGCAACGCTATCAAGTTCACGAGTACTGGGGAGATTGTGGTGCGGGCAGAATTGCGAGCGCAAACCTCCACGACAGCTACCATCCTCATGAGCGTAACTGATACAGGCATTGGAATTGCTCCTGCTGACCAACATAAGCTTTTTCAGCCGTTTACCCAAGTAGATGCTTCCACGACTCGCAAGTATGGCGGTACGGGTTTAGGATTAACCATTTGCAAGCAACTTGTTACTTTGATGGGAGGAGAAATTGGGCTCGAAAGTCACCTCGGGCAAGGATCTCAGTTTTGGTTTGAGATTCCTTTTGCCAAGCAACTCCAGCCTGTGTCTTCAGTGCAGGATTACACTGTTTTGACTCATCGACGTTTACTGGTGGTGGATGACAACACGACCAATCGCAAAATTATCTACCATCAAGCAACTCGTTGGGGAATGCAGGTAGATGAAGCTAGTTCTGCTGAAAGTGCCCTGATTGCTCTTGTTGAAGCTACCGAGCAGAAAATGCCCTATGATGTCGCCATCATTGATATGCAAATGCCAGAAACAGATGGCATAACTTTAGGAGAACAAATTAAGAGCAATTCTGCTATTTCTGATACTCCGTTGATTATGCTGACCTCAACTAATCAACGATATGAAGTGCAACAGGCATTAAAAATAGGATTTGCTGCTTATCTGGTCAAACCCGCTAAAGCATCCCGGCTTCTTGATACTATCATGAATATTTTAGGAGACCAATCTAAATTAGATGATTCCAATGTTTTAGTTATCGATAACTTGTCCAAGATGCAAGTGTCTCAATATAATAATTTCCCTACTAAATCCAAATTAAGAATTCTAGTTGCTGAGGATAATTTAGTGAATCAAAAAGTTGCCATTAAGCAGCTTAACAATCTGGGTTACAATGCCGATATTGCAGGCAATGGTCAAGAAGTCTTGGAACTCATAGAAACAATTCCTTACGACTTGATTCTCATGGATTGCCAAATGCCAATTCTTGATGGCTTGGAAACAACAAGAGAAATTCATCGTCACCAAGAAAGCATCTTTGCTAGTGGTCGCCGTCCTGTGATTATCGCGATGACAGCTAATGCCATGAAACAAGATGAACAAATGTGTTTTGATGCGGGTATGGATGATTATCTTAGTAAGCCCATTAATAAAGAAAAGTTGGCAGCAGTGCTAGAGCATTGGAGCAAAGTCATCCAGATAAAGCAGGATGCAATTGATGTCTCTGAACAAATAGTTTCTTCTATAAACTCCGAGAAATCAAATCTACCGATTGATTGGGAACAGTTGCATCAGATATCAGAAAATAATCTAGAGTTTGAATTGGAATTATTGCAAATGTTTGTTGAAGATACCCGCTTGCATTTAGAAGCAACAAAAGCGGCGATCGCCACAAATGATTTTCAACAATTTGCCAAAGAAGCTCATCACCTTAAGGGTACGAGTGCCAATGTTGGAGCGACTACCATGCGTTTAGCTGCCGAAAAACTAGAACAACTAGCTAAGTGCGATGAGTATAGAGGAACCACTCAATTCATTTTGGAGTTAGAACAGGGTATCAAACGTATTCAAGCCTTTTTAAGAAATCAAGAATAAATCGTGCTGGATGATACTGAAGTTTAATAAAATTTACCCATAAATAAGCAAGAACGATTATCAGTTGTACGTTCATATCTCAAGTTATCTGCAATTGCCGACATAATTTTCAAACCTCGACCTCGTTCTTCTTCGTTCTCTTCTAATTCAACAGTATCTTGCAATTTCTTCTCTAGATTAAAGGGTTCACCAGAATACCAAATGCGAATTTCTATTTTTTCATTTGACCGCATAGCTTCTATTTCTATAGGAGTCTCAACAGGCAAATTTTTATGAGCGTGTTCAACAATATTTGTAAATCCTTCGATAAGTAGTGTTTGGCATTGCCACCAAATGTTTGTGTCATCTAAAGGTGGCTCATTTAATTGCTCAAACCAAGACAAAACTTGAGATAAATTAGCAATATCTGTATTGATTTTAAAAAATATTTTATAATTCACTTTCTTGCTATGTAAAATTTTTATTTAGATACTTATTATTTATACTCTAATTATAAAATTTATGGTTAATTTTATGGTAAAAATTCTCATTATTGATGATGACCCCATTTTACGGACAGCATTGAAAAGAACCCTACAAAATCAGGGTTATGAAGTGACTGTGGCAAGCAATGGTGAGGAAGGAATTGCCATAGCACAACGGGAGCGTCCAGCTTTGATGATTTGTGACTGGATGATGGCGCAGTTAGATGGGCTGGAAGTATGCCGTCGAATTAAGGCAGATCCAGAGTTGGCAACGACTTTTTTTATTTTGCTGACTGCTAAAGGAGCCGCTCCAGGAGAAGAAGAAGATAGAGTGCGGGGACTAGATTCTGGAGCAGATGAGTTTATCTCCAAGCCCATTGAAATGAATGAGTTGAAGGCACGGGTACGAGCAGGGCTTAGGATACATCGGCTCAACCAGGATTTACAGAACCAAAAGCAAGCTTTGGAAGTTCTCAACGAAAATTTACAAACCCAAAAGCAAATTTTAGAAGCTGAATTGGCGCAAGCAGCTGATTATGTGCGATCGCTTCTCCCTTGTGATTTGGTAGGAGCAATCACTACAGAAGCGTTGTTTGTTCCTTCTGTCCAGCTTGGCGGTGATTGCTTTGACTATTACTGGCTAGACAATGAGAATTTAGCAATATATTTACTGGATGTATCAGGACATGGAGTTGGTTCAGCCTTACTCTCTGTGTCAGTACTGAATTTGTTGCGTACTCAATCCCTACCCAAGACCAACTTTTGCCAACCCAGTGAAGTTTTGAAGGCACTCAATCAAGCTTTTCAGATGAGCAATCACAGTGATAAGTATTTTACTATTTGGTATGGCGTGTATAACCGTCCGAAAAATCAACTCGTTTACGCCAACGCCGGACATCCACCCGCAGTTTTGCTTTCTAGTCAAGCCGCCACAAATCGTCAGGCTAAACAACTTGATTCTCTAGATTTGCCTATTGGTTTTTTGCCAGATCTCGATTTTGAGCAAAGCGCCATCGAAATTGAAGAGAATAGCGCTTTGTATATTTTTAGTGATGGTGCTTACGAAATTCATCAGTCAGATGACAAGATTTGGGGTTTGAATGCTTTCATTGATGTATTGATACGTACAAACTCAAATACTAGTCATCTCAAGCAAGTCCTGGCAGAGATTATTTCGATAAATGGCAAGGCAAATTTTGATGATGATTTATCGTTGCTAAAAGTGAATTTTTAAAGTGTGGCTACATAGCATACGTCAACCCTCTTCTCCCACAAAGACGCACTCGCGTCTGGGGGAATCCAAAATTCATGCATTGAGAATTCCAAGATTTTCACATATCTAACAACAAGTAAAAAATACTTAGATTGATTGCACTTCTAAGTATTATTTTTTTTTTAATCTAAGAACAATTAATGACATCAGAACACAGTGTTTTTTTAACATCGAGAAAAGTTATCCTGAAACAATTAGGATAAATATGTAAAAGAAGTTAAGGAGTTAAAGAAGCTAGTACAGTTCTGAGGATTCTATAACTTACGGTATTAAATTTTACAGTAAAAATATAAGTAGTGCTAAAGAATCAATTTTGTAAATATTTTTTAACAAAAATATGAACCTTATTGGTATGCCGGAAATTCTCTTGTTATATAATACTGGAAAAAAACTATATTCAAAAGGATATTAAAACTGTGCGCAATGATTTACAAGGATTAGAGATTAGTCAAAAAGAACTGCAAAAATTAACTAATTTGCCTGTAAACGATGAACTCATAATTGTTACTCATCCTATCAAAAGATTGCTTCGTCACGTTATAGAACAAGTTAAAGGTTCTGAAGGCGCTACTGTAGTTTTCATTGGAGTTGCTACACTTGTTTTTAGTTATGTTATACTTGATGTTATTATCAAAATCTTTGCATCTTGGGTTACTATCCCTTCTTGGATATTATTGATAATAGTTGGTTTTTCAGCAGGAAGTATTATACAAGTTTTATTATACTTTTTGTGGAAACAAAGAATTCGCAACGTCAAAAACAACATTACACATTCTCTGAAAATTCTTCTAAATGATGTAGATAGATACAACGCCGTTATCAAAGCAATAGATATCAACGATCAAATAGAAGAGGCAGGCAATCCGGAAGTCGTTTTAAAGGAAAGAGAGAAAGTCATAGAAGCACTAAAACTGACAAGACATGATTTAGTTCGTGCTTTGAAGACAGAAAAAATTTTAAGAGAAAATAAGAAATTTATTGTTAGTAAATCAGAATTGTTTGCTGATAATTTAGCGACATTAACAGCAATGCAAGTGAGCGAACAAGCCAGTGAACACGGACGCTTGCTTAATGAAGCATTGCAAATTGCTTTGGATGTACAACACGAAATGAAAAGTTTACAAAGTCAGAGTTAGTCGCTAGGTGATGATTGAAAGGATGTAACGGATGAATGATCCGCTATATCCGCTATAATGTTCCGTTGCTAATTTACGTGTGAAATTATTATTAATGCTCTTTCAAGAAAGCTTTTACCGTTTTGTTAAAAGCTTCAGGCTGCGTTAAAAAGGGCCAATGATTGCCAGGAACTTGGCATATCTGTAAATTTTTCAAATAAGTTTTGTAAGGTTTGATTTGCCAGTCTTTGCGGTTCAGTCCTTGTTCCGGCTGTACAAACAGAGTGGGGATGTGAATAGGGACTGTAAAACCGGGGACCTGCATCACTTCCTCAAAAATCCGATCACGGGCTGCGATAGTAAATTTACTTCCCCAACTTCCGTCGGTTTTTTGTTCAAGACCTGCTTGAAAAACTTGTTGTTGTAAGGGAGTCCATCCCTGAAATTGATTTAATTGACGTGCTTGTTGTTCGGCTTCTTCGTAACTGGTAAATGGTCCCATGCCTTTGAGAAAAGATAAAAATTGGTACAAAAAGGGAAAGGTGACCTTAAAAAAGCTGGGTATTTTCCAAATAAAAATGGGATCGACTATGACTATACTTCGTAAACGTTGTGGATTGATCCTCGCCCAAATCACAGCTAGTTTACCTGTCCATGAGTGCGCGACAACGTGAGCAGATGACCATCCCAACTTATCCATCAGTGCTTCTAAGTCCGCGATCGCACTCTCAAAACTATAGTCTTTCTCAGGCTTGCTACTCTCACCATGACCGCGCATATCTGGAGCGACGATATGATATTCTGCGGCTAAGTCATCTCCTAAGCTAGACCAAACCAAGGCATGGTCGGCTAAACCGTGTAATAGAAGTAAAGGTTCTTGACCTTGGTTCCATTCTAAATAGGAAAGTTGGATGTCAGGGGTTGATAAGGTTTGACGTATAGGTAACATTACAGGTTCACCACATTTTGAGAGGGTTCCCTAGAAATGGTACTGCGAAGCGGTGGGACGATAACGGAGCGATTTGCCTTGTCCTGTTGACACGCACTCGCGTGAGTCCCTTTGGGACACGCTTACACGAACGGCTATCGCGCCCCGGCGGGTGCTCCGCACCATCGTATTTGCAGAGCGAGTGCTTTGCACTCAGTGCTGCAGCATGAACTTCGTTCCGCTTTGCTAACGGCAGATCCCTACTTTGTGTGTCAGGATATTGGTATCGTCATTTATAGTCGCAACCACTTGAAGTGACTGTCAATGTATAATGTAGAGCTTCCAGAATTACCGCCTGACCTGGCTGAACTGCTTCGTCGAGTGTTGTCAGGAGAAGAAGTGATTATTTCGCAAGCTGGTACTCCCATTGCCCGCATAGTGCCTATTGCTGAGGAGTCATTACCCCGAATTCCAGGGTTGGATAAGGGCAAAGTTATTATTGCCCCTGACTTTGATGAGCCCCTACCGGAGAATATTCTGAAGAATTTTCTCAACCCAGCAGATGAGAGAGAATGAGAGCATTACTCGATACCCATGCTTTCCTTTGGTGGGTTACGGATGATTCACGACTTTCACCCACAGCCAAAAGTATAATTACTGACTCTAGTAATCTTCTATTTTTGAGTGCAGCTAGTGTTTGGGAAATCGTTATCAAAGTGCGTCTGGGAAAATTAACTTTACCTGAACCACTAGAAACTTATATTCCAAGTCGGCTGACAATGAATCGAATTGAAAGCTTACCGATTACATTTATTCACACATTGCAAGTTTCACATCTACCAGATTTACATCAAGATCCTTTTGATAGAATCATCATTGCCCAAAGCCAAGTTGAAAAAATGCCTATAGTGACTGTAGATAGTAAGATGGCTCAATATCCTATTGCTGTGATTTGGTAGTCAAAGTTTTTCATGTTTAGCGTGTTGACAATCCGAAAAAACTAGCAAAATCTCCGTGCCAGATGCAACGATACTGCTAGACACCTACTAATCTCTAAAGCCCGCCTGTACGGGCTTTGTTTGTTTAGCTCCGCCCTTTTATGGTGCTGACATTGACTCCCAATTCATAGGATGTCAAGCAATCGTGGGCAATTTCACGCTATAAAAAAATAATGAGGATACGTAAAAAACGCAACGCCCTGCGCCAATCTCTCGCAGTTTTCCGGTACAGTGGGCGAGCTATCAACTTGGTATGGACGACTAGCCGCTCTCTGACTATTATCTTTGCGAGTTTAACTTTAGTGGCTGGTCTTTTACCAGCAGCGATCGCCTACATCGGTAAGCTAATTGTCGATGCTGTCGTTGTAGCTTCTCAAAATACACCACATAGTCATGATTTTGTCAATAGCTATCGTCCCTTGATGTACGTTGGATTAGAGGCGATCGCCGTAGCTTTACTGGCGGGTAGTCAACGAGGACTCACGGTTTGCCAATCGTTGCTGCGGATGCTACTTGGTCAGCGAGTGAACGTTCTCATCCTAGAAAAGGCGCTGACACTCGACTTGACACAGTTTGAGGACTCAGAGTTTTACGACAAATTGACCAATGCACGGCGAGAAGCATCAATTCGTCCCTTGTCTCTAGTCAACCGCACTTTTGGCTTGGTGCAAAGTGCCTTATCACTTGTGACTTATGGCGTTTTGCTAGTGAAATTTTCATTTTGGGCAGTGGTGATGCTCATCTTAGCAGCTATGCCCGCATTCTTTGCCGAAACGAAATTTGCAGGGGAAGCCTTTCGCCTGTTTAGTTGGCGCGCACCGGAAACCCGCCAGCAGCATTACTTAGAAACGCTATTGGCTAGAGAAGACTTTGCCAAGGAAGTCAAACTCTACCAATTGGGGGATATGTTGCTGGGACGATACCATAACTTGTTCAATAGACTCTACGGTGAAGACCGCGAGTTGACTCTGCGGCGGGGATTGTGGGGTTATCTGTTGAGTTTGTTGAGTACCGTAGCCTTTTACGTGGCTTATGCCTGGATTGTTGTGGAGACAGTTCTAGGTAGAATTTCCTTGGGTGATATGACCATGTATCTTACGGTATTCCGTCAAGGACAATCTACATTCTCCGGTGCCCTCACCTCCATCGGGGGGATGTATGAGGATAACTTGTATCTTTCTAATCTTTATGAGTTTCTTGAAGAAGAAGTTCCAAAATCAAAGGGCAAAGTGACCAAAGGTTTAAAACCCAAAGATGGAATTCGCTTTGAAAACGTATCATTTACTTATCCTGGCAGTTCAAAACCTGCATTAAAAGATATTTCATTGCACCTGAAACCTGGAGAGAAATTAGCCATTGTTGGTGAAAATGGTTCCGGCAAAACTACCCTGATCAAACTGCTGACTCGACTCTACACCCCAGACTCCGGACGCATCTTACTGGATGGCGTGGACTTGCAAGAATGGGATATTGATATGCTGCGGCGACGTATTGGGGTGATTTTTCAGAACTTCGTCCGCTACCAGTTCACTGTTGGTGAGAATATCGGTGTGGGGGATGTGGACTACCTTGAAGACAAAACCCGATGGCAAACAGCAGCAGAAAAAGGCATGGCACTTCCTTTTATTGAACATTTGCCCGAAAAGTTTCAAACTCAGCTTGGTAAGTGGTTCAGGAGTGGACAGGAACTCTCAGGGGGTCAGTGGCAGAAAATTGCTCTTGCCCGTGCTTTCATGCGGACTGATGCGGATATTCTAGTTTTGGATGAACCAACATCGGCAATGGACCCTCAAGCGGAATTTGATATTTTCAATCACTTTCGCGCCTTGACCAAAAGTCAGATGGTATTTCTCATTTCTCACCGCTTCTCTACAGTGCGGATGGCTGACAAAATTGTTGTTATCGAAGCTGGGGAAGTTGTAGAACAGGGAAGCCATGAAGAGTTATTGCAAGCAGGGAGGCGCTATGCGACACTGTTCTCATTGCAAGCTGCCGGTTATCAGTAGAAGAGATAGGGAGATAATCTAATGTGCCTTTAAGTTGCATAATTCTCAGCTTCAGAAAGACACAGGGACGCGGAGATAGGGAGACGCAGGGGTGCATTTTAAATGATTATTAGCTTAGAGTGATGCTTGCAGTTTGAAGCTTGAAGTTTCGAGTTCACAGGTAGAAATTTTGAGTTTACAGGTCGAAGTTCCAAGTTCAGAGGTCGAAGTTCCAAGTTCAGAGGTCGAAGTTCCGAGTTCAGAGGTCGAAGTTTCAAGTTCAGAGGTTGAAGTTCCAAGTTTAGAGGTCGAAGTTCCGAGTTCAGAGGTTGAAGTTCCGAGTTCAAGGGTCGAAGTTGCGAGTTTAAAGGTTGGACTTTGACTGTAAATTAAATTTGGGAGAAATCTACTATGGAATTCATATTTGACCCATCAATTCCTGTGAAAATCCAAAAAATGAAGGAACGGGTACGGTGGCAACATCCAAGTCTTGTCCAACGTGGAATTGACCAAACTAGCATGGTTATGGATGATGGTCACTCGGATAATCCAGAATTCTCATTTATAGTTATAGGTGATAGTGGTACCACAGAACATCACGGACACCACCCCCAACGGCGAATTGCTGAATTGATGCTTGCTCATCAGGAGGAATGCCGTTTTGTCCTTCACACTGGTGATGTGATTTATGTGGTGGGATCTCATGAGTATTACCCAACCAACTTTATCGAACCTTACCGCGAGTTTCTTGTTGGTGGCGAAAACCCTAGACGTATTTCTTATGATCGCATGGTGTTTAGCTTGCCAATTCTGCCAGTGCTTGGGAATCATGATTACTATGATGTGCCGTTGATGTACCGCTTGCTTGCTGGAAGCACATTACCACTGCGTCGTTTCTTCCGCTACAAAGATATCGAGATTGGCTGGCATGGTTCTTACCAGGGTGACGCTTATGCACGGGCGTTTCTTGATTATCTTAAGGGATTTACCTCTCATGAACAGTTAGAAAATCACCTAGACAATTATTACACTGCCAAGACTGACACGGGACGCTGTTTGCGTTATGAACCCGGACGTTTCACCCGCTTACCCAACCGTTATTACACTTTTCGTTATGGCGGGATTGACTTTTTCGCCCTCGACTCTAATACCTTTAACGCACCATTACCGCTTCCAGCAACGAAAGAAGGAGAAGCCGAACGCCGCGAATTGGTTCATCGGAGACATGAGATAGAAAAAGAGGAAATGAAAATTCTGGTATTGTGCGATCGCCTCAATCCTGATGTACCTGCACAAGCTGAACAACTGGATGCCCTTAAAGCCAAGTTATACCAAATTGATGAGATAAAAATAGATATAGAAAAACAATTACAATCTAACAAAGCGCCAGCTGTAGACTTTGAACAACTCAACTGGCTCAAGCAAAGACTCATTCAATCTTGGAATACTCAAGAAGTCCGCGGACGTATCATTTATTTTCATCATCCTCCTTACGTTACAGAAAAGAACAAGTGGAATCAAGCGCAAACCTTAGCAGTTCGCCGTCGTCTGCGTTGGGTTTTTGATGAGGTTGCAGACACTCTTGGTCCTTTGAAAGGTCGTCCAATAGTCGATTTGATTTTGAATGGTCACGCCCACTGTCTGGAACATCTGCGCACTGCAGACACCGGACACGCTGACTCTTTTCTCAACTGTATTATCTCTGGTGGTAGCGGTCATTACCCCCGTCGCCAGCGAAAGGAGGGATCAGAATTGATGGAGACTTTTGAGAATCTTCCAGGTAGCCCTAGCCGTAAAGTTGCTGATTCATTGCTTTTTGTTGGTCGCAATGGATACGATACTCAGAAGCGATTGCCCTACTCATTTGTGCGTATTGATGTTCAAGACGGTTGTCCACCCAAGTTTGTTGTTAGACCGTTTGTCGCCGAACGCTTTCAGGGAGAGTGGTGCGATCGCCACTTAGAACCGTTTGTGATTTAGTCATTTATGCACTCACAGGAAAGAATAGATTCTAGGTGGTATGAAGTAGATGAACTGTAAACAAAAATATAATTTTTTACATTCCACTGTAATGCTCCTAGTGATGCTGTGCTACTTGCTGCTTAACCCCACCAGCGTAGTAAGCGCAGCCACCGTATCTTCTACTGTTTACGAACAACGGCTCATTCACAGTCCAGATGGTACTGGTAAATTTTATATGGGTAGAGAGATAGCCAAGGTTATGGGGCATACAGGAGCTCTTTGGCTAGAACGACCAAGTCGAGAGGCTGAAGAACAACCAAGCAAGGTCATCAGCGCTCTTAAGTTCCAACCCAATAATATAGTCGCAGATATCGGTGCTGGGACGGGCTACATGAGCTTTCGTATTGCTCCTCTTCTAATCAAGGGAAAGGTGTTGGCTGTGGATATCCAACCAGAAATGCTTGATATTATTGAGTTCCTGAAGAAAGAAGATAATATTACCAATGTTGAGCCTATCTTGGCAACGCTGAGTAACCCCAATCTACCACCAGAAAGTGTTGACTTGGCTTTGATGGTGGATGCATATCACGAATTCGAGTATCCGCGAGAAATGATGGAAGGGATTATGCGAGGACTGAAACCAGGTGGTAGGGTGGTGCTGGTTGAGTATCGAGGTGAAAATCCCTTTATTATGATTAAGGCTCTGCACAAGATGACTCAAAGGCAAGTCAAAAAAGAAATGCAGGCTGTTGGTTTAGTTTGGCGTGAAACAAAGAATTTTTTACCACAGCAACATCTGATGGTTTTTGAGAAACCAACATCATAATTGTACTTTTTTCACAACCGTACCATGCAAAAAAATACAGAAACTAAGATGTGGGTGGAATGAGGCTAGCGTTTTTTGTAGCACTATCCCAAACGATCCAGCCGAATTGCCCATCTAAATCGCTGGCATTGTTTGTAACTTTAAAATAAATCTTGTCACGGTCTCTCGTTTCAACAGCAAAGTCAGCATTTTGAGCATATATCACCTTAAAACCTCTGTCTCGTAGGCAATACATCGCCCAACCTTTCAATGACTGCTTCTCTGGTTCGTGTGGAATTGGAGGTTTTTTTATCGCCTCTTCGATAACTTGATATGTCTTTTCTAAATTAGTCATGAGTCAAAAGTCAAGAGTCAAGAGTCAAAAGTCAAGAGTCAAAAACCCACTTACTCTGGATCGCAACGAATCTCTATCATAAAGCCATCCGGGTCGTAGAAGTACACGCCTCTGCCAGTGGGACGCGTGACTGGTCCGTGAGCGATCGCAATTTGATTTTGTCTTATGACTTCGACTGCTTGCTCAAACAACTCAGGAGCAATGTCAAACGCTAGGTGATATGCTCTGGTAAAGGTACGTTCCGGATTTGGGTCTGGTGGGGGTAAGTCTGGTTCCCAAAATAAATCGAGGATAGTTCCATCAGGGGTGATAAAATTGGCAACCTTACCCTGTGCTACTAAATCCACAAGAGTTGCGGGAACTTCATCACCAGTTAGTTCATGCAAACCTAGAATAGTGCCGTAAAAGTGCCGAGAGGCTTGCATATCATGGACGTTGAGGGCGATGTGATGCACGCGTCGCAGCTCACCTGAACTGAGGGTAGTCTTCAGAGATTGGGGACTTTGTAGCATTGTGGAACTCAATTGACTGTTTGAGATAGAAACTAAACTTAATGATACAAAAAGCTAGAGAATTTCTAAATTATTGGATATTTAATTTGGTTGATAATCACTGAGAGCCTTATACTGAACTATTGCAAGAATTAAACAGAAAAATTAGCTATAAAGGAAAGCGTCTTATCTGGATAAATTCAGACAGTAATATTGCCCTATTCTCCTGATTTTAGTCGATTTAAATAAAAAATATCCTGATTTTGCCAGTCAATAAAGGAACGATTGCAACACTTTACTGTGAAACATAATAATCACAACAACACAATTCATTCATTATAAAGAAAATTTTTAAATTTTTATAAAAGTAAATAATTCAATAGATTAGATACAGGCAATTTATACAAATATACCTATCAATAATAATATAACTCCAGAGATACTATGACATTTAGTATGTCTGTCTTTAGAGCGGTTAACTTATTATTTGTAATCGTTAAATTTGCAGATGGAAACAATCCATAGGAAACGAGCGTTGAAGCTTTTGGATTAAGGGAGTAATTGATATGGTTGAGAGTAGGCAGGCTTCGGATATGCAGGGTGTCCATACTACTAACAGCGCAAACACAGATCAAACTTATGTAGGCACAGCAGGGACAAACGCAGAGGTTGGGGTATCTAAAACCGATGATGCTAATCGCATGAGTGTTGGTCAACCTAGTGTAAGTTCCGCAGGCACAAACATAGATGCAAGGGTATCTACAGACGCTAATGCTTCTTCTGTTGGGGTTAGTGGTCAACCCAGTGCTCAACCAGCAAACGGAGGCGGGAATGCTATGCTGACCAGAGCACTCATAGGCGGACTCATTGGTGGTACATTGGGGTCAGTAACAGGTGCTTTTGCTGGTAGAAGAATAGCTCAGGGCTTTAACGTTGCTGCAAAAGGTGTCGGAGAAGCCGCAAAGACTATAGGTGCCGGTCTTAGCCAAACAGGAAAAGGTGTAGGGGAAGCGGTAAAGAGTATTGCTGAGGGGACTACCCAAGTTGTTATCGGTGGCACTGTGGATACAGCCAAGGGTGTTACTGAGGGGACTAAGCAAGCGGTCGTAAGTACATTAGACGTAGTACAGAGTACAGCTGGAGGTATTAACCAAGCTGTACAAACTGCTGCAAATACAGTTAAGGAGACAGCAAACTCCGTTGTTGAGGGTACTAAGCAAGCCGCTCAAGGTGCAGCAGATACAGTTAAGGATACAGCACAGAGTGTTAACCAAACTGTACAACATGCAGCACAGAATGCTAAGCCATCTGAAAATCAGAGCAATCAATATCAAGAGCGGACGGTGGCAAGCAACCAGCCAATGAATGAGGTTGAGATGGATCGTACCCCGATGGTCTACATTTCAACCCCAGAACAGACTGAGCCTCAAATTGTCGATCCAATTGTGCCTCTAGACGCTGAAATTCCAGTAAATTCTGGTGTTGAGGACTCGCTTGAGCAAAAAATGACTCGGATTGACGATTACAGCAATGAAAGCAGAAAGCCCACACGTTGAAGGTGTGGGGACGCCAGACACCTACGGAGGAGCCAGTGCGGTCTTGGGGAGCCAGTGCGTTGCGCGGGTTCCCCGCGTTGTAGCACCTGGCGTGTTTCCCCAAGTGGAGCATCTGGCGTTGGAAACCCTCCTTCAGTGCTGACTCATGAATGCGTTGCAGCTTTAGCTGCCGTGCCCATGTTTCAACGAATTCGGACAAACAGAGTTTCTCAGCCGCCGCCGCTTCTTGAAGGTTTTGATAGGCTGTGTCCGTTAATCCAATGGCTCGCTTCTTCTTAATTCCTTCATACAAAATAGGTACGTTCTTCAATCTTTTCTTGTCCATGTTCGCGACTCTTTAGTTCTTGGTGTTATACTAATTGTAGCGACAGGTGAAAGTCCAAGACAGGGTGTCCGGCAAATAGGGTTGAGCCTTTTGGCAGACAGTACCCCACTCCGTGGTCGAATCACAATACTTGCTGCTCGGTGGCGAATTCGAGTTAAAACATAGCCAGAGTTTCTAACACAAACCAAATCCAGAAAAAGCAAAATAATTTAACAAATCAAGGTATCGTGGGGCGCACGAAAACCAGGGAAATGACAGAACCAGCTTCTAAGGCACTGTCTACAAGTACCTAACGCTTGGGGATGATGAAGCCCTCTGGGGCTATCTAAATCAAGCTCAAAACTTGGTTCAATAGAACGGGTTTTTGGTTTGAGGACTGCTCGCAAGAGATAGATAGTTTTAAGGTACGTCGATGAACCAAGAATCCCACGGCTTTACAACACATTGGAGCGAAGCGAAATGTGGTAGCCCTGGAAGCGTCAACAATAACAATTTAACATTCCAAGGATCAGCAGTAAAACTTAGACACTGTAACAATGCTGCCCCAATAAAGGTAGTCCGATTGGACTACCTGCAAACATAGGCATCTTGCAAGTCATAGGATATGGTTTCTCCACCTGAGATTTTGTCAAATTAAGGAAAAAGGTCTAAGTGTCGTATAAGCAGATAGCAATTAACTAGTTTTGGCATAAAGGAAACGATTGTTATGAATGAGAACCAGCAGCTTTTGGATCAGCCTGAAGGGAATATTGATGTAGATACATATAAACCTGATGCTTATGAAGTTGCAAAAGATACCAGTAATGGATTATCTAAAATAGCGATTGGAGCGCTTATTGGTGCTACGTTAGGCGCAATAGCGGGGGCTTTAACCATAAAAGGTACAGCCGAAAGGGTTAACCAAACCGTAAAAAATGTAGGAGACAAGGTAAAAAATACAGCCCAAAATTTCAACCAAACTGTACAAGGTGTAGGAGGCGCTATAAATACAATAGCTGAGGGTGTTAATGACACCGTAAAAGATGTAGGGGATAACCTAAAAAGCTCAGCTTTGGGTGTTAACGAGACTGTAAACACAACTGTGGGTACTGTTAAAACTACAGCGGTAGGGATTAACGACACAGTCACGAACACAATGGACATCGTTAAGGGTGCTGCTGAAGGAGTTACCCACTCTGTCACAAATACAATGAACGTAGTTAAGAGCCCAGCCGAAGATGTCAAGCCTTCAGGTACTCAAAGTGTCAACATTCCTAATGACCAAACAGCATACATTTTAGTCCCAGTAGAACACAAGAAGTAAAGCGTAGGGTGGGGATTGCCCACCCTAACAATTTTTTAGAGGGCTATGAGTGATAATAAGCAGCTTAGTGAGCAGTGTGACGAAAATACCGAGCGCATCAAAGAGCTACGCGCAGCTCAACGAGCAGGTTCAGGTATAGGCGGTGGTTTAGTTGGAGCAGCCATCGGTGGTTTACTTGGTCGTAGAGTGGGAGGAGTTTCTGGTGCTGTGGTGGGCGCAGTCGCAGGCGCTTTGGTTGGAAAGGGTACAGCTGTGCGTGTTAACCGTACAGTAGACAGTTTAGTGGACGCAGTCAAGAGTGTAGCTGATACTGTTAACCACAATGTCAACAGTGTGGGAAATACAGTCAAGGATACAGTTGAGGAAGCCAAAACATCTGTGGTAGACGTAGTACATACAGTCAAGGATACAGTTGACGAAGCCAAACCATCCGTAGTAGAAACAATACACGCAGTTAAGAATACAGTTGAGGAGGTCAAACCATCCGTAGTAGGAGCAGCTAAGAATGTTGTGGACGCTGTTAACTATGGTGTCAACAGTATAGAGAATGCAGTAAAAAATACTATTAAACTTGATATTGAACCTGGTATTAGTGAACAGGCTGCTCAAGAGTTAAATGATTTACAACAACCTAAAAGTTTTCAAGAGATAGATAGAAAAGAGCTTAATAGTTTTCAAGAAATAAACATAAAGGATATAGATTTTAACAAGATTCAACAGAAAGAAAAGGAATTTCAGTACAGTCAACAAGAAACGACTTCTGAGTCTAGGCAAACTAATATTCAACCACAGACTGAAAAAATTCAAAAAGTCACTAGAATTAGAGAAGCTAAAAATTCTTAAAGTGGAGTTTATAAAATCGCCGAATATAACAAAATCACCAGTAAAAGTTTGGGCGAAAGTCCATAGATGTGATAAAGCTTGCTTGTAATGTAATGTATGTTTGATTATTCTTTAGATTTTCCCAGTATAGATTTTCGACAGCATCCTGAACTCTATCGCGTAGGTAAGGGTGAGCAGGGAGTCCTTTTGGTCGAACCATACAAATCAGAAATTCTTCCCTACTGGCGGTTTAAAACTCCAGAAATTGCCCGAGAATCGAGTGAGAAAATTTACCAAATGTTTTTGACATATTTAGCTCAAGATGATTTTGTTGGTGCAGATATGGCGCGGAAGTTTTTACAAATGGGATATACGCGATCGCGCCGCTATGCTAATCACAAAAGTGGCAGAAAGTACAAAACTAATCCTCAAAAAGAAGCCTCTAAAGAAGCACAGATAAAAGCTAGAAAAGATATTTTGCCTAATGAAGTAGATCCAGTTAAAGCTGAGTCAGCAGCAATCTTTAAAGAGAAGTGGATACAAGCAAAGACGAATGAAAAATACCTGCAGCTTTTAGCAAAGCACAAACAAATGTACGAGCCTTGACATAGTCTAAGGACAGTGACTTGTTTCTTATCTTAAACCCTATGGTAATTCAAAAATTTAATTTCTTAAATTAATAATATGTAGACAAACTGAATTTTTATGTCTATTAAAAAAAATTATAAATTATATAATATTATCTTATATTTTTCAATAAAGAAGCTTTTCTAGCAGTGAATTTTCCTAGGGATAGGATGGTAATTTATTTACCAGGCTATCTCCGGAACTTCAGCATGAAAATCTATAGTTTAGTAGATGGCACCCCGATACTTAGGTATCATCTCCATATCAGAGTTTTCATCTTTAGAAAGAACTTGTTCACGATTCCCGCCAGAATCAAGTTTCTCTCTCCCTTCATCAAAACGATTCATTTTATACTCGTATTGCTGCAAAAGTTTTTTAGTGGTAATGAGGGTAAAAATCAGTAGCAAAAGCAATATCTGCCAAGGTGCTAGGACTAAACTTAGGACTATGCAGACAATTGCAAATATCCCTACAAAATATCCAATTTCATCGGAACACTTTTTGAAGATGTAGCCACCAACTAAACCAGTAAAAAGTGGAATCAGGAAAAACAAAGCCATAATTTTTCACCTCTGATCAAAAAGCAGAAGCGTTGATATGTACCTATTCGGGCTGCTGTTAGTAACAGGTGTATTTATTTTGACATTTTATGTTGTTTTAGCCATAACACGCTACTCTTAACAACAGCGTAGAAAAACAAGATCTCGGAATCCATATTAAATTAGATTAACACTTTTTGATTGTACTGTTTAATCTATCTAACGTATTACCTTAAAAAGTAGCGTTTTCAACTGAGACACCCGATGCTGAACATTCCTCAATTACTGGCTACTGAACTTAACCTTAAACCCTATCAGGTGCAAAACGCGCTAGAACTTTTGGCGGAGGGTGCGACAATTCCCTTTATTGCACGGTATCGTAAAGAGCGCACTGATGAGATGAATGAAGTCCAGTTGCGCGAACTTGCAGATAGGCATAATTACTTAACAGAATTGGAAGAAAGGAAATCGGTGATTTTGAATGCGATCGCCGAACAAGGAAAACTAACCGATGAACTGAAACAGAAAATCGAATCCTGTTTACAAAAAACTGAATTAGAAGATTTATATCTCCCCTACCGTCCAAAACGCCGCACTCGCGCTACTGTCGCCAGAGAAAAAGGATTGGAACCGCTTGCAGAGTTCATCAAGTCGTTAAACGTCAAAAATGGTGCATCAGCGTCGCTGGAAGCAGAAGCAGCGAAGTATGTTTCTGAGGAAAAGGGAGTGAAAACATCAGAAGAGGCGCTTAAAGGTGCATCTGATATCCTAGCGGAAGAAGTCGCGGAAAAAGCAGAGTTGCGTGCATATCTGCGCGATTACTTGCTAGACGAAGGAGGGTTTGTCTCCCGTGTCAAAGATGATCACCCCGAAGGGACAACCAAGTTTGAGATGTACCGCAATTATCAAATGAGGGTGAAAAACATTGCACCCCACAATATGCTGGCGTTGTGTCGCGGTGACGCTGAGGGAGTATTGTCGTTTGAGATTTCCTTTGATGAGGATGTAGTGCTTTCTTATTTGGAGTCAAAGGAAATTCAGACGAAAGTCCGCGCCATCCGTGATTTTTATCAAGCGATGCTGAAAGATGCATTCAACCGATTGATGAAAACTTCCTTGATGAGTGAAGTCATTGCTGAGAAGAAAGCCTACGCAGATGTTGAGTCTATCAAGACGTTTGAAGCGAATTTGCGGGAGTTGCTGCTGTCTGCGCCAGCAGGAATGAAACCGACGCTGGCGATCGATCCGGGTTTTCGGACTGGATGCAAAGTTGCTGTCCTTGATCAAACGGGGAAATTTTTAGAATATCAAGCGGTTTTTCCCCATCAAGCCGCCGAACAACGTTTAAAAGCTGCACAAACCCTCAAAAATCTGATTGAAAAGCACAAAATTGAGTTAATCGCTATTGGGAACGGTACAGCTTCCCGTGAGACAGATGAATTTGTCTTGGAAGTGCTGCAAGCTATGGAACGCAAACCAATTAAAGTGATGGTGAATGAGTCGGGTGCTTCTATATATTCTGCCAGTAAAGTTGCCCTAGAAGAGTTTCCCGATTTAGATGTTACCGTTCGTGGTGCTATTAGCATCGGTCGCCGTTTACAAGATCCACTCGCGGAACTGGTGAAAATCGATCCCAAGTCTATTGGTGTGGGACAATATCAGCATGACGTGGATCAAAAGTTGTTAAAAAAGAAGTTGGATGAAACTGTAGAAAGCTGCGTCAACTATGTTGGTGTGGACTTGAATACCGCTTCCAAGGAACTTTTGACTTTTGTTTCTGGCATTACGTCAAGCGTTGCCAATAACATTGTTGCGTATCGTAACCAGAATGGTGCATTTAAAAACCGTCGAGAACTGAAGAAAGTCCCGAAGTTGGGACCAAAAGCGTTTGAACAGGCGGCGGGGTTCTTACGCATTCGCGGTGGGAATAACCCATTGGATAATACAGCTGTCCACCCGGAGAGTTATGCTGTCGTGGAGGCGATCGCCTCTGATCTAGGCGTCCCATTAACTCAAATCACCCAAATTGCTGAAAAGCTGAAAAAAACCAATCTCAAGAAATACGTGACTAACACAGTTGGTGAACCTACTCTGCGCGACATCCTAAACGAATTGGAAAAGCCAGGAAGAGATCCACGTGCTGAGTTTAAGTATGCCACCTTCAAAGAGGGAATCAAGGAAATCTCTGATCTCAAAGTGGGGATGGAATTAGAAGGTATCGTCACCAATGTTGCTAACTTCGGTGCTTTTGTTGATATTGGCGTCCATCAAGATGGTTTGGTGCATATCTCCCAACTTGCTGACAGATTTGTAGATGATCCAAAGAAAATTGTCAAGGTGGGACAAGTTGTGAAAGTGCGGGTGCTAGAAGTCAATGAGAAACTGAAGCGGATTAGTTTATCGATGAAGTCAGTCAAGCAGTAGAGATACAAGTGTTTAGCAAAGACACAAAGCTGTAGAGACGCAAAATGTTGCGTTTCTACATATTTGTGTTTTGAGGCGAAATTAAAATATAAGGTGACTTTTGTATAAAAACAGCAGATGGCAATTTATCAAGTTCGACTCATCAATTCCGAAATTGGATTAGATCGCACCATTGAAGTTCCAGATGACCAATATATTCTTGATATCGCGGAAGACGAGGGTATTCGTCTACCATCTGGATGCAAACAAGGGGAATGTTCTGCCTGTGTTGCCAAAATCATCAGTGGGGAGGTTGACCAAAGTGAGCAAAAATTTTTACGTTCAAATGAAGTAGAGGCAGGCTACACTATCACCTGTGTCGCTTATCCTTTGTCAGATTGCACTTTAGAAACTCATCAAGAACAAGTCTTGTATAAATCATCGCTTTATTTTCAGTCAAATGTAACACCAACAGAATAGTTATAGTTATGGAGGACATCCATGCGGTAACTCTAGGGTATGTTGACCAAAAGTAACGCACTCTAATATTTAATAATTTCTTTACAATTTTTATAAATTAGAGAACACTCAATTCTTAACTGCTTTAAAAACTAGCCAGATGGCATAAAAATAAATATGCCTTGCTATGGAGGTTATACCAGGCTAAATCATTTGAATATAGGAGAAGGACTTAAAAAACAATTTCTCTAGTTTTTAGGAAAAGACAATGATGGGAACATTTTTCACCGCTATAGCAACAGCTTTGAGTTTGCTAATTGTTGATTTAGTTGTTCCTGGTGTTAACATTGATAATTTCCCAGCGGCTATAGTTGCTGCTTTGGCTATTGGTCTTATCAATGGTTCAGTCAAACCAGTTCTATCAACTCTTTCTTTGCCTCTTAACTTCGTAACCTTAGGAGCATTTTCACTCGTTGTCAACGGCATCTGTTTCGCTTTAGCAGCATTTTTGGTTCCCGGGTTCCAAGTTCACGGCTTAATTGCTTTTCTTCTTGGTCCAGTAGTCCTTTCTTTCGCTAATACTTTCATTAACAAATACTTTGCAGAAAGAAACCTGACTTTAACTGGCAGTGAAGATACAAAGAACAAAGCAGAACTGCCTTCCAGCTAAATATCAGCAATGAACTGTAGAGGCGAAACTATTCTTGTCTCTACTTTACACCGAATCAAGATAATCCCCGTGGAAGAGTTTTTCTTTCGGTTTATTCAAGAGAATGTAAGTGAAAACAGCGTTGAAAAAATAGCAGCGGTACTATGAAACTAATCCGTTTGATTCTTGGTTTACTTATCCCTCCTTTAGGTGTTTTCCTAACAGTTGGAGCCGGTCCTACTTTGTTACTTAACATTTTACTGACTCTTTTAGGTTGGCTCCCCGGTAGTATTCATGCAGTTTGGGTTATAGCCAAATACGAAGACAAACTGAATCGAGGTGGAGAAATATACTAACCTTTTGCACTATCGGTTAGTCATCTTCCTTGAAATTTCAATCAAAGGGCTAAAAAACAGTAGAGACGTGAAATGAATTTCGCGTCTTTACTTTGTGTTTATACAAGCGTAGCACGGAGGGAGTGCTAGAGGATTTCCCAACGTAGGGAACTGGCGTTTCCCCAATTGTAGCGACTTGTGTGCCATGAATACGAGCGTGGCGATAAGCGTTCGCGCAGCGCACTGCAGTCAACCTTAAAGCCTTTGGGTTATCGCGAAAAGTGCACACGTTAGAGGCGTATCGCTCCTTTAAAAAAATGAAACAAACACATTTTCCTACAAACATCGATCTACAAGGGGTTGACAAAGTATTTATTAGGAGTTGACAGCAAAGTAAAGCATATTGTATGTTGACTGTATAAACCTTAAAAAAAGAAAAAGATTTCTGTTTGCAAAGTTTTCGTTAGACTTGTTGCTAAATAACCCTTTCTTCCCCTTATATCTATATGAATTAAGGGTTTTGGAATGTAAGTATTTATTGGGCGACAACTCTATTAGTTATTGACTATAGCAATCCTAAATCATTCGTGAACAATAGATGATTTAGTGGGGTGAGCAATACTGCTCACCCTACGTGCAAATTTCACAAATTAGGTAGGACTGCTACAGAAGTGTACAAGAATTGGCATACGATAGAGAGAAGCTAAGGTCTGTAAACCGCCGAAGAAGCTTTTACTCGACACTATAATCCTAATCCTAATCCTAAGTCTAAGAACAATAAGGGGAATATTAAGTATGGAAGGCTTTATGAAAGGCTTTACGAGAGTCATTGTTTGCAATAAACAAGGAAGTTTTTTCATAGAGAAGAATATCCTCAAAACTCAACAGAACTAATTCTGTGGAATGACAAAAATACAAATTATTCGCACAAAGTGTGAATGACTTTGATGAGACTGCATAGTCAAGAAGTTGTTATCCTCATTAGAAATCACTAAAATTGAGGATGCATCTTAGAGCAATTGCATGGATGAAACATTTTCAAGACATAGAGCAAATAAATAATCTGAAAAATTTGTAGTCACATATTTGCGTTCATTGTGATCTCAATACAATGAACTTGTTAGATTGTGTTGTTATAATTTGTGGTGTTCTGATAAAACTAGCATTTGTGATGAATGCTAATAGTCAGGATTGACTCGTTCATAAATTGCAAGCATCTGTTTAACTGGTGCGAAGCAAGATATGCTTTGCTTCTAGTCACTTTCAATGCAAACTTATTTGCTATATATGCAGTGGAATTGCGATATCCTCAATAGCTACCGCCATGTAGAAGAGAACATACGGGAGCAAGGATTAACAGTGCCACACAATAGTGTATTGTCGGGTTCAAGATCAGATACTCCTGAACTCGAAAAGTCTTGACTTAAGGAGAATTCCCTCATGGTATCCAAACCTATTGAGTTAACGGAAGAACATATAACTCGATTCCAAGAAGATGGCTTTGTGGTGATTGAGAATTTATTGGATAAGGAACTGGTAGCTCGAATTGTTGATAGAGTTGAGCCCTTATTTTCAGGAGATTTTGAAACAGGAGTTTATCCTGATGAGTGGCACTGGACACCTAACCTCGGGCTACCCAATGCAGCAAGGCAAATGAGTGGTGTTTGGAAAAGCGATTCTACACTAGCCAGCGTCATTCTCTCGTCTGGTATCGGCTGGATTAGTGCCATGCTGGGCAATTGGTCAGGAACACGATTGTTGCTAGATAGCCTATGGATGAAGCCTTACGGTGCGACAGAGACGACACTCCATCAAGACTCGATGTATTGTACCTACCATGCTCCGGAAGATATTGTCGTTTCCTGGATTGCTTTAAGTGATGCCATTGCTGGCGCAGGAACAATAGAGTATGTTCGAGGTTCCCATAAGTGGCCTCTTTCCGGAGCTGTCAGTGAATTTCATGCTCCTAGCAAAAGCTATCACTGGGAAATGGAACAGGCTGCTAAAAGAGCAGGTATTAACGACCCTGAAGTCGTAGAGTTGGAACTACCAGCAGGAAGTTGCGCCTTTCATCATGGGCATATGTGGCATGGTTCAGGAAAAAATTTGCTGCCAGATAAAATCCGTCGTAGCCTCGTCATTGCCACTGTTCCATCTCAAGCAAAGTTTAAATCGGCTGGTGCTTATGTTCCCAATGGTTTCACTGCAGGTCGTTATAAGCGTTACGGAGATAACACGATGGACGAGGACTTTTTCCCAATCATGTGGACGCAAGATGGATACCGTACCCCTTTTCTAGCTGAGTATTGCGAAGATGCTTTAGCACAACCACAAACTCTTGTTAGTTATTAGTCAAGTATTAGTCAAGAGATATTTTATGGCTGATAATATGCTTGATAAGTCAATTCATTTGAGTGGAGAGCAAATTGCTCAATTCCAAGCTGACGGATATCTGATTTTAGAGAAATTTCTCAATTTGGAGCTAGTGGATCTCATTATTAGCAAACTTGACCCTTTGTTTGCAACAAGATTTGAAACTGGAATTTACCCAGATGAGTGGCATGGACGTCCTGGTCTGAGTGTACCCAATGCGACTCGGCAGATGTGTGGAATGTGGAAGTGCGATCGCGCGATCGCTAGTTTATCTCTCTCATCTGAGATTGCTCGTCTTAATGCCACCCTTGCTGGCTGGTCAGGGGGACGTATCGCCACAGATAGTTGCTGGATAAAACCTCCTGGAGCTCCTGAAGTCGCATTTCACCGTAACAGCAGCTATGCAACTTGTATCGACCCGGCAGAAGTCATGACTTGCTGGATTGCTTTAAGTGATACCCAAAAGTCGGTTGGTACTCTAGAACTTGTCCCTGGTTCCCATAGGTGGAATTGCACTGACAAAGCTAAACAGCTTCATGCTCCTAAAGAGGATTATTGTCAGCCTCTGCTGCAAGTTGCAGCCCGAATGAACAATCTTGACAACTACAAGATTGTGACTGTAGAAATTCCTCCAGGAGGTTGTGTCTTTCTGCACTGGAATATCTGGCATGGTTCTGGCAGAAATACAACCCTAGATAAAACTCGACGTAGTTTTGGAGTGAGCACATTTCGTTCTGATGCTCGTTTTCAGCCCTTTGGTATTGGTTACGGGTATATTTTTGGTCGCTACAGAAGGATTGACTCTACTGAGATGGACGAGACTTTTTTCCCCATTCTATGGACAAAGGATGGATACCGCACTCCATTCTTATCTGAGTATTGTGAAGATGCTCTATCACTGCCAGCAATGGCTGTTAACTACTAAATTAGCCACTAATTGATTATGAGCATACCTGTTACTGACTCCGTAGCTGAGTGGACTCAAGCACTTAAAAGCCAGAATCTCAAGTATCTACGCTTTGAATTTCCAGATTTACATGGTGTGTCACGCTCTAAGCTGATTCCGATTAATCACGTAGAAAGCTATACTCGTAAAGGTCTTAACCTGTATGGTGGAACACTTGGACTAGATACTGCTTCTTTACTAGTATCGGAGTCTGGTTTACATCAGCAGTTGAATTTTCGAGATGGCGTCATTACGCCCGACCTTGAGACTCTGACGCCTATTCCCTGGTTAGAAAACACAGCTAAGGTGATTTGTGACCCGGAATGGAGTTTTGGAGTGCCCATCAGATCTGCCCCTCGTTATGTTCTCAAGATGGTACTTCAAGAAGCAGCAGATTTGGGATTTGATGTCTTAATGGGGCATGAATTTGAGTTTTATCTTCTAGATAAAGAGACACGTGCTCCTCTTTTTGATGGAGTTCATGTTTTCAATACTACCCGCAATCAATACCTCCCCATCATTGACCAGTTGTTGTCTTATCTTGAGGAATCAGGCATTGATGTCATCACCCATAACAGTGAATATGGACCTAGCCAGATGGAGATTAATTATGCTCCAGCTATTGGTATGAAAGCTGCTGATAGAGCTTTCACTTTTAAAAATGCTGTTAAGGAAGTTTGTCACAGAGCAGGCTATCTTGCCACATTTATGGCTAAACCCTTCACTGAGAATCTTGGCTGTGGTTGTCATGTCCATATCTGTTTGCTGAACCGAGAAACTGGTCAAAACGCCTTTTTAGATTTAAACGATAAAGATGGTTTATCAGTAACAGCGAAAGCTTTTATACAGGGGATTCTCGATCATGGACCGGCAATGATGCCACTCATGTCACCAACACCCAATTGCTATCGACGTTATTTACCTCCTTCTTTTGTCTCTTCTTATTCAGGATGGGGGATTGAGGATCGTAGTGCAATGGTGCGTGTTAAAGCAACTTACGATGAATGCACCCACATTGAAATGAGAGCAGCTTCAAGTATCAGTAACCCCTACCTCAGTGCTGCTGCTACCATTGCGGCTGGATTGTTAGGTATTAAGCAAAAGCGAGAGTTGCAACCTCCGATTCAAGGTCAAGGACTGCAAGAAAATCTGAATCATCAGAAACTACCCCAAACTTTAGAAGAGGCACTTGATGCAATAACTGCCGACGCAGATATGCAGGAGATGCTAGGCGATGAGTTGGTTCGTATTTTCTGTGCTGTCAAGCGTTCTGAATTGGCTCGCTTCTATAGGCACGTAACAGATTGGGAGAAAAACGAATACATGGAAATCTATTGAGTAGTAAAACTTCGTGTTGCACAAAATAGCCGTCATGAACCGCAAAGATGCGTTCGGCGAAAGCTGTTTCGTAAGTCCTGTGGACAGGCTGCACCAACGCGTAGTATATCCGGTAGGACAAGCTTAAAAAGTCTGCCATAACGAACACAGACTCTCAAAACCTTGATTTTTCCATCGTCTCAGCAGACGGACTTCATGAGTTTAGCCGCATCTGTTCCAGAAAGTGGAGCAAGATGTGAATCTATTTTGACGTTTCCACAAATTTATTCTTATCCATCAAGGAGGAAAATATGACAAATAAACAACGTAAATTCCAGCACACTCAAAAGCATTTAGTTCAGAATTTAACTTCCAATTTATTTGACATTATTGGGCAACAAGATTCTAATCGAAAAGTTGTTGCCACTTCTGAAATAAAAAAAGGCAAAATTATCTATGATATAGAACCTTATTCACATACTCAAAGCCAAAATTTTTTAAGTGTTCAAATTAGCTCTGAAGAACACATACTCGACACTCTGCTTGAAGCGATGAATCACTCTTGTTCACCGACTACATTTGTGGATTGTAACCAGATGCTGGTGATTGCAGAACAAGATATTTTACCAGGGGAAGAACTGACCTTTTTTTACCCATCAACAGAATGGAAAATGGATAGACCATTTTCATGTCATTGTGGCTCTTTAAACTGTCTTGGTTTTGTATCTGGTGCCAAAGATTTATCTATTAGTCAATTACTCAAGTGTCAAATAAATACCCATATCAAAACCTTAATCCAAAACTCCTTTAAGAGTGACTACGTGAAATCAAGATTTAAAAAGCAGTATGTCAGTAGATGATGAATCGTGACTTCCAAGGTAGCTATTTGTCTTTAAAAGTAATAGTTCAGATCAGACTCTAACATAGGCAGAAGAAAAATGTTAAAGATAGATCTGAATTATTATCCTTGTGCAGTTTCTAAAAAACTAATAGATAGCATATTTATCAAAAAGCAAGTTTAACTGGGGGGGAATTAAATTTTTGATAAAAATCATGCTATCTAAAACTGTCATGAATGCTATTGTAGCGAGTGAAAATTGATGAGCTCATTAAGGAATAATTGTAGAATGAATAAAAATTTTTCTCCTAAAAACTGGCTAATAGTAGATGAGTATAGCCAAACTTTAGCTTCTATTGAAAGCTTAAAACAATTAGAAATTAATATTCTCCTTAAAAAAGATTTGGAAGAAAATAAAGAACTAAGATTTTCTCTAGATGATAAAATTTGTATTCTGTCAGAAACATCTCTTGAACTTGTGTTAAAAAGATTAAACGATTGGGAATTAATTCAAGTTATTAGAGATTTAAAAAATAAAGTAAAATCTCGAAAAATATTACAGAACTTATATCCCGATTTTTATTTTAAATTTCTCACATTTAGCGAAATCCTAAATTTTGATGTGGAAAATGATAAAAAGTACGTTATAAAACCTGTTAAAGGTTGCGGAGGTATAGGTGTTAGGATTATTGATAGTAATACAGATTTAAATCAATTAACTATTGATATTCGACAGGATTTGAAAAATAATATCAAATTTTATCCTGATTCTGTTTTATCTGAAGAAGAATTTTTGATAGAAGAATTTATTGAAGGTGAAGAATATGCTGTAGATATGTTTTACTCTGAAACAGGTGAACCCGTTATCATCAATATTTATCACCATCCACTTCCTAAAAAATGGGAGTATCTGGATACACTTTACTACACCTGTCAAGAGATTTTTAACCTGCTATATGACAAGTTATTAGATTTTTTTGAAAAATTAAACCAAATTATCAATGTTGAATCTTTTCCCATTCATGCAGAATTTAAATTTGATGGAAAACGAGTTATACCGATTGAATTAAATCCATTGAGATTTGGAGGATGTGGATTATCTGACTTGGCTTATTATGCTTTTAACTTTAATCCTTTTGAATATTTCTATTTTAACAATAAACCTAATTGGGATGTTTTATGGAAGCAAAAACAAAACAAGATTTATGCTTGGGTTTTAGGATATAATGATGCAAATATTGACATTGAATATTATCGTCCCAATTGGCGTAAGTTTCGTAATTTATTTTCTCATATTCTGGGAGATGTCGTCTTTAACTATAAGGATTATTTAGGGTTTTCCGTAATGTATATTGAAGAAGATGACATCAAAAAGATTCAAGAATTGGTCAACATCGATTTTCAAAAATTCTTTATTGGTTCACAGGCATATTCTGACAAGTCTTATTGGGAGATGTACCACCAAGGTCATGAGGTAAACATACCTACAGGCGTAACACTGTGGCGACAAGGAGACTATGCCGATTACCTTATACTGGTTTTAGAAGGAATGTTAGAAATTGTCAGGGAATCGAGTGATAGTCAAAGTATTGTACTTGACACTGTAGAACAAGGTTCTGCGGTAGGTGAATTATCTGTTCTAGATGGTTTACCACGTTTAGATACAGTAAGAACAAAAACACCTTGTACTGTAAGAAAAATTTCAGGATCTGATTTTCGTAAACTTATCTATAATAGCCCCGACCTCTTAGAAGACCTTTTTTGGCAACAGGTGTATCGACTGAGAAAATTGAATCGCTAAAACCTAGAACGGTTGAGATATTTCCATCTTGTACATAGTCATTTAAATGTCTATTCCTTGACCAAAAACTCCTGAAAAAATAAAACTAGGGTAGGCATTTGCCTACCCCATGCATGACTGGTATTCTACCTATTTGTTAGCAGCTATTTATTAGCAGGTTCCTTGTCTTTAATCTTGTCAGCTGCTGCGTAGAGTAAATCTCTTAAAATTTGTCGAATTTGACGTTCTTTTCGAGCGATCGCCGTACCTGCTTCACCAAGTTTTTCGTCTATCTGGGTACTCTTTTGTTGTACCTGTACAACGACTGCTTCTGCTTGTGGACGAGCTTGGTTAAACCAGTTTTTAGCCTCATCCAAATATCCTTTCACTTCCTCAGAACGTCCACCATAACGTGCAGCTAAGTTAGCTTGTACTATAGCTAACTGTGCTCGCAGTTGAGCATAACGTTTTTTCAACAATGCAACTTCTTCGCTATCTTGAATGGAATGAACAGCAGATTCGATAGCAGATTTTGTACTAGCTGATTTCTCTTGACTTGTGTCTTTGATTTCTGTTAATATCCCTTCAACTTCTTGCTGAATTTTTTCTTCTTCTTCATCTAATTTAGCTTGTAGCTGTTTCACTTCAGCTTGAGTTTTCGCAATAGTTTCGTGTCTTTTACTATTAACTGCTTCCAATGCTCCCTCAATAGATGCTGTCACTTCTTCTTTAACTTCACTACCTTTTTCTTGTAAGTTTTCAACAACAGTAGAAACAGCGTCTTTCACAAGAGTGCGAAGTTCAGTAGAACCTTCTTTGAACTCAGATACCACCTGAGAAAGTGCAGATTTGACAATTTCTCGAATGTTCTCGGCTCTGAGTTGTCCGGTTTTTTTTGCTTGTTGCAGGTCGTTCTTAATTTGCTCTTTGATATTATTAGTCATCGTCAATTTTTGTTGAAATTTCACTTAATACAAATTTCTCGAGATTATGTCTCTTCTTCATCGTGACGTATTATTCTCTAAGGTGGTACATCCTTTAGGTAGAAAACAATTAGCTAGCTAAAGGAAAGGCAGCAGCTAACATCCATGCAAACAATAACGCATTACCAATGGCAGAACTCCAAGGTTCTTTAAACAAGCTACCAGTATAAGAAAAAATGCCTATAACTAAGGGAAACAATGGTAGCAAAAGATAAATAAAGCCGAGTTCAGGCAATAAATAAAGCACTAAAATAAAACCCCCTATCAAAACCAGACTTTGCCCTAGCCACCACAAAATTCGTTTTCCAACTCCAACGCCTTGTTGTGCGACTCCTGATGCTAAAAACCAAGGAAAACAAGCAAGTGACATAAGGGGAAACAACTTCAAACGTGCAGGAATGAGCCACCACTGTAACCACACCACTTGTGCCATTGAGCCAAAGGCAACCCACAATACGACAAACAGCGCCACACCTAGCCCCACATTTTGTAGTGTAGGACGAGGCAAGCGAGACATGACAGTCAGCCAAACAAAACCCGCAACGCCAAACCAAATGCTCACTGCACCGCCAACCAACAAGCCACCCAAACTGTTAATATCTCCACCACGACTCAACAACACGAGTACGCCACTTGCTACAAATGGTGCAACCAGTAAACCTATCCAACTGCTCAACTGATGCACCTTCAGCTTATGTTCGCTCCAAGGCAAAGATAAGATGGGAGCAACTGTACCAAGTAAAGCTAACCATCCGAGCAAATGCAGGAAATACCAAATCATGCGATGGTCAACGTAATTACTATTGCCTTGCAGTCCAAAAGTAGCATTAAGCCATTTTTTAGCAGCTTCGTGGCTAGCATCGCGAAACAGAATTGTGATATGTTCAGCGTTGGGAATGAGAATAAACGAACGTGCCTTTCCCTCAACAAACTTGTCATTTTCTCCTCCCGCCGCCTTCAGCAACCGCTGTGCATTAGCAACAAAGCTACCTTCCCAACTTCCAGCTTGCAACTGGAGGTTCCGGGGGGCTAGGGGTCTTACATTCGCACCCGTAGGCGAAATGGCAACAGTAGCAGCAAAGCGGTTTACATCTTGGATACCTGCTGACATCACTGCACCACTGCCCATAGAATGACCCAGTAACGCCAACCGTAATGAATCTACCTCTGGTTGTTCCAAAATTGCTGCGTGAGCAACATCCAGGTTTTGCTGGAGTGAACCATGTTCTAGTGGTTTGGGGTTAGCCCCATGACTGTTAAAATCCCATAGCATCACGGCGTAACCTGCGTGTGCTAAAACGTGAGCATAACCCAACATCAATTGCTTAGAACCTGCATAACCATGCGCCACGAGAACACCCGGTATCTTCTCGGCATTGTGTGGTGCAACGTACAGCATGGGCACACCTTCACGCTCAAGGTGACGTACTACTAACCCACTTCGCGCTGTCATGACACCCCACCAGGAAAAGGCAATCAGCAACAGTGCTGCTACTGCCAATAATAAACGTTTACGATTCATCTAAGTCGTGATTTTACAGACACTCTATAGGATGATAATCAACAGATAGAGCATCAAAATTCTACCTAGCAAAGGAGATTTCGCTATGTAGCTTGGAGAAATCGCTTGTTAGACCATGCCTAAAATTGCTTTGAAAATAGAATTTTTCAACTCCAAATACAACTTTAATAGGGTATTGAAAT
Source organism: Nostocales cyanobacterium HT-58-2 (assembly GCA_002163975.1). GTDB lineage: Bacteria > Cyanobacteriota > Cyanobacteriia > Cyanobacteriales > Nostocaceae > HT-58-2. The sequence continues at coordinate 5,794,083 of CP019636.1, read as the reverse complement.
GAGTTTAAAATTGAAAAAGCTAATCACAATTATCTTACTAACATTCATTGTCTTAAATCTGAACTTCATTCCTACAGCATTAGCCACAGATACAGTTAACGGCGAAAAAATATTTAGCTTTCAATGTGCTGGTTGTCATATTAATGGTAGCAACATTGTCAGACGAGGCAAGAATTTAAAACTAAAAGCACTCAAAAAATACCATATGGATTCCATTGAAGCAATTTCCTCCATTGTTGCTAATGGTAAAAGTAATATGTCAGCATACAAAGACCGCCTCACTGAACAAGAAATCCAAGATGTGTCTGCTTATGTTTTAGAGCAAGCTGAAAAAGGCTGGCGCTAGTTAGAATATTTGTCCATAAAACTAGGAACAGTTGTACGAAGGATGACAACAATCACCACTCAACCGAGATGGACCATACCTGGACCTCGCCCTTTCCCAATTTTGGGACGCCCTGCTATGGTCTGGCGCTTTGCCACAGACTCAATAGGATTATCGCGTGATCTGTTTCAAACTTATGGTCCGGTGGTCTCCCTGACAGCCGGCGGGGGCACTAATTTCTACTCGCCGCTCCCCAATTGTCCTGGTACAGTGTTGACCTATGGTTCGGAATATGTTCGTCAAGTAACCAGCCAGCACGAGATTTACTACAAGTATCCCTTGTCCGGAAGATTGTACAGCAAGCGGGATGATTCAAAGCGCACAGAACCGTTAAAGCACTTTGGCGTAGGGTTATTTGGTGTCAACGGTCTCACTCACCGACAGCACCGTCAGCTTTTGTTCCCTGCCTTTCATAAACAGCGGATCGATTCCTACCGGGACGATATTGTTGCTATGACCCAATCGGTACTGGAGCAATTGCCGATTGATCAGCCAATCGACATTGTTGAGGTGATGCGACTCCTCACCTTGCGGGTAGCTACCAAGACGCTGTTTGGCTGTGATGTTGGTGAGGAAGGAGGTAGAACCACCAAGATATTACAAGAAGCTTTCGCTCTAGAGGGTAGTGTTGGGGTGGCTCTATTGCCCTTTGACTTACCAGGGCTGCCCTACCATCACTTACTTAATTTAATAGCGCAACTGGATGACGAAATGCGGGTCCTAATTCAGGGTAAACAAGTGAGTGGCACTGATGATGGAGACGTACTGTCAATGTTAATCCAGGCACGGGATGCTGAAAGTGGCGTGGCGCTGAGTGAGGACGAACTGCTGGGACACGTGGGTGCAATCTTTGCGGCGGGGCATGAAACCAGTGCCAACGCCCTCACGTGGACGTTATTTTTGCTTTCACAACATCCAGAGATAACCGCCGACTTGCTTGATGAACTCCAAAGCATATTACATGGGGGACCACCAACCGTCGAGCAGTTGCAGCAGTTACCGTTGTTAGAGCGAGTCATTAAAGAAAGTATGCGGGTGTTGGCTCCTGTACCCTGGAACGGGCGTGTTACCTCGCAACCGACTGAACTCGGAGGTTATACCTTGCCAGCCGGAACGGAGGTTTTCGTCAACATTTACCAGACCCATCATATGCCGGAAGTTTATCCAGAGCCAGAGAGATTTCATCCCAAGCGTTGGGAGGGATTTGAACCTACGATGTTTGAATACAACCCCTTTAGTGCTGGGTCACGCATTTGTATCGGAGCTGGCTTTGCAATGCTGACCATTAAGATTGTCGTAGCAATGCTCCTACAGAAATACCGCCTGCAATACCTTTCGCAGCAAAGAGTTGAACGCAGTGGTTTTATTGTCATGGTTCCCAAGCACGGGATGCGGATGATAGTTCGCAAGCAAGACCGCCAGTTTACTCAGGGCGTGGGTGGTGTGCGGGGAAATGTGCGCGAGATGGTGCAGTTGCCAGAATGAAACAGTCAGGGCACTCAGCTATGGATTATACTCTCAAGCAAGACCCAAAGTTTTTGTTGTTCAATAGTTGGAGGACGGCATTCCTCCCTGCCATGCTTAACTCATGAAAGGGGTATTCTGCCGTGATTTGTAATGAACCTACCCGCCTCAAGCCGTCTACAATTCACTCCTGATTTAAACATTTGCCGTACCTTAAATGGAATGTGGCAAGTCTCAGGCGCCCACGGACGCATTGACCCAAAAGCTGCCATTCAAAGTATGTTTAAATATCTGGATGCAGGCTTTACCACCTGGGATTTAGCAGACCATTACGGACCAGCGGAAGATTTTATTGGTGAGTTTCGCCGTCAGTTAATTGCAACTCGTGGTGAGGAGGCTTTATCTAACATTCAAGCCTTTACGAAATGGGTACCTCGTCCTGGAAAAATGACTAAAAAACTGGTCGAGGAAAACATCAATATTTCCCTGAGAAGGATGGATGTAGAAGCATTAGATTTGATGCAATTTCACTGGTGGGAATATCAGGATAAAAACTACCTGGATGCCCTCAAGTATATGGCAGAATTGCAAGCTGAGGGAAAAATTAAGCATTTAGCTTTGACTAATTTTGATACAGAACATTTGCAGATTATTACAGATGCAGGCATCAAAATAGTTTCTAATCAAGTGCAATTTTCTCTTGTGGACCGCCGCCCTGAAGTGAAGATGATTCAGTTTTGTCAACAACACGACATAAAACTTTTCACTTACGGCACAGTTTGCGGCGGTTTGTTATCAGAAAAGTACTTGGGTAAACAAGAGCCACGAGGGTTTGACTTGACCACTGCCAGCTTGAGAAAATACAAAAATATGATAGATGCCTGGGGTGGTTGGAGACTATTTCAAGAATTACTTTCTACCCTTAAAGAAATAGCTGATAAACATAAAGTTAGTATCTCTAATGTGGCAGTGCGTTGTATTTTGGACCAGCCAACTGTCGCAGGTGTCATTGTTGGTGCAAAGCTTGGCGTCTCCGAACACATAGAAGACAATGCCAAAGTGTTTAACTTCACCTTAGATGCTGAAGATGTCAATAAAATAGATGCCATATCTAGCAAGTCACGGAATTTGTATCAGTTGATTGGTGACTGCGGCGATGAATATCGGCGATTACGCAGTTCCTGACTCAGTTGCTTTGGCTCCATAAAGTGCAATCCTCTGTAACGTTTGCGTTAACGAGGTCACCTGCGTGCGGAGAACCCCCGTTGAGCAAAGTATCCGTGGTCACATCAGCCATATACGGGGTGTTCTACTGAACACTGGATAGAATACGCAGTATCTATCCGATTCAACGATGACCGCGCCTTACACTTGCTGCAAATGATTCCTTACCATTTTCGGGAATCAATTTGATGCCTACCACTGACGCAGGAGATACAGCGCTCGCCTATAAACAGCTTTAAATACTATGACAACAGAGAGATTATTTTTTATAGTAATTTTTATAGTAGCTGTAATAACTCACATTTTTGTGTCCATTAACAACTAGACCTAAGACATGACTTCGGCAAATTTTTAGGCTATCTAAAGCTTCTTGCAGTGCCGAGCGATTAGTTTTGTGCATCCTGGTTACAAGCACAATGCCATCAGTACAAGGTGCCAGTAAACTAGCATCAGCAAGTCCAACTAAAGGAGGCGTATCGTAAATCACCAAGTCGAAGGCTTGTTGGAAATCTGCCATTAATTGCTTCATTCTTTGAGAAGACAGCAATTTTGCAGGATCAGGTGGAATGGGTCCTGTCGTGATGACGGAGAATTCACCTACAGAAGGTAGTTGTCGGATCACTGTCTCCACTGGCATATTTCCAGAAATGACACTACTCAATCCCCACAAGTTATTTATGTTTGATAATGCCTGAATCCGAGGACGGCGCAGGTCCGCATCCACCAGTAAGACTCGTTGTCCCATAGCAGAAGCTATCTGTGCTAAATGGAATGCAACCGTTGACTTACCATCTCCAGATACAGCAGAACTAATGACTAAGGACCGAATTGGTTGGTCGGAACTGAGAAGTTGAATATTGGTATGAAGTACCCGTAAAGCTTCCAAAAATTTTAAGGATTCATACTGGTTGTAGTCTTCATTAAGTACATCCTGATGCTCGCTAATTTCAACCGACTCAGAACTACCCTGAGAAGGCAAATTTGCTAATTTTGTAGGAGTTTGATTTGCAACAGTGTGGTTTTGAATTTTTAACAGTTGCTTTTCAAATGGAATAGTAGCTAGCAGGGGTAGTTTGAGCTTCTCCTTGAGAGCATCAACTGTATGGTAAGTATTATCAAGTTTTTCAGTAAGTAACGCGCTACCTATTCCCAAGAGCCCACTAGCAACCAATCCCAAAATTAAGTTACGTTGAATATTCGGAGATACAGGCAATTCTGGCTGGACTGGCGCTTGAAGCAACTGCCAAGGAACTTGTGTCTGCGCTGCCTCAATTTGTAAAGTTTCTCGCGTCGCAAGAAAACGATTTAGGCTCTCAGTTGCTATCTGTAAATTACGCTGTAATTCTGTGTACTGCCGTGCCAAAACTGGCAATTGCTCCACTTTTTTCTGAAGTCTCTTTTCGGCTAGAGCAAGTGTTTGGCTTTGCGATTCTAAATTCTGAATTTCAGTCGCTACTTGAGCGACTTTTATAGACCAAACCCGCTGTGCCTCTTGATATAGTAAGGGCAACAACTTTTGCCGCTTTTCTCGCAATACTTGTATAGGGAGACTATCATCTTGAAATCGAGTTAATTCAAAAGCCGTCTGAGCTTCTAATTGACGAATTTGAGTGATTAACTGTTGATACACAACAGCATCACTCAGTGCTCCTTTCGCTCCCTCTGCTCCTTGAATACTACTGAAATAAGCATGAGCCATTGCTAATTGCTGATTAATAGCTAGCCGTTGCCCAGACAATTCCTGAACTTGCTGAGCAATTTGTTGAGCTTGAGCTTCTGGTTCAACGAAGTCATATTTTTGTCGGAATTTTTGCACTTGTTGTTGGATCTGATCAACGCGACTTTGTAGCGATGGCAGTTGTTTTTCAACAAATTGAATTCCCTGACGTAAATTAGTTTGCCTGTTTTCTAGGCTGTACTTTAAGTAAGCCTGAGCCAGTGTGTCTAGTACAACTTTAGTCTTGACTGGATCGTCACTTTTGTAGCGAACTCCTATAATCTTCGTTTCGCCAAAACGAATAATACTGAGAGATGTGACAAGAGAACTATAGTTCATTTCTGGATATGAAAGTTGCAACTGTTTGACAATACTTGCCATCAGTTCAGGGCTCTTGAGAACCTGAATCTGAGTTTCGTAATCCAGGCTGGAGTTGTCAAATGTGCGCTGTATACCAGAAGCAAGTTTCGGCACATTACTTTCATCTCGGTTGACTGGTTCCGCTAAAATTTGAAATTGGGCTTGATATTCTGGTTTTTGCTTGAGCGTTACACTTACGACACCAGCCATGACACCAGCCATAACTACTGCAATCACCAGTGCTCGTCGCTTAACAATACCTAGGATTTGAAACAAATCCCAATCATCACGTTGCCCTTCTAAAAAAGGCAAAGGTTCAGCCTGAAGCAATTGAGGAAGATAGCTTTTATTCCCGTTATTTCCGTTAAGAGATGAGGTTTTCAAGAAAAAATCTCCTATATATTCTGGCTTAGTAAGAATCTAGGCTGGATTTGTGTAACAGCTTGAAGTCAACAGATTTTACTAAAACAGGAATAGCCATTTGAAGTCAGGGTTGTACTTTGTCACACATTGAGTTGAGATTTTGATCCTTGCCTAGTTACAATGCTAAAGCCGTATTTTTCTGGACAATGCTAACTTTAGCAGTCGTATTTAAGCTTCAGTAAATCCACTTATCTATACAATGAACAACAAAGAGCAGCCAGTGAAACTGACTAATATGAGCACAAATATTGTAAAAACACTTAAACCACAGCATTTGTTAAAAAATCTTTATACCGAAAAAATCCAAAAATTCCCCCGTGATGTTAATTATTCCAATTTTTATGGGCAGTCTAATACCAGCAATCGAATCAGAGATTTCCCCAGGAGTATATATCTCGTGGAATACAAGCAAAGGCTTACGCAATTAGTTCAAAGCCACCATAGAGATTTAAAAGTTGCAAATTACGAATTTTTTAGAGTTGGACACTTAATTAAGTTGTCCGTCATTACACAGTTTTTTCCCCCTGATTATGCCGCTACTGGACAGTTAATTGATGAACTCGTCAAACATTTAGAGCAACAAGGGGTAGACGTTGAAGTCTTTACAAGTCAACCAGGATACGCTTTTCAGACTTCTTGTGCTCCAGCAGTTGAACAGTCTGGTAGGGTAAAAATTAAGCGATCGCGCACAACTCAACTTTGCCCTCAGCGGATTCGCGGCAAAGCCATTAATGGCATTCTTTTCACGTTGCGTGCTGCACTCTATTTGTTAAATGCTGCTCGTCATCGTAATGTCGTTTTACTAACTACGGCTCCCCCATTTTTGCCAATTTTGGGATATCTTGCTCATGTGTTATTTGGGCTCAGTTACGTTTGCGTACTCTATGACCTATATCCCGATATTGCGATCGCCCTAGACGTCATACCAAAACACCACTTGCTGGCTCAATTTTGGAGACTTATCAATAGACAAATTTTACGAAAAGCCAAAGGTATTGTGGTTCTTAGTCCAGCTATGAAGCGACAGGTGATTGCAAGTTGTCCAGAGGTTGCTGATAAAATTTCCGTGATTCACAATTGGGCAGATCCTGATTCGATTTTGCCGATCGCCAAAGAAGATAACTGGTTTGCTCGTAAGTATAATCTCGTAAATAAATTTACAGTTCTGTACTCAGGCAATATGGGTCGCTGCCATGATATACACACAATATTGAATGCTGCAAAATACTTACAAAAAGAGCCTATTCAGTTTGTGTGTATTGGTGGCGGAGCTAGGCGAGAAAAACTCATTGAAGAGGTTAATCGATTAGGGCTTCAAAACTTTCTGTTTCTTCCATATCAAGAAAAATATGTGCTACCTTACTCCTTGACAGCCTGTGATTTATCCCTAGTCAGTGTCGATGCAGGTATGGAAAGTCTTGTGGCTCCCAGCAAACTTTACCCGGCTTTAGCAACTGGACGACCAGTAGCAGTCATATGTCCAAAACATTCATACCTCAGACAACTGATTGCAGATGCAAATTGTGGTGACACGTTTGAGAATGCAGACAGTTACGAACTGGCAGAGTTTATCTATCGACTGAGTGGCGATCGCAAATTGGCAGAAGGTATGGGTCAGTCTGCTCGTCAGTATTTGCAGTCTTATTTCACACCCAAGGTTATATCTAGGCAATACTTCGAGGTCTTGCTGCGGGCTGTCATGTAGGTACCATGCCCTAGTTATCTCATTTTGACAAGAGGCACGGATACCTCCAAAGATTGAGCATATTCATGGCTGACGATTGCACGGAGTGCTGTTGTGGAAGCAGCGAGCAAGTTTTGCTAATCGCTACGCAAGATTGCATCTCATGTCGAGAAGATAGATAAAATAGCGCGTGAATACCTTGTATGTTTGTATGCCACGAGCTTAAATTTTTTAGGAAATTAACGCATCAAAGCGCAAATATTGAGGCTGGAACTGATGTCTAACTACACACATACACCACAACCAGAGTTAGTGCTTGAAGCTGGACGAACCGAGAGACAGTACTGGATAGATTTATGGCACTACCGCGAGCTATTTTATTTCCTTGCTTGGCGTGACATTTTAGTACGCTATAAACAAACAGTCATCGGTCTTGCTTGGGCTTTGATTCGTCCTTTTCTGACAATGGTGGTGTTCACTGTAGTGTTTGGTAACTTAGCAAAGTTGCCTTCAGAAGGACCCTACCCAATTATGGTGTTTGCAGCAATGCTACCTTGGCAGTTCTTTGCTAATGCCTTATCAGAATCTAGTAATAGCTTAGTTAATAATGCAAATCTCATCTCTAAAGTCTATTTCCCCCGTTTAGTAGTACCTGCTAGTGCAGTCATTGTCAGCTTTGTAGATTTTATGGTCTCAGGAATGATTTTGCTGGGCTTAATGGCGTGGTACGACTTTGTACTTAACTGGCGAATTTTGACACTACCACTATTCATTTTGATTGCCTTTGTAGCCTCAATGGGGGCGGGATTGTGGTTAGCAGCACTTAATGTGCAATATCGAGATTTCCGCTACATCGTGCCATTTATTGTGCAGTTTGGTTTGTATATTTCTCCAGTTGGGTTTAGTAGCAGCATTGTGCCACAGCAGTGGCGATTGGTTTATTCATTGAATCCAATGGTGGGGGTGATTGACGGCTTTCGCTGGGCAATCTTAGGAGGTGAATCAAGGCTTTATGTCCCAGGTTTTGCGCTTTCCCTGACTTTAGTTGGGGTCTTATTTGCAAGTGGAATCTGGTACTTCCGCAAAATGGAGCGTACTTTTGCAGATGTCATTTAAGTGAATAGCAAATGTCTGATACTGTCATCCAAGTTGAAAATTTAGGCAAAAAATACATCATTGGTCATCAACAGCAAGAGCGCAATACCACATTACGGGATGTGATTAGCGATCGCGCAAAATCTCTGCTGACAACTCTCAATCCTCTGACTCAAAACAAGAAAAATGAAGCTAAGAAGTCTTGTGAAGAGTTTTGGGCACTAAAGGATGTGTCATTTGAGATTAAACAGGGTGACAGAGTTGGCATTATCGGTCGTAATGGTGCAGGAAAGTCTACATTACTGAAAATTTTGAGTCGGATTACAGAACCAACCACAGGACAAATCCGCATAAAAGGTCGAGTTGCTAGTTTATTGGAAGTGGGAACAGGGTTTCATCCAGAGTTGACTGGACGGGAAAACATTTATTTAAATGGTGCAATTCTGGGAATGAGCAAGGCGGAGATTAAGAAGAAGTTTGATGAAATTGTTGATTTTGCAGAAGTAGAGAAGTTTTTAGATACGCCAGTCAAGCGGTATTCGTCGGGGATGTATGTGCGTTTGGCGTTTGCGGTTGCTGCTCATTTGGAGCCAGAGATTCTAATCGTTGATGAAGTGCTGGCGGTAGGAGATGCACAATTCCAAAAAAAATGCCTTGGCAAGATGCAGGACGTGTCTAGAAATCAAGGTCGTACTGTTCTATTTGTTAGTCATAACATGGATGCAATCCAACGTTTATGCATCCAATCTGTAATGCTTGAACGTGGTCAAGTAAGCGCCCAAGGTGACACTAACAGTATTGTTATGCACTATTTGTCAAATAGCCATACCATGCAAGCCTTGCCTAATCAATGGATTGATGTATCACAAATCAGCCGAGAGACGGGAACAAGAGAAGCTCAGTTTGTAGGAGTTCAATACAGTAGCCTTAACGAAGCCGTTGCATTTCAACCCTATTCAAATGGAGTACTCGAATTTTTATTAGTTATCGAGTCAGACTCAACAAAAAATATTGGGAGCATTGCTGTCTCATTATATGACAAGTTTGGAACTAGGTTAGTTAATGCTGATTCTCTTGTCTTGGGTGAAATGACAACCCTTCAAAAGGGAAAAAATATAGTCAAAATAAGGATTGAAAAACTATATCTTAATTCTGGTATTTATGTAGTTGGATTTTGGCTCGCCGACCCTTTAACAAACACTGTATTTGATTATATTGAATCAGCATTTGAAATAGAGATAATTAATATTCACTCTCTAGGATTTGGCATTAGACCAAGTGATGACGGTCTGGTGGTATGTGATTTTGCGCTTTTGCCAGTAACATAGAATACTAACTCACTAATACCAAGTTTGAGGAATAGAGCATGAAACTATCTGTCATAATTCCCACTTATAATCGTGTACAAACTCTACAATTGACTATCGAAAGTTTTCTGAACCAGTCGTACGATAGTAATTTGTATGAAATTATTATCTGCGACAATAATTCTAAAGACTTTACTCAAGATTTAGTAAATAAGTACATAACACAATATCCAAATAGAATTAAATATATTAAGGAATCTCGTCAAGGAGTACATTTCGCTAGAAATTCTGCAGCCAAAATAGCTAATGGAGAGGTGTTATACTTTACTGATGACGATATGATTGCAGACAAAAATCTTTTAGTTGAAATCGTAAAAGTATTTAAATTTGATCCAAAAGTTGCATCAGTTACTGGAAGAGTACTTCCTAAATGGGAAGTCAATCCGCCAGCTTGGATACTTAAATTATGCTACAACAGTTTACTAAGCCTTAATGACCCCTCGGAAGATTTCATCATTTCGCCTTACGACTGCAATGTTTACAGTTGTCATCAAGCAATACTAAGAGATGTGTTTTTTAAGAGTGGTGGATTTAATCCAGAAAATACAGCAGGTGAGTGGATAGGGGATGGTGAAACAGGTTTAAATATTAAAATTAAAGATTTGGGTTACAAATTTGGATACAACGGATACAGTAAAACTTATCATATAATTCCCCCTCAAAGAATGACACAATCCTATTTAAATAAAAGAATAGCAAATCAAGGTAATTGTGATAGCTATACAGAATATAGAAAATATAATTATTCACGCTTTTTCTTATGCAAAAAGATATTATTCTATTTTTCAAAATTAATAATTTTAGACATAAAATGTCTGATAAATATCTTTCAAGGTAAAGTAGTATGGCGCATAAAACACGCATATATTTTTTATTATTTAAATAGAATTAAATATGACTACAGATTAATTGTTGATAAGTCTTGGAGAGAACTTGTACTGAAAAGTGATTGGCTTTCAGAGTAAATCAGTAATTATTCTATTTACAAAACAATAAAATTCTATTTGATAGTGAGCAAAAAATATCATTGATCATTTAACATAAAAACTAACCATGATTGAGCATATTACATACCATAATAAGTTACTTGCTCTGATTGTTTCTCAGAAATTTGATAAACCTGGAATTCACTTTTTTACTCCCAACGAACTCTCCCAACAGCTGGCATATATGCATCATCCTGTGGGGAAAGTCATTCAACCCCACGTCCACAACTTTGTACTCCGTGAAGTGCAATATACCCAAGAAGTACTGTTTATCAAAAAGGGGAAATTGCGAGTCGATTTTTACAATGAGCAGCAGGAATATTTAGAAAGTCACATTCTAGAAGCTGGAGACGTGATTCTTCTTGTCACAGGTGGTCATGGCTTTGAAGTGCTCGAAGAAGTCGAGATGATTGAGGTGAAACAAGGTCCTTATATTGGGGAGCAGGACAAAACCCGGTTTATCGGTATTAGTGCAGAGCAAGCAAAAATTGTTGAGTAAGGAACAATGAACTTCATTCCAGTTAACGAACCCTTATTGGATGGCAATGAGAAGAAGTACCTGAATCAGTGTATTGACACCAGCTGGATTTCTGCTGAAGGACCTTTTGTTAAGCAATTTGAGGAGCAATTTGCTGCCCGTGTTGGACGCAAGCATGGTATTGCCGTCAGCAATGGTTCAGTTGCTCTTGATGTCGCAGTTGCAGCCTTAAAAATCAGTCAGGGAGATGAAGTGATTCTGCCTACATTCACAATTATCTCCTGTGCTGCAGCTATTGTCCGTGCTGGTGCTGTACCTGTGGTAGTAGATTGTGACCCTTGCACCTGGAATATGGATGTCAAACAAATTGAGGCGAAAATCACATCCAGGACAAAAGCAATTATAGCTGTTCATATTTATGGGCTACCTGTAGACATGAATCCGCTACTAGGTTTGGCTGACAAGTATGGATTGGAAATCATTGAAGATGCTGCCGAAATGCACGGTCAAACTTATAAAGGACGTCCTTGTGGTAGTTTTGGCGCTATCAGTACTTTTAGCTTTTACCCGAACAAACACATCACAACTGGTGAAGGGGGGATGCTAGTAACCGATGATGTGCATTTAGCTGAACGCTGTTGTTCATTACGCAATCTGTGCTTTCAACAAAAGAAACGCTTTGTTCATCACGAATTGGGCTGGAACTTTCGGATGACCAATTTGCAAGCAGCTCTCGGTGTAGCACAGTTAGAACGACTTGACCAATTTGTAGCTCGTAAACGTTACATCGGGCGACGCTATACAGAACTACTGTCCGATATTCCCGGCTTGCAGTTACCACTCCCCCGAACAAACTACGCTGAGAACATTTACTGGGTGTATGGCGTAGTGCTCAAGGATGAAGTTCCTTTTGATGCACAAGAGGCAATGTTACGTCTAAAAAAACATCAGATTGGTACACGTCCCTTTTTCTGGGGAATGCACGAACAGCCTGTATTCAAAAAAATGGGCTTGTTCAGTGGAGAGTCTTGCCCCATAGCAGAGAAAATTGCTCGTCGTGGTTTTTACATTCCTAGTGGAATGGCATTGACGGATAGGCAAATTGAGCAGGTTAGTTGTACATTACATGAGGTAATGGTATGAAAATTGAATTAAAACACAATATTAAAAAAATTTTCCAAACATTTGGACTTGAGATTAGCAGATATCAAACTTCAGACACTTATGCAAGCAAGTATGCATTGGGGTACATATCCGCAAAAGAAACTATTCATGCAGCTTCAAAAAGTGGTCTTTCAGTTGGTGATTACCTAGAGATGATTTGGAATCAAAGAGATAACAGACAAATAATAGTCGATCAATTGAGAAAAGTTATCGTATTTCATAAAAATATTAAAAACATTTGTGAGATTGGAACAGGTGCTGGTCTGTATGCAGAAAAAATTATTGAAATTTGGAAGCCTGAGCGTTACGAAAGCTATGAACCAGATAAAGATTGGGCACAATGGCTTGCAGAAAAGTATAATGTCATCTCTCATGATGCAGATGGAAAATCATTATGTCACACTCAAACTTCCTCTATTGACTTGGTTGTAGCCAATGGAGTATTTGTCTATTTACCTTTTTTGACTACTTACAGATATTTTCAAGAAATAGTTCGAGTCACCCATGATGAAAGTTACGTTGTTTTCGATATTTTATCGGAAGATTGTTTTGATGACATAACTATAAAAAGCTGGCTTGAATCTCATCATATCTATCCTTGTTTAGTGTGTAAAAAATACATTACAGACTTTTTTTTAAAACATAGATTTGCATTGATTGGGGATTTTTTTAATTTTAAATATGGTGCAGGTAAATCACAATATTTAGTTTTTAAGAAAGATTCATCAATGACACAAGAAGAGCCATTAACAAATTAGTACAAAATTTCAGAAAATTGAGTGACCTAGTGCAGCGCGGCAGAAATAACTCGACAATTAAAAACCAGCCAAAACTTGATGAAATTTAGTGTTACTTTCTTCTGCCCTCAGCATAGCTGCCTTCTTGCACTGGTGTTAAGACTTGGAATGATTCCATAATCCTAAGAACTTGTGGAAGCTTGTACTGATAGTTTGATGGAAATGTTTTGGTATAAAACATGAATGTATTTGGCAACTACGCCCACTATTATGATTTGCTCTACCACGATAAGGACTACGTGGGAGAAGCACAATTTATTCATCGGTTAGTTCAAATCTATGCACCAGATGCAGAGAATATCTTGGAATTAGGTTGCGGTACAGGGAATCACGCAGTTCTTTTAGCAAAAGAAGGATACCAAATTCATGGGGTAGACCTTAGCAACCAAATGTTGCTTAAAGCAAGCGATCGCCTTTCTCAATTCCCTACAGAACTAGCATCAAGATTAGAGTTTTCCCAAGGAGATATCCGAAATATCAAGTTGGACAAGCAATTTGATGCTGTCATCGCCCTTTTCCATGTCATCAGCTATCAGACTATTAATGAGGATTTACAGGCTACATTTGCCACAGTCAAATCTCATCTCAAGCCTGGTGGTGTATTCATTTTCGACTGCTGGTATGGACCTGCAGTGTTGAGTGATCGCCCCACTGTCCGTGTTAAGCGTTTGGAGGATGACGAAATCAGCGTCACTCGGATTGCTGAACCAATCATGTATCCGAATGACAATTTAGTGGATGTTAACTATCAAGTCTTTATCAAAGATAAAAACACTGGTGCAGTTGAGGAGCTTCAAGAAACTCACCGAATGCGTTACCTGTTTAAGCCAGAAATAGACCTGCTCTTGGCACAAATCCAGTGCAAGTCTATCGAGTGTCGTGAGTGGATGAGCGATCGCAATCCAGGATTTGATACCTGGAGTGTTTACTTTACGGTGAAAGGATAAATGAGAGTTGGTATACTTTTAGGCAATCAGTCACTTGATGTTGGTGGTGGTTATACATTTGAAGCTGAAGTGTTTCAATCCCTAGTTAAAGTTGGAGCAGGAAGTCATCACACCTTTATCTTGTGTAGTAAGCAAAAAGAACCACCCCCGGAGCTATCATCGATTCGGCATATTGAATTTATATCTGTAAATAGAAGCTTTGAAGAACAACTACAATCTAAGCTTTCTAGAATTGCCGAGGCTATTATTCACAAACTACAACACCCCAGAAGCCAATTCAAAGTCCAATCAGTGAATGAAAAATTCATCATGGAGCTAATTGAAAACAAAAATATCGAGGCAATATGGTCTTTGGGACCATATAATCTCACGATGGAAGTTCCATACATTACGACAGTTTGGGATCTACAACATCGGCTTCAACCCTATTTTCCAGAGGTTAGTTCAAAAGGGGAGTGGAACTCACGGGAAACGTCATATTCAACTATGTTGCAGCGCTCTGCTTTTATTTTGGTCGGAACATATGCAGGTAGGGCTGAAGTTGAGCGATTTTACCAAATACCACCTGAGCGAATAAAGGTTATACCTTTTCCTACACCGCAGTTTACGTTAAATGCTTCCGATTGCTTTGAGCGAGTCATTTTTGAGAAATATAATATTCCCGATAAATATTTATTCTACCCTGCTCAATTCTGGGCACATAAAAACCATGCGAATCTACTACTAGCTGTTAAATGTTTACGAGACAAATATAGTCTGACCTTTCCGGTTGTTTTCTCTGGCTCTAACAAGGGAACTCAGCAATATATTAGACAGTTGGCGGCTAAACTCCAGCTATCCGAACAAGTGTATTTTCTGGGATTTGTGCCTCAAGAAGATTTAATATCTCTTTACCGTCATGCATTTGCACTCACTTTTGTTACATTCTTCGGTCCAGATAATCTCCCACCTCTAGAAGCTTTTGCCCTGGGCTGTCCTGTGGTTGCCTCCAAGGTTACAGGTGCCGAAGAACAACTGGGAGACGCAGCTTTACTAGTTGATCCTAAAGATCCTGAACACATTGCTTCAGCCATTAAGTTACTTTGGGATGATATATCTGTGCGCCAACAACTGATAGAACGTGGTTTTGAACGAGCAATGAAATGGAATGGGCAGGATTATGTCAAAGAGGTATTCTCAATACTTGATGAATTAGAGTCTATTCGTCGATGCTGGAGTTGCTCTCTTCCTGATATGAATCTTGAGTGCAAATAGTGGCAAAGATAAGAGTTTGCACGATTGTATTCGTAGTGCAGTGTCCCTTGGGGCGATCGCCCTCGCTGAATACTCTAACATCAAACTACTATATCAGAAAGTACTAAACAGACAAAATAAGGGGCAAGTGTAAACTATCTGCTTCAGAGAATTACATTCTTAAACAAATAAAGAACGCATATAAAAAGTAATTAACATTTGACAATTTCACCCATGCCACTTATTACTAAACCACTTACTTTAGATGACTTACCCTCACCCCCACCCGGCAAAACTGGTTGGCCCTGGACAGAACAAAGTTCGCAACTATTGAAGCAGATAACTGATGGTTCTGACTATCCTCGCATTAGTATCGTGACGCCCAACTATAACTACGGTCAATTTTTGGAGGAAACCATGCGTTCAGTGCTGCTTCAGGGCTATCCAAATTTGGAATACATTATTATTGATGGTGGGTCAACTGATAATTCTGTCGAAATTATAGAAAAGTATGCACAATGGCTTGCCCACTATGTCAGTGAGAAGGATGGAGGACAGTCAGATGCTATAAACAAAGGTTTTCAGAAAGCTACAGGAAAGATTTACGCTTGGCTTAACTCTGATGATGTTTTTTGTCAAAACACTCTGCTGGAAGTTGGGCAATTTTGGAGTGATAATCCTAATTGTCATTTTCTAACTGGAGATGGATATTTTTTTATTGCCAAAGAAGAAGGCGTAGAAACTTTAGAATATTATGTAAAAGCAGAAAACTATTCATTTCAAGATTTACTTGACTATCATCATGATAAATATTTAGCGCAACCTTCTGTATTTTTTAGTCAAGATGTTTTGCATAAATTACATGGTTTAAATATTTCCTTATCCTATGCAATGGACTTAGATTTTTGGCTTCGTATAAGAATGTCATATTCCCTTGACTACATACCAAAGTGTTTCTCAAAAATGAGACATCATAATGATGCTAAAACATGGAAGAATAATGTTATTGCTATGGCAGAAGTAAGAAATGTTATTCAAAAATATCAGAAATGTCTAAAACCAATTGCCAGACTCAGAAATAAGTTAAGCTTGAGATGGTTTTATGCTGTCGTTCTGCTTAAACGTGGAATATTTGAATATTCAAATGGAAATAGGCTAGCAGCAATTCACTGGTTAATAAAATCCGTATTTTTTTGCCCTACCATTATCTTCTATGCTAGTACATTGAAACTCATTATTAAACTCATGCTTCCCCAAACAGTTATGAAATTATTATTGATTAGGCAATAAAATTATCAGAGTTTACAATAAATTTTAATGAAGAAAGTATTTTTAATCTTGCTTATGATTTCCTACTACTATGGAGCACGTTTTTAATAAGTAATCATAAAAGAAAGTTTTTATAGTTTTATATGAAAGTCATTCATACCCTAGGTTGGTACTTCCCGGAATTTTCTGGTGGAACAGAAGTATATGTTAACGGGTTAGCTCAAGAACTCAAGACTTACAGAGTTCAAAGTACAGTAGCAGCTCCTTCCAGTGGAGACTATGAAAGCTCCTACAGCCACAACGGTAGCCAAGTTTATCGTTATCCCAACTTCCCTTACCCAACTCTAGACCAAATTCGTGGTCACTCTCCTCATGGTGGCTTCGACTCTTTTGCCCAGTGGTTAGCAAACCAGAATGCTGACATTTACCATCAACACTCCTTTGTGACTGGTTGTAGCATACACCATTTGCGACAGGCGAAGAAGTTGGGTATGGCAACAGTGGTTACTGTCCATGTCCCTGAAAATATATGTTTGCGTGGCTCAATGTTACTAAATGGGCAGACAGTCTGTGATGGACACGTTGAGCAAGTACGTTGTGGGACTTGTTGGGGTATTGCACGAGGTCTACCAGCAAGCATGGCTGGTTTGTTGTCCAGAACTCCCTTGGCTTTAAGCACCATCGCTGAGTCATCTTTTCCGGGTCTACGTCTGGCTACAGCAGTAGCCACACCAGCTTTAGTGACCTTACATCAAAATCGTTTACAGGAGATAGTAGCTTTAGCTGATCGGGTTGTTGCTGTCTGCCAGTGGCTGTACGAAGCTTTAGTCATTAACGGAGTACCTCAGAGCAAATTAGTTTTGTGTCGCCAAGGTGTCGGTTCAACAGCCTTAAGTTTACCGCTGAAAGTTCAGGAAAAAGTTGAAGATTGTGCTCCCCTTAGACTTGGATTCTTAGGACGATGGAATGGAGTCAAAGGGCTGCATATCTTGGTAGAAGCAGTCCGTAATTTACCAAAAGATGTGTCGGTGGAACTGATCATTTATACATTACCACAGGGGGACCCGCGAACTTATCAACAAGAGGTGCTGGATCTCGCAGCCAATGACCCTCGCATTCACTTTAAGCAACCTGTACAACGAGATGCTGTTTTCTCTACACTGGCAGATTTAGATCTCCTGGCTGTGCCTTCTCAGTGGTTAGAAACAGGTCCATTGGTTGTGCTAGAAGCGCAAGCTGTGGGAACCCCTATTTTGGGTTCTAACTTAGGAGGAATTGCCGAGTTAGTTCAGCACGGGGTCAATGGCTGGCTAGTGCCTGCCGAAGATGTATCAGCCTGGAGCAAAGCAATTGCTCTTTTTGCCACAGACCGAGCTTTATTGGCAAAGTTACGCCAAGGAATCAAACCTGTTCGGACTATGAATTCTGTGGCATTAGAAATGGCAAATTTGTACCAAGATATCTTGAAATTTTAGATACGTTCTATGCCTCTTATTTCTATTGTCATTCCTTGCTATAATGCCGAGCAGTTTCTTACTGAAACTGTTGAGAGTATTTTACGACAGACTCTAACAGACTATGAAATTATTTTAATTGATGATGGCTCAACAGATTCTACAGCAGAGGTTATTAAGTCTTTTGGGTCAAGAGTTAAATTTAAGTTTGGTCCAAACCAAGGAGCTAGCATTGCTCGTAACCGGGGAACAGAATTAGCTCAGGGTCAGTTTATTCAGTATCTCGATGCCGATGATTTGTTACGACCGGATGCTTTAGAACGTAGAGTGAATGCTTTGGAAGCTAGCGGCGCTGATGTGGCTTACTCAGATTGGCAACGCCTTGAGGAGAATGAAAAAGGCGAATTTTTACTAGGTGCCGTCATCGCTCGAAAAATTGAAGACGTACATTCTGACCCCCAAATTGCTCTGTTAACTGACTTTTGGGCACCACCGGCAGCTGTTCTCTACCGTCGCCAGATTGTAAACGCTATTGGAAAATGGAACGAATCATTGCCTATTATTCAAGACGCTCGTTTTTTATTAGATGCAGCTTTAATGTCTGCAAAGTTTGTCTACGTGCCAGGAGTAGGAGCTGATTATCGAGTTCACAAATCTAATAGTTTATCCAAACGCAATCCTCTAAAATTTGTCGAAGATGTCTATCGCAATGCTTGTCAGGTAGAAGCATTCTGGAAAGCAAACGGTGGATTGACAAAAAACCGTTGTCATGCATTAGCAAAGGTCTATAATTATACGGCTCGCTCCCTATTTATGGCTCAGCAGGATTTGTTTAAAGAGAATATATATCGCCTTTATCAAGTAGAGCCTGGATTTCGTCTCAGTAAGTCAAAAATAGCAGGGATTGCATCAACTCTATTGGGTCATCAAGGGGCTTTTATGCTGTTGAAGTTATTGAAAAGACCACTAACTTATTTATAAATTTTAGATGGTATATGTAAACTTATGAATCCCGTTGCTCTGTTTCGCAATATCCGTCACAGTTTGCAAATTTGTCCAAGTTGGTATGATAGATGGAGATTCTTGTTATGGCTGTATTGTGACAAACGCTTTTTGAAACCCTGGACAAAAGCTAATCATCAAATTTCTTTTTGCTACACTTCACCTGTCAATAATATTGAAGTTGTGGTTCGCAGCAACAAAGGCTCTGATGCGTTTATTTTTAGCGAAGTCTTTGACCATCATTACTATGATTTTCTTTTACCATCTCAACCACAGACGATTCTAGACTTAGGAGCCAACGTAGGATTCACAGCAATTTTTTTTGCCCGTAAGTATCCACTAGCTGAAATTGCCTGTGTTGAACCTGTATCAAATAATTTAGATATCCTCCAAAAAAACTTTGAATTGAATGCAATCAAAGCTAAGGTTTTCCCCGCAGCGATCGCAGTCGAGGATGGTCCTATTCAGATGCAACTAGCACCACACGATTATGGTCACAAAGTCGCAGGTATTTCCTATGGGGAAGTTTTCAGCGGTCAAACTGTAGATGTAGAAGCTGTTAGCATACCAACCTTGCTTAAAGAGTTAGGTTGGAAACGAATTGGTTTACTTAAGGTTGATATTGAAGGCTACGAAGCTATCCTTTTGAAGGAACGTTGTGAGTGGTTGAGTAGCATTGATGCCATTTGCATTGAATGCCACGAAGGATACGATGAATTGGATCTTTTTGTACTGGCACAACGCTGGGGTTTTGCTCCTCCTCAGCAATTACCGGGAACGTGGTTACTCGTTCGCAAGTAGTGTTAACAGGAGAATTAGGCATCATGAAGTTCCTTAATCTCTTTTATGAAGAACCAGAGGGCGATCGCTGGCTGCCATTAGATCGCTATCCACGCCGCGTTATCCGCCGTATTGTTCGTGGCAAGCCCAAAATAGGAGGACAACAGCGAGTTTTTCTCAACCTTTGTACAGGATTAGATCAACTTAATGTTCCTTATCGAGTCAATAATTATCGATATATTCAACGACATCCTGAAGAAGTCGCTTGTATTATTGGTAAGCCCCACGTTTTAGACAAAATGAAATGGGAAAATCCTATTTTATTTGGTGCAGCAGTTTTCTCACATCCCTGTGATGATCCAAAGCTTTTAGAGCGTTTACCAGTTCAGAAAATTCTGGTTCCAGGAGAATGGATGAGGCAGATGTGTGAACCTTATTACGGGAACCATGTCCTTTCTTGGGCTGTGGGAATAGACACAAATACATGGACACCATTACCAGTTGAGTACAAAGATATTGACATTTTGCTTTACGATAAAGTGCGATGGAAACATGAGTTCTATGAGAAAGAAGTCATTTCTCCCATTAAATTTTGTTTAGAACAACTTGGCTTAAAAACAACAGTGATTCGTTATGGTTTTTATCGAGAAGAGGAATTTCACTCTCTAGTTGCTAGAAGCCGAGGAATGATTTTTCTGTGTGAACATGAAACTCAGGGAATTGCATATCAACAGACTCTTGCCTGTGGAGTTCCTATCTTAGCTTGGGATCGAGGGGGTTATTGGCAAGACCCATTTTACTTTCCTAACAAGGCAAAGTATGCTCCCGTGAGTTCAGTTCCGTATTGGGATAGTCGCTGTGGTGTTAAGTTCAAAGACATGAGCGAATTTCCTGTGAAGTTGGAAGAATTTCTAGATAAACTTAACACTCAGCAATTTGCCCCTCGCGACTACATTATCGAGAACCTCTCTTTAGAAAAGTGCGCTAGCAATTATCTAGAAATTTTGGACAAAGTTCAGGAGAGTTTAACTTAGATAGCACATTTTCTTATCTTAATTGGTGGACATCAAAGAGGCTCAAAACTATGAGTAAATTTCGCACTGTTGCTCAGTCAATTAGACATACTCCAGTTATTGAACAGGCAGAGTGGCTCTGGGATATATTACGTAAACCGTATCACCAATTGCTCAATTTAAGTGGTCAAGGTATTGCTGTTTCTGTGGGTGGGAGTTGTAAAGTTCAAATACCACCAGAGTTCTCGGGAGGATATTGGGAATCCTACGAAACAGAAGCGGTAGCAGCACTGGTTGATTGGCTTGAGAAACACCCAACATCTGTGTTGTTAGATGTTGGCTGCGCTATTGGTATTTTCAGTGTTGTCGGTCTATTTACCTCCGAACGAGTAGAAGTTGTTGCCTTTGACTCTGATTTAGCTAGTTTAAAAGCTAATGAGCGGATGTGTCAGTATGCCAGTGGAAAGCGTCTTTCTTTAGTTCATGGTTTTGCCTCAGAAAAGCATTTGAGCGGCTTGGGATTGAGTGCTGCACGTGCAAGAACACAGGAATTATTATCCACAAGTCTTGTCACAGGCGATCCTGGCACAACTGCCTATATCTGCATTGATGGCAATACGGACAGTACTATTCCAACCCATAGTTTAGATGGACTATTGTTTGCCGAAAGCTCTCTTACTAGACCGATATTGTTGAAGTGTGATGTTGAGGGCGCAGAACTTCTGGTTTTGCGTGGGGCACAAAACTTGCTACAAGAACTTTCACCACAATTGTTAATCAGTGTACATCCACCAGCATTAACCAATTATGGGCATTCTGTAGCAGATGTTCAAGAATATCTCGAAGGGTTTGGATATAACATTATGGTGCTATCTGTAGACCACGAAGAACATTGGTGGTGTCAAAAAAATTCAGTCACAGTCTGAGCAATTCTCAACAACAGAGATGGCAAAAATTTTGATTTTAATTGGTGCCCATCTTTGTACAGCTCCTCGTCCTCAAAAAGAAGCAGACGCATTAGCCAATGCTGGACACGATGTAGTTGTGCGTGGGTTTTGGTTCAACCCAGAGATGGTTAAACGTGATCGCCTCCTCATAATCAATAAGAAATGGAAGTTTAAACCAATTATTGATTTTCAACCCACTCACCACCTCAAAAACTGGAGTGTCCGCCTCCAAGGACGTCTTGCCAAAGAAAAGTTTCAACGTTTTGGCATCTTCTCACCAGCACTCTTGGGTTATGGAACCAAACTGATGTTGAAGGCTGCTCGTCAAGCTCGTGCTGACTTAATTATTGTGCATTCCGAAGCTGGACTATGGGTAGGTAAGCAGTTGCTTGATGAAGGCTTTCGAGTGGGGGTAGACTTTGAGGATTGGTTTTCAGAAG
The DNA here is from genome assembly GCA_002163975.1 of Nostocales cyanobacterium HT-58-2. Taxonomy (GTDB): domain Bacteria; phylum Cyanobacteriota; class Cyanobacteriia; order Cyanobacteriales; family Nostocaceae; genus HT-58-2. The sequence continues at coordinate 5,771,854 of CP019636.1, read as the reverse complement.
ACCTTTCTCTATCAGCTCGCGCCATTCGTCCAATAGCTAAGCTAAAAGCTCTAGAACAGTTTCTTGCTCGTGAGTGTACCTACTGCCTGACGACATCCCATGCGATGGCGGAAGCTCTGGCTGCAACTTATCAGGTACCAAAACCAACAGTCATTTACAACACTTTTCCTTGGAGTGAACGAGCACAAATTGATCGTCAAAAGCGCGATAATCGCCATAATCCTAGCCTCCCATCTATTCATTGGTTTTCCCAAACTATTGGACCTGGAAGAGGATTAGAAACTCTATTTCAAGCTCTACCTCACCTGACAACACCAGTAGAAATTCATCTACGGGGTCATTATCCTGAAAGCTCTCGTCAGTGGTTGGAGCCACAATTGTCATCCCAGTGGCGCGATCGCATATTCATTCATCCTACTGTTCCTAATGCCGAATTGCTTTCCCGCATTGCTGAACATGATATAGGTCTTGCACTAGAAGTTCCATATTGCTTGAATAAGCAGTTTACTACCAGCAATAAGCTTTTTCAGTATTTACAAGCAGGTTTAGCAGTGATTGCGACTGATACAGCTGGTCAAAGAGAAATATTTTCCCAACAGCCTGCAATTGGTCAATTAATTCCTAGCAATCATCCAGAAGCACTGACTCAAGCTCTAAACAATTTCCTACAAAATCCAGAAAAGCTAATTGCTGCCAAAGCTGCAGCTTTGCAAGCTGCCAAAGACAAATTTCACTGGGAAAGTCAAATAGAGACTCTTTTGAGAGTAACTGAACGAGCAATCCATTAATAAAAAATGATAATAAAAAATATTTCTCATCAGACTCAAAACTTTTATCATGTTCAATTACCTCTCTCATGGTTACAGAACATTGATTTTCCTCATAAATTAGGAATTTGTGAGCGCCTTTTTGGCAGAGCGATCGCGTCCCAAGGTATTTGTTGGGTAAAAACCGGAGCTGGCATTCCTTGGAAGCTTGATTTAGCAAATCCGACTCACAGATGGATTGTTTATGGCAAGTATGAAGGTGCGTCATTTATCAACTGGGTGCGGAAATTCATTCCTCCAAATGGGATTATTGTCGATTCGGGAGCAAATATCGGTCAAATGTTAATGTATGTAGCTCAGTGGGTACCACAAGGCAAAATATTAGCATTTGAACCTGGTCAAGAAGCAGCCGAGTGGTTAAAAGAATGTCTAGCGACTCATACTCATCTACCAGTAGAAATTCTCCAAGTAGGTCTGGGTGCATCCCCAGAGCGACTATGTCTTAAAACAATAGGAGCAAATTATGGTCATGGTGCTTGGAATCAAATCTCTAACAATGAGGGTGAAACGATTCATATAGTGCGCTTAACAGATGAATTGGCAGTACGTTCTATCGAAACTGTGGATTTGTGGATTTTAGATGTAGAAGGCTACGAAATTCCGGCATTGCAAGGAGCAGAAATCCTACTCAAAGAGCAACGTGTCAAAGCTATATACGCAGAATTAACTGGTAGCAATGGTCAAAAAATTCGGCACTATCTAAGCTCATTTGGCTATCGCTGCCATCTGTTTAAGGGCAATCAACTCTATGTTCCTACCGAATTACCCAGCCATACCAACGGACTCTTCTTACCTAATTAAGACATTAAAGGATTCAATACTTTGAGCTATAGAGTTTTAATTATCAGTCCTCACTTTCCACCCATTAACGCTGTTGATCACCAACGGGTGCGAATGTCTTTGCCTTACTTTGAGGAGTTTGGCTGGGAACCTCATGTGCTTGCAGTTCAACCAAAATGCGTTGAAGGAGTCCAAGATCCTCTGCTTTTGAAAACAGTTCCCCCTCATATTCCGGTGACATTTACAGAAGCACTATCCATTCAACAAACTCGCCATCTTGGCATAAGCAACTTAGGACTGCGATGTTTTCCCTATTTGCTCAGAGCAGGCGATACTCTACTCCGTCAAAAAAAGTTTGATCTCGTCTACTTCTCAACCACTGTATTTATGGTGATTGCTCTTGGTTTGCGATGGTATAAACGTTTTGGCATTCCTTACGTTCTAGACTTTCAAGACCCATGGTTGAGTGACTACTACAAGCAGCCGGGAGCCGCTGCTCCACCAGGCGGACGCCTGAAGTACAAGTTTTCCCAATTGCAGGCACAACTACTGGAACCTATGGCGCTCAGTGAGGTAGGTCATGCGATTAGTGTTTCACCAGCTTACCCGCAAACTTTACAACAACGCTATCCACACTTACGCCCAGAGCAGTTTACAGTTTTGCCTTTTGGTGCGCCTGAAAGTGACTTTGAGCAACTGCCCTTCTTCAACATTCAGCAAAAAATCTTTGACCCTAACGATGGCAAACGTCACTGGGTTTACGTGGGTGCAGTAGGTAAAATCATGGACTTTTCTCTGCGTGCCTTATTCCTCGGCATCCAATCCGAGCGTCATCGATACCCTGAACAATGGCAAGCAGTTCGGTTACACTTTGTTGGCACCAGTTATGCTCCAAAAGACCGAGCTGTGAAAACTGTAGAACCTATCGCCCAAGAGTTAGGAGTTGCCGATTTAGTCACAGAGCATCCCCTACGCATTCCCTACTTTGAAGCGCTACAGGTGCTTGTCGATAGTGATGCCATCTTGCTGATTGGCTCCAATGATGCTGGGTATACTGCTTCCAAGTTGTATCCTTGCATTTTAGCCCGCAAACCAATATTGGCAATTTTCCATCGCCAGAGTTCTGTGGTGGACATTTTGCACCGCACTCAGGCTGGTCAGTCTGTAACCTTTGCATCAGGAAACGAGCCAAGGGATTTACGAGCTGAGGTGATAATGCAACTGCGTGAACTTTTGTCTTTACCAAAAGGATATCAGCCAGAAACGAACTGGGAAGCCTTTCAACCATATACAGCTCGAGAAATGACCCGGAAACAGTGTGCCATATTTGATCGCAGTCTCACCAATGTGAGTCAGAGAAAATCATCATGACCAAGTTTTTAGAACCCACTCCTCAACCGTTAGCCTTTGTAGGCAAGTTTCCACAACAAAATCGGCGACAACTGCTCAAGACTTTTTGGCTTATGGCTCTGGGGCTATTTGTGTTTGAACTGTTTTGGACACAGACAAACTCCTTAGTGACCAATTTTGGGGCTATCTTAATCACTGCAGCGGCTCTGTTACCCAGCTACCTGTGGTGTTCTGGTCGTGCCTTGGGAATGCCAATTTTCCCGTTTTTTGCCTTGACATTTATCTGGACTCATGCATTACCTCTGGCGAGCAACCATCCTAAGGTAGTGAGTTATGCGATCGCCTCTCACCTATTTGCCAGTTGTACAGTAGCTGGTTTTTTGGGACTTGGAACATTTATCTGGTTCCAATTTGTCAAATCTGCTCCTTTGCTACCCAAATCTTATCGTGCATTAAGTCGTCGCAAGGGTAATGTATTTTTCTTGTGGGTTCTGGCAATTGGCGTTCTCTTCAATATGTATTTTGTTGGAGGTTGGTTTTTTCTTGATGGAGGTCTATTTTCGCTTGTCCGTGGCGCAATTCTTGGATTGAATGCTCTGGCAGCTTTTGTGCTTGCTTACCAGTTAGGGACTCAAGAGCTACCCAAAGGGCAATCGCGATTGTTTTTATTTTTGCTGGTTACTAACATGATAACGAATGCAGTTGGATTACTGCTGGTAGGCACAGCTTCTACGTTTTTGGGAGCTACAATTGCCTTTATCATCGGACGCAGAAAAATACCTGTTTTGCCTATTTTGATTGTTTTGGTTTGCCTGTCACTACTGCACTCCGGCAAAGCAGAAATGCGAGCTAAATATTGGTTTGGTGGGCAAAACACCTTCGTTCAACCTTGGCAATATCCGGCTTGGTATACAGAATGGGTAGGCTACTCGTTGAACTTCAATAGAGACAAAGACAATTTACCAGAGCCACAACAAAAACAATCGTTTTTAGAACGTTCCAGCGTTATTCATCTGCTGCTTTTAGCTCAGGATAAAAGCCCAGGGATTGTACCTTTTTTGCACGGCGAAACATACGCTATCCTACCGCAGCTACTCGTTCCTCGAATCTTTAGTCCTAATAAAATCAGGAGCCATGAAGGAACATATTTGTTAAATATTCACTACGGATTACAAACTCGTGAAGCAACTTTCACGACCACCATAGGTTGGGGATTATTAGCTGAGTCCTATGCCAATTTTGGTCTGCTTGGCTGTACCGGGCTTGCTATTGTGCTGGGGCTTGCTTATGGGCAATCCACTCGTTGGAGCCTCAATATGCCAATTCTTTCAACTCGTTCCTTGTTTGCTGTACTGATGATGACTTTCGCTGTTCAAACAGAATGGACAGCCGGAGTTTATATTGCAACTCTGTTTCAGTCAACTGTAGTGCTTGGTGGCGTTATCGTATTCCTGATGAAGCCCTATTGGATGTCAACTCTTCCTGTTGTCATTGATAGACCATGAAAAAACTGGCTATTATTATCTCGCATCCCATACAATACTATGCGCCTTGGTTTCGACACCTGGCTGATAGTGCAGATTTTGTGATCAAAGTGTTTTATCTTTGGAATTTTGGTGTTACCCAGCAGGTTGATACGGGTTTTCAAGAAGCTTTCCAGTGGGATATTCCATTACTGACAGGGTATGATTATGAGTTTGTACCTAATGTCAGTTCAAATCCAGGCACTCATCACTTTTGGGGTTTACAAAATCCTTCTTTAGTAGCGCAAGTCAAAGCATATAGCCCTGACGCTGTGCTGTTGATGAATTATAACTATGCTAGTCTCTATCACTTTCTTGGGAGTTGGAATACTCGCCATGCTCCTTTATTATTTCGAGGAGATTCCCATCGGTTGTTAGCACCTACCGGGCTCAAAGCATGGGCACGTCGGCAATTTATTTCTCTGATTTATCGACGTTTTGCCGCCTGTCTCTATGTAGGTAAAGCAAACTATAATTACTTTCGATATCATGGCATTGCCACCAATCATTTATTTTTCTCCCCCCATTCTGTAGATAACGATCGCTTCTTTGCCCATGCACAAACTGCAAAAGAGCAAGCTGTTATTTGGAAAAAGGAACTAGGCATTCCTGACGATCATGCAGTCATTCTATTTGCGGGTAAGTTTGAAGCGCAAAAACGACCTCTAGATTTACTCCGAGCCTTTTTGCAAGCGAAACTTTCTCGAGTGTCGCTGTTATTTGTGGGGTCTGGACTTTTGGAAAAAGACCTGAAATCGGAAGCCGCAGAACATGAAAATATTTACTTTGCTCCCTTCCAAAACCAAACTTTGATGCCACGCACTTATGCAGTTGCAGACTTAGTGGTGCTACCTAGTCATTCGGAAACTTGGGGGTTGATTATCAATGAAGCGATGTGTCTAGCACGTCCAGTTATTACTAGTACTCATGTTGGATGTACTCAAGACCTTGTTCATCCCCATCAAAATGGTTTGGTTTTCAGTGCTGGTGATGTTCCTGCCCTATGCAGTTGTTTACAGGAGGCTTTAACAGACCGACAACGCTTACAACAATGGGGCGAGAACAGCCGCAACATCATATCTCATTACAGTTACACGCAAGCAACTCAAGGACTCTGCCAAGCCTTGAACCAGATTGTTTAAAAATATTTATCTACAAAAATGCTAACCCATCCTGATTCAATGAAGTTTCATCTTTGGTTTCCCAATATATTTGGGTTTAAGGGTGGTATCCAAGTTTATTCAGCCTTTTTATTGGAGGCTCTACAAAACATCTCACCTCAGAGTCAATATCATGTTTTCCTCAAACATGATGTCCAACCTACACCAAATATTCCCTATTTACATAAGACTCAGTTCCACTTTGCTGGAGCATCCTCGTTAAAAATCCGCACACCTATTTTTACTGCCCAAATTATCAGCAAAGGTCTTCAACAGCGCCCAAACTTGATAATAGCAAGTCACCTAAATTTCACCATTGCTGCCTACTGGTTTAAACGGTTGGCTGGCATTCCCTACTGGACAGTAGCCCACGGGATAGAAGCTTGGAATATAAAAAATGCTGCTATAAAAACTGCTCTACATCATGCAGACTTGATTCTGGCTGTCAGCAACTACACCCGCGATCGCCTGCTCAAAGAACAAAACCTCAACCCTAACAAAGTGACTCTCTTACCTAACACATTTGATTCCAGTCGCTTTAAACCTGCACCCAAACCTAGCTATTTACAACACAGCTATGGACTCAAACCGGAACAACCAGTGATACTAACTGTGGCACGCCTAGCAAAGGGTGAACACTACAAAGGGTATGACAAAATTCTGCAAGCCCTTGTGCAAATTCGTAAGATTATTCCAGATATTCACTACATCATAGTCGGCGAAGGAGATGATAGACCTAGAATTGAGCAGTTGATTGCACAACTGGAGCTGCAAGACAGTGTGACCTTAGCTGGGTTTGTGCCTGATGAGCAACTTTGTGATTACTACAATCTCTGTGATGTTTTTGCTATGCCCAGTAGCAAGGAAGGATTTGGCATTGTCTACTTAGAAGCATTAGCGTGTGGTAAACCTGTGTTAGCGGGCAACCGAGATGGGGCGGTTGACGCTCTTTGTCATGGTGAACTAGGCGCATTGGTGAATACTAATGATATTGAAGAAATTGCTCAAACACTGATTAAAATTCTCCATTTTGCTTATCCCAATCCTTTAATATATCGACCTGAAGTTTTGCGCCAAAAAGTTATTGATATCTTTGGTTTTGAGCATTTTCAACAAACTCTTGCGAGCCATTTGGATAAGCATCGCCATCAAATCCAGCTAATGAAAAGGAGCAGGAGATAATTTTTATGTGTCGCATAATTAAAGCCGTTCCTGAGTTACCTGAGTGGGTCATCAAACGTCCCAAACGAGGCTTTTCCTTTCCGTTTGAGCAATGGATGGCAGGTGAATGGCGTGACGACTTCGGCAATGTGAATATTCCCAATAATATATCCCTCAAAGCTTGGTATCGTCGCTGGAGTTTGGCAATCCTTAAATACTGGTGGGAGCGAGTTTCAAAATGAAAGTTCTTCATGTGATTCCCTCTATTGCTCCACTTCGGGGTGGTCCAAGCCAAGCCGTGCTAGAAATGGTCAAGGCACTGCAAGACAGAGGTATTGAGGCTGAAATTGCCACCACAAACGATAACGGAGCTAATTTGCTGAATGTTCCTGTTGGGCAACGAATTCAGTATCAACAGGTTCCAGTTTGGTTCTTCCCCCGCTTCTCCCCTAACTTTCACACGTTCCGGGAATTTGCTTTTTCTTGGGAGTTAACTGCTTGGTTATGGCAAGTGATTCATCAATATGACCTGTTACATATCCATGCCATTTTTTCCTATCCTTCCACAATAGCAATGGCGATCGCCCGCTTCAAGCAAGTTCCTTACATTGTTCGCCCTTTAGGACAGCTATGCAAATGGTCACTGCAACAAAGCAATCGCAAAAAGCAAATTTATCTCAAACTTATTGAAAAAGCTAATCTTAATCACGCTCAAGCACTTCACCTCACCTCAGAACAAGAAAAGCAAGAAGTTTCTCGCCTAAGTCTAAATACCCCAAGCTTTATTTTGCCCCACGGTCTGTTTATCCCTCCCACAATTGTTAATGCTCGTAAACATCTGCGTCAATACCTCAATGTTCCAGCAGATGAACCAATAATCTTATTTTTATCTCGTCTGCATCCTAAAAAAGGTTTGGATTACCTCATTCCAGCGCTAGGAAAGCTCACCAATGATTGCTTCACCTTTGTTATAGCGGGTAGTGGCTCGTCTGAATACGAAAGTGAAGTTGAATCTCTTGTGCTAGCTCATGGCATTCGTCATCGTACGCATATTACCGGATTTGTCCAAGGAGAAGTTAAGGATATATTGATGCAAGGAGCAGACTTATTTGTTTTGACTTCCTATTCGGAAAACTTTGGTGTAGCAGTCCTAGAAGCTCTTGCAGTAGGTCTTCCTGTTCTTGTAACTCCTGGTGTTGCTCTAGCTGATGTCGTCAATGAGCAACGACTCGGTTATGTTGCACAACTCAATATAGCTGAGATTTCCTCTCTTGTGCAGCAAGCTTTAGAACATCCCCAAGAAACAAAAAGTATGGGCGATCGCGCTCGTCAACTTGTTCAGGAAAATTATACATGGAATAGCATTGCTGACAATTTAATTGAGATATACATAAAAGTTCTTAAGCAAGGTTTTTCTTTCCAAAAAGTCACTCAATAACTCAAGAAAGTTTCTCTATTAGCAATAAAAGTTAAATATTTTCTATGATACCAAGAGCGTTGAAATCAGGATACTACTTTCTCCTTCAATACCCTATGCGCTTTAATGGTTGGTTCTATAAAACCATTAAGTGTCCTTCTTCGGGTTTAAAAGTTCATCTTGGTCCTGGACAGAAAAACTATTTACCAGGCTGGCTCAATTTGGATGCAAATTTGACGACCAAGATTGACCTATGGGCTGACCTTCGCAACTCTCTACCTTTTCGAGATGGCTCAGTAGACGTTTTTTATTCTCATCATGTCATAGAACATTTGCCTGATGCAGTCTTACAAAGCAAGTTTGAGGAGATGTTTAAATCTCTACGTTCCGGAGGAGGTATCAGAATGGGTGCACCTCATGTAGGCAACGCTTGTCATAAATATCTTGAGAAAGACTACGCTTGGTTTAGTAACTTTCCAGATGCAAGAGATAGTATTGGTGGAAAGTTAACGAACTTTATTTTTTGTCGAGGAGAACATTTAACAGCTTTAGATGAAAGCTATCTGGCTGAGTTGGCTACAAAAGCCGGATTTGTAGATATCAAATTTTGTCTACCTTCCAAAGAAACCACTCTTACAGAAATTGGGATTGATTCAACAGTCCTTTCTTTAGAAATGGAATCAGATTTTGAATATACACATACTGTCATTCTAGAAGCGAAAAAACCATAGTAATAAACAATAATAATTCCCTGTAAAAATGATAGAAACAATTACACCACTTTTGATTACATATAATGAGGCGCCTAATATTAATGGCTGCCTCCAACGTCTTATTTGGGCAAAGAGGATTGTTGTTATTGACAGCTACAGCAACGACGAAACATTAGAAATTCTCGAATGTTATCCTCAAGTAGAATTTTTTCAAAGAAAATTTGACTCGTTTGCTAATCAATGTAATTACGGGTTATCAAAGCTTTCATCTACATGGGTCCTTTCTTTAGATGCCGATTATGTCCTAAGTGATGAATTGATTGATGAAATCAAAACTTTACCAGAAGAATCTGAATATGACGGTTATATTGTTAGATTTAAGTATTGTGTCTTTGGCAAACCTCTACACGGGACTTTACTACCACCACGTCCAGTGCTTTTTAAACAAGATAAAGCACTTTATAGAGACGATGGTCATGCCCATCAACTTATTTTGAAAGGAAATTCCAAGTTACTTTCTTCCTACATTTATCATGATGACCGTAAACCCTTAAATCGCTGGCTTTGGGCGCAAGACCGCTACATGGTAATTGAAGTCAACAAGCTCACACATATTCCTGATAGTGAGCTTAGTTTGAGCGATCGCATTCGCAAGCAAAAAATTTTGGCTCCCTTTATCATCTTGTTTTACTGCTTAATTCTCAAAGGTGGTATCCTCGACGGTTGGCATGGGTGGTACTACGCTTTTGAGCGTGTTTTGGCAGAAATTCTTCTGTCTATTCGCTTAATTGAATATGAAAAATTGCAAAAACAAGATATTTAAATTTTAACAAAAATTAGCTCATGCAGAATCAGTTTGCTCAAGGGACTATCAAATATATTTGGTCACATCCTAACTGTAAAAATCAGAAAATACAGTCACTCATCAAATTTCTGGCTTGGCAGTTATATAAAAGAACATTCCAACGATATATTGATATTCAATTACTTCCAAAAATCAAAATTCGCTGTTACCCTGATAGTCGTTCAGCATCTGCTGTACTCTATTGTGGACTATATGATTACGATGAAATGAACTTTTTGCTGCGGTACCTCAGAGATAAAGACTCATTTCTCGACATTGGTGCTAACGTTGGTGTTTACACCCTTCTAGCTGCATCCAAAATTAAATCAGGCGTAATTTATAGTTTTGAGGTGCTCTCTAAAAATTATGAGCGACTTGAAGAAAACCTGAATCTTAATCAATTCCATCAGGTTAAACCTTACAAGCTTGCAATTTCTGACTTTAGCGGAACGACTGCCCTCAATCTTGCTGAGGGAGATTCTATGCCATTTATTACTCAAACTGCAACTCATAACACAGTTACAGTTTCAACAGATACGCTTGATAATTTATTACAAAATCAATCTCTTACCAATCTTACTTTAGCCAAGATGGATATTGAAGGAGCAGAAATTTTAGCCTTGAAAGGGACAACTTCGCTGCTCAAACAACAGCAACCTTATGTTTGGATTTTAGAAATTAATGATGCTGTCAATAATTTTGGTTATCAGAAACAAGATGTCATAAATTTCTTACAAGACTATGGCTATCGTTTGTATAACTATGATGCAGATTCCAATAAGCTTGATGCGATGACACTTGACCAGCAAAAAGGTAATAATGTTTTAGCAATTGCTAACTCTGCCCTTGACTTTGTACGCAATAGACTAACTGAAGCAGTATTAACAAATGAGTGAATATATCGGTGAAACAGTTACATCACCAACTCAAAAAATATTGGATTTTTGCTTTAGCAGGTTTTATCGTTATCCTACTAAGCATTATTCCAATTCGACTGGCAGTTGCTTACTACCAAGCACCCTATCCCCAAGCAATTCTAACTCTTGGCGGTGGTCAAGACCGAGAAGAGTTCACTGCTCAATTAGCCCAAGTTCACCCCTCTTTAAACATCTGGGTTTCTTCTGGGATTCCCCCTAAAAATGCTCGTACGATTTTTCGTGCTGCTGGTATTTCAGATCAGCGAGTCCACCTTGACTACCGCGCCATTGATACAGTTACTAACTTCACTTCTGTTGTGAAAGACTTCAAAAGCCAGAATATTGAGCATATCTATCTCATCACCTCCGACTTTCATATGCTTAGGGCTAAAGCAGTCGCTACTGTCGTCCTTGGAAGTCAGGGTATCACTTTCACCCCTATTTCTATTTCCTCAAACCAACCCAAAGAATACTTTCTCCTTATCCTACGCGACATCTGCCGCTCTGTCTTCTGGATTTTTACAGGTCGAACGGGAGCTAGTCTAAGTCCTCGTGTTGCTTGCTTATCCTATGCGTTTAGATAACTACACCCTCGGTACTTACACTCCCGGTGCTCCCTTATGGAAACAGCTGTTATGGTACTTTGTTGGAGCACCCATGGTACAGAGCTATTTGCTGCCTATGTCAGCTTTCAAGGTTTGGATACTCCGTTTATTTGGTGCAAAAATCGGTCAAAGTGTACGTATTAAGCCTGGAGTACGGGTGAAGTTTCCCTGGCGACTAACAGTAGGGGATTATGTTTGGATTGGTGAAGATGCATGGCTGGACAATATCGCCTCTATCACCCTTGAAAGTCATGTCTGTTTGTCTCAAGGTGTTTACCTCTGCACAGGAAACCATGACTGGAAGCATCCTAATTTTAAACTTATAGCAGCGCCAATTTATATTCGAGAAAGTAGTTGGATTGCAGCTAAGTCAGTAATTGGTCCTGGAGTCATTGTAGGATGGGGAGCAGTGCTGACATTAGGTGGAGTCACTGGGCGTTCTTTAGAACCGATGACGATCTATGCGGGTAATCCCGCGCAACCTGTCAAGAAAAGGGATGATGGGGTAATAGAAAGATTTAAGTATAATAATTAACAATTATTATAAATACAGCAGCCTATTTCACACAATAAATTTGGCAGAAAATTTATTAATCTTCTTTTGTAACTTAACTTCTAGTAGGTACGCCAAGAGTAAAGTCAGAGCTAATGAAAGAATAATTTCTAGAACTGAATGATTGATAGCTTTAAATATATTGAAAGATATCATTATTGGAATATGCAAAATGTATATTCCATAAGAGATAGGAGCAAATATACAAAACCAACCAATTGTATATTTAAAACCAAAAAAACTTAAATTCTGCCAAGCTATACCAAGAATGATAAGTATTAAAGCCATAAAGAAGTGTCTAAGCTCAAGAATTGGATGAATTCCAAAATAAAGCTTACCCTTATATGTCATGACTTGGAATAGTAAGAGTAGACAAAAGAGAGCCAGTGTAATTATTGTAAGCTTTTGTCCTGAAAAGGTAACTTTGGCTTTCTGACAATACTCTTTTGCTAGTTCAACTCCACTCCACCAGATTACGAAGTACATCAAAATTATTGAGACTTGATTTGAATAAGTAAAGTAGGTCACATATCCTGTTATTGAGATTCCTATAACTGTGTACTTTTGAAACTTGTTTGGGAAAAAAGTATCAATAGGAAAAAACATCATATAAAACCACCACTCATAAGAGAGTGACCACAGTGGAAGATTCTCTAAAAAAGGGTTAAACCAAATACCTGGTTTTCCTGTAGAGAAATCTTGCAACATGAGAAGGTTTCCTATCAAATTGAATTTGTCTATAAGGATGAAATTACCTGCTGTTAAACTAGCAAAAACATAAGATAAAAATAACGTACAAATAAACAAGGGATAAATTCTTCTAATTCTTCGGATAAAATAATTTTTAAAGCTTTTGATTTGATATTTATTTGAGGAGTAATAAATGACAAATCCTGACAACAGAAAAAATAACATCACTGCTTCTTGACCAAATCGAAAAGCTATAGAAAAATAGGATGTTTTATTGTATGCGCCTATCAGGTGTCCTAGCAGAACATAAATTGCTGCAAATCCTCTTATACTTTCTAATTTTTGTAATTTCATTGAAGAGAAAATCGTTTTTGAGAATTATAGGAGAGAGTTTTATAGAATATATTGAAAAAACTAAACCTGTTCTTACTGGTTTTCAGTAAAAAATATGGTAACTTCCTAAAAATGTGTTGAAAAATCAGCCTATTTATAAATAACAGTATAGAAGAACAATTAAGGAAAAATCTGCTTATAAATGAATTACTAAAAAGCAAAAATTTGAACTTTGAAAAATAATAATGTCAGTTTAATATTGCCTCTCATTTTGAATAAAGCGAAATTTCACGGAGAAATATAGCTATGTTTACGCTATGCTGCTAGTAGTTCCAGTAAATATACGGAGGCTGCGTTTCAACAGGATTTTAACCAAGCTATCTAAGCAAAGGCGAAGCTAATCATCCCAATGAGAACTGTGATCGCTACCAGTCCAAAGATGTTCGCTTGATAATTAGGTGTAAGATAGGCAGGGTTTCGTCGTCTACTGACTTATCTTGCTCATTTGCCGGGTGGGGAAACCTCTACCACCTTCATTCCTACTGGGACTTCCACTGATTTGTTAGACTGAACACACGCGGATTATTCAGTTAATTCTCTGATAACGCCAGCTTTCTGAGGCTACTGATGCTTACAAATACTCTACTGCTCTCCAAACAACTTCCCTCTTTACAATACTCCTCCACACCAGAGCGATTTGATGAATCCTGGGAAGCGCCCCTGTCTACCCTTCTAGGATTGGGACGCGCCGCTGGTGCTGATTTTATTGAATTTTTCTTAGAGCGTGTTAACTATATTAGCTGTCTTGCAGAAGAAGACGCCATCACCAGTATTACACCGCGTCTTTCTACAGGTGCAGGAGTCAGAGTATTTCGTGGCAAAGCTGACTGCTACGTCAGCACCAATGACCTTTCTTTTTCTGGTTTGAAAGCAGCTTTAGAAAAAGGTCTTTCTATCCTGGGATTGCAGCTTCCTGCTCCCAATGCTTTTATCCCAGAAATCAACCTGGAACTGCTGCGGGATTATGCCACTAAAAGAGGCAAAGATGGCTGGCTACCTCTGTGTAGTTCAATGCGAGAAATGGGAGAATTTCTGCTTGATGGTACTGCCCAGCTCCAGCAAAAAGCAAGCCATGTACAATCACGCCGCGCCACCTATTTCCGTGATTGGCAGGAAGTCTTAGTCGCTGCTAGTGATGGTACTTTTGCTCGCGATATTCGCCTGACTCAATCAGTAGGACTGATTCTTTTGTGCGCTGACGGTGCGAATCGCGCTTCCATCGCTGAACGTGCCGGTAACACCAGTGACCCCAATTTCTTAACAACGTGGGATTATAAAGAAGCAGCAGAGCACATTGCAGAATCAGCAGGAAAAATGCTCTACGCTGATTATGTCGAATCAGGCACTTACCCCATTATTATGGCGAATCATTTCGGTGGGGTTATCTTCCATGAGGCGTGCGGACATCTGCTAGAAACCACTCAAATTGAACGCAACACCTCTCCCTTCTCTGATAAGAAAGGTGAAAAAATTGCTCACGAAGCCCTCACTGCTTGGGATGAAGGGCGAACCGACAATGCCTTCGGTACAATTGATATGGACGACGAAGGTATGCCAGCCCAAAGAACACTCTTAATTGAAAAAGGTGTTTTGAAGAACTTCTTGGCAGATAGAGCAGGTTCAGTGCGCACAGGACACCCCAGAACTGGTAGCGGACGCCGTCAGAATTTTACCTTTGCCGCTGCTAGCCGGATGCGTAATACTTACATTGCTCCTGGCGAGTATAGCATTGATGATTTGTTTGCTTCTATAGATAAAGGTATCTACTGCAAAAAGATGGGCGGTGGTAGCGTTGGTGCTACAGGTCAATTTAACTTTGGTGTAGACGAAGCTTATTTGATTGAAAATGGCAAAATCACCAAGCCACTAAAAGGAGCCATCCTGATTGGTGAAGCGAAGGAAATTATGAACAAAATTTCCATGTGTTCCCAAGATTTGTCCCTTGCACCAGGTTTTTGTGGTTCTGTCAGTGGCAGTATCTATACAACAGTAGGACAGCCACACATCAAAGTTGACTCGATTACTGTGGGTGGACGCTAAATTATTGTCGCTTGGGTGGGTGAGACTCCCGAAGGAAACCGCGCAAGGCGCGATCGCCGTAAGGCGTGCGCTCTGCGCAATTGCTCACCTGTAGACGAGTATTTTTTGAACCACAGATGCACACAGATAAATGACATCTGTGTTTATCCGTGTGTATCTGTGGTTTGAAATCCAAAATTCACGCATTCAAAATAGACGAATTATGGCGAATATTAACGAGATTGCAAATTACGCCAAGGAAAGTGCTAGTAAGCTTGGCATCAAAAAATTTGATATTTATGGCTCAACAGCAGATGGAACGAGCGTGCAAGTGGATCAAGGTGAGCCTAAGCAAGTGAAAGCCTCTAATCTTTCTGGTGTCACTGTGCGCGTCTGGAATGAAGACAATACAATGGGTGTTACCAGCACAACAGATGTAGATCCCAAAGGACTTGAATTAGCTTTAAAAACAGCTTATGAAGCAAGTTTCTTTGGTGTGAAAGAAAATGTCCCTGATTTTAGCCCAGAATCTACTGTTCCCATTTCTAATTCATCACACGAAAAAGCACCCCAAGTTGCTGTTTCTCAATTGATTGAAAGTCTGTTAGCTGCTGAGAAAGAAGTCCTCGCAGCTCATCCAGCTATTCAAGGAGTCCCTTATAACAGTTTGGCGCAAAGAGATTTTGACAGATTTTATCTCAACAGCGATGGCGCGATGAGAACTGAATCCGGCTCAATAGCATCAATTTATCTTTATAGCAAAACCGAGGAAGACGGGAAAAAACCTCGCAGTGGTGGCGCTTTTAGAATTAGCAAAAGTTTAGAACATCTAGATATCAACGGTTGCATCAAAGAAACTGCCGAGAAAACTATCAGCCACTTGAACTATGAAAAAATCAAGTCTGGTAAATATCGAGTTGTTTTCTCACCAGATGCTTTCTTGAGTTTATTGGGTGCTTTTTCTAACTTGTTTAATGCTCAAAGCATTCTAGATAAGCAAAGCCTATCAACCCCTGATGATTTAGGCAAACAAATTGCTTCTCCCTTGCTTTCGGTGTATGACGATGCACTACATCCAGCAAATGTCGGTGCTGAAACCTTCGATGGTGAAGGAACTCCCACCCGCAAAATCTCATTAATTGAAAATGGGGTCTTAACAGGTTTTCTCCACAGTGCAGGAACTGCAAAAAGGATGAATGCCAAGCCAACAGGTAACGCCAATATTGGTGCAAAAGTGACTGTCAGCCCCAACTTCTATCATGTCTTTGCAGCCGCATCAACTGAACAAGAATTGAGCTTGGAAACAGCAGAAAATGTCATTCTTATTGATGATTTACAAGCTCTCCATGCAGGGGTGAAAGCCTTACAAGGTTCTTTTTCGTTACCATTTGATGGTTGGTTGGTCAACAATGGTGTGAAAACAAGCATTGAGTCAGCAACCGTTGCTGGAGATTTTTTAGAACTCCTCAAATCGATTATTTTTGTGGAAAAAGAACCAGAGTTGACACCAGGAGGCGTGTGTCCCAGAATCTGGATTGATGGATTGTCAATCACTGGGGAAAATTAACACCTCAAAGTTGAAATGAACTCTTACAAAAAATCATGAGATGCATGAAATCCCACTAGCTAAAAACTGATTTTTAACAAAAATCAGTTTTTAAGTAGCTCGACGCGAATTAATGTAGGATGGGTTAGCTCAGCGTAACCCATGCTGTCTGAGTCATTTCATTGATGTAGGATGGGTTAGCAAAGCGTAACCCATGCTATCCGAGCAAATGATGCGTTACGCAAGGCTAACGCATCCTACAAAATATTGGAGATGGGACCAACTTCTTGTGTTGATGCTGTAGTGTTCCTACTACACTGACAGCACCTAAAGCTAATAGAGCCAACATCGTAGAAGGTTCAGGAACAGACCGAGGTGGAATTGCAGCAGTAGGTCTGGGAACTGACTGAGTCTGAACAGCTGAGAGTGCGACTTCTGCTAGAATTCTGTGAACACGTGTTGTGGGATGGGTATTATCCCAGAATGCAAATTCATTTGGATTAGAACAAATTGTCCCAGCATTGAGATTGAGACAAGCGTCAGTCACATTTGTCAAACCAAATTCACTAGGATTATTAAACCTCCGGTTCAAAATGGAACTCGTATCGAGAGGTGTTATTTTGATACCTAATTGTTGACTTAAATCAGTAAGACGCGTCCTCAATAGAGAGTTGTGGATTTGAGTTAAACCATTGAGTTGACTGGAAATTTCGGGATTCTTGTTAGTCGCAGGAAGTTTTCCTAAATCTAACACATTTGACACCAGTATATTTCGAGCACCAACTGCAGCTAGGGACTTTATTCCATTTATCAAATTATTTACAGGCTCAGTAGGGTTTGTCACACCAGCGCTGAGGTAGTCACTACCACCAGCCGACACGATATACAGTGCGTTTGAGTCTGCTGCTGGGTTAGCTGCTGTAAAATTCTCAATTTGCTCCTGCAATCCAGGAAATTCGAGATTAAAGTTCTTCTCAATAGTGTTACCTCTTCCTGTGGTAGCTCCACCAAAGGCAAAATTGGTTTGGTTTAATCCTAGAGATGAGGAGAGATAATCCACCCAAACTGGTCCATTGGCAAAACGTCCCTCAAAGTAGGGTGGACTTGAGGGAAATCCTATTCCTGTCGTATTTCTAGTTGCTTGGAATACATTACCAGTGTCAACGAAACTATCACCGAAGACAAATATCTGGCTAAAATTTGCGGCTGATGCTTTGACTGGTGCTAACAAGGATAAGAAAACAATTCCTGCTGTAAAAAGTTCCCTTTTCATGGGTGTTTGACTACTGTTGACTTGTGACTAACTCGGAAAATAGAGTGCAGAAAATCTGAGGTATACCTAAATTTCTGCTTTTTTAGACTGTTAAAAATATACCTTGGACTGCAACTGATTTAACGAGTTTCACTCAGAAGTCTTCTACTTGATCAATAAAACGCTTAAGCCTTTCCACTCCCTATCAAATACAGCAGAGCCATGCGAACAGCAACACCACTGGTCACTTGAGCTTGAATGAGGCTAAATTCCGGGTCATCCATCAACTCTGAGCTAATTTCGACACCACGGTTAACTGGACCAGGATGCAAAACTTTGACGTTTGGCTGGCACAGTTTCAGTCTTGAGTGTGTCATACCAAACATTTGGTGATATTCTCGCAAAGAAGGCAATAAATGGGCGCTCATCCGTTCCTTTTGCAAGCGCAAAGTCATAACAAAATCAGCATCTTGCAAAGCGGATTCTAGCTCCCAGTGGAGAAACACTTTACCTGGTCTATCCTCTCCGTAATCTGCAAATAATTTTGGTAAGAGGGTGGGTGGTGCTGCTAAATGCACGTGAGCGCCACTTGCTGTCAAACTCCAGATATTCGAGCGTGCTACCCGCGAATGGAGAATATCCCCAACAATGGCAATCTTTTTATCTTTTAAAAGTTCGACTCGGGGAAGCTCGGGGTCAAGAAGAGTACAGATAGTAAATAAGTCTAGCAGAGCTTGGGAAGGATGCTCGTGTTGACCATCACCAGCATTGAGGACGCTGACTCGTACACCGAGGCGATCCATTTCTTGGGCGATCGCATTGGGGACTCCAGCTTCCCGATGGCGAATCACCATGATATCAGTTCCCATTGCCAAGTAAGTCTTTGCCGTGTCAAGAATCGTCTCTCCTTTTGTCATGGAAGAGGTTCCTGAGGCAAAGTTCAGAGTGTCTGCCGATAGGCGCTTAGCAGCAAGTTCAAAACTGCTGCGAGTACGGGTGGATGGTTCAAAAAATAAATTCGCCACGACCTGTCCCTGCAAGGTTGGGACTTTCTTCGTGCGCCGTGATAGAACCTCTTGAAAACTGGCAGCAGTTTGCAAAACAGTATCGTACTCAGCGATCGTAAAGTCAGCGAGGGAGAGAATGTGGTGACGAGTCCAGGTGGTATTAGACATAAATAGCTAAGAATTTGCGGCCTAGAGACACGCAGCGTACTGTCATAAGATCTTCGATGCACACCTGTAGCACCTGTTGGAGGCTGCTTGCGAGTTTGGCTTTTCTCAATCGTATTGTTTGGCGCCTATTTTAACGCATCTCCACAGTTTTTTAATTTACTTTTGCAGAGGAAATCATACCACTCGGCATTTATTAAAATAGATACCAGCCAGCCTCAATTGCCCTTCAATTCTGGGCGACAAGCAAATGTAACGAAAAGTGAAAAAATTTACAACAAATGGAAACACTTAAGGAAATCTGTTACGTCTTGCTACATTAGGTAACAGTGTTCCCTAAATAAATCAGCTATGCAACTTGATGACCTGCTGCTGAATGAACCAGTTATAGAGGCGGCAATAGACTATAACCCATTGACTGTTGCACCAAAAACATCGCTGGTAGATGTCATTACTTTAATGAACCAAAAGCGAATTCACAGTTGCTCAATATCTGATGTTGATTCACCCTCAAATGCATTTACCGTAAATGAGACAGGCTCTAGCTGTGTCTTAGTGATGAAGGGAACAGAGTTACTGGGGATTTTTACAGAACGGGATATTGTCAGGCTAACAGCAGATGGCATCGACTTTAAAAAGATGACAATCGCTGAGGTCATGACACATCCAGTGATTACCCTAGAGCAAGCTGCTTTGAAAGATGTTTTTGCTGCTTTATTTTTATTTCGGCGGTATCGCATTCGCCATCTGCCGATAGTAGGACAAAAGGGTGAACTTATTGGTGTCGTTTCTCACGAGAGTATTCGTAGCATTTTACGCCCTATTCACCTCTTAAAGTTCATGCGTGTGGCAGATGTCATGTCAACTCAAGTGATTCGTGCCCCTATGACTGCTTCAGTATTGAGTTTGGCTCAAGTCATGGCAGAATTCCGGATTAGCTGTGTTGTGATTACTGAGGAAAAACTGCAGTCTGATTTAGGACAATTTGTTCATATTCCCGTCGGAATTGTCACTGAACGCGATATTGTGCAATTTCAGGCACTGGAAGTGAACCTATCTGAAGTTCGGGCACAAACTGTGATGAGTGCACCGCTTTTTCTGCTCAATCCTGAAGATTCTTTATGGACTGCTCTTGTGGAGATGCAACGCCGACATCTGCGAAGATTAGTGGTGTCTTGGGATAGAGGAACTGGAATAGGTATTGTGACTCAAAGCAGCTTACTGCGAGTCCTTGATCCCGTACAAATGTACGGAGTCATCGAAACTTTGCAGAACACAGTTAGGTAGCGACAAGATTAGTTATGGTGTTTGTAGCTGTACGTTGAGCGCGGCTACAACTGACAGCAGCAATTCCTGAGTAAAAAAGGCTCTATCCATGGCTTTGAGACAAAGCTTATGTACTTGACCAACTGGAAATCCGCTGTATTTGAAAGTTATTAGCTTTTTTTCTCAGTGTTTTTTTTGGCTATTTGTACCAAAACAGTCATCAATTTTAATTCACCATCAAATTTGAACTTAGGGGTGTTCAGGGTATGGGCTAACTGTTCTATTTTTTCAGAGTGTTTGTTTAAATCTTCAGCTGTAATTAAACGCCTATTTCTGTCAATGTGAAAACCTAGAGTTGCTTGCCATTTATCGTAATCATTGTGAGCACGGTCTAGAATAATTCCTTGCTTTTCAAAATAACTAATAATGATATTTGATATCCATTGATCATCGCGAGTTGGTGTAGGCCAATACTGAGGACGTTTGAGAGCTTTAATTTCTTCATCTTTTTGGGCTAGCCGCTCTATAGCCTTTTCCAATTCTGCTATGATGTGTTGCATATATTGGTCGTTATTAGCGGCTACTTGCTCTGACTCTTCTAGTTTTGCTATGACATCCTTATAACTAGCTTTGTCAGTTTCTGCTAATTGAGCTAACGCACTTTTGCCTTTTTCTTGGCTGAGAGCATTCTGAAGTTTCAAGGGTTCACTAACCCCCAAAGTTCTGACGAATTTCACTTTCAAAGACGCTAATTCATTATGAACTTGATTAATAATGTCTATAGTATCAATCACAAAATCAAGATTTTCATTACGTTCAATTTCTGCTACACAAGCTTTGTAAGTGACATATCTAGTTTCAATTTCATTTTGAATTTTATTCAAGTTAGTTATAATATGTTCATCTTTCACTCGCTTCATCTTATCTACTGAAGTTTTCAAGCTTTCAATATTTTCTTCTATATGTTCGTTTAATAATTCTTTTATCTTGACTAAAAAAGTGTCTAAGATAGTGTCAGAAAAAGCTTTTTTGTTACTTGCCTTGTTTTGATAAAACTCTAATTCTGATTTGAGCTTGACTATTGTATCTAACAATTCCTTGTTAACTAAATGCTGTTGTTTTAATTGATTTTCAATCCCACGTTTTACCTTCACTTCCTCCGTTAATTCAGCAATCTTTTTATCTCTAGGTTGAATAAAAGCTTCAAGCTGATTATTAGCATCGTCTTCATACAGATAAGAACAGCGTTCATTCGCAATCCCGATCGCAGCACTGCTTATAGCTACAATCCAAGAAAGTGTTTTAGCGTTGGAATTTTCCTGTCTGACAGCCACTACTGCAGCTAAGATGCTTAAACTACATGCGACTGCGTTAATAATGATTCTAGGCTGTCTCAGAGAGATTTTGTTTGTCATGATAATGTCGCAATATACTTTCACACCCATACACTATGCAATAGGATGTGAGCTTCTCTTTTCAGAAGTATAGCGGGTTCAGCCTTTTATAGTAAGGAAGATGCTCAGCCCTAATCTCATCAAATGTTGATTTTGTCGGGAATCTGATACCTGCTAAAGTCAATTAGCAGATATCAGAATCAAGGCTTTTTGGTTAAAAATTCTGAGTGTTTTTAACTCATGGAGTTTCCAAAGTCTCGGCTATGTCTTCTCTTCAAACTTTTCATCAACGCCGAAAGCATTGATTAAACATCATCGGGATATACCCATTTTGGAGGTTCCATGAGTCTTTTGCGTCGCGCTGCTTCAGCTATTTCGTGCATTTTTTCTAAAGAAGTCTCTTGAATGAACTTTGATGCAGCCTCGACATGAGATTTTTCATCTAAAGCGCTATCGTTGGTCATGGTTTCAGGATTATTAACCTTGTCCTCTTCCACGCAAACCTCCTTATTGGTTATTTTGAAAATGGTAGTAATTTACAGCAATTCCTACTGTGAATCAAAAAGATTTGTATTGCTCCTGTAAATTTTAACTTCGTGATTGACCTGTGTAACCTTCCATGAAACTTTTCTAAAATCTAAAATTCTGCCTCAACTAATGACACAGAGTCTCTACAATCGAGAAGAGATTCAAAATACATTCCATGTCTTGGTCAAAAGGGCGCAGATGTCAGAAATTTTTGCTACCACTGGAACCATCGCCGCGATCGCCACTGCTGTTGTTCCCCAACAGGGTAGCGTGGGAATTGTGCGCATCTCTGGTTCGCAAGCACTGCACATCGCCCAAACTCTTTTTTATGCACCGGGGCACCAAGTTTGGGAAACTCACCGCATTCTCTATGGTTATATCCGCCATCCCCAAACGCAGCAACTGGTGGATGAAGCACTGTTGCTCATCATGAAAACACCTCGTTCCTACACCCGTGAAGACGTGGCGGAATTTCACTGTCACGGGGGAATTATGGTGGTGCAACAGGTCTTGCAACTGTGTTTGGAAAATGGCGCAAGACTTGCACAGCCGGGAGAATTTACCTTGCGGGCGTTTTTGAATGGACGATTGGACTTGACGCAAGCAGAAAGTATTGCCGATTTGGTGGGAGCGCGATCGCCCCAAGCAGCACAAGCAGCACTCGCTGGTTTGCAAGGGAAATTAGCTTATCCGATTCGTCAGCTACGCGCTAGCTGCTTAGATGTTTTGGCAGAAATTGAAGCGCGGATAGATTTTGAGGAAGACTTACCTCCGCTGGATGATAAAGTCATCATATCAGAAATCGAGAAAATCTCTGCAGAAATTTCTCGCATTCTCGCAACTGCTGACAAAGGGGAACTGCTGCGTACAGGGTTGAAAGTGGCGATCGTCGGGCGTCCCAACGTCGGAAAATCGAGTTTGTTGAATGCTTGGAGCAGAAGTGACAGAGCGATCGTGACTGACCTGCCTGGGACAACCCGAGATGTTGTTGAATCGCAGCTCGTTGTCAGCGGAATTCCTGTACAGGTACTCGATACAGCAGGAATTCGGGAAACACAAGACCAAGTCGAAAAGATAGGGGTTGAGCGTTCCCATCGTGCGGCGAGTGCTGCTGACTTAGTGCTGTTGACCATTGACGCCCAAGCAGGTTGGACAGCAGCAGACCAAGAAATTTACGAACAGGTGCAACATCGTCCTTTAATTTTGGTGATCAATAAAATTGACCTTGCATCACCAGAAGGGTTGCAATATCCAACTAGTGTGAGCCATATTGTCAAAACAGCAGCTGCTCAAAACCAAGGTATTGATGCTTTAGAAGCTGCAATTTTAGAACAAGTCAATTCAGGCAAAGTGCAAGCCGCAGACTTGGATTTAGCCATTAACCAAAGACAAGCAGCAGCACTGGTAAAAGCGAAAACATCTTTAGAACAGGTGCAGGCGACAATTGACCAGCAGTTACCTCTCGATTTCTGGACAATTGACCTTAGAGGTGCGATTCATGCTTTAGGGGAAATTACAGGGGAAGAAGTGACAGAATCAGTTTTAGATAAGATTTTCAGTAGATTTTGTATTGGGAAGTAAACTACATCTTGGGTCAACAGTCGCACAATAATATTAGTATCAACTGCGACCATACCATAACTCCTCTATGCCTTGGCGAATCGCATTATCTATATCCTCAAGGCTCTGGGGCTTGCCTTGATAATTTAAGCAACCTGCGACATCATCCAATGTAGTTTCTGGAAATGTAGTTTCTGGAAAAGGTTTTTTTGGCTTAAGAAGAATTCCATCACCCATATCAATAGCGATGAGTTCCTGACCAACTTCCCAGCGATGCGCTTCCCGCAAAGACTTGGGAATAATAGCCACTGGACAGTTTTGTGATTTCCATATGGTCACATAGCAAAAAACTCAAACGATGTGAAAATTCTAGCATTCGTAGGAAATCATAGTCGGATTTGAAACATAGGACAGGCTTTTCCTCTGACGCCAGATAGTTTACATTTATTTACAAAGTTGATAAATGAAAACCAATGTCTTTTCTCGAAGGGATTAACAACGCCAATGCATTAATTGTGGGAGCAAGCCAAGGCATTGGTCTAGGCTTTGTAAAAAAATTACTACAAGATGACAGGATTGCTAAGGTTTATGCAACGTATCGTCAGCCAGAGTCTGCGTCTGAGTTATTAACTCTAGCAGATAAATATTCTGACAGATTATCTTGTTTGTCGATGGATATTACTGATGAGTCACAGATTGTCGAAGCTGTTCAACAGATAAATGCAGCCGTTAACAAGCTTCACTTAGTTGTCAACTGTGTAGGATTGCTGCATGAGGGTACATTCCAGCCAGAAAAAAGTTTAAAACGTATTGACCCAGAGCATTTAATGCGCTACTTCCAAGTTAACAGTGTTGGGGCTATCCTGCTTGCAAAACACCTGTTACCTCTATTCCGTCATAATGAACGTAGCGTATTTGCCAGTATTTCTGCTAAGGTAGGCAGTATTGGTGATAACCAAATAGGAGGATGGTACGGCTATCGAGCTTCCAAAGCTGCACTCAATATGTTGATGCGAACAGCAGCCATTGAGTATAAAAGAACTAGCCCCAAGACTGTGGTCGTCATGTTGCATCCTGGGACAACTGATACACGCCTTTCTCGCCCATTTCAGGCAAATGTCCCTGCTGAAAAATTATTTTCCGTGGAACGTACAGTTAACCAACTGTTCGCTGTCGTCGAACAGCTTCAAGATAGCGATAGCGGAGAGTTTTTCTCTTGGGATGGTAGCCGCTTGCCTTGGTAATAATAGGGCAAAGAAAAGAGCTGTTCAATAATAATTAAATTTTTCAATCTCTAAATTTTACAAATATTAAAGGTTAAATTTAGAGATATCCAAGGTTAAGAAAAGATTATTCAGCAAGAATTAAAAACTGTTTACTTAATCGCCACAAATAGGTAAAAGCATTCTCAAGGCTTTTTGACTGTGCTCTTCATGATTTCCATAAGTTAATAAAGCCAAAAAACTAAGAAATACTTAAGAATTGTTCACAGGATTGGTTTGAGTGTCTATAAACTCCGTACTATGCGCGGCTGAGGTAACTGAACAATATTGTTTTAAAGTGTTCTCAAATATGATAATTTTTTTGTGACTAATGGTTTTCCATTCTAATGCTTTTGTTTAGATTTGGTTAATTTTAGGTTAAACATTAGAAGCGAAGTTTGCGTAAATAATCCGCACAAATAAACTTTGTAGAGTTAGGGTGCAAAGTGTGTAGATATGTCGCAGCTTTTCAAAGAAAAATTCCTCTTAGAAAGTCACGAAAAGATTTTCGTGTGCTTTGTTTATTTCTGGCTCATTGTGATTCGATTCGTTAAAGTCCGTTTGACATTTTAACTACGATTCTAATTTTATGAATTCAAACTCTCCACTAAAGCTAAACCGTCGCCAGTTCTTGCTACGTTCAGCTATCACCAGTGGTGGAATTATTGCCACAAACCTGTTATCAAAATCAACAGTGTTTGCTCAAGCACCTGCCATAATTACATCTGATAAAGTGCGTCCCACCATACCTTATGGAGTCGCCAGTGGTGACATCAGTGGTAATGGGGCTGTTATTTGGAGTCGCAGCGATCGCCCAGCCCGGATCATTGTCGAATATGCAACTAATGAATATTTCCGTGGCGCGCAGCGTGTTCTCGGACCAACTGCGCTAGAAGCTAGGGATTATACAGCAAGGGTTTATCTCAAAAATCTGCCATCAAGTGAGCAAATTTTCTACAAGGTTACTTTCCAAGACTTAGACAATACAAAAATCTACAGCGAACCTGCTGTGGGAACCTTCCGCACTGCCCCTGCGTACCGACAAAACATATTCTTTGCTTGGTCAGGCGATACAGCAGGTCAAGGATGGGGTATCAATCCAGACTTTGGTGGTATGAGAATTTACGAAACCATCCGCAAACTCAATCCAGACTTTTTCATCCATTCTGGCGACACCATTTATGCTGATGGTCCCATGCAATCGGAAGTCAAACTGGATGACGGTAGCATCTGGAAAAACATCATCACACCTGAAAAATCCAAAGTTGCCGAGACCCTGGCAGAGTTTCGTGGTAACTATATCTACAACTTATTAGATGAAAACGTCCGCCGTTTCAATGCCCAGGTTCCCATACTCGCGCAATGGGATGACCATGAGACAACAAACAACTGGTATCCCGGCGAGATACTCGACGATAGCCGCTACACAGTTAAGGACGTTTCCTTGCTAGCACAGCGGGCGAATCAAGCTTTTTTGGAATACTTCCCGATTCGGATTGAGGGTGATGAACCAAGCAGAATTTACCGTTCCTTCAAGTATGGTCCATTGCTAGAAATTTTCATGCTGGATGAACGCAGTTATCGAGGACCAAATACAAAGAATGACCAGACAGAACAAAGTGCAGAAATGGCATTTTTAGGCAATGCACAAGTGCGTTGGTTGAAAAACCAATTGCGCAAATCAACAGCAAAATGGAAAGTCATTGCCAGTGATATGCCCATTGGACTTGTTGTTCCCGACGGTAGTACTAACTTTGAAAACTTGGCTAACGGAGACGGTCCTGCATTGGGAAGGGAACTAGAACTTGCGGATTTACTACGCTTTATTAAACGAAACGATATCAAGAATGTTGTGTGGTTAACCGCCGATGTACATTACGCAGCAGCACACTATTACGACCCCAACAAAGCACAGTTTCAAGACTTCAAACCCTTCTGGGAGTTTGTTGCAGGTCCTCTCAACTCTGGTACATTTGGACCAAATAAACTCGACAATACCTTTGGTCCAGAGGTGAAGTTTCTAAGTATACCTACAGATTTGAAAGCAAATCGACCTCCCAGTGAAGGTTTCCAATTCTTTGGTACAGTCAAAATTGACAGTTACACAGAGGTGATGACAGTTGCATTGCTTAACTTGGAGGGCAAAACTCTCTACAGTGTAGATTTGCCGCCAGAAAAATAAACTGTCCAAAGTAAGAAAATCTCCTTACTTATGATTTGGTACAGTCAAAATCGACAGTTACACAGAGGTGATGACAGTCGCATTGCTTAACTTAGAGGGCAAAACTCTGTATACTGTGGATTTGTCGCCGGAAAAATAAACCACGAAGGCGCGAAGGACACGAAAGTTCTTTGCGCTTTTGCAGTTTATCCAATAGTATCCTTTCGTACCAAGCTAAATTAAGAATCTTCTTGAGCCGTCATGATGTAGTTATTATTACTTTTTTTATTTTTAACAGTAAATATCTAAAACCCTTATTTTGTCGTAGGGACTGGCTAATTTTGTAGCAGTGCCATAGACTACAAACCTGTTACTGAATCGTGTTGGTATTTTTCGCAGATGTCTAATGGCTCCCAAAAGTGCATAACGTCGATTTACTGGCACCTAATAGGAATACACAAAAGTTTGCTCAAAGATTTAATTTCCTTGAGTACATTAGGGGGCAATTCATTCACAAAAACTAATTTCTGTCAATACAAGGAGTTTATGTATGCTTGATAAGCCTTACAGCCGTCGTCGCTTTCTTCAAAATTCTGCTCTATTCTCCACTGCTTTAGTGACCTCACTCGCTACTGGTCATCTGACTCGTGCTAGTGTTCAAACTGTAAAGGATGAAGCTGTAGATGCTCTAATTATTGGCAGTGGTTTTGGAGGGGCTGTTGCAGCTCTACGTCTGGGGGAAGCAGGTATCAATACAGTCGTACTAGAGCGAGGTCGTCGTTGGCCCATTACACCTGAGCAAAATACTTTTGCGACTTTTGAAAACCCCGATGGTCGAAGCACTTGGCTAAGTAAAACAACTTACTATGGGGCACCTATAGATGTATACACGGGACTTACAGAGTTGCTGGTTGAAGAGGGTATTAACGTTGGTTGTGGAGCTGGCGTTGGAGGTGGGTCGCTCGTTTACAATGCAATCACTCATCAACCGACTCGCGAACTCTTTTATAAGGTTTTCCCTGATTCAATCGACTATGAAGAACTGGATAAGGTTTATTACCCTCGCGTGCGTTCTATCTTGAATTCGGCACCTATTCCCCCAGACATTTTGGCAACTCCTTATTACGATAGAACGAGGTTATTCCTTGAACAAGCAACGACTGCAGGCTTTCCCAATGGTCTATACGATATAGCAGTAGACTGGAATATAGTTCGTGAAGAAATCAATGGAACCAAAAAGCCTTCTGCCATTATTGGTAATCATTGGTTTGGCTTCAATAGTGGAGCTAAGAACAGCCTAGATCGCAACTATCTAGCTCTAGCAGAAGCAACAGGATTTGTAGAAATTCTTCCTTTACATTTAGTAACGATAATTAGTGAAGTACCCGGACATGGTTACCGGGTTTTATGCAGTCAGATTGATGAAACAGGACAAACTGTTGTAGAAAAATCTTTCACCTGTCGCTATTTGTTTTTAGCCGCAGGTTCGATGGGCACCTCCAAACTTTTGGTCAAAGCTAAAGCAACAGGCACACTAGCTAAGTTGAATGACTATGTTGGCAAATACTGGGGCACTAATGGAGATAACTTCACTACTCTTTCAAATTTGCCACCTGTATCGGGTAGAGGGGGACCTGCAGCTGCTGTTCTCGAACACTTAGACAATCCTTTAGGTCCGGTCGTCCTTGAGGATATTGTAGATCCTTTTGGGGCTGACGGAACAATACAGCTTTTTGGTTTGGCCATACCCCGACCAAGGGGAGTATTCAAGTATGATAGTCAGAGTGATTCTGTTAAGTTAACCTGGCCTGGAGACCCTAAAGTGCTATCAGCCACAAAGCTGACTTATAGAATCCTTAAGCAGAAAAACTCTTATATAACTACGTCTGAAGTTAGTGACGCCCTAACAGCGCATCCACTGGGAGGAGCAGTCTTAGGGAAAGCTTGCGATGAATATGGGCAAGTCATTGGTTATCAAGGGCTTTATGTCGTCGATGGTGCTCTTATTCCTGGCTCTACAGCATGTACAAATCCTTCCTTGACGATCGCAGCTTTGGCAGAACGCTGCATGGACCGAATCATCCGGGATATTTCTGCTTAATTCGCACAGTTACGAGCACTGGAAACACAGGGCAAGTGTACTAGTATAAAAAGGAAAAGGAGCCTGCAATAGAGACAATGTACAACATTGCAGCTTTTCCTGAGACATCGCCCCCAACTCCCAAAATCATTCACGAAATCATATTTTCCAACGCCAATTGTAAGTCTTTGGTTAGCTCGTCAACTGCTTGCCTTGCTGCATGACGACTTGTCTGATACATTGACCAGCGTTTTGTGACTGAGATTGGCTCACCTACCGTTACCCGCGCTTTTCGCAAACCTAACCGAGGTCGTACAGGGTTCTCCCCTTTTATCCGCGCGATGAGATCGAACAGAATTAAAGATATTTCTGCAAATCTCTCAAACGAAGGCTTCTGTTGAACATAAGTTCCTGTGACTGCGACAAAACTCTCTACTAAGCGCATATGGAGCGTTCGCAGAGATGCTTCTTCAGCAATCCAGTCTGCTAAACCGCGCTCTACAGGTGATAATTTGTGCAAGTTTGGCAAATCCTTTCTGTGGACATCATCCCAACCTGCTGACTCAATTCGACGACAGCGCTCGATCACAGTTCCTTGAGATTCAAGCCCAAAATATTGCTCAGCTGCTTGTAATGACTTATCTAACACTTTCTGGAGCCGAGTTTGAAGTACTTGGTTACGGCTAGCAGATGGATCTATTTGTGTGACGACTGGTTTACTTTCATGGTAAAAGCGAGCGTAAAACTCTTCCATTTGTGAAAGGACATGTTCACCCAGGCGCAAGAGTCGCTCATAGAAAACTTTTTCTCGGTCTACTTCTCGGTCTACGAGGTTTGATTGACTCATTTGCTGCATTGACAAGCCGCAATCAGCTTCTAATTTGCTCAAAAGCCAATCTAGTTTTGCCCAACGTGGATTAATGTAAAAATACTGAATACCAATTGGCACAATCAAAACTTCCTCAATTCGGTTAGCCTTGAGTAAGTCTTCTACACACCAAAAACCCAACTGAGCAACACCAGGTTCTAAAGGGCTAACAATTTCACTATGCCCATTGGTGGCTCCTTCAGGAGCGACACTCATTGGTAGTTTACCATTAGCCAGCAAATCCCTTGCTGTCCGCATACCAACCTTGTCTAACCGCTTACCTCGATGAATTGGCAAGCCCCCTAACCGAGAAAAAAACCAACCAAGCCAATCACCAGTCCACAGAGTCATACCCCGATCATAGAGAAAATGAGAATGAATTGGTTGCTGTAATGAAACTCCCTTTTGACGAGTCACTTTCGGTACAGCATGGGAAAGTAAATACATCATGCACAAGGGATCATCAACCTCTGGGTGGCGAAATGCTATCAAAAAGCGAATTTTGCCAGCTTGGAATTGTTGGTATATGTGAACTAGCATCTCGACATTCACAGTTTCAACCTGTGCAATACCGGCTGGTAACCATGGTCGAGTCCGAAACCGTAGCAAAAAGGGCAGTAATCTTCTAGTAATAAAGTATACAAATGGGTTAAAACGTTGGGGAATAAACTCCAGGGGCGGTTGAGCTTGTTGAATCGAATGAGGCAAGGTGACTCTCCAAGGTGTGTTCCTAAGGATAAAGAAACTCTAACTCACCAAAAAACTCGCGAATAGCCCATAAAGTATATTCTTTAATTATTTACTCATTTTTTTGTTGTTATTAGACCAAATCCACTCCATAATGCCTTTGTTTTTTTTCAGAGAAAGTCTCAAACTATCCTGCTTGAGAACAAGCCAAATAGACCTCCCAAAAGAGATGCTAAAACTGAAATTGTGACTGTTGTTGCACAAGTTTGCACAACTTAGCACAACTTAGAGTTTAGATTTCTAGCCAAAGGTTTAAATTAAGAAATAACCACTCCAGACGCGGAGTATACAGAAATTATCTGCGTTAATGGACACCTTCCACCCTCCTGCAGCGAGTAGTCCTGAGGAGGGTCTCCCTCCATAAGAAACTGCGGTACTGGTCTCACCCTTCGGGTGACGCTCCTGACGTCGCTACCGCTGCGCTAACGCCAGTTGCCTGCGGAGGGAAACCCTCTCCGAAGTTTCCTCAACGGGGGGAACCCCCGCACGGAACTTCTCTCTCCAGCGAGCAGTTCTGAGGAGGGTCTCCCTCCGTAAGAAACTGCGGTACTGGTCTCACCACTCTTGCGTCTACGTTTTATCTCGTGCAAGGAGGTAAACTAAATTGCTGACTCCATCTTTTCAACTGCCCTTACACGGTAAGCGAATCATCGTTACCGCACCTCGTAACTATGCAGTTAGATTATCTCAGCAACTCATTTACAAAGGTGGTATGCCGTTTTTGATGCCAACTATCGAAACCTGTGTATTGGCAGATTTTACTGAGTTAGATGCTGCTGTGCAACATATCGAGGCATTTGATTGGATTGCTTTCACCAGCAGAAACGGTATTGATGGATTTTTCCAACGCCTAGAAGATTTGGAGATAGACCCCGTTATATTGACAAAATGTAGGATGTGTGCAATTGGAGTAGACGCAGAAAGATTAGCAGCTTTGGGAATCAAAGTCGATTTCGTACCAAAAGAACCCAGCCCATCAGGAATCATTGCTGAATTGGCTAAAATTCCAGATATTTATAAGAAAAGTATACTCGTCCTAGTTCCAGAAGTTGTAGGCATCCTGGAACCCGATGTGATTCCAAACTTTGTTGCAGGGTTAGAAAAATTGGGGATGAAAGTCACCCGTGTACCCACCTACAGGACACAATCTTTAAACAAAAATATTTATGAGGTTGAGTTAAACCTGATTCAGCAAGGCAAAATTGATGTCATTGCCTTTAGCAGCACTGCGGAAATAGCAGGTTTTTTGCAGATGGTTGACTCAAAAAGAGATTACGAAAATTGTGCGCTTGCCTGCTTTGGACCCTACACAGCAGCAAATGCACAAAAGTTAGGTTTAAATGTCTCGATAGTTAGCGAGAATTATAGTTCATTCGCGGGATTTGCTGAGGCGATCGCCGCATATTTTCACTCTGCTTGAACTTGATGCATCTGTAGTCACCTCAACCATGTCCCAACCCAAAGTCTTTATCACTCGCCGCCTTCCGACCAAATTAGAGCCACTGCGACAGATTGCTACCATTGAAGTCTGGGAAAAACGCCAACCGCCTCCTTATGAAGTTTTACTGGAAAAGGTCAAGGCGATTGATGGTTTGTTGTGCTTGCTGACTGACCGGATTGATCTGCAACTTATAAAAGCAGCTGGAACCTCTTTTAAAGTTATTAGCCAAATGGCAGTTGGATACGACAATATTGACATTTCTGCCGCGACTGCACACAAAATACCAATTGGTCATACCCCCGGTGTTTTAACAGATGCGACTGCTGACTTGACTTGGGCATTACTTATGGCATCTGCACGACGAGTGGTAGAGGCAGACCGATTCACTCGTGCAGGTCAGTGGCGGACGTGGGAACCAGATTTGTTATTGGGACCCAACATCACAGGTGCGACTTTGGGGATTGTCGGTTTTGGGCGCATTGGTCAGGCGGTTGCTCGTCGTGCCAAAGGGTTTGATATGCAAATTTTTTATACTAGCAATCACAAATGTGAGCCAGAGTTAGAAAAACTTTTAGGTGTGGAATTTACTACGTTTGACAGTCTACTGCAAAAATCTGATTTTGTGACAATTCATACGCCATTGTCGGAGGAGACATATCATCTTTTCGGCGATCGCCAGTTTGAACTGATGAAGCAGTCTGCTATTCTCATTAACACGGCACGGGGAGCAATTGTAAACCCAGAAGCATTATACCAAGCGCTTTCAAGTGGTCAAATTGCAGGTGCTGCCATAGATGTCACTGACCCAGAACCAATACCAACCGATAGCCCTTTGCTGAGTTTAGATAACCTGATTATTACACCTCACATTGGCAGTGCTAGTCTTCAAACACGAGAAAAAATGGCAAACATGGCGATCGCCAATCTTATTGCTGGGTTGGAGGGAGAGCGATTGCCTCATTGTGTCAATCCTGAAGTCTATTTATGAGAGAGTCGGGGGAGCAGGTGGCGGACGAGAGAAACATACTGCTAATAGCTAATCCCCCTGTGCCGTCTTTATCTGCCACAGAGGGATGGATCTGTTACAACTATGAAACTCTAAGCCACTACCATTTGTGTCGGATATGGTCGTAAATCTCTACGTATTCTTTCCCTGGGTGGTTCCAAGAGTAGTCATACTCCATACCTTGGAGCGCAAGTTTACGGAACTCTTGCGGATGGTTATACCACAGCTTCAAAGCGCGTTCCAATCCTGATTCCAGAGCATGATAATCCGACTGGTAGAACACATATCCATTGCGTTCCTCTGGAGATTTATTTTGGTCGTAGTCTCTGTCAAACACAGTATTGACAAGCCCACCAACTCCCCGAACTATGGGTACAGTACCATACTTCAGCCCAATCATTTGGGTGAGTCCACACGGTTCGTAGTTGCTGGGGACAACAATCATGTCTGCGCCTGCATAAAT
The DNA here is from genome assembly GCA_002163975.1 of Nostocales cyanobacterium HT-58-2. Classification (GTDB taxonomy): domain Bacteria; phylum Cyanobacteriota; class Cyanobacteriia; order Cyanobacteriales; family Nostocaceae; genus HT-58-2. Next base: position 5,738,156 of record CP019636.1, on the reverse strand, counting down.
GAGGTGGGATAATTCTTCATTAAAACCAAGTTCTAAATGAACATCAGGATTATTGTTCAAAAAGTTTTTCTCATGGCGGAAATGAGCATTGATTCCTGACTCTGTTGCCGAACCCAACAAGACAAATTGCGCTCCATTGTGGAGAGCGTAATACATTGCGTGATGGACAAGATGAACGCCTTTTTGCTCATCTAAACGACCAATGTAAGCAATGATTGGTTTATCAACATCCTGCAAAAGCAGTCGCTCGCGTAAAGCTTTTTTATTCTTGGCTTTTTCTTCAAAATTGTTTTGAGTATAGTGATGGGGAATGTAGCGATCTATCTCAGGATTCCAAAAATCATAATCTATGCCATTGAGTACCCCAGTGAATTTATCCTGGTGTAGGTGCAAGGTGTGACCCAATCCATAACCAATGTCGGTGTAACAAGCTTCCCATGCATGATAAGGCGAAACTGTGGTCACAGCATTGGAGTAGACAATGCCCCCTTTCATAAAGTTTAGGGCAAAGGGATTGAAGTTGTCCTGTAGTTTATCGTACTGGAAGTAATACGGCTCCCGGTTTAAACCCGTTGCCCAGAGAGTATCGACGCCCCCAAAACCTTGATGTTTGAAGTTGTGGATGGTGTAGCAGACCCGTTGATACTCCATCCCATGATACTTATACATTTCATAGAGCATGACAGGAACCAAGCCCGTCTGCCAGTCATGGCAATGGATGACATCAGGTCGCTTGTTGCTCTGGAGTAGAAATTCTAATGCGGCTTTGCTAAAGAACGCAAATCGCATATTGTCATCGTTGCAACCGTAGTAGCAGCCTCGATTGAAGAAGTTATCCCCAGAATGAGGTTCAATAAAGAAACACAGCCGTCCATGTACCCAGCCACAATACACTGAACAGTGAATTGCACCACCATACCAGGGCACCCACAAGTTCATGAAAGCATCATGAAGTCCCCAGATATGGTCATAGCGCATACAATCGTACTTTGGCAGAATGATTTCGACGCAATGCCCCCGGATTTCTAATTCTCTGCTGAGTCCGTAAACGACATCGCCTAAGCCTCCAGCTTTGATAACAGGAGCGCACTCCGAGGCAATCTGTACGATGTACATTTGTATCCTCACTTAATAAAAATTCACTTTTATTATCTTTTCCATGATGACAGAAAAGATGTATCCATTGGCAAGTCAGTTACCCGCTCATTAGGTACAAATCTTCAAATCATAACGTGATTTGTATCATCTGTTGCCAAAATATTTTGGTTCAAAGCTTTTCAAAATGAGAAAATGATGTAAAAATATGTCTTAAGCCAGATGTAAAAATATATCTTAAGCTCAATTTACAAATTCTGTTAAGCCTAGTACAAGCTCCTAAATCTAAGATAATCTGTATGCAAAGTAAACTCAAGGAACTGATTGGTAAGCCAAATGTTTGGCTTTTTGTCAAAAGTAGTAACGGCTGGTTAAAGAACGTAGAAATTTTAGACGTCGATTCTGACACTGTAACATTTCGTTACGAACATGAATCCGAAGCAGAAAAAAGGATTTGGGAGAAAACGACTCGGATCGACAATATTGCAGAGATTGAAGTTCGCCTGTTAACACTACCTAAGAACGACAAGCAAGTACAAGACATTAGAAATAGGCTTTCCAAGCTTCTAGAGCAAGAGGAAAGATAGAAGTTATAAGGTGTTCATCTAGGTGCATTTGTCTGCTAGTACACCATTTGCCACTGTTAAATTGGCGACTTATGCAGCACCTCACTCGCTTTGCCCCACCCACAGGTTGGAACTTCTGGGGCTAGACAAACACAGCCCTTCGGGTATGTCTTCGATATACCTTCTCCTGCAGTCCTACCTTGCCACCTGCACGGTCTATACAGTACTTGGGTCAGGGACAGGAAGAAACCACGAACCACAGATACATACAGATAGTTTATCTATATGTATCTGTGGTTCTAAGTATCCATTAATCATAATTTTTGCAACAAGTCTAGTAAGTCCACCTGCGCGGGCTTTATTTGTGTTAGTAGCTAGCGCGTCCGTATATCTGAGATGGGTTGACTCTGCCCTTACAGGAGGGTGTGTACTGGAAACAGTCACAAGACATACGGTAAAAAACTATGAAACTAGGAGCTATCAATCACATAGCGCTGACAGTATCCAATCTAGAGCGCTCAGAGGTTTTTTACAACGCGCTACTTGGATTCCTTGGTTATGAACAGGGAGAAAAAACACCGCAGTTGATACTCTGGGCAAGTCCTCATGGTGTCATAACCATTTCTCCTTCTAATACGGAACCATCTCATCAAAAGCATGATCGCTATTCTCCAGGATTGCATCATCTTGCTTTTAGTGCAGATAGTCGACAAGAGGTGGATCTGCTGTACCAAAATCTCTTGAAACAAGGGGTAGAAATCTGAAGGGGTGACAAAGAAGCTACAAAGCAGATTGGATAAGAGACATAGCACGTAGACCCTTGTGAAAATAAGGTAATTTACTGGGCTTTAAGCGCATCAAATCATGAGCGAAATGAGCCCAAAATTCCATTGCTCCCACCCAAAGTAGACCATATAAACCAACCCAAAATGTACTATGTCGGCGATGTAATCGGTGTAATTCCTTCAGACGACCAACATATTTTTGTAGTCCCATCTGGCGGGAGCGACGACCAGCATTAACAGCACAAGTATATGCGATAGCAATTAATAAAATTAGTGCTATCAGACGTTGACCATCAGCAGAAGTAGATTCGAGATTATAGCCACCAGTCTTACAATCTTTAAACATCGCCTCGATGCCACTTCGTAGTTTGAATGCTTTCCTTGCTGATTCGAGACTATTTAGGTTAGTCAGTAAAAACCAGCCAGCAGGCTCAACTTTGCCACGATATTTACGCTTGTAATATCCGGCTAAATTAAATTTAGTAAAACCTTTCTGTTTAGTTGCTTGAATACCTGTTAGGAAGAATGAGATACCAGGAATTAATCCCAAAGATTGTAACCGTTGATATGATTGATTTTCTTGTCGAATATATGTGCCTTGCTTTTGACGTAGCACAAAGTCAATTCCCTTGCTGTGTAACCAATTCGCCAGTTTGATGCTATGAAATTCTCTATCACCCAGCACCAACATTCGATATCCTTTAAACAACCGCAGCAATGGTCGAATTAACTTTTTCTGCTCACCCAAATTGCTACATCCTCTTTTTGATAACAATAACCAGTAAACAGGTATTGCTCTTTTTTCTTCAATGAAACTGATGACAAACACATTTTGGTCACGCCATTGTGTTCTATCAATGGCAAATATCAGTTGTTTCTTTCCCAATATATCCCTGTTTTTTATCCATCTTTTGAGCAGGGGAAACCACAGATATTGAATTGATAATTGCGGCAGCAGTAAAAACCTTTGGATACTCCGTCGCCGACTTTCAAAAAGTATCGGTTGTGGAAATACAGATGAGAGCTTCTCAATCGTCACAGTTTTATGAAATTGCAATAGCATAATCAAGATTGAGAGCATCTTGTACTGCGTCGGTGTCAGTACATTGGAAAAGCAGTTTTGATAGAATTTAGGTAACATTATCATTTGATAGGTCTTGTTGAGAATATCTGACCTATCTTTTTTTACCTTAAAACGGTCACACTCCCCTATTTTCTCGACTTCAGCCCTCTTGTCACCCCTTCAGGGTAGAAATTCTTGATCCTCCTGCTGAATACGATTATTTGCCTGATTATTATGCCTTGTACTTTCTAGATCCAGATGGTATCAAGCTTGAACTGACACACATTCCCAATTGGCCTCCCCAATTGTAGCTAGACAAGAGGACAATGCTGAAAATCGGTGACTTTTCTAAACTCAGCCATGTGACAGTAAAAGCACTGCGGCTTTATGACCAACTAGGACTGCTCAAACCAACCCATGTAGATCACTTGACTGGGTATCGGTATTATTGCGCTGACCAGTTACCTCGACTGAATCGCATTTTAGCGCTCAAAGATTTAGGTTTTTCTCTGGAGCAAATTGCCAAGCTGCTAGCCGAGAATTTATCACCTGTTGAACTTCGCGGGATGTTGCGACTCAAGCAAGCGGAACTTCAGCAGTTAGTTGAGGAGGAACAGGCGCGACTATTCCGTGTGGAAGCAAAGCTCAAGCAAATTGAACAAGAGAATACTATGCCTAATTACGAAGTTGTCATAAAAACAGTGGAGCCGCTAAAAGTTGCAGCAATCAGGGAAATACTACCAAATTCCCCTAGCATAGCACTGCTATATAATGAGTTATTTGAGTATTTCAAGCAACATGGAGTGAAAGTCGGTCATTACTGTGGGGCAATATGGCACGATTCTGGATACAAAGAGTCTGATGTTGATTGGGAAGCTGTAGTATCTTTTAATGGAGAGATAGCCAGTACTCACCGTGTGAAGGTTTACGAATTACCAGGCGTAGAAAAAATGGCTTGTGTAGTTCATCATGGCAGTTACAACACTATTAATCAAGCGTATGCTGCCTTACCAGCTTGGATTGAAAATAATGGCTATAAAATTATGGGTTCTAACCGTGAAGTTTATATCATTGGGGGGGACGAACAGGACAACGAGTCATACTTGACAGAGGTACAGTTTCCTACTGCCAAGGTTTAGATTTACAGAAAAACTTGGTTCCCCGAAAAACCAGGTTTCTAATTTTTAAAGTTTGTTTAAAAAAATAAGTTTCTATTATGGTAAATTCATAAAAGGACAAAGAAATTAACGGACTGAGTTGACGCTCAGTCCGGGAAAAAAAGCGGGCTAACCGCTCTGAACCTGGTTAACCCGTGCAGCTTTGGGAACGCGCAGAAAAATGGCTATTGCAATACCAACTTAACGTTGGCATTCTGCAGACCGCGCTGCTTCACTTCTGCCAGGGTCTTGTTAACGGCATACTTCTGGTTGATGGAATTGATCAACTCGGTTTGATTATGCTTCTTAGCAACTCCCCACAGATCCGCGATTAGGTCGAAGGAACCGTCGCTGTTGCGAGACCAACCGAGGTCATATTCGCCTTCCAAAACTGCAACAATGTCAGCACGAACGCGTTGACCGTTGTAACCACGAACATCAGCTTCGGTCTTCACAGAGATGCCCAGATCGCGCAGGGAAGACTTGAGGATTTCAGCATCGGTGATTTTAGTGCGCAGAGTGCTAAAGTGAGACATTTGGGTTTCCTCCAATGAGAAAGTAGAGAAAAAGACAACAGTTTGTTTTAAGCGAAGCCGCGTTTACCAAGACGCGGTTTTTTCATAACTGCTAGCTTTTGGTGCTAGCCTTTCCCCCTGTGGTAGCAGGAGAAAGCTTTTAGAACTCCATTCGCTGATACTCAGCAATGGAGGATGCGGCTGGTCTTGCTCGCTGTCTAGCCCAGTCTCTAAGAGCTGTGACCTGTTCTTGCATCGTACGAGACAGTGGCAGTGTTGCTTTAATCGCCGCAATAATATCTAGTTGTGTGAACTCTCGATCTTGGGCAAAAGCTTCGTACATTGCCGCAACAATCGCTTGTTCAATTTCTGCACCAGAAAATCCATCAGACATCTTAGAGAGCTGTTCTAGGTCAAATCGCGAGATGTCTTCTCGGCGCTTGGACAGATGTATATTGAAAATATCTTGGCGCTCTTCAGGTGTGGGCAGATCCACAAAGAAAATTTCATCAAAGCGGCCCTTCCTTAAGAATTCGCCAGGTAGGCGCTCAACTCGGTTGGCAGTCGCCATAACAAAGACTGGGGACTTCTTCTCTTGCATCCAAGTGAGGAAAGAACCGAATATCCGGCTGGAGGTTCCACCATCAGAATCCCCAGAACCTGCGCTACCAGCAAATGATTTATCTAACTCATCTATGAACAGAATAACTGGGGAAATAGATTCTGCTGTTTTTAGGGCATTACGTAGGTTTGCTTCCGAACGCCCCACCATTGAGCCGTCGTAAACTCGTCCCATATCTAGACGCAGTAGGGGCAAACCCCACAACCGTGAGGTGGTTTTAGCAATCAAAGATTTACCACAACCTGGAACTCCTAAGATAAGCATTCCTTTTGGTTGAGGCAATCCATATTCACGTGCCCTTTCTGTAAAGGCGTTAGAGCGTTGCTTTAACCACTTTTTCAGTTCTTCCAATCCACCGACAGCATCAATTGTTGCGTCTTCTTCTATGTATTCTAATATACCATTACGTCGAATGAGTTGTTTCTTCTCAGATAAAACTATATCAACTTCATCTTCCGTCAAACGTCCCGTCGTTACCTGTGCCTTACGGTAGACTTTCTCAGCTTCGTCCTTAGTTAATCCTAAAGCCGCTCTTAGAAGCTTTTCTCTTGCCTCTGTTGCTAAGCGTCGCCCACGGTTTTGTTCTATATGGCTAGTTAAAACTTTGTTCAACTCTCCCATATCTGGAAGCGGAAAATCGAGAACGACAACTTCCTTCTCCAGTTCGATGGGGACTTGCTGCATTGGTGACATTAAAATAATATTTTTCTGCGTACCCCTAAAGCTGGTGATCGAATCACGCAGCGATCTTGTTGTCGCAGGTGCATCAATAAATGGATGCAAATCTTTAAGAATAAATATACCTGGTTCTCTCTGCCGGATTATCCATTCAATCGCTGCCTCTGGGGAAACAGTGTTGTGTTGAGTGACATTCCGGGGTTGACCATATTCCACGATACCGTGTGTCACTGTCCACACATACACTCTTCGCTGTGGTTTCGACGATTGAGCAATTGTAAAAATTGCCTGCTCAGCCCGCTCTTCCTCGGAGGTCACAAGGTAGATTAGAGGGTATTGAGCTTGAATAAGAATGTTGAGCTCTTCTTTCATACATCGACCTACTTGAGACCTTTTACAGACAGTACAGACATCGCTTGATTTGATAGAGAAGAGGGAATTATGAACTGGAAATTCATAATTCCTGACTTAGCAAGGAACTAACTCTTCCTGACCTTTCTGATTAGTTTCATCCCTTTCCAAATCATCAATAGGAAGTCGCTCTTCTTGAGATAGAACTCCTGGTTGCTTACCCAATGTGAGCAATTCTCCATCACGCAGCACTACCGAACTTTCACAAGCTGGACAGGAGTAAACCCTGTGAGACCTTCCGTATGATGCTTCCGCTTCCTCTACTAGTTCTGAGTTTGCCAGATAGAAATCAAGAGCACGCTCTGCAAGGTCTGACATTGGTTCGGAGTCAGTTGCCGAACGAATTTTTAATTTCTTGTGCAATTCTGGCGACAGATACAACGTAACTTTTTGCTTAGCTTGCATATTACTTTTTAACAGTCTTACCCGGGTATGTATCTTACGATATCCAACCCCTTTTTGCTTGTCAAGACAGCAAAACGTTTTGACGGCAATATTGTTACATTTCGTTATAATAAAGAAGAGATCATGAGTGATTCGTTGAGAATTTGGCGTGAAAACTGAAAAATATACAAATCTTAGAGATAAGTTAGCTTAAAGCTTACAACTGCTACGAAAATCTCTAGTTTACGGCAACCAATTGGTTTCCCTCAACTAGTTTCAGTAATTTTGTAAGGTGGAAAGTCTATGGCAACGACAGTATTCGAGTGGCGGGTCGAGCTTACCAACCCTAGATAATGACAGAATTACCTTTGGTTCACTGCAAAACATTCTGTAAAAATAGGTCGTTAAGTGAGTAATCGGTTGTCCGACGCAGTTATCAAAAATAAGAATGTGAAAACAATCATAAATCCCAACTTTAAGAGCACTTCAGGAGTATCTGGAGTTAATGACTAAGTCATTCATGCCAGAAGACAAGACAAAAGGACTGGGAGAACAATTTTTCTTTCCTCCATCTATCCATTCACCCATCTAAAGATGGTTGATAAGGGACACAAACCTGGTAGATTTAGCTATCAGCGAGTAAAAACTGGTGAAAATGAAAGTCCTGGTTATTGGTGGAGATGGATATTGCGGTTGGGCAACCGCACTTTACCTTTCAAATCGCGGTTATGAAGTTGGTATTCTAGACAGTTTAGTGCGGCGGCACTGGGATAACGAGTTGGGAGTGCAAACTCTTACCCCAATTGCGCTCATTCAGCAGCGTATACAGCGCTGGCACGATTTGACTGGTAAATCTATTGACCTTTTCATTGGCGACATTACTAATTACGAGTCTCTTAAGAAGGCACTGCATACATTTGAGCCAGAAGCCATTGTGCATTTTGGCGAACAGCGTTCAGCACCTTTTTCGATGATTGACCGCGAACACGCAGTCTTCACCCAAGTGAACAACGTAGTTGGTACGTTAAATTTGCTCTATGCGATGCGGGAAGATTTCCCCGACTGCCACTTAGTGAAGCTGGGGACAATGGGTGAATACGGCACACCGAACATCGATATTGAAGAAGGATACATCACTATAGAACACAACGGGCGCAAAGATACCCTACCGTATCCCAAGCAACCTGGTTCAATGTATCACTTAAGCAAAGTTCATGACAGCCACAATATTCACTTTGCTTGTCGGATTTGGGGATTAAGGGCAACAGACTTAAATCAAGGTGTCGTTTACGGCGTTTTAACCGAAGAGACAGGGATAGACGAACTATTGATCAACCGCCTTGATTACGATGGTGTATTTGGGACAGCACTGAACCGCTTCTGCATCCAAGCGGCTATTGGTCACCCTCTCACTGTCTATGGAAAAGGTGGACAAACTCGAGGATTTTTGGATATTCGAGATACCGTGCGATGTATTGAACTTGCTGTAGCTAACCCAGCCCAACCTGGGGAATTCCGCGTGTTCAACCAGTTTACCGAGCAATTTAGCGTCGGCGACTTGGCGATGATGGTGAAAAAAGCTGGTAATGCAATGGGACTAAATGTGGAAATCAATCATTTAGAGAATCCCAGGGTCGAGAGAGAAGAACATTACTTCAACGCCAAAAATACTCGATTACTGGACCTTGGCTTACAGCCGCATTATCTTTCTGATTCTCTACTCGATTCTCTGTTGAACTTTGCTATTAAGTACCAGCATCGAGTTGATAAAAATCAAATTTTGCCTACAGTCTCATGGCGGAGAAATTAGGTAAATCCTAAAAGCAAGAACTCATAATTCCAGAGCAGTTGTGTACGATACGGTTGAGAACTGAGGAAACATACGCCTCTAGAAAAATTGGTGTTGAAAATAAGAGTTTCTTCAATGCTAAATCCCGGAGTATGCGTTGTCAGGTCATTCTAAGTAGGAGGTGGGTTTCCAAACTTGCCCGCACTTTTTGATTCTAGGTTGTGAGTTCTGCTTTAAGGAACGCTCTTTGGGTATATCCTGAGCCTACAGCAGCGCTAGTTCACCCCCCTGTCTACATCTGGTCGTCGTATTGTCCTACAGTATGACGACCAGTCTTTTTAGAAGGATGAAATACGCCATTCGTCACTTCCTAACTTTATACTTCGTATGTTTGTCTTCATTTGAGACTTCTGACTTCGCTTGTACTGATTAGTTTTTTATGCGAATCGCCCTGTTTACCGAAACCTTTTTGCCTAAGGTTGACGGCATTGTAACACGATTGCGTCATACCGTTGACCATCTTCAGCGCAATGGCAACCAAGTCCTGGTAATTGCACCTGAGGGTGGCATTACCGAATACAAAGGAGCTAAAGTATATGGTGTCTCTGGTTTTCCCCTACCACTGTACCCAGAGTTAAAAATGGCACTGCCTCGTCCAGCTATTGGTTATACTCTGGAGGAGTTTAAGCCAGATATTATTCACGTGGTGAATCCAGCAGTCTTAGGATTAGCTGGTATATTCTACAGCAAGTACCTAAATATCCCGTTGGTTGCATCTTACCATACTCATTTGCCTCAGTATCTTCAGCATTACGGTCTAGGAATGCTGGAAGGGTTATTGTGGGAACTACTGAAGACAGCTCACAATCAAGCAGCTTTAAATCTGTGTACATCCACAGCAATGATGCAGGAACTCATAGCACACGATATTGAAAGGGTAGATTTATGGCAAAGAGGGGTGGATACAGAATCATTTCATCCTGACCTTGCCAGTCAACAAATGCGATTGCGCCTATCACAAAATCACCCCGAAAGTCCATTGTTACTTTATGTTGGGCGTCTCTCTGCTGAAAAAGAAATTGAGCGCATCAAACCAATCCTAGAAGCCATTCCCGAGGCACGGTTGGCGTTGGTAGGAGATGGTCCCCACCGTCAAGTACTAGAAAAACACTTTGCTGGGACAAATACTTACTTTATTGGGTATCTTGTCGGTAGAGAATTAGCATCTGCTTTTGCGAGTGCTGATGCATTTATCTTTCCTTCTCGAACAGAGACACTGGGATTGGTCCTACTAGAAGCTATGGCAGCTGGGTGTCCAGTGGTTGCAGCACGTTCTGGGGGAATTCCTGATATTGTGACAGACGGAGTCAATGGATATCTTTTTGAGCCACAAGCAAATGTTCAAAGTGCCATTGATGCAACTGTTCGTCTCCTGCAACAGCAACAAGAACGAGAAACTATCCGTCAAAATGCACGTCGGGAAGCAGAACGTTGGGGATGGGCTGCTGCTACACACCAACTGCAAACCTACTATCAAAAGATCATTTATTCTGAATTCCCAAAAGTGGCATAGGGATTGTTAGTTGTCAGTTGTTGTTTGTTAGTGGTTAGTTATTCTACTGACCCTTCGGGTTCACTGTTCGTTTACTTCAAAATTCAAAATTATTTTTGAATTTTGAATTCCCCGTAGAGGTGAACTCACCTCCTAAGAGCGCTGGTTCACCACTAACAACTAACAACTAACGACTAACGACTATCTACTACCAACCAATGACTACCTACTATAAAATCCACAATCCCCATGACACTCCTCAACACTGGTAGCGTCCTGGCTACACTTACTGAACTCACTCAAGTTAATCGCACTCACTCCTTACTGCGTCGTGTCAAAAACCTTTCCGTTAACGAATTTGTTTGCTTGCTTGACTTTATCACTGCTGAATTTCAGCAATTTCTAAGAGCCATTGAACTCATTAACAATGAAGCTCTGGAAACCATGTTGGAAAAGGTACTAGAGGCGATTACACTCAAAATTGGTCAAATTCTCCAAGCAGAACATACCACGATTTTTTTAGTTGACCATGACAAAGGTCAGTTATGGTCAAAAGTTCCTCAAGATAATACTCAAAAAGCTATAGAAATTCGCACTCCTATTAACGTTGGTATCCCTGGTCATGTTGCCAGCACTGGTCAATGTTTAAACATATTTGATACCTCTATTCATCCCCTGTTTAACTCTGAACTAGAAAAACAAGTGGGCTACAAAATTCGTAATATTTTATGTATGCCAGTTCTGAGTAGCAAAAACCAGGTGGTGGCAGTCGTACAACTAGCAAATAAAGCTGGTGATGTCCCGTTTAATCACGAAGATGAAGCTCACTTTCGAGATTTTGCATCTTCTATTGGAATTATCTTAGAAAGTTGCCAGTCTTTCTACGTAGCAGCTCGCAATCAACGGGGTGCAACAGCGCTTTTACGCGCGACTCAGACTCTGGGACAAAGTTTAGATCTTGAAGCAACTTTGCAAATAGTTATGGAACAAGCCCGGATTTTGATGCAAGCAGACCGCAGTACTTTGTTTTTGTATCGTAAAGAAATGGGGGAACTATGGACTAAGGTGGCAGCTGCGGATGGTCAAACTATGATGGAAATCCGTATGCCTGCGAGTAAAGGCATTGCAGGCTACGTAGCTTCCACTGGTGCAGCGCTGAATATCCCCGATGCTTATAAAGATCCTCGTTTTGACCCTACTACAGATCGAAAGACGGGATATTTTACTCGCAATATCCTGTGTTTACCCGTGTTTAATTCTACTAATGAATTGATTGGCGTGACACAGTTAATCAATAAGCAACAAGGGAGTTTTACCACCTCTGATGAGGAATTTATGCGGGCTTTTAACATTCAGGCGGGAATTGCTCTAGAAAATGCCCGCTTGTTTGAAAATGTGTTACTGGAAAAACAGTATCAAAAAGATATTCTCCAAAGTCTTTCCGACGCCGTTATTTCTACGGACATGGAAGGAAAAGTTGTTACAATTAATGATGCAGCCCTGCAGCTATTGGGCTGTCCCATGGATGAGGTGAATGTCAAAAACAACAAGCAACTTTGGGCACAAAACTTGATTGGTCGTTTTGTCTGGGAGGTTGTGCCTATTGATAATTTACAATTGCGTTTACAAGAGAGTTTAGAAACTGGGGCAAGACAGTATGTTCCAGAACAAAGTTTGACAGTAGGACTGTATGTAGAGAATTCGACTCTCACATCTGTACAAGACTCTTCCTCCTACATTTTGGCAATATGCGATCGCACCAACCCAAAAGTTTTCATTCCCTGGAATCAACCTGTAACATCTCGGTCGGCATTGCTTGATGCGACTAGTGTCAAGAAAATTGAACGCAGCATCAATTTAACTGTCAACCCCTTGACGAACCCAGAGGGTGGGGTACGGGGTGGTTTAGTAGTCTTGGAAGACATCAGTCAGGAAAAACGCATGAAAACGACCATGTACCGCTACCTGACTCCCCGTGTCGCAGAACAAGTTATGGCATTGGGGGAAGATGCTTTAATGGTGGGCGAACGCAAAGACGTTACCATTTTGTTTTCTGATATCAGAGATTACACCACACTGACAGAAAATCTCGGTGCTGCCGAAGTCGTGTCTTTGCTGAATCAGTATTTTGAAACAATGGTCGAAGCTGTTTTTAATCACGAAGGCACCCTTGATAAGTTCATTGGTGATGCCTTGATGGCAGTTTTTGGGGCGCCGCTACCCTTAACAGAAAATCATGCTTGGAGGGCGATACACTCAGCATTAGAAATGCGGCAACGACTTGCAGAATTTAATCGGCGACGAATTAGCCAAAAACAGCCTCCAATACACGTTGGTATTGGCATTAGTTCCGGAGAAGTGGTTTCTGGTAATATTGGTTCCCGAAAACGGATGGACTACACCGTAATCGGGGATGGTGTGAATTTGAGTTCACGTTTAGAAGCAGTGACTAAGGAATACGGTTGCGATATTATTTTGAGTGAGTTTACTTACCAGTTGTGCGGTGACCTCATTTGGGTACGCGAGTTAGACAGAATCAAGGTGAAAGGAAAACATCAAGCAGTGAGTATTTACGAGTTGATAGGCGATCGCTTTACTCCTTTAGATGCGAACACTCAAGAGTTTCTGTCTTATTACCAGAATGGACGTACTGCTTACTTGTCACGAAATTTTGAGTATGCTCTTCATTGCTTTGAAGCCGCAAAAAAAATTCGACCCAAAGACCAAGTTGTTAATATCTATCTAGAACGTGCTCTTAATTACTTAAATCTGCCTCCCGATGATAGTTGGGATGGTGTCTACAGTATGCTGACAAAGTAAGCAAAAAATGATGAGTTATGAAACAATCGAATTTATCTACTCTGCTTCATAATTATTGACTGTTTCCGTCGTCAGTGTGGAAAGGGTCTTCACCTATTCTTAGTTCTTTTTTGGAGCGTTTTAACTTTTGCCAAAGCTCTTTGATTTGTTCATATGCTTGCTCTGGTGGTATTTTCCCTGAAGTTTCTAAGTTACATATATAACTTATCCTTTGAGCAAATTCTTGCAAGTTAGCATTGAAAACTAAGTTTTCTGGCTTCACTTGACCGTAGTAGTGACCTCGAGGATAGAGAAAATTATTTTTATCTTCCATTGTTGCCCTCTCCATTAACTCAATCCTCCCCTGTTTTCAGCTTTCAAGTTCGTAGATATCAACCTTGGTTGAGTTTCCTTTGGTTGTTCACTGAACTTAACTGTGCCTTTAAACGATAATTGTATTCAGCTTGATTAGAAACCGCCAGGTCAAAGTGTGAGATTTTATACCTTTTTAGGTTATTTTAGCAATTTATTTAGCCAAAAAATATAACAAGTTAATGTAAACAGTTATACTTTTTTATACAAATTTCATTTCTCAAATCAAATCATGGACGTATATCAAAGGACACAACTTATTGTGTGCAAATGTTATTTGTCTGTTACTTCAGGGCGAATAACTAATGACTAAAAGATAAAATGGTTAAGCCTAAAAGCATGAAAGCCGCCCATTGCCTAGAACATTACCTTTCGCCATGTCAGTTCAAACAAAAATATACGAAGGCAAAGCTAAAATCCTCTATACGACAGACGATCCTGAAATCTTATTAGCTGATTTTAAAGACGACGCAACTGCTTTTAACGCCCAAAAGCGTGGCAGCATAGAGGGAAAAGGAAACATAAACTGTAGCATCTCCAGTAAACTATTTCAACAACTGGAGGCACAAGGCATCAAAACTCACTACATTGACAGCCCCGCCCCAAATCAAATGCGGGTAAAAGCGTTAAAGATTTTGCCATTAGAAGTCGTTGTTAGAAATATCGCTGCCGGGAGTCTGTGCCAACAAACAGGATTAGCATTGGGTACTGTACTAAAACAGCCATTGGTGGAGTTTTATTACAAAAACGACCAGTTAGGAGATCCATTGTTGACACGCGATCGCCTTTTCCTGATGGGACTAGCGACTGTGGAACAAGTAGACATGATTACCCATCTAGCATTACAAATCAACAAGTCTCTAGGTGAATTTTTTCAGCAGTGCGACATTACCTTGGTGGACTTCAAACTGGAGTTTGGCTTGGACTCGCAACAGCAATTGCTATTAGCAGATGAAATTAGTCCCGATACTTGTCGTTTATGGGACAATGCCCAAGGAAGTGACCCAAATCTTAGGGTATTAGACAAAGACCGCTTCCGTCGAGACTTAGGAAATGTGGAAAATGCCTACCAGGAGGTTTTACAACGAGTCATCAAAACAGTGGAAAGCAATTGAAGCAAATAGGGCACTGGGGAGTGGAAACGGGAAACTATTGGGAATTGTCCATCCCCGATTCTTGATCCCCAAACCCTAGTTCTTTTGGTAAAAAAGAAAAGCAAATGATTTTTATCCACTTTTGGCTTTTGCAATTTGCCGCATATGAGGTAAAAAGACAAAAGTAAATAATGTAGTTTTGACATTAACCTTTGCCTGAGAGCATGATTGCCTTGTGATGGTGTGTGGACGTGAAGAGGAATCCAAATAAAATGCGCTTATCTCCCGTTTTAGCCACAGTAGTGGCGATCACAGCCCCTTTTGGTAGTTTGTTGAGTGCAGATGCACAAACGCCCAACAGTTCAAATTCAAAACAGACAGCAGAGGTTTTCAAACCTACACCCGATGAGCAGCATCAAGTGGTCGGGGTATTCCCAGCTTCAGCACTCACGGCGAAGTCAGTAGTCGTAGTACCAACTTCCACGTTAGAAGAAAAATCAACAACAACACAACCCCTCAAGACAGCAGAAGCTTTAAAACCTGTCATTAAAACGCAGCAAAAATTTGAGGGGATCTTTCAAGCTTCAGCACCAACAGTAACAAAAAAGGTCATAGTACCAACAAAAAGCTCCAAATCGTTCAGAACTGCACAAAATCCTCCACAAACGCCTACTCCTGAAACTCAACAACAGCAAACACCTGCTCCTGGCACTCCCACCACACCAGATAGCACCAATCAACCCGCAGCTGAACCGGGTCAAAATCCTCAGCAACAGACTTTTCCAGAAAATCAGCCTCCCAACACTCAACAGCAAACACCTGCTCCTGGTACTCCCACTACACCGAACGGTACCAATCAACCTGCCGCTGAACCGGGTCAAAATCCTCAGCAACAGACTTTCCCAGAAAATCAACCTCCCAACACTCAACAGCAAACACCTGCTCCTGGTACTCCCACCACACCGGATGGCACTAATCAACCAACAACAGAACCCACATCCCCACAAACGCCGCCGGGAAGTCCCCAACCAGAGCAAGCCCCAGAAGCATCTGAACCCCGCGTGCTAGTCTCTGAAGTCTTGATTAGACCCGAAACCGGGCAACTAGCACCGGAATTAGAAGACCAAGTTTATAGAGTCATTCGCACCCAACCAGGACGAACAACAACCCGTTCCCAACTGCAAGAAGATATCAACTCCATTTTTGCGACTGGTTTCTTTTCCAACGTCCAAGCAGTGCCAGAGGATACCCCTCTAGGAGTGAGGGTAAGCTTTGTTGTACGACCAAATCCTGTGCTGACGAAGGTACAAGTGCAGGCAAATCCTGGCACCAATGTTCCCTCTGTACTCCCTGCTGAGACCACAGATCAAATATTCAAAGAGCAGTATGGCAAAATCCTCAACTTGCGTGACTTACAAGAGGGCATTAAAGAATTAACCAAGCGCTATCAGGACAAAGGCTATGTACTAGCAAACGTGATAGGAGCGCCACAAGTCTCTGAAAATGGCGTTGTGACCTTGCAAGTGGCAGAAGGGGTAGTAGACAATATCCGAGTTCAGTTCCGCAATAAAGAAGGTCAGGTGACGAACGATAAGGGACAACCAATCCGGGGACGGACGCAACCCTATATCGTAACGAGAGAACTGGAGTTGAAATCTGGGAAAGTTTTTAACCGCAACATAATACAAAGAGACTTGCAACGAGTCTTTGGACTGGGGCTGTTTGAAGATGTGAATGTTTCCCTTAACCCCAGTACAGAAGCGAGTAAGGTGGATGTAGTCGTCAATGTGGTTGAGCGTAACAGTGGTGTTCTGGGCTTTTCCGCTGGTCTGAGTTCTGCCAATGGGTTGTTTGGCAGCGTTAGTTATCAGGAGCAAAACTTAAACGGCAGAAACCAAAAACTAGGGGGTGAATTGCAGGTAGGAACAAGGGGAGATTTTCTGTTTGACCTCCGCTTCACAGATCCCTGGATAGCTGGTGATCCCTTCCGGACTTCTTATACGGTAAATCTCTTCCGCCGTCAGTCAATTTCATTGATTTTTGAAGGCGACGATCAAAACATCGAGACTTTCAATCCCAACAACCCAACAGCAGATGGCGATCGCCCCCGTGTTGTGCGTTTGGGGGGTGGTGTTAACTTCACTCGTCCCTTGTCCAGAAATCCCTTCGAGAGGTCAGAATGGACGGCTTCAGCTGGTTTGCAGTATCAACGAGTTTCTACCAAAGATCGCGATGGTGATATTAGAAGGTTAGGACGACTCGAAGGCACCAATGAGCTCCTTGAGTTGAGTCAATCTGGCACAGGTCAAGACGATTTGCTGTTATTGCAACTAGGTGCTGCACGCGACCTGAGAAATAACCCCTTGCAACCTACAAGTGGTTCTTACTTACGCGTCGGTGTTGACCAATCGGTGCCAATAGGACAAGGCAATATTTTCCTCACCAGGTTGCGGGGTAGCTACAGCCAATATTTCCCAGTCAGCCTAATTAACTTTACGAAAGGACCGCAAACCCTGGCTTTTAATCTTCAAGCAGGAACAGTTTTCGGTGACTTACCTCCTTATGAAGCCTTTTCTCTCGGTGGTAGCAACTCCGTCCGAGGATATGATGAGGGAGGCTTAGGCACTGGACGCAGTTTCGTACAAGCATCGCTTGAGTATCGATTCCCTGTTTTCTCAGTAGTCAGTGGCGCACTCTTTTTTGATGTTGGTTCTGATTTGGGAACTGGTAACAGAGCATCTGAGTTGCTCAACAAAAACGGTACCGGCTACGGCTACGGTGTTGGAGTTCGTGTGCAGTCTCCTTTAGGACCAATTCGTATTGACTACGGTCTCAGCGATGATGGAGAGAGCCGCATTAACTTTGGTATTGGCGAAAGGTTCTAACCGTCTTCGGCGGAGTCAAGAGTCCAAAGTCCAAAGTCGTTAAATTTGACTCTTGACCCTTGACTCTTAACTCATTTTTTATGCAACAACATACATTAGCAAATGAAATCATTCAAACAGGAGTAGGACTGCACAGTGGAGTCACGACCCAAGTTCGGGTAAAACCAACTGAGGCGGGAAGTGGACGCTACTTTGTACGTGTGGATTTGCCGGATACTCCGATCATTCCAGCACAAGTCGCAGCGGTTAATGAAACCGTACTTTCAACTCAGTTGGGTAAAGGGGAGGCATATGTTCGTACAGTGGAGCATTTGCTGGCGTCCTTGGCTGGGATGGGAGTAGATAACGCCCGGATTGAAATT
Organism: Nostocales cyanobacterium HT-58-2; assembly: GCA_002163975.1. Taxonomy (GTDB): domain Bacteria; phylum Cyanobacteriota; class Cyanobacteriia; order Cyanobacteriales; family Nostocaceae; genus HT-58-2. The sequence goes on along the minus strand of CP019636.1, from coordinate 5,720,027 downwards.
GATGGTCCAGAAGTCCCACTTTTGGATGGTTCGGCAAAGGTGTGGACAGAGGCGATCGCCCAAGTTGGTTTAGTGTCACAAAACTTAACTGAGGATCAGGTTTTCCTCGTCATTGATCAGCCAATTTGGGTACGTCAGGGCGATGCGTTTGTTTGTGCTCTTCCAGCCCCAGAAACTCGCTTTACCTACGGTATTGATTTTGATTTGCCTGCAATTGGTAATCAATGGCACAGTTGGTCACTCAACACAAATCGCGAAAATGCCTCTGGTAGCTTTGCTACAGAAATTGCTCCTGCCCGTACTTTTGGTTTATTGTATCAAATTGAACAATTGCAGCGGTCTGGGTTAATTAAAGGTGGAAGCTTGGATAATGCTCTTGTTTGTGGACCAGACGGTTGGCTAAATCCACCATTAAGATTTGCAAATGAACCAGTACGTCATAAAATTTTGGATCTAGTAGGAGATTTGAGCTTGCTCGGATCTTTCCCCTGCGCTCATTTCTTAGCGTACAAAGCCAGTCACAATTTACACATTCAACTGGCACAGAAAATTCTGGTTAAGGGTGAGTCCAGCACTGCAGGAGGGTTTCCAACGCCAGATACCTACGGAGGGAAACCCTCCCGCAGTACTGGCTCCTCCGTAGGTGACTGGTGAACGCGTTCGCGTAGCGTCTCCGTTGGCGCAGCCTCTCCGTAAGGAGAAGGAGAAGGGTTAGTAAAATAACTCACAATGAACAAAGGGGGGAGGTTCAAACAAGCACCTACGGAAAAACAAAAATACAAAATCAATAACAGTGTCAATGTCAACTGTCACCGAACAAGCTAATACCGTCGATGTTCCCACACCAACATCTACCAACAACCAGTCAGATAACACCACAGACAAGTCTGATAATAAAATTATCTACTCTGTAGAAGATATCCAAAAGCTGCTACCCCACCGCTACCCCTTTGCGCTTGTAGACCGAATCATTGAATATGTGCCGGGAAAACGAGCTGTTGGCATTAAAAACGTCACTATCAATGAACCCCAGTTTCAAGGGCATTTCCCGGGACGTCCACTTATGCCAGGGGTGCTGATTGTAGAAGCTATGGCACAAGTTGGCGGTGTTGTTTTGACTCAACTTCCAGAATTGGAAGGTGGGCTATTTGTCTTTGCTGGTATCGATAAAACCCGCTTCCGTCGTCAAGTGGTACCAGGAGACCAGCTCGTCATGACCGTGGAACTGTTGTGGGTCAAACAACGTCGTTTCGGTAAGATGCAAGCACGTGCCGAAGTTGATGCTCAGCTCGCTGCTGAAGGCGAACTGATGTTCTCCCTTGTAACCTAAAAATTTGCTTTTGTGCTAAAGGCACGACCGTGACGTGCCTTTACTAAAATCCTGAAAAAGGATATTCAGTACAAAGCACAATACACAATAGCATTATTATTTAAGTTCTAGATTTTCGACGCCCTCACACACTTAAGTCGCCTAGCTCACACTTTCGGCTACTGAATAACTAAACTCTCAGCACTCAAGACTGTTCTGGAGATGCACCCTTGAAAACGCTAATTCATCCTACTGCTGTCATTCATCCTAATGCGGAACTGCACCCTACGGTGCAAGTCGGTGCTTATGCTGTGATTGGAGGGCATGTCAAAGTAGGTCCTGAAACGACCATCGGCGCTCATGCCGTACTAGAAGGACCTTTAGAGATTGGGGCACGAAATCAAATTTTTCCGGGAGCCGTCATTGGCATGGAACCCCAGGACCGGAAATACGATGGCGAATTTAGCTGGGTCAAAATCGGAGATGATAATCGCATTCGCGAATACGTCACGATTAACCGTGCGACTGGTACGGGTAAAGAAACCCGCCTTGGCAACGGCAACCTGCTCATGGCTTACGTCCATGTCGGTCATAATTCTGTGATAGAAGACAATGTGACGATTTCTAATTCTGTCGCGATCGCAGGTCATGTCCACATAGAATCACGAGCGGTGATTAGTGGGGTTTTGGGAATTCATCAATTTGTACATATTGGTAGCTTAGCAATGGTAGGAGGCATGAGCCGCATTGAGCGGGATGTTCCTCCGTATATGCTTGTAGAAGGCAATCCATCGCGAGTGCGATCGCTCAACCTTGTAGGACTTAAACGCGCTGGTCTTGATACTGACGAGTTTCAAATCCTGAAAAAAGCCTTCCGTATTCTTTACCGTTCTGAGCTGCTTTTCAAAGAATCCTTGGAACAGTTGGAACTGCTAGGGGATACCCAACAACTACAGCACCTACGTCGCTTTTTGCTACTTTCTCAAATGCCAGGAAGGCGCGGCTTAATTCCCGGAAAAGGAAAAGCAGCCGTGAGTGACGAATCATAAAGAAGACAAGGAGGCAAGGGGAGCTTCGCTGACACGGAGACACGGAGACACACCAGACGCGGAGAGAGGAAATCGCCGCGTCAATGCGTCTCATTATCTCCACGTCTTACCCATCTCTCCCACTCCCCAATCCCTATTTCTAAATCTATAAAATGCGAATATTTATCAGTACTGGCGAAGTATCAGGCGACCTGCAAGGGTCGTTGCTTATTGATGCACTTAGGTGCCAAGCAGCAAAAGTTGGCTTGGAATTAGATATTGTGGCGTTGGGTGGCGAAAAAATGGCGAATGTTGGAGCCACCCTTGTCGGTAATACCAGTGGGATTGGCTCAGTTGGGATTCTGGAATCACTGCCTTATGTGATACCAACACTCCAAATGCAGCAAAGGGCGATCGCCTATCTCAAGCAACATCCACCTGACGTGGTGGTGCTGATTGACTACATGGGACCAAATTTGGGAATTGGAAATTATCTTCGTCGAAATCTGCCACAAATTCCTATCGTGTATTATATCGCACCACAAGAATGGGTTTGGTCAGTAAACTCACGAAACACAAATTTAATTGTTGGTATCACAGACAAGCTGCTAGCAATCTTTCCAGAGGAAGCCCGTTACTTTCAACAAAAGGGAGCAAAAGTGACATGGGTAGGGCATCCTTTGGTAGATAGAGTCCAAAACTTTCCTAGTCGGGAAACGGCTCGTACACAGTTAGGAATTGCAGCGGATGTGATCAGTGTCGCACTTCTGCCTGCTTCTCGTCGCCAAGAACTGAAACATCTTTTACCTGTGATATTCCAGGCAGCTCAGGTGATTCAATCTAAATTACCCCAGGTGCACTTTTGGATTCCTTTATCTCTAGAAATCTATCGAGAACCAATTGAAAGGGCAATACAGCGTTATGGTTTGCGGGGTTCTGTGGTATCTGGGAGAACTCAGGAAGTCCTCGCCGCCGCTGATCTCGCAATCACCAAATCTGGCACAGTTAACTTGGAACTGGCATTGTTGCAGGTACCTCAAGTTGTCCTCTACCGACTTCATCCGATCACGGCTTGGATCGCTCGTACTGTACTTAAAGGTTCCATACCTTTTGCATCACCGCCCAATTTAGTTGTGATGAAGCCGATTGTGCCAGAATTCTTACAAGAGCAAGCAACGCCAGAGAACGTTACCCAAGCCGCGTTGGAATTGCTGCTCAATCCCGAAAGTAAAAAGCAGATGTTGGCAGATTATCAACAAATGCGGCAGTGTTTGGGAGAAGTGGGAGTGTGCGATCGCGCTGCTCAAGAAATTTTGCAAATGCTAAACAAATCTGAGTCTTGATAGCTCTGAATTCCAAGAACTATTGGCAAGAGAAACCTGAGATGACTAACCAACTTGAGTTAAATGACTACAAGCAGGAAATAGCGGATTTGTACAGCCGCAGAAGTCAAACCTATGATAACAGCGATTGGCATTCTCAAATTGCTCATCGTCTCATTGACTATGCACAAATCGGTCCTGGACAGCACATTTTGGACATTGCAACTGGAACAGGTATAGTTGTGATTGAAGCGGCTCAGATTGTTGGGTCTGAAGGTCGTGTTGTCGGCGTAGATATTTCAAGTGGAATGCTTGACCAGGCAAGGCGCAAGATTGCAGGATTGGGGCTTAGCAATGTTGAACTTCAGCTTGCGGATGCCGAAGCATTGAATTTTCCCGCCAATAGTTTTGACCGAATTTTGTGTTCGTCTGCACTAATTTGGATGGCAGATATTCCAGCCGCATTGCGCCTTTGGCATGGATTTCTTAAACCAGGTGGAATCATTGGCTTTCATGCATTTGCAGAAACCGCTTTTGTTGGAGGGGTTGTTGCGCAGAAAGTCGTTGAGAAGTATGGCATTACATTAGCGTTTAGCAAACCAACAGGCACAGTTGAAAAGTGCCATGATCTGCTCCAGCAAGCAGGCTTCGAGGCAATTGAAATCAAGCCTGAGCAGTATGGGAGTTATATTAGCTTGGAGCAAGCAAAAGCTATGTGGACTGGAAGTTCGCATCCAGCACCAGGACAATTTCCACATCCCTTGTCGCAACTTTCGTCTGAGCAGTTAGCACAAGCCAAGGTTGAATTTGAGGCAGAACTAGAGGTATTAAAAACCGAGCAAGGGATTTGGAACGATGTCACCATCTTTTTTACGTTTGGTCGCAAGCCAGCAGACAGTCTTGGCTTCTTTTAAAAAGAGCAAAATTTCATGTCCAAGCCCGGAAAAACGTGCCGTCCTCCCAAACTGCAGCAGTACGCTGCTCAATTGCAGCTAATGCCTTATTGTTAAGAGGTTGGAAAGCTCGAGCAACATTCACATTCTCTTCCAATTGCTTAACCGTTTCAGCCGCGATGACACAACAATGAACGCCAGGTTGAGACAAACTGTATCCCATAGCTTGCTGCATTCCATCCAATCCGCCTGGTTTGAACAACCGACCGTAAGCAGGTACTTTCATAGCAATAACGCCAACATTTTTTTGTTGTGCTATCGGAAGAACGACTGGAAGGAATGGACGCGGGTGGTATTTGTCAGCAGCATTGACAGGGATAAGTGTTGTGCTGAAGGGGTGACAAGAGGGCTGAAGTCGAGAAAATAGGGGAGTGTGACCGTTTTAAGGTAAAAAAAGATAGGTCAGATATTCTCAACAAGACCTATCAAATGATAATGTTACCTAAATTCTATCAAAACTGCTTTTCCAATGTACTGACACCGACGCAGTACAAGATGCTCTCAATCTTGATTATGCTATTGCAATTTCATAAAACTGTGACGATTGAGAAGCTCTCATCTGTATTTCCACAACCGATACTTTTTGAAAGTCGGCGACGGAGTATCCAAAGGTTTTTACTGCTGCCGCAATTATCAATTCAATATCTGTGGTTTCCCCTGCTCAAAAGATGGATAAAAAACAGGGATATATTGGGAAAGAAACAACTGATATTTGCCATTGATAGAACACAATGGCGTGACCAAAATGTGTTTGTCATCAGTTTCATTGAAGAAAAAAGAGCAATACCTGTTTACTGGTTATTGTTATCAAAAAGAGGATGTAGCAATTTGGGTGAGCAGAAAAAGTTAATTCGACCATTGCTGCGGTTGTTTAAAGGATATCGAATGTTGGTGCTGGGTGATAGAGAATTTCATAGCATCAAACTGGCGAATTGGTTACACAGCAAGGGAATTGACTTTGTGCTACGTCAAAAGCAAGGCACATATATTCGACAAGAAAATCAATCATATCAACGGTTACAATCTTTGGGATTAATTCCTGGTATCTCATTCTTCCTAACAGGTATTCAAGCAACTAAACAGAAAGGTTTTACTAAATTTAATTTAGCCGGATATTACAAGCGTAAATATCGTGGCAAAGTTGAGCCTGCTGGCTGGTTTTTACTGACTAACCTAAATAGTCTCGAATCAGCAAGGAAAGCATTCAAACTACGAAGTGGCATCGAGGCGATGTTTAAAGATTGTAAGACTGGTGGCTATAATCTCGAATCTACTTCTGCTGATGGTCAACGTCTGATAGCACTAATTTTATTAATTGCTATCGCATATACTTGTGCTGTTAATGCTGGTCGTCGCTCCCGCCAGATGGGACTACAAAAATATGTTGGTCGTCTGAAGGAATTACACCGATTACATCGCCGACATAGTACATTTTGGGTTGGTTTATATGGTCTACTTTGGGTGGGAGCAATGGAATTTTGGGCTCATTTCGCTCATGATTTGATGCGCTTAAAGCCCAGTAAATTACCTTATTTTCACAAGGGTCTACGTGCTATGTCTCTTATCCAATCTGCTTTGTAGCTTCTTTGTCACCCCTTCAGGCGTTGTGTGGAAGGGAAAACGACGCAATCCTTCTGCAATCACCTGTGGATCATGATGTCCGGTAATACCAACAAACCGAACGAGTTTTTGCTGCATCGCCTCTTCTAAAGCTTTGATTGCACCAGATGAACTAAAAATGGTGTTGAGTTCTTCTTGGAAAGAAACGTGATGCAATTGCCACAAGTCAAGATAGTCTGTGTTCAGACGTTTGAGACTTCTCTCTAATTCCCGCCATGCACCATCACGGTCTCTTTTATCTGTCTTACTAGTTAGAAAAATTTCTGACCGATAGGATGGTAGTGCTTTCCCGAAATAATCTTCACTTGGCCCATAACTAGCAGCAGTATCAAAATAACGAATGCCAAGTCCAAGCGCTTTCTCGATAATTGCGACAGCATCGCGCTCTCTTCCTTGCCAAGAGAGGGGTGTTTGACCAGCTCCTCCTAACCCGAAAATAGGCACTTTCACTCCTGTACGTCCCAGCACTCGTTCTGGCATAGTCGCTGGTGGTGTAGCAGTGTTGGCAGCTTTTTGTTGCAAAGCAGATGCTCCTGCTATGCTGCCTGCAACCGCAACACTCGTGATGAGGAAGTTACGCCGCGTGGTGTTTCCTGACATAGTTTGCTTGAGGAATAAATCTGCTTTTCTCTTTGTATGTTAGCGGAGGACGACTTGAGGTAGTGCGATAGCCGAAGGCTTAAGCTCCGCTTATCGCGCTTGCTGGTCCTGTTGCCCAACAGCACTCCCTCGGTGTCATCATTATTTTGCAATTCAAATTGCCTAATTCAATGTGGCATTTTGCCTAGCAAATTCCCGATGAATTTGATACTGGATAATTTTTTGCTGCGCCATTGGATAATTTCGGCTAGAACTTGGCACCTGTTCTAAAAGTCTAATTGCTTGTTCCCATCGATTCAGAACAATTTTCCACTCATCTTGAGTTTGGGCTGTCTTTGTTAGTTGTGCTGCAATTTTAGCTTTGTCAATTGCTCGTTCAAAATTCTCATCTTTAGGAGTGTTTGCAAGATTGGTTTTTAATGAATTTTCCAGAGATATGTTTGCAGATGATATAGTCTGTTTAACCTCTGGCAAATTAGTAAACAAATATATCCATAAACTTATTAAAGAAATTAAAATCAATGTAAAAATTCTTTTTGGTAACTTTCTATATTTTCCAATTAAGTCAACAACTGTTGTCTTTTGCGTGGAGACTTGCTCACTCTTTTGAATTTCCGTAACAGGGACTTCACTTGGCTGATTTTTTTCTAGTTTTGCATTTTTTGTTTCATCAATTCTTTCATATGTGTTTTCTGTCTCACTATGAAAACTATCAGCAAAAATCAGACGGTACTTAAATAAATATTCTATTTGGTAGAAAATCGCGGCGCTGATTATCCAGAAAATAGCAAAAATTGCTTGCAAATTTTTATGAGGTTGGTTGTAACTGTCAATAATTTTTTCGTAGTTGAGCTGAAATAGAGGTAAAAAAGGAGTAGAAAATAGTATTGCAATCAAAGTAGAGAGGACAAACACAAGCCAGCTATACAAACTTTCCCACCAACTGATGATTCCAGGAACAAAGCCTTTGATGTTATTTGTTCGTTCTCCTGGAATAGCGGGGATAAAGCGACCGATTAAAAAGTGATGAAAAAGAGCGATCGCAGGTATTGGTGATATGAATAACAATATGACCACTACGGTAGAGAGTTCTGGGTTGTTTGACCATTGAGTCAAATAAGAGTCCAAACCGTTACTACGCCTCATCAAGGCTACCAACCCAGTCATAAATATCGATAATATTAAGGCATTTAACCAAGAAGTGGGGTATGGAAACCATACGGGTAATCTAAATTTTCTCATCTCACACCTACTCTATTTGACTTAAGTAAACGGATTTCTACATCATTAGAATACGACCGCGTAGTCCCATAGCTCCCTGTTTTGAGAAGAACGCGATACAAACAAAAAACCTTGTTGTAGTATCAGACAATACTGAACTCTCAACAAGTAACCAGGGGATTTTTAGCCAATTTTATATTTCAATACATCTGTCTTAGGTATGATTTTGAAGAATTTGGAATCTTGCTGAGCAGCTGTATGGAGGTTGCGAACTGGACACTTTACAAAAAGACTTTGGTTAGAGTAGGCTGATGCACTCGTGCAGAACAAACCCACAGACGGCAAAAAATCTCACATCTGCACTCAATCTCCCTTAACTCTTCTAGTTCAGCGAGGACTTTAAAACACACAAATAAAGCCTACTAACGAGAAGCCAGCAGAGCGGGTCATACCCTCTGTTACAACGCTTTTTTTAGACCAGTTATTTTGAATATCCCCTTTTTCCCCTCGCTGGTCCCACCTACATTTGGCTATTGCTTACGGGTTGCGAAGTATAGTGTAACTCGCAGAACAATGCCATGAGAACTGTGTGTATGGGGCTGGATCGCCATTCGGCAGCCAACTATAAACTTGTATGAAAATGTCGGCAGGAGCGTCGGGAATCCAGGCTCCGCCAGGTGGGACGGGAGCTGCGACTAACTCGACCGAGTGCGTGAGATAACACGGTTTTATCGCAACAGGAGTCGTCAGGAACCAAGGCAAGTCGCGTAGACTAAAGCGCTCAGCGCCTTGCATATTAAGATTCGTATCGCAAAGGTAGTCCGAAAGGGAGATCTTTGCCTGCCCATTTTCGCCAGTCATCCCCGAGCCGTACAAGAAGAATTGGTCAACCTGTTCACATGACCTGCTCGGAGGACCGATCACAATCACGTTGCTCCGGACGATTCGCTTGACTTGTCTCTTCTCTAGAAGATTTACGAATTGAAGGTTTCGGCCGAGATCGATGCCTCCCTTGAATTGTTTATTGATCTCATCCGGATCGCGTGGGAAAAAAATCTTGTCCATAGCCACCTCGTGTTAGTTAGAAAAGGGAGCTGACAGCTCTCTATTCTAGATGGATTGAAGCGTACTGGTCGCGTGCTGTTCAGGTCTAACGGCAAAAGTGAGCGGCGGCAGATAACATTTAAACGAAGCGCAGGATCTTCCCGTCCGCTCCACTGCGTTGTTAGCCTGCTGTCTGGCTCTGACAATTTGATCGTAAAGTTATGGAACTATAACGTATTAGTCAAGACCTTTGCTGCTTTAGTCACCCCTTCATTAGCTGCATCCAGCGAAAAGGCATATGTCTGAACAGGACTAAGATTCAAAACTCCAGCAGAAATCATTCGGTAAATTTCATCAGTTGGTTTTGCCTGGAGTGCCCCAAAGAAAATCAGCTTACACACTCGTTGTAAGGATTCCGAATCACGGCTTTGTCATTGCGCAATGCTGCTTTGTGATTGCGTAGTATTGCTTTGTGATTGCGCGGTGTTGCTTTGTCGTTGCGCAGTGTTGCTTTGTCGTTGCGTAGTGTTGCTTTGTCGTTGCGCAGTGTTGCTTTGTGATTGCGCGGTGTTGCTTTGTTATTGCCCTGTGCTGCTGGATGAGTTTGCTAGTGTTCTGAAAAACTTTTACTCCGGTGATAAGTTCATCTGCCTCCGCTATCGATGACAATTTAACTACCATATTTGAGGATGTGAATTTCAATTTAATCGCTTGCCCAGGTTAGACGATCATTCTCCAGTGCTAGACAGGCGATCGCGGTAAAGTCGCTCGTCTGGTACTGGAGGGTAGCGATCGCTGATTAAGTTAAGAGTTGGGGGAAAGTTAGTCTTTTGCCTCGATTGTCCAATTGAGGGCAAGTTGTCCTGCAAGTCGGCGTTGCTCACCTTTCCGTAAAGGGTGATAACGAACAGCTTGAGCATCGCGGAACAATTGCTCTAAACCCAAGGAACGATAAAAGGCAGTGCCCCCTGTAGCTTCCATTGCCAGTTCAACCACATTGAGCACAGCACGTGCCGCTAGGGTGCGACCCATCATAATTTGATTAGTAGTATCAAATCCAGGCTGACTGGTATCTGCCACTGTAATCATGTGTTGTAGCGCTAACTTTGCAGCCATCAATTCGTTCTCGATGCCGCCGACCAGATAGCAGATGTGGCTATTTTCTGGGCGTTTCTGGATCAACTGCACCGTTAAGTCTCGTGCAGCTTCTGCTACACCCACATACACTGAATACACCAGTGGAATTGCCAACATTGAAATGATGTGAAACAAAGGATGCCACTTACCCTGGGGTCGTCTCAGCGCGATAGCCGCATCAGGCACAAATACATCCGATAATAGGATGTTGTGGGAGCCTGTGCCCTGCATACCCATTGCGTGCCAAACGGGATCAATCTTGACTCCTTGAGCATGAACAGGAATTGCAAAATGCAAAACAGTGGAGCCAGCTTCTGGATCATCGTAAACAGCGCTAGTCATGAGCAAATCACCCGCAGGGGCACCGCTAGCAAAAACTTTACAGCCGTTAATATAAAAACCACCTTCGACCCGAGTTGCCGTACCAGAGCCTTGTAACCAATCAGAACCACCGCTACTGAGGAGGATAATTTGTTCCATTGCCACTCGTCGCAGCAAACTCTCTACAGGAGCATTTTGATGACGCCAACGCCATACAGGTATCATGACTTGATGCGTATGCATAGCAAAGGCAAGCGCAGTGGAACTGCAATGATGGGCAAGCTCACGCAGCACTCCAGACATTTCGATGTAGCTTGCTCCTCCACCGCCTAACTCAGCAGGCACACCCGCCGAAACAAATCCATGCTGTTTCAAATCTGCAAAGTTTTCAGCAACAAATTGATCGTTTTCGTTTGCATCAGTCCGACGTTCTGCAAATTGAGAACCTAAGTTTTTAGCACGTTCTATCCAGGATTGGACAGGTGAATGGGCTGTAGGGGCTTGTAATTCCAACATAGTGTTGTCCTTTAGAGTTACAGGAATTGATGTCAAATATCGGCAAACTGAATTGAATAGTTGATAAAAGGAATAGTTGATGAAAGACAATGTGCAGACCACAACCATGCAATTGCCGACTTTAGGCGAGGATTGCACTCGTCTTTATGATTGAGAAACTGTCGGTTTGGGGACAGTTAAATTGAAAATGTTTGAATGTTGTGTGATGTCCCTTCAGATGCTAGTGGTTTTTAACACCGACTTAATGAAGAATAATGCACTGTAACTCTATACTTGACTATAAAAACGGGATGTGCAATGACTAAGACTCTGGAGTTATTGACTGAAACGCCAGACCAGTAAATGTCACTTTACTGAGTGAACGGTTGTAAACATTCTTAAAAGTGCTATGGATGTTCTCTCTGATGTGCTTCGAGTGATTCGCCTTTCGGGTGGTGTCCAGTTTCGTACCGAGTACTTTGCTCCCTGGAGTATTGAAACGCCACCGCCAGCTCAGTTAGCAGTGCTACTGCAAGCACCTTCACGGCGAATTGTCTCGTTCCACATTGTTGCTGAGGGAACCTGTTGGGTAGAAATTGATGGATGCTCTGAAAGCAAACAACTCTCTGAAGGAGACATTATTGTTTTTCCCTATGGCAGTTCTCATATTTTGAGTGATCAACCAGGTAAACCGCCGATTCCAGTCGGAGATATCCTTCCTCCTCAACCCTGGTCAGATATGCCAGTTCTGAAATATGGCGGAAATGGAGCGCTGACGCAGCTTGTCTGTGGCTTTTTGTTGTGTGACGAACTGTTGTTCAATCCATTTCTGCGAACCCTTCCCTTCCTGATGCATATTCCGGTCTTTGCAGAGCCAACTTCTCCGCTGTTAGAAACTGGAGTTCGCTACATCATTCAAGAAACGCTCAGTAATCGTCCGGGCAGCAGTTGTCTACTAGCACGGTTAACCGAGTTAATGTTCGTGGAAATTCTCCGGAACCAGATGCAGCAAATATCAGAACAACAGCTTGGTTGGCTGGCTGCATTGAATGACTCAATTGTGGGTCAGGTATTGGAGTTACTACACGCTCGCCCTGAACATCACTGGACGGTAACAGAGCTGGCAAAACAGGTAGGAGTTTCGCGATCAACACTGGCAACTCGCTTTACTCAACTGTTGGGACAGCCGCCCATGCAATATTTAACGCAGTGGCGGCTACAGCTAGCGGTGAACTTGCTAAAAAGTACAGATGCAGGCATGGCAAAGATTGCCACTCAAGTGGGGTATGAGTCAGAAGCCGCATTTAACCGAGCATTCAAACGTCATTTAGGCATGCCTCCTGCAACGTGGCGACGTGGAAGTGGCATTGCACACCACTGAGAGAACATCAGTTGACCAAAAGAATGGGATACAAGCCCCGTCATTCTAGGACGGCTTTTGCGCTAAAATATACTCGGAGTCAACAATCCCCCTCTAGGCTCAAGACGCGTTGAAACAGCTACGATGAGAGCAGGCGTAGAGAAAGAATGATGGGCAATGGTAGTAAACATAAATCCAATTGCTACTAAGCACCAGCGTACAAGTCATCAAACCTAGTGATTGCTATTAACAAACGACTTCTAAGCAGCCCAAGGGTTCTCTTGAGCAGGCGATCGCTTCCAAGCCACCAATGATACCAATACAAGTAGGCGATAGTCTTTCAAATAGATAGGTCAAAGATAGCCGTTGCTTTATCAAACTTGAGCAGCTTGTGTTGAAACTGTCTTTGTGAATTGTAGCGAGGAATCAGCCCGTAAAGCGCGGAACATCCCAAAGCGGCAAAGACCTGTGCCAAATGCTAGCCGCATCAATAGAAGGGTCGGTACTTCTCGTAGAGATTTAATCAAACCAGATAGACCAAACCGCAACAATCCCTCAGGTCGTGCCACTCCCTGCCAGATAGAATCTAGCCAAGAAGGAAGTGTTTGTTCCGTCCAGTCTGCTGTTAATACTCTTCCCTCAACGAATCCCGTTGCTTCTAGAAGCTCGGAAAAGCCTTCGATACTTGAGAACGCGGGATGAGACCACTGATCGAGGAGTTGCTGCATGACGAGTTTCTCCCAAAAATTGAGCGGCTTTTGGCGATCATCCCTCTGATTCCAGTCCGCCACAACCAGCACGCCACCCGGCTTTAGCACCCTCATTAACTCTTTGGCGAAAACGGCTTTGTCTGGCATATGTGGTCCGGCTTCAATCGACCAAACTACATCAAAACTTGCATCTGCGAATGAAAGCGCCATCGCATCATCCACCAGAAACTGAACATCAAGTTCCTCAGGACTTAACTGCTGGGCACGTTTGACCTGTTGAGGACTGATAGTAATCCCTGTGACTACAAACCCGTAATCCCGTGCCAAAATGCGGCTGCTCCCCCCAATACCACAGCCAACATCTAAAACAGTGGTGCCAGGGGGTAATTTATCTAAGCCGCCCCAACGTACCATTTCATGCACGAAGTCAGATTTGGCAGTCAGAAAATTCTTTCGTTGCGGCGGTGAACCATAATGACCTAAGTGGATGTGCTCGCCCCAGTAAAACTCCAAAATACCATCTTCAGTCCATTGATCATAGGAATTGGCTACAGAATCAGAGGATCGATAACGGCGAGCCGTGATTAGATAAATTGCAACGCCCAGTGTCAGTAGGAAAAGGAGAAGTCCAAGCGCTGAAAAAAACAAACTCATTGAGATAAAGCCGTAATATTTTTGATAATTTTATTCTATTGCTAGATTGCAAGCTCCAGTTTCTTCTACGCTGTGTACCTTGGATTTCCACCTGCGGCAACATCAAGTACTGTTCCTGAAATTCTCAACAGTCAGGTACAAGCGGGTTGTTGGGACGCACCGCAACGCCAAATAACGACGACTATCCGCCGTGGTATCCATCATCAGGAAGAAACCTCGTCTCTTTGAGCAACAGCCGTAGTTTTGCATGGGGAAGTTTCGTGTCCTTCTTTTCATTTCCCCACATATCAACAAAAAAGTCTTGCATCAGTGCAATGATGCTACGGTATCTGACGATGCTGCCAACGTAGAACTCATCTAAATTCATGTCCCCATGAGCATGTATCTGCTCGATATTGTCGAGCAATATAGCCCCCACTTCATAAGGTTGTAAGCCTTCTTTTATGCCATATTTTTTCATTATCCTGCGTTTCTCGTTCTCCGAACATGAATCATACGATGGTCGAATCAGGTGTCCCAGATTCCGCAGGACTTCTCCGTAATCGTAAAATGTGTTCTGCTCAAAGAAAGACTCTTCATCTTTCGTCAACGCAAAACTCTTGTCAAGTACCAAACCAAAATCGGTCAAATATGTCTGCTCGCCGTCGGTAAGGGCGTTGCGAAAATGTGCGTCGAAGTGGATGATTCCCTTTGTTCTCAAAAAGTCAATCGTCGTGCGTAAATCATCCAGGGGTTTCTGAAGTTTGTTGGGGTTTAAGAGCAGCCATGTTTCCAGAACATGCGGTATGTACTCTAGAAACAGAACCAACTCATAGTTTGCGATCGCTCTATCTAACACATAATTTCGGACGTTTGCATTATTGCCCCATTGTTCCATGTCCACATCCGCACGCCGCCCGGAGAACGGAATAATCCGATAATGGTACATCAGTGGGAAAGTGGCGATCGCCCCTTCCAATACCCAATTGGTTGTCTTGATATGAGTCACGAGTTCACGGAAGACGCCAAAACCAGTGGAACCGAAGCCGTAGTTATAAGAAGTCGGCAGATCATAGAGGTTTCTGGTAGAGAACAGGTTGTCATATTCAATGTTCGTAACCGGAACGCGCTTTACAAATACCTTAGATTGCCCAAGGACAATAACGTGATTCATCCCCCAACCCATACTCGACTCATGCGACTCACTATTGTCAAACAGAGAACGCAATTGTGCATTATCCAACTGAGCGATTTGTGAACTGAGCTTGAAGTATCTCTTCCTTCTAAGTTCTATGTGGTTCTTAGCCATTTTCCTCCGTCCATCAACAGCATGAGAAACCGCATGAATTAGGATATGAGCATTGACATCCTCCCAGCGCTGAACGGAGTACCGTTGCAGCGTGGGATTCCAAGAATCACTTCTTGGGCTTCCTCTTTCCACGAGCCGACTTATCTTGAGGAATTTCTTCACCAAGACAGAGGTCGTTCTCTCCAGAGGCGCTACTCCCCGTGTGCCCCACGGTACGTAATCCCTGTTCTAGTATGTTCCGTGCTGCGTTATGGTCTCTGTCTTGAATGTGTCCACAGTGAGAGCAGTTATGCGTCCTAGTGCTAAGACTTTTCTTGACAGTTTTTCCACAGTTAGAGCAGTTGTGGGAAGTGTAGTGAGGTGGCACGGCAACTGTTGCCACTCCAAATACTTTCCCAAAATATTCAACCCATTCTCGGAATTGAGTCCACGCAGCATCAGATATTGATTTGGAAAGGCGTCGATTCCTCACCCTTACGGGTTCGCCAGTCGCTTCAAGTCGGGGAACCCGCCCAACGCGCTGGCTCACCATATTCCGCACCTTCAAGTCCTCATACGCCACGAGGTCGTTAGACATCACTACGCACCTTGCCGTCTTAACGGCAAAGTCTTTACGCTGGCGACTTACCTTAAGGTGTTTTCTCGCTACTTTCTTTCTCGCTTTGGCTCGGTTAGACGAGCCTTTTTGCTTGCGAGATAATCGACGTTGCAATCTTTTGAGAGCTTTCTCACTTTTGCGCAGATGTCTTGGATTGGGAACGGTGTTCCCATCTGAGTCTGTGTAAAAGTGATTTAACCCAACATCAATGCCAACCGTCTTAAGAGTTGGCTCTCGCTTTTCTAGACGCTCCTGGTCAATACAGAACTGAACATAGTAGCCATCGGCACGACGAACGACGCGAACACGTTTGATTTGACTTGTTTGGTAAAAATGCAAATCGCGAGTGCCCCACATCTTGAATCTGCCAGCCTTGAATCCATCTCGAAAGGTGATATATCTTCTATCGTCTGAAAGTTTCCACCCATCAACCTTGTATTCAACACTGCCATGAGTTTGCTCTTTCTTGAATTGAGGATGTCCTTTCTTTCCGGGCTTATTCTTCTTGCAGCTGTCGTAGAAGCGAGCAATCGCTGACCATGTTCTTTCTGCGCTAGCTTGACAGGCTTGAGCAGACAACTTCTTGCACCACTCAAATGTGTCACGCAGTACCTTGCAATAGGCACTTAGGTCATATCGACCAATGCCACGATTGTCCATCCAATATCTGAGGCAGCTATTCCTAACAAAACGAGCAGTCCGAATCGCTTCGTCTAGCGCTCGGTACTGCTCGTCTTGTCCTTGTAATTTTGCCTCAAAAACTAACATGCTACTATTTTGTAGTCCTATCTTATTCATTTTAACGTAGAACAGTTCTTTTTGTGGGCATCGAACCCACAAAAAGAACCTGGAGGGTCCATGTACCCCACCACTAAACGGAGTACCGTTGTAGTGGGCGCACTATCGCCCTCCAGACCTCCCGTTAAGGTAGAGTGTATACATTAAGGTGTTGATTTAACGCGGCACCGATTGATGCGTCTCAACGGTACAGTTGAGCCGCTGCAGATAATACTGACTCCTACAGACAACCTTTGTATGGTCGGCTTCAACGTAGTGTTCGACCGCTGGCTACTCAATTTTAGTTCTATACTTTAACGGTATACGCACACAGCGTGGGTCAAGAAAATCAATCAGATCGATCAACCTAGTATGGATCGAAATAAGGCGCTCCCCGCCAATTTTCGATTCCTTTATTATCACATCAAGATCCTCTTTTAGTTTTATAAACCAACGGGCAAAGTCTGGATCGCTCATTTTCTGAACAAATGCAGCATAACCAATGCACTCATAACCCAGCATTTGCTCTGCTGAGCGAGACTTCATCATAATTTCTCCAATCGCCCGCTGTTCTCCATTAAATAGTTGAAATGTTGGATCAAAATTATCTTTGCCATTGAATCGGTTTGTACCAAAAGCCTTGGTAATGTTCACAAATAGTTCACTAAGGCGACGATTTAATTCAAGATCACCCAAATCTAAAAACTGAATTTCTCGCCGTAGAATCTCGACCCATCCAAAATATTCTGCAAAAACATACAACGTATTGCTAATTAAATAATCTTGTTCAGATAAACACCGTTGATCAAAATTTTGCAGAACGCGGTTTTGGCGAATGTTAAATAAGCGGCTTTGGAGATCGATTGCTGATCGTAGCAATGGATCTCGATATTTCGACATTAAGGCAGATGTTTGTGCTTCACGCGATTCAGCTTCACGTTGTTTAGCAAGGCGATCAGACAATTGTGTTATACGCATCTGCCCATAAATACTGACGATGGCGCTAGTGACCGCGACGAGCGCTGCAATGATTGCAGTAACAACTTCAGGCTTCATGTAACTACGCTGCGTAAGCAGAAAGATATATCCTACCGAAAATTTTACTGCATTACCCCACCGAGGGATAAAGCGGTCGAACGGTGCACATCCTATCAAATCCGTTTGTATCAGAATTATTCCTCCTTGTTCTTCCCCTGCGTTCTTAGCGTCTCTGCGGTTTTTTAATTATTCAGATGCTACCGGATTTGATATCACCCGCCGCAGATAACCTTTGCATTACAACAGATCAACTCTTGGCAGTCGATGTGCATGGGCGTTGTTATGTTGCTTTGGCTTCAATACTCCGCTGGAATGAATAGTTGCGCCACCTGTACGAATTTACTTGAGGGGAAGAAACACGTCGGTAATCGCCTCATGCTCAGGCACATCAGGAAAAAAACTGACTCTGTGTAGAAACAGTGGAAAGTCTCGCGGTTCTTCTCCACTCAATGGGAGCCAGTTCGAGTAAAGATAATTGATGCTCTCGCCAAGGTTCGCATCATCTCCAATGTGCCTCAATACAGCGCATTTACCACCAGGAATCATTTTTTCTACAACCCCAAATGGGTTGTCAGCCACATCTTGATCTGTTGATGCGCATATGTCAAAACGATAGTTTTCAGGCGATGTCTCAGACGGATTATCGTAGAGGATGTTAAAAGTATCACTGACTTGGGGCAGCAGATTGTTCTGCTTTCGCCATTCGATAAACTTGCGAACCGAATTCCCGATGAGATTTGGATCACCACGGTGCTCAAGAGCAGCTACTTTGGTGTCTTTAAAGGTGATTAGCTTAACTTTTGTAGGCTGATTTTCTGGTTTCATGTGCTTGATCCTTAAGTCACTTAATGGTTGGTAAGTCAAGTGCCAAGGATTCCACTGCGGACACTCTCTGAACTCGGAAGGAGTTTGCCCTATGCTTTTCTTGAATGCACGAGAAAATGATTCATGGTTTTCGTAGCCACTTGCCAGCGAAATATCGATGATCTGCATATAGTCACGAAAGGCAAGTTGGTAAGAAGCGCGCTTCAAGCGATGGAGTTGAACGTATTTGTATACGCTAATCCCGAAAAGTTCAGAGAACTGTCTGTGAAAATGATACTTCGAGAATGCAGCAACGTTGCTCAGGCGATCGACACTCAGGTCGTCGTCCAGATGAGAATCGATGTACTCAAGCACCTTGCGGAATCTAGAGTAATAGGTGTCAACGGCAGATGTAGTCAATGAAGCATCCTCCTTGGCTATCAATAGACTACTGCCTTGGAATCTATAAAGCTTGACAGAAATTGCTCAATTGCGTTGTTCTGTAACAATCATTCTCACCATAAGAATTGCTCTGATAAAAGTGTCAAACAGGACATTCAAAACTTGCGGGAAATGGGCAGATTGTTATTATTGTCAGTGATACATCGCCTATCAACATTTTCTGGGGAATCAGTTGGTTTTGCCTGGAGTGCCCCAAAGAAAACCAGCTAACAGACTCGTTGTAAGGATTGCGAATCACTACTTTGTGATTGCGCAGTGCTGCTTTGTTATTGCACGTTGTTGATTTGTGATTACAAGTTCTTGCTTTGCCATTGCGTAGTGTTGCTTTGTCATTGCATACTGTTGCTTTATCGTTGCGCAGTGCTACTGGATGAGTTTATTAGTGTTGTGAACAACTTTTACTTCGATGATAAGTTTCTCTGCCCTCGCTATCCGATGACAATTCAACTACTATCTTTGAGAATGTGAATTTCAATTTGGTTGCTTGCCGAGGTTAGACAATTTGACTCACAAAAAATTTGTCATGAGTACGCGATCGCTGAAAGCGGGCACTCTGTGCCATCGCCTCATCTTGTTCCCTGGCGCTACTCCACTGCGTTGTTTTGTAAAAATCATTCTGACCACAAGAATTGCTCTGATAAAAGTGTCAAAATTGAGCATATAGGGAAGCAATCATGGGATCTAAAATT
Source organism: Nostocales cyanobacterium HT-58-2 (assembly GCA_002163975.1). Classification (GTDB taxonomy): domain Bacteria; phylum Cyanobacteriota; class Cyanobacteriia; order Cyanobacteriales; family Nostocaceae; genus HT-58-2. The sequence goes on along the minus strand of CP019636.1, from coordinate 5,700,597 downwards.
GCGTTGACTGCGTTGAGATGAAGTGAATTCAGAGTATCGGTCAAATATGTCTGCTCGCCGTCGGTAAGGACGTTGCGAAAATGCGCATCGACGTGGATGATTCCCTTCATCCTCAAAAAGTCAATCATCGTGCGTAAATCATCTAGGGGTTTCTGAAATTTTTTGGGGTTTTCCCGCAGCCAAGTTTCCAGAACATACGGTATATACTCTAGGAACAGTACCAACTCATAGTTTGCGATCGCTCTATCTAACACATAATTTCGGACGTTTGCATTATGAGCAGTAGAGTGCATACATTAAGCTGTTGATTTGACACGGTACCGATTGATGCGTCCCAATGGTTTGCTTGAGCTGCGGCGATAACCTTCGCATCGTCACCAAGCTCTCCAAACCGTCCGCTGCAAGACAGTTGTTAGCTTGCGTTTCTACAATTGATCAAGCAGCATATCGTATTCTGCGTGAGAACCAATCCAGAACCAGATTACCGTGTCTTCATCTAATTGACCGACTGCTCGATAGTCTCTGTTGATTCGTGCAGAATAAATTGGCAATTTAGGATGAACTTTCTTGAATCGCAAGCTGGGATAACTTGGATCTTGCTTGAATTGCCGATATGCCTCACGGGTTTGTTCCTGAACCTGCTCTGGTAGATCAGCAAACATTTTCCGAAATTGAGTAGTTGTACGAGATTTCACAATGTTTCTGGATCTAACTCTTGCGTTTTGCCTGCGCGATGTTCAGCCATCGCCTCGGCTGCAAGCTGAGCCAACAAATCTGGGGAACGCGCAAACGACTCATTCCAGAGACGTTCATCTTCAAGTTCCTCTAAAATCATCGTTGCGATCGCATCCTGCTCACTGGAAGATAAGGTTTTCAATCGGGCAATTACACGTTCAAGTAGCTCAGTCATATGTGGTCTCAAACATAGAAGGCGTAAATAAATTATCGCTTATTGGATGAGTCGTCCAGATGAGAATCGATGTACTCAAGCACCTTGCGGAATCTAGAGTAATAGGTGTCAACGGCAGATGTAGTCAATGAAGCATCCTCCTCGGCTATCAATAGACTACTCCCTTGGAATCTATGAAGCTTGACAGAAATTGCTCAGTCTACAGGTGCTCAGTTTGGAACATAATGGCAAAATGTAGCGGCGACAGATAACCTTTGCACCACCACCAAAGGCTTTCGTCTGTCCGCTGCCATAATATGTTAGACCCCTCTACTGAAATCAATAATCAAGCTCTTGACCAAGAATTATGCGTGTTCCAGCGACAGGATCTATTTGGTAAGAGGTTTTGACACCGTTTCTGCTCTTCTCCTGAATCTGTGGTACTGACTGCCTATACACAGTCACAATTTCTGTAAAATCTATTCCAAGAAACTGTTTTCGGACACCGTGCATTTTAGGTTGATCAAGAATTGCAGTAATCCTCTCTAAATGAAATAGCTCAACAGTTATGTTTCCAGCAGATTTGTGAAGTTCTTGACGCTCTGCGAGACGGAGTTCCTGATTTGTTACAAAGGCTAACGCATCTGCTTTATTAGCTTTCACACCCTTCAGATCATGAAGAAATTTATTTTTAATGTCATCAAAATTTTTTTGACCTCTTGGAAAGTAGACAGCCATTAGCCACTGTTGACCATCCTTCTTACAAAGAGCATCCTTTTTGCCATCTTTACCACCTAATGGATGGCTAGGATCTAAGTCTTTATAACCCTCATGAAGCAAGATTTGTGCTGCTAGACGCTCTGAAGGTGCTTGACCATTTGTCCACTCCCGTAGCCTGTGCCACGTTTCATCCCATCTATTGGTCATATCGCATGTCCTTTATTTATTTGTCTTGCTTCCCAAGACCCTTGAGATGGTGGATACTCCACCTCTGTCATTATAGCCACCAGCATCCGCTTGACTCACACAAAATTTGTCATGCGTGTGCGATCACTTCATGTTGTTCACTAGCGCTACTCGACTGCGTTGTTCTGTAAAAATCATTCTCACTACAAGAATTGCTCTGATAAAAGTGTCAAGCAGGACATTTGCGTGGGTGAGGAAACTCCTCCAAGTAAGTCGAGTCGTAGAAAGAGGAAACCCAAGAAGTGATTTTTGGAATCCCCCGCTACACCCGTAACGGCTAGCGGTGGGAGGATGTCAATCTAACAACCAAGCAAACAAATCCTTGATTGTAAGATGTAGCTCACTTGCAAACGATGGCATAGGAAGAACTGCATCTGGTTCATCAAACACTTCAGTTTCTTGTTTAGGACAATAGACAAACACAGTTTGCTCATCTGGATCAATTAACCAACCCATTTGAGTTCCATGCTTTAGACAATGAAGAATATTTTTGGTTACTTTTGTTTGGCTTTGATCTGGAGACAGGATTTCAATTGTCCAATCTGGAGCCACAGAAAATGTATTAGCAACTTCCCCATTCTCATCACGGGGAATCCGGCTCCAAATAAAAACTACAATGTCAGGAACAATTGAACGACCACCAAAGGTACAACGTAGTTCAGGGAAAGCACGAGCGATGCGCTTAGGCTTAACTACACCATTAATAGCGGGTACAAATTCTCCTTGAATTGCACTATATTTCCCTTGTGGCATCGGTTTCTGGATAATTTGACCATCAATGTATTCACTCGCAGGTGTCGTTTCCGGTAATTGCAGAAACTCCACCAATGTCAGTGTTTTAGATGGTACTTGCACCATTTTTGGCTAATCTCTAAACTTACCACATTCATGATTAATCTCTATTTTACCTACGCTCTACACGAACTTGAAGACAAGCACGGTATTAACCTTGGTGGTAAAGGTGTTCGTAGTCCGCTTGACTCACAAGAAATTTGTCATGAGTGTGCGATCGCTGCGGGCACTCTGTGCCATCGCTGTATATTGTTCACTAACGCTACTTGACTGCTTCCTGGTGCAGGCGCAACTGAAGTACAAACTCTGGATTGGATTCAAACTCGTGTTGTTAGCGATCACACCCTTATTAAAGCACTGAGCAAAAAACTTGATTTTGGAGAGGCTGAGGCGATTGCTTTAGCAGTTGAAATTCAAGCTGATCAGGCGTTGATTATAACTCTTGCACGAATATTTTGTGTAGGGGAATTAGAGAGTAAAGCAGCGCAACAAATCTCAGAAGATGCGTTACGGACTTCGTCCTAACACATCCTACAAATTTTTTATAGCATTCATGCAAGAGGTCTATCGATGAACGTCTTTGTGATTGCGTAGTGCTGCTTTGCCATTGTGCGGTGTTGCTTTGCCATTGCGCAGTGCTGCTTTGTCATTGCACGTTGTTGATTTGTGATTACAAGTTCTTGCTTTGCCATTGCCTAGTGTTGCTTTGTCATTGCATACTGTTGCTTTATCATTGCGCAGTGCTACTGGATGAGTTTGTTAGTGTTGTGAAAAACTTTTACTCCGATGATAAGTTTCTCTGCCCTCGCTATCCGATGACAATTCAACTACCATCTTTAAGGATGTGAATTTTAATTTGGTCGCTTGCCGAGGTTAGACGATTTGACTAATAAAAAATTTGTCATGAGTGTGCGATCGCTGAAAGCGGGCACTCTGTGCCATCGCCTCATCTTGTTGACTGACGCTACTCCACTGCGTTGTTCTGTAAAAATCATTCTCACCACAACAACTGCTGTGATAAAAGTGTCAAAATTGAGAAAAATAGTGCTAGATAGTAAGCTAACATCCATAGCATCCAGACAAAATGCTTACGGAAACAGGCTTTCCTAACTTTAAATTTTGAATTGCTTAATGCCACCCTTTCCTACATACACCAAACAACCTTGGACAGAAACCTATAGTGAAATCATTGATGTTCGTTCTCCTAGCGAATTTGTGGAGGATCACATCCCTGGTGCAATTAATTTACCAGTACTAAATGATGCTGAACGCGCCGAAGTCGGAACGATATACAAACAAGTCTGCCCCTTTGCTGCCCGAAAAATTGGCGCTGCTTTGGTTTCAAAAAACATCTCACAACATCTCACTCAGCATTTTGCTGACAAAGAAAAAAACTATCATCCTCTGATTTACTGCTGGCGTGGTGGACAGCGTTCCAATAGTATGGCTTTGGTGCTAACACAGATTGGTTGGCGAGTGACGTTACTTGAAGGCGGTTATAAAACCTATCGTGCTTATGTCCGCGAGCAATTGCAATATTTATCAGAAAAATTTACCTACCAGATATTATGCGGCCTCACTGGTAGTGGAAAAACCCATATTTTGCACCAGATGCACAAACAAGGTGCGCAAGTTTTAGATTTGGAAGCTTTAGCTAACCATCGTGGTTCCCTGCTTGGTGAAGAATGGGAGGGAACACCTTCACCCCAACCTTCTCAAAAATATTTTGAATCCTTGCTACTGCAACAGATGCAATGCTTGAATCCTGCGGAAATAGTGTGGATAGAATCAGAAAGTAACAAAATTGGGCAAGTCTATTTGCCTCCGTCTTTATGGGAGAAAATGAAACAGACTAGCTGTGTAGAAATTCAACTACCAATAGCTGCTAGAGTCCAGTATCTCTTACAGGAATATTCACATTTAACCACTCATCCCGACATATTGAAAGCCAAACTAGAAAAACTAAAATCTCGCTATGGCAAAGAAAAATTAAACGAGTGGTATCAGTTAATTGATGCAGGAAAGTGGGAATTGTTTGTACAAGATATGTTACAGTTCCACTACGACCAAACCTATAGTAAGTCCATCAAACGTGACTTTACTAAAATAGAGCGATCGCTCTCCATACCTGATTTATCGGATAGTAGTCTTAAGGCTTTATTAAAGACTTTGTTAGCTAACTATGTGGTAGTTAACTAACAATGTTCTTATTTTGACTGTTGCTGATTAGTCACACTATCAGGATTAATATTGACTAAAGGCAATGTACCATTACCACCCATCACAGTTGGGAAACGCCCATCCCATTTCTCTATTGCTTGCTTTTGCAATAATGATGGTGTTAAAGTTTGCCTTTGCAATCTCTGCGCCTCAGCTTGACCTTTAGCAAGATTGACTTCTGCTTGTGCTTCTTGTGTTGCTTTCTTAGCAATAAATTCTGCTTGTTTCGCTTCCTGTTCCGCTATTTGTTTAGATTCAATTGCTTTACTAAACTCTGGAGAAAAAGCAAAATTCACTAGAGAAACATCATCCACTAATAATCCATATGCAGCAAGGCGGTTTTTGAGATTAGTATCAATCTCTTCTTTGAGTTGCGTTCTAATAGTAATAATTTCTTCGGCAGTTTTTTTAGCAGTTGCTGCTTTCAAAACCTCTGATACTGCTGGAGTAATGATTCCATTAACAATTTGTTCTTCATCTCCAACTTGTTGAAAAACTCTATTGACTTTTGTCGGTTCAATATGCCAGTTAACAGCTAGTTCTGTCGTTATTTTCTGTAAATCTTTAGAAGCTGCATCAGCTTGAAAACTATTTTTTTGAACTCGGACACTTAGTCTTTTTACTGTTGTAACAACAGGTAATATTGGGTGAATGCCTTCATCCAAAACTTGATTTTGGACTTTACCAAACTGCATAATAACGCCCCTTTCTCCAGCATTCACAATGGCAAAGGGACGAAAAATAATAGCGGCAAGTAATAAAAATATTCCTCCGAATAAGTAAAAACTCAACCGAAAATAGTTCGTGGTACTGCTATGGAGGTTCTGCATATTTCAATTCACTCAAATAAGCTGTACTAGGACGATTATTGCTCACATCAACTTAAAGGCGGAGCATAGTCTACCCTACGAAAGAATTACGGATTTTGGAGGTGAATAAAAGGTTACAAAGTTATTAAAATAAACGATAACACTAGATACACAATTGTTAGGAACGATTTCGGAAATCACAAAATTTAAATTAACGCTTTTAAATATGAAGATTTATCAACGTCATCCTTGGTCTCTTACAGTGGATGAAGCTATCAAAATTCAAGAAGCACTCAAAGATGAGGTCATTACTGAAGATAAACTCAAAGAACCAGTGCAATATGTAGCTGGGGTAGATATGGGTTTTGAAGAAAATGGCACAATCAGCCGTGCAGCTGTGGCAGTGCTAAGTTTTCCTGATTTACAGCTACAAGAAACAAGCCTAGCACGCCGTCCTACATCATTTCCCTACATCCCTGGGTTTCTCTCATTTCGGGAGATACCTGCTCTTTTAGATGCACTAGAAAAGATTAAAATAACGCCAGATCTTATCTTATGTGATGGACAGGGAATCGCTCATCCCCGAAGATTTGGTATAGCATGCCATTTAGGTTTAATGATTGATATACCTACAATTGGTGTCGCAAAATCGTTGCTTGTTGGTAAGCATGAAGACTTGCCAGACACAAAAGGGAGTTGGCAACCACTTATACATAAAAAAGAAACAATTGGGGCAGTTTTACGGACACGCCCAGGAGTCAAGCCTGTTTACGTCTCTAGCGGTTATAGAGTCAGTTTACCAACAGCAATTGATTACACATTACGTTGTACGACAAAATATAGACTGCCAGAAACAACACGCATTGCCGATAAACTGGCATCTTCAAAATAATTACGTTATGGCTTCTGATTTTGTATCCGACTTTATCCCTCTTGTGTCACTTTCGGCAGAGAATAATATAGAAACTTCATTTTTAGGTGCTTTTGCAATAATGAGATTTACATGAGAGACCAGAAAGCGCCATTGCGTGTTTGTGCAAAGTATGCTGCAAGTGTATAGGCGCAGCGTATCCGTAAGAACTCAAAGACGAAAGCGCACTACTTTTGAGAAAATCGCCCAACCCATGATTCTGCTTGAAATTTAGGAGTGGTACAAGATTTTTCTCTCCCCTAAGTGACAAAAGAGAGTTATAGTTATTCAAATACCTGTACTAGTGTGCTTCCTTTCTCATAACTGGTCGCACAGAGGTGGGTTATGCCCTCCTTCATCAACTCTTCTCAAAAAAGGTTCAAAAAAGGTAGGGAAATAACAAGAAAGGTGATGCTCAATAGTGTAGAAATGTATAGAATCCTATAGAGATATAAAATATATAGTTTAAAGATGCAGACATTAGAAGCAGATTCCTCAATGCATCTGTCAGTTGTAACAAGACGTTCCCAGCCTCTAAGGATTGTAGCGCTGGGAGATAGTTTGATATACGGGTTTGGCGATCCAGACGGAGGCGGCTGGATCGAGAGACTGCGACGGGGTTGGATGCTATCCGACAGCGCTGGTCATGTTCTCTACAATTTGGGAGTGCGGGGCGATCGCATTCAGCAAGTCGCCGAAAGACTAGAAGTTGAATTTCGCCATCGAGGTGAACTGCGAAATCAAGTTCCCGACTTGATTATTCTTTCAGTAGGAGTCAACGATTCAGCGCGGTTAGGTCGTCTTGATGGACGAAACTATACAGATTTTGCCGTTTTTGAATCGCAAATTGCATCTTTACTTGACCGGGCACAGCAATTGTGTCCAGTTTTATTTATAGGGATGGTACCAGTTGACGAAGCCAAAATGCCATTTCTGGATTGCCTCTACTACAATCACAGTGACCAGTACCGCTACAAAGAAGCCACGAGAGTCGCTTGTACCGCCAGGAGAATTCCCTATCTCGACATTTTCCAGAAATGGATGGATCATGGTGAAACTTGGAGACTCAAGCGTTTGAGCCAAGACGGTCTTCACCCTAATACACTTGGGTATCAAACTTTGTTGGAGGATGTGATGAATTGGGAAGCCTTTGCTTCCTACAATTGTAATTCCTCTTATCAACTCACTTTATCTTAGGAGCATCAATGCTTTAGGCTGTTCATTTGGTTTTATCTCGGGTTATCGCGCAAAACGCCATAACCCTGCCATAACTCCAAAAATCAATTGATTTTCAAAACCTCAGTACTTGCTGTCTTGTCTGATATTGCTAAAAATATTCCAATTTTGTAAAATTGTGTTGTGCTTCATACACTAAATACAAGTTGCTAATTATCCATCAGATGTTGTAGATTTTATTTAGCCGGCTAAATATCATTGCTAAATAACATTGATGTATGTCTGAAAAACCCATGCAAGAAACTATAGGTTGCTTGATGGTGCAAGTTTGTAAAGCACATCGCAATCAAGCTGCAATGATTTTGGCTGAACTAGGCTTGCACCCTGGGCAAGAGATTTTACTTCTGCATCTATGGAAGAACGATGGGTTAATTCAATCTGAACTAGCTTCTCTTATGCAAGTGGAAGCCCCAACACTCACAAAAATGCTACACCGAATGGAAAAAGCTGGATTCTTGGAGCGACGCAAAGATGAAGAAGATGCGCGAATTTGCCGGATTTACTTAACTCAAGCCGGGCGATTGCTCGAAGAACCAATCACCAATGCTTGGAATGTCTTGGAGAAACAGATATTGGCAAACCTGACACTAGAAGAGCAATTACTGTTTCGTCGGTTGCTTTTGCAGGTTCGTAACAACCTCACGTGAAGCTTGTTTTTTTCCTATTTATTTAGCCGGCTAATGACATGAGCACGACCTTATAGTTCGTAGGAACTTGTCCGTAATCCACTGTATTCATCCAAAATTTAATAATCCAAAAACGGAGAAGCTTGTATGGATTTGTTGACGTTGGATAGCTTGCCAGTAGAGTTAAGGGATAAAATTTTATACCGTAACTTGACAGCAGGAGAAAACCTTTTTCTGCAGGGGGACTTAGCATCATCTTTTTTTATTGTAGAAACAGGACGTGTTAAGCTTGTGCGCTACACAAGTGGAGGCAAAGAGGTGACTCTACAAATTGTTGGAGCTAGGGATGGTTTGGCTGAAATTGCCTTGTTCTCAGACACTTACCCTTGCACCGCAATTGCAGAAGTCAATTCGCAGGTGATTGTCTATCCCAAGGTACTTCTTTTGTCAGCAATTCGTAACAATCCAGATTTAGCAGAAGATTTCATGGCAATGTTAGTGCGGAAAATCCAGGATTTGAAGATACGCATAGAGTTGCGAGATATCCGAGCTGCTCACGAGCGACTGCTACGATACTTACACTATCAGGCACAGTCTAATGAGCAAACCATCGTCAACTTTGACCGTCCCCTCAAAGATATTGCTGCCGACCTGGGTCTTACCCCTGAAACCCTCTCCCGGGCATTGACTAGGCTGGAGCGCGATGGGATGATTACACGGACACGTCTTTCGATCACGCTTCAGAATTCACCTGCAGCTTGATTTAAATCAATGCTATTTTCTTATCTAATTCATTATGATATCGAATTGGTTTAGATATTGGATAAAAGCTGCAAATGGTGAAAAACTGAAGACTTAAGTAGACAGGGCTTGCTTCTATTCTTTCAAGCTTACCCAAAGATGAGCAATTGCCAGCCATTAGAGCAGGAAAAGCCTTTACTCGTTGATTTCAAACAGCAAGGAGCTTCTCTTGCATTATTTCCCAATCCACCCCAATTAACCAGCCTGGAGACAGGATGGAACGGTATTCATTTTGAGTATCATCAACAGCCTAGCCATGATACATCAGAGCATTGTCTGACAATGCACACTATCTGTATTGCCCTAGATGCGGCTCCCACAGAAAGATGGTTCGACGGACACAGAGAAAGCGAATACCAGACCAAAGGAAGCACAGCGATTATTCCTGCTGGAACAGTCCACCGTTCCTTATGGCAAAAAGAAGTTCGATTCATGTTTGTAGCAGTTGACCCCAAGCTTTTGATACAGTTAGGTGTGGAAGTCGCTGCACCTGAAGATATTGAACTGATTCCTCGCTTTGCCACATTTCAAGATCCGCTCATTCTGGGCATCATGTCATCTTTGAAAGATGAACTAGAGTCAACAAATCAAGGGGATAATTTGTATGTGGAACAGCTAAAAACGACTCTCAGCATTCATCTGTTGAAAAAGTACTGTGTCAAAAAACCTGAAACATCAACATATATTGATGGGCTATCCAAGTACAAATTAAGACAGGTGCTTGGGTATATTCACAGTCACATTGACTTAGAAATAAAATTGACTACATTAGCAGACATGGCTGGAGTCAGCCAATACTACTTTTGCCAACTTTTTAAGCAGTCAATGGGAATCACCCCTTATCAATACGTACTTCAGTTGCGAGTGGAACGGGCAAAGCAATTGTTGAAGAGTCAAAAGATGACAATTTGTGATGTTGCTTTGGCGTGTGGTTTTGCCAATCAAAGCCACTTTACCAAGCACTTCCGCAAACTCACAGGGACAACACCTAAAGCATATTGGAAACACTTATCAGTGCTGAGTGTGGAGTAGCTAGCGCTGTGCAGAGGTTTGCGGAGCACTGTATCTTAAAAGTGTTTTTTATTACTTGAAATGAAAATAGATATACGGTTTTGTGTGGCATCAGCGATACACTCATATAGGGCGATCGCCAACGCGAACGCTCATCGCCCAAATGGGGCGAAGGAGCCAACAAGATGCTGAATGATTAGACTGCTGCTATCTTTGTAACGCTTTCAGTCCAAGATTTGGAAACAATTGACTGGCAACCGCAAACTGCACCCACGCTGTTGCTAACGTTTCCAAGGAACGAGCTACTATCAATGCTCCTGCGTCTACTGCTTCATAGCCGCATTCCCCAATCAAGTCGGCAACAACTTTCTTCGCTTCTACATCATCACCACAATAAAAAATACTAGGACGATCATCACCAAATTGTCTTGAGTCTGAGGCGATGATTTCTGCAAAGGTCGTATTAAATGCCTCCACAACCTTTGCGTTTGGTGCTAACTGTTGAATGGTTTCAGCTACAGAAATTTTTAGGTCCGTGGGTAAACCAATCGTTTGTCCCGTAAAGTCTGGTTTTAACCCACTGACACAAGTCATGACAATCTTGCCATCCAGAGAACCAGCAGCGTGAATCACCTCTTCTAGCGAAGGCGCCCAAACCGCAAACAAAATGACGTCACTTTGTATGACTGCCTCTTTGGGGGTTCCAGCTTTTGCAGTCTCACCTGCTGATGTCGTAAGTTGACGGAGTTTGTTCTCATCTCTTGAGTATGAAAAGATAACTTGGTGTCCGGCTTTTGCCCAAATTTTACCGAGTGCGGCACCCATATTGCCAGCACCAATGATGCCTATTTTCATAATTTTTTAATCTCTAAATCACAGCACAAACCATTAATACACTTCCTACAGCAATCACCGCGATCGCGCTGATGATAGGAGTATACTGCTGCAAGGGCTGGACCCATGAAAAACGCTTCAGCCAGTTGTGAGCATAGATCACTACTAAACCAAGGCTCACTAATACGACTGCTAATCCAAAACTAAAACTACACACCAATAGCAAACCGTATGCAGTTTGATGAAGAGCGATCGCACTCAACAACAAAACCAGGGCTGACGGGCAGGGAACTAGACCACCTGCGATTCCCAGAGTGAGAAGAGACTGTAAGGTGATTTGAGAAGTTGAAGGATGATGCGTGTCATGAGGAGAATGATTATGAGTGTGGTGATGATGTTTGGGTGGGGTGTTGAGATGTCGATCAAGTAACCAAAAACCAACACCACAAACCATCAATCCACTCAACAAGCTCAGAATCGGATACAACTTATCTGGTAAAATATACTGAGACAAGAAAAAAGCTAAAATGCCCAGTACAAAAACGCTGATGGTGTGGGTAAGCGTCGTCACTAAGCCTAGCACGACTGCTTGTTCAGGAGTTCCCCGCGAACCGACGAGATATGCCGCCACCATTGTTTTGCCGTGTCCGGGTGAGAGGGCATGTCCTGCTCCGGCAAGCATGGCAATGCCTATCCCACTTAACATTAAGATTGGAGATAGGGTCATGCGAGCCAAGTTTTGCGTCATGAAGCTGCCATGTCCGATATGAGCCAGGGCAGTTTGACTCGGCAGGAAAGTCACTAGCAATGCCAAGCCTAAAATCAGGATCACCCTGTTCATAGACGACTTGCTTCTGACTCAGAAGCACGGTACAAGCCATAGCCGACCAACGCCAAAATGACGCTGACCGTTGCAACTACCACGTTAGGATAGATTGGAATACCTGCTATCATTGGTGGAGCTTCTTTAAGATCAGCTTGCAAACTCGTTCCAGGAACCACGAGCGTCACAAAGAAAAAAGGTGACCAGAAGATAACAGGGACCAACATTGCAATGGTATAACCAACATCAGGTTCTGTCGCTCGCCTCCACAGCAACCACAGCGCCATAATACTCATTCCACTCAGCAACCACAGCATCACCGCATCATGAAACTTAGCGTGAGGATGCCATTCGGGGTTGAAGAGATGAGTCACGTTCCAATCGACCGCTACGGAAACTACAGCAGTGCTGACGAGAACAACAGAAAGCAAAATCCGACTGATTCTTCTCATAAATTCGTGAGTATAACCTTAACCCTGTGAAGTATGACTTTTAGTGGTGAGAGGATGACTCACCGTAGAAGCCTCCAATGAAAATACAATGCACCACTGGAGAAACGATAGACTTTTCTTGCTGGCTCGAATCATGATTTAGGTCATTCTTGCTATCGAGATTCGTTCTTAGAGTTCTACGTTTTCTCTAAAAACATCCTAGGTGTGACTCCGATATATTTTCTAAAGTGTCTTGTGAAGCGGCTTTGATCTGCAAAACCAACGAGTAGAGCAATTTCAGCGATCGCATATTTTCTTTGTTGCAATAGTTCTTTCGCTTTTTCCATTCGTTGCTGAAGCACGTATTGATAAGGTGATACACCCATTGACTGCTTAAATAATCGGCAAAAATGATATTGACTGATGCCTACAATTTCTGCAAGTTCAGCTAGATGAAGCGGTCGATCTAAATAACTGTGGATATAGTCCAGCACTTGCTGGAGCCGAGGAGTAGGTAACTTTCCAACATCGTGCTGGATCTTCGGCTCAAATGTACAATATTGTCGCAGCAAGTGAATGATAAATACCTGCATCAGCGATTCGACATAAAGTTGCCCACCAACGCCAGCTGTGTTAAATTCTGTTTGGACCAGACGAGCGATCGCTTCAATTTGTGGATCGTAGGCACTCACTGTACTAAGCATTTCAACCTTGCTCGCATCCAGCCCACCCACTTCTTCCGCTGTTGTGCACAACAAAAGTGGATCAATCACAAACATCAGCGACTCGTCGCTACTTTCCCATGCCCAAAGCCCCGACACCCCGGCAGGGCAAATCCAAAAATCTCCTTTGGCTTGAGGTTTTTCAGATTCTTGTTCACCGATGCGAGTCAGTTTTTGTTGATTACCATCACTTAACAGAAGACAAAGTAAATGATAGTTGCATCCAGGGAAGGTAAGCTCGTTCGGTGCTGAGATATGTCGATCAATGGTTAACCCAGGTAGTTCAATAGTACGGCGCTCAGAAATCCTTGCTTCGTTCATAAAACACCTTGTGCTAACTTAACATTGAGCGCTCTACTGACAGCGAATTTCAAGTTGGTGAAGTACATAAGCTTTGTCTCAAAGCCAGGGAGAAAACCTGTTTTCCTCCTGACTTCTGACTTCTAAATTCTGCTGTAACTTCTCAGCTACCGCCCCTGCTCATCAATTAACTAACAGGTAGCATAGTTGCTACAAACTTTTCAACGGCTTTTGGATCTTGCAGCAATTGAGCATCTAACTGTTTCGCCTGCTCACCAGGATAAACCTCTTCGATGCCATCCACTACAGCTTGTAGGGCATCGCGCACGACTTCTTCCGGAGACACCTTTGGATCGGGATAAGTTTTGCCCATGCCAATGTCTATAGTTGCGGGCATCACAGCGATCGCTAGTGTGTTTTGAGCAGCCAACTCTGCACGAACTCCCTGAGTCAACGACAAAACAGCTGCTTTGGAGGCGCTATAGCTGCCGTTGAATGGTAAATTAACCCGTGCTACCATCGACACCATGTTAACAATGGCTCCACCTCCATTTTGTTTCAGCACGGGTGCAAAGGCGCGACACATCATCAATGTTCCGAAGTAATTGACCTCTATTTCCATACGGGCGTGAGATAAATCTGAGGCAGCAATCAAGCCTTGGTTGAACCCAACACCAGCATTGTTAATAAGGAGCGTCACGTCTTGACAGGTCAACGCTGCCTGCTTCACAGACTGTTCATCAGTGATATCGAGGGGAATCGCAATGATGCGGCTGGGGTCGGCAGCAACCACGTCTGCTAGCGCGTCCGGATTGCGGGCACCTGCATAAATTTTGGCAGCACCCTGCGATCGCAGCGCCTCCACAAAGTACTTACCTAGCCCGCCATTTGCCCCAGTCACTAGAGCAACCGTGCCTGCGATTTGCATATTTGTCTCCAATTTGTCGAAAACAGTATAAACCAATTAACAAGGTATACTTTTACTTACTTTTTTGTAAGTACTTACTTTTTTGTAAGTACCCATGCACTTAGAAGAGAGCAATCAGGATGCTAGAAGAACAAACTAACGGCGCTGTATTTGTGCAAACGACACTCAAAGTTTTGGGCGGCAAATGGAAGCTTTTGATTCTGTGGCATTTGAAAGATGAAGCAAAACGATACAGTGAGCTAAAGCGGTTGATACCTGAAATCACCGAAAAAATGCTAATTCAACAACTTCGAGAACTAGAAAATGACGGAGTTGTTGATCGCAGAGTTCACTCAGGTGTGCCGCCTAAAGTTGAATATTCCTTTACAGAGTATGGCAAAAGTCTCATCCCAGTCCTGAAACCGCTTTGTGATTGGGGACAAGAGCACTTAAAACGAATACAGTCTGAGAGTCAAAGTTAGTTGTGTGAGCGATCGCGCGATCACTCCACCTACCAAGAGGGACTGAATCAGGATTGCAAGAGTTTGCTTTCATACTAGACAGAATTTTTATAGATCATAATCCATGCTTCTCAATGAGTTGGACTCAGCACATTATGAAGCAGTGCAACCATTTCAGCACGAGAAGAAACCTCAAGCTTGCGAAACATCCGTTTTAAGGCTTGCTTGACAGAATTTTCTTGAATCCACAGGGTTGCACCAATTTCAGCATTCGTGAGCCCTTGTGCAACAAGTTCGGCAATTTGAATTTCACGTGGTGTTAACCGATTACTGTCGGGAGCATGGAATTTTGTCACTTGCGCTTGTCTTGCAGCAAACCAAGTTGACAGATGTAGACACAGGGCACTCAGATCAATTAGATTTTGAGCGTTAAAAGCAGGAGTACCGCGATCGCGAGTCAAGCCAACTCCCCCAACAAGGCGACCATGGCTAACCATTGGTCCAGCCATCACATGTCCGTGGTCAGATCGCGGGCAAATCCTTTGCCATACCCCAGGCGGTAACAACAATTCCTCGTGAACTGGAGCATGCTGCTCAACCAAGTAGCGCAAGACCGGATTATGTTCTAAAGATAAAGCTAATTTAGCAATGCCCTGAACCTTTGTTTTGGCAGGAAGCTCATCAAAGAAAAAAAGCCGACAACGTTGGGCACCAAAATACTCACTCACTTCAGCCATGACGTGCAGTCGTAGTTCGTGTTCATCACGAGTGTTGGCGATCGCTCGAAATAATGACTGCAAAGAAGGCACCATCATAGTTCAGCAAAATGTACTCGATCGAGGACTAGGCATACTTGGTTGCTGTTCCTAGTATAGATTCTGTGTGCAAGTGTTATTTAGGAAGAAGAATTCTCATAAGTCATGGCAACTAGTTTTGGTATTGATAAAACACAACCACCTGCAAACTGGTCTCATGTTGGTTTTTTCACGTTAGTTTCACTTTTCAACCTCTGTCTGGTTGCCCAAGTTTTGACAGTTGGATTGGCATACTTTTACAACCCTGAGTGGTGGAAAGTTCATGTTTGGTTAGTACGTGGATACAGTGGGTTGTCACTGCTCCTGCTTTTATGGGTGTATCTGAGCCAGTTTCCTCAAAGAGTGCGGAGCCTTACAGCAAGTATGCCTGTGCTGCTGGGACTGCAATTTCTCACGATTCACCTGAAGTCTCCTTTACCTTTGGGAGTGGTTCATCCACTGATTGGATTCACCCTCTTCTCCGTTTCTACAACACTAGTTCATCGCGTGCAACGCGTAGTTTTTCCCAAACCCGATGATGCTGAACGTGACGCAAGTTAATTGCGCATTAGGCTAAAAGATGACGAAGAACACTATGAGCCTGCAACGCCTAAAGACTCTTAATCGATGGACAATTGCACTCATCGTTGCAGCTGTTGCCATCGCAGGTGGCTCACTTTACTACAGCATTTCTCAATTTGGACAAAAGCCTGTTAAACCTGTAGCATCTGCTCCTGTTAAGCAACCTGTCACGGCTTTGGGTCGATTGGAACCTGTCTCAGAGGTGGTGCGAGTAGCTGCCCCAACTACACTAAACAATGATCGCATTGCTCAACTGCTCGTCAAGCGGGGCGATCGAGTCCAAGCAGGTCAGGCAATTGCTATTCTCGAAAGTCGCGATCGCCTGCAAACATCTCAACTTGAAGCACAAGAACGAATCAGGGTTGCACAAGCAAAGCTGGCTCAGGTGAAAGCGGGGGCAAAATCTGGAGAGATTGCAGCTCAGAAAGCGGAAATTGCTCGTCTTGAAGAAGAGTTGCAGGGTGAAATTGCCACTCAAGCAGCTACCATTGCGCGTCGGCAATCTGAGGTTAATGTTGCACTCTCAGAATACAACCGCTATCTCGCTTTGTATCGGGAGGGTGCGATCGCAGCTTCCAACCTTGATCAAAGACGACTCACGTTGGAAACTGCCGAGGCACAACTCAAAGAAGTCAAAGCCAATCGAAATCGCACCGCCGACACATTACGTGCTCAAATCAATCGAGCCAGAGCTACGCTCAACCAGATTGCTGAGGTTCGTCCCGTGGATGTCCAGGTGGCACAAACGGAGGTAGACCAGGCAAATGCAGCAGCTAAACGAGCGAAGGCTGAGTTACAGGAAGCATATATCCGCGCACCAATCACAGGACAAGTCTTAGAAGTTTACACCAAATCAGGTGAGGCGATCGCTGAAGAAGGCATTGTTGATCTAGGCAAAACTGACCAAATGGAAGTGGTTGCAGAAGTTTACCAGAGCGATATAGGTCAGATTCATAACGGACAAGTAGCACTCATCACTGGTGAGGCGTTTTCTGGAGAACTGCGTGGAATAATTCGTCAAGTTGGACTACAAGTCAGTCAGCAAAAAGTTTTCAGCAATCAGCCCGGACAGAACCTTGATCGCCGCGTCGTTGAAGTCAGAATTCGCCTCAATCCAAACGATAGTCAAAAAGTGGCAAGTTTGACTAACTTGCAGGTACAGGTTGCAATTCAACCATAGGCAAGTTTGAACTAAAAAGTAACAGTGACTCGATATATTTTTTCTCCTCCTGCTTGATACTCCTCAAAAACCTATGCTACGCAAGCTATTTCGCAAAACTCCTCTGGCATGGCTTCAGGTGAAGCGAGAAAAAACCCGCCTGGCTGTTGCTGTAGCTGGAATTGCCTTTGCCGATATCCTCATGTTTTTTCAGCTTGGACTGATGGAGTCTGCTTATGTTTCTGCCACAGGGATGCACTATAGGTTGCGGGGTGAGATGTTTATCATTAATTCTGTGTCTGATAATGTGCAGACTATCAAACCTTTCTCACGCGCCAGGCTGTTTCAGGCAGTGGGTACAGACGGAGTGAGTTCTATCAACTTTTTATACTTAGGAATCGGAACATGGCGTAATCCTGATAATCGCACATTTTGGCAAGTGCAGGTTTATGGTCTTAACCCCAGTAACCCTGCGATGGATGTGCCAGATGCTATATCCCAATTTCATAAACTCAAGATGTTGAATTATGCGCTGTATGACCAAGCAGCGCGACCCAATCTGGGAAATGTTACCACTCAACTTCAGCAATCTAACCCACTCCCAGCCCAACTGAATAACTTACAAATTCAAGTTGCTGCTGTCTTCACAATGGGAGTCTCATTCAGGGCTGATGGCAATTTGATTGTGAGTGACTCTACTTTTTTGCGTCTATTTTCAGAACGCCAACCGGATGAGATTGATGTTGGTGTCATTGCGTTGAAACCGGATGCAAACCTTGAGCAAGTGCAAGCAAATTTAAAAGCCAAATTGCCGAATGATGTATTGGTTCTCACAAAGCAAGAATTTATAGAACGTGAAAGAACTTATTGGAGTCAAACCAGTCCTATCGGCGTTATCTTTGGATTTGGAACTTTAGTGGGCTTTTTGGTGGGGATAGTCATTGTTTATCAGATTCTTTACTCTGATGTTTCCGATCACTTACCTGAATACGCCACACTCAAAGCAATGGGCTACAGCGATCGCTACTTAATCGGAGTCTTACTTCAAGAGGCTTTGATTTTGGCAATTCTAGGCTTTCTTCCGGGATTTGTCACTTCGCTTGGGCTTTACGGGCTGATTGCCCAGGCGACACTCCTTCCCGTCAAAATGTCGGTAGATCGTGCCGCACTTGTGCTGTTTTTAACTGTTGTGATGTGCATTGCATCAGGTGCGATCGCCATGCGTAAATTACAATCTGCTGATCCAGCTGACATTTTTTAGCACGAGTCAGTTTCTCGCGCGTAATGTTCCTGATGCGCCAGATATTTTTTTGTCAGGGCTGTTAAAGAAGATAATACTTATGCAATTATCGCAACAAAAAACTTTTAAGATGAGAAAAGCGTCTGTGATTATCTCCTTAGCCATCCTGGCTTTTGGCAGTGTAGTTGTTAACAGCCAAGAAAGCTCCTCACCCAATACTTACACTCAATCTGTTAAACGTGAAGTTTTAGCGAGTGGTTATCCGACTCAAGATCAAAAGCAGATTCTTGAGCTTGTACGCTACACCATCGCACCAATAACAAAACTGCCTACTCATACTCATCCAGGAATGCAGATTGAACGAGTAGAGGCAGGAACTTTAACTTATACTGTTGTGCAAGGAGAGGCTAAAGTAACGAAAGCTAATGGCACACAATTCATTCTTCAAAAAGGGAAAACTATACAGCTTACAGTGGGAGATTCTTTAGTTGAACCTGCCGCAATGGTTCATTATGCAGAAAACCAAACAAACAAGCCAGTTATTCTATTGTCTGCTTCTCTATTTAATGCTAATCAACCAAAAGCTATTGTGACGTTCTCTCGACCCTGACCGCAAGCGGTACAGTGCGGGCTTCTCCAAGTCGCCCCGAAGAAATTTCCTGCTTCATTGGTCGTTACTCCAGATACCCCAAGGATTACTCCATACAGCAATATCCACGTTCCGATACCTCCACAGGCAGTTTAGAGACTCCTGACGCCCCACGGAGTCTTTGTACATGAAGCGTAAGCTTTGTACAACCAAAGGTAATTGATTTTACGCAACCAACCTAACAGATAAAATCTATATTTCTGGTTGCAACCCCATATCAATTGTCATGGTTCAGAACCGTCCCCAGAGTTGGCACTGTTCACCTAGTCAAGCTAGTACGTTTGTGTCAATCTGGTCAGTGGTTAGCTGATATAATCATGATACCATACGTTTAGACGTTGTGTAGACATATGTATTATGAAATCTAAGGGATTGCATATCAGAATTAGTGAACGCAGGCTGAATAAAATACGAGCGTATGCCGCAAATAAAGAAAAAACGATTACTCAAATCATTGAAGACTACATCGACCGATTACCGTCCGCAGAGATTGGAGATTCCTCAACCACCCCTCGCACTGAATAACCTACGGTTATTGCCGTTTAGGGGTGTTTCGTCATCTCCCGCCTTATATCCCGACGCTAAATCAAAGATTATAGCGCGGGACTTACGGCGATTAGTTAACCAATCCTGAAAACAGATAAAATTGCCGCAACTCCAGCCTTAATCCCTTTCACCTAACTGAGCCGTCAAGGCATCCAGAGGTTGCCCGGCAGTTTTGCCAATCGACTGCTTGTCACCTGCAATAGCGCGATAAGACTTTTCTCCGTTTGCATCAGAGATTGGCAAAATAGCTACTGTAGTCATTCTTCCAACTGGGATTCGCTTGCCTCAAATTATAGCCCGAAGCAATATAGCTCTGTGAACTGATGTACCTAGCTTTGATTCAAAATTGCTTGCCCCAGAGATAACAGATCGTGCCGTTACATTAAAGATGCATGCCGTTGCATTGAAGATACACCTCGTTACATTAAAGATGCGAGCCGTTACATTAAAGATGCACGCGATTGCATTAAAGATGCATCCCGTTACATTAAAGATGCACATCATCTGACTGATAACAATTCCTTAGTTCCAACCATTCAAAAGTCATTGCTGACAATACCAGACCACTGCAAATTTTTCTGCTTTTCCCGCCGGTAAGAAAAGAAATGCTCTGGAGTTTGACAAGTACAATAAGGAGCGATCGCTCCCTTTGTTAGCGTGCTACTGGAAAATAAACTTCATAGCGCAAGAACCAAACGAAGACCATCTTCAACAAGCAACATTACGCGATCGCTAATTTGGCTCACCCGTTCTGTCAAGAATGACTTGTCCAGAGTGATAACCTGTGAAACATTCACAACAGAATCCTGTGATAAACCTGTTTCATCTGTTGTTATTAAAACATTACCTGGGGCGTCAGCTAGCCGAAGATTGGTAGTTAATACAGCAACAATTACAGTCCGAATTCGGCTCCGGTTAAAGTCATCAGATTGAATGACAAGAACAGGTCTACGGTATCCTGGTTCAGATGCAACTGGTGTTGGGAGATTTGCCCACCAAATTTCACCTCGCTGCATTACCAGGTTTCCTTGGACAACGCGTGGGCTTGTAGTTGCATGAAGAGTGGATCGAGACTGCTGTCTTCGTCAGCATAGACAGCATCCAACTGCTCTGTAATTTGATCGCGTTGATGAGCTTGCAAATACTCTTGAAGTGCTACAGCATAGAGCTCACTACGGGATAGCCCCATTCGTTTTGCAAATTGTTCAGCTGCTTCAAATAAAGGATCAGGAATTGAAATAGCTGTTTTCATCGTGTTGGTATAACTTTGGTTATACCTTTATGTTACCTATCACTTTTGATCAGCGCAACTCAACTCAACTTCCCACAGGTAGCCTTTAAATGCCGTCCCTATCCAAAAACAGCGGTTGATGACATAGCGATTTTCATTGTTGTGGCTGACGCGCTTGCTGAAACCGTTTCAGAATTTGCTTTACAAAAGTCTCCTGATCAATCGGGTTGTACTAAAGCTCCGCTAATCTCCATTTCTATAATTTCTTAGAAAATCTCGTCCAGTTTTACTTAACCTACCTGACCTAGTTTCATTAACAGGTCGATTAAGGTTTGGAAATGTTGGCAAGTTCTCCCAAATAGACTCAAAAAGCCCAAGCCTTCTGAGCTTTTTGAGAATTTCATTAGCTTCACCCCCATCAATTTTCAAATCTGTTGCTAGATGATCAACTGAATATTCAGGGAGAGGCTTAGGTGGCTGAAAAGGATTTTCGTCTTCAAATCTACTGATTGCTTTTAATGCTCTAATCTCGTCTTCACTCAAGGACACACTATTAGACTTTTGTTTGAGTTCTCCTTGAGAAGCTAACCTTTGCTCTAGAACCTGAATCTTAGTGTCTTTTTCTTTGATTTGCTCCTCTTTCAGTTTTAGCCTTTCCTCATTAGTCTCAATTCTGTTTTTCTGACTCGAAGAGTTAACAAACCAACCAAATGCAAAGCCAATAACAAAAATAACAATAAATGGAACTGGAGCTTCTAGAATTGTGTCTCCTTGACTAGACAGAAAATCGATGATGACTTTTAGCATGGAAAGCCAATATGTTTGCCAGAGAAAACTACTCAATAATTATCAACTGTTTATTTGATTGTTCCACCACACTAGTTGCCTGAGCTTTATCCAAAGCTTGCCGTGCTCTACTTTTCTTGATGAGAACTGCACTGACAATAATATTGGTATCAAGAACAAATAACCGTTCAAGGCTCATTGAGAATAGACTCCAGAATTTCCGGCGTTAAGCCTCTGGCTCTTGCTCTGTCGCTGATTTCATCCATTAGTTCTCGAAGAAAAGCTACATCTTGATCTACTTGTTTTTGGAGCAAGATACTGACTATGGCTTGAATCTTCTTGCGCTCTTGAGGAGATGCGGATTGGTAAGCCTCTGCAATCTCTGGGCTAACTTCGATCATAATCTCTTGCATGGTTTCCATAAGCGAGAAATGAATTTCTTAATTGAGCTACTGTAAGCAGTTGGATGTCAAGTGAAGTACCCCGCAGTTTTGCCAACCGATTGCTTGTCACCTGCAATGGCGCGATAAGACTTTTCTCCGTTTGCATTAGAGATTGGCAAAATAGCTACTGTAGTTATTCTTCCAATTGGGATTCGCTTGCCTCAAATTATAGCCCTAAGCAATATCGCTCTGTGAACTGAGGTACCTAGCTTTGATTCAAAATTGCTTGCCCCAGAGATAACAGATTGTGCCATTACATTAAAGATGCACGTCGTTGCATTCAAGACGCGCGCCGTTACATTAAAGATGCACCTCGTTACATTAAAGATGCACGCTGTTGCATTAAAGATGCATCCCGTCACATTAAAAATGCACGCCGCCTGACTGATAACAATTCCCTAATCCCAACCACTTAACAGTCATTGCTGACAATACCAGACCACTGCACTTTTTTCTGCTTTTCCCGCCGATAAGAAAAGAAATGCTCTGGAGTTTGATAAGTACAATAAGGAGCGATCGCTCCCTAAGCTCAACTCCAACGATTTGTTAACTCGCGCAGTGATCGCCACTGTTCTCTATGTAACGGCGTAAAACTGAGTTGATGAGAGTTTTGTACTCTGCACCTTGTTTTTTGTCTAAGTCCCACTAACCACGCCCCAACAATTTGTCACACTCCGTATGCGACCCAATCCAAAACCATGCGAGATCGTTGTTCTCCTCTACTGCAAGGGCGCGATAATGCAAACCTACTCGCACTGACCAAAATTGTCCCGCCTTCTTAAAATGCAGCGATGGATACCGAGGATCTTGTTTTAATAACTCATAGCATCGGTCTGCTAATTCCTGAATCTCGTTGGGCAACTGCCGATAGTAGTACCAAAAATCTGGGGTTGCTCGGTGTCTCACAAATCAGTGCAACGCCCTTCTCTCAAATCTTGCAATGCCTTTTGAGCCAATGTATTAAGCCGACCCGCAGCAACATCAGCTTCAAATTGTTTATCCCAAACTGCTGCATCAAACTCCGCAAACCAAGCGCGAAATGCAGCTAGTTCTTCAGGTGAAAGCTGGCTGACAGCACGTTCTATTTCTTGTAAACTATTCATGCTCAACGATATTGGACTTAGATACCACTGATCTCACTATACAAGCACCTCCAGAACGGAAACCAGCACCTTGGTAAGTATAATCGCCCCACAGATACCTGTTACATAAAAGATAGACGTCTCATACCAATTTGAAAAAAGAATGCAACACATCGGTTGAACCCCTCCCCAACCCTCCCCTTATCAAGGGGAGGGTGCCCGATAGGGCGGGTGGGGTAATCTGTCGCAAACATTTTTTTGTATCAGTGATAACAATTCCCTAATCCCAACCACTCAACAGTCATTGCTGACAATACCAGACCACTGTACTTTTTTCTGCTTTTCCCGCCGATAAGAAAAGAAATGCTCTGGAGTTTGATAAGTACAATAAGGAGCGATCGCCACCTGTTCTGCACTCATTCCCAATTGTTCCAACTGTAAAGCATTCACGCGCCGCACATCCAGCCGCACCCGTTCTGGATTTTCATCTGGGAGTAAGGGAGAGTTAGGCAATTCGTACAATTCTTCCAAAATTGCTTTTTCGTCCCTATGTGAGACAACAGTACTCCCAACTTCCGCAGCAACTTGCTCTGAAACTTGATAAACCTCACCAGCGATCGCTGGTCCCATTGCGATTCGCAAATCTTGTAGCTTGCTACCTTGTGCTTGCATTCTGTTGATGGCTTGCGGTACTATCTTGAGCGCAGTTCCACGCCAGCCAGCATGCACTGCTGCTACCTGTCCTGTTTTCTCATCAGCAATGAGGACGGGTGTACAGTCAGCCGTCGCGACCCATATTGCTTGTAGAGGCTGGTCGGATATTAACCCATCTCCAGAGACAAGAGCAAAATCACCTTCGCTATCGACCTCGTCCCCACCTTCTGTTAACTTACCTTCAATTTCTTTTGGACTGAGGACGGTATTGCCATGTACCTGTTTTAAGCGATAAGCTGGTACTTCTGGATGCAACACCTTCGTGAGTTCTATTGGGAGACTAGGCCAAAACTGTTGAGTAAAAAAGCCGTGATGCCAGGGTTCGAGTAAACCACAGGTCAGATAGGGTAGTCCTTCCCAAGTGCGCCAGTGCCAAGCGTGCATCTTTAACTGAACCTAACAACAAAATAAATAGCAGTCAATTGATCCTAACTTGTACTTGTGAATTTAGGTAAACTGTTGTGATATTGGATCGGCAAAAATTGGAAACTGCCCTCCAAGCTGGGCGCAAAAGTCCTTATTTACCCTTTTCGCTACATCTTTTTGAAACTGTTTCTTCAACCAACCAAATCCTCTGGGATTTGCTAGCCCAAGGGGCTAACTCAGGCTGTGTTGTCATTGCTACTGAGCAGACCGCAGGACGAGGACAATGGGGTCGTCAGTGGATGTCCCAAAATGGGGGACTCTATCTTTCGGTGGCGATCGCCCCGAAGTTAGGTGTTATTAATAGCTACCAACTCACGCTGGCTACTGCTTGGGGAATTGCTAAACAATTGCAAAGCTGTGGCATTCCTGTCGAGATTAAATGGCCCAATGATTTGGTCTTAAGCAGCCGCAAGTTATGCGGCATTTTAACAGAGACCAAAGTGCGACAGGGACAAATCACCCAAGCAGTGATTGGTGTAGGTATGAATTGGGCAAATCCAGTACCAGAAACTGGAATCAATCTGGAAATGTGGCAAGCAAATCAGCCAACAAGACCCATCTCATGCTTAGAAATGCTCGTTTCTACTGTTTTACTTGGAATAGAATCCGGTATACAGTGCTTATTTCAAGAAGGAGTCAATATATTAGTATCCCGTTATCTAGGGTTATTGACGAACATGGGCGATAGAGTTTACGTCAACGATGCCATAGGCACTATAGTTGGCGTGACCAATACTGGGGAGCTTCGGGTTTGTATGGAAACATCGGAACTTAAATCAGTAAAAACACCAGAAATTCACCTTCAGCCCGGTACAATCAGTTTGGGTTACTGTAATTCATCTGATTAAGCAAGATCTTGAGATTTGACATTGAGGATTCATTACATTGAGGATTAACTAATGCTTAGTAAGTGCTAAGGAACAACAAACCCTTAACAATCCCCCAATCGAAAATCAACAATCGGCTGACAAATTACTGACTTAAATTCTTTTAGCTCTAACATACACACAACACCAAAGAAACAATGACGCAACGCAATCACTCTGCCGAGAACCGTTTGCATCAATTGTGGCAGCGATGCCTATCGACAAGACGCTTCGCGTCTACGCTCCCAGCACAAAGTCTCAGTTGGCTTGGCAGTATCAGTCTGTTGACCAACGGTGGTTTAGTGTTTGCCCAAACCGAATCACAAATAGACAACATCGTTCCTACTGTTGAAAACTCGCAACCAGTAGTAAATACTCTAAAAAAAGATGCTGTTGAACAAAACAATAGCATTTCGGCACCAGATGCGGCGCGATCGCAACCGGAATTTTCTCAACGCCGAGTCAAACTCAGACAGCGGCTATCTAAAGCAAAAGCGTCTAGTCCTACGGTAGTTATAAGAAATTCAAAACCTCAAGCAGAAGATTCACAGCCTGAGGTCGCTATTAGAAAGCCAAAACCCCAAGCCGAAGTGTCTGTACCTCTTGCGCAAAAGCTGAGACAAAGCTCACAAGCAACGCGCAGCGCCTCGGAAATCACAACAGAAGAAAAACCTAGACACGAGATTTCTCAAAAGAACTCTCTGCCCCCTGTAAGTTCTGCTAATAACTCTACCCCCAAAGATTACAACAATTCCTACATTGACCCAACTCAGTATCAGGTAGGTGGAACCAGTAAGTATGAAGCACCGAGTTCTGTGGTGATTACAGATCGGTCTAATACGGAATTACCTTATAAGAAAGCGCCCAGTTGGATTAGAAGAAGCAAACCCACCACAGTAGCAACTGTTCCACCAGTCAAACGCATTGCCACAGGTGAGAGGAACTCTTTAGTGCGTTCCACTCCTGGGATTGTTTCTCGTGTTGTGACTGGTTCTTTGAGGCGTCACACTTCTCAAATCGCTTCTGCTGGTGTCAGTAAGAGTACATATAACCCGAATCGATTTATCCCCAACTTCAACCCAACAACCACAGTTAGTGCTGTGCCTATTGCACCAGCAGGCGGTGCTTTACCCGCACCAATGACCGCTGAGAATGTGGCGCCTCGCCCCAGCAATGTCAGTTATGACATTCCACTGGCAGCAGTCTTGCCGCAAATAAACTATGGTGGTGTCTATGGTGGTAGACTTGCCTATAATGGGAGGGGATTAATGTACCCACTCTCGGTCCCGTCTTCAATTACTTCTCTGTTTGGTTGGCGAGTTCATCCCATCACAGGTGATCGCCGTTTCCACGCTGGTACAGATATAGGCGCAGCTATGGGAACGCCTGTTTTGGCAGCTTACTCTGGTAAGGTAGAGAGTGCTGACTGGTTGAGCGGCTATGGCTTGACTGTTATCCTTAACCACAGTAACGCCCAACAAACTCTTTATGGTCATATGTCACAGCTCTATGTTCAGCCCGGTCAATGGGTCGAACAGGGAACTGTTATCGGGCGAGTTGGCAGCACTGGTAACTCCACAGGTCCCCACTTGCACTTTGAGGTGCGTCAACTCACACCTGAAGGATGGGTTGCTACTGACCCAGGGGCTCAATTAGAGTATGCCCTCGGTCAATTAATTCAATCCTTACATACTGCTCAGGTTCCCCAGCAACCAGGCAGCTAGAAGAGTTGGAGGAGTGGAGGGAGACGCACTAAGACAGGGCGACGCACAGAGAAAAGGTCTCCGTGTCTCCCTTGTCCTTCGCCTACTTACCTCACTCTTTATCTACACATACCCGTGTTCAGCTAAGAACGCGGGCGATATGTCATCTGATATTGTGTCTACGGTTCGTCTATGGTCTGAATTACTAAAACAAACGAATTTTTCGACATATTTGCCGAGAATATCTCCCTCTAAATTTACCCAACTGCCAGGTTTTAAGTGTTGGAGATTAGTTTCGGCATAGGTCAGGGGAATCACCGCGACCTTAAACTGTGACACTTCTGGTTGATAATCGGCTACGGTCAGGCTGATGCCATTTATCGCAATACTGCCTTTGGGGACAATATAACGGGCGATCGCGTTTGGGGCTGTAAATGACATTTCCCAAGAGGTGGCTGTTTGCTCCGCTGACAGTAATTGACCGACGCCATCCACATGCCCCATGACAAAATGACCGCCCACTTTACCTCCCACCCGCAGCGAGGCTTCTAAGTTAACGTACCTCTGTTGTGTTTCTTCTTGCCCTAGGGTAGTGCGGCGCAAGGTTTCTGGCGAAGCCGTAGCGATGAATCCATCTTTTAATATTTTTTCTACCGTTAGGCAGATGCCATCCACAGCAATGCTGTCACCCGTCGCCAAATCTTGCATAATGACATTAGATGACCCAGTCACACAAGTGATTTGCCAAGAATCCCCCTGTAAGGGTCTGATTGTTCCTAACGCTTGGATTATTCCTGTAAACACGGTTTTTTTGCAAAACTACTCTATTTATTACCTATTTTTGCCTGAAAGCACCTAGTAATTCTCCCAAAAACTTGGATAAATTCAGTATAAATTGGGACAAGTAATTATGTCACGTTCTCAAAACATTTACATCTATTAGGAGGCATAGTTAGCTAACTAGATGACTGTCGAATTAGAGGGGTTTGACTTACTCTGGTGTTCACACCCATTTAGGAGTTTAATAGAAGCAATTATAGGGAATGAAGAGTTATGTTTATTTTAGTCCCAATATGGCTCGTACAAAGGTACGATTTGTTACAAACTAACCTAGCGCTCAAAGGATTTTAGAGGCCTAGCCAATGCTTGAAATGAAAGTCGCTGGCATAGCATTAGATGCCATAACTCGTAGCCCGATAGTACTGTTAAAGGATGCTTCAGATCGGCGTGCATTACCAATTTATATCGGTCAAGAACAGGCTAGGGCAATTATGGGCGCACTGGAGAATCAAAAGCCTCCTAGACCCTTAACCCATGATTTGATTGTGAATATTCTAGAGGCATGGAACATGGTTGTAGAAAAGATCATTATTCATTCTTTACAAAAAGATACATTTTATGCATCCTTGATAGTTAAGCAAGGCGATGTCAAAAAAGAAATTGACGCGCGTCCTAGCGATGCAATCGCAATTGCCCTCCGTACAAATACTCCTATCTGGGTTATGGAAGAAGTCATCGCTGATGCTTCTATCCCTGTAGATCGAGATGCAGATGAAGCTGAACAGCAAGCCTTTCGGGAATTCATCTCCAATCTCCGACCGGAGGATTTGATTAAACGCTTTGGCAGTAGCGAAACATAGATGATATACAGCAGCAATTCTTGAGTCAGAAGTCAGAATTCAGGAGTAAAACAGGCTCTATCCCTGGCTTTGAGACAAAGCTTATGTACTTGACCAACTTCAAATCCGCTGTATAACTAATGAGTTATGAGTATCTTGCTTAAACTTCTAACTCCTAACTCTGTGAGAGATGCAATACCGACGCTTTGGGAAAACCAATTTGCGCTTGTCTATGTTTTCCCTGGGGACGATGCGCTATTTAGCTTCACCTGAAAATGCATGGCAGACTATCGAGAAAGCCATAGTCTTAGGGATTAATCATTTAGAAACTGCCAGAGGATACGGTAAAAGTGAGGAGTATCTTGGTGGGGTCATCGCTCTTGGGTTGCCAGTTCAGCGTAGCCAAGTTCACATCACCACCAAAATTCCACCGACAGCGGATGCTGATACTATGCGTCGGTATATCGATGAATCTCTAGAACGATTGCAGTTGGATTATCTGGATTGCCTGGGGATTCACGGATTAAATACATGGGAACATCTTGACTGGGTAAAAGCCAAGGGTGGCTGTATGCAGGCAGTGCAGGAAGCTGTTGCAGATGGTCGGGTGCGACACGTTGGTTTCTCTACCCATGCTCCCTTAGAAATCATCTTAGCGGCAATAGGGACAGATTTTTTTGAATTTGTCAATCTGCATTATTACTTCTTTTTCCAACGCAACGCCCTCGCAATTGAGCGAGCTTTTGAAAAAGATATGGGGGTGTTTATTATTTCTCCTGCTGATAAAGGAGGACGTCTGTATACACCACCCCAAACCTTGAAAGATTTATGCTGTCCTTTTTCACCTTTAGAGCTAAATTATCGGTTTTTACTAACTGACCCTCGAATTACGACTCTCAGCTTGGGACCAGCACACCCAGATGAATTGACAGAACCTTTGCGAGTCGCTGACTGTGACACAGAGTTAACCCCAGAAGAAATAACTGTCTTTCAACGTCTGGAAAATCATCAAAAGGTTAGTTTGGGACCAGACAAATGTAGCCAGTGCTATGAATGCTTGCCTTGCCCAGAAAATATCAATATTCCAGAAGTGTTACGGCTACGCAATCTTGCCATAGCATATGATATGACAGACTTTGGACAATACCGCTACCGAATGTTTGAAAATGCTGGCCATTGGTTTCCTGGAATGAAAGCCAGTCGTTGTACAGAATGCGGTGAATGTCTCCCCCGGTGTCCAGAGAATTTGGCTATTCCAGAGTTATTGCAAGATGCTCATCATAAGTTGAATGGCTCATCAGGACGGCGATTGTGGGGGTAAGTTAGACTTATTTTGTTTTATATTGACAATACCTACAACAACTTTTTCAACGGCAACGTAAACCCTGGTACAACATCTTCACCACTTAAAATTGCTGTCGCTGGATACTGGGTGATTGAACCATCCAGACGATAAACCAAAGCTTGCTGATTTTGACGGTCAATCAACCATCCCAATTTGACACCGTTAGCTATATATTCCTCCATCTTGGTTTTCAGTTTTTCTAGACTATCGTTTTTAGAACGAATTTCAATAACAAAGTCGGGTGCTAGGTTGATAAACTTGTCCTCTTGTTCATCCCAACCATCTGGTAAGCGTCCTTTAGCAACAAAAGCTGCATCAGGGGAACGTACAGCAGTATTAGGTAATTTAAAACCTGTACTTGGACTGAACACTTCACCTGAATCCTGACTTTCTACCCAATTGAACAGATAGGCTCCTGCCTTTATTTCTCTAATTCCAGAAATTCCCCCAGTTGGTGGCATAGTTTCTAAAGTTCCATCCGCATTACGTTCAAACCGAAGTTCTGGGTTTTGCGAACTCATCAGCATCAGTTCTTCATCGGTGACAGTATACAAAGACTGCACGTTGACTTTTTTGCTATTCATGACAATGCCATAGAAAGCTTCATCCACAGTTCAATTTTAGGCTGGGTCACATGATATCTCGTACAACCTACCCTAAACCCTACAAAACCTAAATGATCCTTTTTCACTTCTAAAGAAAGTTAAAGTACAGATTTTTACTCAACGATTCCCACATCACTGACTTTATTCTTCATATAACCAAATTCGTATCCCGGCATACGCTGCTTGCCCCATTTACACATCAAGTCTGTTATTGGTCGAACTGATTCGCCCAATGGGGTCAGTGAGTATTCTACCCGAGGTGGTTTCTCTTGATACACTTCGCGATGTATTAGGCCGTCGGTTTCTAGTTCACGCAGCTGTTGCGTCAGTATCTTCTGTGATATTCCCGGAATCAATTCCTTCAATTCACTAAAACGTTTGGACCCCTGTCTGAGCCACCACAAGATGACACATTTCCACTTACCACCAATAGCCTCCAGAGTGACTTCAACTGGGCAATGGTATTTCGCTTCAGGCATTCTTACTCGTCCTGTTAGTATCCATTTGGTAACTATTAGCAGCCTGTGATACCAGATATTAAGTGGTCAGACGGAGACACAAGCAGCAATTCCATCTAAATTTACCATTTGGCAAATCTTAAAAGGATGCAGCAAATCATGAGCATTTCATAACTGACTGAGTGAAGGTTAATTTTCTTACTGAAGGGACAAATTTATGGAGCTAAACAATAAAGTCGCCATCATTACTGGGGCTAGTGGAGGAATTGGCGAAGCAGTTGCTAAGAATTTGGATGCAGCAGGCATGAAACTAGTACTTACTGCTCGCTCTCAAGATAAGCTAGAACGACTCGTGTCTGGTTTAAAGAATGCCAAAGCTGTACCAGGTGAAATCACAGATCCTGAATTACCACAAAAATTAGTAGATACAGCCATTCAAGCATTTGGTCAGCTTGACGTGGTTTTTAGTAATGCGGGTGTGATGACCGTTGGTTCCATTGATGAAGTAGACATCGAAAAAATCTGCGATATGGTACGCATCAATGTTGAATCGGTTTACCGAATGGCTTACACAGCACTGCGCTACTTCAAACAAACTGGTAGTGGTTTTTTAATCCATACTTCCAGTATTTCTGGTTTGAAAACAGTTCCCAACATAGGCGCTTACTGTGGGACAAAGTTTGCGATTGAAGCATTTACAGATTCGCTGCGGATGGAACTCGCTGGAACTGGCATTGGAGTCGCCTGTATTGAACCAGGAACAGTGGACACGGGACTTTACAGCCACTGGGATGACAAGAACAAAGGTTTTATCTTCTCTGGAGGGGCATTACAGCCTGAAGATATTGCACGTTGTGTCCGGTTTATCCTAGAACAACCTGATCATGTACGAATTCCAAGGCTGTTGGCTGTCCCAGCGAATCAACCAGTCTAAATAAATTGACGCTCCCACGGCTACCACATTTCGCTTCGCTCCAATGTGGTATAAAGCCGTGGGATTCTTGGTTCATCGACGTACCTTCAAACTACCTATCTCTTGCGAGCAGTCCTCAAACCAAAAACCCGTTCTATTGAACCAAGTTTTGAGCTTGATTTAGATAGCCCCAGAGGGCTTCATCATCTCCAAGCGTTAGGTACTTGTAGACAGTGCCTTAGAAGCTGGTTCTGTCATTTCCCTGGTTTTCGTGCGCCCCACGATACCTTGATTTGTTAAATTATTTTGCTTTTCTGGATTTGGTTTGTGTTAGAAACTCTGGCTATGTTTTAACTCGACTTCGCCACCGAGCAGCAAGTATTGTGATTCGACCACGGAGTGGGGTACTGTCTGCCAAAAGGCTCAACCCTATTTGCCGGACACCCTGTCTTGGACTTTTACCTGTCGCTCTCATTAGTATAACACCAAGAACTAAAGAGTCGCGAAATGGGCAAGAAAAGATTGAAGAACGTACCTATTTTGTATGAAGGAATTAAGAAGAAGCGAGCCATTGGATTAACGGACACAGCCTATCAAAACCTTCAAGAAGCGGCGGCGGCTGAGAAACTCTGTTTGTCCGAATTCGTTGAAACATGGGCACGGCAGCTAAAGCTGCAACGCATTCATGAGTCAGCACTGAAGGAGGGTTTCCAACGCCAGATGCTCCACTTGGGGAAACACGCCAGGTGCTACAACGCGGGGAACCCGCGCAACGCACTCCAAGACCGCACTGGCTCCTCCGTAGGTGTCTGGCGTCCCCACACCTTCAAGGTGTGGGCTTTCTGCTTTCATTGCTGTAATAAAGAAAGTAATAAAGGATGAAGCTTATCACACTTCATCCTTCATCTGTACCTCTATTACACTTGATGCACAACTGTAATAGAAATGACTGTTTTCTCTTCGCTAACGGAACATACTACTGACAGAGCTATCCTCGTGAATCCGCCAGATGGTTTCTCCAAGCAGATTAGCTACTGACAGCACGACTAACTGTGGAAAACGTTCGCGCAGCGACTCCCCTGAAGCATCGCTTTCTGCAATTGGAATCGTGTTAGTGACAATCACTTCCTCAAATAAGCCACTTGACAACCGCTCAATCGCAGGTGGTGAGAACACCGCGTGCGTAGCACAGGCATAAACCTGACGTGCTCCTTCCTCACGCAGGAGTTTTGCTCCTGCAGCGATAGTTCCGCCAGTGTCTATCATGTCATCCACCAGTACTGCTGTTTTGTCCTTGACATCACCGATGACATTTAAGACTTCAGCAACGTTGTGAGCTTGGCGACGTTTATCTATAATGGCCAGTGGTGCGTCATTAAGCTTTTTTGCAAATGCCCTAGCTCGTGCTACACCCCCGACATCCGGGGAAACCACAACAAGATCAGGCAGTTCTTTGCTTGCTAAATAATCAAGCAGAACTGGAGAACCGTAAACATGATCAAGCGGGATATCGAAATAGCCTTGAATCTGTGCTGAGTGTAAATCCATTGCGAGAATACGGCTGGCGCCTGCTTCTGTCATGAGATTTGCCACCAGTTT
The DNA here is from genome assembly GCA_002163975.1 of Nostocales cyanobacterium HT-58-2. Lineage (GTDB taxonomy): Bacteria > Cyanobacteriota > Cyanobacteriia > Cyanobacteriales > Nostocaceae > HT-58-2. The sequence continues at coordinate 5,667,099 of CP019636.1, read as the reverse complement.
GGCAGTTATTGACTCTCTTCCTGCCGTTTTCCGGTCAGCGCGAGCATAACCATAATAAGGTATGACTGCCGTGACCTGCCGTGCAGAAGCACGCCGACAGGCATCAATCATAATCAGCAATTCCATCAAATTGTCATTGACAGGATGACAACAGGGCTGGATTAAATAAACATCACAGCCCCGAATTGATTCTTGAATTTGAATGTATAATTCTCCATCCGCAAATCGTTTGCGAATCATGGGTCCCAAGTCCATGCCCAAGTAACGAGCAACTTCTTGAGACAGGGGTAAATTGGCAGAGCCAGAGAACAGCCGCAGGCGATTATTTTCACCTAGTCCTGTTGTAGTCGGCTGCACTTTAAAAGTTGCAGAACTGAGCACAGCAGATCCTCGATGTGCATTCATGGCAATCTTATCATCAGAGATTTGACAGCTTTAACCGAAAATAGTCTGAAAAAATATCTTTGAGCTTCTTTGAAGCTTTCATAAGAACTTTAAACATACCTCCACGAAACTACAGTTTGCTCATTCTCCAGCTCTTGCACATACAAACAATTGATAGCTTAACTGACAATAAGCCTGTAATCCATACCTATCATTTAGATTTTTTGGCTTGAATTGCAATAATCTAACTCAATTAAATGTATGTTTAGCAGATTCTCCCCTGTAACCACCTAATCTATTGCTTTGCGCAAGCGTTCACAGCTTAACTTACTATTGATTTTAAGAAATAGCAAGTACAAATACTTAGATTTTATTTTGATGAGGTACCTAGATTTCCAATGATACTAGTTTTGGCTGTCAATTGAGAAACTGTTAGACTAGTTTTTTAGTTTTAAATTAAACAACACAATTCTAAAAATATCAGAAATTAATAAGTTGTTATGTATTGAATTTGTATACATACATAGTTATAAGGTCGTTAAGAGTAATTGCGGACTAGAGGACTTATAGAGCCACTCTTGACTAGCTTGAAAAAAAGTTGCAATTTTCAAGATGTATGTGGCGGCTATACAGACTGCAAAAGAAGCAGGGGAGCACCCGAGCAAGGGAGCAAAGAGTTAATTAACTGCCTCTCCCTCAGTTCCCGCTCCCAAGCGTTCGCGTAGCGTGCCCGCAGGGCTCAGCGGGCTCCTCTTCTTCTCCTTGCTTCTTTGGTCAACACTAGTATGTCAGTTTTCACTGACATAGTTACCACAGTAGATGAAACTGACCAATACGGCTGCCAAAAGAAATTTCTATCTAGGATGTCTGTCAGGAAACTATCCGTATCATAGTGAAGTCCTCCTCTGTTGCCGTTACACTTAATTCATCAAAGATGCAACCACCGATTACAGCTGACACTGTTTTGCAAAACCGTTACCGGATCACTCAAATTCTAGGTCAAGGAGGATTTGGTAGAACCTATCTGGCACAAGACCAGAGGCGCTTTAACGAACTTTGTGCAATCAAGGAATTAATTCCAACGGTAACGGGGGGTTACGCTTGGGAGAAGGCAAAAGAACTTTTTCAGCGAGAAGCAGAAATCTTATATCAAATACAACATCCACAGATTCCTCAATTCCGAGAAAGATTTGAACAAGACCAGCGCTTGTTTTTGGTGCAAGACTACGTTCCTGGAAAAACGTATCGTACTTTACTCGATGAGCGTAAAGCCACAGGCAGCGCATTTACAGAACAAGAAGTTTTGGAACTTATGCGTTCTTTGTTACCTGTGTTAGAGCATATTCACTCTCGAGGAATTATTCACCGGGATATTGCACCGGATAATATTATTTTGCGAGACAGTGACCGCCTACCAGTGCTTATCGACTTTGGCGTTGTCAAAGAACTGGCAACGAAATTGCAATCTCCCGACAACACAGTACCTGCAACTACTGTAGGAAAATATGGCTACGCCCCTAGTGAGCAACTACAAACAGGTCGAGCATATCCTAGTAGTGACTTATACGCATTAGCCGTTACAGCAATCGTGTTGCTTACTGGGAAAGAACCACAAGATTTATTCGATGAACACCAACTGAGTTGGAATTGGCAAGGCTGGGTCACAGTCAATTCAAAATTTGCCTCAGTATTGAATCGTATGCTGAGCCAAAAAGTGGGCGATCGCTACCAAAATGCTACTGATGTATTACAAAAACTAGAAGCTTTACAACAACCAAACGTTCCAACTCCTAATCTGTCCAATGTACAAACAGTTGCTGTGGGTCGCCGACCTGACCAAGAACAAGCACAAGGACAAGCATCTGCACCCAATCAACCTAACCCAGTTATTCCACAACAGAGTAACCGTTCACTCTTAGATAATCCTTGGGCAATTTTTGCAATTACCATTACTGTCATTGTTGTCGCAGGATTTGGGTCTTGGGCAGTCGTCAAATCTCTGCGCAGTCAGTCCCAAGCAACACCAGAAACAGCAACAAATCCGCAAACTTTCCCTTCACCTGTTATTCCTAATGAAACTACGTTAACACCTACACCTACAGATATTTCACCTACACCTACACCTACACCTAGCAACAATGAACCTGTTGTGTATAGCAGACGTCTCAATTTTGGAACGTCTAACACAGCAGATGCTGAGGGTACTATTAAAGCTCATCAAATAATTGAGTATAAATTTTCGGGTCAAGAAGGGCAACAGTTAACTGTATTACTTACCCAAGAAGGAAGTGTTCTATTATCAGTTTTGGGTCCAAATCAAGAACCAATTGACAATACTGCTAAAGATTTTTCATTTTATCAAGGAACATTGCCTTTGACTGGTAGATACACTATTGTGGTGCGTCCTGTCTCAGGGCTTCCCGAAAGTAATTACAGCCTTAATGTTGGATTAGAAAATTCAGTTCAACCCACACCTACAGATATTACCCCTACGCCTACACCTCCAGATATCTCACCTTCACCCACACCCACAGATATTGCTCCTACGCCTACACCTCCAGATATCTCACCTTCACCCACACCCACAGAACAGCCGTCCACAGTTCCTCCTGTTGATCCACAAAACAACCCGCCAGCCAGTGAAACACCCAACACAGATTCTGGTCAAACAGGTTCATCATCAAGATTGTAGACTTTGTTGCAAAAAACGCATGGATTCCATGCTAAAATTCGATTCTAGAGAATTATCTGTGATTTATGATGGTAACTGTTAGAAATTAGTTATTGACCACCAATCACTAATGACTAATGACTGACAAACTACTGAACACATTACTGATTACAGGAACGGATACAGAAGTTGGCAAAACTGTTTTAACAACAGCTTTGGCAGCATATTGGCAAGAATATCAATCTTCCCGCAGTTTGGGAATTATGAAACTGATGCAATCAGGAGAGGGCGATCGCGAATGGTATCAAAAACTATTTTCTTTAAACCAATCTCCTGAAGAAATCACACCTTTATATTTTCAAGCACCCCTCGCTCCTCCGATTGCAGCAGCAAGAGAAAATAAAACAATAGATTTAGCAGTAGTGTGGCAAGCTTTTACAGCTTTGCGTCAGCGGCGTGATTTTTTATTATTAGAAGCATTAGGAGGATTAGGTTCCCCAGTCACTGATGAACTGACAGTCGCTGACTTGGCGGGAGAATGGCATTTACCGACGGTGTTGGTTGTCCCAGTCAAATTGGGTGCCATAGCTCAAGCAGTCGCTAATGTCGCATTAGCACGACAATTGCAAGTGAATTTAAAAGGCATTGTTCTCAACTGTGTTCAACCTAAAACAACAGCAGAAATTGCTGATTGGACACCAATAGAGTTGATACAATCACTCACTCACATTCCAGTTTTAGGCTGCTTACCGTATGTAGATAACCTAACTGATTTGCCTAAAATGGCACAACTAGCATCAAATTTAGATTTAGAACGATTGCTCTATGCTTGAAAAAGTGTGAAGAGTGAGACGAGAAATACCTTTTGCAAAAGTTTGAAGCGTCAAAATAAAAATAGCCCGCTGTCATTTGAATTCAAAAAATGTAAAACATGGTTTCTACATTCCCAAACCCCTCTTCTGTTGATTTATCTCGGGTGCGACTCTCCATACGCTCACTGCAACCACAACTTGTGGAATGGCGGCGGCGGTTGCATCAAAAACCAGAATTGGGTTTCCAAGAAAAACTCACCGCTCAGTTTGTCTCGCAGAAGTTGCAGGAATGGGGAATTGAGCATCAAACTGGCATTGCTCAAACTGGTATTGTCGCCACCATTCAAGGAAACAACCTTAGCACACAAAAAGTGCTGGCGATTCGGGCAGATATGGATGCTTTGCCCATTCAAGAACTCAACGAGGTTCCCTACTGCTCCCAACATGATGGGGTCATGCACGCCTGTGGACACGACGGACATACAGCGATCGCCTTGGGGACAGCATACTATCTCCATCAGAATCGAGACACTTTTGCTGGGACTATCAAAATAATCTTCCAGCCAGCAGAAGAAGGACCAGGAGGTGCAAAGCCGATGATAGAAGCCGGGGTGTTGAAAAACCCCGATGTTGATGCCATTATCGGTTTACACCTTTGGAATAATCTGCCTTTGGGGACAGTAGGTGTCCGTGCTGGTGCATTGATGGCAGCTGTGGAAACATTCAAATGTACAATTTTGGGCAAAGGCGGACACGGTGCCATGCCGCATCAAACTGTTGATTCAGTTGTCGTTGCTGCCCAAATCGTCAATGCCTTACAAACAATTGTTGCTCGTAATGTCAACCCAATTGATTCAGCAGTGGTGACAGTGGGCGAACTTCATGCTGGTAGCAAAAATAACGTCATTGCTGATACAGCCAGGATGAGTGGCACCGTAAGGTATTTCAATCCTGTGTACGAAGGCTTTTTTAAGCAGCGGCTCGAGCAGATCATTGCGGGCATTTGTCAAAGTCATGGTGCTAGCTATGACTTTAATTGTTGGTCACTTTACCCACCAGTCATCAATGATGCCACCATAGCCGAATTGGTGCGATCTGTCGCGGAAGAAGTGATCGAAACACCTGTAGGTGTTGTTCCTGAGTGCCAAACAATGGGCGGGGAGGATATGTCTTACTTCTTGCAACAGGTACCTGGTTGCTATTTCTTCCTGGGTTCTGCTAACGCCGAGAAAGGTTTGGCTTATCCCCACCATCATCCTCGGTTTGATTTTGATGAAACCGCATTAGCAATGGGTGTAGAGATGTTTGTTCGCTGCGTGGAAAAATTCTGTAATTGATCAAGGTTGCCTTCGTCGGCTTGTTTGCTGATGCGATAGCCGTAAGTCCTGCAGACAGGCTACACCAACGCGGAGCGTGTCCGCCAGGACAAGGCTAATCGCTCTGCTTATCGCCTATGGCGGGTATTTCGTGCCATGCCCTTTGGGCACGCTGCGCGAACGCGCTTGCTGGTTCTGTTGCCCAACCGCATTTCATGCGGTTGCCCCATTGCTCTGCAATGAAGAAGCCTTTTCTTTTAGAAAAGGCTTGGCAACACACGGACCATCGCCGAATGCGAGTGCGTGTCCGACAGAACAAGGCTAATCACTCCGCTTATCGCCATTTCACCAAATTTTCCTTGCAAATTTGCATAACAATTTCGTTAGAAGCAAGGTGCCACTCTTTTAATGTGACCTTGAACTTTAAAGATTAAGTAAAGATTAAGAATTTTTATAACTGTTCAGGACTATCAATAAATCAAATGCAAAATATAGAAATTTCCTAACATTAAAGCTAAGTATTTTTTACTAGAATTTACTCAAACATACGCTATTTAAAGCTAAAACTCAGAAACGTCGCAAGCTGCAATTTACACCAAACATACTAAAATATCACTTTTACTAGTGATGTCAAGTAAATTTTGTAACAGTATTATCAGAGTTTATGCAATCACTGCTGACTGATGCATAATTTTGAGCAATCGCCAGCAATTACCCAGATGGGTGAATACTAAGAGATGGTAGAAATTGTATCAACAACCCGTTTCTGTATGCGTGCATTTTCCTACTGGCTCGGTAAAAACCTTCGATGGCTAGGTAGTTTAGCAGCACTATGCATATCGTGTTTAGTGTTGGGTTGGTCATTTCCCGCGGATGCAGCGAATCGCATCAGTCCGCAATTAGAACAGCAAATCTTACAAGTTATCCGGGATCATCCGGAAGCCATCATAGAATCAGTACAAATATACCAAAGAAAGCAACAAGCACAAATACAGCAAGCACAGCAAGCATTTGTGCAACAGATGAAAACCAATCCCAAATCAGTGATTGGTGAATCTCCCACGACTGGTTCGCCTGATTTCAAGATTTTATTAGTAGAATTCTCTGATTTTCAATGTCCCTACTGTGCTCAAGCGCATAAAACCCTGAAACAGTTTATGGCAAAGCACAAGGATGAGGTGACCTTGATTTACAAACATTTCCCGCTGACAGCTATTCATCCTGAAGCAATGCCAGCCGCAACAGCTGCTTGGGCAGCACAACAACAGGGTAAATTTTGGGAATATCAGGACGCACTCTTTACCCATCAAAAACAACTGGGTGAGTCATTGTATCTAGACACCGCGACCAATCTCAATTTGGATCTCGACAAGTTTCAACGCGATCGCGCTTTGGCTGAGACTGTCATTGAGAAAGATATACAACTTGCCGAGAAATTGGGACTTTCTGGCACTCCCTTCTTTGTGATGAATGGTGAAACCTTATCTGGTGCATTGCAGCTATCGGATATGGAGAATGCATTAGCTCGTATTCATTAATTTTTATGAATTAGCAGGTAGTGATTTTTACAAAATTTGCATACATAAGTAGCTTCTGCATTGCAAGTCATCGCTCACAACTCCTATTTCGGTGGGCTCACTGTTTGCTGCCTTTAGTTCCCAAAGTTACAAATAATGCAGGCTCGCGGGTTCAGTTTAAGTGCTCACTCTAACCAAGCACTAGTCATTAGCAAAACGCGGTGCGTCCAAGACAACCCTATTAACTTCGGTGGAATAGAAATCATGAAGTCATTAATGCGTCGCAGTGGATTTGGTGTGTTTTTCCCTATAACCCTGATTGCAAGTTGCGGTTCTCAACTGTTTATATCGAGCCCATCTTTGGCAGGAGCAGATTACGTACGGGATGCTGCCCCAACTGAAGTCCAAGCAGTCAATCCTAATTTAGGGGTACCACAAGGTCATCTGTCACCATTGGAACAACAAGTCATAACCGAGATGAACAAGGTCCGGACGAATCCCAAAGCATATATCCCTATCTTGGAAAACTATAAACAGCGCTTTCAAGGTAAGCGAGTCAAAGTCTCTGATCGAGTCTTCATGCAAACATTTGAAGGGCTAACAGCCGTTGATGAAGCAATTGATTTTCTCCGATCAGTGAGCCCTGTGAGTGCTTTAACAATATCTCAGGGAATGTCTTTGGGTGCTAGGGATCATGTCAAAGATAATGGACCAAAAGGTTCAACAGGTCACAAGGGAAGCGATGGTAGTAACCCATCTACTCGGATGGACCGCTACGGGATTTGGCAATCTAGTGCTGGGGAAAATATTAGTTACGGTCCGAGTACAGCTCAAGATATCGTCATGCAATTAGTTATTGATGATGGAGTGCCAAATCGCGGTCATAGAAAAAACATTTTTAACCCGAATTTTAAAGTGGCTGGAGTTGCTTATGGCACTCATGCGAAATACAAAACAATGTGCGTGATTACCTATGCCGGAGGATATCAAGAAAAATCAATTGCATTCAATAGAGGTAATTAAACATCCCTTGTTGGGGTTGGCAATAGAGAATGCGAAATGATTTTTTCCTATTCCCTATTCCCAGCCAAACGAGTTACGTCTATTTTTCCAACTTGGTGAATTGAAATTTGTGGGCAATCTCCTGTTAAATGCTGATGCATGATAACGGGAGTTTTTTTATGAACACTAGTTTCTTGGGAAAAGGAGAAGTGGATTCAATAGACCTGCCTTGAAAATAGAACCTGAAACAACGCAAAATCGTTCAAGCATCATTTTCATTGTTCCTTGTGAGCAAAAGCTCATGGAGTCTCTTGCACCAATGCCAAGTCATCTGGAAACCAGTTATAAACTTATGAATCCAAAGAGGTATTGACTAGCTAGTTCAAATTTATGTCGCTGATGCGTCGGATAGTATTTTGGATATTTCCCCCTATCACTGTATTAACCACATCCTGTGATACATTTTTTAAATCTAACTCCTCTGTACCTAATATTCCTAAAAATGATTCTGATGTGTTGGCAGGTGGGAAAATTCTTTCACGTCTTGAACAACAAGTGATTGTAGAAATGAATAAGGCGAGAACTAATCCTGTTGCTTATGCTGCTATATTAGAAAACTATAGACAAAAGTTTGAAGGTAACAGATTGACACTCCCCACGGCTAGAAGCCAGGGGATTCTTGCTTCACGGGGATTCCAACGAATTTACCCTCAGCAAGCATCTTGACCGTGTGCCCCACGGCTGCAAGTCCGCGTATCGCGACTACTTGAGCGGCTGCAACATCTCTATCAGTTGTATAGCCGCAATTTGAACAAATATGAGTACGCTCTGACAATTCCTTCCTGCCTGTCTCTGTTCCGCAACTTGGACAGATTTGACTTGTCTTGCGACTATCTACCTTTTGGAAATAGACATCACGCTTGAAACAAGTTTGTTCAAGGATATTGAAGAACTGACCAAATCCCGCATCTAAGCAATGCTTACCCAGCATCCCACGGGACAACCCAACTAAATTTAAATCCTCAACAAACACCATTCCGGCGTCGTTGCAAATCTGGTGAGACAGCTTACGATGCCAATCTTTACGACAATTGGCGACGTACTCATACAACGAAGCAACTTTCTTTTGAGCTTTCTTCCAATTGTTCGAGCCAATACGTTTTCTGGTGACGCGCTGTTGCAGCAATTTCAGCTTGCGGAGGGCATCTACAAAAAACCTCGGACGTTTGACTAAAAGCCCGTTAGAGGTTGCAACGAAACTGGTTAATCCTACATCAATTCCTACTGCTTCACCGTGAGGTTGTGATTGTGGTACAGACACATTCCATTGGACGGTTAGCATCACGTACCATCCAGACACACGCTTAACCACACGTGCTTGTTTCACTATTCCACCATCTGGAATTGAGCGCGATTGACGGAACTTAACCCAGCCAATCTTAGGTAATTTAATCTGCCCTTGACCTAGCGGGGAAACCCCTAGCTGAGGAAACACAAAAGAACGCATTTGCCCAGACTTTTTAAATCTAGGAAACCCGTGATTTCGTTCCCACATTGCCACAAACGCAACTTCAAGCCGTTTTAATGTTTGCTGTAAAACGTGTACTTGAACTGCATTCAGTTCTGGGTACTTTGCTCTTGCCTGGGTTAAGCCTCTGCACTGGCTGGCGTAGGTAGGGCGTGGTGTGTCAGCAGGAATGATGTATTCATGTTTGAGAGAGCAAGCGTTAATCTGACAGCTACGAGATTTAAACCAGTCCTTGCGTTCTGCCAAAGCGTAATTATAGACACGGCGGCATTGTTCTAGCCAGTCTTCAAATAGCGCTATTTGGCTTTGTGTGGGCTTGATCTTGAACTCGTAAGTTAGATTGAACACTTGTATCACCTCCTAATTCATTATACACCGTATTGCGATAAATCGTATTAGCGTTTTATCAAGATGGGGATTAAAATCCCCTACGGGCTTGCGCCCTCCGTTTTTCGGTCAAAGCGGTTGATGAGGCGATCGCCTTTCTCAAATCAATTCGTCCAGTAGGTCCTTTAACCACATCAAAAGGAATGTCTTTGGCGGCTAGGGATCATGTCAAAGATCAAGGAGCAAAAGGAATTCTTGGTCATAAAGGAAGCGACAAAAGTGATCCCTTTACTCGCCTCAACCGTTACGGAACTTGGAAAGTCACCGCAGGGGAAAATATTAGTTATGGTTCTCATACAGCAAAAGATATTGTCATGCAATTAATTATTGATGACGGGGTGCCGGAGCGCGGTCATAGAAAAAATATGTTTCATCCTGCTTTTCAGGTAGCAGGAGTTGCTTTTGGAATTCACAGCACTTATCGGCAAATGTGTGTCATCACCTACGCAGGAAGGTATATAGAAAATTCATAATGAATAACTTAATCAAAAATTAAAGAAAAGATTAGCCATTCATGCGGTGTGTATCAGCCCTACGCCCCTAATTTGCCCCTGTGACATAATGGTATAAATAAACATAAAAAATCTTGAAATGACAGCAAAATGAGACCGAATTGAAGCGGTTTTGGAAGTTAACACATTCTCGAACACTTATTTGGTAGACAGCAGAACGAATCATGATGGACCCTCACCCTGACAATACAGCTTCACCTGCTGCTAACCTTAACGTCTACGTTCAAGGTAAAGGTTACCCAATTCTCTGCTTGCACGGTCATCCTGGTTCTGGTTCCAGTCTTTCTGTCTTTACTAATCACCTATCAAAACGTTTCCAAACTTTTGCCCCAGATTTGCGTGGCTACGGCAAAAGTCGGTTTGATGGTAATTTTGATATGAGTGACCATTTGACCGACTTAGAAGCGCTTCTAGACCGCTTCCGGATAGAAAAATGTTTGATATTGGGATGGTCTCTTGGTGGCATTTTAGCAATGGAACTGGCACTGCGGCTACCTGAGCGAGTCACTGGGCTGATTTTGGTGGCTACAGCCGCCCGACCCAGAGGCAATCATCCGCCTGTGACTTTGCAAGATAATCTTTATACTGGTGTTGCCGCGCTTTTAAGCTACATAAAATCAGATTGGCAATGGAATATTGAAACTTTCGGCAAGCGATCGCTCTTTCGCTACCTGATCCGACGACACACTCCTACCGCCTACCGCTACATAGCACAAGATGCGTTGTCAGCCTACTTGCAAACCTCTGCTCCCGCGACTCGTGCTCTTTATACCGCGATTGGGGCTGGTTACAATCGACTTGCAGATCTAGAACAAATTCAATGTCCCAGTCTTGTGCTGGCTGGGGAATGCGATCGCCACATCACCGCTGACGCTAGTTTAGAAACATCTCAGTATCTCAAAGATTGCCAGTCACACTGCTACCCAAATACCGCTCATCTTTTTCCGTGGGAGATCCCTGACCAAGTTTTGAGCGACATTGACCATTGGCTGGAGAAGAATCGAAAAACTGTAGGGTTGTAGTTGTGCTGCAGCACAACTACAAACTAGCCTTGTGATTAGAAAAGAACTCAGAACTCCTCTTGGTGTCAGAACCGACAGGGGTTCTTTTACGGCTGGGTGTCAAATTGGTACCAAATCTCCAATCTTATTTATGGAGATGAATCATTCTTTGCTTGTAAAATCCCCTGTACCAACGAATGGAAATATTTTGGAAATATTTTAAATTTTGTTTGTATCGGGGAAGGGTTCCCAAACCTGCTTGTAAGTTCTGAATTCTCCTCAGTTAAATTACATTTGACCGCTAAAGACAGGCTTTACTTTGCGGTCAATTCTTTCCCCCAGGTCATCAGCAATTGTTAAGGCATTTGGTTTACAGCGCTTGACATTGATAATAATTTCCTGCGCTCCTTCTTGTTCCAAATCTTCTACATAACCTTTTATCGCCGCTTTTGCATCAGCAGAACTGAGAAATGGTCCAAAATAGTAGGTGCAACGGGGCTTGTGTGTCACAATTTCTACCCACCAAGCCAAGCCAAAGTTGTGGAATACGTTAATTAAAAATTCCTTAAGGTTATTCCAAGTGGTTTTCATGGTTCTTGACAATTTCTAGATTTGGTACTGGGTTCTAAATGATATGCTGATGATCTTGTCTGTTTTACATTTCTTTATACTCTGTTTACTCTTCTTTTTTCAAAGAAATTTTGTGTAATTTATCCAAATGCAGCGTATTTATCCAGCGTTGGCGATAAATTTCATAAAGCGCCATGCCTGCTGCTACTGAGGCATTCAGGCTTGGAGTCTTACCTTGTAAGGGGATCGACACCAAAAAATCACAATGGCGTTGTGTCAAAATACTCAGACCTTCGCCTTCAGAACCAACAACCAAAACAGTAGGACCGTTAAAATTCACTGAATGCATAGGTTTACTAGCTTGTGCCGCAGTACCATAAATCCAAAAGCCAGCGGCTTTTAGTTCTTCCAAGGCACGTTGCAAGTTCACCTCTCTGGCGACAGGAAAGTTTTCTAAAGCACCAGCAGCCACTTTCATGACTGTGGAGGTAATACCAGATGCTCTGCGTTGCGGGATCACCATTCCTTGAGCACCCAATGCTTCTGCGGTACGAATAATTGCTCCCAAATTGTGGGGGTCAGTGATCCCATCAGCGACAATAATGACTGGATCAGTGACAGATTGAGCCCGTGCAATCAACTCATGCAAATCAATATAAGCGTAGGGCGCAATTTGCGCTGCTACACCTTGATGATTAGCTTGCTCTGTAATTTGGTCTAAACGCTTGGGTTCAACTTCGTCAATAATTGTGCCATTTTCCTTCGCTCGTAAAATGAGTGAATGAAAGCGGGGATCGTAGCGCAGACGAGAAGTAATCCAGATACGATTGAGACGGCGTTCATTTTCCAAAGCACTTAATACTGGATGACGACCGTAGATCAAATCTATATCTTCTGATTGATGAGAAGAAATGGATGAATCGGAGAAGTTGCGACGCTGACGTGGAGCTTCTTTTAAGGCATTAACACCCTGTTCTTTGGGAGCACGACTGGGATGAGCGATAACACGCTTTCCCTTCATTTTCAAGGGCTGACCACTATTTGGTTCGCCAGAAGTCTTGATTTTTCTTGGTTTATTCGCCATATAAATTGTTGGTGAAGCTTATGGGTAGGCATCCTTGTGACCTCAATGTGCCGAGGCAGCTGTGCAAGTGTTGATACCTATGATTTTGATTTCTCACAGCTTTTCTAAATGAAGTTTTTGCAACAGTTCCGTTAAGCGATGGATATCAGTGAGATACAGGTAGCCGATTAAAGTTTCTAAACTAGTTGCTTGTTGATAAGTTCCGAGATCAAGCCGCTTCGGGCGTCCTGTAGCAGCGTTGCGACCCCGTCGGACAATTTCTAACTCGGAGTTTTTTAGATGAGGGTGCAGCGACTGCAACATTTTAGCCTGCGTCTCTGCTCTCACTTGTGCCACAACTAAGTGATGGTATGTTTCTGGTCGCTTAGGTGGTAGCAGATAAAACATTCTGACGTACAATTCATAAACTGCGTCTCCTAAATAAGCTAAAGCAGTAGGAGAAAGTTGTTGCAGCTGTGCCTGTGAAATCTCATGGAATAATTGCTCTTTATTTGCCCTTAGTAGTTGATACCAAACTGAATCCTGATTAGGTTCTTCGTTTGATTCATCTAGCGGGTCTTCCTCCTTTGATGTCACAAGTCCTTATTTCCTCGCAGGCTATATGAGGAAGGCTTTCTTCGGAAAAACTTATTTTTTTGCCCGCAGACTGCCTTGTAGATTTATCTAAACATAATCAGAGCTAAAATATTGACTTTCTAAGATTTTATCTTTTCTTTAATTTATATTTGACATTTTTTATACTAAAGGCTGTCAATCTGAAGTGTGAAATCCAGAAATACCTAAAATGATTCTTCAGGATTTTGTAGTTACTATACCTCTAAAATTTTAGGGATACTAAAATTTTAGTATCCAAGTATGGGATAACAATTAACCCCCAATTATTGTAACATATAGCAAGCTCTCTTTCAGGGTTCTACAGTACATATCTTTAGATATTCTGTTTAGATAGTCTGCGTTCTTCCTGTCTTTCATATTCATCTATTTTCTTCTCTCTACCTCCTCTTCATCAATCTCATACAACATCATAAATGCTGTTCGGGTTAAAAATTAAGCTATCCAGATTTGATGATCGGATAGCTAATGTTAACCTCTTGGGTCAAGCAATCAAGACGACTTGACGTTTTCTAGAGCCGCATCAACTGATGGTTGTAGGGCGAGAAACTTCTCCAAGCGAACAAGCTTGACCGTTTGAGTGACACGGGCATTTGTGACAATTTGCAAGGTACCCTGTGCGTTTTGAGCCTGCTTGGCTAGCTGTACCAAAGCACCCAAGCCGGAGCTATCAACAAAATCGATTTGTGAGAGATCCAGAATAATGTGCTTTGGTCCCTCGTCAATCTTGCTCCCAAGTACCTTGCGAAATGTCGGTTCGGAAAAAGCGTCTAACAAACCTGTGAGGCGGAAGAGCTGACAGTTATCCCGAACTTCACGAGTGCCTCTCAGGCTTACAGTTAGATTAAGTGGCTCAGCAATAATTCCCTCCTCATATCCTCTATAAGTGATGGTGAACGCTCAAGTATAGATGGTTTTAGTGTAGGTTGTCTACAACCTGTTGGCAGGAAAGAGAATGGCGGGATCGCGAGATGGGGGGACGGGGAGACGCGGTGAGGAAGTTGGAGTCTTGGACGCCACTTGCTTCTCCTGATGGAGACGCTGCTTTGAACAAGTCGGGCATTGCCGGACGCCCTTCTCCTATCGGAGACGCACTCGCGTTCGGGTGAATCCTGCGGATACGCTCCGCGTTCGCCGAAGGCGTGCGCTTTGCGCTTACGCCAGTTCCCTAGGTCGGGAAACCCTCCTGCTTTCCCTGGCTCCCCAACGCAGTGGCTCCGGTTTCCGTCGAGTCCGAACTTCCGTTGGCGTAGCCTCTTTGCAGGAAATACCCGGAGGGTGACAAATTCCCTCTCCGTGTCTGTTTGTTCCCGCATCCCCGTATCCTCTGTTCTGCCACTTTCTTCATTTTTACCCTACTCTGGTGACTCCGGCTCGACGAGATGCTCGCATTGCTTGAACAAACTGCTCAAACAGATAATCGGCGTCGTGAGGACCAGGACTTGCCTCTGGGTGATACTGTACGGAGAAGACAGGCAGAGACTTGTGACGTAACCCAGCAACGGTGGAGTCATTTAAGTTAAGATGGCTAATTTCTACAACACCGTCAGGTAAGGTATCTGGATTAATAGCAAAACTATGGTTTTGACTAGTAATTTCTACTCGTTGTTGTAAACCTGCTGGCTGATTTAAACCACGATGACCAAATTTAAGTTTGAATGTTTCAGCTCCTAGCGCATGACCCAAAATCTGGTGTCCCATACAAATGCCAAACATGGGTTTGTGAGCTAAAAGCAGCGCTTTGGTAGTTTCAATACCTTCAGTGACAGATGCTGGATCGCCAGGACCATTGGAAAGAAAGATCCCATCTGGATTGTATTTGAGAATTTCTTCTGGTGGGGTATCGGCAGGAACAACAATGACGCGGCAACCGTAACTTGCTAAACGACGCAAAATATTACGTTTTACGCCAAAGTCAAGAGCGACGACAGTGAAAAATTCTCCAGTCTTTTCTTGGCAAGCAGCATTAAATTCCCATACTGGGTAAGTGGGATCAGACCATTCATATGTATTAGGGGTAGTCACCTCGCGAACGAGATTCAAGCCTTTCATATTAGGAGCTGCTTGCACTTGCTCCAGCAACTCAGCTTCATCCAGAATTTCCGTTGAAATTCCACCGTTCATAGCACCGAAAATCCGGATTTTGCGGGTTAGAGCACGGGTATCAATGCCATAGATGCCTGGTATCTGGTGCTGTTCAAGATAGTTTGGTAAGGACTGTGAAGAACGCCAGTTGCTTGGTCGAGTACAAATATTGCGAGCAACGGCACCTCGCACCTGCGGTCTACTTGATTCCTCATCTTCTGGATTAACGCCAGTATTCCCCAATTCAGGATAAGTAAAAATGACTATCTGACCGCAGTAACTCGGGTCGGTCAGGACTTCTTGATATCCGGTCATGCCAGTGTTAAACACCACTTCCCCAATCGTGGTTCCAGTGGCACCGAAAGACCAACCACTATATGTGGTTCCATCTGCCAAAACAAAAATAGCAGGTATTGCGTCAGATAGAGGCATAAGCGATGAATTCAAGGATTAGGGATTTGGAATGAGAGGAGGTCTAGACGATAGGATACAAGGTATGGGGTATATGGTCTGGACTATGGATGAATTGAACACTAACCTACCACCTAAGCTGTCAGTTAGACAATTTTTCTAAGCGATTGCGCTTGCTAGTCCTGTTGCCCAACCGCTCATGCAGTTGCCCCATTGCTCGCAATGGGGAAGCCTCTTCTGAAAGAAAAGGCTTGGCAATATACAGACCATCGCCTTTTAGGTGGCTCCCTCTGGGAGCATCGCCTGGGTGTGTGGACTTCAACCGAAAAAAAGTGAAACTCGTAGGCGCGATAGCTTAGCTTATCAGTTGTAACCTATCACTTTATTTTCCATTTTCCATTCCCTATTTCCTACTTAATTTGGGATCACAGACGAACGTTATGCTACGAGTCAAAGATTTCGGAACTAGTAACTCAATTCACTAAAAATTTTAAGACCCAGCAGACAAAGTTTTTAAATGGTAATGGACAGTGGCAGTAGATTTCAACGCCCCAGGACGGGTAGAATTGCACTTAATTATGTTTCAGTTTATTTTATCCCGAGCAGCGCTGACTCTTCTCTCAACCACACTAGCGGTTTTCACTGTTGCTTGTCAGAAAGAGCAACAAGTTGCCGTGACAAGTGGTGATGAGCACTCGGTGCCTACCAATAAGAGTGTCGCCTCGCCTGCTGCCACAACGGCACCTCTACAAGCTAGCCCACAACCTGCACAAGCAAAGCAGCCCCTGTCTGAGATTGAAGTGAGTTATTTTGAACAGGGACTAGACAAAGCTGTTGGCGCTCTTAGTATAAGCCAATCTGCTCAGTCTGTGGATGATTGGAATTTGGTAGCAATTCAGCTGCAGGATGCGATCGCGCTCATGCAAAAAGTACCAGTTGATAGTGCTTATTTCACAAGTGCTCAGGCAAAAATTCTAGATTACCAGCGCCAGCTCAAGTATGCCATCCAAAAATCCACTCCTCCTATCAATCCGCCAACAAAATTAGAACCAGAGAGGATAGTGGTTTCTGTTCCCCAGACTTCTGTGACGCCAATTCCCCAACCAATCATCACTCAACTACCCGCTGCACCCAGAGAAAAACTGCAATCTCCCCTGCCAAAACGTATTCCAGTACCGCCACCTAAACAACAAGAGGTGTCTGCTCTTCCCACGACACGGCAAAATGAACAACAGGTGTATACAGCCCCCATCAAACGGCGAATTGGTGGTACACCAATTATCGAAGTCATGTTCAATGACAATCAGTCGTTTGAGATGATTTTAGATACAGGAGCCAGTGGTACAGTGATTACCCAGAAGATGGCAAATGCTTTGGGAGTCGTACAAGTCGGAAAAGCTAAGGCAAACACAGCTAGTTCCAAAGCAGTAGAATTTCCCGTTGGCTATGTGGATTCGATGGAAGTTGGTGGAGCTAGAGTAAGTCGCGTAGCAGTGGCGATCGCAGGCACAGATTTAGAAACTGGGCTTCTCGGACATGACTTTTTTGGTAACTACGATATCACCATTAAACGTGATGTGGTAGAGTTTCGCCCGCAATCCCACTTACAAAACCATTCCACAGAAGAAATGGAATTTACTGCGCCAAATGCGCCGAAGGAGCGCCGCTCTATCATTTATCCTTAACGAATGTGCACAAATATTTCAGTAGACCTACTGCTATGGGTCTATTCATTAACTACTAGATTGTTGGTAAAAACAGCCGGAAGAATGACAGTGTTATTGATTACTAAGAGAAGTCATGGTGTGTTATGGCTATTGAAACACTTTTAGTAGGTAATGTGTAGGAATTAGGGCTTTTTAAGAAAAATCTCTCAGTTTTCTCCATATTCAACACTTCTAAATCTTGTAAAAAAACAGTATTTTCCCTTTTGTCTTACTAATTTTTTATACTCTGTTTAGAATAAATTCTCTGAAAAAGGGCACTCAATAGGGAGTGTTTTTACGTTTATTTAACCTTTTCTTAATCTAACGTTAATCTTTTAGTTGTTTACTTATAACTAATTCACTTTTTGCTGCAACATTTGAACCCTCCAGAACCTAATATTTACAGGATTTGGGGGGATTATTTATCATAGGAGTAGTTAACAAACCTTTGCAACCCTGACCGAGAATAGGAGGGTGTATCCCCCAGGTTCATCGGTGGGGAGTGTCAAAAAGAGATTTCAGAAGAGACTTTGAACAATAATGACTCTCTCCTAGATAAAGCCAAGTCCTACTTGTGCCAAGAAGTTGCACCTCAAGCTAACGAAATAGACCACCACCCAAATGCCTTATTTTATGCACTTCGAGGTCTTGGGGAATGGAACCTGCTAGGGCTGAAGATTCCGTGTCGCTGGGGTGGAAAAGCGGTCAGCGAACAAACATATGGCAACTTTCAAGAATTAATAGCACGGTATTCTGGTGCTTTAGCCTTCGTGCAAACGCAACACCAAAGTGCGGCTGGTATGCTCGTTGCCAGTAGTAACACTTTGCTACAGGAAAAATACCTCCCCCGAATGAGTAACGGTCAAGTTTTACTGGGTGTTGGCTTTTCCCAGCTTCGGCGCGAAGGAGATTCGCTCACTGTAGCCATACCAGTATCTGGAGGATATCAACTCAGTGGGGTTGTTCCTTGGGTGACGGGATGGGGCTTGTTTAGCGAGTTTATTGTCGCCGCCACATTACCTGATGGTCATGCCGTTTTTGGTGTTGTGCCTTTGCAAGAAACACATCAAAACTCAGGAGGTGCGATGACATTTTCAAGCCCTGCACACCTGGCAGCAATGACATCAACTAACACTGTAAGTGCCACCTTGAAAAACTTTTTCTTACCAACAGATTGTGTGGTTTTTATTAAACCTGCTGGTTGGATTCAGGAAAATGATCAAAAAAATGTTCTCCGTGCTACTTTTCTGGCTACTGGGTGCGCCCTTGCAGGATTAGATATTTTGGAGTCCGTCTCACGTACAAAATCGCTGCCTTTTATTAATAATACTTTTGATTCTCTTGAACAGGAATTGACGAACTGTCGCAGTGACATTCGAGAAGCGCAAAATTCTGCTTGGGAAATGTCTGAACTCTTGCAATTGCGAGCTTGGGCAATTGAGCTAGCAACACGAATAGCTCATGCAGCGGTGACTGTTTCTAGTGGTGCTGCTATATATAGCCATCATGATGCTCAACGGGTGTACCGGGAGGCGTTGGTATTTACTGTGACTGGTCAAACTCGTGCTGTGATGGAAGCAACACTGGGGAGATTGACGCGACCAAGTTTTTATCATGAACCGCACAGGCGCAGAGAACGCAGAGAGGAAAGAGAAGAGACAAGAAAAATAAGTTACTCGCGGGTGATCCATCTAAGTCATGTTATTCACACGGATATTCCTCAATGGCAAGGTGATCCGCCCGTGGAGTTTGAGGCTGTGTCGGAATGGCACAAGGATGGTTATTATCTGCGGCGTTTTTCTATGGGAGAACATAGTGCGACTCATATCAATGCTCCCAACAGTTTTCACGTTCATGGCGAGGGAATTGACGAATATCCTGCTGAGTCGCTGGTTGTCCCTGCGGTAATGATTGATATTCGGGAACAGGCGCTGGAGAATCCAGATTACGCCCTTTGTGTTGATGATATCTTGGCTTGGGAGGAACAATACGGTGAGATTCCGTCTGGTTGCGTAGTGTTGCTGTATACAGGCTGGCAAGAGAAATGGTTGGATAAAAATGCTTTTTTTAACCAGGATGTTCAAGGGAATATGCATTTTCCTGGGTTTGGTAGCGATGCAACACGGTTCTTACTTGAGGAACGGCAAATTGCTGGAGTGGGAATTGATACTCATGGAGTGGATTCAGGGCAAGATACCACTTTTGCGACTAATCGTTTGGTGTTGGAGAAACCGCTAATTGTGCTGGAGAGTTTGACGAATTTGGATCACTTACCGGCAATAGGAACGACTTTGGCAATTGGGGTGCTGCGTTTACGGAATGGTTCTGGTTCTCCTGCTGGAGTGTTGGCGTTTTTGCCTTGAGTTTTTTAATTCTCCGCTATTGTGGGAATTTTATTTGTTGACTTGGTCGTTCAGAAAAAACAAATGAGAAGAATCTGGCTACTCAAAGGAATGCTAATGAGTTTGGGGATGCTGTTATTTATCTGGCTTTCTTCACAGCATGCTATCCTCACAGATGCAGTGGTACCTTCTGCTTCACCGTTACCCGCGCAATCGATTCGGTACGAACAGCGCACTCTAGCAGATAGCGTCGCTCACATCCTTTCGATTCCATCTCGTAGCCGATTTTTGGTGACTCCTGCATTGTCGCAGTCTTTAAAGACTGTGGAAGAATTTTCTCAGCAGCATCAAGCCATTGCTACCTTAAACGGTGGTTTTTTCGACCCTAAAAATCAAAAAACGACATCAGTTGTTGTTCTGCAAGGCAAGCTTGTAGCTGATCCCAGGAAAAACGAGAGACTGGTAAATAATCCTAACCTAAAACCTTATTTGACTAAAATACTCAATCGTACGGAATTACGGCGGTACTTGTGCGGACAAGCTGTCAGCTATGACATTGCTCTTCATAGTGAACTACCACCAACAGGTTGTCAGTTAATCACTGCTTTAGGTGGTGGTCCCCAACTACTGCCAGAATTAACTTTAGTATCAGAAGGATTTGTTGATAATACTAATGGAAGAGATGCACTTGGCAGTACCCAACCCAATGCCAGAACTGCTGTGGGGATTACCAGTGATGGCAACATTGTTTTGGTCATGATAGCTCAAAAGCCAGGCGTTCCGAGAAATTCAGGGATGTCGTTGCCAGTGTTGGCTGATTTCATGAAAAGCTTGGGTATTGAAAAAGCAATGAATTTAGATGGCGGAAGTTCATCTTCCTTAAACTACAACGGCAAGACCTTCTATGGAAAAGTTGATTCGGAAGGAAATCCCGTCAAGCGACCAGTAAAGTCAGTTCTAATAGTTGAGGAAAGTTTGGAAAACTTGAAATAATTTGGGTGACTTTCATTACAATGCTTATTCTTATGATAAGACCACAAATCGTAGGGTGGGTATTGCAAGAATTGCCTATTTGACGCTCCCACGGCTTCATACCACATTGGAGCGGAGCGAAAATGTGGTATGAAGCCGTGGGATTCTTGGCTCTACGAGTCCACTTACCACAATCGGTTACCCGACTGCGCCAGAGGTGGTTCTCTCCTCAAGCTTTTTGCATTGCAGAAGCCCGTTCTGATGCGCCCCACCGTACGGTTTCATACTAAGTTGCATTCAAAAACCTCACCCCGCCCTCCGTGCACCCCTCTCCTTAGCAAGGAGAGGGGCGGGGGTGAGGTGACACCTATGAACGCAACTCGGTTTCAACCATAAATTTTTGGTTTTCTGGTGAACCAGCATTGCAGGAGGGTTTCCCTCCGTAGGTGACTGGTGAACCCGAAGGGTGCTTGGTGCATGAAGATTTTACCTAGTAGTGCTTTTCCTACTAGAACCCCATATCTTCTCCCAAGGGGAGACGCTGCGCGAACAATTTTCAAGGTGCGATGCCTTTCGGCTTTGGGTTTTTTAAGTGGTTGAATACCCTAACCATTATAATTAAGATACCACATAAAACGGTATCTATGTATGCCCAAGCCTGAGATTTTTATCACTTTTCGTTTGACAGATGAAGAAAAAGAACTACTCAAGCAATATTGTGACCAAGAAAGTAGAACTCAAACTGATGTTCTTAGAGAATTGATTAGAGGATTGAGACGGCGGCTAAAGCCGCAACGCATTCATGAGGGCAGCGCGTTGGGGAGCCAGCGCTGTGCGGAGGTTCCCTCCGTTGAGGCGACTGGCGTCGGCTCTGCCGACTTGTAGAGACTACCCGTCCACACGACTAGAAGTCGTGGGCTTTCTACTCCCAACACTGTAATGGAGATTTGAGATATTAGTAGGCAATGCCCACACAGAAGAAAACTGCTATAACTTGGCTACATATCCTCAAATGGCAATTTAAGACGAGCTAGGGAAATGTCAGCTACAATCGATACATCAAGCCAAACTTGAAACCAACATCATAGTGCCTCTGATACCAATTTACACAGCAGGAAGGCTACAAATCATTCTCCCTTGCTAAGAGATCCTGTGCCGCCCTGAAGTGTGAACCTGAAAGTGAAATAATATGAGGTCCGGAGGTGTATACAATGACCACTCCACTGACTTGCCGCAATTATATCGCTGGTCAATGGGTAAATGCTGCATCGCGAAGCACTCTAGAAAGCCGCAATCCTGCTGATAGACGCGAACTGGTTGCTACTTTCCCGCGTTCTGCAGCAATTGATGTTGATACAGCAGTAGCAGCCGCCCGCAAAGCATACCGAACTTGGCGACTCCTCCCCGCCCCAGCGAGAGCAGAATATGTATTTCGAGTAGGAGAACTTTTACAAAAGTATAAAGAAGAACTTGCCCAGCTAATGAGTCGAGAAATGGGTAAGTCCCTGACAGAGGCGCGGGGAGATGTTCAAGAAGGAATTGACTGCGCTTTTTACAATGCTGGTGAAGGACGGCGACTGTTTGGACAAACGACACCCTCGGAAATGCCGAATAAATTCGCGATGACGGTAAGAACGCCCGTTGGGGTGTGCGCCCTCATCACTCCGTGGAATTTCCCCATTGCTATTCCCTGCTGGAAAGCTTTGCCGGCTTTGGTATGCGGTAATACTGTAGTCTTCAAACCCGCTGAAGATACCCCCGCTTGTGCAACCAAACTCATCGAGATTTTTGTAGAAGCAGGTTTGCCGGAAGGTGTTATCAATCTGGTGCATGGAGTCGGCGAAGAAGTGGGGAAAGCTTTAGTTGAGCATCCTGATGTTGATTTGGTCTCTTTTACTGGATCTTCTGAAACGGGTGCTTTTGTCGCCTCAACCTGCGGACAAACTCATAAACGCGTCTGTTTAGAAATGGGTGGCAAAAATGCTCAAATTGTGATGGAAGATGCAGACTTAGAACTTGCTCTAGATGGCGCAGTTTGGGGAGCATTCGGAACGACCGGTCAACGATGTACTGCGACGAGTCGCCTGATCCTGCACCGCGACATCAAAGAGAAATTTACCGCTATGCTCAAAGAGCGCACCAACAAGTTACGCTTGGGTGCAGGGACTGATCCCAAAACTGATATCGGTCCAGTGATTAACGAAAGGCAACTCCAACGGGTGAGTCAGTATCTAGATATTGCCCGAGAAGAAGGTGCAAAGGTGTTGATTGGTGGAGAAATAGTCACCGAGGCAGAATTAGAACACGGTTACTTCTTTGAACCAACTATTCTTGATGAAGTGACTCCCGAAATGCGCGTTGCCCGTGAAGAGATATTCGGACCTGTTGTAGCGATTATAGCGGTGAACTCGTTTGAGGAGGCGATCGCCATTCTGAACAATACGCCTTATGGTCTTTCTTCTTCCATCTACACTCGTGATATCAACCGCGCTTTCGTTGCTATGCGCGATATCGAAGCAGGAATCACTTACATCAATGGTCCTACTATTGGCGCAGAGGTTCATTTACCCTTTGGCGGTGTCAAACAAACTGGAAACGGACACCGGGAAGCTGGTACAGCTGCATTGGATGTGTTTACAGAATGGAAGACAGTGTACGTAGATTTTTCAGGAAGTTTGCAACGTGCCCAAATAGATAACCGTAGCTAGAGAATTCTTCATGAGTACGCGACTAGGGGCTTAAGCGTTTGGTGGGCTGCTATGCCCACTCGACAAATCTTATACCAAATAAAAAATGTTTGCGACAAATAACCCCACCCGCCCTATCGGGCACCCTCCCCTTACCAAGGAGAGGGGGTTCAACCGATGTGTTGCATTCTTTTTTCAAATTGGTATTACAAATGAAACCACAGATAAACACGAGATTTACACAAATGAATCTGCGTGTATCTGTGGTTTATACAACAGAAAGCGATCGCACCTGACTGTTTAATTTCAAATAATCTTAAAAAATCTAAAAAAATTAATGTTAAGTCTCCCCATTAAACGACCTTTACCGCGTGTACCCCAATTGGTAACTGCCCTACCTGGACCTCGCGCCAAAGATATCATAGAACGCGATCGTGCTGTCACTTCCCCTTCTTACACTCGTGACTACCCGTTGGTTGTCGCTCGTGGCGAAGGTTGTATGGTGGAAGATGTGGACGGTAATGTATTTTTGGATATGACTGCAGGAATTGCCGTCACCGCCACTGGACACGCGCACCCCGAAGTTGTGCAAGCCATTCAAGAGCAAGCTGCAAAGCTGGTGCATATGTCGGGAACTGATTTTTACTATGAACCCATGGTGGAATTGGCGGAGAAATTAGCTTCTCGTGCCCCTTTTCCCAATGGTGCAAGGGTATTTTTTAGCAATTCTGGAGCAGAGTCTAACGAGGGTGCCATCAAACTCGCCAGGTACTATACTGGACGTTCCCTGATAGTTGCTTTTTTAGGAGCATTCCACGGACGCACCTATGGGGCGATGTCTCTGACTGGTTCCAAAGTTGTACAGCGAGCAAACTTTGGTCCCTTACTTCCAGGTGTCACGCATATTCCATATGGGACTCACGCTAGCTTGGATTATTTGGAAAAACAATTATTTTCTACAATGATACCACCTAAAGAGGTCGCAGCCATCATTGTCGAACCGATACAGGGAGAAGGCGGTTATATTGTGCCAGAGGATGGGTTTTTGCAGCGCATCCGAGAAATATGCGATCGCTATGGCATCCTGATGGTAGTTGATGAAGTGCAATCTGGGATGGGGCGCACTGGTCGTCTGTTTGCTATTGAACATTGGGGTGTCATGCCCGATATCATAACCACAGCTAAAGGGATCGCCAGTGGTCTACCTTTGGGAGCTATTCTTTCTCGTTCGGAAATCATGACTTGGCAACCTGGTGCTCATGCGACCACTTTTGGTGGTAATCCTGTTGCATGTGCTGCAGCTCTTACGACCTTGCGACTCTTGGAAAGCAGTTTGATGGCAAACGCTACTCAGATGGGAGAATTACTGCAAGCTCTTTTGCGTCGTCTATCGCAACAATTTTCACAAGTCTCGACACCGCGAGGTAAAGGTTTGATGGTAGCAGTAGATTTGTTAGACGATGAGGGTCAGTTTGATTCCCAGCTGCGCGATCGCGTTGTTCAAGAAGCCTTCTTACGAGGTCTGTTGTTATTAGGTTGTGGAAAAGCAGCAATTCGCTTTTGCCCGCCTCTTGTTATCGATAGTGACCAAATTCAAACATCTTTCCAGATTCTTTTAGAAGTTTTAGCAGAGATTCAGTCTTAGAGACACATAGAAATCAATCTCGCATGGAGACGAAAAGGCGCTAAAAAACTGTTTTCGGCTTTGTAGCTTTGTGTAAAGTTATCATTAATCTAAAAGATGTATCGTCAACAACACTATGAACCCCGAAATTGCTCGTCATCTTTGGGACTTGCTTTGGCATGACTACAGCACTAGGGTCAGTTATGCCCGTACCTACGCACAAATGATCACTCATGCGGGTGGGACTGTTGCTAATGACCACATTGCTTTTCGGTCTTTGCGAATGGTGGTGAACAGTCCACAGGGTCAGGTTAACTTGGGTATTGGCTACTTGGGAGAACTTGCTGAGGCTTTAGGTTACGAAGCTGCTGGAGAGTATTCTTTTCCAGATACCCATCTTTACGCCCGTCATTATCACCATCCTCAGCAAGAAGAATTTGACTTGCCCAAGTTGTTTATTAGTGAGTTGATTGTAGATGAATTGCCAGAGAAGACTGTTCAACTTATCCATCAAACCGTTGCAGGTGTAAATTTATTTAATTTTTCAGCAATTTTTGAGACGTTTGCCACTGATCATGAACGCCTTGCCAAGGAACTCCACAGAATCTTTACGTGCCCTTGGCAACCTCCGCAACGTTCTGTCCTAGAAGAAGTGAATAATGTCACTCAGTATGGTGCTTGGGTACTTCTGCATGGTTATGCAGTGAACCACTTTACAGGCTACGTTAATCGCCAGAACACCCCAGAATACCCAGATATTGATACCACTGCCCATGGTTTAGCTAACTTAGGTGTCCCAATGAAAGCTGAGATTGAGGGGGATGTTGCTCTTGGTTTGCGACAAACGGCAACTCAAGCGGTGAGTGAATTTGTGACAGTCTTAGAAGATACTACAGATGTCGAAATTCAAGTTCCCTGGACTTACGCCTACTATGAAATTGCCCAGCGCTATCTGGTGGAAGTAGAACCAGGCAAGCAAGCGCTGTTTGATGCATTTTTGGGAAGGAATGCACAGCAGTTGTTTGAAATGACGCGATTGAAAATGAGTTAGAGAATAGGGAACTCATAACTCCCGACTCGCAAATCTTACTTAAAAATTTTGCTAAAAAACTAAACTGTTTTGGTGAGTACGGTTTTTTTCCATCTTTACTTGCGAAAAAGCCGCAATAGAGAAAGCTATCGCTACATTAGATGATATATAGATAAAAATCGCTTTATATTATTTACTCGCTACTCACACAAAACCATGAGTGAAAACGCCATTATTTCAAAAAATCCCTTACTACAAGGCTCTGGTTTGCCTCCTTTTGGTGAGATCAAAGCAGAGCATGTGGTGCCAGCATTCAACCAACTCCTGGCAGAACTAGATCAGGAACTTGCCACTTTAGAAGCCAATGTAGAGCCTACTTGGAGCGGTTTAGTAGAACCTCTGGAAAAGCTGACAGAACGCCTATATTGGAGTTGGGGCATCGTGAACCATCTGATGGGTGTGAAAAATAGCTCCGAACTTCGTGACGCGTACGAAACGGTACAGCCACAGGTGGTACAGTTTTCTAATAAGCTCGGTCAAAGCCAACCTGTTTACAATGCTTTTAAGACACTGCGCGCAAGTGATAGTTGGGCAACGCTAGACTCGGCTCAACAACGCATTGTAGAAGCAGCTATCCGAGATGCGGAACTTTCTGGTGTTGGCTTGCAGGGTGAAGCACGGGAACGCTTTAACGCTATTCAGATGGAGTTGGCAGAACAGTCTACCAAGTTTTCCAACCACTTGCTAGATGCTACCAAAGCTTTTAGCATGACCCTGACCACTCAGGAAGAAATTGACGGTTTACCTCCTAGTTTGCTGAGTTTAGCAGCACAAGCAGCACGGGCAGCAGGAGAAGAAAACGCCACGCCAGAAAATGGTCCCTGGCGCATTACTTTAGATTTCCCCAGTTACGGTCCTTTCATGCAGCACAGCACTCGACGTGACTTGCGAGAAAAACTATATAAAGCCTTTATCAGCCGTGCTTCTTCGGGTGATCTGGATAACAACCCGTTAATTGAACGCATTTTGGAGTTGCGTCAAGAACTGGCTGAATTACTTGGCTTTGAGACGTATGCTGAATTGAGTCTAGCTAGTAAAATGGCTCCCAATGTCCAAGCAGTGGAGTCATTGTTGGAAGATCTGCGCCGTGCCAGCTATGATGCTGCTGTCAAGGAATTGGAAGAACTCAAAGCTTTTGCTGCATCCAAGGGAGCACCAGAAGCTAACGATTTACAGCACTGGGACACCACTTTTTGGGCAGAACGCCAACGAGAAGAAAAATTTGCCTTTACTGCTGAAGAATTACGCCCTTATTTCCCACTCCCTCAAGTCCTGGATGGCTTGTTTGGGCTGGTGCAGCGGCTGTTTGGTGTAATTATCACCCCTGCTGATGGTCAAGCTCCAATTTGGCATGAGGATGTGCGTTACTTCCAAATTGCTGACGAGACTGGTAACCCAATTGCTTATTTCTACCTCGATCCCTACAGCCGTCCAGAGGAAAAGCGTGGCGGTGCTTGGATGGATACCTGCATTAACCGTGGCAAAGTTACGGAAAATGGGATCAAGACGACCCGCTTACCTGTGGCGTATTTGGTCTGCAATCAAACTCCCCCAATCGGTGGTAAGCCTAGTCTTATGACTTTTTATGAAGTGGAGACTTTGTTCCACGAGTTCGGTCATGGTTTGCATCATATGCTAACCCAGGTAGACTATATTGGGGCAGCAGGCATCAACAATGTCGAGTGGGATGCTGTAGAATTGCCCAGCCAGTTCATGGAAAATTGGTGCTACGACAGACCAACGTTGTTTGGAATGGCAAAGCATTACGAAACTGGGGAACTTCTGCCGGAACATTACTATCAAAAGCTACTGGCAGCAAAGAATTACATGAGTGGCAGTGCTATGTTGCGACAAATTCACTTTAGCAGCCTTGATATAGAACTGCACCACCGCTATCGCCGAGGTGGTGGGGAAACTCCAAAAAATGTGCGCGATCGCATTGCCAAAACCACAACTGTTCTACCACCCTTGCCAGAGGATTCCTTTTTGTGTGCCTTCGGGCACATATTTTCTGGGGGATATGCAGCAGGTTACTACAGTTACAAATGGGCTGAAGTCTTGAGCGCAGATGCTTTTGCTGCTTTTGAAGAAGCCGGTCTAGACAATGAACAGGCTATAAAAGCTACTGGAAAGCGTTATCGTGATACAGTGCTGGCTCTTGGTGGTAGTAAGCATCCTATGGAAGTGTTTAAGTCCTTCCGAGGTCGCGAACCCATTACTGAACCTTTGCTCCGGCATAATGGTCTAGCTGTTGCAGCTTAATTGATGAAATAAGGGAGATGGAGAACATGAGGAAGATCAGGGAGATAGGAAAGACAAGACAATTTTTTCTTCTACTCTCCCTACTTCCCTTGCTGTTAAGCTTACCCTTGGTCACTTACGCACAAACTGCCAACCCACTTGTCGTAAAGCAATCAACACAAACGGACAATCGTCTCAAGCAGAACAGTAATCTTCAAGTAAAACTCCCTAAAAAGAAGTTACCAGCAGGTCGGGAAAATGGCGGTACACGCAGAGAAAGTTGTATGTCTGGAGAATTACCAGTCTTGGCATTACTGCTACCGCCAACTAATATCGGCTTCACAACCTCTGCTTATCCCCGATTTTTCTGGTACACACCCAAAAACACAGCCCAAAAGGTCAATTTTAGTCTCCACAAAGTGGATGAGAAATCTGGTCAGCGGACTTTAGTCTATAACACGACACTTCAACCCAGTCCGGAATCTGGCATAACCAGTTTTGCCCTACCCAGTCAAGGAATTCCACCTTTAGCGATTAATCAACCATATCAATGGTCTGTGTCCTTGGTCTGCAACACTCAAGATACTTCACCCAACTCTGTCATTACTGTAGATGGTTGGGTGCAGCGAGTTGCCCTCAGTAATAATGTTGAGTCCAAGTTAAAGCAGCTTAGTCCCAAAGAGCAAATTTCAGTCTATGCTGAACAGGGTTTGTGGTTTGACCTGGTCTCAACTCTGGCTGATTTACGTGCTTGCAACCCTTCTGATACCAACCTATTGGGAAGCTGGGTCAGCGTGGTGAAACAAACCGCTTTATTGAAAGCAGAGGCGATCGCGCGCAGTGCATTGCCCAAACGTGAGTGCGTGTCTCAAAAGCTTAAAAAATAGGGCTATTAGCCTTGCCTTCTCCTACGCAAACCAAGAGCGCGATCGCCTCATTTTTTTGTAAAGATATTCTTTAGTTTTATTTTTGAAAAAGTTTAAGTATCTGTGGGGTGGGCAATGCTTACCAAAACCCAGCTCTAACCCAGATATAGTAGGCATTGCCCACCTATATGTATTTCAAACATTAAATAGAAATCCTATATTTTCATTTTTCATAAAAAATCCTTTAGAACTTCTTTGCAATACTTAACTCACTCATTAATTAAAAATAGTAAACATAGATTAAAACTAATAAATTTAATAACCATTCGTTAAGCTCATCAGTCAGAATTGAGAGTAAGCTGAAATCAATGAAGCCTAGTTGAAACTTTAGTTAACTAGGTGTAAACAAACTTAAATGTCATTTGTGAGCTAGATCTGCAAGAAAGTGAGACCAGTGCTGCAGAGAGAAGTTCCGTGCGGGGGTTCCCCCCGTTGAGGAAACTTCGGAGAGGGTTTCCCTCCGTAGGCAACTGGCGAAGCCGAAGGGTTTCCTTCTTTAGGTGACTAGTGAACACGTACCTCTGCGGGGAAGCAAGCTATGTGCTAGCGTCTCCGTAGGAAAAGGGTCATTTGTCATTTTTTCCTCAGTATGCCAATGACTCACCACTTATGACTAATGGCTAATTCCCAAAGCAACCTGAACAACAAGACGTGATGATGATAGAAAAAATTTTGCTAGCTGTCTCTGGATTGGGTCATGCAGAAGAAATGCTCAAAACTTTGACAGACGTGCCGTCAATCCAGCGGTCAAAAGTTACAGTTTTGCACGTTGTTCCCGACCAAGTTTCTGCTGAAGGCATGACAACTAAGTGGGAAGAAGGTGGCAAGATTCTAGCTAATGCAATCCAGTATCTAAACTTAGATCCCAGCAAAGTTTCTTCAATTTTGCGACAAGGTGATCCTAAACGTGTTGTTTGCGAGGTAGCTGACGAAATCGATGCTGACCTGATTATTATGGGTTCACGTGGACTCAAGCGGTTGCAATCAATTTTATCGAATTCAGTCAGTCAGTATGTTTTTCAATTATCTTCCCGCCCCATGTTGTTGGTGAAAGATGACATTTATGTCAAAAAAGTTAACCGCATTATGGTGGCAATGGATAACTCTGATGCGGCAAAAAATTGCTTGAATTTGGCTTTATTCCTCCTGCAAGATATTAAGGGAGGGGAATTAATTCTGGCTAATGTTAATACAGATTTACGCGGCAAAGAATCTGAAACAACACAAGTTAGTCCAGAACAAAATCCTACTTTAGCTGCAGCTTATGCACAAGCTAAAAAATATGGTGTACAAGCTCGTTGTGTAACAAGCAGTGGAAAACCAGGTGAAGAAATTTGCCGTTTGACGGATGAGTTGAACGTAGATTTATTATTGCTTGGTTCTCCAGATCGGCGTCCTTCCATTGCCAAGAATTTGGTAGATATAGATCGACTGTTAGGTGCTTCTTTATCTGACTATGTTCGAGTCAATGCAACCTGTCCAGTATTGTTGGCACGGACAGTAGGTTAAAGTTACTGCGGTTGGTAAACAAAACCCCTACACTTATTGTGTAGGGGTTTTTTATCTTATCGATAAAACAGGTCTTAACTATCTTTTTTCCCTTCGCGGCTAGCAGTTTGGATGTAAAGAATGATTAAAAAAACAGAGGGAACCAAAACGAACAAAATGCTCGCCACGAACCCCAGGTCATTAACTTGCATGGAAAGAAGGCCTCTCTATGATATCCAGTCAACAACTTTAGGATACCATTATCGCGGCTTCAACGAGTTATTCATTACAGGTTCAAAGTCTAAGTTCAATATCTTTTTTTTGATCCTTGACTTTCAACTCTGGATTATTTACCGTTAAGGTTTTGTCACCACACTCACTGGACCATTCACTAGGGTTTGACAAGCAAGGCGACAATTTTCAGGCTTTTTCTTCAATAATCGATTTTCAGCATCTGTGCGGGGTGAGAGATTTTCCATTCCTTCAACAACCTCCACAACGCAGCAGCCACACTGACCGTAGCCTCCACAATTCATCATCTT
Source organism: Nostocales cyanobacterium HT-58-2 (assembly GCA_002163975.1). Classification (GTDB taxonomy): domain Bacteria; phylum Cyanobacteriota; class Cyanobacteriia; order Cyanobacteriales; family Nostocaceae; genus HT-58-2. The sequence continues at coordinate 5,635,589 of CP019636.1, read as the reverse complement.
GCCAAACAATTTATATATATCGATGTTGTTTTGCAGTGCTTTCTGCCGCAGATTAGCACCATCTGCCGCTATAACTTCTTGATTTTCTTTAACGAATGTAATGTTACCCATATCCGATACCTCCTTTGCTGTCAGCCTGACTGTAAAAATTAAGTTCTAACCTGCCTTAAGAAAAGGTATTACTTACTATACTAATTTATTACGTAATATTAAAAAATATAACTTTAGTAAAACAAGTGAAGAGGATACGGAAACAAGGAGACTTCTACAAGCAAGATTAGGCAAGAAAGCTTGACTTGTACCACAACACCCGTGTGCCTGCCCTCATGGCAAGCTGAGTCAGTTTTGCTTCTAAGTAAGCGGACAGAATTTTTTGTAGGAGAGCCAGTGCGTTGCGGAGGTTCCCTCCGTTGTAGCAACTGGCGTTGCATTAGGCGTAGCCGTAACGCATCTATTGTTTGAGCAGCATGGGTTACGCTTTGTGCTCCCCATCCTACATTTATTTATATCGAGCTACTTATCTTTTTTGGCTATTGAGTGTTATTACCCAAGCCAATGTTTATCTCTTATATTTCTTAAGTATTATTACTGAAGCCAAACCAAAAAAATACGTTTAAAAAAGGACAAGCAATAACTTCATTAATTTACCAAGCTAAATAGTCTGGCATTGAACTGGTATTTGTTCAGCTTTAGACACAAATCTTAAGTACCTGTCTTCATTATTAGGAATGATTAGGTGAATGAGATGTCTAACCGTGTTTTCAGGAGTTTTTAGTTTAATTGGTCAAACCTAAGCACTTAATATTTTTAATGAATAAAGAAAAAAGACTTAAAGTGACGGCTCGTCTCAGACCTAAGTATGCGCAGTGTATTTATCTAGCTTTAGAAACAACTATAATAATCACCAGTGTGCAGACTACAGTAGCTATCTTTATGAAGCCAACACTTGCTGTAGATAGTACTCTAAATATTTCTCCTCTTCACAAAGCGAATTCTACATTTACTGCAGACGATGTTCTAGACATTTCTCCATTACAAAAGTTACTCACTCCAGCAAATTTAAGCGAAATCCCTGTGGGGGTTGTCTCAACTTCTAACCTGAACCAGAAAGAAGATAAAGAATTGAGCAAACCTAAAATTTTACCTACCAAGCAACTATCACCAACTCAGCAAATTGCTCAAACAGATTCTTCTGGCGTTGTTGGCGATACTTTAGGAGAGATTAACAAGTTGCGCCAACAGCTTCTGATTGATCCCATTTTTATAGAAGGCAGACCTCTGGGTCAAGCAGCGCCTGCTTCCAGTGCGGGAACTCCCACAGCTTATGGTGCTAGTTGGCGTCAAGCATATGTGGGTGTTGGGGGCTATTTACCCTTTGATGGGAATAGTATTGATGGTTCTGCATCTGTTGGTTTTGGCTTAGGAGACGCAGTTGAATCCATAGGTGCTGAAATTAACGTCAGCATTACTAGCTTAGGCGGTCAAAATTTTGACTTTGGTGAAAGTGGAGGTATAGGTATTAAACTCCACAAATACTTTGCTGATGGGACAGCAGTGGCTGTTGGTTGGTCAAATCCCGTCAAATGGGGAGAAGTCAACAATGCAAAAGACACTTTTTACGGTGTCGTGACTAAGTCATTTTATTTACAGCCAAATAATCAATTGCCTTTGACCGTTTCTCTGGGTGTTGGTACTGGCAGTTTTCGTTCTAAAGGGGCTCTCGAAGCAGATGAAAATTCTGTGAATTTTTTCGGTGGCTTAGGTTTACGAGTTGCTCCACAAGTGTCTGTAGTCAGTAGCTGGACTGGGAATAGCCTTAACGTAGGTGGTTCCTTTACTCCCTTGCGACAAATCCCTATAGTCATTAACGCTATTTTCACAGACGTGACGAACAATCTTGATAAAGGGACTGGCTTAAGCTTAAGTGCAGGCTATGTTTTCCGGTTCTAACTTCTGAATTTTGTGTAAATTTCAAAGGTTGATGCAACAGTAATGAAGAAGCAAAAATTGCGCCTCAGTTTTGGTTTTTTGTTATTATGTGCAGGTTGTCTTGTTAGCGCTACACCCTTAAAAGTCTATGCTGGTCCGAATGTTGTTAACGGTACTAGCGTAGAATCTTCTACTTTCTCTGGCGATAGCTTTAATCGTACAAATCAGTCTGCACCTACTCAAATCGTACCTGGTACTAATGTATCAGTTGAGGTTAATGGTACAATTAGTATCCCACAGAAAGTTCAACAAACTTTGAATAATGTCGCTACCAGAATAGTAGACCAAAGCGGCTGTGGTGACCGGATTAGCAGTGGTTTTTGTCTTGAAACTCCAAGAAGTGCTATAGCCGTCATCTTGGTGCGGGGATCTGCTGCTAGTACAGCAACGAGTCAGGTACAAACTTCTTTGTCTAGTTCAGGAATTCCCCAATCTTTAATAACAGTCCTTGTAAACAACGTAGCAGGTTTATTAAAAGGCTTTGACTATACAGCAACGCCTGGTATCAATGTATCGGGGTTACAACCAGTACAGCTAGTCGCCAATAATCAGCTTGCTCTAGGTGGAGGAAACTATAATACAGACATCACTCAATTGGATGCTACCATTAAGATTTACGATGACATTGTTCCTATAAGCGACACAGTGCTTGTGAACAACGTAGCAGGTGTATTAGAAGGTTTTGATTCACAAGCAACACTGGGAACTGGATTACAACTAGTACGGCTCATTGTAGATGTTGGTCAGTTGAATACTGCAATCAAGGCTTACAATGACATTGTTCTTCAAAGCGACGTTGAAACTCTCACAAAGCTCTCCAAGAACTTGGAATTTGTAGAAATTGGTCGTGTTCTCAAAGAACTAAGAGCAGCGCTTAGAGCTAGCCAGTAAGAATCTATCGCTGACTTGTATTCTGAAGTAGGGTGGGCAATGCCCACCCTACCTAGTTCTTTATATATTTCCAAAATATTAGGGAGGCGATTAATAACGTCCCCCGATTTTGTTTATCTGAAACCAACGGCTGCTTGCCAAACGAAAGCTAGCAACAAGAAGAATACAGGAATGATTGGTAGAACATCTACCAGAGGATCGAAGATTTGGTAAGCTTCAGGTAGTTTTGCTAGTAACAATGCTGCTTCCATATTTGTTAAATCCACTTATCCAACACAGCTTTCAGAATTGACAAGTATCTTAACACGGTTTAGTCCTCTATGGGTGCTGAGTGTGTTTCTATTGAGTCCTCAGGACTTTCTGGAGTGAGCCATTGGGCAAATTCTATGACAAATCTGTCTTCCAATATTGCCTTGCGTATCCTTTGAGTAAAGTGAATGAGTTCGGTAATGTTATGAATGCTTAACAAGGTGTAAGCTAATATTTCTTGCGATCGCACTAAATGAGATAAGTATGCGCGGGTAAAGTTTTGACAAGTGTAACAAGGACAAGTTTCATCTAAAGGTGTAAAATCTTCACGAAACTTTGCATTCTTTAAGTTCCACCGCTCACCTTTCACCATCGCTGTACCATGTCTCGCCCAGCGAGTGGGAATCACACAGTCAAATAAATCTACACCTGAGGCGATCGCAATTGCTATCTCCCGATAAGTCCCTACACCCATCAAATAACGTGGCTTGTCTGGTGGGAGCAGTGGCGCTGTTGCTTGCACAATTTTGGCAATCAGTTCTGGTGGTTCGCCTACACTCACACCACCAATAGCATATCCAGGCAGATCCAACTTTGTTAAGGCAATAGCCGCGTGGGAACGCAAATCAAGATGCACGCCTCCCTGTACAATACCAAACAATGCCTGCTCACTGCGTTGATGCGCCGCTATACAACGTTCTAGCCAACGATACGTTCGTTGTGTTGCGGCTTCCACCTCTTCCCGACTCGCTGGGTAAGGCGGACACTCATCAAATGCCATAATGACATCTGCTCCCAGAATATTCTGAATTTCAATAGAACGTTCTGGTGTTAAGTTAATGATTTGACCATCATGAGGTGAGCGAAATGTTACACCCTCTTCACTAATTTTTCGCATTTCGCTCAAGCTAAAGACTTGAAACCCACCTGAGTCTGTGAGAATCGGACCATTCCAGCCCATAAATTTGTGCAATCCACCTCCTCCAGCCACAATTGCTTCACCTGGTTGGAGGTGCAAATGATAAGTATTGCACAATACCATTTGTGCCCCTGTATCCTGCAGTTGGGCTGGAGTTAGAGTTTTGACATTCGCCAGAGTCCCCACTGGCATAAATCGTGGAGTTTCCACCGGACCATGAGGGGTAAAAAAAATCCCAGCTCTAGCTTTCGTTTGGCTACAGCTGCCAAGACGTTGAAAAGAAAATTTTGCAGTCAAAATAGAAGTAATCCCTATCGAGCAATCAGCAGCCACTAGTCATTCGCCAACACAATGCTCAAATGACCAAAAGCTGATGGCTATTTTAAAGCAAATCTGAATTATCGTCGTCAAATTCTGCATCCCATTTGGCTGATAGGACTTGTTCCATCATCACTTCTATATCGTTGACGTTTAAGCAACGCTGTTGTCGCTCTTGCAAGGGAGTTGAAAGAGGAATCAGCCGCAGACACACCCCTTCTTGAACTAGGTCAAAGTAGGTTTCTTTTTGGGAAGACTGTTTCAGTTCTAAGTAATCAAAACTGTAAATATTCAGGTAAAGAGCGTGGTTTGCAACTAGGGTAGACCGTTGTGGATTGGCAAAGACTTCCATAACATCCCCTTCGCCCTCGCTTTGCACCTTACCTTCGTAAGTGTAGACATAGCGGACACGACCTAAATCAGCCAGCAATCGCCGCATATCAAGCTTATTTACAATTAAGCCTGTATTGATAATGCACGGAGCTGGTATCTTTGCGTTAGGTAGATGATGACTCATAATTAAACAACTTCAAGAGCGCAGGTGAGATACAACAGAAGCGAGCAGTCAAAGCCACAGCTTTTTTATTCCCTACATTTTAATCAAATATCAACATCCATAGATCGAATGAATAAAAAGCTGCAATAACCGATTCACAGAAAATAGCATTGTGATATTGTCAGTGCTCGGAATTTTTGACTGCTCAGCTTCAGTATTAAAGTGTCAATCCTATACAAAGTATTTAAATCCTAACACTGTGATAAGCATAACAAAATTCTGCATATAAATTTCTCATAAATTTAAATCTTATTTGAAGCTTTAAAAATTCATTACTCTGTATGTACTGCAATTGTCAGTGTTATTCCTTACAGGTAGAGTACAAGGAATTATTATCAAGGTAATAGATATGACCCAAAAGTATCCATGGTGGAAACAACTGCTATTAGATATAGCAGCATCTTTTACATTCTATACTAGTGTTCCTGTACCATATGTAAACAAGTTAGACTTCCAGAGAGTAGCGCGGTTTGCCCCGGAAGTAGGGTTAATCATCGGGGGCATTTTAGGTTTATTTGATATCAGTATAGATTCTGTGGGTATGCCAACGCTGACTCGTAGCGCAATGGTTGTGAGTGTTTGGATTGCCATCACTGGCGGACTGCACTTAGATGGAGCAATGGATACTGCGGATGGCTTGGCAGTGGGTGATCCAAAGCGGCGACTAGAGGTGATGGCAGATAGTGCAACAGGTGCGTTTGGAGCGATGACGGCAATTGTCTTGGTATTACTTAAAACAGCTGCATTTGCAGATTTAGAGAAAAATCGTTGGTTGGCTTTGATGGCTGCTTGTGGTTGGAGTCGTTGGGGTCAACAACTAGCTATTGCGCGTTATCCATATCTAAAACCAACTGGGAAAGGGGCATTTCACAAACAAGCGATTCGGTCTTATACAGATTTGTTACCAGGACTCTTATTGATGATGGGTTTGAGTGTTGTACAAATACTGCTTAACAAAGAACGTGTGCTTTTTGCTGTGGGAATGACATTAGCAGGAAGTGCGATCGCCTTTATGAGTGGCGCCTGGTTCAACCATAAATTAGGTGGACACACAGGAGACACTTACGGTGCAGTTGTTGAGTGGACTGAAGCTTTATTTCTTTGTGTACTAACTACTTTGAATAATTAGGAATTGTAAATTATAAAAGAGTTTTGTCATTCATAATTTACAATTCCTAATTTCATTTAACTGGCTGTAGCCGTGTCACTTTAAGTTTAAAAGCTCCAATCCCAGTTTCTCCAAAAGACCGGACACGAATGACGTACTCACCTGTTTCCGCAATGCGGGTAAAAAGGAGAGAATTACTACTACCATCAGGACCATCGTCATTTTCTGCGACTGTTGTGCCATTGGGTGCCAGCAATGTGATGATAGAGTCAAAACTATCAGACACTAAATCAATCGCCAGATTATCGCCCTTATTCAACTTCACCATATAATCCCGGGCAAATCCACCTTGACCTGTGGGAATGTCTTTGTCTGAGAGTGTATCAGCCACTTCATTACCGAGAGGTAGAGGAATTGGATTATAAAACTTGTTAGCTTGAGCGAAAGCCGCTGTTGAACTTATCGCAATTGTTATTAATGTGGCAGGAATGATTGTAATTTGTTTCAATGCCACAGCCCGATGCTTGCTTGTCATCCCAAAGACCATTCCCACTAAAACAGAGTGATCGGGTCAATTATAGTTTTCTTAAGCTAAAGTTGCCTATTACAAGTCAAGGTATAGGGAGTTACAGCAATGGTCGTGCCCCTATAGCCTACCTGTATTAGACTCAGTTGAAAACTGCTGACATGACTACACTGTACTTAACTACGAGTGTATAACTTTGCGCTTCTCACCCTTAAAAGTCAGGGCAGTTGCTGCTAACCCTAACACTGAAACACCAGCTTGATTGAGTGTTTGCATAGCAGATATAGCAGTCGCACCTGTTGTATAAATGTCATCAACTAACAGTATTGGAACTTCTGGACAACGACGAAAATCTTGCCCGATTCCAAAAGCTTCAGATAAATTTTTGGCTCGTTCAGAGGCTGATAAAGAATGCTGTGCTTCAGTTGCTTGCAACCTTTTCAAACCATTTTGTTTCAATTTTAATCCAGTTGTTTCGCAGAAACTTTGTGCTATCAGTGCAGCTTGATTATATCCACGGTCTTTTTGCCTGCTGGCGTGGAGTGGAATAGGAACAACCAAAACTTTTTGCTCGGATACAGGCGAATGCAATAGCCATGCTTCTCCTAACCATTGACCCAAAGGACGGGCGATTTGGGGTTGATTTGCGTATTTCATGGCAGCAATTGCTGATTTTAGGGTACCGCCATATGTGCCCCAAGCAAAGACTGGTAGAGGTTTTTGCCAAAAAAGATTAGGGTTGGCTAAGTGGGATTTTTGCAATTGTCTGGCACAGTCTTGACAGAATTCCTGGGAGGTTGGACGCTGGCACAAAGGGCAATTGGATTTGAGAAACAGGTTGAATAAGCTATCGAGATTTTTAATCAATGGTTGCATTGATCACTGTCCTTTTTCAGGAGGCATTAGCATGAGTCATGAGTCACTATAGAGAACAAAAAACTAATGACTAGAGGGCAGCAACTTGACATACACTCTATCGCAACGAGCTGTTTCTACACCTGTTGCCTTTTGATACCCGTTGCTTTCATACAGCTTGACTGCTTCGGTCAAAACACTGGCAGTTTCAATCCAAATTTGCTGAAAACCACGGGATGCGATCGCCGCTTCTAGCTGTTGTAACAAATATTTCCCTAAACCGAAACCCCGAACGCTGGGCAAAAGATACATTTTGCGGATTTCTACGGCTTTTTCCCCTCGTTTTATGGGGTAGTATGCCCCAGTACCCACAACTTGATTTTGGTACTCGATCACCCAAAACTCTCCTCCAACTGCGAGGTAGCATTCCTCAACTTGCAGCACATCCCGATCTGCACCGTTTGGTTCCCAACCCAAACCGTATTCTGATAATACAGACCGAATAACTTCAGATGCTGAAGTGCGATCGCTCTGTTCCCAGTCACGAATCAAAAAATCTCGATAGTAATTTTTCATTCCTCATCAACATTAGTTTTGGAACTTCTAGACAAAGAACTCCATGCCTTCGTAGGGATTTTCTTTAACCGTTTTTATTCGTGTTGCTAAATCTGAAGCGTGAATTTCTAGCTTATGATGATTAGGGTCGCTAAAGTAAAGAGATGCGCCTTCACTGGTGTTTTCTTGCCAAATTTTGGCTTGTGAGTTTTTAATTCTGTTACTAATTTTTTCAAAATCTTCTTCAGAAACCGTGAAAGCAATATGAGTGTACTCTTTTAGGGAAAATTCTCTTGTGTTTTCATCTTTATAGATGCAAAACCACAAATCTCCTGCCAGAAAATAAGCTCCTTTTTTCCATTTCGCTATTGGTTTAAAACCTAAAACTTCTTTGTAAAACTGGAAAGATTCTTCCAGATTTTTGACAGATAAATTAATATGATTGATACCAGTAATCATTAAGCTATCTTTCTCCTGGTACTCTTAGCTGTGGATACGAGGTTCTGGGTGCAAAGTTGCCAGCAATTCACTTTCTACAATTGCCAATTCATCCAACCGTTGCATGACAATTTTACGGTCATAATAGGTATCAGCTAGAACCCAATACATTCCATAATGCCGTGCTTCAGATGCCATTAAGCTGTGATAAAATTTCGCTAATTCTGGCTCAGGACAATGAGTCGCTAATAACCCCAGGCGTTCGTGACTGCGAGCTTCAATTAAACCACTGACTAGCATTGAATCCAAAAATCTCTCTGGTTCCTTGGGGCGAATTTGTGCTTTCAAACCCGCACCGTAGGGAGGCGGCTGTAAGGGACGTAGAGGAATATTCCGGCATTCTAGCCATTGATTCACCAATTCAAAATGTTCTAATTCCTCACGGGCAATTTTGGTTAGCTCCCGCACCATTTTGGCATTAGAAGGGTAGCGAAATATCATGTTCAAGGCAACTCCTGCTGCTTTGCGTTCGCATTGGGAGTGGTCGAGGAGAATGGTATCTAGATTCGCTATTGCTTGTTCCACCCAAGCAAAACTGGTGGGTTGTTTCAGGGCGTTAATCGTCGGTAACTGAGATGAAAGCACAGTCAAAAGGTACAAAAGATTCTACATATCAAAAATAACTCTTTTTCTCCTCTTCTCCCTGCTCCCTTGCTCCCTGCTCCCTTGCTACCCCAAAGTGAAATATTATCAATCTTGCCGCACACCACCCACAACAGGCTTAACCTCAGAAGGATCAGAAAATGGATCGGTACCACCAGACCAGTTAAAATCACTGATTCGGAAGCTAATACCGCCTAATTCTAGAACCGGATTGTAACGCAAGGTGATTCCGTAAGTGCGACGGCTGTACTCGACCACATAATCGGTGCTGCTGCGTTCTCCGGTGTCTAAGTTGATTGATGTTTGAAATCCTGCACGCAATGGTCCATAAATTTGCTGTGTAATTCCGGCAGTAAGCACTCTGTTATCAACAGCACGGTCGAATAAAAAGGGCGATAAGCCAGTGTTTAAACCCTGAGAATACTCAATTCTAAAGCCAGTGTAGTCAAAAAACGGTCGAGAAAAATGACCGAACTGCCCTTCTAGACCAACGGTACCAATTAAGGTATTTTGGCTATCGCCACTGCTGTAATAACTGGTCGTACCAGTCACTCCCCCAAAAAGTCTGACAAAGGGTACGACTGGATTTGCTGTATACCGTAATCCCTCAGTCGCTGTTGCTGGTAATGGTTTCCCCTGCCAGAGGAATGTGCCTCCATTGAGAGCAGCACTGGCTTGTAAACGACTCAGTGAGATGCGGTCATTTTTCCGGTTTGGTTCCAGCAGGTCTGGGCGGTCTGTGTTGGCATTGATATACTGAGCACCAGCCTGGTAGCTCAGATTGATGCCACTCTTGCCTAGAGGAATAACAGGAGAAGTGACAATACCGCCAAGACTACTTTGGACAGTTTGAAAGCCGAGGGTACCGTTGTAGAGGCGATCGCGATAACTATATTCCAATGTCAGCGTATGAGGATTTTGCTCACCCAACAACTGGCGCAACCGTAAACTGGCTCGCAGGTTGTCTTCTATGTCACCCAAGTCTAAACTTGTCAACAATCCAGAACCCTCAACTCGGGTTCGTGGACTCAAAGTCGCATTCAATCTTGACTTTAAACCAAACAGCGATGGAACATTGCCAGCGTTGTTTTGTACTGCTTTTTGTGGGTAAAACTGCGGTGTGAGACTGAAGCTGGCTTGTTCGGTGTTTATGACTTTGAAGCTTCGCTCAACAAATACACCGCCCCGCTGGTCACCATCATAGCCAATGGAAAATAACCCAGGCGTGACTTCTCGCTTGCTGCGGTCGATGACCTGCTCATCTCTGGGAATGGGTACAGAAAACCGTTGGTCAAAGACTAAACGCTGTCGTTCTGTTTTGATGCGATCGCGCAAAGGTGTTTCTCGCGTGACAGTGACTTTATCTGCCCGGACTTCCAACTCTGGAGGTGAAAAAGGATCGTTGGTTAGGCGGACATTCCTTGCTTGATAACCTCGGGGATAAAAATCAATTCGTCCTGCTTCAAAGCGTATGCGTCTGACTTGACCCCCCTGTTTTGGCACGGGTAAGTTACTCGCACCCCTTGAACCACCAAGGTTAATGTTGAGTCCGCCAGGGCTACTAGCTTGTAGAGGTTGATTTTCTCTGATGCGATCGCTCAAAGGTTGCTTTGGCACTCCTCCGGTTGTCACATCAGTGGGTAGAAAAGACAAATCCTGCCCGGCTGTTGGTACAAAAATCTCGCCTGTGCCATTTATCAGTTCCCCGCTATCTTGCACCAGGTTATATGTAAAACGCTGACCGCGTAGAACTTGGTCGCCCCGTGTTAAGGCAACATTTCCTTCTCCCACTGCAATCAAGTTGTCTAAACTGACTTGCAGGCGATCGGCATCCACAATTGCTCCATCAAATCGGACAATCACATTACCTTCAGCAGTCACAACCCGCCGCTGCTCATCATATTCCTGTCTGTCAGAAGTGACCTCCACAATTCTTTCTCTTGCTGGAGGCATATTAGAAGGAACCTTAGAAGGCGCAGTTGTGCCTGATGGTTGACTTTGTTGCTTTGTTGTGTTCAGCTGTGGTGTCGGTGCTGATTGATTTTGGGTGTTGGGAGCAGGAGTTGACTCTTCAGTGGTCTGACCGCGAATTTTGAATTCTATGTCTACTGGTTGATCACTGCCTGATTTTTCCGTTGTCGGTTTGCCCTGATTTGGTGTTTGGGCTGATTTTTTAACGACAGGTTGTGTCTGTTTTTGAGATAACCTCTCAAGTGCTGTCACTGTTTGAGCCACTGGCTCTTTTAAGAGAAATGTTTCACTCGGCGCTGCTGTCGTGCCACCATTGGACGGATGAGAGGCTTGAGGCTGCTGTTGTCGCGGATACCCAACTGAAAGCTGCTGACCCAGTGAAGCTGAGCTTTTGGAAGCAGTGATAGGAGAAAATTCAGGGGGAAAAGTTTCCGGAGCACTTGGTGCGGCTAAAGTCTGAGCGACTAATAAATGATTATCAGTTGGCTTTTGCCCAGCCGTTTGGAGTGAAGGCGTTTCCCGTTGTGCCTCAGATTTCTCTTTTTTTCCTAGTGCTTTTGTGTCAGTCGTAACGACTGAGACGGGATTTGCAGATTTTAGAGACTCGAGATTGGGAGGCGGTTCGGGCGGCAGAACTGGATGAAGCATACTCTAGCACGAATCAAGCTAACAAATAGCCAATAAATAGCCGGAAGGACATGATACATTATGCCTTCCGGCTTTTGCCTTCTGCTTAGATTGAGATTTAGGCAAGCCGCCCCGGAGGAGGACACTGGCGTCGGCGGATTTCCCAACTTAAACCGATTGTCCGTAGGCGTATAATGTAGTTTGCCTTCCGGTTGTCACGGATAATTTGTCGTGTCTTTACTCGAGATCCCGACGACCAGGGTTGCGAGCAGGGTCGTTCGACAAAAATCCAAAGACGAAAAGAGCGAGGAAGAAGGCAACAACTATATAAACAACGATTTTTAAAGTCAGCATTAGATATATCTCCTTCGGATATGAGAAGCTTCCAGTGTCTGCGTCGCAGAAAAGATAGCTCCTTTATCTTACCCAAATCTTGTTCTCTTTTTGGAGAACACTTATAGTAGATGTCCGGAAAGTCGTTTCCCACAGAGTGGGTTGGGAATTTTTTGCTTTGTTTGCAAGGGACTTGGCAAAGAATCTTGCAGCAAGAGAATATCTGTGTTTTGAGTTATCTGACTTTTCAATGCTCCTTAATTTTAAGCTGTCAACTGGTTAATGTCCCTAGTTAAAGTGTGACGGTTACTTGCTCAAGATGTTTCCCAGTTCAGACCCAAGATTTTTCTTGAAATATAGCTACCACTGTGCTGTCAAATTGGTTATCTTGAAGCACAAAAAAATTAGTACACTCAGCCTATGCTTCAGATTGACTTTTGTGATGTGCGCAGCAATCTTCAATTGAGTCAGAGACCCGAAGAAATAATGAACCACAGATAGACACAGATGAATATAGATAAATCCCTATTTTATTCAAACCACAAGCGCTGTATTCCGCCGTAAAGGCTAATCAGGCTTTCAAAGCTAATTACGGAGACATCCGACTTTTTGTCCAACTGCCTCCGTAAAGTTAATGACATTAGAGCAGCATTCTGTAGCAAAAGTTATAACCTATTTGTTACATAACTGTTATGAGCTGCTACTAGCCTACAGCAGAAAACTCTCTGTTGAAGAAAGCTTGCAATACTCTTTCAGCAATTTGAGGACTCGTCAAATTGATTTCTGCCTTAGATTGATTTGGTTCGGCATGTTCGACTAAAGCATCTGGCACACCAATGCGCTTGATGGGAACAACTATATCAGCATCTAACAGCGCTTCTGCGACTGCTGAACCAAAGCCCCCCATAACGCAACCTTCTTCCAAGGTGACAACGCGACCAATTTTCCTAGCTAACGGGAAAATTAATTCGGTATCCAGAGGCTTGGCAAAACGGGCATTAATCACAGTGGCTTCAATGCCATGTTCGCTGAGAATTTCCGCAGCTTGCAGTGCTGGGTTTACCATTGTGCCATAACCCAGCAGTAACACATCATCACCGTTACGGAGAATTTCTGCTTTGCCGATTTCTAGAGGTTCCCAACCTTCTTCCATGAGGGGAACGCCGTAGCCGTTACCACGAGGGAAGCGCATGGCGATCGGTCCTGTGGTATGCTGCACTCCAGTGACTATCATCCGTTGCAGTTCCGCTTCATCTTTGGGTGCCATAAGCACCATGTTAGGTATACAACGCAGATAGGCAATGTCGTACATTCCTTGGTGAGTGGGACCATCAGCACCGACGATTCCCGCCCTATCCAAACAGAAGAACACGGGCAGGTTTTGGATACAAACATCGTGAATGATTTGGTCGTAGGCCCGTTGCAAGAAGGTTGAGTAGATCGCGACGACGGGACGTATACCTTCAGCTGCTAGTCCTGCAGCAAGAGTGACAGCGTGTTGTTCGGCAATACCTACATCGATGTATTGATTGGGCAGCTTGGCTTGTAGTTTGTCTAACCCTGTCCCTGTTGCCATCGCAGCAGTAATACCAACAATTTTGGGGTTTTGTTCGGCAAGTTTTACTAGGGTATGAGCAAAGACTTTATTGTAAGCAGGGGGTTTGGGTTTGCTAGAGGGGATGGCTTTGCCTGTCGCAAGGTTGAAGGGGTTTTGAGCGTGATAACCGACTTTGTCTTGTTCGGCGATTTCATAGCCTTTGCCCTTCACTGTTGCGACATGGACTAAAACTGGTCCCGGTATTTGATGTGCCTGCTGGAAGGTCGCAATCAATTCCTCAAGATTATGCCCATCCACAGGACCAATGTAGGTAAAGCCGAGTTCTTCAAACACTGCGCCGACTTTAGGAACAGCTAAGCGCTTCATACCTTCTTTGATGCGTCCTAGTTCAGGAGAAAGCGATTCGCCAACAAAAGGAATTTGCTTGAATTGTTCCTCAATGTTATCTGTGATAAATTGCATTGGAGGACTGAGGCGCATTTTATTCAGGTAGCGAGGAATTGCACCCACGTTGGGAGATATGGACATTTCGTTGTCGTTGAGGACAACGAGCAAGTTGGTCTTAGGCATATGCCCAGCATGGTTAATGGCTTCTAATGCCATACCGCCAGTCAACGCACCATCGCCAATAATGGCAGCAACTTTAAATTTTTCTCCTTTCATATCCCGCGCCAAAGCCATGCCTAATGCCGCAGAGATACTGGTAGAAGCGTGTCCTGCACCAAAGTGATCAAAATTGCTTTCACAGCGCTTGAGATAACCAGCTATTCCATCTTTTTGCCGTAAAGTATGGAAGCGATTGTAGCGCCCTGTGATGAGTTTATGAGGATAAGCCTGATGTCCTACATCCCAAATGACTTTGTCACGATCCAAGTCCAGCGTTTGGTATAGCCCTAGCGTTAATTCTACAACACCCAATCCTGGTCCCAGGTGTCCCCCTGTAGCTGCTACGGTTTGGAGATGTTTGTCTCGAATTTGACGGGCAATTTGTTGCAGTTGTCGAATCGATAAACCATGCAACTGGTTGGGATGGGTGATTTCACTCAAGTGCATACTATAAGGGTTTTCCTCTCTACTTTTTGTATTTTTGATTTTCCCATGCTCAGGTGAAGCGGCGCTGCCCACTAGTTTGCATTTCTTTACCCAAACTGATACTGAAGCACAGTAACACTCAGAACAAAATCAGGACTTTTGCAATTACGAAGTTTTCCGTAAGCGCTGAGAGTCCCTCGAAAAACGTGTGTGCTCTTTTATCGAGAAGTTCCTGGACTATTATTACCACCAGGGACTTCCGGTGTTTCAGGTTGTGGCTGTTGTCTTTGCAAATATTTACTCAAGACATAAGCCATATCGCCACGGGTCATGGGTTGTAATGGAGAAAGTTTGCCTTGTGTATCTGTATTGACAAATCCCTCACTGGCGACTGTGGCGATCGCTTTTCTTGCCCAAGCAGGAATAGAGGCTGCATCTGGATATGGGGCAAGAATTTCATTGACAGTCTCATCTGGAAACTGAAAAACTCCATATGCTTGGGCAAAAATTGCCAAAGCTTCAGCCCTTGTGACTCTTTGGTTGGGAAAAAACAGATTCCCGCGATAGCCTTTCATAATCTCAGTTTTTAAGACTATCTGGACATCATTAAACGCTGGATTTGAAGGAGGAACATCTGTCACTTTTACGTTTTCTTTGGTGACAGCTTGTCGTTTATCGAGTTGAAATGCTTTCACCATAATGGCAGCTAGTTCTGCCCGACTCAGCAACCGTTCTGGATAAAACTGTCCATCTGGGTAGTTAGTCATCACTTTGGCAGCAATGACTTTTGCAATTGAATGAGATGGTTTTTCATCAGGACCGGGTTTTTCTTGAGCCTGGACGATGTTGGGAACAAATTGCAAGAGTGCCACCAATGAAAGAGTACCCAAAAACTTAAGCATGATTCCCACCATTTTTTGAAAGCTACTTTGACTTGACAAAACAGCAATTATTTATAAAGACAAATGCAACCCAATATTATTTTGCATACACAGCCAAAAATTATCAGGTGATGCCACCTGACTACTAATATGGACTTATAACTGGCGCAAAAAGTGCCATGTCATAGATGAAAAAATGTTAGAGGAGCGTTGGGAATGACCGTAGCAGCAGACCCTGTAAAGTTGAGCAAGCAAGAAGTCGGCAAAGCCGCCGCCGCTTTGGTACAATCAGGTTCTATTGTCGGGTTGGGTACGGGCTCAACGACAGCATATGCAATTCAATTTATAGGCGATCGCCTCAAGTCGGGTGAACTCAAAGATATCGTTGGTGTCCCCACTTCCTTTCAAGCAGAAGTGCTGGCAAAGCAGTACGGCATTCCACTCACCACCCTAGATGCTATTGACCACATTGACATTGCCATTGATGGTGCGGATGAGGTCGATCCACAAAAGAATTTGATTAAAGGTGGTGGTGCAGCGCATACTCGTGAAAAGGTCGTGGATTACCTGGCAAATCGGTTTATCGTGGTTGTGGATGGTGGCAAATTAGTTGATCGGCTGGGTTCTGTTTTTGCAGTTCCAGTAGAAGTTATACCAATGGCTGTGACTCCCGTCACACGCGCACTTGAAAAACTGGGTGGCAAACCAGAACTGCGCATGGGCGTCAAAAAAGCTGGTCCAGTCATCACCGACCAAGGCAACATGGTTATAGATGTCAGATTTGATAATATTGATGACCCAGTTAATCTGGAAAAAACGCTCAATAATATTCCTGGTGTTTTGGAAAATGGGATCTTCGTCAACTGCGCAGATGTGGTATTGGTGGGCGAAGTTAAAGATGGTCAACCAGTAGTACGGCAACTATAGCGATTTTAAGATTGAGTTGTTTTGCCCGAAGTTAGCGATAGATTTAGTTGTTGAGATAACTGATTCGTTATTTCAGCTACTTAAGTGGGCGGACAGAATTTTTGTAGTAGCGCGACACGACTAAAATGATGCGATAGAAAAGGATTGTAATAGTGCTTGAGCACAGAAGTTGACAACGAATCTAATGCACAAATTTAGCTGTGTCGCGCCAGTAGGATGCGTTAGGCGTAGCCGTAACGCATCAATTACGCGGTCTTCCTTGGCGTAACGCATCAACTGCAAGGCACAGCATGGGTTACGCTTCGCTAACCCATCCTACATTTCAACATTTCTTCACGTCGAGCTATTTATCTGTCGCAAACATTTTTTGAATTGGTATAAGTTTGTTATCTTATTCTTGTCTATAAGTATTATTTTTAATATCTATTAACCATATTTTTTCTAACGTAGCAATTCGTCGACGGAAAACAGCAGCACGACACTTCTTATAAGTAATTATTCCTAATAGAAAAATCAGAGGAAAGCAAATAATCGAAAACCCCATGAGATTGTTAACATGGGTATCAGTAGATTTCTGAGAGTGAGCGTTTACAGAGTGAGTTGTTGGCTGAGTGCTAAAGTAGTGTGGCATCAATACCTCCAAAGATGTTCCAGTTCCCCTAATAAGTTTTCAACGGGAACGTTTTATTTTTCGCACAAGTTAGGAGATTTTCCGGATTTATCCAGACTGTGCTTACTAAAACAATCACATTTCCCAGTTTTCGCGGGCAAAAACGCTATCTCTTTATTGAGAACAAATAAAGATGCTAGAGTAGCCATAGTTTTTACAACAATATTCACAACAATAGTTTTCACAACATCAATAATGATGTGTTGACTATGGCGTCTTGACGCAAATTACCTTGGGAAACCTCCATCACACCCATCCAAGTGTTGCATCATCTGTTCCTTTTGTCATTACTGAATTTGCCACTTAATATTTTTCTGTTCCTCTTTCATCCAAAATCTCATGATGTTATATAGACGATTTGGACGCACAGAGTTAAAAATGCCTGTCTTTTCTTGCGGTGGCATGAGATATCAGTATAAATGGCAAGATGTACCGCAATGGCAAATACCCCACGATAATCAAAAAAATTTGGAAGCAACTATTCGACGAGCAGTGGAATTAGGAGTTAATCACATTGAAACTGCCCGTGGTTATGGTAGTTCTGAAATGCAACTGGGGAGAATTTTATCAACTTTTCCTCGTGAACAGATAATTGTCCAAACAAAAGTTGGTCCAAACGCGAATTCTCAAGAATTTCAACGTGAATTTGAAAAATCACTGCGAAGGCTTCGGCTAGATTATGTTGACTTATTAGGAATACATGGTATTAACAACGCTGAATTATTAAACTATAGTATCCGTCCAAACGGCTGTTTGGATGTAGCTAAAAAACTTCAAGCACAAGGAAAAGTTAGGTTTATTGGATTCTCCACTCATGGTTCTACAGATATTATCATCAAAACCATTCAGACCAATCAATTCGATTATGTTAATTTACATTGGTATTACATAAATCAAGTCAATTGGGCAGCTATTGAAGCGGCAAAACAGCAAGATATGGGCGTATTTATTATTAGCCCATCTGATAAAGGAGGGATGCTTTATAAACCGCCACAAAAACTAGTGAGTCTTTGCACTCCTTTGAGTCCGATGGTGTTTAATGATTTATTTTGTCTGAGTCATCCCCAAGTACACACCCTCAGTATTGGGGCTGCAAAACCACAGGATTTTGATGAACATTTAAAAACTTTAGATTTGGTGGAGAATGCATCCGAGGTTTTGTCACCAATTTTGGCACGCTTAGAGGAAGAAGCAATAGCCACCTTAGGGGAAAACTGGGTGAAAACTTGGCATATCAATTTACCAAGCTATCAAGAAACCCCAAATCAGGTGAATATTCCAGTGATTTTATGGTTGAGAAATTTGGCGATCGCCTATGACTTACTAGACTATGCCAAAGTGCGCTACAACATGCTTGGTAATGCAAGTCATTGGTTTCCTGGTAACAAAGCAGATAAGGTAGATCAGCTAGAACTGCGTGAATGTCTCAGCCGCAGTCCTCATGCGGATAAAATTCCTCAACTCCTTGCACAAGCACACCAGATGTTAATAGGTGAGGCAGTGCAGCGCTTGTCGCAACGTTAGTGACAGATAAATCTTTATTGATAACGAGTTGCGTTCATAGGTGTCACCTCACCCCCGCCCCTCTCCTTAGCAAGGAGAGGGGTGCCCGGAGGGCGGGGTGAGGTTTTTGAATGCAACTTAGTATGAGGAAGGGAACGGGGAACAGTTCTCCATTTTTTGTTCTCCATCCGGGGTCTAAAACCCCATCTTCTAAACCCCATCTTCTATAAGTTGCAAGGCAAGGGTTGGGGTTTAAATCCCCATTCCAAATTCTGTTGCCTGTTGCCTGTTCCCCGTTCCCTCTTAATTTTTGTCATTATTAATACTTTAAAACAATACGTAAATAAGTGTGTCTAAATAATTTACACTTACCCGTGTCAATCTATGGTTAAAATCGAAAATCAATAAAACATTTAAAAAAAGAAAAACTGCCATCAAAATTATTGCACTGTAGCCACTACTATGGGTATTGATCGTCGTCATTTCTTATTTCTCATTGGAGCTAGTGCGGGTGCTTTTGCCCTAGATGCTTGTGCTGGGGCTCAGAATGCCCCAAGCCAAAATAAACCAAGTCCAGGCAAAACAGGAGCTATCCAGCTACCACCGTTGCCCTATCCCTACCAGGCTCTTGAACCACATATTGATGCTGCAACAATGCGGTTTCACCACGATAAACACCATGCGACTTATGTAAAAAACTTAAATGCAGCATTAGACAAACATCCAGAACTGAAAAGTAAAACAGTTGAACAGCTGCTGCGTGACCTCAATAGTGTACCAGAAGATATTCGTAGAACAGTACGCAATAACGGTGGTGGTCATGAAAACCACTCGATGTTTTGGAGAATTATGAAGCCGAAGGGTGGTGGAGAACCAACAGGGGCGATCGCATCTGCTATCAAACAAAACTTTGGCAATTTTGCTGCCTTTAAAAAGCAGTTTAACGAAGCGGGTGCCAGTCGTTTTGGCAGCGGTTGGGTTTGGTTAGTCCGCACCAAAGATGGCAAACTTGCAGTGACAACAACAGCTAATCAAGACAGTCCCTTCAGTGAAGGCAATTACCCAATTATGGGCAATGACGTGTGGGAACACGCATATTACCTGAAGTACCAGAACCGTCGGGCTGACTACTTGGATGCTTGGTGGAATGTCCTGAACTGGGATGAGATAAATAAACGGTTTGCGCAAGCGAGCAAAGCAGCGTGACAGGGGAATTAAGAGGAGGAAGTTATTTTCCCCCTCATCTGTCTCATCTCCATCACTTCCACGTCTCTTAAAGCGGTCGCTGGGTAGGTACACCAGCAGGACGGGGAAACTGAGAGGGTGTGGTTGCTACTTTCCGTAAGTAAAGGCAGTGACGAATACTATCACTTAAGGGAGTTGTAAATTCTTCTACTGATTCAATTATGCCTCCCAACTGCTCAACGGCATTTTCCAGAGCTTTTGTTTCTTCTTCTGTCCAATTTCCCCGGTAGATTACGGCTAAACCACCTTGCTTGAGCAATGGTAGGGCATATTCGGCACAGACAGAAGCTGTCCCTACAGCACGAATTAGGGCAACATCGTAGGTTTGTCGGTACTGGGGTTGCTGACCAACTTCTTCAGCTCTACCGATGAGAGTTTTGATGTTGGTCAGCTCAAGAGCATCCTTTGTTTTTTCAAGGAACGAGATTTTTTTTCGGGTAGAATCAAGCAGGGTGACTGTAAAATTAGCTACACATATTGCAATTGGTATACCTGGAAAACCCGCACCTGTACCGATATCGATGAGAGATAGAGGGGATGAGGGAGGTGAGGAGGTATTTTCTCCTCCTACTCCATCTTTCAACAACGGGGCAATTCCTCGTAGAGAATCCCAAAGATGCTTTTCCCAAAACTCTTGCGGGTCAATGATGCGAGTTAGGTTAAGCTGGCGGTTCCCTTCTAGTATAAATTCGTAAAGCCGTTGGAATTGTAGTTGCTGTTGGACAGTGGGAGTCCAATGGAGAGTTTGCTGCCAAATATCTGCCATGTCAGGCAAAGAAGGCAATTTCAAGTTGTTCACAAATCAGAAATTTCTTGATAGTCTTGATAGATTTTTGTAACACAAATAGCTTTAGCTTATGTTTTGAGTCTTCTTTCCATTTTTTTTAAGGCAGTTCTGAAACATCTCCCCATCCCTACAGCTATGGTGTTAAAGGTTAGATTTTAATCTGGAACCACAATGTTTTCTAAACCCACTTCTGCTTTTGGGTATTGCGGGTTCATAGCCTCAAGTGTATCAGCGATAGTCCGGGCAACGACTAGATTGCGATACCATTTTTTGTTAGCTGGTACAACATACCACGGAGCATAAGCGGTTGAGCAATTATTAATTGCATCCTCAAAGGCGGCTTGGTAGTCGTCCCAAAACTGACGCTCTTTTATGTCATCACTAGAAAACTTCCAGTGTTTGTTTGGGTCTTTTAGCCGACTTTCTAGGCGTCGTTTTTGTTCGTCTTTAGAAATGTGGAGAAAAAACTTAATCACTCTAATGTTGTTAAGAGCCAGCATATGCTCGAACTCATTAATGAGTTGATAACGTTGCTGCCAAATCTCTTGGGATACCAACTGCTTCACCCTAACAATCAAGACATCTTCGTAGTGGGAGCGATTGAAGATAGAGATCATCCCTCGTTGCGGTGTCCGTTGATGGTAACGCCAGAGAAAATCATGAGTTAACTCTTCATCACTTGGTTTTTTGAATGACCACACTTGACATCCTTGAGGGTTGAGTCCACCAAAAACGTGTTTGATTGTGCCATCTTTACCCCCGGTATCCATTGCTTGTAGCACAATTAGTAAGCTACGTTGATGTTCGGCATATAAGCGTTCTTGTAAATTCTGAAGACGTTTGCGCTGGTGTTCGAGTTCGTCTTCAACGTCGTTTTTGTTTTTGTAGCCTTCTGAGGCATTTGGATCAAGAGCAGATAAAACAATTGACTGTTCTGGTCGAACTCGGTAGCGGGTGTAGTCTGGTTTTGGTGGCGGCTTGTCTACTACAATTTTTTCTGGTTCCATTTGCGATGCCACCTCGGTTGTCGTTGCTACTACTTTAAGAGCTTCAGATGCATCAGGGGTCGTAGTCAAAAAGTTATTTGGTAGATTCCTTTGTGTACTCATGAAAGTTTTCTGACTGATTTGGCTTTTCTAGCATTGCTTATTACCTTAGGAAAGTTCAGTAAATATGACCTCTGTCGATGGCATCAACTGATTTCACTGTTGACTTGAAACTCTTATAACCTACTAGCTAGCTCACACAGGAAGTGACTACATCTAGTCTGAGCGCGCCCTACTGCCTAACTGTAGTTTGTGAGGTTGTCCTGCTCTTTGAAAGCAAGGAAGGCGTTAATGTACGAGCGATCGCTCACTACGAACAATGTCCATCTATTGGTAAGCCTGGCTCTTGATAAACTTTTTTAATCCAAAGAAGTTGTGTAAAAACGACTTGGAACCTTCAGCTTTGCATGATGAAATAAAAATGATTTAATACAATTCTTGTCTGAATATCCCCAACAGGTAAAACTTTTGGACAAAATACTTTGTACAAAGTGTATGGCGAAATCTACCACAAACTACTTTATTATTCGACCATGAAACACCCTGCTACTATTACAACTGCACTACTTGCTACTTGTACTATGCTATTAACAGCCTGCGGTGGTAGCAATAACAGTACTACAAAGACTGGATCTCAGGGCAGCACAGATCCTGCCGTTAATGCTGCATCAACAACAAGTGTATCTGGTGCTATTCCCATCGGTATCGCTTTTGCACAAACTAGCAACGTGGCATTACTTGGTCAAGAGGGAGTTGCCGGTGCCAAAATTGCCGAAAAATATTTTAATGATAAAGGTGGTGTTAATGGCACACCAATTAAATTAGTATTTCAAGATACTGGTGGTGATGAAGCAGGAGCAATTAACGCTTTTCAAGCTTTAGTTAATAAAGACAAAGTTGTTGGTATTGTTGGTCCTACTTTGTCACAGCAAGCTTTTGGCGCCGACCCTATTGCAGAAAGAGCAAAAGTTCCAGTACTGGGAGCATCAAATACTGCTAAAGGAGTTCCCGAAATTGGAGATTACGTGGCGCGTGTATCGGCACCAGTTTCTATTGTCGCTCCTAATTCAATAAAAGCTGCACTGAAGCAAAATCCCAATCTTAAAAAGGTTGCAGTCTTTTATGCTCAAAATGATGCCTTTAATCGTTCAGAAACAGAAATTTTTCAAAAAACGATCAAAGACCAAGGGTTGGAAATAGTCACAGTTCAAAAGTTTCAAACAAGCGACACTGACTTTCAAGCCCAAGCGACTAATGCTCTGAATTTAAAACCAGATTTAATAGTTATTTCTGGCTTAGCAGCTGATGGTGGTAACTTAGTGCGACAACTACGAGAACTAGGTTATAAAGGTTTAATTGTTGCAGGAAATGGTCTAAATACAGCAAAAGTCTTCGCAGTCTGTCAAGCACAGTGCGATGGTGTGATTATTGCCCAAGCTTACAGTCCAGAATATTCAGGGTCAGTTAACAAGGACTTTCGTACTGCCTATTTAAAGCAATTTAATGAAGAACCACCTCAATTTAGTGGTCAAGCTTTTGCTGCTGTGCAGGTGTATGTAGAAGCTTTGAAAGCTTTAGATAAAAAAAACAAAATTAGTAAACTTCCTCTGAATCAATTGCGTACAGAATTAAACAAGCAGCTCCTTGCAGGAAAATATGACACTCCTCTGGGCGAGATTGCTTTCACACCTGTAGGCGATGTCATTCAAAAAGAGTTTTATGTTTCCACAATTAAGATGGACAAAGACGGAAAGAAAGGTAAATTTGCAATTATAAAATAGTTGCTACATGAATATATCTATATTTTTGCAACAGGTTTTGAATGGGTTGTCTATCGGCAGTGTATATGCCATTTTTGCCTTGGGGTATACTCTGGTTTACTCCATTTTAGGCATCATTAATTTAGCTCATGGTGCAGTTTTTACCCTCGGTGCATATCTCACGTATGCACTCATGGGTGGTGCTTTTGGGTTTAATGGAGTGTTGGCGAATGCATCGCTACCTACACAATTGCCATTTGCTATTGCCTTGATTTTGGGAAGTACACTTGCAGGGTTGGTTGGGGTAGCAATTGAACGTCTTGCTTTTCAACCTTTGCGACGGCGGGGTTCTGACCCTTTGCTCACTGTTGTTTCCAGTTTAGGTGTAGGCGTAGTAATTGTTAACCTAATTCAGTATTTAGTAGGTGCAGAAAGTTACACATTTCCAGCAAACACTTATGGCAATTTGCCACCCTCTATCAACTTTGGTACCCCAGAAAACCCGATTCCCATTCGTACTGTTCAAGTGGTCATTTTTGCGATATCTGTCGTGATAGTGGCAATTCTTACGGCTTTTATTAATTACACAAAATATGGTAAGGCAATGCAGGCGATCGCAGAAGACCCCACCACCGCCAGTTTGTTGGGGATTAATGGCGATCGCTATATCGTGCTGACGTTTTTTATCAGCAGTTTTTTAGCAGGAGTCGCAGGAACTTTGGTTGCTTCCAGTGTCAGCATTGCTGGACCTTATTTTGGGATAAGTTTTGGGTTGCGGGGATTATCAGTCATTGTCTTGGGTGGTTTGGGCAGTATTCCTGGTGCGGTGCTAGGAGGTTTCGTGATTGGACTGGTGGAGGCGTTTGTCCCTGGTGAGTATTCAGGCTATAAAGATGCTGTAGCCTTTGGCATTCTATTTATTATGCTGTTAGTTCGACCTCAAGGTTTACTTGGGCGTCGGTTTGTCCAGAAAGTTTAAAAGCGATTGGTCACTCTATGATTATCGATCCAGAGAAAGTACCAGCTGAAACACGCTCGAATTATCCCAATGAATTCAAGCCCATGGTTGCAGGACGGGTTCGACAACGGTTAGGCAACTTCGCAGGACTAAAAAACTTTGGAGTGAATCTGGTGAAATTAGAACCTGGAAGCTCTTCTGCTTTGCGACACTGGCATTCACATCAAGATGAATTCATCTACGTGTTGGAAGGTGAACTGACTTTAATCACAGATGCAGGTGCCGAAATTCTCAAACCGGGTATGGCGGCAGGATTTCCAGCCAATGAAGCAAATGGACATCATTTGGTTAATCGCTCGTCGGTGGTTGCAGTTTATCTCGAAGTCGGTGATCGTACTCCCCATGACGAAGTGACTTATCCTGAACATGATTTAATGACAAAAGCCGATCCTGATGGTAAATTCAGCGTGTTTCTTCATAAAGATGGAACACCCTACTAGAGGTTAGTCAAACTCTTTCAAATGGCTGAATTTTTCGCTACTTACGGATCTCTTATCGTCTCTATGGTACTAGGGGCGCTGCTGGGGCTGTCGCTGTACTTGCCACTCATGGCAGGACAGTTATCTTTGGCAAGCCCTGGCTTTTATGCTTTAGGTGGTTATATTGCTGCTATTCTTTCTACAACCGTTTTCTCTTCCACAAGTGGTTCATTTCCCATTCCACTGCTCTTACTGGAGATGTTCATTGCGGGTGTCGTTTCTGGTTTATTGGGTGTAGCAGTAGGAATTCCGGCGCTGCGGTTGCGGGGGATTTATTTGGCGATCGCCACCATTGCCTTTGTGGAAGTTCTGCGAGTCATATCTTTAAACTTAGAAATTACAGGTGGTGCGGTAGGCATTTTTGCTATCCCTCAACCTTTTCAAACACCAATAGAATATTTGTGGATTGCGCTGCCATTGCTAATTATCAGCATTGGATTCATTTATCGCCTGGAACGCATCCGTGCCGGAAGGGCATTCATAGCGATCCGTGAGGATGAATTGGCAGCAGGTGCGATGGGAATCAACCAAACTTACTACAAAGTTTTGGCATTCACATTAGGCTGTATTCTAGCAGGAGTAGTTGGTGCAATTAGCGCCCACTTTCTCAACACCTGGAATGCACGTCAAGGCACCTTTGATGCAAGTATTATCTACTTAACTTTCGTGTTAATTGGAGGTTCCAGAACTTTTCTAGGTTCAGTCATTGGAGGCATGGTATTTACAGCTCTGCCAGAAGTGTTGAGAGCATTAGCAGATATAAGTGGTTTACCGACTTGGTTAGCACAATTCTTGCGAGATGGTAGATTAATTATTTTTGGATTACTTATAGTTATCGGTACAATATTTTTTCCCCAAGGTCTTGTCACTCCAGATTTGTTGAAGAAACGTAAGAAGCGCAGCAATGAAGTTTTTAAATAAGTACCATGGTTCAGGAATTAACTAAAAATCAATTTGGATTACCGATATTAGAAGCGAAAAACTTGACTCGTCGGTTTGGGGGTCTAGTAGCGGTAAATAATGTCTCTTTCATCGTCAATCAATATGAAATCTTTGGACTTATTGGTCCTAATGGTGCTGGTAAGACAACTCTGTTCAATTTAATGACAGGCTTAATGATACCTTCTAGTGGTCAATTACTTTATCAAGGTACAGAAATTTCTCAACTACGTCCTCATAAAATTGCTAGTTTAGGTATTGCTCGAACCTTTCAAAATATTCGCTTATTTAGTGAACTATCGGCATTAGAAAATGTCAGAATAGCGCGTCATCTGCATAT
The DNA here is from genome assembly GCA_002163975.1 of Nostocales cyanobacterium HT-58-2. GTDB lineage: Bacteria > Cyanobacteriota > Cyanobacteriia > Cyanobacteriales > Nostocaceae > HT-58-2. The sequence goes on along the minus strand of CP019636.1, from coordinate 5,609,406 downwards.
CAATAGCAGTATAATCAAAGGTATTTTAAGACTACCCACTGCTCTTAAAGAGGAACAAAAAAGTCAGCAACAAGCTTTAGAATTACTCAAGCTTGTAGGTTTGGCTGAGCGTATCGACGAAAAAGCCAAAAACTTTTCCTATGGCGACCAAAGACGACTAGAAATTGCCCGCGCCCTTGCCTTAGAACCGCAAATTTTACTATTAGATGAACCTGCTGCTGGTATGAACCCCAGTGAAAAGCAACAGTTGAGTGAATTTATCCGCAGCCTCCGAGAACAATTCAATTTGACAATAGTTCTGATTGAGCATCATGTCCCCCTAGTTATGGGTTTGTGTGACAGAATTGCTGTTTTAGATTTTGGTCAGTTAATTGCTTTAGGAGAACCATCTGTAGTCAGAAATGACCCATCTGTTATTGAAGCATATTTGGGTAACGAATAGGAAGATTAAACACAGATGAATACAGATATTTTAAATAATAAACAAGATTTTAAAATTCTAGAAATTAAAGACCTTTATGTTAATTATGGAGGTATTGAAGCTCTAAAAAATATTAATTTATTTGTAAACAATGGAGAGGTTATTACCTTAATAGGTGCCAATGGCGCTGGCAAAACGACAACTCTGCGCGCTATCTCCAAAATAGTTAATCCTCAAAGTGGCAAAATTATGTACAACGGACGTAACATAACTCGTCGTCAAACACACGAAGTTGTACAATTAGGTATTGCGCATTGTCCTGAAGGAAGAAGAGTATTAGCGCGGCAAACAGTTTTAGATAATTTACTATTGGGTGCTTATACTCGCTCTAATCTTACAGAAATAAGAAATGATATTCAGCACCAATTTGAGATGTTCCCCCGGTTAGCACAAAGGCGTAACCAACTTGCAGGAACCCTTAGTGGTGGGGAACAACAAATGTTGGCGATCGCCCGTGCTTTAATGAGTAAACCCAAACTTTTGCTTTTAGATGAGCCTAGCTTAGGTTTAGCACCGACAATTGTCCGCGAAATTTTTAATATCATTAGAAATCTACGTGCTACAGGCGTTACTATCCTTCTGGTTGAACAAAACGCTAACCTTGCCCTACAAATTGCAGACCGTGGTTATGTATTAGAAGCGGGTTGTATTACTCTATCAGGTGCAGCATCAGAATTAATTACTGATGAGAGAGTGAAAAAAGCTTATTTGGGATAATTCAGTTCGGCAAGTAGCTAAAACTTTGTACCTTTTGCATAAATAAAATAATTATCTGTCACTTTTACATCAGCATGAAACCCAACTTGCGCTAGCTTGTCTTGTAGTTCTTCAGGCTGATAAAAAATCTTGACAATGGTAAATTCTTGACCATCATTTAACTTTCGGCTTATGTAAATATTGCCGTCATTTTCTAGGATATGATTTTTAGCGGTTGATGTAAGGTCAAATCTGGAGTCAATGATAAATACCTGACCACCAACGCAAACAGATTTATAAACTTTAGTTAAAAACGAATCAACTAATGTTGGTGGTACATGAGATAACCAAAATGAGAAAAATACGAAATCATATTCGGCATCTGGTTCCCATGAGAATAAATCGACAAGTTTATACTCTACATGAGTAGCACCTAACTTTGCGCGATTAATTTCAAGCACTTCTTGAGAAGCATCAAACGCTGTAATTTTCTTACCAATATTTAAGAGTTCTTGCGTCCAAATACCTGTTCCACACGCTAATTCTAAAATATCTTCTACTGGACCATTTTGGTATAACGCGTTTTTGACCACAGCAACTTCATTGAACCAACGCTGGTTTATTTCCTCTCCCCGGTCATAGCGTCCAATTCTGTAAAACCATTCATCATATTCACTAGCTCGAGCCTCATAGTATGCAATTTGTTCTTGAATAATGTTATCCATCACAAGATTTCCTCCAATGCTTCAAGTAAGGACATTAGCAATCTTTTGAGCAACATCTCCATTTTCCCAATAACGAGTATGAGAATCGAAGATGAGAAATCCTGTCTCAACCGGGATGTCCACTAAAGTTTGATTTTGGTTTTGTGAATTTCGTTTAAACAGTTGTGCTAAAGGATAGGCAATTGGGTCTTCACTGTCCCAAAAGTTATACCAAGACCGACCTTCACCTTTTACTGGATTGTAGAGTTTAGCAAATGGCTCCCCTTCCATCCATAACGAGCCCTTACGCATCATAAACAAGCCAATAGGAGACCCCATTGTGAAGAAGTGGCGGAATTGTTCTCTCAAAAGTCTGATTTCTTCAGGCTTTACCGTTATCGTATTTAAGTTGCTGTCTTCTGGTCTAGCAATGGGATCAGGCTTGGGAATAAATGAAAAATCATCTTGATTTTGAAACAAGTGGAAGAGATAATCGAAAGCAATGATTGAGCCGAGAGAATGGGCAATGATGCTGTAAGTTGCGCCCTGTTCCAACGGTTGCTTGAGGTCTTTCCAGATTTGTGTCCAAACGGTGCGGCGGATAAAATTTACATCTTCAGACACGTAGGCAACCACATCTCCCATAAAGAAGGTGATGAAGTCACGGATGCCGCGCATAGGATTCATCGATCGCTGGTGTAAGCCAGGAAATGCTGCATCAAAGATAGTATTGGCTGCCTTCTGAAGCGGCTCAATATGCCAGTTTGTATATATCCTACCAAACTTGCCTTCAAACTGCTCCTTGCTCATGCCCGATTTTTGTATCAACCGCTTCCACAGGTCATCGTAGCTGGAATTTGGATTTTCGTGAGGCTTAACCTCACCCATACCATGAATAAAAATCAAATAGTGCTTTGCCATAACTACTCTTGAGAAAGACAATTTAACTTGATTTATTGGCTTTTCCTCTGCCTTGGACAAATCCTGCTTTTGCTTAACTTGTCACTAGTTATCGCCAGTTTTCAGGGCAAGTCTTGCAGAAGCTTGGTTTTTCTCCTGTAGAGATTGTAATTCTTTTTCTCAAGACGCCTTTAGTTTTTCAAAGATGGCGCTAATGAATAAGCACACATGGTATCAATAAAAATACAAACCAAATGGGCTGCCCTAGCCATCAAAAGTCAAACCATTCACTGTGCCAAATAGTTTAATCTTATAAATAAGAGCCTAATGAAATATATTGCCTTTGTGTTGCTATTGATACTCTCTTTGACAGTAGCACTTCCTGCATCAGCATCTATATGCCGTAATTGGGATGAACACCAAATCTGCATTCTCAGTATCAAACGAAGTGCCAAGAATTATTGGGAGTATAGGGCAGCGATTAGCGTAGACGGAGTGAAAAGACCTATTGAGGTTTATAACTGTCGCTCTAGAGTCAGGGTTCAACAAAACGGGACTGTTTTGCCATTTGGGCAGAACGATCCAGGTGAGATGATATGCAGTTTTTTCAAGAAGTCATCATAATTAATATCAAATTATTGGTTGTAAGTGCTGGATGTTTTCCTCTACCTGCTTCTATAGTGTTGGTTAATTTGTTTTGATTGAAATCAGAACAGATACACGGAAAATAACTAAATTAAACTCTATAAATTAATAAATGCTAAGACACTTCCAGATTTATCTCGAGTTTTTCAGAACAATGCCTGTTTCTCTATGTAAAGATTTTTCTTGCTCATTAGTTTATCTACTTACTCCTCAATAGTTGGCTAAGGATTTACGGAGAAACTTGAAACCTCCAGACTTTTTCTGACTAAAACAGTCAAAATGACTTATACTGAGACCAAATAATGCTCTAATGCTAATTTGTCCCTGTTCAAGATAGCGTTTAAGGGTGCGAATTATGGTGTTTTCTTAAAATATTTAGTATTTGCTCTTTGTAAAGCAATAAAGCTATGAAGATGTAACTAGATAACTTTAATTCTTAACTTTTTCTCTAGCTGGAGTAAGAGGCTTGATTTGGGAGACGCATCACAATAAGTAATTAAACTCGCTAGTAAGGAAAGTAAGTGAGGTAATTATTTATGAAACGCTTTGTACCTATCACTCTTTTGGGATTCTTGTTTACTGCTTCTATCGCATTACTACACTTAGAAACTCCGATCATTGCACAAAGTCCTAACCCTTCTCCTCCCAGCGCTCCGATGCCGACTCCTACTCCGACACCGACACCGACTCGCACTCCTCGCACTCCTCGTATTTATCTAGCCCAAAATCACCAGAATTTTTAGAATTTTGCATCCATTGAGTTTTTAGCTATTTAGTGATGGTTAAAACTATAGTCAAAGTAATTAACATGGCAAATACCAAATCTCACCAAATTTTACCAACGTGTTTGCGATTTTCGATGGGCTGCATAAGTTAATTTCACCTGCACCTAACAATTAGCAGTCTGACCAAAAATATGGGATACAAGCCTCGCCCTTCCAGGGCGACTTTTGATACAATAGAAAGACTCGCTACACAGGTAGAGTCTCGCGCTGCGGCAGAGGAACCTGTCTCGCAATGGGCGTAGTTTCCTGAGAAAGTTTTGGCTCCTGGGGAGCAAAAGAATTTTCTCTATTCATACAGCGGTGGGGCGCATCGCAGTGAATTTTGGTGAGGGTAAAGTCGCTGGACTCCCATTGATCCAAGAATGCCCGGACTTCAGGACGCTTAGCCGTCAAAAGCTAATCATTACCGCTCTTTGCCCCCTGAAACACATACAAGGGGGTTTTTGCTGCTGATTGAAAATTAGTCGTACACATACAGACTTTCTTCATAATTTCCATATATTCTTTGGTACGTCTAGTCAAAAAGGATTAGATTTAATCTCTCATGTCGTGTATGAGGGATTTTTATTTCCGCTTAAATCTCGTATCACGCCATTTGACAATGAATGACAAGAATACTGACTTTCTTGAAGATTTTCGCGTCTTAGCCTTAGATGGTAGTAATGACCGAATCTGCTTTGTAGTGCGGGAAAAGGCAACAAACAATAAACCTTGTTGGTGTCGAGCAAATCGACGAATACGAGTAGGAATGGTCGTTCGAGGCAGATTAGTTCCACAAAACAACTCAGAAAATCTACCCGTGCTACTGATTGAAGATTAGTAAAACTGTTGACACGAAAAATCTCAACATCGTTAAGTGTTGTGGAAAAGTGCCATTTTTCTTACGAACTTATGCGTAATTCAACAAAGCCGTCTTGTTTCTAAAAAAGATGTGATGTTTCTAGGAAGAGCTCTATTTCCTTTGTGGAGTAGAGCACTTGTCTCTATCTATAGGATATAAATATCACCTCTTTTGAGATGGAAGATCAGAGTTATCCAATTCCCAAGCGCAAATACTCAATCTTGATACAGGCATTCATCACCACGTTAAGTCCCGCAGCTATGGCTTTTTGTGCTGATAGCTCGTCAGATATACCCAATTGTGCCCAAATGGTTTTGGCATGAGTGGCGATCGCTTCATCAACAATTTCACTGAGGTATTGAGAACGACGAAAGACGTTGACAATATCTATTGGCTCTGGTACATCTCTAAGGGAAGAGTAACTTGGCTTTTGGTCAATTTCTTTGACAAGTGGGTTGACAGGGTAAACGGTGTAACCCGCTCTTCGCAAGAATTGGGCAATTTGATAGCTCGTGCGATCTGGTTTATCAGAATGACCGACGACAGCAATGACTTGAGCACAAGTCAACACATCACGCATGACACTGTCATCTGCAATCTTTGGGAACATCGTCTTAATATCCTCTGATTTTATAATTTTAGCTTGTGGCTTGTTCTTATCAAGCAGAATTGTCTTTTTGACTCTCACTGGCACAGTTTGACCATGCCTACCTATAACTACATTTTTTAAAATTACGGTAAATCTGTGAGTTTTGCGTAGTATAATCCGAGTGATTTTATCAAGATTGCTCGCGATAGCAATATTTTCGTAGATTTACAAGCGATCGCATTTCAGGAGTTCAATATTGTGGGGTGTCAGTTCTATCCAATCCGAGTATTGAGTATTTTTAGAAAGTTTTTCCATATTTTCAGATCGCAAAGGATTCGCACGTTTTCTTTACTGTTTGCCATAGGATTGGGTTTGAATCTCGCTATCTCTGCTTATGCTCTAAGCATAAACAGCAGTGGTAGTTATTCTGCGACAATGCCGATGGCTCAGACAACACAGACATTTAAACAGACTTCTCAGACTGTCGCTGCAAAAAATAATGTTGTTCGTGTTGGCTATCAAAAAGCAGCGACTATCCTCAATACGCTGAAGAATAGAGGGGAATTAGAGAAAGCCTTAGCAAGTTCCGGTTTTTCTGTGACATGGAATGAATTTCCTTCCGGTCCCCCTTTGTTAGAAGCAATTAACTCTGGGAGCGTTGACTTTGGCTACACTGGAGAATCACCTCCTATCTTTGCCCAAGCTGCAGGCACTCCTTTGGTTTATGTTGCTTACGATCCCTGGGGTCCCAAGGCTGAAGCTATTCTTGTTCCCAAAAATTCGCCTATTAAAACGTTAGCAGACCTCAAAGGTAAAAAAGTTGCTTTTGCCAAAGGCTCAAACACCAATTACTTGGTAGTGAAAGCATTGGAAAAGGCAGGACTCCAGTATAGTGATATCAAACCTGCTTTTCTCCAGCCTGCTGATGCTCGTGCCGCGTTTGAGGGAGGAAATGTAGATGCTTGGGCAATTTGGGACCCATACTTAGCTGTAGCAGAAAAAGCAGTAGGTGCACGTACTCTAACTGATGCAACAGGGCTAGCTCCCAATCGCGGATATTATCTTGCTGCCAAATCTTTTGTGGATGCTCATCCTGACACCTTGAAAAAGGTTCTAGAACAAGTGAAAAAAACGAGCGACTGGGCGAAAAAGAATTCTGCACAAGTGGCGAAATTTCTCTCTTCTGAGTTAGGTATTGATGCTGCTGCATTAGAAGTTGCGGAAAAGCGACGCGACTATGGAGTGCTTCCCATCAGTAATGAAGTGATTGCCACACAGCAAAAGATTGCTGATACTTTCTACAAAATCAAACTGGTGCCGAAACAAGTCAGTGTCAAGGAAATTGTTTGGAAAGGCAATAGTTGAAGAGAATTTCTAGATAAAGGAGTGGAGGGGGGGGAAGTGGAGGAGAAAAATAAATATGAGTATAAACACTCAATGGATGAAAACAGATGTGCTGGTCATTGGGGGCGGGACGGCAGGCACAATGGCTGGCATCAAGGCAAAACAGGCAAATCCTAATGCAGATGTGTTGATTTTGGAGAAAGCAAATATTCGGCGTAGTGGTGCGATCGCCATGGGAATGGATGGGGTCAACACAGCCGTGATTCCCGGACACTCTACCCCAGAACAGTATGTCCGCGAAGTTACAATTGCCAACGATGGCATTCTTAACCAAAAAACCGTCTACCAAACAGCAAAACTAGGTTACGAAACCATTCAAGAACTGGAAAGTTGGGGTGTTAAGTTCCAGAAAGACCCTCAAGGCAACTACGATGTCAAGCAAGTACATCGGGTAGGAAAGTATGTACTGCCTATGCCAGAAGGCAAAGACCTCAAGCCCATTCTCACGCGACAAGTCAAACGACATAAAGTGAACGTGACAAACCGCGTTATGGCAACTCGTATCTTAGTTAGAGAAGGACGAGCAATCGGTGCAGTTGGGTTTGATGTGCGTGGCGGCGATTTTGTTGTTATCCAGGCAAAAGCAGTTATTCTCTGTATGGGAGCTTGCGGAAGGTTGGGACTTCCTGCATCTGGCTATTTATACGGTACTTATGAAAATCCCACAAACGCCGGGGATGGTTACTCAATGGCGTACCATGCGGGGGCAGAACTTACCAACATAGAATGCTTCCAAATCAACCCTCTCATCAAAGACTATAACGGTCCTGCCTGTGCATATGTTGCAGGTCCTTTTGGTGCCTACACTGCCAATGCTGAAGGACACCGCTTCATTAATTGTGATTATTGGAGTGGTCAAATGATGCTAGAGGTGTGGAAAGAATTGAACTCTGGCAAAGGTCCCATTCAACTGAAGATGACTCATTTAGATGAAGATACAATTTCAGAAATTGAGTCAATTTTGTGGTCTAACGAGCGACCAAGTCGAGAACGCTTTCACAAAGGCAGAGGCGAAGATTATCGCACCCATGGTATTGAGATGAATATCTCAGAAATTGGGTTATGCAGTGGACACAGCGCTTCTGGTGTTTGGGTGAATGAAAAGGCAGAAACAACAGTACCAGGACTGTATGCAGCGGGAGATATGGCAAGTGTTCCTCACAATTATATGATTGGCGCTTTTGTCTACGGTCGCATTGCAGGGACTCATGCTGTTGACTACATTCAAGACTTGGAGCATCAACAACCCGATCCCGACTTTTTAGAAGCGGAAAAAGCTCGTATTTATGCACCCTTAGATCAACCTAATGGCATTCCTCATACCCAGGTGGAGTATAAGCTCAGACGACTAGTAAACGACTACCTGCAACCACCGAAATCGGGTTACAAAATGGAAATTGGGCTAAGACATTTTGTCCGCTATCATGAAACTTTAGCTCAGATGGGAGCGCGTGATCCTCATGAACTCATGCGCTGTAACGAGGTACATTTTATCCGAGACTGCGCTGAAATGGCAGCAAAAGCATCACTTTATCGTCGGGAAAGTCGTTGGGGTCTTTATCACTATCGCCTCGACTTTCCAGAGAAGAACAACGATGAATGGTTTTACCACGTGAATTTGAAAAAGGATGAGTCTGGGGAAATGGTGCTGTTTAAGCGTTCTGTTGAGCCTTATATTGTGGAGGTGGATTTAGAGAAAGAAATGTATAACGTAGCGGTACATTGAAGTTAATTTGTCAAAAGTTTCTCCATCAACTCAAATTTAATAAGCAAAAAAGCATATTGCTTTCTCAAAATGCTTGATTGCTTTCTCATTTCAGTAGATTTAGCAAGCAAAAAGGCATATTACTTTCTCATTTCAGTAGATTTAGCAAGCAAAAAGGCATATTGCTTTCTCATTTCGGTAGATTCAGCAAGCAAAAGGGCATATTGCTTTCTCAAAATGCTTGATTGCTTTCTCATTTCGGTAGTTCACGCATTGATTGTGGTGGAAGTTCAGCATTCGCTTAGAGATGGCTTAATGAGTAAGACATTATATTTTGTGCGACATTGCCAAGCCATGGGGCAAGAACCCGATACTACATTGACAGCAGAAGGACATCAGCAAGCGATCGCGTTAGTTGATCTGCTGTACAATCGCAACATTGAGCGAATTATTTCTAGTCCGTTTGTCAGAGCCTATCAATCCATCGCTCCCCTTGCAGAACGTCTGGGTTTGCACATTGAGATTGATGAACGGCTGACCGAACGGGTGCTGGCTTCAACTCCACGAGCCGATTGGCGGGAACGATTGGCTGAGACATTTCTCGATCTGGATCTGTATTTGGAAGGTGGTGAGTCAAGTCGGACCGCAATGATGCGTGGAGTTGCTGTAGTCAGTGAAGTCTTGCAACAGGCAGCAAGCACAATCGTCATCGTTACCCATGGCAATTTAATGACATTAATCCTAAAGTATTTTGACGATCGCATTGGCTACGGCGAATGGGAACAATTGAGCAATCCAGATGTGTACCGCGTGCATTTTCTTGGTACTGAAACGCATATAGAGCGATTAAGTCAATCGTTATCATCTGTAAACTTTTAACTTGCTAGGATAACTACGGTGAACACCCAACCCGTGCAGAACCCAACTATGAAGGCAAAAGAATGGATACTGCTGTTCATTCTGTCTTTATTGTGGGGCGGTTCTTTCTTTTTCACCAAGATTGTTCTTAGAGAACTCCAGCCGTTTACAGTGGTGTTAGGTCGCGTTAGTATTGCGGCGATCGCCCTAAATTTCTTCGTCTACAAAAGCGAACAGCGAATGCCAACCTCACCTCGAATGTGGGGTACATTTCTAGTCATGGGATCTCTCAACAACCTCATTCCGTTCAGCCTCATTGTCTGGGGACAGACGCAGATCGATAGCAGTCTTGCGGCTATTCTCAATGCCACAACCCCATTATTTACAGTAGTGCTTGCACATCTGTTAACCAATGACGAACGTTTGACAGTCAATCGCTTGTTCGGGGTTCTATTTGGGTTATGCGGTGTATTTGTGTTGGTTGGCCCAGAAGTCGTACGTGGATTAAACTTACAAAGTCTGGGGCAGTTTGCTATTCTTGGTGCTGCTTTTTGCTATGGCTGTGCTGGCATTTACGGACGACGTTTCAAGGAATTGTCACCTGTGGTGGCTTCAGCAGGAATACTTACTAGTACGACAGCGATGATACTGCCCCTAGCATTTATCTTGGAACAGCCGTGGGCGTCGAGACCAAATGCTATCACTTGGGGAGCTTTATTAGGATTAGGGCTGTTTAATACCGCGATCGCTTACTTAATTTATTTCCGCATACTCACTGTAGCAGGTGCAACTAATCTCTCACTAGTTGCCTTCTTAATTCCAATTAGTGCACTCCTTCTCGGTGTCTTTGTCCTCGGCGAAAGGTTGAATTGGACTGATTTTGTTGGTATGGCACTTATCTTTACAGGTCTTGCTGCTATTGATGGCAGGTTTTTTCGCCAAAGTTTGCAGCGCTAGCAAGACTCACGTTCAGTTTAAATACAATTGCTTTCAATTCATGACATTGTTAAGCAGCTAAAAGTTTTTTTGATCAAGTCTTAAACTTTCCTGATAACTGTTGTATAAATTCTCAAGAAATGCACCTGTGTTGGAACTCTACAGCTATTATCGTTCAACAGCGTCATATAGAGTGCGAATTGCACTAGAGTTAAAAAAAATTCCATATATTTACAAAAGTGTTTCAAAATTAAGAAAGGGAGAGTCAAAATTTACAGATGAATTTCGTAAAATTAATCCTCAAAAAATGGTTCCTACCTTAGTTGATGGTCAAGCAATCATCAGTCAATCTTTAGTAATTATTGAGTATCTTGAAGAACGTTATCCTCAACCTGCCCTCTTACCAAAAGATAGTTTAGCAAGAGCTTATTCACGTCAAATCGCACTTTTGATAGCTTGCGATATTCATCCTTTAAATATCAAGAGAGTCCGTGAGTATTTAACATTACCTATGGGCCATAATCACTCAGAGAAAATGGATTGGTATCACCATTGGGTAGGTGAAGGTTTGACAGCGATAGAATACCTTCTTACTAATAGTCAGTTTTGTGGCAGTTTTTGTTGTGGTGATGAGCCAACAATAGCAGATTTGTTTCTGGTACCTCAAGTTTATAATGCCGAGCGATTTGGATGCTCACTAGAGCCATATCCAACTATTGGTAAAATCCAAAAAAAATGCATGAGTCATCCAGCCTTTATTACAACTCAACCACATTTACAACCTGATGTTTGGGAGTACAATTCTCATGATGAATATTAGAAAGAAATATTGATTTAATAGAACAAAAAATAAATCTGATGACTAATCTTAGCGTTAACCTTAACAAAGTCGCTTTACTCAGAAATGCTCGAAATTTTGGTATACCAAGTGTTATCGAGTCAGCTTCTACTTGCATTAGAGCAGGTGCACATGGCATCACAGTTCATCCACGTCCAGATCAGCGGCATATTAAGCCTGAAGATGTTTATGAACTAGCACAAATGTTAACTGTTGAGTTTAATATAGAAGGCAATCCATCACCTCAATTTTTAGAAATTATACGAGAAGTAAAGCCAACACAGTGTACCTTAGTTCCCGATGCACCGGATGCTTTCACATCAGACCATGGATGGAATCTAGTGACAAATGGCTCTTGGCTCAGACCAATTATCCGAGAACTCAAAGACCTTGGAGTTCGAGTGAGCTTGTTCATGGACCCCGACTTAACTCAAATTGAATATGCCAAAGAGATTGGCGCAGATCGCATAGAGCTATATACAGAATCTTATGCGACAGCTTTTCGTAATAGTGATCATGTAGAGTCAGTTTTTCAAGAGTATAAAAAAGCAGCACGAAAGGCTCAGGAAATAGGTTTAGGAGTGAATGCAGGGCACGACTTAAATCTACAAAACTTAGAAAAATTTTGTTCAATTCCTGGCATACTTGAAGTATCTATTGGTCATGCCTTAATTGCAGATGCTTTAGAAATGGGATTATTTACTGCTGTCAAAGAGTATCTAAGAGTTCTTTCTCACGAATAATTAGTTTTTCATCTTATTGATAACTAAAATCACATTGCTATATAAAAAATATGCAATCAACCACATCTTTTTTCCCTCAAGGATTTAGGACATTTGTTACCAACATAGGCATACGAGATACTAGTGATGATTTTGTGTTAGTAAAATCTGATGTTCCTTGTATTGCTGATGGAGTCTTCACTCAAAGTCTTTTTGCCGGACCAAGTGTTACTATTAGTCGTCATCATCTAAAAAACTCACAAGCACAAGGAATTGTCGTTATTTCTAAAAATGCAAATGTCGCGAATGGTTCTGTTGGAGTAGCCGATGCAGAAGAAATTATTCAAATTATTGCCAATGAAACTGGGATTTTAACCAACGATATTGTGATAGCTTCTACAGGAGTTATTGGCAGACGTTACCCTATGGAAAAGATTCGAGCAGGTTTATTAGGAATAGGTCAAAAATTAACGACTGCCGATTTTCATTTAGCAGCGCGTGGTATTATGACCACCGACACTGTCACAAAGCTGGCTACGCGACAAGTAGGAAATGCCAAACTCGTAGGGATAGCTAAAGGTGTTGGTATGATAGAGCCAAATATGGCTACAATGCTAGCTTTCTTTTTTACTGACGCGGCAATTCCAAAAGACGTTCTTCGTTCTATTTTTCGACCTACCATAGATAAAACTTTTAATTGCCTCAGTGTAGATACTGACACTTCTACAAGTGATTCTGCGGTCATTCTTGCAAATGGTTTAGCAGGTGAAGTTCAAGGACAGGAATTTGCTCATGCATTGCAAGAAATTTCTCATGAGTGAGTACTGAAAATTGCACGAGATGCAGAAGGCGCTACTAAAGTGATTGAGGTAACTGTAGATTCAGGTATAAACTATGCACAAGCCAAACGAGTCGCAAAAGCAATTGTAAATTCTCCATTGGTCAAGACTGCTGTTTATGGTGCAGACCCCAATTGGGGACGAGTGGCTATGGCTATCGGCAAGTGTGAAAATGATAGAGAGATAAATCAAGACAAAGCTATTATTAAATTTAATGATATTCAAGTTTATCCTAATAGCTCCAATGAGGAAAATCTTCAACAGTTACGACAAATTATGTCCAAGGATAAAGTAAACATTTATGTCAGTCTGAATATCGGTGAAGCTTCTGCAACGGTATGGGGTTGTGACTTATCAGAAGGTTATGTAGATATTAACGGCAAATATTCAACCTAATTTATTATCTCATCTTAGAATCTTCCAATGCCTACTTATGATTCCATTGGTCAACGATATTCTAGAACTCGTGTTCCTGATGCTCGCATTGTGAATGTGTTAATCGAGTTGCTCAATTTACCAAAAGGTAGTACTATCGCTGATATTGGGGCAGGTACTGGTAGTTATAGTCTATCGCTCGCCAATCAAGGATTTTTTGTCTATGCAATAGAGCCTTCGTTAGTGATGCAAAATCAGGCAGAACAGCATTCACAAGTTGAATGGTTAACTGGATATGCAGAAACTCTCCCTTTACCAGATAAGTCTGTGGATGGACTCATAAGTGTCTTGACCATTCATCACTTTTCTAATTTGGAAAAAGCCTTTCAAGAAATGCATCGAATTGTCAAAAATGGGGCAATTGTTTTGCTAACTTTTGATGTGAGACTGGCTGAAAAAATATGGTTGTATGATTACTTCCCTTGCCTTTGGGAAGATGCGGAGCGCTTTTTTCCACTTAATAAACTTGTAGAGTTAATTCAAGAAAATACTACGAGATGTGTTGAAATTATTCCTTTCATGTTGCCCTATGATTTATCCGATTTGTTTGCAGCAGCAGCTTGGAGACGCCCTGAAATGTATCTCCAACCTGAGGTGCGTGCAGGGATATCATCTTTTGCTTTTTCTGACCCCAGTCTTATTGAGCAAGGAGTACAGTCACTCGCAGCAGATTTGAGCAGTGGTACATGGGATGCCAAACATGGAGATATTCGTAAATTGACACAAATTGATGTAGGTTATCGTTTTCTCAAGGTCACTGTAGATGAATCTAAACACGTGGAAAAGAACCGTAGGTTGGGGTGAGCAATAGCGTAATCCCACCAACAAATTTTACTAGCTTGAGCGTTTACAAATCAAAGGAGTCACGTTATGGCTTTAGCAAACCAAAGAGTAGATGTACCCGTTATCGTTGATGAATCTAAATGCTTGGAAAAATGTAACGCCTGCATTGAAGTTTGTCCTTTAGATGTGCTTGCAAAAGATCCAGAAACAGGCAAAGCCTACATGAAATATGACGAGTGTTGGTTCTGTTTGCCTTGTCAAAAGGAGTGTCCTACAAACGCGATTACAGTGCAAATTCCCTTTTTGTTGCGCTAAGGCGATTTAAATTTTGAACCGTAGCGTAGATAACGCAGATATACAAATAAGTAGCTCGACGTAAATAAAGGTAGGATGTGTAGCCTTTGAGTACCCATGCTGCTCAAACAATTGATGCGTTACGGCTACGCCTAACGCATCCTACAAAAAACTACAAAAAATTTTGTCCGCATACTTGCTTTCATAGTGTCTGTGTGTCTGCTTTGTTTATGTGCGGTGGCAATTTTGCATTTTAGATTGGGTCAAAATGTCTACAGATACAGATTTTGAGTTAAATCAATGGCTAGAAATGTTGCGATCGCCCGACGAAAGCGATCGCCTAGTTGCGGTCAAAACCCTGCAACACTTGGGAGATGATGGAGCAATTGATGCTCTGATTGCAGCACTTCAGGATGAAAGCACTGCTGTGCAAAAAATCGCGGTGACTGCGTTATGGGAACTTGCGAATCCTGTTGCTGTTCCTGCTTTATTAGACTGTCTTGCATCACCTGAAGAAGATATTCGTAGTGAAGCACTGTCTGCTTTGGGTGAATTAGTCTCTTCGGAACATCTCCTGCTATTGCTTGATACCTTAAAGCGAGAGGATATTAACCTTCAACTCAGCGTCCTCATTCTTTTAAGGAAGATTCACGATGCTCAGTCACTTTTTGCAGTACTCAAATTTTTTGAGTCAGAACATCCTCAGCTACGAGAAGCATCTGTGACAACTCTACGCTATCTCAATCAAGTTAAGCATTGTCCACCTGCCCTACTTTTGCTCAATGATCTTGATGAGAGCGTACGTCGCGCGGCTGCTTTGTCTTTGGGACATTTGGCAGATGAGGGGGTTGTGGAGTTATTGAGTCAAGCGCTCACCTGTGATCCTGATTGGCAAGTGCGCCGCAATGCTGCGCAGTCGCTAGCAATTCATGCCAATGCTGCAAGCATTCCTGCCGTAGTTACAGCGCTTAAAGATGAACACTGGCAAGTACGAAAATTTGCATTAAAAGTATTACAAAAAATCCCATCAGAACAGAGTTTATCCGCAATCATTGAGACATTAGCAGATGAATTTTCTGATGTGAGAAAAGAAGCGGCGATCGCTCTTGGTATGTTAAGAAATCCCAATGCTATCAATGCTTTACAACAAGCACTAAATGACCCAGATCGGGATGTTTCTATCTATGCTCAACGGGCGATTCAGAAGATTCAGCAAGATGCATAGATTTTGAAAAAAATTTCATATTTATTTTTTTTCTTAAGATGATCCAAGTTGCAACTTGGCTTCATTACCTCATACCATTTCACGAAATGCTTGATACAAATGATTGGTCTCTAAATTATTCTCCCCTGCTCGGGTGCCCCCTGCTCCCTTGCTGCCTATTTGTATCAACCTTAAAGTGAAACGGTATCACACCCCGCCCCTAATGCCAAAAGCCCGGTCTTTGCGATCGGGCTTTTGATATCAATTGGTGGAGTAAGTCCCCTGCGGTTAGTTATAGAAGTTGGCTATAAATTGCATTCTCTGACAATACCTACCACGTGAGGGCTACCAATTCCGGAAAATGAGAGCATTTTTTCTGATTCCAGATCAATCTCTGTAATACCTAGAACTTAGTTACGGTGAAATTAACACCGGAATCAAGGTCTGGAACTTTGAAAAAGTCGAATGTCTCAGTAGGTTGAGAAGTTTGATTGATTTGATCAGCCTGGTTTTTTCTTTCCTCTAAGCATTGTTTAAAGGTGTTACTGGGAGACTTAAGAAACTCAGTTGGGTTAAAGTTTTTACATCCTTGGTCACGTACTAGCCCTATTGATTCAGAAACTTTTTTAAGATTGTGAGTGCGCTCTGTAACATTTAATGTTTCACGAGTGAGTGTAGCTGGTTGAGTAACCAGAGCAGAAGCCCGACCATGATTCGTTATGGTAGGAGAAACATTGTCTTCGTTGGCTAAGGCAGGATGAACCAGGATACTCGCATTCATCACAACAAGTAAAGCTGTTAGTAAGTTTTTCATAATGACATTCCCTAGATGGTGCTTGCTTTGTGATTCCAATGCCCTACATAGCAAACTTTTTCTACGATTTAATAAGAATTATGAGAAGATAAAGTCAAAAAAGTGTGACAAAACTTATACGGGCAAAAATCTACTTCATAATAAATGAATTTTTGAAATATCTGCAAGAATCTTCATCGGATTTTAATTCATCATTGAGTGTAGTACCTTGATGAGCGATGCCTATGGCGAGCACTTCGTGCCATGCCCTTTGGGCACGCTGCGCGAACGCGCTTGCTGGTCCTGTTGCCCAACTGTACTTCATGCGGTCGTTTCATTGCTATGCAATGGGGAAGCCTTTTTGGAAAGAAAAGGCGTGTCTTCATACGGACCATCGCCGTCCGCAGAGTGTGTCCAACAGAACAAGACGGGTGCTGCGCACCTGACTACACGTTACTGACCACCGCTCCTCAGTTCGAGATTGCCATAGATGTTGATATTAAATGTAAATGTAATATTAATATAGTTTTCAGTATATGCTGTGGGAAAAGGAGCAAAGGGAACTGCTCGGTTGACAGCGCTCAGCGCTGCCTCGTCAGTCACATTGAATCCAGATGTTTGTGCGACCCGAAGATTGCTCACCAAACCTGAACGGCTCACAGTAAATTGAAGCACTGTCCGACGGGAAGATTGTGTGAGTCCAGGTATCCACTGCTGCCTCACTTGCTCCTGTAATTTTTGTAGATAAGGGCCCATGTCTGCATCTTGACGAGCATCAATGCCATCTATAGATTGATTCAAGCGATTGGAATTAGGCAGCGCTGCCAGATTATTGCTTCCCAAATCACGATTAGACAAACTGATTGGACCGCCTAAACGGCTTGCTGGACCTGATTTTGAAGATGGTTGAACTCGAGACAGCTTTCGTGATGACGTTGGCTGAGTTTGAGAGGACGATGGTGCAACGCGTTGCGTTCCTTGGGGTGAACGCGAATTCGTCCTGTTCTGCAACTGTTCAGGAGAGGATTCTGCAGCAAGTTGACCTCTATTTCCTTGACGAGTTAAAGGTGTGGCTGGTTGAGTTGTGGGTGCGATCGCCGTTTGCCGAGGTTTGAGTGCTGGTGGTTGAGTTGTGGGTGCAATTGCTGTTGGTGAAGGTTCAGATTCTGGCAGCTTGGGAGTTGGTGCAACTGCTGTTGACGAAGGTTTGGGTACTGACGGCGTAGTGGCAGGGGGAATGACTGTTTGCCGAGGTTTAAGTGCTAGTGGTTTGGTGGGCGCAACAGCGGTTGGCGAAGGTTGAGGTTCTGGAGGTGTGGGTGTCACTGCCCTTTGCCGCAGTTTCTGTGCTAGTGGGTTGGGAGTAGGTGCAACAGCAGTTGGCGAAGGTTTGGGTACTGACGGCGTAGTGGCAGGGGGAATGACTGTTTGCCGAGGTTTAAGTGCTAGTGGTTTGGTGGGTGCAACAGATGTTGGTGAAGGTTCTGGTTCTGGTGGAAGCGTTGGTGTCACTGCCCTTTGCCGCAGTTTCTGTGCTACTGGGTTGGGAGTAGGTGCAATAGCGGTTGGCGAAGGTTCTGGTTCTGGTAGTTTAGGAGTTGGAGTTACTACCCTTTGCTGCAGTTTCTGTGCTAGTGGGTTGGGAGTAGGTGCAACAGATGTTAGTGCAGGTTCCGGTTCTGGTAGCTTAGGAGTTGGAGTTACTGCCCTTTGCCGCAGTTTCTGTGCTAGTGGGTTGGGAGTAGGTGCAACAGCTGTTGGTGCAGGTTCTGGTTCTGGAGGTGTGGGTGTCACTACCCTTTGCCGCAGTTTCTGTGCTAGTGGGTTGGGAGTAGGTGCAACAGCTGTTGGTGCAGGTTCTGGTTCTGGTAGTTTGGGAGTTGGTGCAACCGCAATTTTCTGGGGTTTGGGTTGTAGTTTTTGAGGAGCTGGATTTGGTGATTCTGCTTTTTGCTGCATCCGTTCTGGTAGGAAGACCGCAGAAGGTTCAGAAGCAGTAGAGGTTTTGGGCGCAGTTGGTGATGCCGACTTAGCAGTAGAAATAGGTCTTTCAGGTTTTGCTTCTCCACCTGCTACAGAATTTTTGGTAGCCCGTCGTGAAGTTTCTGGGGGCTTGTTTGTCTCATTGGGAGGAACGTCAACATACTCAATTGGTATTGGTTCGGAAAGCTCTTGCTTGGGCACAAAAGCTCGCATCCAGTAATCGCTTCCAAGAAACAGAACAGAGTGCAGGAGGATGGAAGTTACCAGACTCAAGACTAAATTTTCTGGGCGATCGCCTCTTGCAGCGTAGCGCATTTCGCGATTAACCACGCCTTTACCTTCTGGGCGATCGCCGCTATAGTCTTGTAATGCATGAAACTTAGCCATGTTATTTTGCCTTCTTGACAGCAGCCTCAACAGGTTATTGAACAATGTAGGTGTGTGAGCTGGCAAACATCAATACTTTGGCTTGTTTTATGGCTATCTTCAAGATTAAAGATTAACCATCTGCATTAATGCGATAGGATAGCGCGAACCTGCAGCTATTCCCTGTGGTATGATAGCATCAATTTGGGCTAGTTCATCCCCAGTCAATTGCAAGTCCAACGCACCAATATTCTCCTCAAGATAGGTTTGTCGTTTTGTACCGGGAATGGGAACTATATCGTTTCCTTGTGCCAGCAGCCAAGCTAACGCCAGCTGAGCAGGAGTACATTGTTTTTGTTCTGCCATAGTTTGCAATTTCTTGACTAATTGTAAATTACGTTGGAAATTCTCGCCTTGAAAACGGGGTGCATTCCGCCGCCAGTCTTGAGAGGCTAAATCATCAGAGCTTTTGATTTGTCCGGTCAAAAAACCTCGCCCCAAGGGACTCCAGCAGACAAAACCAATGCCCAATTCCCGACAAGTAGGTAATATTTCCGCTTCCACATCCCGCGTCCACAATGAATACTCGCTTTGCAACGCGGTTATGGGATGGACAGCGTGCGCTTTGCGGATAGTCCTGGCAGATGCTTCGGAAAGACCGAGATACCGCACTTTGCCTTCACGTACCAATTCTGCCATTGCCCCGACAGTTTCTTCAATTGGTGTGCTGGGGTCTACCCGATGTTGGTAGTAGAGGTCAATGACATCAACACCAAGACGGTTTAAGCTCGCTTCACACGCCGCACGCACATATTCAGGTCTACCGTTAACTGGCATGACTTGACCGCTAGGACTAATTCCCGCTAGTCCAAATTTAGTCGCAATAATAACCTTGTCACGTCTATCCCGAATCGCTTTCCCCACTAACTCTTCATTATGTCCCTTACCGTAGACATCTGCGGTGTCGAGAAAGGTCACGCCGAGGTCAATTGCGCGATGGATAGTCGCAATGGATTCTTGCTCGTCATGAGTGCCATAGATTCCAGACATACTCATACAACCAAGTCCAAGGGCGGAAACAGTTAGTGAACTATTGCCTAATTGTCTGGTTTTCATGTTTATTTCTCCTAAAAGTCAAACAAGATTAACTTTGTTTTTTCTCTCGCTCTTGGAAGACAACTCTTGCAACATTAATGCCATTTTGGACAGATGGGAAGCCAGCATAAGGCAACATATTCATCATGATCTCAACAATTTCTTGTTGAGTTGCGCCAACATTTAATGCTGCATTAATGTGAACGTTTAGAGCAACTTGGATACCAACTTTATCCATAGCAGTTAATGCGGCAACTGCAGAAAGTTCCCTAGTTTTCAGGTCTAGTCCGGGACGGGAAAAAATGTCGCCATAGCTAAACTCGATGATGTAGCGTCCCAAATCAGGAGCGATGTCTTTGAAACTGTTAACTACTCTTTCACCAGAAGTCCCACTTATTTTCTCCAATGCTTCTAAACCTTGTTTATAGCGGTCTTGAGTGGTCTTAGTCTTCGATGAAATCAAGTTTGCTGAAACACTCCTGTCATAAGCTACAAATTTATCAGCAGCCAAAGTTTTTCCTCCAGAGGTTTGCAATAACAGAACAAGCACTAGGTAAACAGATAAAGTTATTGCGAATAATCGCTGTTTCCACATATTATCCATTTGCGTTGAGTTAACTAATCTCGCGTAAAAAAGTCATTTCCAGTGGTTCATCAAGAAGTTCCTTTGATTTCTTCGCAAACTCTTGAGAGTGAGATAAAGCGTTATTAAAAGCACTATCTAATCGTCCGTAGATATCGAATGTCTTGTCGATGAACCTTTGAATCTCGTCACTATTGGCGACATCTGTCTGGATGAAAGTCGCTTTCCCACCAGCATCGGTAATCATTCGCACCGTCTCGTGACCCTCATCCTCACGGCGACTGGCAACGACAACGCTTGCGCCTTCTGTTGCAAATGCAACTGCGGTCGCACGACCAATACCTGAGCTCCCCCCAGTCACCAGGGCAACTTTATCTTTGCATCGCATGATCATTCCTCTTTGCTGGATTGTGTAAATTGTTTTAAAAGGAAAGGCTTGTTGATTGCTGATGAGCAATAAGGTTTAATGTGACCTGTTGCTTGTTGCCTATTCCCTCTTAATTGCAACTTTCATTTTCATTATGTAGTGGCTCTCAAAGTTTTGTCCAAGACCTTTTTTGCGCTAAGGTGATACCAAATAGGTATCACCGCTATGGAACTGCGACAGATAAAATATTTCGTTACTGTTGCTGAGGAATTAAATTTCCGTCGTGCCGCCGAACGATTGTACATGGAACAACCGCCACTCAGCCGTCAAATTCGCCACTTGGAAGAAGAACTGGGTGTTGAGTTATTTCACCGAACGAAGCGCAGTGTGACTCTTACGGAAGCAGGACACGCATTTTTGGAGGAGGCGCGGCTGACACTTGCGCAAGCAGAGATGGCTGTCCAAGCAGCAAAGCTGGCAAGTCGTGGCAAACAAACTACGCTTAAAATCGGGTTTTCAATTTGTGCTTTTAATCGAATACTGCCGGAAATCATTCAGGCGTTTCGCCAAGATTTTCCTCATATAGAAATTAATTTACTGGAAATGCCCACTGCAGCGCAAGTACAAGCGTTGCAAGCAAGTGAGATTGATGTTGGGTTCCTGCACTTGCCTATTCATGCAGATGATTTACAAACAGAAGTCGTTATCTGGGATCAAATCGTTGCAGTCTTGCCGGAAAATCATCCGTTAGTGAAACTGCCTCAGTTATCATTGCGATCGCTTGCAGAAGAACCATTTGTTTTATTCCCCAGACACGTTAAACCTGATTATTACGACCAAATCATCAATACTTGCCAGCACATTGGTTTCGCGCCACGTATCGTTCAAGAAGCGACACCACCAGAAGTTGCGATCAGTTTTGTGGGGGCTGGGGTAGGGGTTTCACTGGTGACTGCAATCCATCAAGAAAAGCAAAATTCTGGTGTCGTCTTCCGCCAACTTGCTGAAGCGATCGCACCACTGGAAATCGCTATTGCTTGGCAAAAAAATAATAAATCTTCGGTTGTACACTCGTTGATTGATGTGGCGAAGAAAATCAAACTCACAAACTGAATGTTTTGTCTGTGGACTAGAACCCTAAAACAAAAGGTAGGGTAGCTAAAAAACTTTGATTTTTGCAAGCTTCAGTGTATAAAAGTTTTAACCATTGTATGGCGGTTCGTTACAGCAAGGCTACTTTCAAGGACCTTATATGGATGGAGCGCACATAAATTGGATGATATCTAGTATCCACGAAGAGCTACTTCCTAAGCTCCAGATTCAGAGCGTCGATCCAAAAAATCCGGTGTCAGTGCACTTTGTCCCTAAACCTTGGCGGCTTGTCGGGACGGGGAACTACGCTGCAGTGGTCTATCACCCTGACTACCCTGACCAAGTAGTAAAGATTTACGCGCCCGGACGCCCAGGTTTTGAAGAGGAGGTGGAGGTCTACCGCCGCCTGGGTTCCCACCCTTCCTTCTCCGAGTGTCTGTATGCCTCTGATGGCTTCTTAGTCCTCAAACGGCTACATGGAGTCACCCTCTACGACTGTGTACACCTTGGTCTACGGATACCTCAGCAGGTTATAAAAGACATAGACCAAGCCTTGGACTATGCGCGTAGACGCGGTCTTCATCCTCATGACGTTCATGGACGTAACGTCATGATGCACAAAGGCAGGGGACTGGTTGTAGATGTTTCTGACTTCCTTCATGAGGAGACCTGCTCAAAGTGGAATGACTTAAAAAGGGCGTACTACTGGCTATACCGCCCTCTCCTCACCCCGCTTCGGCTACGGGTGCCCTACTATGTCCTGGATATTATTCGCAGAAGCTATCGCCTCTGGCACAGCTTAGCTTCACGCTACTTGGGGTTTTGATAGTATGAGTAAGGCTCAGTTCTAATGACAACTGAAGCGATAAGCGGAGCTTAAACCGGGCGATCGCACCACTGGAAATCGCTATTGCTTGGCAAAAAAATAACAAATCTTCGGTTGTGCACTCGTTGGTCGATGTGGCGAAGAAAATCAAATCCCCAAACTGATTGTTTAAGATTGTTTTGTCTGTTCTATTTACGAGATTCTCACACCCAAAGCCTATCGTACTGACAGAAAATAGCAGTCGTAGTCGAGCATAATCGCAAAATTTGACCAATTATTTGCAAAAATTGACAAGACATTTTCAGTTGGTATTCTTTAATATTCCACATTGGAGAAGCATAGACAACCATAGATAACGCAACAGGTTACATGAAGAACGACATCTTTGCCAGAATGACGGCAGATACCCGTGCTCTTGTGCAACAAATGCAAGCGCAAGCAGCATCCCCACCTCCTGATGCTGACCCAGTTGAACTAGTACGATATGGCTATCGACAGGTGATTCCGCTTGCAGGATCTATTGAAGAGGTAGAAGCCGTTGAAGACTATAAAGTTCCATCTACACCTGCTATCCCACTTCGATTGTACAGGCCGCAAGGGAAGTCCAACGACACCCCGCTACCAGTTCTGGTGTACTTTCACGGTGGCGGGTTCATCAGTGGTGGCTTTGATACTCATGATCGTCCGCTTCGAGTTGTGGCTAACGCGAGTGGTTGCGTGATCGCATCGGTAGACTACCAACTAGCTCCTGAGTCTCCCTTCCCTGCTGCGCCAGAAGACTGCTTTGCTGCATTACAGTGGGTTATCCAGCACGCCCAAGAGCTTCGTATTGATGCTTCCAGAGTGGCGGTAGGCGGTGATAGTGCTGGTGGGCTTCTAACTGCGGTGGTGTGTTTGATGTGTCGAGATCGTAACGCCAATCGCCCGATTGCACAGATTCTTATTTGTCCTGACACTGACTTGGCAACCGACACTGCATCATGGCGTGAATTAGACTTTCTTCATCCAGCGCGATCGCGTGAAAACAAACTGAGTCAGATTGCAATGTACGTTCCCAATCAGGCTGAGCGTGAAAAGCCGTACGCTTCTCCTCTACGTGCTTCTGACCTGTCGAACCTTCCACCTGCACTCATCATTACAGCAGAACTCGATCCTCAACGGGATGAGGGAGAAGCTTATGCTCAACAGTTGCGGGACGCTGGCTGTCTTGTCACACTTACCCGGTATCCTGGTGTGTTACACGGCTTTTTTCAAATGGGCGGAGTCATTCCATCTGGTAGAACTGCCCTAGCCGAGATTGCGGCTTACCTGCAACTTCGCTTTACAGTGGCGAGTTAATGGTTGAGATTTAACATACGTCATACCATTTCGTGAAATGGTATAAGACACACTACACTTGCAATGCAATCAAGTGTGCATATAAACCATTTTGATGTAGTAACTGTTGATGATTACCAATTTCCACAATCCGTCCACCATCTAACACAATAATCCGGTCAGCTTTACGGATTGTAGAAAGTCGATGGGCAACGACAAATGTTGTACAGTTTTTCATCAAGCGTTCAAGCGCCTCTTGAATCAAAGCTTCTGACGCTGTATCAACTGAAGCTGTTGCTTCATCTAAAAACAGCACTTTGGGATGACGAACCAAAGCACGAGCAATGGCGAGGCGCTGGCGTTGTCCACCTGAGAGTTTTGTGCCATTTTCTCCAATTAAAGTATGAAGTCCTTGGGGTAAATTGAGGATAAATTCTAGTGCGTTGGCATCTTGGATTGCTTGTTGTAATTGAGAATCGCTCACGTTTTGCAACCCATAAAGAATATTTTCCCGTACAGTCCCTTCAAACAGAATTGTTTCTTGGGGAACAACCGACACAAATTGCCGATAAGTTCTTAAATCCAAAGCATTCATGTCTTGCCCGTCGAGATAAATATGTCCTTGTGTTGGTCGGAGAAAACCAATCAGAAGATTCAACAAGGTTGATTTTCCGGCTCCAGAGGGACCGACAATTGCAATTGTTTCACTAGGATTAACATGAAGCGAAATCTTATCAATTGCTGGATGCTCACTGTTAGGATAGGTAAAGCTGACAGCATCAAATAAAAATTCTCCTCGCACTTGCCTAACTGGGTGCTTGCCTTGATTCTGCTCTATATCTGGACACTCCAAAATTTCACCCACCGACCGAATAGACTCAAAACCTGTACCAATCTGTGGTAACACTGCCAGAATTTGCACAATGGAACTGGTGAGAGCATCAAAATAACCCGTTAAAAGAATCACGTCACCTGAAGTGATGCCCATCCGACCAGTGTAAGCCATATAAGCAGAGGTCACTAGACAAATGGTATTAAACAGGCGCAGTGTCACCCAGCTAGATGCATTAGTAATAGCATTAATGCCATCTAGACGCATTGCCGCCCTTTTGACTGAGTTAAGGCGCTGCTGTGTCCGCTCAATTTCAGTTTCTTCGATTCCATGTGCCCGTGTGACTGGAACGAGTTTAATCATCTCAATCAAGTGAGATGACATCGCCTCCATTTGTCGGCGGAAAATATGATTTCGCTGTTGAATCGGCGTTTTGAGGACTTGCACTAAAATCACTGCTGTCGGTACTGTTGCAGCAAAGAAGAATAAAAACCTCCAGGCACGCGTAGCAGTGATTGCGATCGCAATCACAATCGTCAATAATGCTGAAGGCAGAAATTGAAAAATAGAGCTTGTCAGTAGTTGAATTTCTTCCACGTCCCGTAGGAGCTTAGCTTGTAGTACCCCCATGCTGCGTTGCTTGTAAAATCCAATGGAAAGCTCTTGCAACTGTTGCGTTATCGAATTGCGCAAATTAGTTTCCATTTGGCGGGTTGCTGCACTCAAGGTCATGATGTGCAAATAGTGAGTGGGAATATTTTGTACGATAGATATACCTAAAATCGCCCCATTAAGCCATAGCTGTGTCAGGGAATGTTCTTGAGGGCGAGAGATGATATCTATGATGTTGGCAATGACAACTGGTCGAATCCACTCCGGGCTGTGTTTGATGACGTAGAACACCATTGACAGCGCTAATTTATCCCAGTCATGTGAGTACAGCAAAAGTAAGGTTCTTAATGGTGCATGACTGCGATAAAAAGGTAATCGCCGTGTTGTGTTGGATTGTTGCTTTTGGTTCAGTCCGTTCATGGATAGGTATTTCAGCAATCTCGCTTATTGACAAATGGAACAATGATTTATAACAAATCGAGAACCAAAGAACAGCCGTTCTTAACCTTGTAGCTACCCCTACCCAGATGACTTTCTGTGCCCATCTTTGACTTCCAAAAAAGGTAGCATAGAGATACAAGATTCTCTGTATTCATACTTTTGCTTTTATGTCAATGTATAAGCATATAAGCTCAAAAAAAGTATAGTTCAAAAGCTTTTCTTAATGAGGCTACTATGAACGCCACCGAACGAATGATGTCACCTCAGTTGACGACCCTATCGGGAGTTGAGCCTGAACCTGTTACTTTTACCAGAGAAACAATCTACCAGGAAAACACGCCCTTTGAGAATTTCCTCTTTGCATTAGCGCATCAACAACCAGAACGGGCGATTGAGTTGTTACATGAATGGATTGAGACACTGCCATCTTACGATGGTCCAGCAGATGGGTCAGATGTCGTATTACCAGACGTTAAAGCGCCCATCGACATCCCCCGTCACTGGATTGAGAAACCAGTCCACTTCATCCCTGGTGGTTTTGCTAATCCCAAAGCTCCGCGTATCATCTATGTGGCTAGAAATCAGTACTTCTTCTGTCAAGAGCAAACTATCAAGGAATGGTTGTGGAAGGTTCACGGTAGCAAGTCCCCAAAGCGCATACTTGATATGGGTTGTGGTACTGGTACGACAACTTTTGTTTATGGCGAACTTTTCCCAACTGCTGAGGTCATTGGTATTGATTTAAGTGCTCCCCTAATCCGCTTTTGTCGGGAATGGAAAAACCAACGTCGGGCTAGCAATGTCTCATTCTATCAAGAGAATGCAGAGGCGACACATTGGGCAAACGAGAGCTTTGACATCGTACACTTTACTTATGTATTACATGAAATGCCCCAAGAGAACGCCCGCAAGATTCTGCACGAAATGTCCCGACTGCTAAAACCAGGCGGAACTTTCAGTGCAATGGAAGTCATGTATGACGAAACACCAGAGGAACGTGAAGCACGAGTGAAGCGGAGTCCCGCTGCTGAACCCTTCCTTGAGGAGTATATGCAGTTCAACCTGCCAGTGGCAATTGGTGAGGCTGGCTTTGAGTGCGTTGAGCGGCACTATGCTAACAAATTCCCTAGCACTGACGGGATGTTTTTGACAGCACTTAAACCGTAACGGTGAATTGCTAAATGAAATATGGCGTAGCGGATATTCCTCTGATGAAAGTTCCTTTCCCTCCCGCAAAATTTTGTTAGATGGACGCGGGGCATGAACGGGAGTGAGAGTTTGGCTTGCTATTCAATTAGCGCTTTGCATAGGCAACTAAAGAAACGCCTAAAACCACAAATACAACTCCTGCAATGCGTGTTGGACTTGCCGCATACCTAGTGAGTCCGATCGCACCGTAATGATCGAGCAACAGTGCTGCGATCATCTGACCAGCGATTGTGAGTGCTAGTGCAAGAGCGGCTCCAATCTTGGGTGTAGCGAAAATGGTTGACCAAACATACAAAGTACCTAAACAGCCGCCAATCCACATCCACCAAGAAGTTTGCGCAAGCGAAGTCGCAGCGGGAAGTGGATATCGCGCCAACAAGCAGATGACGAGCGATGCTAACGTACCTGCTAGGTAGGAAATAAACGTGACCTGCATTGGTTCACCCACAAAGCGTCGTAGCAGGGTGTTAAGGGCGACTTGAACAGGTAGAATAGCGCCGCCAGCAAGTGCCGCTAAGAGATAAATCGTGCGTCCATTCATCTTAAAACCTCTCGTTTTGCTTATCTTGAAGTTAAGATACTTAATGGCAAGATTATAGCGATTATTTTGATATCAAGATACTTAGTGTTAAGAAACTTAGATGAGCGAGTAGTACAATGGAGTCTGATCCAGTCGATAAAATTTTGATGCAATGGCAGCGAGAGCGTCCTGATTTAGATGTTTCGCCGATGGGCATCATTGGGCGGATAGGACGGTTAGCCAAGCACTTAGAACGATCGCTCCAAGAAACGTTTTCAGAATTTGGCTTAAATGTTGGAGAATTTGATGTATTGGCTACGTTACGTCGTTCTGGTCAGCCGTATCAGCTTTCACCAACTGAGTTATTTAATACACTGATGGTTTCATCTGGTACAATGACGCATCGGATTGATCGCTTAGAGCAAGCTGAACTCGTGAAACGCATTCCTGATTTAAGTGACCGTCGGGGGACGCTGATTAAGTTAACTGATAAAGGCTTTAACGTGATTGAAAAAGCTGTTGAAGCCCATGTTGTGAATGAACATCGTATCCTTAGCGTTTTAGAAGAATCGGAACGTAAAGTCCTGGCTCATTTGCTTCGTAAGCTTTTAGTTTCGTTTGAGAAGTAGCGGTCGAAAATAGTGTGAGGCTTAACTAACGAAAACAATGAATAAAACAACTCAGATGCATCCCTTTTTTCTTTATTCATAAGCTTGCTGATAGTTATGCCATTTGAAATTAGACCTCTTGCATGAATGCTATAAAAAATTTGTAGGATGTGTTAGGACGGAGTCCGTAACGCATCTTCTGAGATTTGTTGCGCTGCTTTACTCTCTCATTCCCCGACACAAAATATTCGTGCAAGAGTTCTATTGTAAAAATCCTACTCTACAACTGAACACAGGCAATCTGTGGCTCTGACCAAAGAATTCGGCGTTTTATAAATGAGTTATTCAAAAATTCTCAAAATTAGGTGGAGAGAGTGTAAAAATCAACGCAAACTATACCAATTCCTATGCTTTTGATGGTTCTGGCTTAATCAAACGTAGCAATAAGAAATACTCTCAATCCACATTTAGCAACGGCAAACGTTACAACGCAGACCTAAACGCTTCATATAAAATTGGACCTAGGTAGTGGTGCGCAATTCTCACCAATTCTGCAATAACTAGGCTATGGGAAAGCAAAAGTTCCTCCGACACACAAAGGACGCCTGTGACACTTAGTAGCCTTTGGAAACTAAGCAAACCTTAGCATAAGAATCCCCCAAAATGGTCTAGATTTAGGTGGAGTAGGTTCAACCAATAGGTTTTACAAGCTGCTTGCACAAACAAGCTCACATTTTCGGTGCATTATCATAGACAACTGTTGTGAATTTCTATAAACTATTCAAACTCACTACCCTCCTGCAAATCTTCAAGTGTTGACAACTTATCCAGGGACTTAGCCACTGCCATGACTTGTTCTGAAGTCTTGCTGGCAGTATTCGCAACTTCCAGAACAGATTGGCTTGCAGAAGTTGAAGCTTTGGCTTGGACAGGAGCAATCTGAGCAATCTCCTCAACGAGTTTTTTCATTTGCTCACTTGTCGTGACAATCTGATAGAGCTTCTGCTGAGTTTCTGTCACCAACTCAATCCCGCTCATTGCTTGTTCTGCCCCGGACTCCATAGCAACAATAGCTTCATTGGCTTCTGTCTGAGTTTTTGCAACGAATGATTCTATTTCTGTAATACTCGCATTCAATTGATGCACTTGGGAAAGGACTTTGTCAGAAAACAAAGCAACTTTTTGACCAGCTTCTCCAGTGCGACTTGCTTCGAGTGCCGTATTCATGGCTTGAACTTTGATTTGGGAGGCAACACTACTGATGAGGCTGACGACCTGGGAGAGCTTTTGGGAAGGTTGGTCTAGACGTTTGACCTTCTCGATCGCTTCGGTAACAATGACTTGGATAGCATCGAATCTTTGTAAAATTGGGTTGATAGACTCATGTCCATCCTGTACTAACTGGCTTAGCCTCTGCTCCTGGAGTTCTGCTTGTTGGGCACAAATCAGGATTCTCATAGCCGAATCAGCTAACGTTTGAATTTGATTGTAGGCAGCTGTAACAGACTCCATTTGATTGAGAGCGTCTGTTGAAAGGGTTTGGACAACTGTTTCACTTCCTCTAAGCAGTTCTAACACCTGACGTTGGATTTCTTCTTTTTGTTGACGCTGCTCGTCAGAGGTCGTTTCAGCAGAATAGTACGCCTGCTCTACTTGAGACAGGAGTCTGGCATGGTCGAGAGCAAACCCCACTTGCATAGCTATTTGGGTGAACAAATCAACTTCAGACCGCTGCCAATCACGAGGTCCGGAACACTGATGCGCAATCAATAAGCCAAAGAGCTGGTCATCTTTGAGAATGGGCGCTACCAAATTTGCCTTGACAGCAAATGGTTCGAGTTGACTGAGATGACAATGACTTAAACCTGCTTCATAAATATCGTTTGTTGCTTGCACTCGACCTGCTTGGTATTTTTCCACATAGTTCTCGGCAAAACAAGGGTCCTTGATTCTAGCTCGCAATGCTTTGGGAAAACCTGGGACCACTGATTCTGCAATCACAGTTCCATACCAGTCTGAGTCAAAGCCATAAACAATGACTCGGTCAGCACTCATTGCTTTGCGAACTTCGTCAACAGTGGTTTTGAGGACATCGTCTTCTTTGAGCGATTCCCGAATGCGACGGGTCATATCCACAAGTAATTGAGCTCGCACTCCTTCAGCATCGATTCGTTGAAGAAGCCTGGCATGGTCGAGAGCAAACCCCACTTGCATAGCTATCTGAGTCACCAGATCAATTTCAGACTGCTGCCAATCACGAGGTCCAGAACACTGATGCGCAATCAATAAGCCAAAGAGCTGGTCATCTTTGAGAATGGGCGCTACCAAATTTGCCTTGACAGCAAACGGTTCGAGTTGGCTCAGATAACAATCACTCAAACCAGCTTCATAAATATTGTTGGTCGCTTGTACTCGACCTGCTTGGTACTCTTCTACATAGCCCTCAACAAAACAAGGGTCTTTGATTGTGGCTCGCAATGCTTTGGGAAAACCTGGGATCACAGATTCTGCAATCACAGTTCCATACCAGTCCGAGTCAAAGCCATAAACAACCACTCGGTCAGCACTAAGTGCTTTGCGAACTTCGTCAACGGTACTTTTGAGCACATCCTCTTCGTTGAGCGATTTCCGAATGCGGCGAGTTATGTCTATAAAGACCTGAGCTTGATCGGCTTTGGTATCTATCCGTTCTAGCAACCTAGCATAGTCAAGAGCGTATCCTACTTGTGTCGCTATCTGGGCACAAAAATCAATCTCTGTCTGCTGCCAAAAGCGAGGTCCAGAACACTGATGGGCAATCAATAAGCCAAAGAGACGGTCATCTTTGAGAATGGGCGCTATTAAATTTGCTTTGACAGCAAATCGCTCTAGTAACCCAATATGACAATCACTCAGATGAGCTTGATAAATATCATCAATAGCACGAACGCGTCCATTTCGGTATTGTTCGACATACCCTCCCTTGAAACATGGGTCTGAGATTGTTGTCCACAACGTTTTTGGCAAACCGGATGCCACTGATTCTTCTATAAAGGTTCCATTCCAGTCAGAATCGAAACGAAAGATAACTACACGGTCAATTCTTAAAGCTTTGCGTACCTCTTCAACGGTGGTTTTGAAGACATCTTCTTGATTGAGCGATTCTCGAATGCGCCGGCTAATCCTCATCAACACCTGGGATCGCTCAACTTCAGCTTCTTGTTTCCACAGCAAATCCGGAAGCTGTTGTTTGATGAAGCTGAGGTTTTTTTCTAGGATAACCAGCTCATTTTTGCTAGCGCGATCGCTTTGCGCCATGGCAGCGCGAGTCTCCACACTCTCTCGACGTAACCTGTCTACCATAGTGGTAGAGACGGAAGCAGCGTTCAGGACTGGTCGAATAGCACGATTAGCAAAAATTGCCGCGATCGCACCTGCCAAAATTGCCGTCACTCCTGTTCCAATTAACACCAGTGGCAGTTGTGTTTGTAGTGTCAGTTCAGTTTCTGCTGGACCTGTGGTACCTACTCGTCTATCTTGCGAAATTTGTTTGGCAATTAACTGGCTCCCAAGGTAGTAAGTGGCTGTCCCTAATGCCAGCACGGGGAGCATACTGACAGCACATGCCCAAGCTATTGCCTTGGTCTTCAAGCTCCCTACTTGTCGCCCCTGCTGTTGAGGACGAGAAAGCTCTTGAAGCCTTTGTGGCTGATTAAATTTTTGCTCGGCTTGCTTTTGAGAAGAAGGCTGAGTCATAAACGAAAAATCTGGTTTTGCTGCAAAAACTGATGGAGGACTATATTCGGTTGCTACATTGAGTTGACCAACCGGGGAGGTAGGGTAATGCACCTCTTGGATTGCTGTTGAGTTTGCGGTAGATTCAAAAAGTTGCAACCTTGTCCTGATTCTATCTGGGGCTTTAGTGTAGGAGTGCGCTTGCTTACAAGTATGGGGAAATTTAGACACCCTGCAACATGAGGCAAAGTATGTCTAAAACCCTTACATGATTGGCTTTTCACTCATTAGCTTTCTTGCCTCTCCTCAAGGGTTTAATGCTCCAGATTAATAATTCTATTTTAAGTATATTCAATTATCTTTGATTGTTAAATTATTCAAGTACACTACCAAGGTCTATTCATTTTTAAAATGCAATTAGTAGCCAAACAATAGGCTGACGTGCTATCCTCTATAAGGTATTGTCGTGATGCAACAGACCTAAGATTCTCAGATGAGATCACACATAGAAATGCCTAACCTAAAATTGATGACCAATGAAACGATGATGTCTCATTTCTAGCCACCTCGCGAAAGAGATATCATAACCTGCAAAAAAAGACATATTTCTAGCCACAATTTGGATTTTGGCAAATCCTATCGATAACATTTTACATGATTTTATAAATATTTAGATTTAGAAAGCGATGGCAGCCCTTTATCACTGGTTGCCTGATGCGGCATACTTTCAACTAGAGAGTTTGCTTCACCAAGAATCAAAAACTCATATTACAGTTGTGTTGTAAAAACTGTAGTGTCCTAGTAAGCCAAAGATTAGCTGGAGCAGTATGTACAAGACTAGCAGCCGTGAGCGCGTTTAACTTCACACGGACTATATAATATTAGACCTTGGCTCATTTACTAAAGCACAACACAACAAAGCGTTAGAGCCGACATCGCCACAAAGCGTAAGATAAATGATGAGGGGAACGACGAACTCTGCCGTTCCATCTAATGTTCGCTTTACCTGAGTAGCCTTGTTACCCTAACGTCATATTCGGTGCCTCTTGGATTGTCACTTCTCGCCTGGACTCGTGCCATACCATCGGCTTTTTCTTTTGTCTCTGCGTCGATCTCGTATCGTGTCGTCCCGCTTTTAAAGGTACTGTTTGTCTGGTCAGGAAATATTCTGATATCAACCAATACCTCGTAAGTGTGAACCATTTTGGGACCTCCTCGTGCAATATGCAAACGATGGAAATAAGATGAAATTAATTTCTAGTATAGAAACATAAAAAGGTGCTAGTTCTCGAACAAATACAATTCTTTTCAAAGCCTTACAAATATCTAGCAGACTATAAAAAATATCATCACCAATTGTGAGCAAAATCTGCCAAAACCCTCATTGTGCGTCAAACAATAGCTTGTTTGCAGGTTTCTGCATCTATTAACCGTTCAAAAGCTGAGTCTGCCACCTTTTGATAAAAATGAGCAAGATAAGGGCAATTGCACATACCAAAGCGACTATCCTTAGCATTGGGTTGTCCCACTGTTTTATGGCGATCGCAATCAAAGCCCAAACCGTTACTCCTGTATGAGCAATGTTTCTGTGTCCAACAGCAATGATTGCAGCAAGTGCGGTTGCGACTAACAACATCACCAGTGTCCAAATTTCGGCAGAAATCTTCCAACTGTTCCAACCCGCAAAATATAACGCACACGCCACATTAACGATAGTGGCTACACTAATCCATGCTAAGTAAATGCTGATAGGAATATGGACATACCACTTCTTCATCCGAGAGACAGAGTTTGTGCCAATTCCTAACCGTACATATGTCACAATCAAGGGCAACAGAATTCCTAGCATTGCGACGACAGAAAGTGAAAAAAGCCGGGAAAGGAAGAGGTAAACCCAAATACATTGTGCTAAACAAGCAATCACCAGAAAATAGCCTATTTTACGCAAATCGGGATCATGTCTCTGGTTTGGCAGAACTTGATAAATTCCAAAAGCAAATAAACCAAGGTAAATCAATCCCCAAATAGCAAAGGCGTAATTCGCAGGAATAATCTGTACATTTTTGAATAAAGTGTTAGAAATTGCACCAATGCTGAGTCCATTCAAGGGAAAGATGTTTGACAGGACGTTGACCACAAAAGCAGTGATGATTGCACAAAGGGTAACAAGCTGCCGTAAGAAATCTTGGTCAAATGTAGAATTGGACTGCCGCATAGGTCAGATTGCACCAGTTATAGAGTTTCTTCAATATATTTTGTAACTCCATTTTGGAGCTTGACAACCCAAAAACAACGATAGTAAAGTTAAATAACGAGCGTTCGATATAAAATTCCTCAAAAATGCCGAAAATCGTTGACCATGACCTATATCGCAAAGAACTGCTCAGTAAGTGCTTTGATTTATTTGCCCAGAAAGGCTACTCCGCAATTACGATGCGCCAAATAGCGGAAGGCTTAAGTGTTTCTACGGGGACGCTGTATCACTATTTTCCTAGTAAAAAGGCGTTATTTGAACAATTGATGGAAGAGATATGTGAGCAAGATATATTGATGGCAAGGGCTGAGTTGGCGGGAATGCAATCTTTGCAGGAACGTATGGAAGCTCTAGGGAAATTTTTGGCTAAAAACGAAGATTATTACATTAAATGGTTTTATTTACAGGTTGATTTTTGTCAGCATCAAGACTCTAAAGATTTCAAGGATAGTGTTGCATTTAAACGTGCAACGGATCGATATGAAAAGGTAGTGTCTGATATTTTGGGCGTTCAAGACCCAAAACTCGCTTGGTTTATTTTGAGTCTGATTGATGGCTTAATTCTTGAACGGCTTATGAATAATGAAGCAGTTTCTATTACTGAACAATGTGCCTTGTTAGGCAAGATATTAACAGCATATTTAGAAAAACAACAAGCAAATCAAACTTCTAACGGCTAATTGTAAAGAATATGACTCTCAAAGTATTATCACCAACAAATCGATGGTTAATTGGGCTAGTCGCCGCCGCGACTACAATCACAGGTGGAATAATTTTTTATGGTATTTCTCAGTCTGGGATGGTTAGTCAAAAACCCGCACCTCAAGTGGAAACTGCTCCCGTAAGGAAAAAAGTGACAGCATTGGGACGACTAGAGCCGGAAGCCGAGGTGATTAAACTGTCTGCACCTTTGGCGTTGGATGGCGATCGCATTGCTCAACTACTTGTTAAAGAAGGTGAACAAGTAAAAACCGGACAAGTTGTGGCAATTCTCGATTCACGAGATAAACTACAAGACGCCCTTAGACAAGCACAAGAGCAAGTCAAAATGGCTCAAGCCAAACTCGCACAGGTAAAAGCAGGGGCGAAAACTGGAGAAATTGTTGCTCAAAAAGCAAGTATAGAGAGATTGCAGGCACAGTTACAAAGCGATAGAGTCGCCCAAGAAGAAGCGATCGCCCGACTAGAAGCGCAGTGGGAAGGCGACAAAGCGGCACAACAAGCAACAATTCGCAAAATTCAAGCAGAACTTAACAATGCCCAAGCCGAATATCAGCGCTATCAGCAGTTATACAAAGAAGGAGCAACTTCTGGTTCCTCATTTGATAGCAAGCGCTTGAGTTTAGAAACTGCACAACAGCAACTTAACGAAGCCAAAGCCGTCCTCAGCAGAATTAATGCCACTAGTAGCAAACAAATTCGTGAAGCGAAAGTTGCACTACAAAGAATTAATGTGACGGGGAGCAAACAAATCAGAGAAGCCAACGCCACTCTCGACAGGATTGCTGAAGTTCGCCCTGTGGATGTGCAAGCGGCGCAAGCCGAAGTTGATAATGCTGTAGCATCTGTCAAACGTGCACAAACTGATTTAGAACAAGCTTATATCAAGGCACCAGTCACAGGACAAATCCTCAAAATTCATACACGAGTTGGAGAAAAGATGAGTGACTCTGGTATTGCAGATTTAGCGCAAACAAATCCAATGGTTGCTGTCGCAGAAGTCTATCAATCAGATATTGGTAAAGTGAAAACTGGACAAAAAGCAGTTGTGACAGGTCAAGCATTCAACGGAGAACTGCAGGGAGTTGTTTCACAGATTGGCTTGCAGGTGAACCAACAAAATGTTTTCAGTAATCAGCCAGGAGAAAACCTAGATAAGCGCGTTGTTGAGGTAAAAATTCGCCTCACACCCGAAGACAGTAAGAAAGTTGCAGGTTTAACCAATTTGCAAGTCCAGACAGAAATTGAATTGTAAATTTTCTTTGCTAACAAATATAACGAATGTTCGGTATAGATTGGTGTGGCAACTATAAGGAGACTCGTACAGATGCTTGACACAACTTCCCGAATCAGAATTCTCAGGAAAACTTATCCTTGGGCAACCTTGGCAATTGCAGCTTATAGACTCACCTACTCAAACGGTGTCAAAAGAAATAGAGAAAAAATTCGTTTTTTGATGGCTTACTTCAAGATTAATTTTGCAGGTATTTTCTCACTCATGAATGACCTGCTTTTTTAAACTAACCAAATAGAGGCGTCAAAATGTTGAAAACTATATACTTTATTCTTTGCATTTTAGGGACTGTTTTACCTTACTCTCAATTTGTCCCTTTTCTTCTAGACAATGGACTAGATGTGAATCTTTTCCTAAAAGAACTTTATGCCAACCGAATTTCAGCATTTTTCGGTATGGATGTGATCGTTTCATCGTTGGTTCTTTGGACTTTTGTATTTTGGGAAGGTTCACGTCAGGGAATGAAAAATTTGTGGATTTATATTGCGAGTAATTTGCTAGTTGGTGTTTCCCTGGGCTTGCCTTTATTTCTCCTTATGCGACAACACAAGCTTGAAGAAACAGCCGTAGAGTTTAAAGCGTGAAATGTGGGGTATATCATTTATGTTTCGCAAATGGTTTCGCAGAACCCCGCTAGCATGGCGACAGGTGATGAAAGAAAAAACTCGTCTCATGGTAGCAGTGGCAGGTATTGCCTTTGCAGATATGCTGATATTTGTGCAATTAGGCTTTCAAGATGCACTCTATGATAGTGCCACAAAGCCTCATCGCTCGCTGGAGGCAGATTTGGTCATGACTAATCCACAATTTCAAACCCTTTTTTCTGTCAAAAGCTTTTCTAGAGAACGACTCTATCAAGCATTGGGTCATGAAGGCGTTAAGTCGGTTAGTTCTGTCTACATTAGTTCGGGACAGTGGAAAAATCCAGAAACCCGGATTAACCGCGCTATCCTAATCTGGGGAGTTGAGCCAGAAGCCCCTAACATGAGATTGCCAGAGGTGAAGCAAAATGCAACGCAGTTAAAACTCTTGAATAGAGTGTTATTTGACCGTGCTGGACGTCCAGAGTATGGGGCTATTGCCGAGGCTGTGCAAAAGCACGGAACACTGGAAACAGAACTTAATAACCAGAACATTCAAGTCACTGGGCTGTTTACCGTTGGGAGTTCATTTGCTGCTGATGGTAACATCATCACGAGTGATTCAACCTTTTTGAAATTGTTTCCAGAACGTCAACCCAATCAAATAGAAGTCGGTTTAATCCAACTCAAACCTGGTTTTGATCCAAGCCAGGTGCAGGCACAACTTGCCAAACAGTTGTCATCAGATGTACGAGTTTTAACACCAGAAGGTTTTGCAGCGGTGGAAAAGTACTACTGGGAAAGCCAAGGGACAATTGGATTCATTTTTGGACTTGGTGTGATTGTGGGATTTATTGTGGGAATCGTAATTGTGTACCAGATTCTTTATAGTGATGTTTCCGACCATTTACCAGAGTATGCCACCTTGAAAGCAATGGGCTACAGTGACGGCTATCTTCTCGGTGTTTTGTTTCAAGAAGCATTGTTGTTGGCAGCATTAGGATATATCCCTGGATTTATGATTGCGATCGCCCTCTACCAGTTAACATACACAGCAACTTTGCTACCTATTGCTATGACACTGAGCCGTGCAATTACTGTTTTTATCATAACCGTGGTGATGTGTAGCTTTTCTGGGGCAGTGGCAATGCGGAAGCTACAGGCTGCCGATCCAGCAGATGTGTTTTAGTTTTAGCTAAAAAATACTTAGAGAATAAACTATGAAACAATTAACTTCTTCCCATCAACAGATTCACTTAGTGACAAATCAACCTGTTATCTCTGCGCGTAATCTCAATCATTACTTTGGTGGAGGTGCGCTTCGGAAACAAGTATTATTTGATATTAACCTAGATATTTACTCTGGCGACATTGTGATTATGACTGGACCTTCCGGTTCAGGAAAAACAACCTTGTTGACTCTTATGGGAGGACTACGTTCTGCCCAAGAAGGAAGTTTAAAAATTTTAGAACAGGAAATGTGCGGTGCAAATAAAAAGCAGCTCCGGGATATTCGCCGTCAAATTGGCTATATTTTTCAAGCGCATAATCTGATGACATTTTTAACAGCGAGAGAAAATGTGCGGATGTCCTTGGAGTTGCATGATGAGTTTTTAGATCAGGACATAGATGCCAAAGCAGTTGCCATGCTGGAGAGTGTTGGTTTAGGAAATCGTGCAGATTACTATCCAGAAAGTCTCTCAGGTGGACAAAAGCAACGAGTGGCGATCGCCCGCGCCTTGATTAGCCAACCCAAAATTGTTCTAGCAGATGAACCCACAGCTGCACTTGACAAAAAATCCGGGCGTGATGTGGTGGAACTCATGCAGAAGCTAGCCAAAGAACGAGGCTGTACAATTTTGCTGGTGACTCACGATAACCGCATCCTTGATATAGCCGATCGCATTATTTATATGGAAGATGGTCATCTCATTAGTGATGGCATAGATGCTGCTGCAAAGGTGGGTTAACGCACTACCATTCAGTCAATGTAGCCGTCACCCTTATGAGTGCGACTACTCAAACAAAGCCTGCCTTTGCAAGGTTCGTTCATATAGCTTTAGGCTTCAGCTAGTTTCACAACACAATGATGAAACTATCTCGTCGGTGAAAGTCCGCCTCAGTTCCTTGATGAGTCAACGCCCAGTAAGACAGTTCACCGTCTTTATCTTTGATGACGGTCGTGATAGCAACCTCAAGAGCTTGGTCTGCTGGGACAATTTTATCTAGATCAATATCTAGTGCAAGTGCTAAACCATCCGATAGAAACTGGACACTAAACGGGAGTGTCGTAAAGGCTGTTTCCTCTTGCATTCCTTGACGGTACCCATCAAAGCGATAGACATTCCAATGTCCGGTGGGACAGAGGTTAAATTCCCAATATCGATCAGAATTTTTGATGCCAAGGAAAAACTCAAAGCAGGTATCGTTCCACAGTTCGTGCTTTCGTCTTGGTGTGTCTACTGATTCAGCAATCACAATTTGTCTTAAATCGCCAAGAAGCGCGTAATGGATAATAAATTGATTTAGAGATCGAGCGACATTGCCTGCAATTTTCAACTTAGGCAACGGCTTAGCTGAGGGGAAGGGTTGCAGAGAAAACGTTTGGTCCTTCATTTCATGTCCTGGATGATGGTGCGAATCGATGTTTCCTGGGATTCGATGCTCTCGGTAAGCTTAAACTGGACGATCGCTCTCGCAAGGTTGTGTTCTGAGTGTTTGACTTTGAAGTAGACGTTCCCTGCTAAATAGTCAGTAAAGAATCTCAGTCCTAACTCAAACGCAAGTAGACGGATTGAATCGTATATGTATGCATAGTCATTCTCGGTAAGAAACGCTTTTGCGACAGAGAGGTATCCCTGAAGGATTCCCTGGCATATGTCAGTATCAAAATAGACACTTTTCCACTGCTCAGTTTCTTCTCCAGCAGGATTGCAGGCAGAGCGCAGGCAATCACCAATGTCGTAGTGTATCAGACCGGGTTTAACAGTGTCGAGATCTATCATGCTGACAGCTTGCTGAGTAGCAATATCGAACATGACATTGTTGATTTTTGGGTCGCCGTGCATGAGGCGTAGTGGTAACTTGCTTGTGGCTCTCGCATTTTCAAGGACATATGCCCAAATTTTGCGATCGCTCACAAACTGTAAGCAATAATTGACTTCCGATGATTGGCGCGGGCTAGTTTTTGCCAAAACTTCGTCGTAGTGCTGAAGATAGAGCGGTGTAATATGGAACCCTTCCAGGGTGTCGGCAAGTTTTTCCGGTGGCAGGTCACTGATAAGATTGTGAAACATCCCCAGAGCATAGCCAACTTCTGTGGCGTATGACTTATCATGCATGGTGTCGAAAGACTGCGAGCTTTTAATAAAGCTAATCGCCCGCCAGAACGACCCGTTAGCATCTCTCCAGTAGTCTTGAGCATCCTTGGTTGACAACACACTGGGCACTTCCCAGCGACGGTTCAAGGGAGTCTGTTGTAGCCGATTTTGAATATGCTCGGTAAAGATACGCATATTTTGCATAATCAGTTGTGGCTGACGAAACACCTGAGTATTGATGCGTTGTAGGACAAAATTCTGTTCCCCTACAGAATCTAGAGTGACCAGGAAGGTGTCATTGATATTGCCACTTCCAAATGGTTGAACGTCCGTAACCTTCCCCTGAAGGGCGAATTGCTCGGCAATGGTAACAAGATTGTCCGTGTTCTGGATCTTGAGATTTTCCGTCATATTCGTGTTTGACCTGCACTACTCCCCACAAAATTGCACGAAGGCAATTGGGGATATCGTAGCGTAAGTTGCATATCAGGTCTGTATAAATGAAGTTTTGCAAGTGTTGCGATGTAAAGGACTTGCAACGCGATGGCACGAAGTGTCCGCCATAGGCGATAACGGAGCGATTAGCCTTGTCCTGTCGAACACGTTGCGCGTTGGCGTAGCTGTCCGCAGGACTTACGGCTATCGCACAACGCAGTCTCAAGGTGTATTCAGTTCAGAATCTGTGATACTTGGATATCTGGAAAATATATCAAATATGATATAAAATCAGCATAGTTGAACAAAAAGAAGACAAACAAGATAAACCTTTAGTCTGGTTGCATGGCGAGGTAAAAACACCACCTTTTAGCCAATCAGCCAGGATAGAAGCAGGTGTGTTACTCAGGCGCTTGCAACAAGGTGAAACCCTTGAGATGCCTCATTCACGACCCATGTCCAGTATCGGAGCACATTGTCATGAGTTGCGAATTCGGGATGAAGACAAAAACTGGCGGATTATTTACCGTATTGATGAGGACGCCATTTTAATTCTTGAGGTTTTTCACAAAACAACGAGAGCAACGCCCGCTAGTGTGATTGATAACTGCAAAAGAAGACTCAGTAAGTATGACAATGACCAATAGGAGACTCATCATGGACGATGCTAAACGAGAACGTCTAGAAGCCAAAGGTTGGAAGGTGGGTACAGTCACAGAATTTTTAGAATTATCTGCAGAAGAGGCTACCTTAATCGACATTAAATTAGCACTTAGTCGGAGTTTGAAAGAGCGTAGGCAAAAACTGATGACGCAGGCAGAGTTAGCAGCAAAACTCCAATCTAGTCAACCGCGCATTGCAAAAGCTGAAAATGGTGATGCTTCAGTGTCGATTGAATTGTTAGTAAAAGCAATGTTAGCAATAGGTGCAACGCCTGAAGATATTGGGCAGGTCATTGCTGGTGTTGATAGTTAATAGAAGTTTATACCAACCATCAGGGTCGTTGAGGTCAAGAACTATTGGAAAGTCAAACACTCGTGAAGCATCGCCAAAGTTGAAACCGTGTTTGGAAATGTTAAATTAGCAAAGCACTAGACTCCAATAAGATGTGATGTAAAAATATACCAATATACTGATGCAACTCTTTGATATTAGGAAATGCTGAAGTGGCTAATCCAGAGCATCTTGCTGAGCTAAACAAAGGCGTTAAAAGCTGGAACCAATGGAGAAGAGAAAATCCTGGTGTTATTCCCGACCTCAAAAAGGCTAATCTCAACCATATTGACTTGAGAAAAGCTGATCTGAGCCTTGCTGATTTAAGTTTTGCCGACCTTAGAGTCGCTAAACTTAGCGGAGCGAAATTCACCCGTACTCGCCTCGCCTCAGCCAATCTCAGCAAGGCTGATCTGAGTAACACAAACCTCAGCAAAACTGATTTGAGGTTTGCCAACTTCACTAGTTCCAATCTTAGCAAAGCTAACCTCAGCAAAACTGATTTGAGGTTTGCCAACTTCACTAGTTCCAATCTCAATGAAGCCAACCTCAACGAAGCTAACCTTAGCGAAGCTTATCTTAGAAAAGCCTTTCTTCGTAAGGCTAATCTTCGCAAAGCAATGCTCAATTCCGCCAATCTCAGTTTTGCGGATCTTAGTGGAACTAACTTGAGTCAAGCTGCACTTAATTTAGCTGTCGTGGAAGGAGCTAACCTTCAGAATGCAGACCTAAGTT
Organism: Nostocales cyanobacterium HT-58-2; assembly: GCA_002163975.1. GTDB lineage: Bacteria > Cyanobacteriota > Cyanobacteriia > Cyanobacteriales > Nostocaceae > HT-58-2. The sequence continues at coordinate 5,567,057 of CP019636.1, read as the reverse complement.
TGATTCAAGCATTGGAAAGTAATTTCAAAGGAGCGAATCTTACTGGGGCTTGCTTACAAAATTGGAAAACCAATTGCAAGACTAATCTGGATGATGTGCAATGTGATTATGTTTACCTCAAGAAAGACCATAACTTTGAGTTTACCGATTGCTACCCGAGCGATAGAAACTTTCAACCAGGAGAATTCTCTAAACAATTTAAGCAAGTCTCTGAAATCGAAGAACTAGTTTTCCCTAATGGAATCAGAGAATTTTTCCAGTTTTTCCAAAAACGACAACAGCAATATACTGACAAAGTGCTTGCCATTCAGGAGCTTGAACCTAAAAGTGATAGCTCAGTTGCTGTTCGCTTAGAAGTCTTACCGAAAACTAACCAAGAAGAGGCTAAAAGCTTTTACGAAGAACAACTTCAACTTGCTAAAGCAACTTATGCACTTCAGGCTACTACGCAAGCAATTGAGTTGTATAAACAACATAACACTGAGATTATAGAGCTAGCAAAACTTGCTCTTGGAAAATCATCTATCAATAATGTTAATGTGGGGGCGACAGCTGTGTCGAGTTCTGAAGGATTCACCAACAATCTACAAGGTGCAAACATCGCCAATTTTTCTAATCAGATGAGTGATAACGCTTGTCAACAGGCTAACCAGTATAACTACAGTCAAGAAACTAAAAGCCTTGCTGACACTGCCAAAGAAATCCAATCCCTCCTTGACCATCTCTCTCAGACCTACCACACCGATACTATGCCAGCTAAATACGCTTTTGCAAATGAGGTAATTCAGCGTATCGACAATAATCCCTCTCTGACTCAACGCCTCCTTAGCGCATTTAGTGCTGGAAGTATTTCAGCCCTAGAACAGTTCCTCAATCATCCTGCTGCTAGCTTTGTCATCAGTGCACTCGAAGACTGGCAAAAAACACGCGTAAAATGACATAGCATTATTACAGCACTGCATTCTAGAGTCATAGATGAGCAGATTTAAGCACTCAAAAGGCTAGTTGATAAAAAGCTATTTATTTGCAAGGAGTAATTTAATGAAAGTGCTTGCTGTCTACCATAATAAGGGTGGCGTAGGAAAAACAACAACAGTCATTAATCTTGCTGCAGCTCTAAGTAAGAAAAATAAGAGAGTTTTAGTAATTGATTTAGACAGTCAAGCCAACACAACTTTTGCAGCAGGATTGGTTAAATTTCAAGACGAAATACATGACAATCTGAAAGATAACTATATCTACCAAGTAATCGCATCCAGAAAGGATTATTCGATTTCAGACGTTGCTCGAAAATCAGATTTTACAAATCCACCTTTTTATGTAGTTCCTAGTCATATTGATTTAATGGAACACGAACAGGAACTAATTCAGCAGCCACAAGCTCTAACTAGACTTCTAAAAAAGCTGGATGATGTTCGTAAACAGTATGATGTTGTTCTAATTGACACTCCGCCATCACTCAATCTCTATGCACGAATTGCGTTAATTACAGCAGACTATCTGCTGATTCCGTCAGACCTCCGACCTTTCGCAAATGAAGGGTTACGAAATGTTCGTCGTTTTGTAAACGGAGTTAATGAATTTCGTGACTCAATTAAGAAAGAGCCTATTGAGATTCTTGGTGTGATTGCTTCTAAACTAGGAACTGCAACAAAGTTTAGAGAATATACGCTACCTCGAATGATAGAGATTGTTGAGCAACAATATGGTTTTTCAGTACTGGATTCAAAAATTTTTGAGCGTCGCGAAACTTCTAAAGCGATTGAAAGGTTAAAAGAGGTCGGTGATTTACTAATTCCCGACCCTATTTCTATCTTGGATGATGATCCTAAATCTCAAGCCGCAGAGGAATTTGAAAAATTAGCGCAAGAAGTAATACAGCTTGTACATATCTAGTTAGTTTAAGGCGATAGTAATGGAACTCTTAACCTCAATTGTTGACATTGATAGTATTCAGATAAAAAGTCTACCATTTACTCCTGCACAGAAAACAACTCAAATTGATGCTTTGGCAAATACAATTATCGATTTGGGTGGTTTAGTTAATGTCCCAGTAGTGCAGCAAGTAAGTGTAGATGATTATGAACTGATTTCAGGCTATCTCGAATATTATGCTTATCTCAAAGCACGTGAACTAAATCCTCGTCTGCCGGATCGTATTACAGTTTTTGTGTCTAACAGTAAGAATCAAGCAGCTATTCGACAGCAGCTAGAGGTATTACAAGTAATTGAAGATACTAAGCAAAATTCATTTCAATTCACGATTCCAAAAGGAACTGAAATTGATTTACAGATTAAAAATCTAGAGTCTTCCATCAATAATAATAATAAAATTGTTTTTAATGCACTTGAACAACTTAAAGCTGATTTACTTGCAACAATAGAGGCAAAACTGCCTCAACCTGAAGGGGTGACAAAGAAGCTACAAAGCAGATTGGATAAGAGACATAGCACGTAGACCCTTGTGAAAATAAGGTAATTTACTGGGCTTTAAGCGCATCAAATCATGAGCGAAATGAGCCCAAAATTCCATTGCTCCCACCCAAAGTAGACCATATAAACCAACCCAAAATGTACTATGTCGGCGATGTAATCGGTGTAATTCCTTCAGACGACCAACATATTTTTGTAGTCCCATCTGGCGGGAGCGACGACCAGCATTAACAGCACAAGTATATGCGATAGCAATTAATAAAATTAGTGCTATCAGACGTTGACCATCAGCAGAAGTAGATTCGAGATTATAGCCACCAGTCTTACAATCTTTAAACATCGCCTCGATGCCACTTCGTAGTTTGAATGCTTTCCTTGCTGATTCGAGACTATTTAGGTTAGTCAGTAAAAACCAGCCAGCAGGCTCAACTTTGCCACGATATTTACGCTTGTAATATCCGGCTAAATTAAATTTAGTAAAACCTTTCTGTTTAGTTGCTTGAATACCTGTTAGGAAGAATGAGATACCAGGAATTAATCCCAAAGATTGTAACCGTTGATATGATTGATTTTCTTGTCGAATATATGTGCCTTGCTTTTGACGTAGCACAAAGTCAATTCCCTTGCTGTGTAACCAATTCGCCAGTTTGATGCTATGAAATTCTCTATCACCCAGCACCAACATTCGATATCCTTTAAACAACCGCAGCAATGGTCGAATTAACTTTTTCTGCTCACCCAAATTGCTACATCCTCTTTTTGATAACAATAACCAGTAAACAGGTATTGCTCTTTTTTCTTCAATGAAACTGATGACAAACACATTTTGGTCACGCCATTGTGTTCTATCAATGGCAAATATCAGTTGTTTCTTTCCCAATATATCCCTGTTTTTTATCCATCTTTTGAGCAGGGGAAACCACAGATATTGAATTGATAATTGCGGCAGCAGTAAAAACCTTTGGATACTCCGTCGCCGACTTTCAAAAAGTATCGGTTGTGGAAATACAGATGAGAGCTTCTCAATCGTCACAGTTTTATGAAATTGCAATAGCATAATCAAGATTGAGAGCATCTTGTACTGCGTCGGTGTCAGTACATTGGAAAAGCAGTTTTGATAGAATTTAGGTAACATTATCATTTGATAGGTCTTGTTGAGAATATCTGACCTATCTTTTTTTACCTTAAAACGGTCACACTCCCCTATTTTCTCGACTTCAGCCCTCTTGTCACCCCTTCAGTGCCTCAACCTATCTCTCCAATCGATGCGTTTAATCGTATCTTAGAACAAGAAATTGCATTTCAAGTGCAACACAAGCTCGAATTGTTTCTTGGTGCTAGTAAAGCCAAGAAAGTTGTGGCGAGGTTACAGGAAGTCTGTAAGCAGAAAAATCATCAGCATTTCCGGAGTTTTTCAGAAATCTTGGAAATACTCAGGGAAGAGCAAAAAGGTAGATCGGTAAGATTAATATCTGAAGAGAAAATGATACAAATCATAGATCGTTGGAATTATTAATAGCTAGTATTCTTAACCTTTGATTGCTTATTCAAAGCTATACGGAATTGTAATGCTAGTGAACGCAGAAGCATTAAGTAAAAATGTGTGATCCAGCAAGTACCAACAAACCTACCCCAACATAAATTAAATAAATTGCTTATGAACTCAATTCCTTAAACTACTACCAATAAAGTTGCCTCCTTTGAAGTTTAACTGCTCTTGCCGAAGGCGATCGCACTCACCAAACCACTCACCTGATCGTACTCTCTGGAAAAATCCGACTCAAGTCCAACAAAGCATCTTCAAACCCAGGAATTGGCACTGACTGATTTGCTAGAAAAATTTGCTTGCTAAGATAGCTAAACTCACCTTGAATATTTTGATAAGGCTGACTGTAACGCTCAAGTTGACGAACTGGCAAATTCACGATCCAATAATTGGCAATTCCTGCTTCTGCATACAACGTCAGCTTCGTTATTTGGTCGTAATCTAAGGTTGTGTCCGAAATTTCGATAACCAATAAAATATCTTCGGGATAAGGATGATGAGCAAGATAATCTTCATCTTTTCCACGTGCAATGACGACATCTGGCTCAGGCTCACTATGATTGGGAAGGGTGATGGGATCTTGCCCACGGATAACTGCTAGGTCACCCAAAAGCCGATCCAGTTGGCGGCACAAAATAGAACTACAGACTGTATGAGGCGTTCCCTTTGCAGTCATTTGGATCAGTTCTCCTCGAATCAACTCAATGCGATCGCCCTCCGTTAAAAATCCGAGTTCAATCAGTCGATGATATTCTTCTATGGTGAAGCGCTTGGGTGTTACAACATTCATGGAACATCTATATAAATAAGTCTGTTTTCCTGTTTTCACTTTAGCTTCCCAGTAGAAATTAAACAGACTTTGCACTCAACGCCTCAAACTGCTGCCAACACAGATACAATGCACGCGGGACGTGAAAGCATCCCTTCCATTTGCCGCCTTTGAGGTTTAACAATACTTCCCCACGCCGATTGAGGTAGCCAAACCACTCACCATATTCTGGATCGGCAAAGTGCGACCAGGCGTAATCGTGCATCTTTTGATACCATTCTCGACACGCCTCACGTCCTGTCAGGCGATCGCCCATTGCTAATGCAACTAAAGATTCTAAATGCACCCACCATAGTTTTTGGTCCCATTCCAGTTGCTGTGGAGGATGACCGTGCGCATCCATGAAGTAATATAACCCGCCATATTCGCTGTCCCAGGCAAAATTAAGGATATTTAACACCACATCAACAGCTTGGTTTATCGTTTTTGTGTCATTTTTCCGACGAGCAATATCCATAATGAACCACATGGCTTCGATACCGTGACCTGGGTTAATTAACCGTCCATCAAAAGAATCAATGTGCGAACCATCAAGCGCAACATTTTCGTACATCAGCCCCCGTTCCTGGTCTAGAAAATCGGTCATCACTTCTTGAACAGTTGCAGCCAAGACGTTCTCAAGAGTTTCTTTAGGAAGTAGCCATTCCATTTCTAGAGTCAGGTTGGCTAAAATCATTGGTACTGCCAAGGCCTTCATCGGACGTGTGCCTGGATAGGTCTTGTTATAGTTGCCTTTTGGGTTGTCTTTGCGGCGCAAAACGTTGTTGTAAGCTTGCATAGCCACATCTTTTGCCCAGTCTTCACCCGAGGCAAGTGCGTATTGGCTAAAAGCCATCGCCGCAAAGCAATCAGAAAAGATATTGTAGGGCTGAACGAGTGGTTGCCCTTCACGGGTGAGGGCAAAGTACCAATTGCCATCGCGATCGCGACCATGTTGGGCAAGAAAATGAGCACCATTGCTGGCAATTTTCAGCCAGTTTTCGCGTTTTTCTAGCTGGTTGTAAAGCATGGAAAAAGTCCACACTTGCCGATTTTGTAGCCAGACAAATTTATCTGTGTCATAAATCTGACCGTCACGAGCAAGACAGGTGAAATAGCCACCTTGCTCCCAATCAATCGAGTGTTTTTCCCAAAATGGGAGTACGTCATTGAGGAGCGCATTTTTGTAAAGTTTAGCAAGCTCTTTAAAGTCGTACTCCATAATGATTTTCCTCTTGGTACCACAACCCACAGCGTTAATTATCGCCTTGCGGTGGATGGACTACAAGTACTCCAGATTGGTAAGAGGAGTACTAAAGTGAAGAGTTTGGTGAGAGTCCAAGACCTAAATGGTGAAAGCAAAAAATAAATAACAGCTATCTTTCGGATTGAGAACATTCATTTTCAGGTTCTTTGTATAACTGGCTTTTTGAGAAAAATTATTAACAAATGAAAGAATTAACATCCTCAGCCAGAGATATTATATCGGCATTTTCTATGAGTCATTTGTTAATCTAGGTTTGCACTGTTGAGGAGTAGAGAAACAATCTATGATGATGAGTAATCTATTTATAGCAGGCGGCGTTGTAATGTGGCCCCTGCTTGTGTTTTCGATGTTAGCAGTAGCGCTCATCATTGAGCGTGTGTTATTTTGGGTGCGAATCAACAGCCGTCAAAGCCGTGTAGTGCGTGAGGTGCTAAATCTCTATCGTCTTGATAATGTCGTCAGTACTTTAGATAAATTGCACCAGAATACAGATTTACCTATCACAAGAATTTTTTTGGCAGCTTTGGAATTGGAACAACCAACGCCAGAAGAATTCCGTTTAGCACTAGAAAGTGAAGCTCAAGCGGAGATTCCTCTGCTCAAGCGCTTTCAAAACATCTTTGATACGATTATTTCTCTGGCGCCTTTGTTGGGGCTTCTTGGTACTGTTTTAGGATTGATAGCTTCCTTTGCCTCTTTAAATATTGGTGATGTAGGAGGTACTAAAACAGCAGGTGTAACAGCTGGGATAAGTGAAGCTTTAGTTTCTACAGCTTCGGGATTAGTTGTTGCTATTTTTACTCTTTTATTTGCCAATACCTTCCGGGGACTCTACCAACGACAAATCGCATTGATTCAAGAATATGGCGGACAGCTAGAACTGCTCTACCGTCGTCGTTATGAGCGAGGAGATAAAACTTATGCGCCTTCGAGGGTCAACAGCACAGATTAACATCGCACCGATGATTGATGTGATATTCGCAATTTTGACATTTTTATTATGTCAATGCTGTTTTTACCAGTCACTAATGAATCTTGTGTCTCCCAAATTTTAACAAAAGTTCTGGGATTCTAATAGTATTTTAGGATGGCATATTGCTTTTTCAGCTTGAGTTTTTGGGGAAAATAAGCCATGACTATTTGGGTAAATGAGCAAATTGATCCATCTGGCATGATTCATGCTTGTATTGCTTGCTGCAATGAGTCCCAAGCCAAAGATTGCCATGAGTCCTTTCAGCAAAATTTGACTGAGGAGCAAAAGGCATGGGGTTGGGTAGCGCAGTTGCGAACAGTCAATTCTTGGGATGAAGTTCCAGTCAATGCTTTAAAACTGGATTAAAAAAGGCAAAAGTTAAAAGTCAAAAGTTAAAAGAATCCTTTTACTTTTAACTTTCTTGTTCCCACTTCTCACAGACTGCAGTTATAGTATAAAAAAAGTTGCGGATGATATCATAAAAACTTTCAAAAATATATGATATTAATTAAAAAATTAATATAATCACAAAAAGAGCTTAAAAAAACCTCCTAAGTTATAAAAAATTGATATGTTTTGTGACTACTTAAGAGTTATCATCAAAACAAATTATGAATTGAAACAACTTGTAAAAACCAAATAAACTTGAGTGAAATATCCGACAGTTTACACTCCTAGTGCAGGCTGTCCCATTCATTTGGTTGGCAAAACGGGACAAGCTGTTCAAATTTCAATTCATTCTCCTAGTCGGTATATCTGTGCCAACCGCGAGCAGATATTCCCAGATTGGAAAAAACATCTTTCTTTATGGATAGTGATTGTTTTACAGCAATCAAGATATGAACTCGTGGAAAGTACACCGGCAATTGAGACAGAAAAAGAACGGTTGCGGGAAAAGTTTATGAGGTTTGGTTGCGATGTTGCGTTTAATTTGCGCGATCGCAATTATTTGACAGACCTGATCGACCCCCGCACTGGCTATCCTTTGCTGTCTCGTCCAGGTAAAATTCTGCATGATGACACCGCAGCTGTGAAAGCTTTACTCCACTATCCAGTGATTCAAAATGAATGCCGGGTGTTAGTCCATCCCGATTGGGGAATGGCAGTTTATCCTAGTATTTTGATATCACAAGCTCCTCCACTCTTCATCGAATGGGTGATCAGGAGCATAGTTCCTTTGCATGATTGGAAGATGAAGGATGAAAATTTGTGACTCTAGGCTCTAAACTTTTTTGTAGTCTCGATACCACTGCACAAAGTCATTGATACCTTGCTCCAGAGGCGTGCTGGGTTTAAATCCAACATCACGCATAAGGTCATCTACATCAGCGTATGTTGCGGGAACATCTCCCGGTTGCATCGGTAATAAATTTTTCACCGCTTTCTTGCCTAGCGCCTTTTCAATCACCTCGATAAAGGTCATCAACTCCACCGGATTATTGTTCCCGATATTGTAAAGCTTATAACGAGCATTGCTGTTGCTTGTATTGGATTGAGGTGGTTTGAGCATTACCCGAAAGACACCCTCAATGACATCTTCAATGTATGTAAAATCTCGCTGCATTTTGCCGAAGTTATAGACATCAATCGGCTTGCCTTCTTCTACCGCTTTCACGAATTTAAAATATGCCATGTCAGGTCTTCCCCAAGGACCATAAACTGTGAAAAAGCGCAGCCCGGTTATGGGAATCTGGTAAAGATGACTATAAGTATGGGCAATCAGTTCATTTGCTTTTTTGGTTGCAGCATACAGCGAAATGGGGTGGTCAACATTATCGCTCACAGCGAAAGGAACTTTGGTATTGACACCGTAAACAGAACTTGAGGAGGCAAACACTAAGTGTTTAATTTGACTTTGACGGCATCCTTCTAAAAGATTTACAAAGCCTGTCACATTACTATCTAAATAAACCCAGGGGTTTTGTAAAGAGTAGCGTACACCTGCTTGGGCAGCAAGATGAACGACATAATCAAAGGTGTCATCTTGAAAGAGTTGCGCAACCTCCAGGCGATCGCTTAACTCCAAAAACTGAAATCTAAACCCAGACTGCGGGTCAAGCTGTGCCAAACGAGCTTTTTTGAGTTTGACATCATAATAGTCATTCAAGTTGTCAATACCTATAACCTCAATTCCTTCTTTCAAAAGACGCTGTGCTAAGTGATAGCCAATAAATCCAGCAACGCCAGTAACCAGTACCCTCATCTTTAACACCACTCAACAGTTCATATATAGACATCATATTCATTGCCTGATGTACAGGTGTGCTGTTTGCCGAAGCGCAGAGCCTTTTAGGGCGATCGCATTGCTTACTCACTCTCGGACTTATAGCAAGTTCTCAATTGAGTGCAATAGAGGTTGTTTGTAGGGGCACGGTATACCGTGCCCCTACCGTATGCGTGTATTCTTTGCGAGCGAGAATCGCTATATTTTCCGCTACACTCGTGCTTTTCTTTCGATTTTAACGTGGCGCGAAAGTCCCCACCTTCAGCAAAGCAAGGTGGGGATGAATAGCGGGAAATTGCGAAAACCTCTCAAACGTATTTGAACGTAGTTCAAACAGAGCAGAGAGGATTTGAGCAATTTCCAATTATTCTTTTGGTACTTCTTGAGATTGTATATATTGCTTGATTCTTTCAATTGGCGCTCCACCTGTAGATGCAACGTAATAAGAGCTAGACCATAAAACAGGTTTACTATAAAAAGTTGATAAATGTTCGGAAAATTCTTTTTGAATAATTCTACTAGATGACGATTTTAGGCTACCTACAAGAACAGATAAGTTGTTATCTGGGTGGAAATCAATTAGTAAATGAACATGGTCTACTTCACCTGAAAATTCAATTAGCCTGCACTTGGTTTTTATACAGACGCTAGCAAATATTTCGTGTAACTGTTCCAACATTGGCGCGATTATTGCTTTGCGTCTGTACTTAGTTACAAACACAAGATGTAGGTGAATAGAGAAAACAGAATGAGAGCCTTTTCTGGAAGCCACTTGACAAGCCTATATGTCAACTGTAATATCATAGAACAAATCTAAAAAGGAGGCAAATAAATCAGTGGCTACAAGACGGATGACTTTCAGGTTATACCCAAATAAGCAAATAGAGCAGTCCTTGCGGTATCACCGAAAGCTTCATCAGGACTTGTACAATGCTGCTGTAAATAACCGATTTACTCAATATCAAAAATTCAATCAATCTGTTAGTTATTTTGAACAACAGAACTGTTTACCCGCGTTTAAAGAAGTTTGGACAGAGTATAAGGAAATCAACTCTCAGGCTCTACAAGCAACTTTGAAACGCGTTGATTATGCTTTTGAACGTTGGTTCAAAGGTTTAGGTAAACGTCCCAGATTCAAATCAATACGCCATTATTCAGGATGGACATATCCTGCAAAATCTGGCTATTCTGTAGAGTCTAATGGCGAAAATGGTTACTTGAATTTGTCTAAAATTGGACGTATTCAGATGCGAGGCAAGGCTAAGTATTGGGGAACACCTACTACTTGCACCATCGTTTTTAGAAATAATAAATGGTACGCATCTATTACGGTTGAGGTTTTAGACCAAGTTCTCAAACCTGAAGTCCTACCAATTGGTGCTATTGGTATAGATTTAGGATGCAATTCAGCATTATCGATTACCGACGGTGAGAACCATCAACAGATTGAAGCACCTAAGTTCTTGAGGAATGCCGAACAACTAATCAAAAAAGCTTCCAAAAATAAAAGGCGGAAGCAAGCACCAAATAGAAAGAAAAAAATCAAAGCCTCTAGAAGATGGAAAAAAGCCCAAGCTAAAGTTAGCAAGCTAACTCGTAAAGTTGCTAGTCAACGTCAGAATTGGGTACATCAAGTTGCATCAGAAATAGTAAGCGGTAATAGCTTCGTTGCAACTGAAAAACTAGAAGTCAAGAACATGACGAGGTCTTACACGAAAAAATCGGGCAGCCTGATAAAAACGAATACCCGACTACGCCAACAAATCAACAAAACAAAGGCACGGGGGGTCTTACACGAAGAAAATGAGGCAGGCTTACTACTACGAGTACGCGACTACGAAGATAGATCAACCAAAACAAAGCCTGCCTCATTTTCTAGGGGACAATGCGACGCCCGATTTTTAGGGGACAAATGCGTGACCAGTAAAGCTAAAAAAGGCAAGCGTAAGAAGCAAAAAGCAGGTTTGAATAAATCAATACTTGATGTTGGTTTTGGAATGCTTCGCAGTACCATCAAATACAAAATAGAACAAATCGGTGGTGTCTTTGTAGAAGTTCCAACCAAGAAAGTAAAGCCTAGTCAAACTTGCCCTAGATGTGGTCATCAGCACAAGAAAACTCTTGATATTAGAGTTCATGACTGCCAATCTTGTGGCTACCGCCAAGACAGAGACATTGCTGCTGCTGAAGTTATGCTTTATTGGGCAAAAGGTAATCTGACGGAGTTAGGAACTAGCTTCGTAGACGCTGAGTCGCCAAGCTCTACCGCAAACACTCGCAAAAATGCGGGAAGTTTGCGGCAACTAGGGGCAAAGAAGCGTCAAAAATCCAAATCTACTGGTCTGGTTTCAGAAACCCAGACCTCAACGAAGTAGGTCTGGGTAGTTCATTAAATAAGGGTATAAAGGGAATTTCTCTCATTCCTCTTGCCTTAACTCTTCCTTGGTCGCCGCAACTTCTTGGAACGAATAGGTCCTAAAACTTGATTAAGAGCACGCAATTGTTCAGCTGTCCCCATAGCAATGAGAACATCTCCCCGCATAAATACTGTTTCAGCAGTGGGACCACCGATGAGTTCACCATTAGCACGACGGATTGCAAGCAGCAATGCACCCGTTTGCGCTCGTAATTGTGCCTGTCCTAAAGTTTGACCCACAAAAGGACAAACCGCAGGATCTAGCAAAAATTCTTCCATATATAGCTGTCGATCAGTACCAGAGATAATCCCGTCTACAAAGTCCATAATCTGGGGTCGCAAAGCAGCAGCAGCCATGCGCTTTCCGCCAGTAATATAGGGAGAAATCACAGCATCTGCTCCAGCACGCTGTAATTTTTGCAAAGCTTCCTCCGTACTGGCGCGGGCGATCGCCCTAATATTCGGATTAAGAGTTTTTGCTGATATTACTATGTATAAATTCTCTGCATCTGAAGGAAGTGCTGCTACAATACAAATTGCCCGTTCAATGCCAACTCCAAATAAAGTTTCATCCAAAGTGGCATCTCCTTGGTAGACAATATAACCATTGGATTGGGCTAGTTGTACGGATTCTAACTTGGAGTCAATAACAATAAAAGGAACACCTTCCGCTCGAAATTCTAGGGCAATTTGGCGCCCAGTGCGACTAAATCCACAAATAATATAATGCTCCGCCAAGGATTCCATCAAGCGCCTCTGCTGTCGTATTCTAATTCCTTGTTGAAAATAGCCTTCAATAATAGCTTCTGTAAATCTATTAACAATGTAACCAATACTAATAACTCCCAACAAAATCAGGGCGATGGTAAATAATCTTCCTCGGGGTCCAAGCGGTCGGGTTTCACCGTAGCCTACAGTGGCTAAGGTGATGACGGTCATGTAAGCTGCGTCTTCCCAAGACCAATCCTCCACAAACTTGTACCATAATGTGCCAATGAGAAAGACACCAGCAAGAGCTATCACCCCCGCCATTAACTCTTTTTGGATACGTTGATACTTCTGTTCAAGTGTGGAATACATATATGATTGCAGAAAAGCATCTTTCTGTTTATTATGCTTTGTCTGATAACTACAGGCTTTTCAACCCTATAAGTTATATTTATATTTCATAAATGGTTATCTGAATAACTATTTATTGAAGCCAAAAATAAGACAATGCCAAAAACTAGGCTCCATAAGACTTTAGATAATCAACCTCCTCAAAATGACGTATTTGCAGACTTTATAGCTCCTAATAGTACAGATAGTAGCTTCTTAGGTAGAAAAAAACACACAGAAGCCACTCAAGCACACCTTCAAAAGAAGTTCGAGCAAGAGTTTGAAGCAGCTAAAAACAGACTAAAAGCAGCAAAAGCCAAAGTAGGCTTATTACTATCTAATGGAAGCATCCAGCTGCAAGCTACATTACCACTTAAATAAACCAGGAGAAACCAATAATAATGGATTGAGAACTAAACAATACAAGATATCTCTTGGTATCCCTGCCAATCTAGACGGGTTAAAGACAGCAGAAGAAGAAGCTTATGAGCTAGGACGACTAATAGCTAGAAAATAATTCACCTGGACTGACAAGTATCAAGGAAAAGATATTAATTGAGCATAATTTTGATTTAGCAACGCCAAAAATCGTATTTTTAGAATCGGAACAAATTGATGTTAGAAAAATGCGAATTGAATATCAAAGGGCATAATTGGGTTATTTAACAAATTGGTGAAACAGTGGTATGTGGTATCAACGGAAAAGGCAAAAATTAGGCACAATGGGTATATTCTTTAGCTGTGACAGGTCATGAAAAAACTCAAGCAGTCTGTCAAACTACTGGATTATTGCCAAGAGAACTCATCGGACCGGATTGTTCCCAAACCTGCTGTTTTAAGGAGTTTAGGTTGGAATGGGGTGCATCTTGAACTGCATCAGCAACCGACTTTCGCAACCGATGAACATTACCACACGATGCATGTGCTGGCTTGTGGGCTAATTGGTTCATCCAAGATGAATGCACCTGGTATGAGATCGCTTGATGACAAGCAGTCGCGTGAAAGACGTAGTGTCGGAGACATTGCTGTCATTCCAGCGGGAATTGCCCATCGCTGTAGCTGGGATGCTCCTGCTCAATTTATGGTGCTAGCACTCGAACCGATTCTGCTCCAGCACATTGGTCAGGACTGGGTGAACCCCGACCAAATTGAATTATTACCTCGATTTATGAACGAGTCGGATCTATTCATACAAAGCATCTTTTCAACCCTCAAAGGAGAAGCTGAAATAGGGGGGATGGGGAGTCATTTGCTGGTAGATAGCCTTAAAACAGCATTAGCCGTTCATTTATTACGAAGCTATTGTGTTACCCGACCTAAACTCTCCAGTTATACCAATGGCTTACCCCAAACCAAACTGACTTTGGTAAAAGACTATATCAACGACCATCTCCATCAAGATTTGAAATTGGATGAGATTGCGGCGATCGCCCAAATCAGTCCCTATCACTTCTTACGACTATTTAAGCAAAGCATGGGTATAACGCCTCACCAATACATTTTGCAGTGTCGGCTTAATCAAGCGAAACACCTTCTGCAATATAGTGAGCTAAGCATCGTCGAAATCGCCACACGCACAGGCTTTTGTGATCAAAGTCATTTAACTCGATGCTTCAAACGCATGATAGGTGCTACACCCAAACAACTACTGCAATTACGATCTGTTGCTAACAACGTTTTGTGATTGTTTGTACTAAGCTCCAAAGGATCGCAATAATATCCCAAACCTTGGCAACTTTTTTCTAGAGTCTTGATGCACCAACTTTTTACAGTATGGGCAGACTCTATTGGAGAAAGAAGATGCAAATTGAGCAAAGTGCAGGTCTTGCTATCGCTGAAAAATTATCTATAGTAACCATGACCGCTCCACTTTGGGGATTGGTAATTTTCATTCTCTGGACGATCGCGGTTGTTGTTCTCTTACTTGCAGTGAGAATTCGACATTTAGCGGCAGGAGGGAGCCCAAAAGAATTCGGGACAATCAATGATGAGAGCTTGCTTTGGCGGTTACTTCGAGTACAGTATAACTTGGTCGAAAATCTGCCGCTTTATTTAGGAGTCGTTTTTCTCCTGATGGTACGAGGCGTATCCGGAGGTGTCGTCGATTTGCTGGTCAGCGTCTATATCACTTTCCGACTTTTGCACTCCGTGATTCATATTGTGGGTGCCGACCCAAGGTTACGGTTATTGAGCTTAGCGATTCAATTCAGTTGTTTGATTAGTTTGATAGTTCTGGCAATCTTTCAGCTTACTCCTAGGTTGGATGGCTGATGAGTTCATCTATTCAACGCGTTTCCAGTTTTGTTCTGTCGCTTCATCTGCGGTACGGGTGCGTTGCTGCGTGACAAGACTGGCAAAAACAATAAATTTAATTACCTGACAGGTAATTGCTTCAATAATCTCCTTATTGAAACCAGTACTTCCAAAGGGATTGAAATTCAATACAAGTTACAAACTACCTTTTCTCCACAAGGGGATTGAAACTATCCCAAGTTTGCTGCATCAGGGCAAGGTAATTAGTTTTTAAGCTAAAAGTAACCTAAAGGCAACATACATAGCATAAAAGCTTGACTCGATATGACTTTAAGACTACCAATAAAGATGTCCATACACGGTTTTTTTCCAAAGTCACTCGTTTGAGAATATCTGAGTGCTGGCTTAAGATGAAGTTTGTAAGAAGATTTTTTTTACGATTCTCATAAAAACCAGCGACCAAAGGTAAGATAAAAATTTTTCAGGAGTTGGGCAGTGAGCATACAAACTCTGGTTGAACAAGCGACGATAACGTCTAGCCCCTTTGACACGGATGATTTCAATCAAGCTGTCATGTCCACCTACGCGCGGTTTCCCATAGCCCTAGAACGGGGTGCTGGATGCCGAGTGTGGGATACACAGGGGCGAGAATATCTCGACTTTGTGGCTGGAATTGCCACTTGTACCTTGGGGCATGCTCACCCTGCTTTGGTAGAAGCAGTGACACGGCAAATACAGAAGCTGCATCACGTTTCTAATTTGTACTACATTCCTGAGCAGGGAGAATTGGCAAAGTGGATAGTTCAACACTCCTGTGCTGATCGCGTATTTTTCTGCAACTCCGGGGCAGAAGCTAATGAAGCAGCAATTAAGCTGGCACGGAAATACGCGCATACAGTGCTACAAATTGAAAAACCAATTATTTTGACCGCACACGACAGTTTCCACGGTAGGACTTTGGCGACAATTACCGCCACAGGACAACCGAAGTATCAAAAGAATTTTGACCCCCTAGTGCCCTGTTTCCACTACGTACCTTACAACGATATTGAGGCAGTGGAAGTAGCGATTAGTGAGCTTGATGAAGGTGATTACCGCGTGGCGGCAATTTTGATCGAACCATTACAAGGAGAAGGTGGCGTACGACCAGGGGATGTTGCCTACTTCCAAAAGCTGCGGCAAATTTGCGATGAAACTGGTGTTTTGCTCATTTTTGACGAAGTACAAGTCGGGATGGGACGCAGCGGTAAGTTATGGGGTTACGAGTATCTTGGCGTTGAGCCAGATATCTTCACCAGCGCCAAGGGCTTGGGCGGTGGTATCCCTATCGGGGCAATGATGTGCAAATCATTCTGCGACGTTTTCCAACCAGGAGAGCACGCTAGTACTTTTGGTGGAAATCCTTTTGCCTGCGGGGTTGCTCTTACTGTCTGCCAAACCTTGGAACGGGAAAATATATTGCAAAATGTACAAAAACGGGGTGAGCAGTTGCGAACTGGTTTGCAGGCGATCGCCGCAAAATACCCCAATCACCTTACCGAAGTCCGCGGTTGGGGTCTCATCAATGGTTTGGTGTTGAATGCAGATATTCAGCTAACAGCGGCGGACGTTGTCAAAGCTTCCATCGACGAGGGTTTATTGCTCGTTCCAGCTGGTCCCAAGGTTGTGCGATTTGTGCCACCTTTAATTGTGACAGAAAAAGAAGTAGAACAGGCACTGCAAGCTGTTGATAAGGCAATGGGGACTGTCACAGCATGATGAGTGGATGAGTGATTCAGAATTCGTAATTTATTTTCCAATTACGAATTCTGAATTAGAGAGTGTATCAGCCATTCTTTGCAGCTTTCTGCCGACTTCTTCCATCGCGTTGAAGAAAGTAAAAAACCGCAGAAGCTCATTGATTGGATAGTCTTTGTGTTGAGTACTTGACAAATGATTGAATTGATCCGATACATTGGTGAGCGCAACTTCTATCTTTGGTAAAAACAAATGAGATTCATGGGACTTGACAGCATCTGCCAAAGCAAGCATGGCGCTTCTGGTTTCCTGTGCCAGTTGAGTGAGTTGCGGTAAAAGCATCTGCCAGAAGATATCCTCTTGTTGGACAAGTACAGTATGTTCCATTGTCAGGATATGTTCCCAAATTCTCCCGAGGAGAAACTCCCAAGCTTCATTCACCTGCTTGTCTGGAGGTTCGCGTGTCTGTCCCTGTCTAACTTCTTTCCATAGCTCCTGCATTTTCTGTAGAGAATTGAGAATAGTGGCTTTTATGGTATCTGCTTTGGGATGCTCATAATTTTCTGTCAATGCACCGTCTACAACTAATCCGTAAAACTGCTCCAAACTAATCAGCGTTTGTGATAAACAATATCTTAGTTCCACTCCTGCACAGGCGGGAAAGACAAAGTTGTTGATCAACAGTGCAATACCAATTCCCAATAGAGTCTCTAGACATCTACCCCAGGCATACAACCAGGGAGATTGGTCATGAGTCAAGATCACAAGTTCTGACACATATCCTGCTATCTTTGCCGCGTCACTGAATTTCCAGTAGTAGGCAAGGAATATAGTCAAGAATACACTAATTCCGAGTGACCAAGGATTGGTACCTAGGGTAACGGTAAAAATGGCGCCAGCGATCGCACCGATACCAGTTCCAATTAACCGTTGGCTTCCCAGTATCAAGGTGCTGCCCTGTGTCGACGACATCACGATAATGGCAGCTATGACCACGTAAACGGGGTACTTCATTTGCAACCACTGAGCAACCAGCAACGAAATGACTGCTGCTATTGCCATTTTTAGCGACATCTTGGCTTGCAACCCAATAGGAGTGGCAGCCCAAGTTTTTAATGCTGTAATGCTTATTTGTCTACCTCCATTTTGGTTTGTCGTTTGGCTATCCTGAGGAGGCAGAGTGTTATGGAATTTCACCATACTTGTGGGGAATGAAAAGGAAGTTAATAAATCCGGTGTTGCACAGTAGTGGGATAAATTGGAGTGGGATGAATTGGGGTAAGCTGGGGGAGCAAGGGAGGCACAGGAAGCAGAAGTGGAGTTTTGGAAGTTGCTAAATCATCCCGCAAATATGCAATGCCACCAATTCAGTGGGGACTCACACGACATGGCTTGTGACTATTATGATTTATTCTATTGGTTTTTATATTTCCACTGGATGTTGCCCATAATACGGCAGCGCTTCTGACCAGTGAGGACGCTGCCCTTGTTGCCAGTCTAAATGTGCCAGTTGCAACACACTTGTCACTGTCGCTGCTATTCCTGATTGTGCTTCAATCAGCTGATAATCCGTATTCCAACTTGCTAACTTTTCTTGCCATGCTTCCGGAGTCATGACAGTATCTGCCAATAAAATCCTAAGTCCAGAAGCATCTGGCGCAGGTTGATAAATAGCGCCAAAAACTTGACCTCTTTGAGCGGGCATTTGTACGGCTATGGTACTTTGTGTTGACTGGGAAGGGGTTTGAAAAACTTGTGACCACGCAAGAGCTGCTAAAGTAGAAATGGCAAATACAGGAATGCCTAGCTGTTGCCCTAAAGTGCGGGCAGTGACGACTCCAATCCGAGTCCCAGTAAAACCTCCTGGTCCTTTTGCCACAGCAATGAATGCCAAGTCTGCCCAAGTGTG
This sequence comes from Nostocales cyanobacterium HT-58-2, assembly GCA_002163975.1. Classification (GTDB taxonomy): domain Bacteria; phylum Cyanobacteriota; class Cyanobacteriia; order Cyanobacteriales; family Nostocaceae; genus HT-58-2. The sequence continues at coordinate 5,548,393 of CP019636.1, read as the reverse complement.
TGGTTTGATAAACTCAATTAAATACTGATGCAAATGGCTAGATAACTCACGTTCTAGATACCAAACTTCAGAACGTGTGTCGCCTGCAAAGTTACGGAAAGCCAAACCCAATTCGCGAGTTGTGGTGTGGAGTGCTAATCCGTATTGTGTTGATTGGAGGTGTTTCAATTCAGTGGTCAAAGCTATTTTTAATATTTGTTTATCAAGCATCTTTACAGTGTTGATTTAAACATAAAAATAGACACGACTACTACAAGTAGTAGCCGTGTTGAACACACACAACACAACTAAATCATCAAGTAGGTACTAACTCACCAGGACGCAACTTCGACCACTTACCCATTTCGCGCTTGAAGCTGAGACATCCTACAACATCCCATTCCATTTCAATCACATCTTCGCGTGGGCGGATGTTGACATTGATGGAAGGTTCATTTGGCTCAAAATCTGGCGTTTCGGTCAAATGGGGTTGTTGGTGCTGCGTTTCTACCGCATGGTAAGTGATACAGCGGTCTACATAGTGGCAATTTACACAAACACACATAATTCAACCAACTCCGGGGACCTTTATTGATAATCTAACTTAAGCGCCATTGTTATTCACTAGTCGCTGGGTTTATTTTTATTACGATGGACTGTTCAGTTCCTTCTCTTTTGTCGCCAGAAAATTGGCCTTTTAGTTTGGAATTTTTACCACAACCTGCTTATATCGTCGGTGGGGCTGTGCGAGATGCCCTTTTGGGAAGGACTCGCGAGTATCTGGATCTGGATTTTGTTCTCCCATCTAAAGCTGTAAAGGTAGCCCGCAAAATCGCGACACACTACAAAGCAGGTTTTGTTCTATTGGATTCAGAAAGACAAATTGCTCGTGTTGTGTTTCCCCATGCTACAGCAGATTTTGCTCAGATGGAAGGCGATAAGCTTAACTTTAAGTCTCCGGCTTCTCGCTTAGAAACAGACTTACACAGGCGAGATTTCACGGTGAATGCCATAGCTTACAACCCTCATACCCAAGAAATCATTGACCCTCTGCAAGGTTCTATTGATCTGCAACAGCGTGTCTTACGAATGATATCACCTGCTAACTTGCAAGACGACCCCTTGCGCTTAATGCGGGCATATCGTCAAGCTGCCCAACTCGGTTTTACGATTGAACCAAATACCCAAGCAGCAATTCGCTCTCTAGCATCACATATTACAGAAGTTGCTCCAGAAAGAGTGCGAGTGGAATTAGGCTATATGCTGGCAAATTCTCAGGGGACTCCTTGGATTACGCGTGCTTGGGAAGATGGTTTACTGAACCCTTTCTTTAAATACGCCACCCAAGAAAGCGTGGCTTTATTAGCAGTGGTTGACAAAGCAGCCTCTCAACTTACCGAAATTTGGCAGCAACTCGGGGGAGAACTTACCCAATCCATACGTGATACCATCAAAACGACTTGGTTGGGTATTGCCAAACTCGCTTGTCTTGTCAAAGCGGAACCAGAAATAGCAGAAATAGAATTGACAGAACTCACCTATAGTCGTGCCGAAATTAAAGCAGTCGTTACTGCTTTAAGGCTATTACCGCAATTAAAAGCACCCCTGATGTCTTTACGAGAACAATATTTTTTCTTCCAAGAAGCTGGATTTGTCTTTAGCGCGATCGCTGTTTTGGCAGTAGCACACGGTACATTGGTAGAGGCGATCGCACCCTTAATCGCCCGCTACCTGAATCCTGATGATCTGGTTGCTCATCCCACACCATTACTCAGTGGGAAGGCTATAATGTTAGCACTGAACATTCCTGCCTCGCCACTAATCGGCAAACTTCTTACAGAAATTGCCGTGGCGCAGATTGAGGGGAAGCTTTCCACGGCAGAAGAAGCGATAGAGTTTGCCTCTGGGTTACTAAGCTCTGAGAATGATTTGTAACCTGACGTCAGTTAAGGCAGTTTTCATCATCAGATGCTTTCATTTTTGCCGAGTTGCCTTAATTCCTACTCACTTCCAGTGACAGACTTAACTAAATTCAGTTCATAGGGACGTTCAGTATCATCCTCTCCCAAGTACTCACCATTCTGAATTTCTAAAATCACTAATGGAATAGAGCCCGGATTTTCCACTCTATGAAACGTTGCGGCAGGAACATAAGTTGATTCGTTGCGATTGAGTAATAATTCCTCGTTACCACAAATCACCTTTGCAGTGCCAGAAACAATGATCCAATGTTCACTACGATGATAATGAATTTGCGGTTTAATACCGTGCTTGGGTTTGATTTCAATACGATTAATTCTATGTGTCGTTGCTTCCTCTATGACTTCCACTTTTCCCCAGTATCGCATACCTAAGTGTCGTGAAGATAGATTTACGTTGGACTGAGCATTATTCTGATTCTGAGTCATAACTAGTTTTTTAACTAGATAACTATCAATACAATCTTACGAGTAACTAGGAGTTCTGTCTCGTTCTTTTGAAGAATTTCTTGTTAAGAATGATAGTGAAACGGGGTGATGAAAGAAAAAGAAGACAAATTTATTACACTTTCTCGTCATGAAATCATTTTAACATTTACTGGCTGCTTATGTTCGGAGAATACGTAATCATTTTTTTCTCAAAATATTCCTATTTTAGACTTATTATAACACTTTACAACAGTGATTCATGCCTGTATTTTTTTATAAAAAAGAAATTTTATACAAATAAATCAACAGTACTGTTTAGTAAGTCTTATACAAAAAATACTGAGAACATCAAAATGAGGGTAAATAATAATACAAAAGTGTGCCGTTTTGTATAACACACTTTATCTTTCGTATATAACAGTCCTATTTGATTTGTAAGACACTCATTTGAGTTGTTCTGGATTCTTTGTCATTTGTCATGAGTGCGAGCATTCAAGTAAGGACAATTGAGAAATCACACTCTCAATAAAAAGTTTCACGAATCATTTAGAATTGCTATATTTAGACTTGACTTTTAGAGTGAATAACAGTGTCAAATCCACATATAATCAGATGAGTGACAAAATTTTTACCGTACTAATTTAATAACCGGGGAACTAAACTATCCCTCAAACTTACCACCAAGGGCTATCCAAGTGAGTTTACCAACTTCCCCATCCATTGCAAGACCTGCTTCTTTCTGGAAGGCTCTCACAGCAACTTCCGTTTGAGAACCAAAATTCCCATCTACTGTTCCTGCATTGTACCCTCTTGCATTCATCACTTTTTGCACAGCCTTGACATCCTCTCCTATTCTTTCTCGACGCAGATTACGTTTAAGGGTTGGCAATACAAAGCCAGAATATGTCAAATTCCAAGCTTCACCACGTTCACCCTCATTAGGAACACGCCAAATTGACGAACCGGGATAATAATTCAGGTAATCCTGGAGTTCTGCTACTGAAGAGGGTTTTGGCGTATCATTTTCCGAACCCCAAATTGGCAAAATTGTTTTTTTCAAACCTAAATTTTTATGAGCATCCAGACAATCTTTCACTTCTTCTGAAGTCGTAGGTTTGAAGGTAAATTTTTCAAAATAAATTTGCGGCAAAGCTAGATCGCAATACTTATCTAAAATCTGCCAAGGAACATTAGGATGGAGTCTAGGATTGCCAAAACTTGTGTATCCAAAAGCTCCTTGCTTAACAATAATCCGCAGAGCAGAAAGGAGTTTATCTATATTTGTGTGAGTATTCTTGTCTTCTACTTCTTTTTCTAAATCAACAATATAGCCATCCAGTCCACAGTTAAGAGCCTGTCTGACTTTGACGACTTGTCTTGCAATATCAGGGGTGCCGTAGTGATATCCCCATCCATAGACTTCAATATCACGAGACTTAAATTCTTGAATAATTTCTGGAGAACACTGCCAATCCCAAAAAGTTGGTTGACCTTGAAATTTCCCATCAAACACCTTAAGATAAACCCGCTTTACTTTGCGTTCAACGAGCTTATCTAGATAATCGCTCTTGATCTCTGACAGCTTCCAAATCCAAACTCCATTGGGATGTTGTGCCATATTCATTAATTTTCTAACAAGATAACATGACAAATTTCAGGTAAAAGACAAGTTGTAGACTTATCATTTCCCTTTGCGCTAAATTCAAGCACTTTATAGTGCTTCACAATTTCATCCGTCAATTCCAGAAAAATTTATCCGGCAATCAAGATGTAAAAAGACAAATTCAACTGAACCGTTATGATTCTGCCATATGACTGTCATGAAAACAACGAAATTATCCTTGGAAGTCATGACTGTAGGGTATCAGAGGAAGCGGAAATAACTTTCAAAGAAGCAAAATAAGGCAGTGGCGGTTCCCTGCTTGTTGGACAATTCAGATAACGACCAAATTACTGTAGGAAGCAATAAGCGCGCTTTTGATAGAGATGGGGATGGTTGTCTCGTTACTCACTTGCTGCGCTGGTGGTAACAGTCTGTCTGGCGAAACGAAGAATGATAGCTTTTTACTGCGCAATGGCGATCGCCCCATAGCGATGATCGCTTCTTTTTTTGCCTACTTTTGCAGCAACAATATAAAGATAATTTTGCAAAAAGTGACTTGAACTGTAGGTGTGATGGAGTAAAAGGTAAGCAGTATTCAATCAATAATGTTAGTTATCATCTTTGCACTCTCTTAACTAATACTTATAAATGTAGATTTATAGATGTAGATATAGATATATACGAGACGATTGAACGGCATATTTAAACGTTTACGAGATATTGCATTTTAAGCCGCTTAATTGAATGAATTAGAGAGCTTTGAGTTAAAAAGAAGTTTTAGGCTTTGCTCTGCGTCTACTAATGATGTTTTTTTGATTGCTGCTGGCTTCCATCTCATTAGGTTTTTAGAAAAAAAACAAGACTGATTTTGATAGTAGTGTCTTACACTTTTTCTCTCAAATCTAACTCTGTTTTACGCTGAGATACAGTGTTTTACAATGAGATACAGTGTTTTACACTGTCATACACATATTTTTTTGCAGCCTACGATAGCATTATTCTAGTATCTTAAGCATATGTTTTGTTAAAATTTCCAGCAATTACAAATCTCAAGTTTAAAGTATCTAGTTCAGTAAACATAAATAAATGTTAAAAAAAAAGCCTTATATTTTTTTAAGGCATTTTTTGTTTAATAGAATACGTTTATAGAATAGAATTTCATTCTAATGAGAAGAAGGGGTGAGACGGTTCGTGACGTGAGCCTGAATCATTCAGAATCTCACGCTTAACACGTTATTTCGAGATGCTTTGCCCACTATTTTTCTGTTTAGCATGGTATTTCGCTACTATTCAGATACCCTCTTAGAACATTAGGTTGAATGAGCAAAAAAAACTTAACTTAGTTAACACTTTCCACATCACTCTTTCTATCTATTCTCCCTACTTACCCAAATTGATTTTATTAACTAAAAATTGAACAGAACTGCTGAAGCAGTGAGGATAAGTAGTACTCAAAAAAGTGAGAAATAATATGACCTCCACCATCACTGTACAAAGAAATAAATCTCCAGCCAATGGGATAGTTCTTCGCGGCAAAGTTTCTGCGGAATATGCTGAAATTTTGACCACAGAGGCGCTAGATTTTATTGCTATGCTACAGCGTCGTTTTGGGATCCAGCGAGAGCGCCTGCTTAAACTGCGAGAAACAATTCAGCAGCAACTTGATGCAGGTTGGTTACCTGACTTTCCATCAGAAACAGAAGCGATACGCAATGATGACTGGAAAGTTGTTCCAATCCCCCAAGATTTGCAAGATCGCCGCGTTGAAATTACTGGACCTACCGATCGCAAAATGGTCATCAATGCCCTAAACTCTGGGGCTAATGTGTTTATGGCTGATTTTGAAGATGCCAATAGTCCTACTTGGGATAATATGGTGTCCGGTCAAATCAATTTGCGCGATGCTGTAAACCGCACGATTGAATTTAGCGATCCGGCAACTGGCAAAACCTACAAACTCAATGAAAAGACAGCCGTTTTGATTGCTCGCCCGCGTGGTTGGCATCTACTGGAAGAGCATGTTCTCGTGGATGGTCAGCCCATGTCAGCTTCGTTATTCGATTTTGGGCTGTATTTCTTCCATAACACCCATAAACTACTGGAAAATGGCTCTGGTCCCTATTTCTATTTGCCTAAACTGGAAAACAGGCACGAAGCGGCTTTGTGGAATGAGGTCTTTGTTGCTGCTCAAGAAGCGCTTGGTTTAAGCGTTGGAACGATTAAGGCTACAGTCTTGCTCGAAACCATCCTTGCCGCTTTTGAGATGGATGAGATTCTCTACGCTTTGCGTGACCACATTGTCGGTCTAAATTGCGGACGCTGGGACTACATTTTCAGCTTCATTAAAAAGTTTCGCAATCGACCCGATTGCGTGTTGGGCGATCGCCATCAGGTGACTATGACGTCTCATTTTCTGCGTTCTTACAGCCTGTTAACGATCAAGACTTGCCACCGACGGGGTGCCTTTGCAATGGGAGGTATGGCGGCTCAGATTCCGATTAAAACAGACCCTGCTGCCAATGAAGCAGCCCTTGCCAAGGTAAAAGCTGATAAAGAGCGGGAAGCCGGAGATGGTCATGATGGAACCTGGGTAGCGCATCCTGCCCTCGTTCCCATTGCTCGCGAGGTGTTCGACAGAAAAATGCCTGATCCCAATCAGCTATCTGTTTTACGAGACGACATCACCGTCACAGCAGCAGATTTACTGACTGTACCAACCGGAGCAATCACCGAAGCTGGACTACGTAATAATATTCGGGTTGGCATCTTGTACCTGACGTCCTGGCTTGCTGGTTCCGGCTGTGTGCCATTGTTTAACCTGATGGAAGATGCAGCTACAGCAGAAATCTGTCGTGCCCAGATTTGGCAATGGCTGCATCACAACGCAACACTCGAAGACGGTCGTAGCGTTGATCACCCCCTATTCCAAGCCATTCTTAGTGAAGAAATCACGGTATTGCGGCAAGAAATCACAGCACATAGCGCAAGACACGCAACCTTTGAGACAGCGATTAATTTATTCGTCAGCCTTGTCAGTGCAGACAACTTCGAGGAGTTCCTGACATTGCCTGCCTATCGTCATGTTGTGAGTTTTTGAGATGACTTCCAACCAACAACATACTTGTCAACAGCAGGCAACTTTAAAAAATTCCTAATGTTGCCTACCGAAAGGGATTTTGTCCCTTTCTAAATGAATTGCAGGAGATTACCAGCATGAATCAACCTACTTTTGAAACCCTTGTTCCAAGTGCTCCTAAAGGTCGCTTTGACCTCATTCAACGTGCATATACCCCTGAAGATGTGGTTAAACTGCGCGGTTCGGTCCACATCCGGTATACCCTAGCCGAAATGGGCGCTAACAGCCTTTGGAAACTCCTGCACAGGGAAGACTACATTAATGCACTTGGTGCAGTGACAGGAAATCAGGCGATGCAGATGGTGCGTGCTGGCTTGAAAGCAATTTATCTATCTGGCTGGCAGGTTGCAGCAGATGCAAACCTGGCAGGAACCATGTATCCTGATCAAAGCCTGTATCCGTCGAATAGTGGACCCCAATTGTGCAGTCGCATTAACCGGACGTTCCAGCGAGCTGACCAGATTCAGCATTTGGAAGGAAAAGACAATATTAACTGGTTTGCTCCCATCGTTGCCGATGCAGAAGCCGGCTTTGGCGGTCCCTTAAACAGCTTTGAAATTATGAAAGCCTACATTGAAGCTGGTGCCGCTGCTGTGCATTACGAAGATCAACTGGCTTCAGAGAAGAAATGCGGGCATTTGGGTGGCAAAGTACTGATTCCAACAGCCGCCCACATTCGTAACCTGAATGCGGCACGGCTAGCGGCTGATGTGATGGGTGTGCCAACGGTCATTGTCGCCCGTACTGATGCTGAAAGTGCCAAATTAATCACTAGCGATGTTGATGAGCGAGATTTACCCTTTATTACAGGGCAACGGACAGCTGAAGGATTTTATCGCTTGAGACCAGGCACAGGGCTTGCCCATTGTATTGCCCGTGGTTTAGCTTATGCGCCTTATGCCGACTTGCTGTGGTGGGAAACCTCCGAACCAAACCTAAAAGAAGCTCGTCTATTTGCGGAAGCCATTCATCGAGAGTTTCCAGGTAAATTGTTAGCTTATAATTGCTCTCCTTCTTTTAACTGGAAAGCTAACCTCGATGCTGACACAATTGCCAATTTCCAAAAGGAACTGGGAGCGATGGGTTACAAATTCCAGTTTGTGACCTTGGCTGGATTCCACTCTCTGAACCATGGTATGTTTGACTTAGCTCGTAGCTATCGCCAGAGCGGCATGAGCGCGTATGCCGAATTGCAGGAAGCTGAATTTGCGAGTGAGTCTAATGGATATACTGCAGTACGCCATCAACGCGAAGTTGGTACTGGGTATTTTGATGCCGTTTCAGTTGCCATTTCCGGCGGACAATCATCGACAACGGCGCTGGCTTCTTCTACCGAGACGCAGCAGTTTCACTCCTCGGCAGAATATAAAGCTTCTCATGTAAGTATTGACTATCACAATCAGCAAGAACGTTTTCACGCCGAGTTTGACAATTCAGTTTATCGGCAAGAACAACAAGCATTTGAGGAGCTTGCCAAAGAAGCCTACTACGTCCGTATGAAGGAGGCTTATAAAGAGCTAGAAGAATTTACGCGAGTGGATGATGAATAGATAAGAAGCAGGGGAGCACCCGAGCAAGGAAGAAAAGAGTTAATCAACGTTAATTCTTCTCTCCCTCTCCCTGCTCCCAAGCAAAGCGGGCTCCCTGCTTTCCCCAGCACCCTGCTCCCAAGCAAAGCAGGCTCCCCTGCTCTATTTGATTAACCTTCTTGCAATTAAGAATTAGGAGTGGGTAAGTATTTATGCGTGATGTCTACGTTGTTTCAGCAGTACGCACACCCCTTGGTCGATTTGGAGGTGTGCTGGCAGATTTTTCACCGATTGATTTAGGTAGTCACGTGATGCGATCTGTCCTAGAGCGGGCAGATCTACCAGCAGAAGCATTAGACCAGTATATTATGGGCACTGTACTGAGGGCAGGACACGGACAGTTATTGCCCCGGCAAGCTGCTCTTAAGGCTGGTATTCCGGAGACTGTGAATGGATACGCAGTCGATATGGTCTGTTCTTCAGGCATGATCGGTTTGATAAACGCGACCCTGGCGATTCGGTGTGGCGAAGCAGACCTCGTTTTGGCTGGGGGAATGGAATCGATGTCCCAGACTGGCTTTTTCCTCTCTCATAGAGCTAGGTGGGGTTACAAGTTTCTTTTAGGCGCACCAGAGCAGTTAACAGATATCTTGCTCCGTGACGGGTTGATGGATGCAACCACAGAGGAAGGTATGGGAGAGCAAACGGAGCGGATAGCAGAACTTTATGGATTCACCCGTAAAGATTTGGATGAAATTGCACTAAATTCCCATCAGCGGGCAGCTGCGGCAACCAAGCAAGGGAGCTTTAAGAACGAAATTGCCCCAATTGAAGTCACTACCAAAAAAGGTACACAAATCGTTGATAGCGATGAGGGAATTCGTCCGGATACGACGCTGGAGACTCTGGCAAAACTACGCCCTGCCTTTCAGAAAGATGGTGTCCTCACTGCAGGAAATAGTAGTCAGATCAGTGATGGAGCCGCGGCCTTGATTTTAGCTAGCCAATCAGCGGTGGACAAGTATGGATTGAAGCCGATCGCCAAAGTGCTAGGAGGAAGTTGGCAAGGAGGCGAAACTTGGCGCTTTGTGGAAATGCCCGTTGGGGCAGCTAAAAAGCTGTTAGACAAACTCAACTTAAAAATTTCTGATTTTGATCTGTTCGAGAATAACGAGGCTTTCGCGGTTAACTCCTTGCTCTTCCATCAGATGCTAGGGGTGCCTCTCGACAAGTTGAACGTCCATGGGGGAGCGATCGCCCTGGGACATCCCATTGGTGCTTCCGGAGCAAGGATTGTCGTCACCTTGATTAATGCCTTGCAGGAACGGGAGCAGACTCTCGGCATGGCAGCACTTTGTCATGGAACTGGAGGCGGCACAGTGATCGCCATTGAACGAGTATAAAGGAGGATTGATTGTGGTATCTCTAGGATTGGAAGATAAAGTTATTGTTGTCACAGGCGGTAATCAAGGAATTGGAGCTGCAATGGTTGCATTACTCCAAGAGTTAGGAGCAAAGGTCGCTTATACAGACATCAAGATCGGCGAAGACACAAGTGGAGCCCTCGCGATCCAAGCTGACGTGACCGACTTGACATCTATGGAAGCTGCAGCTGCGAAAATAGAAGAGAAATTGGGACCTGTTTACGGGGTGGTTGCAAATGCTGGGATTACCCGCGATAACTTTTTTACTAAATTGACCCCGCAGGACTGGGATGCAGTCATTAACGTCAACTTAAAAGGTGTGAATCACACCATTCAACCTTTTATTTCCGGGATGTACGAGCGGGGAGAAGGTTCAGTTGTCTGTATCAGTTCCATTTCCGGGGAGCGGGGCAATGTAGGTCAAGTCAACTACGCTGCCACAAAAGCTGCTGTGATTGGTCTAGTTAAATCCCTCGCCAGAGAGACTGCTCGTTATGGTGTGCGGGTCAATGCCATAGCACCGGGCTTCATCGACACGGAAATGACCAGGATAATCCCAGATAAAGTCAAAGAAAAGATTATTGCTGAGATTCCTTTCCGTCGCTTTGGCAAGCCGGAAGAGATTGCTTGGGCGGTAGCATTTCTCCTATCACCTGTTGCCAGCAGCTATATTACGGGTGAAGTGTTGCGAGTCAATGGTGCTCATCACACCTAGTGTCCCTGAAAACCTAGCTTTTCACCTTTTGTCAGTTATTTTGTCAGTTGTTGATTTACCTCTGCCATCCTACACTAGTGCAAAGGCAAGGAACCTTTTTGTTTTAGGTTAGGAACTATTTAGAAGGGAGCAAAAGGGATTTCGCCTGACTTTTCACAGCTTATGGTTTTGGGTATTCCTGAAATGATTTTTGATTGATTTTCTTACACCCTTACCCTCTATTTACCGACACTCCTAATTTCACACCTTTACCTTATAAGACTGTGTGTTTTTGAGGGTTTTTGAGGGTTTTTGAAATTTTCCAGATTCAGTGAAAAGTTAAGATTTTCGCTCGTGTATCGTTGAGGGGTTGTTTCCCCCAACCACCCTTAAAAAAGGGATTCTCATCAAATTCTCAATAAAGGAACGACAAATGGAAAAAGAAACGAATTCCTGGAGTGGAATGGCGGATCAACTCATGAAAACTTGGACTGAGGTTGGTATCCAGGCGTGGAAAAGCTGGTTTGAGTTAATGGGGTTAGCAGCTCACAATCCTATCGCAGATACAAAACCAGGAGTTGAGTCTATTACTGAGCGGTTTGTAGAGAATCAGCAATTGCTGCTCCGCTTACTCACATTCTCATTTAATACTTGGCAAGATATTTATCCAAAAGTTGAATCAGGGGAAGACTGGCAATCTTCTCTAAAGGACTATACTGAGCAACTGCGCACTCAGGTTGAGGATTTTTCGACAGGAACCGTCAAAATCAGTCAAAATGCAGCAGAGTTGTGGCAACTCTACATCAAAGAGATACAGAAGTTTAGCCAACTGTGGGCTAACGCCTTGGGGGCATCTATTGGACCGTTGAGTCAGGCAGCAGTCACTGGCACTAGCCAGCCTTGGATTGAGTTAAACAACTTCTACTGGAACTTACTCTATGAAGAGAACTTTGGTAGTTTAATGCAAATTCCCTGGTTGGGACCCAGCCGTGAATTTAACGGCAAATTAATGGGAGCATTTGATGGCTGGACAAAACTCTACCGCGCAAGTATTGATTATCAGATTTTACTGGCTGAGATCCAGGCGCAATCCTTTCAAGAACTGATACGAGAGCTCATCTCGCGGGCAGAAAGGGGCGAAAAGATTAAAGACTGGAGGCAGTTTCAACAACTTTGGGGTCGGGTTGCTGATGAAGTATTTGAGAAGGCATTTTGTTCTGAAGACAACCTCAAGATTCGGGGTTTGTTCTTGAATGCCCTCAATAAATACAAACTCGATCAGCAAGAACTCACAGAAATGTGGATGAAAATGCTGAATATGCCCGTACGTACCGAAGTGGACGAGGTTCACAAGAGTATCTATGAGCTACGCAAAGAGGTTAAGAACCTGAAAAAAACCCTAGCCAAATACGAAGCTCAGGCGCAAACAACCTCGCCAGATCAAGATGAGCCGCCTACATACAAAGGGCAATGGTCAAAAGGTAATTAAGTTTAATACTTGTAGTGAGGGAATAGAAAGTCATGCAGCCTTTTTTGATGCAAACAAGTCTTGGGGACCTTAGCGATGAGTATACAGAGTTAACCAAAAAGGTGCTCAAAGGGATTGAGAATTTGAGCCGCCTGCGGGAGGAACATATTGAAATTGGTCCTACCCCTCGCGAGGTGGTCTATTGTGAGGACAAGATGACCCTGTACCGCTTTCAGCCGAAGGTAGAGCAGCCATTGAACATTCCTCTCCTCATCGTCTATGCCTTGGTCAACCGTCCCTTCATGGTTGATTTACAAGAAGATCGATCGTTGGTTGCTAATTTACTGAAACTGGGTTTAGATATCTATCTGATTGATTGGGGTTATCCCACCCGTGCTGATCGTTGGTTGACCCTTGATGACTACATTAACGGCTATATCAATAACTGTGTTGATTTTATCAAGACAAAGCACGGTTTAGACAAAATTAACCTGTTAGGGATTTGTCAGGGTGGGACATTTAGCCTCAGCTATAGTGCCATCTATCCACAAAAGGTTAAGAACTTGATCACGATGGTGACTCCGGTCGATTTTCATCGCCCGGATTCGCTCTTGAATGTGTGGGGTGGCTGTACGCTGGGACCAGAGGCTTTAGATATTGATTTGATGGTGGATGCTTTGGGTAATATCCCTGGTGATTATCTTAACTTCGAGTTTTTGATGCTCAAGCCTCGGCAGATGGGGATTCAGAAATATCTGGATTTTCCAGAGATCATGCATAGTGAAGAGAAGCTGCTGAACTTTCTGCGTATGGAAAAGTGGATCTTTGACAGCCCAGATCAGGTAGGGGAAGCTTACCGACAGTACATGAAGGATTTATATCAGCAAAACAAGATGATCAAGGGTGAGCTGATGATTGGAGACGCTTTGGTCAATTTAGATAATATTTCCATGCCTGTGCTAAATCTCTATGCCGAAAAGGATCACTTGGTACCCCCTGTGTCTTCTATGGCTTTAGAGAAGTATGTTGGTACACAAGATTATACGGTGCGGTCTTTCCCAGTGGGACATATTGGTATGTATGTCAGTGGTAAGGTGCAAAAGGATTTACCACCCGTGATTGTAGATTGGCTAAAGGCACGTGCTGAGTTATAGACTATTGAGCTGAGTTCTCAAAAATTTTTCTGCCGAATTAATTTTATTAACTTTTTGACATCTTGTTGTAGTGATTCTGAGTCTATAAAAAGGGGAGGAGACAAGCGAGTATTGCTTCTTTGTCTCCTCCCCTCTTCCTATAACATAATTGTCATTTTTATAACAAGAGATACTTTGGTAGATTAACTTAATTATCTAATCGTCATTTTTATAGCCAAAATTATTTTAGTAGATTAGCTGATTGACAAAAAGCACATGAAGTTAACCTTTTATGAATGTTTTCAACAAGGTTTTCATGCTCAGAGTAAGTTGTTGCAACACAGCTGTGTTAAAAGTCTAAAATTAAATTGTAATTTAAATTGACTAACCACCGATACAACCAACAAGCCCAGTTTGTTTTAATGGGTTACTGTTGGAAACAAATTTTGCATTAATGGATGAATGACTTACTGGTTGTCTTTTGAGTCCCCCATCAACCTGTGAGATACAACATCCAAACGCATGAGTTGAGAGTTAACAGAAATGGCAAATTCCCCTCTGGTATCTATCCGCATCCCACCTGAGACACTGAAGCGCGTTGATGGACTGGCACAGAAACTGTACCCAGCTCGACGAGTTGGAAAAAATCCGAACCGTTCTCAAGTGATTTTGGACGCGATCGCCCAATTTTTAGAGCAACACGAGTCTAGCTGTACAAGTACTCTGGAAATTGATGAACAGCTTGATGAGCAGCCAATCAAAGCACTGGATACACAACGTGATAATGAGTCCATCAATAATGAGCCCCAACAGTACCCCAATAATCTAGAACCTCCTATACGGGAGTACATAGATTGGTGGTTCGATTATTTTTCATATATGAAGAAGTTCACTAACATATGGTTTGGGGCTAACCCTCTTGTGTTACTCTCCTCAGAGCAAAATCTAAAATCCTTACCTGAAAAGACTCGCACTAGTTCCATCGATAATGAAATTAATTATCGTGTAACAAACTCAAACCCCGAGCTTAAAAGGCTTCCAAGCAACAGGCAGATTTTTTCTGCGGAAAGTGACAGTTAAAGGCTAAACAATAGAACCTTTGGTCAGGGATAACATCTACCACAAGAAGATCTACCACAAGAAGAATTGACCAAGAAGAACAAAGGCGTCAGTTACCAGGAGTCAAAATGAAGACTGTGCCACTGGCAGATGAGTCGAGGAAACATACACCTTGCTAAATTGCCCTTGAAACAAGAGCAGGTGCGCGTTCAAGACAGTACAAAAATGCATCTGTTTGGAGTCTTCCATGCTCCATAAGTTGCATAATAAACTCTTGAGAGCGGTCTAGCTTAGATGCATAGTCCAAACTGTTAGCGAATTGGTTCTCCATGCTAATCCAACGGACATTAATCGTCTTAAACTGTCCATCGTATTTGGGATTTAAATATCCTTGGTCAATCCACTCGTTGACAGATTGTATAAACCGGACTTCTTGAAAGAGGGAGAGGTTGCCTGTTAATTCATTACGACGATCAACAATGGATTCGGCAGTTGATGGTTCTTCGTCACAGGTTTTTGGATTGATTTGGATAATCCAGATCTCGTCAGGTCGCCGTGCAATTTCAGTTTGTGTAACGAATGCTTTAACGGGAGGATTTTCCGAAAATAAGCCGTCCCAATAAACTTCATCGTTAATTCTAATAGCTTTGAAGATAGTGGGAATGCCTGCAGAAGCCATTATAGCTTCTACTGTAATTTCTCTCTTGTAGGAGTCGAAGGCTTTGAATTCTCCAGAAAGAACCTCAACTGCCCCTAGTAATAACCGAGGACTTGAAGGGACGACCAGTTGCTCAAATTCCGCAAAGTTGATGTGGTTTTCTAATATCATTCTAAGGTCTAGGTATTCTTTGCGGGGAGAGAGCGTTTCCAACCAGGAAGTGAGCCATTGCGTTGCATAAGGGTTCGGTGCCACAGCAGGCATCATGCCGTTGTCTTGGAAGCGAGCTGAGCAAACGGTCAGCAAGTTAAGATATTCTTCCCAGGGAAGCTTGGCGGCATTGTCCTCCCAGAAGTTGACTAGCCAGTGGTAAGGCTCCTTTACAGTTCCTTGAGCTTTTTTTAATAAGCCATACCAGACAGTAGTGGCACAGATTGCACCGCCAGAGGTGCCGCTGAGTCCCACAATGTTGTAATGCTCATCTACGCGCTGTTCCAAGAGTCTTTTGAGAACTCCGGCAGTGAAGGCAGTATGGCTACCGCCTCCTTGGCAGGCGATCGCAATCTTTTTGCGTTCGTCCATAATTCACCTCTAGTATTCCTTTAGTATTTTTTATGGAGAATGAAACTGCTCTACTAAAGCAAAAGTAGGGATGCAAAAGGTCAAGCACTAGAGTGTTGTTCAATATTCAATTCACAGGATTTAACCTTGTTTCCAAAATCAAGCAGAAATTACGCAGAAACAATCCCCAAAACGGCAGCCACCAATATAGTGTAGGAATCAAGCCCCAGCGTTCTGTGTAGCAGTTCAATAGAGGCAAAACCTTCACCAAAGATAATCCCAAAGCCGCCACATCCCTTTCGTCCTCGACAAACCACTTCATTGGGGCTCCAACATTAGCGGCTTTGTGTCCATTGAACTGTTTAAAACCTATTCCCCCCACATCCAAAGCCAATGTTGCATCCTCAAAGCGTTTCCGCAGACGCTGCACTAACTGCTTAACTTCCGAGTGCTCAAAGTAGTAAAATAAGCCCTCGGCAATGAACAAAATACTTTCGGACGGAATGGCTGGAATTGCATCCATCCAAGCCCAATCTAGGACTGAAGTTGCCAAAAATCGATGCTCGCTCGTTTGAGTGTCAAGAGTTAGGCGGATATCCATAACTTCCGGCAAGTCTAGCTCAATCCACTGAGTTTTTCCTTCTCCGACGCGATAATAGCGGGAAGACAAACCCGCTCCCAGTTCTACGACTAGGGAATTAGGGTGGATGGCAATGTGCTGTGCCGTAATGTTGTCTAATAGCTTTGTACGCACACTAATGCATACTTGGTATCTCCAGTCATACCAATTTTCCAACTCAGCATCCCATAGCACAGATTGAAACCAATCCAGTGCTTGAGGATCTCGAAATAGGGCATTGGCACGAGCGTGTTCCTCAGCTCTGGCTCTCAGAGGAATTAGCAATGTGCGTGGTACTCCAGTAAATTGCATGCTGCTCGCCATCTGTTAATTTCTTGTAGTAGCCTTCAGAAGCTTTCGGCAGCTCTGAAGGCTATTTTTACAGCGATTCTCAGTTGTGTTAAATACAATTCTTGTGGGGTGGGTAAAATACCCACCAGAATTTAGGACGGGCGAGACGCCCATCCCACAAAAAACAGATTGTTCCGCATTCAATTGAGAACTGCTATAAAGCTTACCAACTAGTTCTTGTTGTACTTGGTGTCTGATCTGCTGTCTTCTGAGATATTTGAAAATAGTTATCCCAAAACTGCTTTTGGGTTTCCATTGCCAACTGCATGACTACTTGCTGGCTATGAAGGGCCGTACTCACAAGCTCTCGTTGAAAATTTAGAGCTTTTTGAAAAGTATCAGATAAATTTACTTGAATCGCTCCACCAGGAAGGTTGTCAATCCAGGTGTAAACAAGCTTTTTCTGCGAGTCGCTCAACTGCTTTTGGGACTCATCCCAGACATCAGCAAGCTTTTTCTGGGTTTCACTAAACTGTCTCTTGGAATCTTCAAAAGAATCTGCAGAAGAACCAGTCTTAGTAGAAGTATCGGTAGCGTTAGTACGTGCTTCCATAGAATTTTGACCGCTGTATTCTCCACCCTTTTATAGGTGAAGAGGAAGTGGGGCGGAATGATATACCACTTCCTAGTTAATCGTAGTTGATTGTTGTCATACATTATAATCCGGGGATCGATATCCAGTTACAGTTAAATCATTAAAATATCACCTAATTATTCAACATTTTTCTAAGAAAAACTCTAAAAAATGTTAAGCGATCATCAATACATTTAAAATGTCAATCATTTAAAATGAAAAACAAGAGCTTTTTATCCCAAAAAGCTCTTTAGAAAAAGATGAACAAACTTAATTAATAAATTGATGTAAAATTCTTAATAATTCTAGAAATAAGACAATTCTAAACCTACTTTTTACAAATTTTTATTCCCTTCGTTTTAAAAATAGTCATTACTTTTACCATGTCTGTTGCAGTGGTGACACAAGATGGCAAAGTTAGTTGTTATAACTCATACATTAGCCACAAGATTTACGAAATAAAAATTCACGAAAGTAAGATATAAGACGTGAAATCAGTATAAAGGGCATGCTTGTACAGCATATTTATTGCTTTTGTTTTGGATAAAATTGCTACTGAAGTATGGCAAGGTTTTAATTAATGTGTGTTCATTTATTAATAATATTTTTTACAACTGTTTAACTTGGGAAAGAAGCTTTAATTAAAGAAAGTTTCAAATGTAAAAATAATAATTATTTATGAAAAGTATTAATACTGATAGATGTTTATCAATGCTGATAGATGTTCACTTAAAGATGATAATAACTCATCTAGAATTAGGGTCAATGACTTTGTTTCTAGGACATAGCAAAAAGCAGATTTCTTTTCGGCAGTGCTCACGTCTTAGGGATTTTTTTAGACAGAACTGAGCTTTTGAATTTGTGTTTACTTTACTAACCTTTGCATCAACTGGAAATAGTTATCCCAAAACTGGTTTTGGCTTTCTGTTCCCAACTTGCTTGCTACTTCTTGAGCTTTGAAGATAGTATTCACTAGTTCTCGTTGAAAATTTAGGTTTTTCTGGAAAATCTCAGAGAAATCTATTTGAATCATTCCAGTAGGAAGACTGTCAATCCAGGTGGAAACAAGCTTGTTGTGCGACTTGCTCAACTGTTTTTGGTACTCAATCCAAATATCAGCAGGTTTGTTGTATGACTCACTAAACTGTCTTTGGGCTTTTTGATAGACTTCAGCCTTAAGTGGCTTATAAATGAATTCATACCAGTGTTTACCTGTCTGCGAATCGAAGTCCTTGTATGGAGAACGCGTAAATAAATGCAGGCACTTAACAGATTTACCAGGTGATAACTGCCAGGAAAAACGCTTGTGATTCATCTCATGAGGGTACGTAAACGAATTGACATGAACATCTGCGGCAAATCCGTACCCACCATAGGGGTCCCAAGAAGAACCCATAGCAAACCAATTCGGCTGGTTAGAATTTTGATAAATGTATGGCTGCTGGCTCATATCCATGTAGGCATAATAGCGAGCTGCAAAGTCAACGTTGACTGCCTCTGTGCTGGCATAGGTTCCACCTTGGTTTGGTTTGGGCTTCCCTTTCACGAAGAGCTCCTCTATCAAGTAGTCTGCATCGGCGTACAAGCTCAGTACGCGATACAGCTTGCATACTAGATGACGTTTATTGCCCGTGTTGGGGTCTAAATCACTATAGTCAAAGGGTTCTGAGGCAATAGTAATGCTGGCTCGCACTGGACCACAGGAGTAAGATACGAGTCGGGAAGAGTGATCGTACAAACTAACTTGATAGTAAGATGATATTGAAGAGGAAAGTTGTCTCAGCTGAAGTTGATCCACCTGTATACACTGCTTTTCCGGGTCTTGATTAATCCAGTGACCCATCGCAGCCTGGAACTGATCGAGGATCTCCTGATGGTCAAGCTGCACGCTTGTGGCTGAACCAGCAAACCAATTGCGCTCATCATTCTCTGGTGCAGGAACCAGATTAAACCAGACTATTAATCGGCTATTGACTAATCTGACTCCACGCTCTTGCCCATCCAATCCGTAGACGACCTCCAAGGATGGCTCTCCTAATTCTTGAGGTATGAGATTGCCTCGGTCAACCTTCACAAAAGCAGAGGGAATCGAATAATCTTCCGCTCCAGATGGAATTGCCTCGGCAAGCGAAAAGACTAGGGTATCGCGAGATGGATCTTCTGGATCAACCCGGTCAATCTGTGCTAATAACGGTGTATCTGAGGAATCACTCACATATTTTAAGATAAGTTCCTCTGGTGGGATTTGAAAGTGCTGATAAATCGGCTGCCAAGGCACAGTGACATGACCGCCTCGCCAGTAATTTGAAGGGTTAAAAACGGCTAGTAGGTTAGAGGATGGCATGAGACACCTCCAGAAATCCTAAAACATTTGCTATGAGTGGGTTTAATGAAGATTTATTAGACTATCGGTCTAAGCTAAAACAAGATCTTCACTCTTAGCACCTTCTCATCAGGGAAGAGGTAGCAACTAAAAACCCTTCCCTCGCACTGGGGGAAGGGAAATGGGAGTCGTAGTAGGGTCCCATTCCAAGTCAGTAGTCTTTGTTGCATGGCAGTAGTTCATAAGCTGCATGTCAATGTCCGGATATTAGAAGCCACTTTCAATGCTGTAATGTGATGACGGTTGCTACATCTGAGAGCCTAGGTTTCATTCCCAGGTGTATTGTCATAGGAAACTGCATTTACTGTATTCATCCTCTAGAGCTTTGTTATCTGTCTTAGGGATGAACACTAAGCACTCCGGCTCAATCAGCACCGAAAATTGATAAGACTCCAAATAATTTGTTAGTCGACATATCCGAAAAATTAGCTGAATGGGCTTGTGGGACCTACACACCACTTAGTTTATCGACCATTTTCATGATGGCAGAAGTCTGGATACCAGTCTTGAATGCGTATTCGTCGTTAGTGTATCCCCACCAGTCCCAGCAACCATTCGGATTCTTGAGTCTCATCCGGTGAGCTTGCGGATACAAGACGACTATATTGTTGCTGTCAGCCCACTGATTATAACCAGTGTGAGTGTAATATTCATTGCTAATAGCCTCATAGGACTGTTTGCAGCCGTGGAGGGCAATGTGCAGCCTGCAAGGCTCACCGTTGGCGCAAGCTTGAGGGACGTAAACATAGCCCTTTTTTGCCATGCCGTGCGCGTTCGGATTATGTACAAACTTGTCTTGGTTAAACTCGACGAACTGGCCGGTGAGAGACGAGGCGGGCGGGTTTAACTTGCCGAGCAAGTGTCTCAGGATGTCTCCAGCCTGGTCGTAGTCGCAATCGTTGATAAACGGCGAATGGCTGAGGCTGCACTCCTCGCCCCAATCGGGGGTAATAAAACCATGCCCAGCTGGAATATTCTTGATGTATTTAATCTTTCTATTCGGAATGCCGAGGGCTTTATAGAATGTCTTAGTGGCATCCACTACCGGAGTGTAGACAGTCTCATCCATAACACCACTGAAGAGATAGACGCTGTCGTCTCTCAAATTAGATATTGGATCGGTCTTGCCTTGATTGGAAAACGACTGCGCCATGCCCGCCAGTATCCTTCCGTTCGGCACTCCCATTGGACCTGCTATTGGATTCGGTCGCATACAGATCGTTAATGCCCTTGTTAAGTTGTCCACAGCACAGTAGAACGGACCACCAGCAACCACACCAACGCCTTGGATGCGATTTGAGAAAGCCAGATGCATTTGCACTGCCATAAATCCGCCTGACGACAGACCAGAGACGGTGATGTTATTCCCATCAATGTTGAGCGATGGCAGTTCTTGTGCCCTGGCAGGCTGCACAAGTGTCAGTGCCCAGCTGAGCGCAGCGGTAAAGATAACTAAGAGGGCTGCGCGCGATATAGCTTTAAGATGTCGTAGAAAAGTCGTTAGTACTTCATTCACCATTGCTGACTCTTTTAGTTAGTAAAAATAGTGATTTAATATCACATTTCAATATATTGATTTAATTTGAGCCCTATAACTGCCTCCTCCATTTAAGGAGAGCTAAATTCATAGTAGAAGGTAAACCCCAACGGAGCTAGCCAAACCTGCCCTCAGTGCGGAACTCACACTGGGAAAAAAACTGTCCGAACGTGTTCATGTGTGTCATGAATGTGGATATACAACATACCGCAATGTTGCTGCTGCTATGGTGGTAGAGTAACGAGGTCACAGCAGCTGCGGGACTCGCAGTCAAACTGCCTGTGGAGGTATCGTCTGTCGGGGACGCAAGTCTAGACACGACCAATGAAGCAGGAATGTCCTACCGTGAGGTTGGAAGCCCCCACTATACCCGCAAGGGTTAGCGGTGGGAGGATGTCACTCAACTAAACTGTATTCAACCATGTTCTTCCTTTAGATAGACGATAAAACAAATTTAGTAGTCCTAAATTATTCTAAAGATAGATAAATAAAAGTAAACTGAAGAATCCAACTGAGTCAGTTTTCAATTGGGTAAATCGTTGGTTGGTAAGTCTTTTTTTGACCAAGAGAACATAGGTCATGTTTTCTCAAGTATTTAAAACCTCTCAATTAGTATTTAAAAAGCCCTCAATAAATTTGTTAAAGGGCTTTTTAATACGTTAAGTTTGCTGATTCAGGAAATTATTTCACATTTTGTAATTCCTTGACAAGAGTAGTTTAAAAACTTGAGTATCCTCCATGTATTCTGTCAAACAAAGCCAGTCTTTTTCAACTCAATCTTTGGACCACAAGCTATCTAACCCAGCTACGTAAAACCTTGAAATAGCTCTCCAAAAATTGCTTCTGGACATCTACAGATATACGGGTTAACTGAACCTGTAATTCCAGATAATTGCTTGTTAAATTCTCCTGATAATCCAAAGCTTTATTAAAATTTTCACGATAATTAATAAACGCGTTAAAGCTTTGCATTCCCGGGAACGTAGTCATCAAATTCTCAAAAGTTGATCTTTGCAAATCACTGACTTGCCTCAAGAATTGTTCAACAGTATTGTATCCACCAAACATTTTTGTACTCCTTTTACTTATTGCCTTACACATAATTATTCTAAACATTTTCATTTTGAATATTAAATTAAATTAATTAATTTAATATTCAAAAAATAGGATAATTTTTGATGCTTATTACATTTCTTTTTCAGCTATAAAGATAAAGTAGCAAATACAAACAAATTCCATCAAATTTGGACAATAACAAGAGTATGCAACAAGCTTATATCGTCTCAGCAGTACGCACACCACTTGGTCGCTTCGGAGGAATCCTTGCAGATTTGTCTCCAGTAGATTTAGGTGCGATCGCCATACGTGCCGCACTACAACGAGCAGGGCTCTCTGGGGAATTTATAGATTTGTACATCTTTGGCAATGTACTCCGAGCTGGTCATGGACAGTTATTGCCTCGTCAAGCAGCTTTCAAGGCCGGTATTCCGGAGACAGTGAACGGATATGCACTGGATATGGTGTGTTCGTCAGGAATGATGAGCTTGATGAACGCCACTACTACTATTCGCTCTGGTGAAGCCGACATTGTACTTGCTGGTGGCATGGAATCTATGTCTCAGAGTGGGTTGTTGCTCTCACACCGAGTCAGATGGGGGTGCAAGTTACTGCTGAATTCACAAGAGCAAATCATCGATCTCTTAATCTCTGACGGTATTTCTGATCCCACTACATCTGAAAAGATGGGAGAGCAAGCTGAAAGGCTAACACAAGCCTATAAAGTGACACGGAATGAATTGGATGAAGTTGCTCTATATTCTCAGCAACGGGCGACAGTTGCGACTCAACAAGGCTTGTTGCAGAAAGAGATTGCACCTATTGAAGTTAAGGGCAAAAAAGGTGTGCAGCTGGTAGAAAAAGATGAAGGAATTCGTCCAGAGACGACTCGAGAGAAGCTTGCTGAACTCAAACCTGCTTTCAAAGAGGATGGAGTGTTGACTGCTGGCAATAGCAGTCAGATATCCGATGGAGCAGCAGCTGTTGTCTTGGCCAGTCAAAGGGCGGTGGAAGAACACGGACTAAAGCCTCTTGCGCGCGTTGTTGGAGGAACGTGGGCAGGTGGAGAAACGTGGCGATTCCCAGAAGTTCCCATTTATGCAGTGAAGAAGCTGTTAGACAAGTTGAACATGAAAATTTCTGATTTTGACCTATTCGAGAATAACGAGGCTTTCGCGTTGAGTAATGTTTTGTTTCACCGAATCCTGGGTGTTCCTTACGAGCAGCTCAATGTCTATGGGGGTGCAATTGCTTTGGGGCATCCCATTGGGGCTTCTGGTGCGCGAATTCTTGTGACACTGCTTAATGCTTTGGAGGAGAAAAATGGTCAATTCGGGTTAGCAGCAGTGTGTCATGGTACTGGTGGCGGCACTGCGATCGCCATAGAGCGATTGAAGTAAAAGAGCAGGTAGAAGCAGGACAAAGAAAAATTTGTCTCCTAATATTTTCCTGCTCTTAGTTTTGTAATATACAATGTCTACCTTAACATATGAAACATTTAGGATTGGAAGACAAAGTCGTTTTAGTGACTGGCGGTAATCGAGGTATTGGAGCGGCGATCGTCAGTCTATTAGAGGAACTGGGAACTCAGGTAGCTTACACTTACCGTAGCGAACCCAATGTTGAGAGTGGTGCTCTGGCAATTCAAGCTGATGTGACTGATCCCGCAGCAATGGCAGCAGCAGCAGAGACAGCAGAAGAGAAACTGGGACCGATTTATGGGGTTGTCGCTAATGCTGGAATGACCCGAGACAACTTTTTTCCCAAGCTAGCGATAGATGACTGGGATGCAGTCATAGAAACTAATTTGAAGGGAATATACAACACACTGATTCCCGTTATTCCCAAGATGTATGAGCGACGAGAAGGTTCGGTCATCTGTATCAGTTCAATTTCGGGTGAGCGGGGAAACATAGGTCAGACAAACTACGCAGCATCTAAAGCAGGTGCGATCGGTCTGACCAAATCTCTGGCTTTAGAGGCAGCACGGTATGGAGTGCGAGCCAATGCTGTAGCGCCTGGATTTATCGAGACTGAGATGACCAAGGCGATCCCCGATAAAGTTAAAGAAAAGATAACTGCAGAGATCCCGTTCCGTCGCTTTGGTAAACCTGAGGAGGTTGCTTGGGCAGCTGTGTTTTTACTTTCACCAATAGCCAGTAGCTATGTTACTGGCACTGTTCTCCAAGTTAATGGTGCCCATCACACTTAGGAATAAGGCAACGGTCAACGATCCCGTCCAAACCTACGGTTTGGACGAGGCTTTATCCCAGATACAAGCCGTATCCTACGGAGGCTTCGATGAATAGTTTATTATTAGTTCCTCAACAGACTCGTGTTGCTCTAAGGGTGATTGCTCTTGGTGATAGCCTCATTTATGGATTTGGCGATCCAGTTGGTGGTGGTTGGGTAGAGCAACTGCGACGTCGGTGGATGTGTCCCGACAATCCTAGTCATGCTCTTTATAATTTGGGCATTCGCGGAGATGGAGTGGCTCAGGTGTCCCAGCGGTTAAAGCAAGAAGTTCGCCAGCGGGGTGAACTGCGAAATCGTTTTCCTGATCTGATTATTCTTTCTGTAGGAGTCAATGACTCAGCTCGCTTAGGGCGTCTAGATGGACGCCTACACACTGAAGTTGAGCAGTTTCAATCACAGCTAGCTAATTTGTTAGACCAAGCACAGCAGTTGTGTCGTGTTCTGTTTGTGGGTATGGTGCCGGTAGATGAAAGTAAGATGCCTTTCCTGAACTGTTTTTATTACAATCATGCCGATCAGTACGACTATAAGGAAGCGACTAAGCGAGCTTGTGCAGCACGTCAGATTCCTTATCTAGATGTTTTTGACCTTTGGTTGAGAAGAGGTGAAAATTGGGTGCGATCGCATCTTTCCTCTGATGGTTTGCATCCTAATGACCAGGGCTACCAAGCCTTACTGCAAGATGTGTTGAATTGGGAACCGATCACGCAACTAGGATAATGGCTAATGGGGTAGTGTATTTTATAGGGGCAGGTAATACCAATTCAAAATTCAAAATTCAAAATTCAAAATTAAGAAAGCCAGATATAGCCAGGTTTTGGAGTGTGTATCTGTCGCATTCTTTTTTCAAATTGGTATAAGGTATTTGCCTTTCCCATTCACTATCAAGACTACATTCTGCTAACAATTTGACTTTATTTGAG
The DNA here is from genome assembly GCA_002163975.1 of Nostocales cyanobacterium HT-58-2. GTDB lineage: Bacteria > Cyanobacteriota > Cyanobacteriia > Cyanobacteriales > Nostocaceae > HT-58-2. Next base: position 5,523,042 of record CP019636.1, on the reverse strand, counting down.
GAATGGTCTGCTCATTCAAGAGCTAGATCAACTTCTGCATAGCAGCCACAGCTATTTCTCCGAGATTATCGGCTAAAGTTAGCAGTGGCTTTTGTAGTCCCCATTGTTTAACTTTACTTGCTGAAAGCGCACCATGAGCAGTAGCATTCCGAATAGCTTTAGCAAGTTTTACAGCATCAACCCAGGTAGAAACAGGAGTCGATTGAATAATCCATTTTTCGATTATGGTTTTATCTCCACTGTCAAGACTGAGGAAATCAGCAATTGCACTCTTTTTTTCAGATGATGCTTTATGAAACCATTTTTCAAGATTGACTCTTGTTGTATCTGGTGAGTTTAATAGATTATAGTTTTGAAGATGACATTTATTTGTAAACTCTTGAATAGCTTCTTGTTTCAAACCACCTCTATGAGTATGAAATAATAACGTCTTTGTAATCGTTTCAAATCCACCGTATACCATCACAAGTCTCCACTGAATACCACGTGCCTTATGTGTATCATTGGGTTCTTCAATTGAGTTGTGACCAGCAGCAGGTTTTTGCCATTCTAACCCAGATTTAATTAGATAAAATCCTCTTGATAAGGCTTGGATAACATCATCAATATAATCGGGTTCAGCTAAATGACTATCGTTGAAGTGTAAGAGCCTACTTTGTATATCTTTGCACTTGGCTGGGTTAGATATACAAGATTCATAAGAGCCAAAAACTTGCCATAGCTTGCGCCAAACATCCTCAAGATGAGTAGAGAGATTTTCCATTTCTATAGTTTTTTACGGGAATCACTGGATTTGTCAGGTAATTATTTAGACATATTAGACCATTCAGAGTATAGCTTTAACTTCTCATATATGTCTCTATTTTTACATTTTCGTAACATACCATCCGGACAGAACCCAATTATTTTCTAAGTAGGCAGGATTGTTTGTAAGATGCGTTACGCTTAATACATCCATTCCTCCAACAGCATGGGTTACGCTTGGCTAACGCATCCCACATTGATTCACGTGGCATTACTTACTTGCGCAATACCTTTAAGTAACTGTTACCCCTTCTAATTCCTCATCCGTCAACTCATACAACTCGCGTAACTTCTGTAACTTGTCCTCACTGGCTTGCCAAAAACCACGCCCATGCGCTTCTAACATCCGCCCCACGATATTACGAAAAGCCTCCGGATTCGCCTTCCGCAATTTCTCTGCCATCTCTGCATCTAAAGCATAAGTATCCGCAGTTTGGTCATAGACCCAATTATCAGCAAAATCCGCAGTTCCGCCCCAGCCAATTAACGCCGTCATGCGCTGGGAAATTTCGTAAGCACCGCCAGAACCTTGATTTGCCATAGCTTGTGCCCATTTGGGATTGAGCAACTTGGTGCGATATTCCATCCGCAGCAAATCATCTAAATTGCGCGGGGTTGTATCTTTAGAAAAACTTTCCACAAAGCTGGTAGTCACTTTTTTACCACGTTGTTTTTCCGCTGCTTTTTTCAACCCACCAGTATTGGCGTAGTATTCTTGAATATCAGTTAACCCGTATTCCACCGAGTCAATTTCTTGGACAATACGCCCTGTGCTTTTTAACAGCTGAGTCAGCACTTCGGGTCTAGCTTGACCTTTATCTTGTCTACCATAGCTAAACACATTGCGACCTTGCCAAGTATCCCCCAACTCATCGCCAGATTCCCAGTTACTATCAACCACGCGGTCATTTACTAATGAACCAAAATCACCTGCTGGGTTAGAAAACAATCTCGCAGATACATTTTCTACCCCTTGCGCCTTCAAAGCCAAAGCATGTTTTCTGATAAAGTTCTGGTCTTCTGGTTCATCAGCCTCAGCTGCCCGTTGAAACAAATCATCCAACAATTCAATAATATTTACAAAACTGTCCCGGAAAATCCCCGATAAATTTGCCAACACATCAATCCGGGGATGTCCTACCTCAGCCAAAGGTTTCAACTCATACCGGACAATTCGTCCCGTACCCTCTTTGACAGGTTCAGCACCCACCAATTCCAACAAAATTCCCAGAGATTCTCCCTTAGTTTTAATCGCATCCAAACCCCACAACAGCACCGCCACAGTCTCCGGGTATGTCTCATGTTCTTGTAGATGCTGGGCAATAATTTTTCGACCAATTTCTCGTCCCCGTTCATATGCTGCAGCCGAAGGCATACGATAAGGATCTAAAGCATGAATATTCCTACCCGTAGGCAAAACACCGGGACCATCACGCAACAAATCACCACCAGGCGCAGGAGGAATATACTCCCCATTCAAACCCCGCAACAAATTCGTTAACTCATCACTCGTCTGCATCAATAACTCACGAACCAGCTTCTCTTCTTCCTCTTCTCTGTGCGGTTCATTTCCAAAATAAGCTTCCAAATACGACGCTAATTCTTCCTCACCAGGGACTTCCCCCAAAATATGCAACCCTGAAGAGAACAGACGATTCTCCAACACTTGCAAATACTCGTACAACTTCACGAGATAATCATCAAAAGCATGAGCGCTAAACATCCGGATATTCTCAGGTGTAAACGCAATCCCCAGCCGCTTCGCATCTTCAAACGGACAATCAGCATCTAAACCAGTGTCAGCAATCTTTTTACAAATCGCTTCCTTAAGGGGATAATTCTTCTCGGGGTCCTCTCGATACTCTGAAATTAAATCTCGCAGCGCCACTAATTCCTTATACAACCCTGCACGACCGTAAGGCGGTACATTGTGAGAAATTAACACCCCGTAACCACGACGCTTTGCCAAAATAGATTCTGAAGGATTATTCGCCGCATATATATATAGATTGGGCAAATCTCCCAACAGAATATCAGACCAAGAATAACCCGTATTACCCAAAGGAGATCCAGGCAACCATTCTACAGTGCCGTGCATACCAAAATGAACAACAGCATCAGCTTGAAACTCATTTTGCAGCCACTTGTAGAAAGCAGCATATTGGGGATGGGGAGTTAAATCACGTTCAAACATTAACCGCATGGGGTCGCCTTGTAACCCCAGTGGTGGTTGCACACCTATCCAAACATTCCCCAGCTGAACCCCGCCAATATGAAATTCATCGCCGTAAGTTTTAATCCCAGTCCCTGTGAGAGATTTCCATTGTTTTTCAATGCGGGATGTGCGGAGATAGCCTAGCCATTTTTCTAGAGTACGGACGTTGACGGAGGGAGATGAGGGGAAATTTTTTCCGTCTTCCCATATCAAGTCATCCGCTTCTTTGACTTGGCAAATTAATTCTTCTCCGTCTTCCGGCAAATCTCCCACAGCGTAACCTTGGTTTTTCAGTGCTTGAAGAAAATTGAGAAGACTTCGGGGTACATTCAACAACGCAGCTGTTCCCACAGCGCCATAACCGGGGGGAAACCCATACAAAATAATTGCAATCTTCCGTTCGGATGCTGGTTTTTGTCTAAGATGAATCCAGCTTTTCACCCTACCAATTAATCGCTGTACCCGTTCGGGAACTAGATAAATGTTTTCACCAACTAAACCCCCAAGAGGAACGGTGTCAATTGCCCCATCCAGTTCTGGTAAAGCGTATAAAACTACACTTTGTAAACCACCAATACCTTGGCGCGTCCAAGAGGAAATATCTTGAATGAGCAATGGTGCAGCGACGATATATGGTACATTCTTGGCAGTAAGGATGCGTTTTGCGACATCTACCTGACGTCCTGCTTCCATTGAACCAGCCGGACCACCCACCAGAGGAAAGCCAATGGTTGAGACGATCGCATCAACCTTTACCGCCTCAGACGAAAGGGAAGGAATTTCTACATCACCTTGTTGTCGTTGCTGGGTTTCGTACTCAGTTGTCATCCAATCTCGCACCGCCACATGACCTTCCACACCATTAATAAAGATAGGTAATGGTATCAAACCAGCTTCTTCAAAACGACGAATGAGTTGGGGTATGTAGGGTTGTTTGGTAATGACGTGCTTGCGATAGAGGAGAATTCCTACAATTGGGGATGAGGAAGAAGCTTCTAATTTTGAATTGATGAGTTCTTTTGTGTTTTTTTGTTGATACCACTCAAGGTATGCCTGTGGTGATTCAAAATAACCGAGATAGTCAGGATGTAGTAATCCTATATTTGGGGTTTCGACTGCTGGGGGAATATCTCCGACTTTTAAACTTAAGTATTTTTCTGCCAGCGTCCAAAATAAAGCGGCAACATTTTCTGGTCCGCCAGCATTCCAGTAACTATAGATAATAAGCCAGTTGCGTAAGTCTTGTACTTTTTGCACTGGCACAAATTTCAAGAGTTTTGGTCCTATCTTTAAAAAGCTAATATAACCTGCGAGTCTATCTTCCTCTCGTCCACCAGTGAATTTGTCAAGGATGAATTTAACTGGTTTGGGCATTCCTTTGGGTTTGTCACCAATGGCAAAAGCACCCAACTTAGTTAAACTCATCAATTCCAAAGCTGACTCAAACACGAGGCGGATGGGGATGTGGGCAATGCGATCGCGTAACCATAACACTTGGTCATAATCAAATAGCAAGCTGCCAAAAAACACATCAGCATCTTTTAATGCAGCTTCCACCTCCGTAGGTTTGCTGTTGATGTCGCGATCGCTAAAAACGCGAATATCCAATTCACTGACACGAGAAGTAGCCAAAAAAGCTGCCTTTCGATACAGGTCAGCGTTGAATGATTCAAACCCTGCTATCAGGATAATGCGTTTCATGCCTTGAGATTGAAAGCTTGTTTAAGGTTTTACATCTCCTATTGTGACACTTCCAACCTCTTAAAGGGAGGACAAAGGAAAACATGGCACCTTTTTGATTTACTTATGATGTTAAAACTGATGCCTTGCTTTATTGTACATATTTACATAATATTTATGTATTTTTTTTAATTACCTCAGCCCTAATTATGACATCTGACAGTGTTTATTACTCATGATTATAATTAAGAAATATTTTGATTTTTTTCCTGATAAAATTACCAATAACCTCTGTAATCAAACATTTTACTTCAATATATTTTGATAGATTTATAATATTATTTACTAAATAATGAGTCATTGTCTAAAAACGAGAAAATCTATGGCATTTTAGCAAAAAATAGGAAAAATGACGACAAAAATCTACATCAAAAGAGATAAAAAAATGAAATTTGGAATTGATATTGGTCATAATTGTCCTCCTGATACAGGAGCACAAGGCATCAAGTCTGAAGATAGTTTAACCTTAGATTTAGGCAATCGAGTTATTGCAAAATTAAAAAACTTGGGACATGAAGTTATCTCTTGTCTACCAGCGAAAGCTGATACAGTAAAGGAATCTCTAGAACAAAGATGCTCTACAGCTAATGCTGCTAATGTTGATATTTTTGTTTCAATACATTTTAATAGCTTCAACAGTCAGGCAAATGGAGCAGAAATCTTTGCCATGAGCGAACCTGGAAAAAAGATTGCTTATTCTGTATTAGAAGAAATCATCAAGTTGGGATTTTTAAATCGCAGTGTTAAAAATGGTAAACACTTATTTGTTCTTAAACATACAAATATGCCTGCGATTCTTATAGAAGCTTGTTTTATCGATTCACAAAAAGATATCAATTTGTATAATCCAGAGGCAATGGCAAATGCAATAGTCAAAGGTTTAACGAGTTAATTTCTATTCTCGCAAGAATCATAAAAGAAACCTGCTCTCCCTTTTTGAGTGGGTTTATCTTTGTAGAGCGAGAGGACTCCCGGTAAACTTCGTTGTATCGGTGGATGAACCACAACCAATGCAAAACCGACTATAGAGAGACATTTTTCCAGCCCAAAATGGTAGAGTAAAGGAGCCAACGCGCCTAGATGCGCCGTAAGTTTGGCAAGATTGGTCGTTCTCGCCAGATAACTCGCATCACCAAAAAAAATACCTGATTGCAGGGGGGTCGAATGTTATAAATGAGAATGCGATACGTACAATCAGTCTTTTGTAGTCTGCCGCAGGGCATACGGTGGACTTAAAACAGATGCTTGTGGAGGGGAATCTGGACGGGGTTTTAGGACGGAGACGACCTAAGACTAGACAAACCCGATGAAGCAGGAATCTCCCGTCACATCCGAAAGATTGACGGTGAGAGTGTCAAGTCTTTTGGAAACTTTTCGTTGTAGTAAATAGCTCAAGAATATTAGAGTGGAAAGCAGAGCAGCTCTTGCGGATGACTAACCTTAAGAATCAGCCGTGGGAATAGACTCAACACTTTAGGACTCAAGACTAAGCACTGATGATGACGCCAGTCTATTTTTGTAAGATACTTACTATACCTCTAAAGCTGCTGTCGCCAGGCTGGCGAGAGACCCTAGGCAGAATGTTGCTGCATCTTAAGCAACGTGCTGCGCCTGCCAAGAATTTCAATATGTCTTTTACTATTCTTTACATATTGCAACTATCTCGTTACCTTGAGAGTCCCTTGTAATTTGTACAATGCATCTGTGACATGGATTTATTGCTGATTGTGGCTCCTTAAAGAAATTGATGAGCATTTCGACTTCCGTGCTGAGTGAACTGCTACAGGCTCTACCCACCCTGAGACCTCAAATCTATTTTAAGGCTTCACTAACGGCCCTCTCCCACGCGATGGAGGACCAGGTTTTGGCTGCGACTATGGAGCAGCCTCTAGTCATTGCTAGCTTCCAAAGAGAGCGATTTTACCGCCAAGAGGCTCATCGATATCAACGGCTTGCCCAACGCAGTAATCAAATATACGTCTTATCCGCTCCCGAAACGGATTTTGCGAATAGTTCGGAATACTACGAAAAGATAGCCTTTGAACACGATGATGCTTTAAGTCAAGAGTGGCATTTGGTGGTGATTGCCCAAAATTATGCGACTTGTCTGGTTTGCCGGGAAAGCTTGGGTTCTCTTGCCAAAAATCAGCAATTGCGGGATATCAACCCAAGTCTGGATATGGACACGGCGCGAAGGTTTGAAGGAATTTGGACTGCAGAACGGGGGGTGAGCCTAAAAGCCGCTGAATTTCTATTGGATAGGATTTTGGCTTACAGACCAGAACTGGCAGATAAAATTCAGCAGGCACGCCAGAGATTTGGCATAGGGGAGAATAAGAGCGAAACAAAAATACAACAATTAAATGAATATGCCTGTGATATAGACACTGACCCCTTTGTACAGCGTTTGGTAACTTACCTACAGGCAAGTCAGTACAAATTGCATAAGGCATACCGTTCCATCGCTGCTCAAGCACGAAAAGAACGTTTAGTCAATACAATTAGCACCGCTATTAGGCGATCGCTCGACCCCCATGAAATTCTGCAAGTTGCTACCCAAGAGTTGGGAGAAAACATGGAGGCGAGTCGCTGCTTAATCTATCGCGCTCAAGAGACGGATGCTAAAGCTGTCATTGAACATGAATTTTTGAGTCCTGGTGTCTCAACTGTGATGGGAAAAACCTGGCTTTTGGAGAACAATTTGTTATTCAGGGAAGTTGTACTCCAAAGCGAGGGCATTTATGTGATCGATACTCAAACAGACGCTCGCATTACCAGTTCTCAAGAACTTGCGAAACTCGTTAAACAATATGGCATTCGTTCTTGGCTGATGGAACCAGTGTTTTACCAAGGACGGTTGTTGGGTATCGTCGAACTACATTACTGTAATGAAACTTCACATGATTGGCATGCTGGAGACTTTGACTTGGTAGAAGCTATTGCCACTCAAGTGGGAGTTGCCCTGATCCAAGCAGAGGCTTATGCTAACCTAGAGGACTTAAACAAGCAGTTGGAAGCCCTTGACCGCACTCGCAGCAACTTAATCGCTATCACTGGACATGAACTCCGCACCCCCTTATCCACCATTCAGGTGTGCTTGGAAAGTCTTGCTAGCGAACCGGATATGCCTCCAGAGCTACAGCAGGTTATGCTAGACACTGCTTTGGCTGACTCAGAACGGATGCGCAAACTCATACAAGATTTCCTCACGCTTTCCAATCTAGAAAGCGGTCGGGTAGAATGGCATCCAGAATCCCTGAGTTTACAAGAGTGTGTTGATCTATCACTCAGTCGAATTCGCACCCGATTTGCCTCTGAAAATCTGCCTAAAATTACAACTCAACTTGCCAAAAGCTTACCATTGGTCAAAGCTGATGGAGATTGGCTAGTGGAAGTCCTGGCAAAACTGATAGACAATGCTTGCAAATTTACGCCAACAGACGGACAAATCACCATTAAGGGTGAACGTAACCGAAAAAAAATGGTAGAGGTGACTGTAGCTGACACTGGACGCGGTATTGAAACACACCTTCTAGAAATCGTTTTTGACCGCTTCTACCAAGAAGAAGGAGCACTGCGCCGTACAACTGGTGGTACAGGTCTTGGTTTAGCAATTTGCCGTCAAATCGTCAATGGCTGGGGTGGAGAAATTTGGGCAAAATCAAACGGTAAAAATCAGGGCAGTCAGTTTCACTTTACCATACCCATTATTGAGGGTAGCCAAGAGCAAAAGCCATTAAAAGTCAAGAGTAAATAGACTTTTGTTCAAGCTAATGATCAATGACTAATCCTAATAACTGTTACAGACTATGACACAATCGCAATATGACCCTATTCGCGGTGATAGTATGCCGTAAAAACGTTGAGAGAAAATTTTATGGCAGAAACACTTTCTGGACAAACCCCCATATTTGGTGGTAGTACTGGCGGCTTGCTCAAGAAAGCAGAAGTAGAAGAAAAGTACGCCATCACTTGGACCAGCCCCAAACAGCAACCGTTTGAACTACCAACAGGCGGTACCGCCATTATGCGTCAAGGTGAAAACCTGCTATATTTGGCTCGTAAGGAATACGGCATCTATTTGGGCGGTCAGGTACTCCGGAAACTAAAAATTACAGACTACAAAGTCTACCGGATCTATCCCAACGGAGAAATTCAGTACTTACATCCAGCTGATGGCGTCTTCCCTGAAAAAGTCAACCCTGGTCGTGAGAAAGTACGCTATGTAGACCGCAATATCGGTAAGAATCCCAGTCCCGCAGCGGTCAAGTTTAGCGGTACAGCTACCTACGACGCTCCCAATCCATAGTTAACTAGGGACAAGGGACAGTCTGATTTTAGATTTTGGATACAGGATTGTTAAGAGTTGGTGATTATACTCATCACTAACTCTTAACAACCACTCGTCATGAGTCTAAAATCCTCTAGCTCCCCAGTTCCTAAAATAAAAATTATGATTTTTCCAGAGTTTTCCCAGTTTTCTCAGCTAGCAAAACAAGGCAACTTTGTGCCAGTGTATCAGGAATGGGTAGCCGACCTCGATACACCAGTCTCAGCGTGGTACAAAGTCTGTGCAGGACAACCCTACAGTTTTTTGTTGGAATCAGTAGAAGGTGGAGAAAAACTGGGACGCTACAGTTTGGTGGGTTGTGATCCGCTGTGGGTTTTGGAAGCAAAAGGCGAATACACCACTCAAACACACCGAGACGGTTCGCGTCTCGTCTTTGAAGGTGATCCCTTTAACGCTTTAGCCAATTGTTTAGCACCGTATCATCCTGTCAAATTACCTCAATTACCGCCAGGAATTGGGGGTTTGATAGGTTTCTGGGGATATGAATTGATTCACTGGATAGAACCACGCGTCCCAGTTTATCAAACAGATGAAAGAAATATTCCAGATGGGTTGTGGATGCAGGTAGACCATCTGTTGATTTTTGACCAAGTCAAGCGGAAAATTTGGGCGATCGCCTACGCCGATTTGCGTGATCCACAAGTCGATTTACAAGCAGCGTATCAACAAGCGTGCGATCGCGTCACCCAAATGGTGAATAAGCTATCTCTTCCCCTCTCGCCGGAAAAAACGATATTGCAGTGGACACCATCAGCAAGTAGGGGAGTAGGGGAAGTAGAGAAAGTGGAGGAGTATAAGAGTAACTTCACGCGATCGCAATTCTGTGATAAGGTCCAAAAAGCAAAAGACTACATCAAAGCTGGAGATATTTTTCAAGTTGTTATCTCCCAGCGACTAACAACAGAATACACTGGCGACCCCTTTGCTCTTTATCGTTCCTTGCGCCAAATTAATCCTTCGCCTTACATGGCTTACTTTCAGTTTCAAGATTGGCAAATCATCGGTTCCAGTCCAGAGGTGATGGTGAAAGCAGAACGGGATTCGCAAGGAGAGGTGATCGCAACTGTACGTCCTATCGCTGGAACACGTCCACGAGGAAAAACCCCCCAAGAAGACGCAGCACTTGCAGAGGATTTGCTCAAAGATCCCAAGGAAATAGCAGAACACGTCATGCTTGTTGATTTAGGACGAAATGATTTGGGGCGCGTTTGTCAAAGTGGTACAGTCAGAGTTGATGAATTGATGGTAGTTGAGCGCTACTCTCATGTCATGCATATTGTCAGCAATGTTGTAGGGAAACTCGCACCCGGAAAGACTGCGTGGGATTTACTCAAAGCTTGTTTCCCCGCTGGTACAGTCAGTGGCGCACCCAAAATTCGGGCAATGGAAATTATCCACGAGTTAGAACCGTGTCGTCGCGGCGTGTATTCTGGTGTCTACGGATATTATGATTTTGAAGGACAATTGAATAGTGCGATCGCAATTCGCACAATGGTTCTCCGGGATAATACGCTGAGTGTGCAAGCTGGTGCAGGTTTGGTTGCTGATTCTGATCCAGATAAAGAATACGAAGAAACGTTGAATAAAGCCAGAGGTCTTTTGGAGGCGATTCGTTGTTTGCGGTGATATGGGGATTAGTAGAGTTGGCTTGACATTAAGTAAGATGGGATTGCTCCTCTTAAACCTTAGGTTCAATTCCCGCAGCCCGGAGTTGTGCTGCTAGTCGTTCAGCTCGTTCTGAACCCCAGAGCAAAAGTTTACCATTCTCATCCCACCACCGTAACCAGTAGCCAGGCGATTATCTTTGGTTCCTTGCCATACTCCCAGAAATAATCGCATTTCAGCAATCCAGTAAAGATTATTCGCATTAGAGTTTTGTAGCTGATATCGTTTGGAATCATCCAAGTGATAAACTTCCAGTTCCCCTGTATCCAGTTCAAAAATGATGTAGTTGGGAACCTCTAAGACTTGCTCGTAGAAAAACCATTTACCTGGAGGGTAAGTGGGCTTACTTGAATACTCACCCCCCTCGGTATCAGAAAGAAACTCCATCACAACAAGTGGAATATCCCCTTGAAGCCGAGGCGTATAGCTGCGTTTGACTTCCTCTCGTGACACTCCAATAGAAGGTATATACGCCCAGTCCGGGGCTTTCACTACTATCTTCTGATTCACCGTGGCACAAATGCCGTAGTTTGTGGTGATGAGGGCATTATCTGGTAACTTGCCCCCAACTTGCAAACTTTCGGTTAAGGCTGCGGCGAGGGAAGGCTGATTGATATTGTCCACTGGTTCATCGTCTAAAACAAACTCATCTGGTAGCTTTTCCCAGGTAATTTCATATTTGGCGGTACTGGCTAGCATGGCAAAGGAGTGGAATGTTTAGCTTTAATGTAGCGTTTGACCGTGCTTATCAGAACTACTCTCTGAAGGTGAGGCTTTAGAAAGCGTATCCGCGAATGTTAGCACTTTGATTCATACCAGCCAAGTTACGAATCCGAATCCTATATTTACAAATTTCATAAACTTGGTGTTTTCTAAAGGTTAAATGATAAATATTGAGTCAGAAATCAAGTAAACAACACATAAAAAGACACAAATAAGCACCACAGAGGTAAGGATATTTTGGGCGATCGCCCCTAGCATCAAAATGTAAAAGAGCGATCGCCCTCCAACGCTACACTAACGCCGCAACTTTCTCCAACAACCCCTGAAACAACTTCAACCCATCACTACCGCCCAGCATCGGGTCAGACGCCCTTTCTGGGTGCGGCATCATTCCCAAGACATTACCTTGGCGGTTGCAAATCCCGGCAATGTTATTCAGTGAGCCGTTTGGATTATCTCCTTCATAGCGAAATAACACTTGACCGTTATCTTCAATCTCTGATAAAGTGGATGCATCAGCGTAGAATTGCCCCTCTCCATGAGCAATTGGCAGAGTAATAATCTCACTTTTTTGATAAGCTTGTGTCCAAGGAAGGTCTGTGCGCTCAACTTTGATAGGGATGCGATCGCATATAAAATGCAAATCCCGATTTCTCACCAACGCTCCCGGTAACAGCCCTGCCTCAGTTAATACCTGAAAGCCATTACAAATACCGAGGACAGGTTTGCCCTTTTGAGCATGTTCTACAACTTGCTGCATCACAGGTGAAAACCGCGCGATCGCACCGCAGCGTAAATAATCTCCGTAGCTAAAACCACCAGGTATAATGATGGCATCCAAATCGGAAATATCAGTTTCTTGATGCCAAACCATGCGAGTTGGTTGCTTGAGTAAGTCTTTTGTGACGTAAGCAACATCGCGATCGCAATTAGAACCCGGAAAAACAACAACCCCAAATTTCATCGTTTATCATTTGTTATTTGTTATTTGTCATTAACCATCTGTCATTCGTCATTTGTTAAAGTTTATAAAACAAAAGACGAAGGACAAAGGACTAATAACTCTGGCAAACCAATTAAGACACTCCCGTCTGTGCTTCAACTTCAATCAAATCAAAGCGATAATTTTCTATCACTGGATTCGCAAGCATTAAGTCACACATCCGATCTAGGTTCTGACGGGCTGTACCTTCATCAGGTGAAGTGAGAGTGATTTCAACGTACTTGCCAATCCGCACTTGATCTACATTATCGTATCCCAATTGCTTCAGCCCTGATTGTACTGCTACACCAGCAGGGTCTAGAACTGAAGGACGAAGTGTTACAAAAATTTTGGCTAGATACTTCCTTTGCACTGGCTTTTGCTGAATACTGCTACGCTCATACTATATCTTTCTGTCCCAACTAGGCGACAAGGCAACAATAAGATTACAAGAAGTAATTAGAGTTAAGCTAGAGGTTAGCCAGCACAACATTTTTAAATGTCATTGGCGTCTTTTCTACTTTTTTAGTACCGTCTATGAGAGCCGCGCGCACCCGCAGTCAAGACCGAATTTTAAACCTGCTCAAAAACGTCAAACAAGGCATCTCTGCCCAAGATATTTACGTGGAATTGCGAAACCGCAACCAAAGCATGGGTTTAGCAACAGTTTACCGCTCATTAGAAGCCTTAAAATTGGAAGGTATGGTGCAAGTGCGGACATTAGCTAACGGTGAGGCTCTTTACAGCTTAACGCAGCAAGACAAGCACCATCTGACCTGCCTACAATGTGGTGCTTCCATTCCTATTAATCAATGCCCTGTCCATGACCTAGAGACTCAGTTACAATCTACACATAAGTTTAAGATTTTTTACCACACTCTAGAGTTTTTTGGTTTATGTAGCCAATGCCACTTGGCATCTCGAACTGCGGTTGGTGAATAGCAGGGGATACAAAAATTGAGTTTTTAGGATTTCTTCATACCAGAAGAACAAAGATAAGTGCCACAGTTGATAGTGACCAAACAAGTTACTCAGAGATTTCTTTGGGTAGTTTTCGTATGCAAAATCTGCAGGATACCCCGTTCCCAACAAAGGTACAAAGCATATAATATCGCGACAAGGGGTAATACTACAGAGTTATCTTCTAAGCAATACTGAAAATGCCTGCTCTGTTTGCCAAAATTGCTATGGATCGACTGGAGGAACTGTTACGTTACTTGGTTGACGAAGCCTGTGGACACCAACCCGGAAGCCCAGAACGTCAGAAACTGCTCACGCAAATCATTCGCTTGAGTGCTAATAAACTCTGGAGGGAAAGTACTGTCTACTATCAGGATGCATTGCAACAAACCTGGTTATATTTTTGCCGCAACATCTGTGAAGGTCTGACAGGTCAACCCTATGATTCTTCTTTGGGTAGTGTTATAACTTGGCTGAATGTTTACTTAAAACGCAGACTGCAAGACTTTTACCGCGAACAGCAGCGAAAACAAGCCAGAACAGTCTTTCCTAATATCAATCAGTCTCGCTCAGGTGAGGCAAGTGAAATCATTGATCCTATTGATAATCTTCCTGCTGAACCTGATGTTCCTCCTATTCTAGAAAACGTTAGGTTTTGGGCAGAAAAAGATGAAGATGGAGAACTGCGCCAGACACATATTCAAGGACGTCCGCAAGTGAATTGTCAAGTGTTAATTTTGAAACGCTTACCACCAGAAGTGAGTTGGAAGGAATTGTCTGCAGAATTTGGGCTACCAGTATCCACATTGAGCAGTTTTTATCAACGGCAATGTATTCCTCGTTTACGAAAATTTGCTGAAAAAGAGGGGTATTTATGAGATGGGGTTAGCGAATTTGTTCAAATGGCATTGTGTGCCAAAGTTGTGAAACTCTTTTTTTGAGATACTTATACCCGGTTCGTTCCATTAGCAATCACCCCAATCAGATTCAAGTTCCTCAAAATTTCTGTAGCTTGAACCATTTCATTGTAGGTGACTCGATCAATGCGCCCTAGCATAACAATCCCATTGCACACAGATGCCATAATTCTCGCATCAACTGTGTTGAGAATAGAAGAAGTATCTATGAGCACAACGTCATAAGTTTGCTCGAAAAACGTAAGCAGTTCTTTCATTCGCGCAGAACTTAACAGCTTAACTGTATCTTCAGGTGTTGGTCCAGCAGTTAAAACATCAATAGAAGGATGAATGGGTTGGATGTATTCCTGAACTGAGGAATTTGTTTCCTCTACTAACAACAAAGAGAGTCCCCAATCATTAGTTAGTCCCAAAATTTTGTGCAGGTTGGGTTGTCTGAGGTTGGCATCAATTAATAAAACCCGTTGATGCATCCGGGCAGCACTCACCGCAAGTCCCAGCGCCAAGGTTGACTTCCCTTCTCCCGATGTCGCGGAAGTGAACATCAAGGACTTATGAGCAACAGAAGACTGTGAGATTTGAATATTTTGGTACGCCATATCAAGCGTTTCATGAGAGGGCAACAAGGAGTAGACGTTCAGTTGCTTTTCGTCAAATATGGCTTGTGATGAGAAACCACGTGTGAGTCTGTGCAAAGGCAGGCGAAAAAACCCTTGTTTCATACTCAGCAGTGAAAGTTCTGGAACTGTCCCTAACAAGCGGAGGTTTGTCAACTTTTGTAACTCCTCTGGAGAGGAGATGGTATTGTTAGACATTTCTGACATCAAGGCTGTTGTCACACCAAACATCGGTCCAAGTAACACTCCCGCAAGTAATATGAATAGCTGAGTGCTACCCAGAGAGATTCCTGGTTGAGGTTCTTCCAAGACTTGGAAATCTAACCCTCCCTGAGCCATCATCAATCCTAAAGATTGTTGCACTGCCATGAGTTGCTCTAGTGTTTTGCGATTCGTTTCTACCTCCGGCAGCAGACGGTTGTACTCTGCAATCAAACTTGGGTATTTGGTAAGCTCCGTAAGAATTTGTGCTTCTGAGTCAGCAAGGCTCTTTTCATTGGCACGCAGCCCCAAAACCGCTGATTGCACCTGAATCAACTCTTCCATAAGTTTCAGGTCAATCTCTGCTACTTGCCCCGTCACCAGTTGTAGTTTTCCTGTACTAGTAGTAGAAGAAACCTCTGTGCTCCATGGCTTCTCTTTGAATTCTTTGAATAAAGTTTCTGATATCGTTTGCACAGCTTTGTCTTCCCGCGCTCGTTCAATCTCTTCTTGTAGGAGCGCTACTTGAGTCCGTCGCTGCTGAATCAGTTTTTGGACTGCTGGAGAGTCATCTGTATAGCGTAACCGCTCCTGAGCCAAAGACAGATTCGTCTTTTGAATTTCCTGAAGTAGTGTTTGGTAGAGATCCGATTGACTCAGACGAAAGGAGACAAGTGCATTCTCAGGTGAGGACGACAATTTTTGTTTTAAGTTGTCGTAACGAGCTTGTAAGTCTCCAAGCTGGGCGCGAGTTGTTCTCAGCTGTTTTTTAACATCAGCAAGAGAGTCTAGAAGAATTTTGCCTTGTACCTGAGGGTCAAGTAAATGATGTTTTTTGCGAAACTGTTCTAAATTTTTCTCAGCTTGAATCATTTTATCTTTCACTTTGGGCAGTCTTTCGTTTATGAAAGAAAGCCCTCGAGAAAGACTCTGTTGTTGCTGCTCTATATTATGTTGTTGATAGACTTTTTGTAGAGTTTGAAGAACTTTTTGTGCTTTCACTGGATCATCGTCCTTGAAGGAAACTTCAAAGACTTGGCTAATCACCTTGTTATCGACTGTCTGCTGCTCTAATGGCGTAATGACTAAAGGACTTTGTTCACCGTTTTTGCCTTTAATCTGTTCTACTGTCAAATCTGGATACTCAGAACGAAGCAAATTAACGACTTTTTGTAGCAACTTGGAACTTAGCATCAGCTTTTGCTGAGCAGTGTAGTCAACAATTTCAAAATTAGGGTCAGTAAATTTGCTTTCTGTCCCTTCAACGGATTGACTTGACCTGACCTTCTCAGAAAGTTTGGAACTCACCAATATCTGCATGGAACTCTGATGTGTCGGTTTTGTCATCAAAGCCATAAGACTAGCAACCGACATAACTACGCCAGAAACACCCAAAACTTTCAAGCGTTGGCGAGAGAGAATTGTAGAGAGTTTTTTGCCTTTAACCTTGCGTCGTGGAAAAGCAATAACTATTTGCCCATGCTTGAGACTAATGTCAGCCACAATCAAAGTCCTCTTAACTATATCGAATTACTTTTTGACAAAATTGTGAGAAAACTTTTTTGAAGAGTTTAGACGTGAGAGTCAGTTTCCTACGGGCATCTCCAGCAGCGAGTTTATGACTAGATAATATATTTAATTCTGAGCTTGTATAAGTTCTAAACTCTTACTTTATATTCTGACACCATAGATTATTCCAATCTTGAGATAACATTTAGCCTAATTTTGAAAATCCGTTAAAAAGTAAGACACAAGTTTTTAAGAACTCCAACTTGGAACGACATTTACCAAAAGTCATAAGCAAAAGTCATAAATAATCTTTGCAAGGGGACAGCACTTGCAGGATGTCACCTCTTCTGCAATACTTTTAGTTTCATTTCAACCTAAGCGACAATATTAAGATAGTCAACACTTTTGGTCTATCTTTACCATATCGTTACTAGTTCAGGTTTTCTGACTCTGCAGTTATTTGGTAAGCTTTGTACACAACAATGTGTTTTTTGTTTATTTGGTGATAAATTTTGCTACAGTGACAGGCAAATAACGTATTAAATTTTGTCTTTATATATAGCATCTAGTATTGAAATATACTTATAAGGATAGTAGTATCTGTTGATGATTTTATCTAAGGTCATTAACGCTAAAGGCTTGTAAGAACCAGATAAGTCACACGAAAATTTTTATATCTGCGGTTTAACAATACAAAAACTGGTGGTTCTATAGTAACAAGCAAGCGTTTTGGTATTTTTTTGTTTGATAAATATAACAATCGTATATAGTAAGTCTAGTACTAAGCAGTTTAAAAACTGGATATTTCTATGTTGAACTTTGTAGATTTGTGTATTAGCTTACTCAAGAAGAGATAAAATACTGAAAAACTTTTTGTTCTTATGACTATTAGAATTAAAGATTTCGTAAAGAGGACTGAAAATAAGCGGAAAATAAAGAAATTCCACAGTTGATAGGGAATATCGCATATCAACCTTGGTCCGTAGCAGGCGCTAATTAAGTATGGAAGAAAGCACCCCCGTGCTTTCCTAGAAGTCTGGTAAGGTACATTACGAACGCTACTAAGCCACAGCCTCCTGGTTTAACTCCTTGTCTCGTCGCCTGGGGACTTCATAGGTCATAAAATCATATGCCATGTCTGTACAAGGAAAAATGGCACGAGCTTCTTTAAGTAAATCCTTCAACTCTATTGGATTTCCAGGAGCATAGCGGGGACTAAAATGTGTCATGATGAGCCGATGCGCTCCAGCTGCTAAAGCTGTCTGTGCTGCCATTGTGGTTGTAGAATGTAACCTTTGAAAAGCCATCTCTGCATCTTGATGGGCGAAGGTTGCTTCGTGAATTAATACATCTGCATCCTGTGCTAATTCCACAGCACCATCACAATAAATTGTGTCTGTACAATAGGCTATTTTGCGTCCAATTTCTGTCGGCCCACACAGTTCCTTGCCATCAATCACTCGCCCATCAGCGAGAGTCACGACTTCACCGCGTTTGAGTTGACCATAAATACGACCGGGAGGAATTTGCAACGCCTTAGCTTTTTCTACATCAAAACGTCCTGACCTGTCTTTCTCTGAGACGCGGTAGCCAAAGGTAGTGACGCGATGATGCAAAGGAACACAGGTGACGATGAATTCATCATCTTCGTAAATGACCCCTGGACGTACGGGGTGGACTTTGACAGGATAGGAAAAGTGAGTATGGGAGTAGCGAGAAGCAGCTTGCAGGTATTCATTTAATCCCGGTGGACCATAGATATCAACACGTTGTACATTTCCAGCTAAGCCACAACTGGCAAGAAGACCCATTAAGCCAAAAATATGGTCGCCGTGCAGATGGGTGATAAAAATTCGAGAGAGTTGGCTGACTTTTAAGTCACTCCGCAAAATTTGATGCTGAGTCCCTTCACCACAGTCGAATAACCACATCTGAGCACGTTGTGGTAACCTCAGGGCGATACTGGAAACATTGCGCGATCGCGTAGGTACACCGGAACTCGTCCCTAGGAATGTTATCTGCACAGCCTTATTTTGCCTTCTTGTTACTGAATTTGCCTCTCTCTTCTCTATAGTGGCATGGAAAAAGCAAAATTCTTTTGGCATAAACTCCGTCTTAGAAGAGAGAACATGAACTGCGATTCTCAGAAAAATCACTAGCCACTTTATAAAAATAGTGTTATTTTATACTGATTATTCTATTTAACTGACTCCATTTCTCTAGATTCCAGTATTTGTACGAAATAGAATTTTATTTCTTCATTATTTTACCAGGATAATTTTAATAATACGATGAAAAATTATACTTATTTTAATACATAAAAATTTTGCATTTCAAAAGCTTGTTTTAACCCAAGATTCATAAACAATAAGGCACAATTGCAATCATAATAATCAAAACATAAATCTATTAATCAATAAAAAAGTTAGTTTAACAGACAAATTTGGAGTGCATTCCTCTAGCAAATAGTTTTCTTAAAATTGCTGATATAACTTTGTACAGGTGACTTGCATAGGAGTGCTTCCCAAATTTGTTCAAAATTTATATATGAAAAAAGCACTTTTATGCCAAGCAAACACAGGACATTTCGTGTCTTTCGCTCATTAAAACTAATATTACTGTGCACTCTTATATTTATTTCATGGCTGAGCCATGAACCATTATCACCTTGGCAATGGAGATTTGGAGCAGTGGTGATGGCAAATACTCCTGATCCTTATCAACTGCAGCAGATAGAAGAAAGTGAACAAGCTATAGCCTACTATCACCAAGTGAAAAATTGGCTACAGGTTGGACAAATGCTCACCCAGCAGGCTCAAACTTATAAGAATTTAGGTCAACCTCTAAAGGCGATCGCTCTTTTAAATAGTGCTTTAAAAATTGCTCGCGCACACAATAACAGAAGTTTAGAAGCGTTGGCTTTGGGTAGTCGAGGAGAAGCTTATCAACAAAAAGGTGATTACAAGCAAGCAATTATAGATTCACAAGATAGTTTAAAAATTGCTGATTTCATTCAAAATTCTATTTATCGTGCCTCTGCTTTAAAAAATTTAGGAAATACTTATATCAGCCTTGCTCGAGAAAACTATCGCCGTGCAGAGTCTGCTATAGAATTTGGTGATGATGATGATGTCATTCTCTTAAGAAACCAAGGTTTGAATTATGATTTTCAAGCTTTGGAATATTTTCAGGAAAGCCTTATTATTGCACGTCAACACAGTGATCAACTAGGTGAAGTGCGCTTACTTCTGAATTTGATTCCACTTGCAAATCGTACGAAACAATCCAATTTAACTCAAGCTACATTTAAAGAAGCATCAATTCTGGTAGAACAACTGCCAGATTCCCAAGCAAAAGTCTATGCAGCCATTCAATTATCTAAATTTGTCCAACCTCTGACTGAAGATGTCTCTTTATCTTTAATGAAATGTTCACAACCAATCCTAGAGAGTCAATATGTTCTATCTCAACAGCTCCTTCAGCAAGCTATTTTCATTGCTCAACGTTTACCAGATGAGCGTGCTTTATCTTTTGCATTAGGTCATCTTGCTCATCTTTATGAGTGTCATCATAATTATGCGGAAGCACTCAAGTTGACTCAGAAAGCACGGCAACTTGCTGAACAAAAAGTGAATGCTAAAGATGGTTTGTATTTATGGAAGTGGCAAATCGGACGCATTCTAAAAGCGCAAAATAAACCGATTCGAGCAATAACAGCTTATAAAGGAGCGATCGCTACTTTAAAAAATATCCGCACTCGTGATGTCAGTGTTGATTTAGACTTGCAAAAGCCTCACTTTTACGATGATTGTGAAAGAATTTACCGCGAGTTGATTGAATTAAGATTAAGTTTAGTAGATACTGAAAGTCAATTTATCAAAAATAATCAAAAAATAAACGACATATTAAGCATATTGGAAGCATTAAAACTAGAAGAATCTCAAAATCCTTTTGTAAAAACAACTTTTGACAATGCAGCTTATAAAAAAATAGGTATTTCAATCAAAATAGATAAAAGCCCTGCTATTTTTTACTCAATTATTTTTGAGGGACGTCTTGCAGTTATAGTTAGTCTTCCCAATAGCAAACAATACTTAAAATGGATAAATATTGATAGAAAAAACTTAACACAAGAAATCAATGAATTTCGCAGAGGTTTAGAGAAGCGCGGTGACATAATTTATAATCTCCAACCTGCACAGAAGCTTTACGACTGGATAGTTCGTTCTTTCGCCAAAGATTTAGATTCATTACACGTAAAAACTCTGGTTTTTATTAATGATGGAATTCTTTGTAGTGTACCAATGGCAGCACTGCACAATGGTGAGGAATTCTTGATTCAGAAATATGCTATCGCCACGGCTCCCAACTTGACCCGAATAAATGCTAAAAAAGTCAATCGTGAAAATCTACGGGTACTCGCTGTAGGGTTAACCAAAGATGCGATAGTTCATGGTCATATGTACCAAGCACTAACTAACGTGAGACAAGAAATCAATCAAGTTATGGCAGCAATTCCCGGTAGCAAGCAATTATTGGATGAAAATTTTACATATACTCGTCTAGAAGCTGAACTGCGCCAAATTGCTTACCCTGTTATTCACATTGCCACTCACGGTGTCTTTGGAACAGTTCCTGAAGAGACCTTCCTCGTCACTGGCAATAATGACAAGCTCAGCATGGCTGACCTAGATAATATTATTGGCAGTGTTGCTCGCAGTTCTAAATTAATAGATTTACTGGTGCTCACAGCGTGTGAAACCGGTTTAGGAGATAACCGTGTTGTTCTTGGTTGGGCAGGTGTCGCAGTCAACACTGGTGTAAAAAGCGTTCTAGCTTCCCTTTGGTCAATTAATGATGCTGCTACCGTTACTCTCGTTAAGAATTTTTATACCGAATGGTACAAGAACGGAGTGAGTAAAGCGGAGGCTCTACGTAGGGCGCAGCAGAGACTGATTTCTAGTGGTAAATATTCTCATCCCTATTATTGGGCACCATTCATCCTTGTGGGTAACTGGTTGTGAAGTACCCCACAGCATGGCGGATAGGGCTTCTTGTCTCGCTAAATTGACTTTTATAACAAAGCTCACTTGCGCGAGCTTTGTTATGGTAACTGAACCTTTGGGGTAACGCCTGTTAACAGCAACCGTATTGCCCATCACTCTATTATTGGTCACTTAGAGCAATACTGCACAAATCCTTATTAGGTAATTCTTGTTCTGATTTTGCGAGGTCTTCTAACAAACTTGCTGCAACTTTTCCTAGTTGTCCATTTGTGCTGAAGGCTAGAGCTTCGCTTAAAGCATCGTACCAAATACCAGCTTCTGCATATAAGTTAGCTCTTTGCAGGGGTTCACGGTTGTCAAACAATGCAATTTTTAAACTCGATGGTATTTTTACAACTTCAATTTCTGCCCGAACAAGTAAATTGTGTGAGGGACGGTTACGGTTGCACAAAGTTTCTAATTGCCAAAGATATTTTTTACCCACACTTAAGCCTAGTCCACCCTGCGGTAAGGATAGCTTCATAATTCCTGGTGAACTTTGCAACTGTTGCTTATAAGCTAGCTGACTTGGTTGGTCATTTCTGTCAAGCTGGTAGAGTGAGAACTCCATGGGGACTTGTTGAGAGTGAGGTACAAACCAAGTAAAGGTTGGGTGAAGTGAAGTCGTTTGACCTACGTGTGTCATGGGGGCAAGTAAGATGACTGAGCGTATATCGTTTGCTTGGCACCCCCCTCTGACACCTGATGAGTCCGTATAACCACTTGGTGGTTTTTGATCGCGTGGTGGCTTGTATGCAGCTTGCACTGCTTGAGTGAATAAGAGCGTAATGGTCAAAACACAACTTGTGAGAAATTTGGCATTAAAAAGTTTGTGCAAGAGCCACGTACTGTGAGTCATCTTCATATCCTCTCCGGCATTGCACTAAAAAATAGGAGTCAAGTTTTAAAACATCAATTGAGTGTTTATACTAATTTCTTCTACTTTTAAATATAGATGAAATTACTTAGAAAGTTACCATGAAAATATTTTTTAATATTTTCTATAGAGTTTGCATAATTTCAATTAAATTAGAGTATTAACTATTTAATTTAAATGTTTTCCTATTAATATCTTCTCATTAAATCCTTTCTATTCCGAAATGGAAATCGAATCTTGATAAAAAGGATGAATCCATAAAGATATTATGGATGATTTACACAATTGACAATTACCAAAAGTAAAACTTGGCTACAGGCCAAGATAACTCGCAAAGAGTGCCTCTAGGAGAAAGAGGCGATCGCCTAAATTTTCCTCTCAGTTGTCGCGCTAAAGACCGAAACTGCCGTGTTCCCTGACCTTCTTTAGATGAGTTCATGCCCAAGCCATCATCTATAATGCTCAGAGTGTACCAACCTTCAGAAGTTGTACAGCTAACTTCTAGTTTTGTGACTCCTGTGGCGTGTTTGCCAACATTGCACAACGCTTCTTCCAGAAATCGACACAGTCCTAACTTTTGTTCTGTATTTAAGTATCGGTCGTCTATAGGCTCAAACGTACGGATTTTCACCTTGAGCGTTTTAAAACAGGGAAAATCCCGGTCTAAGGTATGGTTGTAAACCTGATAGAGAACTTCATGAATCGGGTCTTGTAAATTTAAAACTAGACCTCTTCCTAAATAAAGACAATTGTCTTGCGCAAGAGGTTCTTGTTGCAAAAATTCATATATCCCTCGCAGTTCATAATTCAATTTTTCCAGTTCTTGTTCAAGCTCAGAAAGTAGTTCATTGGGTGGTACATCTCTGTCTCTCACACGCTTTAAAGCTCTCGCTAAGGTTTGTAATGGTCCGTTATGAATCGTTTCAAATGTGCGTTCAATCACGGCTTGGCGAGCGTTAATTCTAGAACGCAAAGCTAGGTCGTATTGATATAACGCGGTCATTCCTACACCATTGAAAGCCAAAACAAGCATTGCTGGTGTGACTGGAACCCATAAGCCCCAAATTAGGAGGAGCAAATAACTCAGAACAATAAGACAAGTGCTAGCAATGAAAACAGCCACAAGATTGATAAACGGGGATTTAGTTAGTCTTGCAAAACCAATTCCCAAAATACCCCAGCCGATAATCCATAAATATTCCCATCCTTCTGACCAAGATTGTAAAAGTGGTCGTCCCCCAAGCACTGCACTGATGATTTGAGAGGTGGCATGCGCTTGAATATCCACTCCATAAACTCGCCCTGGTGCGGTTTTGGTAGATGGTATTGCAGAAGTTGTGATCCAATCTTTAACGCTGGGGGCTATCACTCCGATAATGACGATGCGATCGCGTAGCCACTCAGGCTGAAATTTGCCAATTTTAATATCATTAAGAGTAATGGTTCTAAAGCGTTCTCGACCACTGCGAAAATTGAGTAGTACCTGAACTCCACCGTCATTAGTTCGCACATATCCCCCAGTATTTGGCAAAAAACGGGGTAATTCAGTATTTTTGAATCTTATAGCAGCCGGATCGCGAATACCGTTTTCTATGGTAATACCTTCGCGAGCCAGATAAGCAGTTGCTAGAGATAGAGACAAAGAAGATTTATATTCTTTAGCGGTTGGTGTTGATAACAAGCTGCGTCTTAACTTGCCATCAGCATCCGTTATTTGGTCTGCAAAACCAACTTGTTCCAAAGGCAATGCTGGTGATGGAGCAACTTGCTTGGGTAAGACTTTTTCAATAGCAATTAAATTTTTAATATCCTTAAATGCAGCGACAAGTTCGCGATGACCAGGCTCAACGGGTAAATCTCTAAAAATATCAAGACCAATTACTCGAGGATTGTAGGTTTGTAATTTTCTTACCAACACTGCTATTTCTTTATCTGGAATGGGATATGTTCCTGTACTGCGAATATCCTCTTCGTCAATTCCTACAATAACAATACGTTCATCGATAGGTTCTTCAGGACGCAGAAGAAGAAAACTATCAAAACTTAGCCACTCTAAAGATTGCATTAAACCAGTGAGACGGGCAATAATCACTAGTCCAATCACTGCAATGCCTGGTAATGCACCCACACGCCAAATGGCAATTTCATCTTTGAGTCTTTTCCAAATTCCAGGCTGCATTATCTAAAGTGAATAGTTAGGAGTAGATGAGGAGCCAAAAAACAGATCTCAGAATTTTTCTACAAATGAGCCGGGGAGTTGAGTCGGAAATAATCTCCATCGCTTCACTAATAAATTTTCTTATTTGCTGCCTTAGCTTTCCACCCAGATGCAGAAAATTTATGCTGTATTCTGAACGCCAGTCACCAGGCCATGGCAGACCCTCCTGATTTCTGAATGATTAATAAATTGTATAGGATATAACTTTTCTTGGTATTTATAATTCAATATTTTTTACAATCAAAAGTTCTCTAAAACTCACAATCGACTATGAGTTCATTCTCACTAATCACTCATCACTAATCTATTAACCCTTCTTCTCGAGCTCGCATTTCTGTTTGAATTCGGATATTTTTTCCTTCATCAGGATAAACGGTTAGAGCATCTTGGAGTTTACTCCAGTAATGGCGTACCATCCTTTCAGAAACACACATCCGTTCTGCTATTGCCTTATCTTGTAATCCTTCTTCAAATGCTAAAGTTAATACTCTTAGCCACTCTGGTTTTACCTCTAATCCAGAATGGATTCCTTTGATATCCTTAGTATGAGTTAATCCCTGCAATGCCCAATCAACTCTAGTTAACATTTCTTGACTAGAAAGACTTTTATCTGCAACCGTGAAGCCTCCTTTATGAGCATCGATATCAGGTCTAATGCGCACTAATGTTCTGACATGAGCGCTTTGCACAACAAGATTCAAGTTGGGGAACTCCTTCATTAATGTTCTAAGAAGTTGAACTCCTGTCTCAGCTCGTGCCATCATTCCAGTATTTTCAGGAATAGAAAGATCCATCACCAGGAGGTCAAGCTGGGAACTCATAACTTGACTAAGAGCATTCTTAGCAGTTAGAGCAGTAAGAAATTCAGCATCTGGATATTTTTTTCGCAGTACATCTATAGTTCCACCTAAAACTGATTCATGGTCATCAATGACCAAAATTTTCAGCAAAGCTTTCCCTGATAAAGTTGTGTTCATTTTTCATACCTTCCTGATTGAGTCTGTTAAATATATTTTTTTATTTAAATAAACAATTAACATACTTGTATTGAATATCTCAATTCTACTGATTTTAGTAAAAAGTACCACTCATAACTGACTTACCACCAAAGGTGCCAGATTAAGCTGAGATTTTTATTACGGTAAGAACATTTTCCTGATGTTAATACTGTAAAAGTTTTGCAAAGTAATTTTAATTCAAGTAACCTAGAATAAAAGATAAGTGTAGAGATATCAGGATAAGTTATTCGCACTATAAGATGACCCATATTTTTCTGTTCTTCTAAACTAATATAAATTGATATCGGGGTTAAAGCCTCCGGCAAAGTTATTCTCAGTAATTCCTCTAAAGTTCTGACAACTGTCAAACTGGTTCCAAGTGATTCATGTCGCCAACAAGTTGGCATATCAATATGAAAATGTTTATGTGGATGAGATATTCTCCAGGGTTCTAATACGCATTGGATAGCTAGAGGCAAGCTATCTTGAAGATATGCTGGAAATAAGCGATCGCTCAATTGCACCAAAGATTCATGAAAATTATCAATTTTTTTTAAGCAATCTTGAGTTTTCTGGACTGATAGCTTCACATCATCTACAGGTAACATCTCTAAGCTACGGCGTATAGTGAAAGATTCCTGCAACAAACCATCCCGAATTTTTTCAGCTTCTTGAAAGAGTTTCATCGATTGCCTATAAGACCACCAATGTAATGCTTGTTGAGTTCTATGATAAGAAATGAAAAACCGAATCAGGGTGACGAGGTAAATAATTGAGAATATAATTGGTGTACACAATTTTAGCCTCACAAGATATTTCTCTGTTATTGATTTTCCTAGCATAATAAAAAAAGGCTAGGTTAAGCATGATAGAATTATGAAAACTATAGTAGTTAGAATAAGTCATTATTATTTCTGAAAACTGCATACTGAGCAACAAAGTAGTTCATCATTCATAATCACCAATTGTCTTCATAATTAGAAATTTTCATGAATTGGTGATGTATGAATAGCCGCTTATAAATCCGACATTAATCTTGCCTTCCTGAGCATGAATTGAAGTGCTGTCTCTTCTTTTGAAATTATGTCAGCTTTGGCATCCATTCCAGCTTGTATAAGGCACTTGTGAGTATCCTTTCCAAAGGAAAGATTTTCTGGTTTGATTGTTGCTTCATAATAACTCATAGTAGAAAGTGCAGCATTTGCAGTCATTGTACCCGTATTGTTGGTTTGAGGCATCATTGCATCTGGAGAAAGAGTGCTGACAGTGCCTTTGAGAGTGCCATAATCAGGGTATGGGCAAGCATCAATTCGTAATTGCACAGTTTGACCGACTGCAACCTTTTTAATCTCAGCGATGGGAACCATTGCTTTAATGACTAAAGGAGTATTTTGAGGGACAATTTCAGCAACAGATTCTGATTGGTGTACAACCTGACCGGGATTACGCAAATTTAACTTGAGAATAATGCCATCACTTGTGGCATGAATCACACTATTATTCAGTTGCAAATTATTTTTTTCCAGTTCTTTTTGAGATTGTTTGATTTGGTTTTGCATTTCGATTTGGCGTTGAATTAAAGCCTTTTTCTCCCTAACAAATGCAGCAACACTGGCTTCTCCTTTAGCACTTTCTTGGGCAATCCTTTCTTGGGCGATCGTCACTATTGCCTTACTAGGGTTAAGTGCAGCTTGAGCAGTTTGAAGATTTGCTTTGGCTATCTCCACAGCTTTTTGCTCAGCCTCAACAGCTGATTTTGCTTGCAAGACAATCAGTTCTTTTTCATCTAATTGACGCTGAGCGATTGCACCTTCTTTGACAATTTTCTCAAAGCGATCGCGTTCCTTAATAGCAAAGACTAAATCAGTCTTGACTTTTTGCAAACCAACCTCTGCTTTTTGCAGATTTGCCTGTGCTGCTAAAACTTCGCTTCTAGCTTTTATTTGCTGATCTTGATAATCTCTTTGATTCCGTGCTAAATCGACTTGAGCAGATATGACTGTCCGTTCTATAACTCTTTTTTCAGCTTCAATTTGGGTATCTAGAGCTGTGATTTGAGCATCAATTTGTGCCAGTTGTAACTTCCCTTCCTGGATATTGCCTTGCAACTGGCTACTTTTGATATGTAATTCCATATCATCTAGTTGAGCAACGGTATCACCCTTTTTGACAATTTGATTTTCTTTAACCAAGATACTTTTAATAGTTCCTTCCATTTCCGGTTGTACAAGCCGGACTTCTCCAACAGGTCGCACAGTGGCGGGAACTTTCACAGTAACATTATATTTAATGTAAGAAGAGAGGGCGATCGCAGCACCGAAATTCCCAACAAGAAAGATTCCAGCTAAAGATGTCCAACGGCTAATAGGGGGAAGAAACTCCTCACTACGAACTGAAGGAAGGAGTTTTTGATTATGAGTGTAAAGCATAGTTAATAATTGATATTTAACTCTTGGTGATTTTTGTTAGTAATGAGTTATTTTTCATAGTCACTACTAACAAATCAATACAAACTATTTCAAGGAATTAAGAAGTCTAAATGGTCACCAGGTTTGGAGCGTAACTCCTCCAAAGAACCTTGCAGTTTCAACTTACCCTGTTCTATTAACACAATCCAATCAGCACGATTAATGACTTTAGGACGGTGAGTAATTAAAATAGTGGTTTTACCACGACGATGTTCAAATAATTGATCCAAAACTTGTGCTTCACTCACTGGATCAAGTCCAGAGGTAGACTCGTCTAAAATGAGAACTGGTGGATCTGTAACGATAGCTCTTGCGATAGCTAGCCGTTGACGTTGTCCGCCTGAGAGATTGGCACCAAATTCACCTAAAACAGTTTGATATTTATCTGGAAGTTTACTTATAAAATCATCTGCCTGAGCAATTTGGCAAGCTTTCACAATCTGCTCAAAAGAAGCATAAGGTGCTCCTAAGCGAAAGTTTTCAATAATCGAACGGCTCCAAAAGTGAGCATCTTGTGGAACAAGAACTACTTGCTGACGGAGACAATCAAGCGAAAGGTCTTGTAGGTTATAAAGCCCAATACGAATATTACCTGATTGGATTGGATATAAGCCGGCAATGAGTTTAGCTAAGGTACTTTTACCACAACCAGATTTACCAATCAGAGCAACAACTTTACCACCAGGAATTTTTAAAGAAAAGTCTTCTAATAAATCAACCCGACCAGCATAATGAAAGTTAACATTGGTACAAAGAATATCTGTATCTCCAGCAATATTTGCAAAAGGTTTTCTCCCATCACCTTCATTTTCTGGAGTGGCATCTATAACTTCTGTGAGGCGTTGTGTTGCTGTTTTAGCACGAGTGAATTCATCTACAAAACTGATAACACTACCAATTAAACCCAGAAAACTGCCATTCATCGAGCTAAATGCAAGGAGTTGACCAATACTGAGGTGTTCTGCTGGGCTAATAACTAAATTACCACCAAACCACAACAAAACAATACCACCAATAGCAGAAACAAAACTAGAAAAAGTATGATTGATAATACTAATTTGAATTGTGCGTAATGTAAGATTAGCAAGCCGACTAAAGCGGTTTTGTAATTCATCCCAAAATTGTGGTGCAGCTGTGGTTGTTTTGATAGTGAGCGCACCTTTAAAGGTTTCAACTAAAACACCTTGTGTTTCTGCTTCTGTGACTAAAAGTTCACGAGTTTTTTGTTGTAATGTAGGTTGAAACACTATAGTAGATAGCGTCATCATAACAGCAATAAAGACTGCAACTACAGTGAGTTTCCAGCTATAAAAAACCATGAAACCAAAAGAAATCAACGCAATAAAAAATTGGCTGGGTAACCCAACAATAACTTGGGCAACTAATTGATTAATTTGGTCGATATCTCTCAGGCGGCTAATGATTTCACCACTGCGACGGGCTTCGTAGTAAGAAAGAGGTAAGCGCAGAATTTGTCTTCCAAATTCTAGAACTAGCCCCAATTGCAAGCGTTGTGCAAAGTGAGCAATTAAGTTGGACTGCACAAACGAAAGACTGCTGGAGATAAAATTCATCACAACCACGGCGATCGCCACAGTTGTAAGCAGCTTAGTATCACCGCGAACCAGCACATCATCAGTCAGAATTTGCAACAGAAAAGGCGAAGCTAGAGACAGCAGTCCCAAAATGAGGTTTAAAGGTAATGCTTGCGCTAGAATTCCTCGAAAAAGCCAAACTCGCTTAAAGAAACGCAGAAATCCGCCAACTTGCTCATCTTCTTGGTCAAAAAAGCGCACTGGATCTGGTTCCAGTAATAGCATCAACCAATCTGCCCAACCCTCCGCCAAATCTTGTTTAGAAAGGTAACGGATGCCTACTGCCGGATCAGCAACGATACATTTTTTGCCCTTCTTGCCATACAAAACAACCCAATGATTTCCTCCCCAGTGAATAATTGCTGGTAGAGGCGCTTCCTTTATCTGATTGAGGAGTTCTGGTGAAGTTTTCACTGGGCGAGCATTAAAACCCAGTGTTTCCGCACCACGCTTTAGCCCCAACAGAGTCGTCCCAGATTGTCCAGTGCCTACAGCTTCACGGATACGATTTAAAGTAAAAGTACGTCCGTAATGTCTGGCTATAGTAGCCAGACAAGCAGCGCCGCAATCTTCTTCACTATGTTGTAAAACATGAGCATATTTCATATATCAAAAAGACTTGTCTTAAATTTCTCTATCACTTAATGAAAAAAGTACTCACATTTTTGAATGGAGTAGGGGAGGCGGTTTGCGGTGTAGATTTTCTTCCCGCAAAACTGCCGTTGTGTTAGCATCAGAAGGTGCAATCAAATCTTTCACGAAAAAAGAGACAGAAGCCCAAACAACATATTTAGGAAACTTCCGTTACCTAAACTCTTTGATTTACGTCGGCGACGTCCACCACTATTAAATCCAAAGGAAAGTTGCGAGAGCGTATATCCTGTTTGATACCTGTAAGAAGAACTACTGCCACCGTCGGAAAAAGTAGCTTCGCTATTTGAGAAAGTGTTAATATTTGTCATTTGCAAGACGAAATCGTACAATCCCATTGAAGAGCTTCCGCCGCCAGTCACAATTTCTTGTTCTTCTTCAGACAACTCGATAAATAATGCAGAGTTTTTGAGTTCGATGTGGTTAGACATAAAATTACCTCTTTTTTCTGGCAATTTATAAAGATAGAAATAGTATGAGTAGCATGACATTTTTTTTAGAATAAGTGATTAGCTATCAGAGCGCTGAAACTTATTGATATAAATATAAGAATTAATCGAGTTGTGTGCAGAATTGAATAAAGGATTCCAGAGTATAAGTTTACCCACTTTTCTCACTTACATATCAAGCTAGAGAATTAGTTGATGTAACATGAAAGTTCAAGGTAAGTTCTGGAATCCGTTTCCAGGTCATTTAGTCAATGAAATGATGACTATTTACCAAAGAGACCAGTAAATTGACTAGTGTCAATAGTACTAAACAGCTTGGTGGTATTAGCAGAAAAAGCAACTCCACCCTGACTACCATTAGGACCAGAACTACCAGCCAAAGCAAGTGTTGTGGTGGTAATTTTTAATGAATTGAGAGCATGGTAGTTAGTAGCGTTGAAAGCAGCATCAAAACCACCAGCTACAATTTCTTGTTGTTCAACAGATAAATCGATAAACAAAGCTTGAGACATGATGAAAATCCTCGTAATTTTGATTGAAGTGAATTTGTGTGTGGCTTCTAGTTAATTGCCTTTTTCCTAGAGACAAAAATCTCGTGAAAGTGAGGCAGAGGATTCCAGCTTTCTTTGATTTGTATTAACATTTGCATTTACACATCAATGGAGAGAAGAAAATTGATGTCAAATAGAAATGCTGGAATCCTTTTGTAGGTCATTCAGTCAATAACAGGATGACTATTTACCTAAGAGTGCAGTGAATTGACTGGTTTTAAGAGCACTCAACATATCAACAGACTGAACAGAAAAAGCGACTCCACCCTGACTGCCATTAGGACCTGAACTACCAGCTAAAGCAAGTGTTTTGTCCGTTTTCATCAATGAATTGAAAACATTGTAGTTACTGTAGTTGAAGGCAGCATCAAAACCACCAGCTACAATCTCTTGTTGTTCAACAGACAAATCGGTAAATAAAGCTTGAGACATGATGAAAATCCTCGTAATTGTGAATGAAGTGAATTTGTTTTTAGCTTCTCGTTGATTGCCTCTTTCTTCAAGATGAAAATCTAGAAAAAGAGAAGAACAATTAGGTTCCCAGCGTTTTTTACCAGTCTTAATATTTTCATTTCCACATCAATCGGGGGAAGAAGTTGATGTCAAAGAGAAACGCTGGAATTCTTTTTTAGGTAACTTAGTCTATCAATTTAGACAAACTTACTTAATAATGAGTTTTGTGACTTGGCTGGTGTCAATAACACTTGATGCCTTAACTTGCTTAATAGCAAGAGCAGTTACACCAGCACTACCTCCAGGACCTGAAGTGCCTGCTACAGTCAGTGTTTTATCAAGGATATTTATTTTGTTTTTTGCAAAATAATCACTAGTATTGAAAGCTACAATACTGTCGCCACCACCAGCTACAATTTCTTGTTGCTCAATAGACAAATCGGTAAATAAAGCTTGAGACATGATGAAAACCCTCGTAATTGTGAATGAAGTGAGTTTGTTTTTAGCTTCTCGTTGATTGTCTCTTTCTTCAAGATGAAAATCTAGAAAAAGAGAAGAACAATTAAGTTTCCAGTGTTTGTTTGATAAGTTTTAATATTTTCATTTCCACATCAATTGAGAGAAGAGGTTGATGTCAAAGAGAAACACTGGAATTCTTTTTTAGGTAACTTAGTCTCTCAATTGAGACAAATATTACTTGACGATGATTTTTGTAACTTGGCTAGTGTCGATAACACTTGATGCCTTAACTTGCTTAACAGCAAGAGCAGTTACGCCAGCGCTACCTCCAGGACCTGAAGTGCCTGCTACAGTCAGTGTCTTGTCATAGATATTTAGTGTGTTCTTTGCAAAGTAATTGCTAGTATTGAAAGCAAAAAGACTATCGCCACCACCAGCTACGATTTCTTGTTGTTCAACAGATAAATCGATAAATAAAGCTTGAGACATGATGAAAACCCTCGTAATTTTGGTTGGAGTTGTGTTGACTTTTAGCTCCTAGTTGATTGCCTTTTCTTTTGTTTAGCGCTCAACTCGTTGCTTACTTTTATAAGATACGAGGAAGTCACTAGCAGAGTCATTTGCGTTTTCAGACAACTTGATTACCATGTTGAGAAAAAACAGTTGTTAAATTACGAAGCAAATCATTTCCGAAAAATACATAAAAATTACAGGTGAAAAGTAAATAGCTTGAAATACGGTAGTTTTCAATTGAATGCATTACAAATCTGATTCTCTTATGGGACGATAAAGATACTTAACCCACAAGAATAACTGTATTAAATACAACCATAAGTTGCCATAACCCACATTCCCCCCTTTCAACTGTCACATAGGGCATTTTTGTCAAAAATGCCAGTGTATTTTTTGTTTTAATTGTATAAATTGTTGCACAAAAAGCAATTATTTTAGCTATCTATACGCAAAACGCCAGGAAAGCTTTCTTTCCTGGCGTTTCTAAGCAATATCTAACTAGTACGTATTTAACTGCTTGTCGATGACATATTATTCAAAAGCCGATCGCGAATTGCTTTGAGTTGCTCTTGGTTGTTAACTGGGGTTCGCGGCGGCGGCAATTCTGTGTTGGGCCAGTTGGGTAAATCGAAGCAGGGACATCGCAACGGTGGCATACCCACGTTTCTCACAGGGACTGGCATATCGCAACGACCGCAGGGAGACACATCCCAAGCAGGCGTCAGCAATTCTGCTATGGTTTCTTGGGTACCTTCCAGGTAGCAGTCACCCGACTCAGGTGAAATAATCTTTTGCCAGCACTCTTCAAACTCATTACTGTAACGATCGCCATTAATGACCTCTCGCGGCTGCAAGGTTGCCACACCGTTGTTAATCACTACTTTTTTACCTAGCTGGAACCAGTAAGCTAAGTATCTTTTAACGTCTTTTTGTGATGCCATACTAAAATTTTAAAGTCTGGATTCTAGTTTTTAAATGAGGAATCTTAAATAAACTGTTAAGAAGAGTTATCAGTTGTTAACTGTTAGTTATTTTCTCTATCTCTACTCCCTTTTACTTGGCAATGGGGAACCTAGCACGCTGAGATTCAGAACATGACCCCCAGTCACTAAGTAAACTTCTTGGCAAATACTTCCCAATTGACGAACCAAATCACCCAGGCGATCGCGGAAAGTTCGACCACTAGGATAAGCAGGCACAATACCCCAACCTGTTTCCTCTGCCACAAAGATCATGTCAGCAGCTACTAACTGTACTGTTTGTAAGAATTCTTGGACGATGTTTTGCCAAGCTAATTCGTCTTGTTCCAAGAGATTTGCTACCCAAGTGCCCAACGAATCTACTAAAAGACAGATATTTGGTTTCACCTCAGCAAGAGCAGCAGACAATTCAAATGGCACTTCTAATGTCATCCAATCTTGAGAACGGCGTTGTTTATGTTGTTGAATGCGTTGCTGCCATTCTTCATCATCTGGGTTTTCTACTGCCGTTGCCACATAAATAACCGCTTTTTGTGACTGCATTGCCAAAATTTCTGCCCATTCACTTTTGCCAGAGCGTGCTGGTCCGGTCACTAATATGACTTTACTCAAAGCTGTTTACCTAGTATCTTGAATTAAGAAGGGTTGCAATTCTATAAAGCTATCAGCTATTGGCAATCAGTGAGTTGACAGCTAAGCGCTGAATGCAGAATGTATTTCTAGAATTTTTCATAAGCAGATCTGGCAACTTGTCGCCAAAATAACTTTTAATAGTAAGACTAGCACCAGCATCATTTGAAGGCTGAAGTGTAAAGTACAAAGTAAGTGTAAAGTAAGAAGTCTAAAGTATGAAGTAATTAAGTGTCATTAATTTTTCATCCTTGATTCTTCTGCCTTCATCCTTGAACACCACAAGGTACAGTACATTTTCGAGATATCCGTATGAAAGCAGGCATAAAACGTATCGAGGCAACTCTACACGATTTAGGGACTCGCAACACTGCTGGATCTCCCGAACCAGATGGTTCGACAAAGCGGTCTCTATCGTTTCGGATCAGCGTTGGTGACTCGGAACACTCAGACACTCCCAGTGCGCCTTCTGAAGAGGAACTTTCTGAGCAATCGGAATACAACACACCAACCGAAAATACCTCAACCCAAAATACCCCAATCCAAAATACCTCTGTGCAGACTTTTCCTGCGCAAGAGAGCGGTTGCAAAACACCAAGTCTACCCAAGTTCAAAACTCCTAGCTTTACGAGCCATCGCAATGGAGCAAATCCTGCCTTGGCAATGAATTTGTTACAAGAAATTCAGGAAAGTGTAGCCTGTTGGCAAACAGAACTGCAAAAGATTGTCCGGCAGATTCAAGATGTTTATCTGGAAGGACCGATTGTTAATGGCTGGTTAGAGTCCCAAGAACGCGGACTAGAACCAGGAGGAACCGCAACACTCCGCCATGCAGAAGTTGACCGCCTTATGGATTACGTAGAAGAAATTTGTGCAACTGATAATAAAGTTGAGAGCCAATCGCCACGTGCTGGGTATCGTTTGTGTGGTTTGGATGCTTCTGGTAAAGTGTGGTCGCGCCCATGTCCACCTGAGCAGGTTGCTAGCGTCAGTATGGCAATTGCGCGCTATCAAAAATTGCGTCAACTCCTGGGACGAAAGCAATATCTTGAAACTCGTCTCACTCAACTGGCAGAAACTCTTGTAATATTGCACGGTCACATTCAAGCTCAGTAAAGAATTAAAGATAATTTCATAGTTTCTAATAAAACTCGGTTAGTGAGTTGGAAATTTTTGGTATAGATCAGCTTAGGCTCAGGCTCGAATTGGACTTTCTTATTGGTTATTAGTTATTAGTTAATAATTGTGATTAGTAAAATCACTAACAATCACGACTAACAAATAAACAAAGTCCAAAAACATAAATTCAAAGCTTATGCCAAATACGCAAATCTCTGCCATTATCTGCACTCACAATCGAGATACCTATCTAGGTGCTGCGATAGATAGCCTTTTGGCGCAAGATTTTGTTGGTGAGTTTGAAGTCGTGGTCGTGGATAATGGATCGAGCGATCGCACCCGCGAAGTTGTAGAACACAGAAGCCACAATCCTCGCCTCAAATATATCTTTGAACCTATCATTGGTTTATCTGTTGCTCGCAACACTGGTGCGAGAGTTGCTAGTAGTGAAATTTTGGCATATCTTGATGACGATGCAGAGGCTAGCTCTGGTTGGCTACAGGTTTTGTACTCAGCTTATCAAGATAACCCTAAACTCGCGATCGCGGGTGGTAAAGTGACTTTATTATGGCCCAAAAAAACCCAACCCCCACATTGGCTATCAACCGGATTAGCAGCAAATCTGGGAGCATACGATTTAGGTGATTCTGTAGTCTACATTGAAAACCCAGGACAAACCCCTAGAGGCTTAAACTACTCCATCCGCCGCAGCTTTCTTAAAGAAATTGGGGGGTTCGATACCCATCTCGGTCGAGTTGGGACAAAATTATTATCAAATGAAGAGCTGCAAATGACCGAACTTGCCCTTCAACAAGGAATGCAAGTTGCTTATCTACCCAACGCTCTTGTGGCTCACAATGTTGCTCCAGAACGTCTTAACCGCTCCTGGTTTTTCAATCGAGGTTGGTGGCAAGGGATTAGTGAGTGTTATCGAGAACAACTTGCTGGCAAAGCTGGGTTAGGTCAATTGCAGCGTGGCAGTGAACGGTTTTTACGGGGATTATATAAAACACTACAATACTTTCGCGATCCAGCCGAACGCTTTGATAAACTTGTGTATGCTTATGGTCAAATTGGTTACTTAAGCGCCGCTATTCAGGGTTTGCTATTCAAAAATCGAAGAAAAAGCAACAAATCATAATTTATCATAACTTATATGTCTTCCAAATTACCAGTTTCCGTACTCATTCCGGCAAAAAACGAACAAGCCAATTTACCAGCTTGTCTTGCAAGCGTTCAAAGAGCTGATGAAATCTTTATTGTAGATTCTCAAAGTAGTGATAAAACTATCGAAATTGCTCACAGTTATGGCGTAAATGTCGTGCAATTTTACTTCAATGGACGCTGGCCTAAAAAGAAAAATTGGTCTTTAGAAAACTTACCTTTGCGCAATGAATGGGTGTTAATTGTTGATTGCGATGAGCGCATCACTTCTGAACTGTGGGATGAAATCGCCCAAGCAATTCAAAATCCAGAATACACTGGTTACTACCTCAATCGCCGAGTCTTATTCTTGGGAACATGGATTCGTCACGGAGGAAAATATCCTGATTGGAATTTGCGTTTATTCAAACATAAAAAAGGTCGCTACGAAAACCTTCATACTGAAGACGTTCCCAACACTGGTGATAACGAAGTTCACGAACATGTGATTTTAGAGGGGAAAGCTGGATACCTGAAAAACGATATGATACATGAGGATTTTCGGGATCTTTATCACTGGATAGAACGGCATAACCGTTATTCTAATTGGGAGGCTCGTGTCTATCTCAATCTACTCACAGGTAAAGATGATAGTGGTACTATTGGCGCAAATCTCTTCGGTGATGCCGTACAACGCAAGCGCTTTTTAAAGAAACTTTGGGTACGACTACCATTTAAACCCATTTTGCGTTTTATTTTGTTCTACATCATTCAACGTGGTTTTTTAGATGGTACAGCTGGGTATATCTATGCAAGGCTTTTAAGTCAATATGAGTATCAAATAGGCGTCAAACTTTATGAATTACGTAAATATGGTGGTCGGCTCAATACTACATCTATCCCCATTGCAGAGAAACCTTCTCTCTCCCAAGAAGTAGGGCAGACTGTGCTTTAACAGAGTGTGGGGAGTAGGGGAAGCAGGGGGAGAAGAATAGTTTTTGACTCTTAACTTTTGAACGCCAGTCGCCTACGGAGGGAAACCCTCCTGGAGCTTACGCTCCCCTTGACCCTTGACTTTTGACTCTTGAACGCCAGATGCTTCTCCTTACGGAGACGCTGCTTTGAACAAGTCGGGAAACCCTTTCGGCAATCGCCTACGGAGGGAAACCCTCCTGCAGCGTTGCCTCACCAACGCACTGGCTCCTCTTGACTTTTGACTCTTGACTCTTGACTAATGACCAATGACGAACCTTTTGTAGATTTACGTAAGTATGACCAATCTTGGTTTGACCGAGGACGAGCAGGTTGGTATATTTTGTTATGGTGGTTTGTACAGGCGATCGCCTTTCCCCTAACTCCTCACCCCTTCAATAATCTACGATGCGCCTTGCTACGTCTGTTTGGCGCTCGTATTGGCAAAAATGTCTTAATTCGACCTACTGCCCGCTTCACCTATCCTTGGAAAGTTACAATTGGTGACTATAGCTGGATTGGAGATGATGTCATTTTATACAGTCTTGACAACATTCACATCGGTGACCATTGCGTCGTTTCTCAAAAGAATTACTTGTGTACTGGTAGCCATGACATAACAGACCCAGCTTTTGGATTGAAAACAGCAGGTATAACTATTGGCAATGGAGCATGGATCGCTGTAGATTGCTTCATAGGACCAGGAGTAACAATTGGGGCTAATGCCGTGATTGGCGCTCGTAGTAGTGTTTTTAGTGATATGCCCTCTGGGCAAGTTTGCTGGGGAACCCCCTGTATTCCTCAGTATCCAAGGAAGATGGGATGAAGTAGGTTACGACTTAGGCTTTGTTTGACTCGTGATAGTAACATTTTCATCTAACGCATCTCCCTTTGTATGGATATAATCAAAAGCTGTCCTGTCATTAAGTGTATATGCTCGTAAAAACAAAGCACTCCAACGGGCAATAGTTTCAATTGCCTTATCTTGTTCCAGGGTAGGGTTCAGAGGATCTGGTTTAGCACCAGGGGGATGGTTGACATTTGTAATGCCAAAATGATTGGCACCTGCGATTGTAATTAGTGCCTTGGGAGGGTCTTGAATGAGTTCATAAGTTTTTTTAGCTCTTTCTGGAAGTGCTACTCCATCCTGGCTTCCTTGTACCAGCGCCAGAGGAATTCCATTATTTTTAGTAGGAAGAAACTTCCTTGTGCGGTCTCGGAAATTAGTTCCATAGAACACTCCCGCTACAATTTCTTTAGGGCGTTGAAACTCACCCTCGCAATAGGGAGCAATACAGGAATTATTAATAGCAGCGATACCAGAAGCACCTCCTGCTGAGTGACCCAACAAGACCAATTTGTGTATATTGAGAGTACCAAAAATCGGTGAAGCAGAGTTTGAGTTTTCCTTCACCATATAGGCGAAAACATTGTTGACTTGTGATGTGTCTGGTAAAAGCCTTTTCAATCCAGATGCTG
Organism: Nostocales cyanobacterium HT-58-2; assembly: GCA_002163975.1. Classification (GTDB taxonomy): domain Bacteria; phylum Cyanobacteriota; class Cyanobacteriia; order Cyanobacteriales; family Nostocaceae; genus HT-58-2. The sequence goes on along the minus strand of CP019636.1, from coordinate 5,483,758 downwards.
GTAGAGAACGGATGTGATTGGGAACAATCACCACAAATCCATAACTTGCCACAATGCTCGCAAACTTAGAGTACTGCGACTTATCTACAAGTGCACCTGGTAAGAGCAGGGCAATAGGAAACTTCTGCGTACTGATATTTTTTTTCGAGGCAATTGGGAAGTAAATATCAGCTGGGTCTCTGTTTGTGTCAATGATTGTTTTGTAGGCTTTAACCTCTTGAAATAAAGAAGTAGGAGTAAATTCGTTAGCAGTAGCAAGTTCTCCTGCTTTCAGAGCAAAAAACATTGCTCCGAGTATCGCTACTAAAGATTTTTTTGTAGATAAGTAGCTCATGATTTAGAAGTTTATTAGTAAACTTGTTGCAGAGGTCAATATTTTTGACATTACACCAAAGCTGCTAAAAACTTCTCATTGGACTTTTTCACCTTAGATATCCAACCTTTGTGTGAATTCAAAATTTCTCTATAAGGAACTGTGCTATCAAAGACGAGATCAAACAATGAAGGCGAGAAGCGCTGAGGAAAAAGTTGATGCATGAATTTAGCAAAGGATTCCCTCAACAAAAACTCAATGAGTAATCCCCGAGACAACGGAAATGAATTGTTGCTCAGTTCCATTAAGGCATGAGCATCCGGCTGACGACGGATAGTAAATTGTGCTATGGCATTAGCCCAATTGTCAGAATACTCGTCTAAAAGATTGTCAAATATTAGGACATCTTCAAGTGCTGAGTTACAACCTTGACCGATAGATGGTGAGACAGCATGAGCTGCGTCTCCAATAATTAGTACACTGTCACCATAGTGGTAGCGATTGCAGCGAACAGTTAACACCGATGATACTGGTCTTGAGTAGAAAGCTTCTGCCTCTTCCTCTGGCATCAATTGACTAATTTCTGGGAAATTTTCTTCAAAAAATTTGACGACTTCTTCTTTACTGGCAAGACCTGCTATCTTGTTCTTCTTATGGGGAAAACGCATAGCACCAATCATCGTCCCGTCTTGTTTATGCAGCAGTAACACAGCAGAGCCATCTTGCATTTGCCAAGCGTGAACGTAGCCCGGTTTTAAGTGGTTGTTGGCAGGAAGAAAAATAGATTTGTAGTCGTTATGAATGTACTTCTGCTCGCACTCAAAACCTTCTGTCGTTAGAAAAGCTTCTCTCACAGCAGAACGCGCTCCATCTGCACCGATTAACAGGTCATAATCAACTGTGAACTCTTCTACTTCTGTTTCAAATCTTGCTGTTTTCGCGGCAAAATCTAACTGACTACATTTGCAGTCAAAGTGTATATTGAAACGGCTGTTGTCATACTTTTCTATCAATGTTTGCAAAAGAGCGATCGCCAAATTGGTACGGTCAACGGCAAAGAGAGGTTGGCTTCTACGTCGAAACCGAGTTTTGCCGTTTGTTTGGTGTGTGAACGATCCCGTTATCTCCACACTGATGGCTTTGACTGCTTCTTCCACTCCTGAGATTTTCCTTAAAGCACTCATTCCCCTTTCGTTTAATGTCATGGGAAAAGTTCTTGATTTAGAAAACTCAATAATTCTCGGGTCGCTGCGACGTTCATAAATATCGATTTGGTATTTGTCATCACGACGCAACAAGTAGTGTGCCAGCAGAACTCCGCTAGGTCCAGCACCTACGATAACAACTTTCTTGACCATTTTTCTGCATCCCCCTTAGTGGCGTCAGACATCACTAAAATATTACTAACCTCACTAACGCCGCAGAAACAACTGTGTAATGTAATAGGTGTTGCCAGTTCGCCAAACTCCAACACCAGTCTCCCGAAAGACAGGACGCAGAATATTCTCCCGATGTCCTGGGCTTTTCATCCAGCCCTCTACTGCTGCTGGTACAGGTTGACTAATATTCGTACTTGTAAATAAGTTCTCACCTACCACCCAATAGGAAATACCCTCAGAACTGACTCGTCGGACAAGTGTACTGCCATCTGCCCCTGTGTGACTAAAAAAGTTTTTTTTAGCCATCTGCTGACTGTATCTCCTAGCAACCTGTGCTAACTTTTCGTTGTTTTGTAAGGGTTTTAGACCATATTTAACACGTTGTTGGTTAATGCCTTGCCTGATTGCAGCTTCAATTTTGGCAGTCGCCGGAGTTTGTGTAAGGACTGGGGGCTGTTGTGGTTTGTCTGTTGGCAGTTGAGGCAAAGGTGGCAAATACTCAAGAGCTTGCTCACACCCTGTAGTTAGGAGTGTAAGCAGCATGATCCCGAAAACAGAAAATATTTGAGGTAGTATACGTTTACACTTGTGACTCATATTTTCTTCAAAAAAAGCAGCCAGTAAGGAGAAAAAAGCGCCCAAACTTAAGTTGCAGCAATAACTCTGGTATTGTTACACAAGTCCAGATGACTCAGCGGCGTGGTATATTGACAGCGAATAAAAATAAGTTGGAGACATAAGATGCGTGTTTTTTTCCAATACACGCGGTTTTCAGGCTTTTTACTCTATCTGATGTCGTTTTCTGTATTGCTATTTTGTAACCAGAAAGCAGCAGTGGCTAACGTGATCCCACCTCTGCATACGAAAAAGGCAATGGTCGTTTCGGCTCATCCCTTGGCAAGTGAGGCGGGAGTTGCAATGTTACGCAAGGGTGGTAATGCAGTTGATGCAGCTGTTGCAACTGCCTTTGCTATTTCTGTGGTAGAACCTTTTTCTGCAGGTATTGGTGGTGGCGGGTTTTTGCTATTGCATCAGCAGAAAACTGGTGAAATAAAGGCGTTGGATTTTCGCGAACGCGCACCTTTGAAAGCCACCAGGAATATGTTTTTGGATGTAGCCGGAAAGGTGCGTCCGAATGCAAGTGTTAACGGGTATTTGGCAGTCGCGACGCCAGGGACAGTTGCGGGACTGTACGAAGTTCATCATCGCTACGGAAAGTTGCCTTGGCAAGAGGTGGTTAAACCTGCTATTTTTCTCGCTCAAGATGGTTTCATTATTCGTCATCAGCAGACTTGGCGTTCAATCAAGGTTTACGAAAACCGTAAGCCGCTTATTCTCAATAATCCAGCGGCGCGAGCAATTTTTACTCGCAAGGGTGAATTTTTTGGTCCTGGGGAAAAGCTGGTGCAGCGAGATTTAGCACGAACTTTGGTAGAAATTGCCAAAAATCCCCAAAGTTTTTACACCGGAAGTATTGCCCGTGCGCTCGCCGCCGACATGGCAAAAAATAATGGTTTAATCACTCGTGAAGACCTGAAATCTTACAAACCTATCTGGCGTACTCCAGTGTGTGGCAATTACCACAAAGCTAAAATTTGCTCAATGCCACCACCATCATCTGGAGGCATTCATCTATTACAGATTCTAAATATTATTGGTGACACCGATTTGAAATCTTTAGGATGGCACCACCCGGATGCTTTACACCTAATGGTGGAAGCAATGAAAATTGCCTATGCAGACCGTTCAGAATACTTGGGAGATCCAGATTTTGTTAAAGTTCCTGTCGCACAACTTCTTAGCCTCACCTACGCTAAAAAACGCCGTCAAGAAATTAGTATGGAACGGGCTAAACCTTCAAGTGAGGTAAAGCCAGTAGATAAGAAGATATTACAGCAGTTGAGTCAGGCTCATACTAACGGATGGAGAGGTAACGGCGGTTTCCTTTCAGCAGCACTCTCAAGGAGGTGGGGAGAAAAAGTCCCTACACTGTATGAATCACCCCAAACCAGTCATCTAAGTGTTGTAGATGAACAGCGTAATGCTGTTAGCTTAACTTTCACGGTAAATTACGGCTTTGGTTCTGGAGTCGTGGTGCCAAGAACTGGTATTCTACTTAATGATGAGATGGATGACTTTGCTGCTGCACCTGGAGTATCAAATGCATTTGGACTTGTGGGTAGTCAAGCCAATGCGATCGCACCACGCAAAACGCCTCTATCTAGCATGACTCCCACTATTGTCACAGAAAATGGTCGCTTTCGTATGGCAGTAGGTGCGCCTGGTGGCGGTACCATTATCACTCAAGTCTTGCAAGTTATTTTGAACGTATTGGAATACAATCTGGATGCTGGTGCGGCTGTGTCTGCACCCCGTGTACATCATCAGTGGTTACCAGATGAGTTAAGAGTGGAACCTCTTGGTTTGGATGTTCTGACGTTAGGGGAACTGCAGCGTCGGGGACACAAAATTAAACAAACTGAGCCTTGGGGTAATATTAACGCAATTGTCGTTACACCTGATGGAAGTTTAGAAGGCGCAGCTGATCCGCGTGGTGAAGGTTCCCCCAGAGGTTTGTAAACAACAGAAAAACTTTTTCTATTTTTTTCCTTACAACTGAACAGAGGTGGTTGATGAGGAAAACTCGTTTGCTCTTGCACTCGGTATCAAAGTCCAACCGGCTTTTAACAATTTTTGGTAAGTCGCCCAACCCTTGGAACCGCCTTCTATTTCGTAATCTGGAACTGCATATTGCGGAAAAGTTGTGTAAGGACGCCAAGGCTCATTGGGTGCAGTCTGCAAGTGTAAAATTTTTGCCTCATTCTCGCCAGACCTTGATAACCAGCACATTCGTCGATACATGGCAAACTCCTCATGTATTTTATTTCGTTCTCTTATTGCATATTCGCAGACATATGTCAAGTCTACCCTCACCCTTTTGGAGGACTTTTTGTATCTTTCACAGCTATTAACCTCGGTCAAAATGACAGAATTCAAACTAAACGTAAGATTTTCGATGTTTTACAGATGCAAGGAAATAAAGATGGATATGGAAGCAGACGCAGCAAGCTTCTACGTTTTCCCAATGCTATCTGCGCTTCACAATAATTTATGTATATTTAAGTACTTTTGCTGATAGTTATCCCTTATAGGGATGAGGCATATAGCTTATCACTGACAATATCGCGAATTTGAGCGACTAACTGGGTGTATGTTGAATCAGACAAAATTGGCTGTGCCCCTTGTAACGAAATGGGTTGAGCCAAATCAATCCATGACTTACAGCCACCATACTCACTGCGATAGGGAATTTCCTGTTCTTGGGGGAGTTTGTAAGTCCGCAGCAGGAGAATATACAGTGGCTGGCGTGGTTTCCATTTCAGGCGATCGCTAATAAAATACTCGTTCCAGATATGGAACGGAAGCAGAGCATTCACGACTGACTCGTCACTGACTGGGAAAATATCTGTAATCTCAGCCCAACTGCTGATACCTACTGTCTCTGGATGCCAACCAGGTGTAACCGGGATGACAAGATTAGCATACTCAGGTTTGAGCAAGAAAGGCTGTTGATGTTCAAAGGTTGGGTAAAGCAAAATCTGCTTGTGGGCAACAGCAAAGCGTCCATTACGTTCATGGATACCACCCTTGCGCAGGAGCATAATTGTTTGACCTGTTTCCAAAGCGTTGATGGCAACTGCCCATTCTTTAAGTGCGTGAAAAGTCATACTCAGTTCTTCTATAAGCATCTACTGTAACTCTGATTTAATTTGACGCCAAGACCGATACACTATGTCACTGTCTGAGGAAATGAATTAAGGAACAGTTAAGGATGAATTATGGAAAAGCGAACATTGGGTACATCGGATGTGAGAATCACGCCTATTCTTATGGGAACATGGCAAGCTGGTAAAAAAATGTGGGTGGGAGTTGAGGACACTGACTCGATTAAAGCAATACGAGCAGCATTTGAAGCAGGTATCACCACCTTTGACACTGCTGAGGTTTATGGTGACGGACACTCAGAACGAATTGTTGCTGAAGCTTTATCTCATGTTCGAGATCAAGTAGAGTATGCCACGAAAGTTTTTGCTAACCATCTCAAGTACGACCAAGTGATTGAGGCTTGTGAACGTTCTTTGAAAAACCTCAAAACCGACCATATAGACCTATACCAAATTCATTGGCCTTCTGGCTCCTTCAATTCTGAAGTTGTGCCGATTGAGGAGACAATGAGCGCTCTCAATTTGCTGAAAGAGCAAGGGAAAATTCGGGCTATTGGTGTGTCGAATTTTTCCCGTACACAATTGGAAGAAGCATCTCAGTACGGACGTATTGATAGCTTACAACCTCCCTATTCTTTATTCTGGCGGTACGTAGAAAAGGATGCTATGCCTTATTGTATCGAAAACCAGATTACCATCATTGCTTATTCACCGCTAGCTCAGGGATTGTTGACAGGAAAATTTGGTCTTGATCATAAATTTGACCCACAAGACAACCGTGCCAAGAATAAGCTGTTTCAGGGAGAAAACTTTGAACGTGCCCAACAAGCTTTAGAAAAACTGCGTCCCATTGCTGAACGTCATCAATGCAGCCTTGCTCAGTTAGCACTAGCATGGCTCATCGCCCAACCACAAACAAGTGCGATTGCTGGCGCACGCCATCCCGAACAAGCAACCGCAAACGCCCAAGCTGCTTCTGTTCAACTTTCTCCTGAAGAACTTCACCAAATAGATACCATTGGACGTATTGTGACCGACCATTTAGACGATAACCCAGTGATGTGGAATTGGTAATTTTAAGTAGGTGCGTCATGTCTTGCGCACCTACTCGTTGACAACCTTATTGAGAAGTTCTACAACTTGTTAACTTCAGTGAACAACTGCTTGCGGTTCCTGATTGAGGTGATAATTTATAGATAAGACACCAAGAAGGCACAACCAAACTGAAAGGGCAAATGACCCGGTGTCTCCCGTCATCAGCCCAAGCAAATGTCAGCATAAATCTGATGATAAGTGGTAAGAAGCCTTAAGTTGTAGGGCGAAGCCAAATCCCAAAGCGGAAAAATAATTTATAGATAAGACACCAAGAAGGCACAACCAAACTGAAAGGGCAAATGACCCGGTGTCTCCCGTCATCAGCCCAAGCAAATGTCAGCATAAATCTGATGATAAGTGGTAAGAAGCCTTAAGTTGTAGGGCGAAGCCAAATCCCAAAGCGGAAAAACGAAAGTATGCTGAGTTTGTCGGTGTTTCTGTAAACCTTAGTTATTGACCGTTTGTATTTTTTACCATAAAAGCAGTTTGATCACTACGAACCTTTTGAAAAACCTGGTCGCCCTTGACCAGGTTTTCACGTTTAGTGCTTTGCTTTGAGCAATCGCACTTTTAGTTGATCTCACGACTCATAACTGTGGAGAACACCCAATCACGTAACAGATGGTTTACCTCATCTGGGACTTCATCATGTGGACAATGACCCGCCCGCAGGAAGTATTCTGTCAATTCAGGATAGTACTGCTGAAACTTGTTTGAGCGTTCCCTAGCATTGATCCAAGGGTCAGCTTCTCCCCACAACAACAACAGAGGACAAGTTAACTGCTTCAAGAGCACATCAACCTTTTCCCCTTGAGGAGTGCTAAACACAGACGCAAACACATCCAAAGCACCTGAGTCACAAGCAGGGCGATAAATTTCTTCTACAAGCTGGTCTGTAATTGCGCTTTTGTCAAGATAAACCTTCTCCAAGGTTTGACGAATAACCCACGGTTGTTTGATGTATTGAAATAAGAGAAACTGGGCTAAAGGTTGTTGAAAAATCCACTTGACAACGTCACCCAAGAGTTTTTGCACCTGTTCGTTCACCTTGGGAGGCTCAATTTGAGTTTGTAAAGCTTCTGGTTCAGGTGAAGGTTGGTTATCACTAAAAGGACCAGCACTATTAAGCAATACCAAGCCTGCTGTGACATCAGGACGTTGTGCTGCGACACACAAACTGGCATATCCTCCAAGAGAATTACCTGCTAACACTGCCTTGTGATCAATCACTTCAGTGATAAAGTCGTAGAGTTGATCTCGCCACAAGTTACCACTGTATTCTAGTTTAGGTTTCGCAGAACGCCCAAATCCTAAAAGGTCGATCGCAAAGACTTCAAAATCGTTACAAAGTCCCGTAATATTTTTGCGCCAGTGGTCTGTAGAAGCACCAAACCCATGCACCAATAATAAGGGCGGTCTTTGAGACTGTCTTTCTCCTGCCTTGACATAATAAATTCTATGCCCTCGCCACTGCCAATATTTACCAGGAATTGGGGTTGTAGAGGGGGCTGTTGTTCCCTGCATGATCCAAAGAAATGTTAAGTACCTTCTAATGATTTTAACGGAGTCATGAGAGTCTTTTATGCTTTGTATCGGTCAATAATGGCTAATGACTCATAATCTATGACCAACAAATGATTACAGGCAAAACTAAACTACTTGGAGTCATTGGGTATCCAGTGGAACATTCACTGTCACCATTGATGCACAATGCTGCAATTGCTCACTTAGGCTTAAATTACGTCTATGTCCCTTTTCCTATAGAACCACAAAATTTAGACACAGCTATTCAAGGCTTTGCCAGCGTTGGTGTTGTTGGTTTTAGCGTAACAATTCCACATAAACAGACAATTTTGCCTTTGTTATCTGAAATTTCACCCATAGCCAAAGCCATAGGGGCAGTCAATACTGTGAGTCGCAAAGATAATCAATGGATTGGTACAAATACTGATGTTGAAGGATTTCTCGCTCCTTTACAAACAACATATAACCAAGATTGGAGCCAAACAGTAGCGGTGATTTTAGGCAATGGTGGCGCAGCAAGAGCAGTTGTTGCAGGTTGTGCTGAATTGGGTTGTGCCAAAATTTTGGTGATTGGACGCAACCCTCAAAAATTAGAAGAATTCCGCAACAGTTGGGGCAATTCCCACCTAGCTAAGAATTTACACGTCCATACGTGGGATGCATTACCAAAACTGATTCCACAAGCAAACCTACTAGTCAATACAACACCCATTGGGATGTATCCCAAGGTTGAGGAATCACCATTGAGTGCAGAGGAAATGGCGAATTTGCCACCGCAAGCGATCGCCTACGATTTGATCTACACCCCTAACCCCACAAAATTTCTCCAACAGGCGCAGCAGGTAGGTGTCATCGCTATTGATGGACTAGAGATGCTGGTTCAACAAGGTGTCGCAGCCTTAAAAATCTGGTTGCAAAGGGATACAGTTCCCGTTGATGTCATGCGCCAAGCACTGCGACAGCATCTTGGTTTGGACGAGTAGGGGAGCGGGGGAGATGGAGTTAACGTCCATTCACTCTTCTTCTCCCCGCTCCCTGCTCCCAAGCAAAGCGGGCTCCTCCGCTTCTTCTCACCCTTGCGGTCTTCGCCAATGAAAGCGATTCCATTCGTAAATACCTTGAATCTCAAACTCGGAACCATTGTTGAAGCGGATGATGCAGTTGGTTGAGGCATAATTACCATTGCTGATTTCATCAACCTTGATTACGGTGCAGGAATACCATTCACGGGGACAAGGACCATCATCTTGTACCCATTCCCAAAGAGCATTGCAAACTTCAATGTGATCGCCTACCTTCAATTTGAGAATATCCTTGGCAGAATACCTATCAAAGTGATGTGGCTCGATACGATTCACCCAAGATAAGCCATAGCGATCGCGGATAAATTGTACTGCTCCTGAGTTATTTTCATTCAGCCAGTCGTTCAGCAATTGCACTTTCCACGAGTGATTTTGTTCCTCCTGTGCTTTGACGAACTCTAAAAATGCTTGCAATTCTTCTGGTGTCAGTTCGTCTAAAGGATTGGCAAGGTCAGACACAGGCGGATAAGAATTTCCCTTAACTTGCTCTAAGACATGCAGTAATATCTCTTTCTGCGTATCAGAGAGAGGGCAGCTTGCCATATCACAGCGATAAAATGCTGTTTGCAAGGCTACTTTGATCTCATCTGGACTCATAAGTGACGTAGCAATTTAGGGTTGATTAATTCATAATTATTACAAAAGTTAAAAAGAACTGGCTAATATCTTGAGAGTGAATTTCAGGTAAGCTGAGGTTGAAAATAGTGCTGAGAAGCGGCTCAAGCTTTGCTGAGTTAGCCCCAGTTCTTCTTTTGTTAGATAGTCTCGTTATTTCTTGTTATTTGAGATATGGAAAAGAAAAATAGCCTACTATTGTTGTTAGATGTGTTGTTAGATGCCGTCTCTTTAGCTATTACGAACTTCTTAGGACTCAGAAACGCCACTTGGGATAACAGCGGGCTTTGGAGTTCCCACACAGTAGCTCGTCAGTACTTAAGATTACTTAAGGTTATTTTCATTTCCTGCGTTGTTGGCTTTCTATCGTGTTTGTTGACTCCAAGCGCCGTCGCATTAACACAGATAAAACTATCCAACCTTTCCTATCATGAATGCCCACAAGAACTGGCACAAGGAGCCGTTACGAGTGGTGGGACAACGATGGCAGCAAACTGCTTTATTGTGACAGGCAAAGCTCAAAATGGCACTAACAAAACTGTTTACGACGCAGATATTTTTGGGCGGATTTATGATGCCAACAATGACTCAGTGATGCAAAACCGGACTCGTCTTGGTTCTATCGACGAAATTCCACCAGGCGAGAGTGATTTTGAGTTAAGGATTTCTGTACCTGCAAATCAGCCTTTACCTTTGAAGTTGAAGCAGTTTAAGGCGGCTGGATTTGCTGCTCAAGTGCGTAGGTGATTGTACAAAATAAGACTGTAGAGACGTTTTCTAAACGCGTCTCTACAAAACTTAATATATCTCAATTTTAGACCTAACCAAGCAATGGAATGGTTCCTAGAGAAGAAAGCAAACTTCCCAATAAGTTGAGTAACAAAAACGCCAAGATTGGTGAAAAGTCAATGCCGCCCAATGGGGGAATAATAGAACGGAACAGATTGAGATAGGGGTCGGTGATCTGACTTAAAGCAGCAAATGGCTGATTGTACCAGTTGATATTGGGGAACCATGTTAGCAGGACTCTAATAATCAGTAGAGTGCTATAAATCTGTATGAAAGTAAGCAGCGTGGTAATTAGTAAACTCATGGATTGGTTGATTTCCTGTTAAGTGTCATTCATCGGTCTTATCATTGATTTTAAATGAACCTCTGTCATGGCGGCTGCAGATTCTACAGATCCGCATGATTAACACTTTGGCATTTTCGCTCCCACTTGCTGGATTCTTAAGGAACCTGTTAGCGTAACTCCTCACTACGCAAGGAACGCTCATGATTGAGCTGCTCCGATGTGCTCGAAGTGCCATTCACATTTCCTAGCTGCTGCCGCACTTCATCAATTGTGGCATTGAGCTGGGCTATTTTATCTTCAAGCGATCGCCGCGCCGTTTCCATTTCCATACTCTCATTGTCCGAAGCTCTCATTTGACGCCTCTTGAGCGCTTTTTTGGCTTCACCTGAGTTAGTCGGTATTTGACGCTCCTCTTCTGCTATTTCTTCTGGATCGCGTCTTGTGGCAACAAGAGTACCGATGATACCACCAACGACACTACCGAAAATTGCTCCGGCTAAAAAACCACTTGCAAAACCATCTCGCTGACTCATAAATTTTACCACCTTGAACAAACGCTGCACCTGTTGGGTTGTTTTTGCTCCTTATGCTGTCTTAGCTGCATACTAGCTTATGTCCCAAAGATGCGATCGCCAGCATCGCCTAATCCCGGTACAATAAATCCCTGATTGTTGACTGCTTCGTCAATGGTAGCCGTGTAAACGATTAAACCTGGATAAGCATCATTCAGTTTTTGTAAAGCTAGCGGAGCTGCCACTACACATATAATTCGCGTGAGGGCTGGATCTACACCCCGTTGTGTCAATTCTGCCATAACATTCATAATTGACCCTCCCGTTGCCAACATTGGATCGGTCACTAACACTCGTGTTTGTGGTTGAAATTTGTTTGGCAATTTGTTTAGGTAACAATAAGGTTGCAGTGTTTTTTCATCTCGCACCAAGCCAAAATGGTAAATTGACGCCAGAGGCAACACTGTCTGCGCTCCTTCTAGCAATCCTAACCCAGCCCTCAGAATTGGCACGACTGCCACTGGAATGGTTGGATCTATTAAAGTTGCTGAGGTGTAATCCAACGGGGTTTGTACCGTTGTCTCTTGAGTTGGCAACCACTCTCTAGCCGCTTCATAAGTCAACCACCGTCCTAACTCAGTCATCGCACTGCGGAATAACACTGAAGGTGTGGCAGCATCACGGGCGACTGCCAACCAATGCTTAATTAAGGGATGGGGTGGGACATATACGCGCAATTGTAGCGTCATAGCCGGAAATAGGCTTTTCTATATCGTATAACAACTGAAACATAATAATACTTTTTCCTGATCCGGCTCACAGCTAAAATGAACACCCATAAAAATTATTGAAAACCTTTTGCATTAATAGTTGACATTTATTCTCAATCAAGGTTATATTGTACTTCAGTGTTCTCCTCTCTTTAAGGATCGGCAGACGGGATTGGCCAGCGGTAGCGGGCTTGTCCCTCTTTTTTGTGATTGGTAAATTAGTCGTCTGCCTAGATAAACGACAAAGAACAAAAAACTAAAATGCAAGATAGTGATGTCATCGTCATTGGGTCTGGTATTGGCGGCTTGGTGACAGCAACTCAGCTCGTAGCAAAAGGTGCCAAAGTACTAGTGTTGGAACGTTATCTTATCCCAGGAGGCAGCGCTGGTTACTTTGAACGGCAAGGCTATCGCTTCGATGTTGGGGCGTCGATGATTTTTGGGTTTGGTCAAAATGGCACTACCAACCTACTCACTCGTGCTTTGCAAGCTGTCAACGTGAGTCTAGAAGTCATTCCAGATCCAGTTCAGATTCACTATCATCTGCCGAATAACTTAGACCTAAAGGTAGACCGAGTTTATGAAAAATTTTTGCAAAATCTGACTGCGTATTTTCCTAATCAAAGCCAAGGGATTCGTCGATTTTATGACGAATGTTGGAAAGTCTTTCATTGTCTTAACAGCATGGATTTGCTGTCGCTAGAAGAACCCCAGTATTTAATGCGTGTATTTTTTCAGCATCCTTTGGCGTGCCTGGGGTTGGTGAAGTATCTGCCCCAAAATGTCGGAGATAGGGCGCGGCGTTATATTCAAGACCCCCAACTGTTGAAATTTATTGATATGGAATGTTATTGCTGGTCGGTGGTACCAGCGGACATGACACCAATGATTAATGCTGGAATGGTGTTTTCTGACAGGCATTATGGAGGAGTCAACTATCCCAAAGGTGGTGTAGGACAAATAGCCCAAAAATTAGTGGAGGGGCTTATCAAAGCTGGGGGTCAAATTCAGTATCAAGCTAGGGTAACAAAAATTATCACAGAAAATAGACGAGCCGTAGGAGTGCAATTAGCGAACGGTCAAATCTACCGTGCCAAACGCATTGTGTCCAATACTACACGTTGGGATACATTTCAAAAATTACTTAGTCAACAAGAAATCCCTTTTATTGAGAATAAATGGCAGCAACGTTATTGTAAGTCACCCAGTTTTTTGAGCTTACATATGGGAGTCAAGGCGGAAGTGTTGCCTCCAGGGACAGAGTGTCATCATATTATGTTAGAAGATTGGGCAAAAATGGTAGATCCAGAAGGGACTCTATTTGTGTCTATCCCCACGTTACTTGATTCTGATTTAGCGCCAGCAGGACATCACATTATCCACGCCTTCACACCTCACTGGATTGATGATTGGCAAGGACTCTCTGCACAAGAGTACGAAACGAAGAAAGAAGAAACAGCGTGGCGGATGATTGACCGCTTGGAGAAGATTTTTCCTGGTTTAAATGCAGGATTAGATTATCTGGAGGTGGGGACGCCATTAACTCATCGCCGCTTTTTGGGTCGCGAAGATGGCACTTACGGACCAATTCCCCGCCAGAAGTTGCGGGGGTTGTTGGGGATGCCGTTTAATAGAACAGCTATTCCAGGGCTTTATTGTGTTGGTGATAGTACGTTTCCAGGTCAGGGGTTGAATGCGGTAGCGTTTTCTGGGTTTGCTTGCGCCCATCGCATTGCCGTGGATTTGGGGTTGTGATGTTTTAGTGAGTTCCGGCAGAAGCCTCTTGTCTGCCTGACGTATAACAGCTCAACATTTTCAAATAATCGTGACAATGCGAGCCAAGATACTGGTCACTTTTCCAATTGTTGACAGAGTGGCAACTGTGCTTTGCACTCTCTCAAGCTCTGTCTCTAACTCTTCCACAGCTTCATTCAACTTGGGATCAAGAGATTGTAGATTTATTGCATGATTTTCCAATTTTTCTCTTTCTAGCTTCATCCAGGCATCTCTATAACGGTTTCGCGCTTCTAGAAAAGCTTTTCTTTTTGCTTGATCTGGCTCATTTTCAAAAGCAAGTTGAATTTCTGGAGAACGGAGTTTTTCCTCCTGAAGTCTCATTTTATTGAGTAGATCTCCATTTATTTCATCGAAAGATTGTCTCATGATGCTAATTCTCCCTGATAATGACTATTTGGTATTTTGTATAAGAGCAAAAAATGTATCAATATCTTGTAAATGTTCATTGAGACGTGCTTGGGTCAATTTCCCTTCTAAAGAAGCTTGGAAAATTTCTTTGAATTCTCTCAAAGCAGTGCTTGCTTTTTTGATTTCTTCTATTTTTCTGTCCATAAGGAGAATATTTTTACGAGTTTTAATCCATTCATCCTCATTTTTTATTGGCTCAATTTGAATGAGAGGTCGAATAACAAGCCGCACCTCTTGTGCTGATTTTATGGATTTTACATCTTGTTCAATGGAACTACTTACGGTATTTAAGACCTCTTGTTGGATTGTTAGCTCCTTAAGAATTACCTCATGGCGTTTTTCCAACTCTTCTCTTAGAGCACCACGAATTTGAGAGCTAATAACGAGATTTGTAGCGCCTTGAAGTATGCTTTTATTCGTAATCAAAGTACTATTTTGAAGTTTATGACCAATACTATTAAGATTACCTGCAATACCATCGATCTCTGTTTTCGCCTGTTCAGGAGCATCAGATGTTGCTAAAGCTTGTAGCTTAGAAAAATAAGCTTGTAAAAGCTCATTATGAGTGCGAATATCGTTAAGAATTTTCAGCCAATCTTCGTCTTGTTGAGACAGCGTTCTGTAATCAGTCTCACTTTGATTTAATATTTTGTCATCCTGTAATAGCTTCTCTGAATTTGATTCGATTCTAATGTCGCCAGCCGCTGTGAGTAGCTCATTCACAGCAATCGCATATTCATTGCCAGCTTTTGTAAGTTTTTTATACTCTTCACTGGAACGACAACCACTCGTTAAAGCTGCTATGACAGCAAAAATGGCTACTGTTTGACGAATATTCTTTCTCATGGCAAAGTTTCCCCTGAAAAAAGATGATTATGATAAATAAAATTCACAATTTTTCCTAATCTTCTTCTCAAAAAATCGGTTGAAAACCTCAGGTAATGATGAGATGTTGAAAAGGAAAGGTTTAGCTTGCTGCTGGTTTTTCTGAGGTCATTTACCAGCCTTGCTCTATCTCTTACTAGATGTGAGTAAAATGAACTTATGCATTCTTAGAACTACTTACACATTGACAAAATTTTGATTGTGTGGCGACTGCCATAATACATAGAAATCACCTCAACTTAGTCAGGTGTTGAACCTAGAGGACATAAGCCCTCCTTTTACTTCTTATATAGGTGTAAATGAATCAATTTATGCAGCTAATAAGATGGAACGTGAATTGTAGATAGCTGAAACATTTTGCAGTCGCAGTCCTTTTGAGCTGCAGATCCAGACAATGCTTCCCTCATGAGCGCGCACTAAGTATAATTCGGTCTTTTTGTATAGTGCGTAAGTCCTAATTTTTTAGACAAAAAAGCATGATGAGCAATTCAAATTTAAAAGTCCAAATGAGGAAAACTAGTCCTAGCAGGTTGTCTAGCCCTTAACAGTATGCAAATTAAATGTGCAATAGCTGAGGATACAATGCAGACGATAGCACTTATGTTGCTTGTCGTTGGTACCTCAAAGAAAGACACTGGGAAGACTGCATAAGTTAAAAATACTGGCAGCTAAATATTGAATGCAAGTATATAAGATTGGTTATTCTGGGGCGAGGCAGTCACTATGGATGTATCACCGAGATACTGGAAAATGTGCCGAATCAGTGCCAGTCAAAGAGTGGGATACGAATACAGTTTAGTTCCTCTAGCACAGGAGTTCCTAAACAAAAAAATTCGTCATCTTGCTGCTGAAGACACGCAAGCTGTTTTGCTATCCCATTTTCTCGCGAAAAATTCTGCTGTTGATGCTACAAGTCGTGCTTATGCAGGGCTTTGTTTGCGATGCTATGTTTCTGAACCCATCCTAAAAGCTTGTCAAAAAATTGACAATCTTTTCAGTGGTGATAAACACTTTACTTACCAAGAGTTACTATCCTATGTCCTGAATGACGATGGACAAACCCTTGTCATTATAGACCAAGAAGGAAGAAATCAACTCATCGTAGATAACAATGGTGAAGCTCAGACAACAGCTTACAGATTCTTTTCTGTAAGAATTTTGCAAACGTTTAATGCCGACTTTGAGTCTAGGATGAGCTTAGACAATTGGGCATACTTGCAAACAAGACAAAATCCGGAACTGAAAGATTTTTTATCAGAACATGGATTTAAACATCTGAGCGATTGGGCACTGCTGAACAGAGTTAGACCAAAACAACTCGAACGTTTATCAAAGCGCGATCGCCATTTAGTAGAAGTCTTTCATGCTGTCTATCGCCGTGACAGACTTCAACAAAGTTCAAAGGGAGCAAGAAAATGTCCAGATCCATCAACTGCTCAACTGCAAGAAATGCTCAACGGCTTGCGAAAAAGAGATGTCATTATCAACTCTAGTGTTGAGTTGATGAATGAACTCAAACAAGTCGTCACACAGCTGCGGCACTATGATATCTGGAGTTACAGAGAAGCATTAGAAGTTCATGACCCTGAGACTGGAGGTTATACCTATAGATCAGATTTACCTGCAGAGCATCTGAGTGAGATAGATATAGAACAGCAGGAAATTTTGGATTTCTTGCATGAGCAACTGAGTTTAGCGTTGACTAGTGCGATCGAGCAAGAAATACGCGATCGCACTATCGACTTGAAAAAAAGTAAAAAGTATGCTAGGTTTGCTCAACAATTTATTTCTGGTCTGCAGCTCTATTACTTTCAGAATTTATCTCTTAGAGATATTGCGCCCCAGTTAGGAATGACGAGTTGGGATCAAGCCAGGCGCGTCTTGAATCCAGGAGAGCTACTCAGTAAAGTACGCACTGTAACAACTAAACAACTTCTTGACAGCATTCTGAAGAAGGCTGTTGAAATGGGTTTGACCAAAATGCCCCCTGAACCAGATTATCTCAAAACATTGGCTGAGTATATAGAAGCTTTTGCTGATAACGAAATCTTTCGAGAAGCAGCCGAAGAAATCAAAGCAGGAAAGAGCCGTTCGATGAATAGCTTGTATGCTCAACAACTACGCACATACATAGAACAACACACATAAAATGTCCACAAATCTTCCCTATCCTCCTCTTTTGAAAGGGGATAAAAAGAACTTCAAACTAAACACAGGAGAACAATAATGCTCGATTCCCCGGTTCATTCAACTGATATAAGACTCTTGCTCTCAGAAGTTATTTGGCTAGAACCAGAAGATTTTGACCAAGCCAGAAATATAAGCCAACTCGTCGCGGGTGAAGCACAACAGTGGCAAACCTATCTAAATACACTGGCAACATTTGCCTGTGAAAAATGGCTAAATACACATATGCCAGAACAAACAATCTATCGAGATACGAATGTTCTTAAAACAGGTTTTCATCTCAAGGTCGGTGAATTTAAGATTTGTCCAATCGCAACAGAACATATACTTGATGAAATAGTAGATATCCCAAGAGATGCCATTGAGCAAGCAGAATTAGCCGCTCATTTCTATATTGTGGTTGAGGTGTTAGAAGAGGAAGAACAAGTCATACTCAGAGGCTTTATGCGTCACGATCAAGCCATTGATTATTGCAATCAACTTAATTTAGAAATTCTCCAAGATGGTTATTATCAGCTACCGCTATCTTTATTTGATAGGGAACTTAATCACCTGTTGTTCTACAACGATGTTTTAGAATCCTCAGCTATTCCTTTACCTATCTCCCCAACCCAGGCTTCTGCTGTATCATTCCAAACATATCTGCATAATACCAAAACCAAATTAAGTCAATGGTTAGAGGGAGTCTTTGAAGAAGGCTGGCAAACGATTGACACGCTGATCAATTCAGAAGCGAATTTGGCTTTAAGTACCAGAATTACACACAAAGGTCCTAAAAAAGCAAAACTCATTGATTTGGGAGTCCAACTAGGTCATCAAACTGTGGCTCTGTTGGTCAATATCACACAGGAAACAGAGGATAAATTGGGTGTTTTGATCCAGTTACATCCCACAGGCGGAGAAAGATATTTGCCGCCTTCTGTGACATTGACTTTGCTGTCTAAAGCTGGGAAAACTCTGCAGCAAGTGATTTCGAGAACGCAAGACAACTACATTCAATTAAAACCTTTTAAAGGGGAAGCAGGAAAACGCTTCAGTGTTGAGGTAAGTTTAATGGAGGATCTAAAGGTGAAAGAAGATTTTGAATTGTAGCTGAGGAAAAGAGGGTGGCAAAAAAAAAGCCTGTATTTTTCCGTATTCTAAAATCCATTTTTCAGTTTAAGTACTTAGTAGCTAGGGGTTGGAAAGTTCAACCCTTACTGACGTTCATCGCTGTGTTTCTGAGCGTGGTTATATCGCCTGTATTAGCACAAGCTCCTTTTGTTTATCCTGCTACACAAAACTCAATAATGAGCCAGGATGAGACGCAAGACCTTGTGCAACAGGGTAAAAAACTTTATGAGGCTGGACAGTTCACTGTTGCGGTTCAAGTCTTGCAACAGGCTTCTGCTGCTTTTAGAAATCAAGGAGAGAGTTTGCGGGAAGCTATGACTTTGAGCAATCTCTCCTTAGCTTTTCAGCAATTAGGTTTATGGGACCAAGCAAAAAAAACGATTAGTCAAAGTCTCAGTTTGTTGAAAAGTTTGAATACCTCTCAAGAGCGTTCTAAAATTCAGGCACAAGCTCTAGATGTGCGAGGACGGTTAGAATTGTCGCAGGGACAAGCGGAGGAAGCAATCACGACCTGGCAAGAAGCTGCTGAGATTTATCAGCAAATAAAAGATAGTGCCGCATTAACCCGTAATCGCATTAACTCGGCTCAAGCTTTGCAAGTTTTAGGGCGATACCGTCAGGCAAAGAAGATTTTAACTGAGGTTTCGCAAACCCTTGAAAATCAACCAAACTCACCGATAAAAGCCTCTGGACTGCTAAGCCTTGGCAACATTCTACAGGTTGTTGGTGATTTAAAGAAATCCCAGCAGAAATTGCAGCAAAGTTTGGCACTTGCAAAAGCAATCTCATCCAATCAAACTGTGGGTGAAGCTCTCTTGGGCTTGGGGAACAGCGCTCGCGCCCAGGATGACACGAAAACTGCTTTAGAATACTATCAGCAGGCTGTCAGTGTATCTATTGATCCTACCACGCGTATTCAAGCACATCTCAATCAACTGAGCCTACTTGTCGAGACAAAGCAATTGACGAATGCATTAGCACTCTTGTCACCAATTCAGTCAGAAATCAGTACCTTGCCCCCAAGTCGGGTAGCAGTTGATGCCAAAATTAACTTTGCCCAAAATTTGATGAAACTGGCAGCAAGAGAAGAGGGCGTATTAAAAGCAACATCTGCTTCTCTTGTGAGAACCTCAGCCCAGATACTAGCGACTGCAGTCCAGGAAGCGCAAAGCTTGCAAGACAAGCGAGAAGAATCTTATGCCCTTGGAACTCTGGGTAATTTGTATGAAATTAATCATCAGTTGGCTAATGCCCAAAAGCTGACTGAGAAAGCTTTGTTCACAGCACAGATGATCAATGCACCAGACATAATTTATCAATGGCAATGGCAACTAGGACGTATACGTAAGCAGCAGGGAGATGTCAAAAACGCGATCGCCTATTATTCTGAAGCATTCAACAATCTGCAGACTTTACGTAGTGATTTAGTAGCCACTAATCCAGACATTCAGTTTTCTTTCCGGGAAAGTGTGGAACCTGTGTATCGGGAGTTAGTCGCATTGCTGTTGCAAACAGAGAACGGGGAACAGCGGACACAAAAGGGAGTCCAAGGAAGTTCTCATGTTCAATCCGAAAGTCAAGCGAATTTAGAGCAAGCTCGTCGTGTGATGGAATCCTTGCAATTAGCAGAACTAGACAACTTTTTGCGCTCAGCGTGTTTAACTCCTAAACAGGAACTTGACCCAGTAGTTGATCAAAAAGACCAACAAGCAGCAGTTCTCTATCCAATTATTTTGCCGGATCATTTAGATGTTATTCTCAAGTTACCTAAGCAAGAGTTGCGTCACTACAAAACTATCATTGCTCAAGAGCAAGTAGAACGTGTTGTCGAAGAATTAAGGGAATACTTACGAGATGTCACTCGCACTTCTGGTGTCAAGCAACTGTCCCAACAGATATACGATTGGTTAATCAGACCAGCTCAAAAAGAGTTAAGCGAAAGTGGTATCAAAACTCTGGTGTTTGTGTTGGATGCAGGATTGCGAAATTTACCAATGTCAGTTCTGTATGACAAACAACAGCAGAAATATCTTGTGGAAAAATATGCGATCGCCATTGCCCCTGGTTTGCAACTGCTTGCTCCCAAACCGTTACAGCAAGTCAAGTTAAACACCCTAGCTGCTGGAGTCGCCGCAGGACGCGCCATTGAAAACCGAAAGTTCCCCCCGCTGGAAAATGTGCCACGGGAATTGAAACAAATTCAGTCTGAGATACCCACAGCTGAAGAACTTTTAGATCAACAGTTTACCGAACATAACCTGCAAAACCAGTTGCAATCTGTTCCTTTTTCAGTGGTTCATCTGGCGACTCACGGTGAGTTTAGTTCCGACCCAGAAAAAACCTTTATTGTCACCTGGGATAAACTGCTGAAGGTGAAAGAATTTGATAACTTACTCAGAGTCAACGACACAAGAAGGTCGAATACGATTGAATTGCTTGTTCTCAGTGCCTGCAAAACAGCTGTAGGAGACAAGCGAGCCGCCTTGGGGCTTGCTGGGGTAGCCGTACAAGCGGGAGCACGTAGTACACTTGCAACATTGTGGTCTGTGGATGATGAGTCTACTGCCAATTTGATGAGTCAGTTCTATCAAGAGTTGAAAGCTGGAGTAAATAAAGCCGAGGCACTCCAGCATGCCCAATTAGCTATTTTTGCTCAGGAGAAAAGTCCATATTTCTGGGCACCGTTTGTGTTATTGGGGAATTGGCTTTGATGGGAGAAATCCTGTTTTTTGAGAACACGAAGTAGGAATCAGCCAAGAATGATGAGGTATAGTAGTCGATGGTTGAGCGACTAAGAAAATATCGCCATGACCATCCACTATCCATCCCTGTGCTTCTACAATATCAAGACGTAAAGGATTGACATAATTATTATTCTGTGATGATATTGCACGACTTCTTTGTCTTTGTAGGTCTTTACTTTCATTGTCTCTAGGACGAATCTCTGCATTTGGGTTTAATGTCACCCAATCTACATGAACCGCGTTATTTTTGAGGACTTCTCTGGGATTGGTTGGCAATCCACCACGACCTGTAATGATAAATTCGCTTTGATTTTGCGCGATATTTGCAGTACAGCCCAGTGCGAGTTTCGTTTCACTGGGTTTCACTGGCAAATTGATTAAACTTTGATTGGGTTCAACGAATGGTGTATTAATATTGACGACACCGCCTAAATTTGGGTTAGTCTGAGAAATGGCTGTTATATCGTTTGTTTCTAGCTTTTGAGGGTCAAGATTGCTTGGGTTATCGGTTCGCAGTAGATGCACTAAGTCTCCTCGACTACGTTGTTGAATACCAAAAAGACCAGAAGCTTGGATTTGAACTTTGCCACCAGAACCAGTGAAAGCATTCGCGGTAATGTCACTATTTTCTTTAGGGATAGTGACAACAAAGCCATTAGGAGAATTGATACTGATGTTACCGCCGTTGCCACCAGCCAAAGCAGTACCCGCAGTGGTGGAGATTTGGCTATTGCGGCGTAAGAGTAACAAGTCTTTGATTTCTAAGGTGATATTTCCACCGTTACCAGATGCAGTTTTGGCTAGGATACCTGCTTGGTTATCTAGCGCAGTAGAGCGTGAGCGGACATCGATTTCTCCAGCTGCTCCTTGTCCTTCGCTACTCGCATTTATTTGAGCATTATTGATGACATTTAAGATACCAGTGATAGTCTTGATATCACCTCCCTTACCCAATGCTCCAAACTCTACTCTGCTAAATGCGCCACTGGGTCCGCGTATACCTACCCCATCAAAAGAAACGGTATTTCTGGCAGTAATAGTGATATTGCCAGCATCTCCTTTTCCAAAAGTTGTGGCAGATAATCGCGCTCCATTTCGTACATTTAGGGAGCCTGTAGTGATGTTGATGTCACCTCCCTTGCCCACGGCATTAGCGGTGATACTGCTAAATATCCCGCTACGACTGCCATTCCTCCCCACTCCATCAAAGGAGACCTGATCCTGGGCAGTCACACTGATACTGCCAGCATCCCCTCGTCCAAAAGTAATAGCCAATAGGACACCACCATTGGTAAAAGCAAGTGAGCCTGTGGTCACGCTGATGCGACCTCCTTTTCCCTCGCCTGTAGGTAGCACACTGCTGATTAGACCACTGGGATTACTATTGCGCACCTCATCAGCGGAAATGGTATCGCGGGCAGTAACGGTGATGTTGCCCGCATCCCCTCGTCCACTGGTACTAGCAGTCAATTCAGAGCCATTGGTGAGAGAAAGTGAGCCTGTGGTTACGCTGATGTCACCTGATTGCCCGATTGCTCTAGATAGCACCGAATTACGAATTTCGCTGCCATCCTTAAGATTGATTGCGGCTTGTGCATGAACCTCAATATTTCCCGCCGTGCTGTTAACCACACCCAATCCCTCTGCTATTCCTGCCTGTAGACTACTTCCTCCTGCCATCTCTAGGGAACGGGCGTTAATTGCAATACTGCCACCGTTATCAGTACGCACATTTACGACAGCACCATTGTTGAGCGATACATCACTTCGCCCCACACCATCAGGAAAACTCAGACGAAATTGACTGCCATTGACATTTAACCTAACTGTTCCCGCAGCACTCACACCTCCCAACTCGACTCTCCCACCAAACGCATACAGTCCTCCACGATTCATGCTGATGTTACCGCCTACGAGCACTAGACTCTGACCATCAGGCACACGTAAACCAGTTGCAGTCAATGTTTTTGATGGATCTAATCCGGAGCGTGCAACAGAATTATTCTGGATAGATGCCGCAGTTATTTGGTTAAAAAACAAAGCAGAAGGATTGACACTCAATAAGGATGAAGAAGCTTCCACAGAAGTGGCGCGGAATAAGCCTTGATTACCAAATTGAATGGCATTGGCTGTGGTTGCTAAGAAAGAGCCGCCTATATCTAACTTTGCATCCCGACCAAAGATAATCCCATTGGGATTCATAAAAAATAGGTTCGCTTTGCCATTGGCTCTCAAAATACCATCAATATTAGAAATCGACTTCCCTGTCACCCGACTGATAATGTTTTGAATATCCAAACCATTGTTGAAATAAGCTGTACTCCCTGTGGGAATAGAGAACTCCTGAAAACTGTGGAACAGGTTGCTTCCTGCTTGTGTTCCTCCAGTAATGACTCTGATGTTGTCTTGGGTTGTAACACTGGAATTATTTGGTAGAGTCCCATCAGGGACAATTTGGGCAATAGCAGAATCACTACTAAAAGCTGAAACTCCCCCTATGATTAACCCACTGCCTAACGTTAATCTGTAGCACCAATTCTGCATTTGCACTGCTAAAAAACGGATATTTGAATCAAAAGCAGTAGCCTGCTTGACTTAAGAAACCCGACTTCTTATGAGAAACCGGGTTTCTTAAAGTTTGACTTGTGCAGATTGTAGCGTTGAAAGTGTTACTTATGCAGATTGTAACGTTGCAATATAGGAGCTTGGGCAAGTTCTTTCAAGCCAAGACCTTCAAACAAGTTCATCCAATCTTCAGCCAATATGCTAGTGTCCGAATGAGTACGGTCGAGGTCAGCTAAATTTGTTATCGCATCGTACCAAAGATGATTAGCAGCATAAACCTTATACTCCCCTGATTTTGTACTCTTCAACTGTTGTTGAAGGTCGGGAGTCAGCGCTACCCGTTGCAGCCATGCGTCCACAAAAAAATATTCAGGTTGGTTTTGTGGATTACCACAATACACTCGGAAGAACCAGTGATACTTTGAGTTTTGCTTGAGAGCATATTGTGGACTTGATGGTAGATTAATACCTATGGTGCCCGCCTTTCCAGGCAATGTCACAGAAGTGCGGTAAACATCATGATCCTGTTCATCCTGCAATACAAATTCGGCAGAACGTACGTTTTTAGGTAACTCAGGAACATAAACCCAAAACGTTGGATATTCAGCAATTGTTGCTGCTAAAAAGGATTTGTTGCCGTTTTCCTCACCAGGGACTACAGCTGTGATGGGGGTTTTTAGTTCTGGACATCCATCACGACGGCTTGTCCCTCCTCGACGACGACCTGTGGGCTCTCCGTTATCAGGAAATTTCTGGGCAAGAAGGTTTGGTCTTTGGGGACTTCTGTTATGGAACAATTGTACTGAGTTTGCTTGCACTTTTATTGGGTAATTCACTAGTCCAATAACTAGCAAAGGAAGAGCGTAAGCAAGTTTTTGGCGCTTTTGAGACAACTTATTTTTGCTCATATTTGAAAGTTCCAACGTTTTTTGCTGTTGCTTCTTGCACGGGTGCGCGGTAGTATCTTCAACACAACCGCACAAGATATCAATGCTAGTGTTGAGGGGACGAGCGGAATCCACCCTGCTTGCGTAAATATACCAAAGCAGATACTAAAAAGTGTTAATAGCGCTATGGCGATCGCTGATCCTAGATGAATTGGCTCTAAAATACGCCAAGATAGAAGACCTCCCAGTAATGCCCATCCCCATACCCACAGCGCTTCCAACCATCCAGACCACCACCACATGAGGGGTCTACCATCCAAAACAGCACTGAGAATATGGCTCACCATCTGCGCCTGTACAAACACTCCTGGGATTTGCTTTTCTGTATCTGGTGCTTTTGCAGTGTATGGAGTTTCCCAATCATCAGGGGAACTGCTGGCTATTACACCAATAAGTACGATGCGATTCTTCACCAACTTCTGCAAAACTTGAGGAGATATCTCGTTATTAAGAATATCTTTTAAAGAAACTTGTTGAGCTATCTTGAGAAGAGAGGGCACAGAACGATAATTCAGCAGGATTTGATATCCCGATGCATCAACTCTTTGGTAGCCGCTGGTATGGGATTCTAAGCGTTTAAAAATGGTGTTGCCAATTTGCAAGTTCTTCTGTTGATTAATATCCCATTTCTTGCCTTGTGCATTCAGGTAGTGCTGCGCCAACTGAAAGCTCAAAGCATATTCTGCTGCACAGGGAGATTCTGGAGGAGGAGTTAATTGCACAAGTTGGCGACGAAGCACACTATCTGAGTCTGCCACAAAATCACTAAAACTTATGCGTTGTTTTGGAACTTTGGAAGGGGGGGGAATACCATCAGGTGCGCCGTCATTGGGAGCAGAAACTTTGCAGACTGTGAATATACGCTGATCTTGCTGTAGGCGATCGCCTAATTCTGAAAATTGGGGATTAATGGGGAAATCACGATAAATATCTAAACCAATGGTTGCAGGTTGGTACTGCTCCAATTTTTGCAAGAGTTGACTCAGTGCTTGGTCTGATAATGACCAACGCATATTCATCTTTTTCTGGATCTGATACTGAATATCAGCCTCATTAATAGTTACTATCAATAGTCGCGGGTCTAGCTTTTCATCTGCTGGTCGTAGATGCATTAAATAATCATAAGAATGCAGTTCCCAAGGTTGTAGCATCCCTAAATGGCGTACCCCCATAATACTGGCTGCTACTAACACACTTGCTAGCAGCACAGTTGGAAGACGGTGACTGGCTGCAAAACTTGAGCGATGTCCACGGAACAGATTGTGGTTTGCTATTCTAGAAAAAGTATGGCTGCCAAAATAGCGAGCAGTAGGCTGTTTTGTTAGGGAAGCCGCAGCTAGAGATCCCACCTTGTAGACTCGTTCAGTTCGATGCTCTGTATGCCAAACCATTGGCGGTTCAGCAGGATTAGTGCAAATGATTGGTAGCCAAGTCGCACATGGATATTCTCCCTCCAATCCTTGTAGTCTTTCTCGAGCAGAACGTAATGCAGTATACAAAGACTGTCCCCGAGAAAATTCCGCAAGAAAATGCTTTAAAAATTCTTGAGCGACTACGTTCGGCACCGGCTCGCGCATGATAATGACTTGTGGGATGTGCAATGCTTGCAACTGTTGCGCTAAACCTAAACCGTCGCAAGAGTTGAAAATTGCCAACCGTAATCCACGATTGATGGCTTGCTTAAGCCCATACTTCAATTGGTCTAGGGTAATGGTCTCTTTTTGATTGAGTTGCAGACACCCTTTTTTTAGACTGCAACTATGACCGGCAAAAAAGAGAATATCCCAACCTTGTTGCCAAAGCTGGTCATTGAGCCTGCTTAGTTTCGGCTCTACTAAAAATTGAATTTCAGCACCAGTTAATAATTTTTCTAAAAAAATTCTATCTTGACTAATGTCAATTTCTTGACTATTTCCAAGTATTGCTAGTATTCTATTTTTTGATTTTTCAATTTTAGGTAACTTAGGCGGTTGTTGATACTCTGATGAACTTAAGGCGACTTCTGCTTGAGGATAATCATCAAAGAAACTCCATAAATGCCAAGGTAATCGCCGCAGTAGATCGTCATTGGTTTCAATAACAAAGCAAATTTCTTCAGAAGGTTCTAAATGTGTGCGTAGTTGCTGCTCAATTTTGCGAAATTCTGGTGAATTCAACCATAGATTTATCAAGTCATTAAGCTGCTCACCTAAATCTTTCAAATCTACTTCCGAAATATTTGTAATGTAAGCCTCTTCAATTTCAAAGGTATCGTCAATTTCTTCGATGTCTTCTCCACCAATACGTAAACATGGACGATGATAAAAAGCTGAATAAAGTGACTGCCAATTGCGGTAGATCTCAGGAATTTTTGGTGCAGATGGTAAACTAGCAGTAAATTTTGTCCGATAGGGATTGCTTGCTTCCCCAATATATGCTGTTACAACGGGAAAGCCTTCGTATAGATTTCCTTGACCTAAGCTTAAAACTACCAACCTATTCATAGGTATCTGATAAAAAGTCGTCAAATGATAAATATGTTTAAGTTATTTCATCAAAGTTTATTTTCAAGTTATAGTGTGCTTAAATAAAAAAAAGCTTTACTAAAAATTAATTTTTCCTCTATAAAGTTTTACTTTATAGTTGATATTGTGTTTTCGTTAAACTCCAGAGTATTCTACAACAGATTGAACAAGAAAGCGATGCATCCTTCTGCTAAAAAGTAGGAACTTGATTAAAAAGAGCTTAGTTTTTAGTAAACATAAAAATTCTTTTTGTGATGAAAATTTTATATAAAACGTAAGAACACAAAAACTAGAAGCTTCTAGGTGCATTTTCACACAAGGGAGTTTGGGTCTTTAATACACAAGTCATTTGCCATTGATTATAGAAGTGGGGCACTTTGCATAACGGACTTTCAACAATGACTGAAGCGGCTCTGAACTCTGAGCAGGTGAGCACACTAAGACACATACAATGCCGTACAATCTGTATTGGAAGTATACGAGAAGAAGCAGTCAAATTCCTAAAATCTTTGATATTGCTTGTTGTTCTAATTGTTCTTATACGTTTTAAATAGGATTATCATTATTTAATCAGAATATTATATTATAGTAGAACTGCATCAGTTCAAAATCCTTGGCTTTATTTATCTAAAGTTTTATTTATCTAATCATGGCTACTTCTGTCAGAGTGTGTCTATGCAGGTATCTTTCAATAGAGTCAATAGAGTCAATAGACTATTCACAATATTCTTTTCAAAGACAGTAGGCTCGGTTGTGATTCC
The DNA here is from genome assembly GCA_002163975.1 of Nostocales cyanobacterium HT-58-2. Lineage (GTDB taxonomy): Bacteria > Cyanobacteriota > Cyanobacteriia > Cyanobacteriales > Nostocaceae > HT-58-2. The sequence continues at coordinate 5,455,757 of CP019636.1, read as the reverse complement.
GCAACTCAATCTTTTTTTACAAAACTTAATATTTAATGTCAATATGCGAAAAAGAATAAACAGAATTTGTAGAAAAGAGCATCCTTGCACGCAAAAAGAAATGTCTTCTCTATGAGTAGATCAGTTGTGATCAGCCTAGGAAGTGGTGATTTGAACAACGGATTTCCAAATGTTACTGCTCGGTTATGGTCATCAGAAAACTCCCTTCCACAGCAATTTGTAGGTAGTTTACCCGCAGCACCATCCTTGGTTGAAATCTGTATTAATTGGCAGTTAATTTATAAAAATATTTGTGGTCGCCAGCAGTTACGGTCTCAATTGATAGAAGAAGATGATGAACTAGAAATTGACGAAGGTGGTATAACTAATGTTTCTGTTGTCAATCTTGATACAGTTTCTCAAAAAGTACAAGAACAGATTAATCATTGGCTCCAATCTTGTGAATTTCTCAACATAGAACGACAACTGCGATCGCAACTCCACCCAGCAGAAGAAATTCGCGTCATAATTGAGACCAATGATTCTTTGGTGCGACGATTACCATGGCATCGTTGGGATTTCTTTAATGATTATCCAAAAGCAGGAATGGCTCTTTCGCAACTAGAGTATAAACGCAGGGAACCATCACAGTTAAAATTACCTAAAAACAAAGTTAGAATTCTAGCAGTTTTAGGCAATAGCCAAGGAATTGATCTAGAAAGAGAAATCAAATTTCTTAACAGTTTAGAAGGTGCAGAAATAGTCTTTCTTGTCAATCCTTCACGTCAAGAATTTAACACTCTGCTTTGGCAAAATCCAGGTTGGGACATCCTTTTTTTTGCAGGTCACAGCCACACCGAAGGAACAACAGGCAGGATTTATATTAACGAAAATCAAAAGAATAACAGCTTAACAATTGAACAGTTAGAAGAAGCTCTCAAAGCAGCGATTGACAATGGTTTACAACTAGCAATTTTCAACTCCTGTGATGGACTGGGATTGGCTAGTGCGCTGGAAAAATTGAATATTCCCACAGTGATTGTGATGCGTGAGTCAGTGCCGAACCTGGTAGCACAAGAATTTTTTAAGTATTTTCTTGAAGCTTTTGCTGTAGAACGGCATTCTTTATATCTTGCCGTACAACAAGCACGCAGAAAGTTACAAGGAGTAGAAGATGATTTCCCTGGTGCTTCTTGGTTGCCTGTCATTTGTCAAAATCCGGCAGTAGAACCACCAAATTGGTTGAACTTAGGTGGACTTCCTCCATGTCCCTATCGTGGGTTATTTGCCTTTCAAGAGGAAGATGCTCACCTATTTTTTGGGCGGGAGCAGTTCACACAGGATTTAGTGGCGGCGAGCAAAAGAAAACCGTTAGTAGCGGTGGTTGGTCCTAGTGGAAGTGGTAAGTCGAGTGTCGTATTTGCTGGTTTGGTTTCTCACTTACGTCAAGATTCAAATGTCGAATGGCAGATTGTCTCGTTTCGCTCAGGAAACAATCCCATTGAAGCGTTAGTAAGGGCATTTGCCTCTACTATTGGCGAAGCTTTATCCGTTCCATCCTTACAAACAGAAAACTTAAATAAAGATATAAATCAAAAAGACATAAATCAAAAATTAAATGCTCGTCGCCTTATTGAATTAGAACTTGAAATAGCACTGCGTAAAGATAATAAAGCTTTATACAAAATCATCGAAAGCTTTGTTCAGCAAAACCCTAAAACTCGTTTGGTCTTAATCGCTGACCAATTTGAAGAACTGTACACTCTTTGCCCAGAAGAAGAACGCCAAGGTATCTTAGATCTCTTATTGAATGCAGTCAAGTTGGCTCCGGCATTTACCCTAGTCTTGACCCTACGAGCAGACTTTTACGGACATGCCCTTTCTTATCGCCCGTTTAGTGATGCATTGCAAGGAGCAGTCCTTAATCTCGGACCAATGAGCCATGAGGAATTGCGCGCAGCTATTGAACAGCCCGCAACACAAATGCAGGTGAGATTAGAGAATGAGTTGACAAATAAACTTATTAATGCATGCAATGATCAGTCAGGACGTTTGCCGTTGCTGGAGTTTGCTTTAACACAACTGTGGTCAAAACAGACAAATGGATGGCTGACCCATGGAGGCTACGACGAGATTGGAGGTGTCGAGGAGGCTTTGGCTATCCACGCCGAAGCAGTGTATGCCCAGCTTTATGAGGCAGACAGAACTCGTGCGCAGCGAGTATTTATGCAGTTGGTGCGTTTAGGAGAAGGAATTGAGGCTACCCGGAGATTGGCAATTCGTGATGAAGTCAGCTCAGAAAACTGGGATTTAGTGACGCGTTTAGCTGATGCACGTCTTGTGGTGACAAACCGCAACGAGTCATCAGGTGAAGAAACAGTGGAAATTGTGCATGAGGCGTTGATCAGAAGCTGGGGACGCTTAGAGCAGTGGATACAAGTTGATGGTGAATTTCGTCACGCCCAAGAGCAGTTGCGATCGCTCATTCGTCAATGGGAAAGTAGCGGCAAAGATGAAGGTGCCCTGTTGCGTGGAAAGCCGCTCTTGGATGCAGAATATTGGCGGCAAAAACGCACAGATGAACTGAGTTCTGGAGAAAAACATTTCATAGAGCTTTCTTTGGCACTGCGAGATAATGAGCACAAAAAGCAGAAGCGCAGACGGCAATTAACTATTTCAGGCTTAGCAGGTGGTTTGGTAGTCGCTTTGAGTTTGGCAGGGTTAGCTTGGTGGAACTCGCAAGAGTCAGCAAGAAGCGAAATCAAAGCTATTAGTGCATCCAGTGAAGCACTCTTAACTTCGCATCAGGATTTTGATGCACTGATAGAAAGTTTGAAAGCATCGAAAAACCTGAATAGAATACCAGGTCATCTGGCATTTTATAGATTCAAGGAGAAAGCTGATATCCAGAAACAAATCAATATTTTATTACAAGAGGCTGTCTATAAAGTCAGAGAGCGTAATTCATTAGAAAGGCATCAAGCTGAGGTTATAGATGTCAGTTTCAGCCCTGATGGTCAAATGATTGCTACTGCCAGTGCTGACAAAACCATCAAACTCTGGAGCAGGGATGGGAAAGAACTCCAAACCCTCAACGGACATGGCGATAAAGTTTATAGCGTGACTTTTAGCCCCGATGGGAAAACTCTTGCTACCGCTAGTTGGGATACGACTGTCAAACTGTGGACTCATGAAGGTCAACTCATCACAACCCTTGAAGGGCATAAAGAAGCGGTTAATAGAGTCAGTTTCAGCCCAGATGGGAAAACTCTTGCCACCGCCAGTGACGATAAAACTGTCAAACTGTGGACGAGTGAGGGTCAACTCATCACAACCCTGAAGGGGCATAAAGCTGCGGTTTTTAGTGTTAGTTTCAGCCCAGATGGGAAAACTCTTGCCACCGCCAGTGCTGACAAAACTGTCAAACTTTGGAGCAAAGATGGCAAAGAACTCCGAACTTTGACAGGACATAATGATTGGGTCTGGAGCGTCAGTTTCAGTCCCGATGGCAAGACAATTGCTACTGCTAGCCAGGACAAAACTGTCAAACTCTGGAGCATTGAGGGTAAGGAACTTAAAATTCTCAGAGGGCACAAAGATGCAGTGACTAGAGTGACTTTTAGTCCCGATGGCAAGACAATTGCGACCGCCAGTGCTGACAAAACTGCTATACTCTGGAGTTCTGATGGCGAAAAACTCCAAACCCTGACTGGCCATAAAAATTGGGTTTGGGACGTTAGTTTCAGCCCTGACGGTCAAATGATGGCCACTGCTAGTAAAGACAAAACTGTCAAACTCTGGAAGGTAAAAGGTAAGGAACTGCAAATCCTTCAGGCGCATAAAGATGCGATTTATAGCGTCAGTTTTAGCCCCGACGGCAGGACGATTGCGACCGCCAGTGCTGACAAAACTGTTAAACTCTGGAGCTGGGATGGTCAAGAACTCGAAATTTTCAAGGGGTATGACAAGGATGTAACTGATGTCAGTTTCAGCTCCGATGGGAAGACAATTGCTACTGCTACTACTGATGGAATTGTCAAACTGTGGACTCGCGAAGGCAAGGAAATCAAAACTTTTAAGGCGCATAAAGATTGGATCTGGAAAGTGAGTTTTAGCCCTGATGGCAAGAGCTTTGCCACCGCCAGTACTGACAAAACTGTCAAATTGTGGAATTTAGATGGGAAAGAAATTCACACCCTCAAAGGGCATGAAGATACGGTCAATAGCGTTAGTTTCAGCCCTGATGGGAAAACTATTGCTACCGCTAGTTGGGACAAGACTGTCAAACTTTGGACGAGTGAAGGTAAATTAATCACAACCTTCATAGGTCATACAGATGGAGTTCATAACGTCATTTTCAGCCCCAATGGTAGAATAATCGCCAGTGCCAGTGAGGATAAAACTGTCAAACTTTGGACGAGTGAAGGTAAATTAATTACAACCCTCACAGGTCATGACGGTGGAGTATTCAGAGTCAGGTTTAGCCCTGAGGGTCATACCCTTGCTACCGCCAGTTTAGACAATACTGTTAAATTATGGAATCTCGACGGTAAGGAACTGAGAACTTACAAGGGACACGAAGAGCAAGTCATGAGCGTTAATTTCAGCCCCGATGGTCATCTCCTTGCTTCATCTGACAAAGTAGGAAGATTAATTGTATGGAATTTGAACTTCAAGCCAGATGATCTACTGAGGTACGGTTGCAATTGGGTATGTGATTATCTTAAGACTAATCCCCATGTTAATGAGAGCGATCGCCACATTTGCGATGGGATTGGAATTGAACATCATGAGATGGCGCTCTTTTAAAAATATCTTTATCTAACTTTATTTTTGACAAGCATATACATTGTCAACAAGATCTATTGACACTTTCTAACTGAAAAGCGCATAAGTTGATTCAATTGCAACTATTAAAAATTTAGAAGGCTTTGAAGCAATTACCTTCTCTAGTTTAAAAAACCTACTAAGCTGAGGTCCTTTATGTCTTGTCCATCCAGTAGTAGTTCATACATTATAAAGGCGGGAGATAAACTTTTTGATATTGCTGTTCAAAAGTTGGGTGATGGTAACCGTTGGCGTGAAATAAAACAACCAGATGGCACGCCATTTACAGAAGATGAGGCTAAAAATTTGCAGCCAGGCCAGGAAATCTGTCTTCCTATAAGGGGAGGTACGAACAAGGGAGGGTTTCGCGATTTCCTCGAAGCACTTGGAAGGCGTGAAACAGGTTTACCATCAGGAGATCCAAATCAGTACAAAGTTGAAAACTCACTCTCGTTCATGGGCAAGTACCAATTTGGAGAACCTCTGCTAATTGACCTTGGCTACTACATACCTAAAGACGGTATTTTCTTTGGAAATGGCGCCGACAAAAATTTCTGGCGAGGTACATGGACAGGAAAGAAGGGTATTGATAGCAAATCACAATTCCTCAATTCTCCTGATGTGCAAGAATTTGCAATTCGTGAGGAATTTGCCCTGAACTGGAAGCGTATCAACGATACGCTAAAGGGACAAGGAAAGTCCATAGATAAGTTCCTTGGTCAAGAAAAGATATTTATTGATAGAGGGGTGTCAAAAACAATCATCATCACCCTTTCTGGCATTTTAGCAGGGGCACATCTGAGGGGTGCTAGTGGGTTAGCAGACCTTCTACTCAAAGACCAAGTATCTGCTGATGAATTTGGCACTTCTATTCTTGAATATATCAGTGAATTAGGCGGTTACGACGTTTCACCAGTAGATTTTGAAAACCCCGGTTTTTGATGGATAAGCACTCATCATAGCTAGAGTTGAACTATCGTTCAAGCATAACTATCATGATTGGGTAATTTTAATTTTACTTGCTGCTCTCGTCGCCTTTTCCCTAGCTTCTTGAACAGTATTTCCTTTAGCTAAAGCGACTCCCATGCGCCGATAAGGATGGGCATTAGGTTTGCCAAATAGCCTAATGTCTACATCTTTTTCTGACAGCGCTTCAGCGACACCTGTGTATGCAATAGAATCTGATTTTTCTGTAGCTAAAATGACGGCACTGGCTGAAGGACCTAACTGTTCTATGTTGGGAATAGGCAAACCTAAAATAGCCCTTAAGTGCAGTTCAAATTCATTAAGATTTTGCGAGATTAATGTCACCATTCCCGTATCATGGGGTCTGGGTGAAAGTTCAGAAAAAATGACTTCGTCTTTGGTAATAAAAAATTCAACGCCAAAAATCCCCGCTCCCCCTAATGCATCAGTCACTTTTTTCGCTACAACCTGCGCATCCAATATCATTTTTTCCGACATTTGTGCTGTTTGCCAAGATTCTTGATAATCTCCTCTTTCTTGACGATGACCGATGGGAGGACAGAAAATTGTTGGTGAATTCCACTGCTTAATTGTCAGCAAAGTTATCTCTATTTCAAAGTTAATAAATTCCTCAACAATGACCTTTTGAGTGTCACCTCTAGAACCTGCGATCGCATAATTCCATGCCTTCTCAACTTCACTCTTTTCTTTGACTATAGATTGCCCTTTGCCAGAGGATGACATCACAGGCTTGACAACATTAGGGAAACCAATTTCATCAGAAACAGCAATCAACTCTTCTAAGGTTGTCGCATAACCATATTTAGCAGTGCGAATACCTAACTCTTGATGTGCCAGTTCTCTGATTCTGTCACGATTCATTGTATAGTTTGTTGCAGCCGCAGTAGGAATGACTGTCATTCCTTTGTGCTCAAATTCCAACAGTTTTTCCGTTCTAATTGCTTCAATTTCTGGTATGATAAAATCAGGTTGATATTTACTTACAACTGCTTCTAAATCATCAGCACTTAGCATGGAAATGACTTCAGAAGAATCAGCAACTTGCATTGCCGGAGCATTTGCGTAGCGGTCAACAGCAATCACATAATTCCCTAACCTTTGAGCAGCAATAACAAATTCTTTGCCTAGTTCTCCTGAACCGAGAAGCATCAATTTTTTTGGTAGTTGAATTGAATAACTCATATATTTCTTAATTTGTGTCCAAATATAACAAAAAATCTATTTTTTTCTGTTTTTCATCTGGTATAGTTACTTATTTTAATCCTCTAAAAGACTAAACTTAGCACCACTACGTAGTAAATCTTGATGTTGAATCTTTGTCAATCCAATCCCTGCCCCAAACTCACACTCTTGTACAAGAGCATTTAACCATACAGTTTCATTCAGAGTAGCACCCTGCAAATTTGCATTTCTCAAATCTGCGTTTGTCAAATTAGCAAATATCAGATCTGCATTTACCAAACTGCTTCCTTGTAGGTTTGCACCTGATAAATTACCACGGATAAAATTGACTTCATTTAAATTTAACCCAGATAAATCTGCTCCCATTAAATTAGGGAATTTTAGCTGATGAGGATTTTGGAAAAACCGCATGACACAAACTACATTTTGTTCATTGAGACGCATCTTTGTTAAAAAAATATAACGAGCTATACCAAGTTTCTGGAGAATTTTTAGACGTTGTTGCGGACTTTGTTCTAAAAACTGAATAGTGCTGATACGGAGGTCTTGAGTAGAAGTATTTAGCATAATCATCAGATTGTAGTGATGCTATTGATGTTGAAAATTTTCCTCGCGAATTTTTTAGGACAACCGCTAAAAGGTTTTGCTATCATCAGTGGTGTAAAGGTAGCTGATGCTACGCCATGAGAAAATGAGTAACAGTGTAAAAATTTAATCCGGGCGACAGTAAGTATTATTCGTAAACTTATACAGTTAAAGCCTTTGTCATCAAAACAAGCATGAAAAAAGCAATTATACCGTATAAACTCAAAGGTCGCATACTAACAATAACAATATTGCTTGGGGTTATTTCACTGTTTTTGATGTCCTTTTTTACGAAGATTGTTAGAGTAAAGTTTGTAGAGATTGATTTTGTCCTTAAAAAATTAGAAGCTCAAAGCGAAGCACAGACAGACAATCCTTATGCTGTTCCTATAGTTGATGTACAAAGGCGTATAGGTTCTGATATAAGACCAGATCCTCGATGTCTGTTTTGGTCTACAACTGTTGTAGGTAAAGGCTGGACCAACGATTCTGAGGATCGTGATTTTTTTATAGATTATTATATACCTCCAGATAAAAAAGCAATGATTTGTACAACGCCAGTCCTAGCAGCTGCACTCATTGCTAAGCGTGATAAACCGCTTTTATATAAAGTTTACCCAACAGAATACGGCTTTCGTGTTCGCATTGTCGAAGGTCTTTCAGAAGTGAGAGAACCTTGTAAAAATTGGACAGGAAATGCCGATTGTGCCAATTCTATATTGTCACATCAGGGAATTGTTAGGTATGAGCCGTAGAGAATAATTAAGTAGGTTTTGTAGAATAAAAGTACATCGACAAGCATCAATTCGACGGCTTATTAACTACCTTAAACATCAACAAATACTCATCCTTGTCTCAATCATGTACTCTGTGTACAACCCTGAAATCTTGATTACAATAAAACAGCCATAGCACATCTTGCACCACTACAATGTATGGGTCTACCCACGTAAATCCAGAATAGCATCCATGAGTCATCAACTCCAGAACTACAATCCCAGTGGCATAGGTCAAATCAATGGTAATCTCTTGGGCTTACCATTTGATTACGAGTCTGCCAACCTGATTGTCTTTGGCGTGCCATGGGAAGTGACTGTTTCCTATGGCGCAGGTACCGCCAATGGACCACAGCGTGTTCTGGATGCTTCGCCGCAACTCGATTTGTATGATTTCGATAATCCTGACGGATGGAAACAGGGAATTTTCATGGTGGAAATTCCCCAGGATATATTAGAGAAGAACGAATATTATCGCGCCTTAGCAGCAAAAATTATCAAGCGATTAGAGCAAGGTCAACCACTGACAGATACACCTGATTTAACACCTGTACTGACAGAAATTAATCAAGCTTGTGAGCAAGTGAATCAATGGCTGTTTGAAAAATCTAAGGAAGCAATTAACAAAGGCAAGCGAGTTGCTGTGATTGGTGGAGATCATAGTTCCCCATTAGGTTATTTCCAAGCATTAGCAACCAGTTACGCAAACTTTGGCATTTTACATATTGATGCACACGCAGATTTACGCGATGCCTATGAGGGATTTGAGTTTTCCCATGCATCCATCATGTTCAATGCAATGAAATTACCGCAAATTTCTAAGTTAGTGCAAGTCGGCTTGCGGGATATTTCTCATGATGAAGTGCAAATGATTGACCAATCTCATGGTCGAATTGTTGCATATTACGACCCAATCATGAAACAAAAGCTCTACTCAGGAACGACTTGGATTGAGTTATGCCGAGAAATCATTAGTCATTTGCCTGAGTATGTCTACATTAGCTTTGATGTAGATGGTCTAGATCCAAAACTTTGTTCGAGTACAGGGACTCCTGTTCCGGGTGGATTGGAATTAGAGCAAACTTATTGTTTGTTTCGTGAATTGGTCAATAGCGATCGCAAAATTATTGGCTTTGATGTCTGCGAAGTTGGGGATGCTGAGTGGGATGGCAACGTAGGTGCACGGATTGTTTACAAGCTGGCGAACTTGATGGATTTATCTCATCGACGATAATTCAAAGGAAACAGAGAACCCACGCTTTTTTACCACCGCACTGCTCAAAACTAATGCCTCTCCTAGTGAACTAGAGAAGGCATTAAATGTCACTACGATCTAAACATTTCAGGTAAGTAACACTGAACTGTTCTCATCTCCCACTGCCACGTTCGCTTTTGCTGTTCACATTTTCCCAAAACGCTTCTTTTTGCAAAATATCATCGTGGCACTCGTGATTAAAGATTTAATATGTATATATCGGATAAAATCAATGCAAAATCGTCATAAAATAGGTTTTCATCTCTGCGCCAGATACATTGGAGGACAGAAAATATGTCGTGGATGGAATTGAGCCTCGATACAACCCATGAGGCAGTTGATTGGGTTCGTACGCTGCTTGCTGAGATGATCGATATTCGTGATGTCAATATCACAGAATATGCTGAACCGAATCTACCCCACCTCATTGATCAGGATGTAGCACACCCCAACTGGGTGTTCACGATTCACCTATATCTACCCTACAATACGCAGTCGAGGGCACGTGTAGAGAAAATCGTTAATTTGCTCTCACCCCTGCATCGTACGGGACTAGCGACTGAGATACAGATGAGTGTGGTTGAAGAAAAACCCACAGACACACTAAACTCCTTCGTTCATCGGATTGGAAAACGGTTCGTTGTGCTTGCTCCTAATGCACCTTATCAATCTGATGTTGCAGACGAAATCACCTTGAGATTGAACAAAACTCTCTCTTTTGGCAGTGGTCTACACCCAGCAACAATTGTTACCCTCAAACTCCTAGAACGGTATATCACCCCCAACATGAATGTCCTCGACCTTGGATGTGGTTCAGGTATTTTGAGTGTTGCGATCGCCAAGCTGGGGGCAAATGTCTTAGCGCTAGACAACGACAATATTGCTGTGCAAGCAACACAGGAAGCTGTACGTTGTAATGGGGTAGAGCACCAGGTAAAAGTTATGGAAGGGAGTCTAGGATCTGGAAGCGTCCTAGGGCATTGGATGGGTGGAGACACCATCGGCAATGTACCAACAATCCAAGCTACAGGAACCTTTGACCTAATTGTTGCAAATATCCTAGCACGGGTGCATATTGCCCTCGCCGATGACTTCAAGCACGCGCTTCGTCAGGATACAGACACAGGATTCCTGATTACAGCCGGTTTTACCGCCGATCAAGAAGAAAATGTTGACAGCGCTTTAACAGAAGCAGGGTTCAAGTTGATTGATTGTGAACGCTTAGATGAGTGGGTGGCGCTTGCCCATCGCCTTGTGTAGTGATATCAAGCCAGGTGTTGAGCCGTCTTCCTATCCCAAAAATAGCTTATATGCAGGATTTTGGCTTTCATCCAAATAGCCATAACCAAGCGTATCGAGAAATGCTTGCCATTCCTCCATCTCGTGGGGAGGCACCTGCATCCCTACCACAATTCGTCCGTAGTCTGACCCGTTGTTGCGGTAGTGAAACAGACTGATATTCCAATCCGGACTCATGGAAGTAACGAACTTCATCAATGCACCAGGACGTTCAGGAAACTCGAAACGGTAGAGCAACTCATTGTCAGCCAGAGGAGAACGTCCGCCAACCATGTGTCTCAAGTGCAACTTTGTCAGTTCATCATCCGTTAAATCAATGGTTTTGAACCCATGAGCCTCAAAGATTGCAAGCATCTTTGCTGCATCGGCACGGTTTTGAATTTGCACTCCCACAAAAATATGTGCCTCTTTCTCATCAGCAATACGATAGTTAAACTCAGTCAGATTGCGTTTGCCAATACATTCACAAAACTTGCGCAAACTTCCCCGTTCTTCCGGAATCGCGACAGCAAAAATCGCTTCACGGCGTTCACCCAACTCTGCTCGTTCAGCAACAAAGCGCAGGCGATCAAAGTTCATGTTGGCACCGCAGGCAACGGCAATTAACGTTTCTTCCTCGATTTGTTCCCGTTCCACATAAGCTTTGGCTCCGGCGATCGCCAATGCTCCTGCTGGTTCTAAAATCGAGCGTGTATCCTCAAATACATCTTTAATTGCAGCACAAGTGTCATCTGTATCGACCAGAATAATATCATCCACATACTGCTGACACAGCCGGAAAGTTTCCTCACCCACTTCTCGCACCGCCACACCATCTGCAAATAAGCCCACCTGTGGCAAGCGCACCCGTTTCCCTGCTTTCAGCGATTGGCGCATAGCATCAGCATCCACCGGTTCAACACCAATAATCTTGATTTCCGGACGCAACCGCTTCACGTATGCTGCAATCCCAGAAATCAATCCACCACCCCCAATCGCCACAAAGATAGCGTGGATGGGTTGTTGATATTGCCGCAGAATTTCCATCCCGATGGTTCCTTGTCCGGCAATCACATACGGATCATCAAAGGGATGAATAAAAGTTAAGCCTTTTTCCGCCTCCAATTGACGAGCATAGGCATAAGCATCATCGTAAGTATCCCCATGCAAGACAACTTCGCCCCCACGGGATTTGACAGCATCCACCTTCACCTGTGGTGTCGTCACAGGCATGACGATAATAGCGCGAGTTCCCAACCGACGGGCACCGAGAGCAACTCCCTGGGCATGGTTTCCAGCGGATGCAGCAATCACACCCTGTGCGAGCATATCCGGTGGTAATTGCGCCATCTTGTTGTAAGCACCACGCAATTTAAAGGAAAATACTGACTGCATGTCTTCCCGCTTCAGCAGAAGCTTATTATTCAGTCGTGCAGACAAATTCGGAGCATACTCCAGGGGTGTTTCCTGGGCAACATCGTACACGCGGGCAGTCAGGATTTGTACCAGGTAGTCGCAAAGCATGGGCGTCAACAAGTTGGTAAATGCCGGATGGATGATAATTTTACGATAGTTGCGTACCTATTCTTTAAGATAATATTACTATTTCAAAAACTGAGCTATCTGATAAGAAATGTAGGATGGGTTAGCGAAGCGTAACCCATGCTGTCCTTTGATGCGTTACGCTAAGGCTAACGCATCCTACAAGAAATTCTGACAATTGGTGTTCCAACAGGGAAGTTTCGAGTTCAGAGTTACAACACTCTAGGTTAAAAGCAGAGCGATCGCCCTTTGATGCGGACAATTCGTGTTCCAAGAGAGAAGTTTCGAGTTCAGAGGGTGACAATTGGTCTTCCAACAGAGAAGTTTAGAGTTCAGAGGTAGAACAGTGAAGGTTAAAGGGAGAGCGATCGCCTTTTGATGCTGACAATTAGCGTTCCAACAGAGAAATTTCGAGTTCAGAGGCTGAAAGTTGGTATTCCAACAAGGAAGTTTCGAGTTCAGAGGGGGAACAGTTAAGGTTCAAGGGAGAGCGATCGCCCTTTGATGCGGACAATTCGTGTTCCAAGGGAGAAGTTTAGAGTTCAGAGGTAGAACAGTGAAGATTAAAGGGAGAGCGATCGCTCTTTGAAGGTGACAGTTGGTGTTCCAATAGAGAACTTTCGAGTTCAGAGGGTGAACACTTATCTTAACGGAACGGGTTGTGCTCGCTACCCGTGGGGCGCGCCTAAGTAAGTTTGAGAAAATTGATACAATAGTAAAAACAAGTAAAAGCATAGAATTAAACCTCCATTTCACCCTTCAAATAATGAATGTTCCAGACAGATCGGCATCCCTTATTTCTGAAGACGATATTAGGACACGGGTTGTAGCTATTTGGCTATTCGAGCATGGGTTTACCGCAGAGAGCATATCTGTTGAGTTTTCCTTTGAATTACGCCTCGGCAGGAACATATACAGAGTCGGTGAGAATAAACCTGTTAAGTCATCAGTGTTTAGACCTCGTGCAGATGTTTTAGTGCGTAGCTGTGATGGACGTAATTTGCTGATAGTTGAGGTCAAAGCACCAGATGAAATCCTAGACAATGATGCTAAGGAGCAAGGCATCTCTTATGCCCGTCTCTTGCGTAATGGCGGGATTGCTCCTTTTGTAGTGTTGACCAATGGTCACAACACCAAAATCTATGACAGCATCTCTGGTGAATTTGTCAGTGATGCTCAAGTCCCCACGAATCATCCCCATGTACAAAATGGTTTTCGTGTCAGCGTTGACGATATTGAACTGCGAGCAGAAGCATTAGAGACGTTTGTTTCGATTTCTTCAGAGAACCTCCTGAAGTTTTGCCGAACTCAAGTCGATTATCGAATGCGACTTTTACGAAGTGATGATCCCTTTAGCGGAAAGAAGTATATCCCTACTTTGTACATCGAAAGAGAGGAAGTAAAAGAGCAGCTAAATCAACGTTTAGACAAGGAAAAGCGCCAAGTTGTGGTTTTATTTGGTGCGCCGCAAGTGGGCAAGACGAATTTTGTCTGCCACGCTGTAGAAGAAAAACTAGAGCAAGGAATTCTTTGCCTCTTCTATCCAGCCATTGGGATGCAGGGAAGTTTACTCGAAGAAATTGGTGAAGATTTTGGTTGGATTGTTAGAGATACTAGTGCACCTTATCAAATTGTTAATAAACTCACCCGTATTCTTCGACGTACCGGACAAAGGCTGATCATCTTTATTGATGGTTGGAATGAAGCTAGTCAGGCGTTAGCACAAGCAATTGATAATAGCAGTGCAAGGCTCTCATGTGATGAAATTCAAATAGTTATTAGTCTAACTAACATAGCAGCACGTCGGCTGTTGCTAGATAAGGTGGGCAATCCCTCTTACATAGCTGAATCTGCTTCAATGAGTAGTGCTTCAGTCCCATTACTTGAAATTAGTCCTGAAAAAATAGATACACATTCTAGTGTGATTGAAATCAAGAAATATAGTCCTGAAGAAATCAAAAGAGCATATGATATCTATTCAGAAGTTTACGCAGTCCAAATATCTGATTTACACCGACAGGTAAATGATCCTTTCCTACTCAGGATAGGGATGGAACTTTCAAAGGGAAAGTATTTGCCGGAAACTCTTGATGAGCCTTTGCTATTGGGGGAAAGTATATCACTGAAAGCGTCTCGGGCTGTAGATTTGGAGGAAGAACGTGTGGTCTCACTTCTTTCGGAGCTTGCAGGTGCAATGCTTATGGACGATACTCCAGTTAGTCAAGTTATAGCGAGAAAAAAATGGGTTATTCCGACGACAGCAGAGTTACCGAAGGGTTTATTTGAAGCAGCACTTATAGCTAAAGTATATAGTGATAAAAATATACCTTGCTTTGATTTTTACTATGGTCGAGAAAGAGATTTTGTTATTGCTGCTTGGGTGAGAAAGTGGTTTCAACAATCACTGGATGAATTTAAAACTTTCCTATCCCTTCTTGCAGACTCCACCTGCCAATCAGTTGAAGTTGATGCCCTAATTTGGTTCTTGAAACAACCGCAAAATTATACTTATCTTGAATCTACTGTTCAATGTTTCCAATTACAAAAAGACCCTTCTGTGAAAAGAGCTATTCTGTTATCTGTACGTAGTAATCCTAATTGCTTTACCAACAATCAGCCTCACTGGATTAAAGATATTATCGAGCAAGCTGCAAAAGACTCTAGTATGCTTGTTAGAGTAGAGGCTGCCAAGTTGGTAGCAGAATTCGCTAAAGATGAAGACTGGTTAGCATCAATCCTTGGTGGTGAAGAAGACTTGCAAGACTTAGTTGCTAGCTTGTTAGAAGTAGATGAAGAATATTCATTAAGCCCAGGTAACGCAGGTCAGATAATTCTGGATTCTTTGAGAACATTGCATTGGGATGCTAGTTCAGATGAAGACTCATATATTACAGATCTTCTAAGTCATTTGATGCGGCATCACTCATCGACTGTCAGAGTTGGGGCTTCAAAGGCTCTTGGCTATATTGCTCCCAAGGTATTTCTTCAGTCTTTAATTAACGAAGTTGGTTTATATCAACTAAGTAATGAGGCTGCACAGGAATACATTGATGGGCTATATTTAGCCCTGGATACTCTTGATGAAATATATCACGGTTCCATGTGTCCAGGTTATCTGGACAATCTACTTGATTCACCGGAAGAGCATATTTCAGACTATGAAGCAATGCGGAACATTTGTATGCCAGTTATTAATTTTTATCGAAAAGAAAAATGCGGTAAAAGCTTACTGGAATTCTTAAACTCAATTGCACCAGATCAATAAATTTATGATAAATATTCTGAGGAAAATATTTCTTATTCAAGTCAAACTTTTTTAGATAGAAACGCAGTTCAACTGAGCCTAAAACTCGATAATTTAGACTTGAATAAAGATGATTAGAAGCTAAAGCTAGCTTCTATTTAGCTATTTTCTCAGCATTAGGCGAGTTGTTAGTGCCAACAACTTCACTCAATTTGGAAAACAAATTTAGATTGGGTAATCAGGCGATCGCCCCTTGGTTACTATCAGCTATATTTATAGCGTATATACATTGTATCTACTATTGCAAGATACAATAGAGTTGTTGTAGTTGATTGGCAGCTCGAAAATGTTTGCAACTTTTGCGAAGTGGGGTAATAGCCTTGCGATTCGGATTCCACAAAGTCTTGCAAAGCAGATCCATGTCGTTGAAGGCTCAGAAGTTGAGATTGACATTGTAGATGGAAATTTAGTGATTAAACCTAGAAAGCGCAAGCAGTATTCGCTTGACGAGCTTGTTCAGGAAATTACACCTGAGAACCGCCATGTTGAAGCTGACAGTGGATCTGCTGTGGGGAATGAAGTTTGGTGACACAAAGTAATCTTTATGTGCCAAGCCGAGGAGATATCGTTTATTTGAACTTCGAGCCAACGAAAGGGCATGAACAAAAAGGTCATAGACCTGCTTTTGTGATTTCACCCTATGCTTATAACGAGAAAACATCCCTGGCTTTATTCATGCCTATTACAAGTCATCAGAAGGGCTATCCGTTTGAAGTTCCTCTTCCTTCTGAACTAAAGACTTATGGAGTTATTCTTACAGATCAGATTAAATGTTTGGATTGGCAAGCTCGCAATGCTCAATTCGTCGAGTCTGTATCCCAGGATCTGATTGAGGAAGTGCAAGCAAGAATTGAGCCACTACTGTTTTGAAAAAGCATGAAGGCATTTGCCCTTCCTCAGCATTCAGTTCACTGTCGAGATGAGTGACTCATCTAACAAACACTTAGGAGTTGAATAGCGGTGATACGATCAAGGTAATTGCGTTCTAATAATATGCATCGAACCTTCATCCCTGGCATTGCTCCACTCGCAGTACAGTCTGAACCCGCCTGGTGGTTCGCGTTTGTTGGCAATAAGTTGCTGGTTCATCTTGAAGGGACAGTCAGCCAAATTCCCTACCTCACAAGTTTGGCAGAAATTGGTTTAGAGCCAGTGCGAATCCAATTCCTCGGTACTCTGGACGGTCAACCTTGTTACTCAGCAGAATTACCCAAGGATACCTCTGTTACGCTAGGCGATGCTCCAGAGGAGCCGCTACGCGATCGCCTCAATGGAATGAGTTTGCTGGGATTGCGCGAATTGTATGGAACGATGGATGAAGATTTGTATGCGCTGTGCGGTCGAGCTATTCAAATCGTAGAATGGGACCGTACCCACCAGTATTGTGGACACTGCGCGACTCCGACAACCCAATTACCCTATGAGCGTGCTAAGCGTTGCCCTAATTGTGGATTAGTCAATTATCCTCGTCTCTCGCCTGCGATTATTGTTCTCGTCTCTCGGGGTGAAGAACTTTTGTTAGCTCGCTCTCATCGCTTTCCACCCGGGATGTACAGCGTGCTTGCTGGATTCGTGGAACCGGGAGAATCATTGGAAGAGACGGTAGTACGCGAAGTTCGTGAGGAAGTAGGAATTGAGGTCAAAGATATTCACTATTTTGGCTCGCAACCCTGGCCGTTTCCAAATTCACTTATGATTGGTTTCACAGCTACTTATGCAAGTGGTGAAATCGTCATCGAGCCGCAAGAGTTAGCGGAGGCTGCTTGGTTTAGTAAACACAGTTTACCGCAGCTTCCTCCTAAGCTGAGTATTGCCCGCAAGCTTATTGACTGGTTTGTCCTCTGACTGTATGCACCTTTGATTTCGTTAAAAATCCTCTAAACTCTACGAGGCGACTTTAAACAGCTGTCCTGAAATCTTGTGTCCAATAGGATCTATAATTAACCGTGCCCGTATCGTTGGCAAGATTGTAGTAACCAACTCCAATTTCTTGATAGTTGGGATTAAGAATGTTCTCGCGATGTCCTGGATTATTCATCCATCCTTGAATGACTTCCTCAGGTGTTGTGTAGCCTGCTGCAATATTTTCTCCGAGAGCCGAGAATCGATAGCCTGTTGCTAAAGCGCGATCGCCCATAGAGCTACCATTCGATCCAGTGTGGCTGAAAAAGTCACGTAGTGCCATATCTTCACTATGTGATTGAGCTGTATTTGTCAGGTTGAGATTCAATTTCAGTGGTTGTAAACCTGCTTTCTGACGTTCTGTATTCGTCAGATCTACAACGCGTTGTATAAAAGGATTAGCAGCAGTTGCTACTGGTGCTACTGGGGCTGGCTCTGGTGCAGTTGGTTGAGGTACGACATTAAGAGGTTGAGCAGAAAAGGTCAAATTGTAATCCGTATTTGCGCCACTGACTCCTTGATAAACCCGAATGTAATAGGTACCGGGTTGTAAGTTTTGCAAACCCAACGACTCACTTGTGATACCATCATTTGTCGAAATTCCTATAACTTGACCACTGCTATTGAGGAGTTGCACATCTGCATTAGCACTCAAACCATCTAACACAAGCTTGAAGTTAGTGTTTTCAACACCTAAGCTGAAGCGGTAATAGTCATTCTTATTCAAATCACCAATAAAGTCTTTGTATCTGATTGGTTCAGACTCTAAAGCAATGTCGCCAAATGAAGTCAATGTATCCCCAACTTCATCACTGCTTAGGTCGAAAAACCTTGAAAGGCGCTGTCTTTCACTGGCACTATAATTCGATGGATATGCATCGACTTGTCCATCACTAAAATCAGCTAAGCCACTATTGCTGGCGTGGAATAAGGAAAAATCTTCATTTAAACCATGTTTTAGAAAATTGGGCACTACCTGCACTTTGCTAAGATTTTGTAGGTCAGTGCTGCTGTTGGGAGAAAAATTTGCGTCATATGAATTTACAGGCATAGGTAAAGTTTCAAGCTTTACTAACTAAGTGAGTCCTGTATTCCCGATGTCATAAGGAACGAATCTATAGAATGACAGATTCTTATGGCTAAACTCTAAAAAAAATGGGAACACAAGTAGCCATAGTATCAAAATAAGTATAAATTGACAATGTAAACACTACTACACAAAATTCCAGAACTTGTATACTCAATACCCCAAAATATTCTACAAGCGCCTATTGCTCTGGCGATTCTTTCCTCTGTTGTGCCAAAATATCTACAGTTTTAGAAAACCATCTGCTGTCTTGGGGATCAAGTCTTAGTTGTGATTAGTGATAGTTTTGAAATTGAACTGACGTGATTTATTTTTTAGTTATCAATTATTATTCTACCAATCTCATTAAGAAATTAATTCATTCTCTACCTAGTTTTCAAAATCATGATTACAAAATAGTTATTGTCAACAATTCTCCTGATGATGATTCAATTTATCATCTTAAAAATGAAGATATACTCATTTTTAATGCTGATACTAATTTGGGATTTAGTGGTGGTTGCAACTTAGGAATAACATGGATTTATAACCAAGACTCTCAAGGAATTATCTGGATAATTAATCCAGATGCCTATTTAGAAGATGAGAATATTTTGGATAAAGTCCATTTATTCTTTAAGATGTATCCAAAAATTTCCATTCTAGGTACAATTGTTCATACTCCTACTGGCAAAATTTGGTTTGCAGGCGGTCGCTTTATTCCTTCAACTGGGGCAATTTCTACTCAAGATTTGTTAACTCATACAGATGCAGATTATGTTCCTTGTGATTGGATTACAGGTTGTAGCTTTATCATTAATCTTGCTAATTTTGATGAGTGTCCACAATTTGATATTGCATATTTTCTCTACTATGAGGATTTTGATTTTTGCCGACGTTATGCTAATCAAGGGCATCTTATTGCAGTAACGAAACAGTTTGGTGTACTGCATCAACCTTCTTTAATTACTAATAGATATGTTTTTAGAAAAATAAAAAATAGTACTTCTGGTTATCTATTATCTTTAGATAGATATACAAATAGCTTAATTCTCAATCTCAGATTAATTCGCTTAATTTGTTATGCTCTGGTTTTGATTTTTGTAAAACCTCAAGTCGCATTTGGCAAATTGACTGGTGTGTTAATGTATTGGAGGCATCGCGCAATCCACAGTACTCTAAAGGGCGATAAGAGGAGCGATTAGCCTTCTCTTCTCCTGTCGGAGACACCGCGCGTTGGCGTAGCCTGCGCTTTGCGCTTACGAGACGCACTCGTGTTCGGCTGAGCAAATCTGATATTGAGGAGAAAGTGCTCACCATAATTTCAGCTAACTGCAAAATTCCTCAAAATCAGATTTATGAACAGGTAAAGTTTGATAGAAATGAGCAAAATATTATTTAATTTATCTATTCTTTTTTCTCGACCTACAGGTATAAGCAATTATGCCAAAAATCTTTTTCCTTATTTAAAAACTCTCAATCCTACCCTATTAACTGCCCAAAATTATCCTGAATTTAACTGTTATCAAATTCCAGATAATCTGACTCCTGCTCAAGGAACAAAAGGGCATTTTGACCGTCTGATTTGGACACAATTTCAATTGCCAAAAATCTATAAAAAACTGAAATCTCAACTCATATTTTCCCCAGTTCCAGAAGCACCCCTTTATGGCAATTGTCGTTTTATCGTAATGGTTCACGACTTAATACCATTGCGTTTTCCTAAATTCTTGTCACCACTTACACAATACTCGCGGTACTACATTCCCCAAGTTCTTGCTCAAGCACAACACATTATCTGCAACTCCCACTCTACCGCGAAGGACATCACCGACTTCTATAACATTCCAGCAAGCAAAATCACCCCTATTCTCCTTGCACATGACGCCAATCATTTTCGCCCGCTTCATTTAGATCATGGAGAGCAAAATGCTGAACCTACAAAAGTTTGTCCCCCTTATTTTCTTTACATTGGGCGACAAGATCCCTACAAGAACCTGCACAGACTGATTGCGGCTTTTGCTGCATTATCTAACAATAAAGATTATGAACTGTGGTTAGCAGGACCACAAGATAAACGCTTCACTCCTATTTTGCAAACCCAAGTTGAGGAATTAGGTATCACTCATCAGGTGAGATTCCTCAATTATGTACCTTACAACGAATTGCCCAAAATTATGAGTGGTGCGTTCGCCCTCGTTTTTCCCAGTCTATGGGAGGGTTTTGGTTTCCCAGTTCTGGAAGCAATGGCTTGTGGGACTCCCGTCATCACTTCCAATCTTTCATCTTTACCAGAAGTAGCTGGCGATGCTGCTCTTCTTATCAATCCTCATAACATTAAGGAAATAACTGAAGCGATGCAAACAGTGGCTACTGATTCAACATTACGTCAGCAGCTTTCGACTCAAAGCATAAGCAGGGCAAGTCAATTCAGTTGGGAAAAAACAGGGCTTGCTACCGTTGAAGTTTTATCACGTTATGTTTAGAGCAGATGTCAAAGCGGCATTGGGCTAATCTTCAACGTGTAAGCGGGTGATTTTTCCATTGCAGATATATCCGGCAGTGTGACAACTAAATTCTCGCCGTCCTGCTGCCACTCAAGTTCACTTTCTGCCCCCAGCATCGTAATCGTCGCATTCTCTGGAGCAGTTAACTCTTGGATAGTAATCGTTTTGCCGCGAGGCGTATCGAGCAAGACAGCGTACAAGTTGCCTTTGTTTGTTATGTAGCGCACTGAGATGCCTTGGGAGGTCATGCCTTCTGAGCGTATCCAGTATCGTGAGCCGAAAATTGCCTCGCCGTTCACCGAAAGCCACTTGCCCAAACCAAGCAGGCGTTCTATCTGCGGCTTGGAAATTTCACCATTGGCATCTGGACCGATGTTGAGCAGCAAGTTGCCGTTCTTACTGACAATGTCAACGAACGAGTCAACCAGTTCGTCAACCGAGATCATGTTAGAGTCGCTGTCGTTCTGGTTATAACCGAACGAGTAACCAAGACCACGTGTACTTTCCCACTTGCGAGGGTCAATCTCTTTGAGTTTAGCGTATTCCGGTGTGGAGAAGTCGAAATGCAAGCCCAACTGCCCACCCAAATCGAAGCGATCATTGACGACACCAAGAGGCACCTTATTGTAGAAGTAAGCGATAATTTCGTTTGCATTGCCAGCAACTGGATAGCCAAGGTCATTCCATAAAATCGATGGCTGATAGCGGTCGATGAGTTCGCGCCAGTGAGCATTAGCGTATTCAGCGTAAGCCGGGTCTTGGATGACTGCCTTGGTGAGTGTGTCAAAATCTGTAACAGTCGTATCTTGACTAGACCAGTCAATGCCACCAGAGTAGTACAGACCCATGTGCATACCTTCTTTACGCACTGCTTGTGTTAGTTCGCCCACGATGTCACGCGCCGCCACGCCTTCACGCTTGTTAACGGTTTTGCTGGGCCATAACAGGAAACCATCATGATGCTTAGTCGTTAGCACGACGTACTTTGCACCAACCCTAGAAAACAATTTGGCCCATTGTGATGGATTCCACTTCGTAATAGCTGTGTTAAATGTTGGGATGAATTCGTCATAGGTGAAGTCCTCGCCGTAGGTTGCACGGTGATAATTATAGGTGTCGCCGCCCTCAAGCTTCATGGAGTTGTAGTACCATTCAGCGTAGGGGTTATATTTGAACCAATATTCCCAGCCACGTTCTGCAATCACCTGATTCAGTTCACCAGTCAGTGGTGCCCAAGCAGGCACGGAGTACACGCCCCAATGAATAAAAATGCCGAGTTTAGCATCGTTGAACCAGTCCGGCACTTTGTGCTGTGAAAGCGATTCAGTCGTTGGCTGATAAGTCTGTTGTCCTCCGACAATGGAGGCAGTCAAGTTCAAAATGGCGCTTAGCACCAGTGTAACCAGCAGCGCACTTACAAAATGCTTAAACACAAAAATGCTCCTTAAGAGGATGTAAAACTCACGCATGAGAGTTCTCCGTTGACCTGTTCGCTCAGGTGTGGTAAGGCGTTTTCCCATGCATTGGGAGGTTCATCGGTGCCCTCGATTACCTTAAAGTTTTAAAGTTTTTTGCTTTTGTGGTTTGTCTAACACTAGTTAGCATGGCTTATGTTTGACGAGGTTTTCGCTACCCTACTTTTTGCTTTGAGCAGGCGATCGCACTTCGCCAATGCTCCCGCCACTACCGTGGGAATTCCAACCAACAGTACAATACAGCACTTTGCTCTCACAAATCAAGCAAAAAAAAGCCGCCCTTAAAGGGCGGGGCTTTAGACCCAATTTTTCGGTAAGAAGTCTGTTAGCAATGGGTCATTCGTTTACTTGTTTCCTTTCAGTACCTATGACCCTTTACACTTCTTTAAGGTGTTCCCACTGCCCCTGAATAAACCAAACCACGTTGCATATCCATGGTTAAAATCGCCCCATCTCGAATCACTTGAGTTGCCTGTTTCACTCCAACAATAACTGGCACACCAAGACGTAAGCCAATGACAGCTGCATGGCTGGTGAGACTTTCTTCTTCAGTAATAATTCCAGCAGCTTTGCGAATTGCCTCAACAAAATCAGCACTCGTACGCGAAGTCACCAAAATATCCCCATAATTAAAGTTACTGGCATCCATGCCTGTGTTTGCGACTCGTGCGCGACCACTCACAGACCCTTGTCCCAGTCCAATTCCCTGACCGAGTACTGCTGTCACAACTTCAACCTTAATCAAATCTGTAGACCCGGAAATTCCTTGGAGAGTCCCAGCCGTCATCACGACCAAATCGCCTTCCGACAAGAGTTCTCTTTCTTGAGCGACGTTAATAGCTGCTTGGAATGTCTGACCAGTGGAAGGTAGTTCTAACATCAACAACGGTTTGACGCCCCATACAAGCTGCAACTGCCGTGCCACGTTGACATGCGGTGTCACTGCCAGAATGGGTGTCTTAGGACGAAACTTGGAGACATTTCGCGCTGTTGCTCCTGTTTGCGTTAAGGTCATAATTGCTGCTGCTCCTAGCTGTTCTGCAATTTGACCCACGGCTTGACTGATAGCATTAGGAATGGAACGCTTGGTATCTCTGACTTGACTTGCGTTTGTGTTGAGTGCTATCTCTTGTTCAATGCGTTCGGCAATTCGCGCCATCGTCGCCACAGCTTCCACTGGGAATTTGCCGACAGCGGTTTCATTCGAGAGCATAACCGCATCCGTGCCATCTAAAATCGCATTTGCCACATCTGACACTTCGGCACGAGTCGGACGGGGGTTACTCACCATGCTGTCTAACATTTGTGTGGCGGTGATGATAGGAATTCCCAGGCGATTCGCCGTTGCAATCAGCCGCTTTTGCAGTACTGGGACATCTTCTGCTGGCAGTTCTACGCCTAAGTCGCCTCTTGCCACCATGACGCCATCACACAAAGCCAGAACTGCTTCCATTTGTTCTATGGCTTCGTGCTTTTCAATTTTGGCAATGACTGGTACTTGTTTGCCCGTACTAGAAATAAGTTCTTTAATTTCGATCATGTCTTGGGGATTGCGGACAAAGGAAAGCGCGACCCAGTCCACTCCCTGGTCCAGACCGAACATCAAATCCTCACGGTCTTTGTCGGTCATTGCCTTAATTGACAGGTAGACTCCTGGGAAGTTCACACCTTTATTGTTTGAAAGCGTCCCACCTACGGTAACGCAACAGTGCAAATCTCCTTTGTCGCGGTTGATCTCTTCTACCAGCATTTCTACGCGCCCATCATCCAGAAGGATTCTTGCCCCTGTGGGAACTTCCTCTGCCAAATAATCGTAGGTGACGCAGCTAATGTCCTGTGTACCCACTACCGGACGATTGGTTAAGGTGAAGCGATCGCCTTTCGCTACCACTATAGATCCATTCTCAAATTTTCCCAGGCGAATTTTTGGTCCTTGAAGGTCTTGGAGAATAGCGACTGGTTTATTCAGTTCAAAGGCAGTTTGCCGAATCAAGCGAATATTACGCTGATGGTCTGCATGGGTACCGTGAGAGAAGTTGAGCCGCAGGGTTGTTGCACCAGCTTCAATAAGAGCTTTAAGCGTTTCTGGGCTGCTTGTGGCAGGACCGATTGTGGCGACAATTTTTGTCCGGCGTACAGAATCTTTTAATTGCATAGGAAATGAATCTAGGGAGCTACTCAGGGAATCATCCTAAATGAGGGGACACCTCTTGTCTGTTGCTGCTGATCAATCATGAAAGCTGGTAGACGAGTGGAGGGAGATGATGTGATCAAAGCTATGTATTACTCTTATTGCCTTTGTCTTCCTTGTCCTTCTTGTCTCCCTTGTATTTTTTTATATTCCACTACTTAGCAAATGCTTAGAGTCTGTTGCAATCATACCGTTATTCAGCTGCTGAATCTGTAAAGAAGTAGAGAAATCTTTTAAAGAGGGAACAGGGAACAGGTGAGACAGCGCTGCAGGAGGGTAACCCTGCCGCAGGCGACTGCGTTAGCGCAGCGGTAGCGACGTCAGGAGCGTCACCCGAAGGGGAACAGGCTGTTTTATGTGGGGATTTAAACCCCACATAAAAAAACGACTTCTATAAGTCGGGGTCTCTGGCTCCCAGAGGGAATAGGGAACAAGGAACTGTTGCACGTTAACAGTTCCCTATTCCTTTCTTCGGTGACACACAAATTTATTATTCGTCATTATGGATTGCAAAACTTCACTTTCCTTATAGAAAAGTGGCATTATCTAAATACCATATTCTAAGTCAAGCAAGAAGGAGTTCATAATGCTAATGTCGGAGGCAACCAAGCCACTGACAGTCCCCCCAAAGGAATTTTTAGAACCTCCGGGAGATTTTAATCCAACGCTGCTGATGTTTTTAGCAGCCGTGGCAATTATTGTATTATCTAATTTTGGTTACTGGGTTTGGGAATGGCCGCACTGGTTATGCTTTACAGCAAATACCCTTGCTTTGCATATTTCAGGAACCGTGATTCACGACGCCTGCCACCAGTCTGCCCATCGTAATCGAGTCATTAACGCCATGTTAGGACATGGCAGTGCCTTGATGCTAGCTTTTGCCTTTCCAGTATTTACACGGGTACATTTGCAGCATCATGCGCACGTCAACGATCCAAAAAACGATCCAGACCATTATGTTTCCACAGGTGGTCCCTTGTGGCTTATCAATGCACGTTTTTTGTACCATGAAATCTTTTTCTTTAAGCGGCGACTGTGGCGTAAGAATGAGTTACTGGAATGGTTTCTCAGCCGCTTGTTTGTTGTTGCAATTTTCTACATCTCAATCCAGTACCACTTTTTGGGCTATATTCTCAATTTTTGGTTCATACCTTCAGCCATCATCGGCATAGCACTGGGTTTATTTTTTGATTATTTACCACATCGCCCTCACCAAGAGCGCGATCGCTGGAAAAATGCCCGAGTTTATCCCCATCCCATTCTGAATATTCTCATTATGGGTCAGAATTACCATCTCATTCATCATTTGTGGCCGTCTATTCCTTGGTATAATTACCAGCCCACATACCATCTTATGAAACCTCTTTTAGATGAAAAAGGTTGTTATCAAACTTCAGGTCTGTTGCAAAAAAAGGACTTTCTTGAGTTTGTTTATGACATTTTTTTAGGAATCCGGTTTCATCACCACAAATCAACCGAAAATTAACTAGCGGAGGGAAAACAGGCTCTTGTCTATTCACAGCCTGGTAACTCAGGATGAAAATTTGGATATGGAGTGCTCTTGGGCTTCTGGTGATTAACTCAGTTATTGTCGGGATTGTGGCGTTTTTGATTCACAGGGATAGTGTCCAGTACAACAATGAGCAAATCACTAAGCAAACAAACGCAGTACCTACCTCTCAATTTTCTCCTGTTAGACCTCTCAAAGGTTAACGGGAAATGCCTCTGTGTTGAGGTAAGGAATTTTGTTGGACTTTAGGATCAGGAGCAACTATCTGCACAGACCAGTAACTCACCACCATAAGAATCAAACCAGACCCGACGCCTAATATCAAGCCAATCAGTAAAGCAAGTTTGTTAGGAAAAATAGAAATAGTCCTATCGTTTGCTGCTGGGGGAGAAGCGAACTTCTCTGGTAGCGTATGGATATCAGTGAGTGGCAAGAGTGTGTCAGGTGGAGAAAGTTGAAACTCAAATGTATGATTTGCTACTATTAAAGTAGATGCTAACTCCTGTGTTGATGTATAAAAATGAGTAAGTGGTGAGAGCGCTTCTAGTGCTTCTTGTGCCGAATTGTATCGGTCTTTAAAGTGGTAGCGTACCATCTTGTTAAGTACTGAGGCTAGTCCAGGGTTAACCTGTACTAAGTGTTGCCAGATAATTTCACCTGTATTGCCATCTTCTGGTAATTTTGTTGGATGCACTCCCGTAAGTGCTTGAATGGCAATTATACCTAGGGCATAGATATCACTATTGGGGCGTGGTTTGCCTCGCTCTTGCTCATGAGGCATATAGCCCGGTGTCCCGATAGCGATTGTGGTGTATTCGATAGGAATGAAGTTTGAATTTTTTCCTTGACTTTTGATCAATTGATTCCAGATGGGCTTAACAGCACCAAAATCAATTAAGACTAACCGATTGTCCTGCTTTCGTCTAATAATATTACTGGGCTTGACATCTCTGTGAATCAACCCGTGATCGTGAACAAAATTCAGGATGGTTAATATTTCGTGCAGCAATTGAAAAACTTTGCTTTCAGACCAGCAATGACCAGGCGACAGTTCCGCACTTAGGGGATGCCCTTCAATAAACTCTTGTACCAAGTAGAACTCAAGGTTGTCTTCAAAATGAGCTAAAAGATGAGGAACCAGGTCATAATTGTTCAGTTTTTTCAGGGCTTCTACTTCTCGGGTAAATAGCCGTCTGCGTATATCTATTGGGATGGGATTTTGACTGCTTGGTAAGAAATGTTTGACGACGCAGGTGGGATGATCAAGAAGGTGAGTGTCTTGAACCAAGTAGGTTTGACAAAATATACCTTGACTTAAAACTTGAACAACCTGGTAACGATCGCCTTGTAACTTGGTTAACATGATGTTACGATGTACCTAACGGTTGTATTAAGTAATTTTACTTAATTATATTTCTCCATAGAATTAACATATACTTTTTAGCAAGTTAGCTTTGTGTAAATGACCGCAAGTGATATATAAACTTCATAATAAGTGTACCTAGCGGTTACAAACGGTTAAGCAGGAGATGAAATGATGGCGTGAACCAGAGAGTTACGTCAAGTATTCATTTCACCCTGTTCATAACCAATTCAATAACAGGAAGAAAAGATGAAGCAGGGTAGCAAAGGAAGCGTCCCACTTAGCAAAGATGCTCTACAAATCATCAGAGGTCTGATTATTGGCGAGCTACTTACAATTGTAATCATTGGTGGACTTTGGTTATGGTTAAGACCACGCTTAGTACTCGATCAAGGTTCTGTCTCTTCCTCAACAGAAGGTGCAGACACGACCTCTGCTCCTGCAACTTCAAGCTTTAAGACCGTTACGAATATTCCTTTTGGAACATTTAAATATGGTGGAAGCACAGCTTGGGCACCAATCCGGCAACTGGTAGATTCTCAAATCCAGAGTTTTCGTCCGGAACTACAGCTGCGCTATGTAGACCCGACTAACAATAGCCCCAGTTCTGCAGTGGGCATTCGTATGTTGCTCAACGGGGAATTAGACTTCACTCAATCTTCTCGTCCCCTCACAGATGAAGAATATGCTGTGGCGAAACAGCAAGGTTTCACACTTGAGCAACGTCAAGTTGGCATTGATGGCATAGCGGTCGTCGTTAACCACGCACTTAAAGTGCCAGGATTGACCGTTGACCAATTGCGGCAAATTTATTTGGGACAAATAACTAACTGGAAACAAGTAGGCGGACCTAACCTCCCTATCACTCCTTTCTCTCAGTATCCAGAGAATGCAGACTCTGTGTTACTCTCTGGCAAACAGGTGTTGGAAAAGCAAGCATTGAGCTCTAATGTTCAATATGTCTACTCTGTCACAGAGGCACTGCGTCGGGTTAACCAAACCCCTGGTGGTGTATATTACGCTTCTGCTGCAGTAGTCGTTCCTCAATGTACAGTCAAGCCTCTGCCTCTGGGTTTAGTTTCCACGCAGCTCATCCCTCCCTACCGTGAATCCTTAGTTCCTCCAAATCAATGCCCGCTTAAGCGCAATCAAATTAATACCGAAGCGATCAAAAACGGTAGTTATCCAATTATCACCAAATTGTTTGTGATTATTAAGCGGAATCAGGGTCAGGAACAGCAAGCAGGGGAAGCCTACACCAGACTTTTGCTGACTGACCAAGGGCAAAAGGCAATTGAACAAGCTGGGTTCATCCCACTTCGTTAGACCTGCCTTCTGGCTTGAAAGTGGGTGTAGGGGTGTAAGGGTTTAGGAGAAAGACATTTTCATAGCTGGCGGTGAAACTTGTTTCATCGGGACTGCCTTCGTGTAACGAATGTGTAAAATTCATTCAGAAATACTACAAAAGCTGGGGTACATTCCAGTCAGGACGTAAGCTTGCAGCGTGACGTAAATAGGTATGGTAAATTGGGGCGGAGGCAGGGAGATAGGCGTGAATCAAAAGCCGGATGCAGCGCTCTAAGCTGCCATCAACGTGCATTTGCTGTACATCCAACATGGGCACACTGTCCCAGTGAGAGCGTGAACGCGCGATCGCAGCAGGAAAAGTCGCATCTAAATCACGTGTGACTGAGAAAGTCACACTGATGATATCTGTTGGATGTAATTGATTCCGTTTTTCTAATTCATCTAGCAGTTCCGTTACAGCTTCTCGCATTGCTTCGACTGTATTTTCTGGAACGGTTGTTGCTCCGCGAATAGCCCGCATTCGCCACTCCACCAAAAAAATCCTCCTTTATTTCAGGTCATTAGTCATTTGACTAATGACAAAGTAAATCATGCTTTATGGTCTATACAACCATAAGGGTAAACCACTGGTAGACATTTCAAATTCCACCCAATCGAGACCAACACCAAACCCTGAAGAAACTTGACGACTTCCTGGCAGGATACGACTCAATAGAGGTTTCGGTTCTTCAAAGGTGAACACGGGAGTTTTTTCGGGGTCAAGACCTGCCAGTTCCGCTGCCCAGCGACGGGCATCTTCTTCTGTTCCTAGACGATCTACAATACCTAACTCTAAGGCTTGCTGTCCAGTAAAAATCCGACCATCAGCAAAACTTCTAACAGTGTCTACGCCCAGGGAACGCGCTTCGGCTACTGTCTGGATAAACTGCTGGTAACTCGTGTCTATCAATTCTTGCAAAATGTTTTGTTCTGGTTCTGTCAGTTCTCGGTCAAACGCCAAAATGTCTTTGTAGGGACCAGACTTGATTACCTTAAAGGAAACACCAATTTTTTGCAATAAGCGTTCCAAGTTGTTACCACGTAAAATGACACCAATGCTCCCTGTAATCGTACCAGGGTTAGCCATGATGTGTTGTGCACCCATACCGATGTAGACTCCACCAGAAGCAGAAATATTACCAAAACTAGCAACAATTTTTACTTTCTCGCGCAATCGATTCAGGGCGCTGTAGATTTCCTGGGAATCTCCCACTGTCCCACCAGGACTATCAATCCGCAGCAGTAACGCCGGAAACTTTCTTTCTTCTACAGTTTTCAGGGCTTCTAATACACGCTTGCGAGTCGCACTGGCGATCGCACCTGTAATTTCAATACGAGCAATTTGTTTACGAAATCTGGGCTTAAATGGCCAAACCATGAGCAGATCAATCAACCTCCAATAAACTTAATCATAAAACCTTAAGTGCTCAAACCACTTGCTTTCCCTATGTTAAGAAAAACCAGTAGATCTTGTCGTCAGCAAAATTTAATAATGTTTTTATATTTTTTGTATATGTTTGTTTGCTATTATATTTAAGTATAATTAAGAAAAGTAAATCTCAATAACTTCGTATCTCATACAAAGAAAAGTAAAAAAGCGCAAAAACTTTTTATCCTTGAATTGAAGCAAGAAGCCTCAAAATCCAGGATATGTTAGTGTAAATGACACCATTAACATACTGCTACATATAGGTGGCTGGACAAACCAAGAGTAAAGCAAGCTAGTCAGAGCAGTGCTTCGGCAGTAAAAATACTAATTTTTTATACATCTAGGCATAGGATCTAAAGTCATATTGGTAAGAGTAAGACATAGATCTTATCGTAAGATTTGACACCTGTAATAAGCGTAAGTATCAAACAGTGCCCCGACAAAGCTACAAGTCAAACAGATAACGAATAATCCTCCAATAGGGGTACCGCTGCCAAAAGTGGAGAGAAACTCCGTGATCACAGAAGTGATGACCTCAGTCACTGCTTGTAAGCCTGGAATGTAACCCACGAGGGATAAGACGAGCAATACGCCCCCGAACAAAAACATGGGAGCAACGAAGCTAAAAATGATCGATAGTAGCAGCGAGCGGAGAAAGTTCGTCATGACGGTCATTTGGATAAGCTCCATAAATTCATTAAGCAGGCAATAATTGTCTGCCTAGTCATCACCTTCTACAATAAGCGCGATCGCTCTGGCTCAAGCAATATTTCAAAAATCTTAAGTTTTCATTAAAATACTTACATAATTTCCCCAAGATATATTGCTAAATGCAAATTAGCATTGACACGGCATAAAGCTTGAAAAATCAACCTTTTTCTCTATGGGTGCAGCTTTTGTTCAAGTGAGCGCGTTGTTTACAAAAGCTGAGATATCTGAGATGAGCTTTAAATTAAGTTAAACTTTACCTCAAAAGTCTAGGAGTGTTGAGGGAAAAAAACTCACGACTCATAACTAAGCTTCACAATCCGTTATGATCACGGCAGTTATAGAGTTAGCTTATCAACATTGAGCGAAACAACATCCAAATCTAGTTTAGGAATATGGGGTCAGCGATTGCTGGCAGCCATGTTCTTAGGTGGACAAGTCATCGTTCACCTACTCAGGGGGAAAATCCATCGGCGCAATACCTTAGAGCAAATGGCAGCAGTTGGACCAGACTCCCTATTTATTGCCCTGTTAACAGCTGTTTTTGTCGGCGCCGTGTTTACGATTCAGGTGGCGCGGGAGTTTATTACTTTTGGCGCAGGGAACATCGTGGGTGGAGTGCTGGCGGTAGCACTAACACGCGAACTCTCGCCCGTTTTGACAGCGGTGATTTTAGCAGGGCGAGTTGGTTCGGCATTTGCGGCAGAAATTGGCACGATGCGAGTCACCGAGCAAATTGATGCTCTTTTGATGTTAAAAACTGATCCAATTGATTACTTAGTTATCCCTCGGGTTGTTGCTTGCTTCTTGATGTTACCAGTCTTAACACTTTTATCTCTGGTAACAGGTATGTTGGGGGGATTGGTCATTGCAACAAACATATATAATTTGTCAGAAACAGTGTTTCTAGACTCAGCCCGAAACTTTATCGGCTCTTGGGACATTGTGAGCGCCGTCATTAAGGCGTGTTGCTTTGGGGTTCTCATTGCCGTCATTGGGTGCAGCTGGGGTTTAACAACAACGGGAGGAGCAAAAGGAGTGGGACAATCTACCACAACCGCTGTTGTCACTGCCTTGTTGATTATATTTATTAGCAACTTCTTTCTTTCTTGGATTATGTTCCAAGGAGCTGGCAGTGCTTTGTTGCAAGGATTCTAGAAATCGTCATTTTAGAATTCCCACGGAGGAGCCAGCCGTATAGGCGGGCTAACCCGTCATTCGCAGGTTGTCTCACCTAACTCCTAAAATAGAAATAATATTTCCTAAGAAAGCAGGAGTTTTGACTGTGACTACTTCATATACGTCTAACTCGGCATCAACCACCGTCGAACTCAAGCCTAGTTACAATATACCCTTGGTGTTAGTGATTGTTGCAATCCCACTGTTTTTAGTACAACCTTGGGTAGCAGGGGTGTTTGCTCTGTTGGGCTTATTTCTCATGTTTCAGACTGTAACATTGCGGTTGTTCTTTACTCCTACTGACTTAGATATATATAGAGGTGAAAAATTAATTCGACGCTTTCCCTATCGCGAGTGGCAAAACTGGCGCATATTCTGGAATCCAATGCCTATTCTCTTTTACTTTAAAGAAGTGAAAAGTATTCATTTTTTACCGATTTTATTTGACCCTAATACTCTCAAAGCTTGCCTGGAAGAACGCTGTCCACAGATTTAGTGCTTTATCAGTACTGAGTACTTATGAGTCACTCGCTGAGCGCCAAAGGCGCACGCTGCGCGAACGCTTAAATTCACGCATTATAAATTCAACATTCATGCAGGAAAACATTCTCAATTTTGAACTTTGAATTCCTCCACAAGAGGTGACTGGCGTTACTGAGTGATGAGTCAAAATGACTCAGAACTATTTCAGACTTAATATATATATTGCTGAAAGCTATTTGTTCGTGTCTTAGGAATTACACTATTGTTTATGAACCCAGAGGAATCTCAAACACCACCAACATCCGATGAGTCGTTGATGCAAACAGAACAATCAAAAGTTGAGCTACCAAAAAACTCATCTGTTGAGTCAGTGGTGGAACTAGCAGCGCAAAACCCCACAGTTGACACACAAAATGACAACCCAATTTCTGCTGCGTCTCATTCAGACGCAGAAGAACAAACTCCTACAGATGAATTAACACAAGAGTCAACTGCCGAGGTTGTGACGCAGTTAGAAGAAGAAATTACCACGCTGGGGTCAGAAATAGAATCAGAATCAAAAAATAATCGCCAAGAAGAGGAAGCAGCGCGACGAGTCGTACAGTTGCAAAGCCAGGAACAAGCGCTAAAAGAAGAAATAACCAATCTGCAAGCATCGTACAAAACTCTGCAAGCGCAAGTGAGTGACACTCAAATCACAATGGGACGCGTGGTGCAAGAAGCGCTTTCTCAACTAGAACAACGCAAACAAGCGCTGCAAATTTCTGTAGAACAGTTGGAACGCCGTCAAGAACGCATTCGCAACGAGATGCGAACCACTTTTGCAGGTGCTTCTCAAGACTTGGCGATTCGAGTTCAAGGTTTTAAAGATTATCTCACAGGTAGCTTACAAGATTTGGCAGCAGCAGCAGAGCAGTTGCAACTGGTGCCAAAACCGAAACCAGAACCAGAAAAGCTGGAAATCAAAGAGGTTAAGCAAGCCGAACCGCAGCCAGGAACACCACAATTTGCCCAACAGCAGTTTCAAGATACGACAAAACAAATTCGTCGCCTGATTGACCAATACCGCAATAAACCAGATTATTATGGCCCCCCGTGGCAACTGCGCCGCACCTTTGAACCAATGCATGCAGAACGAGTCTCTAACTGGTTTTTTAGCCAAGGGGGACGAGGTGCTTTGCGGACAACCGGCAGTCGGTTGCAGAATATTCTTATTGCCTCAGCAGCAATTTCGATATTACACAAGTTGTATGGCGATCGCGTCCGTACTTTAGTATTAGCTAATACTCCTGAACGTTTAGGTGAATGGCGGCGTGGTTTGCAAGATTGCCTAGGAATTGGTCGTCCAGACTTTGGACCCGATAGAGGTGTAGTATTATTTGAAACAGCAGAAGCCTTGGCACAAAAAGCAGACCGACTGGTAAAAGCCAATCAACTACCCCTCATTTTGATTGATGATTCTGAAGAGCAAATTAGTCTAGCACTCTTGCAATTTCCCCTGTGGTTAGCCTTTGCACCTGATCCAAAAATGATGAGAAATTATGATGACTATTAGATGACTATTAAAACTTAATAGTTAGTGGTTTAAAACCACTAACAACCAACAAGTAACAACTAACAATATGACAGTTTGGTTAAGTTTGTGCGGAGCGGTTTTGATTGTAGCTTATCTAGTGGGTTCTACACCCACCGGCTACACAGTAGCTAAGCTACTAAAAGGCATTGATATTCGGGAAGTTGGTTCTGGTTCAACCGGAGCAACTAATGTGCTGAGAACTTTAGGGAAAGGACCTGGGGCATTTGTTTTACTGATAGATTGCTTGAAGGGAGTTTTGGCGATCGCCCTCGTTTATTCGTTCTTCAGCTTTGCTGAGAGTCAAAATTTTATTCCGACAGAAGTTGATACCGATTTGTGGCGACCTTGGATGGTTATTTTATCTGGGTTAGCCGCCATACTTGGACATAGTAAATCAATCTTTTTAGGGTTTACTGGTGGTAAATCTGTTGCAACCAGTTTGGGTATTTTGCTAGCAATGAATTGGCAGGTTGGGTTGGCAACCTTTGGTGTGTTTGCCATTGTGATAGCGATATCGCGGATTGTTTCTTTGAGTTCAATTGCTGGAGCCGTTGCTGTTTCTATTTTGATGACACTCCTGCATCAACCTTTACCTTATATCCTGTTTGGTGTTGTTGCTGGTTTGTATGTCATTTGGCGACACAGTAGTAATATTCAGCGTATATTTGCAGGAACTGAGCCAAAATTGGGGCAAAAGTTACAGGTAGAACAGGAACAAACTGTAAACTCAGCCAGTTAGAATCAGAGTTTACTGAATCCCACCGTTTACCCTTCCTCGTCTGCGAGGAGGGGAATTTTGTACAATATTTTTATGATTCACAAATGACGTTCTCATGGTTAAGGCAAGCACAGGAAACAAACTCACCTTAGAAGAATTTCTGGCGCTTCCAGAAGGAGATGTAAACTATGAGTTTGTAGATGGTTATGCTGTGCCTAAAGTGTCTCCCAAATTCTTTCATTCAACTTTACAATTAACCCTAGGATTCTTGCTTCGTACATGGTGTCAAGGTAAAGGTAGAGTTGGTGCAGAATGGGCAATTCTATTAAAACGTAAGGGGAAAGATTGGGCACCTGTACCAGATTTGACTTATATCTCCTATGAACGTTTACCTAAAAGCTGGAAGCGTAATGAAGCTTGTCCTATTCCTCCGGAATTGGTGATTGAAATTATTTCTCCAGACCAAACAATGAAGGAATTTGACGACAAGGCTGAAGATTATTTTGCTGCCGGAGTCTCACGAGTTTGGATTGTCGATCCAGAATCGGTGAATATCAAAGTGTTCTTCTCGGTAGATTCAAGTAAAGTTTACACTGATGATATGCCTATTGTAGATGTGCTACTTCCTAGGTTGGAGTTAACAGTTAGGCAAATTTTTGAAGAGGCAGAATTACTATAATCTGGAACTATAATTTGGATAAATTGAACGGTAGTGCTTTGAAGACCACCAAATTTTTGATTTGGTGGTCTTTAGTTGGGAAGTGAGGTCTAGTGACTTAGAGGCGTCAAAAATTGCACCTCAAGAGCTTAGCTTGAACAAAAGGGAATACCCTAATATCCGCCGAAGCCGTCACCGAAGCCAGAGATAAAGCCACGACCATAGCCAGGGATAAAGCCACGACCATAGCCAGAGATAAAGCCACGACCATAGCCAGGGATAAAGCCACGACCATAGCCAGGGACGAAGCCGCCACCATAGCCAGGGACGAAGCCGCCACCATAGCCAGGGACGAAGCCGCCACCGTAGCCAAGAATGTGACCACCAATGACAAGTTTCTGTTCCTCAGTAGTTAACTCCTGAATAAACTCAGAATTGCTGATTTTCTCTAACATCTTTTTCCTCTCTTAACCTAATTGTTTGTTTCACGAACTTAAAAAGTTTGTGAAACATATTCGATATTAATAAAGTTTTTATGAAGTCTGAAACGCCTCTACAGATAGAAAAAAAAATGTGTTTATGGATACTATTAAAATTTATTGTGTTTTATTTTACTTTTCAAACATAAAATAAACTACAAATATCTGTGTTTTATTTTACTTTTCAAACATAAAATAAACTATAAACATCAAAGGATATATGTCCAAAGATAAAAACTCCATTCAACAACTATAGAAAACTATATATAAATAGTCGTAAGTTTCAGATAAAAAGCAACAGTTACTATTAACTGTATTTCTTCCTCAGCTAAGAACTAAAGTTTTTGGCTCATCACAGAAGTCTATGAGTTGCATCAGTCCTCTTGAGAGGACTATGGCTATGAGCTAACGATCGCAATCTTAAACACATAATTTTAGCTACTAACCCTGCAATTCAAAAAAATCATAGGCACACAATAAGCCCTAATAGCTACAATAGAGATTTGGAGCATTGTGCATCCGGTTATGGGTCTTCCTATAGTTGCTATTATTGGTCGCCCGAATGTGGGCAAATCTACCTTGGTCAATCGCCTTGCTGAGGAACAATCTGCTATTGTTCATGATGAACCAGGAGTGACACGCGATCGCACTTACAAACCAGCGTACTGGCGCGATCGCGAGTTTACAGTCGTTGATACTGGTGGTTTGGTATTCAATGACGACACAGAATTTTTACCACTGATTCGTCAACAGGCAATGGCTGCGTTGACAGAAGCAAGTGTTGCTATTTTTGTGGTAGACGGTCGTACAGGACCAACATCTGCTGATGAAGAAATTGCCACATGGTTACGACAACAACCTGTCCCTGTTCTGCTAGCTGTGAATAAATGTGAATCCCCAGAACAAGGTTTAATTCAAGCTGCTGAATTTTGGGAATTGGGCTTGGGCGAACCTTTCCCCATCTCCGCCATTCATGGAAGTGGTACAGGAGAGTTACTCGACGAACTCCTTGAACACCTCCCACCTGCACAAGAAGTCCTAGAAACCAATGAAATCAAAGTGGCAATTGTGGGACGCCCAAATGTAGGAAAATCGAGTTTATTAAATGCTTTTGTGGGAGAACAGAGGGCAATAGTTAGCCCAATTTCTGGTACAACCCGCGATGCTATTGATACTGTTGTTGAACGAAACGGGCAAATTTACCGTTTAATTGACACAGCAGGGATTCGTAAAAAGAAGAACGTGGAATACGGTCCCGAATTTTTTAGTATTAACCGTGCTTTTAAAGCAATTCGTCGCGCTGATGTGGTTTTAATGGTCATAGATGCTCTTGATGGTGTCACCGAACAAGACCAAAAATTAGCTGGGCGAATTATCGAAGAAGGTCGGGCTTGTGTCTTGGTGGTGAATAAGTGGGATGCTGTTGAAAAGGACTCTCACACAATTTACGATTACCAAAAACATCTGCAAGAACGGATGCACTTTACTGAATGGGCTGAAACCATCTTTGTCAGCGCCTTGACGGGTCAACGGGTAGAAAAAATATTAGAATTGGTCAATAACGCAGCTGAATCACACAAACGTCGTGTCAGTACAGCAGTGGTTAACGAAGTCTTAGAAGAAGCTGTTAGTTGGCATACTCCCCCAGTTTCTCGGGCTGGGCGTCAAGGGAGAATTTATTATGGTACGCAAGTCAGTACTCAGCCGCCTACAATAGCGTTGTTTGTCAACGATGCCAAACGCTTCAACGATAACTACCGTCGCTACATTGAGCGACAATTTCGGCAACATTTGGGCTTTCAAGGAACTCCTATCCGGATACTATGGCGGAGTAAAAAAGCTCGTGAGGTCGAAAGTGGTAATGCGAATCGAGCCACTCGCGTGTAATAGTGGTCAGGGGTCATCAGTCATGAGTCTTTGGTAATAGACTAGTGACTAATGGCTGATAACTTATGACTTATGACTAAAAATGGATTTACTGCGATCGCTGCCAATAGGTCTTTACTTAGAACAACCTCAAACTTGGCTACACAAACTTGATCCGCGAGTCAAGTTGGTTTGGTTGATGAGCTTTCTGACAACCTATATTTTTGCTAACAACTTATGGCGCGTGCTGTTGGTAGTCCTGTTGATTCTTGCAACCTTCATAGCACGAATTCCCCGAAGAGTTTGGCAACAGCAAATGGGTTGGCTGTTGACATTATGCTTTTTTGTGTTAATGATTTTGGCTATCAGTCCTGATGGATTTGGTATAAATTATCAACCACGCCTACCAACTCACCAAGAAGTCTTAACAGACACATCAGTTTCGCCTCCAACTCCAGCGCCTGCACCAGCTAGCAAACAGCAGAAATACAGCTACGTACTATTTGATAAAGGGCCAGTGAAAGTGACTCGCCACTCCTTGGATTTAGCAGTGCGAGTCAGTACGATGGTGTTTACCCTCATTTACAGCACTAACCTGTATCTGCTGACAACTGCACCAGAGGAAATCACAGCTGCTATAGAAAGCTTAATGCAACCCTTGCGAAGGCTGAAATTACCTGTAACTGAGATAACTCTGACTTTAACTTTATCTTTGCGGTTTATTCCTCTAGTTTTAGAAGAAATCCAGAATTTAGTTCGTTCTGTGATGACAAGGGCTATTAATTGGAAAAAGTTAGGATTGAAAGGAGCCTTCAAGATTTGGATGTTAGTTGCAGAACGATTGTTGGAAAATTTGTTACTCCGGGCAGAGCAAATGGCAAGCGCAATGATGGTGCGGGGTTTTACAAGCCCTCAGGAACATCGAGTCCAATGGCACAACTTACGACTCAGAAGAAGTGATTGGCTGGCGATCGCAATTTTAATCGTATTTTGGGGAGTGCGACTGGCAATTGGTACTGAAGTGTAGAGATTGACAAACATCCTCTGATTCTAAATCTGGATACTCTGCTAAAATCTCTTCTAGTGGTTTTCCATTCGCCACCAAATTTACCACTAACGAAACAGGAATTCGCCCAAGCGCGAAATACAAGCTTGTCCACCCATGATGCGAGGATTGAAGGTGATTCTGTCTAGACCTAACATAAAATTAACCCTTCAAAATAGCTTCTAGATAAACTTCTCTAAAATTCTGAGCAACTTTACTCCAAGTGTATCTTGACAAAACTTTCTGGTGACCAGCATCACCTAAAGTTTTTGCTCGAGCAGAATTTTTTAATAACTCTATAATTGCTTCTGCTAACATTTCGTGATTTTTATAGTCTACTAACAGTCCATCTTTTCCCTCATCTATCACCCAAGGGATTGCTCCAGCACGACAACCAATTACAGGTTTACTTACTGCCCAAGCTTCTAAAAACGCGATTCCGAAAGACTCAAAACCAGAAGGATAAGCAAACACATCTACAGCAGCAAATAACAAGGGTTTCTCTTCATTAGAAAAGTTATAGACAAGCTTGATTTGCTTTCTATATGCTTCTGGCAATTGGTAAATCATGTCTTCCACTTTCTGGGCAAACAGTGTTTTTGCTCCTGCTAGGAGAAGCTGCACATCAGGAAAAATTTGCCAGACAAGTTGCATTGCTTTGACAAGGGTGTCTACTCCTTTATGTCCGCCAAATTGTCCAATAAAACCTACAACTGGTTGCTCCCCAAAACCAAAATGCTGTTTGGCTTGTGTTGAGGAAATTTGTTCAAACGGTTGTGGATCAACTCCAACTCCAACAACAACAACACGCTCAGGTGAAGCTCCCCGTTGGATAACGTAATCTGCCTCGTATTTTGTATTAGATAAATAGTAAGTAGATTTCCTAACAGCACTGTAAATTCTAGAGCGTTGAAATGCCCAATCATCCTGCGGATGTATCCCTCCATGAAGAACACAAGGTCTTCCAGATTCCCTCGCACCATTAAGCGCGGCATACATATGTAGTAACGGAAAAGATGAAGCAGCAATAATATCAGCTGGAAATTCTTGGATAGCTTTTTTCAAACCAGGAATTATTGGTCCTCCAGCGATTGTCCTAAGATGCTCATTGAATGGTAGGTGCAGACGATAGGCAACTTTTTGAGGAAAACGAACCAGTTGGCTTATTTGGCTCTTGACTGGAAACCGTCGCACTTTGACACCGTTAATTTCCTCGTCACCTGATTGCAAGCGTGGTAGTTTTGGATTAAAAAAACCTTCTCCATTGATGCAATTGGTGGTAAAGACAGTGACTTCATCGTCAAATTGCCGAACTAACTCTTCAGAAACACGTTGAATGAGTAATTCTGTACCCCCAATTGCTGGGGTATAACCTTGGGTAACGTGCAAAATTTTCATGTGGAGTTATGGTCTTGCTAGTCCCTGTCGAAACTTTTGTCCAATACGTTGCAGAAGTTCACGACTTCCCTCAGTACGCCAAATTTCAATAACTCGCCCCAACTTACCTCGTTTTACCACACTCGGTGTAACTAGTTTACGGATTTGTCGGTCAGGTGCGTACTCTGCTTGCAAGCAATAGCGCCGCAGAGGTTCAACAACTTGTGACCAACTTAAAGATTCTCGCAACGGGTCAAATGCTGAACCCCAAGATGATTTTGGACGTTCTAATATTTGTGCGATCGCCTGCGCTACTGCTTCCACATCTAAAGGTGGTACAGCCTTGCCAACACCGTACTCTTTAACCCATTCACTCGTGACGTCTCCCTCACTCACAAGGACTGGTAAACGCGCCCAGAGATAATCCAAAACTCGTGTCCGAATGGAATAACGGGTTTCTATGTGTGGTGGATGAAGCGTCACCCCAATATCAGCTTCACATAACAGCGCTTCTCTTTGTTCGTATGGTATCCACTCATAAAAGAAAATGGTGCGGTCTTTCTCCCCAATTTCAGCAGCAAGAGTTTGGACTTTTTCCGCCATTTTGTGAGGAGGAACCTGAGGATTGGGGTGACGTGTTCCTAAAAAGACCAGTCGTGCTTGTGGGTTTTTCGCTATAACCTGAGTCCAAGCTTTGACAAGAGTTAAGGGGTCGAGCCAGTCCCAAATACCGCCGCCCCACAATACAATACGAGCATCTTCTGGAAATCCAGGATGTATGCCGCGCAATGTAGGATTGGGACGGGGTTCTCGGTTGAGAAAGCCAATTCCAACGACATCAATCAAAGAACGCAGACTCGTATCTTTGGTAAAATTGCGGGGGTTGATGCGTCCATTGGAAGCCAATACACCTATCCAAAAGTCTCGCTGGCGATCGCTCCCACAAATAAAAAAATCACCTAAACGAGCTAAGGTGTTGGTTATGTCTACGGCGCGGTTGTTCAAGCTTTCCTGGGCGGCGATCGGTTTGTTGAGGTGGTAGTGTAAGTTCTCTAGAATAAATGGGTCATAAAGGTCAACGACAATGCGTTTTTTTGTCTGGTGTAAGAAGGGAAATTTTTCTACCATGTAACCAGACACCAAGACGATATCACAGCTTTCCACAAGGACTTGCAAACTTTTCGGGCGATCGTCCCAGTAACGCACCAATTTTATATTGGGGACTTCGAGAGTTGTTTCCGACGGAATAGCTAGCGTGACATCCAACTCATCACTAAGAACACGGGCTAATTCCAGGTAACGCATCCCTGGACCAGCCATTTTAGTATTGACCACATCATTACTGACAATCAGCAAGTGTGGACGTTTAGCATTTTCAAATTCAGACATCTTCAAATTCAAACATCAGTGAAATTTTGTTTGTAACATTTCTTTTAGCTTAAACCACTGATTTCTCAATTGCCAAAATCTACTTTTTTCCATGTAATCAACTAAAGCTTTTAGTCGTTCAATTTCTGCATTTTTATGTTTTAATTCCATAGACAATTCAGAAAAATCTACTTTATTATTTGTTTTTGATATGTACTCTAATCTATTTTTTATCTTTTTTCCAATTATTTTTGGGCTTAACCAAGACTGAATATATTCAGATGCTTTTGCACCTATCTGCTTTGCTTCTTCATAATTATGAAATACGTATCGCATTAAATAGGCTGCATGATTAACATCGGGTTCTGCCCATGTATTTCCTTTCTTGTAATGTGCATAGTCTTCTGATAATGTAGTTAAAGAATACTTGACAGGAAAACTATTACTGATATTCATAAAATCAGTGTTTCCTGAGTAGGCAGTTGCTATCACAGGTTTTCCATAAAACATTGCCTCAGCCATTGTTAAGCCAAAACCTTCAGAGCAATGTAAAGAAATGTAACAGTCACAATGATAAATGAGCGTATTAAGCTCATCTTTTAGCAAATATTTATCAATCAATTTAATATTATGATTACCTCTGACTAAATCCTTTAACTGCTGAAATTTGTCAGGGAATTTTTTGGCATTAGAAAATTTAAGAACTAATAATACTTGTTCATTATCTTTGAAAGCTTGCTGAAAAGCTTCAATAATTGCTTTGGGATTTTTGCGTTCAAATACACTGTAAAAATCAAAGAGAAAGAGAAAAATAAACTTATTGTCTGGCAACCCCAAGGATTGTTTGCTTGCTGTAGGTTGTGGTAGCGAGATACTGTGCATGAATTTCAGCACTGGAACAGGCGATACTGAGGCGATCGCCTCCACACTATAACTGCTAGGAGTCCATATTTCATCAAAAAGATGAAATACTGGTAGAAGTTCTTGAGTAAAATCGGGAAGTTCCCATACCCAATACCCAATATTATACTTTTCTTTAAAATATTCAGGTTTAGCAGATATGATAAAGGTATTTATCATATCCGGATTTATCTGAATAATATTAATTGGATAAGGATTATCATCAGAAAAATTGGTATAAGTATGATCTAATTTCCGATGGATAGTATTAAATGTGCAATTATTAACAACACAAGGAATGTCAATAGCCTCAAGCGCTCTTAGAGTTGCTCTAACACCTTCACCCAGACCAAATTCACTATTAACATAACCGGCAACGTTAACACCAGGCAAGAAACTTGTGGTGGAAGATGAAGCATTACCTTCTGAAGATATATCTTTTCTCATTATTTGATTTTATTTTTGCCAAGCTACTAATATCACGCCACTAATAATTAAACTCAAGCCTACAAGGCGTGTCACCGGAATAGATTCTTTAAATATAAAATAATCTAACAAGACAGAGAAAACATAAACTAGGGAAACAGATGGACCTGCAACGCTCAGGTTTACTCTAGTTAAAAGCAGTATATAAGCTAGAGCACCTAGACCATAGCAGCCTAGACCAATGATTAGTTCAGGTGTGGTAGTAATGCGAAGAATGTGACTAACTGTATTTGTTGTATTTACTCTTCCTAACTTAAGTGCACCCATCTTTAAAAAAAATTGTCCTCCTACACTTGTCAAAATAGACATTAGCAGTAAAAAAAATTCTTGCAGATTCATAAAATTTTCCTCACACTTATTAATGAGTTTTTTAATCACCTCCCACTACATATTGATTAACAATCTGAGGGAATTGTCTATCTCAATACCACATCAATTATTTTTTATGAGCAAATGATTATAAATGTATACTAGGCAACTTATTTATTTTCGCTCAGTTGTTTGAGGTCATAATCAACCATTAACTCCACCAAATCCTTGAAAGAATACTGAGGTTGCCAACCTAGTTGAGTCTTAATTTTATCAATGCAACCAACTAACTGTACTGGTTCATCAGGACGATAAAATGCTGGATCGACTGAAACGTAATCTTCCCAGTTAAGTCCAACACAATTAAAAGCACACTCAACGAGTTCTCTCACTGAGTGCGTTTCGCCACTCGCAATGATATAGTCGTCGGGTTGCTCTTGCTGCAACATTAGCCACATAGCGTAAACAGCATCTTTGGCATAGCACCAGTCACGACGAGCATCAAGGTTGCCTAATTTGAGTTCATGAGCTAAACCAAGCTTTATACTCGCAGTTGCTCGAGTAATTTTCCGAAACACAAATTCTGTCCCACGTCTTGGGGATTCATGGGTATAAGTAATACCACAACAAGCGTAAAGATTGTATTGTTGATGATAGTTGATAGTCATCCAATGGGCGTAAGCTTTAGCAACACCGTAGGGGTTGCGGGGACGAAAAGCGGTGCGTTCGGTTTGGGGAGATTCGTCAGGTTGACCGAAAACTTCACTACTAGAAGCTTGGTAGAATTTGGCATCCGGTTTGCAGCGACGGATAGATTCTAGCAAGCGAGAGACTCCAAGGGCAGTGTATTCTGCAGTCAGGGCTGGTTGTGTCCAAGAGAGAGGAACGTAGCTTTGGGAGGCGAGGTTATAAATTTCATCCGGTTGTGTTTCGGTGACAACATCCATGAGGGAAGTTTGAT
The DNA here is from genome assembly GCA_002163975.1 of Nostocales cyanobacterium HT-58-2. Classification (GTDB taxonomy): domain Bacteria; phylum Cyanobacteriota; class Cyanobacteriia; order Cyanobacteriales; family Nostocaceae; genus HT-58-2. Next base: position 5,411,139 of record CP019636.1, on the reverse strand, counting down.
CCAGAAGGTCCCCAGATACTATTTGAATTTGATTGAACAAATGGCTAATACGCTCCAAATTACTAGTGCTAGAGCGGCGGACTAAGCCAAAGACTTGGTAGCCTTTAGCTAGTAGTAGTTCGGCAAGATAAGAGCCGTCTTGTCCAGTGAGTCCAGTAATAAGGGCTTTTTTCATAACCAAGCCTATAGGGTAGTTTTTAGTTTGTGACAGTTTCCTGCTTTTTGCAAGGACAATACTCTATTATGGAGTCACAATGACAGGAATCTTTAGGGGTTGAGCACCCTTGTCATTAAACCAAGCAGTATACTCTTCTACCATTGTCAAAATCAAATTGTAGTTTCCTGGGCGATTTGGCGATTTAATCACTGCATTCAATTGGGTCGATTTTTGTGGTGTTAGGCGTTCAGGCAGAAGAGTGCGTTCACCATCAAAGACTATCACTTTGCCATTATTATCTATCCAGCGATAAGAAAAGTTGATCGGGTTAATCTCTTTGGCATCCCAATCAAAATTACTCACATTTTTCACCATTATTGGCAGTTTTATTGTTTCGTTGACCTTCATATTTTTTAACTGGTCTAGAAGTTTTATCTCTTGACCAAATCGTTTAGGTCTAAGCTGAAATACCGCAGCTTGACTAGAATCATTATTTTTGTTTGGTGTGCCCATCTCTTGAAAAAAGGACTTTAGCAAAGTCATCAATTGATGACTTCTAATTCGTACGCCTTTATGATTTAAATGATAAATTGTGTTAAAAAAAAGAGACTTATCATACATAAAATCTTTGTATGTTCCTAGTACAGGCACACCAATACTTTTATAAAATTTTTCTATATCTCTAAAAAAATCTTGATAAATAGGTTGATTATAAACATCAAACCACATTGTATTTGGCCATGTGGCAAGTAATCTAATTTTGTTTTTATGACACCATTGTGCAAAATTCTTTATGACTCTGAATTCATAAGCATCGAATTTAAGTTTTGTGACTTGTATTGGTCCTTGCCGATTGAGTTCTGCGCGCTCTTTTTGTGTTATGTCAGCTTCTCGATTACCGAGTGCATCTCCACTTTTACCTATCCAAGGTGAGAGGTCTGTAGGTGGATAGGGATGATGCTTAGCAAAGATTCCATTCATTAAACGACCAAATGGCATTTTTACAATAAGCCAGGGGTGATTTAATAAATATGCAGGGTCATGTGCAAATGTATAGTCAATAAGAGAATTTAAGCCTTCTTTGTCAGGTAGAGCATTGGGAAAATATAGGTCATATTCTAATGGTAAGAGAACCGTGTCCCCAGGTTTCAATATGAGTTTGGCACGATGCAGTATGTAGTCAATACCAAACCCAATATAAATAGCTGAATTAACAGTAGTAATGCCCGTTTCATCTGTAATTATTTTACTACTAATTCCATAAAGTGAATTTGAACCAGAAGTTATAACTAACTTAGGGGTATTTATAGAGTTAGCAAAATCTAATTTTATTTTATCCATACCATAATAAAAACTAGATATTTTAGTATCAGCACCTATCTGGTAACAAACTGCCAAAAGAAAAATTAAGCAGCAAACAAAACAACTAAAAATGAAATTTTTTAAATACCGTTGGTATACCATTTCATCAAAAATTAAAGTACAAAAACTCGCTTTCAGGGGCTGATAAAAATGTTTTTATTGATATAAAAATTAGAATGCTTGTGATGATGCTAAATATTAAATTTGGTCGCCATTGAAGCTTGTGCCATATACTAATGTTGAAATTAGATGAACTATAAGATTCTTGGTAGTCTATCGCTGGATTATGTTTTCTCATCCACTCCTGAGTATTTGGGGTTGTCCAGACAATTAGGAGTAGGAGAATAATTTGTATGACTATAGACAGTCTTGTAGCATGAATGACCGGATCAGTCTGTTGCATCCAATCACGCATCAATGGAATTTGGGTTGGAAAAGAGTTTATGTGTGATACTTCTGCTACTCCACTCATGCTCTTAATGATTGCTAGCGCAGCATTCATATTATTTGCCCTGAAGAAGACCCATGCTATGACTACAGCGAGAAAGGTGAGTAGACAAGCTAAGGCTCGGCTCCACAAAGAGCTTTTTTTTAAGTCATGCCCCAATGCTTTGCGAAATGAGTGCCATTGATGATTAATAACCAGGTAGACTCCATGTAAGCCACCCCAGATAATAAAGTTCCAACCTGCTCCGTGCCAAAGACCACCCAGAAGCATTGTAATCATCAGATTGAGATAGCGTCGCCGTGGACCTTTACGATTACCACCTAAGGGAATATATAAGTAATCTTTGAGGAAGCGAGAGAGCGTCATATGCCACCGTCGCCAAAAGTCAATAATATTAACTGCTTTGTAGGGTGAATTAAAGTTCAGTGGGAACTTAATTCCAAACATACGGGCAGCACCAATTGCCATATCTGAGTAACCGGAGAAGTCAAAGTATAGCTGCAATGAGTAGGCAATTGCTCCAGCCCAAGCTTGAAAAAGTGTGAGTTGTGCCCCTTGAGTAGCTGCATGAAAAACAGGATTTGCGTAGGTTGCAATACTGTCGGCAAAGATAACTTTTTTGAATAAGCCTAGGGAAAAAATCGTGACTCCCACAGCTAGGTCTTCAGAATTCAATCGATAAAGCCACTTCTGATCTAACTGAGGTATCATCTCCTTATGATGAACGACTGGGCCAGCAATCAAGTGAGGAAAAAAAGTGATAAATAAGCAATATTTTAATAGATTATGTTCTTGTGCTTCGCCTCGGTAAGCATCTACTAGATAAGCGATCTGATTAAAGGTGAAGAAGGATATTGCTAGTGGTAAAATGATGGTTGGGAGATGGAAAGAAGTTTTAAATACGCTATTAATACTGGTTAGTGTAAAGTTGGCATATTTAAAATATCCAAGCAGACAGAGATTGACTAAAATTCCAAAAATTAACCAGAACTTCGGTTTAAAAATAATTATCTGACGATTGCTAAGAATAACCCCAACAAAATAATTAAATAAAATTGAGATAACAAGTAGTGTTAAATACGAGACATCCCACCATCCATAGAAGAACAAGGATACAGAGGTTAGCCAAGCGATCGCAACTTTATAATAACCACCTCTACCAAGTAGGAGAAAAACAAATAGAGTTATTGGTAGAAATAGGAAAATGAATTCAGATGAATTAAACAGCATTACATTTCAGACAAATTTTATGAAGCTGTATATATTAATTTGAAATGTCAAAGTATTGATAATTTGATGAACGACAAGGCGCTTCCCTGTATATCAAAACTTCTTCATTGCTCAATTAACTCTAGGGTTATTTTTGATATCTATTGTTGTTTAAGTTAACTGTTTCATTAACTTATTAATCATTAACTTATTAATGACTTGATTGTATAACTTGGCTGCAATTTCGTATGAAGAATAATTGGTAGCAAAAAAGGCTGCATTCTTGCCAAGCTGATTTCGAGCCGCTGGATTACGCATCAATTCCTCTAAATAAGCGACTAGTTGTGGGGCTTCTAAATCACCTACATCTACCTTCCAACATACAGAATTTGGGATTTCTGCAAATTGCTGATAGTTACTAACAATACAAGCTTTACCGTAGGTGAACGCTTTCATTAAAGCACCAGAAGACTCGCCCAAGCTTGGGTATCTGAGATTGAGAACAACATCGCTCATCTGCATACAGCGCTCAAAATCTTCATCACTCAAATAGCCACTAATAATGACATTCTTTGAAAGACCTAATGACTCAATTTTTTCTTCTATTTTCAGTGACGGCTCTATTAAATCACCACCTATAAAAAACTGAATAGGATAGCCTTTGTCAATTAGTATCTTGATAGCGTCTAAAATGATAGGTACGCGTTTTAGTATATTTACAAACCCAAAAGTGGATATGAGAAAACTGTTGTCTGAAATACCAAAACGCTTTTTAAACTCGCTTCCATCATCTTTTCTATCTAATACTGTATTAGTAACAGCACCATGAGGAATGACAGAAACATTACCAATTTCTTGTAATTGGTCTTTTACCCACTGACTATGAACAATAGTGGCAAGACTTCGTTTTACTAAAGCATGAGACATAGGAATTTTCCATATCTCAGGGTAATCACATCTGAATTTTACTGCTTCATAACTAGACTTTCCTTGCTCTCCATATCCCTCACTCAAAGCTTCTGCATATAAATGCTCATCCTTTGTTCCTAAAAAGGAATCTGCTAAAAACGGGTGAATATTAAATTCATGGAGTACAATAATACCAGGATATTGCCATGCTATCTTGTAAATTGCTTTATGAAATTTACTATTGTTTCCAATATGGTAAACAATACAATCGTATTTTTTGATGTCTTGAGTTAGTGCAGAAAGACTATTCACTGATAATTCAAAGGTATCAGTATTACACTCTTTTGGATTTTCTACATAAAGAGTCAGATCTACATACTCCTTTAAATAATGGACAATTTCATAACTATAGTTTGCGATTCCTGTCCGCTGAGGTGGCCAAGGCGATACATAAGCAATTTTATAACGCTGTAACTTTGTAGTACTATTCTTATCACACAAGGTGTTAGTAAATAATTTGAAGTAGCTTGCGGCAGTTTTCGCCCAAGTAAATGATCTAGCGCGTCTGATTGACTCTTCTTGCTTAGTTTGATGACTTGCATAATTGCAAAGAGCTGCTTTCAAAGCAACAGCCATATCCTTGGGATCGTCTGGTGAACAGTAGTATGCTAAATTTCCTACCACTTCAGGAATAGATGAAATCTTGGTAGTGACTATTGGCAATCCGCATGCTGATGCTTCTAGTACAGGTAACCCAAAGCCTTCGTAGCGTGAAGGAAAGAAAAAGACGCTGGCTGCTTGATAAAGAGCAATCAGTTCTTCTTCCTCGATATAACCTGTGAGGACAAGTTTATCTAAAACACCAAGTTTTGCTGCTAGGTTTTCATAATTTTGCCTCTCTTCATCACTATAAGCACAGACTACGTAAAGTTTAAGATTAGTAAATTCTTGATAGTTATCTTTGATGAGATACGAAAAGGCTTCGAGCGCCGCATTCATGTTTTTTCTGGGATCGAAGCCACCCGTAAATAAAATATAAGGTTCTTTAGATTTGTCTTTGGGTGAGATATGCGACCAAAACTTTGTATGGTCTACTGCTAAAGGTATTGCTATTGATTTATCGGCAACACGAGGATCTATTTTTTCAAAATCATTTTTTGCGCTTTCTGAAATAAAGATTAATTTATCTGCCCAATGAGGGAGTATTTCAATCCGCCTTTTGTACTCAGTTTTGATATGTTCTGGCCATTTAGCAAGATAATAATCAGGCATGATCAATGGTATAAGATCATATATTGTTGCAAAAATAGTTACCTTACATAAATCAGTTGGTAAAACAATATTGACCATTAACGGATTAGGAACCCAGTAAGCATCTATTTGCAACTCAGTCACTACTTTATTCAAGACTTGGCTGTAGTGATTGGTCTGTTTCGTATAGTCATTTTGATTCAAAGATTCACTTACTGGAATCGGTATCAGCCGTCTTTGTACTGCTGGACTAAAATGCTTCAAGTCTGAGTTATCACGGACAGTAATAAACCATTCTTTGCTAATGTCTTTAGCTACTAGCTCTTCACAAAGCCTCTTAAAAACTACACCAATACCACGATTTATTTCTGGAGTTGATAATGTTTGACCATCAATTAAAAATTTCATCCTTAATAAGCGCCTCTTAAAAAACTGTTTATGACCCAATCCCAAGAATACTTAGACTGCACGTAACGCTTGCCAGACTTTCCAAGAATCTTACCCTTATCTCGGCTACTTAAAATTTCTAACGCAGCTTCAAATTCTTCACTAGAAGAAATTGGTATACCTCCTTGACTTTTTTGACAATGTGCAGTAGTGACTTCACCATCTCGATGAACAATAACTGGGACTTCGCACAACCAAGCTTCCATAAGCACTAGCGAGAAGCTTTCATTTTGAGACAGGTTTATCAATCCCAATGCTTGGGAAATAATGAGATATTTATCCTCTTCTGGTACAAATCCTAAATCCAAAAATCCTTTGTTCGTGGGTACGAAGTTTGCATCACCTCCTCCCAAAAAAACAAGGGTAGCGTCACCACCATTTGACTGATAATTTTTAAAATAATCTATTAACGTCAGAATATTCTTTCCGATATCTTTTCGACCAACATATACAAAAAATCTTTCAGGTAGGTTATAACGCTGCTTAATGTCTTTTAATAAGGAAGAATTTCTCTTTATGAGTTTATCAATATCAATGGGTAGTTCTACCCCAACTCCAATGACATTACTTTCTACAAGTCTGCGACCAATAGTATGTCCGTAATATTTGATTGCTAGTGTCTTTTCTTCTTCTGTTAAAAAGAAAATATTGCGGCTAAAAGCCAGCATTTCTGCTGTTGTCATCCATTGAAACTGAGGCTCATCATGAAAACAAGGCATGATGCATGCTCTACCTTTTAGCGATTGAATAAGCGAATAAATTAGCCCTTGTGTATAAGGCAGACCAATCACTAAATGTCCCTCTGTATGAGATTTTGCGTAATCAATTAGTGCCTCACTATTAATACTATTTTCAAGAAATTGACGTTGAAATTTTTCATCTACCTCCATGTTATGAATAATTCTATAGTTCACTTCATGATAGAGATTTTCACCTTCTTGTTTTACAGGAAACCGACGTACAATAACACCATTAATCTTCTCAACACCAGGAGGAAGCGTATTCTGCCACCAATTATCAAAAGGAGAACGGCAGCAAGTGGTCAGAACTTGGACATCAAAACCCCGCTTACTCAATTGTTCTGCTAATGTCCTGGCAGCGACTTCTGCTCCTCCCGCAAAATTGCCATACCAGGGAGTTACGAATGTAATTGGAATATTATTCATCAAGCTTTCTTGGCTATGACTGCAAAATCTGGTGGTGCATAAAAGTTGAACTTAGCAAGTTCAATTAAGGAATTTAATTGAGATGCTATTGGGTTATCTGCTTCAATTAACTGTAGTGGATCATCGAGTCGATGTTCCCTCAAACGCAGTAATTGTACATCCAAAAATCCACGTTGTTCAAATAAAAACTTTACCGTTGGTGGAAACAGTGGATTAATATGAGTTGGATCTGAGTAAAAATTGCATGCGCCAACAATTATATTTTCTGGGTTTGGAGTCTCAAAGATAGCTATGCCACCACTGTGAAGTACTCTTACTGTTTCATCTACCAATTTCACTAACACAGAAAATGGTAGATGCTCAATAATATGAAACCCAGTGACTGCACCTAAACTGGAATCTGGTAAAGACTGCAAATATGCAATGACATCTGATTCCATCACCTCCAATCCCTTATCCATACACTGCTCTAGCATTATCCTATTGATATCTATACCCTTTGCTGTGTATCCAGACTCACGGAGTAACTGCAACCATTCGCCACGCCCACAGCCCACATCTAAAATAGGTAAGTTTGGTGTCCCAACTTTTGCTTCCTCAATAATAGGTAGGTAGACTTTTAACCTGTTAAGAATAACTTCACGGCTACCCCGAAATTGGTCTTCAAAAGCCACGTAGAAGGCATCTAGTGAATGTTGTTCTTCTTTGGCAAAGATTTGCAACTGTTCTTGGCTAAGGGGTTCTGATGACCGCTGCTGCGCTTCTTCCAGAAACATGGTTATTAAGCGCTTTTGTTGTATTAGGTCATTTTTCAGGTAACTATCGTTTCTTTGATAACGTTCATTCAGGTCTTGCACCCGAATATTTACAGCACTTAAGCGTTCATTAATTGCTTGGAGACTTGTCTCCATACTACCGAAACGTTCACCTGCTCCCTGTATATGAGTATCCACAGTCTTGAGATACTCATCTATCAGTTGTTCGCGACTATTGACAACATTCAAACGTTCTTGCAAGTCACTCATCCAACTCTTTGCGTTGGTATTAAGATTATTCAAGCGTTTATCCATTGCTTGCACGCGAATATCCATAGTATTTAAGAGTTCATCCGTCTGTACTCTTAAACTTGTTATTTGTTCTATAAGCTGTCGATTCAGCCCTACAGATTCTTTCAAAGCGCGGATAAGATTGAAGTTAACTTCTCGTTGATCTTTGAAGATAAAGTTAAGTATTTTTAAAGCAAGTTTTTGTAAAAATTTACCTATAGTTGAATTAAAAGGAAACTTATTAAGGTTGTCAGGCCATTTGGTACGAATAATAGCTCTCGACTCTGCATTCCTGAGCAAAGCATCAATGTGATAGAAGATTTGGCTATACGTGGCTGAGATGTTGGATATTTCTGGTTTAGATACGACTTGCGTTGAGTGAGTTTTACCATAACTCTTAGCAACATCCTCCCGGATTTTTTGCATTAACTCATCGACATTAATTTCAGGCTCGTTTGCATTAATCATTTTCTTTGCCTATTCAAAGACCTTTATTGACTCAATGAAAAATTATAAGTAAGATTGATACTTTTCTATACTAGACTTATCAAGATATCTTCCATTAATTGAGTGGGTACTTCATCAAACCAACGCACTCTTTCTTGCACAAGAGTCACTCTCAAAATATAATCACCTTTTTCTGCAGGTGCTTTAACTTTAGCTGCATATGTTTCTGTAGTAATGTGACCTAATAAGGATTTTAATATTACTGGTTTAGCTTTATCTAGAGGTGGAAATATCTTGGTCCGTTCTCCATCAAAAACAATGTAGTTAGTGGCCTGTTTATTCATCCAATGATAAGCAATGTGAACAGGGTGAGAACCATAACTATGAAAAATAAATTCGCTATTATTTTCTAATTCTATTTGAATTTCAAATTCACTATTTATACTGACTTGTCTTGGATAATCTTTCACTACTATTCTGATTTTCCCTAAAGGAAGCGGTGGGACAGGAGATATTTGTAAGTTATTTTTTAACTGTTCTTCGTTTATCTCTCTATGAGAAGCTATAACAAACAAGCTTGAAGTAGCAGCAATTTCTTTTATTGAAAATTTTCTAATTAGACTTCCACCTGGATTTTCTGTATGACCAAACCATAAACACACGTGCTTAAAATATTGACTTAATTGCTTCTTTAAAAGTCGTGGAGATTGTTCATTGATATGCATCAATAGCTCATATCTGGAGCGTGGTTCTGCTGGAAGATAAGCACCTACAGAAGCAGCAATTTTTCTTTTGCGTTGATAGTCATACTTGTAATACCAAAGATTAGGAAAGGTATGCACAACAAATAAACCATCAGATTTTAAAGAATATGCTACTTTTTGATAGAGCTTATCCAATTCCTCACTAGATAGGTGTTCAATGACATCAGATGCTACAGCTAAATCATATTTTTCTGATAGTGACACACTACAGACATCATCACAAATGAATTCTACATTTTCTTGAAGAGATTCCTCGCCATCAAAACAACTTTTTGCTAATTCAATCGCACTGTGCGAGTAGTCAATTGCAGTCACTGTAAAGCCTTGACGAGCAAAATAAAAACTCAGTTCCCCACGACCACATCCTAAGTCAAGTACACGCCCTGATTTTTTTAAACTAGCAATAGTAGCGACAGCCTTGAGTCGTGAGTCTTCTAACTTTTTCCCGTGATTTTTTTTGTAAACATCATAGCCACCACAATCCTCAGTGTAATATTCGGTTGTGTAAGTTTGACGAATTGCCAGACTAGAGTTGTGACTTGGGTTATTATCTTTACTATATTGGTTTAAATAATTGTCTGAAACCTTTATAAGTAGCTCTCCGGCGTAGCCAGGTATGACACCATACCAATCTAGTATGTCAGCGTAGCGAAACAAAAAATCGCTGACTGCCATAAAATTTTGTCTAGTCCACAAGAACCCATCTACGAGTACATAACGTCCCTGCTTAGTGGCAAGTTCCAAATCATGAAAGGAACCATCACCATCTTGTTGCCCATCTACATGAATCAAATCATAGATATGACCAGGAAAGCGTTTCATCGCTTGTGTATCAGCAACAATATATTCAGTGGCGAATTCAGTTGTAATTTGTTTTGCCCAGTTTATTGCTCCTTTGACACCTCCATAAGAATCTGTATCTAAGTCAATACCTACATAATGAGCAGATGGATGTCCATGTAGAAATGCAGCAGCAGAATAACCAAAACGCACTCCTATTTCCAGAATGGAAGTTGGTTTGAGAACATGAGCGATCGCCCACTTTAACCTATAGTAATCAACCCACTCACTAAAAAGGTGTGCTAGTGGATCATCTAAATTCACAGTTTTTCTAAAGTCATATTCTGTTTGTGTTGCTTGTTGAATTATCTGCTCGAACATAAGTATGCTTAAAAATCGAAAAACTAGGAGAAAGATTTAGTATACCTGACCAAAGGATAGCTTCTTTGTTTTTTAGCACTTTAAAAGCAGCCACATTATGGGCATAAACCAATGTCTGTTTAAATGAACTTTGTCCAAAACCACTATCAGCAACACCTACTGTAATTGTGTACTCGCCTTCTGTCAAAGGCACATTAAACTTAAAGCGAACCTCCAATAAAGTTCCGCTCTCCACTTGACCCACTTGTTGTCCCATACAAAAGGTGTTTGTTTCAAATATCACTTCTCCAGTGCGTTCTCTAATTTTAAAGCCGATGTGTGGGTCCTCAAAAGACTTCAAAAACGATAGTCCTATACACAACTGCAATACATGGTCGCTAATAACAGCTTCAATGACTTGCTCATTTTCATCTAAAAAAGTAATATACTTTATGCTAACTTCAGGTAAATTAATAACGACTTCTTCTAATTCTCCAGGTTCCACTAACCCCTTGTTATTTTCTTCTAAGCCTACAGAATCAGAATCAGATATCAACTGAATTTCTAATGTTTCAGATTCTGCATCCATTTTTTTCAGCAACTTTGCTTGATACAGATCAATGACTTTCCTTGGTTTCGCATCCAGCACGAGTTGCCCTCCTTCCATCAACACTGCTCTGTGACAAAGTTTATATATAGCAGTGGGGTCGTGAGAAACAAATAAAAAAGTGATTCCTAAATCTCTCAGTTGTCTGATTCGCTCAAAACATTTCTGCTGGAAATAAATATCACCTACTGCTAATGCTTCATCTACAATGAGAATATCAGGATTCACACTCACTGCAACAGCAAAAGCTAAGCGGACAAACATACCACTAGAGTATGTTTTGACAGGTTGATCAATAAAATCTCCAATATCTGCAAAAGAGGCAATCTCATCAAACTTATCTTCTATTTCCTTTTGACTTAATCCCAACAACCGCCCGTTAAAAAATACATTCTGCCGTCCTGTAAACTCAGGATTAAACCCACTACCAAGCTCCAACAATGCTGAAACCCGCCCATTAACCTGCACTTCTCCTGTGGTGGGTGTCAGCGTCCTAGCAATAATTTGCAGCATTGTGCTTTTGCCAGAGCCATTTTGACCAATAATGCCCAAAGTTTCTCCTTGAGAAACCTCTAGGCTAATATCTCGCAATGCCCAAAACTCTTGGGCAATGCTCTTTCCTGGTAGCAAAATTTCCTTGAGCCTATCTACCGGACGAGTATACCGCCTGTAGCACTTTGAGACATTTTTTAGAGCTATTGCAATTTTCTCATTCATGGCACATAGGTATACTCGTAAGATATTTATTCATCATCTCAATCAGAATTCATCAATTAAGACATAAAACTGACCAAATTTTGTCGAATAATAGCGTTATCTTGCACTGCAAAGTGTCCATTCCCATTAGGAGAGGGTAAACCTAAAGCTTGCAAATCTGCCTCAACCATCAACTTCACTAAATCTTCAAATGTCACTGTCGGTTCCCACCCCAACTGACGCTTTGCTTTAGTTGCATCTCCAATCAACAGTTCAACTTCTGCTGGGCGCAAATATCGCTCATCAAAATCTACATAATTTTCCCAATTGAGATTGACGTATTTAAAGGCAATAGCTAGAAAATCTCGCACAGAGTGAGTTTCGCCTGTTGCAACTACGTAATCATCTGGTTTTTCCTGCTGCAACATCAGCCACATTGCCTGCACGTAATCCTTTGCATACCCCCAATCTCGCTTGGCATCCAAATTGCCCATGTACAACTTTTTCTGCTTGCCTGCTAAAATTCGCGCCACAGCCCGCGTAATCTTACGTGTCACAAAAGTTTCTCCGCGCCTTGGTGACTCATGATTGAACAAAATTCCATTACAGGCAAACAAACCGTATGATTCGCGATAATTGACAGTCTGCCAGTGAGCATAAACCTTTGCACAGGCGTAAGGACTACGAGGATAGAACGGAGTCGTCTCATTCTGCGGTATCGCCTGCGCCTTACCATACATTTCTGACGAACCTGCTTGGTAAAAGCGAACTTCAATCCCTGTGCGCTGCTGATAATCTCGAACTGCCTCCAGCAACCGCAATGTTCCCATACCTACAGCATCAACTGTATACTCAGGTGAGTCAAAGCTGACCTTTACATGGGATTGTGCTCCCAGATTGTAAATTTCAACTGGTTGCACCTGCTCCAAGATGCGTCGTAGCGTCGTCCCATCAGTCAAATCCCCATAGTGCAGAAATAGTTGTGCATCCTCACTGTGCGGATCAATGTAAATGTGGTCGATACGATCAGTATTAAAAGTCGAGGTACGGCGAATGATCCCGTGAACTTCGTAGCCCTTCTCCAAAAGGAATTCGCTGAGATAAGAACCGTCTTGCCCTGTAATCCCGGTAATCAGTGCTCGCTTACGCTGAGTCATGCTTTCCTCGTCCTATAAATTTTGAAGAGTAAAATACCTAATTGATGATGCTACGACATAAGTTGGATTTTTGCTCCGTTGAGCAGTAGCGTTTTGCTACAAGACATCAGCAAAAGCTGGACGCAAACGCTTATACACCCAAAAACCGCAACAAAATACAACCATAGAAAAGATAGAAGCAACTCCCCATTCGCCCCAATGTTTCACTTCCCCAACTAAAATTAAGTCACGATAAACTTCAGCAATAGCCGTCAAGGGATTTAACCAAAACACCCATTCCCGAAATTCTGGTGGTATGGACGATGCTGGATAAACAATTGGCGTGAGATACAACCAAAGCTGCAAAATGACTCCTAAAGTCTGCGGTATGTCTCGCAGAAATACCGTCAGCCCTGCTGTCAAATAACCTAAGCCTGATGTCAACAAAAGCTGTGGTAGCCAAACCAACGGTAACAGCGCCAAAGTCGTATGTAAAGTATGACTTTGTAGTGCCACAAAAAAAATCAACGCCATTAAACCAAAAGAACTTTCAACAAACGTTGATAAAATTGGCACTAGTGGTAATAAAGACAAGGGGAATACAACCTTCTTGACCAAATTCGGCTGTCCTATAACTGAAGAAGACGCCTGCATCAAGCCACCACTAAAAGCAATCCAAGGCAGTAGCCCTGCAAATAGCCACAAACCAAAGGTAAAATTATTTTCTGGTAAACCTTTGAGGCTCAGCTTTACCCTCAGCACAATCGAAAAGACGTAAGTGTAAATCAGTAGCTGGGATAGTTGATTCAGCAAAGGCCATAAATTCCCTAACACAGAACCTTTGTAGCGTGCTTCCAAATCCCGTCGCACTAAAGTTCTTAGTAAATCGAACTTTGCCCACCACTGTTCACTAATTGGTAGGATGCTCCTCAGCTTTAGAGCTTTTCGGACAACTCCTCGCATTGTTCGCAACAATTCTAGCTTCCTCGCTCACTACCTACACACCAAATTTCTCTCAATGAAGCCTATGAGCCATGAAAGTTCCCACTGTACTTCTATTGGAAGAATAAGAATTATTGTTATGACTTTACAATTGTGTCTAAATTACCTAGTAAATTATACGTTAATTGCATATTTCTTAGCATATTTCTCTCTGATTTCAAAGCCAGCGAACTAAGTTATTGTGTCACGTTTAAGGCAAATTATCCGGATGAATTCCTGATGCACGTAAGTATTCTGCCAATCTCTCATCTTGCTGGCATTTTTGCTCAAATGGCTTTGCAAGTGTTGCTATCGTTGGCTCATAAACCTGCAAGTTGACTTGGAGGCTGGTTGACTTTTTTGACACTTTGTCTGAAAAATTCCTATTCTGTGCACTGCCTTCCCCAGACTCACGGTCTCACCACCAAATTACCATCTCATAACCACTTTCCCTACTCCCCCTCGCGTCCCAGATTCAGCTACACTGAGTCTTGGTTTGTCGTCTTGTAAGTTGGCATGGAAATCGGACAAAAAGTTAAAGTGTTGCGTTTGCGCGATCGCGTCTCTCCCTCTATTGTGAAAAGGCTAGGACAAATTGGTACCATCGAAGGCTACAAAATGACCGATGGTAGCGGCGTTGGTATAGTGGTCAAATTTGAAGATAATTTTGCCACTTGGTTCTTTGAAGATGAACTCAAACTCTTGTAGTAGCGAAGAGTTGTGATTGTCGGATGACGGCGCTCACAACTCTTCCTTACGTGCAGGCTACGCCAACGGTAGAAGCTGTCACAAGAAGCTGAGTGCTAAGTTGGAGTTGAAAAACCAGCGGTAAAAATAGGAATCAAGTAATGGCCCTGATACTGACATTTTTGGGCAAAGGAGGTAGTGATCGCACCAAAATTGCGATCGCTGCTGCTAAATTATTGGCGAGTCAAGGCAAGCGTGTTCTTCTAGCTGGACAGGCAGACCCAGCAATGTCAATCCTTCTGGGAACTCCTGTTGGTCCTGATCCCCAAGAAATTGCTGCCAATCTGCAAGTTGTGCAGTTCCAAACAGCAGTGCTGCTAGAACGCAGCTGGGAGGAAGTGAAAAAACTAGAGGCGCAATACCTCCGCACGCCTATCCTAAAAGATATTTACGGTCAAGAACTGGCAGTCTTGCCGGGGATGGATAGCGCTCTCGCCCTGAATGCTATCCGTGAGTATGATGAAAGCGGCAAATATGACGCGATCATCTACGATGGCTCCGGCGACTCTTCCACTCTGCGGATGTTAGGAATGCCAGAGTCTCTCAGTTGGTACGTACGGCGGTTTCGTCAATTGTTTGTCAATTCCGATTTAGGAAAAACAATTTCCGAATCGCCCTTGATTCAACCGCTCATTAGCAGCTTTTTTAATGTCAACTGGACAGCAGATAATTTCTCCGAACCCACCAACAAAGTCAATAACATTTTGGACAAGGGAAAAGCCGCCCTTGCCGACCCCAAACACATTGCTGCTTTTTTAGTCACGACTAATGACCCTGTGGAAGTAGCTACAAGTCGCTATCTTTGGGGGAGTGCCCAACAAGTTGGCCTCACTATTGGTGGCGTTATTCTTGTTTCTGAAGATACATCTATTCACTTAGGAGAGGAATTTACTCCCCTCCCAGTGAGCGTTGTTCCAGACGTAAAAGTGGGAGAATGGCAAGCGCTTGTTGATGCCCTACCTAATTTTGCGGCGCAAGCAGTACAAGCTCCCAAGCCCATAGAGATAGACGTTCCCACACGTCAGGTTCGCTTGTTTTTGCCAGGATTCGACAAAAAGCAAGTCAAACTGACTCAGTATGGCCCCGAAGTCACAATAGAAGCAGGAGACCAACGACGTAATATCTTCCTACCTCCTGCCCTAAGTGGCAGACCTGTGACTGGAGCCAAGTTTCAGAACCATTATTTGATAATCTCTTTTTAAGCGAGTTAGGAGTTAAGATTAGGGGCGCAGTGCCTTGCGCCCATACAGGAGTGAGGAGTTGAGACTCGTAACTCATAACTCATAACTCATAATTGAGAACTCATAGCTCATAAGCAAGTAAGCCTTATGTCTGAATCAACTCCCATTACTCCAGATCCAAATTCACCTCAAGCACTAGACTCTGTTACCCCAACAGAGGAAGCCAAAACGGCTATTGATCGTAGTGCGAAAACCAGGCAGCTGCTGGGAATGAAAGGTGCAGCGTCTGGGGAAACTTCTATTTGGAAACTTCGCCTGCAACTGATGAAGCCTATCACTTGGATTCCCCTGATTTGGGGTATCGTCTGCGGTGCGGCTTCTTCGGGAGAGTATACATGGACACTAGAAAATGTCTTGAAGGCAGCAACGTGTATGTTGCTAGCAGGACCATTGATGACGGGTTACACGCAAACTGTTAATGAATACTATGATCGCGAGATTGATGCGATTAACGAACCCTATCGCCCAATTCCTTCCGGAGCAATTCCTTTACCCCAGGTCATTGCACAGATTTTAGTATTACTGATTGCTGGCATTGGTCTAGCATTTGTTTTAGATGTTTGGGCAGGTCATGACTTTCCCACCATTACAGTGACCGCTATACTTGGTTCCTTCATAGCATACATTTATTCCGCACCACCTCTTAAGCTAAAACAGAACGGTTGGTTCGGCACCTATGCCCTTGGTGCAAGCTACATCGCCTTGCCTTGGTGTACCGGTCATGCTTTGTTTGGTGAACTGAATTGGAAAATTGTCGTTCTGACTCTGATTTACAGTTTGGCTGGCTTGGGCATTGCCATTGTCAATGACTTCAAGAGTGTAGAAGGCGATCGCAAGTTCGGATTAAAGTCACTCCCCGTCATGTTTGGTGTCACCACTGCAGCATGGATTTGTGTGGTCATGATTGATGTATTTCAAGTGGCAATTGCTGCTTATCTCATCTATATTCATGAGAATTTGTATGCAGCAATTCTCTTACTACTCGTCATCCCGCAGATCACATTCCAAGATATGTATTTCCTGCGTGACCCACTCAACAATGATGTCAAATATCAAGCAAGTGCTCAACCATTTCTCGTCTTAGGAATGCTTGTTGCTGGGTTAGCCATTGGACATGCTGGCGGTTTAACTTAATACTTCTGCAGTGAGAAGTTACGAGCAAGGAAAAAAAGTTAAGAGTTAAGAGGAGCCACTCGCTACGCTCAAATTCAAAATTATCAATTCAAAATTCAAAATTAAAGATTTTTTGAACTTTGAATTTTGAATTCCTCCGTAGGGGGTAACTGGCTTAAGTCCTACAGACAGGCACTCCAAGGGCACGGCGTCTTTGGAGGAAATGCCTCAAGAGTGAGGAGTCGAATCAAAAGCTCCCAACTCTTAACTTTAAAATGATGACTTATAACTTTGAGCCAAATTTGCCGTGTTGCAACCACTTTATTACCTAACTCACCTGATTCAACCGTTGATAATCCCAATTTGCTTTCTTTGTGCTTGGTCGTTAATGATTCTCGTCGTTTGGAGTATGTGGACGGCGACGCGAGACACTGTGAGTAAAGCGCAGCAAATGCATCAAATTCCTTGTACAGGCTGCCAATATTTTACCAATGATTACCATCTGAAATGCACTGTCCATCCCTCTGTTGCCAATACAGAAGAAGCTGTAAATTGTATGGATTATCAACCAAAGACAAATCCTTTACTGTACTAGAAATTGTCAGTAATGAGTCAGTCAGTAGGGTGCGTTAGGATGAAATCCGTAACGCACCATGAGCAAGGGTCTGGTGCGTTACGAGTAGCGCTAACGCACCCTATACTTAATGTTTACTTTGTAAATCACCACTAACCAATTTCTAACAACACCTTTAAAACACCTTTGGTTTGAGCACGTTCAAAAGCGGCTAGTCCCTCAACAAGGGGGTAACTAGCATGAATCATGGGTTTTACGTCTACCTTTCCTTGTGCTAAAAGTTCCAGGGCAGGCGCAAAAGGACCACAACGGGAGCCAATGAGAGTAATTTCATCCACTACTAAAGAGGAAGCATCAAGGTTTAGCTTGCCAGCATATGTACTTTTGAGTACCAAAGTACCGCGTGGACGCAAAGCACGGCGAGCAATTGCAAAGCCCTCAGAATTTCCAGTACACTCCACAGAAATATCAAAAGCCCTATCTGTGACTGCATCACTCAAGCCAGTTTTTATACCTCGTGCCTCTAAATGAGCAAGCTTGTCTCGATGACGCCCCACAACTAAAACGTCGCAGCCTGTTAAAGCTATTGTTTGCGCTACCAGTATCCCTAGCTTACCATCCCCAACAACAAGCACTCGGTTATTAGAACTCAACTCAACTTGTTGTTGAATTTCCAATGCTGCTGCTAAGGGTTCAGTAAAAGTTGCTACGTT
Source organism: Nostocales cyanobacterium HT-58-2 (assembly GCA_002163975.1). GTDB lineage: Bacteria > Cyanobacteriota > Cyanobacteriia > Cyanobacteriales > Nostocaceae > HT-58-2. Next base: position 5,392,985 of record CP019636.1, on the reverse strand, counting down.
TGTAGGAATAATGTCAGGTACAGGATGCAAATTTTCTGGTGGTAAACACAGATATTCAGCAAAAGCCCCGTTGCGGTTGACAATGCCAAGAACAGTACGATTTTCGCAATGAGTCGGTTGTCCACTACGACAAAACCTACATTGCCCACAAACAGCATTAATTTCTCCAACAACTCGCTTGTTGACTAAGTGTTCTGAACCTTGTTCGACAACACCGACGAACTCATGCCCTAAAATACCTGTGTAAGGATAATAACCTCTCTTCAGTTCAAGGTCAGTGTTACAGATACCTGCAGATAAAACACGCACCAAAGCTTCTCCTGGTGGCGGTTCAGGAATGGGAATATCAGTGCGTAGTTGCAGTTGATTGTTTTCGAGCCAAAGTCCTTTCATATTACCTCTTCTTGAGGTGGTAAAGTCTAATGTTTACTATTATCGTTAAGCCAGCGTGACACTTAAAAAAATGACACAGTCTATAAAAACTAATCTACAAGAGTCAGCACGAATCGTAACAGAGACACACAGAGGCTTAGAAAGGAAAAAGAAAGAAAAACAAAGAAAAATATTTTTTTGTCTTTTGCCTTTTACTTTTTATTGTCTCTTAAGCGCCTTGCCTGCTTATGCTGAAACAGAAAAAAATTCTTGTCCTCCCAGATTTGTTTTGACGACTCCTAGCAACAATGTAGATATTACCTTTAAAGATTGGGATAAAACTTGTGGAAACCTAAAAAGTTATATCTTGAGCTTTGAAGAGATGCTCTTAGCACTAAACAAATCAAATGTTGTGTATCTAGGAGAAATTCATAACAATCCTAAAGACCATAAAAACCAGCTAAAAATTATTCAAGAACTTTATAAACAAAATCCCAAAATTGCTATTGCTATGGAAATGTTCCAAAAACCTTATCAAGGTGTTGTTAATCAGTATTTAGCAGGAAAAATTACTGAAGAAGAACTGATAGAAAAAAGCGAATATGAAAAACGTTGGGGATTTCCTTGGCAAAATTATGCACCTATTCTTAATTTTGCTAAAGAAAAGCAACTATCAGTCATTACTTTAAACACTCCATCAGAAATTACTCGCAAAGTTGCCCAAAAAGGTTTAGAAAGCCTCACCCCGTCTGAACAAAAATTGATTCCACCCCTGTCAGAAATTCAGACAAATAACGAGGAATATCGCCAACAATTAGAATCTGTATTTCAACAACATCAAGCTGCTAATCATGGTAACAGCACAGATATTGAAAACTTTTTCCAAGCGCAAGTTTTGTGGGATGAAACAATGGCAGAGGGAATTGCCAAATTTAGGAAAACTTATCCAAATTATCAAATTATTGTGTTAGCGGGACAAGGACATATCATCTATGACTATGGTATTCCTAGCCGCGTTGCCCGCCGTCTCAAAGGGGAAAAATTCATTCAGCGTTCTGTTTTGCTGAGCCCTCCTGATAATATAAACCAACCAAAACAGAAAAAAGCGATCGCAGATTTTGTATTGCAAGGTGGGTTACGTTGACAATGCAGTTCAAATTTTCACTCTTTCCACAAAGGGAGCAAAAACAGGAATCAATTCTTTTCGACTGACAACTAATGTGGGGAAAGAACGAGTCGTGTAATCTTCTCCTGGTATTAAAGGAAACGGTTCTGACTTTAACGATAACCAGCTTCCTCCAGCAGCTTGGACAATCACCCAAGCCCCAGCTATATCCCAAATTTTTGGTGTCGTTTCGACACCACCCAACGTTGCACCAGCAGCAACTGTCAAGAAGTTATAGCTAGCAACTCCTAACATCCGAATTTTGCAGGGAAAGTCTTTGTCTAAAATTGAGGTACTGCGAGAACAGAGGTTAAAGAAGTGATTTTGACTGGGAGCATCGTCACTAGTATGAATTGCATGGTGATTGCGAAAAGCCCCAGTTGGTGCTTCTAACCCAGGTACACCGCCCCAGAAGCCGTGAAAAGTTTCATCCAATGGGGGAACGTAAACGTAACCAAAAACTGGTGTACCTTGATACAACAAACCCAAAGAAATCGACCAAATAGGAATCCCACGAGTAAAGTTAGTTGTACCGTCCAAGGGGTCAATGACCCAACACCATTCGGTACTAGGAAAAACCTTATTGCCCTCTTCACTGAGGATACCGTAACCAGCAAAATTAGAAGCGATGGCATCCCGTATTTCCTGATCCGCCCATTTATCGGCTTGTGTTACCAAACTACCATCAGCTTTTTGTAAAGCTTGCACGTGCCCAAAATCTTGCATTAACTGATTTCCCACCCTTTTTGTCGTGGTTTGGGCAAAATCGAGAATTGTTGTCCAAAATTCAGTCATTTGATAGATAGGGAATGAAGAATAAGGAAAGGGAAACTCAGCATCCCCGTTCCTACAGGGGATGGGGATTAGAGAGAATAGGAAACAAATGAAAAGACCACTTCCCATCTCTCAATTATTATTGAGTTTTTTGACCCAACGAATATTTTCAATCTAGTTCACTTTCGAGAATAGAGGCGATCGCCTGCTTGGCATTCGTCTGAAATTCTCTCACATTCACGCGGTTGAGGAACCAAATCGCTAAGAACATCCCTGCTGCTTCCAGGGCAAAAACCAGTCCATAGGCTAGCACCAAGTTAGGCAGCAGCTTGCGACCTACATCTAATATGCTACCGCCTGCAACCACAGCAACTCCTCTCGCCATAGATTGCGCTAGCCCCCAAGCACCAATAAACGTGCCTGCTGTTTCAGCCGCCGTCAGATCTAGCATCAAGGTGATTGCCGCAGTTGTTATGATACCAGTTGCCAAACCGAATAACAGCAAAGATAGCTTTAGCAACGCTGGATTCGCAGAAAATCCTGACAAGCTAAGTAATATTGCACACAATGCTACTAATATACAGCCCAAGCGTGCAGTTCTTTGCTTACCTAGACGCGGTACAATGAAAAAGCCAGCCGTGCCGTAGGCAATCAGTATACCAAAGCCGTAGAAAATATTCAGTTTTGTGCTTTCAGCTAAGGGCATCCCAAAAACTTGACCCGCATACGGTTCTAAAATGGGGTCTTGCATAAACAGCGAGAGTGTTAACACCACCAAAAAAGTGAAAAATAGACCTGTTTGCGGACTAGCTGTTAATATGCGCCAAGCATTGCCCAGAGTAATACTGTCTTCTCGGTTAACGAGTGTAGAACGAGTCGAGTACTGAGAATATTTTTTCTCCACACCAAAGGTCGCTACAATTCCCAGTCCAAATACAATCGCCGGAACAACCATAAACAGTCTATTAACTAACGCCTGTAATGTCTCGATACTGGCTTGGGTAGTTAATTGCTTAAGCAAACTAGAACTGATGATTGCCCCAACAATAATCCCTACCATCAGCATCGACCAGACAACACCCACGACTTTGGAACGGTTGTTTTCTTCAGAGACATCCACCAACAAAGCAGCAAAGGCAGTACCGCTAGCACAAATTGCCAGACCATATAAAGCGAAAACTAAAGCCAGAACAGCAGTCCAGCCAATGGTTTGGGTTGTCCATACCCAGCCACCAGCACTGCGGACCACGTTATTGAGCTGCCATAACACTTGCACAGATAAAAATGCAGCTACAGCAAATATTGCCGCTCCCACCCAGACATATGCTGTGCGGTGATAGCCCCATATGGGCTTAGCATCGGACATTTGACCAAACCAAACACGAGAAGGAGAAACAAATAACTGTATTGCGAGCACTGCCCCCACCAGCGTTGCCGGAATGGCTATTTCCTGAATCATGACTCTGTTAAGTACCCCGAGAGTCAGGATAGACATCATGCCCAGCCCCATCTGAAATAAGCCAAGCCGAAACATGGTCAGCACATTGACCTTTGGCATTGCCAGGGAATTTCCTGGGGAATCAATGAAATCTCCGCTTGCCATAACTACTTTCTCACAGGGAATATATAATTTGATTTTTCATTCGCTTTATCACCAAGATAAACCACTCGCATACGCCTACCCAAAGCTATCCTGAGGCGAATTTATCCAGAAACAGTAGCTCGACGTAAATAAATGCGTAAATAAATGACAAATGTAGGATGGGTTAGCGAAGCGTAACCCATGCTGCCCGTTGCTCACACAAGCATATGCGATCGCCATTTGAAATATTGGTAAGCAATGCCCACCTTAGAGAAAACCGCTGTAGAAATAAAGCCATCATGTCGGGGCAAATTCTGCCGAGCAACACAACTTTGAGACTAAACCACAAATCACAAGGTGGGCATTGCTGTTATCTTCACTGAAGAGATACCAAAATTGTGCAAGGCAATGCCCACCCTACAGGTAAGTATGTCATTTAATTTGCATAGCTATTTATTTTGATACTCATCGACGACTCTCGGCACTTCGCCAATGAGTCTTTAATACTCATCGGCAAGCATCAGAACTTCGCCAATGAGTCTTTGATACTCATCGACGACTCTCGGCACTTCGCCAATGAGTCTTTAATACTCATCGACGAGCATCAGAACTTCGCCTATGAGTCTTGGATACTCATCAACGAGTATTAGAACTTCGCCAACGAGTCTTTGATACTCATCAACGAGTATCAGAACTTCGCTAATGAGTCTTTGATACTCATCAACGAGTATTACAAATGGGAGTAGCAAATCAAAATGTTGACCAACAAAGGCGGAGGACGCAAGGCAGAGGGGAAAAGTAAAACAACAGTGTTCCTATGCTCAGGTATGTTTCACATAATTGAAAACTGGTATGATTAACTGCTCTAAAGTCATTTGCTACTTTAGATTATCTGCATTCTTACTATCATCAGCAAAGTTTAGCTTCAACGGAAACTGCTCAGCAAGGGCTTGGTAACGACTACGCACTTCCTCAACTGATATTTTTAGCTTATCAGCAGCATAACGAACCCGTTCTTCATGAATTTCTTTTTGGGGATCTAGAAACGGGTTGACAGCATCAAGACCCCTAGATAACAGCTTGCGATCTACTTCATCCTTACAGGTACGGGATAAAGCTTTGAGAGCTATAATCCTTGTCTGCTGATCATTGGCTGACAATCTTTTAAACAAAATGTTTAGAGCCTGTTTATCTTTGATCTCAACGAGTGCCTGTGCTACCACTTGCCGTACACCTTCATTTGGGTCATCGAGCTTGGCAATCAGCGGTTGGACTGCCCGTTTATCTTTAATCACACCGAGTGCCTGTGCTACCACTTGTCTCAAATTACTGTTTGGGTTGCCTAGCCAAAAAATGAGCGGTTCTACAGCCTGTACATTACCTTTCTGACCTAAAGTCCCAGAAATCCACCTCACTGCTTCGGTATCAGATGCTGGAATTTTGATAAAAGAAATTAACTGCTGCATCTCAGTTGGTGTTGGTCGCCAAGCACTGTGCTCTTGTTTTTCACGATTCAACCAACCCAAAGCCCAAGCTGCTGCATGAGCAGCAGAAGTACTGCCCTCCAACATTTTTAGCAGTCCATTAATCATCCCCGGCACGATGTTAGCTTTGTTTTGAAAAGCCAGTTGCATAATCCCCAAAGCTGCCTCGATTGATTCCTTTTCACTCAATCCAAGCCGAGATACCTGCTTCATACACCACTCTTGAATTGTTGGCTCTTCCTCATTTGACAGCGATGCTGTAGCAATCATCCCGCAAAGACCACCACAATAACGTCCGGGTATCGGCTCTCGTCTTTGAAACTCCTCCACTAGGAGAGAGCGCAGCATCTGTGCCCATCGAGAAACAGCCAGTTCCATAGCAGCAGCATCTACACTGGTTGTAACTATTCCGTTACCATCAGACTCACCAACTTGCCTGACAAACTCTTCTAGCACCTCCCGCGCTACTCCTTCGCTGACATTTGGCTCATCAGCTAAACATAAGGCAGCCATCACTGCACGAGGACGAGCAGTCGTTTCAGTATCTTCTCCTTCAACCGATTTGAGGATAGCTCGGAGAACCTCGTCTACATCATCATCATTGCAGGATGCTACACACAGGCGTAGTGCCTCCCGCCAGTTTTCAATGACCGCTGCTTCTATATAGTTGCGACGGCTTGATACTTTACTTATGCGACCAGCCAGCGGGACTACATTTTGAGCAAGACTGAGGGAGCGATCGCGCTTCGGAAAATAACCCTGTACTAGTGCCAGTCCCGCCAAGTATTCCTGAAAGGTAAGGTGGCGAAACTCAAACACAGGAACAAGTATGCCATTATGTCGAACATCACCCACTTGTACTAGGATACCTGTGCGATGCTCCAGCAGTGGCAGAAATTGTTCCGGAGTGTGTTGCTTAACCATGTGGTTCTCGGGACGTTCCTGGCGTATCTGCTCCAGCAGTTCAATCATCTCATGTTGATTGAGTTGTTGTACCCCGCGATCGCACATAGCATAAGCAATGTACTCCAGTTGTGGTAATGCCTCACGATAATCTATTGGCTCGTCTACCTCAAGTCGCCAATTTAGTAGTACTTGTACTGCTTCCCAGTACAGATCCGCCCGACGACTTGGAAGTTTACCAACTTTGCGCTTAACCAACGCCATTGTCGTAAGTAGCATTGGGTTACCAGTCAGGCGCTCGATGCGATTAGTACTATGAATGTCTTTTATCAATTCTTCTGCCGCTTTGTTCTTCCTCTCTGGCAGTTCGGTAATCTCGCACCAGCGGCGGGCAAAGTCGTTCTTATCGTCTTTAGTCAGATCAGCAACTGTGACATGCTCAAACCCTCTTCCGATGCGGTGTTTCATTTCCCGATAGCCGACAATACGTGAGGTGACAATGATTGGGGCTTTTGGATGAGCGATGCAAATTTGTTCGATTTGCCGACAAAATTTTATACGTAAACTTGGGTCAGTGATTTCATCCAACCCATCTATAAGCAGGAGCGCTGAACCATCTTGGAGTTTTTTCTGCAAAATGCCCCGCAGAGCAGAGCATTCTGGCTCAGTCATTTCCTCTTTCCGCAAGGTGTAACTCAGCATATCGTCGAGTGAACCACCTAAGCTCGACTGGTCAAGGTCTCGACAACGGATAATAATCGGTAGCCAATCCTCATTTGGAAGTGTGTTTACATCCGGCAGATCCTTCCAATCTGGATCTTGTTTTAGCCTAAGCAGGTAAGCTGTGGCAATCCAACGCACCATTGTCGTTTTGCCTGCACCTGGATCTCCAAGAACAACCAGCCGTTTAGCCTCAGCCAGCCGCTCTCCAACAGGAACCCGCTGATCTGTATTTTCCGATTCACCTGCGTCTGCACGACTCCAGCCAGCCATTTGGCGTTGCTTGGCACTGCGGCGCTTTTCCATCGCCTCCAACACTAACTCATCGACTTCAGCGCTGGCTGTCATCTCCACTTGAACGCGCAGTGCTACATAAAGCTGACGCAGTGCCAGTTTCTGAGCTTTTTCAGCAATCTGGCGATCTTCTGGTAAGTTAGCCAAGTCAATAATGTCACACGACTCCAAAGCCAATTTTCGATAACGCTGCTCTGCTTCATTTTGCGAATAAACATCTTCAGAACTAGCGTCCAGGGGATAATATTTCTTCAACGAAGCAATCAGAGCCTCTGTTGCTTTTATATGATCTTGCCAATATAGAGCAATGCATTCATCAAAAGTGAGTGACTCTACGTCGGCTTCATCCTCCATCTGCACGCAGAATACTTTCACTCGATAATGATTTCTCGCCGCATTAACAATTTGACGCGCCCAACGGGTTCCCAATGCTTTAATAGTCCCACAAAGCACTACTGGACCCCCTTCATTCAAAGCTTTTGAGGCTTCTTCTGTGAAGGACTCTCCAACCATCACGGTTCCCCGATGTGCCACCTCATAACCAGCTTCTCTAATGGGTGCGGCTAATTTTTCGGCAAACTCCTCTTCTCCCTTTGCATGAGCTATGAGAACCTTCCAGGTTATATTTGTCATTTGATGGCTCGCAGCAAATCAGATAAACCTTTTGACCAGTCCTGAGTAAAGTCTGCATACTTAATATCGGCAAGAATAGCAGGTCGTTTGCCCGCAGTCAGCAGAACTGGCAATATTTTAACTTTATGCCCACTGAGTTGCCGTGCTAGTACTGACATCCATTCTCGGTTTACCCACGCCGACATACCATGTTCGGAATAACACAAAACTAAGTAATTCAAGCCTTCCAGCCCTTCATCAACGCGTTTAACAATCGAATCGCCCACATCAATTTTCCATTCGTCGAACCACACTTCATGTCCGGCTTTGCGAAGTTCTGTACCTAGTTTCTCTGCTTGCTCACCATCGGCTTTGCGATGACTGATAAAAACATTAGCCATAGTAAATTGAATATCTTGGATTGAGTACTGAAACGCCCGTAAGTATAATCAATGCAGTTTGTCTGACTTAGTACTAAATATAATCTGACAAATTTGAACTTTAAATATTTGAGCAGCGAGTGCCATTTGTCTACACTCTGAGAGATATTTTGAGAAAAGTTTTACAATACACTCAAAAGTAAAGAAGTGTAAATAAATTTAATGTCGTAAACGTGGAAACCATTACAGAAAGCATCACACTAGGGCAAAATGGTCCAGCTGTTACACCCCTTTGCATTGGTACTTGGGCATGGGGTGATAAACTCTTTTGGAATTATGGCAATAATTACGGTGCAGATCAGTTGCAAGCAGCTTTTAACGCAGCTTTGGAAGTTGGTATCACCTTCTTCGATACCGCTGAAATTTACGGCTTCGGACTTTCAGAGGAATTTTTGGGGCAATTTTTAAAGAAAACAGATAAACAGGTCCAGATCGCAACCAAATTTGGTCCTTTTCCCTGGCGATTTACGGGTCAGTCTGTCGCCGATGCTCTCGCAGATAGCCTCAAACGGTTACAACTGGATCGAGTCGCTTTGTATCAAGTGCATTGGCCCTTCACTTTCTTTATGAGCCAAGAAACCTTGATGAATGCCCTGGCGGATGAGGTGAAGCGGGGCAGAATAGAAGCAGTCGGTGTCAGTAATTACTCAGCACAGCAAATGCGGGAAGCGCACCAAATATTAGCTGCCCGTGGAGTCCCTTTAGCAGTGAATCAAGTACGTTACTCTTTGCTCACTCGCCAAATTGAAACCAATGGTATTCTTGACACTGCTCGTGAGTTAGGTGTGACAATCTTGGCATATAGTCCTTTGGCTCAAGGCTTACTCACAGGCAAATATACTGCTGAGCACTCCAATAATCTCTCAGACGCCAGAAGAATAGATCCTCGATTTAGTAAAGAAGGGTTGCTCAAAATTGAACCCGTCATTTCTTTGCTACGCCAGTTCGGAGAAAAGCGCGATCGCACTCCTGCCCAAGTTGCCTTAAATTGGTTAATTGCTCAAGGAAACGTCATTCCAATTGCTGGGGCGAAAACAGCCGAACAAGTTCAACAGAATGCAGGCGCTTTAGGTTGGCGATTGGGTGATGATGAGATTAAGCAGTTAGAGGAAGTGAGCCGCCCTTGGTTAAGGTAAGCTAGTTGCTGACTTCAAGCCAGTCAACAGTCCAGAGGAGCTCTTAGACTGTTGACCCTTGACTCTTGACTACATAATTTAAGAATTGTCCTGACCTGCCAAAATCTGTAAAATTTTCTCTACATTATCTAAATCCCCGGCAATACGGCGAATTGGGTGAGGCCAAACTTTGACCAGAGTGGGAGTCGCAGAAACTTGATTGGATTCTGCTTGTTCTGGATTGGTTAAAACATCAATGACTTTAAGAGTATAAGGATTGCTAATATACTTTTCTAAAAGTTCGTGTAAATTCTCTAAAATTCGTTCGGTAGCGGCACTATGTCCGGCGACAAAGAGGCGGAGAACATAACCTTGTGTTTTGGATTGGAGTTGTTGTGGGGATCTGGCTGGTTGATAGTACAAAGGAACCGGATCGGACAGGTCAAGGCGTACAACTAAGTCATGGTCTTCCCAAAGCTGGGGAAATGAGGATCGATTTGTTGCCAACACCAGGCGATCGCACAACCCTTCTTGCCAAGGTGCAGATTGCCATGCTAGCTCCCCTGTACCAAAAATAGCGTTTAGTACGGCTTGATGCTGCATGACTGCCGGATAAGCTTCGGCAAAAGTCTGTATTTGTTGGGTGCGCGGATCTAACCAATGGTCTATGGTCGCCGTGTAACAAGGTACTAAAAAATGAGGTGGTTCTGGTAAGTCCAGAATTTCCTGCAACATAGCGCACAAATGCAAGTGCCATCGACCTTGTTTGCTAGGGTCGATGCAGTAAATTAAATCTCCTCCAGGCGTAAACAGTGCAATACCTTTAAACAGCTGGGGTAGAGGTGGTTTATCGAGTGTCAAGGGCGTGTCAGGAGAAAATTATGAATCATATATTATGAATTATGAAATTTTTTATCATTCATAATTCATAATTCATAATTTTCTATATTTATACCCTACCACGGAGAAATTGCGCCATTTCGTTGGGGGTGGGTGACATCTCTAAGGCTGTTTCTTCAGTGATGCGATCTTCTTGGTAGAGGTTGAGCAGAGACTGGTTCATGGTAATCATGCCATCAAAGCCAGCTTGCTTCATCAGTTCAGTAATTTCATCGTACTTACCATCCTTAATCCAATCTTTAACAGCGTCAGTGTTGATAAGGATGTCGTGGAAGGCAGCACGTTTACCATCAGTTGTGCGGCACAAACCTTGGGCAATCACTGCCACTAAAGACTCAGCAAGTGCTACCCGCATTGCTTCTTGTTCTTCGCCTGAGTAGAGATTAAGAATACGCTCAATCGTTTTTACTGCGCTGTTGGTGTGCAGGGTTCCCATGACCAAGTGACCTGTTTGAGCCGCTTTCAAGGCGGTATTCACTGTTTCTTTGTCCCGCATTTCTCCCACCAAAATCAAATCTGGGTCTTCCCGCAAAGCTGCTTTCAAAGCATTGTCAAATTTCCGGGTGTGCATTCCCACTTCGCGCTGTTTGATCAAGGATGTTTGACTTTTGTGAACAAATTCAATTGGATCCTCAATTGTGATGATGTGTTTGGGCATCTCTTTATTAATGTAGTCAATCATTGCCGCCAAAGTGGTTGATTTACCAGAACCAGTCGGACCTGTGACCAAAACCAAACCTTTGTGATAATGGCAGATATCTCTAAAAACAGGCGGTAAGCTTAGCTGTTCAATGGTTAAGATTTTCAGCGGAATCAACCGCAACACCATTGCATAGCCTTTGAGGGAGTCAAAAATATTAATCCGTACTCTGGCAAAGTCGTATTGAGTTGCTCCGTCAAATTCTAGCTGTTCTTCAAAGCGGTGAATTTCAGCATCAGTCAAAATTTCCCGCAACCAACTTATAAAAGTTTCTTTGTCTGTTTCTGGATACTCCGTTGCTTGAATTTCTCCTCGGTTACGGAAGCGAGGCACTTCACCTACACCAATGTGGATATCAGAATATCCCTTGTCAAAAGCTTCCCGGATGATTTGTTCTAAAGCCATTCCTGAACTACGACTTCTAGGAGGTGTGGAAACCGGGATAGGTGGTTGCATTCCAGGACGATGAGTAGAAACTGGCTCTTGAGGAGGTGTGGAGTGCACTGCAGCAGCATCATTGCCACTTTCATCAATTGGCATTGCTAATGTTTGTGTAGACTGACGCAGTGTACTCATCGTTGGTGGAGGTGGGGGTAGTGGAGGAATACCACGGGCTACATTTGGAGTTGAATTTAATGGACGTTGTGATTCTGTCATATATCTTCACTAAAAAATTGTGGGAGTTTATGGTAGGAGAGCAGGAAGAGATATGAAGAATTCACAATTGAAAACTTCTTTGTATTCTTTTTTTCATTGTTGTTATTTCCCCTATTAGTTAAATAGAGTCTTACTTGTCATGGATGTATTCTTATTTAACCCATGACAGCCAGTGAAATTAGATAGTAAAAATACTGATAACTTTAAACAAAAAGATACATAATATTAAGTAGCAAAATATATATGCAATTAACACAACTCTTGATTGAGCAAATGTAAAATCACCAACATATAATTTGTTCAAAACAGTTTATAGATTATGAGAAACTCTGTTTATTGTAATAAGAAATATTAAGCTGAACAGACGTTAACTAGTTGAAATAGAGCTTTGAGGTTATTGCTTTTTAGGTTCTATGCCTGAAGGTAGATGCCGAAAACAAGTTTTCTATCAATCATGTTGGCTGAGATTCTTTTCATAATGGCAAAAAATTAACTGTAAAGTTTATTAAATAAATGCTCATTTTCTCAGTTGGTTTTTATATACTGAACTTCTAATTGTTGATGTCGCTCAAGATGAGCGAGGTATTCCAGAAATTGAATTCTCATTTTGTTTGTTCTGTATTTGAGGAAGAAGTCATGGCTTTGTCTCAAACATCTAATTTTGGTAAAACGTACTCCTTGTTGATGATTAAAAGTTTTTTGATATGGACTTTTACATTGGCAGTATGTTTGCTGGTTGTCGGTTTTCCTTTAGTTGTCTTAATGGCTACGGTCGGATGTCTGTTGTCAATTGTTTTGCAATCGGTAATGCCTGTCAGTGCAGTTTTGCTGGTTGCAGGTGGTTTAATCATGTTTAATGTGATGGCGGTTGTCATGGCTGCTGGAGTGCTAACCCTCAAGGGAGTTCACCCGAAGGAAGTCAAATGGTTGAGTTGGCTGCACGGAGAAACAGAAAATATGCAACCAACGACTGTCTTTGCTTCTTGCCCATTAACTTGTCAAATCAAACAGTAGACATCATTGCTCAATTCGACAAACAGTACATCTGCCCGGTTAAGCCGGGTTTTTTCATGCTTTATTAGTCAAGAGGACCCAGTGCGTTGCGCAGAGAAATTTTGGATGTCCTTCAGCCTCTAAACTTCCATCCGAACTCTGGAGGGTTGACCTGAGTGTACAAACTGCTGTTTCAAAGTCCATGGTCAAAAGTTACAGATTATTAACCATTGACTATGAATTATTAATTGTTCACTATTGATTTTTGACTCTTGACTTTTGACTATGACTAAAAAGCAAATTTATATTATATTGGGTACTCGTCCGGAAGCAATCAAACTAGCTCCAGTTATTCAGGTTTTCCAAAACTCCTCAACTATTGACACTCAAGTTATTCTGACAGGACAGCATCGCGAAATGGTTGAGCAAGTGATGCAGCTGTTCAACCTCAAAGCTCATCATGACTTGGAGATTATGCAGCCAAAGCAATCTCTTAGTGATATTACCTGCCGCAGTTTACGAGGTTTGGAAGCATTATTCCAACAGAATCAGCCAGATTTAGTCTTAGTGCAGGGAGATACAACAACAGCTTTTGCTGCTACTTTGGCTGCATTTTACCAAAAAATCCCTGTAGGACATGTAGAAGCTGGGTTAAGAACGGATGACCTATTTAATCCTTATCCAGAAGAAGCAAATCGGCGGCTGATTTCTCAATTGACTCAATTGCACTTTGCGCCCACCCCTCTAGCAGTAGAAAATCTGGAACGTTCTGGCGTTTTAGGCGAAATTCACCTGACAGGTAACACGGTGATTGATGCGCTGTTGACTGTGGCAGCAAGTGAACCTGCCTGTCATATACCGGGAGTAGAATGGGGAAAATATCGTGTCCTGCTGGCAACAGTTCACCGTCGCGAGAATTGGGGAGAACCACTGCATGATATTGCTCAAGGGTTTTTACAAATATTAGATAAGTTCCCTGATACAGCCTTGCTGTTGCCATTGCACCGCAATCCTACAGTCCGAGAACCGTTACAAGCATTATTGGGACACCATCCCCGTATTTTTTTAACAGAACCTTTAGATTATGCTGAACTGGTAGGAGCGATTATGCGAGCGCATCTTTTACTCACAGACTCTGGCGGTTTGCAGGAAGAAGCACCTAGCCTTGGAAAACCAGTTCTGGTCTTAAGAGAAACAACAGAAAGACCCGAAGCTGTGACTGCGGGTACAGCGAAACTTGTGGGAACTCAACCGGAGGGCATCTTCTCTACTACTGCCCAATTGCTATCTGACTCAACTGCTTATGAAGTGATGGCAAACGCAATTAATCCTTTTGGGGACGGTCATGCAGCTAAACGAATATTGCAGATTGCGCAAAGTTACTTAGGCATTTCCCTCTAAGTGTCAAATTAGTATAATTACTCACCTGTAATTCGGTCTTTTTTTGTTTTCTTAAGCCGGAATAAAATCCGGTTTTTGTTTTTTTAACCACATTATTTCTTCATTATTTTAAGTATATACTTAGATGGACATGGTTATTGTTTACTTTAAAAATATAAAAAAAACTAATGTTTAATTTAACAGAAATAATCTGACATATCATGAAAAAACTTTCAAGGTAGCTTTTGCAAACTTATAGCTGTACCTCAGAGATGGTTGTGTGTACAGAAACTTAACTCTGAAAATGCTTATCTTGTATGCGATTGACCTTTTTGGCCTAAATTTCAAAAGATCCATAACGACTCATCTTATTTCATGGCTTGCAACTTTATATAATTTAAGAGAAAACTCAAAATCTAGAGTAAACAAAAAATAGTGACATAACAGGTATTGCTATCTTTTCTTCGTGTTCCCTACTGTGGTAGCATCCTGAAAATTTGTGAGAAGAACGTAAAACTCAGAACGACCTCATTTCTGATGCCAGAGTTTTCATCAAGGTTGCTTTACTTTTCAATTCCTCTTCTAAACTCTGAGCGCTCAGTTCTGACTTCCTTATTCGTCCATTAATTGAAACTTGCAGCTTAATAATGTTTTCCAGCCGATCTATGCACTTGCAAAATTGCCCGGAATTCAAACTGTTTTTGGAATATGCACCTGCTGCCATAGCCATGTTTGACCGCGAGATGCGATACATAGCAGCTAGTCGTAGGTGGTTAAAAAACTTCGGTTTTATACAGGGAAGTTTGACTGATTGCTATCATTATGAGGTGTTCCCTGGCACATCCGAAAAGTGGAAAGCAGTTCACGAGCGTTGTTTAACTGGTTATGCAGAAAGTGGTGAGGCAGATAGTATAGTCCAAAGTGATGGCTCCTTGGAGTGGGTGAAATGGGAGAGTAATCCTTGGTATACCCAAGACGGAGATATTGGAGGTACAATCTTCTTTTTTGAAAAAATTTCAGAAAGAAAGCCTCTAGAACCATCATTATTAGAGGGAAGCAAAGAGGATTTTCAAAAGTTAGCTGCCAACTTACCAGGCGATATTTATCAAGAAGATAATTATCAAGTTAGGTTCCGAGAACTTGCCGAACGAGAAAAACTCCTCAACAGAGTAGCTAACCAGATCCGTCATTCCCTTGATTTAGATACAGTTATAGAAACAGCTATCCAAGAAATTCAGAAGTTACTGCAAATTGATCGCTGTAACTTTTGCTGGTACAAGCCAGATGTTGACCCACCAATTTGGGAAGCTATCAAGGAAGAAAAAAATCCTAATTTGCCTAGCCTGTTGGGTTTCTACCCTGCTACAGTGGTTGGCTCAGTCACTCAGCAGCTTCTGAATCAAGAAATCATTCGCATAGATAATGTAGCAGATCTTTCAGATTCAATCCATCGGCAGTTCTTACAGGCTCTAGGATTTCAATCGGAAATTGTGCTGCCGCTCAAAACTCTTTCTGGTGAAATTGGCATAGTAGTCTGTGGTCACTGTACTCACCCTCGTCCCTGGAAAGATAGTGAAGTGGAACTGTTACAAGCGGTCATTAGTCAGCTTGCTATTGCCATTAACCAAGCTCTACCTTATACTCAAGCTCATCATGCTGCCATCACAGCTCAAAATCAGGCTCTACAACTTGAAAAAACTTTAGAACAATTAGAGACAACTCAAAACCAGTTGCTACAAAGTGAAAAAATGTCTAGTTTGGGACACCTCCTTGCGGGAGTAGCCCACGAAATCAACAATCCTGTTAACTTTATTTTCGGCAACTTAGTTCACGCCAGTGGGTATATTGAGGATTTACTCGGCTTACTCAAGCTCTATCAGCAAACATATCCCGAAGCAACACCAGAAATTCGAGAAGAAATGGACGCCATTGATTTGGATTTCTTGATATTAGACTTGCCAAAATTGCTGTCTTCTATGAAGGTGGGAGCTGATCGCATTCGAGAAATTGTCCGTTCATTGCGAATCTTCTCTCGCCATGACGAAGCCCAAATGGAAGCGGTAGATATTCATGAGGGTATCGATAGTACACTGATGATTCTGCAAAGTCGGCTCAAATATAGCCCAGTTCATTCTGGTATTGAGGTCATCAAAAATTATGGGCATCTTCCACTTATAGAATGCCACGCTGGACAGATAAACCAAGCATTTATGAATTTGCTAGCAAATGCTATTGATGCTTTAGAAGAACATTGGAGCAAGGATAATTTTGCCATTAAAAATTCACAACTGGCGATGAGTGCAACGCCATACTTAAGACATAACTCCTTAAAAGAGTCTAAAATATTAGTCCCACAAATTCATATTCGCACTGAAGTGTTAGATAACGGATGTATTGCTATTCATATCATTGATAATGGACCAGGAATGACATCAGAAGTTCAAAAGCGTTTATTTGAACCATTTTTTACCACTAAACCCATTGGTGTGGGTACAGGCTTAGGATTATCAATTAGTCATCAAATCGTCGTAGAAAAACACTGCGGTAAACTGCTCTGTTTTAGCGAACCTGGGAAAGGTACAGAATTTGTCCTAGAAATTCCTATTCTTCAATCGAAAAATAATATCACTTGTGGTGCAAAATTGTGAAATAGATATTTTGTTAGTGAAGTAACAGCTACCTCTGTCACCTCTGTTTGGATATTTATAGGGCTTCTTAATTTGAATGAAATGCAGATTTATCTGTGTGGAGATGTAGAAATACCCGTAGGTGGGCAATGCCTACTATATCTTCTAGGTCATATCTGGGTTTTGGTGAGCATTGCCACCCTACAGATACTACAAATACTTAAATTTTGCAAAAAAAAAACCGGATTGCTATACCAATTATTGTTAAGTTAACCACAATTTAAAAACCCCATCTGTTTATTCTTTTCACAGACAGGGTTTAGATATATTCTGTACCAATAATTAAGTTTCTTTCTAAAAATTGAAAGGGAATAAATTGCTAAAAAATTGGTCAGAACTCAGCTCAGACTGCTCTCTTGCCGACCTCTGGATGACAACTTACCTATCTTAAAATCCCAAAGCTGCTAGTGTTTCCGGTCCAGCGATTCCATCCACACGTAAACCATTTCTTGCTTGGAAGTTCCGGACTGCATTTGCTGTTGTTGAACCGTAGTATGTTGTGGGTTCAACTCCCAGAATTCTTTGAAGCCTTGCAACAGCAGAACCTTGAGAGCCTAAACCTAAAGTGTAAGGACCGCCCACACCAGGACCAGGAGTGTAACCTTTGCCAGGTCGGTTGCTAATCCAATTGGCTGCAACATAATAACCATCAGACAGCTTAGCAAATCCATTTGTGTATCCTACCACTCGTGGAAGGCGGGCGCCATTACGGTAGTATGCAACAGGAGCATAATTTTTGTTAGGACCTGTGCGAACTACGAGATGACTTCCATTTGTCCTGACATAATAGTTGCTTCCTGGACCATAATAGGTTGCAGACGCTGATTGGGCTTGAGCCAAAATTGCCAACAACACACCAATACTTGCAAAAGTTAACCAAGCAGATTTGAAGTTTCTGTTCCAGTTGAATTTCAGTTGAAATTCCGGGAGACTAAATTCTGTATCTCTAGTTGCCTCTGCGTAGGCACTATCCATCAGAGAATAAGCAAGATATTCCACAGTAGTTATCTCCTTATTGTTTAAATTGTCACGAATGCAGAGCTTTACTTCGTTTTCCTCTGAATTCCATCTAATGTAATTTAGATTACACTTTATCTTAGAGGATCTTTACCTAGAACATAATTAAGAAAAAATAATTTTTGCAAAAAAAATCCTGATAAATGCGATCGCTCTTGAATACTATCAAACACCAAAGGCAATATGAGCAAAGCCTGTTGCTGCAAGCGACGAGCGTGCACAGACCCAAGTGTTGAAGCTACTTTGAAGTGTAAAAAGTATCAGAACGTATCTGCTGACCATTGCGCCAAACATCTACCCCATTTGGACTAACGAGGTAAGAGAAAGTACCATTATCTGCCTGATATCGCGAACTACCAACACTCCAAGCAGGAAGACGTACAGGCTGGTTTGGGTCCTGTTTTAATTGCCCAATATAAAACAGTTGACCATTTTCTTGACAAACCTTGACAAACGCATTTGCGGTTTCACCTTCAAGGACTGTAGCGCCACGGCATTGAGTATCAGCCAGTTGTGAGCCACCGACTGCAATTGGAATTGGTTGCGTAGGTGATACTTGCTGTGTCATATCTGTTGTTGAAACTTGACTGACTGACTCACTCCCTTGAGAAGTCACAGCAGCAGGTCTTGTCATCTGGTTTTGTGGGATTTTTCCTGTAACCAAAGACGGTAACGCACTTATCGGGTTAACAGCAAAACGATGGTTTCTACGAACTTCAAAATGCAGGTGAGGTGCTGTACTATTGCCTGTCGAGCCCATTTCAGCAATGACTTGTCCTTGGCTTACCTGTTGACCTTGTTTGACTAACAAGCGACTATTGTGACCGTAAACTGTGATACTGCCGTCGGGATGCTCAATGACTACAACATTACCTAATCCCCATTCGTTCCAACCTGCTTTGGTGACTATACCAGATGCAGCAGCCATAATAGGAGTTCCAGATGCTCCTGCAATATCAATTCCTTCATGTTGATATTTGCGAAAACCTTGAGAAATCATCCCTTGAGTGGGCCAAATCAAGTTAGAAGCAATAGATTTTTGTAAAGTATTTGCCTTTTGTGCTGTTTGAGTTAAAACCTGCGTATTGACAGATATCACAGCAGTTAAAGACGTTAACCCTATCAAGCCATGCGTACATATTTGAGCGACAGTAACTTTTTTCATCAGCGAAAGCCCGTAAGAAAAATGGTTGGGGATGTCTTGAGTTATTTGCTCTTACAGTATTAAATCAATCACATCAGGAGTGTCAGCTCGCTAAATTTGCAACTACGTCTGCTATTGCACGATATTAATATAGCTTTCTGAATCGGCAATTACTTATAAGCAAGCCCCGGATTGAATCCAGGGGCTTCAGGAAATGTTGAAAGATACTTAAAACTCCAATCTTCAAGTTCAGAACTCGGATGATCCAGCTCAGAACTCCAATCTTCGAGTTCAGAACTCGGATGATCCAACTCAGAACTCCAATCTTCAAGTTCAGAACTCGGATGATCCAGCTTAGAACTCCAATCTTCAAGCTCACAACTCAAATGATCCAGTTCAGAACTCCAATCTTCAAGCTCACAACTCACTATATCTACCTTACTAAGAGGCAGACAGAGTTTTTTGTAGGATGCGCTCTTCCTTTGAGTACAGCATCCATTGCAAAGGACAACATGGGTTACGGCTTCCCATCCTACTTCATTCCCTCACGATGTCGCACTTGTCACTGGCTCATTAACTTGTGTCTCCTGCTGTGGCGCTTGCTCTTCTTCTTCAGGTAAGCCATAAATTGACCGATAAAGCTTCACGTATTGCTTAGCAGACTGATACCAGCTGAAGTCTTGACTCATCCCGCGTTGCTGTAGCTGTTGCCAGTAATCCTTGTAACGGAAACCTTCCCAAGCCCGTATCATACAGGTAAACAGATCCAGTGGTTCATAACGGTCAAAGCAATAGCCAGTGCCTGCATTGTTCATCGGATCATGGTGAGATACGGTGTCAACTAATCCCCCAGTGCGGCGGACAATTGGCACAGAACCGTAACGTAAAGCCATCATCTGGCTGATACCACAAGGTTCAAAACGGCTAGGCATCAGGAAGGCATCAGTACCAGCATAGATGCGGCGAGCCAAGGCATCATTATATAGAAGGTAAGTTGCCATGCGTCCGGGATAGCGGGATGCCATTTGCCACATTTGGCTTTCGTAGTAGCGATCGCCTGTCCCCAACAAAACAAACTGTGCATCTGTATACGCCAGGTAGCGATCCAGAATATTCAACACCAAATCAATGCCTTTTTGTTCCACTAAGCGTGTCACCATACCAATCAAAAAGGCATTGGAGTTCACTTCTAACCCTACTTCTTCTTGCAAAGCAATTTTGTTTGCTTTGCGTTTGTCCAAAGTATCAGCACTGAAGGTTTGGGCTATGTACTTATCGGTAGTTGGATCGTAAACTTCCGTGTCGATGCCATTGATAATGCCCGATAACTTGCCGCTGATGAAAGACAATAAACCTTCTAAAGTTTCACCATAGGCAGGCGTCTTAATTTGCTCGGCATAAGTTGGGGAGACAGTATTCACTTTGTCTGCAAACTGCACTGCCGCTGCCATTGTGTTGTGTCCTTGCATATACCAAGGACACCAAGTAATTTTCTCCAAATACCAGCGCCACGGACCTTGATATGCCAGGTTGTGTATTGTAAAAACACTGGTGATATCAGGAGATTGATGCAACCACACGGGAAGCATTCCTGTGTGCCAATCATGACAGTGGACAATTTCTGGCTTCCAATAATTCCAGCAAAACTCAGCTGCCCCGTTGGCAAATAATGTAAACCGCCAATCTTCATCTTCTCCAGAGTAAATTCGCCGGGGTGAAAAAGCCGGATGTCCAAATAAGTATAAGGGAACATCAGTACCAGGCAGGACGGTTTCGTAAACCAGAAAATCTTGGAACATGGCAAATCCCTGCCAGATTGGCTCTTTGGGAATTTCCATTTTGTCTGGCAAGAAGCCGTAATAAGGCAAGAATATCCGCACATCATGCCCCATTTTTCTCAAGATTTTGGGTAGTGCTCCGACAACATCACCCATTCCGCCAACTTTTGCAATGGGAGCTGCCTCTGCTGCCACAAATAGAATCCGCATGATAGTCTGTTCCCTTGATTCTGCCTAGGTTAGAATTCCACCACTGGTAGGGCAATACCCCACACCACACTGCAGGTGGGCACTGCTGACCACCCGACAATCTGTAAAACTGTAATCTTTCTTCATCTAATCACATATGCTGGTCTGGGAACAGATCACGAACCCCTTTGGATTTGAGCGAAGATTTCATCCAAAATCTCCTGCGCTCCTTGTTGGCGCAAGCGCTGTGCTAAATCTTTGCCTAGCTGCTCAGCATCAACAGCCGCACCAGTGACAGTATCTTTGGTAAACTTTTGACCATCTACACTGGCAACGATACCTGTTAGTGTTAAATTTCCATCACTAATTTCAGTATTTACACCAATGGGAACTTGACAACCACCCTCTAATTCACGTAAAAAAGCTCGCTCAGCAAGACAGCGATCGCGCGTTTCGGGATGTTCAATCGCTTTGAGCAGCGATAGCAGTTCTGTATCGTCTCCACGACATTCAATCCCTAAAGCGCCTTGCCCAACAGCATGGAGAGAAATTTCTTTTGGTAGGATTTGATGGACGCGATCGCCCATTCCCAATCGTTGCAAACCAGCAGCTGCCAAAATCAGCGCATCGTACTCACCAGCATCCAGCTTTGACAAACGGGTGTTCAAATTGCCCCGCACATCTTTAAATGTCAAGTGAGGGAAATGATGCCGCAACTGTGCCAAGCGTCGTAGAGAAGACGTACCGATAACAGCACCTTCTGGTAGTGTATCAATTTGTTTATCTTTGTGCTTTTCATGCACCACCAGGGCATCTGCTGGGTTTTCACGTTCTGTAATCGCTGCCAAGACTAACCCCTCTGGCAAGCGAGTCGGCAAATCCTTGAGGGAGTGAACAGCAAAATCAATCTCCTGGTTCAGCATCCCCACTTCGAGTTCTTTGGTGAATAATCCCTTATCGCCAATCTTGGCTAAGGCAACATCCAGGATTTTGTCACCGTGGGTGGACATGGTGTGGACTTCAAAAGAGATATCAGGAAAGCTTTTCTGGAGTTGTTCTTGTACCCAGTAAGTTTGAACGAGAGCTAATTGACTTTTGCGAGAACCAATGCGAATGGTACGTGAGGCGCTGGAAATAACAGATGTCATAAAGAAGTATCTTAAGTCAGAAGATAAATTCACTTTATCTAGACTACCGCAGTGCGTGACTCATAGCCCTTTCAATTGCCTCATTTGAGGGTCAGTTTATTCTTGATCTTCGTTAAGAAAGATTTTGCTAAGTTTTATGAAATATTAAGAACACATATAACTTTATCTTGACTGTATTGACACAATTCATACATGACTTTTGTGCGTTAGTTTGTCGTTTTTTCTAAGCAATTAATGACAATTCCTCAACGTGTAACCATGCGTCAAAAGAACGAGTTTGCAGTTTATGGTGACACGTACTTTTTTGTCCCATCTTATTTCTATAATGAGTTGGAAGCAATTAGCCTTTGGGAACTACCTCTTGAGGAATCGCGCACAACTCCAAGAGAGCTAGTAAACTAAGAAGCCTAAATTTTTGACTAACCAATTACTAACTAATTCGAGCTTGCGAAAGGAAGCATTAGTATGGGCTTGAGTAATGGAAGTAAAATTCCTGAAGTTGTTGAAAAATACGAAGCGGAACTGTTGGCAGGCTGGACTCAAGCTCTCATAGCTAACATATCTCGCAAAGGTTTGATTAAAGAGATAGATTTGCGTGAGGAGTGTCGAGAATTCCTAAGTTTGCTGAAGACAGCCGTACAGTACGGCAATTTAACCAACGTGCAATCCTCTGAGTGGCGCTCTGTACGAGAAATGCTAACGAGTGTTTCACGAAGTCGTTCGCAAAAAGGCTTTTCACCGACGGAAACTGCCATCTTTATTTTCTCATTAAAGCAACCCCTATTTGCTTGTTTGCGCGAAGAACTCGTTGGTAATGCAGACGCCCTAGTGGAAGAAACCTGGTTTGCCAACACTCTTATAGATCAACTAGGACTCTTAACCACGGAAGCTTATCAAAAGACGCGTGAAGAAGTGATCATTCGTCAGCAAGAAGAGTTGCTAGAACTTTCGACACCCGTTGTAAAGCTTTGGGAAGGGGTTTTAGCGCTGCCTATTATTGGCACTTTAGACAGTAGCCGCACTCAGGTGATGATGGAATCTCTGTTGCAGAAGATTGTTGAAACAAGTTCCGAGATTGCCATTATCGATATTACCGGAGTGCCAACAGTGGACACACTCACAGCTCAGCACTTACTCAAGACAGTCACCGCAGCTCGGTTAATGGGTGCAGAGTGTATTATCAGCGGAATTCGTCCCCAGATTGCTCAAACAATTGTTTACTTGGGTGTGGATTTGGCAGATGTCATCACAAAGGCAACTTTAGCAGACGCTTTCTTGCTGGCTCTCAAGCGCCTTGGGCTAACAATCAACCGTCCTCAATCCAAGTGAAGGAGTTAGGAGAGCTTCTAATGGAACGCATTCCAATACTTAAGATGGGTGAATTCCTTTTGGTTAGCATACAAGTTGACATGCACGATCAGTTAGCGATCGCTTTGCAAGATGACCTGACAACTCGCATCACCGAAACTCAAACTCGTGGAGTGCTCATTGATATTTCGTCTTTAGAAATTGTGGATTCCTTTATTGGCAGAATCCTGGGGAACATTGCTAAGATGTCACAGGTTCTTGATGCTCAGACCGTTGTGGTCGGAATGCAACCAGCAGTTGCCATCACCCTAGTAGAGCTAGGGCTTTCCTTAACAGGAATTCGCACCGCATTAAACGTTGAGAAGGGCATGGCACTTCTGCGCGGATCGCAGAAGGGGACGGCTGGAGGAAGCGCAGATGGATATGTACGGGTGTGAAACCATGAGTATCCAATCCTCACAAGACGTAGTTTTAGTTCGGCAGAAAGTGCGTCAGTTTGCTGTCAAACTGGGGTTTAGTCTCGTAGATCAGACGAAAATTGTCACAGCAGCCAGCGAGTTAGCCCGTAATACCTTGGACTACGGAGGTGGAGGGACTGTCAAGCTAGAAGCACTCCAGGATGGAACACGTCAGGGTTTACAGCTGGTTTTTGAAGACTCCGGACCAGGAATTCCAGATATTGACTTAGCACTCAAAGATGGTTACACCACAGGTGGTGGGTTGGGGATGGGGTTGAGTGGTGCAAAGCGACTGATGAATGAATTCAATATCGTTTCCCGTGTAGGTGAGGGCACCTGCGTCACAATTACAAAGTGGAAGTAAAGAAATTATGAGAGAAACGCTCGCCCTACCAATTTTAGAGTCAAGTCAAGCAGGTGAAGCGCGACGGCAGGCGATCGCCCTAGCAAATCGTCTCGGTTTCAACGAAACTCAGCGGGGAAAGGTCAGTATTGTGGTGACTGAAGTTGCGAATAACTTGGTTAACCATGCTAGGGATGGGCTACTCTTATTACAGGCAATTGACAAAGACAACATACACGGTTTAGAAGTTCTGGCTTTAGACAAAGGACCAGGCATAGACAATATCAGTGAGTGTATGCGTGACGGGTTTTCTACAACTGGTACCCCTGGTAATGGGTTAGGAGCAATCAACCGTCTGTCATATTTTTTTGATATTCATTCCATTTTGGATGTAGGGACAGCGCTTTTGTCCCGCCTTTGGGCTAACTCCATCTCCACAAGTTTCACCCCAAACAATTTAGAATTGGGAGTGGTGTGCCTGCCAAAAGCGGGAGAAGAGGTTTGTGGCGATGCGTGGGCATACGAAATCAGTCAGGAACGCAGCTTGCTGCTCGTTGCTGATGGATTGGGTCACGGACCGCTAGCTGCCCGAGCATCAACAGAAGCTGTGAGAGTTTTTCACGAAAATGCTCATCGCAGTCCACAAGAAATTATAGAAGCTGCTCATGTGGCATTGCGAGGTACGCGAGGTGCGGCGTTGGCGATCGCAGAAATCAACTTTGAACAGCAGTCTGTTCGCTTTGCAGGAGTGGGCAACATTGCTGGCAGCATCTTCTCTAATGAGAAAACTTACAACCTGGTTTCCCACAACGGTACGGTCGGACATGAGGTCCGCAAGATTCAGGAATTTACTTACCCATGGCATCCAGGAGCACTGTTAATTTTGCATTCCGATGGCTTGGGAACCCAATGGCGATTAGAGCGCTATCCTGGTTTAATCCACAAACATCCAAGTTTGACTGCTGGCGTTTTATACCGCGACTTTAACCGAGCTCGCGATGATGTCACTGTGCTGGCTGTCCGTGAGAGTGTATCGCCATGAGTACAACTATTCTCCTCACCCTAGAAATTCGCTATGAGCAAGATGTGGTGCTGACTCGTCAAATGGCACGCCAGATTGCTGAAGCCTTGGGATTTGATGCCCAAGACCAAGCACGCCTTGCCACAGCTATCTCAGAAATCGCCCGCAATGCCTTTGTCTATGCCAAGGGCGGATGTGTTGAATTTTCGGTAGATGAGCAATCTCCGCAAAACCTCTGGATTAGCATTCAAGACAGAGGATCGGGAATTCCCAACTTGAAGGCGATTTTAGATGGGCAATTCACGTCCACAACTGGAATCGGATTAGGGATTATCGGTGCTCGACGGCTGATGGACACGTTTGAGATAGAGTCGAAACCAAAGCAAGGAACCCAGGTTTTGATGGGAAAGACCTTGCCAAAACGCTCGCCTAAACTGACATCTCAAAGTTTAAAACAGATTCAAGATGAGTTCGCTGGGCGTGAGCCACAAAATCCGTTTGAGGAAATTCGGCGGCAAAACCAAGAACTGCTGCGCGCCATGGAGGAACTACGCAAGCGTGAGGAGGAGTTAACCCAGCTCAACCGCGAGCTAGAAGATACAAATCGCGGCGTTGTAGCTCTCTATGCAGAATTAGACGAAAAAGCTGATTCCCTGCAACGGGCAAATGAACTCAAGACTCGATTTCTCTCAAATATGAGTCACGAGTTTCGCACGCCCTTGAACTCGATTATGTCTCTCTCGCGGATTTTGTTAGATCAGATGGATGGTTCCCTAACAACTGAGCAAGAAAAACAAGTCAAGTTCATTCAAAAAGCTGCGGAAGGTTTGTCGGAGTTAGTGAATGATTTGTTAGACCTAGCGAAGGTAGAAGCTGGAAAAACTGTTGTTCATCCCATCCAGTTTGAAGTCAGCGAACTGTTTGGAACTTTGAGAGGAATGCTGCGTCCTCTGCTTGCTCATAATTCTTCGGTTTCTTTGGTTTTCGAGGAAGCTGTTGGTATTCCACCCCTTTACACAGATGAAGGGAAGGTTGCCCAAATTCTCAGAAACTTCATCTCCAATGGGCTTAAGTATACCGAGCAAGGTGAGGTTCGGGTTGCGGCAGTCATGACAGATAACACTATCACTTTTTCCGTTGCTGATACAGGAATTGGGATTAAACAAGAGGATCAAGAGCGGGTTTTTGAGGATTTTGTTCAAATAGAGTCTCGCCTGCAACAACGGGTCAAAGGAACTGGTTTGGGGCTACCGCTCTCGCGCAAGCTAACAGAATTGTTAGGAGGAAGCGTTTGGGTTAAAAGTGAATTAGGCAAGGGGTCTACGTTTTTTGCTTCTATCCCATCGGTCTTTGGTGATGCTGCTAAAGCCTCCGCAATGCCACAACCCAGTTGGCAAATTGACCCAACTCGCCACCCGCTCCTAGTGGTGGAAGACAATCCTGAAACTATTTTTACTTACGAAAAGTATTTTGACTCTTCAAATTATCAAATGATTT
Source organism: Nostocales cyanobacterium HT-58-2 (assembly GCA_002163975.1). Lineage (GTDB taxonomy): Bacteria > Cyanobacteriota > Cyanobacteriia > Cyanobacteriales > Nostocaceae > HT-58-2. The sequence goes on along the minus strand of CP019636.1, from coordinate 5,366,304 downwards.
CGGCACGAACACTGAATCAGGCACAGCAGGCGCTGACGGTGTTTAAACCAATTGCCATCATTTTGGATATTTTGCTAGAAGGAGAAAACTCGTGGGCGTTTCTCGCTGAAACAAAGGGGAATGAAGCAACCCGAAATATTCCTATTCTTGTTGTCAGTGTCGTGAATAACGAGAAACAAGTGATGGCTCGAGGAGCTAATGGATTCTTGATTAAACCCGCAGATAGATTGTTACTGTTGAACAAAATCAATACACTGGTCAAGCAGGGCAGGCAACAAAAGCTTCTACTGATAGATGACGACTTAACATCCCGGTATGTGTTAAAGCAACTTCTCGTCCATATTCCCATCGACATTCTGGAAGCAGGCGATGGACGTGAGGGAATTCGTTTAGCTCAAGTGGAAAATCCTACCTGTATTGTATTGGATCTTACTATGCCCGAAATGAGTGGCATGGAAGTGTTAGACCAGCTAAAAAGTGATCCCGCGACTCGTGCGATTCCCGTAATTGTCAATACATCACAACAGTTGGAACCCCAAGAGCAAAAGTTTCTAGCTGAACGCACTGTGGCAATTCTTTCTAAAGAGACTTTTTGTCAAGAAGTCGCGATCGCCCAACTACGGGAAGCTCTTAGAAAAGCTGGGCTAGTCTTAGATACCTGAGAGAAAAACTATGTCAGAGCCGTTAGTCACTGTCTTGCATATTGACGACAACGAAACCAACCGTTACATCGTCGCTCGCGTATTGCGAAGTGCTGGCTTTCGAGTTGTAGAGGCAACCACAGGCGAGGCAGGGCTACAAGCGATCGCCCAAGCTAAACCTGATCTAGTTATTCTGGATGTCAGGCTTCCTGATATTAACGGCTTTGAAGTTTGTCATCGCATTAAATCTAACTCAGCGACTGCCACTCTTCCCGTGCTTCATCTGTCTGCCCATTTTGTGGAGAGTCGGGACAAAGCTCAAGGGTTAAATGGCGGTGCCGATGGTTACCTAGCACAACCCGTTGAGCCCATTGAGTTAATCGCAACAGTCAAAGCCTTACTCCGGATTCGGGATGCAGAAGAGTCAGCTTTAGCTCGGGCGCTTGAGTGGCAAACAACTTTCGACTCCATTAGAGATGGGGTTGGGTTACTTGATCGCGAAGGCAGATTCCTGCGTTGTAACAAAGCAATGACAAAGCTTTTGAGTAAGCCGTTCAGTGAAATTACAGGCAGTTTACATCAGGTTTTATTGCAAAAAGCACTAAGTTGTAATCTCACTCCCTTCCTTCGTGTTCAGGAAACTCGGCATCGTCAAAGTTTGGTCATTCACATTGGGGGACGGTGGTTTTCTGTCACAGTAGATCCGGTACTGGATGAGTCGGGAGCATTTGTCGGTGCTGTTTTCATCCTCGCTGATATCACAGCCCAAAGGCAGGCAGAAATGGCGTTGCGCTCCAGCGAAGAGCGCTTCCGCCTGCTATTGGAAAATGTGAAGGACTATGCCATTTTCTTCTTAGACTCTCAAGGGCTGATTACCGATTGGAGCTTGGGAGCCGAGAATATTTTAGGCTATCAAGAAGCAGAGATTCTAGGACAGCCGAGTTCTATTATCTTTACACCAGAAGACTTGCGGCAAGATGCACAAAAGCAAGAACTGGAAAAAGCCGTAACAGAAGGGCGGGCTGAGGATGAACGTTGGCATCTGCGCAAAGATGGCAGTCGTTTTTGGGGAAGTGGTTTTGTCACACCCCTACTAGATGAAGCTGGACAGTTACGAGGCTTCTGCAAAATTCTACGTGATTACACGGAACGTAAGCGGGCTGAAGACGAACGCACCCAACTACTTCAGCGCGAGCAACAGGCACGAAGTGCAGCCGAAGTAGCCAATCGCATGAAAGATGAATTTTTGGCGACTCTTTCCCACGAACTTCGCTCCCCCCTCAATGCCATGTTGGGATGGATTCGCTTACTCAATACTCGCAAGTTTGACGAAGTGACAACCGCACGGGCAATGGAGACGATTGAACGCAGTGCCAAGTCACAAGCGCAACTTGTTGAAGATTTGCTGGATGTCTCCCGCATTATTCAGGGTAAACTCCGCTTGAATGTTCGTCCCATTGCACTGGTGCAGGTGATTGAAGCAGCGCTGGAAACAGTGCGTCCAGCCGCTGAGGCAAAGGAAATACAACTTCAATCTACACTTGACCCAACAGTAGGTCCAGTTATGGGTGACTCTGACCGTTTGCAGCAAGTGGTTTGGAATTTATTATCTAATGCGATTAAATTTACTCCTAAAGGAGGGCTTGTTCAGATTCTGCTAGAGCGTGTTAACTCCCATGTTGAAATTACGGTAGCAGATACAGGACGAGGTATCAACCCTGAATTTTTGCCTTATTTGTTTGAGCGCTTTCGGCAAGCTGATAGTTCCACAACTCGGACCTTTACTGGATTAGGACTGGGACTAGCAATCGTGCGTCACCTGGTAGAATTACATGGTGGAACCGTTCATGCAGAGAGTCTTGGTGAGGGCAAGGGAGCAACTCTGAGAGTAAGGTTACCACTTGTTAAAGAAAACAGTAGAGCAAGGGAGCAACAAAGCAGCAGAGAAAATTCTGCCTCTACACTTTTGTGCACCTCCACACCTCTGCCTGTACTTGATGGAGTGCAAATATTGGTAGTTGACGATGAAACTGATACGCGTGATTTTCTTGTCGCCGCAGTAGAGATGTGTGGGGCTGAGGTGATTGCAGTTTCCTCAGCAATTGAGGCAATTCAAGCCATCTCGGATCACAGATTGGATATTCTTGTCAGCGATATTGGTATGCCAGAGGAAGACGGCTATAGCTTAATACGTAAGGTACGGATGCTCCCCAAAGAGCAGGGAGGGGATATTCCAGCAGTGGCATTAACAGCTTATGCAAGAACTGAAGACCGGACCCGATCGCTCTTTGAAGGGTTTCAAATGCACTTGTCTAAGCCTGTGGAACCAGAGGTGTTGGCAACTGTGGTTGCTAGCTTAGTGAAAAAAACGGGAAAAGGTTGAACCGAAAACTTAGAAAAGTCATACCATTTTACTGAGAAGCTGAGGGTGCCTAAGTTGAATGGTATAATAGAGAATAATAATTTATTTTATAAAATATAATTCCACCCTATGAATCGTTCCGCCTGCCTTATCTTTAATCCAGTCGCGGGTCAGGGTAACTCTGAGCAAGATTTGGCAATGATTCGGGCAATTTTAGAGCCGGAAATCAACCTAGATATTCAACTGACAACTGAAGAAATCGGCGCTGACAAACTAGCACATGAAGCGGTTAAGCGGGGTGTAGATACCATAATTGCGTCGGGAGGAGATGGTACTCTTTCCGCAGCTGCCGCTGCTGTGGTAGGTAGTGATATTCCGTTTGGCATTATCTCACGCGGAACGGCAAACGCTTTTGCCACAGCTTTAGGCATTCCTGACACCATTGATGCAGCCTGTAAAGTGATTTTGCAAGGAGTGACTCGGACTGTAGATGCAGCCAATTGTAACAGTTTTCCCATGGTCTTGCTGGCAGGTATTGGCTTTGAAGCTGAAACTGTAGAAAGAGCAGACCGGGAAGCAAAAAATCGGTTGGGAGTTCTGGCTTATATTCTTGCAGGGCTGCAAGAACTGCGGAACTTACAGAGTTTTGATGTTGAAATTGAAACAGAAGAAAAAATCATTAAAACTTCTGCAGTCGCAGTCACAGTCGCAAACGCAGCACCTCCCTCTTCAATTTTGGCTCAAGGACCAGCGGGAATCATTGTTGATGATGGGTTACTAGATTTAACAATCGTAGCTCCAACAACTAGGGCAGGAGCGATCGCCGCCGCATTTCATCTGTTTCAAACTGCTTCTGCTGGCAATGGCGCAGAGCGAAATGACATTGGTTATCTACGAGCCAAACAATTTAAAATCACAACTGACCCTCCACAAAAAATTGTTGTTGATGGAGAAATTGTAGGGACAACTCCTGTGGAGATTCGCTGCATACCAGCGAGTCTGAAGGTCTTTGTGCCTTCAATAGAAGAAGAGGAACCCGTAGAAAAACTAGAGGGACTGCCAAATTTAATCGTTGAGGAGAAACACCCAGAAGACTTCCCTCCTGAGTAATGTTGAGATGTGTTTTTAGGAGAAAGTTGCGTTGAAACTCGTATCTGATCCGCCAATTGCTGACAAAATTCGCAATATGAAGCAGAGGGTGCGGTGGCAAGACCCCGTCATTCTTGAACGGGGAATTGACCAAACTCGACTGGTGCTGGACGATGGAGGGTCAGACGATCCAGAGTTTTCATTTTTGGTTGTGGGTGACAGCGGTACCGGAGCACATAGGGGACACAATCCTCAGCGAAAGGTCGCTGAACTGATGCTACCCCATCACCAAGAATGTCGTTTCATGTTGCATACGGGCGATGTTATCTATCTGGTGGGGTCAAAGGAATACTATCAAGAAAACTTCATCAAGCCTTACCGCGAGTTTCTTGTTGGGGGAGAACATCCCAAACGCATAGCCTATGACCAGATGATTTTTCAACGACCAATCCTACCTGTACCAGGAAATCACGATTACTACGACCTGCCTTTGTTATTTGGCTTGGTATCTTTGACAACAATGCCGCTGCGTCGCCTACTGCGATCAAAACTGGATCTTGATGTTGGGTGGCATGGTTCCTGGCAAGGTGATGCCTATGCAAAGGCTTTCCTGGATTACCTCAAGGTGTTTATGCTTCCAGGAGATTTAGCCCGTCACTTAGACCAACACTACACGGCGAAAACAGAGACTGGTCGCTGTCTGCGTTATGAGCCTGGGCACTTTACTCGCCTTCCGAATCGCTACTACACTTTTTGTTACGGTGGGATAGATTTCTTTGCACTGGATTCCAATACTTTCAACGACCCCCCTCCCATACCCACAACCCAGGAAGGAGACGCTCATCGCAAACAATTGGAGGTGCGCCGCAATGAACTCGAGCAGCAGAAGATGCAGTTGATGGAAACGGCAGCACAACTGAATCCAGATAGCCCCAAAGAAGCAGATCAGCTGGATGATATCCAACATGAGGTGTCACAAATTGAGGAGATGATTGTCGATATCGACAAGCAATTAGACACTGATAAAATTGTAGTCACAGACTCCGAACAACTGGAATGGTTCAAGCACAGACTTATTGAATCCTGGAATACCGCAGATGTTCGGGGAAGGGTCGTTTTTTTCCATCATCCTCCCTACGTGACTGAGGCGACAAAGTGGCAACAAGCGCAAACTCTGGCAGTTCGCGATCGCCTGCGGGATACCCTGAATGCAGTCGCCAGGGTAGTTGGTTCCAAAACTGGTGATCGTCCTCTAGTTGATTTGGTCTTAAACGGTCATGCTCACTGCTTGGAACATCTTGAGACAATGGACGCCTCTGCGGCTGACTCTCACATTCATTGGATTGTCTGCGGTGGGAGTGGTTATAGTCTGCGACGACAACGGACAGAGGGAGCAGACTTGATGGAAGACCAGAAGTTAGTGGCGCGTTCCCACCTCTTCATCGGTCGTAACGGTCGTGGTTCTCAAAAGCGGAGACCTTACTCTTGTTTACGTATTGATGTAACAGGCGATCGCCATCCCAAGTTCATTATCCGTCCTTTGGTTGCTGAATGGCATCAGCGACAGTGGCATAATTACGAAATTCAGCCATTTACGATTTGACCAGATAGTCTTACTATCTGATCCCTGCTAGCGTAATCACGGCAACAGGGCAAGGAGCCTTATTGAGGATGGCATCAGTACGGTGACCAAAGAATGCCCGACCTGATACTGTACGAACACTACTACCCATAACTATCAAATCTACTTGATTATTGCGGGCAAACTTGAGGATTTCAAACTCTGGAATTCCAGTCAGAACTGCAGTTTTTACAGTTGCTCCCAGTCCCTGCCCTACTTCAGCTTGTTGATGCACAATCTGTCGGGCAATATCTGTTACTGAGTGTATTGTCTGCTCCTCAAAAAGAATGTATTCCCGCTGAGTGCGGTTGACGACATTGACTAATGTCACAATTGCCCCAGTTTCAGCAGCAATGGTACTAGCGACCTCAACCGCATGTTGGTTGTAATCTGCACCACTCGTGGGCACCAAAATATGACCAATCTTGTGATAGACAGTCGGCTTGGTCTGCTTCTGAGCTTGGGATAGGTTCGACTTCACAACCATTGTGGCACAGGGAGCTTCCTGAACCACCCGATCAACTAGCAAACTAAACAGGGAACCTCTGGAACGCTGACTTTCTGTTGCACCTATAACAATCAAATCATACCCTTTGCTGGCTTCTTTAAGAATAACTTCAGCCTTGTTTTGTCCCGACTCAACCTTCGTTTGCAACAGTGCGTCAGCCGGGAGATGAAACTCCTCCACAACAGCATTAATGGCGGCTTCTGCTGTGGAATCTTTCACAGCAGTTGCCACAGCTTTTGCTGATTTATGCTTGGGCTTTTTATCGCTGTTTGCAAACAAAACTGTCACTTCTACTGGATTCTGATACACCAGATGGCTGATTAACTGGGCAGCTAGCCTGACATTCGGTCCTCCTTGGGTGGGCATCAGTATTCGGCGGATACGTTTGATAAAGCTGCGGCTTGCCAGTTCTTCTTGTTCCAACCGTTGGACTTCTTCTTGACTCATCGACACTTTGGACAATGCCCAGCGCAACAAGGGCGGAGCCATGAGTGAGGTAACAATTGCTACCATTACAATAATCGAGTACATCTGCGGATTCAACACACCTAGGGAAACCCCAATAGTGGCAACGATAATTTCCATTGCGCCACGGGCATTCATCCCCGAACCCATCGCGATACCTTCCCAGTGAGACAAACCGCCTACACGAGAACCGATGTACGCTCCGGTGAACTTACCAAAGCAAGCGACCGCTAGTACTACTAAGCCAATCACTAAGGTTTGAGGAGCCAGCATTTGTTGTAAGTCTACTTTCAATCCTGCTGTGGCAAAGAAAATAGGAGCCAGAAAACCAGAAGTTATCAGTTCTAGAGTCAATCCTGCCTCACGACTAAAGCGGGGCGATTGCCCTGCTAAAATACCGATGACAAATGCTCCCAGTGCCGCTTCAATTCCTAAAGTGTGGGTAAAGGCGGCAGCTCCTAGGGCTAGTACAAGTAGAGCCGACAAACTAGCCGTTGCTCCACCAATGTAATCATCTACCCAGCGCAACATCCAAGCCATGAGCGATCGCCCAACAGTGAAGGCAATTCCCAAAAACAGAACTGCTCCCCCAATCGCTCTCAATACCGTCTGAAAATCAAATTTGCCACTACTAGCTAAGCCAGATACCACTGACAGGAGAATCCAGCCAATCGTGTCATCAGTCATACCAGCGGCTAGAGTCACCTGACCAATATCCCGCCGAATTAACTTTAAGTCCATGAGCACTTTAGCAATCACTGGAACTGCCGAGATACTCATAGCCGTAGCAATAAACAGACTGAAGATTAAGCGTTGAGAAGGGTTCACTAAAAAGTTGTCTGGTAGAAACAAACCCAGCCCAAGTCCAGTTGCAAAGGGAATGATAATCCCTCCTAAGGAAATCAGTAGGGCTGTTTTGCCTTTACGGACAATTAAGTTGAGGTCAGTTTCCAATCCAGTCACAATCAGCAAAAATAGCACCCCTAACCAGGAGACAACCGAAAGCAGGTCAGACTGCGCCTGACTTTTGGGAAAAATGTGCCCCTGTAAATTTGGTAGAAGCCAGCCGAAGACCGATGGACCCAGCAGCACTCCTGCTAGTAGCTCACCAACCACCGGTGGCAGCTGGATGCGACGCATGAACTCGCCTAAGCCTCTAGCAACCAAAAGCAGTAGAGCTAACTCCAGCAATACGAGAAGCAACTCATGGTGACCAAGGGGCTTGATTAGACCTTTTTCGGCTACTGCATTGACCGTCAGTAAAGGATTAAGCAGAGGATTCATCATTTTTATTAAAATTCTTGATGATGCGGTCACAAGCATCTTCGATGCTCAGGAACGCTAAGTCATCTGCGCTAAGAGCTATTTCAATCTCTGATAGGTATCAATTTATAACCACTGTCGCCCCATGAAGTCAGACCTGGAAGAGTTTTTCTATCCACAGAAGTAAATATTGCGGAAGAGGCGATCGCATGGGCTTCAAGAGTAGCGTGTTAGAGAAGCAGTTGCTTTTGACCTTCACTAAAATATCATAATGACATTGCAAGCCGTAATTTTAGATGTAGATGGAACGCTTGTTCTCAGTAATGATGCCCATGCCCAAGCCTGGGTTGAAGCTTTCAAGGACTTTGGATATGAGATAAAGTTTGAGCAAGTCCGACCTTTAATCGGCATGGGAGGCGACCAACTGCTCCCCAAGTTGCTACCAGAACTTTCTGCAGAGGAAGGTCAGGGAAAGGAAATCTCCGATCACCGCAAAAAACTTGTTATCAATAAATATGGACCGAACGTAACTCCTGCCAATGGGGCACGCCAACTGGTAGTGAGGATGCGGGATGAGGGATTACGGCTGCTCATTGCCACTTCAGCAAAAAGTGAAGAGCTTTCTGTGTTGCTGAAAGCTGCTCAAGTAGATGATCTGCTTGATGAAGCAACAACATCCAGTGATGCCGATGCCTCGAAACCAGCCCCAGACATTGTGCAGGCTGCACTTAGTAAGCTGAATATCCCGCCTGACCAAGTTGTCATGCTTGGTGATACTCCCTACGATATCCAGTCTGCGAAAGCGGCTGGTGTCGATGTCATTGCGTTTCGTTGTGGCGGCTTTGACGATACTCAACTTAGTGAAGCGATCGCCATCTACAACGATCCAGCTGACCTTTTGGCGCAATACGAGCTTTCGCCTCTAGGAAAAAGAGAAAGCGATAATTAGAACAAAATCCTAATCATCGCTATCGTGGCTTTATGAACATCACAGAAACCTTGAGGCAGCAAAATTAGACAATTCCTGGACCTCTACCCCGCTTGTCGTCTTCCATTGTCAGCTGACCTTCTTTATCCTCATTAACTTCTTTGAGTTCTTCAATGCGGTGTGCAGTGTCTTCTGCTGCTGCTTGTCGCGCATCGCCTGGTACTTCATAGTACATTTCCGGCTCAACCGCGTAGTTATTTAACAAACCTTCTTTATCAACTGTATAGCCATCTGTCGTGCGGATGCTCTGACCTACATGAGTTTGGTCATCAGTAGGAGCACTTGCCTCTCTCTCTTCTGTAGGCAGTGTTTTGTAGAGTTCTCCTTCTCGTTCACGACGAGCAGCAGTTTCAGCGGGTGTAATTCCTCTATCGTAATTATCTTCTGCAACGCGGTCAGAGGAATCTACTCCTTTTTTAAATGCTTCATTAGCCATAATTTATGTCCTTTTCTAAAAATCTTTCCGGTCACTTCAAGAATAAGATTATGCTTTTTAAGAAGAAGAATAAACTATCTTTAGAAGTGATCTAGCTGAAGAGACCAATGATATTCTCTATCTTTTGATATATTGATAAAAAATAATTATGTAAATTTAAATGATGAAGTATTTTGTATTAGCTGAAAAATTCAAGCAATATTAAAACGGTCAAGGGAAAACTCATTTCTCCCTTGACCGTCAAACTCAACTAAGCATTCCTGGAAAAGCAAAAAACTTTTTGATTTCTCGGTGACTCGAAGGATTTATTAAGTTGCTGCAAAGTTTAGCTGCCAGTAATTTCATTTCTAATAGACTGGAGTTCAGCAGCTAATTCTTGCCGAGTTGAAGCTTTGATGAGATAGCGAAAAACAAACCAAGTTGTGTAAACAATGCCAATTAATTCAAAAGTTGGATAGACCAGCGGAATATCATTGATTGCATCCAATATAGCCAAGACTACCTTGAGTGCAACAATTGCCGTAATAATGAGAACGACATTGATAATCTGCCGATTATATTCAATGAAGAATTTAATTGTGTTATCAGGTAAATTGGCTAAAAAATCAGATATTTGTACACCAATTTGCTCCCACCTTGTATTAGCTTGTGTAGCAGGTGGTAAGAGTGGTTGAGTTCCAATTTGAGACCCTTCCAGAGCTGCTACAGCATTATTTGAGGTGGTATCGGCGACTTCTGGATATTGTACGTTAGCTTCCATAGTTTTCCTGTTTCTTTGCAATAACAACAGTTTCACTACTTAGCTAAGTTATCAGATCCTTTAGCTTTTTGCTTGGGCAACCGTTGCTTTATTAACAACTCTTGTAACCCCTTTGATTTCCTTTGGTAAACGGTTAATCTTATCTATCTGGTCTTTGTTGGGCACAGTTCCAGACACTGTGACCGTACCATCTTTTGCAGCAGCCACTGTTAAATGACCACCAGGGATATTAGCCTCCAACTTAGAGCGAACTTCACTTGCGAGATTGCTTACGTCTCGATCAGTAGCTTTGCCTTCATTAAAGGCATTATTCCGTTGTTCGCGAGCACGAATGTCAGCATTGAGTTGGTCTCTGCGGACCTCACTTTGAGCATCTTTTAAAGCAGCTTGTGTGGCTTCTGGAGATGGTGCTTGTGTCACTGGTTGTGTTGCTGTCTCAGGTGCATCTGCGCTAGTTCTGGCAGGAGGATTGTCACAAGCAGTAGCACCAAAAAGTAAAATGCAACTGATTAGGACAGAAGTTAAGTTTTTCATTTCTTGAGTCTTTAGTTATTACTTATTAGTGAATAGTTAGTACTGGCTAGTTATAGGCTCGGTACCGCTTATCATGACTGAATTTGAAGAGCGAATACCCTACCTACTAAGATTGCACCCTTACGGACTACTGAACCGCTTCATCTCGGTGGTCAACGATGATGACAGCAGGATCGTCTTTGTCGTAACCTGGAGTGTAATGAGTGCCAGTCGTCTCTACAACTGGTATTTCGTTAGGAGTGGTATTCACGACTGGTGTTTCGTGACGAATACCGTGCTCGTAACCATGATGATGAACACCGGTTGTGTCAGCGATGTCAAAGATACCAAACTCTTCAATTCCTCGATGTCTGAGAATCGCCTCCGCACGGCGGATTTCATCCTGTGTACCATCAACTATGACTAAATAGTCGCCTCTATTTACGCGATCGCTATAAACTCGCGCACGGTCTTCAGGAATTCCCAACCCGACCAGTCCACCAGCAATACCACCAGCCGCCGCACCAATAGCACCGCCAGCAAGAGCTGTAGCCAAAGTCGTTGCTACCGCGCCGCCTGCAATCACTGGACCAACTCCAGGAATGGCTAATGCACCAAGACCAACTAGCAAGCCGCCTAAACCGCCTAACGCACCACCCGTCACTGCTCCGGCTTTTGCACCTTCGTCGGCTTTGTTGCCTGCTCCAAGGTTTCTATCTACACCCGTACTTACACTAGCAATGTTGTGATGACCGTTTGTATCTTTAGCAATCAAAGACACTTGACTCATTGGGAAACCAGCATCTCGCAGCTCAATCAGTGCTGCTTCTGCATCGCGACGGTGAGAAAATACACCAATTGCTCGTTTAGTTCTTTGTAACGGCGCTGTACTAGTTCCAATATGGGGAGAACTTATGGCAGTTGGGTCAAAAATCTCCCAGTGTTGAATGCCATGTCTATTTAAAATTGCAGCAGCGCGACGAATCTCATCATCTGTACCGCTAACGATCACCACATAATCCCCATGATTGATCCGCTCGTTGTAGAAGTGAGTACGAGCATCTGGGAATCTATATCTAGCAGCGTCAATCCGGTCTCTTAAGTCAACTCCTGCGAACGGTTCTCTCCGGCTTAACTCCCTGTGAATTAGGGAAATTTGGCCCAGAGGAAAACCTGCTGCTCGCAAATCTTGAATTGCAGCTTCCGCATCACGCAGATGAGAGAAGTAACCAATGGCGTGTTTGGAAGTCACAGGTATATATCCAGATGTCCCACTTGTGACTCCAGGTCGGTTAAAAACTTCAAACTCTTCAATTCCTTGTCGTCTTAAAATCTCTTCTGCTCTGGCAATTTCCGCGTCTGTACCATCTATGATGACTAAATAATGTCCGCGTTCTACGCGTTCATTGTAAACTCTGGCTCTCTCTTCAGGAATTCCTAAACCAATCAATGCACCCAATAAACCCCCAGCTGCTGCACCAATACCTGCGCCAGCGAGAGTTGTTGCAAGAGCAGTTGCTGTTGCACCTGCCAGCATAATCGGACCAATTCCTGGAATTGCTAAAGTACCAAGACCGACTAACAAGCCAGTCAATCCGCCTAAAACACCTCCAGATACCGCCCCAACTGTAGCACCTTCATCAGATTTATTACCAATGCCTTCGCGGACCTCAGTACCTGCAATATTATCGTTGCGGTCTGCATCTCGCTTAATAACAGATACTCTATCTATTGGGAAGCCAGAATCTCTCAATTCATAAAGTGCATCTTCTGCATCCCGTCGATTAGAAAATACACCTACAGCACGCTTAGGTACACCTATAACCATGATTTCTTACCTCAATAGCAAAAATCAATTATTCACTAATTTCTTATTGATGCTATTAACTATTTCTACAGATTTTCATAAACCTTTTCATCAATCGCCTGGTGGAATTATTGTATCTATCGTTAGTATTAGAAAAGCAACAAAAGCTTTTTATGAAAACAAGATAAGGAATTTAAAATCAAGTTTTTAAATATTCTTAACGAATAGGTCATTTTCACGAAAACAAAAAATGGTTCATTGATAGAGCTACATAAAAAATTATATAAATCATCAATTATTATAAAAATCTCTCTTTGTTATCTCTGTGTCCACCGTTCGCGTAGTGTCTCCGTTAGAAGAAGTTTTGGTGCCTCTGGCAATCCCTGTGGGGAAAGGCAGAAGCCGCCGCTCAAACTTCTCTTTGCGGTTTCAAAAACTAATAAATTAGATAAGATTGATGGATAAAAATATAGATATAAGTCTTTACAACTAATGTTTAATTAAATGTTTTTTATGTTCAATCTTTCAATGACCAATAATTTTCAATTATTTTATACAGTATGAATTTGCATAAACAGCGTAACAAACTATGATAAAAACTGTTGAATAGAATTGTTGATAATATTTTGATTAAAGCGAAAATTGAATTTGTTATTATTGTATTTAACAAAAATATACAAAAAATAATATTAAGACTTCATACTTTTGGTAAAAGTGTATATCACCAAAGAAAGTGGAAACTAAAGTAACTACTAGCTAGGGTGATATATAACTGGATACAAATAAACATAAACGTTTCTAACTGGGTGTCAGGGAAATTCATTCAAAAATTCAACTCAAAAATTCAACGACATCTCTATACCTCTATATCCCTACATCCACTCTCACGAGTGAACGTTGTTTGTGTCAGTCCAAAATTGAAAGCTAGAGCGAGGAAAAGCTTATGATTCCAAACATTTTAAATGGGTGCTGGTCACACATTGAATTAGTACCTACAACATTGGCTCAGGCAATTGTTACTCCAGAAGAAGCATCAGTTCTCTTTTCTGGTCCAAAAATTTTTGTTGCATTATTATCAGGTCTGTTGATGGCATTTGCTTTCCAATTGCTCTTAACAAATTTTTCAGTTGCTTTAGGAATTTCATATTTAGACACTGACTCAGAGTCTCCGATTAAGTCAGAAACCTTGGGTGGGAAGATTCGCAAAGTAGAAAAAAAGATTGGTTTTTGGGCACTGATAACCGCCACTATTGCATTATTTATCGCTTCTTTTTTAGCAGTGAAACTAAGCTTAATTGAAAGTCCTTTGCTTGGTGCAATCATTGGTGTCGTTATCTGGTCTGCTTATTTCTTACTGCTTGTATTGATGGGTTCATCAGCAATCAGTACTTTGATTGGTTCTGTGGTCAGCACTGCGACTTCTGGTTTTCAAGGACTGATGGGTACAGCAACTTCTGCCATTGGTGCTAGTGCCGCACAAAAACAGATGGTTTCCACTGTTGAGGACATGACAGCCGCTGTCCGCCGCGAACTCACTTCAGGTTTGGATGCTGATAATATTAGAAATACGCTACAAAGTTCTTTAGCTTCTCTACCATTGCCAAAACTGGATTTAAAAGAAATTCGTGGTCAATTTGATAAACTCCTGAAAGAAGCAGATTTGGAATCTATCGCTGATAGTAACCTGTTGCAAAACATCAATCGCCAAACGTTTGTTGATTTAATCAGCAGTCGTACAGACTTTTCTAAAGAAGATATCAATCGTATTGCAGATCAATTTGAAGCCGCTTGGCAGCAAGCTTTGGCAAGAAGAAATCCAACCGAGCAAGTCATTAATTTGCTTAAGTCTGCGACTCCTGAAGAACTGAATTCAGATAAGTTAGGTGAACGACTACAAGAATTGGTGACAGTCGGAGGAGGTAATGGTAAGCAAAGCAATGGTGTGATGAAGCAAGCTATGACATATGGCTTGAGTGCTGTTGCTCCAGTCGTGTTGAACAGGATACATTTATCGGATGTTGATTTTGAAAAACTGAGAAATCAACTGCAAAAACTCAAAGATAAAGTTCAACAAGTAGATATTGATAAAATTACAGATCAGCTGCAAAAGCTGAGAGAGCAAACAATACCAACACCAGACTACAATACCATCAAGGCAGATGTAGAAGATTACATACTCAATTCTTTCCCTTGGCATTTCAATAGAATTACGCTTCTAGAGGAATTCCAAGAAGTCATCTATGACCAGAATGCAGATCCTGGAACTATCCGACGACAATTGGAGGAACTTAACCAAGAGTATTTTGCTAATTTACTAACGAGACGGCGTGACATCAGCCAAACAAGAGTGAAGGAAATTGCTGAACAGATGGAAAATGTTCGCACCGAAGCTTTAAAAACTGTCCAGCAGGCGGATGTAAGCGAAAAATCACAAAACCTCCGTAGTCGGATTGAAAATTATCTACGTTCTACACAGAAAGAAAAACTCAACCCTGAATCTATTGAGCAGAACTTTGCTCAGCTTTTGGAAGACTCAGAAGCTGGTTTTGAAGATTTAACAGAGCGGTTTGAGGTATTTGACCGTGATACCTTTGTACAGTTGCTTCAACAGCGTGAAGACATTAGCGAAGACGAAGCTAATAATATTGTGAGTCAACTCGAACGCACTCGCGACAATGTTTTGAATCGAGCGAAACAACTACAAGAACAAGCAAGAACAAAAGCTGATGAACTGCGGCAAAGAATAGAAGACTATCTGCGCAATACCAAGAAAGAAGAACTGAATCCAGAAGGTATTAGGCGTGATTTTAGAGTTTTGCTAGAAGACCCGCTAGTTGGAATTCGCCTGTTAGGCGATCGCCTCTCGCAATTTGACCGCGATACATTCGTCAAATTACTCTCCGAGCGTCAAGACTTAAGTGAAGAGCAGGTCAACCAAATTATCGACCAGCTTGAAGCAGTACGCAATAGCATCTTACAAGCGCCGCAAAAAGTCGCAGATAGAGCAAAAGAGCAATACCAGGAAACAGTAAGCACTATTGCTGAATATTTGCGTAATACGAACCTGGAAGAACTTAACCCAGAAGGTATTCAGCAGGATTTGGCAAAATTGTTGTATGACCCCAAAGAGGGTGCATTAGCTCTAGGCGATCGCCTATCTCAAGTTGATCGAGAAACTTTGGTTAAACTTTTGAGTCAGCGGGGAGATTTGAATGAAGAACAAGTTAACAAGAAAATTGACCAAGTACAAGAAGCAATTCGCCGTTTAGTGCGATCGCCACAACGCTTGGCAAACCGTGCGACAAAACAGGTTTTGGATTTTGAAGCCAATCTGGAAGACTATCTGCGTAACACAAATAAAGAAGAACTCAATCCAGAAGGAATCAAGCGCGATTTGCAATTGCTGCTTCAAGATCCACGCACAGGAGTTGAGAGTTTAGGCGATCGCGTTTCTAAATTCGACCGTTCTACATTGGTTGCTTTGTTATCTCAACGTGAGGATATTTCAGAAGAAGAAGCAAATCGAATCGCAGATCAAATTGAGTCTGTTCGCAACTCAATAGTCGAACAAGTTCAGCAAATCCAGCAAAGAGTCAAATCAGTCATTGATGGACTTTTTGACAGAATTCGCAACTATCTCAACTCTTTGGAACGTCCAGAACTCAATTATGAAGGCATTCAGCAAGACTTCGCCAAATTGTTTGACGATCCACAAGCAGGATTAGAAGCATTGCGCGATCGCCTCAGTCAATTCGACCGTGATACTCTTGTTGCCATCCTGAGTTCGCGTGAGGATATTTCTGAGGAAGATGCTAACCGCATCGTCAACCAGATTGAAGCAGCACGAGATAGTGTCTTACAACGCGCCGAACGCGTCCAGCAAGAGGTGCAAAAACGCCTTTCTGCTATCAAAGAACAAACTCAAAAGCAAGCTATTGAAGCCAAAAAAGCTGCTGCAGATGCTGCATGGTGGTTATTTGGTATCGCGCTGACATCACTTGCTGCAAGTGCGATCGGTGGGACAATAGGTATAACTGGGATAAATCCGCTTGGGTGATGACAACATCGATTTTTCAAAGAAAGTAATCTTCTTCAAAAAGTGGACATCAACAAACCCAGATCGCAAAAAGAGATTTCTTGCAAAAATTTGCATCTAGTATTTGGAACCACAGATGCACACGGATCATTGATCTGTGTGCATTTGTGTTTATTTGTAATTTATTTTCTAAAATTGACTTCTACGACAAGTTTAATTAAGCAAAACCTAAATTCAAACCTCTGAGGCAGCACAAATGTATCAGCAACAACGCCAAGGCTTGCTTTTTACCCTCTCTGCTGTACTAACTGGAGCAACTCTTTTGGCAGGAGTTGGAATTTACATGGCGCTCAAAAGTGTGGAAACCCCAGTGACAGCACCAGACATAACACAAGCACCTGTAGATACATTAGTTCCGCTACCAGCCAACACACCAACAGTACCAATTCAAGAACCGCAAAACGAACTAGGGAAAAATCTTGGTGGTGTGAATTGGAAAGGAAAAGACTTACGAGCATTGAAGCTGAGTCATGCCAATTTAGGAGGTGCGAATCTTGCAAATACCGACCTGAGTGGTGTTGATTTGAGTGGTGCTATCCTCAGTGGTGCTAATCTTGCAAATGCCAATTTAAGTGGTGTTAACTTGAGCAGAGCAAATATCAGTGGTGCTAATCTTGACAATGCTAATATCAGCAATGCTAATCTAAGTAATGCTGACTTAAAGGGAGCCAATCTTAATGATGCTAACCTTGAAGGAGCCATTTTAAAAGGCACTCTTCTAGAAGGTGCAAATCTCAGTGGCGCAACTCTGCCTAAAGGAGTTAATTTTAGGTAGCTAAACTTTACACAAGACGTATTCGGTGACGAGCGTCACTGAAAAATCTGATTCAAGTCATTTTCCCTAAATTCATTTATCTCTTAGCTTGGGAGTATAGATAAATTGTATTTATGCCAAGATTATCAATACTGACTTGCTAGTTGGTAGTTGTGGGGGAACGACTTATGCTGGAAAAACTATTACTAGCTGCCACTTTAACACTTGTCTTAAGCTTATTTGCAAACCTGAATTGGTTTTCTTCAACCAAAACAGCCAGAGAAAGAACTAGACTAAGCCTGCCTGTTTTCACTTTGACTCGGCAAAGTAACTGAAATATACGTTAATACAACAGGCATATAGTTGAAAAAATAAAAAAATAAAACTCATATAGACTCATGCTCTTGTTTGCTCACAATGATGAGTCTTCAGGGTCATTCTACAGCAACTATGAAAAGCCAAATTCTAACCACAGCTGCACTTCTAACTATTGTCACCCTAAGTCAAACAGCCCAAGCAGCGAATCCCGAGCACCTCAGACAGTTACTGGCTAGCAAACAATGTCAAAACTGTGATTTAACCGGTGCTGGTTTAGTGATGGCTGATTTATCAGGAGCCGATTTAAGCGGTGCTAATCTTACAGGTGCTAACCTTAGTCGTGCCAACTTAAGCGGTGCTGATTTAAGGGGTGCAAACCTAAGCGGTACAGGTTTATTTGGTGCTAACTTAACTAGTGCCAATTTCAATGGGGCAAATTTGCTGGGTGCTGATTTGCGAAATAGTTATCTCGCAAATGCACAATTGCATGGTGCGAGTCTGAATGGGGTTAACCTACAAGGCGCAATCGGCATACCATCACAAATTGCTAAACCAGAGGAATTTTATGCTTGGGGTGTTGCTGAGGCACAAAAAGGTAACCTACAGCAAGCAATAGATTATTTTAATCAAGCTATTGTCATAAAACCTGATTATGCTGGTGCTTACCTAGCTCGTGGCGTTGCTCGTTACCAAATCTTTGACAGACAAGGTGCATTCCAAGATGCTCAGGTTGCTGAAAAACTATTTACATCCCAAAATAATAGCACCGGGATGCAAACAGCACAGGCTTTTGTCAAAGAACTACAAACACCCTATGAAACCAAGGTAAAACCTGCTAAGCCCAATTTTCTTGATTTTGTTGGAAGTATTGGCTCTCTCTTTCTCCAGTTTTTACCGTTCTAGAGAAAAATTGAATATAAGTAGGCAGACAGAATTTTGTGTAGGAGAGCCAGTGCGTTGCGGTTGAGTACAGGATCAATTCCTCGGACAATATGGGTTACGCTTTGCTAAGCGATTATACATTTGTTCACGTCGGGCTGACTTGAAAAAGCGGGGGAGCAATGACTATTTCTAAAAAACTATGGCTAGCAAATCAAGAAATAGCACAGGCTTGTCTTGAGCATCCTTTTGTCCAAGGTATAGGTTATGGCACTCTTGAAGTGCAAAAATTTGCTTACTATGTTGGGCAAGATGCTTTTTTCTTAGAAGCTTTTGCCCGTGCCTATAGTATAGCTGCGGCTAAAGCACCAGATTTCTCAGTATTTACAACGTTTCACTCCTTGGCTGGTGGAGTTTTAGCAGAACTGAAACTGCATGAAGGTTATGCGGCAAAGTGGGGAGTTAATTTGCATTCTGTGGAACCTGGAGGAGCCACTCGTCGTTATACTGACTTTTTATTGGCAACTGCTTGGGGTGGAGATGTGGGTTTGACTGCTGCGGCTATGTCTCCCTGTATGCGTTTGTATGCCTTTTTAGGAGAACAGTTGGCTCGTAATGGCATTCCCAATCATCAGTATGCAGATTGGATTCGGACTTATAGTGGCACAGATTTTCAACCACTCACGCAACAATTAGAAGATTTGGTTGATCGTTACGCTAGCAGCACAGCGTTGGTACACTCAACCTATCGCTATGCCATGCTGTGTGAACGAGACTTTTTTCAAGCAGCATGGGAATGCTCATAAATTGACATTCTTTTTTGACACTTTTCTAAGTATTTAGAATTTCTTAAAAAATCTACAAAAATTGTAGACTCCAAACATATCTTACAAAAAGTTATATCTAAAACTAGGGGAATGCATTAAGAATTTTGGCAAATTCATTAAATATTAAAAAATCAAATTTTTCTTTGTCATTGGATTGAAATAATATTCTCAATTAACTGTACGCTAATAACTCATTAAGAAGATAAGTTTGGTTTTCACTTAACAATCTTTGTTTACGGGTACACAAACAAATTCACAGAGGTAGGCTTGGCTTGTATGGCTGAGGTAGCGCGTTATACCGTTTCCACCTTAAGATTGATACAGATGGCAAGCTTCGGAAGCAGGGGGAGCAAGAAAAGTGATTTGTATCAAAAATTTCGTGAAATGGTATTAGAGATGTTCTCGTTGTCGCAACTGCCGTCCAAGTTAAAAGCTGTGAGCTTATGTAAACTGGATTGATTTATAACTAGTACATAGTGATAAATTTATTTTCTTAATAAAAAAATGGGCAGATCATCATTATCGAAAAGTGCTTAATATACAACTTAACTTTGTACTAGTGTTTATGTCTTAACAAATTATCATTTGAGAGTTGTTCACTAATGACTGAGTTTGAATCGCCATAATGATAATTTGTAAATTAATGACATAATTTGTCATAACTTGACATCATGACACAATCAACTTATTAATGTCTGTTCTTTGAGGCACACTGCATGCAAGAAGTCTTGTTAAATAATGCACTGAACGTAGACGATTTGTTGAAACGCTATCAGGCAGGAGAAAGGAATTTCAAAGGCATAAACCTTATAGGTAGTTACCTAAATGGAGTCAATCTCAGCGGAGCAAGTTTAAAAGGAGCATCTCTGAGTGAAGTTGATTTGAGTAGAGCAAATTTGATGGGGGTTGATTTAACAGAAGCGTCTTTAGTGAGAGCTAATCTAACGGGCGCAAACCTCACAGGAGCCAATTTAAGCGGGGCAAATCTTTTTGAGGCAAAGCTTACAGGAGCTCAACTGGACGGGGCAATCCTGAAAATGGCAGATTTGATAGACGCAGACTGTACTGCTGCAAATCTAGAGGGAGCTAATCTGTACGGGGCATACATGATGGGAACTCTGTTACAAGGTGCAATTATGCCAGATGGCACAATCAACGGTTAGGTCTACTCGCTGCACTCTTTGAGTCAACCTTTGATTCAGAAGCTGTAGTGTATCTGATATGTTGAGATAATTACCAGAGCAAATGCGCCACGACAAAAGATGACGGCGCAAGGAAATTATTAAGATGTCAGAGAATTTAAGAAGCCAAGTTGTAACACAAGGAGTGCAGCGATCGCCTAACCGCGCCATGCTGCGTGCTGTTGGTTTTCAAGATGAAGATTTCTCTAAAGCCATTGTTGGTATTGCTAATGGCTACAGTACTATCACTCCCTGCAATATGGGGATTAATAAACTGGCGCAAAAGGCAGAAATTGGCATAAGAAATGCTAAGGCAATGCCGCAAATGTTCGGCACAATTACCATCAGCGATGGTATTTCCATGGGAACCGAAGGGATGAAATATTCCTTGGTATCGCGAGACGTCATTGCTGACTCAATAGAAACCGCCTGCAATGGGCAAAGTATGGACGGTGTTCTTGCCATTGGTGGTTGCGATAAAAATATGCCAGGGGCAATAATTGCCATTGCTCGCATGAACATCCCTGCCATCTTTGTTTATGGCGGTACAATCAAACCTGGACACTACAACGGACGTGACTTAACTGTTGTCAGCGCTTTTGAAGCAGTAGGTCAATACATTGCGAATAAAATTGACGAGAAAGAATTCTTAGAGGTTGAAAGAAGGGCTTGCCCAGGCGCTGGTTCCTGTGGTGGAATGTACACGGCGAATACCATGTCTAGTGCTATTGAAGCAATGGGGATGAGCTTACCCTATTCCTCCACAATGGCAGCAGAAGATGAAGAGAAAGCCGAAAGCACTGAAAAATCAGCCCTCGTTCTGGTAGAAGCTATTCGCAAGCAAATTTTGCCCCGCCAAATTATAACTCGTAAATCTATAGAAAATGCTATTTCCGTCATTATGGCGGTGGGTGGTTCGACAAATGCAGTGTTGCATTTGCTCGCAATTGCTCACACTGCTGGTGTAGAACTTTCCTTAGATGACTTTGAAACCATCCGCGCCCGTGTTCCCGTTTTGTGCGATTTAAAACCTAGTGGTCGATATGTCGCCACAGATCTGCATAAAGCAGGTGGTATTCCTCAAGTCATGAAAATGTTACTGGTACATGGCTTACTACACGGAGACTGCCTAACTATTACCGGGCAAACAGTTGCAGAAACCTTGGCAGATGTACCAGAGGAGCCATCACCCAATCAAGATGTGATTCGCCCTTGGAATCAACCAGTGTATCAACAAGGACACCTAGCTATCCTCAAAGGTAACTTGGCAACAGAGGGGGCTGTTGCTAAGATTACTGGGGTAAAAAACCCCAAAATTACTGGACCAGCAAGGGTTTTTGAATCCGAGGAATCCTGCTTAAATGCAATTTTGGAGAAGAAAATTAACCCAGGAGATGTGCTCGTCATCCGCTACGAAGGACCAAAGGGTGGTCCTGGTATGCGGGAAATGCTGGCTCCTACCTCGGCACTTATCGGTGCAGGTTTGGGTGATTCCGTAGGACTCATTACCGATGGGCGCTTTTCCGGTGGTACCTATGGGATGGTTGTTGGTCACGTTGCACCAGAAGCCGCAGTTGGTGGTGCGATCGCTCTGGTAGAAGAAGGTGATACTATCACCATTGATGCCCATGCTCGTTCACTGCATTTACATATATCCGATGAAGACTTAGCCCATCGTCGTGCCAATTGGCAACCACGTCCACCCCGTTACACAACAGGTGTGCTGGCAAAATATACCAAATTGGTCTCTTCCAGTAGTCTGGGTGCAGTCACGGATTTAGATTTGTTTTGATGATTTGTTTTGATGTTGTGGTAGCAGGAGTATAGGGCTGTGAGTGAAGAATAAAAGAATTGAAAATATTTCCTACACCCTTACCTCAACACCCTTACATTTTTATACTCCTGCTTACGCCACTTTCTGTAACTAAGCATGGACATGATCATCGTCATTAACACAAGAGGTGTTAACGTCGATGGTTCTGGTATTGGCTGTACACCTCCACCGGGTGGCTGACCAACAGGTGGTGGAGTCACATCTCCTCCAGGTGGCTGACCGACAGGTGGTGGAGTCACATCTCCTCCAGGTGGTTGACCAACAGGTGGCGGAGTTTCGCCTCCACTGGGTGGTGGTGACACGGCTACTCTATCTGAAGAATCATCTCCACCGCCAAACAGAAAAGGTAGAAGAAGTAAGGGAATTCCACCAAGAACCCAGAATGGAAACCCACTACCCGGGCGTTCCTGTCCCAAGACTTCTCCTTCAGGGCTGGGAAGAATCTCCTGGCTTATCACGTCTCCTTCGGGAAATATTGGAGCTTCTGCTACAAAGACATCTCCTGGAAGACCTTGCCCAATAATCTCGTTAAACTCCCGAGGCACACCGATATTTGGACGGTTGTACTCTGCTCCATCTGGGGAGAATGGTAAGGAGAGAACTTCGAGAAGTTTTCCTTCAAGTTGACTCTCATCTCCACTATTTAACGCACGTAACCCTTGAGATACGTTACTTGCATAAAACTGCTTGACCTCTGGCGGCAAATCCTGAGACTGAATCTGCTGCTTCCAGTTAGGGATTTTTGCCACCTCTTCTAACAACAAACGCCCATAAGAGTATTTCAAATTCAGTAAACCACTACGAGGGTCAAGCGAGTTGCCAGCTCCTTCTGGTGCCCAGTAAAAATTCTTAGTCACTTGTCCCAAGCCTGGTTGGGGAGCCCGGCTCACCGTCTGCCCAAGAAGGTAACGATATCCATCTAAAATATCTGGGTTGTCATTTTGCCAGAATGAGGCGTACGGCACTTGAGACAGATTAGGATTATTTCCATAAAAAGAAGCAAAATTGCGGAAGTTTTGCTCTCCACCAGCCGCTCTTATTAGCAACTCTTGGTAGCTAGATCCGCCGTTAGACTCAACTAATTCCTGGAGTACCGTTGCAGTCTTGTTACAGCCAGCACCAGAGCCCACATCACATCCAGGAATGGCTCGCATTTGACTCAAATCCTGCCCTGATATCTGGTACTGGAGATAGTTTTGCTCTAGTCCTGGTTGGACACCATAGCGCCCTATATTAAGTTGAGCAAAAGCCTGCTGAGGCGCAGTGAGTACTGCTGCACCATAGGATGAAAATGCAATTATGGTTTTTGTGACACGGGATTTAAACAAGATTAACCTCCACTAAACAAGGGTGTAGGGGGTTGAAAACAAATAAGTTCCAAATTAAAATCATTTTGTTAAAATATTTTTTTAATTTTTCGACATCCTGGTTTAAAAAATTTCCTAAAAAAAGCAAAGTTTTTACGTTGTTTTTTGTTAGCCAGCAGTTGGAGTCTGCTACGCTTTTACAACTCAAGACAAAGCATGAAACGCAGACACAGAGTGAGTGCGTTCAACAAATAAATTACTCTATTCATAAGATATATGACGGTAGATGACTCAAGAATGTTGCAGGTTAGGAAGTCGGATTATAAGACTTTTTCTTAATATATGATGCCTTTATGTAATAAATACTGAGGCAAAATAGACTGTAAACGTTGAGAAAATAAGTTAATTATGCTAAGTATTTGCGACATAGCATTCTTGACGATCTGTAAACAACAAAGAACTTTGGCATTGTGCAAGAAATGCTAAGATTTTATGAAAAACATATCTGATAATGACATTGCTTATCAGCAGTCTTGTTTAGTTTCTTTAAAAAACACATAGTTGTTCATAAATTTAGGGTGTTATATTTCTATATCAACGTAAACAAAGTAAATGCACCCTGAAGAAAAGACCTTCAGATGGTCATGAAAATAATCAAGGTAGTATAGTGACAAGCGCTTGCTATCTTAACTGAACCTTGTTTTATTTGTAACAATAGGTAATATCTATTACTTCTAACTTAAGAGTGATAATTATTACTTACTTAAGACGGACTTGTATAAGTGACAGCGTAGAAGTGACAGCCAAGTATGGTACTTCAGAGTGCTTATTCTTATGATTAGACTACAAATCGAAGCGTGGGCATTCCTGAGAAGAATACAACAATTCCTGATCCGATTTAGTGTTCGGTAATTCTTATTCATGCACTTCTATCTAGAGAAAGAATATTTTTTGCATAAATTTTACAAATAAGTTAAACAAATCATTGATTACATAGAACAGGTTAATGATTTCACTTGTTACCACTCATCATGAAAGACTTTATGGAACTTCCAGTCAAAACTCCTTATTTAGATAAAAACATAAATCTATCTGAAAAAGTTTTGCAACATTTTCAGCAGACAAAAGATTTTGTAAACCAGAGTGTTAACTCTCTGACTCAATCAGCGCAGCAAATGGGAGAGTCTTGGAAGCAAACAGCAACTCAGGCGACTAGTCAAGCTGTTGATACAATAACGACAAACTTTGGGCAAGCTAAAGCTTCTGTTGAACAAACATTGCAATCTGCGGAAGAAGTAAAAAACACAACATCAACGGCAGTTCAAACAGCGATTTCTTCTTCTATAGGTCATTGGTTTGAACAACACTCTACACTTATGCGGCTTGTTCAAATTCTTAATTGGGCGGCTAACCACCCAATCATCAGTTTAGTGATTCTAGTTTTCGCTCTCGCTCTAGTTTGGACTCTTATCAGGGCAATCGGTCGTATAATTGAGTCAGCTAGTTTGTCGCTGTTGCGAGTTCCTTTCAAATTACTTCAAGGTTTTTTGAAAGCTAGCTTTTTATTATTTACTAAAGTTAGTAGCTTGGCTGTTAAACAACTGACTGATACAAAGACAAAAACAACTGATAATATACCAACTTTTCTGCCTGTAGTTTCTCCACAAATTCACAACCATCAGCAGCAAAGATTGGTAGAAATTTCGACCAGGCTGGAGGAAATTCAACAAGAACAGAATCAGCTTTTACAAGAAGCAGCAGCGATTTTGGCTTCTGAAAAGATTAATGTAGAAGTACGATTTAAGCAGTATGTAGAGTAGAGGTTAAACTTTAGATAATACTGAATAACGTTGAAAGTTTATAACAACGTTAATACTCCCATGTGTGAAAAAATCATTAACACAATGCTTTAACATACTTTAGAAAATAAAAATAAAAGTTTTATTAAAAATTCATATTATTTAAATTTTTGCTATTTTTAAAAGCAGGTAGGAGACAGATGGAAGAGAATTTCGTCCACCTGTTTAGTGGCTAATTAGTAAAGCGGCAATTCCTCAACCAACAAGGAGCTTGGGCATTTTCTCTGCCAGGATTTCTGAGCAGGAAATATCTGCCTGAAAAAGCAATACATAGGTAGAGTAAAAAATCCGCAATCACACTATAGTCAAAACCTGAGCCGAGGAAACTTAATTGAGGAAGAGGTAGATCGCAATGAATCCAGAAAACAAGATATCACCAGCTTTTGAGCCCTTTCTTGCCGAGATGGGGCAAGATGAGAAGCGGGATGCAATTGTGATCTACGAAGCACCGCCTGTTGAAGGTTTACCGCCAAGGGGTCGTCTGCGCGAGCTGAAAAAGCGGCTAGTTCAGGTTCAGCAGCAGGCAGCTATCCGAGTAGCCGCAGAGATTTTTGATGATTATCACGAAGCTAGTCACGATCTTGGTTATGAGGATGAACGTCTAGCAGTCTCCACGATTGGTTCTGGGGCATTGCCAGTGGCGACAGTTGAAGTGACTCCCAAGACTCTAGAAGCTTTGGTGGAACAACCCAATGTCATTGCTGTTTTGCCCAACCAAAAAATTCATCTGATCCAACCCCGGAGAGTTGAGTATTCTGAGTTATTTGCTGAGGAAAACAAAGACAACGTGACTTGGGGATTGAAACAGCTTGAGATTCCCAAATTATGGGAGACAACCACGGGCGAGAACATCAATGTGGCGGTGCTAGATACAGGCGTGTATGCAGCCCATCCAGCACTTGAAAAACGAGTCAAAGAGTTTGTGGTTATTGATCCCCTTGGTAGGCGGATTAATGCCTCTCCAGCTTTTGACTGCGGACTGCACGGTACTCACGTTTGTGGCACGATCGCCGGAGGAAAGACCCCACAAGGTCTGTCTATTGGTGTTGCGCCGCAAGCAAATCTGCTCGTTGCTGGCGTCCTGATAGGAGATACGACTTTGCGAACC
Organism: Nostocales cyanobacterium HT-58-2; assembly: GCA_002163975.1. Lineage (GTDB taxonomy): Bacteria > Cyanobacteriota > Cyanobacteriia > Cyanobacteriales > Nostocaceae > HT-58-2. Next base: position 5,339,688 of record CP019636.1, on the reverse strand, counting down.
TTACTAGAAGGTATTTCTTGGGCTATCGAAAGAGGGGCTGATATTATCAATATGTCCCTTGGTTTAAGTTACTACGAACCGTTGTTTGCCGAAGTACTTGACATACTGGTGAAGCAGTATGGTATTTTACCTGTAGTAGCGATCGGCAATGAAAACCACGGTAATACTAGCTCACCTGGCAATGCTCATAATGCCTTTAGCGTGGGTGCAATAGAAAAACTGCCAGACAGCAAGGTTGATGTCGCATTTTTCAGTAGCGGGGCTAGCCTCGTGTTTCCTGGAGACGAACCACACGGTGTTGTAACGAAGCCTGACGTTGTTGCCCCAGGTGCTCAGGTTTATTCCTGTATACCGCCAACGAAAACACATCACGGAACCTACGAATACAACTATATGGATGGCACTTCTATGGCAACTCCTCATGTTGCTGGTGTTGCAGCTTTATTAATGGCAGCTAAGCCAACAGCATCTGTAATAGATATTATGAATGTACTCAAGGAAACGGCAAAGCATCCAGGGGGAACTAACCGCCGCCCCGATAATCGTTGGGGATGGGGCTTACTCCAACCCTTGGAAGCATTGAATGCTCTTAGTTGAGGGCAATCAGGGAAGTGCATCATGTATCATAACAATACAATTAGCAAAAACAAGATCAGTTCTGAGTTTGCGTGTCGGCTAAGTCATCTAGAACCTCAACAGAAGGTCAACATTATCGTATTTCTCAAGGTAGAAAATCTAGATAAGCCAATGAGCTTGCGGCAGTCACGTGCTGAAAGGAAAGCTGCAATGGAAGGGATACGCAACTCAGCCAAGCAAGCTCTAGATTACATAGGCAAAATTCTCCAGGACTTTGGAGGCACACAGTTAGCCGATAGTCCTGACGCGCTGGGATCAATCCCTGTTGAAATCTCTGCTGCTGGTGTTGAAGCTCTTGCTGCGTCTGATGCAGTCCAAGCCGTAGTGGAGGAACAAGAGATTGTTCCAGCGAATGATACTAATAGATTCTACGTCTAGATTCTACGTCTAAAACCTTAAGTGCTAGAGAAAGCAATTCCTGTTTGCTTATCACTGTTCGCCTATCACTGTTCGCTTATCATCTTTAGCACATAACTCAACTATTTAATGTTTATTATAAACATTATCAAAAATCTTGAAAGCGAACAGGGGACAATTTGGTAATGATTTCGTCTTCCATTCCAAAGATCCAACTAGCAAAACGTTGAGCCAGGGGTGGCACAATCACAAGGGGATTGCTGAAACCAGAAAAAACATGAACGTCTTCACGTTCCGGAATAAGACCAATTAAGGGAAGTGCATCATTACTGAATGACACCAAACAATGGTGCCAAGTTCCTGGTAAATTGCCTAATTTAGGCAAAATTTTTCTGATGCTTGCTCGTAATGCAGCTTCGCTTTGCTCTGAGTCAATATTGGCATGAGGATCTGTAAGGGCACGGCTGATTTGACCAAGGCGAAAACTCCCATCTCGAAATTGAATTGCGCCTGCATCTAAAATAGGTGGTATAATTTCTAGACTTGGTTGCTCCCACAATTCGTCATTTTTAGTGGAGTTTGCTTCCAAGTGAAACCTTTGAAGATTTGCAGGCATAACTAGGGTACGCAGTTGCACATCCACGGGTGGAGTTTCGATCATTTCTGCATGAGTGAAATACAGCTTCATGGAAATGCCAGATGATTTCAGGAACTGTCGGCTGAGTCCACCAGCGCACACTACAGTGTGAGCACCGTAGTACGTCTCTTTTGTTGTTGTCACGCCCTTTTGCACTATTTGCACGACTTGGGTAAACTCCATTTCACCGCCAGCACGCAAAAAAGCGTCAATATAAGCTTGGGCAGTTTTTTCTGGGTGAATATGACCGTGTTTGACAGTTAAAGCGCCTGCAATTTCTTCTTGATTTAACAAAGGTTCTAATTCACAGGCTTCTTTAACACTAAGTAATTTAGGAGGGATCGCAAAACGACTGTAGGACGCCGCTACAGCCTCTGGATCTGCCTCGGCGGAAATAGTTAAGAGTAAGTCTAACTCCTGAAACTCAGTATCAGCGTCCAACTCCTCCGACAAAATGCGATGACGTGCCATACCTTCATCACACAATTGGCGAGTGAGTGGAGTGGTACCAGACCAAAAGGCTAAACCACCGTAACTAAAACGAGTCGCGTTGTTAGCGATCGCATTTTGATCTAACAGAAGGACTTTACAGCCTTTTTTTGCGAGTTCGTAGGCGAGTGCAGCACCTGCAATACCAGCACCAACAACAATCCAATCGTATGTTTTCATTGAGTATCTTTACTAAGAGGCTCAAAAGATATTCTTGCTTTTTGGCGCTACTCCAGCTAGTTTGATTTTTGAGTGTTGTTATGCGATCCCTGTTATGCGATCGCAATTATTTCCCAACAGTGTACTTCACGACCTTTCTATCTGAATAGCGATTTGATGGAGCACCTGGTCGTCTACCTTGGGTAACTGCACCCTGTGGGGCAGAGGCAGGCATTGAACGTAAAGCGAAAGTCTGTTTTGGTTCAGGTGCAGCGACTCTCGCTTGACCATTTCTCAAGACGACTAAAGTGACATTTGCTTGACGATTAAAAGAGTGTTTCACAGAACCACGAACAAAAGTGCTAGCGAATTTTTGACTGCCTGCAAAATTAGAATCTTTGAATTCAGTGCTGATAGTCACATTTTCGCTTTTCTTACTTGTCAAATAATTATCATTACCCGAAGTGGTTAAATTAGCAGATAGAGAGAAGAATATTAAAGGGCTTTTTTGAATACTATTTGGGTCTGATAATAAATTAGCTAAAAACTCTGAAAGCTTTTCTTTAGGGATATCAGAAGTATCGTAGAAAGAGAAAGAAACTTCTCTTATCACACTAACATTCTCTATCTTTTGTGGAACCTCTATTGATGTTTCTAAATCTATAGCCGATGTGAAATTGAAAGACAAAATCTTACCAGCATTTATAGAAAAATTACCAACAGTAGTTGCATGAGTTTGTGCTAATCCAAAATGAGTTATATTTTCACCAGAAGCTGAGCTAGTAGCAAAAGTAAATACTTCTGTGTCATCAGTTTCTACAATTGCATCATTATGAACAGTCGCTGTACCACCATCTGCAAAAGCTGAGGTATCTGCCTGATTGTCACTTTCAATAGAGGAAAAGCTTTCGCTCAAGTTTGTTAAAAATAAATCTCCATAAGAAAGAGCAAAAGTCACAGCCTGATTGGCTGATGTAGAGGGCGCAGAAGTAGCAGTACTTGGGGTAGCCATGAGAAAAAACCTCTTTGCAAAAATTATACCCTTAGACTAAAAGTCTAGGGCTAAACATACAAAACCTTTCAACGTGGGCTTTTCAGTATCTACACACTACACTCTGGAAATTTCGTAATTTTCTCAACTTGCTTTTACTTTTGCTTTACGCTGAGCTTTGGTAGCTATGGCGACTAATGCCAAGAATGATACTAAAGCGAAGCTAGTAGAAGGTTCAGGCGCTGTCACTCTACCTCGACCTCTGCGTGTTGTAATTAAAGTGACATTTGCTGGCTTCTCAAAATAGCGTTGGAAAGAGCCTTCAAAAAAAGCTTCAGCGAATTCAAAATTTCCATTAGAAGTAATATTTCTAAAGTTATTGGTCAAAGTAATACCTTGACCATTTTGATTAATGGAATCATCTCCAAGAGTACTTAGATTTCCTGCAAGCGAGAAGAAAGCCAATGGATTTCTGTTAATACTGTTTGGGTTATCTAATAAATTTTCAATAAGGTCTGAGAGACCATCTACAGGTACGTCTGAAGTGTCGAATAAGTAGAAAGCAACATCTGAACTAGCTTGAGCATTCTCGGCTTTAGGTGTATCTATTTCTGTTTGTAGGTCTAGAACAGAGGAGAAATCAAAAGCAAAAGTTTGATTAGCACCTATATCAAAATTACCAACAATTGTCCCATTAGTTCCTGCTAATCCAAAGTAGTTTCTACCTACCCCATCAACTGTACTTTGACCAGAAGTAAACACTTCTAATGGAGAAGTAGAAGTCTGATTTATGGGATTATTGTTCAGATTGACTAAATCATCTGGACCGTTAGCCAAAGCATTATTCTCAGCACTGTTGTCAGCACCAAATTCTGCAAAAAGGACTCCGCTAAAGTTTTCTAAGAGTAAATCTCCTTGAGAAAAAGCAAAAGTAGCAGCCCAACTAGGTGAAGCGAAAAGTACAGAAGTCGCTACTGCTGGAGTAAACAGTAGTGAGAACCGCTTGACACGTTCCAGATATTGCTTCATAAAATCCTCTTAAGTATTTTGTTTTACTCTCTACATTGCTCAGTTGACGGAACTCGTTAGGCAATTAAGAAAAGATACAAAAAAAGCTAGCACAGTTCCGTAATTTTCAGACTGCTTTTGCTAAACCTACATAAGAAAATTTTTTTTGAAAAAAGAGTATTCAAAAGTCTTTGTCTTAAAAAAATAATGTGACAACTATAGTCTACTAAGCAGTTAGTTACTTTAGTAGCGCCATAGTCATAATAGGATACAAAAGCTTTTGATATTGTGAATTTTACGTAATCTTACTGTAACTTTTAATAAAAAAGCAATTGAGGTTTAAACAATCATGCAAATATGCAGTCATTATAAATTGTTACTTAATACGTCGCTTGTAGACGACTCAAAAGATACGCTCCCGCAAGAATAGGAGGATAAATAGGTGATTGATCCCTCCGACAGCTTTCCAGACAAACAATTTCTGTATCGTCATTAGGATGACAGAAAAATGCTGCAGAATATCTGGACTGTTTCACCCTATCATCATCAGGAATCATCACCCGATGCTTAGTTGAACAAAACACATGGTTTGTCCAGCGTTCCATTAAATCGCCAGTGTTGACGACGACAGTATCAGGAATTGGTGAAGCTGCAATCCACTCACCTGAAGCTGTGCGTACCTCCAATCCCCCAACTTCATCTTGAAACAGTAAGGTAATGCTCCCATAATCAGAATGTTCACCAGCGCGTACCTGTCCTGGTTTAGGTGGCTGTGACAAAGACGGATAATGCAGCAGTCGCAACGTGTGATTTTGCTGATTATGGTTTGTCGCAAAAAAATCTTCTGGTAATTGTAAAGCTAAAGCAAATGCTTGTAACACCTTGTTAGCTAGTTTTGTACAAGCCTCGTAGAAGGTAAGAATGTCAGAGTTTTGTGCAGGAGAAACTGAGGCAGCGAAGTTAGTAGATAATTTATCTAGTACATCTTTATTTGTTACCTTTTGTTTACCAATATTAAACGCCTCTTTTAAGTCTCCTGGGTTGTTGGGGTTCAAACGTTCTCTTTCAAAACCAACATAACCTTGATTATTAAATTCATCACTCCAAGCTAACTGCTGCTTTAGTTCTAAAGGTAATTCAAAGAAGTCTTTGCTTTGTTTGAAAAGTTTGTTCATTAAGTCTTTGGACATGCCTGTATTTTTTAAGTACATAAATCCAACTTCATGGCAAGCTTGATAAATTTGCTGAATCACACTTTGCCTAGCTGTTGTATGACCATTCGTGAAGAGAGAAAAATCAATAACTGGAATTTTAAACATACTATAGGACTACTATTTCATTTGTGAATAAAATTAGGCATTGTAGCATTGTAGGGTGCGTTACGGATTTCATCCTAACGCACCGAACCCTTGATTTTGATGCGTTACGCTGTCGCTAACACATCCTACATATCTTTTTAAAAATCAAAAATGACTAATAATATTTCTTTCATTGATTGAGGAATGCAATTGCTCAATATTATACAAGTAGAGACAGATGAACATAGACGCCATGTACGAGAACTATTTTGGGAAAATTTCAGTTCCACTCATTTGATGATTATTCGTGAATTTGGCATCAGTTATGATGTCACTGCAATGTTAGAGCAAAATATGGCAAAACTTCAGCAATTTGCACCACCAGAAGGAAGATTGCTGCTGGGAGAATATGAAACCAAAATAGCAGGTTGTGCGTGCTTACGAAAAATTGGTGACGAAGTTGGGGAGATAAAAAGGATGTATGTCAGACCAGAGTTTCGTAGAAAAGGAATCGGTCGGTCTTTATTAAAAGCTATTATCCATGAAGCTTGCCAGATAGGTTATTCAAAAATCTGCTTAGATACTGCCCCTTTCGCAAAGGAAGCACAAGCACTTTATCATAGTCTTGGATTTCAAGAGATTGAGCCATATGCGGGAAGTGAAATTCCTGAAAAATATCACTCCTCTTGGATATTTATGGAGTTGGATCTCATGTAAGGTTACAGTTGCACCTCAAGAGGGTACTCCTTTCCATCCACACAGCCGAGAAATTGAATCATTATTAATGCATCAGCCTGCATTGTGAATGCATTGGCTTACATTAGTAATACATCAACCTGCATTGTGAATGCATCCCCTGGCATTGTAAATACATTCACTTACATTATTGATGCATCGACCTGCATTATTAATGCATTTGCTGACATTATTAATGCATCAACCTGCCAAAACAAACTTACCCCTACTCAAACTTTACTCTACACAGTTTAATTCTCTCAAAAAAGTCAAATTTGAAGAAAACAAAACCACAGATTAAACACCAGATGCACACAGGTAATTTATCTGTGTTAATCAGTGTGCATCTGTGGTTCTAAATATCCATTCATCCTCACTTTTGCCAAAAGTCTAGCCATCTCCTCTTTATCAAGGACAAATGAATAATGACCAAAAATGACCTGTTCTACACATTAAACCGGAACAACATCACATCGCCTTCTTGCACAATGTAATCTTTTCCTTCACTACGCACTAGCCCTTTCTCCTTGGCAGCACTCATTGAACCACCGGTTACTAAATCCTCATAAGCAACAGTCTCAGCTCGAATAAATCCCCGTTCAAAATCACTGTGAATCACACCTGCTGCTTGCGGTGCTGACATCCCTGCTGTAATTGTCCAAGCACGGGTTTCCTTTTCTCCTGTGGTGAAATAAGTACGCAAACCTAACAGAGTATACGTTGCTCGAATTAATGATTTTAAACCGCCTTCTTCTACACCCAAAGATGCCAAGAATTCAGAGCGTTCTTCTTCTGGTAATTCAATTAATTCCGATTCAACCTGTGCAGAGACTATGACAACTTGTGCGTTTTCAGCAGAAGCAATTTGCCGCACTTTTTCCACATATTCATTGCCAGTTGCCAAATCATCTTCAGACACATTGGCAGCATAGATAATCGGCTTAAGAGTGAGCAGTTCTAGTGGTTTAATAATCTCAGCTTCTTCTTCGGTCAAACTCACTTGCCGCACTGATTTACCTTCATTTAATGCAGCAGCTAATTTTTCCAGCAATGCTAATTCAATCTGGCCTTCTTTGCTAGTACGAGCTTGTTTGCGGGTGCGGTCTATCCGCCGTTCAATTTGTGCCAAATCGGCTAAACCAAGCTCTAAATTGATAATTTCAATATCTCGTGCTGGGTCAACTGAACCAGCGACGTGGATAATGTCATCATTCTCAAAACAACGCACCACATGAACAATTGCATCAACTTCCCGAATATGGGACAAAAATTGGTTACCTAGTCCCTCTCCCTGACTAGCACCCTTAACCAAACCGGCAATATCTACAAACTCAACACGCGCCGGAACAATTTGTTTTGAGGAAGAAATCTTCGATAAAACATTCAGCCGCTCATCGGGTACAGAGACAACGCCAACATTCGGTTCTATAGTGCAAAAAGGGAAGTTGGCTGCTTCTGCCTTGGCGTTAGCAACCAAGGCATTAAACAAAGTAGATTTTCCAACGTTAGGGAGTCCGACAATTCCGGCTCGTAGCATCTTAGATTTGAGATTCTGGATTTTGTATTACCATTTCAAACGTTATCTTAAAACTACCTGTCATGACTTTCAAACAGGTCCAGGAACTGTCTGAGGAATGGGTGCTGGTACTGTTTGAGGAATGGGTGCTGGTACGGGTTCTGGTACAGGTGCTGGTACGGGTTCGGGAGCAGGAGCAGGTACAGGTTCCGGTACAGGTCCTGGTATAGGTTGGGGAATCCCTGGTTCGGGTGATGGATTGGGAATCTGTGGCTCGTTGGGTAAAGGACCAGGATTAGGATAAATCATGCTAGGTTTACTGAAATTATTCATATTCAACTTTTCCAACCTAGATGACAACGGATGCTCTCGACATCTCCCTATCTAGCTATTTGCTACGGATGAAATAACGGATATCAGATACGTTTGATGCGTTAGCGCTACTCGTAACGCATCAAACCCTTGGCATGATGCGTTACGGATTTCATCCTGACGTATCCTACACCCAACAAAAAACAGCTGCTTCCCTAATGGAAACAGCTGTTTTCATAATTGAGCAGGCATTTTGCCTGCTCTACAAGAATCTTAGTAATCGAAGTCGCCGCCGCCCATACCAGCGCCTGCGCCAGCAGGAGCGTTATCTTTTGGCTCAGGCTTGTCAACTACGATACACTCGGTGGTTAACACCATACCAGCAATGGATGCAGCGTTTTGCAGAGCAGAACGAGTCACTTTGGCAGGGTCAACAATACCAGCATCCAACAGGTTGACGAACTCGTTCTGAGCAGCGTCGTAACCAATGTTGAAGTCTTTTTCCTTCACGCGTTCAGCGATAACAGCACCGTTCTGACCAGCGTTTTCTGCAATTCTCTTGAGAGGTGCAGACAAGGCGCGAGACACAATCAACGCACCAGTCAACTCTTCACCATTGAGGTTGCTGTTAGCCCATTCTTCGAGCGCAGGAGCAAGGTGAGCCAGAGTTGTACCACCGCCAGGAACGATACCTTCTTCCACAGCAGCTTTGGTAGCGTTGATGGCGTCTTCTAGGCGCAGCTTCTTGTCCTTCATTTCGGTTTCGGTAGCAGCGCCTACTTTGACAACAGCGACACCACCAGCTAGCTTAGCGAGGCGCTCTTGCAGCTTTTCTTTGTCGTAGGAAGATTCGGTTTCTTCGATTTGACGGCGAATTTGATCAACACGAGCCTTAACAGCAGCTTCGTTACCTTCAGCAACAATGGTGGTGTTGTCTTTGGTGATAGTGATGCGGCGAGCTTTACCCAGTGCTTCTAGCTTGGTGTTTTCCAGTTTCAAGCCAGCGTCTTCGGTGATGACTTGACCACCAGTGAGAACGGCAATGTCTTCTAGCATTGCTTTGCGGCGATCGCCAAAGCCGGGAGCTTTAACAGCAGCTACGTTGAGTACACCACGCAAGCGGTTAACAACCAGAGTTGCCAAAGCTTCTTTCTCGATATCTTCAGCGATAATCACTAAAGGACGACCAGCGCGAGCGACTTGCTCAAGTACGGGTACAAGGTCTTGTACCAAAGCGATTTTCTTATCGGTCAGCAGGATGAAAGGCTCATCGAAAATTGCTTCCATCCGCTCGGGATCAGTTGCAAAGTAGGGAGAGATATAGCCTTTGTCAAAGCGCATCCCTTCGGTGATTTCCAATTCGGTGGTCATGGACTTCCCTTCTTCCAAGGAAATCACGCCTTCTTTACCCACCTTGTCCATTGCTTCGGCAATCATCTGACCGACTTCTTCGTCGTTACCAGCAGAGATAGCGCCTACTTGTGCAATGGCTTTGGAATCTTCTACGGGACGAGCGTGCTCTTTGATTTTCTCAACTAAGAAGTTAGTAGCTTTATCAATACCACGCTTTAGCAAAATGGCGTTTGCACCTGCTGCTACGTTGCGCAAGCCTTCTTTTACCACTGCATGCGCCAAAACAGTCGCGGTTGTGGTGCCATCACCAGCAGCATCGTTGGTCTTGGACGCTGCTTGACGGATTAGGGAAACGCCAGTGTTTTCGACGTGGTCTTCTAATTCAATTTCTTTAGCGATGGTCACACCGTCATTAACGATTTGTGGTGCGCCAAATTTTTTCTCTAGGACTACGTTACGACCTTTGGGACCGAGGGTCACAGCGACAGCCTCAGCCAGGATGTCCATGCCTTTCTCTAGGGCGCGACGTGCGTTTTCGTTGTAAATAATGCGCTTTGCCATAATTGTCAAAGAATTTTTAGCAGAAAACTACAAATTTGTTGTTTGTCTTTCGTTCTTTGCCAAAACTAATGACAAAGACCCATGACAAATGAGTTATGACTATGAAACGATTGCTAGAATGTCTTTTTCAGAGAGCAGAATGTATTCGTCAGTTCCGAGTTTGATGTCGGTACCAGCGTACTTGGAGTAGAGAACTTTGTCTCCTACTTTGACATCCAACGCCTGACGACCACCGTCATCTCTGACCTTGCCATCGCCAACAGCGACCACTTCGCCCACCTGGGGCTTTTCTTTTGCGTTGTCGGGCAAATACAGACCACCTGCGGTCTTTTCTTCGGCGGCGCTCACTTTGACAAATACGCGATCGCCTAGAGGTTTAACTGTAGAAACGCTTAGAGATACAGCTGCCATACCAATTTCTCACCTTGTTAGCACTCTCAACTCCTGAGTGCTAATTTACCGAAGAGCGGTGTGAAATGGCAACATTTTCTTTTGTACGGGTTCCCGAACTTTACTTGCATAACCTCACTTAAGTAGAAATACTCTATTTTTCTTAGCTTTCAGGTTTTCTTCCGTAAATGACGAATATGGATATATGGGCAACTTTGTTTGCAAAGCTGGGAAATTGATATAGAACAGTAATCAGGGAGCCGCGAATTGAGTACTACCACAGTGAGCCAGTTGACTTTTGAGCTATCAACAACCACTAAACCACCAGCGAATAAATGCCCAAGTATTTTTACAGAAACTTTGGGACTGTCAAAAATTCACAAGGACACTTTTATATGTGCTATCCAGACAGTTTCTAAACGCTTCTCAAAGCAAGCTCGTTTCCCATTGTGGGAAGACTTGAAAAAGCGACTCAAACAGCGAAATCTTCAGCAAGATCAAGAGAGTTATTCCAGTTGTATCTTTGGAAATAAAGTCAACTGCTTGCCAGTTTGGTGTTCTAAACTGATAATAGAGGATTCCTCGGATGCTGTGCGGTATCGCCCAACAACCTCGGAAATCATTAAGCGGATTATACGAGAACACTTATTAGGCAACAAGGTGGTAGAAGAATACGCATTGTTCACCCAACCTTTGCCAGAAAGTTCCCTAGTGAGTCGTGAACAACTTATAAAAGCTTAACATCCTGCAAGGATATGGCACAGTAGTAAACAAATGAAATTGCGGGTTAATTGTAATTTGGGAGCATCCTGAGTCCAAAACTTACTTGTTAACCTGAATAATTATTTTTTAATCAGTGTTTTTTAACCCGCAACTTTCAAAGCGATATATAATAACGCATTATAAATACTACTGCTCTAAGTATCCTTACTGGAATTTTGTCGTTGGTACATAGTGTCTTGAAAGTGGTAAGCACTTTTGAGATTTGATGAAGCAAAGGCAAGTTAAGTAGGAAAAAGCACGACACCTCCTTAATCCACCAGAGAGGATATCTATTCAAGACCTTGATGGATCAAGCGCGATAAGTGCCACTGCTATGAAAGAACCCAGCATGAAAGATCACAAACGACTTCTACTTATTGATGATGACCCTAACCTCATCTTGCTGGTGAAGGATTATTTGGAATTCCGGGGTTATGATGTCATCACCGCCGAAAATGGTCGAGAAGCACTGGAAGTTTTAGAGCAGGATATTCCAGATATGATCATTTGCGATGTGATGATGCCGGAAATGGACGGGTATACTTTTGTAGAACAAGTCCGGCAAACAGAACGCACCAGCTGGATTCCCGTTCTATTCCTTTCAGCTAAGGGACAAAGCGCAGACCGAGTAAAAGGTCTGAACAAAGGTGCTGATGTGTACATGGTGAAGCCTTTTGAGCCAGAAGAATTGGTAGCACAAGTGGAATCTTCTCTGAAGCAGACCATTCGCTGGAAAGAACACCAAGCAAAAGGAGGAGAAAACGGCTCCCGTATCCAAGTTCCCTTCGATGTGCAGTTAACTCCAACAGAACTTAAAGTCGTGCAATTTGTGGCAAGAGGCTTAGCTAACCGTGAAATTGCTGAAGAACTAAATGTCAGCCAACGCACGGTAGAAAGCCATGTGTCAAATATGTTGGGGAAAACTAATCTCCACAATCGCACTGAACTAGCGCGGTGGGCAATTGAAAATCAAATGGCGTAAGTAGAGTGCTCAGTTTTGAGGAGCGATCGCCATAGTGAGCAAAACCTTTAGGAAGCTACGGCGTTGCTAAACCAGTACCGTAGTTTCTTATGGAGGGAAAACGCCACTTGCTACAACGGGAGGCTTTGGGGCCCCCACGAAGGAGCCAGCCGCGTGGGCGGGTTTCCCGACTTGAGCGGACTGGCGTTGGGGTTGGGGGGAAACCCTCCGAACTGTCCTCGGGAACCTCCCTCCAGGTGACGCTCCGTTGGCGCAGCCTCTCCCTTTGGCAGAAGGAGAAGGGTCTTGGGGTCTCACGCCACTCTGCACAAGTCAGGAAACCTTTTCGGCAATCGCTCATGGGAGAACCACACCAGCTGCTACAACAGGGGGCTTTGGGGTTCCCACGAAGGAGCCAGCCGCGTGGGCGGGTTTCCCGACTTGAGCGGACTGGCGTTGGGGTTGGGGGGAAACCCCCTCCGGGTGAATCCTGCGGATACTCTCCGCGAGCACCCTTCTCCTGTCACCAGACGCACTCGCGTTCGGGTGACGCTCCTGACGTCGCTACCGCTTCTCCTATCACCAGACGCACTCGCGTTCGCTAACGCCAGTCTTGCCGTGAGAGCGGGGAAACCCTCCAAAGAGCACTGGTCTCACCTCCCGCAGTGCTGGACTCACCGCGTTGCCTCACCATGAAGGTGGTCCCCAAGTGGAGCATCTGGCGTTGGAAAACCGTCATTCGCGCTGTCTCACCGCAACGTGCTGGCTCCCCTCCTTAGAACTGCTCACTGCAGGAGGGAAGTCACTCGCTGACGCTCAAATTCAAAATTATCTTTAAGTTTATATTTTGAATTACCCAAAGGGGTGACTAAGGAGATACTCGTAAGTACAAGACGCAGTTCCCTCAAGAGTACGAGCGTCTGCTGATAGGAGAAAAAGTTTTCCTCGCCCTCTTAACTAGCGTAAGGGGGTTGCTGAGTACCAAGTGCTAAGTAGCTATCTGGCTTAGCACTCAGTGCTTATTGCTCAGAACTGAATTTACCAAGTATCTTCTTCAGTAATGAATTTATGCGAAATTTCCAAATTCAGTTCGTTGAGGTAGGTTAAAGCGCTAGCAATCTGGAAAACCGTTCCTCCTAGTTCCAAATCAAAGCAGCCTTGTTGTGGCAGATGACCATTTAGCTTAGCTGCTGCTACATTGACTGTTATGCCGCAATGGGAAATGAGCTGTGACATAACGGGCTGTTCGTGGAATTCCTTGGGAATGCGAACTGTGATGCGAGTTGTGGTGCGTCGATTGTCTCGAAAATCGATAGTAGACTTACCCTGAGTAGACTTACCCTGCTTGTTTGGAATTGCCATGATAGCTTTCCTTTCAAATTTTTCGATGCGGGTTTTATGGTACAACAAATTTTTCTCCCGCAACAAAAATCTTGACACTACTTCTTATCAAATGGGTGTATTGTTCTGACCCCCAATTTCCCTATTTATTTTAATCCCCTATTTTTCAGTCGGGATGTAGGGCTTTAATTATATTTTACACAAATAAATTTAACTAACTTTAAGAATATCCAGAAAAGCAAAGACAGCTCTTGGCAATAAAGCATCTGCAAGGATAGCAACTGCGATCACTCTCTCTAGCGGGACTGGCAAACTCCTCATCTCTACACCTTCTGGTATGGGTTCAGCTGCTAGTCGAGCCATAATAGTTGCTCCCAATCCTTGCTTGACCATACTAAGAATAGTTGAATCTTCTCTGACCTGGTAGTCAATCTTGAGAGTTTGACCAAATTGCAGCAAATGAGAGTTGACTGTCTTGTTGTGCTGAGGACTGCGAAGATTGACAATCATCGGATACTTTGCTAAGTGTTCCCAGCTGAGGGACTCACCAAGAGCTATTGATCCAGGTGGTAGCAGCGCAATAAATTCATCTCGGAATAGCTCCCGTGTGTCAAACTCTGTTGTAGTCGGCAATAACGTGAAGCCAACGTCTGCCTGACCTTCTCGCAGTGCCTGTTCTACCTCTGCATATCGGTCGTACTCGGTCATGACAACGCTAATTGTTGGGAACTTTTGGCGAAAGCGAGAGATAACTTTTGGTAGTAAGTGAGTTGCAATGCTCCGAACACAAGCAACTCGAACTTGTCCAGCTTGTAATCCTTTCTCCTGGTTGGCTTTTTCTTGGATCACCTCTAACAAATGCAAAACCTGACGCGCTTCTTGAATCACTTGCTCTCCAATTGGCGTCAAAGTTGCACCGTGTCGCCCCCTCAACAGTAGAACAACTCCGAGTTCTTCTTCAAGTGTGGCGATCGCATGACTAATGGTTGATTGAGACAGCCCCAACTCTAAAGCAGCGTAACTGAAGTTGCTATGGTCGGCAACAGCTACAAAAGCACGCAATTGGGAAATTTTTAACTTACTGTCGTTAACTTCACTCATCAAGGTAGGAAAAGCCACATTTAGATAAAAGCAAAAGTGTGTGACCTTTATCTATCGATTTTATCGATAGAAGGTATCTAAAGAATACTTTGCTTTCACATTTAGTAATAAATAAACTATCTAATGTTGATGAATAGAAAATTCATTTTTCAGGAAATGAAATCATTCTTTTCTCTTATTATTTGCTTTGTTATCTTGGCGTTTAGCGTTACCAAAGGTTACTTTATTGCCTATTCACTTTTGCTTTCTCTGATAATTTTATTTATCACTTTTTTTCTGCAAGGGTTTCCAGCAAGAAATTTAATTATCATGAGTTTTAGTAGTAGTAAAAAAGCATTTGCAATTATCCAAATTTTATTATTAATTGGAGCAGTGACATCTGTTTGGATGGCAGCGGGAACAATCCCTGCTTTGGTTTACTATGGAACTAAATTCATCAATCCTCAATATTTTATTATTTCAGCCTTTGTCCTTACCAGTTTTATTTCTGTAATATTAGGAACCTCCTTTGGCACAGTCAGTACTGTAGGAGTTGCCCTCATGATTATGGCAAGAGAAGGAAATATTAATCCTCATTTAGTTGCTGGAGCAATTATCGCAGGAGGCTATTTTGGAGATAGGTGTTCTCCTATGTCTTCGAGTGCTCATCTTGTTGCGAATATTACCAAAACTAAGCTATATAAAAACTTATCATATATGATAACTAGTGCATCTTTACCATTAATAGCTTCCAGCTTAATTTATTTTTTCCTTTCAGTGAGTCATCCCATTCAAAATAGAAATAGTCATTTTATTTCAGAGATTCCTCAATTTTTTACGATTCATCCATTTGTTTTACTTCCAGCTTTTGCTGTTGTGGTTCTGTGTCTTTTGAAAGTAGAAGTGAAATTGACATTACTAGCTAGCATTGGAATTGCATTTGTTTTAGGAATAATGGTTCAACATTATTCCTTATTTCAAATCATTAAATTAGTTCTGTTTGGCTTTAGGTTAGAAAATAGTATTAATTTAAATGAAGCTTTGACTGGAGGAGGTATACTTTCGATGCTCAGAGTTTCGTTAGTTGTTATCCTTTCCACATCTCTAGTAGGAATTATAGTAGGAACAAAGACATTAACAGTTATAGAGAGGCTACTCAAAAGAATTACTTACAGAAGTAGCTTATTTTTCGGAACGACTACTGTTGCGTTAGCATGTGCCGCTTTTGGTTGTACTCAAACGATCGCCATTCTGATGACTCACCAGCTTGTCAAAGAAAAATATGAGCAAGAGTGCCTAGACAATTATCAATTAGCAACTGATATCGAAAACACTGCTGTTGTCATTTCACCTCTGATTCCTTGGAATATTGCTGGATTAGTACCAGCAACTATATTGATGACTGACTCAGGATTTATCCCATACGCTGTTTATTTATATCTAATCCCACTGTTTAATTGGGTTCAATTTAAGTTAGCGGAATCCAAGAACTAAGACGGTTTTTAATAACTTTATTGATATAACAAGAATTGATATTATGAACAATCAAAAGTTTTTTATTCGATACGCTAACGTCAGTGACATTTCTACAATTATGGAGTTAATTCAGCTTAAGGCGGAATTTGATGGCTGTCCTAATTTAGTAGAGGCGACACCCAAAAAATTAGAGGATACTTTATTTTGTGAAAATCCACTGGCGTTTGTTTTGCTAGCTGAAATGAAAGGAAATATCATTGGATTTGCCACATATCACCAAATTTACTCTACCTTTCTCGCTCAACCAGGAATATGGCTAGATGATTTATATATTAAAGCTGAATATCGCAGGCTTGGTGTTGGTGAAGCGCTAATAAAATATTTATGTCAAATTACTCAAAAAATAGAGGGCAAAAGAATTGATTGGATAGTTAAGGTGAATAATGCTCCTGCAATCAAGTTTTACGAAAAAATGGGTGCAAAAATTATTCAACAAGTAAGATTATGTCGTTTGGATAGAGAGGGGATCACTGATGGCGATCGCTCATCTAGTTTTAACTAGTCATACATAAATAAAAGAAACCCGGTTTTTTCAGAAATCGGGCTTCTTAATATAGTTAATATAGTTAAAACCCAGTTAAAACTCAGCATTTTCCGGTGTGCGTGGAAACGGAATCACATCTCTGATGTTTCCCATACCCGTCATAAATTGCACAAGCCGTTCAAAACCAAGTCCAAAACCGGCGTGGGGGACAGTTCCAAAGCGGCGCAAATCGAGATACCACCACAAATCTTCTGGTTTCATCCCTTGAGCCTGGATGCGGCGTTCGAGGACATCTAAACGTTCTTCTCTTTGAGAACCGCCGATAATTTCGCCAATTTTGGGTGCAAGAATATCCATCGCAGAAACTGTTTTTTCATCGTCATCTAAGCGCATATAAAACGCTTTGATTTGTGCTGGGTAATTGGTAACAATGACTGGCTTTTTAAAAAGTTGTTCGCACAGATAGCGTTCGTGTTCTGATTGTAAATCCAAACCCCAACTGACTGGATATTCAAACTTAACATCGGCTTTTTCTAACAGTTTGATGGCTTCTGTGTAAGTTATGCGCTCAAATTCATTGTTAATAATATTATCCGCCGTTGCTAACACGGTATTATCTATACGCTGATTAAAAAATTCCATGTCTTCTGGGCAATTTTCCAAAACATATTTGAAAATATGTTTGAGAAACGCTTCAGCTAAATCCATATCTCCCTTGAGATCACAGAAAGCCATCTCGGGTTCTACCATCCAAAATTCTGCCAAGTGGCGAGAAGTGTTGGAGTTCTCTGCACGGAAGGTAGGACCAAAGGTGTAGACGTTTGTGAAAGCCATCGCCATGACTTCGGCTTCAAGCTGACCGCTTACTGTTAAATATGTCGGTTTACTAAAAAAGTCTTTACTGTAATCTATAGCTTTGCTTTCTGTACGGGGAATATCTTTGAGATCTAAACTAGTGACGCTGAAAAGTTCACCCGCACCTTCGCAGTCGTTAGCGGTGATGATAGGAGTGTGTACCCACAAAAAGCCGCGTTCTTGAAAAAATTGATGAATCGCGGTTGCGCAGGCGTTTCTCACACGGAAAACTGCACCAAAGGAATTGGTGCGCGATCGCAAATGTCCAATAGTTCGCAAAAATTCAAAGGAATGGCGTTTCTTCTGCAGTGGATATGTTTCTGGATCTGCTTCCCCAAAAACTTTCACCTTGTCTGCTTTCAACTCTATCCGCTGTCCTTTGCCAACAGATGCAACCAGAACTCCAGTAACTTCCACGGAAGCACCAGTATTAAGCTTTTTCAAAATATCATCATAGTCTGGCAAATCCTGATTAAGTACCACTTGCAAACTTGCTAAGGATGAGCCATCATTTACTTCTATAAAAGAAAATCCTTTTAATTCTCGTTTCGTGCGAACCCAGCCTTGAATTAACACAGACTCATCAGGTTGACTACTTCGTAATATTTCTGCAATTCGTAGATTGATCATATTATCCGGCAACAGACTTTAATAACCAGCCTATGATAACGCCCAAACCGCCAAAGCGGATGGCTTGCCAGAAAGGTTCTTTTAAGCTTCTCCAGGAAAATAATTGACTTTCCAAGTTAATTTCTAGAACTTCTAACTGCTGTTTAATTTGCTTTAACTCGGCTTTCACATCTGGTAATTTACTGTGACGTAAACGTCTGAAGCGTTGTTGTAATTCTCTTTGCCGAGTTTTATCTGCTTGTACTTGGTTGTAGCGTTCTTTGACAGCAACAAGCGCTTGCTCCACTTCTAAGAGTTCTTGTTCAAATTCTTTGTCTTGGTTTTCCTCACCGGATGGTGTGCTGGATAGTTGTTTCGGCGGTTTCATGCACAAGTAGTAAACTTAGAATTAAATGCGATTTCGCCAATAGTCATACACAATCCGTGACTCACTCATTATGTCTCAATCAACCGAGCTATCTAACACTAGTCAACTGAATCAATTTAGTAGCTTGGAATTAGCCCAAGCTCTGATGGAAAAGCTGAGCATTTCACCTAACGATTGGCATCGCCTCAAGTCTAACCGCAAAGCACGCGCTAGTGAACAAGTCGCAGCAGCTCTTGTGTATCTCCTCAAAGATGAACCACAAGAAGCTTTACTCAGGATCGAGCAAGCCTCCGGTTGGCTGGATCGTTCTATTTCTGCTCCACCTTGTCCTACTCACGGAGAACACAAAAAGTAGGGAAAAAAAAGATAGGGGGATAAGGATAAATAATTATCCCCAATCCTTACCCTATTTATCTTAGTAGAGCTAATCTTGGTCGATTCTCTAATTGTTTACAAAGCCTTAACTCTGTGCCTTTGCTATTCCACTGCACATGATCGAAAATTTGATGGAGAATACATAAACCACGACCGTTTTCTGACTCATCAGGTGGTAAGTAATCTGTTGGATCAATATCGATATCGCTGGTAGAGTCAGGTGTAAAGCCCCTACCTTGATCTGAGATGATCCACCAATACTGATCGTCAATAAGAGAAAAACGGACGACAACTCTTTTACTAGGATCTAAATTATTACCATGTTTAGCTGCGTTCACTAAGGCTTCTTGAAGTCCTAGCCGCAGTTCTGCTTGTAATTTAATCGGGATCTCTGCCAGTAGTAAATCTAATATTGGACAAAGGTACAGAGTTGAGGCAAAAGTAATTGTGCCCCAGTTACGCCCTGTAGGACGAAGCGAAATAGTAATCACAAGAGGAACCCCGTAGCTTTCAGAGTTAGCTAGACATCAGTTTGCTGTCACAGGCACCCTGATAGAATTTGAGGTGGTCGTGTTGCCTTCAAACTTTCGTCTTTTCAACTAAATTTTGAAAATGCTAGGGAGCATTAACTCTCCTTGATGACATAGAGTCATTTAACATAAAAAACGGCTTTTGCATGCACCTGCTTCGACAGTAAGCAATTAATATGCTTTTTCATTTCTTTAGTTAAAAGAGTATTTTAATACTCTTTCATATGCCGATTCATATCTTATGCAACTCAATTCATATTTTTTGGAGAGTCTTTGCAACTTTAGTATCTTTACACAAAAGGAATCATGTTTTTATCTTAGTTCAATTCTAGCATTTTTACTATGTGTTGGACTACAAATTTTTTATTTGATTTTTGTAAAAGAGTTAGCTGTTTAGTCCAAATGTGATAACGCAAGAAAAGCTGCAGCTTCTACATGAGCAGTTTGTGGAAAGAAATCAGCTGGTTGTACCCGTGTGAGAGTATACACTCCATTTTGACAAAGTAATTTGAGGTCACGAGCAAGAGTGGCGACTTTACAACTGACATAAACAATGCGCAAAGGTTTTGATTTTAGTAGAGTTTCGATCACACTGCGATCGCACCCTTTACGTGGTGGATCAAGCAAAACAATATCTGGCGAAATCTCCATTTGAGGAAGTAATTTTTCGACTGCACCAGTGTGAAAAATTACATTGTGAATATCATTATCTTTCGCATTTAAAATTGCTTGTTCCACTGCCTCTGGTTGCAATTCTAACCCCATTGCTTGCTTGACTTGTTTGGCAAGTGGTAATGTTAATGTCCCAATACCGCAATAAGTATCAACTAACACCTCTGAACCTTGTAAATTCAGTTCTGACTGAATCACCTGCAATAATGCTTCTGCCGTCTCCGTATGTACCTGAAAAAACGTATCCGGTCGTACCTGAAATTCCAGTCCAGCAAATTTTTCTCGTAGGTAGCCAAGCCCAACAACACAACGAGTTTCTCGTCCAAAAATGGCATTAGTCCGGTCTGGGTTGCAATTCAAACAAACTCCCACCAACTGGGGATAGCGCTTTAACCACTCCTGCGCTTGGTCTTGAATTCCAGGTAAATTCCAGTCTTTGACAACCAAAGTTAGCAATATTTCCCCTGTGCGGCGACCAATGCGTAAACCGAGATGACGTACAAGACCTGTGTGGCGTTGTTCGTTGTAAACCTGCCAACCTCGCTTTTGGATGTCTTGTTTGACTTCCAACAGCAAAGGATTTAATCTCGAGTCTTGCACAGGGCATTGATTCAAGTTAATCAATTGGTGGCTACCTTTCTGGTAATAGCCAGTCTGAATCTGTCCCGTGCGCGATGATCCCACAGGATAAGTTGCTTTGTTACGGTAGCCTAAACATTCTGGAGTTGAAAGAACTGGTTCTACTGGTGGTTTTACAAAACCACCAATACGTTCCAAAGCCTGGATCACTTGATTTTGCTTTGCTACCAACTGGTACTCATAATGAATGTGCTGCCATTGACATCCACCACATTTATCAGCCACGATGCAGCTTGGTCGGATACGCTGGGGAGATGGTTGCAACAGCTGTTTGAGTTTGCCGTGAGCAAAGTTTGGTTTGACGTGTACTAGACGGACAACAGCGCGATCGCCAGGTACAGTGTCTGGTACAAATATGACCCTTTGGAACCAACGCCCTACACCATCACCTGCATCGTTCAAATCTGAAATCTCAACTTCAATCAATTCACCCTGTTTCCAGATTTTTTCAGTCATTAGTCAATAGTCAATAATTTTTTCCCTGCTTCCCCCACTTCCCCACCCTTTCATCTCCTCCACTCTCTTCACTTGTGTCCTCAAGACTCGTTAAACTAGCAAATAATAATTAATTCATGTCATTGCAATAAATTATGACTGTAGTAAGCCAAGTTATTCTCCAAGCCGACGACGAACTGCGTTATCCCAGCAGTGGTGAACTCAAGAATATCAAAGACTATTTGCAAACTGGAGCACAACGGATACGAATTGTCACCATCCTAGCTGAAAACGAAAAAAAGATAGTTCAAGAAGCAACCAAACAGCTTTGGCAGAAGCGTCCCGACTTTATCGCGCCTGGAGGAAATGCATACGGAGAGCGTCAGCGTGCTCTATGTATCCGTGACTATGGTTGGTACTTGCGCCTAATTACTTATGGCGTACTTGCAGGTGACAAAGAACCAATAGAAAAAATTGGTTTAATTGGCGTCAGAGAAATGTACAATTCACTCGGCGTTCCCGTACCTGGAATGGTAGAAGCAATCAACTGTCTGAAAAAAGCCTCCCTTAACTTACTGAGTGCAGAAGATGCCGCTGAAGCCTCCCCTTACTTTGATTACATCATTCAAGCGATGTCTTAATACAAAGTTTGCGAGACTTCTTTGACCTGCTGGACTTTTAGAGAGAGTGCAAGTAAGCAACCCTCAAGATCAATAATAGTTATATCCTGATCATACCCTCCCCACACTGGATAGTAGCTACGGCAAAATTGTGTCAAGTTACTATTAGGTTGTGGGGAAATTTTATGATGCATCCAAGCGTTAGCAATTATTTCTCTTCTGTGTCACATACAATCACGTGTCACTTGCCAAAACGGTGAGAATCATACACACGCTTAAAGGTATGTCCTGAGCCTGTGGGGAGAAAGCGGTCATTCGCACTGTCTCACCGCGTCTGGTGCTTTCTACTCCTCCTACTCCCCTGAACAAACAAAAAGCCGACATTCTTCAGGTGAAGGCTGTCGGCACTTAGTGTGTTCCCTATTAATGACTCGGCTAGAGTTCAGTTGTTTGTATTGTCCCAACTTACCTCTATAAGGAATAGGATCTTAATCATTGCTATTAGTGATTTTCATCACAACTTCATATTTGCCAGATCTAGCGATACGTAAAGATATAAAATTTTGTATCTCAAGAATTTAGATAAGCCCTATCACTTTATAGAAATTGGAATTGTAATGGTTTTTACAAATTTACATCTAAACCTTGTTATATCAAAGTCTTTAATGAAAAATGCTAAGCCTATCTATTTAAGGGTTGTAATATTTTTTATTGGTGCTTTTTTGGGTTGCGCTTAGAATAAAGCGATATTTTTTTAAATTTCAAAAATCAACAAGGAAACACCATAACCTCCTATTAGTTTGAGAATACTCCAGTTATTTTGCTAGAAAAATAATCAGATAAAAAATGATATCGTGCATATAGTAAATTTGCAAAATTTAGATAAAACTTTAGAAAGAATGATTCCCTAGCACTTTAATAGAATTCCTTTTGTGAAAAACACAGACCAATCCACAAACTCAATCAATAGCGTAACTGTAACGATTGTTTTGAGTCGTCATAATGACACTCAAGAAATCAACTTCCATTAACTAAAGCAAGCGAAATAGCCCGTTTTTAAATTGATGATTGAAACAATCAATAGCTTGTTCAATCACCGATTAAGATAGGCATATTGTGTATAGTAAAATTTATTTTTGTGCTTGACTTAGCTAATATTTATCTTATGAAATAATTTATATGCTTCAAATAGTGGAAACACTTATTTGTTTCTAATGACCTTAAACTCAAAATATAAAATTACGTATTTATACTGTATATGAAGTTATTGAGTTACTTAAGCAATATCAAGCGTTAGTGTCGCAATCGCGTCAGTCTTTTACGGGAAAGGGTCAGAAATCGCTAAAATAATGCTCTGTCCCCTTGGTACATTATTGCCATGACCGCCATTTCCTCTGCTCCTTTTTCTCCTGAAGAAATCGCTGCTGAAGGTTTGAAGCTAGAAGAATATGAAGAAATTGTAAGACGTCTGGGGCGTCATCCCAACAAAGCTGAACTAGGAATGTTTGGGGTGATGTGGTCAGAACATTGCTGTTACAAAAATTCGCGTCCGTTACTCAAACAATTTCCTACGACAGGACCCCGTATTCTGGTTGGACCTGGTGAAAATGCTGGTGTTGTAGATCTGGGTGATGGTTTGCGGCTCGCGTTTAAGATTGAATCACATAACCATCCCTCAGCGATCGAACCCTTTCAAGGAGCTGCCACAGGAGTAGGAGGCATCTTAAGAGATATTTTTACGATGGGCGCACGTCCCATTGCCGTCTTAAACTCCCTACGCTTTGGTTCTTTAGAAGATGCTAAGACCCAAAGGCTTTTTAGTGGAGTGGTAGCTGGTATTGCACATTATGGCAATTGTGTTGGTGTCCCCACTGTCGGCGGTGAAGTCTACTTTGATCCCGCTTACTCTGGCAATCCTTTGGTCAATGTCATGGCGCTGGGATTGATGGAAACACCAGATATTGTCAAATCTGGCGCGTCTGGCATGGGTAATCCAGTGCTTTATGTTGGTTCCACCACCGGACGCGATGGTATGGGAGGCGCAAGTTTTGCCAGTGCAGAATTGAGTGATGAGTCTGTAGATGACCGTCCAGCAGTACAAGTCGGTGACCCCTTCTTGGAAAAGTCATTAATTGAAGCTTGTTTAGAAGCATTTAAGACAGGTGCAGTGGTGGCTGCACAGGATATGGGCGCTGCTGGCATCACTTGTTCTACCTCAGAGATGGCAGCAAAAGGTGGTGTGGGTATTGAATTTGATTTAGACAAGATTCCAGTACGGGAAGCGGGGATGGTTCCATATGAATACCTGCTGAGCGAATCTCAAGAACGAATGCTGTTTGTTGCCCACAAAGGACGGGAACAGGAGTTAATTGACATTTTCCAGCGTTGGGGGCTGCATGCAGTTGTTGCTGGCACTGTGATTACTGAACCTATCGTGCGGATTCTGTTTCAAGGCGAAGTTGCCGCAGAGATTCCTGCAACGGCGTTGGCAGAAAATACACCACTGTATCACCGGAAATTGTTAGCAGAACCACCAGAATATGTACGAAAAGCTTGGGAATGGACTCCTGATTCTCTACCAGAGAGCACAGTCTCTGGAATTGAAATTCAAGGACGCTTGCACAGTTGGAATGATATCCTGTTGACTTTGCTGAATACGCCCACCATTGCATCGAAACGTTGGGTGTATCGTCAGTACGACCATCAAGTGCAGAATAATACTGTGATGTTACCTGGTGGTGCGGATGCCTCTGTGATTCGCTTACGTCCCCAGCAAGAGGAGGACAAGGAAAGAGTTCTCAGTAACCAAGGCGGTGTGGCGGCTACTGTTGATTGCAATCCTCGTTATGTTTATCTTGATCCCTATGAGGGAGCCAAGGCAGTCGTAGCAGAGGCGGCACGCAATCTAAGTTGTGTGGGTGCAGAACCTCTGGCAGTCACTGATAACCTAAATTTTGGTAGTCCAGAAAAACCTGTTGGGTATTGGCAATTATCAGAAGCCTGTCGTGGTTTGGCTGAAGGTTGCCAAGAGTTAGCAACTCCAGTGACGGGTGGAAATGTCTCTCTTTACAACGAAACTTTAGATTCTCAAGGTAATCCACAACCAATCTATCCTACTCCTGTTGTAGGTATGGTTGGCTTGATCCCCGATTTAACGAAGATTTGTGGTCAAGCTTGGCAAGCCGAAACAGATGTAATTTATTTGTTGGGTGAACTTTCTTCTGATGCCACGCTGGGAGGTTCGGAATATTTAGCCACGATCCACAATACTATTGCCGGAAAACCGCCACGAGTTAATTTTGAATTGGAACGCCGGGTACAACAACTGTGCCGTGAGGGAATTCGTCAAGGTTGGGTACATTCGGCTCACGATTGTGCTGAGGGTGGAATCGCTGTTGCTTTAGCAGAATGTTGTATTGCTGGCAACCTCGGAGCAGAGATCCAATTAGAACTACCAGTCAATAACTCTCAACGTTGGGATGAAGTTCTTTTTGGCGAAGGTGGTGCGCGGATTGTAGTTTCTGTTGCATCGGAACAACAAGAAACTTGGGAAACTCTTTTAAAAGAACAACTGGGTAATTATTGGCAAAAACTCGGTAAAGTTGAGAAGTCCGAAACAAGTTTGCGGGTTTTAACAACTGATAATCAAACCTTAATCAGGGTTAGCATTGAAGAAATGAGCGATCGCTACTTAAATGCGATTGAAAGACGTTTAACTATCCATAATGCCACTACCAACTCATAGATTCAGATCCCTTCACCTAGGACACTGGTAGGACACTGGCGTCCCTAGGCATAATTGCGGTACTGTTTTAATGGATGGTTAAGAGCTTTTTAAGAATTTCGCCAACTATCCTTCGACATATTTCTAGTGACTTGACACCCTCATCAGGAGCACAGCTACCATGATTCCCAGCCATCCCCAATTGCCTCATGACTCAGTCAAAAACTATGAAAATCGTCCAGATAAGCCAGAAGAAGCTTGCGGCGTTTTTGGCATCTACGCACCAGGAGAAGACGTTGCCAAACTGACATACTTTGGATTGTACGCTCTCCAACACCGGGGTCAAGAATCGGCTGGTATTGCCACATTTGAAGGTGAACAAGTCAACTTACATAAAGACATGGGGCTGGTGTCCCAAGTCTTTAGTGAATCAATCTTGCAAAACTTGCCTGGAACTCTAGCTGTTGGTCACACTCGTTATTCAACCACAGGTTCTAGCCGCAAAGTGAATGCTCAACCTGCTGTTGTCGAAACTCGCCTGGGTCCAGTAGCACTTGCACACAATGGTAATTTAGTCAATACCGTACAGTTGCGAGAGGAGTTGCTGCAGAACAACTGCAACCTAGTCACCACCACTGACTCAGAAATGATTGCTTTTGCCATTGCTGAAGAAATCAACGCTGGTGCAGATTGGTTAGATGGCTGTATTCGG
This sequence comes from Nostocales cyanobacterium HT-58-2, assembly GCA_002163975.1. Taxonomy (GTDB): domain Bacteria; phylum Cyanobacteriota; class Cyanobacteriia; order Cyanobacteriales; family Nostocaceae; genus HT-58-2. The sequence goes on along the minus strand of CP019636.1, from coordinate 5,313,523 downwards.
GCTTTTCAACGCTGCCAAGGAGCCTACAGCTTAGTTATTGGCACATCAGCAGGGATCATGGGCGTTCGCGACCCCAATGGCATTCGCCCCCTTGTCATCGGCACCTTGGGTGAGAATCCAGTACGCTATGTTCTCTCCTCTGAAACTTGTGGTTTAGACATTATTGGTGCTGAATACTTGAGAGATGTGGAACCAGGCGAGTTAGTTTGGATTACCGAAGAGGGTTTAACTTCCTTTCAATGGAGTCAAAAGCCCCAGCGGAAGCTGTGCATTTTTGAGATGATTTATTTTGCCCGTCCTGATAGCGTGATGCATAACGAAAGTCTTTACAGCTATCGGATGCGTATAGGACGTCAACTGGCGAAAGAATCTCTTGTTGATGCCGATTTGGTGATTGGTGTCCCTGATTCTGGAATTCCCGCTGCCATAGGCTATTCTCAAGCCTCTGGCATTCTCTATGCTGAAGGACTGATTAAAAATCGCTACGTTGGGCGTACTTTTATCCAACCAACACAGACCATGCGGGAGTCTGGGATTCGCATGAAACTCAACCCCTTAAGAGATGTGCTGTTTGGGAAACGAGTGATTATTGTGGATGATTCCATTGTGCGGGGAACAACCAGCCGGAAATTGGTCAAAACCTTACGTGAAGCAGGAGCATTGGAAGTTCATATGCGAATTTCCTCGCCACCAGTCACACACCCCTGCTTTTATGGGATTGATACTGACACTCAAGACCAACTTATTGCTGCGACAAAATCAGTAGAAGAAATTGCCAAGCAGTTGGAGGTAGACACCCTCGCTTATCTCAGTTGGCAAGGAATGCTAGAGGCGACGCGAGAAGACCCCGAAAGCTTCTGTTCTGCCTGCTTCACTGGAGATTACCCCGTTCCTATACCTGAACAAGTGAAGCGTTCTAAGTTGATGTTGGAAAAAGCACCAATATAGGAAAGAGGAAATGGGGAATTGAGAAGAAATTATCGTCTCTTCACGCCCAATTCCCTATTCCCTACTAAGAATGCGCTAAAAATTCTATTTTTGGTAATAACGGGTCAGAAACGATACCCACACCACTAAATCCCCAGCGTTTAAGCAAACCTCCGACTTGAGAGCCGGGAAGAGATTCTACAGCAAAGCGGTTTGCCACTTCTGCTGCATGAGTGTTGAGATAGCTGAGGGCATCAAAATGTTCGCGAAATAACAACAGATAACCTAAAGCTTCGCGGTCAGGGAGAGCCGCGAGATAACGTCCGTCAGCCTTTGATCGCAGTAGGTAATAAACTTCAGAAAACATGGAGTTGAAGAGTGGTTAGTGAACCAGTGCGTTGCGGGGGTTCCCCCCGTTGTAGCAACTGGCGAACCCGAAGGGCAGTTAGTTATTCATTGTCCTGTTGAAAAACTCACAACTGAGTACTAACAATTAACAACTAACTAATTTAGATTTTCTAGGCGAATGCGAGGATCGCTCGCCTTAAGTAACAAATCCGCTATCAAATTACCAACACTGAGCAATACAGCACTCATGACCAAACTTGCCATCACCAAATACAAATCTTGAGCCTGCACCGCCTGTAAAGTTAATCGTCCTAAGCCAGGCCAGTTGAAGAAAAATTCCGCAATAAACGCACCACCTAATAAACTCGCTAGCTCAAAACCGAGTAGAGTAATCAAGGGATTTATTGCATTGCGCAGAGCATGGACATAGATGACGCGGTTTTCTGGCAGTCCTTTAGCACGAGCCGTTTGGATATAATCTTGGCGCAGTACATCCAATAATTCACCACGAGTGATGCGCTGTAAGCCAGCAAAACTCGTGATACTCAAAGCAATAGTGGGTAGAATCATGTGCCAGCCGATATCCAGGATTTGACCAAACCAGTTGAGTTCGGTGTGATTGATGCTAGTCATATCACCCACTGGGAAAATCGGCGAGACGTTTTGAGCAAAAATCAGCAGCAATAAGGCAGTGATGAAACTGGGAAAGCCTTGTCCTGCATAACTCACCACCTGTAAAACACGGTCAACCCACTGATTTTGCTTCACAGCAGCAATGATGCCCAAGGGGATGGCGATCGCCCACGTTAGGATGAGAGAAGAAACTGCCAACAGTAAGGTTGCAGGTATTCGTTCCCACAATAATGACGCCACCGACCGTTGGTAAACAAAGCTTGTCCCAAAATCCCCTTGTGTGACGATGCGCCACAGCCAAAGTCCAAATTGCTCTGGCCAAGACTTATCTAGACCAAACTGTCGTCTAAGTTCCTCAATTCTTTCTGGAGAAATTTTTGGATTTTGCCGTAGCGTATCTACATAGTCCCCTGGAGCAAGTTGAATAATGAAAAACGACAACGCTGCTGCCAAAAACAAAGTCAACAGCGCCTGCAATAGCCGTTTCATGACATAGATAAAAGTCTCGTTCGTGATCAACTTTAAAAGCCAATCACGACTTGCATCCAAGGAAATTCGTGTAGTAGTCATGAGTCAAGAGTCAAGAGTCAAAACTTAACAGTCAAGAGTCAAGAAAGTTTGGATCTTGGACTCTAGACTATGAACTAGTATTCTACAAGGGTGATGATGGGCACATCTTCTGGCAGATGCTTCCGCCCTTGCAAATCCCGTAGCTCGATGATAAACCCAAAACCCTCTAGTTTGCAGCCAATTTTCTGGACTAGCCTTGCTGTCGCAGTTGCGGTTCCACCGGTGGCTATCAAGTCATCTACAATCAAAACTCTTGCACCTGGGTGCAAAGCGTCTTGGTGGATTTCCAAACAGTCAGTACCGTACTCTAGTGCGTACTCAATAGAATGAACGGCTGCTGGTAACTTACCAGGTTTACGCACAGGAATAAAACCTGCCCCCAATTGATAGGCAAGCGGTGCACCAACAATAAAGCCCCGTGACTCTATTCCCACCACGTATTCTGTCCTAAGTCCAGCATCTTTTACCTTTTGGGCAAACAGGTCAATACTGGAGCGCAGTCCCTCTGGATCGCGCAGTAGCGTGGTGATATCGCGAAATAAAATTCCCGGTTTCGGAAAATCTGGAATGTCACGAATCAGAGACTTCAAATCCATAAAATCAAGAAAAAGTTTGAGTTCGAGCAGTATAAGCTACAGCCCTATTCGTCCGATTGCAAGCTCTCGGTTGAAGCGGCGGCATCTACCGGAAAAATCGTACACTATAATGTCATACCCTTGGTATAAGCCCTGAATGAACGCTTCCCGTTGACGATGATTAGAATCTACAACAAGCTAGGGATGTCATGCTACTCACGATAGAGGGAAGAAAACTTACGCTTTGGAAAGTTTGATTGAAAGAAATGCGGAAATCTTTGTTTAAAAATAGTAAGTAATCTATATATCAGGCAAACTTGTTAATAATGCCATCAGTCCAATTTTCTTGACTGGTCGTCTATTTTAAATTAGTTTTACTTAGTCTGTTGCAGCCGTATAAGGTATTTATAATGAATGTCTCTGCTAGTGTCACACCACTTAATAGTCCAACCCCCCAGTCTTTGCCGATGATTCTGGACTCTTTACCCGAACCGGCGATTGAGGGACAGGGATGTCCCCGTAGAGCTCGGTTGCAAATTGACCTCATCTTACTGGCAATTGAAGCATTGGAGCTTGGTGGCTCTGAAGCAATTTTGTCGTTTGCTGAAGAGTTGGAGCTTAAAGGAATTATTAAAGATCGAGTGCATTTATGGCGAATGCGTAGCACTAACCCGATAAGACGAGCACACATCCGCCGCCCCTTGTCTATCATGGAAGCAAAAGCCTTAGTGGTCATTGCCTGCTACATTGCGCGGCGCTTAACAGTTGTCATTCGCCAGCTGCTAATGATATATCAACAAATGGTTGAAAAACAGATTCCACTAGAACAGAATTTGCGTCTATCTAATTACCTAGAGCGATTTAGAACTCACTTTAGAAGCCGGATGAATGCCCGCCGTTCTGGTGTATTTGCATTAAAATCTGATGAAAATTTAGATGAGCTAGCTATAAGTTTGTTGGGACAATTACTATTTTGTACTGGTACGGCGGGAATGCAGCGGTTCTGGATTAGTCTATTTGACGGTGAAGTGGAATGAATATTCAACGTAAGTATAGTTTACCTAATTGTACGCTCTTATTGGAGGGTTTAAGTGATGCCTCAAAAGCAGCGCATTTTCAGGAATTGCGTCCAGAATTATCAATATTGGTAAATGCAGAATGTTATTTATCTGGTGATGGGAAACCGCTGGCAGGGGGACGAGAATTTTTTGAAAGTTTGGTCAAGGCAGTCAGTGCTTATGCCCAAGAGTTTTTGAGTAACGTTCCACACGCTCAAGCACATAACTCTGAGTCGGAGTTAGTACAACTCCAGAAAATCGATAACAACCAACACAGATTAATTGTGCATTCTGATACTGCACCACAAGCAGGTGGGTCTCATCTCACTAACGGCAAGCAACAGATACACATCGATTTGAACACGGTGCAGTTGTTCGATTTAGTGGAAGCAATAGACCAGTTTTTTGCTGATAGCCAAACCTTACCAGAGTTAACACTACAATTACAACCAGTTGCCAGACGATATGGCGGTGCTAGTCAAGCTTTGGTCAAGCAGGCAGTGCCAGCAAGTGTGGGAGTGACGAGTTTGGCAGTAGCAGCAGTTGCTTTTAGCATGATTCCTGCCCCGCCAGTGCGTCCGCCTCAGCCACAAACACAGAACAATGCAAACTCTACAACTACCAAGGTCAATACTCCTGTTACAGCTGATGCCAGCCCCACTCCAACTCCTAATGAACAGCTAGGCGCAACTCCTACATTGACACCTGCAACCGTGTCAAATCCCTCGGCTGTGGCAAATTCCATATTAACGCCTGCGCCAAATCCCTCCGCTTCCGCTACGGAAAATCCCACAACTGCGACAAGTCCTGCACCTGGTGCCTCATCTGCAGTTACAGATTTAGAAGCACTTATCAATACAGTTCCGGAAATTACTGATGCCTCACAGCTGCGTGCATTAAATCGTCAACTCTATAACCAAGTTAATCCAAAGTGGGTTGAGCGCTTAAAATTGAATCAGGATTTAGTCTTCCGGGTCGGTGTAGCTGCCGATGGATCGATTATTGGATATAAAGCTGTCAATAAGGGGACAAATGATGCAGTAGAGCAAACTCCCCTACCAAGCTTACTTTACAATCCTGCGGCTCGCGGTCCTATTACGAATGAAGCGATCGCCCAATTTAAAGTCGTCTTTACGCGAAAAGGTGTGCTAGAAGTGAGTCCTTGGCGAGGATATCCTAAAACGCCAGATGTGATTGGTACAAAAATCACAGATCCCAACGCTGTTAAGGATTTAAACCAGAAGCTTTACAATACTATCCGCCAAAATTGGAGTACTTCTCCTACCTTTACACGAGATTTGAAATACCGAGTAGCAGTCAACCAAGATGGTGTTATCGCCGACTACGAACCCCTCAACCAAGCCGCTGTTGACTATTTTCAAGGAACCCCCCTTCCCAAGATGTTCCAAGATATCTACGGTTCTTACTTAGCTCCTCCAAATAACAAAGGACCACTTGCACACTACCAAGTGGTATTTAAGACGAATGGCACACTCGAGGTTATTCCTTGGCAAGGGTATAGATAACAATTCGTAATTCGTAATGACTATCTCAATTACGAATTACGAATTAGAAAATTTATTTGGTAATTTTACCCATGTAACTTCCCCAGAGTTGCGCTGCTTGAGCGCTACTCCCAGATGTGGGAGCATTGTTATCATTTCCTAACCAGATACCAGTGACCAATCGCCGACTAGGAATAAAGCCGATAAACCATAAGTCCACGTTCTTATCTGTTGTTCCGGTTTTCCCTGCTTCCTGCAGTCCTATTGCAGCACTACGACCAGTACCGTTTTTAATGACGCCACGCAAAAGACGAGTCATTGTATCGGCTACCTCAGTTGTTAGCACCCGTCTGTTGGCATCTGGATCTTGATCATAAGAGTAAATGACGCGGCAAGTTTTAGTGTCATTGCGATCGCGGCAATCACTGCTGTCTAGAATTCGGTTAATTGCATGGGGACGATTCCACACACCGCCATTGCCAATAGCGCCAAAAGCTCCAGTCATTTCCAGGACACGTACCACACTTTGACCCAGCACTAAACCAGGAACTGGGTCTAACTGTGACCTCACCCCTAACCGTCGCGCCATCGCCACAATTTTATCTAGCCCGACTTCTTGAGCGACCCTCAAAGCAATGGGGTTTTCAGATAAAGCAAGCCCCGTGGCAATATCTAAACTAGCTGCCCCAGTCCGACAAGGTTTATAGGTAAAGCCTTGCCAACGAAAAGGTGAGCAGGAATAGGACTTTCCCGGTGAAATTCCTTGCTCAATGGCAGCTGTGTAAGCAAAAACTTTGAAGGTGGAACCTGGTTGTCTTTGTGATTGAACAGCACGATTGAACTGACTTGTTCTATAGTCTGTGCCTCCTACCATTGCGAGGATGGCTCCATTGCTCGAATCAAGGGTCACCATCGCTCCTTGGGAAAAATTAAAAGAAGAGCCAGCAGTGCGGACTTGATTACGCAACGCTGTTTCAGCCTGTGTTTGAATAGCCGGATCGAGCTGAGTTTCAATAATAAAGTTGCCTTCTGTTGCCAGTTCCTTTCCCAGAATATTTTCTAGTTCTTGAAAGACATAACTATAAAAGTAAGGAGCAATTGTCTTTGCTTGCTGTTCACAGACTTTGGAACTGATTTCAATGGGCGATCGCCTAGCTCGGTTATACTCTTCTTGTTTAATTTTGCCCCCCTCCAGCATCCGCTTGAGAACTCTATTACGGTATTCAATGGTTCTGAGCTTATTCTGGCTATCTCCACAAAAATCAAAGCCGTTGGGGGCAGGTAAAATTGCGACTAATGTTGCTGCTTCCGAAAGCGTTAATTCTTTTGCTGACTTGTCAAAGTAATACCGCGCAGCATCCTCAAAGCCGGAGGTATCTGCTCCCAGGAAAACCCGATTTAAATAAGTCAGCAAAATATCGTCTTTGCTGTAAAACGTTTCTAATTTCAGAGCGACCATCGCTTCTCGAAATTTGCGCCCTAGGGAGTCTTGTCTGCCGACATAATCGCGGAACAAACTCCTGGCAACTTGCTGGGTGACTGTACTGGCACCTTGTTGGACATCACCGCTTTGAGTGTTGATAAACACAGCTCGTAATATCCCAAGTGGATCAACCCCAAAATGCCAGTAATAACGGGTATCTTCTGAAGCAACGACTGCTGCGGATAAGTAAGGACCAAAGTCCTGCAACCGCTTCATATCTATATGAGCAGTCGTCCGAGGTTCGCGTAACTTGGTTGCACCATCACGAGCGTAAACAACCACTGGTGCTCGCGTTGCGCCAGGTAGGGGTTTGACATCAAATTTCATCCACTCGACGCCAATGACGAGCGCCATCAAAGCTGTGACTCCACCGACACCGTAAGCAGCCCAACTTCCTGCTGTCACATACCAAGGAGGTGGATCGATATATTGCAGTCTAACTGAGGCGGCAAGTTCTGGAGGTCCAAGGGTGAGGATATCACCGTGACGCAATTCCAAAGAATTGACCCGACGCTTACCCCGATAAATACCATTTGTGGAGTTTTCATCTTTGATGAGGAAAACAGGCTGTCTTTGGGTCGAATCTCGTGAAAGAGACAGGTGAATTTGACTAACAACTGGGTTACGAACAACAATATCGCAAGATTTAGAACTGCGGCCTAGGATGTAGCGATCGCCCAATAGCGGATATACTTCTGCCTTATCCGCCCCCGCATCCTGCACCCAAAGTTCTGGCACTTTAGCATTTGGTTTTAGCGCCAGTTTAGAAAAATCAACTCTAGCTTGAATTGTTTGTACTGCTTGAGTTATCTGACCAAGCAAAGTTTGTGGCTTTTGAGGCGGTTGGGGGGAACTCATCGGCTATTCACACCACGTTTGTTAGTAAAGAATCGGGCGCACTGCAATCTCGATACTTGTATTTCACCATTGTACTCATCAAGGCTGTGAAGACGCTGACTGCAAGGAATTGTTCCCGATTTTATTTGACAATCTGAAAATAAGTATAGTAATTTGAATTGTGTTGTTAATTTTGTCACAGTTTTCTATATTGCCCTAAAACTTTTTCTTACCTTGAAGTGATTGTCTGGTCTTAGTTTTGTCGCTTTACCAAATATAAAGTTGATTCTTTAGATGTGGTAATTCTATCAAGTTACTCCTTCATAAATAAAATAGACAAATCTTACTGTCCTTAACACATAAGCACATTTTAAATCAAAAACATATATCTTCATTTAGGATGATTTTCTATAAGCTCATGTTTGATTTAATGAGCGGAGTACTCCGTTGAGGTGTTGAGGTTAAGGTATCATGAACGGAAAATATTTGACCCTTATCGGTACAGCCCTGACTGTGGCTTTAACAAGCAATGTTGCTGTTGCCCAGGTAGCAAAATTCCAGCAGATTGCCCAATCAACTAGTGGTCAATCCTCTACCCCCTCCAAGGAAATTAAACTTTCACCCAGGGTAAACAAGGAAAAGTTTTGCAAGGATTATCCACTTAATTCCTTGTGTACCAAGGCTTCAGGAACTTCCGGTAGCGGTAGCACGACAGAAACACAAACCAAGCCATCTGATGGTGGCACAGCTATACCAGGCAAAGCGCCAGCAGAACCTGGCACACTAAACACGCCCGGCGGAACGGCAGATGTTGCCCCACCCCCAACTGGCAACCCAAGCACCCCAAGCGGTGAAACTCCAACAACCCCACCAGAGAGCACACCAACGACTCCTGGAAGCGAGCAAAAAATTCAGCAAGACGGTACAACAGGCACTCCTGGCACCACTGCTCCCAGTGATTCAAGTGTTCCCGGCACAGCACCTGTTGATCCTAGCACCGGAGGTCAGTCTGGCAGTCCTACTGAAGTTACTCCGGTTCCCGGTGGCGCAACTACCCCTGGCAGCAGTACCGATCCAACGGCTCCTAGCAGCATTACTGACCCCACCAAATCTCCTACTCAATCTCCAAGCTCTGATACACAGACAACTCCTAGCACAGGTAGTTTGAAGAAGTAGTCTCCACGGTGGCTTGAGTGTAATCTGACAGTCAGTTACGTTGGAAAAAAATTTCCCCAGACTTTTAGTCTGGGGTTGTATTGTCAAAGTCCGCAAAAGCGGACTTTTCGTCTTTTTGACACTCCTCAGCCTAAAGGCATGAGGATTCTTGCTTCATCCGTCCTCCCTTCATTCTCCCTTGCGCCCTACTCCCTTGCTCCTCTGCCGTCTTTGACAAAGTGAAACGGTATAACAAGTAGCGTACGTTCTGGGGGACATATATTTTACGCGCCTGTCTTGTTTGTTATCGCGACCTGCGGTTTGAAGTGGGTGTCTTTTGGAAAGTCCCAATGAGCAGGCAAACAATACCGATATTAATGAAGACATCTGCTAAATTAAAGACGGGAAAGTTAATCAGTCGAAAATCAAGAAAATCGACGACGTAGCCAAGAACAAATCGGTCGATGCCATTACCGATCGCTCCACCTAAGATTAAGCCATATCCTAGTTGGTCCCAAAAATGTAACGCTGGACCAAACCATGCTAGCGCTATCAATGCTAAAGTCACTCCCAGAGATAGCCAGCGCAACCACTCTACTTTCCCTGTTAACAGACTAAAAGCTGCACCAGTGTTGGTGACGTAGGTAAGATGAAATACCCCTGGTATGAGTGCTTGTGTTTGTCCTAAATTAAACGTTTGCATCACCCAGTATTTTGTCAGTTGGTCTAAGAAAAAAGCTAAGAAGGCAGCAATCCAGAAGAGGAGATTTTTTACACGCATGGGGAATTTGTCATTTGTCATGTGTCATGTGTCATTTGCTGAAGACAAACGACAAAATACTAAGGGCCCTCCGGGTGAATCGGTGCGGATATGCTCCGCGAGCGCCACTTGACGCCAGTCCGACGGGAGTCACTACCACCGCAGTGGTTCATAGCTAGTAAAACATGAGGTGGCGCAGTACGTATGCTATTACTACGACAGCACAGACTACAGCTAGTTGTCCAGGAAGTGCTAACCAGGAGTATCTGAGCATTGCTTGCATCAGAGACAAAGTTTCTGTTCCTTTCCATTGAAAAACATAGCTGATAATTAAATAAGTAATACCGCACAAGTGGACAGTTAACAAGCCGCAAAAACAACTAAACGTAAGAGTTTCTAATCGCGGTCTGGCTTTAAAAGCAAAAAAACCACAAATCCAAGCTCCAGGGATAAATCCAAGCAAATAACCAAACTGAGACAGCTTAACGTAACCAATGCCACCACCATCAGCAAATACGGGCAACAAAGTTAAGCCCATCACTAAGTAGGCAATTTGTGAGAGCGCGCCAGCATTTTTCCCCCCTAGACAACCAACAAGTAGCACCCCACCAATTTGATAGGTCACACCTAAAGAAAAAGTATGAATCCCATGTTGACTCCAATTCCACGGTAAGGTGGTAACATGGGCTTCTAAAAATGTACCACCCATCGTTAGCAGTAAGCCAATCATAGACCATAGTAATTGATTGGATGCAGCTAGCATTTATAAGGCACTCATGCGTAGGATTTTCGTAAAAAAGCAAAACTAAAAATAGTAATTATTATTATCTTATTCTTTAATCGCTGACTGTAAAATATAGATATACTTTGCTAACTTAACCGTAAATTATTATATAAAATTTATTATATAAAATACTGTTACTCGGTAAAGGCAACTTGTTTATTAATTGACTAGATGATTGAAATCACAAATTTTAAGTAAGTATTTACCTGCAATAAAGAAATAGTAGCAAAAAGTTCTTTTGCTCAACGAATTCCTAATTTTTTAGTTTTAAATTTTACAAAATCTTATAATTTCTTCAATTCTGCTTGACTCAGAGTTTAACTAACTACTTAGGTAAGAGCAAGAAACTAAAGTCTTTTCTTGAGAAAAGGCTATCTCTAGTTACACGCTTTTTGCTACCATAAGCAACCTGTATTTCAAATAAATTGCCATTTTATAAATTTAAACAAGTTAAAAATGCTAATTTAAACACATTTAGCTGATCGATGGCATTTTTTGATGCCGATGGGCTTTCTAAATAACCATACTGTGTATTGTGAATTGGGTTATAGTTTTCCCAATACTAATGTACCAATGTATTATTTTTTTCTGAATCAACTGATTTCACTCGTAAAGTCACATCTATCAAAAGATGAATATTTGTAATCTTTAGATGTGAGAAAAACTAGTAATTCTGATTATGTTAACCTTATCTTTACTCTACAGCTGTATAGTATAAGCGCTTAGCTGGAAAATCACCAAAAATACACATCCATGCTTTTTCGTGATCCTGTAACTAAACCATCTCACTTTATAAGAACAATTTCAGTATTAACACTGAGTCTTAGCTTAGCTGCTTGCGGTGGACAACAAGCACAAAATGGCAATACCACAGGTGATGCATCTGGTGGTGCTGCTACTAACACAACAGCTACTGGTCCTGCCAAACTTGACCTTGCTGAAAAGGTAAGTTTAAATGGCGCGGGTGCCACCTTCCCTGCACCCCTATATCAAACTTGGTTCCAAGCCTTAAACCAAAAATATCCCAATCTCCAAGTCAACTATCAACCAGTTGGCAGCGGTGCTGGAATTGAGCAATTTACCAAAGGTCTTGTAGACTTTGGTGCTAGCGACGTTGCTATGACGGATGAAGAAATCCAAAAAGTGCAAAATGGGGTACTTTTGTTACCTATGACTGCTGGAAGCATTGTGCTGGCTTACAACCTGCCTGGTGTTGATCAGCTAAAGCTTCCACGAGATGTGTATAGCGGTATTTTCTTAGGTACCATCAAGTCTTGGAACGACCCGAAAATTGCTGCTGCTAACCCAGGTGCCAAGCTTCCTAACACACCAATCACAGTGGTTCATCGTTCCGAAGGCAGTGGTACCACAGGTGTGTTTACGCAACACCTAAGTGCAATTAGTCCAGAATGGAAATCTAAAGTCGGCAGTGGTAAAACTGTCAACTGGCCAGTGGGGCTTGCGGCTAAGGGCAATGACGGTGTGACAGCCCAAATACAACAAACTCAAGGCTCAATAGGATACGTCGAGTACGCCTACGCCAAAAATAGTAAACTCAATTTTGCATCTTTGCAAAACAAAGCAAATCAATTTGTTGCACCCAGCGATGAATCGGCTGCTAAAACGTTGGAATCGGTAACTTTGCCAGAAAATCTCCGTGCTTTCATTACAGATCCAGAAGGCAACGATTCCTATCCTATTGTCACCTACACTTGGATTTTGGCTTACAAGAAATATCCCGATGCTGCAAAAGCAAAAGCTGTAGAAGCCATGATTGAGTATGGTTTGACCGAAGGTCAGAAAACTGCCCCACAACTAGGATATGTTCCTCTTCCCCCAAGCGTGGTTCAAAAAGTGACAGCGGCTGCTGATGCAATCAGCCCAGATTATAAAATTGCTGGGGATGGCAGCAGTTCTACTGGTGCTAGCGCTAGTAAATAATATTTTGTAAAAGTCACGCATTCAAAATGGATGACTGATGAACCATGACCTGGCAGTCATGGATTGAATTGAAAGTAGCCAAATCGCTGAGATGCTTGTGACAATGAGCTCATCCAAGGCGTGAATTTGGTCGAAACTTGCCAGGAGAGTTTTCCCCGTTAGCAAACTTTACCAAGACGAATTTTAAATTTTTTGGAGTGGTTCGCTCCCACTTCTACCCCCATTAATGGGTTAAGTCATGACTACACAAGCCCAGATTCCAATAGTTAAACCACCCTCTCAAGCAGAAAAGTCACTGGATCGTGGCTTTATTTGGCTAACTCGGATTTTTGCATTGGCAGTTGCTGCTATCCTGCTGTGGATAGCAATTCAGGTTGGCATTCAGGCTATGCCTGCTATTCAGAAGTATGGTGCTAGCTTTTTAGTGAACACCACTTGGAACCCTGTTACAAATGAGTATGGGGCGTTGCCGCAAATTTACGGAACTTTAGTAAGTGCTTTTATTGGTTTGCTGATAGCAGTACCAATTGGCGTTGGCACGGCTGTCTTGCTGAGCGAAAATTTCCTCCCATCAAAAGTGCGGTTAGTGCTGGTTTTCTTGGTAGAACTACTAGCAGCCATTCCTAGTATTGTCTATGGAATATGGGGTTTCTTTGTTTTAGTTCCCCCGTTAACAAGCCTAGGGAAATTTCTCAATTCTTCCTTAGGCTTTTTGCCAATTTTTAGCACCATTCCTGCAGGACCTAATATGTTGGCTGCAGGAGTCATCTTAGCCATTATGACTTTGCCCATCATCACAGCCATCTCTCGTGACGCTCTGATTTCCCTCTCTCCTAGTTTGCGTCAAGCTGCTGTGGGATTGGGAGCAACCCGTTGGGAGACAATTTTTAAGGTTCTTATCCCAGCAGCCTTTTCTGGCATTGTCAGTGCTGTGATGTTGGGACTAGGGCGGGCAATGGGAGAAACAATGGCTGTCACAATATTGATTGGAAACGCTAATAGCGTTAACGCCTCACTGTTTGCACCAGCCAATACTATTTCTTCTCTGCTGGCAAGTCAATTTTCTGAAGCTGGCGGACTGCAAATAGCAGCTTTAATGTACGCAGCGTTAATTCTGTTTGTTTTGACTCTTATAGTCAATATTTTGGCAGAGTTAATAGTCTTGCGAGTCAAGCGACTGTAGCATTTGGGTGTGTTGAGATATGACTTCTAATTTTTCAGAGCAGCCCTCTGGTGGATCAGCCCGCAGCAGTCTGGCTTACTCTCCCTCGTCTCCCCGGACGTTGTTTAACACGGTGATGACGGTTTTGGCATTTTTATGTGGGATTTTGTCTCTTTTGCCCTTGCTGGCAGTGCTGATTTACGTTCTCTTCAGAGGCTTCAGCAGTTTAAATTTAAACGTATTTACCACATTACCACCGCCACCATTCGTACCAGGAGGAGGCTTTGGTCATGCCATTGTAGGAACGCTAATCGTGGTAGGGCTTGGTGCATTATTTAGCATTCCTTTTGGAGTTTTGGCAGCCATTTATTTGACAGAATTTAGCTCTGGCAAGATATCTCGTTGGATTCGCTTTGCAACCAATGTTCTAAGCGGAGTTCCCTCGATTATTGCTGGAGTGTTTGCTTATGCAATTGTGGTTCTGACCACTGGTACATTCTCAGCTGTTGCTGGGGGAGTTGCTCTGGCAATTTTGATGTTGCCCATTATCGTGCGAACCACTGACGAAGCCTTGCAATTAGTATCGCAAGATTTGCGCCAAGCTTCTGTGGGCTTAGGAGCAACTGAGTTTCAAACGGTCTCTCAAGTGGTGTTACCAGCAGCTGTACCAGCAATTGTCACTGGAGTGACTTTAGCGATCGCTCGTGCGTCTGGAGAAACTGCACCTTTATTGTTTACAGCTCTTGCCTCTCAATATTGGCCCAGTAGCTTATTTGCACCCACACCTTCTCTGGCTGTTTTTGTTTACAACTTTGGCACTTCACCGTACGCAAATTTGCAGTCACTCGCTTGGGCGGCGGCGCTGATTTTGGTGTTGTTGGTTCTGCTGACAAATATCATTGCTCGGTGGGCAACGAGTCGCAAACTTGAATAAGAAACGCCAATCAAAGATTTAACTAAATTCAGAAAAAACATTACTATTTTATGACTATCGACATTAGAACCGGGAATCAAACTGATACCGTTTTTCGTACAGAGGGACTCAACGTATACTACGGAAATTTCTTAGCTGTACGCGATATTTGGCTGAATGTCCCGAGAAATCGGGTAGTCGCCTTTATTGGTCCTTCTGGATGTGGTAAGAGTACCTTGCTGCGCTGTTACAACCGCCTCAACGACCTGATTGAATCTTTTCGAGCAGAAGGAAAAGTTTATTACCAGGGTGAAGATTTGTATGCATCTCACATTGACCCTGTGGAAGTTCGTCGTAGAATTGGGATGGTGTTTCAAAGACCAAATCCGTTTCCTAAATCCATCTATGACAATGTTGCCTTTGGTCCTAGGCTCAACGGCTACAAAGGTGACATGGACGAACTCGTAGAGCGATCGCTCAAACAAGCCGCTTTATGGGATGAAGTCAAAGACAAACTGCGCCAAAGCGGTTTGTCCTTATCTGGAGGACAACAACAGCGTTTGTGTATTGCTCGTGCGATCGCAGTTCAGCCTGAAGTAATTTTAATGGATGAACCTTGTTCTGCTCTTGACCCCATCTCTACCCTACGCGTTGAAGACTTGTTGCATGAACTGAAGGAGCAATACACAATCATTATCGTGACTCACAATATGCAACAAGCTTCGCGAGTTTCAGATCTGACTGCCTTTTTTAACGTTCAAACCTCAGAAAAAGGAGGTCGCACAGGCTACCTTGTAGAGTATGACCGGACAGAGGCAATTTTTCAAAATCCCCAACAGGAAGCCACGAGAGAATACGTAAGTGGCAAGTTTGGTTAAAGAAAACACAATCTTTGTGCCACGATTTCGTGATGCACAAAAGTGCATTTCCAGTTTTCAAGGGAAACCTGAAAACTGTTTTTTGTTTGTTCTAAAGCGGGCAGCGAGAATCGAACTCGCATCAATAGCTTGGAAGGCTATGGTTTTACCACTAAACTATGCCCGCAAACTTCAACTATCATAAGATAACATAAGTTTTATTTGATAGCAAGTACGAAAGATGACTTTTTTACGATTAAGGACTTGGCACTGATGAGTTGGGAGACTTGCGTTGTATTTTAATATTGACAACAAGCTCACCCAAGGGAGGCTTATTCCCATTGTTATTGCTTGCTGGGATAAATTTTTGACCTTTGAAAATTGCCTCTGCGTATTCCTGATATTGTGTTGCTTGTGGTTCAGGAATTTTAGGCTTTGGGTATAATATTATACTATTCAAGTCACCATTAGAATCAATCAATAAGACAGCTTTAAACTCTATAGGCTGATCGCCAAGGTCTTTGTTAAGTGCAAGGAAGTCCAGTTCTTTTTCGCTAATGTCTCCTACTATCTGGGGAGGGTTGCCTTGTCTATCTCTTTTAACAGCATCAGCATCTATTTGCCAAGTTGCTAACGCGATTCCTCCCTTGTTTTGCTCATCCATAGGTGCTGACTGATCTGGTTTGACTGGGGGAGCAATATCTTCTAAAGACGTTCCTTGTCCAACTATGACCTCTTCACCAGGTTGTCCTGGAAGATGACTAGGTGTCTGTGTTACTTCGTTTGATGGTTGCGGCTGCTGTGTTGTTTCAGGTAAAGAACCAGGAGGAGTTGAATCTGTGGTGCTATTCTGTGGATTTGAAGCCTGATTGTCCTCACCTAATTCTTGATTGGCTTGATTTTGAGTGTCTGTATCTGTACTGTCAGTAGTGCTAGATGAAGATGTCAGTGGACTCTCGTTATCTAAAGGAGTCGTAGGCGAGGGAGTTGGTTCTGGATTTTCGTTATCTAGAGGGATAGTAGGTGAAGGAGTTGGTTCAGTTGTTGCAATGGGTTGAGGATTAGGTTGTGCTTCTTCTTGCTCAAGAACTCCTTTTTTCGTGGATTGTTGGGTTGTTTCATCGGCTTTAGGTTGAGAAGTTGTTGCTTGCTGAGTGTTATCTGAAGCGATCGCTTCTGGCACTGACCTCAGCGCGATCGCGCTATTATCTTCTACAGTAGAATTAGATTTTGCCGTTAAATTCTCTTGAGCAACTGGCTTTGATAACCTTGTCACAGCCGACTTTTGAGTTGTGGAAGATCTTGTTGGCAAAACTGGTTTTGCTTGTGATGGCGTTTTTCGTCGTGGAGAAATTTCTACAAATTCTACTGGGATAGGATTTGAAGAACTTCGTTGCAAAAGGCTATACGAATGCGATCGCAGCAGCCAAAAAAGCAATAAGTGGAGAGTCACAGAAATTGTAGCTACCGCAATCCACAAACTAGGTGGATCGGTGTGTCGCCTCCATACTTTTTCGGGAATAGGAGTTTTGTCAGCAACCGATTGTGTCATACCAAGCCATGATTCTGATTCCTGAGTCAGTGTAACACTGCCTTATTGCTGGTTGTGATTTGTCTGACAAACTACTAACCATCAACCAGTCTCCTCTCATTACAGGTAATGATCAATGAAATAACAGTTCCTTGGTGGCGAAATCTCCTCTCATCTCCAGCGAGAACTGTTAAACTCGATATGCAACACTCAAAGCTGGTAGAAGAATCTAACCTATTGCCACATCTAAGTTTTCCTGCCGCAGTACTGACACTAAGATTGGCAGGTCAGTCTTACATATAACAATTTTTACACATAACAATTATGGTAGGATTTGCAATATTCCAACAATAAAATTCAAGAGTAAGGTATACTAACAAACTACCCTACTTTCGCTTCGCCTGTATCCCGAAGGGTAGGCAGGGACTCTAGTTTCACAGGAGAATACCGCAGTTTGGACTTATGCCCTCTGTTTGGACTGACTTCTCGTGAACTAACTAAAGATGGTTGTTTCACCACGCACTCGGTCAATCTAGCCTGCGCAAAGCACCATCTTAGAGATTTATGGAAAGGACTGAGAGTATTTTTAGTCCGAAACCGAATTTTACCTTGATGTATTTGCAAAACTATTTTGTAAGCAACATCGGTTGTACTAGACTGTTTTACAAAAGGCAGTAGTAAGATAGGTTGCTGGGTCATAGATACGTTTAGAGTGTAACAACAGAATAACTCTATCCAGCAACTATAAACTCAGTTAAAGTTTTCATACAGGTTTGATGGTATTTTAGGATATTTGAGAATATTTTTGTTGAATCAAATCAAAATTAAACTAGCCTTGAAACCCTTGTTTTTTTACTCATCTCCTCAGGAACCAGTTATAGCCGATCTGACAGCTTCTTGCCCATTCCAAATCCGTGCGGCTACACCCACTGATTTGACTGGCGTTGCTCAAATTATTGCGGAAAGCTTTCACTCCCAGAATGGTCTATTGGGGTGGCTTTTTCCATTATTACGTTTGGGCATACACGAAGACTTAAGGCATCGTCTGGCATCTCCTGCGCCTCATCACGTCTGTTTGATTGCTGTTGACCCGAATGCTCATGCGGCAAGCGACTTGGTGGGAACTGTTGAATTGGGTATGCGTTTTGGTGATGCTTGGGCACAAGTAGGTAGAGGTTTTCCTTACTTGTCTAATCTTGCTGTACACCCAAAATATCGCAGGCAGGGTGCTGCTTCTGG
Organism: Nostocales cyanobacterium HT-58-2; assembly: GCA_002163975.1. Taxonomy (GTDB): domain Bacteria; phylum Cyanobacteriota; class Cyanobacteriia; order Cyanobacteriales; family Nostocaceae; genus HT-58-2. The sequence goes on along the minus strand of CP019636.1, from coordinate 5,295,245 downwards.
ATTACTGACAGCTTGTGAAAAAGTTGCCCTTTCCTGGGGATTCCAAGATTTATACCTCCACGTTTTGGAAAATAATCATCAAGCACGACAGCTTTATCTCAAGTTGGGATATCAGGTACATAAAGTAGAATCTCATTTGAATACATTCTTCTTAGGACGTTCCCGTCAAATTCTCCTGCACAAGCGCCTAAATGCCAACTTAATCATCTAAATTTTCTTTTGGGTGAGGTGATGGCGTTTGGTGTATGATTCTAAATACTTTTGCGGCACTGTTGAGCAATACTTTATCTAAAATACAAAGGCTGCCAAAGCCAATATTTTTTTGCAAAATTTCGCTCATGCTAAGTCAATAGACTTATGTGTATCAAAGAGGATTTTATAGTGTTTCTGAATTGTATCCATGACATAGCAGAAGGGTTATGGTAATGCTGCGCCCATGGCTTGACTATGTTTAATCCAGTTCAAAACTGCGATGATTTTATATAGATTAATAATTATTTAAGAATATTTTGAACAGTGTTAATTTATATGGCTTATTATGATAATATTCATTTTTTTTGTTTTTAAAAAAAATGAATTTAAAATTCTCGCAAAAACATACTTATTAATATATCCATACAAAACTATATATATTTCTTCTTACAATTTTTATATATTTATAGAATTATAGATATTAGTAATTAATTAATTATCTAAATAACAAAAAAATAGTAAATCTAGTAAAGATGTTCTTTTTAAATAAAGTATTATTATGTCTGGAAAACTACAGTAAACAACTTCTCTATTCCTTACAGTAACTTTGTATTCAAGATATCCATCTTTATAAAAACTTTAAAAAAAAACTTTCATAGTTGGAGACAAATTCTTTTAAATCTCATAAAATATGATTACTCAATTAGCAAACAAGGTTTATTTATTCTTAAAACTACTTGAATTGACAAGTGAATTCTTGATAATTAAAAAACAATCACAAAGTTATACTACGACAAGTTCATTTTCTATAATAAAGTGCAAGCAACTACCACATTCATTCAAATTTTAAGAAACGATGGATAGCGAACATCACCGACGCTATCGGACTACTATGGTATCTACTTATTATCCTGACACAAGTTTCCTTGACTATCTTGTCATGCCAGATGGAACTGAGCAATCTTATGGCTCGGATCTTCTAACCATGCTGCTCAGTGGAAAAGTTTTCATGGTAAACAGTCGTAGGCGGAACGGTTTAATACTGTTCAAAGGTTACCATGCTGAGTTTGCTGGTCCTGGGGCGGCAGTAGGCGGCGATTATGATCGTGACTGTCGAAGAGTCTTGCCCATTGGTAACCTTTCATTATTGACTCCTGAATCTCATGAGGAACGCCAGAAAGCATACCTGATTAGGCGACAATGGATTCGGTTAATCAAACAAATTACAGAAAATCCTATTCCTCAACAGAGAGTCCAAAAAATCCTAGACCAATTTGAACAATACTTTCCTGCAGAAATAGTTGCTCAATTACCAGATGAAGCCTTTGCCCTTCTAGTAGGTGTTCTGCCACAAACAGTGGGAATATTACGCCGTTTGGGCAGTGACGAAGAGGGTAGATTTGATGACTAAGTTTTAGCTGTTTTTGTTTGGAAAAAAACCACTTGAGTCAAGATAAATTTTTTATTCTATCCAACATTTATCGTAGGTTTTATTAAGTACAAACAGAATGCTGATGTATCAATGCCAGTCTACAATTTAAAAGATTAAAATTCACCTCTTTAAACTTATCAAAGCAGCCTGTAATCGATTGATTGTCCGAGTATTTTCCTCTGGAGTCCCTACAGTAATTCGCAATCCTCCGTTTATTTCCCGTACTAAAGTTCCAGCAGCTTTAAGCTTTTGGTTAACAATTTTTACAGCAGCGTCTTGTGAGGAAAAACTATTTGGTTTAAGACGTATATACACAAAGTTAGTGGCGCTTTTCCAAACTTGTAGTGTTGAATCTTGAGATAAAGCTTGGATAAGTTTAGCTCTTTCAGTCAGGGTTTGAGGAATGGGCTCCAAAAGGAGTGTGCGATTTTGCAGCGCAACTGTTGCTGCTGCTAATGAGAAGCTGGGAAGATTGTAAGGTAAGCGAACTTTTTCTAAGATGGCAATGAGTTCAGGATGAGCAAGACAGTAGCCAACGCGCAGTGCTGCTAGCCGGAAAGCTTTAGAAAATGTACGCAATACTAACCAGTTAGGACGCTGTAGTAATTCCCCGACAAGTGTATTCTGACTAAATTCAAAGTAAGCTTCATCAATGACCACTAGAATATGCTCGCTCAGACTTTTTATCCATGCCAACTCTGCCGTTGTTAAGGGATTCCCAGTGGGTGAGTTGGGATGGACAATAAAAACTGCTCGGATGGGAGGATGTTGAGTTTGTTCTATGGCTAATTGGGCAGCTTGCAAATCAATTTCAAAATTTGCCTCGTTTCTACCTACCCTCACAACAGGAATGCCCAGAGTTTGCGCCAAAATAGCGTACATGGAAAAAGTGGGTTGAGCTACCAGAACAGAGCCTTCTCCCCCTAAACAGCTAGCAATCAGTATCGAGCGTATCAGTTCATCTGAACCGTTGCCAACAGAAATATTGGCAGTTGTGAAAACAGATGACAAAAGCTGAGCTGAGTCATTGACATACTCGGCGATCGCGCTTTTGAGTCTTTCATGTCCGCCATCAGGATAACGATTTGTCTCAATCACTTGCTCGTAGGTCAGAGCTAGTTTTTCTTTTATCTGTGGAGGCAAATCGTAGGGGCTTTCATTTGTATCTAAGCGGTCAATTTTGGTTGATGGTTGGACAGCTTGAGTAGTATCGCTACCGGGGTGAGGTTTGTAAGCGGTAAATTGGGCTAAGTCTGACCTGATAAATGGCAGCATAGTAAGCAATTCAAAATTCAAAATACAAAATTCAAAATGAAAAAATTTACTACTAAGAATTGTTGATTATACAGCTTCACGGTAACTGACAAAAGAGTCGAATTGCTTGCCAAATTTCTGTCATAACATTGCCTAAACCGTGGTCGCTGTCCAATTCTACCAACTCCACCCAAGGACGCTTTTGAGCAAAATCACGACTGGCTTGAATGGGAATGACCTCATCGTGTCGTCCGTGCAGGATAAGGGTGGGGATAGGGCGTTGTAACGTCTCCTCTTTGTATTGACTGGCGTCAACCACGAAATTGTAACTAAGAGGAAGTTTTTCCTCCTCTCCATAGTGGTAAACCATCAGATATTTTTCTTTTTGCCAACCCTGCATCGCCTCAGGTCCTAATTTAGCTATCCAATGGGATAAAAACCCAAACGCTGGTGCCAACAGGACGAGGCGTTGCACTTGTAGAAATTGTTGCCCTAAATGAGCAGCAGTCAAACCACCTAAACTGGAGCCAATCAATGTTACTGGCGTAGAATTATCACTGAATTCAGACGCAATTTGAGAAAGCTGGCGAGTGATTGTCAGCTGAGAAAAATCACCAGCATTCAAATCGGGAATTTTCAGCTTGATGTTGGCTTGTGCAAAACAAGTCCGTATGTACTGGGCTTTTGCAGAATTAGGACTAGATGCAAAGCCGTGAAGATAGATAAACTCGTTAGACATAAAAAATTTACTCGTCCAGGTCATCCTTGGTCATTTGTCATTTATGTATGATTGCAAAAGACAAACGACAAAGGACAAAGAACAAATAACTTTTTAGCGCATAGTGACGAATTCTTCTGCTGCTGTGGGATGAATACCTACGGTGGCGTCAAAATCTTTTTTCGTTGCGCCCATTTTGACAGCGATCGCCACGCCTTGAACTATCTCAGCTGCGTTTTCACCTACCATGTGAGCGCCTAGAACCTTGTCAGTATTGACATCCACCACCAGCTTCATCATTGTCTTTTCTGGCGCACCTGTCAAACTGTGGAATAGGGGGCGGAAGCGAGTGCGATAGATTTTCACTCCGTCGTCTCCTAGTCGAGAACGTGCTTCTACTTCGGTCAAGCCGACTGTCGCTGCTTCAGGTGTTGAAAAGACCGCTGTGGGTACATCTTCATGACTGAACACACGACGGGTACCACCAAATTCACTATCTGCAAAAGCACGACCTTCACCGATAGCTACGGGAGTGAGATTAATTCTGTCAGTCACATCACCGACTGCAAAAATATTTGGTTGGGAAGTTTGACTGTATTCGTTGACTGCTATGGCATTCATTGTGCTGTATCCAGGTCCTTCGATGGAACTAGGAACAATATCAATCCCTGCATGTTCTAAACCGAGTCCTTCTATATTCGGCGCCCGACCTGTTGCTACTAAAAACACATCGGCAATGAGTGGTTCAGTATGTTCTCCTGAGAACAGGAGTTTCAAGCCTTCCGGTACACGTTCCACAGCTTTGACTATGGTATTCTTGATGAATCGCACTCCATGATTAGCCATCCCTTCCTGAATCCCAGAACGGATATCTTCATCAAAGCTTTTCAAAATCATGTCTTTGCGGATAATTTGCGTTACCTCAGAGCCCAAACCGCGCATGATGGAGGCGAATTCTGTGCCAATATAACCGGAACCAATGATAGCGATATGTTTTGGTTGTTCCTTAAGCTGAAAGATTTCGTTGGAGGTTATGCCATACTCCATCCCTGGTAAATCAGGTTTAATAGGACGTCCTCCCACTGCAATCAAAATTTTGTCTGCCGTCACTTTACGTCCGTCCACTTCTACAGTGTGCGGGTCGACCAGCGTAGCGCGACCTTGAATCAGTTCGACTCCTGCTTTTTCAAGGAAGCTAATATGCAGTTGTGACAGTCGCCGAACTTCCTTATCTATGGCTGTGATGAAATATTCCCAATCGAGTTGTGCTTCACCAACCTTCCAGCCATAGCCAGCCGCATATTCAAACAATCCAGGAAAGTGAGAACCATTTACCATGAGTTTTTTGGGAATACAACCACGAATCACACAGGTTCCACCTACCAAATCGTATTCGGAAATGGCTACTTTTGCCCCATAGCTTGCGGCACGTTTGGAAGCAGCCAAACCTCCAGAACCGGCACCAATGACAAATAAGTCGTAATCATATGTCATAGTTTCAAGCTTTCCTTGTCGAGTCATCTAAAAAAATTGATACCACTTCACCAACGAAACTAACATCTTGTAGGGTGAGATGGTATCTTTTTGAAAAAGGTCGGGTAGCAGAACTAACTTATTCCCGAAGAGCACGCTTGTTAACCCTCACTCACTTCGTTCTGCTCTTAGATTCTGTCATCAATTCGCTCTAAGCAATACAGCTTCAGTCTGAAAAAGTTTAGATAATCTTCAGAGCAGTTTTATTGATGACAGATTCTATATTCATAGAGTGCTACTCTGTGATTACCTCACAAAGAATTAAAAAGAAATTCCTCACCTGTTGTTGGATGAATGCCAATTGTCTCATCTAGATCTTGCTTGGTAATTCCTTTGCGAATAGCGACACTAAGACTCTGAATGATGTCTGCTGCGTGTTCACCAACCATATGCGCACCTACAATGTGCTCGGATTCACCTTTAACTACTATTTTAATGGTAACTTGTTCATCATTTCCGGTGAATTGAGACTTGAGGGGTTGAAAGCGATCGCGGTAGCATTTTACAGATTCACCAAATTTTTCTCGCGCTTTTGCCTCGGTTAAACCCACACTTGCTGCTTCTGGACGAGCAAAAACAGCAGAGGGTACTTGCTCATAATCGACTTTTTGTGGTTTTTTACCAAAAACTGTGTTAGCAAAAGCTTGACCTTCTGCCTTAGCAACAGGAGTTAATTGCAGACGATTTGTGCAGTCACCCACAGCAAAAATATTTTCCGTAGTTGTGCGGTTGTATTCATCGACCTTGATTGCGCCTTGGTCCGCTAGTTCTACACCAGCATTTTCCAAACCAAGATTTTTGGTATTGGGGGCACGACCTGTGGCAACCAATATAGTATCTGCTGCAATTGTTTTTTGGGAGTTGCCAGTTATGGTTAACAACAATCTCTCTTCTGAGTATTTAATTTCTTTCGCAGTACTATTGCCCATAAAGCGAATTAAGCGTTTACTCAAACCTTCTTGAACACCCAAGCGGATGTCATCATCAAAGCCCGACAAAATCATCTCATCTCGCTCAATGAGCGTGACAATGCATCCAAAAGCTTTCATCATGCTGGCAAATTCTACACCAATATAGCCGCCGCCAATAATTGCTAACCGTTGAGGTAAGTATGGTAAGTCAAACATTGCACGGGAGGTAATCGCGTATTCAATGCCAGGAATTTTGGGCTTAATTGGCTGTCCACCCACAGCAATTAAAATCTTGTCAGCTGTATATTTGCATTTGTTAACTTCTACAGTGTGGGCATCGATGAAAGTCGCATGACCCCGAAAGAATTCAATACCAGCTTGTTGCAACTGCTCAAAATACGAATGGTGAACGCTTTCGACGTGCTGGTGTACGGACTTGATAAATTCCGTCCAGTCAAAGTACCTTCGGCAGTCACTCCAACCGAAGCTGTGCGCCATTTGATGTTGCAAGGCGAAATCAGCAGCGTAGACAATCAATTTTTTTGGTACGCAACCGCGATTGACACAGGTACCACCAAGGGCTTCCTGTTCAGCAATGGCAACGCGGATACCATAGCTTGCTGCTTTTTTAGCTGCAGCCAGTCCTCCCGGACCGGCACCAATCACAAACAGGTCGTAATCGAATGTCATGACTTTCGGGAAGAATGAAGAGCGAAGAACGTCTTTTTGCTTCTATGTTCAACTAATCTCAGTCATATTTACATCTATCTTGATTTTGATTTTGATTTTAAATCTTCTTGCTAGAACGCTGAGATTAGCTGGAAACAGTAGATAGCTTAGTTTAGATAATTGTGCTATTCCCTTTTGATAATACCGTAAGTCTTGCGGACGGGAACTTTAAGACACGGACTCTGGGCTCTTGAGAAAGCAATTGTCCATGTGCCTTGACAGGACTGCTTGGTTAGGACAAACGCATCTAACTTTTACTCTCGCTCATGAGTACCGTAATTGCTTCTATTGTCAAAAAACCTCACCTGCATTTGAGCAGCTTGAGGTGATTGTAAATATATCGTACGGTATTAATCTGTTACATCTAGTAGAATTCCAATTTTCTGCCCTTCCTTGGTAAAATTTGAATTCTCTAGAGAAGATTAGTCAATGATTTGTGAACTGGGAGTTTGGCTATCAATATCTGCTTGAGATAACGTCGGGAGTGACCAGTTGCTTTCACCCGCTTTCAAGACTTTGGCAGGTTCAATATTCAATTCAATCACACCAGTTGTTCTCTCCGTTCTAGCAATAGACTGTGTCCCATCGACAAACTTAACTACGATTGGTTCACTCAGTTCTTGTGATTGAGCAACAGGACCTAGAACAACCTGAGTACCTGCGGGCAAGTAGATGCCATCGCAATCCCAATCATCATCAGTGATTTTTCCTGCTCCCAAGAAGTAGAGTTGGGTTGGAGATTTTTTTGGTTTATTAGCTAAGACAGCCATGGTCTTTCCAGTTTCATTGTGGCACTGCGCCCGCTTCGTAGCAGTTTCCATGACATTCTTCTGAAACTGCAATTGTGCCAACCGCTGCTGAAATTGCTCAGGCGTATAGCCAGCTTGCTCAGGGGTATCCTTAACTATAAGAATTTCATTAAGCGCTTGAGTGACTTCAGCATAGTCAGCTCCCTTGGTAAAATCCTTACCTGCCCAAGAAGGCTGAGCAATTATTAGGTTCACCATAAACACGAGAGCAACAAGAATAAATTTGACAGAGTGCATATTTTTCTCCTTGGTTTGAGATTAGTGTTCGTTGTAAAAAAAATGTGATGAGGAAGTTGGAAGTTGCTGAATACTTTAGTAAAAGAGTATGAAGGCAAATAATTGTCATGCTAATACTTTTCTACATATTTCAACAGCCACATCTATCGGTTTATTAGCCTAGAGAAATGAAATGTAACTGGATCTGTGACTGCTCTTTTATCTTAGAGAAATTCTCAAGCCTGTTTCGATTCACCCATCGATAGATAAATTTGTTGTTTTTACGTACCTTAATTTGCACTTGCTTGGCGCCTAACTTGACGACTTCAGCGGGAATTTTTTGGACATCTTCTGAGTCTGCACGAGCTTTATAAAGCCAAACAACTTTTTGCCCTACTTCAAAATAATCAGGATTGCTAACCAAGGAAGACGATCCTTCTGCCCAAGAAGGGGAGGCAACTAGTAAGTTGATTAAAAGCATTGAGACTAATAAAGACATTGAAAGAACTTTCATATTTTTTACGATGATAAACTTTCAGTTTTGAATTGGTAATTTTGAATTATTTTGAGAACTCCCATTAAACCTAGGCAAATTGCTGCCAATATAATTGGAGTTAGCGTGGCACTCTCTAAGATAATAAACACACCTAAGCCTATCAATACAAAGGGAACAAAATTATTACCATAGCGCTGTAGCAGATTGGCGATCGCTCTTTGGCAGGTTAGTTTGTATGTCAGGTAGCACCAAACTCCAACTAGTAACAAGAAGACTGCAACTATTACTAGCAACTCACAAAGACTACTGTTAGCAAACAAGGGCATATAAATGCCGACATTATCACTGCCATTGGCGATAGTAATAGCTGCCACACTGTAAGCTTGAGGAGACACAAAACTAGCGAAGGCAGAAGAATGAGAAAATTCAGTTTCCGAATCAGTCGTAGCAGATGAATCGCTTTCTGGATTCAACAGACGATTTAGTCCAATGGTGATGGGTACTAAACCCAAAAGACCAATCCAATGAGATGGCAATACTAAGCCTCCTAGAAAACCAACTAGGCTGGCAACGACCAGAGTACTAAAGCCTAAATACTGACCAATCACAATGTGCCGACGACGGAAAGTTGCATTCACCTGAGAGAACAACAGCGTGAGGATGACCAAATCATCCAGGTTTGTGGCTATAAAAGCTGTGATACCCGTAGGAATTGCAGTAATAAGTTCGTTCATTTCTATTTCTTCTCAACCTTCGTGCTGTTGTTGTCTTAGTTTGCGTTATGTCATGTTTGCTTTCTCTGTTGAAACTGCTACTTAGTCAAGTGTGGAGGTGTAGCATCTTCTATTCAACTGGTAAGGGTAAGCTGTTGCTGCTTTCGATGAAGTGCTTTTATGTATCATTTCAGTCTGTCAAATTGCTTCATCGAAGCAAATATTCTTTTTTCCAAAATGCTTAAAGAACAATTTTGATAAGAGTCAGAGAGTCTAGAGTCTAACCTAGAAATGCATCGAGTCAAGTCATATTCAGCCTCTCCTGCCGTAGTGGAGATAAAAATGCTTTTTATCTCACTCTTATCGACGAATCAATTTTCGAGAGTTTTGTTATTGTCACCAATTTGCTGGTCAACACTCAAGAGTTTATAACTAGAAGTTTCCTTGGAAAATTTAGTATTGATTTGGGTATGACGTCCTGGTAATAGATGTAATTTCACCTCTTTGGATTCAGGAACTAAAGTGACTTTTATCTCATTGAGAGATTGCTGCTGCTCTTTGATAATTTGAGTGAGTTCGTTGAGTCTTTGAGTGTGTAATTCATCCAACTTTTCATGGAGCAGTTCAATATTTTGTCCTGCCCTGAGATTCACTTGGTGGTCAATTTCAGCATTTCTGCGGTCAGTATCTGACTGGCGATTTTGACTCATTAACACAATAGGAGCTGTGTAAGCAGAAGCAAATGAAAACACTAAGTTAAGCATCATGAATGGGGCTTCATCCCAGTGAGGAACACCAGGAATAGCATTCAAACCAACCCACCCCGCCAAAATTGCGCTTTGACCAATAAGAAATCCCCAAGAACCCACTTGTGCTGCTAATTTATCAGCAAGGCGCTGCCCGGGAGTTAATTCTTGAGTTGATATGTTTTCGACTACTGAATGCTGTTTTTCTACAAGATTGGAATTTTGATTAACTTTTGCATTAAGACCGTTTGATAATGTTTTTTTTGCAGGATTCATATTGCACCTCTGGGGGTCATTTCATTTGTCTTTCACTTGATAACTTTCAATGTATTCTGACCCAAGGATAAGAGCAAATATTCTTTGTTTTTAAAACGATAGATAAAAATGATGGTTATGCAAAATTTCCTCCGTTCACTGCCAAAATCGGTAGTGTCCCATAATCAGCTCTGGTGCTTATGACCGCAAAGTCGCATACTGTGCCCTAAGACTCGCACCAAGGCAAATCTCACGCAAAGAGTAAGTGCTAGGATCGCTGATTCTCCTTAATTGCTGCTTTGTTACTAGTGATGAGGGGTTAGGTTTCCTGCATCAACCCAACCTAACCTGAAGAGATATCATCAAAAATATTTATCAAAAAAATTATCAAAAAAAGGACTAAGATTCTACCTATTTTGGAAACGATAGACTTTTTACAAGAGGGATAAAAAAAATCACTTTACAAAACTTTAGATTCGACATTTTTTGAAGAAGTCTCATCCAGGTAGGCATACGGCAATGGTGCGATTAAAACTGTGGCAATGGATCATCTTAGCAACCCCGATCGCCTTCATCATCATTTTCTTACTGGCATCCGCAGGATTGCAAATCCATGAATGGGGCATTAACTGGATCTGGGGTGTATTCATTCTCGTATTCGTTGGCTGGCGTTGGCTGTTGGTGAGATGGACTCAACCTGCGGTCGCGCAGATGGAAGCCGTCATGGCAGAGGTTAGCAAAGAACTGGAATACAGCACAGATGATACAACTGTGCTGCCAGTAGGAAGTGATGCTGCAAAACAAGCAGAAACAGCACTTCAAGAAATCCTGAAAACGTCACAGACTGATCCACCGATTTGGGAAGACTGGCAAACTTTTTGGCAGCGTTGCCAAGAGGTTGTGGTTGCGATCGCCCACATTTACAATCCTCAAGTCAAGTATCCCCTGCTGAACATTTACGTTCCCCAAGCTTACGGGTTGATTCGGGGAACGATGGATGATTTGGATCAGTGGATGCAAAAACTATCACCTGCTCTCAATCAAGTCACTGTTGGGCAAGCATACCAAGCATATGAAGTCTACCAAAAGCTGGAGCCATCTGCTCGGAAACTCTGGCGAGTATGGAACTGGGCACAGTGGCTCTTGAACCCAGCAGCAGCGGTAGCAAGCCGACTGAGTCAGCGTTCTAGTAACCAAGCAACTCAGCAACTGCTGGTGAATTTGAGCCAGCTTTTGCGGGAAGCGACACTACGAAACTTATGTCGGCAGGCGATCGCCCTTTACGGTAGTGGCACACTTCCCGGTTCAGCATCTTTGGTTTCCACGCCAACTTTACCCAAGGCAAAGACCCAAACCCTACGAGACATCCTAGCTCAAGCAGAACCTACTGAGGTCGTTGAGCAAAAACCTGTTAATATTTTGCTTACAGGGCGAACTGGCTCTGGAAAAAGCAGCCTGATTAACACGCTGTTTCAGGCAGAACGAGCCGCCGTTGATGTATTGCCTAATACCGACATAGTTCAGAATTATCACTGGCAGACTTCTACTGGTGAAAGGCTGACGCTATGGGATACTCCAGGTTATGAACAAGTGAATCGTGCAGATCTACGAAAGCTCGTGCTGGACTATGCTAAAAATGCTGATCTCTTGTTGTTAGTCACCCCTGCTCTCGATCCTGCCCTACAGATGGATGTGGACTTTCTTAGAGACTTAAAGGCACAAGTGACAGAATTACCACTCATTGCAGTCGTCACTCAAGTGGATCGTCTCCGTCCTATCCGCGAGTGGGAGCCGCCTTATGACTGGGAGTGGGGCGTTAGCGAAGCTCCTCCGAAGGAGGCTCGCCCAAAAGAAATTGCTATTCGCCAAGCCACTGAGTATCGCACTCAGCTTCTGGGTGACTTCTGCGATTTAGTTCTGCCTGTCGTCACAAGTGATATCAAAACGGGCCGCACTGCTTGGGGAGTAGAAGCGCTATCGTTGGCACTGATAGATGCGATCGCCCCTGCTAAGCAACTTCGTCTTGCACGTTTTTTGCGCGATCAAGAAGCTCGCACCGTTGCTGCTGCCAAAATCATTGACCATTACACCTTCCAAATGACGACGACACAAGGATTAGCTGCACTGCTCAAAAGCCCTGTTCTTCAGTTTATTTCCACGCTGTCAACAGGAACACCAACCCTAGCATATGTGCTAGCACAGCAAATTCCAGTGGAGCAGTTGCCTGTAGTCATTGGTAAGCTCCAGATGGCATATGAGCTTTTCTCGCTTTTGAATACAGACGATGGTAGGGCTCTCAATTTTGACCTGCGGTCTCTCTGGTCGCTGCTGCTGGACAACTCTGGTTCCCCTGACCGCAACGCCTGGGCATTTGGTCATGCTGTGGTGGAGTACTGGACTAAAAATCTCACGGTTGAACAATTCCAGGAGAGGTTTGAGTCATATTTGAAGCAGGTTTGACTCGATGTGTTGTTGACTCAAAGTTATACTAAGGAAATCAGCGTGCTTTGGGCAAGGTGTGGGAAAATAAGGGTGTCGGGCTAAAAGAATTCACTACGCCACACACCTAAGGCGTATCATATATGCGTTAATTATTATTAATCTCAGAAAAGATAATGACGCAAACACTTTCAATCGACAGTAGCGAGAGATTGCAACTTTCACCTTTAATGGTGCCCTCCCGCCTTTTGTTAGGACCAGGACCATCGAATGCTCATCCTGCGGTTTTACAGGCGATGAATACTCCCCCAGTTGGGCATCTCGACCCAGCTTTTCTAAAACTGATGGATGAGATTCAGTCACTGTTGCGCTACGTGTGGCAGACAAAAAATCAGTTGACGATCGCAGTCAGTGGGACAGGTTCAGCTGCCATGGAGGCGGCGATCGCCAATGTGACAGAACCAGGCGATGTGGTTTTGGTTGGTGTCGCTGGATACTTTGGCAATCGCTTGGTGGATATGGCTTCTCGATATGGTGCAGATGTCCGAACCATAAAAAAACCTTGGGGACAAGTCTTCTCGTTGGATGAACTACGAACTGCCCTAGAAACTTATCGTCCGACTATCCTGGCTCTAGTTCATGCAGAAACCTCCACTGGAGCGCGTCAACCGTTGGAAGGGGTTGGTGATTTATGTCGTGAATTCGGCTGTTTGCTGTTGATAGACACAGTGACGAGTTTAGGTGGAGTCCCCTTGTATTTAGATGCCTGGGGAGTTGATATAGCTTATAGCTGTAGCCAAAAAGGATTGGGTTGTCCGCCAGGTGCTTCGCCATTGACACTGGGTCCTCGCGCCATTGAAAAATTGCACCAGCGTCAAACTAAAGTAGCTAACTGGTATTTAGATATGATGTTGTTGAGCAAGTACTGGGGTGAAGAACGCACATATCACCATACAGCTCCGATTAACCTGTACTATGCACTGCGGGAAGCACTGCGTTTGCTTGCCCAAGAGGGAATAGAAAACAGCTGGCAACGCCATCAAAAGAATGCAGAGTATCTTTGGGAGAAGTTGGAGGACTTTGGACTTACTTTGCACGTTGAGAAACAGTTCCGGTTACCCACTCTTACAACTGTCCGTATTCCAGAAGGAGTAGATGGTAAAGCAGTTGCACGGCAGCTGCTGAATGAATATGATGTTGAAATTGGGGGTGGTCTTGGCGAACTTGCAGGTCAGGTTTGGCGCATCGGACTCATGGGCTTCAACAGTCGTAAAGAAAGTGTAGACCAACTTTTACAAGTGCTGCCCCAAGTTTTGCATAAACCGTAGTGGTTGACACTTTACACTGACTGATAAGATTGCCCACAAATCAATTTCCTTGGGGGTGAGAAGGCAAGGCAAAATATCTTTATGAAACCTGACTTAGCAGATTGTCTGTCGGTAGATACTTGCTACATTTATCTTTCTAAGGATTATTCTGCTTAGTCAGGTTTTTGTTAGATGATTAAGAATCTGATGAATTCAGCGGAAATAAGACTAAGGTTAGAGAAACTTGATTTTATTCATTAAGTAAAGCTCAAATATGCCCACTAGGTAGCTAGTTCGCAGCTAGCTCCCAGCGGGACTTCCTCCCGAATTGAGTATGCAACTAAGGAGGCTGAGAATATAGTGTCAAATCATTTTGATAATTGTCATCCGGAAGATGATAGAAATCATTTTCAAACTTTAGATGGTTTACGAATACTTGTAGTAGATGATGATCCTGATAGCCTTGTGTTAACTACCTTTATTCTTGAAAGCTATGGTGTTGAAACAATGACGGCAACATCGGCGTTAGAAGCCCTTGAGGTTATGAAACACTTTACACCGGATGTTTTCATTATTGATATTGCAATGCCAGAAGTGGATGGATATTCGTTAATTCGTAAAATTAGAACACTGAATCCTCCACAAAACCAGATTCCAGCTATTGCCTTAACAGCTATAGATTCAGAAGAGGGTCTTGACCTTGCTCTTAAATCTGGATTTCAATCCTACCTGACTAAACCTACCGAGCATAGTAACTTAGCAACAGAAATCACAAATATTCTTAGTAAAAAGAATTGATTTAACCATTGATAAAATTAATGCTTCTAGTTGTATCCCAGCTAGAAGCTTAAATTTTGAGTGCAACAATCGGATAGAATCTTGCCTGTTCAAGAGCCTAATTTAGTGGCACATAGATAACGAATATGACGACTAGTATATGCAGAAACCAACAATGGGTGTTTCGGAGTGGATACTTCTATTGATACTGTCTGTGTTGTGGGGTGGCTCCTTCTTTTTCAATGAAGTTGCGCTTCAAGAGTTGCAGCCACTTACTTTAGTGCTGGGCCGGGTAAGCTTGGCAGCAGTTGCACTGATAGCCTTCGTTGTTTGCCAAGGGAAGCAGCTCCGTTTCTCCCGCCCTATGGCGTGAATTTTTTCTTATGGGAGCTTTGAATAATCTCATTCCGTTTGGTTTAATTGTCTGGGGGCAAACCCATATTGATAGTGGGCTTGCTGCCATTCTCAACGCGACAACGCCTGTGTTCACAGTGGTGTTAGCTCACTTTTTCACCCATCATGAGCGCCTGACTTTTAATCGTTTAGTTGGTACTATCCTGGGACTATGTGGTGTTGTTGTCCTAATTGGTCCAGATGCTCTACGTGGATTGAGTCTGACTAGTTTGGGACAGTTTGCTATTCTGGGTGCGGCTTGCTCCTATGGCTGTGCAGGAATCTATGGGCGTCGTTTTAGAAAGGTGCCCCCAATGATTGCAGCAGCAGGAATGCTGATAAGCTCGACAATTATGTTATTGCCACTAACTTTGCTTGTAGAGCAACCATTAACCTTAAAACCCAGCTTTATGACTTGGGGAGCGTTGATGGGATTGTCATTGCTCAGTACGGCGATCGCCTATATGATTTATTTCCATCTTCTGACCAAAGCAGGCGCGATCAATCTAATGCTTGTGACTTTCTTGATTCCAGTTAGTTCTCTGTTCCTTGGCGTGTTTATCTTGGGTGAGCAGCTACACTGAACTACATTCGCGAGTATGATGCTCATCTTTATGGGTCTTGCAGCTATAGATGGTAGGGTCATTGTCCGCATTCGACAATGGATTGGAATCAATTAACCCTTGAGCATGAGCGATATATTTTGAGGAGGTATCGATGGAATTACGACAGACTCCAATCACAGAGGAAACGCTTTGGCAAGCAGTTCTCAATCGAGACTCCAGTTTTGAAGGACAGTTTTTCTACGGTGTGCGTTCTACAAAGATTTACTGCCGACCGACTTGCCCTAGTCGAAGACCTCAAAGAAGCCAAGTTTGTTTCTTTGAGTCAGCACAAGAGGCTGATACAGAGGGTTTTCGACCTTGTAAGCGATGCCAACCACAGTATGAAACAATGCCGAATTTGACCAAAGATATCATCTTGGCAGTGTGTCGATATATTGAAGGACAAGTTGAACGCATCCCAACTCTCTTGGAACTGAGTTCTCATTTTGGGATAAGTTCTAGCTACCTGCAAAGAGAATTCAAGCGGGTCATGGGCGTATCTCCTTTTCAGTATGCAGATGCACTTCGCAGTGAACGATTCAAGCAGCGTCTTCACAAAGGAGAAGAGATTGCTCATGCACTTTACGAGACGGGATATGGATCGAGTAGCCGAGTGTACGAACAAGCATCTAAGCAATTGGGAATGACACCAAAAACTTATCAATGTCGTGGCAAGGGAATGCATATTGCCTATACTGTTGTGCCATGTTCTTTGGGATATTTGCTTGTAGCAACAACTAAGAAAGGAATTTGTGCTGTTAAATTAGCTCATGATGCAGATGAGCTAGAACGTACTCTTGTCAGTGAATTCCATCAAGCAAATATCATGCGCGATGACCACAAGCACAGAGACTGGGTGGAGACAATTCTCAATTTCATTGCAGGAGGAGAACGACATTTTGATTTGCCGCTTGATGTACACGGGACAGCATTTCAAAAACAAGTCTGGCAGGCTTTGCAGAAAATTCCATACGGAGAAACCTGCACTTATACTGACATCGCACGTGAAATAGGTCAGCCCCACGCAGTACGCGCTGTGGGTAATGCTTGTGGTGCTAATCCCACCGCAATAATCATACCGTGTCACCGTGTCTTGCGAACGGATGGTAGTCTTGGTGGCTATCGTTGGGGACTCGAACGCAAACAAAAACTCTTAGCACAAGAGGCAGAGTCGGTTGAACTATAAATAGGCTCAACTGTTAGTAACAGGCGTTTCACTCTGCACCTTAAGTTTTCTCCTTCCCCAAGGCTTGAGAACGGAAATACCAATAATTGCTAAAACACATAAGGTTTGAATGATACTACCCACAAGCATTGCCTTTTGGTCAAACACGTAAATGGGGTTTTGCAGCGCTTGTAACCTTTCTGCTTCTGAGATTGCTGTCATCTGGTTCACCCAGGGACCAAGCCAAATCGTTCCAGTCACAATGAGCGTTACAGTTGCTACCCACTTGGTGATGACCCAGTAGTGTTTGAAAAATCCCCAAATAGTAAGCCAGCAAAGTAATCCACCAGTCATCAGCGACAAGGTAGCAGCGGGAATAATGACCCAGTCATCTAGTCGCTTTAAAACTGAGTTGACAGCGTATAGTTCATCACCGTTGGAAGCCTGTCGGTTACTTAAAGCAATTAAAACCATGCACAAAGCAGTTCCAAACCAAATTCCTCCAAAGGCGACATGAGAAGCTAGCAACCAGTTCTTTTGCTTGACGCTTAGCTTTTTCATATGAGTTTTTCCTGATTTTAATTAGGTGGCTAACTATAAGGCGACTAATCAATACCTTACACCAGGTAACAATTATCGACAAGCACTTTATTTAGGATCATGGATTTAATAACCTACAATTTTTTAGGGCGCGTTAGAAACATAACACACCAGCAGTATCTGAATGGTGCGTTACGCTAGCGCTAACACACCCTACCAAATCAAGATTTTGTATTTTATTTAATCCACATTAGACCTCTTGCATGAATGCTATAAAAAATTTGTAGGATGTGTTAGGACGAAGTCCGTAACGCATCTTCTGAGATTTGTTGCGCTGCTTTACTCTCTCATTCCCCTACACAAAATATTCGTGTAAGAGTTCTATTCCTTAGGGGTTATTTTAGGGCTCAAGCATTGCTGGAGTCCCAGCGCGTACTTTATTTAAAAGCTCGATGAAAGTCTTTTTTTCACTGTCAGTCAAATGAGCCATCAAGTTGGTAGTGCGGCAAAAATGGTCTGGAAGCATTTGAGCCAGCAACTCCCATCCTTGATCTGTTAATTGCAAACGAAGCATTCGCCTGTCTTCTGAGTCAGGGAAGCGTCTTACTAATCCATCTCGTTCAAGTCCGTCCAATAATCCTGTAATGGTTGCTCTAGTCACACCCACTCGTTCAGCACATTCAGAAGGTGTTAACCCTTTCTCATCAGCTTGAAATAATTGCATCAACAGGGTGAATTTCCCCCTCGAAAGACCATAGCGGGAAAAATGAACATCTAAGGCTTGATAAACATCAGCCGTGGTGTTTAGAAAAGCCAAACAAGCTTCTACTGAAGCACTATCTAACTCCGGGTAGCGTTTGGCAAAATCCAATATTGTCTGTTTATCAACGAAGGGACGCAGTATGACCACAATCAAAAGGAATTTTGTTAAGTAGCTTACTATAAGGTAGCGTAGACTCAAATTTTCTTTGCGATGCCTATCTCAAAATCACTCACACAAGAAACTCTTGACCGTGGTTTAATTGAGCTTGCTAGTCTGGATAGTGATTTTGCCCAGATTTTAGAAACTTTGGGACCTCCGCCTTTGTGGGAAAGAAAAACAGGTTTCCCTACACTTGTGCGTATCATTTTGGAACAACAGGTCTCCTTAGCTTCTGCAAAGGCTGTGTTTGATCGTCTATGTGGGATGATTACACCACTGACGCCAGACAATTTCCTCACTCTTGATGATGTTCAGTTAAAAACAATTGGGTTTAGTCGGCAAAAGACTGTGTATGGTCGTGAATTAGCGATCGCAATCATCAGCGGTCAGCTTAACCTAACCAAGCTAGAGACAATGGACGAAACAGTGATCCGCACTGAGCTAAAGCGCATCAAAGGAATTGGAGATTGGACAGTAGATATATATTTACTGATGGCGCTGCTACGTCCTGATGTTTTTCCCAAAGGCGATTTAGGGCTTGCGATCGCTTTACAAAAACTGAAGGGATTAGAGGTACGTCCAACACCTGACCAACTAGAAATCATTGCAGAGAATTGGCGACCATGGCGTGCGATCGCTGCCAGAATTTTATGGCACTATTACCTAAGCAATCCCAATCGTAAAGGCTTTGAAAAACTTCATCAGTGACAAGTTTTATCAAAAAATGCCACGAGAAGAAAAAATTGGAATGCAAACTCGATAAGGCATGATGAGTGATGTTTTGCACTTTTTCAAGCTAGCTGTTGCTAGTTCGTCGGGAACTTTTAGCTTCATGAACCCAACTTGTTGGGAAAACCCTAGGGTTCAAATTAGCAGGAAAAATAAAAAATTCTGCTCCATGCAGGAGTCCTTTACGATGAAGCGAGATAGCTTCTACCAAACGTAAAAACATAATTGGAGTCCATAAGCATAATCTGCTGCTGTAAAAGTAGACAACGACTCGGCTCGTTGTGTACTCAAACTGCGGGAGAGGATTTTTTAACGGCGAAACCATACTGAATAACACTCATCTGTCAAAAGGTAGAAGAGGCTATATCTATCATTTGACACATGGTCATGAATGATAACAACTATCTTTAGCTAGTTGCTTAATCTTTTAAAAGGGAACAGAGAGAACTGTGAGCGTCGGCTTCCGGTGTTCCCGCAGGGGTTACCGGGGGCATCAGAAGTTCGGAGGAATAGGCAATAGGAAATCCTCAAATCGCTTGAAGATAGATGTGATACCGAGTTGCGTTCATAGGTGTCACCTCACCCCCACCCCTCTCCTTGCTAAGGAGAGGGGTGCCCGGAGGGCGGGGTGAGGTTTTTGAATGCAACTTAGTATGAATTAGAATTTAATTGTGATTAAACAAAACCGCATTTACTATCAATAACAAAAACGTAGTCTACACTTCCCACGAAGTTTTGTATGTAGACTACGTCGTTTGAAAAACCTATGGCAAAAGGTAAATTACACCTTTCTCAAGCTTGGGAGAGAGGGTGAGGGCAAAGATTTATCCAAGAAGTCTATTGCTCTCAATCCTCTTAAATAAACTGGTTACTAATTTCCAATAAGAACTGGCTTGC
This sequence comes from Nostocales cyanobacterium HT-58-2, assembly GCA_002163975.1. Taxonomy (GTDB): domain Bacteria; phylum Cyanobacteriota; class Cyanobacteriia; order Cyanobacteriales; family Nostocaceae; genus HT-58-2. The sequence goes on along the minus strand of CP019636.1, from coordinate 5,275,467 downwards.
GGAGATGTCCGTTGCTTTTAGCAAACTTTTCTGCTAAGAGTTTTCGGTAAACTGCTTCATATCCGTCAGTCATTTTCTGAACACTGAAATTGTTCCAAACATAATCTCGACAGACAGAACGGTCCAGTTCTGCAACCTTGCTCACAGCACTGACACATTCTTCAACGCTATTGCAGAGGAAGCCTGTTTTGCCGTGGGCAATCACCTCTTTGGTAGACCCCAGACTCATTGCAATAACTGGGGTCCCAGATGCCATTGATTCAACCATTACCAACCCAAACGGTTCCCGCCAGGTAATGGGGAATAGAGTTGCGATCGCACCGCCCATCAATGCATTTTTTTGCTCGTGATTGGCTTCACCTAAATACTCAATCTGCTTACCATCAATCAAAGGCTTGATTTCACTTTCAAAGTATTCCACATCAACAACATCTACCTTACCCGCCATTTTCAAGCGCCAGCCTGCTTTTTTCGCAATTTCTATCGCCAAGTGCGTTCCTTTCTCTGGAGAAATCCGACCCAAAAACGCTAGATAGGGCGATTCTTCAGGTTGGGGATAAAACTTATAGCTGCTGACATCGATTCCGTTGTAAACTGTCGCTACACAGTTCAAACCTAGCCTTTCTTCTCGCTGCGCATCAGAAATACTCACATAAGGTTGATGTTTCGCATGTTTAAACATCTTTTCGTTGTCAGGAGTAAAAATTCCATGCAACGTGTGTACAGTAGGTGTTTTGACGAGATTAGCATAGGTTAAGGCAGAGAAACCCATGTGAGAATGAATAATATCAAACTCTTCAGCCTGTTCATACACCCGACCTAAATGCAGCATTTCATATACGCTGTACTCTTTGACAGTGCTATCAAGTCGTAGGGCACGGGGATGAACTGATTCAAGCTTTGCTGAAGTGATAGAGTCTCCCGATGCAAATAGTGTGACTTCGTGTCCGCGTTTTACTAATTCATCGGTTAACAATCCAACTACTAACTCTATACCGCCGTAAGCTGGAGGTGGCACTCTTTCCCAGAGGGGAGCAACTTGGGCAATCCGCATCAAAAACCTCCTAACAAGTAAGTTTTAAATTCAAAGTGCATACTCTCTTACTAATGAAAGATTTCCAGCTACTCAGTATAGTGAGAGCTTAGTTTGCAGACAAAATCTAGTAAGAATTCAATAAGAACTTTCAATAAGAACTTTATTATGTTTCTTTGGGATTTGTCTTTCTATCTTAAGTAAGGAACTTATTACCCGCTAATCAAAGTACGTCTTTTTGATTAGTGAAAATAAAATTTATTTTTTTCTTTCTATTGAATGATGACAAATAAAGATTATCATTCTTACTCACATAGAGATAAAAAATGAGAAAGTATTGATAATTCATTATTCAAAATATTGTCAATTCTCCTTTTTGAGTAATTTTGAGACTAGTCATGTTAACAAACACAACCTCATGTCTTCCTGCAAGCTACAGTTAATATCGCTAAAATAGTTTTATACACAGAGCATAGTCTGGTTAATAACCAGAACGGTATCTGCCTATGAACAGACCAATTTTGTGGTTAAGCATTTTGCTTGTACTTATAGGTTACTGGCTTCTAGTTAATCTAGTAATGTGAAGCACACTACTTTCTAAGTAATCAGTAATTGACATAATAAAAACAAGATCTAGTTACTTTTTTTCTAGTAAGTCAAGTAAAAGTGGAAAAGAAATTCAGAATTAGTACCACTTTGTATTAAGGCATTTTATGAAAGCAGCAATTCCTGAGTAAAATAGGCTTTATCCCTGGTTTTTAGATAAAGCTTATTAACTCGTCAACGTGAAATTCGCTGCTAATAAACTTGCCTTATTTTTTGCTCTGCAAAAGCTAAAATCTAGAAGCTCTAGATTATAGTTCTAAAAATTTTTGATAATATTCTGACACTATTAAATTATTATATTCAAACAAAAAACCCCTTTGATGAGTGGGGTTTTGGACAATTCTTTAACTTTGTTATTCAGTTTCTCTTGCGTAACGTCCCATCAGTTCTGCTTTATCTAGCACATGACCTTCCATTGCCGCTAATACCTGTTGTTTACTTGCTCTCGCTGGCAAATCCAGTTTTCTGTCCAAAGCAAAGAGTCGGAAAAAATAGCGGTGGGCACCATTTTTGGGTGGACATGGTCCTCCAAAACCCAGTTCCCCAAAACTGTTTTCTCCTTGGAAGGAACCATTAGAGAGTTTAGGTTGTTGAGTCACACCTTCTGGTAATTCACGCTTATCGGCGGGTATGTTGTAGACAATCCAATGGGTAAACGTTCTGTTGGGTGCATCGGGATCATCCATAATCAGAACAAAGCTTTCTGTTCCTTGAGGAGGTGCTTCCCACTGTAGGGGAGGCGAGATATTTTCACCATCACAAGTGTATTTAAATGGGATGGTGTTACCGATAAAAAAGGCTGGACTTCTAATTTCCATAGTTTTCTAGACAGAAATATCTATGAGGCTTTCTTAGGGAGAGAATACAGAATGAAATTGAAATATTTATGCCCAAGAGCCTCATTTCTTGTGGCTAACTAACGCCATCTGTTACTACCACCAAATACGATTCCCATGTTCATCAACTCGTGCTTGCCGAATGACATCAGAAATTTCTTCTGCATCTTTCACATGGTGCAGGGCTTTCTTTTCACCATTTGGGTATTCCACAACAAAGTAAGTGGGCACTTTAATCCAGTCGCCCGTAATGTCCGGTTGATCTACAGCAACTTGTTTTGCTTTCTCTTCAACTGTTTGAGGCTTATCAGCAATCTTATCTCCCGGATTCACAGTTAAGTTTCTTTCTTTTGCTGTTGGCTCTTCTTGCGCATGCCAATCCACGCTTACAGGCTGCCTAATTTGATTGTTTTCTAGCTGCTTACTCATGATTTTATTCAATGCTTTTTCAAGTTGAACCTACTGAGCTCACTTTAGACAATCAAAATCTGGATTTGCTCCTTCGTCAGAAAGACTTTTGAATCAATAAACATCTAACAAAAGTTTTGTACTTTCTAGCTATAAGTCTGAGAGGAGATAAAAAAATTTACAGAAGAAGTCGTTTATACCTATTATTCTGCTATTTATAAGCTTCTATCTATAGACATAAATTTAATTTAATAGGTATTTTGACAAGAAATTTAATCTCTCTTACAGTGTTCTCAATAGTAAATAAATAAAAAGATTAATTAATATATATCATTTTTCATAAAGTGACTCACAACTATGCATTTTAACTAGGGCTAAAACCAGCTTTGAGAATGAGGTAATTATTATATCAATCATCAATAATATAAAGATGATATAAATCAAATCACAAATTAAGAAAAAATGTATAGTAAGCTATTTGTTGTTATAAAAAATACAGTGTTGTTTTTTCAAGATTTGGTCATTTTTTCACAGTTATTAACATCTGAGTACTTTATATTCAACAATTCCTCTGACTGTCTCCAATATCTCCCCTGTCGTTGTCCTCATCCAGGGAAAGAACTGTACTGTGAAAGTTGTGAATATCTTGAGGCTTATCTAACGCAAAAACAAATGTTAAAGCGGGAGCAAACGACCTGTGCTCAAGCAAAAGCTATCAGTAGATGTAGGCACAGAGGTCTTGGTCAAAGGAGCAACCCAGCGATGAGAAAGGAAGTTCTTGACTGTAAGTTTTAAATAAGATAAAATTCGCGGCATAACGACACAATAAAAGAAAATTCTCTCAAACGTGAATACAGATCTATCCCGCAAAAAACCGCTTGTCTTTGCATGGCAAGCGGTTTTCTCGGTGCTAATGTTTGCTTTCATGTACCTGCCTATACTGGTACTAGCTTTTTATAGTTTTAATCGCTCACCGTACAGTGCAACTTGGCAAGGGTTTACCCTGGAATGGTATGGCAAATTGTTAACAGATGAGCGTATTTTATCGGCTCTACAGAATAGTTTGATAGTAGCATTTTGTGCAGTGGCGATTTCGGCAGTGTTGGGAACGTTAATGGCTATGGGGTTAGCACGTTATCAGTTTCTAGGTAAGGGATTGTATCGCGGTATTGCTTACTTACCATTGATTATTCCTGATATTGCGATCGCAGTAGCGACCCTAGTTTTTTTAGCAGCGTTTGCCATTCCCCTGAGCATCTGGACAATTGTTGCAGCTCATGTTGTGTTCTGTCTTGCCTACGTTGGTCTTGTTGTGTCTTCTCGACTGACCAACTTAGATCCTCACCTAGAAGAAGCAGCATTAGATTTAGGAGCAACACCAGTACAAGCCTTTATCAAAGTGTTACTACCTCAGTTAATGCCTGGTATTGTTGCTGGTTGTTTGCTAGCTTTTGTCCTCAGCCTCGATGACTTTCTCATTGCCAGTTTTACGGCTGGTAGTGGTTCTAACACCTTGCCGATGGAAATTTTTAGCCGTATCCGGACAGGAGTCAAACCAGATATCAACGCTCTCAGCGTCATCTTGATTTTGGTCTCTGCGATTATTGCTTTGGTGGCTGAATTCATTCGCGCTTCAGGGCAGAGAATAAACACTCATTAGTTACTAATTTCACTTCTCATACTCCACACTTCTGGCGCACTTGACAAAATGAGTCGTTTCATCGTATTATCCCTATTATAATGGGAATCTGTGCGCTCATACGTACTCATATTTAGAAACTTTTCACTTAGAAACGCCTCACCTCACACAACCAAATACACAGCAACTTTTCATCTGTTTACTTAAATTTCGTGGGTGTAGGTAAATATAAGTATCTGTATTTAAATAGCTCAAATGAGAGCCAACTCTAGACGAAATGCGATACATGGCTCACTATGCAAATTTGTCAAAATCCCAATTGCTCTAATCCCTTCAACTCTGACAGCAATAGATTTTGCACCAGTTGCGGACAAAGCAACTTTGGTAACCTCCTCAGGAACCGCTATCGTGTATTGAGATTATTAGGCGAGGGCGGGTTTAGCAGAACATATGCAACAGAAGACGTTGATAGACTAGATGCTCCTTGCGTCATCAAACAATTCTTCCCACAAATTCAAGGAACTTCAGAACGCACCAAAGCAGCAGAATTGTTTAAGCAAGAGGCGAGGCGACTTTATGAACTAGGAGAAAATCACTGGCAAATTCCCAGATTACTTGCTTACTTTGAACAAGGTTCTAGCCTCTATCTGGTGCAAGAATTTATTCAAGGGCAAACTCTCTTACAAGAACTTCAGCAACAAGCCTTTGGTGAAGAGCAAATCCGGGAACTTTTAGCTGATTTGTTACCAGTTCTTCAATTTATTCATGAGCGTAACGTCATCCATCGAGATATTAAACCAGAAAACATCATCCGCCGCCAAATTGATAGCAAACTCGTTCTGATTGACTTTGGTGGTGCCAAGCAGGTCACACAAACCAGTTTATCAAGACAAGCTACGGTGCTCTACACAATCGGTTATGCACCCAGCGAGCAAATGGCTGGATTTGCCTGTCAAGCAAGTGATTTATACGCTTTGGGAGTGACTTGTGCGCGTCTTCTCACTCAATGTTTGCCCATCCAACAACCCCATGGACAGATTCAAGATCGTCTTTATGACCCGATGAACGGTAAATGGTTGTGGCGAGAGCATTTACAGGAAAAAGGGGTTCTTGTCAGCGATGAACTGGGGGAAATTCTAGATAAGTTGCTGAAACATCTGGCAAAAGATAGGTATCAATCAGCAACAGAAGTTTTACAAGATTTGAATGCAACAAAATCTGCATCATTGCCTATCTTAGCACTTCCCCAACGTCAGTCGCCGCTTCAACAACACAAAGTCACAAGTGCAATTCCTAAACTAGAAATCTTTTCAGACTTCCACTTTTTACAAACCTTTGAATTTAATGTAGTCACAGTAGACGCACAAGGTAACGAAATCAGCCGTGATTCTGGGAGTGCAAAGTTTTATGCAGAAAACTTGGGTCCTGAAGTCACACTGGAAATGGTGGCGATTCCTGGCGGTACTTTTATGATGGGTTCGCAAGACAATGAAGGGGATGCTGACGAACGTCCACGACACGAAGTGACTATCAAACCTTTTTTTATGGGGAAGTTTCCTATTACCCAAGCACAATGGAAAATGGTAGCAGCTTTACCTAAGGTGAAACAATCTTTGAATCCTTACCCGTCGAAATTTAAAGGTGCAAATCGACCAGTTGAAAACGTCTCTTGGCACGAAGCAGTAGAATTCTGTGCAAGGCTATTTGCAAAAACCGGACGACAGTATCGCTTACCCAGCGAAGCCGAATGGGAGTATGCTTGTCGTGCTGGAACTACGACATCCTTCCATTTTGGCGAAACAATTAGCACTGAATTAGCAAACTGTGGTGAAAGTGAAACTCATAGTTCGGAACAAAAAGCTAAATACCGAAAAGAAACAACACCTGTAGGTAGTTTTCAGGTAGCAAATGCCTTTGGCTTGTATGATATGCATGGGTTAGTCTGGGAGTGGTGTGCTGACCCTTGGCACAAAAATTACGATGGCGCACCGACAGATGGATCAGTTTGGGAAGTTGGCGGCGATAATAATCGTCGGGTGCTTCGTGGTGGTTCTTGGAGTTTTAGTTCTGTGCTTTGCCGTAGCGCCAGTCGTAGCTGGAACGAACCTGACGGCGGACTAAGGATATGTGGCTTTCGAGTGGTTGCAACTTGGTCTGTTGAAAATCCATAGCAGTTTTCAATCAGGTACAAGAAGAAAGAATAAGCCACAGATGCAGATAGATAAAGACAGATAAATCCGTATTTGATTTCAAGAGAAAGCGCTATAAAATGCAAAAATAAGAGCGGACTTTCCAGCCCGCCTCGCAAGAGTTATGCTTTTACGATGCAATACGCTTAAACCAGTTTCAGATCTGGATATTCTGCTAACACATCATCAGAGGTGAGAGTATCGCCTTTAGCTTGTGGAGTCCAAAGAACTTCCATAGCAAGTAGTTGCTCACCAGGGATACTACCAAATTGGCGTAGGGCTTGACGCAAATCGTCAGCGTTGTTGATTTCTGGTAGCTGGTATTTGCCTAAGGTCGCAGCTAGTAAAGTAACGATAATGTATTCTCCAGGACCACTCGTGATGAGACGGGTTGGATTATCTAGTTCACCAGCAGCAGGTAAAGCATCTTTGGGAGTCGCTTCTTTGAGCTGGTTGTTCACATTAGAAAGAGTTTCTTCAGTAAACTTACTGCGTTCTGCAAGTGACAAACGGTTGAATTGCGCCTCAGCTGCATTTAGACGAACTTGTTGATTACCAGCACCTGCATACACCCAATATTCTGGATGGCGGAGCAAAGCTAGGCTGGTTTCTTGCAAAACTTCTGCTCTCCCTTCTGGAGAGTTTGTATCAGCAGTTTCTGCAATGTAGTTGAGTTCATTTTGCAAGTCACGGGCACTCGCTAACAAGCCTACTTGCAAACGATTTACAGAAACAGATGGGTTACTGGTGTCGCCCACTGGACTCTCACCAGATGAGACGCGACGGAAACTCCGCACTAGGAAGTTGGCGATCGCAAAGAAAACCAAAATGCTCAATAGAGAGCCAAATCCTCCCCCAATACCCCAGAAGGGAAGCAGGAATGGAAAACCAAAACCACCACCAGGATAAGGTGCGTAGTATCCCCCGCCATAACCCCCACCAGGAGGTGCGTAGGTGCGAGGAGAGGAGTAGGGGCGGCTGGAGGGGACTCTGAAAGAACCACCGCCGATTCTACCCCCACTCCTGGCGGCTAAGGCTCCATCTGTATGACCAAATGCCAAGACAGAGACGAGGCATAGGAAGAACAGGGATTTTAAAAGGGGTTTGATAGCTTTTTGTAGTTTTTTACGCATGACACAGTCTTTTGAAAAACTCTATTGGTTATTTTTCTCCCAATGCGCTTAGGAGGTTGTGCTTGGTCAGTGACGCCAGCCTGTAGCCCCACAGAGTTGTTGATTGGCAGTAGCGCTTTCGTAACAGGCTACAATTCCAATTTACCGTCTCTTATATCAGACGAGCAGCACGCTTTGGGGGGATTTCTGGAGTAGATAACCGTACCCCACTCGCTACGCTCAAATTCAAAATTCGCTCATTCAAAGTTCAAAATTTTCCTCATAGTTCTGCCAGAACCCTCTTTCCTGAGTTAGGTTTAAAATTATACAAATACTTTTTATTTATCAGTTCTTTTTTTACTTCTTCTTTATTTTGTCAAAATAATTTTTAATAGCTTTTATACTTTTTTCACATATCACAAATAAATATCTCGCATTCTGTATCTTATTTAACAAAATTTGTGTCATTTTATAGACAAAAGGTAATTTAAAGTTTTTTTGAAAAAAGATAATTAAGAAAGATAGCTTTTTGGCATTTTGGCATCATATTTTTATTGATATTCAGATATCCTACTAACAGCAGCAAGTTTAGAAATCTCAAGATGTACACCTCTTTTAATGTTTCATCTTTTTATTCTGTTTCATTTTTAGCTTTTGTTAATATTCTTGTTTCCATTTTTGTGTTAAAGATTTATGATTTTTAAAAACTAAATTGAAATATTAAAAACCCAAACTAAATTTAATGACTCTTCTCGAAAAATAATTAGTAAATTTTCTTTATAATGGAAATTTACTGCTAATTATTTTATTTTTCTTTTTTAAATCTTTAGAAAAATTAGACAATTATCACCTTTTAAAATCAGGAACAAAATAGTTTTTCTTTCTTCTCTTTATTTAGAAGTTTCATCATACAAGTTACACAAATTTTTGTATTTTTTATGCTGTTTTGACGTTTAGTTATCAAATGTCTGATGGAAAATATTTCACACATAAGAGCAACAATCCGAGACAAAACTGCGTCATATCCGGACATTCTAGTCATATCTCGTAGCTTCCAACCGCAAGAGGGAGGAATTGAAGAATATATCTATAATCGCTGCTTACAAGATCCAGAAAGGATGATAGTTTTAGCAGCTAGTTGTTCAGGAGATAAACTCTTTGACAAAGCTCAAAAATTCCCTGTATACCGCTGGCCCATGCCTCAACAAAAGCGTGGTAGTTATGTGGGGAGTATGCTGCAAGTTTTTCTCGATTCAGTTTGGTCATTTGTCATAGCCATCAAACTTTATTTTCGCTATCACTACCGCTATATTGAATGGGGTCACGGCTACCAATTTCTTTCTCTTTTACTATTAAGTTACCTCTTACCTATTCGCTTTTTCATCTACCTACATGGAAAGGACATTCTTAGGCTATCACGCAATCCCATACTGCATTCTCTGTTTGAATTCACGTTAAAACGAGCGCAAGGGATTGTTTGTAACAGTTCTTTTACTCGAGATTACCTGACCACCCATTTCCATATTGAGACACCCACTCATGTCATTAACCCCACTGTGAGAGTGGAAAAATTTGGCGTTTGTGCTCATCCAAATCATCTGGATGATTTGCGTGCACGAGTACGGAGTGGATATCATATTCCGGAAACAGCAGTCGTCATTCTTTCAGTAGGACGACTGGTGAAGCTTAAAGGTTTTGATCGGGTTATTGAGAATTTAACACTCCTATTGACTCTCGGGATGGACGTCCACTACATACTTTGTGGGCAAGGTCCTTATGAGTCTGCACTCAGAAATCTAGCCAGTCGCTTACGAGTACAGAGGCGAGTTCATTTTGCTGGATATGTCCCTGACCGAGAATTAGCAGGATATTATGCAGCGTGTGACATACTTGCGATGCTGACTCTAGGAGATAATCAAGCTCCCAGAGTCGGAGGTTTTGGTATCGTCTGTTTAGAAGCAGGTTATTTTGGAAAACCTGTCATTGCTTCTCGTTTAGGGACTATAGTCGATACAGTCCACCACGAGGAAAATGGCATACTCGTGAATCCCAATTCTGGGTATGAAGTTTTTCATGCTTTCAAACGGTTGTGTCAAGACCAAAAGCTACGCGAACAACTTGGTCGTAAAGGAAAACAGTTAGCTAACTGTAGAACCTTACATAGCTCAATTTACATTCCTGAGTCTCGCTACTCATGTTTACTCACTTAACCACCGCCAACGATGGTGACTATTTCCAAGCGATCGCCCTGTTGTACTTTAGTTTCTGACCAGAACTGACGGTGTAAAATTTCACCGTTATACTCTACCGCCACCAGGCGGGGATTAAAACCCAATTGTTGGAGTAAATCAGGTAAAGGTGTTTGGGGTGAGCAGTTACGAGCTTCTCCATTGACGAGTAGTGTAATCCTATCAAACATAAGACGTACCAGTTTCTGGTTTCATGCGACTTATTAGCTGTGAGAGGAAAAATTGTGTTACCAGGGTAGGTTGTTCGGCTTGCATAAGACTACGCACCACAGCCACACGGTTTGCTCCCGTGTTGATGACCTCATTAATGTTATTTGGATCTATTCCTCCGATGGCAAACCAAGGTATAGAACAATTTTTAACGGCATAGCTGACATAATCTAAGCCAGCTGGTGCTTTCCCTTCTTTTGTAGGAGTTGCATATACTGGTCCCACACCAATATAGTCTGCACCTTCAGTGATCGCTGCTTGCATTTCTTCCGAATTTGTGGTAGAACGACCTATTAAATGGTGAGGACCAAGTAATTGTCGGGCAATAGCAATAGGCAAATCTTGTTGTCCCAAATGTACGCCATCAGCGTTGACAGCAAGAGCTAAATCCACCCGGTCATTAATAATAAAAAGAGCACCGTAGGCGTGGCATAGCTGCCGTAGTTTTTGAGCTTGTTCTAAACGCACAGTATCATCGGCTATTTTGTCGCGATACTGAACCAGCGTTAATCCTCCTTTCAGGGCAGCTTCGACAATTTCTAGCAACCGATCATTTGGGGAGGTGACAAGATACAGACGCGATCGTGATAGCATCTGCTGCCGTTGTTGTCCCATCAGTTGGCTTTCTAGGGTATAAATGCGATAACGCATCTGCTTGCAAGATTTTCCCATATTTAGGTTGTCAAGCTTGCTATACTCTTCTAGCACCCGCAAAGCTTCTTGGACTCTGCAGAAGTTGGCTTGTAACAACGATTTGATGCTCGTGCGTTGTTCTTCTTGAGGATGAGTTAAGTCAGTCCCCGGATCGCCAGGTGTATTACGCGCCGCCCGCATTTGTGCGGTATGCCAACGAGCTAACTCTTGTCGCTCCTTTTTGCATTCCGCAGCCAAGTTGGCGTTATTCAACCCAAAGCGACACCACTCCTCAATGATTCGTAGGCCCTCACGAGCGCGATCTAAGTTTGCATCTAAAATGCGGTAAACAACTTGCTGTGTTTGCTCTGTTTGGCTGTATGGCTCGACCATTGCAACAACCCCATTAGTGCTTTCATCGTAACAGCCAGCCTCTTTCATATTGGCAATGTTCTTCGCATCTCTATTGATTCTTAACTAACTTAACTTTGTATCAAAAAGAGCGAATCGGTCAATATGTAACTAACCTCAATAACACATTTACGTCTACAAAAGTATAAAAACTTTTTTGGTTGAAGGAGTGTCATAAAAGTGATTCACACCCACGTCTTTCCTAAGTCTTATTTGGCAAACAACCTATCAGTAAAGCGAAATGCCAAGGGTTATAAATCATATTCATTCCTTAATGTATCAATTTTATCAGTATTTCGTTTCTTTGTTTTGTTTTTCACCACTGGCATGGGATTAGCATCCATGGCAATGCTTGGCGCAAGTCTTGATGCCGCTATGGCACAAATGCCCATAACAACAGATGGGGCACAAACTGGTGTCCGAACAATGTCTCAGGTTAACGTCCTTTTTGTCAACCCAAGTGTCGGAGATGACAGGGTAGGTCATGGAGGTGAAGGCGCTCCTTTTAAAACCATCACCCAAGCACTACAAGTCGCTGCCCCCAACACAGTGATTATGCTTTCAAGCGGTACTTACAGTGCCGAAACCGGAGAGAATTTTCCTTTGATGCTCAAACCGAATGTTTCTCTTCAGGGGGACGCGCGCAGCAAAGGTCGTGGTATTGTGATCCAAGGAGGAGGTGCTTACCTCAGTCGCACCTTTGGCGGTCAAAACGTCACTGTTGTGGGCGCAACCCAAGCGAGGTTGACTGGCGTAACGATAACCAATCCCAACCCTCGTGGTTATGGTTTATGGATTGAACACAGTCATCCAATCGTTGTGGAAAATACCTTTACTGGCAATACCCAAGATGGAATTGCCGTTACTGGCAATAGTGAGCCTATCATTCGCAATAATTTCTTCTATCAGAACAAGGCGAATGGAATTACTATCTCCGGGAGTTCTCGACCCGAGGTGCGAGAGAACGTGTTTCAACAAACGGGCTTTGGCATTAATATTACCCAAAATGCTCAGCCGATAGTGGTTGGAAATTCCGTTCAATACAACAGAAGTGGCATTGTGGTACAAGCCAATGCTCGCCCAATACTGAGAAATAATGTTATTCAGGGCAGTAAAGAAGACGGGTTAGTCGTCATTTCCCAAGCAATGCCAAACCTGGGCATTGCCTCTGCGCCAGGTGGTAATGAGTTTCGCAACAATGCTCGCTACGACATTAACGCCAGTGCTGCCAAACAAATCTTTCCTGCTTTTGGCAATAACCTTACCAACAACCGCATCAATGGTAGGGTGGATGTCATCGGTACAACAGCAGTAGCCGACGTCCCAGGGGAGGGACGAGGAGGAGAGGATTTAGGGATGAGGAGACGCGCAGATCTCCCCGCGTCTTCTGTTGCTACATCTTCCAGCAATGCTCCTAGACGATTGAATAATCAACTGCAGCCATTAGTGTCTGCAAATTCACCATTTTCTGCCACCACTATTAATCCCACCACTATTAATCAAAAACAACCCTCTCTTCGGAATCCTAGTTTGCCAAATCCTAACAGCTTGACAAGGTATGATGGACAATCTGTTACAAGGACAGTTACCAGTCGGCAAGTTGCACCAACGGCAAACTCAATTCAACCAGTAGCAAATACACCCAATACATCGCGACAAGCAAATTACGTACGTATTTATTCTGATACTATAGAATTCACTGCACCTCAAGCGGCGGGTAACACCGTTGAGATGAAGGCACAGGGACGCGCAGAAGCAGTAAACTTACAACAGATGTCTGTGCGTTCCCCCCTTCCCATGTCTGTGCGTCAATTACCACAACCAAATTCCACGACCTATGACCAGATAGCACCAGCATCCGTTCAAAGAGCACGGAGCAGAGAGCAGTCCTCATTACCAACATTAGAAGCTGCTCCCGTCGGTGATGCAGCTCTTTTGCCTGTTCCTAGTTCCAATATACCCGTGGGCAATACTGGTAATATGCGAAAAGTTCCAGTCACTCAAAGTTCTCCGACTACAGCGTATGTTGGTAGACCACTCCAATCGTCTGCGGGAGAAAGTCCAATCAATTTACGTTACAGAGTTGTAGTCGAAGTACAAAATGACAAAGAGCAGGAGTTAGTCAAATTCTTAGCTCCTGGTGCTTTTCGTACTGTCTGGCGTGGTCGAGGAGTGATGCAAGTAGGAATCTTTAGCACTCGTTATAATGCCGATAGCATCATCAAAATACTGAATAACAATGGTTTAAAAGCTGTGGCTGAGCCGGTCAATTGAACAAGAAAGAAGTCAGCTGTCTACCGCTCAGGGAATTTATAATGTAGGGCATTGTAAGTCAGCAGACAGAATTTTTTGTAGGATACGGTCTTCCTTCGAGTACAGCATCAATTGCAACAGACAGCATGGGTTACGCTCCGCTAACCCATCCTACATTTATCCATGCCAAGCTCTTACAAATAGCGATTGTTATTTCCTATTTCTTCTAAAATATAACTGCGTATATGTCCAGGAAGCCGTTTCTCAGAAGAGTACAGCTTTTCATTGGAAATAGCTTTGAGTTTTGAGGTAAATAACTCTGAACCTGAACTTGTTTCTGGGGTGAATTGTCCTATAGGGGGATTATTGGTACTGACTGGAAGAATATTATCTTTTTGGTTTGCAGATGGGGTCATAGGGAGTTGGGGAGATGAGGAAGACCCGGAGAGGGAAGGTGTCTGGGTGTCCTCTGCTGCTTCCCCAACTCTACCTTGTCCATTTTTCTCCACGAAATCTGGAGAAAGTCCAGGGAGTGAGGTTAAACTCTGTGGAAATTTGCTGCAAATCAGGCGTTCAAATTCCATGTTGAAATGAAAAATTGCCTGTCCCCGTCGCTGCCAACAGGTTAATATTTGTTGCACTGAAATAGCTTTGTAGCGACCTTGATAGAGTGCCTCAATCACTGCCAAGTGTAGCCAGTTTCCTGGGTATTGCTTTTGCCAATGATCAACTAGCTCACTGGCGCTGTAGCCACTGAGGTCGAAACTATAGTGAATTAGTAGGGCAGTTGCCAGATCAGCAGAGGTGTCCAAGGGGGTTGTGAACATCTGGTTCTCGGCTTCAGACAATAGGCATAAATCTTTCTCCCATCCCATACAGCCTATCTTATTTTTATCTACAGTTTTTTTTGCCAAGTGTTTCCAAGTATATAGGCGAAATGCTTTTCATGTTAATTCTCATCATGAAGAAGCGGAAACAATATAAGGCGAATTCGTACTAGGTGTTCGTCCAATCGCCACTAATGCCTGATAAACCATAGCTGCCACTTCCCCTCTCGTGGCTTCCCGATTGGGCTCAAGTCGCTTGGGTTCTGGATAATTAACGACAATTTTGTTTTGGGTGGCGGTGGCGACTGCGGTGCGGGCATAGTTGGGAATTGTATTGCGATCGCTGTAGCTCACCAAGAAATTATGATCCGCTGCTTTTAGGGCAAGTCCACTCACCAAAGAGACAATCACCTGCAATCGCAGGACATTTTGCTCACTGCGGAAGGTGCGATCGCTAAATCCGCCGACAAAACCACTTTCTGCTGCAACTTTGATAGCACTATAAGCCCAAAAATCCTTTGGTACGTCGGTAAAATCTGGGATTGAACGTTTGGAAGTGGGATTGAAGCAAGCCGCAACCAAAGCTGCATATTCAGCACGAGTTATTGGTTTATCTGGACCGAAGCTAGCATCAGCAAAACCGTGAGTACAACCCATGCTGACCAATGCTTCAACAAATGGTTTTGCCCAGTGTCCCTCAAGGTCATCGTATGAGGGAATTTCGTTCACTGCTGACGAAGTCTCTTCCGTTGCAGCAACCAACTCTACCATTCCTTTGACTTGGGTAGAATTCAACTGGTTGCCCACTGAAATCAATTGAACAGGTGTGTTATTTTGGACATCAAATTGCCCATTGTTGCGAAAAATATTACCAGCAGGATCTGGAGTACGCCCCAAATCGGGAGAAGCGTTACCATTCACCGACAGACCGCTTTGAATATTGTTTTCGATGAGATTGTTCCGTAATACAGGGCGTGCTTCTCGTGAAAGAGCGATCGCATTTCTATTTTCAGAGAAGGTGTTATTTGCTATCAATGGAGCTGCAAAATCACTAATTGCTATCCCCAAAGCATTTTTTTGCAAAATATTGCGCAGCACTTCTCCTTTGCTATTACCTGCCATTACCAACCCACCAAGGCCATTTTGTACAAATACGTTGTCTTGAATCAGTGGTTTGGCTGTTCCGCTGACAAACACTCCTTCTCGACCACATTTGATAAAAGTGTTGTTAGCTAAAGTTGGTGCTGTTGATTCAATCCAGACACCAGTCCCTTTTTCTATCGGATTTATGACAGTAACGCCCATCAGTTGAGCGTCACTTAGTAATAGCAGTGTAATATTTTGGAGACCAAAACTTTCACTTTTGTACTTCCCACTTCCCGAAATGACAATACCTTGACCTTTGGTTGCTTCGTGACCCAGTACGGTCAAGCCATTGGGAATCACCAGTGGAAAGACTTCTCCACTACCTGTACTGTAAATTCCAGGGGCTAGCTGAATAATCGTGCCTGTTGTGTTTCCCTTCAAGGCACGGGTAAGAGTTTTATAGGGGTTTAACAGTGTCCCAGCATTGGCATCATTCCCAGTTGCCGGGTTGACATAAACAGTGAGTGTGGCAACGACGGTAGAGTTGACCATTTAGTAGTTATTAATAAACAAATTTTAAATAATCATAATCATGAGGTCCTTCACCCACAACAGGTGAGGCTTGCTGCGCCCAAGAAGTTCCCCTCTTGGTGTCCTGGTATAGCGTTGAGTCTACTGAACTTATCTAAATTGAGTCAACTAGATCAGTCTTCATAATTGTTTGCTTTCCTCCGTACTGACCTTCTTGTGCGCTTTTCCCACTCACTTTAATACATAAATCCATAACTGGCTTTAGGCAAGGATATTCCTCAAAAAGCGAGTACTTAGGAAAAGAGAAAACAAATAATGGCATACTCAATACTTAGTAGTGAGGGATCAGAATTGTTTTGGTGATTTATTATGGTTTGATACATTATCATTTGCACTCGGCTAAAGCGGATGATTGAAGTTGAGCATCTGAGTAAAACATACGGCTCTACCCCAGCGATTACTGATGTCACGTTCAACGTAGAACCAGGTGAAATTTTAGGGTTTTTGGGACCGAATGGCGCTGGCAAAACGACAACTATGCGGATTTTAGCTGGTTATTTACCAGCAACGAGTGGGACAGCTCGAATTGCTGGTTTCGATGTCCACGAAAATTCTCTGTTGGTGCGCCAACGGATTGGTTATTTACCAGAGACACCGCCGTTGTATCCAGAAATGACGGTGGAGGGATTTTTGTATTTTGTGGCGCGGATTAAAGGAGTTCCGGCGGGCGATCGCACGAGCAAGGTCGCAGCAGCGATGGAACGCTGCAATTTGCAAGAAAAGCGTCACGTCATTATTCGCAAACTTTCTAAAGGATATCGTCAGAGAGTCGGCATTGCCCAAGCGATAGTTCACGATCCACCAGCCATCATTCTGGATGAACCCACAGTAGGACTTGACCCCCGGCAAATCATCGAGGTACGCAATTTAATTAAAAGCCTTGCCGGAAGCCACACAATCATTCTTTCCACCCATATTTTGCCAGAGGTAAGCATGACCTGTAGCCGAGTGGCAATCATCACTCGTGGCAAAGTCGTAGCTATGGATACACCTGAAAATCTCATGACCCAGTTGACGAAAGGTTCTGGATATGAAATAGAGATTGAAGGAGAAGCTGCTCTAGCCAAACAGGTACTGCAAAATGTACCAGGGGTGGGTTTGGTGGAATCAATCCCAACAGCTGGAATACATAATCACAACCTTCCAAGGCAAAACAGAGCTTACCTACGGGTACTCTCACAACCTGGAACTGAACCAGGAGGAGAGATAGCAGCGACCTTACTGCGGACAGGATTTGACTTACATGAAATGCGGCGTGTTAGCGCTACTCTGGAAGATGTATTTTTGCAACTGACAACAGAAGAAAAAAATTTAGAGACTGAGACACAAACAGCAGACGCCAGGGAAGGAGAAGCTGCATAAATGGGTGTAGTACTGGGTAATATTATTGCCATCTATCGCCGAGAGTTACAGAGCTATTTTGTATCGCCTTTGGCATACGCAATTGCTGGTGTTTTTTGGTTTCTATCTGGCTTATTCTTCGTACTCATTTTGATGGGACCAGAAGGCATCTTGCAAACAGTGGCTGCATTAGATTTACAGGGACAACAATTTGGAGTGCCAGTTCCACCAATAGATGTTCCTTACGAATTTGTGAGGGCATTTTTGGATCGGATGGGATGGCTGTTGTTGTTTGTATTGCCAATTCTTTCGATGGGACTTTATGCCGAAGAACGCAAGCGTGGCACTTTAGAACTTTTAGCCACATCACCAGTGACAAATTGGGCAGTCGCTGTCGGTAAATTATTAGGAGTGTTGACCTTTTTTACAACAATGGTAGTACCTATGTTGGGATTAGAAGCCATTGCTTTGAGTGGGTCAAATCCACCCATACCGCCAGCCATTCCCTTGCTGGGGCATTTGGCATTAATCTTACTTGCAGCAGCAATTTTGTCACTAGGAATGTTCATTTCCTCTTTGACAGATAGCACAATCCTATCTGCCGTTCTCACATTTGCATTAATTTTATTACTGTTGTTTGTTGATTTGATTGCCAAAAATGTTGGTGGCTCTCTAGGAGTAGCGCTGGCACATCTATCGTTGCTGAAACATTACAACACCTTAGTACAAGGTATTTTCGATACCAGCAGCTTGATTTTATTTGCCAGTTACATTGTTTTAGGTATCTTTCTCACAGCTCAATCAATTGATGCACTCCGCTTTCAACGTTCATAGTCATGAGTTATTGGTCATTAATCATTAGTCATTAGTAAGAACAAATGACACAGAACAAATGACAAATCAAATGAAAACAATCGCGAAAAATAAACCTTGGAAATTTTTATTTTGGTTTGGTCCGTTCCTAATTGCTGCGGGCTTAACAGCTGGCTTAGTATCAGATAATTGGGGAGCGCTCCCGTTAGTATTGATAATTTTAGGAGGTGTCATCGTTGGCTGGTGGCTGGTATGGCAAAGCCAAAAGACTCACTGGTGGAGACAACGTTCTACCCAAGCTGGTACTAATGCTTTGGTTGCGACTTTGGCAGTTTTGGCAATTTTAGGATTAATCAACTTCTTGGGGACTCGCTATCATGCGCGAGTTGACTTGACAGAAACCAAGTTGTTTACTCTTGCGCCCCAGTCACGAGAATTGGTACGTTCCTTACAAGTCCCAACAAAAGTATGGGTGTTTGATGTCAATCAGGACCCCGTAGACCGGGACTTGTTGGAAAATTATCGTCGGCAAAGCTCAAAGTTTAATTTTGAGTATGTAGATCCACAAGCAAGGCTAGGACTTGCCCGTAAGTTTGGCGTCAAAGATTATGGAGAAGTTTACATAGAATCTGGAGAGAAACGGCAGTTGGTTCAGGTGGTAGGTCCACAGGAACGCCTATCAGAAGTGAAACTAACAAATCGCCTGCAACAGATCACCAGCTTAAGTACTGCTAAAGTTTACTTTCTCCAAGGTCACGGCGAACACCAACTTTCAGCAGGAGAGGGTGCAATAACGCAAGCAGTTCAAGCATTAAATGACAAAAATTACACCACCTCAACTCTAAATTTGGCAGAAAAGTCTAGTGTTCCTCAAGATGCGGCTGTGGTCGTGGTTGCAGGTCCCAAAAGAGCACTGTTTGAGAACGAGGTCAAAGCCCTACAGGACTATCTTAATCGAGGCGGCAACTTATTGCTGATGATTGACCCAAATACCGACCCCAGACTCGACAGTTTGCTAGCCCAGTGGGGTGTAAAGTTAGACAATCGTTTAGCTGTCGATGTTTCTGGAAGTGTTGGACTCGGTCCTGCAGCACCTATAGTCACAGAATACGGGAAACACCCGATAACCAAAGATTTTGGCAACGGTATCTCTTTTTATCCATTAGCCCGACCAATTGACACAACTTCGGTGGCTGGCATTCAGGCAACTCCCTTGTTACTCACCAAGCCTTATCCTAATAGCTGGGCAGAAAGTGACCAGCAAAGCGAAAACTTGAAGTTTAATCCCGAGAGCGATCGCAAAGGTCCCCTCACATTGGGTGTCGCCTTAACTAGGAAACCATCAGCTCAATCTCAAGCCCTACCTAATCCTACTCCCCCTGTTTCCCCTACTTCCCCTGCTTCTGCTGAGTCACGGATGGTTGTGTTAGGAAATTCAGATTTTGCCGTCAATGGCTTGTTTGAGAAGCAACTTAATGGAGATATATTTCTCAACTCAGTCACTTGGCTGAGTCAGCAGGATCAGCAACCCCTTTCAATTAGCCCTAAAGAAGCTAAAGACCGTCGCATCAATCTCACAGCAGCACAAGCCAATCTTTTAGAGTTGTCATCTCTGCTGATTTTACCCATGATAGGGTTAGTGGCGGCAGCTATTCTCTGGTGGCTTAGACGGTAAGAATGGGTAGTTTGTAGTGAGATAGTGCGCTTTTGGGGAGGCAATTCACTGCCTCACTAACAACTAACAACTGAACTCATGATGAATCCATGAAATTACAGCGAACAACTTTAATTTTGATAATACTAGCGCTGAGTTTGGGTGGTTTTGTTTACTTTTACGAACTTAAAGGTCAACCTCAGCAAGAGGAAATAAAGGAGAAAAAGCAGATTTTCTCTTTTAAAGAAGATGATGTGCAATCTTTGATAGTCAAAACTAAAAATCAGACTTTAACGCTAGAACGTAGTGATAAATCGGATGGATCAAAGTGGTTACTAAAATCTCCTGAAGTCGCGCCAGCAAGTAATGCCATTGTAGGTTATTTAATGAATTTGCTGACGGAAGGAAAGAGTGATCATATGATATCCATCTCAGGTAACCAGCTTGTAGAGTTCGGCTTAGATCAACCTCAAGCAACTATTGATATAAAGCTTAAGAATCAGAAAACACATCAGTTGATTTTGGGCAAGTCTAACTTTAACGGTCGTTCTGTGTATGCTCAAGTTGACCCTTCTACAGAACCTAACAAGAATGTAGATGTGCTGTTAGTATCCACAGATTTTGAAAATGCGGTCAATAGAGAACTGTCTGAGTGGAAACAACCTGTAAATGATAATGTGAAAAAGTTTACGCCTAATTCTGCTCAACCTACTCCGACAAACAGTAAATAATAATTTTCTTTTGGTTAATTTGATAGCAGAATCAATTTTAACTAAATCTCAATCGTCATAACTGCCAGCTTTAGGTGGGTTTATTAATAAATTAATAATCTGCTTGTGCTTTTTATGGAACTTCAGTAGTTCCAAATAAGCAAAAGGGACAACTATTGGCCATAAAATAGTTGCTAATAGCAAAATGACAGTGGAAAATAAGCGCTGCTCTGAATCCATGTCTTCATCTGCTACAAAAAACCCTAACCATTCATTAAAGAAACAGTAAGCCATTACCAGGTAAACTATAATTGCTAAATGAATGAAAAATATTTGTGCCATGATAAAAATATTGTTGTAAATAAAACTAAGTGCAGTAGTAAAGCTTTACCAATACTAGGCTTTGTGGAGATATAAAGTTTTTTTGATTCTTCTCCAGCCAGTGTGTCTTATATTATACTTAATTATTTTCGTGGGCTTCTGGCTTAAAGCACAATTAAACTATATTCTATACAAAATAAAATGGTGGTGCATTTTTCATCTCCTCTGTAAAGCAAGTTAATAATTAGCTATGGGTTGTGAACATTCTCAACCTTCTAGGTGAAACACTTATAAAAAGAACAACAACTATACTAACGAGTTGTTTCTTGTGTCGATGCCCTCTCCTCTAAACGTTATACATCTAGACTTGTCGAAGCTGGTAGACAGAAGTTCGGACGCGAAATTAACACTCTTGACGGTCAATCATCAATTAAAAAATTTGCTCACACCACTTGTGTTCTCTGCTTAAAGCTAGCTACCTTAATTATTGTCTGTCAAATAAAGAAAAATTATCTACCTTCAAAAATAAATGTAATATTTTTTATTGAATGAATAAAATTTATTTTCAAGCAAGCTCTATGTCAAATTCAGAACTTCTTATATAATAGAAATTTGTATAAAATTTAAAAATATTAAAAGAAATTTTACGGAAAATGTCTTTGACAAATTACCATTTTTCTTGCAATACGTCTATGACAAATCCTACAGCAACATTGCTAATCTCTTGCCCAGATCAAAAAGGATTGGTAGCAAAAATTGCCAACTTTATCTACGCTAATGGTGGCAATATTATCCATGCAGATCAACATACAGATTTTGCGGCAGGTTTATTTCTTACCCGTATTGAATGGCAGCTAGATGGTTTTAACTTACCGCGTGAATTAATCGCACCAGCGTTCAATGCTATTGCTCAACCATTACAAGCTAAATGGGAATTACACTTTTCTGATACTGTCCAACGTATTGCCATTTGGGTTAGCCGTCAAGACCATTGTCTATTTGATTTAATTTGGCGACAACGTGCCAAAGAATTTACTGCTGAGATTCCTGTTATCATGAGCAATCATCCTGATTTACAAGTGGTAGCAGATCAGTTTGGTATCGACTATTACCACATTCCCATAACAAAGGAAAATAAACAAGAACAGGAAGCCAAGCAACTAGAATTATTACAGCAATACAAAATAGATTTAGTTATCTTGGCAAAATATATGCAAATTCTTAGTGGAGAATTTATTGCTAAATTTCCACAAGTTATTAATATTCATCATTCATTCTTACCAGCCTTTGTTGGAGCAAATCCTTATCACAAAGCTTTTGAGCGAGGGGTCAAAATTATTGGTGCAACATCTCATTATGTAACCGATAATTTGGATGCGGGACCAATTATAGAGCAAGATGTGGTGCGAGTTAGTCACCGTGACGAAGTTGAGGATTTGATTAGAAAAGGTAAGGATTTAGAGCGAGTTGTATTGGCACGGGCAGTACGTTTACATTTGCAGAATCGCGTTTTGGTATATGGAAATAGAACAGTAGTGTTTGAGTAAGTTATGCTCGCAGAATCAAGTTTGGCAAATTATTTTTAATAAGTCTACAAATAACAAATAAGAGAATATAAAAGAAGACGATATAACAGTTGCAATTTCGTATAATCAACAACTTATCTTACTATCTCTTCATTATGTTACATAAACCTAAAAAGCGTTGGACACCCTTACATTGGGCTAGTTGGAAGCCCTTTGGCATTGGAGAGCAATATCCGAATAATTACTGGGAAGTCTTTCGTGCCATTTGGCTATCCCGCCACCAGTTGCCGTATGCGTGGAATATCTTGAACAAAGGTGTTTGTGATGGTTGTGCCTTGGGGACAATCGGGATGAAAGATTGGACAGTGGAAGGAATCCATGTCTGCAATGTCCGGTTACGGCTTTTGCAGATGAACACAATGCCTGCTTTTGACCCTGTTATTTTGGGTGATGTTTCCCAATTGCAAACGAAAACGAGTGCCGAATTACGTCAGTTGGGACGGCTTCCCTACCCAATGATCCGCCAACGTGGAGAAAAAGGGTTTCGTCGAGTTAGATGGGATGAGGCAATCAATCTCATTGCCAGTCGTATCCGTACTACCACCCCAGACCGACTCAGTTTCTACATTACCAGCCGTGGCACTGTTAATGAAACATACTATGCTACTCAGAAAGCGGTGCGGGCGATGGGAAGCAACAATATTGACAACGCCGCTCGTATTTGCCATTCTCCTAGTACGGCTGGTCTTAAAGGTGCAATAGGTGCAGCCGCGACCACCTGCTCTTACAAAGATTGGATTGGCACAGATTTATTAGTCTTTATTGGCTCAAATGTCGCAAATAATCAACCTGTCACCGTTAAATACCTGCACTACGCTAAGAAAGCAGGTACAAGGATAGTCGTAATTAACACCTACCGCGAGCCAGGAATGGAGCGATACTGGGTTCCCTCAATTCTAGAAAGTGCCTTGTTTGGCACCAAGTTTGCTGAAGATTTTTTCTTGGTAAACATGGGTGGAGACATGGCATTTTTGAATGGGACAATTAAGCATATGATTGTCAACAACTGGGTAGATGAGTCATTTATTCACCGCTACACCGCTGGATTTGATGAACTCAAAGCTTTTCTTGAAACCCAATCTTGGGAAGAGTTAGAGCGGCTTTCTGGAACAACCCGCGATGAAATGTATGCCTTTGCCAAAATGGTTGGGGAAGCAAATAAAGCTGTGTTTGTCTGGAGTATGGGCATTACCCAGCATGAGTGTGGTGAAGACAATGTCAGAGCCATTATCAACTTAGCTCTTACCAAAGGTTTTGTTGGTCGGGAAGGATGCGGCTTAATGCCCATTCGCGGTCACTCTGGGGTGCAGGGTGGTGCAGAGATGGGATGTTACGCGACAGTCTTTCCTGGTGGTCAGCCCATTACCCCAGAAAATGCTGCCCAGTTGAGCAAGCTTTGGGGCTTTGATGTGCCAGTGATAAAAGGTTTGATTGCTCCCGAAATGATTCATACAGCATATGAGGAACAGTTAGACGTATTGTTCTCCGTCGGAGGGAATTTTTTAGAAGTTTTGCCGGAACCTGATTATGTAGAAGATGCCCTGAAGCGGGTTCCTCTGCGAGTACACATGGATATTGTTCTTTCTAGCCAGATGCTTGTGGAAGGGGCAGATACTGTCGTGCTGTTACCTGCAACAACCCGCTACGAAATCCCAGGGGGAGTAACAGAAACCAGTACCGAACGCCGGGTTATTTTTAGTCCAGAAATTCCAGGTCCGCGCATTGGGGAGGCGCGTCCGGAGTGGGAGGTGTTTATGGAATTGGCGAGGCAGGTATGTTCTCATTTCGCAGATAAGCTTGCTTTCGCCGATACTGCTGCCATACGGGAAGAAATTGCCCAAGTTGTCCCGCAATATGCTGGAATTCAACACCTTAAGGAAGCTGGTGAGCAGTTTCAGTATGGTGGGACACATCTATGCTTTGGCTGGAATTTTCCAACTGCGGATGGCAAGGCTCACTTTGCGGTGGTGTCTCATCAAGAGCGACAATTACCGGAGGAGGGTTGTTTCTTGGTAGCAACACGCCGAGGCAAGCAATTTAATAGTATGGTGCAAGAGCACAAGGATGCTATTACCGGAGCAGTACGAGAAGCAGTGTTGATGAATGAAGCGGATGCAGCAAAGCTGGGATTAAAAGATGGCGATGCAGTCATTCTTAAGAATGAGTTGGGAGAGTACAAGGGACGTGTTTACATAGCACCAATTAAACCAAGAAACTTGCAAGTACATTGGCCAGAAGGCAATGTACTGCTAGATAAAAGTAAGCGATCGCGTGAAGGAGTGCCAGATTATAATGCTGTCGTGCGGTTAGAAAAGATTGATTAATGAGCTGATGGCAAATCCGCTGTGGGTTTTCGTTTGCCTAAAAGTAGAATGAGGGGTAGCGTTGCTAGAAACGCTACTCCGACAATCCAAAAGATGTCTTCAAATGACAAAATTTGAGCTTGGGTATTAATTGTTTGGTCAAGGATTTGAAGTGCCTGTTGGTGTGCTGTCGCTGCATCCTCTCCGCGACTTTGTAAGGCATTTTCCAACATGGATAGGCGTTGATTGGTAGCGCCATCGTACGGGGTAACGTGCTCAATGAGAATTTTCCGATGAAATGCTTGCCGTTGTGCTAGCAATGTTGTCAGCACAGCAATTCCAATACTGCCACCCAACTGACGGGTGAGGTTATAAAACCCAGAACCAGAGGCGATATCTTCCCTAGGCAAAGGACCGATCGCCGCTAAACTCAATGGTAGAAACATCATCACTGTGCTTACACCACGCCAAAGTAACGGATAAAATAAGTCATCACTACTTGTATCTGGGTTGATACCTGCAAGCTGAAACATCACTAAGCTGGTAAGAATGCCTCCGCCAGCAATAATGAAACGAGGGTCTACTTTACTCGTAATTCGTCCAAGCATCAGCATGGTAACGGCAGATGCTAACGCACCAGGAAACAGCAACATCCCAGTTTGAGTTGCCGTGTAATGCAGTACGCTTTGGGCAAAGATGGGCACTGCAAATAGGGCACCGTAGAGTCCCATTCCTAGCACAGCAGAATAGAGACTTCCAGCAGCAAGCGATCGGTGTTTTAGGACTCGCAGATTCACAGCAGGACAATCAGTACTTAACTCGCGCCAGATGAATAATGCTAGCCCTACAACACTGACAATTGCCAGTGTCGTAATTAAACTCGATTCAAACCAATCTTCCTTCTCACCGTCTTCTAGAAAGGCTTGCAGACAACCAAGACCGATCGCCAGCAGTGCAATGCCCAACCAATCAACTTTACTGCTGATTTGTTTGCCGTTTTTATCATCGCCTGGTAAAAACATTAAAGCCATCACCACTGCGAAAATACCAAACGGCAAGTTAATGAAGAAAATCCAACGCCATCCCAAATTATCGGTGAGAAACCCTCCCAATGTAGGACCAATTGCCGGACCTGCAATCACACCAACCCCAAAGATTGCCTGTGCTAACCCCTGTTGGCTAGGGGGAAATGTCTCAAACAAAATTGCTTGTGCCTTTGCTAATAATCCACCTCCACACAGTCCCTGCAAAATCCGCGCCACAATCAGCATCGGCAAATTGATAGCGAATCCACATAAGATAGACGAGATAGTAAAGCCAATCAGAGAAAAAACAAAGTAAGTCTTGCGTCCAAAATAATCACCGAGCCAAGCAGTTAATGGAATTAAAATCACGTTGGCGAGTGCGTAACCTGTCACAACCCAACCAATTTCGGTGATAGTCGCTCCTAAGCTGCTTTGCATCTGTGTCAAAGCAACATTGACGATGCTTGTGTCGATGACTTCCAAGAGAGCACCGAGGGAAGCTGTGATAGCGATCGCCCACTTAAGCCACTCCGGTTCAGCCTTGCCAGGTCTTTTATGCCGAGTTTGACTGCGAATCATAAATAATTCATAAATCATTAAATGATAAGAAATTTAATGATAAGAAATAAAAACAACTTCTTGCATCACGCCTCGGGCTGCTTCTGGGTGCCGTTCGGCTTCCTCAGTAAAAATGCGGATTAAGTTTTCTGTTACTTCTGGCATAGTGTTTGATCAGTCTAAACCTTAGCCTAAAAGCCTTTAGCTACAAAAACAAAGCCCGCTTGTGCGGGCTGAACAAAATAAATATAAGTTTTATTTATCTCTGAAATTATAAAAAGTGACTTTAAAATCATTTGTGAATGACCTTAATATTTTGTTACATTTATTTACATAAAGTTTTTGAATGAAACACGCTTATGTACTACAGACAAGACAATAGAACCATTCTCAATAACTAAGCGGTCATCGGCAGTATAGATAGGCTGTTGCATATTTCATTTGTAGGCAGCATGGCAGGATGATTGCGGAAACAGCCCTTCCCTCCGCTTGAATTGTGAATTCTCAATTGCTCACTATGATTCTCCAGTCAAACTCTCCAGATGATAAAGTTCCAATCTTTGCAGTCTGTATCATGGATGCTAATGAACTCATAAAACACTACAGCGCAGGTAACAGAGATTTTTTGCAAGTGAGCTTGCGACAAGCTCACATAGGCGAAATTTGCTTAGTCGGAATTAACCTAAGTCGATCAGATCTCAGTGGAGCAACTCTATCAGGAGCAAATTTGCGAGGAGCAAATTTGAGTGAAGTGACTTTGGCAGAAGCAAACCTCTGGAGAGCGGATTTAAGTGAAGCTTTTATGATTTGGGCAAATTTGAGCAAGGCAAACTTGATCCGGGCACGTCTTTTCAACGTTGACTTGCACAAGGCTACCCTAGCAAAGGCAGATCTGAGGTTAGCTGATTTACGCCAAGCAGATCTGAGCAATACAAATTTAGAAGGTGCAGATTTACGCTACGCTGATCTGAGTGGTGCTAACTTGGCAGGAGCCAACCTCAGCAAGGCAAACTTGACGGGTGCAAAACTGAGAAAGGCAGACTTGTATAAAGTCAACTTCACCAAAGCCATTTTGTCAAGAACTGACCTGTGTCATGCCGACCTGAGCAGTATTAATTTGGATGGTGTTGATTTGTATGAAACAAACTTAATCGGGATAAATGTACCTGAATCAGCATCAAGTAAACTGAATTAAGAGTAGCCTGCACACTGGTATTATTCATCCATTAATGAATGACCAAGTCTCATTTTTTGGAGAACAAACCGTAAGAGCGGCTCCTTAGTTTCTGCTGGAAATTGGCAACAAAAGGGAACTCCATAGTTGAGTGGTGATGAAAACTTTAAATTCCCTATTGCACGATTTACTCCAGGTTTTTCCAAGTTTACGTTGTCAAGTTTATTTCAAAGCTTCCTTGACAGCGCTATCTCATGCAATGGAAGACTTGGTATTGGTAGGGGCAGACAAGCCACTAGTGATTGCCAATTTTCAGCAGGAGCGTTTTTATCGTCAGGAGAGTCGTCGCTATCAGCGAATTTCCCAGCGGACAGATCAGGTGTATGTTTTAGCTGCACCGGAATCTAACTTTGCGGCAACTTCAACTCCTTGTGTCACAATTCCTTTTGACCCCGAAGATAGTCTAGCGCAAGAGTGGCACCTCATCATTATTGGACAACAGTATAGTGCTTGCATTGTCTGCCAAGAATATGCTTCCCCAGTTGACGCAGCATCATTAGATCAGGCAAGACAGTTTAAAGGAATTTGGACATTTGACCGTGAAGTGACTACTCATGCAGCCCAACTCATACTAGAGCGGATTTTGGATTATCGACCGGAAGTGGCTGATAAAGTAGAAATAGCACGGCAACGCTACGGTCTTACTCAGAGTAGCTCGAATCAAACAGCAACTGAGCGTGTACTAGAAATTGATGCCAGACTGTTCACTGATCGACTAGTCACCTATTTACAATCCAGTCAATACAAGCAGCTCAAGGCTTACCGCACCATCCTTAAAAAGGAGCACCAAGAACGCCTTGTAAATACCATTAGTACCGCTATCCGCCGCTCTCTCAACCCAGAAGAGATTTTTCAAATTACGGTTAAGGAAGTGGGTGAAGTTTTTAGCCCTTGCCGTTGTCTGCTTTACCCCTATAATCCGATTGACCAACCAGTACCCATTGAGTATGAAGCAGTCACCGATGGACTCCCTTCGCTGAAGGGAGAAATTTGGTCTTTAGCAAAGCATCCCCTGTTTCAAGCGGTTTTAGCTCAGGATAGGGCGATCGCCATTGCTGACACGACACAAGAGTTGGGTATTCAAGCATATCCACAGCTAAGCGCTCAACTTCAGCGCTTTATGATTAAATCTTGTCTTGTAGCTCCTATTCGCTATCAAGAAAACTGGTTGGGAATTTTAGAACTACACCATTGTGGCGTAGAACCTTATGTTTGGAATGATTCGGACAGAAGTTTATTAGAGGCGATCGCCACCCAAGTCGGAGTTGCCTTGATACAAGCTCAAGCCTACAACAACTTGGAAACTCTTAACCGTCAGCTAGCAGCTTTGGAGCGTACTCAAAGTAACCTGATTGCCATTGTAGGACATGAATTGCGGACTCCCTTGTCTACTATCCAAGTTTGCCTAGAAAGTTTAATCACTGAACCAGATATGCCGCCAGAATTCCAGCAGTCAATGCTGCAAACTGCCATGACTGATTCAGAGCGTATGCGTCAGCTCATTCAAGATTTTCTCACCCTTTCTCGGTTAGAAGGTGGTTGTGTCAACTGGCAACTTGAACCTATCTCACTTCCGGCAAGTTTAAATTTAGTTTTAAATCGCTTCAAAAAAAATCAATTTCTCAAAAAATTACCTGAAATTATTTTAAAGTTGCCGTCTGACTTACCTTTGGTTCTAGCTGATGGAGAAGGACTTATAGAAGTCTTGAGCAAACTTTTAGAAAACGCCTATAAATTCACCAATTCTGAGGGAACAGTCACTATTCGTGCCCAAGTTCTAGATGTTGAATCTATCAAGGTTGCAAATTTTCAAAATCAGCAAAATAAGACTCAGATGGTAGAAGTTGTGATTGCAGATACAGGTCGAGGAATAGAGCCAAGCCAGCTAGAAACTATCTTTGAACGCTTCTATCAAGAAGAAGGATTTTTGCAACGTTCCATTGGCGGAACTGGATTAGGTTTAGCAATTTGTCGTCAAATTATTCAAAGATTAGGGGGAAAAATTTGGGCTGCGTCTCCTGGCAAAAATCAAGGCAGTGAGTTTCATTTTACGCTACCTATTGCACCTCCTACAATTTAAATAATCTGATTAAATAATCTGAAAGATCTGACGGGGCGACAAAGTACCCTGGAAAGCTTGCGAGGTAAAGTGTGTAGCAATTTATGATAAAAAAAATAGGTCTACCTTTGTCAAGAAGACCTGTTTATTGATAATGTTACCCTTATTCTACCAAACACACTTGCAAAGTCATCTGAGTTGTGCAGAATATTTGTTGCTCCAAATTCTAATTAATCTTCTACAATCCATTAAAAAAGTTAACTTAGAAACCCTGGCTACTGCTTTGCCAATTCCCATACTATTTGAAAGTAGAAGGAAGAAAATACAAAGATTTCTATCATTACCAAACCTCTCGATTGAAAAAATTTGGTTTCCGATTGTGACAACTTGGTTATCAACATATTTTGACAGAGAAAAAATTATTTATTTGGTAATGGATAGAACAAATTGGAGTCGGATCAATCTCTTCATGGTTAGTGTTGTTTGGGATAAGAGAGCATTCCCGATATATTTTACACTACTACCAAAGCTAGGTAATAGTAACCTAGATGAACAAAAAAAGATTCTCTCTCAAGTATTACAACTTTTTGATAATTATAAAATCTGTGTATTAGGAGATAGAGAATTTTGTTCTGTTAAACTAGCAAATTGGCTCAGAGAAAGGAATGTATATTTTTGCTTGCGATTGAAAAAGAACTATTTCGTAGAAACAGAACAAGAAATTTGGCTGGAACTAAAACAGATAGGATTATCCCCAGGAGTTTCTTTGTTTTTGAAAGGAGTCAAAGTGACAAAAACTCAAGGATTTTTTAGCTTTAACGTTGCTTGTAAATGGAAACGCAAAATTTTAGGTATTGCTCCCAAAGAAGGATGGTTTATTTTCACAAATCTAGAGACTCTTGAGTTAGCGATCGCAGCGTATAAAAGAAGATTCAATATAGAAGAAATGTTCCGAGACTTGAAGAAGGGAGGTTATAACTTGGAAGATACTAATGTATCTGGTGAACGACTAATTACTCTCATTTTGTTGATAGCCATCGCTTACACTTCTGCTACGATTCATGGACAGGAAATTAAACGAAAAGGTGTACAAAACTATGTTGGTCGCGTTAAAGAACCTGGTCGTATTGAAAGGCGTCATAGCAGTTTTTATATCGGACTCTATGGTGAAACTTGGGTTAATTTTGTGGAGCCATACAAAGATTTAGTCACTCGGTTAATGAGATTATGTCGCAATAAATCTCCCTTTTATCAACGAGGCCTCAGGGCTAGGTCGCTTATTCTCGCTGTATCCTAGCTCTTTTGTCACCCCGTTAGCTGAAAGATTTATTGCAAAAGCTTTCACGTCTACAATGTATTCACCATTACATCGAAATGTAATATTTACATATTTCTTACGATAGAAGTTTAGGGAAATAAAAGCAGTTAACTTCTTGATGGGTGTTAAGCTGGTCTCAGAGGGTTCTTGGTCGTTCTCATAATCGCTCCCACATCCCTGTATCCAAGAATCCTCTCGGGATTTCTTTGGTTATATTTTTGTTACAATAGCGGTTTTCATTTGTATGAAATACACTTGTTTCTATAGGTAGGAATATGTATCAAAACATAGGATTGTGTTCATAATCCCAGCACTTTCCATCTCTCCAGGTTCTACCGTTGTGTTCGCATTGAGATTGATTTTGTTGCCAAGGAATTGATGTAGGGTAGGGCGAGGTAGGTACGGAAGTCAGTAAGGAGAATAAAAAGGAGAAGGTAGTAAAGCCAGAAGTGAACAGAATAAAGAGAAATCCCATCAGGAACAGGATATTAACAGGAGTCCAAAAAGAATATATGCCTCTTTTCAATCGCAAGCGCTGTTTTGAAGGACGTTCTGAACTTCCTAGTAACACCAGATAGAACCTTAGCCCTGGAATGGGAACTAAAATTTTCAAGTCTAAAGAATGACAAATCCAACAACGAGAGCCAAAAACTTTTTTGATGGCTTGCAATTGCTCTTCAGTGAAAGTATCAGTGATTTCCTGGGGGATTTTAGCAAAAATTTGCTCAAAAACAGGATCAACGTGCTGTCCACTTTTCATGAATTGTATGTACGATTACATGAATCTACGAAAGATACAAAATTAGCTTTTAGTTTGAACTGTCCACGAGCATTACTGTTAATATTGAAAACTTTCCTTGATTAGCTATTTAGACAAATAATCATTCCTGTAAAAACTATATTAATGCTTAAACAAGAAAAAATTTGACAACACAGCTACAGCAGAACTTTATCTTTTTCTATATTGTTATGTCTTCAGTCATAGTTGCGTTTAGAGTAAAAGACTGAGTTAACACATAGCAATCTTAAATAGTTTGTGAACTAAAACACAGCGAGGATTTTCCTACAGCCTCTACATCACTCACGAAGTGACAGTGATGCCCACGTATCATTTTCTAAACTATCTGCAATTACCTGTCATTATGGATGCAGTGTTACTGTATCCGGTAGGTGTAGGAATCTCGTTAGTCAGCAGGTGGACAGAATTTTGTAGGATGCGTTAGGCGCAGCAGTAACGCATCAATTATTTGAGCAGCATGGGTACTCAAAGGCTACCCATCCTACTTTATTCTGTCTAGCCTTTAAATGCCCGTTTACAACTACCAAAAGGCTGAAGTATAAACAGATTGACAGAAAAAGCCGTTATTTTGTGCTGCTTGAGATTTAAGCTAGAAGTTATCCACAGTGTTCGCTCATAACTATGAGTGTATTTTGTACACAAGATGTAGGCAAATAGCGAGACATTGCCAGTCATTATGTAGTATTTTTTTGGTGCAACTCTGTCTTTTGATAAATTCTATGAAACAGCTCCTCATCCGAGTTTATATCTGGAAAAAACACATCCAACGGCTACTTCTGTCAATCGTGATGGTTCTTCTGGCTTCTTTATCGTTTGCCACATCTGCTTCGGCGACAGGTGTATACGAGATACCAACGATTACAAGCGGCGATCGCACTTGGGTAGTCGATCAAGCTGAAGTCATAAGCCGCATAAATGAAGGCAAGATTAGCAACGCCCTTGAGAACTTGGCAAATCAAACAGGAAATGAAGTCAGAATTGTTACAGTTCGACGTTTAGACTACGGTGAAACTCCAGAGAGTTTCACCAAAGCACTGTTTGAAAAATGGTTTCCCACAAAGGAAGCACAAGCAAATCAAACGATATTAATGATAGACACCGTAACAAACGGTACCGCAATTATCACGGGCGATAAAATTAAATCTTTGATGCCAGATGAAACTGCGAGTAGTGTAGCCAATGAAACAGTCATGGCACCATTGCGGGATGGTAACAAATACAATCAGGCATTTCTAGATGCTAGCGATCGCCTATTCGCCGTCCTATCTGGCGAACCTGATCCCGGACCTCCTCAAATTGTGGACAAAGTCCAAGTAGAAGGCACTTTTACGAAAGCAAAAGACACTGACAAAGGTAACGCAACTGCTTGGGTTGTAGGACTTTTAATCGCCGCTACCATTATCCCGATGGCGACTTATTACATTTACCAGGTATTCCAACCATCTTCTAATGGTTAATGATTAGTGGTTAGTAGTTAGTGGTAAAGAACTAACTACTAACAATTTCCATTAATCTTGCACATACTCTTGCCCTGTCACTAAGGCAATTTCAGCTCGAACAAACTCTCGACCTAAATAAGCCGCATGGTTTAACTGAGTGACTGGACAGGGCTGAGTTTCCTCAAAAATTTTCACACACAGTTCTTTTGCTGTTCTCCCGCTAAACACAGTTGTATAAGTGCGTTCCACCTTTCCTCGTACTGGAATCACCTTTCCTGTTTCAGGATCAACAGCTAAACCACGCTCATCAATCACATTTGTGAAATGCTTGGCACAAATGACTCTCTCTTCGCAATTGAGATAAATAATGAAATACCCACCGGGATCAAGGTCAATGTGACGCTGAGAAAGTTTTTCGTCAATTGCAGCCAAGCCTTCAACAGTCAAATCCATAATCACCAAAGAAATCAACTTGCTTTCAGGGTTTTTTACCCCTTCTCAAGTGTAATTCTTATCTTCCTTAGTGTTTTTAATATTCTTGGTGTTCTTAGCATTTTGATGGTGAATTTTCTTTAATCACTTTTGTTGGCTAAACGGCAATTCCGCATTGATTGCCTCAATTTCCTGCTGTTCGAGTTCATTAACTCCATGAATGTGATGTCGCAAAATTTGTGACAAACGACTATTGTAAAAGCGGTGCAAACTATAATTAGAAGTCGCAGGAAAACCACGACGTTTTTTGTGGCGTCCGCCAGCGCCAGGGTCAAAAATTTGGATATCGTTGGCGATCGCCCACTCTATCGGTGAATAGTAGCAAGCATCAAAATGCAAGCAATCTATTTCTTGAAAAGAACCCCAGTAGCGCCCGTACATACGGTCATCTTTGAACAGACAAAAAGACATTCCCACTGGTTGACGGTTATCTTGCTCGCTATACGCAGCAAAAAAAACAACCCGATGACGGTAATGAGCGTATAGCTGTTCAAAAAACTTCTTCGTTAAGTATTTGCTACCCCACCAGCCAAATTTATCACAGGTATCAGCGTAGAACTGATACATCAAAGGAAACAGTGATTTAGGAATTTCATCACCAGTCAACGATTGTAGTTTCAAACCAGCTTTTTCCACTGCTTTGCGTTCGCGCTTAATGTTACGACGCTGGTTAGCGTTAAACACTGCTAAGTAGTCATCAAAAGTTTTAAACCCAAGATTTTCCCAGATGTAGCTGTGGTGTAGCCAAGTTGTAAAGCCGTGGCGTTCCAAAATAGGACGCCATTCGGGATCGACATAGAGAAAATGACAGCCAGAGATCCGGTGCTTGGCGCAGAAAGCATCAATTTCATGCACCATCATTGCCGTAATCTCATCTTCATCTTCCCCTGGTGCGATTAAGAACCGATAGCCTTCAGCAGGGGTAAATGGAGCCATACCTAACATTTTTGGGTAATACTCCACACCAATGCGTTGTGCTAAGTCTGCCCATTGGTGGTCAAAAACAAATTCGCCATAACTGTGTCCTTTCAGATATAGTGGGGCAGCAGCAATCAGTGTTCTGTCTCGCCATACAGTTAAGTGATTTGGCAACCAGCCAGTGTTAGCCGTAGCACTTTGGGAATTTTCGAGATTTTTCAGCCACTCCCACTCTAAAAAGGGTGTTTTGAGTGGCAATGCTAAAGTATCCCACGCCTCTTGCGGGATTTCAGCAATTTTGTTAATCCAAGCGACAGAATAGCGCGGCTTGAGTTGTTCCACCATTGGAGGTTTTGGAGATACAAAATTTAGCACAAGCTTTATATAGCGTAATCTAATCTGTCGGTTGTTGCAGCAGGTAATGCAGAAAGACTTCCTGCTCAATAGTCTGAACTTCCACAAGTTGCAGACGCTTAGCCAACTTGGGTAAAAATCCACGACCTTCTACTGGTGTGGGGGCGGTACTACCGCCTATAATCAACGGACAGACGGTGAGCCAAAATTCATCAATGAAATCTAATTCCAGCATTGAAGCGACTAATTCACCACCACCCAATACAGCTAAGCGTTTTATGCCCAAAGTTGTCAGATGTTGTAAGGCTGCTTTAATGTCAATTTTTGCCGTTGGGGTTTCAAAAACCAAAATTTGCTCAAATTCTCTGCGTCCTTTCCACAAAAGTGCTCCTGCTGTTGTCGTCAGCAACCAACGCTTGATTGGCTGTGTAAAGAAGCGCATTTCCGGATTGAGGTTAGCAGAATGTGTAATTACTATTTGAACTGGCTGGGGAGGCTTAAGCGTCTGCTCTCGTTGTTGCAGCAATTGCGGATGCGATACGGTGAGCGTTGTACCGTATGCGCGGAGAGTACTAGCACCGAATAAAATAGCATCAGCTATGGCGATTTGTGCTTCCAGGTGTGCTTTATCAGTCTTAGAGCCAAACCGAGCAGGCGATCGCGTGACATCTGCTATCTTACCATCTGCACTCATTGCCAAAACTACTGTAGTATGCGGACGGTGTTGTACCATTGGGTATGTTTGATAGTTCTTTTATTTTCTATACAGAATGTTAATTCACAAAAATAGCAATATTGGAAACCTCATCTTATCCAATTTCATCTTTAACGTTTATATGCAACAACAGTCGCTCTAGGGGCTAGTTTCAATGAGTGTTTGTATCCTAGGTTTCTTTTCGAGATTAAAGTATTTTATATTTTTAATATGGTTATGAAACAGGGATTTTTCTAGCTCAATAACACTAGCTACTCTAATTATCTAGGGTTGCTGTTGAGGTTGGCACATACTAAGAGAGACTGCCGATGGCTAAACCCCGTCAATCATCCTTTCGTCGGATTTTAGTATCAAAAATTTTGCTTCTGTCAGTTCCAGTTTTATTGATAGGGGAGAGTGTCGCTTACAAAAAGGCACGCTCTAGCCTATTGGAAACTGCGCGTCAAAATTTAACAGAAAGTGCCATCATCAAGGGGGAAAAGATTGTAGAAGCAAGTGCTGCTTTAAAAACTAACTTGCTCAGTACAACTCAAACAACAGTTATCCAATCAGGTTCACCAAGTGAGATAAAACAATTTCTCAACCAACTAGCACGACAATTACCAAGACAAATAGATTGCATTCAACTGACGAATCCACAAAA
Source organism: Nostocales cyanobacterium HT-58-2 (assembly GCA_002163975.1). Classification (GTDB taxonomy): domain Bacteria; phylum Cyanobacteriota; class Cyanobacteriia; order Cyanobacteriales; family Nostocaceae; genus HT-58-2. The sequence continues at coordinate 5,239,102 of CP019636.1, read as the reverse complement.
CGTTGATATCATTGCAAGTACTTGCGGTGAGCAACCTATTGGTGAATTGAAATTTCCTATCTCCAGTGATGGGTTTAATGTCGAAGCTGTATTACCACCAAAAATAGGAACAACTGGTAGGAGAGATTTACCAAATCAACTGCAATTACTGTTTTCCGCACCCGTCTACGATAATGTAGGGCAATTACGTTATAGCTTGATTTTCCGTTCGACAATACTTCAAGAAAAAATGAAGTTTAAGCCTGGTTCGCTAACAGGCTCTACGATAATCATTGCTGATGACGGCAAAATTTTAGCACATCCAATTGCCAGTCGTCTTGGAACGAATATAGAGCAGCATGCAGATGCTGCTCGACTTAAAAAAATTGTGAAGGCGGCTCTTGCAGGGAAGCAATATTTTCTCCATTTCTTCTTTGAAAACGAGGGTGAAGAATTACTTGCTGGCTATACTGCTATTCCCAGTCCGTTAACAGAAGGACAACAGAAAAAATGGGTCATCATCGCGGTGACAAGTTTGGATAATGCTTTGTATGGTCTTAGAGGAATCAAACTCATCCTCATTGTTTTAACATTAGGCTTAGTTGGTGCGAGTATTTTGGTATCTTTGTATTTAGCCCGTTACTTGGCACGACCTGTAGAACAATTGCGAGATTATGCGATAAATCTTCACTTAAACCACTCAGCAGAACCAATTCCTCACGACTTTAAAATTAGAGAGTTTAACCAATTAGCCCAAGCACTTGAACAAATGGTTGAGCGACTAAAAGCTTGGGCAGAAGAATTAGAAATAGCATGGCAAGAAGCGAAAGACGCCAACCAGGTAAAAACTCAATTTTTAGCGACAACTTCCCACGAGTTGAGAAATCCACTCAATATTATTATTAACTGCGTTCGTCTGGTTCGAGATGGTATGTGCGATGACCGAGAAGAGGAATTGGAGTTTCTCAAGCGTGCTGATGAAACAGCCATTCACCTATTAGGTATTATTAATGATTTACTTGATATCTCTAAAATAGAAGCAGGTAAGCTTTCAGTCGTCTTGCAACCTCTTGACCTTCGGCAAGTCCTGAAAGAGGTGATCAACATACAATCAGTTAATGTTCAACAAAAAGGCTTGCAACTGAATATTCCTCAGTTGAATGAGTCTATTCCAGTGAATGCTGATGCAGCAAAGCTCAAACAAGTACTCATTAATGTCATCGGTAATGCAACTAAGTTTACCGAAGAAGGAAGCATTACAATCTCGACAGAAATTCAACGTAAGGATGACAAATCTGAGGTCATTATCACTGTTACAGATACAGGAATAGGAATTGATCCAGCTCAACAGCAAAAACTCTTTCGTCCTTTTGTGATGGTGGGTGGTTCAAATGCACATAAGTTTGGTGGTACAGGACTGGGACTGGCAATTTCACGAAATTTAATGGAACTTATGGGAGGTACCATTACTCTTGAAAGTACAGGTCTTAATCAAGGCACGACAGTCACAATAACTTTGCCTTTAATTGATGCTTCATTATTACCAACTTCAGAAGCGCAAGAACATTCAGCAAATTTCAGTATCTCCTCTGGGGATCAAGCGGCAAGAGGGATGAAGCAAACATCAGAAGAAGTTGCCGTGAAAAAAAACTGCTTACCGTCTGCACTGAACAAAGAGTTAAAGAATTCAAGCTTCAGTATGCAAAATGTAAAGTAGTACTGTGAGGTAGTACAGTCTCAGCACTTGTTTGCATCAAGAAAAACAGGTTTGCCACCTTCATTGAGAGATTCCGTCAAAGCAGCAAGAATTCGCACTAACTGCGTTGCTACCCAGCCAGATGAAACTTCTGAGGAAGTATTGTTAAGAACACAGGTTATAAAGTGATTGCATACCCGGTATAATGTCTCACCTGTTTCTATTTGCAGACCTTCTTGCCTTTGATTCACAGGAATAAATTGGTTTCCCTGACACTCTAATTCACCGTGTATTAACGTCAAAGGTGATGTAAGACACATTTCATCAAAAATTAGACTACCAAGGCTTCCGACAACTCCAAGTCGTCTTTGTTTATCGGGATTAAGCCAACACAGGTGAATATAAGCTTGAAAGTTGTTGGGATATGTCAGTGTCACCCAGACTAAGTCGGCTAGTCCTTGGTTTTGAGGAGTAAAGGATGAAAAAGAAATTACACCCTCATCTCCCATATCTCTCCCTGCTCTCGGTTGCAGCCACACCGTACCCGTTGCTTGTACTTTTACAGGTATTTGATTGAGCCAAGAATTAAAGATGGCAATATCGTGAATCGCTAAGTCCCAAAGCGCATCAACATCTTGACGAATTGGTCCTAAATGAGTGCGGGTGGCGTATCCATAACGTAAATCACCCAATTCACCGCCCTGAACAACAACTTTCCCTCGCTCAACTGCTGGGTGAAATAAGTAAGTGTGATCAACTATTAGTTGTCGTTGCTGTTTTTCTGCAAGTTGACAAAGTTCTCGACATTTTTCTGGATTAAGAGTTAAAGGCTTTTCTGCTAAAACGTGGTACCCCCAACGTAGAGCATCAGCAATTAGGGAGTCATGTGTACTGGCTGGAGTAGCAATTACGACTGCGTCTAAACTGGATATTTGCTGTATCTCTTGCCAATTGCTTGTCAGCAGGACTTCGTCGTCTAAGTTATACTGCTGTTTCACGACTGCTAGACGTTCTGAATTTGAGTCCACAACTGCTGCTACCACAGCCTGTGGATGTTTCAAAAAATTCCGTAGCCAATGTACGCCCCAACGCCCAACGCCAACAATAGCAATTGTAATTTTTTTGATCATTAATTTTTTTGGTCATTAGCCATTAGCTATAAACAAAAGACAAATAACAACTCACAGATTACGACCTGCTCATCTACTCTTGCAACTTAAGGTTTTTCCTGATTGTCAAGTGCTAAAAAAGCAACTTTTGCAGCAGCTTGTTCAGCAGCTTTGATAGAGCGTCCCTTTCCTTCACCTAGCTTTTGTCCGTGCAGCCACACTTCAGCAAGGAAACGCTCTTGAGTATGATGCGGTTGATAAATTTCCACAACCCTATAATCTGGTAATATTTTATACTTTGCCTGGGTCCATTCTTGCAGAGCGGCTTTGTAGTTAAATCTAGCCGGATCGAGGCGAATTTCTGCTGCAAGTTGTTTAAAGTGAGGATCTAGCCAAGGGCGAATGAGTTCGAGACTGTGAGTACTCAGATAAAGGGCACCCAAAACGGCTTCAAAGGCATCAGCTAGTCTTGATTCCTGACCAACCTTATCAGCGGTTGCACTGCCAGCAACGAGTAAGTATAACTCCAAGCCGTATTCTCTTGCTAGTTGGGCGAGAATGCGATCGCTCACCAAGACAGAGCGAATTGCTGCAAAATCCCCGACTGGACAATTGGGATAGGTTTCCCACAATACAATTGCTGCCACTAATCGCACGACTGCATCGCCGACAAACTCCAGATGTTCATAATTTGCCGACTCAGAGACAGTAGGATGAGTCAGTGCCAAATCTAGCAGCTGCCACTTTATAGGTGCGTCTGCTGACAGACCTAATTTTCTGATTAAACTTTCGAGTTGCCGTTGACGGCGTGGATAAGCAATGCTCATCTATGCAGATGGGGGTCTAGGGGTCGCCAGAGATTGGGGTTGGAGGGCAACGAGGAGATGGAGGAGAATAAAAACTCCTACTTTTAAACTCCGTACTCGTAACTCAGCATTGAAAGAGGGAGAGAGTTAGGAATAAGCCGGGTTCTGTACTTCTTTTGCAAAAACATAGCATAATGCGTTTTCACATAAAGAGGGCGGTTATCTATCTGGGACGTTTGTCACCAAACGCCTCTAGCGGCTCTTGTTTAGCGGAACTGGTAAAAGACCAACCGTAGTTCCTTGACCTTGCTCCCAACCGGGGTTTACCGAGCCACGACCTCTCGGTCGTGCTGGTGCGCTCTTACCGCACCTTTGCACCCTTACCAATTTTGTCTAATGACTAAAATTGGCGGTATGTTTCTGTGGCACTCTCCTCGCGATCGCTCGCACTGGGCGTTACCCAGCAAGTTTGGTCTTTCGGGAGCCCGGACTTTCCTCAAACCAGCCTCAATGAAACTGATCTGCAACCGCCTATGCCAACTCTCTCCTAATATCCAGTGTAGTCTTTGAATGACCAACCAGTATTTCGAGTTTACCGCTTCTTATTCCAAGGTAGAGCATATGTCCAAGAGAGTTTTCTAACAGTGAAGGGACACTTGACAATGCACAGAGGAGGTACATTGCTACCTTGAGCAACACCCACATTAGTCTCAGCTAACCGTAGCACCAGATCTAGCGAAAACTCAAAGCTGCGTTTTCGGCTCATAAATTTGTTAAAGTCGGTTCTTTGTGACCTGACGGGGCTTGTTTTCCATTTGAGGATATTGGCAAGTGGATTTTTTGGTGTGTATGTTCCACTTAACTGATCACGTTGAAAAACAGCTTCAGAAGAGACTGCTTCTTTGAGTGTTTTTTTAGGGACAATCAAACTGGGAATTTGGGGGACAGCTAAGTCACGAGTCAAATCTGGTGATTTCCGAATCACTCGCCGCGAAGTCCCATCAAATTCCTCAAAAGCACAATTGTCCCAGTCAACGTATATTGCTATATCTTCTGATTTATTCTCAATGCTAATTGACAACTCTTTTGGATCTTCGATTGAATACGTCGTTTTGAGTGAAAAGCCAATGCCAATTTTGTCTTTAAGATTTTGATTTTTCAGTTGTTCATCGACTGCTGCTTTATTGAATTCCAGCTTAATTTGGTCGGCGATTGACTCGACCATTTGGTTAAATGTATAAGAAATACCAATTATATAAAGAGTCAAAATAAGTAAATTGTTGTCACCAGTTCTCATAATTTATAAATATACTCTTCCTATGCTAGTTTTGGATTTTAACTTCCTGATTATCTCAAATCTTCTGATCAGGATTAATGCTTGAAAAATTCTTGAACCAGCCTCTTTGCCAGAAAATGAAGACCAACAAAAAGGCAATTGCTGCCATGAATGCTAAACAGATAGGATAACCCCAATACCAATTGAGTTCAGGCATATTAAACGGCGATTTTTCAGAATTGAAGTTCATACCATAAATTCCGGCAATAAAGGTAAGCGGAATAAAAATTGACGAGATAACTGTTAAAAACTTCATCACTTCATTCATTCTGTTGCTTACTGCCGAAAGATAAACATCCATCAACCCTGAGGCAAGTTCTCGGTAAGTTTCTATCATATCCATCACTTGCACCGTATGGTCATAACAGTCTCGCAGGTAAATTCTCACTTCTTCACTGATAAGTTCATTACCATCACGAATCAAAGAATTAATTGCATCGCGCTGGGGCCAAATGTAGCGACGCAGTTGCAGTAATTCTCGCCGAATTTTATAAATTTTGTGAAGTGTTTGCTGGGAGGGATTAACTATGACTTCTTCCTCTAACTCTTCAATTCGTTCACCATAACGTTCTAAAACTGGAAAAAAACCATCAACAATTGCATCTAACACAGCGTAAGCTAAATAGTCTGCTCCGCGCTTGCGGATAATGCCTTTGTTGTTGCAAATGCGTGCTCGCACTCCTTCGAGGCAATCATGTTCTGGTTCCTCCTGTACTGTAAGCAAGTAATGTTTCCCCAATACCAGACTCACTTGCTCGTTATAAAAGCCATATTTTCTTTCCTTTGGCACGACCATTCGGCAGATAATCACCAAATAATCTTCATAATCCTCTGTTTTTGGGCGCTCTGCCACATTGACTATATCTTCTAAAACCAAAGGATGTAAATCAAATACCTTCCCCAAACGTTGCAAAATTTCTTCATCGCCTAAACCTAGCACCTCTACCCAAGACACAGATTCTGTCTCTAGATAGATGGCAACTTCTTCTGGGAGTGTAACTTTCTTGCGGATGACATCACTAGCATGATAATCAATCAAATCAATCTGTGGTGGTGAAGCATCTGTAGAAATAATGATGGTTCCTGGTATTGTCCCTGGGTGGTGATAGTATTCATCTTCATAAGATTTGCTGACAACTTTTGAAATTTGGCGAAGTTTTCTTGCCATGAATTTTTACCTAATTGAGTTATATGTCATTAGTCCAAAACTTTGAAGTATTGATTTTTACATTAAAATTGGGTAACTTTATATGGTTTGTCTGTCATTCTACAACTATAGAAAAATATAAGAATTGTGCATAAGTACCGTATTTGTAAAAATTTACGCGATCACCTCTAAATCTGCAATCATATAAAAAAGAGTTTGCCTTGGCAAGACAAACTGCTACAAAAATATTTATGAAAAAGCGATGTTCTCAGGCTACTTGTACATCCACCCAATAAAAAAGCAAAGGTGCGAGATCAGCCTAGAGTTGCTTCTCATTTCTTCATAATTTTCTGTTGAAAAATGAAAACCATTAGACTTTTTTCATCGGTAGATGGTCAAAATTAATAGTTTCTCTACTGTAGAAGCTACAATATCTATCAGTTTTTTTAAGACAAACTAACAACCTTCACTTCCATACCAACCCTCTATCCTACTTGCTGCCAGTAAACGTATGGGGTTGAACACTACTACTACGAGTCAAGTCGTAGCCACAAGTAATATAGACTACGATGAATCCAATCGCAACAACTTCTTCTATCCGTCGTACTTTGCAATATGTAGAGTGGACGCTTTTGATTGTCTATTTTTTCCTGGTATTAGTCAATCGTCATCAAGATGTATATGTTTCACAAGCAATACCAACTTATGTTATTTTCATTTCTCTTGGTGTTTCTGCTTTCTTAAGTTTTATTTTTCCGAGCAATCATCCTCTTTGGCAAAGACGAGTTTATATATTTCTAGAAATACTATCAATAATGGCTGCAAGAGCAGTTGGTTTAAAACTAGAAATACTCCTCTATCTTGTACTAACAAAAGGCTGCTTTTTACTTAAGCGTAGAGAGTTAATTATCACTGCGATCGCTACTGGAATACTTTGGAATGTCGTTTGGCTTTGCCATTTACCTTTCAAAATTGAGTTTGAGCGTGCACATATTGCTCAACGTATAGCTCGGCTCTATGATATAAATTCTATGATCATCAGGACAACTATCAACGAGACTGGTAGTTATTTAGCAGCTAGTACTTTCGTTATTTTATTTGCTTTTGTTGTGATTGCAGAGCAAAAAAGCAGACAAAAAGCAGAGGTTCTTACTAAACAAGTAGAAACTTTAGCTGCCACTTTGGAGCGAACTCGAATTGCTCGTGAAATACATGATTCTTTAGGGCATTCTCTGACAACATTAGATGTTCAATTGGAACTCGCACAGAAGTTGTATCAACGCGACCCGATTCAAGCTACTAAATCTTTAGATATCGCTAAAGATTTAGCAATTCAGTGCTTAAGTGAAGTCAGACGGTCTGTACAAACAATGCGACAGACTCATTTTAATCTTAATGAAGCGCTTAACATCTTAGTAGAAAAGGTTGGCAGAAATCAATCATTTGTCATTCACTGTGACGTGCAGCTTCCACAATTACCTATTCAAACAAGCCACCAACTTTACTGTATTATTCAAGAAGGACTGACAAATATTCAAAAATATGCCTTGGCTAGTGTTGTTAATCTTAAAGGCTATCAAACTTCCGATGGAATAATTCTAGAACTAAACGATAATGGAAAAGGTTTCGAAATGAGCGCGCCTCATAGTGGATTTGGGTTAAGGGGAATGCAGGAAAGAGTTCACATTTTAGGAGGAGAACTTAAGATTAAGAGCACTCTTGGTAAGGGAACTCAAATTCAGGCAATTATTCCACTATAAGCCTTGCAGAAGTACTGAGGAATATCTTCTCAGACTATATAAAAAAACTCACTCAAATCCAAAATTGCAAATTCAAAATGACTAAAGATGATACGACTCTTACTTGTAGATGACCAACCTCTATTTCGCCAAGGATTAGCTTCTTTGCTAGCCCTAGAAGAGGACTTGGAAATTGTTGGACAAGGGAGTCATGGAAAAGAAGCGATCGCTCTCACCCATACCCTACAACCAGATGTTATTCTTATGGATGTGCGAATGCCTATTTGTGATGGAGTTGTAGCAACTCGTGAAATTCATCAGCGCTTCCCTTGGATTAGAATTCTCGTACTGACGACTTTTGATGAGGACGAATATATCTGGCAGTCGTTACAAGCAGGAGCACTGGGTTATCTTCTCAAGAGTACACCTTCAGCACAATTAGCAACAGCAATTCGTATTCTCCATCAGGGACATTGCCAACTTGGTCCCACTATTGCGCCAAAAGTCTTTGCCCAGTTGCATCCTCCAGGTGCTGTTAAGCAAAATGCCCCCCAATACCGTTTGAGTGAACGAGAATTAGAAGTTTTGACCCTAATTGCTCAAGGTAAAAATAATAGAGAGATTGCTCAAACAATACATTTAACTGAAGGAACGGTGAAAAACTACGTAACGCAAATTTTGGGGCGTTTGGGTTTAAGAGATCGCACTCAAGCTGCTTTGTGGGCGAAAGAAAATTTGCCAATTTAATCTTCTTTTAAAGAACTCACCGAACCAATATTAGCGAACTTGCCCAGAAGTCCAAAATCATCTGACACAAAGTTCGTCATCTAACTCAGTGTTTGAAACTCTCTTCTAGTTAGTGATACCACAATTTCAGCATCTACTTGAACAAGCCAGCGTCCGCTGGGTTGATCACCTGAAAGTATTTCTCGACAAAAAATCACTCCGACTTTTCCCGCCACATATGCTGGATGTAGAACCAAAACTTTGTCTCCTACTTGAACACTCTTGGGATTATGCATTTTTGAAGAGTCAGGTTATGTGAAAGTTGCTTGTTCTCGGTTATCAAAGTTCTTCTACTGTCAACGTAATAGTGAAGCCAGCACTGGTTTTAAAATGCCGAGTTCATAGTGCTAGAGAATTGCTACTCCAGTGAAAGAAATATTTGTACTAGCTTAGATGCATTTCATCACAATATCTATCAAGTCATTGAAAGATGACGTTTTAATGTAGTATGAGTGAGCGCCTAAGCTGGCGGCTTGAATTAATTGGTCCGGATCGTCAAAGGAACTCATAACCACAACTGGTAAATCTTTCAGTTCGCGATGCTGCTTGACCCAAGCAAGTAACTCAAAACCGGATACACCGGGCATATTTATGTTTGTCAGTATCACGACTGGCAATGGGTAGCTTTCTCTGTTGGCGTAAGGATTTTTACCTTCCAAGTAGTCTATTGCTTCTTGCCCTTCTTCGACAACTTGAACAGAAACTTGTGAATTGGCAACTTTAAATGAATATTGAATTAAAAATTGTATTTGTGGTTCGTCTTCGACTAACAAAATGGTTTTACTGTCTGAACCCATCAGTAAAATAACGTATCGTTAAAAACTTCACAAACTACAAGTTAATCGATTCTATTTATGCTATCTTCTACCAAAAGAATTGGTTAATATTAAGTCTTTTTGTGATTTACAATACTATTTTCTTTATTACCAAATGAAATATTTCTTTATATGACTTAACACTTCTACTGACACAGTACAGTTCAAATAGTTCACACTAAAAACAAAAAGTCTCCCAGTGGCTAGAAGGGTAGACCGCAGGAGACAGTAAAAGGTTGATGTATTCCTATTGTTAGTTTCCGTGAAAATCTTACGAAAGTTTACTATCTCCAGATGGATACAATATTAAGTTTCTTTGTAAACTAGACTACTTTAAAATGTCGGAACTTTGCTCCTGTTTCCTATGGCTCAATTTCACTTGATTTGCTTGAAACATTGTTTGACTTTTAGCAAACCTCGATTGAGCCTCAATAAATTTTTGATGATTTTCAATCCTCTTCTTAAGAGTTTCGGCTTTCATCTTAAGATTTTTAGCCATCAAACCCGCTAAATAGTGCTTTTTACCAGCTAGTTGTTCAGTCGTGTAGGTTTGATGCTTTTCACAACAGGGTTGACTACCTGTTTTATCTAAAATAACTTCCTGTTCAGGTTTTAACTCGATTAACTCGTTCTCAGATTCTAATTCAATGACTTGGTTATGATGAGTTGTTGGTTTAAGATGTAAAACTTTTTGTACTGCCGCTAAAACCTCAAAATATTTTTGCATGACCTGATACAGAGTTATCTGCTCAGTGTTCGCTTCTACAGTTGTTGTTTCCAAATTTTGGGTTCTTAGGTCTTCAGTCATAGCCAATCACTTGTGATACACTCTCTTGCTCATATGTTGACAAATTTTGAGATTTACTTGAAGAATTGTCTGATAATGTTACAAATTTTGAGACAGTTTTTAGAGAGCTTTTTTATACTTGATATAATAAAGAGCCGGGTAGGTTGTCCCCACCCGGCAAGGTCATACACGGTCAATGGGATTACATCATGCCCATGCCGCCCATGCCACCCATGCCACCCATACCGCCCATGCCGCCCATATCAGGTGCAGCGCCACCAGCGGGTTTCTTCTCAGGTTTTTCGACCACAATCGCTTCAGTGGTTAAAACCATTCCTGCAATAGAAGCAGCATTTTGCAAAGCTGAACGCACGACTTTTGCTGGGTCGATAATCCCAGCAACAATTAAGTCCTCAAATTCTCCAGTAGCAGCGTTGTAGCCAATATTAAAATCGGTGTCCCGCACTCTGGCGACGATGACAGACCCTTCAGCACCAGCATTGTCTGCAATTTGACGCAACGGAGCTTCGAGCGCTCGCGCCACAATATCAGCGCCAATCTGTTCTTCTACGTCAAGGCTGTTTTTCACTTCCGCCACCTTGTTGGACAGATGAATCAAGGTTGTCCCACCACCAGGAACAATACCTTCTTCAACAGCCGCTTTGGTCGCATTGAGTGCGTCTTCAATCCGCAATTTGCGGTCTTTGAGTTCGGTTTCTGTCGCCGCACCCACTTTAATCACCGCAACTCCACCAGCCAATTTGGCGATACGCTCTTGCAGTTTTTCTCTATCGTATTCAGAATCTGTTTCTTCTAGTTGTTTGCGAATTTGGGCAATTCGCTTTTCCACGTCTGCTTTTGTGTTTTCACCAGCAGCAACAATAGTGGTATTTTCTTTGTCTATCGTTATTTTCCGGGCAGTTCCCAGTGTTTCCAAAGAAGCGGTATCCAAGCTTAAGCCAATTTCTTCAGAAATCAACTGTCCGTTGGTGAGAATGGCAATGTCTTGCAACATTGCTTTGCGGCGATCGCCAAATCCAGGGGCTTTGATGGCGGCTACAGTCAGCACTCCCCGCGCTTTGTTTACCACCAAAGTTGCCAAAGCTTCTCCTTCCACATCTTCGGCTATGATCAGCAAGGGTTGACCCAAACGGGCAACTTTTTCCAAAACCGGAATTAACTCTTGGATGTTGCTGATTTTCTTATCAGTAATCAGGATGCGGGCATTTTCAAATTCCACGGTCATCCGTTCGTTGTTGGTGATGAAGTAGGGGGAGATGTAACCTCTATCTATCTGCATCCCTTCTACAACTTCTAAATCTGTTGTCAGGGACTTAGATTCCTCAACTGTGATGACACCGTCTTTGGTAACTTTCTCCATAGCCTCAGCCAGCATCTGACCGACTTCTTCGTCGTTCCCCGCTGAGACAGTGGCTACTTGAGCGATCGCCGCGCCTTCTACTGGCTTGGCTACCGCTGCAATTTCCTGTACCAACGCCTCGACCGTTTTGTCGATTCCGCGCTTGATGGCAATGGGGTTGCTACCTGCGGCGACGTTCTTCAGACCTGCGCGAATCAACGCCTGCGCCAACACGGTAGCAGTGGTGGTGCCATCCCCAGCCACATCTTTGGTTTTGGACGCCACTTCCTGGACGAGTTTTGCGCCTGTGTTTTCTAGCGGATCTTCTAGTTCAATTTCTTTAGCAACGGTGATACCATCGTTAACAATTTGGGGTGCCCCAAATTTTTTCTCTAAGAGAACATTGCGACCTTTTGGCCCCAAAGTAATTTTCACAGCATCAGCCAGAGCATTGATACCTCGTTCTAATGCCCGCCTGGAATCTTCATCAAATGCAACAATTTTTGCCATGTTTGGTGTTCTCTAGCGCTTCCAATAGACAATCTAGCACTCAGCGGTCAAGAGTGCTAATCACTCCAAATAAATGATACCAACTTGCACTCCAAGAGATGATTTCAGGGAGTGGGGTATGTGAAGCCGCCACAGGCGGCAAGGCAGTCCCGATGAAACAAGTTTCACCGCCAGGCATGAAAATGTCTTTCTCCTATACCCCTATACCCTTACACCCACTTTCAAGTGACAATTTCCGATTCAAAATACAAAATAAGAAAAATAATCTTCCTGCCCAACACCCTAGCCTCCTGTAGGTACAAGGTATTGTGCCCTTATCTTCTACACCCTCTCCTCTTGCATGACTTTACTTGAGAGCAACTTTTTGTAAGGTTACAGATAGTTAGGAAAAAATTGATTAATATACAGTTGATGCTTATAGACACTAGCAGTAATGGTTCAATCGGGAGATGAACATATACAGCTCCCTTCGTTCCCTCGGTATTGCTGACCCTAGCGGTTCCGGCTGGTTGGCAGTAGTATTTACGTTTCTTTTAGCTTGTAGTGTAACTTGGCGTTTGATTCCGGCAGTCCGCAAGTTTGCCTTGCGTGTAGGTTGGGCTGACCAACCCAACGCGCGACGGCTTAATCGAGAACCTTTGCCTAATGCAGGCGGTCTGGCTATCTACGCAGGAGTGATTGCCGCAGTTGTACTGGCTAGTCTCCTGCGACCTATTGAACTCGAAAGAGTCCTAGCTGAGGTACAGACGATTCTTCTGGGTGGTTCGATACTCGTTCTTGTGGGCTTTATCGACGATCAGTTTGGCTTACCCCCTCTTGTTCGATTGTTAATTCAGATACTCACAGCTTTGTTGCTAGTCGCCAATCGTATCACTATTGAAGTTTCTTTTGGAACTCCTATTGACTCCACTTTATCAGTACTGTTAACAGTGCTGTGGATAGTAGGAATCACCAATGCTGTTAACTTAATGGATGGTATGGATGGTTTAGCGGGAGGAGTAAGTTTTATCACTGCTATGAGTTTATTAGCTGTTTCTGCTCAGGTTCCTAATCGTGCGGCAGCAACATTAGTTCTCGCAGCATTGGCAGGGGCAGCGTTAGGCTTTTTGCGTCACAACTTCCACCCCTCGCGAATCATCATGGGTGATGCCGGAGCTTACTTTTTTGGTTATGTGCTAGCTGCTACTAGTATTTTAGGTAATCTCCAAGGACCGACAGCTGTCTCTTTGGTAGCACCAGTTCTGTTTTTGCTGTTACCAGTACTCGACACCACTCAAGTGTTTGTCCGACGCCTCATGGCGGGAAAAAATCCTCTTAGTACCCCTGGTAAAGACCATTTGCACCACCGCTTGCTAGCATGGGGTTTGTCTCAACGCCATGCCGCACTCACTCTTTGGGCAATTACATTAATTTGTAACTTATTGGCGATGAGACTACAAAACATGACCTCGATGCAGATGCTTGTCACTACTGTTGGGATCATCGTCTTTTTGAGCTTTGCTGTCTTGCAAAGGATACGAGCAGCTTGATCCATAAGCTATCTAACAAGGAGGTGATTCAAGAGTGTTGGTACTGGAATACAAAGCCGTGGTTAAACCCAGTCAATCAAGAGCAATAGACGAGGCTATTCGGACAAGCCAATTTGTGCGAAACAAGGTATTGCGTTACTGGATGGATAATCGAGGTATAGGCAAAAAAGAACTTTATCAGAAATTTGGGTCTAAAACCTCGCCCTTTTAGGGCGACTTTTATGAGACAATGTGGATAGGTTGCTGACCGTGAGAACGATGAGGAAACAGGTTTAACGTCCTACTCCGTGCTCTCAAAATTCCTAACAGTCAATGGCGCACAAATAAGTCCAAACTCCAAGGACGCAAAAAAAATCAAATAGGGTAGGGCATACCCGAATCTACGCTTGGGGAGTAGTGCATAAGTGGGGCATATTGAGAGGTATGTTTCGGACTAGATATGAGCGTGTAAGACCAAAACTGAGTTGACTTGGTGGAGGCAGTGTTCAGCCCAAGAATCACCGCACTTATAGGGCGGTGAGTGTCAACAGTACAACACTCAGTTGAGAGCAGAGTTTGAGTTTGTTAAGGACTTAAATAGTCATGCTTGCCAAGCGTCGATTGAAAATGTAGAACGAGCTATTAAGAGGTTTTTTGATAACTGTAAAAACAATAAACCTGGTAGAAAGGGCTACCCACGCTTTAAAAAACATAGCCGTTCGGTTGAATACAAGGTGTCTGGGTGGAAGTTGCATCCATCAAAACGACGCATAACTTTTTCAGACAACAAAGGTATTGGAGAACTCAAGCTACTAGGTAAATGGGATATCCACACCTACCCAGTTGAGTTAATCAAGCGAGTTCGGATTGTGCGTCGTGCTGATGGGTACTACGTGCAATTTTGCGTCAATGTGGATGACCAACAAGACCCACCACAGACCACATCCGAAGTAGGTATTGATGTCGGTCTTGAGTACTTCTATTCCGACAGCAACGGCAATCATGAAGAAAACCCGCGATATCTCCGTAAAGCTGAAAAAGATATCAAACGGGTACAACGTAAAATTTATAAGAAAAAGAAGGGGTCATCTGGCAGGAAGAAAGCGCGTGGTTTTTATGCCCGTAAGCATTTAAGAGTAGTGCGATTTGTTCTGGAACAAGTTAAGGTTAATAAGCAAGACGTAATCCAGGTAAGGTAAAACAGGAAACTGCACCTTGATAACTTTATATCCATACAGGTGAAAGTCCTGTCCTCCAAATGATGGAGTGAAAGTATAACCGACAGTGAGATAAGACTGGTAATCTTATACGCTGAAGCTCGGTTAAACGGCGGTAACTTAGAATCTGAGTAAGAATCCTGTCTAACAAGCGACCAAGTTTAGTAAAACAAACCCTCGCCTGAATCATCGTTAAATGCAACTAGCCTACGCAGATTATTGGCTAGAGACAAAATGTCAACGGACTAACGTGCCAGCAAATTTACTCTGTTGAACTGGAATCATTCACACAGTCCCGGTGGATAGAGGGAAACTAAAGTCGTCAACCAATGGATATAAGGAACGAAGTAACCCCTTCTAACCTCTCAAAATTAGGTCGAAATCATGAGTAGTAACCAGCGCAAGGTTATTTGGGGAAGGATTGATTAAGAAGCTAATGCCTTGTTGTAATGATAAGGATACGCTGACGTAATCACTTTGATAGATACTGTAAAGCTACAAGTAAGAGTCAATAAGTTATGAACACGGTTTTACCGATGTATAAATGGGATACCTGGCAACAAATCAACTGGAAAACAGTTGAAAAACAGGTATTTAAGCTCCAAAAGCGGATTTACAAAGCGAGTCAACGTGGAGATGTCAAGTCAGTTCACAGATTACAACGGCTACTCACACACTCATACTATGGGAAACTTTGGGCTACCCGTAGAGTAACCCAGGATAATCAAGGTAAGAAGACAGCAGGTGTAGATGGTGTTAAATCATTAACCCAAGAACAACGCCTTGAAATGGTCAATAACCTCAAACTAGGTAATAAAAGTAAACCTACTCGAAGAGTATGGATACCTAAACCTAATGGGGAAAAAAGACCATTAGGAATACCAACCATGTATGAACGTGCTTTACAAGCATTGGTGAAATCAGCCCTTGAACCACAATGGGAAGCAAAATTTGAGGTAAATAGTTATGGATTCAGACCAGCCCGAAGCTGTCAAGATGCAATAGCTGCAATATTTGGTGCTATCAAACAAAAATCCAAGTTTGTATTAGATGCCGATATTGCCAAATGCTTCGACAGAATTGACCACGATAAACTCCTAGCAAAACTCCAATCCTATCCTCAACTTAAAAGACAAATTAGATGTTGGCTTAAAAGTGGATATAAGGATAAGGATTCTTGGTTTCCGACCAACGAAGGCACACCACAAGGAGGAGTAATTTCACCTCTATTGGCTAATGTCGCACTTCATGGAATGGAATTAGAAATCAAGAACTTTGCTGAAACTCTAAAAGGAAGCAAAAGGGGGAACAAGAAAGCCTTAAGCCTCATCAGATATGCAGACGACTTTGTGATTCTGCATGAAGATATTAAGGTCATTCTCGAATGTAAAGAGATTATCAGCAAGTGGTTATCAAAAATAGGGCTGGAATGGAAATCAAGTAAAACTCGTATCTCACATACACTTAATCAGTATGAAGGAAACGTAGGATTCGATTTTCTGGGTTTCACCATAAGACAATTTCCAGTAGGAAAGAATCAAAGTGGTAAAAACGGCACTGGAAGAACACTAGGTTTCAAAACCATAATAAAACCCTCTAAAGCCACAGTTAAAGCACATCTTGAAAAGATTGGTAACATCATAGATAAGCACAATACAAGCTCACAATTATCACTAATTAAGGAATGAAACCCAATAATTAGAGGATGGGAAAACTATTATTCTTCTGCTTGTAGTAAAGAAGAATATGCTTATTGTGACCATATCACTTACCAAAAACTTAGGGCATGGGCTAGACGGAGGCATCCAATGAAAAATGCCTATTGGATAACCAATAAATACTGGCATACCATAGGTAGAAATAATTGGAATTTTGCAACCAGAGAAGGAAAAGGCGCAGTCAAACTAGCATCCCATGCAGAAACACCAATTAAAAGGCACGTCAAGGTAGAAGGTGAAAGAAGTCCTTTCGATGGGGATTTAATTTACTGGAGTAGCCGAATGGGTAAGCATCCTGAGATGCCAAACCAAAAAGCCCTACTTCTTAAGAAGCAAATGGGCAAATGTAATTACTGCGGATTGTACTTCAAAGATGGAGATTTGTTAGAAACCGACCACATCATTCCCAAGTCACAAGGCGGCAAGAATGAACTAAAAAATCTACAACTCTTGCATCGGCATTGTCATGACCTCAAAGATTCCAGACTCGTACCAATGACAATGGGTCTATCAAAGAGGAGCGGAATGAGGTGAAAATCTCACGTTCCGTTCTGAGACGGGTTTAGGTGGCGACATCTACTCCTAGTTCTACACAAGACAGAGGAATGAACACGCGAAGAGACTCGCGCGTAACTTAATCCTGGCTAACGCCAAGGTTGCCTTGGAAGACTTGAATGTAAGCGGACTGGTGAGAAACCACAAGCTAGCTAAAAGCATCAGTGATGCGTCTTGGTATAACTTCCGCCAATGGCTCGAATACTTTGGTCAGAAGTTTGGACGGGAGGTAATTGCAGTCCCTCCACACTTTACTAGTCAGGACTGTAGCAACTGTGGTAATAGGGTGCAAAAAGCTCTCAGCACCAGGACTCATTCTTGTCTACATTGTGGACATATCGAACAGCGAGATGTGAACGCGGCCAAAGTAATCTTAAGTCGTGGAAACGGTAGGGGAGGACATCCCCAAACTAACGCTAGTGGAGTTGTAGCCTCTACTCTCGTTGGTCCTAAGACCTGCAAGAGCAAGCAACGACCGTGAAACTAGAATCCCCTGCCTTCTAGGCATGGGGAGTGTCAAAAATTTTGGTATAAAAAAGAAGTCTAAAGAAGCGTAGGGTTGTGAGGAAAAAACCAATGCGATTACTACTAGGTGGAATTATTCTGAGCCTTGGATTATCTTCAGTGGTTTTTTCAGAATTTTCGTTAGCTCAAGCACAAAAGTCATTAGCGTCTGCAGCCCAAGTAAACGCGATGGTAGAAGCATTGAAGCTAGCAGCACCAAAAACTGGAACTGCAAATGATGGATATTACAGTGAATGGCAAGTCAAACCAGAAACTCTTAAGGGCTGGTCAAAAAATTGTCTGAAGAAGGAAGTGACACCCACACAGTTTGAAAATGATCCTGGGTTAGCACGCCAAGTGATCTCGTGCATTACACGTCGGGAGTTAAATAAGCAATTGACTGCTGCTGGTAACAACGAAACGGCTGCTGTGCGTGGCGTTGCTTGTTGGTGGATGACTGGTAACTATACAGGCTGCAGTAGTGGCTTCACTGCTGATTATGTGAAAAAAGTTGTTGGTTTCTATCAGCAACAGCGTTCAAAACCTACATCTGGTCTATCATCGTAACTCTCTATGGAGTCTTGAATAAGGCAGAAGGCAAAATTCAACAAACATGAAGGGGAAATTGATTGTCTTTGAAGGGGTAGAAGGTTGTGGCAAAACTAGCCAAATACAACTGACTCAAGAGTGGTTACAAAGTTTCAACACTTCTGTTGTTGTGACTCGTCAACCAGGGGGAACAGAGTTAGGTTTGCATCTGCGACGACTGTTATTAGAAGCAGGTTCTAACTTAATTGCAGATAGGACAGAATTACTCTTGTATGCTGCTGACCGATCGCAACATGTCGAACAAGTTATCAAGCCAGCTATCCGAGAAGGGACGATTGTTTTGTGCGATCGCTACACTGACTCTACCATTGCTTACCAGGGCTGGGGACGTGGTTTAGACATAAATTTAATTGATCAGCTCAATGCTATTGCCACATCTGGGTTACAAAGTGATCTGACTTTGTGGTTTGATGTCGATGTTGAGGTAGGACTCGCCCGTAAACGGGGAGGTGGAGACAAGTTTGATCGCATTGAGCGAGAGACAATAGAGTTCCATCGTCGCGTCCAAAAAGGATATGCACACTTAGCTGCATCCTACCCAGAGCGAATTGTCCGTATAGATGGGAGTTTGAGTCAGGAAGTTGTACAACAAAAGGTTCAGGCGATTTTAACTTCTAAGCTCAAAACTTAGATCTAGCTGACAGGGCTTATTCTAATGATGAGATCACAAATCCTGGGCTGGGCATTGTTATAAATAGTGTATGTCATGAACATTGAAATCATAACAAGCTCTCTCAAATGACCCAGCCTTTTGCACCACTCATAGGGCAACAGCAAGCAGTGGAATTACTGACACAAGCCGTAGCAAAAAATCGTGTTGCCCCAGCGTATCTGTTTGTTGGTCCAGATGGTGTAGGACGGAGTTTAGCAGCACGGTGCTTTGTAGAATTGCTATTTAATTCAGATCAAAACCGCGTGCGTCAAGGTAATCATCCAGATTTGTTTTGGATGCAACCAACCTATTTGCATCAAGGACAACGACTGACAGCAACCCAAGCAGCAGAAAAAGGACTCAAGCGCAAAGCACCACCCACAATTCGGCTAGAACAAATTCGAGAAATTACAGAGTTTCTGAGTCGTCCACCGTTAGAAGCCCCAAGACAGGTGGTCGTGTTGGAGCAAGCAGAAACAATGGCGGAAGCCGCAGCAAATGCCTTACTGAAGACTTTGGAAGAACCAGGACAGGCAACACTGATTTTAATTGCCCCTTCGATTGAGTCTGTGTTGTCAACGTTGGTATCACGCTGTCAGCGAATCCCATTCTATCGTTTGGATGCAGCCGCAATGACTCAAGTTTTGACACAAACAGGGCATGGAGAAATTTTACAGCATCCGGCAGTCTTGAGCGTCGCGGCTGGTAGTCCGGGATATGCGATCACATCATACCAACAGCTACAAGCCGTTCCTCCTGAACTCCTGAAAACTATAACCCAACTGCCTTTCTCCTACCGTCAGGCTCTGGAATTAGCTAAACAAATTGATAAGGATTTAGATACAGAAGCTCAATTGTGGTTAGTCGATTATCTGCAACAGTCTTACTGGCAGCAAAAGTGTCAACCAAGCATGATTAAACAGTTAGAACAAGCTCGTAAATTTCTGCTTTGCTATGCTCAACCTCGTCTTGTTTGGGAATGCACACTGTTATCGTTTATAATAGGCAATCATTAAATTTAACAGTTAAGTTGTCCATCTGTTGATGGGGAAGAGTATTAAGTTTAGATGACTGGTAGAGTCGCAATGTGTGGCGACTCTACTAGAAAAATTGTTTTAAATTAATGTTGTTAAATGCTGCACCAATTGCGGTGCTTGCACCACACCCTCAATCCGATCCACTGGCTCACCCTTATTAAACAGTATCAACGTTGGTAAAGCATAAATTTCATACTGACTTGCTAATTGGGGGTATTTTTCAGTATCAATTTTGACGACTCGTATGCGTCCTTGGAGCTGATTGTTAACTTGCTCTAAAATAGGACTCATCATGTGACAAGGTCCACACCACTCGGCGTAAAAATCCACTAACACAGGGACATCAGAACCAGACAGCATTTCTTCAAAGCTGTTGAATTGCTTTTTAGTAGTCATGTGACACGTACCAGATTTCTACTATTTGATTTTTCAATAGTAGTCTTTGCCAGAGTTGATCTGTGTAATCTCCTAGATTGTTTTTATTGTTGACGCACAATCACCCTATGATGATTAGCCGATGATAGTAAAGAGGAATATTCATGGAACTATTGCCAGAAAATTTGCAAAGTTTGCGTGGACAGGTAGCAATTATCACTGGGGCTTCACGGGGAATTGGGCGAGCAATTGCACAAGAATTAGCAAAACTGGGAGCGAACGTCGTTGTTAATTACGCCAGTTCTAGTCATGCAGCCCAAGAAGTCGTCGATACAATCACAAAAGCAGGAGGAAGTGCGATCGCACTCCAAGCCGACGTTTCTCAAGCTGACCAGGTAGAGGCGCTAGTCAATAGCGTGATGGAAAAGTTCAATCGCGTCGATATCTTGGTGAACAACGCAGGTATTACTCGCGACACACTACTTTTACGAATGAAACCAGAAGACTGGCAAGCCGTGATTGACCTTAATCTGACTGGCGTTTTCTTATGCACTCGTGCTGCCAGTAAAATCATGCTCAAACAACGTTCGGGACGGATTATCAACATTACTTCTGTCGCGGGACAAATGGGCAACCCCGGACAAGCCAACTATAGCGCTGCCAAAGCAGGCGTCATCGGCTTTACCAAAACTATTGCCAAAGAACTTGCCTCTCGCGGCATTACTGTTAATGCCGTCGCCCCTGGTTTCATCGCCACCGACATGACCAGCAATCTCAACGCTGAAGAGATCTTGAAGTACATCCCTCTTGGTCGATATGGTCAACCAGAAGAAGTTGCTGGTATGATACGCTTCCTCGCTGCTGACCCCGCCGCCGCATACATAACTGGACAAGTTTTTAACGTCGATGGTGGAATGGTTATGGCATAAGCGGTAGTTAGTGCTGAGTGGAAATCACTCAGCATTGTGCTAAAGTTGTAGATCTTAAATTTGTGATGAAGACAGGCTGCCAATAAATCACTAGCCAGTGCATGACTTCTTGCTCTCACTCAGAATCACCTGATCGGGTGATCCAACCGGATGAAGCTTAAGTATTACTCTCTATTGTAATCTGGGTGACAACAAGTAATCAGCAAATACGAACATGGCTATGAGTAGCAAAGCAAACGCAGACATTAAACTTGCATATCAAACAGCAGCAGAACTCACACACATCATCGCTGTTAGTTTGAGTCAAGTAAACCAACAGCAGAAGACAGAAAAATTGATTACTAAGCAAAAAAAGCGGTAATGATGGGAACAGCCTACAAAAAAGATTGAAAACAAGAACAGGTAAAGTCTGTATCCCAAGTGTTACAGGGCTTTTTAAATGATGAGACCACAAATTGTAGGGGAGCCAGTGCGTTGGTGAAGCAGCGCTGCAGAAGGGTTTCCCGCTCTCACGGCAAGACTGCTGAAAGGGTTTCCCGGCTTGTTCAAAGCATCGTCTCCGTAAGGAGAAGCATCTGGCGTTGGGCGTTGCTATCAAAGGGTATGTGATGGATGTTTAAGATGTTAGTAGGCAATGCCCACACTACAGAAAACTGCTATAAGAACCACAGGACGATGCAGGCTAGTATCCCTGAGATCCAAAACCAGGAGGGATTTAGTCGTTAAGTCTTTAGTGAAACAACCCTCGTTAAGGTGTGTTTGTTAGAGATGATACAGCAATGATTGAGTGACGCCGCCACAAATTTCTCAATCATTCCACAGTTTCATCATTAATTTGTTCCGCATTTGTAGCTTTTCCTCAATGAACTCTGCAATTCGTCGGTTTGGCTATAATATCAAGTCAATTTTTTCCTTTTGAGAATGAATCAGTCTTGGACTGACTGGAAGAGCTAGGACAGGCTTGCCAGGAATTGACTAGACATCCTCTGGAGAGTACTGGGGAAAAAGAACACAGCTTTTAGCTAAATGTTAGAAACGTTGCATTGATTTAATAAAGAGAGCAGTTAGAGAGATATTAGAAGACATTGAATGGTTAATTGCTACGGATAAAGGGGTCAGACCCATCATTTATTCATACAAAATAAGGGGTATGACCCATCATCAATTTACATAAGATACAGGAGTATGACTCATCTTTATTAATTCAAATTAAGGGGTCAAACCCCACATTAATCCTCAGGAAAAAAATGCAATAAAGTAGCCTCCAGAGCACAGAGTAAGCGATTTTCACTATAATTAGAGCTAACATATACTGAAGATGACAAGAAGAAAAAAAAAGGAATAGCAGTGAGAAAATGCTAATTTGTGCTGTGGTTAACGGTTTATCAAAAAAAGAAGAAACTTGCCAAAATGGCAACCAATCTATGAGTAACTCAGTTACATTAAAGATGGTAAACGACTTCAAGGGTGTTGTTATCAGGGTGTATCACATACCAATTTAAATGTGATACATCTTCTACTAAAAAATCAAAAGACAAATAGAAAGTGTATCTCCAAGTTGTTAAGACAAATCAATATTCAGAATTAGGTTTACATTTACCGCACCGGGAATATCCAGCCCGTATCAGCGTTGTCCTTGACCTGCACATTAGCCCCCTAAATCACTGGCAACGTCTGTACATATTCCTGTCTCTTCAGCGGTAAATGGTAAGTGGGAGTGTGATAGCGTTTGGTATGCTTACTCCCACTTTTTTTTATATCTTTCATTAACATTCTCAATATTACAAAAATAACTAATCAAGGGGGTACCCCCCCTTAAACACTTTAAAATTAAACAAATTAGAAAAATAAGTATATTAAATACTAACAGTATATAAAATAAAGCAAATATCAAATTTATCTTCTATAGAAAGAGAGCGCAAAGTAGCTTCCTGAAGGTAAAGTAAGCGATTTTTACTATAATTAGAGCTAACATATACTGAAGATGACAAGAAGAAAAAAAAGAGGAATGATTTTGAAAAATGCTAATTTGTGCTGTGGTTAACGGTTTATCAAGAAAAGAAGAAACTTGCCAAAATGGCAACCAATCTATGAGTAACTCAGTTACATTAAAGATGGTAAACGACTTCAAGGGTGTTGTTATCAGGGTGTATCACATACCAATTTAAATGTGATACATCTTCTACTAAAAAATCAAAAGACAAATCGAAAGTGCATCTCCAAGTTGTTAAGACAAATCAATATCCAAGATTAGGTTTACATTTACCGCACCGGGAATATCCAGCCCGTATCAGCGTTGTCCTTGACCTGCACATTAGCCCCCTAAATCACTGGCAACGTCTGTACATATTCCTGTCTCTTCAGCGGTAAATGGTAAGTGGGAGTGTGATAGCGTTTGGTATGCTTGCTCCCACTCTTTTTTTTTCTTAATTCGGGAGTGGTCGTTATATTAATTGAATACTGTTGTGTTGTATATATTAAGTCGTGGTAAGTGCGGCAAAGACAAAATAAAAATTAGATTCTGAAACTATAGCAATTCTGAATCATTGGTAGAAATCTCTCTTTGACCTCTGGTGCGCCAACAGACACTTTCCTCTCTTTACCGCTACTGTGTCTCCATGAGGAGGCTCATCCCCCTGCAGCGCTGCAGTTTCTTCCGGAGGGAAAACGCTACTTGACGCTAGTCCGCTCAAGTCGGGAGACCCTTTCGCCAGTCGCCTGCGGAGGAGCCAGTGCGGTCTTGGGGAGCCAGTGCGTTGCGCGGGTTCCCCGCGTTGTAGCACCTGGCGTGTTTCCCCAAGTGGAGCATCTGGCGTTGGAAACCCTCCTGCAGCGCTGTCTCATTGCTCCACATTTATATTTAAAAATATTAATTTTTACAAATTAGATAGGATTGGTACATAGTTATTATAAGAAATTTTGAATAATTACCGGATAGTGACATAGATCACAAGTATGAATCTATAAACTTGAAATTTATGTAGACAAGCCCGTGCAACAAGATAATAAACAGGAAATATCAGATTTTATCGTTATAGGAAGGGATGATAAAGACCAAAGCTACCTTATCTTGCAGTACAATGCGACGCAAAGAAACCAAGCTGAAGTACTCTGGTGCCGTGCTAATCAAGCCATAACAGTAGGAGAGGTGGTTCGAGGTAAACTACTTCCTCCAAAGCATCCAAACGTCATTTGGGATGAATTGCTAACTTCACAACACCAAATAGATTATTTACCCACACTTTTGGTGGAGGAGTAACCAATAACCTAACATCTCATCTACCATGCTCTATTTGCTTAAAACCCCTAGAGTATGAATTTACACAAAATATCAACCATAAAGTCCAATGTTTTGAGAGATACAGATTTCAGCGTATAAGATTAGCTCTGGTGGTAGCGAAAGTCATCGCGGTTTGCGTCCATGGATAAGGTCGATTTGAGGAAGTGATATCAATCATCTCGTACTAAGCTTTCAACAATGATTCTCCTCCATCAATCCAAACTTCGGTACCAGTGATGTGGCTGGAAGCATCTGATGCTAAAAAGAGAACTAATTGTGCCACCTGCTGGGATGTTCCTGGTTTCCCATCAGTCAAAGGAATCTTCCCTTCGGGAAATTCAACAGGTTCTTGAACGTTTTCTAAATCTCTTCTTTGAGTGTTTTGATCAATATTTGTTTCAACAGCACCAGGGCAAATGACATTAACACGAATGCGGTATTGAGCTAGCTCCAAAGCTACCATTTTTGTAAAAGCTACTTGTGCGGCTTTTGTACATGAATAAGCAGTTGCACCAGTGTTGCTAAAGGTACGTGTACCATTGATAGATGAAGTGATGATCACAGAACCCCCCTGCTTCTTCAAATAAGGTACAGCGTATTTTACTGTGAGAAACGTTCCTTTTAAATTAACATTTACTGTTTTATCCCACTCTTGGGGTGCCAATTCCTCTATGGGTGCCCATACGCCATTAATACCAGCATTAGCAAACACAATGTCCAGGTGCCCCCACGTATCTATAACTTGTTGAGTTGCTTTTTGCATTTCTTCTGCATGCGAAATATCGGCAACTAGCGATATTGCTTCCCCATTATTATTCTGAATTTCGCTAACAGTTTTTTCTACTTCGTCCTCTGTGCGACCCAAAGCAGCAATTTTTGCACCTTCTTTGGCAAATAATTTTGCTGCTGCTTTAGCTATACCTGAACCTGCTCCAGTAATTAGGGCAACTTTACCTGTTAATTGCATAAAAATAAAAAGACTTATGATTTTTTCTAAACACTAGTTGTGTAACATAAAATCTTGTTTAAATTCATACTACTACTGGCAGAAAAACTAGCAAAAAATTTTTCTCTATCTAATTGTATAAGTATTTAGAAATAAAAAAAACAGAGTTTTTTATCATGCATCTCTATAATTGTCTGTCATAAGAATGATGACTCTTTGCGATATCTCTTCGATACTGCTTTCGATATGACAGCAGTAGAAAGCGCCTGGGTACTACGTATAAATGACAGCTTTATTAACTACCACTACAAAATTTGAGCGAGTTGCAAAAATAGTCGCGGAAAGAGTGGCGCAACTATTATGCGCTACAGTTTTCGTCATTGACCAGCATTCTATAGTCATTGGCAGTAGCGATCCCAAGCTAGTCAAGCTTCCTTTTAAACACAGTTGTGAAAAACTCACTCTTGACTACTTACGAGTAGCGATTTGTTTTGATACACAAGTAGGTGAAGTGATTATTGGCAAACCACACAATGGTGAGAAAATTTCTCCTCGTTTGGCACAGGTCATTGTAGACTTGGTAGTTAATCAAACAGCAGTTATTGATGCTTTACCTAACCAACATCATTTAAAAAATAAGTTTATCTACGACTTACTTAACGGCTTAATAGATGATGAGGCTAATATTCTACACTACAGTAAAATTTTAGGGTTAGATTTAACACCACCTCGCGCAGTCATTTTGATTGATGCTGCTGACTACATTCTAAGTAATAACTTTTGTCATGACGCACAGAGGGACAATATCCTTGTGTCCCCGCGTTCCTGTGTTGCTACATCCTCTTTACCAGAGGTACAAATACGACGAGCAACTCTAGTTATAGGAAGTGTCGTCAGCTTTTTCCATCTACCTAACGACACGATTTGCGCTTATCTTGGTGATGGAGAAGTGGCTGTTCTCAAGGCTAGTGATACGAAAAACTTGGGGAGTTGGGCAAATCGTGGTGATGTACCAGAGCAGTGCAGTTCTTCTTGGGCAAATCTTACTGCGCTAAAGCGGGCGGCTGGGGGATTATTATTACGGTTGCGGCGTGACACTAATGTATCGATTAGCATTGGTATTGGTCGATATCATCCAGGAGTTCGGGGACTTGCCCAATCATATCAAGATGCACGGGCGGCTTTATCATTGGGCTGTCGCTTTCACGATCACAACAAAGTTCATTGCTTAGATAGATTGGGAATTGCAGCTTTTATTGGTGTGGCGGATGAGCAAACAAAAATTGAATTGGCAACATATCTACTGAGTCCTCTTAACCACGAACCGCAATTACTAGCAACTTTAGATGCATTCTTTTCTGAAGACTGCTGTCCTTCTTCCACAGCCAGTCAGCTGTCAATTCACCGGAATACTTTGAGTTATCGATTAGATAAGATTACCCTACTCACTGGGCTTGACCCGCGTCGCTTTGATGACGCGGTACAGATTCGTTTAGCTTTGCTGATGCGTAGATTGCAGTGAGTTTAACTGTTATGATACCAAGTTGCTAAATTAGCACTAACGATATGAGAGGGTACGGTGTTTTTTAGTGCATAAGTTGTTTTCTTGTCTGCCTATATAAAGTTGGTGAGATCCATCACCCAGGATAAACACGTCTGAATTGTGCTTCCTCTTCACTCACTCGGGTGTAGGAGGAAGCACTTCCTTAAACATTAGGGGTTGATGCAGAATAGTTTTGAGATATTTGCACTCACTGACCAGTTATGATCCAAAAAACCTCTAGCTCCCTTATTGATACTTTGCGCGATCGCCGACAACGACTCGCCAACCTCATTGATTTTCCAGCAATTCTCTGGTCAGGAACTAGCAGTCCGCGTAATTTCCCAGCAAATGTCTTTCCCTTTCGTGCAAGCAGTCATTTTCTTTACTTTGCAGGACTTCCACTGCCCAACGCAGCCATTTGCCTCACAGCAGGCAAGCTAGAACTCTTCATGGATGATCCCCAACCAAGCAGTGCCCTTTGGCATGGAGAAATGCCTCATCGTGAGAAAATTGCTCAGATGATTGGAGCTGACGCTGCTAAACCGATCGCAGAATTGGAGTTGTACACACAAGGGGCAGCAACAATTGCTGTGCAAGACGCCACCACTTGGACGCAACAATCACAACTCTTAAATAGGTGGGTTCTACCACAACAGACACCGCAAGGCATTGACTTGGATCTCGCCAAGGCAATTATCTCCTTACGTCTCGTTCACGATGAGGGCGCGTTAATCGAATTGCGAAAAGCTGCTACTGTGACTGCCAAGGCACACATGGCTGGTATGGCGGCGACAATTCGCGCTCATATTGAAGCAGAAATTCGTGCGGCGATGGAACAAGTCATCATCGCCAATAACATGACGACTTCCTATAGCAGTATTGTTACTGTTCACGGCGAGGTTCTACACAACGACCAATATCACCACTCATTGCAACCGGGTGACTTGTTACTTGCTGATGTTGGTGCTGAAACTGAAATGGGTTGGGCTGCTGATGTTACGCGCACTTGGCCTGTTACTGGTAAATTTTCATCTACACAAAGAGATATCTATGATGTTGTACTCGCAGCTCATGATGCTTGCATTGCCAAAATTCATCCTGGTGTAGAGTATCAAGATTTACATCTACTTGCTTGTACTGTTATTGCAGAAGGTTTGGTAGATTTAGGCATTTTTCAAGGAAACCCCGAAGATTTAGTGGAAATGGATGCCCACACGCTCTTTTTCCCCCACGGTATTGGTCACCTGCTAGGTTTGGATGTCCATGATATGGAGGATTTGGGAGATTTAGCAGGTTATGAAGAAGAACGCACACGAAGCGATCGTTTTGGTTTAGGCTACCTGCGTTTAAATCGTCCCTTACGGTCGGGAATGTTAGTCACAATTGAGCCAGGATTTTATCAAGTTCCAGCAATTTTAAATGATAGCAATCTACGTTTACGATATCAAAATGTTGTAAATTGGGAGCGATTATCTCAATTTGCTGATGTGCGAGGAATTCGCATTGAAGATGATGTTTTCGTCACACAAGAAGGTAGCGAAGTTTTAACTGCAGCATTGCCAACAAAAGCTAGCGCTATTGAGCATTTAGTGAGTGGGTGAAGTACCTATCTAACAGTCTTAGCTTGCTTTTAAAGGATGTAACCGATAGATTATCCGTGGAAGTCATAGACAAACCATCTGCTACATCCGCCACCTATCCGTTACTTATTTGGCTGATATCTGCACTTGGGAGATTGGCATTTTTCACGTTAGCAGTTTGAAAGTTTACATCTTCACTCTCATCACCGAAACGATTTAAAGTTTCCCAGACCAAACGCCATTTTTGATCCAACTGCGTTGACTGGTTAATGCTTACACAACTCAAGTTAGCACCATTGAGATTGGCTCCACTGAAATTAGCTCCCTCCAAGTTAGCACCTTTCAAATTCGCATTCTCGAGATTGGCATTACTGAGGTTGGCGTTTTTTAAATTAGCACCACAGAGATTAGCACCACAGAGGTTAGTATCGCTGAGGTTTGCCTCTTTCAGTTTGGCATCGCTAAGATTAGCATCTTTGAGCACAGCACTACCAAGGTTTGCATTCCTGAGTTTAGTACTGTTCATATAAGCACTGCTGAGATTAGCACCTAACAGCTTGGCATTGCTAAGATCTCCACTCCATAAATAGACACTACTGAGGTTGGCATTACTCAGGTTTGCATCTTTTAGGTCTGCATTGCTGAGGTTGGCATTACTCAGGTTTGCATCTTTTAGGTCTGCATTGCTGAGGTTGGCATTACTCAGGTTTGCATCTTTTAGGTCTGCATTATTGAGGTTGGCATTAATCAGCTCAGCACTACTGAGATTGATATTTTTTAGGTTAGCATTGCTGAGGTTAGCATCTACCAATTGAACACCACTGAGGTTACCATTCCACAGACTAGCTCCACTGAGATTGGCACTACTGAGGTTGCTACCGCTCAGATAAACACAGTTGAGATCAACACCTACTAATTGAGCGTTGCTGAGGTTGGCAAGGATCAGGTTCACACTGTTCGTGTCTAAACCCTGAGATTTCAGATTAATAATTTTCTCAAGCAAATCAGATTGACAATCAAGTTCTGTTTCTGCATGACTGACATCTGTATGCTTGAGATCTGGAAAAATTGTTGATAGCTTTTCAGGCTCCTTCTCAATTCGCTGTTGTAGGCTCCAAACAAAAAATAAAGTACAAAAGCATAAGTACAAACCAACGATAAATCCTGGTGGTTTACCTTTTGTTAACAACAGCATAACTGTCAAACCTGAGCCAACCCAACTCATTTGCTTAATTAACCAAATCATTCTAATCTTCGCTTCTCCATAGAAACTAAACTTTTTACAGTTGCTAAAGCCATGCCCAATACCTCCGTTTGCCTTTCCTGGAACTACTCAAATTTGCTCAAAAGTGACTAGCTATTCAACTTACAAGCAAAGGTTTGTCAATATGCAGACAGCTTCCATACCTTGGCAGATACAAGGCATTTTCTTGCAGGCAAACATCACAGTCATTAAATGTCTCCATAAATGACGTGCTGTCTGATTCAGTTTGAAATTATGAGAAAATAATCCAGGACGAACTTTATTGGTTTGAGCTACTCTTAAGCAAGCTGCAAATCTGGCATATGTGCTTAACGTGTCCCAAATGTCTTTGGCAGATGTTTTTCCATTATAAAGTAAAGCTTTATACTATAAAAACTAAGTATTTTCATATAACTAATTCAAATCTGTTTCGTTTACAGCTAATCGAATTTTGGAACGAAGCATTCCTACTAAAGTCATCTCATGAACAACGAGAAATATCTTAGATACTTGACAATCCTGCTGTGGAGTCATTTATCTAATAGATTGATTTCAGGTGTATTCATCAATGCTACAAATATAGTATCTTTTGATACTTGTACTCTTCTTTACTAAGAAGCAGATGCATATGAAATGTAAACAGAACTGCTTGGTAGAGTGATTGCAGAGACTGTCTTTCCTAATTTTGAATTTTTGAATGACTTATGTCTCTTAGTAAAAAACATTGTGCCTGTGGTCTTCTCGATTTGCCAAAGTTCTCTGACAGCCTCATGTGCCGTCTCAATCCCTTTAGCACTTGCACAACTCCAATTAATCGAGCCAATTAATCGAGCCTACGATGCACCTTAGTTACAATCCTGATTTATGGCTGGTGTTGAATGAGTCACACTAAACAAAACTGTCTTTTCTTGAACCCTTCGTTTAAGGACGGTAGATGAACTGACTACCACAGACTACCTTCAACATTCTAAAACCCGTAATGATACAGCTGCAACTTTGTCTCTTACTACTCAATTAAGCTATCATTAATTGTTTGATAATTTATTTTTTCGCTATTGTAACAATACAGTTAAACTGTCTACACAGTATCCGTTTGCTACTGTCGAAGTTAAAAAATACTAAGCTGTATATAGCGCGTTAAAACTCTGCTGGCTAACTACCTGTAACCTACTCATTATGTTTGAAGCACTAGCTGACCGTTTAGAAGGTGCCTGGAAGAAACTCCGGGGGCAGGACAAAATTTCCCAATCCAATATTCAAGAAGCATTGCGGGAAGTGCGTCGCGCCCTGTTAGAAGCGGATGTTAATCTCCAGGTAGTTAAAGATTTTGTTACCGAAGTTGAAGCCAAAGCATTGGGTTCTGAGGTCATTGCTGGCGTAAGTCCTGACCAACAGTTCATCAAAATTGTCTACGATGAGCTAGTACAGGTGATGGGGGAAGAAAATGTTCCTCTAGTACAGGCTGAACAGTCCCCTACGGTTGTCCTTATGGCAGGGTTGCAGGGGACCGGAAAAACCACTGCTACTGCCAAGTTAGCCTTGCATCTACGAAAATTAGAACGTAGCTGCTTAATGGTAGCGACAGATGTGTATCGCCCAGCAGCAATCGACCAACTGGTCACGCTAGGTAAGCAAATCGATGTGCCAGTATTTGAACTAGGATCTGATGCTGATCCCGTTGAAATTGCGCAGCAGGGCGTGGAACGCGCTAGAGCAGAAGGCATTGACACAGTCATTATTGATACAGCGGGTCGCTTACAAATTGACGAAGACATGATGGCGGAGTTAGCCCGCATCAAAGAAACAGTCCAACCCCTTGAAACACTCTTGGTAGTGGATTCGATGACTGGTCAAGAAGCAGCAAATCTGACTCGGACTTTCCATGAACAGATCGGGATTACTGGTGCGATTCTCACTAAGTTAGATGGCGATAGCCGAGGTGGGGCAGCACTCTCTGTGCGGCATATTTCAGGAGCACCGATCAAGTTTGTCGGTGTGGGTGAAAAGGTTGAGGCTCTGCAACCGTTTTATCCTGATCGTATGGCATCACGCATTTTAGGTATGGGCGATGTTCTGACCCTCGTAGAAAAGGCTCAGGAAGAAATTGACCTTGCCGATGCCCAGAAAATGCAGGAGAAAATTCTGTCAGCAAACTTCGACTTTACTGACTTTCTCAAGCAAATGCGCCTGCTCAAGAACATGGGTTCGCTGGGAGGTATTATTAAGCTTATTCCAGGGATGAACAAGCTGAGCGATGACCAACTCAGGCAAGGAGAAACCCAGCTCAAGCGCTGTGAAGCCATGATAAATTCTATGACGCGCCAAGAGCGTCAAAATCCTGATTTATTGGCAAGTTCTCCCAGTAGGCGGCGGCGTATTGCCAATGGCTCAGGCTACAAGGAAGCGGATGTCAGTAAACTGGTAAGTGACTTCCAAAGAATGCGCAATATGATGCAGCAAATGGGTCAAGGACGCTTCCCTGGTATGCCAGGAATGTTCGGTGATATGGGTAGCCCCGCAGCTGCTGGTAACCGACCAGTTCCCCCTGGTTGGCGGGGTTACAGTGGCGGTGCAACCTCAAAAAAGAAACCGAAGAAAGACAAGAAAAAGAAAGGCTTCGGCACTCTTTAGTTAAGCCTATGCACCCGCGATGGCGATCGCTATGCGGGTTCGGTGTCTGAGCGCATTCCTTGCGCTCCCCCAAGCTCTGCTTGGGGCAATGCAAACAGAGTTTGCATTGAGGCACATACGAACCATCGCCTAGCGCGCCCTGTACCCCACTCTGCGGAGCAGAGTGCCCCAAATCGGAGATTTAGGGAGAGGGTTGTCGCAGAAGTTAACCCTCTGGGTACATACGAGCGATGGTCCGTATGAAGACACGCCTTTTCTGAAGGAAAAGGCTTCCCCATTGCTCTGCAATAGGGCAACAGGACCAGCAAGGGCGATCGCTAACGATATACCCGTAAGCACAAAGCCCATCTCGCTCAAAGGTACGTAGCCTTTTTGACAAACGAAGGGTGAGTTGCAACTCATAAATAACTCAGGACAACTAACACCTGACACTTGGCAAGTGCTAAAATAAGCATTTTAGCATCAGAGGTTCAGTCGCATATCCAACGGGAAAAGCCGACATAATTATAAATAGGCAGTCTTCAAAGGATCAATGATACCATTGGGGCTGTCTTCGGGAAGCTTCTTTCATGTGACTTCCCAACACACTAACTACAAACAGATCGCTAGAAACAGGAGAATGATTTCTTAACCATGATTAAACTGCGCTTGAAGCGATACGGTAAAAAGCGGGAAGCGAGTTACCGCATAGTCGCTATTAACAGCCTCGCTCGCCGTGATGGTCGTCCCCTAGAAGAACTGGGTTTTTATAATCCAAGAACTGATGAAGTACGACTAGACGTTCCCAGTATCGTCAAGCGACTACAACAAGGCGCTCAACCAACTGACACCGTACGTCGCATCCTGGAAAAAGCCAATGTCTTTGAACAGGTCAGTGCAAAAGCCTCATAATAGAATCGGACAAATATCAGCCACAACTAGTCCTGACTACGTAGGATTAGTACGTTTCCTGATGCAACCGTTTTTGGATTCTCCGGAGTCTTTGAGCGTCGATTGTGAAATGTCTCACACCCTCCAACGCGCTTGGATTCGCATTGCTTTTGAAAGCTCAGATAAAGGCAAAGTGTTTGGTCGAGGTGGACGTAATATTCAGGCAATTCGCACTGTGGTTGCCGCAGCAGCACAAGCTGCTGGACAATCAGTGTACCTCGACATCTATGGCAGCACTGCTGGTAATCGGGAGGGCTTGTCTTTTGATGACGATGGTGAAGAGCGATTACCGCCGCCAAAACCCAGAGAAAGACGTGGAAACGGACACAAACCTATTGCGAGATCACGTGCCCGCTAGGTTTAAAGTTAGATAGGTAGCTAACTGAAGTATGAAGTGTAAAGTATAAGGTATGAGGTGAAATAGAGGGTATTTCAGCCTTTATCCTTTCCTTCATCCTTAATACTTCAAACTTCTCATTTGCGAATGGGTAAAAAACGACCAAAATTTACTACGCTTGCATCAGTAGCTTGTGCGATGACGCAAAGCTCCCTTCAGGCACGATTGGGTAAAGCCCAGCGCAGTACCTTGCAATCGCGCAACACGCAGCAATAGCATTGTGAACAAGCAATGCAAATTAAAGTCTTCTCTCAGATTTATACAGATGGGTGCTACCCATCGGGAGAAGCCAACGCCATACTATATTTTGGTAGGCGAGGGTTGTACATAACTCAGATAATCTCTGTAAGGAGGTGAAATCAGGGAGTGGCTGAAGTCCGTTTGGGTGAAAATGAGTC
Source organism: Nostocales cyanobacterium HT-58-2 (assembly GCA_002163975.1). GTDB lineage: Bacteria > Cyanobacteriota > Cyanobacteriia > Cyanobacteriales > Nostocaceae > HT-58-2. The sequence goes on along the minus strand of CP019636.1, from coordinate 5,204,980 downwards.
AATTGACTCAGCATTAAGGCGTTTTAAAAAGAAAATTCAAAAAGCTGGAATTTTATCCGAGGTAAAGCGCCGGGAAAGATACGAAAAACCCAGTCTGCGCCGTAAGCGCAAAGCGGAAACCGTACGCAAGGGTGGTCGCTACTAAATCAAAGTCATATCTTTGGTTATTGTGGTTGATTCATGCCCGATAGCTGTTAAAGTTAAGGTTTGAAAGTAGTTGTAAATCAAACCAAGACAAAGTAGAGACGCAAAGAATTGCTTCTCTACTTTTCTTAACAAGGTCTGATTTGAAGGCGCACGTTCCTACTTGTCTTGTTGAGTTCAACTAAAGTCTTTTGGCTATTTTTATAAATTTGGATTCTGAATTTTGAATTATGATGGCAGGTGCCTTAACAATTGAACTGCCGAGCATTCCAAGTGCGATCGCACTAGCAGGAGAAGGGGAAGAAAATCTTAAAACTCTGGCAAGGCAAACAGGAGCCACCATAGTTCTGCGGGGACAAGAACTACACATTTCTGGCACCGAAAAGCAAATTGACCTTGCTCGTCGATTAGTGCGATCGCTCGAAGATCTTTGGAGTAAAGGCAATAGTCTCTCTAGTACGGATATATTAACAGCGCGTCAAGCCTTAGACACCCATCGTGAAGAGGAACTACAAGATTTACAGCGAGACGTGGTTGCTCGGACTCGTAGAGGTGAGGAAGTCCGTGCCAAAACTTTCCGACAGCGACAGTATATTGAAGCACTCCGCAAGCGCGACCTAACCTTTTGCACAGGTCCAGCTGGTACTGGTAAGACTTTTCTTGCTGTTGTTGTCGCTGTACAAGCACTTCTGGACAACCAATTTGAACGGCTGATTTTAACTCGTCCAGCTGTCGAAGCTGGCGAAAGACTGGGTTTTTTGCCAGGAGACTTGCAGCAGAAAGTTAACCCCTATTTGCGTCCACTTTATGATGCGATCAACGAATTCATAGACCCAGAAAAAGTCCCATCCTTGATGGAAAGAGGTGTCATTGAAGTTGCTCCTTTAGCGTATATGCGAGGACGTACTCTCAACAACGCTTTTGTTATCGTTGATGAGGCTCAAAATACCACACCAGCTCAAATGAAAATGGTTTTGACTCGTTTGGGTTTCCGTTCTCGTATGGTGATTACGGGTGATATGACACAAACAGACTTACTGCCCAACCAACAATCTGGGCTCACAGTTGCTTTACACGTCTTAAAACACGTTGAAGGCATCGCCTTTTGTGAATTCTCTCAAAAAGATGTTGTACGCCATCCCCTGGTTCAGCGTATAGTTGCCGCATACGAACAACATGAAAAATAGTCCCTGGTCATGAAAAAATGACTAATGATTAATGACTAAAGAACTCATGACTAAAACACTTAAAGAATTTCTGGAAGCTTGTGAAACCCTAGGAACTTTACGTCTCATTGTGACCAGCAGTGCTGCTGTTTTAGAAGCACGTGGTAAGCTCGAAAAGCTATTTTATGCAGAGCTCCCCAAGGGGAAGTACGCGAATATGCACACGGAAGGTTTTGAATTTCACTTGAATATGGATAAAATTACGCAGGTGAAATTTGAAACAGGTGAAGCGAAGCGAGGCAACTTTACCACCTACGCCATTAGACTTCTAGATGATAAACATGAACCAGCTTTGAGTTTATTTCTACAATGGGGCAAACCAGGAGAATATGAACCTGGGCAGGTCGAGGCATGGCATACCTTACGAGAGCAATATGGAGAAGTCTGGGAGCCAGCACCAGCAGAGATTTGATGTTATATTCCTCTGAATACTTTTGTACTATCTCGCAAGGTGGAATGGCTAACAGCTAACTATAGCTATTAGCCATTCGCTATTTGATAAGAAAGTTCTTTGTTGTGTCTTCTTGGCTCTCACAATTGGGTAAACTCAAAGACATCGTATCCACCACCACGAAGCACAGATTCTGTATGTTTACCTTGCAAGCGCTTACCATAAACCTGCTCTAGAGCTCCCCACACAGCACCAAGCGTGTAAGTACATTTACGCTGAGAACCTTGAGGTTCGCCTGCTGAACAAAAGGTTTCTGAAGTGTAAACTTTAATAACATCTTCTTCTGTAACGATGCTATTAATGATACACAAGCGAGTCCCATCTAGACCCAAAGCTGTCCTGAGTTTGTAGGCAAAATCCTCAAGAGACAAAGATGCTCCCGCCAAACCTAATTCTTGTGCGAGACGTTTGCCGCGACTACGACCAGCTGCAGTCAAGGCGATCGCAGCTGCTTTTTCACCCAAAGCATCTTCCATGCCGACAACTGCTGACTTAAAACAGATAATATTGCTGAAATCTCCAAGTGTTGGACGTAACATACATCATGCTCCCGTAAATAAAGGTCTATTGGTGTAGCGAGTTGAGATTTTGGATTGAAAATTTCAAATCCAAAATCACTTCACTTAAGCCAGTAAGGCAGCAATTCTGGAAACAACTCGTTTGATTTCTAGAAACAATATGCCTTGTTTGACAGCAGCACTAGCTAGAACCAATAAAACTGCGTCAGCACCACAGCCGACCAAAACGCCATAACCTTTTTCACCTTCAACAACAATACGGTCAACATTACCGCGAGCAAGTTCTCGGCAAATGCGTTCGCCTAATGAAAGCATAGATGCAGACATGGCAGCGGTGCGCTCTTCATCCATTCCCCCAGGGAGGACAGAAGCTAAAGCTAAGCCATCAGGACTGACGATCGCTACACCCTGCACGTCAGAGGTGCTGCTGATAAAGTTTTGCAATTCGTCTTGCAGCATAGAAACGTTAATCATCGTTCTTTCCTTCCACAATTATTGGTAAAGATGTTTTGGTCTTGACAGCTGTTGTTGTAACTCGGATACATTGGTCAACTCAGCAGACATTTTTTTAAATGTGCCTGTGAATATGTTTCATATTTTGTCCAGAGGTGTCGCCACACGCATTTCTAACTGCGTGAATAGGTATGAATGATATTCTCTGGTGATAGATGCCTGTTCAAAAAACTTGGTACGAATTTGAAGAACCAATGTAAAAAAAAGATTCTTGCTTCTTTACTTTCTACATTATGTCGTCTGCCTTGATAATTAGCCAAGCTTATTATCAGTATGCAGGTCTAAGTATCTCACCTACTGCTGATAACTATTTGCCATTTCATTCACCAGAACAATCAAAGCTTCAAACACTGAAGCTTTCTCGTTAGCATTTACCGCTAATAAGGGGGGTCGCACCTCTTCATCGACCAGTCCTAATGCGATCACCACATCTTCTGCTTCCCATGCATTCTCACAATCAGTATGAGTTAGCCCAATCAAATATGGTATTTGCACCCGTTGATTAATGAAGTTAAGTAGCCTACGAGTATAACGGAAATGCTCTGGACGGTGAGCATCTACGAGCAGAATATAAGCGTGGGCTTTTGCAATCAATATCTCCCACATAAAGTCAAATCGTAACTGTCCGGGTGTGCCATACAAGTGCAGCGACTGATTTGAGCCGATAGTGAGTCGCCCAAAGTCCATAGCCACCGTCGTTTTTTCCTTCAGTTGCGCTGTCTCATCTGTTGCTCTCCTATCAGTATCAACGACTTCGATTTCACTAACTGTGCGAATCAAACTCGTTTTGCCTGCACCTACGCTACCTGTTACTACTATGCGTAGGATTTCCATTTACACCTCCCTGGAATTGTGAGTATAGCTAAAAAACTTACAGGGAGAATCACGAGGCTAATCTCACAAGACGAGGCAATATAAATTTAATAGCTGACTTTTCGAGCACGGATGATTCTATTGAAAACATCAATTTTTTGTCCTCTTTAGGAAATTTGCAGTCATCTGTTTTCTCTCTACGATGCAACTTTCCTAAATATTGCATCTGAGGGTTTCGCACCCTGAAATAGTTATGTTGTTGTTTTTAATATGTATGGTAGATTCAGTATATAACGTTACATAGAACGTGCACCAGTGGTAATTAAGCGTCTAAACAAACCTTCTGTCCAGCCAGTCTCTCTCAGAACAGCCTCAGAGGAGACCTCTACATAAGCTTGTTCAATAAAAGCCAAGTCAATCATACAAATGCGGCTGAGTGCATCTTTGAGAGATTCACTTTTCCCCTCAATTTGGAGGCGCTTACCGACTTCGTGTATCACCGTTGCCATTGCTGGAACAACATGCTGAGGTCCAATTCCAATGCGGACGTGAACTAAACCAATTTTCCAACGGCGATCAGCGTAAGCTGGACCCCAGTCATCAATACCCGTAAACATCTCGTGAAACCATTGAGTGAAGGTTTCGTGGAGGCGATGAATGCGACCTTCTCCAGTGTGCAAAATCGTATTCATCTCTGTATCACGTCCTAGGTAAGCATAAAAGTGGTCAGCCATTTGTGAGGCAATTTCTGACCCCCAATCTGCATAAGAATTCAGTACAGCTTTGTCCTCATCTGTAAAGCCAGCGCGCTTTTCCAGCGCGGACATGAATACATGTGGGTCTAAAGCCATTATTAAGTTCTCCTTATATCAACAAAAGCAAACTGTCTTGATGATAGTTAAGCACCCCCTCAAAATATGCATTTTTTACATTGCATATTTTTCATATTACTATTTCAATAAGTAAATTCTCTAAATCTTTATTGTTATTTATAATTTGAATAATTTCAGTATTTCTAGCTTTATAGGAAATTTATATTTTTTAAGTTAAACCCAAGCTATCAGAGGCTATTTAGAAATTAAGTTGAGATTTACTTATCACGGTTTCTGCATGACTTTTGACACTAAAGCCAAAGGTAAATAAACACTTTATTAAGTGACTAACAGATCTCTTCTCCTATGAGATTAAATGAATTTTGAAAAATGTATTTAAAAAACTAATTTTTCAATTCACATATTTAAAATTTATTTGATAAGTCCTTATATTAAAGTATCAAGGATGAAAACTGAAGTATGAAACACTCCTTTTTATAGTTCATACTTCATTGTTTTTGTGGCTCTAAGATATAAAGCTCATAGCCACAATCTGACGAAGGCTTTTGTGCATATCATTTGAGATCAAGCCAGCAGAGGTGCAATTTTGGCGACAGTACGCTTAATTTCAAGAAACAAAATGCCTTGCTTGACAGCAGCACCAGCTAACACCAGCAAAACTGCCTCAGCACCACAACCTACCAATACGCCGTAGCCTTTTTCTCCTTCTACAACAATACGGTCAACATTGCCGCGAGCAAGTTCACGTCCAATGCGTTCACCTAATGAGAGCATAGATGCTGACATAGCTGCCGTACGTTCTTCATCCATTCCTAGTGCCAGTACAGCTGCTAGTGGTAAACCATCAGGGCTAGCAAGAATAGCACCTTGTACCTCTGCACCACCAGAGACAAAGTTTTGCAATTCATCTTGTAGTCTTGCAACTTGTATCATAGCTCTGTTCCCTAAAACTTTTGGCAAAGGTGTTCTAGTTTTTTCTACAGTTGTTACCAAATCTGATGTACAGAGGTTCTCAAAAGACTGAGAGACAGTGTCCTCAAGTACCTCTTTACTGTGTACAATGAAACTCTCCTCCTCTGCGTGAGTGGGAAGTTGTATGGGGTAGAGTTCCGAAGGCTTTTTCGTATTTTGTACTAATTTTGGCAACAGAGAATCTTCTTGTGCTGGTAAATCTATGACCTTGTTCGGTTTAGCGGAAATTCTTTGAAACGCTACTAATAGTAGCTTCAGGACTTTGCCAAAAGGCATAGTGGCTAAACTGCTTATCCAATAGAGTCGTTTTTATTATTACATTCATTCCTGTCCTTTTACATCCCCATATCCCTACTTCCCCATCTACACTGAACGTGTAGTATTTATATCAAGCTTTTCAAGCTTTACTCCTTAAAAAGCCTACTAGATTGTGCAAAAATGAGGCAGTTATTTTGTGGGGCTCTGGATCTTTGTATTTTTGGCGTACTTTATTAGAGGTATTTCCTAAGTTCCCAGCAAGAGAACCATTATTCAAATTGGGTGTGGACTCTGCCAAGGGAACTTCTTCTACCAAACCAGCAAGCCTTAGTCGAAAAGCAGCTTGCTGAACTGTTACCGTTGGTTGGTTAAGTTGAGATGCGATCGCACCCAAAGACACACTACCACTTGCAAACTCCCACACTTGCCACTCTAAAGTATGCAAATGAATCTGGGGTTTGACATTGGTGATACTTTTAATTGCAGAACTAGGATCTGGTAGAGCATCAGCCAGCACTGTCCAGTTTTTTAAGGCTCGTACAGCCATAAGAGCCACTTCTATTGTTCTGAGGCTTAATCCTGTCATTTCCTGCAAAGGCAAAGCTGCTTTGCTATCCAGTTTAAACACTCCCTTTTGAATCTCAAAAAGCTCTCGTACCTGCTGTAATTGGCTGGCAAATAGTAAGTTTAGCTGTTCGGCACTTAACACTCCATGAGTTTTCAGTAATAACCCAAGGGGTGTTACTGGGGATGTTTCCGTACAAACTTGTTCAAACACTTGCTGGTTTGCCCAACCCCGTTGTAATATTTTGTAGCTTAAACCCTGACCGTTTAAGCGATTAGCAGCCGCAACAACACGCCCATGCCGAAACCAAATGTAGTAGTAATGCGATTTAGAACCAGGGGTATGAAGGTCTGGTAAAGTACAAATTGTTAAACAACCAGATTTTCGTCCTTGGTCAATCAGTTGAAACAATTCAGCCAAGGAAAAATCCGTAAAAGAACTAGATAGGGTCATCAGTGCAAGAACTATAGAAGAATCAATTCATAAGAACTTGCACCCTGATAAATACTGTTGTTCAGCAAGTGTAAAACTTGCTTTGGTAAAAAGCTACTTTATTTTTAGCTATTCTTTCCCTAGAAGCATAAATACAAATTTCCATTGAGAGAAAGAGTAATTCTACCAATACAAAAACTCATGTGTTTGAAAATCAAGTGATAATGCTTAATTTAATATAAAAATAAGTTAAAAAATATACTTAAAAGAAAAAGCTGATTCTCTTTAATAAAGAAATTGGATTAAGTATTGAGTTTCATAGATGTTCAAGTGAAATTTTATGAAAAAATAGCAATACAAATTTTGATTTAATGATTTCTTACTCAAAAAAAAATTCATATATTGCAAAATATCCTATGATGCTTGCCATGAAAGTGATTTGGAGTTTTTGCTTGATTTGTTCTTTCCTGTTATTGAGTGGGGAGGCACTAGCTGGAGAGTTATCTGAACGTTTAGCACATTTTCCCCAATGGGAAAAACTAACTTCCGTGCGACCTGCTGTGGGAGATTTGGTTTATCCTGACTGGATGATGGGTTCTTGGCAGGTGAAAAGTACGCTCGTAGATTTGGTTGCACCCCTGGCCCCCAACATTGTCACACCTGGATTTGAGGGGAATCGTCGGTATCTCAACCAGGGTATAAGTTTTCCTGTGCGATTTGTTCAAGAAACAACACCTAGTCCTGCATTGAAACTCATTCCCCAAACAATTAGCAAATCAGGGGTCGTGGCAGATAGAGCTTTTAATGGCTTGAATTTAGCACGGACATATTTGGGCGATATCGTCTTATCAGTCAAAGTAGATCCAGACTCGCCCAATCGTCAGATTACATTTTTGCGTGGTGAGCGCCAGCTTGTTTCCATTGTTGTAGCACGCGCTACAGAAACGACAACAGATGGCAACTTCATCACAACAGAGGTATTTCAACAATTGTTTAAAGGCGGTGGGCGTCCTTATTTCAACACTGTAGAATCCACCACCGCATATCACAGGCTGAATCAATTAAATCCTGCCATCGATGCAGATCAAGTCACTGCTGTTTATTTGTCCCCTCAAGATCCAGATTACTTTGCCGCTGCTTCTCGACCAGTTGCACTCTACCGCTATCACTTAGAATTTTTCCCTAAGAGTTCATAGTCCTTACTTTTCTCATCCTACTCTCTTTTACCGATGTAGGCTTTGAACAACTAGATGGAGTCTTAAGATAACAAGTTCTGTGATCTTCTACAATAGACCTCTTGCATGAATGCAAAACCTGTCCTCATGAGGCAGTGCGTTGCTGCGCCAGTACTGCAGGAGGGGAGCCAGCCCCCCCTTTGGGGAAGTCAAAAGTATTAATTTTGACTTTTAACTTTTGATTTTTGACTTGTCTTGGGCTGGCTCAATTTCTACGTGTTAGACCATTTCACGAAATTCTTGATACAAATCACTTTTCTTGCTTCCCCTGCTTCCTCTGCTCCCGAAGCTTGCCATCTGTAACAATCTTAAGGTGAAACGGTATTAGACCCCCGTCCCCTCGATTAATCGATGGGTAGACAGATCAATAAAACAAGGTCCGGCTTATTTTTCACGTGTAGGACCCCGTGACAGATACCAAAATTGTGCAAGGCAATCCTGCATACTTCACTGCTTAGCTTACTCTTCCTTACTCAACTACTCCTAAAGAAAGATTTACTCTTCTAAACTATTGACTACTTTGTAGTATGTATGTAGTATAAATAATCCAGGAGTTATAAGCTTGCGGTCTAAGGGCAGTGTGCATCATGGCTAATTCTCGAGATATTCTCAATTATTTCCGTTCCTACTGGTCGTTAAGTATTTTCAGTATTGCAGCAACCAGCATCTACGAAATTATTGATTTAGTTGTCCCTTATACCATCGGGCAAATTTTAAACGTTTTGTCTGGTCAATCACTAGACAAACCACTTCAAGGAGCGCTCGCCACAATTTCAAATCTGACGAATTCTCCGGTGAATAAACCTTTTGAATTAGTTGTTTTGCTAGGTTTAATTTTCATTGTTACCGTATTGAGAGCACCAACTCAGCCTTGGATATCCAGTTGGTTTCACTGGGATATAGCTTTAAGGGCACGTCGTGATCAGAACCAAAAAGCGATAGAGAAAATTCTCACCTTACCACTCGAATTTTATGACGAAAACAATCCTGGACGCATTGCCGGACGAGTTGCACGAGGTGTCGCCAACCACACCTGGACTTATCCCGAAATTGCTGGACAATTAATTCCCAAACTGTTCCGAGTCCTGGGAATTTTTGTGTTCATTTGGTTTGTTGATTGGCGAATTGCGATTCTTTATTTGATTTCTTTTGTGATTATCCTAGGCTTTACCTTAAAGAAATTGCAGAGGTTGATTTGGCACGATAACCGCCTAGATAAATACATGGAAGACACAGAAAGCCGCACTTCCGAAATCATCACCAACATCAAAACCGTAAAAGCATTTGCTAGTGAAGCAAAAGAATTACATCGACAAAAACGACGTTTGGCTCGTGAACTGAGGGTAGTTGAAGATCGCATTCACAAAGGATATGTGAAGCTAAATACCTGGCAAAAAACTGTGATTCAATTTTGTGTGTTTACAGTGCTGGGTTTGACTTTAGCGGAGACAGTAAAAGGTCAGATTTCCCTAGGTCATTTTATCATGACTTTAACTCTTTCCAGTATGGCTTATGCAGAGTTGGAACCTATCAGCATCCTAGCGGAGATTTGTGCCCGTCGCTATCCATCAATGATGCGGTTTCACGAGTTCCTTAAACTACCATTGGGAGTCGATGCAGATGGTCTTTTAGAAGAACCCAACACTTCAGACAATCTCTACCAATTTACAGGGAAAGTGGAGTTTTCACACGTTAGTTTTGGGTATGAAGCCGAACGTCCAGTTTTGCAAGATATCAACCTCTTGATTGAACCCTATCAAACAGTGGCGTTAGTGGGTCGTTCTGGTTCTGGCAAATCTACCTTAGTAAAGCTGCTGTTGCGGTACTTTGAACCTCAACAAGGCGGAATTCTGATTGATGGTCAAGATATTCGCACCCTCGATGTAGGAAGCTATAGACGAAGACTCGCAATAGTTCACCAAGAAGTAGACGTTTTCAACGGAACATTGCTAGATAACCTGATGTATGGCAGACATAATGCCACTTTTGAGCAGGTTGAAGAAGCCAGTAGAATTGCCAGACTTGATGAAGTCGTGCAACAACTACCACAAGGCTATTACACTGTCGTAGGTGAGAGGGGCGTGAGGTTGTCTGGTGGACAGAGACAGCGTCTAGGAATTGCCAGAGCATTGCTGGTAGAACCTGACGTGCTGATTTTTGACGAAGCGACCTCCAGCTTAGACTACGAATCAGAGCGTTCTATTCAGTTAGCGATGCGCTCAATTCTGGGAACCCGCACTACAATTATCATTGCCCACCGTCTGAGTACAGTACGGGAAGCAGACAAGATTGTAGTCTTGGATAAAGGCAGGATTGTAGAAATAGGTAGTCACGATGAACTGTTGCACCGTGAGGGAATTTACCGCCGCTTGCACTCACTGCAAGAAACAGGTGAACTCCTAAGCTAGGAAAAGCAGGGGAAGTCGGGGCAGTAGGAGGAGAAAATTGAATGTTGTGATCTATCCCATTCCCCATTCCCAATTTTTTTCTAAAAAAGCTTGCAATTCCAAGAGCTTGTGATAAGATTATAAATCGTGGACAGCAAGGGTCGGTGTCCGAGTGGTTAATGGAGGCGGACTGTAAATCCGCTGGCTTACGCCTACGCTAGTTCGAATCTAGCCCGGCCCACCTCGAAATCAGTACTGAGTACTGAATGGCAAGTACCATACGGGGGCATCCCCCGTCTTGAGTACACCATATGAGGAAGCAAAAATGTCTGTAAAAATCGAGCACTAAGTAAGTAAAAATCCAAACAGTTGCTTAGCACTCATAAGTTCAAAAGTAAATTTGCCCGTGTAGCTCAGTGGTAGAGCACACCCTTGGTAAGGGTGAGGTCACGAGTTCAATCCTCGTCACGGGCTTTGTTAAAAGCTTTGTATATTAAGAACTCTTGTTTAGTTGCATAAATTGGTGTTTACTCTGCAAGTATCATCCTATATAGCTTTAGTCGCATATAAGAGGAAAATGGTTTGAGGTACGCTCAAAAATTTGCAAACATCCTCAAATTTTTAATTTACTTGTTCTTTCGATCTAGATATCCTTTATAACCAAAGCCGCTGCCAAAGCCTCCTCCAAATATGATAATTATCTTTAAGATATCCTGATATAAAGCTACATTCTTACTTACCAAAAAAACGGTTAAACCTCCAAAAAATAATAAGAATATAACTATTGTAATTAGAGTATATTTTCTAGCGGATTGTGTATCATAAAAAGCTCTTTCATCATCTTTTTCTACAATATCTAGTATTCTAGAAATATGTTGTTCATTAATCTTTTCCTGAATCGGTGAAACAAATGGCGATGAAGAAATTCGTTGCATAGAGAGAGTTGCTTGTACAACTCTTCTTAACTGAGGGGGTAATAGTTCTTCTATTTCTGCCGGAAGCTTTTCTAAATTTTCTCCTTCTTCTTTGGGATTTTTATCTGAGCTTTTTTTGAATTCGTTTTCTTGCTCAGACATTTTATTTACTCCTCATCAAGCGAGATACATTGAATGAAGAAAACGCTGCTTCCAAGTCTTCAATCTCCACTGGTGAAGTAGAAAATTTGGAACTCAAAAATTGCATGAATTTACGCTCTAGAGTTTCTTGAATTATAACCTCAACTTCATTTTCAAGAAAAATTGAACACGCATAACGAACTAAAGCTTCAAATGCCTTATCGCTAATCTCCCCATTTGAGTGTAAATAGGAAAAGTAGGACAAGACACTCTTAAGTTTTTCTACATTCAGGCTAGCCAAATCGTGTTTACTTGAAACAGTACTCTTAATTGAATCAATTTTACTCATTTCTGTTTTATCTTCTCGTAAAAACATCGTAATGTCTCTTAATTAGATATAAAAGTTTTTTAAATAAATTTTTGTTTTATGCCTAACTGAAAAATACTTTTGAAGTAATAATTATTTTTTCTGAATCATTAGTATTCACCCCAATTAATGGTATATAATTGTACATCATATTTTTGTATAGTTTTTGTAAATTTGTTATAAACATAAATAACGATAGATCAAATATAAATAAACTAAATAAATATTTCATACACAGAGTATTCTACGCGACTAGCGATCGCACAATCTGTTCCGGACAGACTCAGTTAACGCCATGGGACGATAACCCGTTCGCGCAGCGTGCCGCAGGCAAGGGTTTAAGCTCCGCTTATCGCCTCACTTTCCTTTCCTCTGAGTGGGTAGAATTTTTCCTTAGCCATGCTATATCATGAGCTCTACTGTATCTGGGCACCTGAATTAATTCCGTGTTGAATTCTCAATGGAATGTCACCAGACTAACCATGGGAACCTCGTATGCAACAACCCGCCAACTCACAGTCTAAAAAAGTGACTGCAGACATATAATTTTAGGACAATCGTCACTAAAACTTTGTATCTAGTTTGCTACACTTGTATAAGCAAACCTTCAGTTTGCTCCTCACACCACACAGTAGCTCTCTTGTTTGTCAATGGCAAGAGAGCTTTTTCTTAACTAGCAAAAAGTTATATAAGATTGCTATTTGATTTTTGAAAGACACATTGGGTGGGCAATGCTCACCAAAACTCAGACATAAGCTAGATATAGTGGGCATTGCCCACCCTACAGATACTTAATTTTTTTCAAAAATAAAACCTGATTGCTATATTATGCATTTGCAGACAGAAAAGGGATACGCTCAGCCAAAGCATCATTAACAATAGTCCCTTGTTTTTTCGCCCAAAATTGACTTAAAAAATGAATTTGTCTTAAACCGACGATTAAATTCAATCCTGGTACAAACAGCCACCAAACCACTAACGGTTCCTTCGTTCCTGCTTGGCGGTACAGTTCGTTGACTGTTCTATATAAGCGGAACTGGACTATATAAATCCAAACAACGCCCAGCAACGAAAACCACCCAAACCATCCTGGAACATCTGGATCGAATATTCGCAAAGCTTGGGGAACTATGACACCCAAAATAAAAGGTACTAAACAGAGCGTTCCTGACCAGCCATAGCCGTTATAGCGCCGTAATTCTTCTTGGATGATCCATTTGTACCAGCCATAATACAGCATCAAAGTGGCTACAGATAAAAGAATCACTCGCCACAAAGGGCGGGGTTGACCTAATAATTTACCAGTCATAGGAATGCCTAAGATGTCAAAGTATTATTAACATTTCTTAATGTATAACAACTTTGACAACCCAGGTAACATTATTATCTAACCACCTTGTTGCTGCATCATTTCTGTTGTGAGCTTTTCCTTATCTTTGCGGCGTTTTCTAGCGTAAAGCTGAATAGTCGCTGCCATAGCTATAACCATGCCGACAATAACCCATGCTGTGAGATCTGTGGGCAGATTGTTTTTGAATACAGCCAGTAATACAATCACCACTAACATGACTGTGGGTGCTTCATTCAAAGCCCGCAACTGTTGACTATTCCATTTGCACTTGTCTTCTGCCAACTGCTTCATCAAACGCTTGCAATAATGATGATAGCCAATTAAGAGGACCACAAATCCTAGTTTGACGTGCAACCACCCTTCTTTGAGAACTTCTGGTTCCGTAGTCAATAAACCAATTGCCATTGCTACCGTTACCAGCATCCCTGGCGTTGTGATGATACTGTAGAGACGCTTTTCCATTATCTGATACTGATTTTTCAGTATTGTGCGTGCTGGTTCCGCTTCTTGGTTAGCTTCAACATGGTAAATGAAAAGACGCACTAAATAGAACAAACCAGCAAACCAAACGACTATACCAACAATATGAAAAGCTTTAAACCAAGAATAAGCCATGAATCTTTATCTCCATATCTCCATCAACGGATTTTCAGCACAAATGAAGTCATGTAAGAGTGCTATAGAAATCCTATCTGATTTGTGAAACTGAACTTGGGTTATTTAACTAACTGCAAAACAGGTGGGGAAAAAATACTCACCCTGCAGCACTAAATATTAAAAAAATCTAAAGAAGACAATGATCATCTAGTATCTTTAACACGAACAAAAGGCGAAAGGTCTTCAAGAATAGTTTCGTAGTAATGTTCTTGGGGATAGTGTCCAACGTTGTTAAGTTTAATTAAATTTCCTTGTGCTATGGGACTCACAAAATCTTGCGCTATGTCTATAGGTAGCCAAGGGTCTATCATGCCCCACAAAATTAAAATTGGCTGTTGCCATTGTTGAAAGCCAGATTGGATTTCTGTCATAGCTAAAGGCAACTGTAAATTACGAATAGTCGCCAAGAGACTTCTTCCAGCAGCAGAGCTTTTCAAAAATGGTTTACGATAAATACCTAAATCTTGTTCTTCAATGACGTAACGACAGCCACCTTCTAAAGTCCTATCAACCAGCAGTGGGTCTTGGGTCATCATTTCACCTGCTAGTGGTAAACCCATTTGTCGAATTTTCCAGGGTAATTTTGCACGACTAGAAATTGGTGTATTAAGTATGGCTATATTGGCAATTTTTTCTGGATGACGCAAGGCGTATTGTAGACCAACCGACCCTAAAAAGCCTTGCACAACCAAGGAGAAATATTCAAGTTCTATGGATTTTACAAACTCTTCTAAAGCCGAAATAAAAGCATCAGGAGTGTAAGCAAAATCTCTTTTTTCTGGCTTAGAAGAAAATCCAAAACCAATCCAATCAGGTGCTATGACTCTTGTCCCTTGCTTTGCCAAAGCTGGCATGATGTTGCGCCAACTGTAACTTTGTGATGGTAATCCATGTAGTAGTAATACAGGAAGTAAATCAGTTCTGCCAATCGGTAAAGATTCTCGGTAAAACCATTCTAATGATCCGACTTGGATTTTCTTTTCTATTATTGACATTTGAATTTATGAATGAAAAGTTTTAGGAAAAGCTTTAAAAAAGAAAAAGAAGTTTGTTATTGTGAATTTTTACGACTTAACAATAATCATCTCACGAATTGCGTAAGCTGTTGCTGGTGCAAGTAAAACACCATTGCGATAGTGCCCAGTGGCAAGGAGGACGTTGCTATATCCAGGTAACTGACCAATGATCGGTGCTGGGCGTCCCTCAGGGCGGGGACGTAACCCTGACCAAGTAGAAAGAATTGTTGCTGTTGCTAAGTCTGGGCAAAAGGCGATCGCTTGCTCTTTGACAGCTTCTAGAAGTTGTTTATCAGCTATAACCTCGTTTTGATTGGCTGGAAATTCAACGGTTGCACCTATCCAATAATCTCCACCACCTATAGGCACAATATGGACATCATCACCAGTGATCACTGGTTGGAAGTCAAGATTTCCAAGAGAGTGTCCCAAGCGAACACGCAAAGCTTGCCCTAGCACAGGACGAATATCTACCATTTGCTCTAGTTGTGCTGTGAGCAAAGAAGAACCCAGTCCAGCCGCCACAATAAACCAATCAGCGGCAATTTTTCCCTGTGTCGTCTCAAGTTGGTAACAGTATTTTTCAGAACTTCCTTGTTCTTGGGAATTGGACAAGGGTTCTATACCCAAAACCTGAACACCAAATGTGAAATCAACGCTATTGTGCTTTGCTGCATCAACTAAAGCTAATGTGAGTGCTGTTGGATCAACTTGGCGATCGCACGGAGAATAGACAGCGCCCTCAATTTTATCGTGAGCAACTTGAGGACAATTTTGCTTGATTGTAACAGTATCCCAAATTTCTAAAGAAAAACCTTGTGCGTGACGAATTTCTTGCAGCTTTTTCCATTCTGAGACTCCTCCTTCCCCTTTTTCTGAAGAGGGCATTAAGGGTTTAGGAAGTAGCATCAGAATTCCCTGACGATTGAAGTGAATTTTACGACCTGTGAGGTCTTCTAGTTCAGGGATGAGAGTTTCATAACGCTGGATGCTAGTTTGTCGCATCTGCCAAGCCTTACCCTTGGTTTTTTGGCTGATGATACCCATCAAAACACCCAGTGCTGCCCCTGTCGAGGCTTGGGCTGGTGGTTGTCGGTCTACAACTGTGATTTTTAGCCCTTTAACCTTGCTCAGTTCGTAGGCAATTGCTGCCCCAACCACACCGCAACCGATAATAACGACATGACTCATTGTTTCTGCTAGTGAAGAGAGAGAAGATGAGAGAGTGGGGAAAAGACGCACAGACGCAAAGAAGCACAGACGCAGAGAGTTTTTCTGAAATATTCTCCGTGTCCCCGTCTCCCTGTCCTCTTATCCCTTCATCCCCATCTTCCTCTTCACCCTATCATGCTTCGCTTTCTTCTGACTGGCTGCTTGTTTCAGGAAGCAGTTGTAGGAATTTGTCAATGTCTGCAAAAGCAGCTTGGGAGTTATTTAAAGCACCAGTTGTGTTACCTACATTCGCGGCTTGGTCGATTTTAACCAGATGGTCCAACAAATCACGCACTAACTCACGCGCTGCTGGTTGGTCTTTGGATAGAAGATTGGATGCGATGTAGTTCATCGACAGCCTGGCTTCTGCCATGGGACCATGTGTGAAGTTGCCAACTTTTACCCACTGTTTGCTTTGGATCAGCCTTTGCAGTTCTTCTGAGCGATCGCGCACAGCCTGAACTTCAGGAACGTATTCCTGAATTTTCACAAGTTGAGCTTGTGTGTAGGTTGGTGGCGGTGTTGCGACACTAGGACCGCCACAACTAATGAGAAAAGTTGCTAACAGTACCAGAATGAGTGACAAAATTGAGCGTTGACGCAGCATAAACTGAACTTATCTACTTGCCAATTATCAGTGTCATTTTAGATCGCTAAGGTATTCCATCGTGCTGGCTAACGAGGGATTTTGCTGAAAATGTTCTATCTTGACTGACATCTTTTCTATCTTTCTTGAAATTTTGAGTACAATTGCTTAACATGGCTATACGATGACAACAACTATATTCCCCTACCCATATCCGTACATATCTGGTGAAATAACGTAGGAGTGTTTTCGTGAACGCAGCAGAGAAGGCAACAAACCTTGAGTTCGCCAGCAAAATTGCTACTGTCGTGAATTTGTTCAAATCTGAGTTTCCAGATGCCAGATCGGATCTTAAACCCTGGAAAAATGACCCACAAACTAGGGAGTTAGTTGATCCAGATTCTATAGATATAGGCTTTCATTTTCCCGGTATCAGCAAATCCTGGCAAAGCCGCAGCATCTTAATTCAAATCCGTTTTTACCAAGATCCCTTAAATGGTTCACGTCGTGCGATTGGCGTAGAAGTTGCAGGGTTTAACCATCTTGGTGAACAGTGGCGAATTTCTACGGTAGAAAACTGGGCTTTTGTGGGAACATCTACGCCTTCCTCAGAAATCGGAGAAAAGCTCAAACAGTTTTGCCGGCAGATATTGGAAATTTTCAACTCCACTCCTCTACCTAGTAGCGAATAAAAAAAGATGAATGTTCAAATACGGAGGAGGTTCTTAGTTTTGAGAATTTATCTCTCTTTCGCTACTTTACAGCTATCATCAACGCAATATACAGATTTATAAGTATTAGAACGTTTACCAAACAGAGTGTAACGATTATCTCGAATTTGCTCGTAAAAGCGATCGCCAGTCCATTTTATCCCTGGTAAAGCGCGATATGCATCTACAAATACACTACCCAATGGCAATAATCGCCCAATTTCCTCAGCCGCAGCACTACCTTGAAAGCGTCTTTCTGGTGCATCTGCATCAATGAGAATCATCCCAAGCTCACAATCTTGCGATGTAATTCCCCACTGTTCGAGAGTTGGCTCATCTTGCATGGGAACATAGCGAAAAAGTTGTCCCTGATCAAGGGTTTCTAGCATTTGTACCAAGGTGACACAAAGATTACAATTTCCATCGTAGATAACTAAGTAACTCATACAAGTTGCAGAGTCTGTTTCAACACTTCATATCTTAATTAGTGTGTTAATATTTATAACATTAAATTTCTATTCTTAAAGACAGCATCCAAGCTATATAAGATAACTAGCTTGAGGGTATTCCTTAAAAAGCAATCGTTTCTGGGGTGAAAGCAATGCCAACAGCGGAAATCATCAATGTTGATTTTGCTCAGGAAGATGCGTATTTGCAAATTCTTCCGCGATCGCCTCTTACGACCAGTTACCATGCTAACTGGGATGGCATTCGCTTGGATTATCATCGACAGCCAGGTTTTGAGACACCAGAACATACTCATCAACAACACGTCATTGGTGTCAGTCTTGTAAAAGAGCCTATTCACACAGAACGGGTGTTGAACGGACAAGTCCATAATGAATATATCAAATACGGGGACGTTATAGTCATTCCAGCAAGCAGTTATCACAAAGCAAGCTGGGATTTAGAAGCAGAATTCTTAGTTGTTAGTATGGAAAAAGCTCTGTTTGCTCGTACTGCATATGATGCCGTTGATTTGCAACACATGGAGCTCATACCACATTCTGCTGCCGCAGATCCGCTAATTCAGCAAATTGGACTGGCATTACAGGCAGAATTGGAATCTGATGGCATAGGTAGCCGTATTTACATCGAAGCTCTCACAACGACCCTCTGCATTCATCTACTCAAACATTATTCTGTATCTTCCGCAAAGATGATCACGCATTCTGAGGGTCTTTCAGACCTAAAGTTGAGGCAAGCCACTGAATACATCAATCAAAATTTAGAAAAAGATTTAGGTTTAGCTGAGATTGCGACAGCAGTGGGAATGAGTATGTATCATTTCTCACGTCTGTTTAAAAAATCTACTGGTTATTCACCACATCAATATGTGATGAATTGTAGAATAGAGAGAGCAAAAAGGTTATTGACGAAAACAGAGGAAGCAATAGACCAAATCTGCCAGCAAGTGGGTTTTCAGAGTCAAAGTCACTTTACAAACGTTTTTCGCAAACTCATAGGTATTACACCCAACGCGTACAGAAAACAGGTGAAAATTTAGCTTTTGTAGCCTTCTTAAAGAAGGTTGGCTTGAGCAAGCACGAGCTGATGACAAAGCAAAACTTAACGATAAAAGAATTCACGCAAGCAGTGGGAAGTGGCATTACTCCTCGTATGGTCAGACACTACCATCAATTGGGGTTACTGCCGCAACCAGTGCGATCGCCCAGCAACTATCGCCTTTACACCGAAAAGGATGTGCTCAGATTGCAACGCATCGTAGCCCTTAAGCAGCAAGGGTTTCAACTCAACCACATCCGCCAAATTCTAGAAGTGGAATCACCAAGTGACACAAGTGCTAGCTTGATGAAGCAACTTCAGCAACAATATCGGGCAGTGATGCAGCAAATTTCACAATTGCGGCAAACAGCATCTGCATTAGAAGGGTTACTGGGGCGCGATCGCGATTGTCAAATTATCCAAGCCGAAGTTTTAGCACAACTCAAGTTATTAGATGTAGAAACAAAGGCAGGACTAGGAGGACTCGAAAGACTCTGGAGTGGATTGGATGCTCAAGTTCATGCTCATCCAGAAGCTTTTCAAGAATCGTTGCAACGGTTGTTACCTGACCTTTCCAACCGTTCTGAAATTGAACAAGACCTCATTGCAAAGCTGGTTTTGGCTTGTGGAGATGTCAGCTTGGTGCCATTTATCAGGTTGAGTGATCGGGCGATCGCCGCAAGTCGTGAAGCCCTCAAATCAGGCTGTCAGATAATTGTAGATATCTCAACGGTAGCTGCTGCTCTAGATATGACAAGATTAGCTCATTTGGGATGTCAAGTGGAAACATTGATTGATAATCCCCACATTACCACTGCCACAGAAGCAGAAAAAGCATTTTGGCAGCATCAGGAGTGGCAAGAAAAATTACAGAAAATCTCCGAAGGTTGCGTTTTGGTGATTGGCTATGCTCCTAGCGTGCTGCTATCTGCATATCAAGCCATCCAAAAGCAGAAAATTGAACCTGCACTCGTGATTGGTATGCCTATTGGCTTTAGTCATGCTCCCACTGCCAAGCGACAACTCATGCAATCATGTGTGCCTTTCATCACAATTGAAGGGACTATGGGAGGTGGCTTGCTGGCTGCGACTGCCCTGAATTCGTTAGTTGAGTCATTGATTGAGAAACCTGATTGTCATTGCTATTTAAGCAGAATGCAACCGTAGACTTCTTGCAGAAGTTTGGAACAGGGAACGGGGAGCTCTTAACAGTCTCAAGTCTTTCCTGTTGCCTGTTCCCTTGCAATACCGTTCGGTTAAGGAATTTATCTGTTGAGGCAAGCTTCGGGAGCAGGGGAGGTAGAGAGGCAGGGGAGGAAAGAATTAATGTCCATTAACTCATCTCCCTCTGCACAAGAACTGCTCCTCTACTCTTTTGCTCTCCCCCTGCACCCCCTGCTTATCCGAACCGTATTGTGTTCCCTTGTATGTACGGCATTCCCGACAAAATATTACGGTTTCTACTCCTCATTTTTTTAGTCAAGCTCTTGCAATATTTATTTACATTGGTTTACTATTTGTTACATAAGAGATAACAAACAAAAAAAACCATGACATCACGCACCTACATAGTGGAAGAAGGAAACCGACTGAACAACTACGCAATTGAACCCAAGATGTACGTGGACGAAGCTCAAAATTTTGGCTTCACCGAGTATGCTGAGAAGCTTAATGGGCGTTTAGCAATGATTGGCTTTGTCTCACTTATAGTGATTGAAGCTGTCACAGGACATGGTTTGATTAACTGGCTTACTAATCTGTAAGTACAAGCTGAATTCTTAAAAATTGACCAATTATTACAAGTACACTTTGGAGAAAAAAATGAGAACTGACTTTGACTTCCCTAAAAAAGAGCTACTTGGACCTGTCGTATTTAGACCTGATTTCAACAGCTTTGAATCAATTAATATCAATCAAGCCTGGTCATTGTTTTTTACTGCTGGTCAGGAAGATAAAGCACTGGGACCCAATGCTGAACTAGGGAAATTTTTGACCTACTTACTTATTGCGATCGCATTAGCTGGATCTTTGTGGACAACTGTTTTCAGTAACCTTGCATGAATAACTCTGTCCAGCTTTTAGTTAACTTTAAAAATTCCTTTTGAAGTCCTGGTTACCTAAATCAGGGCTTCTTATTTTTGTGATATGTGACCGTTGATAAATAATTAAGAAAGAATAAATACTTTATTTACAAACTCTTGAGCAAGGTAAAGTTGAACCACGTATAAATTTGTCATATCATAATATACCACAACTTAAGAAAAAGATAACAGGGTTGTATAATTAGCGCATCTTCCCCAGAAAAAACACAGCAACGATTAAGACTCCTTGGCTTTATGTTTCCTCTAGTTGGTATGGGGCATATGTGGCAAAAAGAAAAAAAAGATAGTTCAATTCTCAATCTGCCATTATTACTGGCATTAGTCACCACCCCCTTGGCAGGAACTCTTGTTGTGTCTAGCTCAACAGTGGCACAATCTACTGGTAGAGTTCCGTCTTTCCCGCTTCTGGAAAAAGTTTCAAGTGGTGCGAAGGTGCGGATTGATAGTTCTGCTCGCATATCTGCGATAAATCGAACTCTCAAACAAAGTTTTGAAGAAAAGTTTTCAGATACAAAGGTTGAAGTTGCAACGACTGGGACTGATGCTGCATTAAAATCTATCCTAGATCAGAAAACAGATAAAACGACTTCTGAGAGTCAACCACTTGTCTCTACGACTAACAACAGTGGTAACACAAGTACGACTGCGACAAGACAAACACAGCTTTGGTGGTGGCTGTTGCCTCTGCTAACTCTAGGTGGGTTGCTACCAGTGTGGTGGGTAAAAAAACGCTCATCTGTGAAAGGTCAGCCAACACAGAAGGTCAAAGAATTAAATCCTACGCCTCTAACTGAGACTTCATCACCAGGGACAACAAAAACCGACTGTGGAGTAGATAGTTCTCAACCAACCTCTAATCAGGTAGAAGAGGAAACAAAACCCACATCCAACCAAGCTATCAGCACAAGCTCAGCCATATCCCATCTTACAGAAAGCAACACTGCTGGAGATGGAGCATTAGCAGAATCTGACATACTTACCTCAAATGTACAGCTACAGACATATTCTCCATATCCTCCTCTGCCTGATATCTGGGAAGAAGTTGAAGCTGACTATAAAGCACAAGCACAAACAACAAACGTGACTGTTTCATATCCTCCACTGCCTGATGTCTGGGAAGAAATAGCATCTGATCAAGAACTGCGAGCATTTGAGCAGCAAGAGGTGGGAGAAGTTACATCAAGTTCGCTTGACAACAGACAATTTCAACACAACGATATCCCGGCAGTACCTACTCCCCTCGCCAGCGCAAAGGACTTACTGGGAGTCGAGTCTCGCAATTATGAGCATTTTGAGGAACTGAATATTACATCATATCTACAACCACCAATGCAGGTTGTTGATATCTCCTTTAGCGAAGTGGTATTTTCTGTTGAGCGAGATCAGCAACCAAAAGCAACTGAGGTCAAGGTTGTCTATCCTCAGCTGCCTGATGTTTGGGAAGAAGTGGCATCTGATATGGCAAATGTCAATACTTCCTCCGCCAAAGTTGTTTCAAATGTCAAACAGCAAAGTACTGCGGTATCAGCTTTTTATCCTCAATTGCCATTTGCTAAAGTTGCATCTAATGTACAAGATGCTGAAGATATTGCATTGGATTTAGAGGCACCTGCTGCAGTTGTGACTCCTTTGTATCCGAAAATACCGGAGATCAGCGCTCATGGGCAAACGGAAACTGCCCAAGACGAAATCTTAGATTTGACCGATATTCTCTTTGAACTCGTAGCAAACGAGGATGAACCGATTGAGGAAACTCCTCAAGTCGAGACAGAATTTAAAACTCAAACGACAAATGAACCTGAACAAAATTTTTGGTTTGTGGCGGATGCTGAACTCATTATCCACGGTGCAACTAAGCCAGGTGCAACCGTAACTATTGGCGATCGCCCTATCAAACTTGAACCAGATGGAACTTTCCAGTTACGTATCCCATTCACACAAAGTTTGATTGACTATGTGATGACGGCTGTTGATGCTGACGGGGAACACACCAGAACAATTCATAAGAAGTTCATCAGCGAAACTTCACAAGAAGATAGCTAGTTGTCTTGAAAGTTTACTTACAGCAATGAAAGCAGAAAGCCCACACCTTCAAGGTGTGGGGACGCCAGACACCTACGGAGGAGCCAGTGCGGTCTTGGGGAGCCAGTGCGTTGCGCGGGTTCCCCGCGTTGTAGCACCTGGCGTTGGAAACCCTCCTTCAGTGCTGACTCATGAATGCGTTGCAGCTTTAGCTGCCGTGCCCATGTTTCAACGAATTCGGACAAACAGAGTTTCTCAGCCGCCGCCGCTTCTTGAAGGTTTTGATAGGCTGTGTCCGTTAATCCAATGGCTCGCTTCTTCTTAATTCCTTCATACAAAATAGGTACGTTCTTCAATCTTTTCTTGCCCATTTCGCGACTCTTTAGTTCTTGGTGTTATACTAATGAGAGCGACAGGTGAAAGTCCAAGACAGGGTGTCCGGCAAATAGGGTTGAGCCTTTTGGCAGACAGTACCCCACTCCGTGGTCGAATCACAATACTTGCTGCTCGGTGGCGAAGTCGAGTGAAAACATAGCCAGAGTTTCTAACACAAACCAAATCCAGAAAAGCAAATTCATTTAACAAATCAAGGTATCGTGGGGCGCACGAAAACCAGGCAAATGACAGAACCAGCTTTGAAGGCACTGTCTACAAGTACCTAACGCTTGGGGATGATGAAGCCCTCTGGGGCTATCTAAATCAAGCTCAAAACTTGGTTCAATAGAACGGGTTTTTGGTTTGAGGACTGCTCGCAAGAGATAGATAGTTTGAAGGTACGTCAATGAACCAAGAATCCCACGGCTTTATACCACATTGGAGCGAAGCGAAATGTGGTAGCTGTGGGAGCGTCAAATACTTGAAAGGTATTCTTCTTCCTGATAGCTTAAATTCACGAGCTTTGGTTTTCTGTCTACTCTCAAGAAACACATTGCGTTGAGTCAGAAATGGGGATGAGTTCTAAACCAAAAGTCAAAGCTTTTTTCTTGAGGTTATTAACTACCCGCTCTCGATACTGTTGCTCATAAGCATCAACACCAGGGTCAATAAATTTATCACCAGAAGTCCAAAGGCGATAAAAAATACGTGCTAGCTTGTGAGCAGCAGCAGTAATAGCTTTGGGAGCGCCGATTTTGGCTTGCATACGACGGTAATAAGCACCTAAAGCCGAGTTACTACGGCAAAGAGTTTGAGCCGCCATCCGGAAAGCGTTGGCAGCACGACTAACAACAGAGCGAGTTTGAGAGCTTTTGACTTTACCACCAGTCACACGGCTACCAGGGCATAAACCTAACCATGAAGTAAAGTGCTTCACAGTTGGGAAACGAGTCGGATCTAATCCCAACTCGGACAACAATATCAATACGGTCAAAGCGCCAAAGCCCTGAATTTGAGTAAAATCAACGCCACTAATGCGATACAAGTGAGTACGCAGGTCAAATTGAGGCGCATTACCGGGCTGCTTCTTACCTCGGCGTTTAGGTTTGGTTAATGGCTTTTTTGTCACATCAACCCTATCAGCAAATGAAGCCAAGCATTGCTCAATTTGGGCATCGACGGCGAGAATCTGTGTCTGGTAAAACTCGTACAGTTGCAATTCCTGTTGTAGGATGAAAATCAACTCATCACGATAATCGCCCGTCAAAGCGGCAGCAATCTCTTCACAAGAGGCTTTGATACGCCCATCCTTAAGTGCGGCGAGGGTAAGTGGGTTACGTTCGCCCCTGACAATGGCTTTGATAATGCTCAAGCCTGTAGTACCTGTAATGTCACTAATCACTCTGTGCAGTTGTAGATTCATCTCGGTCAAGGCTTTTTGCATTCGTTGTACGTGAACACAAGCACTCTTGATTAAGTTATCTCGTTGTCGAATGTAACTACGCAGGACACAGATTTGGTCATCTGGACGGAATGAACCGGATAACAAACCATAACTATGTAACTTTTGCAGCCATTGGCAATCTAAAACATCCGTTTTCCGACCAGGTACAGTTTTGACGTAGTGAGCATTTACCAACTTGACCTCGAAACCACGGCTTTCTAACACTTGAAACACAGGTATCCAATAGACCCCTGTTGATTCCATTGCCACCGTTTCAATCCCACACTGTTTTAACCAATCAGCCATTGCATATAGCTCTGCTGTAAAGCAAGCAAAACTATGCACATTCTCGCTATCCCTGTCAACAGGAACACTCACCCAATGTCTATCAGCACCAATATCAATACCTGCCGCATTCGGGTTAATTACAGGTAGATTTCTTTGCTCTGCGGCAATTGGCTGTTCCTGCTTCTTCATAGGTTTTGACCACAGCGAGCGCATAGTTTTTGTGTAAGGATGTACCATGCCTGAGTGAGGCTAATAAATCTAATCTCTCAAACGGGATAGTAACGGTCATTACTTCACCAATATTTCTGCCAAAATCACCCAGAACCAGGCTCACATTCGGGCAAATACTGCACCATTGATAAGACGGTTTTTGCTGTCACGGTACTACTTCAGTGTAATATTTATTAGCTTTAATACATTCGAGAGGCTGTGTTTCTTCGATATTTTGCTAGTGCGTCGCCGCGCTAGTCGGAGGCTCACATCTTGCACCTGGAAATATAAATGTCAAAACCACAACTACGTGCAAGGGGAGCTAGACGTTCAATATTAAGTAAAAGAAGAGACACAACTATTTGGGGAAAAATAGATTCTAAGGCAGTTTGTGCAGCCTGACCCCAATCAGGTGGTGATGCAGACTGAATATGAAGATAAGTCCAATGAGCTATGAGGTAGGCAGTCAGAGAAAGAATCAGCCAGCGATACATGCCAAGGAGAGAACCCTGTCCAAAACGGTGCAAACCAAAACGATGCTTTGCGGTTTTAAACCATCCCTCAATTTGCCAACGACGCTTACCCCACCACTTGAGAGTAGAAGCTTTAATGGGACGGGTAGACAAGACAAAACGTTTTTCAAGCTTGCCCTTATCGCGCTTTAAGTAATACCAAGATACGGTAACGGGAAACTTTAAACCAACCAAATGGACTTGTTGTCCCTGTTTGTGTAAATGTCTTAAAACTCTTCCATCAACTAATTTACGGTTAATAGCCACACCTGTAACCGCATGATATCTAAACTTGCGTACACCATCAAGAAATTCCACGCTCCCAAAGGCCGTATCAGCCAAAATAATCACCTGAAAGCGTTCAGTTAAATATTTAGGTAAACGCTTCACTAACTTGAGTCCTAGTTGAGCGGGTGAGGGTGTACCCTTACCTCTCCAAACACGAAAGTTCCAAGGTATACGCCACTTTCCTACAACTAAATAAACAACTACTATATGCAGACCACGCTTGCCGTTATAAACTCTTATTAAATCCTCAAACTCTTTGAATTTACCCCGTTTTTCAAGAGTCGTTAGGTCAATAATAACCTGTAAAAATGGTCTACGTCCTTTTCCTGATGCTGATAAAACCTTTGAAACTGTCTCTAATACATGGCTGCGAACAATACGAATCATATCCTTTGTTGACCAAGGATTCATATTCAAAAACCGACTCAATGCACTCGGAGATTTGGTTTGAGAGTGTTCGGGTAAAGGATGCCCTTGCGCCTCCAAAAATAATCCCATCATGGTATCAAGATTATCTTTTTGGTATTGTGTCGGCATCAACTCTTTGAGATTGTATACTAGCTCTTGGGCGTAGGCAAGCATTGTTCTTGCTATAAAAAATTCGAGATTTCACGCCCTTTCTCTCATATTTCCTGCTATCAAAGCAAATTCAGTTTTTGGAATTAAAGTTAGCGATGGCGCTCCGCGCCCGCCGTAGGCGAGCGCACTACGGGATGACGCAAATAGTCATCCCTACATCTTGTATTTTGGAAGCTGTTTATGTAATATTACGGCTACTTAAGTCTCTTTATCACTCACATATACTTAAACTTTTTCTTCATCTTCTGTTATATTTTTGTACTCCTTATTTGCCTTTTACGGGTTTGTTCGGTTAGGTGCAAGATGTGAGTCTACAAAGCAAGGTAGTAAAGACACAATTTGTTTCATTTTTTCTTGCCAATCATTTATAAATATGGGTTTGAAAAAGTGCGTAACATTCATACTTTCTAACTGGCTAACTTCACGTGGACTGGCTGAGTGAACCATTGCTACTATGGGTAAGTTTTGTAGTTGTGGTTGCTGTTTCATCCATGCCATCAACTCTAGACCGCTCATAAGCGGCATTCTGATGTCTGTTACAATGAGCTGCGGCAAGGGGAAGCGTTCTCTATCCGCAAACTCGCCTTCACCTAACAGGTAGCTTACAGCTTCAGATCCATCTTCTGCAAATTGGAAAGAAATTGGCAAGTTGGCTTTGGCGATCGCCAGTTGAATTAGCCGCAGTTCAGGCAGATTGTCTTCTACTAGTAAGATGGTGATTGGTTCCAAGTTAGCCATAATGGTTAATCGGATGAGTAAGCAAGTGGACAGTGGCGAAGATACAGCGGGACTCACACCGCACCTGTGTCTACAAAAACAAACTCTACCGAGAGGAACACTTTATATTAATATTAAATCTTAACCGGAGAAAATGAAGAATTAGGGGAGAGTTTAAAACTCGTTACTTTACCTAGGTACAGCTTGCTTGGATGTTGCACGTATCCTTACTGCTGTCAAGGAGCTAGGTAAAATGGCAGAAATCCTGAGAATCAACCGCTTGGAACTGGTTAAATGTATCGGTAGAAGCATGATTCCCTTGAGCCGTTTTCAATTATCCATAATACAATAGATGCAATGTCTGAACTCATTGGTCATATCTTTGTTGTTAGGCAAAATTTTGCTCTTGTTGCGTCACCTCTAAATAAATATGCTCCAACCGCACGGGCTGGCGAGCAATGGAATCAAGAGGAATGCCATCAAAGCGAGATACAATTTCTTTGAGTTCCAGTTGTTCTGGTACCCAAAAAGCCAGATCGTGACCATAGTGCCGAGGCGTAAAACCGTATTCTAACGCTCGTGCGATCGCCAGATTCTCATCTGAAGTTTGTACTATGACAATTTCTTTTGCAGGAATCTGTTTTCTGAGTTCTGCTAGACGTCTCTCAGCCAAAATATGACCATTTTTTAAAATATCAATTCTCTGACAAAGCTGAGTTACAGCTATTGTTTCATGCTGATATTTCATGTTCAAATAATGACTCAATGATTACAGATAAAACAAACTCAGTAGGCGGACAGAATTTTTCGTAAGAGAGCCAGTGCGTTGCGGAGAGAAGTTGCGAGGAGGGTTTCCCTCCGGGCAAACTTCGGAGGGTTCCCCGTGTTGTAGCACCTGGCGTTGTGTGAGGCGTAGCCGTAACGCATCAATTGTTTGAGCAGCATGGGTACTCAAAGGCTAACCCATCCTACATTCATTCACGTCGAGCTACTTATCAGGGTTTTATTCCATCTAGTAAAACGGAAATAACTTCATTGACGATCGCTTTACTAGAAGCAGTATCAGGAAAGCTTCTGACGTAGGGAACGCTCTCAATACAAGACAAAAAGAATCCAGTCAGTAGTTTTGGACGAACGTCATCCCGGATCTCTCCTCGCTCTTGCGCTTGGGCAAAAAGCTGTCGAATGGGCTCAAAGACACATTCTTGCGAGTAAACCGATAGTCGTTTGATGTTATCCTCACCCAACAAGGGCAACTCCATGTGTATCATGCTCAAAAAATGCATGGGAGGCTGAGAGAGAAACCAACCAGAAACAGAATCAAGTTGCGCTTTCAAATCATCCCCTGCTTGCTCAATAGCTTGTTGTAAACCTGTTCGATGGCGCTCAAACATTCGCTCAGTCACTGCCACAAAAAGTTGCTCCTTACTGGGAAAGTGATAGTACAACGATGCCTGCCGAATTCCCACCTTACAAGCAATATCTCTCATACTGACCGCATTGTAGCCTCCACGTGTGCGAAATAGCGCTTCTGCCTCATCAAGAATGCGTGAGCGTCCACTATGAGAGACATCTTTTGGAGAGGGGGAGTGATCTGTCAACCGAAAACCTACCTAACGTTTAGTAGTCAGTAATCAAATATTATATTAAACTGGCAAATAATGTTCTAGTTTGTTAACTCAATTCTCGTAATTTTCTGTTCTCTCGGCTGGAAAGTCATCGGCTACTCATATTGATGATGATATTCATTGACATACTCACCGCCCTAAAGGGTCGGGTCGGTGATTCTTGACACTTCACCGAGATGTGCTGGTAAGCCAGTCTTACCTTCTCTCCGTGCCCGTTTAGAGTCGTGGCAATGCCCTATCCCGACTTTATTTATATTTCTAGCAGCGTTCTCGTCTCTGTCCTGCTCAGTTCCGCAGTTTAAGCACAGAACAGAACGAATAGACAAATCAAGCTTGCCCCATCGATACCCACAACATGAGCAAGTTTGACTAGTAGGTTCCCATCTGCTAATCACCCTGAATTCCCGGTTAAGCTTTTCGGACTTAGCCTCGCATAATACCCGGAATTCTCGCCATCCTTGCAAGCTAATCACTCTTGCAAGTTTACGATTTTTAACCATTCCCGATACGTTCAAATCTTCCAAAACAATAACTTGGTTCTCGCTAACGACTTTGGTTGATAGTTTGTGCAGGAAATCTTTGCGGGTATCTGCAATTTGGTTATGTTGCTTGGCAATTCTTAAACGCGTGACTTCACGACGTTTAGAGCCTTTCTGTTGTCTTGCTAGCTTACGTTGTAGCTTACGGATTTTGCGGTCTTTCTGAGAGTAATTAGGGCTAACTGCTGTTTCACCGTTACTCATCACCGCAAAGGTTTTAATTCCCAAATCAATACCAATACTTTGGTTTTTGGCATTGATACGAACAGGTTCTATCTCTACAACAAAGCTGAGAAAATAGCGATTAGCACAGTCTTTGATGACTGTTACACTCGATGGTGCTGACGCATTGTCCCCTAAAAAATGAGGCAGGCTTTGTCTTGGTTGATTCGTCAGCGTAGTTGTGTACTCGTTGTAATAAGCCTGCCTCATTTTTTTTGTGTAAGACCCCCGTGACGGTGAGCAAGTTCGAGTCTTGGCGGTTTCCGTCGAGTCGAAACTTGCGAACCCGGAGGGTAAACTTCTAGACCAAATAGGCTTAATGCTACCAATTTTGGCTAGATATACTTCATCTCCCTTGATTGAAAACCCACCAATTCTAAACCTTGCTGATTGTCGTGCAGTCTTCTTTTTAAATTTAGGGCTACCGACCTTTTTACCTTTTCGCTTACCCTTGAGTGAATTGAAAAAATTTTTGTAGGCAACTCCTAAATCAGCAACAGATTGCTGCAATGGGATATTAGAAACATCGGACAACCATGAACGCTCATCAGTCTTTTTAGCTTGTGTAATCACCAACTTTTGCAAGTCGTTGTTACTAGGAAGCTTTTCAGACTGCTTGCAAATAGCCAGCGCATCATTCCAAACCACACGGACGCAACCGAACAACTGGGCTAGCAGTTGTTTTTGTTGGTCTGTTGGATAGAAACGGAATTGATACCTAGCTTTCATTGCCTTGTTTGTTGTACTATTAATATTAGTATACTAATAACTACAGCACAATACAATGACTTTTCAGAAAAAACACAAACTTGGTTTTACTAGCGACAATCCTTTAGACGTTGAACCTATTTGTTTTAAAGGTCGCATTGGGCAGAAGCAGGCACTTAAAAATATTCCGGGGTGGCAAGACAAGCTTAGGGATTACATTGATGAGTTAATCAATAAAAAGCCGTCCTAGAAGGACGGGGCTTGTATCCCATTATTTTCGGTCAGAAAAATACTCCAAAATACCAGGCTGTATTCGTATTGCAACAACTTTATTGAAATCCGCTGAGTTACAGCTCTTGTTTCGCACCAGTATTTGATTGTGAGGAGTTAATTGAGTCAAGTATTCAATTCAGCATAATTACATACCATATCCCGTCGCGCATTACTGAAATTATTTGGCGTGGGTGCTGCTACAGCAATTTTGGAATACTCTCGATTTACTAAACCAAAACCAACGGTTTTTCAGCAAGATACCCTAAATTTGCCAAGACTCTTAAATCAAGAGAAAAGTGTTGTCATCATAGGAGGTGGACTAGCTGGTTTAGCTTGTGCTTATGAACTAAGTCAGAGAGGATTTACCGTCACATTATTGGAAAAGTCACCTCAACTTGGTGGCAAGATTGCAAGTTGGGAAATTGAAGTGAATGGTGAAACCTTCAACATGGAACACGGCTTTCATGGATTTTTCCCACAGTACTATAATCTGAATAGTTTAGTTGCAGAACTTGGTATTTCTAAAAACTTCAAGTCTTTAAATTTTTACTCTGTTGTTTACCGGGACAGTAAGTATAAACCAGAGGTATTTCGTCCCAGTCATTCTGGCTTTCCTTGGAACATTGTAGATTTAGCTATAGCCTCTCCTAACCGCTTATACCAATTCTGTATGAAGATGCGCCAAACTGCGTCAAACTTATAGATGGGTGCATTGAGTAATTTTGTTATGAGTCGTCCATTCCAAATCGAGATTTCAGAAAGTCAAGAAGAATTGGAGAAAGCTCTCAAACATGCCACAGCAGCAAGCAGCAAAGAAAGATTGCAAATGCTCTACTGGCTCAAGAGTGGTCAAGTCAGCAGCAGGCGATCGCTGGCAGAACGTTTAGGGCGTGATGAAGCAACCATAACTCGTTGGGTGAGAAAGTATAAAGATGAAGGACGAAGGGGCTTACTTGAAGTAAAACATGCACCAGGGAAAGTTCTGAGCATAAGTGGTTCAGACTTAGAACGGTTGAAACAGAAGTTGCAGGAACCATCTGGGTTTCAAAGCTATAGTCAAATTCAACAATGGCTCAAGAGCGAATTAGGACTTTCACTTGCCTACAAAACAGTCTATGAAATTGTTCGCAAGCGTTTGGGTGCGAAATTGAAAGTGCCTCGTCCTCAAAGCACCAAACAACACCCAGAAAGCCTATCTCACTTTAAAAAAAACTGCCTCTAGCATTCAAATTCTTGCAGGAAGAGTTTGGAGAGGGTAAACGATTGAGGTACTTGTGCCAGGATGAAACACGTTTAGGATTAAAGACAATTGCAGGACGTTTAATTACGGCTAAAGGAGTTAAACCCGTGGGTTTAAGCCAATGGCAACGTGAAAATTTTTATTTATACGGAGTCGTAGAACCCCTAAGTGGATACAGCTTTTTCTATGAGTTCCCCTACCTCAATAGTGATTGTTTTCAAAACTTTTTGGAGTTGCTCTCTGCTGACCTTGGTGATGATATCGCGGTTATCCAGTTCGACCAAGGGTCTTTTCACAAAGCGAAAGCTCTCGATTATCCAGATAACATTATCCCTATTTTTCAACCTCCTCACTCTCCTCAACTCAACCCAATTGAGCGGTTTTGGGAATTTCTCAAATCTCAACTCCAATGGGAAAATTGTCAAACCCTCACACAACTACAGCAGAAGTTAACTGATGTCCTCAAAGCAATTACACCTTCCATGATTTCCTCTCTCACTTCTTACGACTTTATTCTTGAAGCTTTATTTAGCGCAGCTTTATAAAGAAATGGTATTACAATGGGTCATAAATCTGACAAAATTCAAACATCTACAAGTCTTTCAAGCAATTGGTGGGTTTGAACGAGAAAAAAATTATCGGCGTTTTGATAATATATCGGTTGCTGATTGGGTAGAAAAAGAATTTCCCAGAGGTTTATACGACTTATATTTTCTGCCTTTTGCCAAATCTAGTTTGAATGCACCAGACATGATGAGTGTTGCCGAACTTATGCAGTTCTTCCACTTTTATTTTTTTGGCAACCCGGAAGGACTCGCTTTTAATGGCACTAAAGACGATATGGGAACAAGTTTAGTGCAACCTATAGCTAAAGCTATTCAGAGTAAAGGTGGCAAAATTATTACAGGGTCAACAGTCAGTGAAATTCAAACTGTACAATGAAATTTTACATCGCGAGGGTTTGCAAAGGCGATCGCTTTTGCCAGTGAATCCACAGGGGTTGTTGCAAATTTAAGTTTTTACTCTTTTTATAAGTTCTTTGACTCTTGACTACTTAATGTCAAGTGTTGACTACTCGGTGTTGAGTGCTAACTACTCGGCGTCGAGTGTTAACTACTCAGTGTTGAGTGTTGATTACTTGGCGTTGAGTGTTGACTACTCGGTGTTGAGTGCTAACTACTCGGTGTTGAGTGTTGATTACTTGGCGTCGAGTGTTAACTACTCGGTGTTGAGTGTTGATTACTTGGCGTCGAGTGTTGACTACTCGGTGTTGAGTGTTGATTACTTGGCGTTGAGTGTTGACTACTCGGTGTTGAGTGTTGACTACTCGGTGTTGAGTGTTGACTACTATTTCAAGAGATGCTGAGCTGCTTCATCACGATGTTTCTTTAAATACTGCATGAACGGTGTGCCACCTGTGCCAATATCAGTGTCATTATTAGATTTGGCAGTCTGCTGATTGATGTAGCGAGCAGCAAATAACAGGTGCTGAGTACGGAAATTTTCAATGAGGGACACGCACTCATTATATAAATCTTTTAGTTTAGGTACTGTATCCATGCAATTCTTGACAAAATCGCGCAACGTTGAACGTTTTTCCACTTCTTCCACAAAGGTACAGTGTTTTGGTGGCATATAATCCCGCATTTCTCTGAGGAACTCCCACAAGGGATCATGTTCGTGGGTAATCTTGAACAGAGAATCCATAGTAGGTACAATTGCACTCTGCGCACCCGTCTCCCCACGAAACTGCTGAGGTTTTTCGCCGTAAGCCTCTACACCTTCGTATATCAGTCCTTCTGGGAGTGCCGGGTTGTTTTTCCAACCATGAATGTAGGGGCGCACTCGATTATAGTAGATGTAGGGATCGCATGCTTCTGGCATCCGGCTCATGGTGGTGTTGATATTTGTCCATGCCTTTTTGATATTCTCCAAAGCACTGATGACCGTGGAGGTGTCGTCTTGAGCAATTCCCTCCAGAATCCTGGGAATTGCTGCTAGTGCGGGTGCAGCTTTGGCTTCGATTTCGATGTGAATGAGAATAAACCAGTCTTCATCCAACCCGCCCATGAAATTTTGCGACACCATAATATTGCCGATTTCGATTGGTTCAGTCTCGTTAAAGCGTATCCAGTTGTCCAAGGCATAGGAAGCATAGGACAACACAGGCGGTCTGCCTATGCTTTGAGAGATTCTATAAAAAGGTACAGCAATGTTGCGTGGGAGAACCTTCGCAGATGTTGGTTCGCCCCAGACATAGGCATGAGTCAGGTAAGAATACACCTGCATGACTCGACGCAACTGCATCTCATCTAATGTTTCTCGTTCCACATCTACTTCGCTGAGGTTCTTTATCCCCTGGCGAATCTTCCCGGTACTCATATACTTAGGTAGCAAAGCAGCATATGCTTGTACTTGCCAGAAGCTCTCCGGTAATTGAACCTTAGCAGGAGAATGCGTTGTTAAAAAACCAGATTCCTGGCTCACATCGTAATCTTCAAGCTTGAGCGCATTCACACTTCCTTCTT
The DNA here is from genome assembly GCA_002163975.1 of Nostocales cyanobacterium HT-58-2. GTDB lineage: Bacteria > Cyanobacteriota > Cyanobacteriia > Cyanobacteriales > Nostocaceae > HT-58-2. The sequence continues at coordinate 5,170,498 of CP019636.1, read as the reverse complement.
CCAGGTTGATTCTTGTCATAATTCGTTCCTGCTGGAATATAAGGCTTCTGATTTGAATGAAACACGGTTTTATATGTGTAAAATTTATCTTTGTTCATCTATGTGTATCTGTAGTTCATTATTTCTTCCTGTTCCTGATTCAACAGAATTTTTTGTAGGATGCGTTAGCGTTAGCGTAACGCATCTATAATGTTGGGCAGCATGGGTTACGCTTCGTTAACCCATCCTACATTTTGCATCTATCTGTTGGACAGCATCCATCCTACATTTCGCATCAATCGCTTGGACAGCATGGGTTACGCTTCGCTAACCCATCCTACAATGATTTTCCATCTCGATATTGGTCACGTAAGACGCAGCGCATAACTTTGTTAGAAGCAGTACGAGGCAAGGTATCAATGATGACCAGGTCATGAATTTTGAACAGCGGATTGAGATGCTGCCTGATTGCTGCTTGCAAAGATGTCATGAGGGCAGTTTTATTTTCCTGCACATCTAGTGCAACTACCGCATAGATTACTAATTGGCTTGGTCCTCCTTCCGGAGGGGAAATTGCAATAGCCGCAGCTTCACATATTCCCTCCTTGTCATTGAGCACTTGTTCAATCTCAGCCGAACTGACCTTAATACCACCCAAGTTCATAGTGTCGTCAACACGACCCTGACCACGGTAGTAGCCATTAAGTAACCGTTCCATCTGGTCGCCGTGACGCCGCAACGGGGTAGATGAGAGAGGAAGAGGGGGTGTATTGGCGAAATAGACTTGATGATGATTCTTGTTTAACAACTCAGTGGAAAGTCCAATCGACGGAGGGATGATAAACACCTCGCCTTTGTCGCTGGGATCACCGTCTGCGTTGAGAATAATAACATCCAGCCCTAAAGCAGGTGTGGTAAATGTAGAAGGAGCACAAGGTTGTACTAGAGTACCAGTAATATAAGCTCCACCAATTTCTGTTCCACCGCAATATTCGATAACTGGTTTGTATCCAGCCAAAGACATGAGATAGAGCATATCTTGGGGCTTGGAACACTCCCCAGTTGAAGTAAATCCTTTAACGCTAGTCCAGTCCAACCCTTGCATACAACCAGTTGTTTTCCAGGTACTGACGAGACTAGGGACAACACCCAGTAAATTCACACCTGCATTCTGTATAAATTCCCCATATCCCCTGTCTGTCGGGGTTCCGTAGTAAAGGGCAATAGTCGCCTGATTGATTAGGCTGGCATAAATTAGCCACGGTCCCATCATCCATCCCAGGTTAGTATACCAAGCTACCACCTCGCCAGAATGGATATCGTGGTGCAAATACGAATCAGCAGCACATTTGATTGGGGTGGTTTGTGTCCAAGGTATTGCCTTTGGTTCTCCCGTGGTGCCGGAGGAAAATAAGATATTGGTGTAAGCAGCAGGATGCAGGGGGACGGCATCGAATTGCTCGTTGGAACTAAGAAACGCCTCCCAAGTCAAGTCACCAGGACGCAGTTTCAAAGATGGCAACAACGTCAGCACAATGGTTTTGGGCGCATTCGCATCAACCACTTTGGTGTAGAGAGGCAACTGCTTACCACCACGCAAAATATAATCTTGGGTAAAGATGGCTTTGGCGTTAGATAGGTGCAGTCGCTTAGCGATTTCACTAGCAGCAAAACTGTCAGCAATGGAAACGACAACACAGCCTGCCTTAATAATCCCCAGGTAAATCGCCACAGATTCAGCAGTCATAGGCATGGTAATGGCGATCGCCTCACTGGGTTGAAAACCAGCGTCCACCAGTCCATTTGCAACTCGGTTACTTAGAGCGTTGAGTTCTCCGTAAGTCCACGCAGATAGTGAACCTCCTTCTGGTTGGAAAACAATGGCGATCGCATCTTCAGGTGCTTGAAAACAGCTTTCAGCAATGTTAAGACGAGCATTCACCAACCACTGAGGAGATTCTATTCCATGCGCAAGGTCAACGATTTGCGTATATTTTTGGTGGAAGCGAATTCCTAGACGTTGAATCATCATATCCCAGAACTCAGCACGATGCTGTACAGACCAGGTGTGAAGTTCTGGGTAGGAATTCAGTTTTAGCTCTTTCATCAAAGCAGCAATATTGCTCGCCTGAATTTGCTCGTCAGAGGGAAACCAAGCAGGAGGTATTCCTTGACTTTTGTCCCAGTCGGAGTAAGCAGTTTTGTAAAGGAGTTCGTGTAGTGCAAAGGGATGGTTGGGCTTAAGAATATATTGAGTCAGATGCTGCCAGCAGTCAGCAGCAGAGAAGGAGACAAGCCACTGATTGACCTGCGGCAGTATTTCAATGGCTATGTCTTTTTCTATACCACAAGCGATGATTTGTTCCAGTGACAGTTCCGTTCTCATAGCTTTATCGCTTTTACATATATACTTTGTTAAGGCGGTCTTGGTCTAGTCCATCCCAGAAGACAGCAATGGCATCAAGAATCTCTCGCCCTCCTTGAATAAATTTGTCTCTATCAAAGTCTGGCTGAAAATAAACTGCTTCGAGTTCCTCCAGTGTGTGTCCAGCGTGTTGCCCCTCAACACGATTGTGCCAGGAGAAAAAGGCTAGATGCAGGTGTGGATACCGTGTTTGCTTAATGCGTGTGAGCCCGTCCTCTAACTCCTGCCAGAAACCAGCTGCTGCCCAGTTTTCCACTGCAAAGCTAGCACCCTCAGCAATGTGTGGGTCATCGCTACCATACAGACGTTGCAATTCATCACAAAAGTGCAAGGTTGTGGGGCGTCCGTGCTTACGTTTGCCGATGTCCTCGTAGTGTAACCCCAATCCCTCAGCAACACCGATGAGCCATTCAAAATGTGCCGCCCGGAAACGACAGATACCTCCATCTACTGTACCTTCTGTGCTCACCAGTTCGGGATCACCTTCCCGGTCTTTTTCTTCTTCCGTTGGCACAATCTTGCTGTCACTTGAATGCCCTACTTTGCGGTAAATCACACCTAGTTCGTTCAGCAATATCTCCCGAGTTGCACGTGATTGTTGAAGGGTAGGTGAATTAATGACTTTTAAGAGTGCTGCGATGAGGAACTGGTTGGAGAAGACCGAAAATTGCCGGATGAAGTGTCGCAGTTCTTCGTCCGTGACGTTACCATTGCGGAACCAGCGAGTATAACTATTGTTGATAATAATGCGGTGTTGCAAAAATTCTTGGTCAACTTCAGCAAGGAAGTCTTGAAAGTCGTCTACCTGCTGTTGAGTCAGTTCGCCTCGCCGCGATCGCTCTTCGATGCGAGAGGAAATAGTTAAATGTTTTGGTGTAGTGGTGAGAGTTTGAGTCATAATCAAATACCTCCCATAGCAATCCAATTTAATATTTGACGCTCCCACAGCTACCACATTTCGCTTCGCTCCAATGTGGTATAAAGCCGTGGGATTCTTGGTTCATTGACGTACCTTCAAACTATCTATCTCTTGCGAGCAGTCCTCAAACCAAAAACCCGTTCTATTGAACCAAGTTTTGAGCTTGATTTAGATAGCCCCAGAGGGCTTCATCATCCCCAAGCGTTAGGTACTTGTAGACAGTACCTTAGAAGCTGGTTCTGTCATTTTCCTGGTTTTCGTGCGCCCCACGATACCTTAATTTCTGAAATTATTTTGCTTTTTCTGGATTTGGTTTGTGTTAGAAACTCTGGCTATGTTTTCACTCGACTTCGCCACCGAGCAGCAAGTATTGTGATTCGACCACGGAGTGGGGTACTGTCTGCCAAAAGGCTCAACCCTATTTGCCGGACACCCTGTCTTGGACTTTCACCTGTCGCTCTCATTAGTATAACACCAAGAACTAAAGAGTCGCAAAGATGGGCAAGAAAAGATTGAAGAACGTACCTATTTTGTATGAAGGAATTAAGAAGAAGCGAGCCATTGGATTAACGGACACAGCCTATCAAAACCTTCAAGAAGCGGCGGCGGTTGAGAAACTCAGTTTGTCCGAATTCGTTGAAACATGGGCACGGCAGCTAAAGCTGCAACGCATTCATGAGTCAGCACTGAAGGAGGGTTTCCAACGCCAGATGCTCCACTTGGGGAAACACGCCAGGTGCCACAACGCGGGGAACCCGCGCAACGCACTGGCTCCCCAAGACCGCACTGGCTCCTCCGTAGGTGTCTGGTGTCCCCACACCTTCAAGGTGTGGGCTTTCTGCTTTCATTGCTGTAAGATTTTTTGAACCTTGACGAGTGCCTCCTGCGGATGAGCTTTACTTGCGCTCAACTCTTTCCCAAGGTTAGGCTAGAACGCCAAGAAAACGCCGAAAAAGAGAAGTTTATGTTATGCAATTATTGAGAATCACTATGGCTGGTTGTTGTCTTAGCAAGACTAAGCAATCCAACTGTAGGCGTAGTCTTTGTCCTCCAAAGCGAGAGCATATTTTGTGAGTTGTAGCGGACGAAAGGTATCAATCATCACAGCTAGTTCATCAGTCCGTTCTTTTCCAATCGACCCTTCGTACATTCCTGGATGGGGACCGTGGGGAATGCCACTAGGATGAATGGTCATTGATGCTCGCTCAATTCCTTTGCGAGACATGAAATTTCCTGCTACGTAATAGATCACCTCATCCGAATCAACATTGGAATGGTTATAGGGAGCCGGAATCGCTAGGGGGTGAAAATCAAAAAGGCGTGGTACAAAAGAACACAAGACAAAGCCAGGAGCTTCAAAGGTTTGATGTACCGGAGGGGGTTGGTGAATTCGACCTGTAATCGGTTCAAAGTCCTCAATGTTGAAGGCAAAGGGATAGAGATGTCCATCCCAACCGACGACATCTAAAGGATGATGGTGATAAAGATAACTGGTGATTCTGTCCCTAGCTTTGACTCGCACCTCGAATTCTCCTTCTTCGTCATGAGTCAGCAGCTCATCGGGTGGGCGAATATCGCGTTCGTTGTAGGGAGCGTGTTCGAGAAATTGTCCATAACGATTGAGGTAGCGTGCTGGTGGCTCAATGTGTCCATTTGCCTCGATAACTAGCATTCGCTGCTCTGTGTTGGCATCGGGTATGATACGCCACAGCACTCCGCAAGGAATCACTAAATAATCGCCTGGATGGTAGCGAAGAATTCCATACTGGCTTTCCAATATACCAGTGCCGTCATGAATAAAAATAACCTCATCACCGTGAGCAAACCGATACCAGTAGGACATGGAAAGCTGAGGGCGAGCAACTGAAATACAGATATCCATATTCGCCATGAGCGGGATACGTGCTTCGACGGCATCTCCTCCTAGTTCCACATTTGCCGTACGTAAATGTCGGGGACGCAAGGAATCTGTTTCTTCATAGGGAATGTCCACCGTTGTCTGTAGCAGAATTTTTTGTATTTGAGTGGGTGGACGCAAATGGTAAAGCAGGGATTGAATACCTGAAAAACCATGTATCCCTATTAATTCCTCATGATACAAAGAACCATTCGGTTGACGAAATTGGGTGTGTCGTTTGTGTGGAATATTTCCCAACTTATAGTAGTAAGTCATGATCTGATCTCCTCTACTTCCCGCGTCACCGCGTTTGCGCGTCACCGCGTGTGGGCGTCATAGGTTCCCCCGCAGTGCTTGTTCGCGTTCAATAGCCTCAAACAAAGATTTGAAGTTGCCCTCACCAAAGCCCTGTGAACCATGCCGTTCAATAACTTCAAAGAAAAGTGTTGGTCGGTCTTGCACAGGCTGGGTGAAAATCTGGAGCAAATACCCATCTTCATCCCTATCTACCAAAATGCCCAGTTCTTGTAACTGCTCAATTGGCTCATCAATTTTCCCCACCCGTTCTTCCAAGTTTTCGTAATACGTTCTTGGTACGTGGAGAAACTCGGCTCCAGCTGTTTTTAGCTGAGAAACCGTCTCAATAATGTTGTTCGTCGCGCAGGCAATATGTTGTACTCCAGATCCGTTGTTATATTCCAGATACTCTTCAATCTGTGACTTGCGTTTGCCTTTAGCTGGCTCATTAATGGGCAATTTAATCTTGCCTGTGCCGTTCTGCATCACCTTAGACATTAATGCCGAGTACTCTGTGGAAATCGTCTCATCATCAAAATGCACCAAAAGGTTAAAGCCCATGGTATCAGCGAAAAACTGCACCCATTGATCCATCGCACCCAGTTCGACGTTTCCTACTACGTGGTCAATGGTATGTAATCCTACAGAGTTACTATTGTGAGCATGGTGTTGAGGCATAAAGCCAGGAGCAAACACCCCAGAGTAATCGCTCCGCTCTACAAACTTAATCAAGACGTCGCCGTAGGCATGGATAGCAGCGTAGCGAAAGACTCCGTATCCGTCTTCTTCTTCTGTCGGCTCAATAGCTCCTACGGCACCTCGTTTGGTCGTCTCTTTGTAGGCACTCACGGCGTCCATGACTTCCAAGGCAATAATGGCAACTCCATCACCATGCTTAAGTACACTTTGAGAGATGGGGTGCTCTGGAAAGAGTGCTGTACTCAGCACAAAGCAGATATCACCTTGCTGCATCACATAAGATGCGACCTCACGGCTACCAGATTCCAAACCCCGGTATGCCGTATTGGTAAATCCGAAAAACTTGGAATAGAACTGCGCTGCTTGCCTTGCATTCCCGACGTAGAACTCAAGGTGGTCAAAGCGCTTAATAGGGCAAAAGTCACTCATTTGGATTCTTCCTTATCCAAAAGAAATAGTGAAAAAAAATCTTGTATTTATCAAGTTTTTAAAGTAATGACAAATTTCCACTTTGGGCTATCAGAGTTGAGTTTTGATTATGAACTAAACAACCTATACTAAGATTATAAAATTAACTTTTATTATTTATAGAGTACAAGTTGTTAACTTTTATGCTTTATTTAGTCAATAGAATTAACTAAGCTATTTATAACTACCTCTTAATAAATACACCTGGAGAGATAGGTGAAACCAACATTGAGGAATACACAACCACTCAAACAATTGGATAATGAAGACCGACTGTTATTGCTGCAACTCATACAAGAGAATAGCCGCATTTCTCAGGCAAAATTAGTTCCTCAAGTTAATCTCACGACAGCAGAGCTACAAAAAAGACTGAAAAAGTTGGAAGAAAAGGGTTTCATTAACCGTTATGTCACTTTGATTAATCGTGAAGCATTAGGTTTAGATTTGTTGTGTTTTACGCAGGTCACCTTAGCCCACTATCATCCTGAGTGTGTCGGACAATTCTGCGAACAAGTAAAGGATTTATCGGAAGTTTTAGAATGCCATCATCTTACTGGTGAATTTGACTATTTGTTGAAAGTTATAGTTCCCAACCACCAACACTTGGAAAAATTTTGAATGAGAAAATTACCCAAATTCTAGGTGTTGATAAGGTTCGCACCAATATTGTTCTCAATGAAATTAAAGCTTCGACCTCACTGCCATTACATGAGGGAGAGGCAAGGAGTTGAAAGCCCAATGATCGCGTCGGTACAAGCACTTCTCGCATCAATTGTGGACTATGCTGGGCTGTTCCCGCCTGCAAAGCTTGACTTACGGCAAGCAATGACGAACTACATTGGCAACCAGCTAACGCCCTACGCTTGGATGCAGAATCGGTTTGTGTTACCAGTGTCTCGTTTAAACGAATTTGAAGCTCTCCTGCAAATATTTTTAGCAAAAGAGGACAACCCAAGGCAATGGTCGCTCAGCTTAATTGTCCCGGAGGATGTAGAGGCAGTCATTCAACAACTAAAATTGCTTAACAATAGAAATGACATAACTGTCACCGCGTTGGAATTTCCACCGCTTCCTCCCAGAGAAATCGAGAGAATCTTACCTCATCTGCCTATGGGAGTTGACGCATTTTTTGAAATTCCCCTTACTGGCTTAGAAGCATATCTGAGGGTACTGCAACATACTGGTGCAGCGGCAAAAGTGCGAACTGGAGGTATAACCGTCGATGCTTTTCCCAGCTTTGAAGAACTTTGTCAGTGTATCTTTTCATTTGCTGAGGCTGAGGTTCCATTCAAAGCGACTGCTGGTTTGCACCACCCACTGCCAGGTAATTATCGCTTGACGTATGAACCAGACAGTCCCACCAGTGTGATGCATGGTTTCCTGAATGTTGCAGTCTTGGCAGCATTAGTTTATTGGCAAAAAGTCACATTACCTGAAGCGCTAGAAGTCCTTCAAGATTCTACGAGTGACGGCTTTCAATTTACAGCCGAAGCCCTGACTTGGCGGGATTACCGCTTGGAGAGTGTACAAATACAGCAAGCGCGGCAAAGGTTCTTCCGTAGTTTCGGTTCCTGCTCATTCCAGGAACCAGTAGATGAACTCAAGGAACTCAAATTGTATTAACCAAGATGCCAGAAGGCTTGCTAGCAGAGATTTTTTGAATTTTAAATTTTAAATTTTGAATTGTTTATGAGCCGTCCCATTGATACCACCCATGACCCCAACTTGCGTAGTTGGGTGGAATCTGCCAATCACAAAGACACTGATTTTCCAATTCAGAACCTACCGTTTGGTGTGTTTCGACCTCGAAGTAGTGCCGAACCGTCACGAATTGGAGTTGCCATAGGCGACCAAATCCTGGATTTGTCCCTTTGTTGCCAACTTGGACTGCTGCAAGAACTTCCGGAACAGCTGCAAGCAGCTTGTGCAGCACCTAACTTAAATCAACTTATGGCAATGGGTCGTGAGGCTACATCAATGTTGCGACGTCACTTAAGCCAGATGCTGCGATCGCAAGAGCAAATACCGCCATCAGCAGACGAAATACTTGTGCCCATGTCTGAGGCTGAACTTCTACTACCTGCCCATATTCGTGATTACACAGATTTCTACGCCTCAATTTTTCACGCTACCAATGTGGGAAAATTGTTCCGCCCCGACAATCCTCTCCTTCCTAACTACAAGTATGTCCCCATTGCTTACCACGGACGTGCCTCTTCAATTGTGCCCAGTGATACGGCTATCAAGCGTCCCAAGGGTCAGATCAAAAAACCTGAAGCACCAGCCCCCAGTTTTCAACCCACACAGATGCTGGACTACGAACTAGAAGTTGGATTCTTGATTGGTGCTGGCAATGAGTTAGGGCTGCCTATCCCTATAGATTATGCTGAAGAACACGTTTTTGGGCTATGTTTGGTAAACGACTGGTCAGCACGCGATATTCAAGCTTGGGAATACCAGCCTCTCGGTCCTTTTTTAGCCAAAAGTTTTGCCACCACCATTTCACCTTGGGTTGTGACTATGGAAGCTTTAGCACCCTTTCGCTGTCCGGCTTTTGAACGTGCTGAGGGTGATCCTCTGCCATTGCCTTACCTCTCATCCTCGGACAATGCTAAATTTGGTGCGATCGCTATCACTCTAGAAGTGCTGCTGTGTTCAGTCCAGATGCGTACGGCGAGAATGGAACCGTTCCTGTTAAGCCGTGGGTCTTTTCAGCAAATGTATTGGACAGTAGCGCAAATGCTCACCCACCACAGCAGTAATGGTTGTAACCTTTCTCCCGGTGATTTGCTAGCGAGTGGTACTGTCTCTGGTACTGAGAAAACTTCACAAGGCTGTCTGTTGGAAATGACTCAGCGTGGTGTCCAGCCAGTCAAGTTGCCAACTGGTGAAATAAGGTCTTTTCTATTGGATGGTGATGAAGTTATTTTACGCGGCTACTGTGAGAAAGATGGTTATGCCAGGATAGGTTTCGGAGAATGCCGGGGCGTAGTATTAAGCGCAGGTTAAAGTTTGACTTTAAAGAATCGTGGGAAGCTGATGAGTAAGCACGAGGTAGAAAGATGGCGTACAGCATTCTTCTTTTCGCCCAAACCTAAAGATATACAAAATAAATTTTGTCAGAGGAACAAATTCTGCTAACTTACAAATAACTGGTTTAGCTTTGTTCTTGCTTTACCAACAGACCGAGGTTTTTCTCATCAGTAGCCATTCACGTTTCAAGGGGTTGTGGTAATGAATCTTGGGACGCTTTTAATTGTTTGGGTGGTAACAGCAATTAGCTTGTATATCATTAGCAAATTGCCCATAGGAGTAGAAATTGACACTCCAGGCAAAGCTTTTATCTCCGCAGCAATTTTAGGAATTGTCACAGCAGTGGTTAGACCAATTTTACGTCTTGCCTTTGCAGTTCCAAATATCCTCACATTTGACTTGCTTTCTGGGTTTTTTACTTTTATTATTTCCGTTGTCTGTTTCGGGTTAGCAGCCTGGTTAGTACAGGGTTTTCGTTTGCGTTTTGGTATCTGGAGCGCTATTATCGGAGCATTTGCGCTCTCTGTCATTAGTAGTCTTATATATAAGTTGTTGGGTGTCTAAAAGAAAACTCAGAATTAGAATTGATGTATACTTCCCTGTGGATTCTACATTCTGAATTCTGAGTTTTTTACTATTCGTTAGTTGTTGGGGGAGCAACTGTAGTACTTGATTGCTGACTACGTTGTTCCCGCCTTTTTCGATCTGCTAAAAGCATATCTGACATGACTGTCAAGGCTTGTGACATCTTATCTATGTTGGAGCGGTAAATCTCCAAATCTTTATTGAGTTTATCGTCAGATATATGTAAGCCATTGGCAATTGTTTTCAGCGCTTCAGTACGTTTCTTTTCATCTTTAACAAGTTCTTGATCTGATTGTTCTAATAAAGAGAATAAACCGATCGCAAACAAACGACTGTACTTGAATTTAGGATTGTTAGCTATTGCTTGTAGTGAGCCTTGAAAGTCAGGATCTCGAGTAGAGGACGTTTCTTGGCTTAACCACGCAATCAGTTCTGAAGGGCTTAAGCTTGCGGCTAATGCTTGCAAACGTTGAGCATCCTGTCTGTAACGCTGCGGTTCTTCTTCCACAGCCTGAAGGAGGGCATGAAAAATTGACTCTTTATCCCGTTCTGGCTGGTAGCCTTGCATGAAGCGGTCAAAAGTAGTGACGACGCCCAAGGCATAAATAGGATCGTAGCTAAAATCAACATTCACTGACAGCAGGTGCATTTCCACCATTAATTCTTCCACGACCCGACGATAAATAGTGTTTATAGGACGGGTGTGAAGGTTGTAGAAAGTTCGCTTAGTATCAGATACGGTACGGACGTTATTCACAAAGCAAATTTCAAGGGCGACGTATTATTATTCTCTCGCTTTCATGCCACTTTGCCAAGTTTAGTTTTCTACTTGAGTCCAAGCCATTCAAAATTCCGGTCTTAGGTGTTTTCTCGCCACAACTCACTAAAACTAGCTGTTCATTTTAACAAAGTTGCTCCATACAGGGTGTACGGTGTATGTTGTGGCAACAATTCATGACACTCCACAACTAAGTTCAAAATAAAATTGTTTGAATGGAACCCTGGACATGACACCTATGACTTTTTCACCACAACTGCTGGCTCTGGCTAATTATCTTGCTGGTGAATTTGATAATCGAGAACAAGCTGTTGCAGAACCTATTTGGTACGTTCACTTACGTCTGTGGCACAGACCAGTCCCTCTATTTCAAGAAGACAGCCTTACTATATTTGCGGAACAAGCCAATATACTCAAGCTAGATCGACCATACCGCCAGCGTATCATACGGCTTATGCAAGGAAGTGGCTCTGATGCATCTCTAAAAGTGCAGTACTATAAGCCCAAAAATCCAAGTACTCTCGTTGGTGCTGGTTGCAACCCTGGTTTACTCAAAACCCTAACACCCGACGACTTAGAATTTTTACCAGGTTGTGTGCTTAATATTACTAATCAAGTCCTAGCTCCCAACAGTTATCAGTTTACTGCTACCCCACCTCCAGACACTCATTGTAGCTTTACTGTTGGTAGTGACGTCGTACAAGTTTCTCTGGGCTTCGAGGTGAGTGATGGTAAATTCCTAAGCTACGACAAAGGGATTGACTCTACAACTGGAAAAGCCACTTGGGGAGCAATTTTGGGACCCTACTGCTACACTAAGCGAGAACAGTATTAAGCTATGAGTCCTCAGTGAAGATTTTTTATGTTGCTGATATGCCACCCTGGTTTAAGAGAAAAGTTGAGAGGATGCTGACTCAGTACTCTTTCTAACTAGCAATACTACGAGGTCCACCTTCTAAAGCCTCCTCTTCAGTTTCAAAGATTTCAAAAACTGTATCCATCATGGTAACTTCAAACACCAGTTTTGCTTCTGGATGCACATTACAAATCCGAAAACTGCCCTTCACTTTATCTGCATCACGCATCCCAGCTACTAAGGATGTCAAACCAGAACTATCTATAAAATTGACTTGACCAAGATTCACCACCACATGACGACTAAGTTTGGAAATGCACTCCTGCAACTTGAGGCGAAATTGCCAAGCAGTCGTAATATCTAACCGACTCGTCGGTGTTAAAACGATAACAGTCTTACCGTCTTGAGTTGTATAAGTTTTTTCATTTATATGTATCACGGAACCTTCCCTTGACACTTTTCTAAGATGAACTGTGGTTTAACTTTGCTTTCATTTAGCGAAAGCTATAATCCTTGTTTTTCAAGTTTTTCTAACTTTTTTCCTCTGGAATGGCTCCAGATTTAGTAAGGAACTTTAACCTGCCACAAAGCGGTAGAACACTGTAGCCTAAGATGAAAAAGCTACAGTAAAATTTGTCATATTTACTGCTAAGTGCTTCTTTTTAGTAGTTTAACTCACAAAAGAAGTGCTGAGGAGCTAACACTGTACGGAAAGAAATCCGAGCAGAGATTCCTTCAGTGTTAGCTTTAGCTGCTCTCAAATGAAAACTATCCTCCGGGTGTTTACACAGAATAAGGTTCCAATCCAAAATAGTTGGTATGGTTGGTACAATTGGCATCCCTAAAAAAAGCTGAGTACCAAGTTCTTCGTACTCAGCTTTTAGCAACCTAAATGTATAGATACTTTATACTCAGTACTCACGACTCAAGATTTAGGAGTACTTGGTATCCAATTTATCCAATCTTGGGGCTTGAGGAAAGTTTCATACAACTCAGCCTCGGGGGAATTGGCTTCAGGCTGATAACCGTATTCCCAGCGTACCAAAGGTGGTAAAGACATTAGGATTGATTCGGTGCGTCCGTTGGTTTGGAGTCCGAAAATGGTGCCTCGGTCATACACCAAGTTGAATTCTACGTATCTTCCTCTGCGGTACAGTTGAAAATTCCGTTGGCGATCGCCATATTCCGTTTTGTGTCGTCTTTCTACAATGGGTACATAAGCTGGTAAAAAGGCATTGCCACACTCTTGTACAAAAGCAAATAACTGTTCCCAACTGCGTGGTTGTGGTGTCCCAACTTGGTTGCTGTAGATCGCCGCTAGACCATCTTTGTGAGGACCACGATACAACTGACCCTGACCATCTTGATAATCAAAAAACAGTCCACCAATACCCCGAGTTTCCCCACGATGTTTTAAGTAGAAATATTCATCACACCAACGCTTAAACACTGGGTAATACTCTGGATGATGAGCATCACAAGCGTGCTTGAAAGTTGTATGGAAATGAACGGCATCTTCGGCAAAGGGGTAATAAGGGGTTAAATCCGCACCACCACCAAACCACCACACTGGTCCTGCCTCAAAATAGCGATAATTGAGGTGAACAGTAGGCACATAAGGATTGCGTGGATGTAACACCATTGAGGTGCCTGTGGCATAAAAATCGTGCCCTGCTGCCTCTGGGCGTTGTGCCAATATTGAAGGCGGTAGATGGGAACCCCAAACTTCAGAAAAACCTACCCCAGCTTGCTCAAATATTGCACCCTCACGCAGAACGCGCGATCGCCCTCCACCTCCTTCGGGGCGCTCCCACATATCTTCTTGAAATTTCCCCACACCATCTAGTTCTGCCAACCCATGAGAGATTTGGTCTTGCAATTGTTTCATGAACTGACCAACTCTAGCTTTAGCGTCAGTTGGTAGGGTTTGTGAAGATTGTGTCGGTAAAGTTGGGGTTTGGGAGTTGGTCGCCATAGACTCAAGAACCTAAATTACAATTTTGGTGAAAGCAGCAAATTTTTTCACTGAAAATTTATGGGCAACAGACGCCATAAAGTCGGCTAAAATTGCCCAAAGAGATTTTCTCTGTCATAGTCAAGCATTTATATGAATAACAGGCATGACCACAGTTAGTTATTTTCCCTCAAAGGTGTGTATGGTTGTATGTTTATTGATTTTTTTGAAGTTGTTTATGGTTATGTAAAGTTCTAGGATTGAAACTCAACTCTGGCTAAATCTATAAGCACTTTCTGACGATGGGAAATTTCAACTCCTGTCTAAAGAAGAATTTGTTACCACATTCACACGGGGGAGGTAAAGATGAGTGGAGTCGTGCTTAGCGATATGTATCATGAAGAATGAAAAAGTTATTTCTGTTGTTTCTTTTGTAGGGTTTTTACTTACACCACCAAAAATCTAACTAACCTGTTCAACAACAAACTCATATCGACTCCTAGATTATATCCCCCTTGAACCGGGTGTTATTATACTTCAGCAATCAAGTTGGCGTATATGCCACATGACGACTTGCTATGCTGAGGATAATTTTGAGAAAGTTTAAAGCGAGGGCTAATCGCAGATGCTGACCATGCCAAAGTTACCAAAAAGCGTGTAGCGAGGAGGAATAGGAAAATGCAAGATTGGTTATCCAAATTCATCCACCGCAAACGGCGTCGGTTTTGCGTTTCTTTGGTGCGAACGCATCGAGAGATTAGTTCTGCTTCTGTGGATGAACTTTGGCAAAAAGTGGTTGACATTGCAGACGTTTCTTGGCACCCACTGTTAAAAAGCACAAATGTTCCTTATGGATTAATGCCTAAACCGGGATTAATTTATCAAGCAGTAACCCGCTTGTCACCAATTCCCATTCGCATTTTTGTAGAACGTGTTAATCCCAGGGAGTTGTTGAGTGTAAGAGTGCTGGCGATCCCTGGCGTAGAGGAACGAATCACTTACAAAGTAGAGTCCACAGTTTGTGGGACTTGTTTGTCTTATTCTGTAACATTACGTGGTTGGTTATCGCCCTTAATTTGGTCTTTGTCCCGTCCCTACGCAGATCGTGTAGCGCGAGCCTTAGTTGAAGCAGTCGAAGGCGCAACATTGCAAGCTGTGTCAGGCAAGAGAAAATCCCTTAAAGATGGGTGTTTTGATTTTTAATGCCTGAATTCCTCTGCAGGAGGTGACTGGCGCTCTTCGTAGCGGTAAGGCAGTCGCACTCCTGGACGCCACTTGCTTCTCCTTACGGAGACGCTGCTTTGAACAAGTCGGGGAACCCGTCTAACGCAGTGGCTCCGCTTTCCGTCGGTTGCGTTAGCGACGTAGGAGCGTCACTGCCGTTAGCGAACGCGAGTGCGTCTGGTGATAGGACAAGCGTTAGCGACTTCAGGAGCGTCACCTATGCGCGCTCTTCTAAACTATTCCTTAAGAAAGTTAAGATTCTATTAGATAAGAATGATTTTTGGTTAAAAATTATTACGGTAATAAGGCTAAAAATACTATGTATGATGTCCTCGACACTCGTTCAGTCCTAGAAGTATTGCGACCAGTACAAGATCCAGAACTTCGCAAAAGTCTGGTAGAAATGAATATGATTCGCAATATCACCATTGATGGTGGGAAGGTAAGCTTTACCTTGGTATTGACGACACCCGCCTGTCCTTTACGGGAATTTATTGTAGAAGACTGCCAAAAAGCAGTAAAAAAACTTCCAGGGGTGACAGATGTCTTTGTAGAGGTCACAGCGGAAACACCCCAGCAAAAAAGTTTACCTGACCGCACAGGCGTTCCTGGCGTTAAAAATATCATTGCGGTTTCCAGTGGCAAAGGTGGTGTTGGTAAAAGCACGGTGGCTGTTAATGTCGCAGTTGCTTTGGCTCAAACAGGAGCAAAGGTTGGTTTGATGGATGCTGACATCTATGGTCCTAATGATCCCACCATGTTAGGGCTGGGTGATGCTCAGATGATAGTGCGCTCAACAGAAAAAGGCGAAGTTTTGGAACCTGCTTTTAATCACGGTGTCAAATTAGTCTCAATGGGCTTTTTAATTGATCGAGATCAACCAGTGATTTGGCGTGGACCAATGCTGAATGGAGTAATTCGCCAGTTTCTCTATCAAGTGCAATGGGGTCAACTAGACTATCTGATTGTGGATATGCCACCAGGAACAGGCGATGCTCAGCTTACGTTAACGCAAGCAGTGCCAATGGCGGGAGCCGTGATTGTGACTACACCTCAAAATGTGGCGCTGTTGGATTCGCGCAAAGGCTTACGGATGTTCCAGCAGATGAACGTGCCTGTCTTGGGCATAGTCGAAAATATGAGCTACTTTATTCCACCAGATATGCCAGAGAAGCAGTATGACATTTTTGGTTCTGGCGGTGGTTCCAAAACTGCGGCTGAGTTAGGAGTGCCGTTGCTGGGGTGCGTGCCACTAGAAATTTCCACTAGAATTGGTGGTGATAGTGGTATCCCCATAGTGGTTGCAGAACCAGATTCAGCGAGTGCGAAAGCGCTAAAGGCGATCGCCTTGACTATTGCTGGCAAAGTCTCAATTGCAGCCCTGACATAAAAATTTGCATTTTTGTCTGGTCGTTGTTGCTAAGCCTGGAATACAGATTTTGAGTTATTCCTAAATTTAAAATCTAAAAGTTAAAGTTTATAAGCATACGATGTTGTTAAAACGTTCGTTTCCTAGAATTCGTTGGAAGTCTTGGTTAAAACCTTGGCAGCAAGTCGATTGGTTATTATTTAGTTTGCCAATACTTCTTACTATCTTTGGCGGCATAATGATCCGCAGCACCGAACTGAATCAGGGGCTGACTGACTGGTGGTGGCATTGGCTAGTAGGTGGTATTGGTTTTGCTATTGCCCTATTTATTGCCAGATGCCGTTACGAAAACCTGATTCAGTGGCACTGGGTGACATACACAATCACAAATATAAGCTTGCTCGCAGTGATGGTAGCCGGTCAGAGCGCCAAAGGCGCACAACGGTGGATCAACATTGCTGGCTTCAATGTACAACCTTCGGAATTTGCCAAAATAGGCTTAATCATTACTCTAGCGGTACTGTTACACAAACGTACCGCTTCTACTCTTGATAGTGTTTTCAGAGCTTTGGCAATCACTGCTGTCCCTTGGGGACTAGTCTTCTTACAACCAGATTTAGCAACATCACTAGTGTTTGGTTCAATTGTATTGGGGATGTTGTTCTGGGCTAATGCTAACCCAGGTTGGTTGATACTATTTATTTCTCCAGTTATTGCTGCAATCCTGTTCAGCACACCTTGGCCATCGGAAGCTCCAGTCGTTTTGTTCAGTCAGATAGCCCTGACGCCGTTAGGATTGGTTTGGTCAGCCACTATGGGTTTACTTGGCTTTTTAACTTTGCCATGGCGTAAATATGCCATCAGTGGTATCAGTGCTCTGTGCCTTAACCTTCTGGGCGGTGAATTAGGTGTATTCGCGTGGAAACATATTTTAAAAGACTATCAAAAAGACCGCCTAACCGTATTTGTTAATCCCGAACATGATCCCTTGGGCGCTGGATATCACCTCATTCAGTCACGCATTGCCATTGGTGCTGGTGAATGGTGGGGATGGGGTCTTTTTAAAGGTCCTATGACCCAATTAAATTTCGTCCCTGAACAGCATACAGATTTCATCTTCTCAGCAGTGGGTGAAGAATTTGGTTTTATTGGCTGTTTGGTTGTCCTGTTTATTTTCTGCTTAATTTGTCAGCGCTTGTTACATATTGCCCAAACTGCCAAAGATAACTTTGGCTCTCTGCTAGCTGTGGGCGTTTTGTCTATGATTGTGTTTCAGATGATTGTTAATATCGGCATGACTGTTGGTTTAGCACCTGTGGCGGGAATACCCTTACCTTGGATGAGTTATGGTCGTTCTGCGATGCTAACAAACTTCATCGCCTTGGGACTGGTAGAATCAGTGGCAAATTTTCGGCAACGACAGAAGTATTAGCTGGTAATGATTTAGTAAATGGCAATAGTCAATACTACTAATACAAAGGTAGCTTGAGAAAGATTAAGCTATTAATAGGAAATCAGCAAGGACAAGGACGATGATGATATTACCTGGAGCCACTGTTCGCGTCAAGAATCCCTTAGATGTTTACTACTATCGTTATGAAGGAATAGTGCAACGGGTGAGTGATGGTAAAGCCGCTGTACTGTTTGAAGGTGGTAACTGGGATAAACTCGTTAGCTTTCGCCTGTCCGAATTGGAACTTGTAGAAACCACTGCAGGACGGAAAAAAGCTAAATAAAAAGGATGAAGTGTGTCACTTTTGTGACTTTATCCTGATATTTTTCAACCAATCTGTCATAGCTTATAATTTGCTTACCGTTAGGAGGCAGGAAGGATGCTCAGCAGCACTGGGTTATTTTCTTTTAAATGCGTCAATTTTGCGGAATGTTGAGCCAGTGCAAATGGAGGCTTAGCCCGCTCTTATGGAAGCTGGTGAGTCCAGTCCTGCAGGCAGGTTTCCCGCACCCTGGGAACTGGCGCTCAAAGCAGCGTTTCCGTACAATTCACCCGTAAGAGCGTTGGTTTCCCTCACTCGCAGCAAACATTTCCAAGACGAATTTTGAATTGCCTATGCGCCTTCCTCTGCCACAATTTGATAGAAGCGATCGCCACCCGAATCATATTGCTGAGGTTATTGAGACTTCAACTTGTGAATTTTTAGCTCAGTGTTTGGAACCTGATGATTTAAGCTTTCCCTCAATGCCTCCCTTTGGAAGTTGGGTACGTTCCGTCGATGAAGAATCGGGCAATCAAGTTTATGCTGTGGTGTATTATGCAACTACTATGCCCGTAGATTCCGTACATCGGGCAGTGGCTTTGGGGTTGTCTTTGCAAGACTTGAGAGAGGAACAACCCCAGATATTTGCTATGCTAAAAACAGAATTTCGTGCTGCAATTGTGGGATTTGAGCAGCCAGCAGATCGCAATTTTTCAAATGCTCGGGTGTATCAGTATCTGCCTCCTCGTCCACCACAAGTTCATCAAGCGGTTTTGCGATGTGAAAGCGAAGCAATCATTAAGTTTACCGAACAACTAGATTTTCTGCGAACACTGCTTTCTGTAAACGGTGCTCCTGTGGAATCTTTAACTGCAGCTGCCATTCGAGAGGTGTATCAGTTACGCAAAGCTGACCGACAATGGCTGATCAAAGCCGGACGTACCCTAAGCGTATTGCTCAAAGACGACTACGATCGCTTGAGGTTCATTTTGAGCCAAATACACCCATAGGTAGTTAGTTCTTGGATCATCGTTTAGGTAGTCTAGGTAAAATTTTTGTTTTTTTGTCATTGGGGTGATTTTCGCAATTGAATATATTCAGCAATTACGCTTAAGGTAATCAAAGCCTCACTATTGCTTGCAATTTCTGCGTCCTACCACCTATGGAACTCATCTGTCAAGTTCTTGCGCTAGAACCAACTTCCCAAGTTCTCGGCAAGGAACCAATCGTTCCCTTTGCTATTTTACTGGTTGTCATTTTAGTCGTGCCTATCCTGTTTGAGCGGTTGCGATTACCTGGATTAGTGGGTTTGCTAGCAGCGGGGGTAGTTCTTGGTCCTCACGGCTGGAATTTATTGCAAACAAAATCAATGATGATGACTTTACTATCAGACATTGGGTTAGTTTACTTAATGTTTGTAGCAGGGTTAGAGATAGACACACAACAGTTTCGTCGCACGAAAAATCAGTCGTTGGGATTTGGTAGCTTAAGCTTTTTGGTTTCCCTAGTTGTGGGAACGTTTGTAGGACGCATTTTTGGCTTTGACTGGAATTTAGCAATATTAATCGGCTCATTGTTCGCATCCCATAGCCTTTTGGCATATCCAATTATTAATCGTTTGGGAGTGGTGAATAACGAAGCCGTAACTGTCACCATTGGAGCAACTCTTGTTACTGATATTTGTGCGCTTCTCGTGTTAGCCGTCTGCGTAGCAATGAGTTCTGGGCAATTCAGTTTTTGGCGGCTCATCACCTTTCTGACTTTGATAACTATTTACTCAGTAGTCATTTTGGTTGGTTTTGATTGGGTCGGTAAAGAATTTTTTCGGCGCTCTGGTGATGATGAAGGTAATCAGTTTTTGTTTGTGATTCTCTCCGTTTTTCTTGCTGCTGTGGGAGCACAATTGATTGGAGTCGAAAAAATTTTTGGAGCCTTTTTAGCAGGTTTAGCTGTTAATGAAGCTGTAGGAGAAGGTCCAGTTAAAGAAAAGGTAGTGTTTATTGGCAGTGTGTTATTTATTCCTATCTTCTTTGTTAACCTTGGCTTACTGATTAATTTGCCTGCCTTTTTACAAAGTATTGGTACCTTACAGCTGACGCTCTTCATTGTCATTGGTTTAATAGGTAGTAAATTTATCGCTGCAATTCTTGCAAAACAGATCTATCGCTACAACTGGCAAGAAACGCTAACAATGTGGTCGCTGTCTGTACCCCAAGTTGGTACAACGTTAGCAGTCATGTTAGTGGGTTATCGAACTGGTCTGATTGATTTCAAGTTATTGAACAGCGTTATTGTCTTCATGCTCCTAACTTCAACTTTAGGACCACTTATCACTAGCCGAGTAGCCGTCGGTTTAACTTCCTCAACAGCTAAGGAGCAACGAGCAAACCCAACTCATCACAAGCAAGAGGAAAGAGACAATCCATACACTATAGTAGTACCTGTCTATAATCCGCAAACACAGCAGCACTTAATTGAGATGGCGGCGCTCTTGGCACGACAATCTAATGGCAGGATTATACCTCTAGCGATCGCAACTGCTTTTGCTCACATGGATGCACCCCAATTAGATGCTTCTGTGCAAAGAAGTCAGCGGTTACTGGCAAAAGCAACAGGGCTGAGTAATGTATTGGGTGTAGAAGCACAACCTTTGCTCAGAATTGATGATGCTTTTGCCCAAGGTATTAGCAGGGCTTCTCGAGAACAAAAGGCTAGTTTGATTGTCATGGGTTGGGGAAAACGGACTGGGTTGAAAGCACGTCTCTTTGGTAATGTCATTGATAATGTTCTGTGGGCATCCCATTGTCCAGTAGCGGTCACAAGACTAGTAGAATCACCAAAAAAAATTCAGCGTATCTTAGTGCCATTGGAAAATTTAATCACACCTACATTGCAACCTGTAAAATTTGCCCAGATTTTAGCAGATGCAAATCAAGCACAGGTGACTGTACTAAATGTTTGCGAACGTCGTACGAGTTCAAATAAGATTGCTTGGAGGCGATCGCAACTCTCCCTACTCATCTCTAGGCTAGCACTGCAAAATCCCCCAGAAATTCAAATCATCGCTCATGAAAATACTGCTCAAGCAATTTTGCAAGCAGCAAGATTATATGACTTAGTGGTCTTACCTTTTGTACGTAATCGCACTGTTCCAGGCGGTTTAGCCATGAGCGATGTCACAACCCAATTAGCTAAGCAGCTGACTTGCTCAATTGTCATGCTGGGAGAACCTCAACGTCTTCAAACTGCTATTGTGCCAACCGAGGTGACTAGTAGTACTACAGCTGCTATATCAGAGGGAATTGTGTGATTACTAATATCTATAATGGCATAACAAAGGTTGGAATAATGAAAATTTGGAGTACACACTTTAGGAGTGACAATAGACTGAAAAAAGTGAGTTTTTTTGCTAGTAACCTCAAGCTATTCTCATTCTTGGATTATTTTGTATTGCAAAGATTTATACAAGAACCATAATTTATCAACAGACGTTTATTTATCAAAAGAAACCCATTTTTGTAAAAGCTAAAAATCAAAAACAAAGGTGGCAGAAGGAATTTTGTAGGATTTTTGCTCATAATATAAAAGGTTTTATAAAAATCGGAGTATTCAATAAAAAGTTAACTAGAAAAACTTTATCTTTTTAAAGATTTGGTGAAATTTCGAGAAAAAGCTTACATCTGGCGGAATATATTTGTTATTTTTCTTGCTAGTTCAAATCATAACCAAAGAGTACAAACATAACAAAGAAGTATCCAGTAGAGACAGCAGTTTAGCAAAATCTTTGAAATGACTCATACTGGTAATGTATTCTGGTTTTAGAGGTGGGTAATCTAAATCTAAGTGCGATTATTTCTGCAAATATTCTGTAAGTAATTGAGAAATTATGAGAATCTTAGTGACAGGCGGTGCTGGGTTTATTGGTTCCCATTTAATTGACCGACTCATTAATGAAGGACACGAAATTCTTTGCCTAGACAACTTTTACACAGGTCACAAAGGTAACATAATCAAGTGGCTTGATCATCCTTACTTTGAAATGATCCGTCATGATATCACTGAGCCAATTCGTCTAGAAGTCGATCAAATTTACCATCTGGCTTGTCCAGCTTCTCCAGTACACTACCAGTACAACCCTGTGAAAACAGTAAAAACTAACGTCATGGGGACGCTTAATATGTTGGGGTTGGCTAAACGTGTGAAGGCACGATTTTTATTGGCATCAACTAGTGAAGTTTATGGCGATCCAGAAGTTCATCCTCAAAGCGAAGAATACTGGGGTAACGTTAATCCTATTGGAATTCGCTCCTGCTACGACGAAGGCAAAAGAATTGCTGAGACATTGACATTTGATTACTACAGACAAAATAAAGTTGATGTTCGCGTAGCCCGTATATTTAACACTTACGGACCTCGAATGCTGGAAAACGATGGTCGAGTCGTGAGCAACTTTGTCGTTCAAGCATTGCGAGGTATTCCTTTAACAGTTTACGGAGAGGGTTTACAGACTCGTAGTTTTTGCTACGTATCAGATTTAGTAGATGGACTGATACGATTAATGAATAACGACTACATTGGTCCAGTAAATTTGGGAAATCCTGACGAATATACAATTTTAGAACTAGCCAAAACAGTGCAAAACTTAGTGAACCCCGATGCAGAGATTAAATTTGAGCCATTGCCTTCTGATGATCCGCGTCGCCGTCGCCCTGATATTACAAGGGCAAAAACTTGGTTAAATTGGGAACCGACTGTTCCTTTGCAACAAGGGTTAAAACTGACTATAGAAGATTTCCGCGAGCGTCTCAAGAGTGCTTAGCACTGAGAAAAAGACTTAGAAGTTGGAAGCGAAAGATTTCTTCTAAAATTAACCCTAAAAAAGTGAGGAATTGAATAAAATGCGTGTTTGCGTCATCGGTACTGGTTATGTAGGTCTGGTTACAGGTGCTTGCTTAGCTCATATCGGGCATGATGTTATTTGTATAGATAATAACGAAGAGAAAGTTAAGATTATGAAGTCTGGGCAGTCACCTATCTTTGAGCCTGGACTGTCAGAAATCATGCAATCTGCAATTAGTACAGGCAAAATTCAGTTCTCAACAGACTTAGCTGCAGGCGTCGCCCACGGGGAAATTTTGTTTATTGCCGTGGGGACACCACCTTTACCAACCGGGGAGAGTGATACTCGCTATGTTGAAGCGGTCGCCCGTGGTATTGGTGCCCATTTAGACGGTGGGTATAAGGTGATTGTGAATAAATCGACTGTACCCATTGGTTCAGGAGACTGGGTGCGCATGATTGTCTTAGATGGCATAGCTGAACGCCAGAAAACACTGATAACTGCTGGAGGCTCGCCAAGTTACGATAAGCTACCTGAGATTACAGCTGAATTTGATGTCGTCAGCAATCCAGAGTTTTTGCGGGAAGGCTCAGCAGTATATGATACTTTTAATCCTGACCGTATCGTCCTGGGAAGCAACAGCACAAAGGCGATCGCTATGATGAAAGAACTCTATGCCCCCATTGTTGAGCGCCAGTTTGCCACTGACTCATCTCTACCCCCAGTGCCAGTGCTGGTAACAGACCTAAGTTCGGCGGAGATGATTAAATACGCTGCTAATGCTTTTTTAGCAACCAAGATTAGTTTCATTAACGAAATTGCAAATATTTGCGATCGCGTTGGTGCTGATGTTACCCAAGTCGCAAAAGGTATCGGCTTAGATTCCCGTATTGGTAGCAAATTCTTAAACGCTGGCATTGGTTGGGGTGGTTCCTGCTTCCCCAAAGATGTTGCGGCTCTGATTCACACCGCAGATGACTACGGTTACGAAACTCAGTTACTAAAAGCTGCTGTCAGCGTCAACGAACGCCAGCGTGTGCTTGCGATTGAAAAACTCCAACAAACCTTGAAAATCCTTAAAGGGAAAACTGTGGGATTATTGGGTTTAACCTTTAAGCCTGATACTGATGATATGCGAGATGCTCCAGCGCTTAATATTATTGAACAGTTGAATAGATTGGGAGCTAGAGTCAAGGCATACGACCCGATTGTTTCTCAAACAGGTATGCGTCATGGTCTCTCTGGTGTGCTGGTAGAAACTGATGCTGAAAGACTTGCTGATAGCTGCGATGCTTTAGTACTTGTCACTGAATGGCAACAGTTTAAGCACTTGGACTACGCTAAGATGGCAACATTGATGAACCACCCTGTTATGATTGACGGTCGAAACTTCCTTGACCCTGAGACAATAGTTAGGGCGGGCTTCCAATATGTAGGTATTGGGCGTTAACTTAATATTTTGTTGTATGTTCCCAGGTTTCGCCTGGGAATCATCTTTTGAAGCCTCTATCTCAATTTGATGGGGATAAATAAAGATGAAATCACAAATAAGTATACATAACTCATCTGTGTTTGTCTGTGTACATCTGTGGTTCTGAATCTCCTAAACCTGATTTTTACAAGAGGTTAAATAAGAAATTAGGGATTTTTAGGAATACGCTCAATCTCTGCATAACCACTAAAAATGAGCCGCTGACCCTCTGTTTCTAAACGATTGAGGCGCATTTTCACCCCATCTAAGTCAAATCGGTCTAAGTCCACCATATTATCCAAAATTTCCACCAGCGCCAAACTCAAAGTTTGGGAAATTTCCTTTTGCTCTTCTGGTACTTGGTCAAGTTCAATTTCTGGTTCTTTAAAAGAAATACGTCGTCGTCGTTCAATACCTATTGTGACAGTCATATTCAACTGTACAAGTTCACCATTATTTAAATCTGCCTTGGCTATAATCCGCAGTCGATTTTGAGGTAGTAACTGTACCTGGACATCGGGAAAAGAAACTGGTTGACCGCCAGATATTGCTGTCAATGCTGGTACTGTAAGATTTTCCAGTCGCTTTCTCACCAATTCTGCTTTAAAAGATTGGTTGATACCTTCTTCTAATAGGACAACTTGAGCGATAGCTTGAGTAGGTTGCTTTAGGCGCAGCTTACCGCTCAAAACCGAGCTAAAGTCAATGGCAACGGCATCAGTTTCTATAGAAATTTCCTCGGCAGCGAAATCTCTGCGGATAACCAAGCCACGACCTTTCATTTTGAAGCTATCTATGCTGCCTTGCAAGAGTTTACTTGAGGGATAGCAGCGAACAGAGACTTCCACTGACTCGCTTTGAGTGAACAAACGGCGAATCGTTTGGCTCGCAACTGTGTTGAGCATTTGCTCTCCCCAGTCAGTGCCTTTAGGATCTGTGAAACCAGTGATTCCGCCTAACATTCGAGTTTAACTTTATAGAAGTTCTCTGTACTTTTGTAACAAATTATAGATAAGTCAGCAAGTTTTTGGCAATTGAATGTGCTGATAGCAAGGTGCGAGATATCTAATAGTCAGTATTAAACCTCATTTATGCGGTTGAGTTGAATAGTAAGTTAGTCAACTTGCCCTTATGTGTTCAATCGCAGCAAATAGTGCATCAAGCATCACTTCAAAACTCTCATCAGTTGAACGGTTGAGTGTTAGCAATCCTGCTTGCTCTACAGCAATAAAACCAGAAACCGCAGCATTTACCATGCGCATGACATCAATCAGTTGATTTTCAGTGAAGTTATAGGCTTCCAAACCAGTTCTGAAGAAGCTCAGGGCTTCTTGGATGATTGGGAAAGCCTCTGAATCGGTAGGTTGTAATTGCACTTGCATCATCACCTTATAAAGCGCTGGATGCGATCGCGCAAAATTACGGGTTGCGTGTCCACCTGCCACCAGAAGCGCACGAGGATCGCTCAATCCAACGGTTTGTTGCTTGTAATAGGCGAAAAATCTCTGCCAAATGGCTAACACAACGGCTTGGCGTAATGCGGCGTTGCCATCAAGATGCTTATAAATTGCAGGTGGCTTGATGCCCAGTTCCCGTGCTACACGATTCACGCCAAGGGCAGACTCTCCTTCTCGATCAAGGCAAGCGATCGCGGTTTCAATGACATCCTGCCGCGTTAACGAGTTTTCTTTCTTGGGGCGACCCATAGAAAAACCTAATTAGTTAACTTAATTAACTAAAAGTTAATACAATTAATTTTATCGAGATTTAAGTCTGGATGACCACAATCTCGGTTCTTGCCCTGCTATTTTCCAGAAAAGTCACTATGAGCAATCTAGTCTTTATGCCTGCCCATCAGCTTGCTCAGATGATTCGCGATGGTGCAGTCTCTTCAGTTGAAGTTCTGAATGCTTATTTAGCGCAAATCGCCAAACAAAATTCCAAACTCAACGCCATCTGCACCCTTGATGAAGAACGCGCTCGTCAACGCGCCAAACAGGCTGATGAAGCTCTAGCACGAGGTGAGAACTGGGGCATTCTGCATGGAGTGCCAATTACGATTAAAGATGCATTTGAAACGGCAGAACTGCTGACGACTGGAGGATATAAACTCCTTAAGAACTACATTCCAAAACGGGATGCAACGGTTGTTGCGAGGCTTCGTGCTGCTGGAGCAGTTATCCTGGGTAAAACGAACCTAGCTGATAGTTCAGGTGACTATCAAGGCATTAACGATTTATTCCCTCGCGTGAATAATCCTTGGAACTTAGATTGCACATCCGGTGGAAGCTCCAGTGGTGGTGCGGCTGCAATTGCGGCGGGTTTATCCTCATTAGATATCTGCTCAGACTTTGGCGGCTCCATTCGTCAGCCTGCTCACTTTTGTGGTGTGTTTGGACTCAAGCCGACTGATCGCCGCGTCCCCACAACAGGTCATATCCCTGAAATTCCAGGAAGACCTCACTGTATCCGGCAAATGTTAACTGTTGGTGCACTTGCCCGTTCTGTGGAAGATTTGCGCCTGTGCCTGCAACTGATTGCTGGTTCTGATCCACATCAGCCTGATATTCCTCCAGTACCACTGGATGTGCCTACTGGCAAAACTTTACAAAATTTAAGAATCGCTTGGACAGATGAATGGCTAAAGTTCCCAGTTGCTTCACAGATAAAATCAGCAATTGAATCTGTTGCCAAAAAACTTGCCAATGTAGGAACACAGATTGAGCAGTGGGTGCCAGAATTTGATTTTGTTGCAGCTTTGCAGATTTACTACGCCGTCGCCACTTACAATCTCATGTATTCGCAACCAACTACGTTTGATTATGCTCGTAATTCGATCGCCTTTCTATTTCGTGAGGCGACTCAGGGTGATGGCAATTTACGCCGACTGAGTAATGTCGCAGGTATAGGGCTATCTATCTGGTTTCATCCAACATTGAAGAGCTATTTTGAAGCGTTGACCCAGCGCGATCGCCTTATTGCTCAAATGGACAAGGAACTACAGCAGTGGGACGTATGGCTGTGTCCTGTAGCAATGACAACCGCATTTACACACCGCGCTAAGGGCGAAGCCGTTGATGTGGAAGGTAGAAAAGTGCCATACATGATGGCATCGGGTGTTTACACAGTGCCATTTAATCTCACAGGGCATCCAGTCGTCGTAATTCCAATTGGACAAACCAAAAACGGATTACCAATTGGAATGCAAATTGTTGGTAAGCGATGGCGAGAAATGGAACTACTGGCGATCGCTCAGGAGATTAACAAAGTGGTTAGTACTTTCCAACACCCATCTGGTTATTGAGCAGTTAATACAGTGCTATGGAAACGCACATTAACCAATTTTTCCGTAAAGTCTTGCTTGGTGAGAGTAGTATTAGTCTGCGAGTCCTTGAAACGGGAGAAGACCATGCGCAAAATAAGGTTATTTATTGCCTCTAGTCTTGACGGGTACATTGCGAGGACATCAGGAGAGATAGATTGGCTATTCACCGACCAAGACTACGGTTACAATGAGTTCTTCGAGCAAATTGACACAGTGCTCATGGGTAGTAAAACATATTACCAAGCACTTACCTTTGGGGAATACCCATATAAAGGCAAAGAAGCTTTTGTTTTTTCAAAAACTGTGCAAGCCGAAACAGACAACAACGTGGAATTTGTCAGGGATGATTGGAAGAACTTCATTAACACGTTACGTCAATCAAGCGGTCGTGATATTTGGTTAGTTGGCGGAGCACAAACGGTCCATTATTTCATGAAGCATGGTTTTGTTGATGAATTGATTCTCTCAATACACCCGATTATATTAGGAAGTGGAATTCCACTGATT
The DNA here is from genome assembly GCA_002163975.1 of Nostocales cyanobacterium HT-58-2. Classification (GTDB taxonomy): domain Bacteria; phylum Cyanobacteriota; class Cyanobacteriia; order Cyanobacteriales; family Nostocaceae; genus HT-58-2. The sequence goes on along the minus strand of CP019636.1, from coordinate 5,142,157 downwards.
ATGAACGATCCCAGCTTGGAAACAGCACTTGAGTTGAAAGATGTTAAAACTTATGATTCCGGTTTGCTGCAAGTGTCTTATGATTTGACAAAAATAATTTAGAAAAAATAATTCATCAGGAAAAAACTCAAAATCGACCTAATTCCAAATTGTAATTGATAGAAAAGAACCAGCCATCAAAATCAATATTATTTTCAGTAGAACTACCTAAGTTGTACCCTCCCTGTAAACTAAGATTCGTGTAGTCGGACACCCCATAAGTCAAGTGACCATATAACCGATGATAAAGGTCTTCTCTTGGGCGCTGGGTAAAGTTTGACAAACCAAACTGGTAGTCAACACCTACTTGGAGGGATTGCTTCAGGTAGTAGTTCAAAGAAACCCACACAGAATTAATAACGCGATCGCGATTATCTTGATTACTGGGAGGATCAGTCAGACTTAAACGCAATTCGTAGAAGCTATCTAACATTAATTTGGGTGTGAGTGGATCTCGTCGTCCCAAAGACAAGCGGAAGGAATTCTCATTTAAAAAGCGATCACCTGCGTCAAAGCTACTGCCATTTCTAGCATAAAATAACTGTTGATTGCTCCATCCAATTTCTCCGTACATTCGTGGTGATAGCTGCTGGTAAACCCCTACATTAAATCTCACCTGGTTATAATTGTATTTCGATTGATCTAAGTAACGAATCAAGTTACCACTGATTGAGCCATTCAAAAAAGTTCTGCGTCCCAAAGGCAAAGGCGTTGAGGCTAGGGTTAATCCAGAATAAAATAAGCCATCTTCTATTGGGTTTACTTTTGAAGAAAAAATATTACTTGTCTGGAAATAGCCAACATGAGCCTGTAAGTAACCTACTTGTCTTGGCTGACGCTCAGGACGCTGCGGGAGTGGTAGCTGTTCTAGTTGTCGTTCCCGCACCATCAGTTTTCCCAGTTCACCAAAGTTAGGTTCGGTGGCTGATTGTTCCTGCTCTTGCAATCTTTGCAATAACCTTTCCAATCTTTGTGCGTTATCTGCTTCAGGTACTGGTAAACGTTGCTGTATCGGTGGTATCGAATTTTGTTCGGGTGTTGGCGAGACTGGATTTTGTTCAAGAGTGGGTGGCGGTGGTTGCTCTGGTGGTACTTGCGAATATAACCTTGAGATCTGACTTTCAGTACTGGCAACACAGATTGTTGAGCTTCTTGCACAAGAGACAACCCCCTGTTGGTGTAACTGTTGCCCCACTGCTTTCCCAAAAATCGTTTTGTACGTTTCTTGTGATGTGACTTTTTGCGCACGCTCTTGGCTCGATTGAGCGGGTATCCACGCAACCCCTAAAGATGGTATCTTTAATGCTAGCTTGTCTTCACTCGTTGATAGGTCTGTATTTGCAGCCCGCGCCGCATCTACCTTGTTGATGCAACATAAGTTTGCACCACTTAAAGCGAATACAATCCAGAAGAAAAAATTTATCCAGTCCTTGGGTTGCATGTGTAATCTTTTTTGGCAAATGTAGACTCAGTATCTGTGCTTAAAGTTCCAAGGAGAAATATTATATTTCCAAGAAGTTTTAGTCACAGTATGTGTAAATGTACCTAATTTTTTAGGAAAAGTAAAAAGATTATGAAACTTACACCATAGTATCTAACAAATTGATTTTTCTTAAAAGAAACTTAAATAATCTGTTCATACAGTATTCGTATGTTTTATCTGATGAATTATTAGTAAAGTTTCAGCAATTTTACGTATAGAGACTTGTTATAACAGATAACAGGCTTAAACAGTTAGCATCAAAAATATGTCCTCAACTGGTTTGGTATCAGTGAAATTATTCGAGGCTACAGACTATGTTCCGCAAGTTTTTTTTACTCATAGTGATTAGTTTGTGGGGAGCTGTTGTACTGCCTCTACCACAAAGAGCAAGTGCTGCAACTCCTCTGACTCTTGCTGTGATTCAGAACCTCCGCAATTTGGTACAACTCATGCCGCAAGACAAGCCAAAGCGTCAAGCACGCAAGTCGGATGGCATGAGTCCTGGGGATGGGTTGTCTACTGGTCGAGCAGCATCGGTAGACTTACGTTTTAACGATGGTTCTTTGGCTCGGGTAGGAGAACAAGCATTATTTCGATTCCTCCCAAAGAATCGAAACTTCAGACTTTCTAATGGGACAGTGCTCCTGCTCATCCCACCAGGAAAAGGGCACACACGTATAAACACGCCAAATGCAGCAGCAGCAATTCGTGGTTCAGGATTGTTTGTGCGTTATGACAAGGAAACAGACACGACACTTGTGGGCGCACTAACAAATAGTGGTATAAAAGTTTCTAATAAGGATGCTTCTCAAAATCAGGAGCTACAAGCAGGGCAACTGATAGTTATAGTTAAAGATAAAATAAAGGGCTTATATGATTTTGATCTGAGAACTTTTTATGAAACGAGTGACCTGGTTCGGGGACTAGATCTGCCTCTAAAAAATGGTGTACCGAATACAGATCCGGCGATCGCCAGCGTTCAATCTGAAACATCTGCTGCTGTTGCTGCACAGTCGCCTGTTAGTGGTCAAGGAGTTGTAGAAAACCCATCTTTTTTGAGTCAACCAACAACTTCTCAAAATTCACCCAGTGAAAACATTATTAGAGATAATTCTCCAGTTGAGACTTTGCTAGATACGGGACAGGTTGTGACCAATACAGGTCAACAATCTAATGATCGAGGTAATAAACCTCCTACCCAAACGCCCTCTGATGGTAATTCTGGTAGCACACCACCACCAGTCACAACACCGCCAGTCACAACGCCACCAGTCACAACGCCACCAGTCACAACGCCAACGCTGACTCCAGCCAGTTCACCAACACCGCCAGTCACAACACCGACAGTCACAACACCAACGGTTACTACACCAACAGTCACAACACCGCCAGTCACAACACCAACGGTTACTACACCAACAGTGACTCCGGCAAGCCCGTCATCACCGCCAGTCACAACACCAACGGTTACTACACCGACAGTCACAACACCGCCAGTCACAACACCAACGGTTACTACACCAACGGTTACTACACCGCCAGTGACTCCGGCAAGCCCGTCATCACCGCCAGTCACAACACCGCCAGTCACAACACCAACTGTGACTCCGGCAAGTCCGTCATCACCGCCAGTCACAACACCGCCAGTCACAACACCAACTGTGACTCCGGCAAGCCCGTCATCACCGCCAGCCACAACACCAGCGCCACCCACAAGTAGTCAACCTTCTAGAGAAACCCCGATAAGACCAAGCACATGAAATCCATCTCTTAATCAGCCAGTTCTAGTGACTCTTGATAAGAGACAAAAAACGCGGGGAATTGTGTTTTCTCCGCAATTTTTTATTGTGAATTTTGATAATGGTTTGGGATTATGGATGTAGAAGATGTTGATGGTAAAGTTTCTTCAGCTATTCCTGTCCAAGGTGTGGTAGGAATGTCTGAATCTTCTAAACACAGAGTATCGAGAGATGAATTATCTTTGAGCAAACTTTGTGTGTTTTCAGAACTAGTCAACTCTTGCAGCGCTTTAAGAGCTCCAGATGCAGATTGATAACGTTGTTGGAAGTCTTCGCGCACCATTTTAGTGAGAATTTGTGATAGTGAGTGACTCACGTATGCCTTGTCAACCCATTTCAACTCTCCATTCGCATCTCTTTCTATCTCATGGGGAGCCATGCCAGTCAAGGCTTTTATACCTATCATGCCAACTGCATAGATATCACTACTATAGTGTGGACGTCCGTAGCACTGCTCGCTTGGTGCATAACCTCTAGTTCCAATCCCAATAGTAAAAGCGGTTTGTTCTGCTTGATCAAGCACTTGTGTAGCCACTTCTTTAACAGCACCAAAATCAATTAGTACTAGCTTGTCATCCGAGTGTCGTCGTATGATGTTGCTAGGTTTGATGTCTCGGTGAATGACGTTATTGTTGTGGACAAACGCCAATGTTTGCAGCAAGTCACGTAAAATTTCAATGACTGCTGCTTCCTCAAGCTGTCTACCTGATGGCATTTCCTGACTTAGGGCATGACCAACTATAAATTCTTGAACTAAATAAAATTCTTCTTCCTCTTCAAAATAAGCTAAAAGTTGAGGTATCTGTTTGTGATTTCCAAGTTTTTGCAGTGTTTGAGCTTCGGAACTAAATAAACGTCTAGCAACTGCCAATTGCTCTGGTTTGCTGTTAGCTGGTTTTAGTTGCTTGACGACACACAATGGATTACCCGGAAGTTTGGTATCTTCAGCAATGTAAGTTTCGCTGAATCCGCCTGAACCGAGAACTTTGACAATTTTGTATCTTCCATCCAAGATTTTTCCTGATATTGCCATCTCCCTTTTCTGTAGCAAGTCTTTCAGGTCATCTTGCTGGCTAAGAATCTCTTGGACAACACGGTCTGATGAATATTTCTGAAAAATATCCAGCAATTGGCTTTTTCTGATGATTTCTCTAGCCACTTCTGTTCCAAGATAACAGAGCCCTGTGGCAGCGATCGCCACTATAGGTACAGCAGTAGGCAAGATGAGCAAACCGTAAACAAAAATGAGATAGCTGATTCCTCCCCATGTTATGGCAAGAATGATACTAGAGAAAAATCTAGTTATACCTCTTTTTCTCGAGGCAACTATGACTGCACATCCACCTACCAAACAAAAGACAAATAAACCACGCCCTTGTGGACTCTTAATTGCTGGTGCGATTGCTTGATCTTGCATTAAAGTTGCGATCGCATTGGCATGAACTTCCACTCCTGCCATGCGCTCCGGATGCATCCAACTGTTCATTGCAGCCACAGGATGATAATCATCTCCTTTGTCTGACTTAGCTGTTGCTCCAATCAACACAATTTTGTCTTTAAAAAACTTTCCCTGTTCCAAATAGGTGTTCCAATTTTCCGGATCGAGAACGTACCAAAAGGGAATTTGATCAAATGTTCCTGCTGGTCCATAGAAGTGTATGTGATCGCCCTTCGGTGGTGGATAATTCACTTGGGCTGCTCTCAAAGCTGCTTCATCAAAAGACAGCATCTTCACTGTTAAAGCATCTTCACCTATAAGTTTAGAAAACTCGCCTGCCAGTCTGTGAATCTTGCCATCCACCTCAAGAGGGAAATTTACCGAACCAATGGCTACAGACCCAGTACGAAACATCTGCTGGGGCTGTATTAGTTGCGTAAATGTTCCTTGGTGTGTTTCATAATTCCCGTAAAGCGCAGCCAATGTCACTTGGCTACCATAGCGTTCCAATGACTGTCGTAACTTTTCATCGTCCTCAACTCCATAACTACTTTGTGTATCAAAAAGGACATCCAAAGCAACAGACCGTGCCCCAGCTTCTATCAACTTCTCAATCGCCTGGGCATATGCAGCACGTTTAAATGGAAAAGCTTGCAATGGTTCTAAGTACGCATACTCTTTTGGATCTGTTTTATAGTACTGCTCGCCAACTGATATTGACTGTTCATCTATTGCTAAAATCACGATGTCTTTTGGAGCAGCTATTGGTCCTCGTAGTAGATAAAAAGTGCTTTGTGCTTGACTTTCCATAAATTGAGCCAAGTTTACAGCAGACGTTGGCATTAGTGCTGCACCCACTGCTGAAACACCTGCAAGTAGATGACCCAAGCGAGCCAATCGCTTTGACCGACGTGCCGATACCGTCGAAGTTGCTTTTGTAGGATTCTTTGACGGTCGATTGGCAGCAGAGATATTTTTTTTGAGTAATGTTGATGTAGATTCTTCTGCCATATCGTATTGTTGTAAGTTTACGTTTAACGCTTTTGCTTATTTACACTCTTCAAGCGCAACACAATTCAAATTAGACCTAATTGAAAATTCTATACATTTGTGAATTATTCTGTATTCCTCCCCAGATTTCTGTTAACGAAGCAATCACCTTACGCGGTTGCTGTTGCCGTAGATGCACCGGAGGCGGCTCCTTTTAGGTGGGAGTTCACAATGGCTGACTTCCTAAAGTGGAGTGTAGGGTATGACATAGAAAACACGCAACAAGAAACTGCCTAACCTCTTGCCTAATAAACTTAGCTCATAGTAGTTATTTTTTATGGGCAGACAGGTTGCGGTTAGTAGATTTTACCACCCTAAGTGAGATCTTAATATTACCTCATGAATACGCTTCTTAAAAAACTGACTGCCGCAATCACTTAACAGTCGTGCACATTCCCAAAGGGGTTCCCGCCCTCACAGCAACTAGTGAGCCAGTACCGCAGTTTCTTACGGAGGTTAGCAAGTGGCGTTTTTCCGCTCTGACGACAACTGGTGCTCGCGTTCGCCTTTGGCGTTCCCGAACACGAGTGCGTCTGGTGACAGGAGAAGGGGTTACTGAGAAGAGCTTCCCGTAGATGCTACTCGTGCGAGTGTCTTTTCCTAGACTAGGGTAAAGTAAGGGAGAGTGGGATACCAAAGCCAGAAGAGTTCTTATGGAACTATACGAAAGGCGCTTTGTACAACATTCTACGAACATTCTGTTGCATCATATTAAGTTGATAACAAAATCTATAAATGTGTGATCGCTCATCCTCTATCCTTGACTTATTCCATACCTCTTTGGGAGTAAACTTAACTGGTATAGAGCTAAAAATACTGTTACTTAGTCAATTTTATTGGTAGATTTTGATCACGGGGGCACTAGACCGACGGAAAAAAGAAAAAAGTTACTACTACTAGAGGGAGGAGAAAAGTACGACTCAATTGTTTCAGTTCATTTTCAGATATGTTCCAGGTTAGATAAAAGCTATTTATGACAATATAGTTTATAGATATTAGCAAAATTATCATTTCATAATTGCTATAATCTATTGTTCAATCTAAATTCTTTATATATTATTAGGTGTAAGTTTACTATGGGTTCTCCGATGAATCGTCTGTCTATTTTTGTAGACGGAAACAATATGTTCTATGCTCAACAAAAGAATGGCTGGTTTTTTGACCCACGAAGAGTCTTAGAATATTTCAGACACGAACAAGCAGATACAACCTTAATTAATGCTTTCTGGTACACTGGCTTAAAAGACCTACAGGATCAGAGAGGATTTAGAGATGCTCTAATTAGTCTAGGTTACACAGTTAGAACTAAAATTTTAAAAGAATATTATGATGATTCATCTGGTCGTTACTCACAAAAAGCTAATTTAGATATAGAAATAGTTGTAGATATGTTTAATACAGTAGATCAGTACGACAGAGTTGTTTTATTTAGTGGAGATGGAGATTTTGAAAGAGCAATAGAACTGTTACGAGGAAAAAATACTCATATTACGGTAGTATCAACAGAAGGAATGATAGCTAGAGAACTACGTAATGCTACTGATAGATATATAGATTTAAATGATATTCGAGATCAAATAGAAAAGGTAGATCCTCAGGCGCCTTAGCAATTATTTACAAAATTAGTAGTAGAAAAACTAAGGTAAAAGGTATTTTAAGTCACAAGTTAAAACTTAACAAAAGCTGCAAATGAGTACCAAATCAGAGAGAATAATCATCTTTGACACAACACTTCGAGATGGTGAGCAGTGTCCGGGAGCAACACTGAATATAGATGAAAAACTCACTATAGCTAAGCAACTGGCACGTCTGGGTGTGGATGTCATTGAAGCAGGGTTTGCCTTTGCCAGTCCTGGAGATTTTGAGGCTGTCACTAAAATTGCTCAACTTGTAGGGACAGAAGATGGTCCTGTCATTTGTAGTTTGGCAAGAGCGCGACACGAAGATATTAAAACAGCAGCAGAAGCAATCAAGCCAGCCGTAAAAGGTAGAATTCATACTTTTATTGCGACAAGTGATATTCACCTCAAGTACAAGCTGAAAAAGACAAAACCAGAGGTTCTGGCAATTACTGAAGAAATGGTAGCTTATGCCAAAACATTTACTGATGATGTGGAATTTTCTCCAGAAGATGCAGGACGCTCTGAGCCAGAATTTTTGTATCAAGTTTTAGAGCGAGCAATCACAGCAGGCGCAACAACAGTTAATATTCCTGATACCGTGGGTTATACAACACCCAGTGAATTTGGAGCACTGATTAAAGGCATTAAAGAAAACGTTCCTAACATTGATAAAGCAATTATTTCTGTTCATGGACACAATGATTTAGGCTTAGCAGTTGCTAACTTTTTAGAGGCTGTAAAAAATGGTGCCAGGCAATTAGAGTGTACTATTAATGGTATTGGTGAACGTGCAGGAAATGCAGCATTAGAAGAATTAGTCATGGGTTTGCACGTCCGGCGGCAATATTTTAATCCCTTCTTAGGACGTCCTGTTGATTCAGAAGAGCCATTAACAAATATTGACACCAGACAAATTTACAAAACATCCCGTCTGGTTTCTAACTTGACAGGAATGCTGGTTCAGCCTAATAAAGCAATTGTAGGTGCAAATGCTTTTGCTCATGAGTCTGGAATTCATCAAGATGGTGTGCTGAAAAATAAGCTCACCTATGAAATTATGGATGCTCAATTAATTGGATTGACAGAAAATCAAATTGTGTTGGGCAAACATTCAGGAAGAAATGCTTTCCGCACCCGCTTGAAAGAATTAGGCTATGAACTAACAGAAACTGAATTAAATAGAGCATTTGTTAGATTCAAAGAAGTCGCAGATAAAAAGAAAGAAATCTCTGATTGGGATTTGGAAGCAATTGTTAATGATGAAATCCAACAAGCTCCCGATTTGTTCCGTGTGGAGTTAGTGCAAGTTTCCTGCGGTAGCAATGCTCGTCCCACTGCAACAGTCACCCTCCGGACTCCAGAGGGCGAAGAATTAATTGATGCGGCGATCGGTACGGGACCAGTAGATGCTGTTTACAAAGCGATTAACCGTGTGATTAATGTACCAAACCAGTTAATTGAGTTTTCTGTACAGTCGGTGACAGCGGGTATTGATGCAATTGGGGAAGTTACCATTCGTCTTAAGTATGAAGGTAAAGTGTTTTCCGGTCATGCAGCAAACACGGATATCATTGTAGCATCAGCCCAAGCTTACGTAAATGCACTGAACAGGCTGTATGCCTCTTTGCAAAATAAACAACAGCAACAGCAAGTTGTCGTCAATAGTTAATTATTGGTAATTACTGGTCATTCGTAATGGCTCATTCATTACGAATGACTCATGATCATGGCAACGCTTTCATTATCTTGCTTCGGCTTTCTCAAAATCAGTCTTGGCTGCTATTTGCTCCCAAGCATCTAACTCAGCAGTCAAAGACTCAATCTTTTTGCGGAACTTACTATAGGCATACTTCCCAAGTACCAAACGCAGCGGTGGATTTTCAGAATTGACAACTTGGATGAGGGCTGTAGCTGCTTTGTCTGGATCTCCTGGTTGAGTTCCCTCAATTTTTTCGAGAAACTGGAGGAACTTGCCGACAGTTTGTTGATATTCATCAATACTCTGTTCGGCTCGATCAAGCGATCGCCCTATAAAATCAGTACGGAAAGGACCAGGTTCGACAATTGTCACTTTAATACCAAGAGGAGCCACTTCACCATACAATGCTTCTGAGACGCCCTCTATAGCGAATTTTGCACCACCGTAGATAGAAAAGCCGAGTTCATTAGAAAATCCAGCAATTGCAGACATATTGAGAATGTGCCCTGATTTCTGTTGTCGCATAACTGGAAGGACAGCCCGTATCATGTTGATTGCGCCGAAAAGGTTAGTCTCAAAGTTACGCCGGATTTGTTCATCACTGACTTCCTCTAGCGCACCAATTAAACCATACCCAGCATTATTGACAAGGACATCAAGGCGTCCAAAGGCTTCTATGGCTGCATCCACGGCTGCTTTGACTGCCGTTTTATTGGTAACATCCAAGCGGACAGCTCTAGCAGTTTCCGGGTATTGATTAACCAAGTCGTCTAATTGTTCCGGTTTGCGTGCAGTGGCGACAAGGCGATAAGCGGAGCTTAAACCCTTCGGGTTATCGCCATGTTTGAGGACGGCTTCGGCTAAGGCGCGTCCAAACCCAGTTGAACTGCCTGTAATCAACCAGACTTTTGTATTGTTATTAGACATTGTAAATTTCTTCCTCTGTGTTCACTGCGTTTGTTATGGTCGATTCAGCCTCTTGCAAAAGTTAAGAAGAATGAAAATCAAACCACAGATAAACACGGATAAATTATCCGTGTTTATCTGTGGTTTGAAATATCCTTAATTCAATGAGGCTCATCCTTTATAAAATAGAAAGGTTGCGGCTCTCTTAAGCGCTTTTGAATTTGTTCACGTCGATATTTGGCAAGTTCTTGGTAAATTTTTTTGCGAGCTAAATTCACACTACCAATCGGTTCATGTTCAGGTAGAGTATGCCAAGGATTAAAAGACATACCCTCATCCAAGCGTTTTCGTTCATCAAAATCAAATTTTTGGCTAGGAATTTTGATAGTAGCTACCTTAATGAAAGGTGAATCTTCCTCTTTCCACTCCTGCATTGGATTTTCAATTGAAGTTTTTTCTTCATCTACATAAAGCTGAACCAAAAAATCAAAAAAAGCATCCTTACCTTCATCAGTCAGATATTTAACAGTTGCTTCGCGTAGATAATCATCAGAATAGGATATTGAGTCGGAAACCGCTTCTTGTTGAGGTTTAACAGAGAATTTGATAGCTTGAGACCCTAAATTGTAAGGTGTCGTACTCCAGTACTGTATAAAAAGCGGATTTACGACTTTCTTACTGCCAGTTTCTTGGAGTATGGCAAAAGAAGGCTGCATCGCTTTCACCAAATCAGGATCAGCTTGTCCACTTGCTACCTTGGCAATATCAATATATCCTTGGACATCTCGCACGAAAAAAACTGGATGATTTATGAGAGTAAAATCCTGAGTTTCATCTTCATCATCGAGAACTTTCTCGCCCTGTACATTCATCAACTTTATTGCCAAGCCACGAGCATTAGGTTCTTTATCTGAAACGAACTTACCCCGCTTTTCTGCTTCTCCTGCATTGGAAAAACGAACCCAGATGGGATAGGTTTGGGGTACTGCAAATACCCCAACTTTTACTGCGTCAGGAATATTATTCTCAACAATAAATTCTCCCCAAACTAAACCGTGACTTTTTGGGTGTATCTGCCGTAGGGATGGTCCCTTTTCTTGCTGACTTTTTAGGCTAGCTGCTAAAACTGCATCAGTTGTTGCCTCTTGCTCAGAAGCAGATAATTTAGAAATGGTCATATTTTTCTCTTCTCAATGTATGCAATGAATGTGACATCAATTAGCAAACAATTCCTTAAGCCCCGTGTAAGGAGCAAGGGGAAGAATTTCGTACTGCAACACCCCAGCTTGCACCATTGGCAGCTGTGCAACTGCCTCATTTACGGCTTCCACACTGGGCGCTTCAAACAGCAGCACTGCGCCGCTATGGTCGGCAATGTAGTGTACGGTACGAACTAAATCTGATGCAACATACTCCCAAACTTTGGCGGCTTCAGGTTTCACTAAGGGGAAAACCTTCTCTCTTGCAATGCCTGCAACTACCCGTGCTATGACCAAAACTTGCATAAAATCCTCCTTCATTTAGTAAAAAAGTAATAAAAAAGTGGGCAGCACCCACCTGTTGCAGCAATTACCAAGGAAGTGGTTTACGAGAATTAAAGAAACCACCTGTTGGACCATCTTCTGGTAATGTGGCAAGCCATACAGGAGTGTCAGCACCTTGCTCTACTGTTCCTGGTGCATCCCCACCCATGTCTGTCTGTACCCAACCAGGATCAGCAGAATTGACTTTGATTGGCGTATTAGCCAATTCCTTGGCAAACTGAATAGTGATTTCATTAAGTGCAGCTTTAGACGCTTGATAGGCTAGCCCTCTAAACCCGAAATAATTTGAGTTTGGGTCAATGCTATCGGTAAGGGAGCCAAGAGTACTCGATATATTCACAACGCGACCTGCATTGCTCTTACGAATCAAGGGTAGCAGTGCTTGTAATACTGCAAAAGCAGCGAAGAAATTTGTCTCGAATGTCTGTTTTAAAACATTGAGGTCAAGATGACTTGGATTTACATCCCTGTCAAGCAAAATACCTGCATTATTGACCAAAATATCGAGCTTACCAAAACGCTCCTCAATCTTTTTGGCAGCGGTGGCAATAGAGGAGATATCTGTCACATCAAGTTTGATAGACTCCACGTCAAGCCCTTCAGCCTGTAATTTCTCCACTGCTTCCTTGCCTTTGGTTTCATCACGCGCACCGATGAGTACAGTGATTCCTTGTTTTGCTAATTGGCGGCTGATTTCAAAACCAAGTCCTTTGTTTGCGCCTGTGACTAAAGCAACTTTTTGATCATTACTTGGCATAGTTTTCTCCTATTTTTCGCTGGTGTTAGATTGCTGTCTTGACTGCGAAAATGACGTTCTTACGTAGCCTCAAATAAATCTCGGTTATTTCTAATAAATTCACGGAATCTTATTGGGTTTTCTCCTATAATTTCTGGGATATTGTCATAAACATCCGCAAAATCAGGTAAATGTCCAGCTTGAAGCAATTCCATCTGACGAACAATGCAATCAAAATAAGCGGGTTCCATTGCTTGACCAAGCGGTAACTTTCGCAAATCCGAGGCGGGTAATGGTTCATAGGAAATGGGTTTGCCGAGTTCTTTTCCTAGGATTTGTGCAGCCTCAGTCATCGTGAGCGCTTCTACACTCAGAAAATATCGCCCTCCCGCGTGCTTTTGTGGGTTGCGGAGTGGGGCTATAGCCCTCGCAATAGAGATATCTTCTGCATATGTGAATGAATTAGTCTAAGAAAAGAAAGTAGGTGGGCACTACTTGCCCACCCAATCAACTGTCTATCCGCCTATTGCACTCACCACAGCTCCTTCAAAAGCGGTATCAACAGCAACTTGTCTCCAAGCATCCAGTTCGGCTTTTACGGACTTAAGCTTAGCATCAATCCCGTTTACAGCATCCACCCCAAGTGCCAATCTCAATGGAGGGTGATCGCTTTCAACAGCTTGAATGATTGCCAAAGCAGCTTTTTTCGGATCGCCTGGTTGTTTGCCATCCGTATCCCGTAGCCACTGGCGCATACCTCCAACCACTGGTTCATAGTCCTCGATTTGGGTTTCAGATACAACAAGAGAACGTCCAGCAAAATCCGTACGGAAGGCACCAGGCTCAACAATCGTAACTTTGATCCCGAGGGGTGCAACTTCCTTGGCTAATGCCTCGGAAATTCCTTCTAATGCAAACTTGGTACTGCAATAAATTCCTGATCCAGGAAAGGACACAAAGCCACCCACGGACGAGAGATTAAGAATGTGTCCACTGCGCTGGTGTCGGAAATAAGGCAACACTGCTCGTGTTAGGTCAAGTGCGCCGAACACGTTAGTTTCAAACTGTCGGCGAATATCCTCATTGCTGATTTCTTCAATTGCCCCTATCGTTCCATATCCAGCATTGTTGACCAAAACATCAATGCGTCCGAAGATGGCGATCGCCTGACTGACCGCCTCACGCACCTCTTCGGATTTTGTCACATCAAGTCGTACCGCTAAAGCACGACCCGGAAACTTTGCTGTTAAATCTTCTACCTGCTGTAGATTCCGTGCTGTTAGCACCACCGTGTTACCATGCTCCAACACTGCTTCTGCTAATGCCCGACCAAAACCAGTTGAACTACCAGTAATCAACCATACTCGTGTTTGAGAAGAATTTGTCATTAAAATTCTCCATTTGGGGAAGCGTTAGTATTTTACGGAATCAAAACTAGTGTAATCTTGCACATTATTGCGAATTCTATTCCATTCTTGTGCACATCTTTGGCTGATATCTAGAATTTTCTGTAATTCTTATTTTAAGACGAAACGTATCGTTTTATATGTTGTAAGACAAGTCGTCTCGTATTGCTTAAACTAAAAATATGAAGGAAATCTGGAGTCTGCTCTCATGCCACAAAAAGTCGAAAACAAGGAAAAGAAAAAGCAATCTCTCCCAAAAGTGCCTTCATCTCGTAGGCGAAATCAGCATTCTCATCAGGCTATTCTCAAAGCAGCTACTGAGTTATTGGAGGAAAAAGGCTATGGCGGCGTTTCTATTGAGGCGATCGCCGCCCGTGCGGGGGTAGGAAAACAAACTATCTACCGTTGGTGGTCTTCTAAAGCAGCAGTGATTATGGAAGCTTATACATCCGAAGCTGCGCGGAATGTTCCTACACCAGAGACAGGTTCAGTAAAAGAAGACTTGTGCCAGATTTTGCGACAACTTTTTACGATACTAACCACAACAACGACAGGTACTGCTGTCACTGGACTTATTGCTGAAGCGCAAATAGATCCCAATGTGGTTGAGGCATTTCGCGAACAGTTTGTTAAGAGTCGCAGAGAATCTACCCGTACAATTTTAGAGCAGGGCATTGCACGAGGTGAACTACGCTCAGATTTGAATTTGGAATTGGTGATTGATGTGATGTATGGTCCGATTTGGTATCGGTTATTGTTGAAACATGCGCCATTGGACGATGTATTTGCGGAAGAATTAGTGAATTTAGTTATGGTGGGGATAAAGGCGTAGCTGTTACCTGACATCAAGGATTTTGGACAGGTTTAGGAAAATATGAAACACACTACATCCTATCCCCAGATTCAAGAGCTTTGCTAAGTGCGTAAGCCGTGTCACTCCAAAGGCGGCAAAAACTAACTTTGTCTAGTCCCTACCACCTCAAAAGTTATGGCTGCAATCACGATAGTCTTACTCTGGCTTGCGACCCACCATGTACCATAAACCTACTGCGTAGCGAATATAATCTAGTTCTGTAAAGCCCGCTTTCGCAAACTCATACTCAAAGTTGAATTGGATAAAGTCACTTAACCAAGGTTCTTGGAAAGAAGCATTCAGAGCATATTCACCGCGATAGGTATCCGAGTACAAAACCCAACCACCGGGTTTGGTGATCCGACACATTTCCTTGAGAATTTTTGGCGTCCACTCTTTTGGCACTTCATGGAACAGTAGTGATGCAGTGACGAGATCAAAAGAGTTGTCAGGATAACCAGTGTGACGGGCATCGACCTGCTCAAACTTTGCCCGGTTGCCAAACCCAGCTTTGTTAAATTTATGTTTACTGATAACCAGCATATAAGGCGAAACATCAGTGACCGTAAAAGTCGCTTGTGGGAACCGATGTGCCAAAGCTAGTGCTCCTGATGCTGTACCTGCACCCAGTTCCAGCACCGTATGAATTTCAGCATCGAGTGGAATGAGTTCCACCATCTGCTCCCGCAATTGCTGACAACTCACCTTGTGACTTTTGGAAATAATGACATCCATAGCAGCATCCCAGGCTAGGCAATTCTGGGGGTTAGTGTAGCCATCGGTGACTCCATGAATGGGAGCGTGAATGTAGTCAGGGTAATATTCGTGGTCAGTACGGTAGCCTTTGAGTTCTTCCGCCCAATCAATCGATCCATACTCCTGCATCACTGACGGCATCATTTCCGTAATGCGTTGAACGACCTCGGTTCGATAAGCTTCTTTTTCTTTGGCAGTCCATCTAGACATAAGATAATACCCCTGATTCAACTGTCTAAGTGATTGATGCTGTACTCAAAAGCTAACGCATCTTACAAAAAATTCTATCTGCCTACTAAAGACAAGCTAAATTTAAATCCTGAATTAGACTTTGGCAATTTGAAAAGGTGAGAAAAAGTCTGATGCTTTTCTCAGCAAAAAGCTAGAAAAAGTAAGAATGCTAAAGACTGATACAGTAGACCTCTTGCATGAATGCTGTAAAAGATTTGTAGGATGTGTTAGGACGAAGTCCGTAACGCATCTTCTGAGATTTGTTGTGCTGCTTTACTCTCTCATTCCCCGACACAAAATATTCGTGCAAGAGCTCTAGTGTTGTAAAACTCTCTTCTTCCACTCAAGCAGGCACGATGCTGCCAACCCTACACTTTCAAGTAAGAATTTGAGCGAGACTACAAATACTCTCCTCGAGCTGCTGCTCTGTGAGTTCACCGTAACCGAAGATAAATTCACTTTGAGAATGCGGTTTGAGATAATGAGGTGCAGCAGACATCATCCCGATTCCAAGCAAGGCAGCCCGCTGCATAATCTCTTCATCACTAAAAGGGGTGTGTAATTGCACCATCACATGGATTCCCGCCTGTTCCCCTAAAATCGTTGCCTTTTCCCCAAAATGAACCTTTAACGCCTTGACAAGAGCTTGACGACGCTTATCATAAACTGCTCGCATTTTTCTAATATGACGTTCTAAATGCCCTTCGTCGATAAAGTCTGCAAGGACTTGTTGTTCTAGTAATGGTAAGTGGCGATCGCTCAACCATTTAGCACGAGCAAAAGGAGAAACCAAACCCTTTGGTAGCACTAAATAGCCAATCCGCAGTGAGGGAAACAGCACTTTTGAGAATGTACCGATGTAAAGTACTGAATCACTGTGATCCAATCCTTGCAAAGCTGGAATAGGTTTATCACCATAGCGATATTCACTATCGTAGTCGTCTTCGATAATCAAAGCTCCCGTTTGCCTTGCCCAAGTAAGTAGTTCCAAACGTCGGGGTAGAGAAAGTATCGCACCTGTGGGAAACTGGTGAGAAGGTGTGACGTAAACAAGCCTGATTTGTGAGTTAGAATGGTAAGCCAAGTCTTTAACCACCAAGCCTGACTCATCCACAGTAATGGGTAAGAGTTTAGCACCTTGAGTTTGAAAGATAAGCCGTGCACTCAAGTAGCCAGGATCTTCCATCGCAATGACATCATCAGGTTCGATGAACAAGCGCATAATTAAATCGAGTGCTTGCTGCGTGCCATTGACAATTATCACTTGCTCTGGTTCGCAATTGACAGCGCGAGAACGAGAAATGTATCGGGAAATAGATTCCCGCAAAGGTTTGTATCCTAGAGTATCTGTTGAGTAGTCCAGCCATTGTAAATCAGAGCAACAGTAACGAGAGAGTAGCCTGCGCCACAGCCGTATAGGAAATTGGTCAAAAGCTGGTCGTCCATAGCGAAAGTTAATCGGTATTATTTCAGATTTAACAACTCTGGGGACATCTTCTGTCTTAATTAAAGATTCACCATATTTAGATAGCTTGACTGGTGGACGAGTTATCTTTCCAGGCGATGGAATAGGCGTTGAACGCAGTAAATCATCAGGAAGTTGAGTGCAAACAAACGTACCAGAACCAACAATAGTTTCTATGTAGCCTTCACTGAGTAGTTGGTCGTAGGTTTGAGTCACAGTGGTGCGCGAAATTCCCAAACATTTAGCAAGCTGACGTGTGGAAGGAATGCGCCTTCCTGGTAACAAGCGTCCCGTAAGAATGGCTTGACGCAGTTCCTCGTAAAGCTGTTGATGGAGTGGTAGAGAGGAATTGCTATCCAGCGTAATGGCAAAATCCATACTTCACTGTTGTTCAAGTGGACTTATAGCAAATTATAAAAGTGGCTCTTGTGAAAGACCACTTTGAGAATTACGCTAGCATTGGTTGGATAAAAAAAGCCCTAAAAATGCTGATAAAACAACAAATCACCATCAGAGAAGCGACTCCACAAGAAGACTCACTCATTGCAGAGCATTTTTACCAAATGTGGCGAGATATTGGCGCTTTTGATGATGACATTAACCCAAACTGGCTTGAGATCACTCTCCAGTTTATAGAACAAGCTCGTCGAGATTTGTTTTACAAAGCGTTTGTGGCAGAGATTGATAGTGTAGTTGTTGGTTCTGCAAGTTGTCAACTTTATGTGGGTTTATACCCAGATGTTCTCATGCCACAATACCGCAAATATGGATACATCTGGGGTGTTTACGTTGAGCCATCTTACCGTAGACAAGGAATTGCCAAGCAATTAACTAGCATGGCGGTTAACCATTTGAAAGCAGTTGGTTGTACGCGAGTCCATCTCAACGCTTCTCCATTAGGTAAACCAGTCTATGAAAGTCTTGGTTTTTCTAGCGGTAATGCTATGCAGTTGGATTTATAAAGTCGGGTGACTCAATACATTTAAGTAGATAGGCGATAAAAAACCAATGTATATAACTAAATGTAAAGTCAGTGTAGGGTGTGTTAGGCGTCAGCCGTAACGCACCGAAACCCTGATTTTGAATGCGTTACGCCCGCTGTTGCTGACGCACGCTACTTAAAATTTATTTACATAGTTATCTTTTTTTGTGCCTACTACTTGCTAAGTCTATTCGGTTAAGTCATTGCTTTACTTAACCCACTGACTTCTGTGATTTTTTAGCAATTGGAATACAAAACTATGAGTACTTTAGACAATAAAATCAATCAGGAACAATTAACTCCTACACAACGCACCCAGATTAAGCGAGTGCCTCAGCGCGGCAATTATGAGCCTCAGGTTATCTATCAGATTTTAGATGAAGGATTGATCTGTCATGTGGGATTTGTCGTGGATAATCAACCGTTTGTGATTCCAACTGCATACGGTCGTGTGGAAGATAAACTATACATTCACGGTTCCCCAGCCAGTCGGATGTTACGTTCTCTGCTTAGTGGGATTGAAGTTTGCGTAACAGTGACTTTGCTAGATGGATTAGTACTGGCAAGGTCGGCGTTTCACCACTCCATGAACTATCGTTCTGTGGTGATATTTGGTACAGCTACCCTTGTACAAGACGCTGACCAAAAGTTAGAAGCACTGCGAGCTTTTACTGAGCATATTGTACCAGGAAGATGGTCAGAGGTGCGCCCACCCAATCGTCAAGAATTACAGGGAACCTTAGTTCTTTCTTTACCTCTAACAGAAGCATCTGCCAAAGTGCGCACAGGTCCACCCCTGGATGATGAAGAAGATTATAATTTGCCTGTGTGGGCAGGTGTTCTTCCTTTGCAGCTGATTTCAGGTGAAGCAGTTGCTGACTCGCGTTTGCATACAGGGATTGTTTTGCCAAAATATGTAGAAGAGTATATTCGTAAATGAAATAACGAAATCAGGAGAAACGTAGATGCAAAGCAGCTTACCGTAGGCTACTGCATAGACGCGAAGCGGCTTCCCGCAGGGTAGGACGCAAAGAAAAGAAAAAAAGCAAGTAGGGCAGATAATAGCTAGATAGGATAATACTGATAAGATTACTGAGCCAGGAGTTACATAGCAGAGGATATGATTCAGTATCATTCCTATCTACCAGGCTTATGAATCAATCTGCAACAACCAATTGGAATGAAGCCCGGGCTGCATTTCAAAAAATCTGGGGTTATGAAGATTTCCGTCCACCGCAGGGAGAAATTATCCAGAGTTTGTTGGCAAAGGAAGATACACTCATTATCATGCCAACAGGTGGGGGAAAGTCGATTTGCTTTCAACTGCCAGCACTACTGCAAACTGGATTGACGCTTGTTGTTTCGCCTTTGGTGGCGCTGATGGAAAACCAAGTGCAGGAACTCCGGGAACGGCGTTTACCAGCTGCCCTTTTACATAGCGAATTGCCACCCGACAAGCGACGCATGACTTTACAGGCGTTGGAACGGCAACAGTTAAGATTACTTTACCTGTCCCCAGAAACATTACTGAGCAAGCCAGTGTGGGAGAGGTTGTGTCAGCCACAACTTGTGATTAATGGCATCATACTGGATGAAGCGCATTGTTTGGTACAGTGGGGAGACACTTTTAGACCAGCCTATCGAAGGTTGGGGACGGTGCGACCAGCGCTGCTTAAATCGAAACCACTGGGAACAAACATAGCGCTAGCCGCTTTTACCGCCACCGCCGACCCTCTAGCCCAAACAAAAATTCGAGAAGTTCTTCAACTACAGCAACCAGCTGTTTTTTGCATTTATCCTTATCGCTCTAATATTAACCCTTATATTCGTGTAGCTTGGACTCCAACAGGCAGAAAGCAACAATTATTAAAATTTCTTTACGAGAAGTCACAACAAACTGGGTTAGTTTATGTTCGCACAAGGCGAGATAGTGAAGAACTCACTACATGGCTGCAAGAGAAGGGTTACGTTACGGCAGCTTATCATGCGGGCTTGGGTGCAGAGGAACGTCGCGCTATAGAGGCACAATGGCTGAGTGGAAAAATGGCGTTTGTTATCTGTACGTGTGCTTTTGGTATGGGAATAAATAAGTCAGATGTGCGGTGGGTGGTTCATTTTCACCCGCCGTTGTTGATTTCAGAGTATGTTCAGGAGATTGGACGCGCTGGACGAGATGGAAAACCAGCAGAGGCGCTGACGTTGATCAGTGAACCTACAGGGTGGCTAGATCCAGAAGATAAGCAAAGACAAAGGTTTTTTGAGGAGAATTTGCAGCAGCTACAATTATCTGCGCAGCAAGTCTTGAAAAAATTACCAAAAACAGGGGAAGTGAAGACTGTGGCGCGAGAATTTCCCAATGGTGCGATCGCCCTTTCTCTGTTACATAGCAGCGGACAACTTCAGTGGCTTGACCCTTTCCATTACAAAATTATTCCGGGGGCGAAAACTCAATCTGTCTCACAATCGCACGTAGCTAAGCAGATGAATCAGTATCTTACGACCAGGCAGTGTCGCTGGCGTTTTTTGTTAAGTGCCTTTGGTTTTGAAGAACAAGTCAATAACTGGCGTTGTGGTCACTGTGATAATTGTTGCAAATAGTTAGGAATGTGGATTAAATAAAATACAAAATCTTGATTTGGTAGGGTGTGTTAGCGCTAGCGTAACGCACCATTCAGATACTGCTGGTGTGTTATGTTTCTAACGCGCCCTAAAAAATTGTAGGTTATTAAATCCATGATCCTTAACGGATTTAGCAACTCCTTAAAGAGCGATATGAGCCTCGATTTAAGAAATGGGAGTAGAAGCCCATAGCAAAAGAGTCAGTCCCTGGCTTTTCAGCTTAACCCTCCCAAACGGAGAGTGTTTCGGAACTGACCCCTTTACATAATATTTTCCATTTAAACTTTGTTTTACGCAAAGTTAATTTGAGACTCCTAACTTTTCTAAAACTGTCGCAAAAAGCGGAGGTCGCTTGCATACAAGCGGCGAATATCATCAATTTGATGTAGAACCATTGCGAAGCGTTCTACACCAAAACCAGCGGCGAACCCTGTGTAAATTTCTGGGTCGTAACCGACTGATTTCAGCACATTTGGATCGACCATACCGCAACCCATCACTTCCAGCCAACGACCATTCCACTGCAAATCAACTTCAGCAGAAGGTTCTGTAAACGGGAAATAACTGGCACGGAAGCGAATTGGCAAATCGCCAAACATCGCTTGCAAAAAGACTTTAATGGTGCCTTTAAGGTCAGTAAATGTTAGTCCCTCGTCGATTGCTAAAAGTTCAATTTGATGGAAAACCGCTGAGTGAGTCGCATCTACATTATCTCTCCGGTAAACTCGCCCTGGAGCAATCACTCGAATGGGTGGTTCCTCAGTTTCCATATAACGAATTTGTACTGAGGAGGTATGAGTCCGCAGGAGATTTCCATCTGGTAAATAAAAAGTATCCTGCATATCACGGGCAGGATGGTCGGGTGGGGTGTTCAGAGCTTCAAAGTTATAGTAATCTGTTTCCATCTCTGGTCCTTGAGCCACAGTGTAGCCCAAACCAACAAAGATGTCCAAAGCTTTATCAATGATGCCATTAAGGGGATGGACGCGACCTTGCGGACGGTAAATTCCTGGCATCGTCACATCCAAAGTTTCAGCCTCTAGCTGTGCTTGGATTTTCGCGCCTTCCAAGGCGGCACGTTGCTGATCTAGGCTATCTTGCAGGGCTTCTTTGACTGTATTGGCGATCGCCCCTATTTTCGGTCGTTCCTCTGCACTGAGTTGTCCCATACTCCGCAACAGCGCCCCCAGCTGACCCTTTTTCCCCAGGTAACTGACTCTTAGTTCCTCCAAGCGTTCCAGCGTATCGGCGGCGGCGATCGCTTTTTCTCCTTCCTCTCGCAGTGCTAAAAGTTGAGCTTCTAAAGTGTTAGTCATTATTCATTAAGTTATTAATTATCAGTCATAAGTCCAAAGCTTAGACCACTGGACAAATAACAATTAGTTAAGATGCCATTGATTGCTCAAAGACAATAGTATAACCCAAACTTCTTATCAGTTTAACCGCTTCGCCCAACAGCAGAACGCACAAAGAGTAACTTTAAATTTTGAATATTTGAGGAGTGAGTGCCCTCTCCTTTTGACTCCTTGACTCTTGACTCTTAACTCTTGACTCTTGACTCTTAACTCTTGACTATTAAGTATGAACTCATAGCGAAGGTATATGAAAATACTAATTAGCAACGATGACGGTATTTCTGCCCTAGGTATTCGTACCTTAGCAAACACTTTAGCAGAAGCCGATTATGACGTGACTGTAGTTTGCCCAGATCGGGAACGTTCAGCAACTGGGCATGGATTAACAATGCACCAACCAATTCGCGCCGAAAAGGTTGAGTCGATTTTTCATCCTGCTGTGAAAGCTTGGGCTTGTGATGGCACTCCTTCAGACTGTGTTAAATTGGCGCTATGGGCTTTGTTAGATTCTTCACCAGATTTAGTTCTGTCTGGCATTAATCAAGGTGCTAACTTAGGAACCGAAATTCTCTACTCTGGTACAGTCTCTGCGGCAATGGAAGGTTTGATTGAAGGCATTCCCAGTGTAGCGCTGAGTCTTGCCAGTCATACTAGTAAAGACTTTCAGCCTGCTGCTAACTTTGCCAAAATTTTGGTAGGGCGACTGGCGCAAAATCCTCTGCCTGATTTGATGTTACTGAATATCAATGTCCCTGCTGTTAAATGGGAAGAAATTGCAGGAGTCACTGTCACCCGTCAGGGAGTACGGCGTTACGTGGATGTCTTTGATAAACGGATAGACCCCCGTGGTAAAACTTACTACTGGTTAACGGGAGAAGTTATAGAAGATGTGGAACCGCCAGTAGGTCTAAATCTCCCTCAAAATATACCTATCGATGTTCATGTCATCCGTAAAAACTTCATCAGTATAACCCCATTGCAATACAATCTTACTTATGCAAATGGATTGAATAAATTGTCTCAATGGAACTTTAAATTTCCGTAAAATTTTCTCTTATAAGGTAAGTATATCTGGCTTTATCAATGCATCACAGGAAAATATAGGTTATAAAATTAGGAGCGTTATGGAAGATAAACCATACGCAAACGTTGAGAAAATCTGAGACCGCCATCTTAGAATTTTTCAGATACAAAGACAAAAGCAACCTTAAACAAGGTATGCTGTTTTACCAAGAAATTCCTCCACCACCAAAAGCCGTGAGACAGCATAAACTTAACAAGATAAGTGACCATTCTTTGTATTGAGTGCCTGCTCAGTCCAGTAAGCAACACCCATGTCTAGGATAAAGAATCAATTTACCGTACATTTTTGGGGCGTTCGCGGCAGTATACCCTGTCCAGGACCACACACCGTCCGTTATGGCGGGAACACCCCTTGCATTTCAATGCAAGTGGGGGGCAAATGTTTAATTTTCGATGGAGGTACAGGACTGCATGTTTTAGGACAATCTTTGTTGCCTCAAATGCCGATAGAGGCTTACATCTTCTTTACCCACTCCCACTGGGATCATGTGCAGGGATTTCCCTTCTTTTCTCCTGGGTTTATCAGGGGAAACACCTTTCATATTTACGGTGCGATCGCTCCTGATGGTTCAACCATAGAACAGCGTCTCAATGACCAGATGCTGCACCCAAATTTTCCCGTTCCCTTGCAGATTATGCAGGCAAATTTAGATTTTCACGACGTTATCCGAGGGCAACCTATTCACATTCATGACATTACCGTAGAAACAGCACCGCTGAATCATCCAGGTGAAGCCATAGGATACAGGGTAAACTGGCGTGGTGGATCTGCTGCTTACATTACCGATACCGAACATTATCCTGATAGGCTAGATAAGAATGTCCTATGGTTAGCTCGTAACGCCGACATCCTCATATATGATTGCACCTACACAGACGAAGAATATCATTCTTCGACCAGACCGAAAATGGGTTGGGGGCATTCTACATGGCAAGAAGCTGTAAAGGTCGCCAAAGCCGCTAACGTTAAAACCTTGGTCATTTTTCACCACGATCCATCCCACGACGATGAGTTTTTGGATCGTGTCGGACAAGAAGCAGCGGAGGAATTTCCAGGTGCTATCATGGCACGTGAAGGAATGGTACTCCAAGTCCGTGTGCCAGTCCTGTTATCAGAATCTATTCCTATTAGTCAGTTTTCTGCTTACAGTTTGCAGTCGGAGTAACTTTAGATTTTGGATTAGATTGGTGATTAGGAGCTTTCAGCAGTTAGTACAAAGACAGTTCTCTTGTCATGAGAACTGGGTGGAATAACTCGTTATCCGACTCAACGACTCGTGACTTGGGACTGACAACTGTATAAGCTGACAGTTGATAGCTTAAAAAATCTTAAATGCCAGAATCGACGTGGTAAATTTGTCTCAAAATGGGTGTTCTGTGTGGGTTACTTCTTCGACCAAATTGGCTCTAACTCCAACTTTTGTTGCTCTTGGCAAATTTGACGGCGTACATCTTGGTCATCAAAGGGTTATTCAACCCATATTGCCGCCCACGGGGAGAGAAGAGGATGCAAAGACACGGGGACGCGGTGACACGGGGACTGTTTCTCTTTGTGCGTCACCGCGTCTGCCACTCTCGGTGTCTTCTCAAACTCCACACGTGTACTCGACGGTTGTCACCTTCAATCCCCATCCACAAGAATTTTTTACCGGGCAACCCCGTACTTGGTTAACACCACTAGAGGAAAAGATCCATCAGTTGCGATCGCTGGGAGTAGAACAACTGGTACTGCTGCCCTTTGATAAAGAATTATCTGCTTTAACTCCTGAACAATTTGTAGAAAAGATTCTAGTGGAACAATTGCAAGCTGCACGAATTAGCGTCGGGCAAGATTTTTGCTTTGGTTCCAACCGCAGTGGTACTGCTCAGGATTTGCAATTGCTCGCCACCAAGTACGGCATTCCTGTGACTATCGTTCCTCTAGAAACTTGTGCTTGTCATGGATCTGTAGACAGCAGTGAGGCTAGCCTTGTTTCCAGCCAGGAAGCTCGCATTAGCACTTCACTCATTCGGCAAGTCTTACAAAATGGTGACATCCAACAAGCAAATCAACTCTTGGGACGTGCATACACTCTTATCGGTACTGTCGTCAAAGGTCAACAGCTGGGCAGAACTATTGGCTTTCCCACAGCCAACCTACAATTACCAAAAGACAAGTTTGTGCCCCGCAATGGTGTCTACGCTGTTCGTGTTTTGACATTGGGTGAGACACTAGATAACTTGGAGAATGCTTACTTGGGCGTGATGAACATAGGTCATCGCCCAACTGTAAATGGTACGTATGAATCTGTAGAAATCCATTTGTTAGATTGGTCCGGTGATTTGTATGGAAGGAAGCTGGTGGTGCAGCTAGAAAAATTTTTGCGACCCGAACAAAAATTTTCTTCTCTAGAAGCCCTAAAAACCCAAATTCAACAAGATTGTGCTGTTGCCAGAGCTTTTTTTACCGCCGAGTGTTAGTTTAGCTCTACTGAGGGAATACTAATGAAGGGAATGGGGATTAGGGGCGACAAGGACGCGTCTTCTTACCTATTCCCTACTCTGTATTCTCTAATTCATGAGTGCATGAGAGAAAAAATTGACGCTTTGACACAGAACCTGGCTTTGACCATTGTTGGGAAAAGCCAGGTCATACGTTTAGTGCTAGTCGCTTTGCTAGCTGGCGGTCATGCTCTATTGGAAGATGTTCCTGGGGTTGGCAAAACTCTCCTTGCCAAATCCTTAGCTCGTTCTATCGATGGAAAGTTTCAACGTCTACAATGTACTCCCGATTTACTGCCAACTGACATCACTGGGACTAACATTTGGAATCCTAAAACTGGTGAATTTAACTTTCTTCCAGGTCCAGTATTTGCCAATGTTCTGCTCGCAGACGAAATTAACCGTGCGACACCTCGTACTCAGTCGGCTCTATTAGAAGTTATGGAAGAGCAGCAGGTGACAGTAGATGGCGTCTCTCGTGGTGTTCCTACACCTTTCTTTGTGATTGCCACTCAAAATCCTATCGAGTACCAAGGTACTTTTCCACTGCCAGAAGCGCAGATGGACCGCTTCATGTTGTCATTGAGCTTGGGTTACCCCACCCAAGCCGAAGAACTCCAAATGCTACAACGTCACCAGAAACTCAGTTTGACTGATTTACAACCCGGCATTACTTTGGCAGAAGTACAGCAATTGCAGCAAATTTGCTCTCAGGTAAAAGTAGAGACTTCTTTACAACAGTACATACTTGACTTAGTGCGGGCAACACGACAGGATGAGGAAATCACTCTTGGCGTGAGTCCTCGTGGTACCGTGGCATTACAACGGGCAACTCAGGCTCTAGCTTTTCTTTTAGGACGTGATTATGCTATTCCTGATGATGTCAAATTTCTGGCTCCTCATGTTCTTTGCCATCGGCTGATTCCCGTAGGAGGTCGAAGGGCAAGAACTGTGATGGAGCGGTTGCTAAGAGCAGTGCCTATTCCTTAAGTTTTGAAAATGCAAGCAATATCTTTCCCTTTGAGAACTCACCGCACTACCTCTCCACCTTGCCTGAATGTATCAAGCTTCAAGTAAAACAATATTACTCACCACCGTAATGACCGCCAGTCACTTTGCCCCGGAAAACAATGTACTGGTAAAGGTTGTAGAACAGCATCACGGGAATGAGGAAGCCCATGAAGATAATCATAATCACTAACGAACTAGGATCAGCAGATGCTTCATAGATGGTGATTTTCATAGGAATGATATAGGGGTAAACAACTAATCCCAGTCCTATAAATGTGAGAACGAAAAGAAGAATTGTCCAAATAAAAGGTGCTCTTTCTTCTTTACGGTTCAGGCTTTGGAGAAGTTGCCAAATCAGCACAACTCCTAGTATGGGAATGACGGCAAAGATGTACACAAGCGGTTGCTGAAATAAGCGAGTCCTGGCACTTTCATAAAATATTGGTGTCGTAATTGTGATAAAAATAGCACCAATCAATGTTGTCCAAGCTGCAATTTTAGCAGTTCTGTAATGGGTCGCTTGCAACTCTCCTGTCGTTTTCCAAATCAGATAAGTTGAGCCAATCAGGACATATCCTTGAATGAGGGTTAAAGCTACCAGCACTGTTTGCCAACTTAGCCAGTCCCAAGATGTCCCAATAAAGTGACCTCTCTCATCAACGGAAATACCTTTTAGCACAGCACCAAGAGCAAAACCTTGATTGAGGGCTGCCACAAAACTCCCTGCACCAAAAGCGAAATTCCAAAGGAATTTTCGGTTTGCTAGCTCCCGAAACTCAAACGCCACAGCCCGAAAGATAAACCCAAACACCATTGTGATAATTGGGATGTATAGCGCGTTGAGAATCGCGCCATAAGCTAGGGGAAAGGCTCCAAAAAGACCCCCTGCCATCAGAACCAGCCAAGTTTCGTTAGCATCCCAAATGTTGCTCAAGCTCGTCATGAGGATGCTGCGGCGTTTTTCATCTTTTGAAGTTAGAGATAAGATGCCTACACCTAAGTCAAATCCATCTAGCATCACATAGAGCAACAAGAAGAGGGCTAGAATGACAAACCAGACCTGGGGCAAAAAATACTTTAGCGTCTCCATACAACCTCTGTGGGTGTTATGCATTGATTCGCATCTAGCACGCTAGCTAGGATGCTTGTCAAAATTGCTGACTTTAATTATTGACTTTTCTCTATTGTTGTGCTTCTGCAGGTCGTTCGTCTGGAACAAACTTCCCTGGAGTTGTATCTACGGCAGGTCTGGTGGATTCAACTCCAGGCACTGGGAGTTCCAGGTTGGGACCCCTACGAATAATGCGGCTGCCAAAGTATAAGATTGCAACAAACAAAATGCTATAGACCGTGGCAAAACTAATGAGTGACAGTAAGACATTGCTTGCAGGTAGAGTCGAAGCTCCATCAGCTGTGCGAATTAACCCGTAGACTATCCACGGTTGTCGTCCAACACAACGCACAATCCAGCCTGAGTCTACGGCAATGTATCCGAGGGGAGCTGCAAACACCCAAGCAGCCATCAGCCAACGCTGCTGAGTGATATTCTCTGCTGAGAGTTTACCCCGTAACCATTGCAAGACGCTCAGCAGCGTTAATCCCACGTAGAAAAATCCAATCGCAATCATGGTGCGGAAAGCGTAGTAGATTAAACCAACCATGTGAGGACGGTCTTCTGGTTTCCACTCTTTCAATCCACGTACTGGATATGTCAGTTCTTTCTTAAATTCCAGAATGTATCCTAGTGCATTGGGAATAGTAATTTCCCAATCATTTTTCTGTGCTTTTTCGTTGGGGATAGCGAGCAAGCTCCAATTCGCAGACTGTCCCGCAGGTGTCGTCTCCCACTGCGCCTCCATTGCAGCAAGTTTTGAAGGCTGATACTGATAGACTTGCTCACCATTCAAATGCCCGATGTAAATCTGCAAAGGCGCAACGGCGATCGCCGCAGCCAAAGCAATTTTCAAAGATTTGGAGAAGAAAGCTTCGTGGCGATGATTAAGAATGTACCAGGCGCTAATCCCACCAATAACAAATAAGGAAGTCTCCAATGTGGCAAAGAACATATGGAGCACACTGTTTCCCGTGAACGGGTTGAGGATTGCTTGAAAGTAATCATGGACAACAAACTTCCCATCAACCAATTCCCCACCTGCTGGGGTTTGCATCCAAGAATTTGCTGTGAGAATCCACACAGTTGACAGGTTAGCGCCAATTGCCACAAAAATGGTGGAGAGAAAGTGAATTATGGGATTGACACGCTCCCAACCGAATAACATAATCCCCAAAAAGGCAGCTTCCAGCATAAATGCCCAGGAAGCTTCAAATCCGATGACGCTGCCGAAAAAATTCCCAACTGCTTCCGAAAAGCGTGACCAATTGGTGCCAAATTGGAACTCCATTGGGATACCTGTGGCGACACCAACACCAAAATTCAAGACATAGAGCTTAGACCAGAAGCGAGCATGATAGTAATAATCAGGATTACGAGTCTTAAGCCACAGTGCTTCAACGATCACTAAATAAATTCCCACACCTGTTGTTAGAACAGGCCAAAGCATATGAAATAATGCAGTTAGGGCGAACTGCATACGTGATAGCACAACTGAATCCGACAAAAAATCCACAGCAATTCCCCTATAAATTAGTCAAAATCTACTAGTAGACTTCCTTGTATGGTATTCAGCAAGAAAGCTTCACAATGTTTTTTTGATAAAGATTTAAGTTTTTACTAAAAATGTTTTTTTGATAAAGATTTAAGTTTTTACTAAATTTGAAAATTCCTCATTTTCTCGTTCGCTAAAATCTTGCTCTGATTTCCAAGGCAAATATATTGTTATTAAGTAAGACATCAAAAATTTCATCCAAAATACAGATGCATTCTGTTTTTGGTTTCTTTGATTTACGACAGATTGTCGTTGAAGCAAATAGAGATCTGATGGGTTACACCCACCTTACGGTAACAATGGTAGTCAGGGTAAACTCAGGGTTAACTTAGCTATGGATAGTACTCTGGTGTTTGCGTATGTTTATTCTCGATGCGCCTCAAGTTCAAGTCCTTGCTGGAGAAAATGCAGTTCATATTTCCCAATTGCCAAAGGTATGGCAAGACATTGCTGTAGGAGAGGCTGGTACTGGACTGACAAATCCACAGAGTTATGTTGAGATGGCGCAGTTGTTTCAATATAAGTTGGAGCAGGGAGATGTTGATTTATTCAACGAACGTCCCGAACTTGGTCACCTAAAAACATCGTTTAGTGAGTTGTTCGCATTGTTAGCGCGGGAGACACTTGAATTCTACGGTCAAGACTTCAAAATTGAGAGATATCCAAATTTTGAAGTCGTTCTTCGTGAATGTGAGTCCAAGGAAGCAGAATCTCTCAACGAAGTGAAGGTTGCTCGTATCTGTTTGGAATTGTTTGATGAGTTCGGTTATGAGCTTCCCGCTAGTTTTTATCATGTACATCTTGCTCCGATTTACCGAGATAGCATTTTTGAAGAACGAGCTTTACGGTTTGATCCGCGTGATAGAGAACATAAGCGCGCTTGGGATGCCATACTTCATGCTGGAAAAGTATTTGCTGTGCAGATGAAAATACAAAGCATTGCTTCCAAGTATGGTTTTACCTATCAACATGGTTGCGGTTGCGAATCTCATCTATCCTCTATTGATAAATCACAGGGAGCATTTGACTATGAATTGAATCCCGAAAAGCGTCAACGGTGGATTCGCAGTTTCATTTGGACAGCATGGTATGAGTATGCTTTCTTCCCCATCGTACCGAACACTAGATACTTAGTGTAATTGTTCATGCACATATTAGACTTTTTGCATGAATGTTTGCCCTTACCCTAAATTCCTCTCCAAAGTTGGGAGCACTTTGAGATTGGCTTCCCTTGTTCCAACATTGTGATGGGACAAGGGGTTGGGGGATGGCAGTTGCTACAACGGGGGGAACCCTCCGAAGTTTGCCCGGAGGGAAACCCTCCTCGCAACTTCTCTCCGCAACGCACTGCCTCATGAGGGCAAGTTTTGTATTCGTGCAAGAGGTCTATTGAGTCTGCATAGTTGCCGGTAAAAACGTTGCTGCAAAATATGAATCCAGTAAACCCTATTTTCCGGATTTTTGGGTGATACATTTTGCTTCTAGTACAACTAAGCCGTCCGTCTCAAATGTAGTACAACTTTGTGCAACTTTTGATAACGCAGGAACTTTCCCCTGCTGTAAACCCTCTAGAGCTTCCCTTGTGATTTTTGCTATCAGATCATTTGGCAGTTTGAGAGAGAGATACTGATTTAACCACCTATCTTGTTGAATATATTCTGGTGTAAATGCTCTTTTTTCTAAAAGGAAAAAATCTACCCCATATTTTTGAATGACATTCTCAGCATCTGCTAAATCTAAGCTATAGTGAGCGCGAATTAAATCAGCTAGTCGTTGACGAAATTGGCGATAATAACCGATATGGTAGGCGATCGCATATTCCCCACTGACTAAAATAGAACGCTGAGCAAAACTAGGTATATTCGTGGCTTCTCCTGCCAAAGATGCTATGAGAGTGTCTTTAGGCTGCTGTTGAAAAAACTGGTACAGAGTCGGAACTTGACCAACAATGAATGTATTTCTTGGAAAGCCTGTTTTCCAAAAAATATTGGGATAAAACAGTATAATGACTCCAATTAAGGTTGTTGCACCTAGAGCTAGAAGCTTTTGCTTACTGCTATTTTTTAAAACTGCATCTAATATAAGTGTCAGAAAGACTGCTGTGGCTAAAGCAAACACAATCTTAAAACTATGAACTGTAAAGCGACTGGGAAGATACAATTTGAAAAGCAAAATGTGAGCGGTAAAAAACAGAAACAAAGACACTACTACCAAATGTAGTAATACATAGACATGACTACGAACTTCCTTAGCTAAGGGAAAACTAGATTTTAACCGCAATAACAGTGGCAAAAATAATCCTAAAATGACTATCGGTGGATTAAACGATATTCTCATTCCAGGACGGCTAGCACTCAACCAAAACCTGACTGGATTCTCATCATGAAAAAAGCTCATTCTTCCTGATGACAAAAACTCTGGTAAAGTTCTCGCTTCTCTCACAGAAATTAATGGACCAAATAGAGAAGATTCTGAGGAATAAGGTAAGAGAACAGCTAATCCCACTGCTAGACCAAGTCCACAGAAGATGTAATCTTTACGTTGCTGAGAAAATCTTGGGAATCCTCCGTCAAACTTAATCACTTGGAGAATCAGAATACCAACAGATATTAATAAAAATCCCGGGTAAAAAAGACCCATGAGTGCTAGAGATATTAAGCAAGGTAACAATGAGCGCCGTAAAAGATAATAAGTGAAGGCAAAAAAGAATGGATATAAAAAAGCTCTAGAGGTCCCTGATGCCAAATCATCAGCAAGCCACAAGCATTGATTCATAAACAATGTGCTCATAAACCCTGTGATAGGTATTGGCAATATTTCCAGACAAACGCCAAAACAGTAAACAGTTGTAGTGATTCCCAAAAATAGTGGTATTATTTTACTTAAAAAAACTGGATTAACTCCTAGCCATGTTAAGACTTGGTAAAAAGCTTTATATCCAGGTGGTGAAATCGATTGAAAATAGTTAGTAATTAAATCTTGTGGAAAAAGCTGTGGGTCTACAAATCGCTGCATCCAAAAAATGTGCTGTCGTGCATCATCTTGAATAACATACTCATGTTCATAAGCTGGCAGTATCGCCTGTACAGCATAAATAGCGGCAGCGACTACACTTAAAGTTAGCCAAAATATTTTATAGTGTTTGTTTTTTTTTAAGAGCACTGTACTAAGGAATTGATGTAATAAACTTGTCATTATTATTATTGTTTACTATTTTTGCTAATTGTCAAAATACCATGAGAGTTATAATGAATACCTGATACAAGTAATTTAAAATTAACTTATTATGACTAAAAACTTATAAATCTTAAGCTATTTCATCAAAGTTGGGTATCACCAATGTTGCCAAAAATAAAAAGCATTGTTTTAAAAATATGATTTTTGTACCATTTTTTCCTTGATTTTGAGTACCAAAATTCTCTTTTTCCAGATGAATTATGCATTAGCCTAACCGACTTAATTTGATTTTTCTAAAATTAACATTAAACTATAGTAAATCCAAAAAAATCTAACAAAATAAATCATGCAGGAAGACACGCGAACACGTAAGGAAGTTTCACTAAATTTTCAAGTTACAAATGTGGTTTGCCCAGCTTTTTCGCTTGTCATACCTGTGTATAACGAAGAAAAAAGCATTGCCACCACACTCAATAATTTACGTCATATTCTTGAGTTAACAGATTGTGAATATGAAATTATTGTAGTTAATGATGGATCTACAGATAGTACAGCTGATATCTTATGTTCATACATTGACGTTCGGGTCATTGAACACGTTAGAAATAGGGGATATGGTGCAGCTCTGAAAACGGGTATTCGTCAAGCAAAGTATCCCATAATTGCGATTACTGATGCTGATGGCACTTATCCAAACGAAAATATCCCCGAATTAGTTGCTCTAACTCATCAAGCTGATATGGTGGTTGGAGCTAGGATAGGAAGTAAAGTAAACTACTCTAGTCTCCGTAAAATACCTAAATGGTTTCTGGTACGCTTTGCAGAATGGATCACAATGAGGAGCATTCCAGATTTAAATAGTGGGTTAAGAGTATTTCGTAAAAGTGTTGTTGAGGAATTTCTCAACATCCTACCCGATAGTTTTAGCTTTACGACCACAATTACATTAGCGATGCTCACCAATCATTACATAGTTCATTATGTACCTATTGATTATCATCATCGCATTGGGAAGAGCAAGATTAAGCCCTTTCAAGATACACTACGCTTTGTACAGCTTATTCTACGAACAGGTGTGTATTTTGCTCCTTTAAGAGTATTTCTGCCTGTAGCTGGTTTATTTTTTGCTGGTTTTTTAATCACACTCTATCAAGATATTTTTATCCGACACGATTTGACAGAACGCACGCTCATTTTGTTTGTTGCTGCGACGCAATTGGGAATGTTCGCTCTGCTCGCTGACATGATTGATAAGCGCAATGGACGTAACTAACCCTTCAATTCAGTTGTGAGCCTGTTTTGGCTGATGGGGAGATGATAATGTTGTCTTTTCTATGGATTTGCTGAAACTTTGAAAGAAAGTTACAATGAGGACTTGCCAAAATGTGAGATAGTGCTATATTAATATTACGTATACTAATCTTTTTATATTTTTCTATAGTAGTCAATTATAGTAGTCAATGGTTTCTAAACCCAACAAGCCCCAAGATTTGGAGTCGTGGCAGCAAGTTCGCGCACCATATGGTGTCGGCTACCGAATCAAACTCCTTTCACAACTCCTGGCTCGTAGATTTACTGAACGGCTAGATCCATTTGGACTAACCCCTTTTCACTGGGTAGTTTTGTGCTGTTTGTGGGAAGAAGACGGTTTACCCACCTCCAGTATAGGGGAAAAACTCCAACAAGTAGGAGGGACTTTAACTGGTGTCTTGGATAGAATGGAGGAGCGGGGTTTAATTCGTCGAGAACGTGACTCCCGCGATCGCCGGATTTGGCGTATTTGGCTAACTGATGCAGGCAGAGAACTGGAAACCGTCTTACCACCTATTGCAATAGAAATCCGCGAACAAGCTATGCACGGTATTCCCTACGCGGAACGAGAACAATTTTCCCAACTTATTAATAAAGCAATAATTAACTTATCGTAAAATAAATCACCCAGATGGGTGAGGCACTTTCTGCGTTACTTCTTGAATAATATTACGCATACTAAGTAATAAGCTGTTAAATACTTTTCCTTAAACATTTAGCGCTCTAAATTTTTGACTGATTAAAAACGATACCGGGGACTTAACTATCATGGAACTCACAAACAATATCAACTCCAACGGACGTAACAGACACAAAACTGCAGTTCTAGAGAAAGAACTTGTCACAGACTCACAGACATTAGAAAATTTAACATCAGAAAGTTCTATCAACACAACTCTACCCCCAGAAACAAAGCCAGCTGATGTACAGACTCAGCCTGAGATAGGGAACAAGGAAGCCAAACCTCAACCACCCAAAACACCAAAGCAGAAAAAACCAATAGCTTTGATTATGACAGCACTGGGTGTGGGTGCTATTGCTGCTGGAGGTTTTGGTTATCGCTGGTGGCAGTATGCTTCTACTCATGAGGAGACAGACAACGCCCAAGTTGCAGGACATCTTCACCAAGTCAGCAGTCGTATTTCTGGAACAGTTAGCCAAGTCTTGGTGAATGATAACCAACAAGTGCAACCAGGACAGTTGCTAGTAAAACTCGATCCACGGGATTATCAAAGCAAAGTACAACAAACTGAAGCAGCGCTACAAAATGCTCGTCGTCAGGCTGAAGCAGCACAAGCAAACATTGCCTTAGCAGCAGAGACAACGAGTGCTAAGACAGTCCAGGCAAAAGGAGATGTCAGTGGTGCTGTAGCAGCAATTTCCACAGCGCAAGCAGCAGTACAGGAAGCGCAAGCTGGGATTCCTGCAGCACAAGCTGAGGTAAAACTAGCAGAAGCCGGAATTCCTGCAGCACAAGCACAAGTTGCGCAGGCAAATGCCAATTTGCAAAAAGCACAAGCTGATTACAATCGTTACAACACTCTATACCAACAAGGGGCGATCGCCCGCCAGCAATTAGACACTGCCAAGTCAGCATATGATGTCGCTGTAGCGCAAAAGGATGCGGCAACTCAAGCAGTCAACCAAGCACAAGCGCGATTAGCCTCCGCAAAAGTTGGCGTCGCCAAAGCACAATCGCAACTAGCACAAGCACAAGAAGGGGTAGCCAGTGCACAAGCAAAACTGACAGCATCTAAAGGTGGATTGCAACAAGCAACTGCCAGCGGACAACAAACAGCAGTGAACCGTAACCAATACCAAGCAGCAAAGGCGGCTATAGCGCAAGCAGAAGCATCCTTAAAAGATGCACAGTTGCAGCTTTCTTACACCAACATTACTGCACCTGCTGCCGGACGGATAGGGCGCAAAACAGTGGAAGTTGGCAACCGAGTACAAGCAGGAACACCTTTAATGGCGATCGTCAATAACGACTACTGGATAGTCGCCAACTTTAAAGAAACCCAGTTGGAAGACATGAAGCCAACAGAGGAAGTGGAGATTAAGCTCGATGCTTTTCCCCATCATACCTTTAAGGGTCGCGTTGATAGTATTTCGCCAGCCTCTGGCGCACAGTTTGCCCTTTTACCACCAGATAACGCCACAGGTAACTTTACGAAAATTGTCCAACGTGTTCCTGTCAAAATAGTTTTCGACAAAGAGAGCATCAAAGGGTACGAATCGCAGATTACACCAGGTATGTCTGCGGAAGTCAGTGTGCAAGTCAAGTAGTAGCAGAGAATCACACAACAGAGAACATCTGATTGAATACCCGGCATTTCTTGCTCAAAACCTCCTCCAAAAGCAATGGTATCCCTCTCAGCCTGTAGAGAGGGGTTGGGTGTGAAGTCTGATGATATCTATGAAAGGAGATATCAAATTGGTATAAAGTAAGGCTTTCATGAAAGCACAAGCTACTAGAAAAAGACCACTCTTACCAGCATTAAGGTCAAGAAATTACCAACTATTTTTTGCTGGACAAGGCATTTCTCTAATCGGGTCTTGGATGACGCAAATTGCTACTATTTGGCTTGTTTATGGCTTAACAAACTCGCCATTTATGTTGGGAATTGTGGGATTTACCAGTCAAATTCCTAGCTTTTTTTTGACTCCCTTTGGTGGGTTATTTGTTGATAGATTTTCCCGTCATCGTACCATAATTGCTACACAAATACTGGCAATGATTCAGTCGTTAGCACTAGCAGTGTTGACGTTTACTGGTATGATTCAGATTTGGCACATCATTGCTTTAAGTTTGTTTCAAGGATTTATTAATGCTTTTGATGCGCCAGCGCGGCAAGCATTTGTGCCAGAGTTAGTGGAACGCAGAGACGATTTAGCAAATGCCATTGCTATTAACTCAACCATGTTCAATGGGGCACGATTAGTTGGACCTGCTATTGGTGGTTTACTGATTGCTAGAGTCGGCACAGCTTACTGTTTTCTCATTGATGGTTTAAGCTACATTGCTGTGATTATTGCTTTACTGGCAATGAAAATTAAGCCTTGGAGAACTACTGTTACTAACGATAATCCTTTGCAAAGAATCAAAGAAGGATTTGTGTATGCCTTTGGCTTTCCACCGATTCGGTCAATCCTATTACTATCAGCCTTAGTTAGCTTTTTCGGTATGCAATACACCATTCTTGTTCCGGTTTTTGCAGAAGAAATTCTTAAAGGTGGCGCAGAAACTTTAGGATTTTTGATGGCTGCTTCGGGAGTCGGAGCTTTAGCTGGTGGAATTTATTTAGCGACACGGCAAACAGTAGTAGGATTAGGTAGATTAATTGTCTTAGGTCCAGCAGTTTTAGGAATTGGTTTAATTTTCTTTGCCTTGTCTCGTTTACTTCCACTTTCTTTGTTAACAATGTTGTTTATTGGTTTGGGGACAATTATCCAAATTGCTAGTGGCAACACAGTTTTACAAACAATTGTTGAGGAGGACAAACGCGGACGGGTAATGAGCTTATATACAATGTCATTTTTGGGAACGATACCCATTGGGAATTTAGTAGCAGGTGCATTAGCTCGTCAAATTGGTGCTCCTTTCACTTTAATTATTGATGGGATAATTTGCATTTTAGGCTCTGTGTATTTTTCCAGACAGTTACCTGCTTTAAGACAGTTGGTGCATCCAATTTTTGTTG
Source organism: Nostocales cyanobacterium HT-58-2 (assembly GCA_002163975.1). Taxonomy (GTDB): domain Bacteria; phylum Cyanobacteriota; class Cyanobacteriia; order Cyanobacteriales; family Nostocaceae; genus HT-58-2. The sequence continues at coordinate 5,104,741 of CP019636.1, read as the reverse complement.
AAAAGGGTATCTTATCCAGTGTTAAACACTAGTTCAACAACCTGGGGTTACTTCCAAACAACGTCTGTCATTCCTAGTTTTGCCAATTATTTTGGGCTGAGTAACCGCAAGACTTTACCAGTCTCTACCAATTTTTTTACCGTTAGAGTTGAAAATAAAAATATCTCTATTTCAACACCCGGAGTCTTCTGTGGCTAATACAAATGCAGTTGGCAACCAAGGTAATCAGGGTTCTAGCCAATCTTCCTTTCATCAGAAAGTGCCGCTTAGAACTTGGATTGGCGTTTTAGCAAGTATGCTAGGCGCATTCATGGCAGTCCTAGATATTCAGATAACCAATGCTTCCCTACAAGACATTCAAGCGTCTTTAGGGGCAACTCTCGAAGAAGGTTCTTGGATTTCCACTGCTTATTTGGTGGCGGAAATTGTAGTCATTCCGTTAACGGGATGGTTATCGCGGGTATTTTCTCTACAACGTTATTTGTTAGTTAATACCGCCTTATTTATCTTTTTTTCTATCTGCTGTGCTTGGGCATGGAATCTCAATTCTATGATTCTTTTTCGCGCCTTACAAGGATTTACTGGAGGTGTTTTAATACCGTCAGCTATGACGATTGTATTAACAACTTTACCTCCATCCAAGCAAGCAATTGGATTAGCAGCTTTTGCCATTTCAGCAGTTTTTGCACCGTCAATTGGTCCAACACTAGGAGGATGGTTAACAGAAAATTTCGGTTGGCAATACAACTTTTATATAAACGTCATTCCAGGGGTGTTGATGCTCTCTGGAATTTGGTACGGCATCAAGCGAGACCAACCCCAATTGCAATTGCTCAAACAAGGCGATTGGTGGGGCATTCTTTCAATGGCAATTGGATTAGGTTCCCTACAAGTTGTTTTAGAAGAAGGTAGCCGCAAAGATTGGTTTGGTTCCGCATTAATTGTACGCTTGAGCATTATAGCAGCAATCTTTATAACGATATTTTTCTGGATTGAATTAACTCGTAGGCAACCGTTTATTAATTTGCGACTTTTGCGGTATCGTAACTTTGGTTTAGCGAGTATTGTCAATGTTTCTTTGGGAATAGGATTGTACGGTTCTATTTATATTTTGCCGCTGTATCTAGCTCAAATTCAAGGATATAATGCTCTACAAATTGGTGAAGTTTTGATTTGGGCAGGAGTTCCTCAATTATTTATTATTCCCTTTATTCCAAGATTGATGCAACGAATTGATGTGCGGTTAATGGTTGCGGTGGGTGTCACTTTATTTGCCATAAGTGCATTTATGAATTCGGGAATGACTTATCAAACAGGACTGGAGCAATTGCGATGGTCACAACTTGTTCGCGCTATGGGACAACCACTCATTATGGTGCCGTTAACCTCTATTGCTACTGCTGGATTGAACCCAAAAGAAGCAGGATCAGCAAGTGGTTTATTTAATATGATGCGTAATATGGGCGGTTCTATAGGAATTGCAGCATTAGCTACTTTGTTAACTAATAGAGAGCAATTTCACTCGAATCGACTGGGAGAGTCTATCTCTTTATATAGTCCAGCCACTCAAGAGAGACTTAACCAATTAACACAATATTTTGTCAGTCGTGGTTCTGATTTGAGTACAGCACAAGACCAGGCGATAAAAGCTATCGATAATATTGTACGTCGTGAGGCTTTCGTAAATGCTTTTAACGATTGTTTCTACTTTATTGGAATTGCCTTGTTACTGAGTGGTATTGCTATTTTATTCTTGAAAAAAGTAAAGGCGACAGGTGGTACTGTTGCTCATTAGACTTGTTTTCTAATTTGAAAAAATTCAATAATCACTAGACTCTGTTGGATAGAATTTCCTCTGTCTTTTTTATTTGCTCTGGGCTAAAAGCAGCTTGTTTGAGATGACTTAAAAAAGTTTTATCACTATACCTAGAATCTAAGCTCATAGCCTTGGTATAAACTTTTTTAGCACTATCTTTGTCACCACTATCCCAGTATGCGATCGCACTCGCAACTAATGGGTGAGGATTATTGGGTTCAAGAAAAGCGGCACGGTTGGCAGTTGTAATTGCTAAATTATAAATTTGTAACCGATGCAGTGCTAAACTCAAGTTGAAATATGCAATTTCATTATCTGTCTTGAGAATTGCTGCCCAAGTATGAACCAGTACAGCCGCTGTTAAGTTACCATCAACGAGATAAACAATTCCCAAAGCATTATAAGCAGGAACAAATGTCGGCTTTTGATATATTGCTTGCCATAGAGATTGTGCTGCTTGTTGCTCTTTTCCTGCTAAATGTAATGTCCAACCTAAATTGACTCGTCCCGAAAGATTCTTGGGTTCGAGTTCTACAGATTTTTCCATTGCGGCAATAGCTTCAGGATATCGCCCTTGTTGACGATAGAAAAGCCCTAATTGTCGATAGTCACCAGCTTTGTTGACAGCACTAGCTGTAGGTGTATTGAAAGCAAAAGTCAAAAAGAAACATACATAAATTCCATGAGTTATCTTTGCTTTTGCTAGTTTTAACACCTTCATTTTGAACTTCCTTGTACTTCATGTCACGATACAGAAGGGTCGTCAGTTGCCTTCATTTTTTGCAAAAGCTGTTCAACTCGGTTGGCTTTATCGGGTCTATCCTGTGCTTTGAAGATACTCACTGCTTTTTCTAAAGATGCCAACGCCTCCGCACGGTTGCCCTGCTGCCACAGTGCTTGTCCTAAACTTGCTAGTGCATCAGCATATTCAGGATTAATTTTTAGTGCATTTTGATACTCTGCAATAGCTTCTTCCCAGCGACCTTGGCTAGCAAGAGCAATGCCCATTGCATTATGAGCAAGAGCATAGCTTGAATTGAGACGAAGCGCTTGTTTGTACTCACCAATTGCTTCTTCAGCTTTGCCTTGTTGATAAAGGACATTTCCCAGTTGATAGTGTCCAAAAGCATCTTTGGGGAACTTCTTAATCAACTGACGCAAATTTTCCTCTGCAGCTGCAAAGTTTCCCTGTTGATATGAGGTATTTGCTTCTTGAACAAGGCGCGATCGCTCTTGCTCCTCCCTGTCTGATAATTGCGCCAATCTTTGTGGTTGCTGTGGATATATAGTTTCAGCCAGGACCATGGGTAATGCACCAGTGATGGTTAACAAACCCAGGGTTAGGTAACTAAGAGATTTAACAAATACCGATTTGAGTTGACTTCTCCGGTTCATCGCACCCAATGCCTGAATAGTATATCTTCAAAGGTTGTGAGGAGGCACATTCAGCATATTATGGTCGTCTAACTTGTCCGGCACATCCAGATTATTTTGTCACCTCTGCCACATTAATAACTAATCCAGTCACTCCAACTTCCAGCATAAAGTTTACCTGTGTGAATACCTGCCAATTCTAAGGAGAGTAAATTTACACAAGCCGTAACACCAGAACCGCAATAAACAAAAATTTCTTTGGCATTTTCCAATTCTGACCACCGATCGCGTTGCTCCTGTTGTGGAAGTATATAACCTGCGGAATTTGTCACTTCCTGCCAGGGATAGTTCACTGCTCCAGGAATATGACCAGCTATTTTATCAATTGGTTCCCTGATGCCTAAATAGCGATCGCTCTCTCGTGAATCAACCAACGCGACCTCTTGTGAATCTTTCCGATTTTTCACGGCTTGAATATCCACTACCATTTGTGGTTGTATGTTAGAGACAAAATCAGCACCTATTCCTGGTTCAGGAATCACATTTGTCGTGGGATACCCAGCTTTTTTCCAAGCAGAAAACCCTCCATCTAGCACCGCCACTTGCTCGTGTCCGAGATAACGTAACAGCCACCACAACCGGGATGCAAAAGCAAAGCGGGAGTCATCATAAGCAACAACTAGGGTTTTTTGAGAATTCACCCCTATTGCTGATAACTTTCTAGCTAACTCAATCGGGTTAGGTAATGGATGTCTTCCTCCATGTTCTCCTACCGGACTGGAGAGGTCTTGGTTCAAGTCTAAGTAATATGCTCCACTGACGTGATTTTCTTGATATTGCTGTCGTCCCAGGTGTGGATCTGCCAGAGAAAAGCGACAATCCACTATCACAACTTGCGGGTCATCAAGATGTTCAAATAGCCACTCACAAGAAACAACGAAAGGGCTGTCGGTCATAAATTTAAATTGGTAATTGGTGATGGTTATCTGTTAGTTGTTAGTTGTTGTCTTAATGTGTTTTATGATTATGTCAAACATAGACCATTTTACACCTGAGATCACAGCAGATGGCTCATTCACTTTTTTTTCCCATGAGTTTGGTGAGTCGTTTCACAGTCACTTTGGAGCGCGTCAGGAGAGTTTTCTGAAGTTTGCTAGTCCGACTCAACTGCCATTAAAAGCTAACAACCCAAAGTTGCGGCTATTAGATGTTTGCTATGGTCTTGGATACAACACAGCAGCTGCATTACAAACAATTTGGGCAGTTAATCCTAATTGTTATGTAGAAGTCATTGGTTTAGAACTAAATACATCTGTACCACAAGCAGCGATCACTCATCACTTATTCGACAATTGGGGATACGAATACACCGAAATTTTGACTCAGTTAGCCTTTGAGCATCAAGTACAGCAAGACCGTCTCAAAGCGACTCTGTTAATTGGTGATGCGAGAGACTCAATTAGGTTTGTCAACCAGTTAGGTTTTAAAGCTGATGCCATTTTTCTTGATCCGTTTTCACCGCCTCATTGTCCTCAATTATGGACTGTGGAATTTATCAAACAACTTTCTCTTTGTTTAGATACGTGTGGCTTACTCGCCACTTACTCGTGTGCTGCTGCTGTACGTACGGCACTTTTGGCAGCTGGACTACAAATCGGTTCTACATCACCAGTGGGAAGAAAAACACCTGGTACGGTCGCCGGACATAGAGGAGTGGGGGAAGAAGTAGAGGAAGGGTTAATGGACAATCACTCTCTCCCCAGCACCCAGCACCCTGCTTCTTCTGTGTTTGCGTCTTCACTACCGCCACTTTCTCAGGCTGAACAGGAACATTTACTCACGCGTGCTGCTGTTCCCTACCGTGATCCACAATTATCTGACAATGCTGATGTGATTTTGAACCGACGAAAACAGGAGCAACAAGCTTCTTCCTTAGAGCCTACCTCTCATTGGCGAAAAAGATGGCTATCGACGAGTTCAATAGAAACAATGTAATGTTTTTTACTGTGTATTTGATGTATAGTAAAATGCTAGATAGTGACTTTTTGTGATTCATATCACTAACATCTAGAGCAAGTGAGCACTGCTATTGAGAAGTGAGCGTAGTTTGATAATTGCCATAAATAGAGTGAGAAAAATGTGTAACTAGGCGAGCCCAAAATCAAAAAATTAAACTAAAGAAACCCAACGTTGAGATAAACTGCATTAGTTCAACATTGTCTTGGATAAAATGTTAAGAAAATTCCGTAAAAAAACCGATTTCATATTTGCAGTGCTCAATCATACTGAAAATAAAGGAAGGAAAGAATGGCAGTAAAATTTTTAATGCTAAAAGTGTAGAAAAAACTTAATATTATGCATAATAAATAGCACATTTTTGTACAAAATCTTGAAAATACACAGCAAAACACAAGGTCAAATCCTGATTTGATCATTGATAGCTGTGACTATGAACTGTGTTTCAACAGGAGTGCACTTGTGGTTCAAGGGAAAAACAAGTCTATCGGCTCTAGAGTTAACCTTATTCATTCAAACAATGGTTTAGGAAACAAGAATACAGAAAGTCATTCCTTGGGTTTAGCCATGGAGGCATGATGCAAAAAGAGACTGAAGCTGATGATTGCTTGATAAACCCTCTTGTGAATTCTGTTCAGAATTTATTCGTCTCTAAGACTGTACAAACCCAAGGTCTGACAGTGAATTGCTCTGATGCTGATGCGTTGAAAATTTTGATAGTGGATGACCATGCAGCCAGTCGGATGACTGCTGTCGCCCTTTTAGCAATAGAAGGTTACGAAGTCTTTGAAGCAGACAATGGTTTGACTGCTGTTGAATTGGTAGCACAGAAATCACCAGATCTGATTCTACTGGATGTGATGATGCCGAAAATGAATGGATTTGAAGTGTGCCAATTGCTAAAGCAGAATGAACAGACCAGACTTATCCCAATAATTTTCCTAACTGCTTTAAATGACAGGCGATCGCGCATTCGAGGAATTGAAACTGGGGCGGATGATTTCCTCACCAAACCCTTCGACCGTGTGGAGTTGGCGGCGCGGGTCAAATCGTTAGTACAGCAAAAGCGGTTGAATGAAGACTTAGAGCACGCTGAACAAGTGCTGTTTTCCATAGCTAGGGCAATTGAGAGTCGTGACGCCAATACGGGCAACCACTGCGAACGACTTGTCAAGTTGGGCAAAGCTTTTGGTGAATATCTCAATCTCACACGCAACCAGGCACGGGATTTGATGTGGGGTGCTTATCTCCATGACATCGGTAAAGTAGGCATTCCAGATGCTGTACTGCTCAAAACTGGTAAATTCACTGCCGAAGAGTGGGAAATTATGAAGCAGCATGTTTTGATTGGAGAAAGAATCTGCCAGCAATTGCGCAGTATGCGGGGTGTTCTTCCCATTATCCGTCACCACCATGAGCGTTGGGACGGTTCAGGCTACCCTGATGGTCTTAAGGGCGATGATATTCCCTACCTAGCGCAAGTCTTTCAAATCATTGATATTTTTGATGCTCTTACCAGTGAAAGACCCTACAAAAGAGCTTTCTCACTAGAAGAAGCCCTCGCCATTATGGTGGAAGAAACAGATAGAAGATGGCGCAATCCGAAACTGATGCAGCAGTTTCTAGAGTTTATTTCCTCTTTTGAAGATTGCTAGTCATAAGCTAGTTAGGTTTTGAGTGCGATGATTAGTTAGTATAAATTGAGCCTACACTCTATTGGCAGGCGCATTCAAAGCAATTCACTGATCACTAAATTATGGTAGTTGTAGCAATTCTGGCGGCGGGACGTGGGACACGCATGAAATCAAACCTGCCCAAGGTTTTACATTCTTTGGGTGGGCGATCGCTTATTGAACGGGTTATTCACAGTGTAAAACCGCTATCGCCCACTCGGCAAATGGTGATTGTTGGGTATCAAGCGCAAGAAGTTAAAGCAGCCATGCAGCCTTTACCAAATGTGGAGTTTGTCGAACAGGCTGTGCAACTGGGAACAGGTCATGCTATCCAGCAATTACTCCCACACCTGGAGGGCTACACAGGCGATTTGCTCGTGTTATACGGCGATGTCCCTTTGCTACGCACAGAAACTTTGAAAAATCTGTTGCAAACTCACCAAGAACACCAAAACGCTGCCACCATCCTCACCGCACACTTGGCTAACCCTAAAGGCTACGGACGCGTTTTTTGTAACAGTGAAAATATTGTCCAACAAATCATAGAAGATCGAGATTGCACACCTGCTCAAAAAGAAAATAACCGGATTAATGCCGGGATTTACTGCTTCCGTTGGCAAGATTTGGCAAAAGTTCTGCCTCACTTACAAGCAAATAACTCTCAAAAAGAATATTACCTGACGGATGCTGTGAGTTCATTGAAACCAGTTATGGCTGTAGATCTTCAAGATGACCAAGAAATTCTTGGCATCAATGACCGCTTGCAACTGGCGACAGCATACGAGATTTTGCAAAAGCGAGTCAAAGAAAAATGGATGAGCGCGGGTGTCACTCTCATTGACCCAGCCAGTATTACAATTGATGACACTGTAGAAATACAGCCCGATGTCATTATCGAACCCCAAACTCACTTACGGGGCGATACAGTTATTCACACGGGAAGTCGCATCGGACCAGGAAGTTTCATTGAAAATAGCCAAATAGGTGAAAATGTCACGGTGTTGTATTCAGTTGTGAAAGATAGCATCGTGCATACCGGAACCCAAGTTGGTCCCTATGCTCATTTACGCGGTCATGCAGAGGTGGGTGTCGCTTGTCGCGTGGGAAATTTTGTGGAATTGAAAAATACCAAGTTGGGTGAGCGTACTAATGTTGCACACCTGTCTTATTTAGGTGATACCACTGCGGGAAGCCGCGTCAATATTGGCGCAGGTACAATTACTGCCAACTACGACGGGGTGAAGAAACACCGCACCATTATAGGCAATAGCACTGGCACAGGTAGCAATAGCGTTTTAGTTGCCCCTCTGGCACTGGGCAATAATGTCTACGTGGCAGCTGGTTCTACTATTACAGAAGATGTCCCTGATGATTGTCTAGTCATTGCCCGTGCTCGTCAAGTTGTAAAACCAGGGTGGCGTAAAAAGAGTTCTCAGTCCTGAGTTGTTTCTACTCAGCAGCCATATATACAGCCAACTTCTGTCCCAATGGGAACCTCTAAGGTGTCGCCAATCTTCTCACCATTATGGTATGCGGCGAGCAGAGCTTCGCTGGTTTTCCCCCAAGCGATCGCCCCACTGGCATCAAGGGCGATCGCCCCAAAATCCCGCTTGTGTTCGTTTGCTTCTGTAAATGAGCGCTGCATCGCTTCTTTGAGGGACATTCCATCACTGACACGCACTACAATTCGTGGTGCTAAGCACTCATCGATAATATCCTCTCCAATACCAGTACAACTCACTGCTGCATATTTTGTCCCATAGTTCCCTGCTGGCATTGCAGAATCACTCACGCGTCCAATCCGCTCAAATCCCTTACCACCAGTAGAAGTCCCTACTGCTAGCTTTCCCTCAGTATCCAAAGCAACGACACCAATCGTACCGCGTCGGGCATTGCTGGTTTCCACCAGTTCTGCTTCTGCGACTACCCCAGCCATTGCTCTTTGAAAATTGTCCTGACGCTCTTGAATCCACTCTTGCAACCGTAACTCAGTTAAGCCATTGTAGCTGGGGATTTGTAACTCCCGTGCTAGTTCGGCTGCGCCGTAATCTGAAAGTACGCGGTCAGGAGAGCATTGCAATGCGATCGCCAAGTCAATGGGATTTTTCACTCGCGAAACATTAATGACCCCACTAAAGCTTTGGGATGTCCCATCCATTAGAGAAGCACTCATACGAATTTGACCATCCGATTGCAGCACTGAACCAGTACCAGCATTAAAACGGGGGTCATCTTCCAACATTTGACAACCCCGCACAACCGCCTCTTTGGCAGATGCTCCTGATATTAGGAGAGAATAGACTTCCTCTATGACTTGGTAGAGAGAACGACGTATCGTCTCCACTCCTCCCTTTGCCTTTAGAGAACTACCAGCCCCACCATGAATGATTAATTTAGGTTGTACCTTCTCCATCTCTTTTTTTATTTCTCCGTACCTTTACGGTCATGCATTTGTTTCATCTTGAGCCTGCGAACGGCGACGACGGCAACGTTCTGAGCAGTATTTGACGTCATCCCAGCAATCCGCCCATTTTTTGCGCCAAGTAAAAGGGCGCTGACATACCGGACAAATTTTTGTAGGCAAGTCAGATTTAGAACGAGCACGTCCCATAATATTAAGCAACAGATTCAACGAGCTAGATTTCTGAGATTTGGAAGTCAATTATAACTAGTTTGTTACAACGCTAGAGAAATTTTAGTAACTGATTTTAGTGACTTATTCTGATGCTATTAAAATTTACAAAAAGAATTTAAAAGATGACTTTTGTAGCTCAAACTTAAATAAACTAAGACTAGCAAGCATCCGCGCGACTTTTCGCAAATTCTCAAGCTTATAAAATTCTGTCAGATGACTTACAAAAGACGACTAATGCAACGCTAACAAAAAGCAGTTCACCATCCAAACATCTTGCAATTGCTCTGTTTTCTTCTCTAATCCTCCGACGGACGCGCCCCAAGAAAATAATTTGTTGTTCGGAGGCTGTAGATTGTTATGTCAGCAACAGTATGGTGTCAACATCTGGTGTGATTACTCAACTTAGCTTGTTACTATATAAGACGCTTACAACACTACTCAAACTCAGCAATTTAAAATTTTAGATTGTGGATATTTATAAAGATGCACTTCGTCCTCTTTTGTTTACTCTGGTCAAAGCAGATCCAGAGTGGATGCACTCCTCAACAATTCGCAGTTTAAGCTGGTTGGGAAAAACTTCCTACCAAGCACCCGCAAACTGGATCAACCAATTTCTGGTGCATTCCTTTTGCCTGTCGGATGCACGTCTGGAACAAACTCTATTTGGGCTACACTTCCCCAACCCTTTGGGTTTGGCAGCTGGGTTTGATAAGGATGGCGTTGCTGTCCCAATTTGGTCAAGACTTGGTTTTGGATTTGCAGAAGTCGGAACTGTCACTTTTCATGCACAGCCAGGCAATCCCCGTCCTCGCTTGTTTCGCTTGCCCTTGGATCAAGCTGCCCTTAACCGTATGGGCTTTAACAATCAAGGTGCAGCAGCAATGGCAGCGCGGTTGGCGGAAATTAAGCAAGAGTTAAACCTGTCTATACCGATAGGTGTCAATCTGGGCAAATCTAAGATAACTCCTCTAGAAGAAGCCGCAAAGGATTATCTTAGTAGTTTTCGCTTACTCAAAGATTTTGGAGACTATTTTGTTGTCAATGTCTCTTCCCCTAATACACCAGGGTTGCGATCGCTCCAAGATGCTGCCATGCTCAGTTCTATCTTGGAGGCTTTGCAACAGGAAAATGACCCACAAAAGCCGATTTTTGTCAAGATAGCTCCTGATTTAGAATGGGAGGCGATCGCTGATATCATTTCCCTGGCAAAAACCTATCAATTGGCTGGAATTATTGCCACCAATACCACCATTAGCAGGGACGGACTCAAAACCCAGGTTATTGCCCAAACTGGTAAATCACCTCAACAAGAAGCTGGTGGTATTAGTGGTGCCCCATTGAGGGAACGTTCCACCGAAGTCATTCGTTTTATTTGGCAGCAAACCGCAGGTCAATTACCGATTATTGGCGTTGGTGGCATTTTTACTCCTGAAGATGCTTGGGAGAAAATCACTGCTGGTGCATGCCTGATTCAGCTATATACAGGCTGGATTTACGAAGGTCCAGCCATGATACGCCACATTCTGAAAGGTTTAGTATCTAGGCTAGAACAAAGCGGATTAAATTCCATCTCCGAAGCTGTCGGTTTACAAGGCAAAATGGAAAAGTAAAAAGAATTTTCTTTTAACTTTCGCCTTCTTCAACTGGGAAAAACTCTTTCGTTTTTCGGGAGTATTTCCAGGCAATACCATCAGGATCTCGAGTGCGACTCCATTCTGGAAAATCTGGATCATCGCGCCGCTTATACACTGTGCTGGAATAAACATTGAGACGCTTGGCAAGTTCAGATTGAATAAGAGAGCCAAAAATCAATTGTTTTTCCAGCGGTTTTACTGATTCCTCCTTAGTTGAGTGTGGTGGTAATTCAGGTTCTAGTTCTTGTAAATTTGTCTTGGGTGGTGGTGATGCTAGAAATGGTAGGGCGTACTGGGAAACCGTTGTACTCGCAAGTTCTTTTGGTGGTTCGCTACTGTCAAGAATGCTGCCCAGAGTACTTGCAGTAATAAAGTAGTAAACTTTGCTTCCATCATCCGCGTTAGCGGTACTAGCACCAAATTCCGTTGCTTTAGTATCTAGGTAACGTTTTGCCCTTTCGCCAGCAAAATTGCCTTTGATTGCCAAGTCCATTGGCGTAATTCTGCCCTGATTTTCCCGAATGAGTTGATGGAAAATCGGGTTAACTTGTTGACACCACTGTTGCCATTTATAGAGTTGCCAGATATTGAAAGCCAAGACGAGCAGGATGAGTCCTAGCCAAATCCGCCAAGTTGCAACAAGGAAAATAATTAAGAACGAGATAGGCAAAAGTAGAACTAGAAAACCCTTGCCGTAGCTTTCTATTGTTTTTTCACTCATGCCGATTATTGCCAAGTGATTTTGTTTGGAAATAATAATATATTGACAAAAATTGGGAACATTGTTTGTAACATTTGTCTATTTGCCAAAAATTTTTCCCGGCAAAAACCAACAAAAACCAACAAAAGGTGTAAATTCAACCTGGCAAAGCTCTTCACGTGACGTATAAGGAGATAAAGAAATGTTTCATCCCTTGGCTAACAAGGATTACAGAATCAAGCTTATTGCTTGTCAGCTAGAGGAGGTGGCGCGTACCCTACTAGTCTTTGGAAAATTCTGTACGGCAAAAAGCACTTACGGGCTTCCCTGCAAGGCAATAATCCCACGACTATGAAAACGAGTGTAAGCGATGTTTTCATAGTCGTGGGATTGCTAACACCTCAGCCAACATGAATTGACCTCATCCCCCCTTACCCTAAACTCCTTTCTCAAGCTTGGGAGAGGGATTTAGGGTGTAGAGCTTTGCTCATCTGGAAGAGTGGGCAAAGATTTATGCAAGAAGTCTATTGCAAACATTTAATAAAAGGTAGCTCAAGCATCAGTCATAGAAGTCTGATGATTGTATCTTTGAGTTAACCCCAAGACAGATTGAGCCGAAGGGAATGTAGAAGTCGCTGTTTGCACAGATAATTGACTAATTGTTATTGGTTGAGACTCGTGTACATTATTGGTGATGACCAAGGGTTTGGTAACAGCTTGAGAAATTGTAGGTTCATCTCCTGTAGTCACGGGTGTCGTAGTCTGTGTACTAAAAGCGGCTTGTGTGGTAGACGTGACGACTTGAGTCTTATTCTCATCTTCTTCTAAAAACCATTTAAGTTGAGAAAGCATTGAACCAGATGGTGAAAGCTTAAGCTCATGAATTTGAGAATCTTTTTCTGATATCAGCTTTTGAAGATAAGACAACTGCTTTTCTAAATGAGAAGATTGACGTAAGGACTGTTGCCATCCCCACAAGACTACACCCGAAAGTCCAAATCCTAGACTGAATGCAGCTCCCACTCCGGGAGAAACAATATCTTTTATTTCGCCATAGAAAACTTCTTGACCTTCCACTTGGATCTTCACAGGCTTAGAGCCTTGCAAAGCTAAGAGCAATATGAAAGAAGCAAAGAGTGTACCTGATATAACTACGGTGGGCAGTAAGATTTTTTTGAGCATAACGAAAACCTACTGGTATCCAGTGTGAAGACAACTTAGCTAATAAAGAGCCGCACCCTCGCTCAAAGACTGTATCTGCTGCCGAAAAAATTAACAAACCCCAAGTTATGGCAACAGAGAGATGTAAATTATACTAACTTCCTCATCCAAAATTAATAAATTAGCTGAATGTTTGTTTGTGTATTTTTAATGAAATCTCTCAAAAAAATGTAAATATTTTGTTTATTTTCTCTAGCAAAACCAAGAAAATACGGAGATATAGTATAAAAAGCTTTTGAAAAGGATATTTATGTACATAGATAATTCTAGAAGGTTGGATGATAACACCCAATTCCCTTGACTCATTTCAAATCAATTGCCATAGCAAGTCATGATTCATGAACCTTGTTATTCCTGTACAAAACGCCAATACACTCCATTTTCCTTTCGCATCAACTGGTAGCTGATTAACTCTCGTCGTAAGGTGGCGTAGTCAGGATGGTAGCACCTGAGAATTTCATTAACTGTGTGCTCCTGGTAGTTTAACCCCGCCTCAAATTTGCTTGCCAACCATTTAAGAATCACAAAGCGCTTTTTGCGGCTGGCAGGAATTTCCCTCAGGCGATTCCCCTCAATGTAAGTTCTAAGGACTTTGCTCTCCCACGCTTCAGTATCTACATCCTCACCCAAAGAGGCTATTTTCTCCGGCGTAAAAATTTCCTTGCTGATGCTTTGCAGAGCGTGATTATCCAATTGGTACAAACGAGCATTGCCCTCTGGGCGCATAGTAACCAAATTAAGTTCTTTCAGTTTTGCTAAATGATGCGATACAGTTGGTTCCTTAAGTTGTAGTAGCGCTGCCAACTCCTCAACGCTACATTCCTGATTTGCCAGAATACCCAAAATTTTGAGTCGGCTTTCATCCGCCAACGCTTTAAAAAAACGCAGCAGAATTTTAAACTCCTCATTGTTCATCTTTTGTTATGATGTTCTTAGATGACGATCTAATTAGGTTTGCATCAAATTTGCTGTGCTGTTCTTCTTTGACACCGCACAGGCTTGGTATTAGGAATTTTTGAATTCATGTTAATTCTGTTACGAATTACTAAGAAACTTCAGATTTCTTAAGTAGTTTTTTACATTTCGCCATGTTTTGTTTCCTTCATTTGTCGCCTTCAAAATAGGCAAGGAAGAGAATAGTATGCTTAAGCGTGGCATTTCACTTGTACAAGCAGCGAAATACCTACAAGTAGAACAGTCAACTCTGTATATGGCTTTGCAGAAAGGGCAAATTCCTACTACCAGAAGAAATGGTCGGACTGTAGTGAGTCAAGGAGCTTTACTCGATTATCAAGCGAGAAAAAGGACTATATTATAAGAATTTCAAAATACAAGATTAAAAATTCCCAATTCTTGATTTGCTTAATGCATGGTAATGAAGACCTAAATTATAAGCAATTCTAAATTTGTGCATTAAAAATTCAAAATTTTCTCCTTTAAGTATTCAAAGTTTATGCTTTTAGGAGGTTACAAGAATGTGTGGAATAAATTTTTGACTTTGGGTATCATTCTCGCTATTTGAAGCTTAATTTATGTCTTGCTGTACAGAACGTACAATTCTATGTGAGTTATGGGCAACAATGGCTCTAACAAACGTTAGCAGGCTATTTTGTTCAGCTCATAAAGATAGCGATTCACAAGATATTACTCAATGGAAATCACCAACAAATGACCTTCTAAGAATCGAGTGAGAAATCATTGGCATTAATATATCGAATCGCCTCCCACCAAGCGTTCAAACTCCTCTTTAATGATTGCATAACACTCACAGGTAGCGGCTTGGAGACCTTCTCGGTCAAGAATCGTCATCTTCCCACGCTTGTAGTTGATGAACCCTGCCCTCTGAATAGTAGCGGCAACCACACTCACGCTGGCACGACGTACACCCAGCATTTGCGCTATGAACTCTTGGGTGAGGGGAAACTGGTTTGACCCGACTTGGTCTTCGGTCATTAGCATCCAGCGGCAAAATCGCTCTTCAATAGAGTGCAGGCGGTTGCAAGCAGCTGCTTGAGCAATTTGATTAAATAGCGCTTGCGTGTAGCGTTGCAGCAAGTTGTAAAGTGGGCTACCTGGAGTCACTTCGCGTTGGAAGACATCCGTCCTCATCCTCAGGGCAACGCCAGGAATCTGAGCAAAAGCCTGACCGGGAATTGTATTAGCTCCCAGGAATACGGGCAGCCCGACCATTCCTTCATTGCCCACCGTTGCTACTTCGACTGCGATGACTTTTGCCCAAATATTTCATTATAGAATTGCATAAGAAGGTATAGTTTTGCTGAAGACTGCCAAGTTCGCTTTCATGAGAACCTGACTGTAAGTCTTGTACAGATTTGGTCTTAATATGGCTGTCTAAGGTATCCATCTACTTTGGTAACAGTCTTTTCAACTTGTTTCAGTAGTGAGCAAGAGTAATGTATACTTCTTATCTGCACTTTGCTTATAAGTTTTAGTTTATTGCTTTACTAATCGTTTGTCTGTCCGCTACCGTACTGAGGTATACTAACAAATTTTGAATATTAAGTGCCAGAAAAGTACTGAGTGAAAAGTAGCAAAAGTAGGCAGTACTCACGGAGATGCTTGTTACTGCACTGGACGCACAATTGCTGGTGTTGTAGGTTTATTTTGTTGAAAGATTGCAGCCAGTGCTTGTTCCAAAGTTTCTGCCATGACAATTTGGTTGTTATAGGCAACAATCACCCTAACAAACGTTGGTAGACTGTTTTGTTCAGCTTCTAAATAAAGGGGTTCGACATACAGCAAGGAACGTTCAATCGGAATCACTAACAAATTTCCTTGCACTGCTTTTGAACCTTGGCGGTTCCACAAGGAAATTTGCTGAGAAATCACTGGATCTTGATTAATCAAAGCTTCAATTTGTTCTGTTCCATAAACTAACTGCTGCTTAGGAAATTCATAGAGCAACATCTTGCCGTATTCTTGCTCATCAGAACGCGCTGCTAACCAAGCAATTAAATTAGCGCGTTGTACAGGCTTAAAGGGCAGTAGTAAGATGAATTCTTCTGATTGTGCTTGAGGGAGTTTCATAATCAGGTAGTAAGGCTCTACCTGCTGCTGTTTACTACCGTAAATCTCGTTAGGGATTTGCCACAAGTCTTCCCGATTGTAGAAAACCTGTGGGTCTGTCATATGATATGTTAGCAATCGCTCAGATTGAATACTGAAGAAGTCTTGTGGATAACGGATGTGGCTGCGGAGGGCAACTGGCATTTCATCCAACGGTTTCAATAACTTAGGAAAAATAGCCCCTAAAGTATGAATAATTGGATCTGTAGGATCGGCAACGTAGAAATTGACAGTACCATTGTAGGCATCGACGACAACTTTGACAGAATTGCGTATATAGTTAAATCTATTTTTCCCTGGATCAGAATATGGGTAGCGATCGCTTGTGGTGTAAGCGTCAATAATCCAGTAGAGATAAGTGTTTTCACCTTTGATATCTGTTTGTCCTCCGTCTGCGGCAACTAAATAGGGGTCACTGTCGTATTTTAAAAAAGGAGCGATCGCCTGGACTCGTTCTTGAATGTTGCGACGAAACAGCAGCTTGGTTTGTGGAGTGAAATTGCGCGTTAGCAGCATCTGCCAATCTCTTAGATATTGGGCAAACACTAAGCGTCTCCACAGAGGGCCAATCGAAATTCCGCCGCGTCCATCGTAGATGTTATAGACGTTCTCATCTCCAGTAGGGTAGTCTAATTCCTGGGTTTTTGTCCCCGTCATGACATAAGTGTTGGTGATTTCGCCATAGTAAATCCGCGGTTGACCAATGGGAATACTTGAGCGAACTGATTCATTTGATATTTGTAATGAACCCTGACCCTGTGTATTATCAACTCCAATATCTTTGACATAGTAATAAGGTAATCCGCCAGGAGCAACAAGATTCACGGGGCTGAGTGTAAAGCCATAGCCATGAGTATAAATAAGGTGTTTATTCACCCACGTCTGTGCTTGTTCGGGAACGTCGCCATAATCTAGTTCCCTTGCTGCTATGATTGTTTGTTGCTTTTCAGTGCTCTTGTCTCGTTTGAGGGTGTAGCGGTCAATGTCAGCGTCGGGAAACTTGTAGTAAGGTCGGATTTGTTGCAACTGACGGTTGCTTTCTAAAAGAGGACGTGTATCCCACAATCGGACATTGCGAATGGTTAAGTTATTTTCTTGTAAATCAGCCGCTGTCAGTTGACCTCGCGGGTCAAAAGTTCTCGCTTCGATGGCGTTTAAATGAAAAGCTTCTCTCGTCAGGGCGATAGTGCGCTCAATGTAGGGGCGTTCGCGGGTCAGCTCATTTGGTTGCACCACCAAACTTTGTATTGCTGAAGGTAAAATTTCGCCAGAAACAGCTGCCAGTGCTATGTACAGTCCTAATACGTAAATCAGTTGAGGTGGGTAAGGAATTGGTTTGAAAATTCTTTTCGCTGCTCTAAATAAAACAATCATTCGCAGTAACAGATAAACTGCGATCGCCACTGCCAAAAGACTCAACCCAGTATAAATTGGCAACAGCACTTGAACATCGGTGTAGCTAGCACCATAATTTACCCCGCGCTGAGAATACAAAAGTTCATAGCGTGCTATCTGATAATGTAGGGCGATCGCCAGCATGAATAAGCTACTGAGGAAGTTTAAGTGAAGGCGCTGCGGTATAGAAAACCCTGGAAATCTTCCCTCACTCAGGCTATTCCCCGAACGCAGGTAAATTAACGAGACTGCAGTGACTCCAAAAAGAAACAATCCTATGAGCCAAAATGCCAACAGTTCCCAAATCGGAAGAGAAAATATATAAAAGCTGATATCTCTATGAAATAACGGTTCTGTGCGGTTAAAACGAGTGGCATGAAAATACTGTAAAACTTTATCCCACTGTACTGATAATAAAAAACTCACCAGCAAACAAACCAGAAGTGCGATCGCCCTTAACCAAAACTCATGGTTTATAACAATTGCGATTGTCAACACCAGCAGTAAACCAACCTGCACGATGGGAATAGCAATCTGCTGGATTTGCACGTGCTGCAACCATTGTTGTAACCAACCTGACAATGGTAACGTCGTGCTTGGTAATAGAATATTTGGATGCCAAAAATTTAAAGCTTGCTGACTATAGTAAATAAGTATCAACCCTGCCAGCGCACTCAATGCTATCACCACTGGCAAGAGTAAGCGCCATCCGAGTCCTATGGAAGACAAGGAGACGGGAAGACGCGGTGAGGAAGTCGAAGTCTTGTACGTTTCTGTCGTGTCCGAACTTCCTAATCTGGAGGGTGACGAAAACACAGAAGAATCAACCGCGTTTTTGTGTTCCCGTGTTCCTGTCGTCCCTAATCCCCACGTTGTAGAAACTCCGAGTTTCCCGTCTTCTGGTGGGGCGTACTTTAATCTAGAAGCGACAATAAAATTACTAAATAAAAAACCAACTGAGGTGAAGAAAACAAGTCCCCACACTCCCAGTTGCGTCAATAGGCGCAACCAAAATTCTCGTAAATATCCAACTTCACTAAACCAGAACGTTTCTGCTGCTAAGTGGCACGTTAAATGAAAGAACAGGCATAACCCTAACAGCACAACAATTGGTCGAAAAATTGGTCGAAAAATATGTTTTTCTAACCGGAGTGACATAACAAGGGGAGAACTTAGAACTCAGAACTCAAAATTCAGAATATTCCTGCAAAGCCAAATTATTTATTCTTCATGAGTCAATTCAGTCCTTGACCCTCATGACTCCAAAGGACCCTTCTGCACTCTCAATCCTGAGTTCTAAGTTCTTTGCTAGTCATTTAACTATACTGCTCTTCTGCATCTAGATTAAACAACATTTGCAGAGTTTGCATACAGCGCCGTCTTGCCTCAACATCTTGCTGAGCGCGTAACTGCACCATTGGGTCATGTAAAATTTTGTTAACAATTCCTCGAGTCAAGGCTTCGATGACTTCTTGATGTTTTTCAGCGAATTCTGAACCTAATCTCGACAATGCTTTTTCTAGTTCTTGTTCACGAATAGTTTCGATTTTATTGCGCAAACAACTAATAGTCGTGACTGTTTCGAGCGATCGCCACCAAACATCAAAAGCTTCTGCCTCTTCTTCTAAGAGCCCCTCTGCTTCTTGAGCCATTTTACGGCGGCTCTCTTGGTTTTGTGCAACTACTGCCTTTAAGTCATCCACATTAAACGCCTGCACGTTTGCTAATGCGTTGACATCAGCATGAACATTACGCGGCACAGAAATATCAATCAACATCAAAGATTGGCTAGGTTCTAAGACCATCTCCAATTTAGCACGGTCAAGAATCGGTTCAGTTGCTGATGTACTTGTAAATACCAAATCACATTCACTCATAACTCGCATCATTTCTGATAGCAAGCAAGTTCTAATGCTTTGTCCAGGAAACTGCTTTGCCAATTCCTCCGCCCGTCCCAGAGAGCGATTTAAAATACAAATTTGTTCAGCGCCTTTAGAGAGGAGGTGTTGTACCAGCAACCGTGACATTTTGCCAGCACCCAAAATTGCCACTCGACAAGCTGCTAAATTGTCCACTTTCATCTGTGCCAATTCCACAGCTGCCGAACTGATGGAGACTGCGCCAGTGCCAATACTAGTTTCAGTTCGTACCCGCTTACCAGCTGTAATGGCTTGTTTAAATAATCGATTCAAAACTGTTTTTATACCATTGTATTGCTGTCCCAGTTTGTGAGTGTTCTTCACCTGAGACAGAATTTGACCTTCTCCCAAAACAAGGCTATCTAAACCAGCGGCAACGCGCATCAAGTGCATGACAGCATCTTGATGTAGCAAAACAAACAAATGTTGCCGTAGAGATGTCACTGGCAATTTGCTATGTTCTGAGAGAAACTGAGTGACTTCCCGGATACCCTGTTCACTTTCATGGGCAACGATGTAAATTTCCAGGCGGTTACAAGTACTTAGTATTGTGACTTCTTCAATATGAGGATAGCTAAGTAGATGCGCGATCGCCCCTTCGGTTTGTGGTTCTGGAATACTCAGTTTTTCCCGAACTTCTACTGGGGCTGTCTTATGGCTTAACCCCACTACCGCTATATGCATACTTGTCATTTGTTATTTGCTGCTTATTATTTCTTATTTGTTGTTTGTTAGGAGGGGCGAACGGTTCTTCGCCCCTACTAATCAATAACTAATGACTAATGACTACCGCAATTGCAGAATTTTGGGCTCGTCAAACAAATGAATTGTATCGACAAATCGAGCAGTGCGTGATTGGCTAGAAATCACCAAGCTTTGAGTTCTGGCACCGCCATTAAAGAAGCGGACACCTTCCATCAAAGTTCCGGGGGTGATACCACAAGCTGCGAACAGCACTGTCTCGCCAGAAGCCAGTTCCTCAGCATTGTAAACTCGGTCTGGTTCTGTAATGCCCATTTCTTTGAGCCTTGCGATGTTACCTTCTTTGCTTTCCCCAATCAGACCTGTTTTCACGACTTCTGGATCGTAGATCAGTTGTCCTTGGAAGTGTCCACCCAAAGCACGGAGGGCAGCAGCAGAAATCACACCTTCAGGTGCCGCACCAATCCCCATAAGTGCATGGATGTTGGTACCGGCAAAAGCACAGGAAATGGCAGCAGAAACGTCACCATCACTAATCAGTCGCACTCTTGCGCCTGCAGAGCGGATTTCCTGAATCAACTCTTTGTGGCGGGGACGATCCATAACCACAACCACCAATTCCTCAACGGAACGGTTTAAGCACTCAGATAGAATCTTGAGGTTTTGCGTAGGGGTCTTGTTAATATCAACATGACCGCGTGCTGGGGGTGGAGCTGCGAGCTTTCTCATGTAGAAGTCAGGTGCAGCAAATAAACCACCTTTTTGGGAAATTGCCAACACTGCCATAGAGCCATTTTGACCGTATGCCACGAGGTTGGTACCTTCGCAGGGGTCAACAGCAATGTCAATTTCGATGAGTTCATCGGGGTTGCAGTAGTCTTTGGCATCTGAACGGGTACAGATCCCGACTTCTTCCCCAATGTAGAGCATGGGTGCTTCGTCTCGTTCGCCTTCGCCGATAACGATGCGACCACGCATATAAATTTTGTTCATTCGTTCCCGCATGGCTTCTACGGCGACTTGGTCAGCCGTATTTTTTTCACCTTTTCCCATCCAACGTGCGGATGCGATCGCGGCTTGCTCAACTACCTCAATAATTTCTAACCCAAGTGTATTTTCCACAAACTCTGCCCTCTCAATTGCTTGATTTCGCGTCGTTCCAGAATCCTGTATCAGTTTTCAAGTCTACCAAAGGGCGGATACCTGTGGAAAATAGTATCAACGAGAGCTTATGTTAAGTTTTGCTTCTAACTAAAGTTGTACACCCTACGCCGGAACAATTTGGGCTTAGTATTCCGCCTCTGTTTTGTCTGGCACAAGCTATGAATTAGGCTAGAAACAGATGACAAAGATTCATAAAAAAATAACATCAATCATTATGTTGAACTTTCTTAACACTCTAGTTGGTCGCCATCCTGAACGCATAAAAGCCAATGTCGAAATTTACACCTGGCAGACTTGCCCTTATTGCATCCGTGCCAAGATGCTGTTGTGGTGGAAAGGCGTGAAATTCACGGAATACAAAATTGATGGTGACGAAGCAGCTAGAGCAAAGATGGCAGAACGTTCTTATGGGCGTCGCACTGTACCGCAGATTTTTATTAACAATCAGCACATCGGCGGTTGTGATGATCTTTATGAGCTAGATACGCAGGGTCAGTTAGACCCTCTGCTTGCTCAATTGGCTGTCTAGTAGAAGAGACTGGGGGGGAGAACAAGAAACGAGCCCCCACTTTCTACTATTTCTTTATTAATAATTTTTTATCAGAAATTTGGGTCTAAAACCTCGCCCTTTTAGGGCGACTTTTATGAGACAATGTGGATAGGTTGCTGACCGTGAGAACGATGAGGAAACAGGTTTAACGTCCTACTCCGTGCTCTCAAAATTCCTAACAGTCAATGGCGCACAAATAAGTCCAAACTCCAAGGACGCGAAAAAAATCAAATAGGGTAGGGCATACCCGAATCTACGCTTGGGGAGTAGTGCATAAGTGGGGCATATTGAGAGGTATGTTTCGGACTAGATATGAGCGTGTAAGACCAAAACTGAGTTGACTTGGTGGAGGCAGTGTTCAGCCCAAGAATCACCGCACTTATAGGGCGGTGAGTGTCAATAATAAGAATATGCGAATTGAGTATTCAGAATACCTTATACATCGACAATGGATGAGACATGCTTTGAATTTGGCACAAGTCGCGGGTAATGCGG
This sequence comes from Nostocales cyanobacterium HT-58-2, assembly GCA_002163975.1. GTDB lineage: Bacteria > Cyanobacteriota > Cyanobacteriia > Cyanobacteriales > Nostocaceae > HT-58-2. Next base: position 5,082,360 of record CP019636.1, on the reverse strand, counting down.
ATGAAGTTCCCGTCGGTGCTGTTATTCTTGATTCGTCCGGAAGTTTGATTGCAGAAGGTGAAAACAGAAAAGAACGTGACAAGGACCCTACGGCTCACGCGGAAATTATTGCTATTAGAGCAGCTGCTCAAAAGTTACAAACTTGGCGTCTTAACCAATGCACCCTTTACGTTACTTTGGAACCTTGCCCGATGTGTGCAGGCGCTATTGTACAGGCGCGTATAGGGCTTTTAGTCTATGGGGTGGATGATCCCAAAACTGGTGCAATTCGTACTGTTGCCAATATCCCCGATGGCGCTGCGTCCAATCACCGCTTACGTGTTGTTGGAGGGATTTTAGAGTCTGCTTGTCGTCAGCAATTACAAGCATGGTTTGCGAATCGGCGACATATCTCTACCTAACGGACAGAGGTAAAACTGTCCAGCTGGTGCTACACAAGTCGGTGAAGAAAATTTACGGTGTATTTAACAGAGTTTTGAATGTATTCAACCCAACAGTTAGCAGCCACCGTCATGATTGAGTTAAACTCTTCCTCCGATACTTCCTGCGATAATCCTGCTACTACGCCAGAAGATGCTAAGGTGGCTCACATTACGACCTCTCAGATTTCTCCTTGGTTAAGTCATTTATCGTATTTTTTGGGAGCTCACTTTCTTCTACCGTTTTTCTTTGGTCGCATTAGAGTTACTGGACAACAAAACCTCCCCAAAACTGGTCCTGTTATTCTTGCTCCTACCCATCGAGCGCGTTGGGACCCTTTACTCGTAGCCTTTGCAGCTGGTCGTTGCGTAACGAGACGAGATTTGCGATTCATGGTCACCATCAATGAGTGCCAAGGGTTGCAAGGCTGGTTTGTCCGTCGCTTAGGAGGGTTTTCTGTAGACCCTCAACACCCTTCAATCACAACTCTTCGTCATAGTGTTGAACTACTGGAACAAGGGGAAATGGTAGTTATTTACCCCGAAGGGAACATTTTTCGCGATGGCAAAGTTCACCCATTAAAGCCGGGAATAGCTCGTCTAGCTTTAAGTGCTGAATCTAGTTATCCTGGATTAGGTGTTAAAATTGTACCCATCAGTATTATTTACAGCCAACCTTATCCCAAGTGGGGAACTGATGTAAATATTCACATTGGCGCCCCAATAGAGGTAGTAAATTACTCTAAAGGCACATTAAAGCAAAATGCTAAGTGTCTGACGAGTGATTTGACAATGGCTCTCAAAAAATTAAACCATCAAGAATCAGAAATCGCTCCTCGCGCATTTGCAGAAATTACCAATAGTTAATAGACAATAGTTAGTAGATAAGTTAGTAGATAGTGGTAAGTCGTTAACCATTAACACACAAATCCCCAATGTTAGCTCTCAATGATTCAGTATCCCTAAATCTCTTGGTGTCAAATCAATGACCTAGTTCAGAGGGATAAAACTGGATGCAAGTACATAGAGCGCAGTGCCCTAGAGGGTGATTCACACCGTGTAAGTTGTTTGCAAACAAGTACGCCGACCTAACGTACAACTTTGTAACAACACCGGATGATTGTTAAGTGCAATGAAATAACTTTGTAAATCACCTAAAAATTCGCGGGTGATGTTGACAGTGATTTGAATATTTTGTACCAGATTAGGGTCAGCATTTAGTCATTAAGATAAACTTTAGTTGCAGGACTATTCTTGATTTGATAAAAGTCACTAGCAAAGGCATCATTTTGAAATAAGAGTATCAAAGACATTGTTGTTTCTAGTGCAGTCGTTGGGAACCACTGTGAATAGTTTCAGTTGTGCCTGTGGGAATGCTGTAACGCCAATTGCCCAAACTGACTTGTAATTATTCTTTGAAAAAAATAATAGCAGGACTGACTGTGAAGCGATCGCTCATTTTTTCCAAAATGAACTCTTCACCACCACGTTGTCAAATTCTCCCCAGACTTCTTTCGGGTACACCTGTCGTTTAGAAATTAGAAGAATGAGCACGTTCCTTCATAGCAGTAATCTAGCTATTGTGCAGAGGCAATGGGAACTTGATGGAATCGATTTTCAGTCTAAATCAAGGAAACTGAATATGTGGCTGTGTTTTGTCAAAGTTCAAAACAGAGTTAAGATACCCGAAGTTTCCATAACTGTTTTTTAGTTATCCCTCTCAATGACCTCATGAACTTGTCAGCAACCCTTCCCATATTTCGCTTCACTTCCTTAGCAGTGATAGCCATTCTTAGCTTTTTATCACCTGTTAATGCTCAAGTGCAGCTACCCAGTAGCTCTAGTCAACCACAACCTATTGATCCCAACGATCCAAATAACCTCCGTCCCACAGGACAAAATAATAGCCTTTTGAGCCTTGAGGGGGGGCAGCGTTTAATGACAGAGGCAAGTAATGCAGTCTCCTCTCAAAACTACGATGTGGCGGCAAAGAAACTCCAAGAAGCACGAGCTGTTTTTAATCAGCTCTCTAATTTCTATCAGGACCTAAACTCTAGCTTTTCTGGAATTGACAATAGAGTTGCTGATGCCCAACGGAAAAAAGCACTAGACACAGCTCAAATGCGAGATGAAGCCACCTACCAGCTCGCCTTGGTACATAGAGCGCAAAATAAGCCTGAATTAGCAGTACCGTTGCTCGTTCAAATAGTTAAGAGTCAAAACCCAACACGCGATTTGGGTAAAAAAGCCTATCAGCAATTGTTGGAGTTAGGCTTTGTTGATGCTCCGTTTTCTAGAGGAGGTAGCAGCACCTCTTCTTCCTCATCTCCTGCTTCCCCTGCTTCCCCTGCTTCCTCTGGTAAGAAAAAATAATCAAATCTCTGGGCGTTTACTGTGGAGGAAACTCCACGCCAGCCGCATGCTAGTTTTCTCGGGGGAGAGGACTTTGGTACGCGGCTGGCTTCCGTTGTATGCACTTCGTGGACGCACTTGAGTGCAACGTCTTTGCCAGCAAAAGCAAGCAGATGAAAGTGTCCATGACGTCTGTGAAGTCAGGCAAAGCCTTACGCATCTGCTCTCCCTAATCCCGACAACTCTACGAGAAGCTAGGCGTGACTCGTCTGCGTGCGCGCCTCAAGTTACCCATTCATACAAATCAGATGGGATAGTTATTTGGTTGTGGGGATTGAGATTTTTGAATCCCTATTAGGGCTAGAAATACATATGATCTACTGTCTACAATGGATTTATAGGTTGTCACCAAGTAAGATTCTTACCAGCACTGGGTTGTAGAATTCTAGATTTTGTATTGCCTAGATATGATAGTTACAATCCTTAATTAAGATTTGAAAGGATCAGGAATTGCGATGATTAGTCCGCAACAAGTTGAGGAAATGATAAAAGCACAACTGCCAGACGCCTTAGTTCAAGTGCAGGATTTAACTGGAGGCGGTGACCATTATCAAGTGACAGTAGTCTCATCGCAGTTTTTAGGGAAGGGACTAGTACAACAGCACCAGTTAATTTATGGTGCACTCAGGCAAGCTATGTCTAGTGAAGCAATTCATGCCTTGGCACTGAAAACTTACACTCCCGACGCTTGGCAAAATAGTCATTAGTCATTAGTAAGGACTTATGACTCAGGGCAAAAGACACTATCAGCTATTAGACTAAGAGCAAATTAGGAAACAAAAAGACGATGACCCCAGAACTTCAAGAGCGAATTGATAATTTAGTACAACAAAACAAGATTTTGGTTTTCATGAAGGGAACCAAGTTAATGCCCATGTGTGGTTTTTCTAACAACGTTGTGCAAATCCTCAACACATTGGGTGTTCCATTTGAGACGGTTAACATTTTGGATGACTACGAACTCCGCCAAGGAGTTAAAGAATACTCTAACTGGCCAACAATTCCCCAAGTCTACATTAACGGTCAATTTGTTGGTGGTTCAGACATTCTAATTGAACTGTACCAGAAGGGTGAATTGCAGCAATTGGTGGAAGTCGCTTTAGCTTCGTGATGTCAAGCATACTGCAATGAACAGTTAGTTTTCAGCGAAGACAGTCCTAAGTACTGAGTGGGCGGGCTAATCATCCCACCCATGATTCATAACTTAGGACTGTTTTTTTGACATTGTAAAGAAATATTTCTAAGTGTTCAGATCACTGCGATGCGAATAACGGGTATGCTATCATTATTTGCATTGCCTTGCGGATACTATTTATAACTAAGGGCAGCTATTAATAGTAATCTGGTTGTGGTTGCGTCATCGTAAAGTTTGATACGTCATGTAAGTAGCGATTAGCTTCCTCCTCTAAGCGATGAATCAGATAAGGTTCAATGGCATCACCGTGTCGCAGTGCGGCTATATAGCCATCCAAATACATCCGCATATCATCTGTGCGATAACCGCGGTTCCATAACTCAACGAAGGCGTCGGTTAGTCTTTGGTAATAGCGGATGGTTTGTGTGTCTTGGAGCATAACTGCTGTAGGAAAACTGTTTGGAATAGAGAATTGTAATTTATTGGCTCTGAAATGTGAAGTCTCACTTTTCAGTTTGGCATTAACTCACAGAAGATATCTCCCCCTCTAGGAAAATTTCACGAGCAGCTAAGGACTATCTCAATCCTATTCCAGAAAACTGGGAATATGATTATTAAGTAAGCTATCGTCATAATTATCTCAACTAAGAGCCCAACTGGCTTGAGGGGTGTGAACACCCATTTATACAAAAATATCGAATTTGCTTTCACCATAAAGCTGAAAAAACTTTTTGATAATGGTTAGCTTGTTTGGTAGCACTTCCTCGGTATATAGCACCCTATCTAAAGCAGAATTTTGTAATTAAAAGCATTTTGAATAAGTCTAACAAAAATTTAAGAATATGACTAACTTGGCTCAGGGTAAGGCATTAGTGAAAGACCCTGCCTATATTGATATTAGTAAATAAGAAGCCAATAACAATTGAGGTAACAAGGGTTACAAAACCTAAGACATAGGCTTTGTTACTTTGAAATTCATACACACTAAGGGGTCTTGCCACCGTGAGTTCAGTTTGTATTGAAATCGTTGAGGGAAATCCCCATCTGAGGTCATTGCTTGGCTGGCACTTGCAACAACTGGACTATCGGGTGCATCAAGCCGCGAGTATTTATCAAGCTCGAGAAGTGTTTTTAAGCCATCAACCTACACTTATTATTCTCGATGCCGACTTACCGGATGGTGATGGCATTGAATTTTGCCGATGGTTGCATCGTCAGCAACAGCCTCTCATTTTAATGCTTTCTGCTCGTAGTAATGAAGCTGATATTGTCGCTGGTTTGAAAGCGGGAGCAGATGACTACCTCAGTAAACCTTTTGGTATGCAAGAGTTTCTTGCACGGATTGAGGCACTTATTCGACGCAAGCGCACACCTGTTGCACCCGCTTATTTGGATTATGGCGCTTTGCAAATTGATTTGGTACAGCGGCGTGTTCGCTTCCAAGGAGAGTTTATTGACTTAACACCGCAAGAATTCAGTTTGTTATACGTTTTAGCGCAAGCTGGAGGAGCCCCTTTGAGCAGATCAGAATTGTTACGCCGTGCTTGGCCTGATGCTATTGATAATCCACGCACCATTGATACTCATGTTTTATCGTTACGGAAAAAAGTTGAACTAGATCCCCGACAACCAAGTTTGATTCAAACTATCCGCAATGTAGGATACCGATTTAATATGGAAATTTTGAATAGCAATATTGCGCAGTCTCCTACAAAGTTACCGAAAGAGAGGTTTAATAATCAACGTTCAACCATTAGCACTCAGCGATGAAAGGGCGACACGAAGACAAAGGGACAAATAACGAATCATTTATACAAAACGTGAGTTTGATAAGCTAATTTGTTTTTCTCTAGGCACAACGAATTGTGAGTATTGGAGGCTCACGTTAACTTAAAAAAATCAATTGATGTAAATTGACGAATATTCAGAATTGTCCTAATTCAGTCGCCTTGTGAAAATAGCAGTCAGCAAAAGTCAGAGGCGCTACAGTTCAGTCTAGTTTGCAAAGAAAGTTTTTGAGCACGACTATCAGACCAGATAGTACGGGAAGTAAGACACTAATGCAGTAAGGTAGCATCTCCAGGCTGAGCTATGCGAATCCAGAAATCAATGTGATTGTAGCTAGCTCACATATCATTCCATGCACCAGTTTGCAAGAAAGCTTCACGGCTGCACGCTCCTTGAACAAGGATACCAAAACTGAATATTGGCTTGTAGGATATAATAGGCTAGCCTAAGACCAACAACAGGCGTAAAGCTGGAACCAAACTCATTGCTGTCTATTTGAGCAGTAATGCAAGAGCAAATAACCCCATCTTTTCGCAGGGCGATCGCCATAGCCATCTTTAATACACAATTTGGAGCAAGATGGTTCATTTTGTGCAAAAACTTATTTTCTGAAGTGAAAGCTTGACGATGAGACTTCTGACATAGTCTTTGGTATCATCAGATGAACAATCGTCTCATACAATCTTCAGTGTACATCGTAGCGTCTGGTTGAAAGCGTCTAGTTGAAAGCCAGGTCAATCGCTCATTCTAAGACATTCCAGGTAAGACATTCAAGGTAAGACATTCAAGCGGTTGTAAGTGTGAATGTAAATGTGAATGACGACGCTAAATTTCATACATTGAACACGTGTAGCCCAAATACTATGTAATACTGTTTTCTTCTCAATCACGTTGTCGTCTATAAAATCTCTAGTTAAACAACTAGACTGTAAAGTAGTTGTCGATTTATTATTGTTGATTGTGAGTTTTTTCGTGAACTATGAATACTCAAGAAATAATCCGCTCTATTGAAGCGGAACAGCTAAAATCTGATTTGCCCGAAATATTTGTCGGCGATACAGTCAGAGTCGGAGTCAAAATTAAGGAAGGCGACAAATACCGCGTACAACCCTATGAAGGAGTGGTCATTGGCAAGCGTAATGGCGGTATCAATGCAACCATTACAGTCCGCCGCGTATTTCAAGGCGTGGGCGTTGAACGGGTTTTTCTCGTGCATTCTCCTCGGATAGACAGCATCAAAGTCTTGCGTCGTGGTAAGGTAAGGCGTGCTAAGCTTTACTATCTGCGCGATCGTGTTGGTAAAGCAACCCGGATCAAACAGCGCTTTGACCGCGCTTTGTAATTCAAGAGCAAGATATGGGAGAAGGGTTAAACAAAAAGCGGCTCCCGCCGCTAATTTGTTCCCTAAACCATAGTCAATTAAAAAAATTTGCCAACTTGCGTTAATATAGAGTAAGTTAAGTGTAATAACCTAATACAAACTCGCCTAATACAAATTCGATCGTGCGCTCTTAGTTCAGTTGGTAGAACGCAGGTCTCCAAAACCTGATGTCGGGGGTTCAAGTCCTCCAGGGCGCGCTGTCAGCAAAAATAAAGCCCGAAAATGACGCAACATCTGCTAATGTAGTAGTATGCTTGGAAATTTCGGGCATAATTTTTGTGTTTGCAGCTTATGACTTCAAGCAAGTAAGTTTGAGTACTAGCTGTTACAAAGAATAGGGTAGAGATTAACAGGCAACAGTTTTCTGTATCAGGCATGAGGGGAGAGAGGCGATCGTGGCCAAGAAAAACGAAGCAGAAATGACGGAAATGAGCAATGGGTCTAGCATAGGGAACTTCTTCAATGGACTCAAGGAAGAGTTCGACAAAGTCGTTTGGCCCAGTCGGAAGCAGCTTGTGAGTGAATCGGCAGCTGTATTGTTAATGGTCACTCTCTCCGCGTCTTTGATATTTCTGGTAGATAAATTCTTTACTTGGGCAGCACAACAGGTGTTCTGATGAGTTTTGCAACAGACGGAGATTACAATGCGACGCTGCAGTCAGAGGATGGTGCAGAAACAGCGTCAGACGCTTCGCGAGAAGCCCGGTGGTATGCAGTGCAAGTAGCCTCTGGCTGTGAGAAGCGTGTCAAGACAAACTTAGAGCAGCGCATTCAAACTTTTGATGTCGCTGACAAAATTATTCAGGTGGAGATTCCTCACACACCAGCAGTCAAAATCCGTAAAGATGGTAGTCGCCAGCATACGGAAGAAAAAGTCTTCCCTGGTTATGTGCTAGTGAGAATGATGATGGATGATGACACATGGCAGGTAGTGAGAAACACCTCCCATGTGATTAATTTTGTGGGAGCAGAACAAAAACGTGGCAGTGCCAAGGGTCGTGGTCACGTAAAACCTGTACCCCTGAGTCATACAGAAGTAGAAAGAATCTTTAAACAAACCACCGAACAGGAACCAGTCGTCAAAATTGACATGGCTACTGGTGATAAGATAATTGTGCTTTCTGGTCCATTTAAGGACTTTGAAGGTGAGGTGATTGAAGTCAGTCCGGAACGAAGCAAACTCAAAGCCTTGCTTTCGATCTTTGGACGCGATACACCAGTAGAATTGGAATTTAATCAAGTTCAGAAACAGAGCTAATAAGAATGGCGAAAAAAGTCGTAGCGGTCATTAAATTGGCCCTGAATGCTGGGAAAGCCAACCCAGCACCGCCAGTGGGTCCCGCTTTGGGTCAGCATGGCGTTAACATCATGATGTTCTGCAAGGAGTACAACGCTAAGACAGCAGACCAAGCTGGAACAGTGATTCCGGTAGAGATTTCGGTCTATGAAGACCGGAGTTTTACGTTTGTCCTTAAGACTCCTCCTGCGTCAGTACTCATTACTAAGGCAGCAAAAATTGATAGAGGCTCCAGTGAACCTAACAAAAGGAAAGTTGGGTCAATTACTAGAGAGCAATTGAAGCAAATTGCCCAAACCAAACTGCCTGACCTCAACGCTAACGATATTGAAGCGGCGATGAATATCATCGAAGGTACGGCAAGAAACATGGGTGTCACAGTGACAGATTAGATAGTCGTTAGTGGGTGGTAAGTCGTCATAAACGACTAACAAACAACAACTGACAACTTAAGAAAAAGCAAAATTATTCGGGGGAGAGGTAAAGCCTCGTCATTGACCCCAGGAGAGAAAAAATGGCGAAAAAACTATCACGCCGATTGCAGGCGCTCGTGGAAAAAGTTGAAGACAGGGACTATGCACCAATAGAGGCGTTATCCCTTCTCAAAGAAACAGCAACAGCAAAGTTTCCCGAAGCCGCAGAAGCGCATATTCGGTTAGGAATTGACCCAAAATATACTGACCAACAGCTGCGGACAACAGTCGTACTGCCCAAAGGAACAGGACAAACAGTACGGGTGGCAGTTATTGCAAGAGGGGAGAAAGTCACAGAAGCTACCAATGCTGGTGCTGATATCGTTGGATCAGAAGAGCTGATTGACGAAATCCAGAAAGGTAGAATGGACTTTGACAAGCTGATTGCGACACCTGATATCATGCCTCAGGTGGCAAAGCTTGGTAAATTGCTTGGTCCCCGTGGTTTAATGCCTTCACCAAAAGGTGGCACAGTGACATTTGATTTGGGAAGTGCGATCGCGGAATTCAAAGCAGGTAAATTAGAGTTCCGAGCTGATCGTACTGGCATTGTTCATGTTATGTTTGGTAAGGCAACATTCACCCCAGAAGATTTACTAGTAAACTTGAAGGCGTTGCAAGAATCTATCGACCGTAATCGCCCTTCAGGAGCTAAAGGTCGTTATTGGCGGACGATATATGTGTCTGCCACAATGGGACCATCAATTCGAGTAGATATTAATGGCCTACGCGATTTAAAACTAACTGAAGCAGCATAATGCCTGTTGTAAAGGTGTGGTAAGACACATCTCTACAGTTCCACCCAGAAAATGAAATAGGCAGCAGCCGGAGACAGCAGGTGCTATTAGCTTAATATCCTGCCGAGGTTTTCGCCCCAATTGCTACCAGTACCATACAGCACAAGTGTGAGTACTGTAGCATAAGGATGATCAGGTAAGAACGAGTTGTACAACAAGTTTCTACCGATAAACCCCGGCTGCGAGAGCCGGGGTTTATTGTTTTTGCTGTGAGTCCAGCGCTGTGGGAAGGTAACCCTGATGCAAGTGCCTGGTAATCGCGTCTTTGCACAAGAAGGGTGAGTGAGCGAGTTGCTCAAGGGAGTTTTCCCTACAAGCAACTGGCGAGCCCGGAAGGTTAGTCGTTAGTCGTATTTTCAACAAATAACAAAAAACAACTAAACGACTAGCAAATTAAAGGAGGTGAGATAGATGCCTAGAACGATAGAAAACAAACAAGAAATAGTGGCTGAACTCAAAGAAACTTTGAGTCAGTCTCAACTAGCAATAGTTATTGACTACCAAGGGTTAACAGTTGCTGAAATCACAGATTTGCGGCGACGCTTACGTCCTTCTGGCACTGTTTGCAAGGTGACTAAGAACACCCTAATGGGCATTGCCATTAAAGACGAAGAAAAATGGCAGCCTTTGGAAGAATTACTCAAGGGTTCTTCTGCCTTTTTGCTTGTTAAAGAGGATTTCTCTGCTGCTATTAAGGCGTACCAAGATTTCCAAAAAGCCACTAAGAAAACAGAAGTTCGTGGTGGTGTTTTGGAAGGTCGCTTACTGCAAGAAACCGATGTTAAGGCTCTTGGAGATCTGCCATCCAAAGAGCAACTCATCGCACAAATTGCTGGAGCTATCAACGCCTTGGCTACCAAGATTGCTGTCGGTGTCAACGAAGTTCCCAGTTCGCTGGCTCGTGCGTTGCAAGCTGTTGCTGATCAAGAAAAAGGCGGCGAAGCAGAAAGTGAATCTTAGTCAGTGGTGAGTCCAGCACTGCAAAGGGTGAGTGGTTACTTGAACAACCAACAACTACTCACAATCAACAACAAACAAAAAATTTTTCAACATTGGAGTTATATCGATGTCTGCTGCAACTGATGAAATTTTGGAAAAGCTAAAAACCTTGACTTTGCTCGAAGCATCTGAGTTAGTCAAGCAAATCGAAGAAGCCTTTGGCGTAAGTGCTGCTGCACCAGTTGGAGCCGTTGTGGCTGCTGTTCCTGGTGCTGGCGCTGCTGCTGCTGAACCAGTAGAAGAGAAGACAGAGTTTGACGTTATTCTCGAATCCGTCCCAGCTGATAAGAAGATTGCCGTACTCAAGGTTGTGCGGGAATTGACCGGTTTGGGTCTCAAGGAAGCAAAAGACTTGGTAGAATCTGCACCCAAGCCAGTTAAAGAAGCGATCGCTAAAGAAGCTGCTGAAGAAGCCAAGAAGCAGATCGAAGATGCAGGCGGTAAAGTGACTGTGAAGTAATTCGTAATTGAATTACGAATGACGAATAGGTAATTATTAGGCAGCAGCCAAGAGTTGAGTTTGACTTGGGCTGCTGCTTTTTGATTGGATGAAGCTACACCCGTGCTACAACTCCTTGATTTGGAAGTTCAAAGGATACGGTTGTAGTAATTGGTGTATTGGGGTCAGGGACAGTCGGTCCTGTGGGTGCAGACTGTGCTAGAAGTCGGTAGTCACTGCGCCACCGTTCGCGAGTCAAGTCACACAGAACATAGCCACGCTGCCGACCGTTAAAATATTTCACCCAAGGATTATCAGGGAGTGCAGCCTCAATTCTATCGCTAGCTCCAAAACTAGAAGTAATTGAAGTACCGACAAACTCAGTACCTACTACGTGAGAACTGGGATTGTTGAAGTCCACAAGAAGGTTGCTGACCCAACTTGAATGTGTGTCACCAGAGATGACTACCGGGTTTGAAGCTCTGTTTTGATTCAGAAAGTCAAGAATACGCTGACGTGCGGCTACGTAACCATCCCAAGCGTCAACATTAAAAGCTGACTCTTCACCTGCTGTCCAGTCATGTTGAGTGAAGACGAGCTGCTGAGCGATGACATTCCAACGTGCTTTAGAGCGGTCAAGACCTTCAAATAACCATTTCTCTTGCTTAGCACCAGTTAGAGTAGCCGCTGGGTCAAAGGCTGCGTCACAACGCGGTTCGATGCGGTCATTACAGGGCTGGTCAGTACGGTATTGGCGAGTATCTAGCACGTTGAACTCAACCAGGTCCCCGAAGGTCAGACGCCGATAGAGCTGTAGATCAATGCCTTCGGGTTTCGAGAATGGGCGTAACGGCATATGCTCGTAGTATGCCTGAAAAGCGGCAGCACGCCGTGCAAGGAACTGGTCTCGCGATTGTAGTTCTGGGTCTTGAGGGATTTCGTCTGCCCAGTTGTTGTCTACTTCGTGGTCGTCCCAAGTCACTGCCCATGGAAAGGCAGCGTGAACAGCTTGTAAGTTTGTGTCTGTCTTGTACAAAGCATGGCGGTTACGATATTCTTCGAGCGTGATTGGTTCCGGTCCATTGTGCTGTCTAATGCTATTCAGTGATGCTGCACCTTCATAGATATAATCACCAAGATGGACGACGAGGTCGAGTTCCTCCTCTGCCATATGTTTGTATGCCGCAAAGTAGCCATCTTGCCAATTTTGACAGGAAGCAAACGCAAAGCGGAATTGCTTGATTTGTTGTCCAACAGCAGGAGCTGTGCGGGTACGTCCAATTGGGCTGACTTCATTACCTACCCTAAATTGATACCAATACCATCGGGCAGGTTGTAGTCCACTGACAACGACATGTACCGAATGTCCTAGTTCAGGAATTGCGTATACTGTGCCACTTCGCACAACTCGTGTCATCTTTTCATCAGTAGCAACCTGCCACTGCACAGGGACATTTTCTGAGGGCATTCCACCTCCGTTGAGAGGGTCAGGAGCCAACCTTGTCCATAGAACAACACTTCTAGGATATGGCTCACCTGAAGCGACACCAAGGCTGAATGGATAAGCGGAGAACTTAGGTTGAGCATTCACTCTGCTGGACCATTGGCTTGTGAGCGCGAAACCTGTTAAGAATCCAGCACCTAGTAAAAGGTTGCGTCGCTTGAAGCGGGTAGATAATAATCGCTCAAAATGCAGGCGTTCCATGTGTTAATTGCAAGTTGTAGATTTGACAATACCAGTCAAAGATAAGGAACTAACTCGAATCAAGTTAGCCCAAAACAATTAGCTTTAACAGACAATGGGAAAATTTATTTCCTAGCAAATGAGAATCTGAAAATTGTGAGTTTGAGTTATCTTTTCTAGGAAAAAACATACCAATCCAGCATCAAATACTCGTTAAGATGCTATTAAGTTTGGCTTAATAAAATTTCATGAAAAATATGATATGGATAAGCAAGGAATAAATATTAACGAGTAAAGAAGGCTGGAGTCAGCAAAGTAGAAATAAAAGAATCATTTGAAGAATTGGATGAACTGTTGAGAAGACTAAAAATAGCATCCAGCAAAGAATGCATTCAAGCTTTGTATTTGCTGAAAAATAGGACAGGTAACGCTAACTGTTAACTGAACCATATTGATTGATAATGTATAAAATTTGAATTCTACCGAAAGAGGTAAATTTTAAGAAATAGTTATATATATTTTTTATAAATAAATTTTAGAGTTTTATTAACTAGTTTTTAGCTTTTTAATGTGGTATACTTAGAGGCTTTTGAACTAGAAAATCTAGAGTGGTGAATTTTGAATCAAAACTAAGCCCATTGCCGGAAGAAACTGTTCTCCTGCCAAACAGCAGCAGTACGTTGCTCAATGCCTGAAATTTCATCAGTTGAAAGTGGAACAAAAGCTTGAGCAACTCTAACATTTTGTTCTAACAAAGCAACATCCTCTGCTGCAATGATGCAACAGTGAACACCGCTTTGAGAAAGAGCATACCCCATAGCTTGATGCATTCCTTCCAATACACCAGGCTTGAATAGCCGACCATAAGCAGGTACCTTCATCGCAATGATACCAGTCTTTTTCTGCCGAGCCACTGGTAAAACTTCAGCAATAAAGGACTTTGGGTTGTGTTTATCAGCAGCGTTGATAGGTATAAGAGCGGTGTCAAATGGATAGCGACGCAGCCCTTTGGCTATAATTGCAGGGTCATGGTGTCCTGTAATACCAGCATGACGCACCAATTTTTGCGCCTTCGCTTCTTCTATAGCCTTAATCGCACCATGTTTGGTATTTAGGATGGCATCTAGATTCCAATCATAAGAAACGGAGTGCAACTGCCAAAGGTCAAGATAATCAGTTTTTAGACGTTTAAGAGATTGCTCTAATTCTTGCCATGCCCCATCTCTATCTCTGGCGTTGCTCTTACTGGCTAAAAACACCTCTTTTCGTAGTGGTGGAAGCACTTTGCCCAGCCGTTCTTCACTGGGTCCGTAATTAGCCGTCGTATCGAAGTAACGAATTCCTAAATCAAATGCTCGTTCAATAATTGCTATAGATTTGATTTCTTCTTCTTTTGGTGGACGGGATAAAGGTGATGCAGACCCTCCTAAACCAAGGATGGGCACTGATACACCTGTGCGTCCTAGCACTCGTTGTGGCATCTTTTCCTGGAGTTGTCCAGATGCAGAGGCGGACTCCTCTACAGGTGTTTGAGCAGTAGAACTAGGATGTTCTGATGATTGCGCTGTGGTATTTGTGAGTTGTTGACAAGCTGAAGTTCCGACAACTCCACCAGCAACCGCCATACTCGTTATCAGAAAATTGCGCCGGGTTGTTTTCTTGCTTGTCATAGTGCAACTCCAGTAAACACTACCCAGTATTGTCTTATCCCGACTGTTCAGAAAAAAGCCCATCCTTTAGATAGAAATTCTTTATCAATGCAATTCTGAATCCCAGACAGCAATGTAGATTTGGTCTTCTGAATTACGTTCTATGCTTCCTTTTAATCCACCAACATTAAAAGAGTATTGATTCGTTTTACGCTCATAAACTTGTTGCAGCCCTTGCTTAATATCACCAGAAGCATTACCCCCTAGCATTCCCTGCAATGTACTCTGCATGACCTCCGGTGCGACAGATTGAGCGAATGAGACTTCTGTTTGGCGCACCATTCTTGTTTTACGGTCAAATAAATAACCAAGATCAACGCGGTTTGGGTCATGCTGATAAACATAAGCACGAGTTCTGCCAAACGCACCTCTTGAAACTTTACGCGGTCTTCCTAAAGCTGCTTTAACAGCATCTTCCGGAGTACCCACAGGAAATGCCGGAACGCTACGACTATTGGTATTTGGTGTTATTGCAGGGCTTTCTTTTTCCGGCTGTGGAGGTGGGGTGGAAGCCTCCGGGGTTGGAACAGGTGTAGGAGTCGCTGGCTGTTCCGCTTTTTGCGGAATGGATTCTTGTTGTGGGGTGGATTCTGGCGGTGTGGTTTCTTGTGGTATGGAAGCGGCTGGGCTTTGAGTTTGAGATTCTACTACCTTGGGTTCTTGTGGTGATGGTTCAAATATTGATGGCTGTTGTTGTGATCCAGATGCAACTGGGGGTGCGGCAGATGTCTCAGTTTCTGGCTGTTGTTGTGGATTAAGTTCACTAGCAATTGGAGGTGGTACAACAACTCTCCTATTTCTGGTTGTGCTGGTTTTAGAAGTGGGAGTTGGGGATGCTGTTGCAGGGGTGGGATTTGTCTGGTTGGCTTCTGAAAGCGGTGTTGAAGCAGGTGATGATGTAGCAATGGGAACTTCAGACGCTTGACGAGTCATATTGGCAATAGCGACTGCACCAATCAAGCTACCCACAACCAAACTGCCCACAATCCAAACTGGTTTCTGCCAGTTTGATGGAGTAGAAGTTGGGGGAATAACAGGAGCTTTTTGATTGGAAGACAATGGTTGGGTGTATTGAGATGGGAGTGCTGTCGCAGAAGTCGGAGATAGGGGAACAGTTGGTTGATAGGCAGCTGTTGGTTCTACAGTGGGAAGAGAAGTGACAGATTTCAAAGCATAGAGCATTTTGCTAGCGGTAGTGTAGCGATCGCTAGCATGGGGCTTAACTGCCTGATTGAGAACCATCACCATGTTTGCGGACACTTCAGGCGCGAGGTGATGCCAAATGACTTCGCCCGTTTGAGGATGTATTGGTAATTCATGCGGGTATTTGCCAGTCAGCAAATAAATTGCCGTCATGCCTAAGCTGTAGATATCAGTTGCGTAAACTGGGCGTCCAACGGCTTGCTCGCTTGGCATAAACCCTGGTGTACCAATCACTAATGACTGCGTGGGATATCCTGAAGAATTCACGATTGAACGTATTGTTTCTTTAACCGCGCCAAAATCAATCAAAACTGGCTTGCCATTTGACGAGCGGATAATGATGTTGTCAGGCTTGATATCCCGGTGAATAATCCCTTTGCTGTGGACATAATCCAAGACAGACAGCAAACTCAATAAGATTTCCCTAACGCTCGCTTCGCTGAGTACGCCTTGTGCTCTCACCATGTCTGTTAGGGTTTGACCTTGAATCCATTCTTGGACAAGGTAAAATTGCCCAGTTTCAGAAAAATAAGCAAAGAGTTTAGGAATTTGATCGCTTCCTTCACCCAGATACTCTAGGGTTGCAGCTTCTCGTTCAAATCTATTTTGAATAATTTTGTATGTTTGCGGGTCGTTTGTTACGGGTTTGAGTTGCTTAATCACACAGCGACGGCGAGAAGGCATATGCATATCTTCCGCCAAAAAAGTTTCACCAAATCCACCGGCACCTAGTACCTGGATAACTTGATAGCGATTGTTCAGCAGCTTAGTTGTCATGCTCCGTTATCCCAGTTCTCATTCGGATAGAATATAACGCAGCCCTACAGGACAGTGTGAAATTTTTTCCTTACTAAAGTCTTACGATTAGGGGCGAGAATAGTTCTGTGTGAATCCCTTCAGGGACAGAAACAAACTCCTACATACAATGCTCATCCTTAACAAATGTGTACTAAATTCTGCGACGACTAAATGGACGGAATGTATCCTGTCCTGAAGACTGCGCTCTTGAGTCAAGCTACCTAGTATCAGCAACAACCCACCTCATGTTATCAGCATCCCACAAAAGTAAGAAGCGTACAGAACTACGAACAACTTTTCCAGTTTTCATAAGATATTTTAATTGAGCGTTGACTGTAGCTGTTTCCGTACTACCTTCTACTACGCTAACTTGCTCAACATCAACATTTTTCACTTTTCCTCCCCACCAGTCAATGTAAGAAAGATAACCATTAGGGTGTAGACGTTTATTATTTTGGTAGCTGGGAGCTAACTGATTCCAAGCAGTTCTATACTGACCCTGATTAATGCTTGAGTAATAATTTTGTATAGCTTCTGTTGGTGAGCGCTGATTATTTATCGGCAGTTGGATTGTAGCAGGAAGTGAAGAAGTTTGGGTTTGGGTGGGAACAGGTGTGTTAGAAATATTGGGAAGGTTCGTGCTGGGAACTGGTGCTAGTCCTGCTGGTAGAACAGGTTCTAGAGTTTCAAAAGGCGGTGCGGTAGGTTCTGGAAAACTAGGAATTTTTGATTGCTTTTGTGTTGGCGTAGTTAACACCACAGCCTCCTGAGGTTCTGAAGGTACGGAAGAAGGGGAAATGGATGTGTTCTGCTGTGCTGGTGGTTGTTCTACATATGGTTGAGATTGTTGTCTGTTGAGGGCAAAACCAATGATGACAGATGCACCAATCAAACCACCTGCAATGATGCTTCCCAGAAAGAAACCCTTCTGCCCACTATTTTGTGCACCACTGTGATGAGAAGATTGAGAAATAGGTCCTGGGCTCACAGGAATGGTATGTTGATGTATTGCAGGCGGTAGTCCAGTGACCGATGGTGGATGCTGATAGACGACTGTTGGAGGACTCACTGGAACTGTGGGAGGAACTAGTGGAATCGTGGGACCTATTACTGAAGCACCAGTATACAAAGCTTGCAACATTTCTCTGGCGCTGGCAAAGCGAGCCTCCTTCAGAGGAGCTTCGCTAACGCGTGCATGAAAGTGAATAGCTTTATCTAATACAGCAGCAAAACTAGGAGTGATACTCAAAGCATACTGTCGCCATACAAGAGCACCCGTAGTCGGATCAACTGTTAATTCTCGCGGTGTTTTGCCTGTGAGTAAATAAATTGCGGTGAGTCCCAAACTATAGATATCACTGGCAAACATGGGGCGTCCAACAGATTGTTCGCTAGCCATAAATCCTGGTGTGCCAATGACAATTGACCTTGTAGAATTCCCAGAAGGACTGATTACCGTACCTACTGTTTCTTTCACTGCGCCAAAGTCAATTAAAACAGGTTTACCATCAGCATGGCGAATGAGGATATTGTCTGGCTTAATATCCCGGTGGATAATGCCCTTACTGTGAATATATTCGAGAACTGGTAGAATGCTAAGTAAAATTTCTTTGACTGCACTCTCGCTCATCAAACCTTGCTCTTGTAACTTTGATGTGAGGGTCTGTCCTTCAATATACTCTTGTACTAAGTAAAAGTGACCATTTTCGGAAAAGTAAGCATACAATCGGGGGATTTGATTGCTTCCCTCTCCTAAGTCTTCTAAAATTGCTGCTTCCCGCTGAAATCGCTGCTGTACCAACTGGTAAACTTGGAGATTATCCTGTATTGGTTTGAGTTGCTTAATGACACAACGACGGAGTGAGGGCATTTGGGTATCTTCTGCTAGAAAAGTCTCACCAAATCCACCGCGTCCCAAAGTGCGAAGAATTCGATAGCGGTTGTTCAGCAGCATTTGCATATTTAACGTTGGTCAGGAAAAATATATCCGACAGTCATTTTACCCCTATTAAGCCAACAGCACCTCCTGAGCCGTCAGAGATAGTTCTGTTAAGTAAGGAGAAATAATCGGCTGGATTCCGGTTAAATCTAAGCTTGACAAATTTACATCTATATCATTACGGTGGGGCGATCGCCCTGCCCCAAAGGGGTAATCGCACTTTTTTAACACAGCATGGGTTACGCTTCGCTAACCCATCCACATTTATTCACGTTGAACTATTTATTGGTCATACTCGTTAATCAAAACTACAACAAATAAGGGCACATCAATAGATGTGCCCCTACAAAAAATTTCAACAGATGTGTTCACAAGATATTTCTTACACCTTCTTAGGTAAAGCCACTGGAAGATTAGACTCCTTGTTCACATCTTCCAATCGCGAAGTTTTTAGTCTATCAAGCCACTTTTGCAAATAAACTCGATTGGCTTGTTCCTCCTCTGGATTTTGAGTATCCAAAGGATAAGGCATAAGTCCCAAAATTGCAGCTGTGGTCACACAAAACATCGATTTTTGGAAACTTATACAAATTTGAACTCGCAAATCATCTTCTCCTCGAAGACTATGTTGATAAACTTTGTGCAAATAATCTGGGAGATAATGACGCATATCTTGCATGAGCAAAGTGGGAGGAATACCCGCACCGCCAATGGGTAAGGGGTCAGCATACAAAGCGCCGTATTGAAATCGAGCTTGATCGGGGGGAATTTGGTAAGCTTGAGCATTGTATGAAACTGTTCCCAAAAAGGGCGTTCCCCGGAAGAAAACTGCTTCTACATAGGGAATGGCTGTATCTGCAAGGAATGTTAAACCGACAGATTTGGGAATGATATCGTAAACTTTATCCCGAATTTTAACAGCGTAGGTAATGGGCTTGGTTGCATCTGCGACTAAACCCGCTTTGATGTGATCTACAACTTCAGGAATAGATTTGATTTCACCTTGGTCGTAACGGTCTGATAAAGTGAGAAAAATATCAGCCATCACTCGCCAAAATTGACCTAAAGCAGTGGTGTAAGCGCTGACACGTAACTGTTCAGTTAAGAAATCAGGGAATAATTGATGAACTCCCTTCATGATGGGATTGGCTTTAAATTTTGCTTCGATAACAGCTTGTGCCCTTTTTTCAAATTCTGCTGAATCTAGATATTGATCCAGCCCTCCTCCACCATGCCACATCATTGCTTTCATGCAATATTCGGCATATTCAAAATTAATTCTGTCATGCCACCAATGCCGAAGCAATTTTTTAAAAGAAAATTCTCCGTTAAAATATTTAAAAAATGGAAAAAATACTAAAAATTGATGTTCAGCGACGTATATCAAATTCTTTGAATAGGCGTCTAAAACAACACCATAGCTTTTCAAAATACCAACGACTTCTAACACGTTTTCTGGAGTGTCAGGGAGTAATGCTCCTCCTGATTCAAGGCGATTAATATACTCAAATAATGGATAGTTAGTAATGGGCTTATTTTTGATGTTGACCATTGGTGTGTCTCCCAAAATCCTTATAATAAATGTTAAAAAATAAGTTTGGAGTCAACGCTTCAGTTTGTACTCCAAACCTATTATTCACTCTTTTAACTTTTCTTGCTTTTTGGCTTAACTAAGGACACTGTTGCCACAGGGTTTGGTGTATTAACCATCGTCGTCATTGTTGGTTCAGTCCAATGCACAAGCCAATTGGGCTGGACTCCAAAAATCACAATCAGCACAGCTAAAATGATGGCAGGTGTGCGGTCTGCCCAAGAGACACGGGGTAAGTTTATAACTTGTGCAGACAAACGCCCAAAAAAGGCACGATTCATGAGAATTAAGAAGTAAACAGCAGTTAAGCCTGTACCTATCATAGAGATTAGGGTTTGCACTGGGTAAACTGCGAAACTTCCGCGAAAAACAATGAATTCGGCAATAAATCCAACCATCCCCGGTATGCCAGCGCTTGCCATCACTCCTAACACCATCAAGCTTCCAATAACAGGCATACCTCGTTCTGGGTTCAGTAACCCCTGTAGAACATCTAAATCACGGCTTCCTGCTTTTTTGTAGACAATCCCAACGAGCAAAAAGAGCAGGGCTGAAATTAACCCGTGGCTAATCATTTGCATGACGCTTCCCAACACACTCAAAGGTGTAGCAGCAGCAGCGGCTAAAAGGACAAAGCCCATATGTCCAATGGAACTGTACGCCACCATTTTTTTCATGTCTTTTTGAGCGATCGCACAGGATGCGCCATAAAGCACGCTCACAACTGCCCATATTGCTAAAACTGGACCCACATAATTCCAAGCTTCTGGGAACAAGTTCATCCCAAACCGCAGTAAGCCGTAAGTCCCTAACTTCAATAATACGCCAGCCAACAGCACCGAAATTGGTGTAGAAGCTTCAACGTGAGCATCTGGCAACCAAGTGTGAAGAGGAACTAAGGGAATTTTGATACCAAAACCAATCAAAATTCCCAATAGCAGTAATAATTGTGTCTCTAAAGACAAAGACTTGGTATTTACAGCATCTAAAGCAAAGCTAGAAGCGCCACTCAGCCAAACCACGCCGAGAAAACTTGCTAAAATAATCACCCCTGAAACAGCGGTATAAATCAGAAATTTCGTCGCTGCATAACCCCGCCGTTCACCACCCCAAATGGCAATGAGAAAATACAGGGGAATCAGTTCTATCTCGTAAAACAGGAAAAATAACAGTAAATCCTGTGCCATGAAGGCTCCAGTCACCCCAGCGTTTAATAGCAAAAGTAAAGAATAATAAAAACGAGGACGCTGAAGATTTTCGTCGCTGCTGTAGATGGCGATGCAAGTCAACAACCCATTTAAAAGCAACAAAGGTAATGACAAACCATCTATTGCAAGGTGATAATTCAAGCCTAAAGCATCTATCCAAGGCAAGAACTCGGTAAATTGTTGACTGACTTCCCCTGGATTAAACTGGGTTGAAAGGACCACAGTCCACAAGAAAGCGATACTTGCAACGACTAAGGCGACTCCACGAGACAGTTTTGATGTCATGCCAACAGGTAAGAAACCGATTATAACCGCACCTAGCAACGGCACCAAAAGCAAAGTACTGAGCATAGTTTGTCTTTTGTCCTTTGTTTTATCCTGATGTCTTTTATTGTTTGTCTCTTGTCGTAACGAATGACCAAGCCCTACGACGGTTGAGGCAGAGAGCCAGCGCTGCAGGAGGGTCTCCCTCCGCAGGCGACTGGCGGTGGGGCAGAGGGAGGGAAAAAGTTTTAAGGTATACCTTTGTGCATTGCCCGATTGGGTTCAAGCCACCCAAGCCACCACTGATTGCTTTACCTTCTGCCCTCTGCCTCCTGCCTTTCTTCTTGACAAATGACTAAAAATGCCAGCTATCAAGTAGACCTAATGACCAACTGATGAAAAAACCTAGGAGGCTGACGCCTACAAGAATGGTCAACAGGTATCCTTGAGAGCGACCAGAAATGCTGTACTTTAAGGTTTGCCCACTAAAAATTGCTGCAAACCCAACTAAATTAATAAAACCATCTACGAGATAGCGATCGCTCCAAGCAGAAATTTTAGAAAGCAACGCAACTGCAGCTACGACTGTCACACGATAAATTCTGTCAATGTAAAAGTCATAACCCAACAAGTCTTGCAAAAATCTCCAGGCAAGAACTCTAGATCTCGACCATGCCTTATGCAGATAGATGTTCGACCCTATCCCTATTCCTAGCACTGATGAAGAGACTAACAACGCTACGACTATCCAATTGATACTTGCCCAATCAGGTAGTAAGTACCATTGTTGCAACATGATAGGTAGTAATAAAGTGAGCACCGTCAGAAATACCATTGGGAATGCCATCTGCCAAGCAACTTCTGGGGCACGGCGGGTCTTTGGCTGTGGTTCACCCCAAAATATTAAGCGAAACAGACGTGTCAAATTTAATGCTGTCAAACCATTGACTAGCACTAAGATAAAAACCACCCAAGGGCTAATTAAAGCCAAACCATCAGCCCATCCTAACATTGCCCAAAAGCTTCCTAATGGTAGCAGTGTCACCATTCCAGCCGAACCAACAACAAAAGCTGTGGTGGTTGCAGGCATTCTTGACCACAGACCGCCCATTTCTGTTAAATCTTGGGTACTGGTTGTAAATATGACAGAACCGGAACTCATGAATAAGAGTGCTTTGGCAATTGCATGAGTGAACAGCAGCATCAAAGCGACTCCTCCTTGCTGCATTCCCACTGCCAAAAACGCTAACCCCATGTATGCACTTGTGGAATGAGAAAGCGCTCGTTTAATATCAATTTGGGCGATCGACACTAACGATGCACCGACTGCTGTGACTGTACCGATGATGATCAAAGCATTCAATGCTATTGGTGAGAGTGCAAGAATTGGCTGTAGCTTGTACAGCACATACGCCCCACCAGCGACCACCATAGAATTTCGCATCACTGAAGCTGGGTTAGGACCTTCCATCGCCTCATCCAACCATAAATGCAGTGGAAATTGAGCGCATTTACCAACAGGTCCTGCTATCAACGCCAAACCTAACAAAGTGGATACTGTTGGATTCAACTCTACCGTCTGCGCCCATTCGTATAAGTCGGAAAAGTTTAAGCTTCCTGCCATGGTGGAAAGTGCCACAACTGCCATCAGGAGCAACAAGTCTCCTACCCTCTTGGTGAGAAATGCGTCTCGCGCGGCTGTAACCACTAATGGTTGAGCATACCAAAATCCCACCAGCAAATAGGTCGAAAGAGTCAGCATTTCCAAAAGGGCATAGCTAAGAAACAGAGAGTCACTAATAGCTAAACCAGTTAGCGCTGCCTCAAAAAATCCCATCAGTGCAAAGAAACGCGCTAAAGCCCAGTCTTTCTCCATGTAACCAAGAGCGTAAGTTTGTGCCAGTAAACTTAACCCTATAATTAAGACCGTTGCTCCAACACTAACTGGCGAAACTTCTAAAGCAAAGGATAAGTTAAAATCTGCAGCTTTGAACCAGGTAATCACAAAATTTTCTGATTCTGTATTCCAAATATCAAAAAATATGAACAGGCTGTGGAAAAAAGCCAAAACAGTTGTTAACAAGTTGAAATAAGCAGCTGGTCTTGGTCCTGTGCGTCGAATCAATCCCATTGCCCACGGCAAGGTAAGAAGCGCACCCACTAACCCATAAAAAGGTATACACCAACTTGTTGAAAAGAGAATCTGATTCATTGAAACATCCCTTGGCAGTTCAGCTAAAAAATTCTTTTTTCCACTTTATGAAATGATTTTGTCTTAGCTTTAGAATTTGAAGAGTTTAAGTTTGATTCTTTAAAAGGATTCTTTCATTTTTTGTATTGAGAAGACAGAATAATGAGATATTTATCATAAATTATTATTTTCCTATCTTTAACTTATCTCTCTTTAGACAGCATTAATTTCTAACTTAAAAACTCCAGTTTATAAGTTAGATAATAAAAACTTATATATTTCTTTAGAGTTTTCTAGTAAAACAGCAAAAAACCAGTAAAGACTACGGTGGTAGCACTCTTCGAGTTTTTCGTCACTCATCTTGAGGCAGAGTTCCTGCCTTTACGAACCTGTTTGAGCAAATGTAATAAAAAAATTATAAAGCAGAAGTAGCTGCTCCAGGGATCTGTGAAGTTCGATTGAGCAGAATTGCCCTTCTATAATTCCATTAAGCTTTTTTAATTAATTTTATTATAAACTATTATGGTAATTTATATTGTCAGGGGTGCAAAGCTTTTCTATGCTTAATTAAGAAATGCTTTTGAAGCTCAAAATGAGCATCCCCGTCAAAAATTTTTCAAGACAGTACATATTTCAATAAGTTTGTGGGAGTTCTGCGATGCCAATTGCAGTTGGAATGATTGAAACAAAAGGGTTTCCGGCAGTTGTGGAAGCTGCTGACGCGATGGTGAAAGCCGCTCGCGTCACTCTTGTAGGGTATGAAAAAATCGGTAGCGCTCGGGTGACTGTCATTGTCCGAGGAGACGTTTCTGAAGTGCAGGCTTCAGTTGCAGCTGGAGTTGAAGCAGCGAGAAGGGTTAATGGCGGTGAAGTGGTCTCCACTCACATCATTGCTCGTCCTCACGAAAACTTGGAATACGTATTGCCTATTCGCTACACAGAAGCTGTGGAGCAGTTCCGTACTTAACAGTATTGGATTTTAGATTCTGAATGAATTAAGCTTTCAGCCCAAAGCTGATAGCTTCAAAATTCAATATTCTTGTCGGGGCTGTCTTGTTAGAGCTTTGGTTAGTGTTTATTTATTGAAGCTGATTGTTGAAAGCTAAGGAATAAAACTCATGTCAATTGCAGTGGGAATGGTGGAAACCCTGGGATTTCCAGCGGTAGTGGAAGCAGCAGATGCGATGGTAAAAGCAGCCCGTGTGACTTTGGTGGGTTATGAAAAAATTGGTAGTGGTCGCGTTACCGTAATTGTGCGGGGAGATGTTTCTGAAGTACAAGCTTCAGTTGCAGCTGGGGTGGAATCAGTCAAGCGAGTCAACGGTGGACAAGTGTTGTCTACCCATATCATTGCTCGTCCTCACGAGAACCTAGAATACGTGCTGCCAATTCGTTATACCGAAGATGTAGAACAGTTCCGGGAAAATGTGAATGCAATTCGTCCCTTCGGCAGAAGACAATAACGTGTAATGCAAATTGCTAAAGTTCGCGGCACAGTAGTTAGCACTCAAAAAGACCCAAGTCTTAGAGGTGTCAAACTACTGCTGTTGCAATTAGTAGATGAAGAAGGACGCATTCTGCCAGAATACGAGGTAGCGGCTGATAATGTGGGTGCGGGAGTAGATGAGTGGGTACTCATGAGTCGTGGTAGTGCCGCTCGTCAAGTTCTTGGAAATGAACAACGTCCAGTAGATGCAGCAGTGGTGGCGATAATTGATACGGTTCGCATCGAGGACCGCCTAATTTACAGCAAAAAAGACCAGTATAGATAGTCAGGAGTGAGGGGTTAGTAGGGCAACTAACAATTAACAAATGGCGAGCAGTGCAATCTTAGGAGGAATCTAGCGATGGCAGTCCGCAGCACGGCGGCACCCCCAACCCCGTGGTCAAAGAGTTTAGCTGAGCCAAAAATCCATGAAAGCGCTTATTTACATCCTTTTTCCAATATTATTGGGGATGTATCTATAGGCGCAAATGTAATCGTTGCTCCGGGGACTTCGATTAGAGCGGATGAAGGCACACCTTTTTACATCGGTGAAAACACTAATCTTCAAGATGGTGTTGTGATTCATGGATTGGAGCAAGGTCGAGTCATTGGTGATGACCAAAATGAGTACTCAGTATGGATTGGCAGCAATGCATCCATTACTCACATGGCACTCATTCATGGACCAGCTTACGTTGGGGATAATTGCTTCATTGGCTTTCGCTCTACAGTGTTTAACGCCAAAGTGGGAGCTGGTTGCATCGTCATGATGCACGCTCTGATTCAAGATGTAGAAGTTCCACCAGGCAAATATGTCCCATCAGGAGCAATAATAACCACTCAACAACAAGCTGATCGCCTGCCAGATGTACAAGCACAGGATCAGCATTTTGCCCATCATGTGATTGGAATTAATCAGGCGTTGCGGGCTGGGTATCTTTGTGCTGCAGATAATAAGTGTATTAAAACCGTTCGGGAACAGTTAGCTAAATCTTATACAAGCAACGGTGTTAACGTGTTTGAGGTTGATGAGTTAGAAAGGAGTAGTGAAGTGTCGAGCAGTCGCTTGGGTGGTGAAACAGTAGAGCAAGTACGTTACCTCTTAGAACAAGGGTATAAGATTGGTACAGAACACGTAGACCAAAGGCGGTTCCGTACTGGCTCTTGGCAGAGTTGTACACCAATAGAAGCAAGATCAGTTGGTGAGGCGATCGCCACATTGGAAAATTGTCTAGCAGACCACTCTGGCGAGTATGTTCGTCTATTTGGCATTGACCCCAATGGCAGACGACGCGTGTTAGAAACTATCATCCAACGCCCAGATGGGGTCGTGAATGCACCTGCTAACTTCAAAGCTCCTACCAACCAAACAAACAGAAGCTACAACGGTAATGGTCATGCTTCCAGCAATGGCGCTGGCAGTGGCAAACTCAGTGCTGAAACTGTAGACCAGATAAATCAGCTTCTTGCAGGTGGTTACAAAATCGGTACAGAGCACGTAGATGAGCGCCGCTTCCGCACAGGTTCATGGCAAAGCTGTCAACCAATCGAATCAACTTCCACAAAAGAAGTTGTTGCCGCGCTGGAAGATTGTATAGATAATCACCAAGGCGAGTACATACGCTTAATTGGTATTGACCCCAAAGCTAAGCGCCGGGTTTTAGAAAGTATTATCCAACGCCCCAACGGTTCTGTTGCCTCATCTAGCAGTTCTAAGTCCTTTACGAGTGCGCCTGCTGCGACTGCCCCTAAAACGGCATCAGCGACTAGTACTCGCTTAAATTCCGAGGTTGTAGAACAGCTACAGCAACTCATAGCTGGTGGGTATAAAATTAGTGCAGAACACGTAGATCAGCGGCGGTTCCGTACAGGTTCTTGGGCAAGCTGTGGACAAATTCAGGCGACTTCCGCACATCAAGCGGCAGCAGCATTAGAATCCTACCTAGCTGAATACCAAGGAGAGTACGTACGCTTGATTGGTATTGACCCCAAAGCAAAGCGCCGCGTATTAGAAACAATTATTCAACGCCCGTAGTTGAGGAGATGAAAGAGATGAGGAAGTGGGGGAAGTGAGGGAGGTATTGTTCCCTGCCTCCTATCCTCCACTCTCTCCATCCACTCCTCCTATTTAATGGCTTCCGAGGTTACATACAATGTCTGTGCCGCCACTGCGCCTAAGTGATAACTTTGATTCTTATATGAGTGGCGAGGTGATAATTCATCCTAGTGCTGTAATTGCACCAGGCGTGATACTCCAAGCGGCTTCAAACAGCAAAATAATCATTGGTCCAGGGGTCTGTGTTGGTATGGGGTCAATTCTTCAAGCCAGTGAAGGAACCCTGGAGGTAGAAGCAGGAGCAAACTTGGGAGCCGGTCTTTTGATGGTTGGTAAAGGCAAAATTGGGGCAAATGCTTGTATTGGAGCAGCGACAACAATATTCAATTGTTCTGTCGAGCCTGGGCAAGTTGTTACAGCAGGCTCAGTTCTGGGAGACACGAGTCGGCGTGCTCCTGAGTCTTCTATACCAATCAGTGAAACAAGACAGCCAGAAGCATCGGCAACTGACTTTGCTTCTACGAGTATAGAGTCGCAAAATGGGACAGGGAGACAACAAGGACAAGGAGAACAACCAGACAAACCAATTCAAAATTCAGAACCTCCCCCAACCCTCCCCTCATCTCCCTCATCCCTTCCAGCCCCCACTCAGGAATCTCAAATTGGGAGTTACATTTACGGGCAAGAAAGTATACAAAGGCTGTTAATTACATTATTTCCCCATAAGCAACCCTTGAATAAACCCACATCTGACGGTCAACCTGAATAAGTGTTAATTGTTAAGTTGTCGGCTTGAGTTGCAACTAACAATT
This sequence comes from Nostocales cyanobacterium HT-58-2, assembly GCA_002163975.1. GTDB lineage: Bacteria > Cyanobacteriota > Cyanobacteriia > Cyanobacteriales > Nostocaceae > HT-58-2. The sequence continues at coordinate 5,054,279 of CP019636.1, read as the reverse complement.
GAGTGAATATTCTGGAGAAGCCAAATGGAGGCATACAATCAACGGTTTATCAGTGCACAGGCATCGCACCGTCGAGACATCTTTAAGGATAGTGCCCTGGGAATGGTATCTACCCGCAGTTTTCCTGCAATGGTTGGTACAGCGGATACGATGCTGAAAACCGCTGGAGTTCATCTAGTTGGATATGAAAAAATAGGCAGTGGTCACTGTACGGCTGTTGTCAGAGGTGGAATTGCCGATGTCCGCCTGGCGGTAGAGTCTGGAGTTCAAGTTGCCGAACAAATCGGTCAGTTGGTTTCTAGTTTGGTGATTCCCCGTCCTTATCCCAACCTAGAAGTTATCCTACCTATCAACAGTCGCCTCAGCGCACTTGCTGAAGACAGCAATTACAACCGCCTGAGTAACCTAGCAATTGGTTTGGTAGAGACGCGAGGATTTCCGGCGTTAGTGGGAGCTGCCGATGCGATGCTCAAAGCTGCTGATGTGCAATTAGCAGCGTACGAAAAAATTGGTGCAGGTTTGTGTACAGCCATTATCCGTGGCTCCGTGGCAAATGTAGCCGTCGCAGTGGAAGCTGGAATGAACGAGGCAGAACGCATTGGGGAGTTGAATGCAGTGATGGTGATTCCAAGACCATTAGAGGAGTTGGAGCACACCTTGCCAGTTGCCAGTTGCTGGATAGAAGAACGTCAACCGTTAAAGCTGCCAGTCAGCATCAAGGAGCAAGTTGCAGAAACAGAGCTAATGCAGTTGCCAGATTTAGCCAGATTACCCCTAAAAATGACAGAAGAAGATTGAGAGTGAAAAAGTTAAGAGTTAAGAGCAGCCCGTTGTATACGGAGAGAACCTCCGTCGAAAGCAAAGTGGCGTTGAGAAACGAGTCTTTTGTCCTTGATTGACAAGCGGCAATTGACCAGTCACTCATAACTCATAACTCATAACTTGAGTTGTTAGTCACCAAGAAGTGCAATCTTGGCTGGAAGGTATCTTACGCTGTTGTTGCTTTTTTGAATCATAACTTTTCGAGACCATAAGGAAAATACGATTCTTCTAATAGAATTAATAGATTTTTATCTATATCTATACTTGTAACTTTTCCATGAGCAAAGCTATATCAAATTCAAGTGTTCAGTGATACTAGACTATAGCTATAAAATTGCTATTAGAGGAGAATAACCCTTGAATCAAGCGACGCTGCACCAGTTGAAGGTGTTTGAGGCGGCGGCACGTCATGGTAGTTTCACTCGCGCTGCTGAGGAACTGTTTCTCACCCAACCCACTGTTTCTATGCAAATTAAGCAACTCACAAAATCAGTCGGGTTGCCATTATTTGAACAAGTAGGCAAGCGTCTCTATCTTACAGAAGCAGGACGGGAATTATTTGCCACTTGTCGGCAGATTTTCGACACAATTGCTCAATTTGAGATGAAAGTGGCAGATTTGAAAGGGTTAAAGCAGGGACAGCTGCGTTTAGCAGTGATTACGACCGCTAAATACTTTATTCCACGCTTACTCGGTCCATTTTGCAAACTTTATCCAGGAATAGATATCTCGCTACAAGTCACAAATCATGAAGGCATTTTGGAACGTATGACAGGCAATATGGATGATTTATACATCATGAGCCAAGTTCCAGAACATTTAGATGTCAATTGCCAGCCATTTTTAGAAAACCCTTTGGTCGTTTTGGCACCTGTTCATCATCCTCTGGCAAAGGAAAAAAATATCGCCATTGAACGTCTTGCTGATGAGCCTTTTATTATGCGGGAACCAGGTTCAGGAACGCGGCGAGCTGTGCAGAAATTATTGGATGAGCATGAAGTGAAGGTGAACGTAAAGCTGGAATTAGGGAGCAACGAAGCGATTAAGCAAGCAATTGCAGGAGGTTTAGGAATTTCAGTTTTATCTCGACATACCTTAATCACAGATGAGCAGGATATCACCATATTGGATGTAGAGCATTTTCCGATTCAGCGGAATTGGTACATGGTTTACCCTTCTGGAAAACAGCTATCTATAGTTGCTCGTACCTACTGCGATTATTTACTAGAGGCGGCAAAGCAATTTGCTGATAGAACAGCGGGTTCTAAATTTTTTCAGACTGAGAGAAATGATTAAAAAGTTATAATTTAAACTAGAAAGCCTATCATTAATAAGACAGGGCTTTTCAAATGATAAGACCGCAAATCGTAGTGTGGGTATTCCCAAGAAGAATACACAATTTAGTATTTAGCAATATAAGAGTTAATGAACATTAACTCTTCCCTCCCGACCCTCGCTACTCAAACATTCAAAATACCCTCCGAGAAGCTGCTGCTACCCTCCGGGCATCTACAAAATTATCAATTCAAAATTAAGAATCTTGTTTTTGAATTTTGAACGTTGTACCTTATGAATTAAGCGGAGGGGCTGACTCCTGACTACTCATGCAGGTGATGGACGTTTGAAATATGAGTAGGCAATGCCCATACTACAAAAAACTACTGTAAGAAGATATTTTCAAAGCAGTGAAATATCTGCCTTTGGATTGGAGTTATGAACACTCTAGGCATTCTCCATTTTGAAGATAACACCCTTGATGCACAACGGGTACAGCTTGTACTGGTTAAGGATGGCTGGAAGGTAGAATCACAGGTAGTGAAGACTTGTTCTGAGTACCTCGCTGCTATTGAACAAGGGGGTTTTGATTTAATCCTCTCGGAAAACGAAGTGGAAGAGTTTTGTGGGTGCTCTGTTTTTGAGATTGCTCAGCACAAGTATCCCAAAGTTCCATTCATCTTTGTTTGTAGAAATGTTAAAGAAGAGGAAGCTGCAGCTTATTTACGTGCTGGTGCTGTGGACTGTATTTCCAAAGAGCAATTGTGGCGACTCCCACCGATAGCTCGACGTGCCCTTCAAGTTTTTGCGTCTCAACAACTGGAGCGCTACAACAACGCTATGGAACTCCTACTTCGTGTCGTTCAGGAGCTCTCCCTAGCACGCAGTTTAAATGAGATTACGGCTATAGTACGTCGTGCGGCACGAGAACTGACTGGTGCCGACGGAGCAACGTTTGTCCTGCGTGAGGGGGATATGTGCTACTACGCTGAGGAAAACGCTATCCAGCCGTTATGGAAAGGTCGTTCCTTTCCCATGAACACCTGTATTGGTGGGTGGTGTATGCTACACCGGAAACAAGTCATCATTGAGGATGTGTACCGTGATGAGCGCATTCCCATTGAAGCTTATCGACCAACTTTTATCAAAAGCTTGGTTATGGTACCAATTAGGAAAGAAGCACCCATTGGCGCTATTGGCAATTACTGGGCCCAACGGCATATTCCTACCCCAGAGGAAGTACACCTCATTCAGGCGCTGGCTGATAGTACATCGGTCGCGGTGGAAAACGTCCAAGTCTACAGCGAACTAGAACAACGCGTTCGAGAAAGGACATCTCAATTGGAATTCCTGAACCAGGAATTACAAGCCTTTTCCTGCACTATTTCTCATGACTTACGCTCACCCCTAAGAAGTATTCTGGGCTTTAGTGAGCTTTTGCAGAGGAAATACAACAACCAACTTGACGAGCAAGGAAAGCAGTACTTAAACCGCGTCTCTACCTCCGCAAAACGCATGAATACGCAAATTGACGAGATGCTGTCTTTACACAAGCTGACGCGGGTAGAGATCAAGCGAGCAACAGTTGACCTCAGCAGCATAGCCAAGGAGATTTTGTCCAGTCTCAAGGCTGTCGAAGCAAATCGTCAAGTGGAAACATACGTTGCAGAAGGACTAACGGTGGATGGAGACCCCGTTCTACTGCGCGTTATGCTGGAAAACTTGCTCTCCAACGCCTGGAAGTATTCTTCCAAAGTACAGCAAGCACGTATCGAAGTTGGTATGACAACAGAAACGGACGGTTCATCAGTGTTTTATGTGCGGGATAATGGTGCTGGCTTTGATATGACACGTGCTGATAAACTGTTCCGCCCCTTTCAGAGACTGCACTCTGATAATGAGTTTCCAGGCACGGGTGTAGGGCTAGCATCAGTAAAACGCATTATCCAGAAGCATGGAGGACGTATTTGGGTGGACGCGGCTGTGGGTCAAGGAGTAACGTTCTACTTTACTATTAAATAACCAGCAAAAGCATTCACAATGGGAGAAGACTGGTAGTGACTCATCCGGAAGCATCAGCTGTACAAAAAACAGTAAAAACCGAGATTATAGCTGTTACGGTGTATACTGACCAAGCTCTTGTGACCCGACGAGGTGCGATCGCCCTGACCGGACAGGAACACGAATTAAAAATCACCCAACTGCCAGATACCCTAGAAACCGAGTCAATCAGGGTGAGTGGTGCAGGTGAGGTCGCAGTACGCTTGCTAGGAGTCAGCACAGAGCGGGTCTTCTCCAGTGAACCCTTTGCTGAACGGCTGACCTATTTGACAAGGCAAATCCAGCAATTAGAAGCAGAATGGAACCTCCTACAAGCGCAACTAGATGCTTTGGCTTTGCAGTCGAAGTTTATTGAAGGCTTGCGTGAAAAGACAGAAGAACCCATCGCACAGAGTTTATCGCGAAAAAATCTTAGCCTGAGCGACACTTTAGATTTTTTGAACTTTCTGGGAAGCCAGTACAGCGAGTATGCGATCGCCACAACCGAATGCAAGGTGCAACAGCAAGAGTTAGACAAGCAGCTACAAGTCCTGCGTCAGCAGTTGCAACAAGCACAATCACCATCACCCAAAGAAAGTTTTACCTTGAGTGTAGCGATTGAGACCATTGGTGCTGGGGAGTTTGAGTTAGAAGTTTCCTACCTAGTCAATCACGCCAGTTGGACTCCGCTGTATGACTGCCGAGTTAGTACAAGTAGCAAATGCATCAATCTCACCTATGTTGCCGAAGTCACCCAAAATACTGGTGAAGATTGGATGGACGTGTCTGTTACCCTTTCTACCGCAAAACCAGGACTGGGAACTTTGCCACCTCATCTAGAACCTTGGTATATCGATGTACTACGTCCACCAGAGTTTGTGCGTATGCGCAGAGTATCGCCCCTACAAGCTGCGTCTGTGGCTATGGCTGCTAGTGTCAATGAAACTGTAGAAACCGAACTACTACAGGAAAATCTCGTGGCTGCTGAAACCGTGATTTCAGAAGTTTCAACAGAAGGTCATGCAGTTAGCTTTACGCTAGGTCGTGGCAGGTACATTCCTAGTGATGGCGCACCTCATAAAATGACAATTTTCAATGACGATTTCCCTTGTAGCTTTGAGTATGTAGCAGTACCACGCTTGGTTAGCTTTGCTTATTTACAAGCAAATGTGAAAAATATTGCTAATGGAGTGACTTTGTTACCAGGAAAAGCAAATATTTTCCGAGACAATACATTTGTAGGAACAACTCAGTTAGAAAATATCGCACCAGAACAAGAATTCACGCTTAACCTGGGAATTGACGAAGGTTTGAAAATTGAGCGTGACTTAGTTGAGCGTCAGGTAGACAAAAAGCTGATTGGTAACAATCGCAAAATGACTTATGGTTATCGAATAGTTATTACTAACTTACAAAATCAACAAGCTAATTTAAAACTGACTGAACAATTACCTGTCAGTCGTAACGAACAAATTAAAGTCCGCCTGAGCCGTACTAATCCGCAAATTCAACTTGGTGAGATGGGAATACTGGAATGGGTTTTGACTCTCCCACCAGAGGCAAAACGGGAGATATATTACCAGTTCACTGTTGAGTATCCACCTGAGTTAACGGTTGTTGGTTTAGATATTTAACATCTTGCAAATTTTGACTTAATGTCTAGAGTCAAGAACTAATGCTCATTAACTCTAAATATTACTGAATACTGAATACTGTCTTCTATATTCTTTTCAATCTAAGTCATCTGGTTCAATTTAGCTAGCGTCTCATCACACCAACTGATCAAAGCCTTTGTAACGTGAAGTTTGTAACTCACTGTTATTAGCCAGTAAGGAAAATTCGGATTATCAGCTCCCTTCTCCTTCACCTGTTCTTCAAGAGCCTGGTACTTTTGCAGCAGTTGCTGTTGCAGTTCCCGGAATTGTTGCATGTGACGAATGTTGTCAAGGACAGTCACTTGTTGTCCAAAGAACAGCTTTAATAAAATCTCGATTCGCTCTACTTGAGGTTCAACAGGTTCTATCAACCAGCGTTGTAACTCCTCTCGCCCTTTGTCTGTCAGCGTATAGACGTGGCGGTCTGGCTTACCTACTTGCTCCTCAACTGATTGAGTCGCTAGTCCTTCAGTGACTAATCTTTTGAGAATGGGGTAAATCTGCCCGTAGCTCTCAGTCCAAAAGTTACTAGTACTGGCTTCAATCTTCTTTTTGATGTCATAACCAGACATGGAATCAAAACTGAGTAGTCCCAAAATCGCGTACTTGCTTTTGTTCTCTCTTGACATATATTTAATAGATATATATCTTAAAGATATTAAGGAAATAGAATGAATTTCCACCCTCTCTGGTAAAAACCTCCGAACTGTTAAAGGGTGAGAAGCAACATTTGTTGCTTGGGATTCTTATGATAATCCTTACTGTTCATTCAGAAGATGGATAAATGGTTGGTGATAGTAACTTTCTTGTAGTTTAGGCATAGGAGAGGACATTATGGCTGCCACGACTAAAGGTGCTGTCGTCGTTACAGGGGCTTCAACAGGAATTGGTGAAGCGTGCGCCTTACATTTAGACAAACTGGGGTTCCAAGTGTTTGCTGGCGTGCGTAGAGAGATGGACGCTCAAACACTAAAACAAAAGTCATCTTTTCGGCTCAACCCAATTTTTTTAGATGTGACAGACGCCAACTCAATTGCATCTGCTGCTCGGACGGTTGCAGATGCAGTGGGTGATGCTGGGCTTTTTGGTTTAGTGAATAATGCAGGCATTGCCGTTGCAGGTTCACTAGAATTCCTACCCACAGATGAGTTCCGAAAGCAGATCGAAGTGAATGTCATTGGTCAGCTTGCAGTCACACAGTCATTTATTATGTTATTGCGGCAAGCTCAAGGTCGAATTGTCAACATCGGGTCGATTGGCGGCAGAAGCGCTGCACCTTTTTTAGGAGCTTACAATGCCTCAAAATTTGCGATGGAAGCATTGACTGATGTGCTGCGTATGGAGCTACGACCTTGGGGAATCTCGATTTCAATTATTGAGCCGGGTGCAATTGCTACGCCAATTTGGAAGAAATCACTTACTGAAATGGACAGGATACGGCAGAATCTGCCTCAGCAGGCGCATAAGCTGTATGGTAATGCTATAAACGCTGTAGGTAACAGAGCAGCTACTATGGCTCAAAATGGAATTTCTGCAGACAGAGTTGCTGAAGCTGTTATCCACGCACTGACAGCAAAGAAGCCAAAAACCCGCTATCTTGTTGGGCAAGATGCAAGAATTCGAGCCGTGCTTAATCTCTTGCCCGATAGGGTGCGCGATCGCTTAATTTTGAACTCCATGGGTTTGTTGACTCACGAATAATTTGGGAATTTACAGATGCACCATGACACGTCTGGCAAACTAACAATTCCCAAATGGATACAAGGTTATTTAAAAACCTGCAATGCCACAGAAATCATCGACAAGAAAGTCAAAAACCCGATTGCATCTAAAGTCGTAGTCAACAAAGGACCACTAATTAAAGCTGGATCGAGGTTTAACCGCTTCAAAGTCATTGGTAGTACTGTTCCTAATGAGGCGGCTATAAATACGTTCACAATCATCACTGTGGCTGCAACGATAGAAACCCATCTTTCTGCAGCAGGCGACCAAATTAAGGATAGTGTTCCAAGAGCAGTTCCCAAGGCTAAAGCAGTTCCCAACCCTGCTAAGATTTCCTTACGAAGAATTTTCATGGTATCTAGAGGTGTGACTTCACCGACACCCAAACCTCGCACTGTCACTGATAAAGCTTGAATGGCAACATTCCCGCTTGTGTTGGATAAAATTGGCATGATCACTGCCAAAACTGGTACGAGGGAAATGACACTCTGAAAAGGGGCGATCGCACTTGCTGCACCAATATACAACGCAATATTTCCTAACAACCAAGGCAAGCGTTTACGAATAGTGATTTGAGGAGGAGACAAAGCTGCTTCATCACCACTGACACCTGCCAGTTTTTGAATATCTTCTGTGGCTTCTTCTTCCAAGATATCAACCACATCATCAATCGTGACAATACCCACCAGTCTATCTTCCCGATCAACCACAGGCACAGCGATTAAGTCATATCGCTTCATGATTCGGGCAACTTCTTCCTGGGGCATTTCTGTTCTGACTTTAATGACACGCTCGCTGGCGATATCCCTGATTAAAACATCAGGAAAGGTAAACAGGAGTTGTCGCAGCGAGACAACACTCACGAGCTTACGGTTATCGTCTGTCACGTAGGCGTAGTAAATCGTCTCTTTATCTTCGTCTTGGCGGCGAATCTTGCTCAAAGCCTCGCCGACAGTCAATCCCTCGCGCAACCGCACATATTCCGTTGTCATCACGCGTCCTGCGGTGCCTTCGGAATAGCCGAGAATCGTTGCTGTTGCTTGTCGTTGTTCTGAACTCAGTTCTTGTAAGAGGCGTTTGACAACCCCAGCAGGCAACTCATCAAATAATTCAGCGCGTTCATCCGGACTCATCGCCTCGACAATATGCGCTACCTGAACATCATGTAGGGAATTTATGATTTCTTCTTGGACTTCTGGAGGTAGATATTCAAAGACATCAATGGCTTGGTGTTTGTTGAGTAAACGGAATGCAATCGCCCGCTGTTGCTTGGGCAATTGTGTAATGTACTCTCCCACATCAACGGGTTGTGTACCATTCAAATCCAACTTGAGTTGGTTTAAGTCGGCAATATCAATAACTGAATTGCGAACATCTTGCGTGAGCATCATCAAACCTCCTATAGTCTCCCCCGCGCCGGGAGACAAGCTCACCAGGCTCAGAGGAGGTTAGTACTGCCGTCTTGTGGACTTTGGTCCATAAAATCTCAAAAACTCAACATCGAGTACCAATCAATGGCATCGCTAAGTCATAATACTAACCCGGAACAACGTGATCCGGTAGATATTGAAAATCAGTGTATGGAACTTGTTCGATTCCACCCCACTGAATTTTCCATCACCCTGATGCCTGTTGATTTGAGTAGATTTTACTACTGTTAGTGTCTATGTCAAGCGTATCAATTTATTTGAAGAGAAACTTCATCTAGTTAAAACATTTACTTGATAATGAGTAGTCTTTATTTTGTGTCTCAAGATAGAGGATGTGTAATCATACTGAATGTTTGCCAGACTGCAAGAAAAGCATACTGAACAAAAGTTACCACTATCTTCTCCTGCACAGACACACTCGCGTTCGCTGAATTCAAAATGATTTTTTGAACTTTGTGAAAAGTTGAGTCAGTCGCTTGCGGAGAGAAGTTGCGAGGAGGGTTTCCCTCCGGGCAAACTTCGGAGGGTTTCCCCTCAACCCAACGCCAGTCGCCTGTGGCTCATCCACAGGCGATTGCTTTCCCATTGAGCTTTCGCCGTAGACGGGGAGCGGCTTGTCGTCAGACATCTGAACTTCGGTGATTTTGAATTCAAGCGACGCGAGAGTTTTCTTGCAGTCATTTGAAGAATTAAGATAAGAAAATGCGAAGGTAAAATATGTGCATTTTCTGAAAGAAAAGCTTAACTTTTATATCTCTACTCAGTGGTTTTAAAAATATATGGAATTTTGTCTTTATCAGCCCTTCGGGCAAGGCAGAAGGCAGATGGCAGAGGGCAGAAGGAAAGAAAAGTTTTAAAGTAAGCCTTTTTGCCGTTACGGGGTTCCTTCTGGGAAAATGAGCCAGGCTTTGTTTGTTGATTTGTTCATCGTGGTCGTTAGTCGGTGGGGTTATTAAGCCTGGCTCATTTTTTTGTCCCAAATGCGACGCCCAAAATGGGTTTAAGACCCCCACTAAATCGAAGATTTAGTGGTCTACAATTACTGGAGGTTAGAATCCCCCTGTAATTGAACCTTCAGCATAGCTGCCTCCTACCCTCTGCCTTCTTCAATAATATTTAGTAACCAGTAATTTGACACTCACCGCTCTATAAGTGCGGTGATTCTTGGGCTGAACACTGCCTCCACTAAGTCAACTCAGTTTTGGTCTTACACGCTCATATCTAGTCCGAAACATACCTCTCAATATGCCCCACTTATGCACTACTCCCCAAGCGTAAATTCGGGTATGCCCTACCCTATTTGATTTTTTTCGCGTCCTTGGAGTTTGGACTTATTTGTGCGCCATTGACTGTTAGGAATTTTGAGATCACGGAGTAGGACGTTAAACCTGTTTCCTTATCGTTCTCACGGTCAGCAACCTATCTACATTGTCTCATAAAAGTCGCCCTAAAAGGGCGAGGTTTTAGACCCAAATTTCTGATAAAAAATTCTCGTTCTACCATTTTGTGTTATTCACTAGATTTGTTGCATCAATCTTTGCCCACTCTTCTTTGAAGAGCAAACCTCTACACCCTAAATTCCTCTCCCAAGTTTGGGAGAGAGACTTTGAAATTTGATTTTTCCCGTTATCTTTTTAGCAGAGCGATCGCTTACGATTTCTATTGTTGCCTATTCTCATTAAAGAAAACTTGTTGAAAATATGACGTACCTTCAAACCCTTAGAGAAGGGGTTGGGGCAGTACGGTTCGGATAAGCCGAGGCAAGGGGTTGGGGGATGAGGGCAGGTTTTGCATTTGTGCAAGAGGTCTACTATACAAAGCTAGAGAAAAAGTGCTTCTTTTACCTACAGAATTTATACACCAAAAGCGTTCACCAAAATGTCTTGAAACTCTCTTCTCTAGCCTTGTTTGCCAGAAATATAGATAACCTCCCGTAACCAAAGGTTATGGGAGGATAATGCGAGGAGGAATCTTCAATAGGAGGTATGAGTTGTCAGTCACAAGATAATTAGCTGTAGATTCTAGACTAACAATTCACTCGTTTATACCTCAATCCGCTTGAGCGAGCCATCGGCATATAACTCTAATGGCACAAGTTCAATCTTGCCATTGACTTTCATTTGAGAATAAACAACTTTCACTCTTGGAGAGTTATTTTCGTTGTAACGCATAGACATAGAATTACCCTCTTATTTTCAATCATAACTTATTTCTGTCACTTTCTTATGAATGACTATGGCTTGTCTCACTGAATCACACAGAGAATTATTATTTGCGTAAAGATTTTTTCTTTATTATTAATAAAACTAATTTAAAGAGAAAGACAAAGTCAACCAAGTGTTGATACAGATTTGAAAAAACTTGAAATTTAGAGTATAGTCTCCTAAAATCTGAAAACCTAGCTTGTATCTTAAATAGGAGAAAATTAATTCATTTTTTACTTCAAATTGCAATCTCATTGCCGACTACAGAGGTAGTCTTGGCTTTGCTTATATAATTGACTTCACAGTTTCAGGGTTGCATTCCGCAAACAGCGTAGAAAATTAAGTATGAAAACAGTCACTCAACTGCAAGCTCGTCTGGAGTGTTATTATCAGCAAATTAAGACAATTATCCTTGCCCGTCAAAACCCAATTACAGGTTTGCTTCCCGCAAGTACAGCGATAACTGCCCACGGTGATTATACTGATGCATGGGTACGTGACAATGTTTACAGTATTCTGGCAGTTTGGGGATTGGCACTCGCTTACCGTAAGGTTGATGAAGACAAAGGACGCGCTTACGAGCTAGAACACAGTGTTGTCAAGCTGATGCGGGGGTTGTTGTTTGCTATGATGCGTCAGAGTTCTAAAGTAGAGCAGTTCAAGCATACTCAATCTCCTTTAGATGCCCTACACGCCAAGTATAACACTGCTACGGGTGACATCGTTGTTGGTGACGACGAATGGGGACATTTGCAACTTGATGCCACCTCGATATTTTTGTTGATGTTGGCACAAATGACTGCTTCAGGATTGCAGATCATTTACACGTTTGACGAAGTGAATTTCGTTCAAAATCTAGTTTACTACATCGGAAGAGCCTACCGCACACCAGATTACGGTATTTGGGAACGAGGCAACAAAATTAATCATGGCAACGCAGAATTGAACGCCAGTTCTATAGGTATGGCAAAAGCTGCATTGGAAGCAATCAATGGCTTGGATTTATTTGGCGTACATGGTTGTCAAGCATCGGTGATCCATGCACTACCAGATGAAATTGCTCGTGCCAGGATTACGCTAGAATCTCTCTTACCCAGAGAATCAGCATCCAAAGAAATTGATGCGGCGTTGCTTTCTGTTATTAGTTTTCCAGCGTTTGCTGTGGAAGATATCCAGCTGCGCGATCGCACCCGAAACGATATCATCAACAAACTCGAAGGCAAATATGGTTGCAAGCGTTTCCTGCGCGACGGACACCAAACCGTTTTAGAAGACACAAAACGCTTGCATTACGAACCGTGGGAACTCAAACAATTTGAGCATATTGAGTGTGAATGGCCTTTATTTTTCACCTATTTATTTCTAGACGGTTTGTTTCGCGGCGAACAAGAGCAAGTGAAACATTACCAAGAGCGTTTAGAGTCTTTATTAGTTGAGCGTGATGGATTACGTTTGCTACCAGAACTTTACTACGTTCCAGAGGAGCTTGTAGAGGCAGAGAAGTTAGCACCCCAAAGTCAAACACGTTTACCCAATGAAAATATCCCTCTCGTTTGGGCGCAGAGTTTGTATTTTCTCGGTCAAATGTTAAGTGAAGGGTTGATAGCTGTTGGAGACATTGACCCTTTGGGAAGACATTTGTGCATAGGAAAAAACCAGCAAGCTGTGGTACAAATCGCCTTACTAGCAGAAGATGAGGATTTACAAGGAAAACTAGCAGTTCATGGCATTGAAACACAAACACCCAAGCAAGTAGAACCAATCCAAGTCAGAGAGGCGATTGACCTTTCAACCATTTATACCCAAGTTGGACGCAACGATAAACTTGGTTTAACTGGACGCCCAGTGAGGCGGCTGCGGAGTTTGACAACATCTAAAATTTTTCGTCTTGGTGGCGAGACAGTTGTCTTTTTGCCTTCGTATTTGGACTCCCAAGTGTTCTACTTAACTCTTGATTACCATTTCTTGCTGTATCAAATTAGAAGTGAACTGGCTTACATTCAGAAATATTGGATTGATTTGGGGCGTCCTATCCTCACTTTAATGTTGACTCATACCATGCTGGAAACGGGTAGTGAGGCATTGCTTGCCCTCATGCAAGAACTGAAAGATGGTGTTTGTAACGGTGTCCAGGTAAAATTAGGGCGTCTTAACCAGTTGATGTTGACAGCTGGAACACAACGAATTGATTTTCTGCAAGAAGATTTTGAATTTTTGCAGTCTTCCGTCAAAGATGCTGCGCCTCGTTGTTCTTATCTGATTTATAATCCAGACAAAAACTGGCCCCTGAGACACACTCAAGAGTTTCAAATGGAGTGTGAAACCAACTTAGGATTATTGCTTTCTTCGTTGCGCTCATCAGAAAATCTCTATGAGCAAATAGAGTTACTGCAAACTTTAGCTCGTTTGGAAGGGCTAGAGTTTGACACAGGTTTTGGCGGACCGGGACGTCCCGTAACTGTGGCAGATTTGCTTGATGAAGTTTACACCAAAGCAGGTGACTCTGGTATTTGGGCAGTTGTGCGTCGTGCTGCGGGGTTGCGGCAAATGAGCGATATTGGCTTATCGGATGTTGTGACAAGTATCATAGTGCGAGGCAAGCAAATTGCCGTGGGTAAGGCTTATAGCGAAGATTCACTCATCACTCTTCCTCTGTCACATAGCGAAATTGTTGAGAAAATCAATCACTTTTGTCGGGAAGATATACGCGATGGCGTTCTGACTCAAGAAATTCTGATTTATCTAAGTGCCCTGATTAAAACAGAACCAGAACTGTTTCAAGGACTACTCACCCTGAGAGTTGGCTATATGATCCTGTTGATTACCAGCGAACTGGTAAGGGAGTTGAATGTCACACAGGATGAGGCATACGAACACCTCATGCAACTCTCACCTTTTGAGGTAAAAACACGGGTGCGTGGGGTATTATTTGAGTATGCAAGCATGAGTAATCTATTACGCCAGCAAGAGTCACTGCACGTCAAACAAAAAGAAAGTGACATTGATTGGGTCGTGCTACCAGCTTTAGGAGATGAAATAGATGTACAACCAGGCGGTTGGCGGCGGTTTCGCGAAGCAGAGGGAGCAACAGGACGTGTGCCAAAAGACTTTTTTAAGCAGGTTTGGCTCTTGATGCAACATTGTAAAGGTTTAGTCATTGGCGATAAGCTAGAGCGTCGCAATCGTTTGGATAGTGAGGTCATTTTGTCAGAAATGACTGCAGGGGAAAAGAATTTCGCCCTGCAGGTAGAACATCTGTTGAATAAAATAGAAGCTCCTGAATACCGACAAGTTAATATTGAGACATTGATGGAATTAGCAGCAATTGCATCCAATAACCCCAACTTACAAATCGAAGAATATATCGTGTTGGATGTGTTAATTGGTCACGCTGTACGACTAGCATGGTTAGAAGGAAATCCAGAAAGACGCGATCGCTATGATGAGGATAAAGCGAGTGCGTGGCGATCGTTCTACAACACTTCTCCTAGAGAATGCGCTAACTATATTGTGAAGGCGTTCAGGTTCTTGACGGAGTTTGGGCAAGATATGGCAGCTTAATTGGCATTACACAATTATTTAAGGATTCAAGTTTGAATCTCGTGCAAAGACGCAAAGTTCTTCTGAACTTTGCGTCTTTGCGTTTTCGTATAAATCTCTTGCTCACAACTTCCTCAAATTGTTTCCCTATTTTCAAAGTGGACTAACCCCAATTCACCAGCATTCATATGGAATACCTCTGCTATCTTGCAAATGCCAGCCTTACACTGCGCCTGGTTGAATACCTACATGGTAAACCTCAACTCAAAGTCAGCTTCGTTACGGTGATTAATCAAATTGATGGCTGGGTCGTTAGAGTCAAACTCAAGCATCAAGTCTCGCCTCAAGAAGATGGCGACTTAAGGGCATTCTTAAGTGAATTAGGAATGCGCTACTCACCAACAAAGCGGGTACAAATGGTACTTTGGAGTTTGGCAGGCGGACAATCCCCAGTTGATGTTATGCGTCGCTACCAGGTTGCTGTAGTTTCTCATGGTAAGCCAGAAAAAGATGAGATAGAAGCGTTCCGGCAACATTTCATCAGGGGATTGGGCTACTGTCCACAAACCCTGGCTTGATCCAACCCCGATGTTCTTTGGACGATCGCATTATTGCTGGCTGTCGCCTTCTTCTTGGGATAGTCTAATCCTTTTGTGCAAATTCTCAATAAAAGACCGTGCTTGCTTCACTGTATGAATGTAGCTATCGCGGGTAAGATCGCCTACTGCACTGAGTAGCTCAGCAGTTTCTACTAAAGCATTATCTTCTTTCTTAGTTTCTTTAATACCAGGCTCCAACAGCTTATCTTGTTCGATTTTTTCAAGACATTCTGATTGTTGGGGGATATCTGGCTCATTCATAATTTTCTTCCGCACAATACTTATGCCTAAAAGTATCCATAATTACTCCCAGAAGAAGGTAAGGCAGAGACAAGGAAAAATAATAGCAGTGTAAAGACTTGGCGATCGCATTTAAAAAACACGTATGCATGTACTACTGTGGTGCTGTCTCCAACACTAGGGGACTGCTTTAGACTACTCCCAAGGGGCTAATGAGATTCAGGAAAACTGTTTTTCTTCTTTTTAAGAAACAAAATTGCTGTTGATATTAAGCAGATAATTCCCAATACCATCCCAGGCTCGGGAATTTTTGTAACAGTAGGGGTAAGGGGAGGAGGATACGACTGTGTGGGAGTATATTGAATTTCATTGGGGTTTATGGGTGGTGGTGGAGCAGTACAAGGATTATCAACAATTGTGCAAGCCATAATCTTGAAATTATGTGTAATGAAATTGATTATATGTAGTATTAATTACTCTTTGTTGAAGAAGACTAATCACCAACTCTATCAAGAGAAAGCTTACCTTTTTTTAATTCATACGACAAAGCCCTCTTAACCCGTGTTAGGTTACGAAGGAAGTACTTGTTAGGAATTTGAATTGGCTCCTCGTTTAGTTCAGACAGAACTTTGTTAGTTGCCACAACAGCTTCCTCAAAGTCTATCAAAGCATCGTATGTAGGCTTATTATCAATATCCCACATCAGCATATACAAACTTTGCTGTAATCTGATTGCTATACGTAGAAAGTCCTTCTCTACTTCATCCAAAGCGTGCTGCCTAGTCAAATCATCAATTTTACTCTTGCTCTCATCAACGTACTCGTTGTATATCTTTTCTAAATTTGAGAATTTATTGGTGAGATCATTTGCAACCAGTCTGTGGTGTTCTGCTGCTTGTTTGTCGTTCTCACTACTAGCATGAGTTACAAGAGCGCCAACAGCAGCCCCAACTGCCACACCAACCAAAGGAAGCAGAAAAAACATAAATATCCTTAATTAAGATTAGTACGCCGAGGAAAGAGATTTTTGAGAGCTAGGTAGCTGTCTATTGCCAACTGGGGTAGCTCCCAAAGATTTAGCAATGGCAGATGACTCAAGATATCGTTTTAATGCACCTTCTACACCAGATTCAATCGGTCTGTTCGTAATTTCAGCGTTTAATGCTTCAGCCTCATTTAGAAATTCTAAGTTTTTAGAGTGTGTGTACATAAGCTCATTCTCAAACTCTTGAAGATACTGCAAATCCTGCTGAGTTAAAGATTCATAATATTCTTTTACTTGCTGCTTGTGGTCATCGAGAATCTTGAAGAACTCATACACCATTCCAGTGCCACCAGCAGCTAATAAAACTGGTGAAATAGCTGTTAGTACAACAGCAACAGGAGGACAAGCAGTGGCAACCGCTGTGACTGTAAACGCTGTTGCAGCTCCAACTCCCCCACCCATAGCAGTTTCTTTGATGGTTTCTAGAGCAGCATCTTGAGCCGATATTTCACCTCGCACGACTCGTAACGCATTTCTAAGCATAGAAAAAGGGACAGTTGTCAGTGCACCGACTACTGCCCCTTTAGGTGCAGCTTCCAAACCAGCTTCCAACGCACCAGTTAAGTTATCAATTTGTGCTTTAACGTCAAGCCGCCTTTGCTCTTGGCGTGTCATCTGTTGGTTGCCACGAACACGATTAGCAGTTTTGCTTTCCCACTTGATATTATCTGGATGACTTGAACCACCTTTACTATGAGGCGTTATGTGGCTGGCATCCTTATCCGCAAGATATTCTTTGACTTTAGCAGCAGCAGATTGACCATCAACACCAGCCCTTTGAGATGGTGGAATTTTGTCGAGCATCTGTTGAGTTTGCGCTTTGGTTCTTCCTGCACCAGTTCGTATGCCGCCCCTCAGCAAATGTCCTAACTTTTCTGGTGTATACTTTCCGATATCGCTCAACTGAGCATGATGAACTTTTGAGTTAGCAGCAGCATTAAAAATAGAATTACGTTGAGAGTCTTTAACACTAAGTTCTAATAGCTTATCTTGTTCGATTTTTTCAGGACATTCTGAATGTTGGGCAATATCTGGCTCACTCATAATTCTCTTCCGCACGATACTTATGTATAAAAGTATCCATAATTACTTCTGGAAGAAGGTAAGGCAGAGACAAAGAAAAATAATAGCAGTGTAAAGACTTGGCGATCGCCTTCCAAACTACTGGCTAATAACTCAAATGCTATTGATAGCCGCTGTATGGGATAACAGGAAAATAAGTCTTGTTTATGACAAGATTAAGCGTTGACAGCAATTACAAAAGACATATTAACTGTAGTCTATAAATAACAGGGGTCTACAGTTTGGCAATGAAACCTGAAGATAACAACGGATACAAAAAAGTTAAAATCATGATCTTAGCTGGGGTAGCGACTGCTGCCATAGTCCTTGGTATCATTGCACTGGTGTTGAGAAAAACTTCTTTTTTGCTGCCTTCATCAACAATACAACCAACTACAGTACCGTCATTATCGCCAACTACTAAACAAGATGACGATAAACATGATAACGATGATCATGATAATGACGATGATGACCAGGAAGATGATGACGATTAATTACCCTCAAGTTACCTGATATCAAAGATATTCTATATATTTCTACTCACCTTCCTCACCAGTCAAACTAGCAAAATGCCTCACGGCTCGCACCAAATCATCTGGTGTGCCAATATCAAGATAAGTCCCATCCGGAAATGCTTCTGCTTCTACATGAAAACCCTTATCGATAGCAGCTTGAATAATATCGCCAATAGGTATTTCTGGTAGCTGTGATAGTATCTTGCTCTTCTCTTTAAGAGGAATAAGATATTCATGCAAGAACTCTGTAAAGGCAGGTGTCCAAACTGCAATACCCCACATATAACGCAAATTTGACTGCCGAGGTTTTTCTATTATTAAACGGACTCTACCTGTATCATCAAAGTCAACCATACCCGCTTTCTCTGGTTGATTGGTAGGGAATAATCCTAAGACGACATCAGCTTGACTAACCTCAAGACGTGTGAGTATCTGTACATAGGCATCCTCAGGCTGAAACAAAATATCAGGAAAGCCCAAAGCTACTACAGCATCTTGAACAAAAGGATAAGCCTGATCCAACGTAAAAGGTACACCATAAGACAAACCCATAATCAGATAGCCTAAGTTCATGGCAACCATCGTGCCATCGCCAAAATACGCTGGAATATCCCACTTACCAGGACGAAGTATAAAATATGCCTTATTAATGCCTGCTAGTTGCATTTTTTCTAGCAGATATTGAGAAACAACTTTTGGTCGCCAGTTACATTTATGACCAAAATCTTGAAAACCAATTGGATATAACTCTTTACTCAGTGGTAAGGGAGAAATCCTTGTTGCCTGTCCACCAGCAGGTAGTAGCCCAATGATTTGGCGCTTAGTCATAGGTGATGAATACATATGAGTTAAAAATTATTTGCCCCTCATTGGGTAAACATTTTAACTTTTTTACTTCTGGCTTCTGACTAGACTTCTTTTGGTACTACCTAAAAAATATCCCCCTTCCCAAGAAACGCGGTTGTCAGCAGACGTCAAAGGAAGGGGGTGATTAAGTTTTATTTCGTTGCACAAATTATTTGACAGAGACGGCATCAACATCGATAGTGTTGGCAGTGTTTGCGCTAGAGGTAGAATCCTCAGTAGTGTTGGTGGCTTTGGCGTCCACATTACCCCTACGCTGTTTAAAGCCTTCAATCATGAGCCCGGATACCTCAGTCACTAACAATGTCAACAGAAAGACATCATCAAGTTCTCCCACAATGGGCAGGAAGTCCGGAGCAATATCAATTGGGCTGAGAAAATAAAGCAGCGTTCCTATAATTACCCACCAGCGGTACTTTGGGTTACGCAATGTGTTGCGGTACCAAGTATAAAGTGATTGGATCGAAAATTTCATAGATCTTGACCTCCAGTTACCTTTAATTTTGGCAAATTATGACCTACACTTCCTGTGGGAATAACCGCCCTAATTGGTTTGGAAGATGCTACTCCCAAGTTGTCGCCGAATTCTGAGCCTTCAATGTGAAACGATTATGAAAGTTGTGCTTTAATTTCAGGACAGTTGCACTACACATAGATGGAGGAAACCTACAACAGTGGATATCGTAGATTTGTTTAAAAAGGGCGGACCGGCCATGTGGCCATTGCTTGCCCTGTCGATATTATCTCTAAGTGTCATTTTTGAGCGTTTGTGGTTCTGGTTGCGAATTTTAAACCAGGAAAAACAGATTGTTGAGCGTGTTCTGGATGCTGCCCGTGTAGATTGGGTTTCGGCTACTGATATTGCCAGACAAGCCACAAACCAGCCGATTGGACGTTTTCTCTACGCCCCCCTCAGCTTGCCCAAAAGTGATCCGGAAACTTTTCAATTAGCACTCGAAGCAACAGCGGAAGATGAATTGGCTGGTATGCGACGGGGTGAAAAACTCCTGGAAGCTGTAATTGCTCTTTCCCCCTTGCTGGGATTGTTAGGTACAGTTTTAGGATTAATACAGTCTCTACGCTCTATCCGCATTGGTGATTTGGGAACCGAATCTACAGCCGGAGTAACCACTGGTATTGGAGAATCGTTGATTAGCACCGCAGCCGGGCTTATTGTTGCCATCACTAGCTTGGCGTTTTACCGCATATTTCAAGGTCTTGTGGTTAACCAAGTCAAAATTTTTCGTAGAGCAGGCAATGATTTAGAGTTGCTGTATCGGCAGTTTCCACCCGACTATACCAATACTTCGCCTGAAACCAATATTTCATCTGAAAATAGAATTATACCTCCTACAATTATACAGGAATCTTCTCGGGATAACACAACTCAGATTCGGAAAAAAGGCAGACCGAGGTTTTCTGAAATACCTGAACCCCCGCCAGAATCTGATTTTTCAGAACCAAAAGATGGTTGATAAAAAATCCATAGCCCAGGTATGAGAGGAAAAGCATGAAAATTAATTTACATACTCCAGTAGAAGAAGTCCAGATTCAACTCATTCCTTTAATAGATGTCGTTTTTTGTATACTGACATTTTTTCTTTTGGCTGCTTTGCAATTCACTCGCCAAGAGGAGATTAGTATTAATTTACCTAAATCCAGTACCAGTACATCATCTGCGACTCCCGGAACCAATACACAAGCCCAAAGGCAAATACTGACTTTAACGATTGATGCTATCGGTCAGACTTATGTAGATAATGACTCAGTAAAACGGGAACAGCTCAAAGAGTCTTTTCAGAAATATCTTCAACAAACTCCCAACGCCATTTTAGCTCTAAAAATCAGTCAGACAGCGACTTACAATGATGTCATAGGAATTATAGACTTGTGGCGACAAGTAGGTGGCGATCGCATATCTTTTGTCACAACACCATCTTTCTCGAATCAATCCACAACCGCACCCCTTCCCACTTCTCCTTATTTGCAAACTAATCCTGCGACGCTGGGAACACCACCTTTACCTAACACATCACCTGTAACTCCCATTAATCCACAAAGTGGTTCTAACTTTAATCTTCCCCCAGCACCTAATTCACTCCAGAATAACCAAGGTGTTACTCCAGTGAATCCAGGCATTGTTCCTGGGCTACCTCAAACACCCACAACGTCTACTGGGCAAACGACTCCCAGAAGATAACTCTCAACAGTAGAACGTAAGCCTGCTGTTTCATGGCGAGTTAACAAACCAAAAATTCCCCGACTTTTTGTTCAAAAGAGCGATCGCGCAGCATCCTGTCCAGAAAGCGAAATTTGGACAGTCGGGGAGTATGAAGTTTCATAAATTCGAGGATGGCTGAGAAAAATGACTTGAATGGATGAAGAAAGATAACGTTATCATTTGTTCAGAGGATGTGGTTACAAATAAACATCAGTATTTAAAGTGCTCTCATGACAGTTGATTCGACCTTAAAAGCTTCTCCTGATTTTTTGACAGTACTTGCCCAAGCTGCAACTGCGTATCGAGAAAAGAAGGTCGAACGTCCTTCTGCCGAGGCAATGGTCAGTGCATTGTTGCAAGCAGAAAAAACCGCAAAGCAGCAACGAGTAAACTTTTCGTTTGATTCTCTTATTGGTTCATGGCGGTTGTGCTTTGCCACAGGAACGAAGAAAGTCAGAAAACGAGGGGGAATTGTCTTAGGTAAGGGTTTTTATGTACCCAAGTTGACTCCAGCGCAGATTTCTTTTTCTGCTATTGCACAAGCCACACAAGAGACTTCAAGCAAAGGGGAAATTGCCAATCAGATTCAATTTGGTCCAGTGTTATTAAAGTTTGATGGACCAGCGCAATACTTAGGTAAGAAAAACCTGTTGGCATTTGACTTCACTCGCATACAACTTTGCTTGTTCGGTCGCACAATTTACCAGGGAAATGTCAGAGGTGGTAAAGTTCAGGCAGAGAATTTCTATAGTCAACCTATTGCAAAAACTCCCTTTTTTGCATTCTTTGTTGTCACTGAAGATTTTATTGCAGCTCGTGGTCGTGGAGGAGGCTTGGCACTTTGGATTCGAGAAAATTGAACTCTAGTGATTATTAAATCAAGTCCCGCACTTGTTTCTGTAAGAAGTGCTTAATACTTTGGTATATCTTATCAAAACGAGAAGCGCTATATTCGAGGTATTAGCGCAACAAACTGACAATTATGCACGAGTTTGCAATTCAACCTAAAACGTTACGCGAAGCATGGGAGCAAGGTTTGCGACAGGGGTTAACCCAAGTTGCACTCAATATGCTGCGAGAAGGTATCGATTTAGCTCTAGTAGCAAAACTAACCGGATTACCACTTGAAAGAGTTCAGAATTTGCAAGCTAGTAAGTCAGCTGATTATCAAATACTAGTAAAAAATTTTTTAGAATTGAGTGAGTCATCCCTGAGCAAAGTTTGGTTAGATCCAGAGGAAGACGAAGCTTGGAAGGATTTAATTGAACGGGAAATAGTATCAATCCTCCAGCCGAAATATATAGATGGAATATAGGATGCGCAATAGCGACAATTAAAGTAGACTGTTTACTAAAGTTTAAACTTCTGGCTTACAACCAAATGCAAAAGATGTGTACAAGTGATGTTGTAATTCTATTTCCTAGTGCTCATAGTCTTCATGCATCCAATCTGGCTCTACTTCCCCAAAGTCAATGATTTCCCTTGTTGTTATTACTTCAACATCGTCTATTTCAATATCTTCATTTACCTTGGTTAAGTCACCTGTTAATGTCACTAAAACATCTACTTCTAAAGCGACTTGTCTATTTACATAAGTGCTTCCTATTGGGACATCATCTTTATCTATAGAGTCGTAAACAAAAAAATAAAAATTACACTCAACACTGACATCGACATTTAGTTTAGCCTCAACAACTAAGCTTTCAAAATCAAATTGTATCGGTCTAAATATAATCTTTGGTTCTTCAAGAATTTCAAATTCAAATCCCTCATAGCTTATCTCTGTTACCTCTTCTTCGTAACGATAAGCAGAACTGGCTTCTGGATAAATGTTAAGGTTCCAAATTTCGTTCTCTAAAGCGCTAGCAATAGCTTCTGTTATATCCTTAAGCTCACCCTTACTATGTTTTTCGGATAACTGCTTGCAAATTGCATAAGCGTTGGGTTGATTCTGAAATAATTCTAGAGCTTTGGCTAAGTCATCAACAACGACAAGCCATTTAGAATCCTTACAAAAGCTTTTCCAATCATTATCAAGTGTAACAACAACAACCTTTGTTGAATTTTTTTCAGCCCATGACTCTAAAGACATTAAAGAAATTGCATCAGGAAATTCATTCTTCTTTTTCCCTATCTCTGAAAATGGTGGTTGAGCATCAAAGTATTTTTTTATTAGTTCACCAAGCTTGACATGAGCTTGGGCTTCAATTAGTTCTAGAGATGTTGCTTCAATAAATTTGTTTAAACGCTCAGATGCAATCGCTTGTGGTTCGCGACCTCTAAAGATAGAGTTTTTTAGACTATTAATAATTTCATCTTCAATTTGCCAATGATTCTTAGCTTGCTTAAGAGATTTTTCAATCTCTGTTTGTGCATTTTTTATATCTCTTATTAAATGTGAAAAAATCTCATTCTTAACTACCTCGCAAAGGATTAGCTTTGTAGGTCTGTGTCGAAATTGCTCTAGTTGTTTAAGTAGCCCTGACTCCAAACGTAAACCTTGAGCATCAAAAATTGATGTGTCTAAAGTGATTGCACCAAAGTGTTCTTCCTCAAAGCAGTCTTTAACTTGATTTGATTCCATTGATGTATCCAAAAACTCCTAATAAGAAACAGAAACGCTTATTATACGGTTTTTTGGATATATACACCCTATTATGGAGCGAAATTCAACATATATTTGATTATGTTAGGTCTCGTAACGTCGATCCAAGCGACAAAGCTTATATAATCCGCACTTATCGTCAATATATGCTGCACCTTAACTAGAAATACTCTTAATTCCATTGCTATCCTACTCCTAGAGCGTTGAGAAAATTGAATTATATTAAATTATGTTAAAAGTTTTTGCTGACCGGGGTGGTACATTTACTGACCTTGTTGCTGTTACTGATAATCAAGCAATCATAGACAAAATCTCAAGACATCCCGAACGTTTTTTAATTGTTCCTCTTCCCAATCAACAATGGGTCATAGTTTATAAATTACTTTCAGAAAATCCGGAACAGTATCAAGACGCTGTTATCCAGGGTATTCGGGATATCATGGGTCTTTCAAGCCCTGAACTCATTTCTACTGAAGCAATAGAAGTGGTAAAAATGGGAACGACAGTCGCAACAAATGCACTGTTGGAAAGGAAGGGCGATCGCCTTGCACTTGTCATTACCAAAGGGTTTAAAGATGCACTACGGATTGGCTATCAAAACCGTCCTAACATCTTTGCCCGTCAGATCATTTTACCAACCATGCTTTATGAGCAGGTGATTGAAGTGGAGGAACGTTATGATGCTAACGGTCAGGAATTAACGCCTATCAATATTGAACAAGTCAAAAAAGACTTACAAGCAGTTTACAACACAGGAATTCGCAGTTGTGCCATTGTTTTTATGCACAGCTATCGCTATCCTTACCACGAACAAGAAGTTGCCCAACTCGCCCGAGAAATTGGATTTACTCAGATTTCTGTTTCCCATCAAGTCAGTCCTTTAATGAAATTGGTTAGCCGAGGGGACACAACAGTCGTTGATGCTTATTTAACTCCTATTTTGCGTCGCTATGTTAACCAAGTCGCCAGTCAGCTACCTGGAGTCAGATTAATGTTTATGAAGTCTGACGGGGGTTTGGTTGCAGCCGAACAATTTCAAGGAAAAGATAGTATTTTGAGTGGTCCTGCTGGAGGAATTGTCGGTGCAGTACAAACTAGCAAGAGGGCGGGTTTTGAGTTGGTCATTACTTTTGACATGGGCGGGACAAGTACAGACGTCGCCCACTTTAAAGGAGAGTATGAACGACAACTCGATTCAGAGATTGCTGGGGCGCGGATGCAAGTGCCTGTATTAGCAATCAATACCATTGCTGCTGGAGGCGGTTCAATTTTATTTTTTGATGGTTCTAGTTATCGTGTCGGACCTGCTTCTGCTGGGTCCAATCCGGGACCTGCTTGTTATCGACGTGGCGGACCGTTAGCTGTGACTGATGCCAATGTGATGTTAGGCAAAATTTATCCTCAATATTTTCCTTCTGTGTTTGGTCCCGATGGCAACTTACCTCTAGATAAAGATATTGTCATATCTAAATTTACACAGTTAGCCCAAGATATTGCAGCTACTACGGGAAACACTCGTACCCCCGAACAAGTCGCCGCCGGATTTATTGCGATCGCTGTGGAAAATATGGCGAACGCAATAAAAAAAATCAGTCTGCAACGGGGTTATGATGTTACAAAATATACTCTTTGTTGTTTTGGAGGGGCAGGAGGGCAAGTTGCTTGTTTAATTGCTGATACCTTGGGGATGAAAAAGATATTTCTTCACCCTTATGCTGGAGTTCTCTCTGCTTATGGAATGGGATTAGCTGATGTCCGGGCAACAAGAGTTGGATCAGTAGAAGCGCCTCTGACTCAAGCATTAATTCCTCAACTGATGCAATTAATGGAGTCTTTAGAAACCCAAGCCAGAAGTGAACTGAATACACCCCTCCCCAACCCTCCCCTTGCTAAGGGGAGGGTGCCCGATAGGGCGGGTGGGGTTGAAGCAAGCAGTGGAGAGGAAGTCGTCCGAAAAGTGAATTTAAAATATGAGGGGACTAACTCTACCTTGACCATTGATTTTGCCTCGGATGTGGCAGTGATGCGACAAGAATTTGAGGCTGAACATAAATCTCGTTATGGTTTCATTCAATTAGAGAAAATTTTAATTGTTGAATCTGCTTCAGTGGAAGTTATTCAAAGGATGGATACTCCTGAAGAACCTTTAATGATTCGTATCCGCCCTATAGATAAAGCCCCCGCATCCGTTGAAACAGTACGAATGTTTACTGGTGAAAAATGGCATGAGACTCCCGTTTATCGACGAGAAGATTTACAACCTGAAGATAGTATTATTGGACCTGCCATCATCGTAGAAAAAATTAGTACGATTGTCGTTGAACCTGATTGGGAAGCCAAATTAACAGAACGTAATCATTTAATTTTACAGCGTCTATAAAACTGCAACGACAGAGTTAAAAATAAGCGTTCAGCCATTTTGACAAGAAAAATTGACAAGAAAAAATGTATAAATTTGCTGCGGCTTGGGAAAGCGAACCGATTGTCTTTGGTTCTGCAAGACCTGGATACACTCCTCAAAAGGTCAACCAATGGATTGAGTTTATGCAGAGTCAAGGTATTAAGCACGTTTGCTGTTTACTTCCCCAAACTCAACTCACTCGTTATTCAAATTTGCTTGGAGTCTACCAACAAACATTTGGACTGGATCAGGTTTGTTGGGCACCGATTGAGGATTTTCAATTAGCTGATCGTGAAACTTTAACCCAGCAAATTTTGCCATTTTTGGCAGCCGCAAATCAACGAAGTGAGAAAGTCGTGGTTCACTGTTCTGGCGGGATTGGACGTACAGGACATGTCTTGGCTGCTTGGTTAGTCAGTGGACGGCAACTCTCCAACCAAGAAGCGATCGCAGCAGTGAGACGAACTGGGAAAAATCCGTATGAAGCGGCAATTGCTGCTGTTTTGAAAGGTCGAAATCCCTGGAAAGTGATTGCACAACTCAACGCACTTCTGGATGATTGTCGTCGTGTTGGAGAAACGCTGGTTTAGCTTGTATGTTGGGTAGACTCTTCTTTGCGTCTTTGCCTGAGATAAATATTTCTTAAACAAGTCTAATTCATCGAATTTAAACACAAATATAAACCAAAAATGCACACCATATTTCAACCCGATCCCGTCCGCTTAGAAATTTTCAAAAATCTCTATCAATTTATTGCCGAACAAATGGGGATTGTTCTCCAAAATACATCTGCATCGGTAAACATCAAAGAACGCCTAGATTTCTCCTGTGCTATCTTTGATGCCTCTGGATTATTAGTCGCTAATGCTCCGCACATTCCTGTACATTTAGGTTCAATGAGTGAAAGTGTCCGCAGTTTAATAAATGATAAAGGCGGCACCATAAAACCTGGTCAAGTGT
Source organism: Nostocales cyanobacterium HT-58-2 (assembly GCA_002163975.1). Classification (GTDB taxonomy): domain Bacteria; phylum Cyanobacteriota; class Cyanobacteriia; order Cyanobacteriales; family Nostocaceae; genus HT-58-2. Next base: position 5,027,076 of record CP019636.1, on the reverse strand, counting down.
ATTTATCCAACAATCCTTATAATGGGGGAACACATCTTCCTGATGTGACGGCGATTACCCCTGTTTTTCACGAAGACGGAAAACAAATTATTTTCTATGTTGCTTCTCGCGGACACCAAGCCGACATCGGTGGAATCACTCCTGGTTCAATGCCTCCCCACAGTACCAATGTAGAAGAAGAAGGAATTCTCTTTGATAATTTTCTTTTGGTTGAACAAGGCGTATTTCGGGAAAACCAAGTAAGAGACTTACTCTTAAATTATCTCTATCCTGCCCGTAACCCTGACCAAAATATAGCAGATTTCAAGGCACAAATTGCCGCCAATGAAAGGGGAGTTCTTGAACTCCATAAAATGGTTGCTCAATACGGGCTCGAAACAGTCCAAGCTTATATGAAATTCGTGCAAGACAATGCTGAGGAGTCAGTTAGACGGGCAATAGATGTTCTTAAAGATGGCTCGTTTATTTATGAAATGGATAACGGAGCACGAATTCAAGTTAAAGTGACTATTCATCGAGAAAATCGCAGTGCAACCATTGATTTTACTGGAACTTCTGCGCAACTCAATAGTAATTTCAATGCGCCTAAAGCAGTCACTCAAGCAGCAGTCTTATATGTCTTCCGGACTCTAGTTGATGATAATATTCCCCTCAATGCTGGGTGTCTTAAACCTCTAGAAATTATTATGCCTTCTGGCTGTATGCTTAACCCAACTTATCCAGCTGCAGTGGTAGCGGGTAATGTAGAAACATCTCAAGCTATTGTTGATGCTTTATATGGCGCTTTGGGTGTCATGGCTGCTTCCCAAGGAACAATGAATAACTTTACCTTTGGTAATGAGCGATATCAATATTATGAAACCATTTGCGGTGGTTCTGGGGCAGGAACTAATTTTGATGGTACTGATGCAGTCCATACCCATATGACGAACTCCCGCTTGACTGATCCCGAAGTTTTAGAAACCCGGTATCCTGTACAAGTAGAAAGCTTTAGTCTTCGTCCCGATAGCGGAGGTAAAGGAAAATATTCAGGTGGTGATGGGGTTATCCGCCGCATCCGGTTTAATGAACCCATGACAGCGAATATTCTCTCAAATCATCGGTTTGTTCGTCCTTTTGGATTAAATGGTGGGGAAGCCGGACTTGTAGGACGCAACTGGATACAACGTCAGAATGGAACCCAAGAGAATTTAGACAGCACAGCAACAGTAGAGATGAAACCAGGAGATGTTTTTGTGATAGAAACCCCTGGGGGAGGAGGATTTGGTCAAGTTTCTTGAGTTTTGGATGAACACATATTGAAGAAGAGCGATCGCTCTTTTACTCAGCTGTGGTTTTAGCGACAAGTGGGTGGTTGCGATCGCCTACGGCGGGCGCTCTGCGCCATCGCCCATGCAGTGTTTGATAAGTAGCTCGACGTGAAAAAATGTAGGATGTGTAGCCTTTGAGTACCCATGCTGTCTGAGCGATTGATACTGTACTCAAAGGAAGACCGCATCCTACAAAAAGTTCTGTCTGCCTACTTAGATATTTAGAGTCAAAGAGAGTATTTTACGCAGGCATAATTTGAACAATCAGTGAGCGTCTATCGAGCGACTGTACTTTACCTACCTGTCCTATATCAGCCACAATACGGTCAAGCATTTCTCCTGCTTGCTGGCGATACTGATTTTCTCGACCTCGTAAACGAATAGCAAATTTCACAGAATCGCCTTTGTTCAACCACTGAAGTGCTTGATTAATGCGTAAATTATAATCACCTGTGCCGACGTTTGGACGAAAGCGAACTTCTTTTACAGTAGGTCTAGCACTCTGACCTTGGCGTTTTTTCTTTTGATATTGAAGCTTGCCGTAGTTAAGAATCTTCGCTACTGGGATATCTCCGTTTTGGGAGACTACGACTAGGTCAAGTTCTACGCTCTCAGCTAATTGTAGAGCTTCATAGGTGTCGATCAGACCACGATTGTTATTCTCATGATCAATCAAGTAGACTTGAGGTGACTTGATTTGCGAGTTAATGATTTGTTTTTGGACTACGATAATTATTTCCTCTCAATTATTCAGCACTTTTCCTTGCAAGTATCACTAAGGTAACACAGTGGTATCTATCTTTCGTCGGTCATCTGGCAGAAAATCGAGTAAACACAAAATAAGAGGTTCATTCAAGCTCTTTTACGATGTACCTTAACCCGTTTATAGGGGTCTTGTTTGCTCACCCACGAGAGGAATTTGTGCATTTGTGGTTCGTTCTTTAGCTTCTCTAGCGAATTTAATTCCTGTGCGAGACGAGTGTTATCGTACAGCGTGTGAATCTGTTTATGGCAGGCAGAACAGATATTTATCTTCGGTCCATGATGACCTTTTTTCTGCCGAGGGATCAAATGATGAACCGTCAATGGCTGCACTTCTCTTGCACACAACTCACAAGTCATGCTGCTGACCTAATGTGACTGATACTATTTGTATTATTACCTACTACTCAGTTGTGAGTAGTGGGTTATTTTCCCATGACCTATTACCGATTACCGAATCATCAACACTCATGAATATGAACTAATTTTTAACTCATTTTTCTTTCTCTGCTCTTTTCATTTTCCCGATTTCGGATACTGTGAGATAATCGGTTCAAATATCAGATACGTTCCTCCCAACCCTTCTACAATTGTGCGTGTATTGGCAACCATCATTTTTTGGTAAGTGTCTGCTTCGCCTCCTGGCGCACCCAAGCTATCAGCAAATAGTTTTCTTTCGGATACTTGTACTTTTGTGTTTTTCGCGACAGACTTAATCAAATTTGAGTTATCTGTTGTTTCTGCAAAAAGTGTTGGAATCCCAGATCGTCTAATATATCTTGCCAGTGCTTTTACTCTTGTCGTCTTTAGTTTTGCTTCATCACTCATCCCTACTAAAGCAGGTGCATATGAAAGACCATAAGCCTTGGCGTAATAACCCATTGCATCATAAGTTGTGACTAGTTCACGTTGTTTAGTAGGAACGCTAGCAATTCTTGACTTAATCCAACCATCCAATTTGCTAAGTTCATTTTTGACTTTTTGCGCGTTGCTTTTATAGAGTGACGCATTTTCTGGTACTACTTTACCTAGGTTAAGGCTAATAATCTCTACCATCCTGGTACTATTTTTGACGTTGTGCCAAACATAAGGATCCGGTAGTGCCTCGTCATTGCCTTGAAACCTTAGTGGATTAGGAACAGCACGTTGAGCAACTGCAATTTTAGGCGCTCTATTTTGACTTGCTTTGATAAACTTAAGAAATCCGGGTTCTAAATTATACCCACTATAAAGAATTAATTTCGCTTGCTGAATGGCTTTGCGATCTTCTGGTTTTGGCTGATAAAAATAGGGGTTTGTATCAGGGAGAATTAAACAAGTAAGATTTATTGTCTCTTGTGCAATCTGTTTAGTTAAGTCACATAAGACACTTGTTGTTGCTACTACTCTGGGAAGATTGTTGTTCAGTCCAGAAGATGTGACAGTAGTCGTAGAAGTATTGGCTACACTACCTAGATTATTACACCCAAACAATCCAATGGTAAGAGTGACGAGAGCAGCGCGTAAGGGTTGAGTTAATTGTAACTTTTTTGTCATAACAACTTTTATGAGCCCAAACACAATAATAAAGGCGTCTATTGCTTCAGGGTGTTGTTTTCGCCAGCTATATTGTGCATCTTTAGGCAATTATAGAAAAATTATCATACAGTGGATTTCATGTTGGTAAAGTACATTAAGCTTTGTCTCAAAGCCAGATCAGAAAAATTCGGGTCAAACATAACCTAATTTAGAAATATAATAATCATTATCAACAAAATAATTTTTAATTTTATAAATCAAAACAATATTTCACTAAAAATCTTCATAAAATTAATAAAAAACTTAATATTGTCAACTAAATTAAAGAATAATTGAAAGATGGGTATAACAACATTTTTGTCAACCTTTGGTCAATTTTAAGTTAATACTAAGTTCGGTGAATTAACTTTACGACTCTCCTAAATAGGAAGAGCGTCAATGGGTGAGCAGATCTATCGAATATGTTATGGTATAAAACTTATGAAGAAATGTTGAGAATAAATATATAAATTACCGATTTTAGAAAGATTCATAATTCATAATTTAAAATTCATAACTTTATAGTTACAAAATAATAATTATAAACTACTGGAAAGTGCCAATTTCCCAAAATATTATGTACGCCCAAAGCCCTGATCCTGCGTCAATTTTGACCAAACGAATAATTCTCCATTCTCACCACCTGCAGCAAGTTTGTGACCTTGAGGATGCCAAGCGAGGCAAGAAAACCCAGATGAAACACCTGTAAGAATTTGACAGACTTGCTTTGCTTCTTTCCACAAACAAATCCAGCCATCAGCAGCAGCGGAAGCAAGAAGGAAGCTTTGAGGCGCAAAGGTGATCGCCTGAATGATATCTACATGATTCGTTAATATTGTGGCTTCCCACCCTAAAGAGTCATCAGCCTGCTTTTCCCACACCACAATCCCGTCAACGCTGCAACATGCTAGTAGAGGTGCACCTTGTTGGGTCGCAGGTTCTGACCATGCAAGTTGGCGAATTTTACCAGGAAAGCCTCGCATGATCCAGGGTTGGGCTTCTCCGCCAGAGCATAATTGGTGCGATTCCACAACAGTAATAGTGCGGTCCATATTACCAGAAGCAAGGAATTTGCCGTCTGGCGACCAGGCGATCGCCAAACTGACAGAAGGTATATTCAAGATGTATGGTTCGTCATCCCAGTTTTGGCAGTTCCATACCTTAACTCCCTGGTAACCACCAATGGCTAAGTACTCTCCATCACAACGCCAATCGATTCCTAATACCGAAGAGTTGTCAAAATTCAATGTAACGACAATCTCTTGAGTATCAGCATCCCACACTTGGACGTAACGCCCTAAGCTGAAAGCAAGTAAATGACTGCTGGGACTCCACGCAAGCTTATCAACCCAGGCAGGGGCATTTTCCAAAGTGGCGATGAATTCATTTTCTCGCCAAATTTTCACCTTTCCATCCTGTCCCCCAACGGCTAAAAATTGCCCATCTTTAGAAAAGGCAACACAGTCTACTGATTCACCTGTTCCATTCTGTAAAGTTGTGAGGTCACTATTTTGCCACAGCACAACCTCACCAGCAGCAGAAGTTGCTGTTAGGGTTTTACCGTCTGGGGACCATGCGATCGCAGTCACATAATCTGAAAGTGTCTCCGAATAATACTGTGTAAATTCCTGAGAGTTGAGGGTTGGAGGGTTCATGGTTGTCTAGAGAAGATGAAGAGGATGAGGAAGATGAGGAGGGGAATTATTGTTTTCTTCCTCATCTTCCCCATTTGTATAGTTCATGCCAAGCAAGCGAGGAAATCTTGTTTGAGTTTGGCTTCATCTAGGTTACGACCGATGAAAACCAGTTCGTTTTTGCGGGTTTCGCTGGGTTTCCAAGGGCGATCAGGTTTACCGTCAAACAACATATGCACTCCTTGAAACACAAAACGGTTATCTTCCCCGGCAATATTCAAAATTCCCTTCATACGGAAGATATCTGGTCCTTGGGTTTGCAGTAAGTTTCCCATCCAGTTATTTAACTTATCGCCATCCAGTGCGCCTTCTGCTACCAAAGCCACAGAATACACGCTTTCATCATGTTCATGAGCATCCTCTCCCAAGAATTCTGGGTCAACTTCCAAGGCGCGGTTGAGGTCAAAAGCTTTCACACCCAACAAAAACTCCATTGATACCTCAGAATTGCGGGTACGGTATATTTTAGCCATTGCATTCATCGAGCGAATCCGCTTTTCTAGCTCATCGAGTTGTTCTGGTGTTACTAAATCAGTTTTATTGAGTAGAATCACATCAGCAAAGGCAATCTGTTCTTGTGCTTCATCTGCATCCCAGTGCTGCCATATATGCTTGGCATCCACCACGGTCACTACAGCATCTAACTCCAGCTTGTCCCGCATATCTTCATCCATGAAAAAGGTCTGAATGACTGGCGCGGGGTCAGCTAAGCCCGTGGTTTCTATGACTAAGTGGTCAAATTTATTACGGCGTTTCATCAAATTTCCAATGATGCGAATCAAGTCGCCGCGCACTGTACAACAGATACAGCCGTTGTTCATCTCAAAGATTTCTTCATCTGCATCAATAACCAACTGGTTATCAATACCCACTTCTCCAAACTCATTAACAATCACAGCAACTTTCTTGCCATGTTCATATGTCAGGATGTGATTGAGAAGTGTTGTTTTGCCTGCTCCCAGATAGCCGGTCAGAACAGTAACGGGAACTGAATCTGTGATTGCGTCAGCTACCATGCCCTAGCCTCTTTTTTGTATAGATAATCATTATCGCCTATCTTAATCGTTTTATATTTTTACGACGACTTGTAGGTGAATGAGATTCTAGAAAAATCACCATACAATTGCAGTTCAAAACACTTCATGTTTTATCTGGATAATTTAAAAAATCTTAATAAAGTAGTTTCTATAAATTTTTAGTGCTTATACTAAAAATAATTATAATCATTTTCAAAAACTAAAAATCATATTGATACTAAGTTGCATTCAAAAACCTCACCCCGCCCTCCGGACACCCCTCTCCTTAGCAAGGAGAGGGGCGGGGGTGAGGTGACACCTATGAACGCAACTTGGTATGAATAGGTAAACAGATGTAACGGATAGAGTCACTTATAAGTCTCACCAGTAACTCATCCGCTACACCATCTGTTGCAACTTCAAACCGGGCTCTAATTTTATTTATTCAATAAAAAATCTTGAACCGCCTCAACCACAGCCTGTGGGTACTCCTCATGCATTCCCAACGAACCAGGAAGAACGACTCTTTGTACTCCCGGTAAAGCTGTCACAGCGTCCATTTCCGCACGAGATTTAGAAGGGCTAGATTCTCCAATCACCACCATCAACGGTACAGACAAACCCCGAACAAGGGCTAGAAAATCAGCTTGGTTGTCTACAGCATCTAGAGTCCCAGTAACAAACGCAGCAGGAGCATATCTTCCCCCTGGCTGTTGAGTATTGCGCCATTTGTGCTGGATGAAGTCGGGTGTGAGTTTTGCTTGATCTACATAGACGTGGCGACGATACATAAACCTAAGGAAAGATGGTAAGGTGTTGAGCTTGTAGAGAAGTTGCCCAACAAAGGGCGATCGCACCAACTCTCTGACTGTTCCAGTGATTTGCTGATTAAGCCCCATGACCCGTAGAGGACCACGCCAAGTCGGAGCTACCAAAACTATCCGCGAAAAGGCTGATGGTATTTTATTAGCAAGTTGTAGAACATAAGCTGCACTATGACCAGCCGCAACCACGGGGACTGGCGTCTTTAATTTAGATGTGACAAAATCTTCCAAAAATTGTTGATATAAAGCTGGTCCGTAATTGACCGCCAGACGTGAAGATTCTCCAAAACCAGGCCAATCCACTGCTACGACTTGAAAGTTTGGAGACAGCAACTTGCCTATTTCGCCCATTTCTGAACGCATAGAAACGGTACTGAAAGCTGGAAGTAGCAAAAGCTGCGAACCTTGACCTAAATTTTCATAGACAATGCGCAATTGCTGGTTTTCCCACTTCCAAAAATATTCTTGAACAACTCCACCTATCTCGCTGTGGGTAGATGTAGAGAATAAATTGGTTGACATGATATAAAAATTTTCTTAATTAAATTTGATGATTTCAGTTTTGTCAGTCTATAGTCCATAATCCATAGTTTTTAACTATTGACTATTGACTATTGACTATATGTTAACCATTAGCTGTTAACTGACATTCCAGGGCTTTTTTTTGCATTGTTTTAAAAATATTGTAAAATCCATTGGCGCGAGAAGGGGTCAGACTGACATTTAAACCAGTTGCTTGAATAAAATCTGGAGTCAGTTGCACAATTTGACTGGGGGATAGCCCATTTAACCCTTCGACTAACAGACCGACTAATCCTTTGGTTAATTGAGAATCAGAATCACCCTGAAAGAGCACTTTCCCGTCCTCCAGAGTCGCTGTGATATAAACTTGGGAAACACAGCCTGAAACTTTGTTTTCTGGGACTTTATCAGCTTCTGGAAACTCGTTGAGTCGCTGACCATACCAAATGAGCTGTTCATAACGTCGCTTCGGCTCAGAAGCACGTTGGAAGCGTTGGACTATTTTAGCAAGATTTTGTGGCAAGGAATCAATAGTTGAGGACATAACAACAGCACAAGATAATTATCTACACTTTGAGTTTAGATTATCTTTAGCGTCATTGCTGCTTTCTCTGTTTCTAAAGTATCAGCTTGCCGTAACGTTTGCTATTTCTGATATGTTGTCAACTCTAGATCATTCAAGTATTTAAGTTATAAGCGTATCTTGGCTGACCTTTTTCTAAGCAACAAATTTTAAGGATATAAAATTTTATTTTTTGTGTTATTGATTAGTCTTAATCTAATTTTTAAATAAATTTTTCGGTGTATAGAAATCCGGTTTTATTTTTCAAAAGATACATCGACACGTAAGGTGCATTAGCGTGATTCGTAACGCACCAAAGCTTAGATCATGGTGCGTTACGGATTTCATCCTAACGCACCCTACAGTACTGGCTCCCCTACAATACCTAATTATGAAGTATTAAAAATAAATATTAATTATTGCTGCAAAATTAAACGCAACATTGTTTTTTTTTGATAATTAAATTCACATGATATTTTCATTTCACCCATTAACAATCTGAAGGAGAAAGGCAGTTGTTCACATCTACTTTACTAGCCACTTTCGCTACAACACCCTTGCAATGGAGCCCTACAGTTGGGCTAATAATGGTTATTAGCAACATTGTTGCTATTGCCTTTGGTAAATCTACTATCAGTTATCCTAACCAAGGGCCAGAACTTCCTTCATCCAACTTGTTTGGTGGTTTTGGTTTACCCGGGCTTTTGGCAACGACCTCCTTTGGTCATATTCTAGGTGCCGGTATCATCCTAGGGCTGCATAACCTCGGTAGGCTCTAAGTATTTGCTGAACTCATTCGCTTGATTGTTTTTTACATCCAAATATAGAGCCAGAGAACAGACTTCCTGGCTCTTTTATGTTTATTTTTCTCTCTTGTTCACTTATCCTGCTAAAGGAGCCAAGCCTCGCATTTGACGAATAGCATTGATGCAAGCTACGCAATCACAGCCATACATAGCTATAGCAGTCTCGCTTTCCTCGTCCGTGAACTCCAGTTCCCCATTGACTTGATTTGGATCAGCTGGTGGGGCTGCAAATTCTACGACAGACGAAGCAGCAGTCTTGTTCACTCTTGTACATACAAGGCGTGGGGTTGCTTGGTGAGGGGAACGTACGCAAGAAGGACTATTTGCTGCTGGATTGACTGTTTGATTTGCTCTAGCTGGTTGGGTCATCATCGCCAAAGATAGCATAGAAGCAAACAGCACAGGACTGGAAAGCAAGGTGAGGACAAATTTTCTGTTCATCTGCTCAAAAACGTCTGTGACTACACAAGATATGGATTTAATGTTTTCACATTTTTTGGTTGGTCTTCAGTAAATTTTGTGCAAAGTTGCTCTCTTGGTTGTCAAGTAGTAGATATAAATGGGGCAGCATTAAACTCAAAGGAGATTATCAACGTCCAGAGTGAGGCTTGAGGAAAAAGGGGTAGACGCAGCGAAAGAGAAATATTTGATACACATAAAGCCAAACCATTTGAGCACTCTGTGCAAGTTTAAACGATTTCCAACCAAATAGAGAAAGACTTGGCTAAAGAATATAGCCATTGATAGCTGTTGACTAACTCAGTATCAATTAAGTTCCAAAACAAACGAAAGTAAGATAAGAGCCAATTCGGTTCGTGTAGCTGCACCATGCGTGGGTGATGACTACTGTTAACTGAACAGTATTGAGATAGGAGCAACTGTGAGTATGGGAGTACTTTTTCTTTGTCTATGACATTTCCGGAAAGTTATCGACCTAGGATGTATGTTGTAGGGGCATATCAGTATCAGGACATACAAGCTAGAGAAGAAATCTCCTCACAATATAGCCACAAATTTTATGCATACTATTTACCTCACTATCTCAGGCTCTATTTAAAAAATGTTGCGACTCTATCATGTCTTACTTGGTGTTATTTTGCTGGCAGTGTTAACACCACTGGGATTTGTAAAATATGCTCTTCCCTACTTGTCTTCAAATAATTCTTCAAATAATAAATTACAGTTAACTCAAGCACAAGCAAATACTGCTCAAAAGCAAACTCAGACGACATCTAGCAACCTTCAACCAAATGAAGGAAACATCTGGAAAAATATCTTGGGAAAAACTGCTGTTCCTCCTGGTTGGCGTGTTGCTGCTTGTGATGGGAATACACCCCTATTGTGTGTGTCCTCAGATAAAAAGATTTTGGGTACAGTTGAGATGGGTGTTTACCCACTAGAAAACTTGCCGAATTTTCAACAAATGTTGAACAAAGCTGGCATTTCGCCCAATTTCAATGTAAATTACCAAAGTCCCAGCTATCAAACCCAATTGGCATCTGCACTAAAACTTTGGGTGGCTGACCACTACGGTGTTTTGGAGAAAGACCGTAGGAATGTGTATGGTGATAGTATTGTTTTCTCTGCTCAATCCCCACAACAAGCACCTGTTGGAAAACTTCAGGGAATGCGCTATGGGTTTTCAGGAATTAAGCGAAAAGGTGGATTGCAAGAGCAACATCTTGGTTATGTTGCTTTTGATGGTAAAGCACTTTATGTGATTACCACTGCTTTTGACCCAGCTTCTGAAACAGGTAAGTTCGATCAACTGGAAAATTTCCAACGCTTTGAACCCTTCCTATTTATCACTGTGCAGGGCATGAATTTACCCAGGTAGGAAAAGCACGGCAGTGCCGTGCTTTTACGGAAAAAACAAGCACATCACTTGATTTAATATACGTAACTACCAGGTTCATAAAACCAACCATTAGGTTGATTTCCGTGTGGGTGCTTAAATTTCTGCCGCAGCGCGCTCAATCAGGCGACGTGCCAAAGTTTGCGTCCCTGTGTGTTCGTAGTAATTTGTCGATACATCTAGGAATGCGGCTAGGTAATCTAACTTGTCATCAGCAAAGTCAATAAAGTTTTGCAAGTTGTTAGCGACCTTTTGCGGTGTTAAATCATTCGACGCTACTAAATTGCTCATCCAACCTTTGACTGAGTCAAAGCTTTCGCCGATAAAGTTCAGTTTGCTGGCAGCATTTTGACCAGGAATTTCGTTTTGAATGTTTTGGAAAGTTGAATTTTGCTCTAACTCTTGTGGATTTGTTTGACTAATTGTAGATAATGCTCGAGAGATGAAGCCTGAACCAAGAGGTATCAAACCATCAAAGCTAACTAATGCAGCCATGCGGATAAAAGACTCCCCGCTATATTCACCCAAAGATGCGACAAAATCCCCAATGCTGTCGCCAGGAATACCGTTAATTTGACAGAAGGCTAATAACTCAGCAACTAATTTCAGTGTCAAATCGATCGTTTGGGCTTTTTCAGGTTTGGGAGTCACTCGGTTTAAAAAGCCCAAAAGGGGAACTTTTTCCCCCACTTTGTTCGCTAAAGCTGCTGCACCCAGTGCTCTATCTGTGCTATCTACAGTTTGGTAAAGCCACATGGCACGTTGATATCCCTGAGAGCGATCATTGTAGAGATAAATCGCTCGTTCGCCAATTTGCTGAATGAGGTCTTCGTCGGTTTCGCCAGTTACAGTTTTGATGGTGTTGACAAAGCCAACGACGTTTTGCCACTCACCAGGAGCGATAAAATCGAGCGATCGCAACGCAGAAACAGTCAAGTTGTTGGTCGGTAGTTCGTCAACCAACTCAAAAATTGGTTTGCTCACAGTTTTCTCCTCATAGTTTTCTAGTGAGTTCAGATTTCAGTGGAAGTAGGGAACAGGGAACAGGTGAGACAGCGCTGCAGGAGGTGAGACCAGTGCTGCAGGAGGGTTTCCCTCCGTAGGCAACTGGCGAACCCGAAGGGGTAACCCTGCCGCAGGCGACTGCGCTCTTCGCAGCGGTAGCGACGTCAGGAGCGTCACCCGAAAGGGAACAGCACAGAGAATGTGTGATTAATTTTGTTTAGGTGCCTATTCTCTTTTTTTCCCTATTGGGCTTTAGCCAGTCGTGTCAGACCATCAAGGTTAAATTTCTCTAACCAAGCTTGGCGATCCGCTTCTGTAAATGACGGATCACGGGATTGCACTTTTACCTGGTAGCGATTACCAACTAAAATGGCAGTACCGGTGGTGCCTTGGCTGACAGCTGGATATCCTGCTATTGTCTTGGGGCTATTCACGAATTTTGCCGCTGGGTTTGCACTTCCTTTGACTGCTTGTGTATCAGAAATTGAAAGTACAGCCAGGTCTTTGCCGTCTTTTTTCAACTTCGCTTCAGAAAAACCTTTTTTCTCCTGAGTATAGACGCGTTGGTAACCAGCTTGAGGACTTGGGAAAAATTTATTAAATTCAGCACCCTGCGTCCCTTCTCGGGCAACTGATTGACCGCTTCTTTGTCTGCTGCTTTCCTGTTGTACCTGGTCAAACCGACCGGGTGTTTTCGGAGCGCATGCTGTGGTAAACAGTAACAAACATAACAATAAAGCAGCGAAAATTCTACGGGCACGATGGGGGAACATCATGTTTGCCTCCTAATACTTGACTTTCTTGGAAATTATCAATGCTTCTTTCGGTTTACACTCGGAAATTTACTTTTTAATAATTGTTTTCCGCAACTATCAATTGGTTAGTGCTCGCGGGCGGCTATAACAGCATAGAACGGATCTCCTCCAGGAACACCCATCCACTGTAAGAAATTAGGAAGGCTTGACTGACGGGCTATGACTTCTGGGGGTGTAAAGCCGGGAACAGAAGAAAAGTAACTTTTTACCAATTCAACTCTACTGGATTCCGTACCATCTCGCCACGCTTGAATCGCTTTTTGAAAAAACATTCGGTTGGAAAAGCTGATAATTGCTATTCCACCAGGTTTGAGAATCCGATGAATTTCTGAAAATACTGCCTCTGGATATTGCAAATACTGCACAGAAACGCAGTTGAGAACAGCATCAAAATCTTGGTCTTTGAGGGGTAGCTGTGGATTTTCGTTGAGATTCTGCACAAAGTAATGATTTAACTGAGGATTACGTGCGAGTTCCTCTGCATTGAGTCCGTGTCCCTCAACATGGGCAAAAGCTATCTCTTGCGGTAGATGCGAAACCCAACTGCTCATCATGTCCAAAATGCGGGTGTTGGGTTTGAGGCGATCGCGATATAAATCTGTAAGTTGTTGAATAAAACCTTCGTCTACATGGGTGACGAAGCGGGGATATTCGTAAAATAACTTGTCGTTTGTATCATCTAGCTTATTGCGTTGCTCTGGTCTTAGGGGCATAAACATCTTTTGAAAACAAGTTTTTCCAAAATTTTGTCAAGTTAAGTACCGTCTGGCGGAAACAATTGATATACCACCATACGTATTCTAAAAATAGATACAAAAATATAAGCAGCCAAACGAAGAATTTGGCGAGTCTCAACTCAATGTTATTCAAACAACAAATTTTTCATCCAATTAGGGTTTTTGTCGGGGGTTTGAGTACCTCTCCCCATACAAGCTTGTTACTTTGGGCACTTTCATTATTGCTGTTTAGTTCTGGGCAGGATAGCCTAATGGCACATGATGAAGGGCTTTACGCTTGGCGATCGCGCTTCATGATAGAGTCGGATGATTGGATACATCCTTGGTCAACTCCTCATCATAAAACTCCTGGTCCCTATTGGTTAATCGCCAGTTCCTACACGCTGTTTGGCATCAGTGAAGCGAGTGGACGATTGCCAAGTATGATTGCTGGTATTTTGAGCGTACTACTTCTGTATGAAATAGGCAAAATTCTTTTTGGGAAAAAAGTTGCTTGGCTGGCTGGGGCAATTTTGAGTGTGGAATTTCTTTGGCTGCAATACAGTCGCCTAGGTACACCTGATGTGCCTATGATTTTCCTGGTACTCTTGGCTATTTGGTCTTTATTAAAGGCTGAATTACATCCTAAATATCGCGCTGCTTGGTGCTTTCTCGTCGGTTTGAGTTTTGGCTTGGGCTTCTTAGTCAGAAGCTTTATGATTGTTTTGCCAATTATCGCCTTATTACCCTACCTCATTTGGGAGCATCGCCGTCATCGTCATCTTGCAAATCCAATGTTGTATTTCGGGTTTGTCGTCGGTTTGATTCCCACTTTTGTTTGGCTGTGGCTAAACTGGTTACGATATGGTAACGCGAGTGTGGAGCAATTAGTTGATTTTGTAATTAATTTGGGCTCTGGTGAACGCGATCACAACGGGTTGGAATTTTATCTTTGGAATTTACCATTAAAAGCATTTCCTTGGTTTTTTTTCAGTCTTTTAGGCTCTTTTTTGGTTATTCGTCGTCCCATTCGTTACTACCAGTTGATATTGGTTGGCTATCCCTTCATCTTGTTCGTTGAATTAAGTCTTTTCTCCACACGTGTCTCTCACTATAGTCTGGCGTTGTATCCTTTCATCGCGCTGCTTGCGGCTGTGGGATTGAACTGGCTTGGAAAAATTTACCAGGATGTAGAGACGCCTCAGAGTAAGTCTTTACACAAAATCCCTCGCAATCTCAGTTATGCCTTTGGATTACTGGGTGTTTTACTAGCAATAGCCGGAATATTCGCTTTTATTTGGGGTGATGCGGAAGTTCGTAAGTACGCTATTTTGGCATTTGTATCGGGATTAAGCTGGTTAATCTTACCTTTGGTATGGATAAATCGCTACCACCTTGGTAAAAAGTCACTCACTTCTCGTTACTGGTTAGCAGGTTGGTTAATCGCTGCTTGGATATCTTTGGCTGCTGCTGGTAGCAGTGGCTTTTTGAGTAACTACAACCCTGATATAAAAGCTTTTATTCAACAACCTGCGATCGCTCAAGTTTTACAATCATATCCTATCAATTTTCTGGATGTAGGAGGCAAAACTGACGTGTTACTCAAATTTTATACTCCTCATCATGGCAAGCGCCTAGAGCAAGTTTCTGAACTGCCAACCTCTGGTTATGCTTGGGTTTCTGTCAAACAGGTGGCAAATGTATCTCAACCTTATCGGATTCTTGGTACTGTACAAAAAGTGAGTCTCATGGAACTGCTGAAGAAAATTTAACTCTTCGACTTCACTCAGGGTTAAAGCCGAGCCTCCGCGTCTGGTGCGTCTTCTGGGTCAATTGATACAGCTTGCGTTGATGCGGTTTACAACCAGGTAGATGATAACCTCATAATTTCCTCATTATTTTTTGCTAATCTCGACTCGTACTGAGCTAAAAACACCAAAAGGCTCAAGAGTATGGTATTGAGGAGATTAAAAAAGCCCCATTTAGGATGGGGCTAGGCTGTAACGTATCAAACAGGATAATACCAAATCTTGGGTAAAAACCCACCTTTTTTAGTATTCTGCTTTTTTATAGGGGCTAAGGAGCTAGCACATGGGTAAATTTTATACCTACGTCACCACAGCTTTCAGTAGCGAAGGCTAAAAGGGGGCTATAGAGGCAGATTTGGTATGATTCTGAGAACTGAGTGTCATTGCCCAAAGGGCAGTGGGCTTTGAACAATCGTCCTTCGTGCATTATTGCTAGACAACAAAATAATAAATAGGGACTAAAAGGACCGCTAGGGAGTAGAACAGATCCAAAGCGGTTTATTGTTTTTTAGGTAAAGCTATACGTAATTGATGGGAATCATCTTGTTTATATCAACAGATGTGATGTTTGCAAGAGCGCCTATTCTTTGTAAGGGGAGGTGGGCGTGTTGTCTTTTTGTTCAGAACAATTGTCCCTAATCTCTTTGCTTACCCTGACAACTGCGCAGCCTTCTGGGCGAATTGAAACATTGGAGTGCTGAGGTAACGTTCGCCGTAGGAAGGTTGAATCATCACGATTAGACGACCTGAATTTTGTGGGCGTTTCGCAACTTGAACTGCAGCATACAAAGCTGCGCCAGAGGAAATCCCAGATAATAAACCTTCTTCCCTTGCTAAGCGCCGTCCGTAGGCGATCGCCTCTTCATCGCTGACGGTTATTACTTCATCTATCAAATCCATGCGAAGCACCTCTGGAATGAATCCAGCACCAATACCTTGGATTTTATGCGATCCTGGTTGACCTCCTGAAAGGACGGAACTATTGCTTGGTTCTACGGCGATCGCTTTGAACGATGGTTTGCGCCCTTTGAGGGCTTCCGCAATTCCAGTAATTGTTCCACCAGTACCGACACCTGCAATGACGATATCGACTTGCCCATCGGTATCTGCCCAAATCTCCTCGGCTGTGGTTTCTCGATGAATTTTGGGATTCGCTGAGTTGCGAAATTGTTGCAACATAAAAGCATCAGGAGTGTTGGCGACGATTTCTTCTGCTGCACGAATGGCACCCCGCATTCCCTCAAGCCCTGGTGTTAATTCCAAAGAAGCGCCATATGCTCGTAACATAGCGCGTCGTTCTAAACTCATAGTTTCGGGCATTGTCAAAATCAAACGGTAGCCACGCGCCGCCGCTACCATTGCCAGTCCAATTCCTGTATTACCGGAGGTTGGTTCAACTAAAATGCTTTTTCCTGGGTGAATCAGCCCTGCTTCCTCTGCCTCTTTCACCATACTTGCAGCAATGCGGTCTTTGACTGAAGCTGCTGGGTTCATTCCTTCTAATTTCACAACAATTTTTCCCACACATCCCTCAGCTTGAGGAATCTTGTTCAGCTCAACTAAAGGAGTTCGTCCAATAAGTTCTGTAATGTCTTGAGCAATCCGCATGAATTATCTCCTAGAAAGATATCTTTTCATCAAGGTGTGGGGAAATTAAGAAATTCAAGTCAAAAAAGTTGATTTTAGAGAGTTTTTATAAAATGTTTTCTGTGCTGTTAGTCTTGAACAAAGTTGAAAATTTTAAAAGTTTTTATGAACTGTGAAATTCAGAAACTATATATTTGCATGGTAATACATTTTTTGAGTACAAGCTTTCTCTTGAAATGAATATTGAAAAACCTTGCCAAGACCAAAGTGTATAGAGCTTTGATATTGAGTACAGAAATGCTAGAACCCTATTTCGTAAATACTAGGACCCCTACCTCAAAAGTCTAGTACCCATACCTCAAGAAATTTTCAAAACCTTTACATGATAACAATTCCAGGGTTTGAGTACAATCACAATTATTCTAATAATCTTGATCTAGTGCAGTCAATTATTCTCTCTTAAGACAGATGATATAAATCATATAGGATTTACGCAGAGATTCCCCTCTACCCCCCGAAATTCCAAGGTGAAAGCCGATGAATGAGGGGGGACTTCTTAGCCCTTGAACAGTTAACAGTTAACAGCTAACAGTTAACAGTAATAGTTGAATGAAATTTAAAGTTGTTCAATTACTGACAGTTTCTTTAGTCACAGTCTTGGTCTTTTCTCCTGAGTTGGTCGTCTTTAGTATAGTTTGGGAGCAACATCTAGAGTTAAAACAAACAAAGACTTTAGCTTGTCAAACTCCTCAAAATGTTACCAGTCCAGTTAAATCAGAATCAAAACAAGAAAGTTCTGAGGTAAACTTTTCTACCACTCATTTTCTGAAGGAATCTTTAGCAATAACGAAAAAACATAAAATTGTCCAAATATTACATTGGTCTTTTTTGTTATTCCCTATTTTTCTGGGAATACTCATTTTTTTCTATGACAGATATCTCATTTATCGTGCTACTGTTTTTCAAAAACAAGTAGAAATGCTAGAACGGCTTTGGCAACAGGGTATTGAACAATAAACTAACCATGACAGAACAAAGACAAGACTTGTATTTCAATCTCATTGACCAGCTACTGCGTTGTCCCAATGGTCAAGAACCAGAAGTTTTAGAAGCTCAACCAGAATTAATTGATGCTGGCTTCATACAGACAGTATTACAAGTAGCAACTGGATTTGCACACCAAGGAAATCAAGATGGTGCGCAGTTTCTTATCCATATTGCACGTGAACTATCTAAGCAATTGGGATTGTATCCTGAGATTCCAAAAAAGGAGTAAATAATGTTATTGACTGCAACTGACGCGGGACAAATAGCGTTAGAATTCCTCATGGCTGATTGGAATATCCTAGAAAAAGATAGACAATGGTTTGTCATTGTCAACTCTAGCCTGATCGGTCAAAGTTGGTATATTGTGGAACTGGCTGTCGAAGGATTTCCTGATAGGTGGTATATCCAAGTTTACGATACTGGAGCGTGCGATCCAAATTACACATTTATTTCTCCGATAAGTGGTTCAGACGGATATGTTGACCTTGGTGATTTACCACACCTAGTAGCAGAGGTGTTGGTATCAGAGCGTAATGCTCGATAAAGAATGACAGGTTGAAATTCAAAACTCAAATGGATATATACAAGTGAAGTGCAATTTTTTTTAATTGTCATTTGTATTTTCTTTTAAGCATTAATTTTTTGCATCTACTAAATAACTAAAAATGTAGGATATATGTGACTTATTCTACGTTTTTAGTTATTTTTTTGAATATAAATACAAAATTTAAATCCTAATTTTATAATAACTTAGGATAGATCGTTATATTCATATAACAAATTTATGTTATATTAAATCATGTGACAATCCCTACAAAAATATCTTTTGTCATGATTAGTGAAGACATCCTAGCAAAAGAATTTATGAGGGTCGTCAATCACTATTACCCAAAAGTAGGGGAATTACTAGACGACTGTTATGTGAAAGTTATTTCCTCTTACTGGGGACGACCTCCTAAACGCTTGCGATACATAGGAATTTATTGCTCTGAAAAAATGATGCCCCATCTGCAAACTCACAAAGAAGTTTTAAGAGAAATAGCAGAAAATATGGGGCTAGTTCAAGTTGTTTTCCTTAATGCAACGCGACTACTACGCGATCCAATGTCAAAGATTAAGCACATATATCCGCGCCTATGGTTGGATTTGCAATTGGTCACAACTTAGGAATATGTAGTGAACGAAACTTCCTGTAAACTCACCCACAACCGGAAGGGGTTGGTATGAAAAATAGATCCTTTCTTCCTCCAGATGATTTGCCTTCAACTGAGGCAACGCAACTTGATAGAATACTGCGATCGCAACTCGAACATTCCACAGGCAGATGCTTTTTTGAAGCGTGCGACCAGATTACGCGAGCATTGTTATCTAGCTGTCAGTGGTATATTACGACAGATGGTGGCAATCTCATGCTGGTCATTGACTGTCCTGACATAGTGACCTACTGGCACATAGTCAGCAATATTCCACCAATTGGAAATAGGCTGGAACGGTTTG
The DNA here is from genome assembly GCA_002163975.1 of Nostocales cyanobacterium HT-58-2. Taxonomy (GTDB): domain Bacteria; phylum Cyanobacteriota; class Cyanobacteriia; order Cyanobacteriales; family Nostocaceae; genus HT-58-2. The sequence goes on along the minus strand of CP019636.1, from coordinate 5,007,693 downwards.
CCAGTAGCGCCAGAATTCGCGTCTATCCTCCATTTGGTAAGGGGACACCGTTTGAAATCAGCGTGAATGAAATATCGGCTTATCGAGATTGGTTATGACGCTCTTGAGTGCCTTCCTACCAGCCATAAAATGGGAATAGCAGCAAATTGGATGACGACTGAAAAGACAACCAGTAAGCTGACTGATTGGTCATATAATATCCCCATCAAGGCACTCCCTAAAAACCAAGCCAAACCGTAGCCAGCGCTGAAGGTACCGTAAGCAGAAGCGCGTTTTTCCATAGGTACCATCCCAGCGACAGCAGCTTTCAAAATTGATTCCTGTGCCCCCATACCAATCCCCCACAGAATCATTCCTAAAAGGGCAAGATTGGAACTTCCTAAGAAAACTAACGGGGCAAACATCAATGACAGAAAAACTGCAATGATGAGGATTGAAATGCCAGCACGGTCAAAAAGACGCCCAAATACCAACGCGGCTATAGCATCAACTCCCATAGCCAAAGCGTAAAGTAAGGGAATCGTTTGCTCGGTCGCTATGGCTTCTTTTTGGAGATGATAAGCAATGAGGGGAAAATCTGCATACCCAGTAGCAATAAGTGCGACAGCACCCAGATAAATCCAAAAGACTCGCGGTAAACCCTGCCCTTCAAGTGTTGGGGTATCCTGTTCAAAATCACGAGGATTTGGGTAAAGCCGTTGTGCTACTAACAGCTCCTGATATTGAAAGTACAAAAACTTTTGTTTGCACTAGCATACCAGCTATACAGAAGTTAACGTTGATAGATTCGTTACTTTGCTAGATAGCCACTCATACCAATTCTCTAATCCCGTTCCTGTTAGTGCAGAAACCTGAAAAACTTGAATTTGGGGATTCACCTGCTGGGCATATTCTATACAATGTTGAACGTCAAATTGTACGTGAGGCAGCAAATCTATTTTCGTCAGAATCATCACCTGACTACTGCGGAAGATATGAGGGTATTTGATTGGCTTATCTTCTCCTTCTGTGACAGAGAGAATGACAACTTTAAAAAGTTCTCCTAAATCAAATAAAGCGGGACAAACAAGATTGCCAACATTCTCAATCATCACCACAGAATCTAAGGGTGGATTCAGTTGTTGTAACCCTCGTTCCACCATTGCTGCATCCAAATGACAACCTGTTCCTGTGTTAATTTGGACAACCTTACAACCTGTTTCTTGAATTTTTTTCGCATCGTTCGTGGTTTCTTGGTCGCCTTCAATAACGTTAATAGGCAACTGATGCTTTAAATCATTGATAGTTCGAGTTAAAAGAGTCGTTTTTCCTGCCCCTGGAGAACTCATAAGATTTAATGCGAGGATATTTCGACCCTTGAACCATCCTCGATTTTGAGCAGCTATCAGGTTATTTTTCGCCAAGATATCATGCTCTAAAGAAAGAGTTGTGCCATGCATCTTGGCATGAATTTGAGATGCTTCGCTGATATGGTCTCGACTATGGGAATGAGTGATGACAGTGCCATCCGGTAAAGTATGAGTATGATGGTGATGAGTATCATTTGAAGAGTTCATTGTTGCAACTTCATCGGTTTGAGGATTGATAATTTTGACTCCGTCATCATCAGAACAACCACAGGTTACACACATACTTCTTCTAGTTCTATTTCCTTAATTTTCAGTTCTTCTCCAGCGACTAAATCCAAACGCACACTACCACATTTACAGCTTCCAAAAGGCTTTTCCAAAGGAATTTCAGTACCACATTGACGACATTTTGCTAATCCTGAAATTTCCAAAATATCTAAATTTGCTCCTTCTAAAACAGTACCTTGAGTACAAATATCAAAACAAAATCTCACTGCATCTGGCATAATAGCAGAAAGCTTACCAATTTCTAATAATACTCTTCTAACTTTCATACCATTGGCATATTCAGATACAATTGCCACAATATTTTGAGTAATTCCTAATTCATGCATAAATTTTATAATAAATTCGTATTAACAAATTCTTGGTAACTGTTCGCCAACAAGCATATCAACAATACGTTCAGCACCAAAAATAGTTTTTAACAAGACAACGCCAGGAGGTGAGGAAATAACTTCACCGATAATACAAGCATCTTTTCCGGCTGGGTGAGATTTCATAGCTGATAAAACAGTGTCAGCATTTTCGCGCCCTACCACGACCACAAATTTACCTTCGTTTGCCAGATACAATGGATCTAAACCTAAAAGTTCGCAAACACCCTTGACTTCTTCGCGTACTGGGATAGACTCCTCATCTAAACGAATTCCGACACTAGAACTTAGAGCAAATTCATTTAAAACTGTGGCTAAACCACCGCGTGTTGCATCCCGCATAGCATGAATATTGGGACAAACATTGAGGATGGTTTCAACTAAATCATTCAACGGCTGACAGTCACTTTCAATATCAGTTTCTAACGCTAATTCCCCACGGGCAATTAAAATTGCTGTGCCATGATTGCCCAATTCACCATTAATAATCACTGCATCTCCTGGTTGAATATTATGGGCAGCAATATCAACTCCTTTTGGAATGACACCAATACCAGAAGTATTAATAAACAATTTATCTGCCGCACCGCGATGGACAACTTTCGTGTCACCTGTCACAATTTGTACGCCAGCTTTTTGAGTCGCTGTGCGCATACTTTCGGCAACACGTCGCAAATTTTCTACAGACAGCCCTTCTTCTAAAATGACACTACAGCTAAGATATAACGGTTTGGCACCACTCATTGCTAAATCATTTACTGTTCCATTGATGGCTAATTTTCCTATATCACCACCTGGAAAAAATAAAGGGTCTACAACATAAGAATCAGTTGTAAAAGCAAGTCTATTTCCCTGTTTCATAAGACTTGCTAAATCAAAGCTGGCTTGGTCTTCTAATTGAGAAAGAGTCGGATTGTCAAAATTTTTGATAAAGATATCATCTATTAAATCACGCATGGCTTTGCCACCACTACCATGCGCAAGGGTAATATGAGTATCTCGCAATTGACCTCGACGACGGCGGACTTGTTCGACTTTTTGAAAGAAAAAATTCTGTGCTGAGTTAGAGAAAGAATTCATCCTAAATTTTATTTAGATATTGTATTTATGAGTGCGTTAGCATCGGCGTAACGCACTAAAATGGACTTTTTACTATTGATAGATATCCCTTTGCCGCCACTTTGATCTGTTGGACAACTTTTTTCGGAGTTTTTCCTATGAACTAATCGTTATCTTGGTATTTTCTCATCATGTTTACCACTATGCTTATCTGAATGGAGTACACGTTTAACTGCCCAATTCTCCCGTTCAAATTCATCAATGTGAACTGTCACCCATTCAGGCTTTGTTTCCAAAGTAGAAACAAGTGCGTTAGTGACTGCTTGCGCCAGTCTTCGCTTCAGTTTAATAGAGTCACCCTTAGCAATTTGGACAGTGACACATGGCATATGAATTCCTCAATTATTTTGTTAGGCTTTTGATATATTTTATACTCTTACCTTTTCTTTCTCGTGTATCATATTTTTAGCAATGTGAGAATAGCGACCATACTTGTAGTAAGCTGCACAAGCACCTTCAGAAGAAACCATACAAGTTCCAATCGGTGTTTCTGGAGTGCAAGCTGTCCCAAAGACTTTGCATTGCCAAGGCTTTAAAACTCCTTTGAGAATTTCTCCACATTGACAAGCTTTATGGTCAGCGACTTTTTGATTAGGAATGGTAAATTTTAATTCTGCATCAAATTGCGCATATTCAGCACGCATTTTGAATCCAGAATAGGGAATTTCCCCTAAACCTCGCCACTCAAAACTTTCTCGCTGTTCAAAAACTTCATTCATCGCGGCGATCGCCACCTGATTTCCTGGCTTCTCTACCAAGCGGTTATATTGATTTTCCACTTCACAACGATTTTCTACAATCTGTTGCAATACCATCCAAATAGATTGAATAATATCTAAAGGTTCAAAGCCAGAAATTACAATAGGTTTTCGATACTCTTGGGCGATAAAGTTATAAGGTTCAGTACCAATGACTATGCTGACATGACCGGGACCGACAAATCCATCGAGTTGTAAATCTGGATTTTCTAACAGTGCTTGCAAGGCGGGAATCACAAGGACATGATTGCAAAACATACTGAAGTTATGAATTTTTTCAGATGCTGCTTGTAGGATAGTTAAAGCTGTGCTGGGGGCTGTTGTTTCAAAGCCTATAGCGAAGAATACAACTTCTTTATCAGGGTTTTCCTTAGCAATTTGCAGGCTATCTAGAGGAGAATAAACCATACGAATGTCCGCGCCTTGTGCTTTGGCTTGCAACAAGCTTGTTTTAGAACCAGGAACTCGCATGGCATCCCCAAAGGTGGTAAAGATTACGTTAGGATTTTGAGAGATAGAGATGGCATCATCTAGCCTTCCCCTTGGCATGACGCATACGGGACAACCAGGACCGTGAATTAATTCAATTGCTTCGGGTAAAACTTCTTCAATACCATACTTAAAAATAGAATGAGTATGACCGCCACACACTTCCATGATTTTGACAGGCTTTTTTAGCTGTCGAGATAATTTATCAATGGCGCGAAGTAAAGTGTCAGCTTTTCTAGGTTCTCGAAATTCATCTACGTATTTCATATTAAATTATGCTGAAAAATTTTAAATTGTTAATTGTTAATCTTTTTACTGCTGATGACTAACCAGTTCTGCTAATTCTTCTAAGAGTTGCAATGTTTCTATAGCTTCTTTTTCGTTAATTCGATTCATCGCAAAACCAACATGAACTAACACCCAATCACCTATACAAGATTCAACAGGATGTTGTTCATTAACAATACAAGCAATATTAATTTGACGTTTCACACCACCAACATTGACAATAGCTAATTTTTGTTGAACGTTGCTTATTTCTATAATTTGACCGGGAATTCCTAAACACATTTCTAATTTTCTCTTTTTCTGATATTATTGTAGTAGCTATTATTACTATTTTTTGCTAACAATTTTTTACTAATAAGTAATAACCAATATTAGTTAAAAAATAGTAGTTATTAACTCATTAATTGTGCAGCGGCAATAACAGCTTGCCCCAAGGATAAACCACCATCATTGGGCGGAACTAAATTGTGAGTTAGTACATTGATTCCTAATGCTTGTAAACGTTTGGTAACTTGTTCTAACAGAAGACTATTTTGAAAAACTCCTCCTGTTAGCACAACCTGATGAATATCATTTTTTTTACGTAGATTATCAACCATTTCAACAATGGCGTGAGCTAAACTTGTATGAAATTTAGCAGCAATAACTTCTTGAGGAGTACGCTGCTGTAAATCATAGAGCAAGGCTTGCCACATTGGATGTGAATCTATATGATAAATATCATCTGAAATAATAAAATTAAAAGAATAATTTAAATTTTCTTTATTATCTAAAATACTGGTATTAGCTAAAGCTTCCATTTCAATTGCTGCTTGTCCTTCATAGCCACATTCTTCTCGGCAAATACCAATTGCTGCAGCAACAGCATCAAATAAACGTCCTACTGATGAAGATAGAGGAGAGTTAATTTGTTTTTCGATAAGCTGATTTAGAAGTTTAAGCGGCTTTTGTTCTAGAAATTCTAAAATCTTTAAATCTTTGTATTTCTGTTTTAAGTTATTCCAATCAAAGGTAGATATTAATTGGGCATAGGTATTACGCCAAGGTTCTTTCATTGCTTGTTTTCCGCCAATCATTGCAACTGGTTTAAATGTCGCTAACCTCTTGAAATGGCGATAATCTGCTAGTAAAAATTCCCCGCCCCACAGTGTTCCATCGTCACCATAACCTAATCCATCTAATGCAATCCCTAAAACAGGTGGTGAATTAATATGTATACCATTTTCTGCCATACAGGCTGCAATATGGGCATGATGATGTTGAATGTGGAGTATGGGCACGGTATTACCGTCACCGTGACAATTGATATCTGCGAGTTGTTTACCAAGTTTTGTTGATAGATATTCAGGATGTAAATCAATAGCAATAGCTTCTGGCTGATACTCAAATAAATTTAAGTATAAATTGAGGGTATCTTGATAGGATTTGAAAGTTTCTGCACTTTCTAAATCTCCCATATGTTGAGACAAAATCGCTTTACCCTGTTGCAATAAACAAAAAGTATTTTTCAACTCGCTGCCCATTGCTAAAACGTAAGGAACGCTTTCAAATCCAGGTGGTAAATTGATAGGTGTTGGTGCATATCCTCTAGCACGACGGATTGTTAGAACTTTATCATCAACAACCCGTACGACTGAATCATCAACTCGGTTAACAATATCTCGATTGTGTAGAAGAAAATAGTCAGCAATTTTTCCTAACTTCTCACGTGCTTCATTATTATCAATACATTGGGGTTCATCAGAAAGATTGCCACTTGTGAAAACAACAGGGTGATTCATGCGCCTGAGAATAAGGTGATGTAGCGGCGTGTAAGGTAACATGAAACCTAAGGTGCTTTGCCCTGGTGCGACTGAAGGCGCTAGGGGAGGAGTTTTGAGTTTTGAATTTTGAATTTTGAATTTTGAATTTTGAATTTTGAATTGTATTCTCCCACTTCCCCTTTCTTCGTCATCGTCTCCGCCTTTCGCTTGAATTAACACAACAGGCGCAGTGGGACTTTCCAGTAATTCTCTTTCTTTGGCGCTGGGGGTGCAGTACTGTTCAATAACTGCTATATCTCGCGCCATTAATGCAAAAGGCTTATGATTGCGCTGCTTACGTTGGCGTAGTTTTTGCACAGCAGTTTCTTGAGTGGCGTCGCAAGCTAGATGAAATCCACCTAGTCCTTTTATGGCAACAATCTCGCCTTTTTGTAACAGAGTACAAACAGCATCAATATCGTCTAGCATAGAAAACATATGAGCCGTAATTGGTTTACTATCAGAACGTTCTAACCAAGCTTTAGGACCACAAACCTGACATGCTACAGGTTGGGCATGAAAACGTCGGTTTTCGACATCGTTGTATTCCTTTTCACACTCTGCACACATGGCAAAAGCAGCCATACTTGTGTTGTGGCGATCGTAAGGAATTGCACGAATGATACTCAGGCGGGGACCGCAATGAGTACAGTTTGTGAAGGGATAACGGTACCAGCGACTGAAGGGGTCAAAGATTTCCGCTTTACATTTTGGACAAGTGGCAGCATCGGGAGGAATTTCTGTTTTTACCGCGCTGCTGACACTGTGAGAAATGACAAAATCTTGAAAAGTAGATTTGCCTTCGTAACGCTTGCGCGTCACTTCATCAATTCTCGCTAATGGGGGACACTCTTTCTGTAATTTTTGGACAAATTCGTCTATAGATTCTTTACAACCCGATGCCCGAATTAAGACACCTTGACCATCGTTACAAACTTCACCCTGCAACCCGTAGGCTTTTGCAAGTCTATACACGGTGGGGCGGAATCCCACTCCTTGAACAGTACCGCGAACCCTGATTTCTTCGGTAGACATAAGATTTTAACGAATTACGTAGATGCGAAACAAGTAAAGAAAAAAAACACAAAGTTAATGTTGGATGTATTTAGGTTATTTTCCAAAGTAAAACTCGGTTATTTCCTGAGTCTGCTATTACCGCAGTATTTCCGCACACCTTTATTCCATAAGACCAATTCAAACTATCTCGTTTTGGTCGTCCAAAATCACGATTTTCACCTTTACTTTTGAAGTCTATTTGTCCGGTGAGTCCATGACTTTTACTCCCTTGTAAAGACAAAATTGATTCAGGCTTTTTCCAGCTTAACAACCTAGAATTAGCAGTATCAGCAACGAACAGCCACTCACCAGCAGCAGCTACGCTGTAGGGCATACTCAAACTATCAGCGGTGGGAAAATAAATTCCTTGATTCATTTCGACAGCATCAAAAGTTTTTTGCCCTAAGACCACCGCGCAAGGAGTATTATTTTCTGTTGGAATTCCCTGCCAAATCATCACTCGGTTGTTACCCGCATCAGTGACAACTAAATTATCTCCCCAAACAGTTATGTCATGACACCAACGCATACTTGATGCTGAGGGGGTACCACCACCATTTTCATTTCGGGATATCATGTCGGGTTGTCCCAAGACAACATCGGCAGGTTGACCATTTTCTTCAGGTAATTGATGCCAAATTAAGACCCGACGATTTCCTGTATCAGCAACAAATAACTTTCCTTGATGATAAAAAACTCCGTAACACCAGTTCAAAGTATTAGCGGCTGCTTCCTGGTTTCCTCGGTTTGGTTCGTTGTCAGAAAAATGGGTTTGACCTAATACTAAATCAGCAGGTACATTGCTGTCTTCAGGCAATTTTTTCCAAATCAAAACGCGGTGATTCCAAGCGTCTGCTACTGCTAAACCTTCACCACAAGCACAAATTCCTGTTGGTACACTTAATGTTGCTCTTCCAGGATGACCTTTTGCATTTTGTCCCTCATGCTGAAAGTCTGGTTGTCCAATAACCCAATCAGCTGGTTGACTATCTTGAGTGGGTAACTTCCGCCATCCTAATAAACGATGATGTCCCGTATCGGATACCCACAATGGTCCAGTTTCAGATATTAAACAGGCACCACGAGGACCAAACATTTCTCTGTTGCTAGGTAGCACAGGCATTGCTAATTGTCCTAGTTCCAGAGTCTTTCCTAAAATGACTTCTGCACCTTGAGGGAAAAGAGGTAAAAGTTGGGGAACTTTTGCCGCTTCTGTTTCATCTATTGGTGTAAGAGTCATTTTAGTTGTTGTGTTCATCAGTTCATTTAGAATAAAGAATGCTGCTTTTATGAGCCTCAACAAATTGAATCTTCACTGGTTAGATTTATTTTCACAGCTGTTAAGTAGGCTGACAGGAGTTTTTTGTAGAATGCGTTAGGCGTAGCCGTAACGCATCACTTGTTTGGGCAGCATGGGAAGCGCGAAGCGTAACCCATCCTACATTTATTTACATCGATCAACTTAGCTTTCAGCCTAAAATTGATTTCAAGCCTAATAAAACTAACAAGTTACTTCAATTTGATATCTTTATGTAGAAAAGGCATAAGTATACCAGTGAACAAGCTAGATAAGACAACTGGTATCCAAAGGCTAACTTCAGCTTGTGCAATTAAAAACAGCAGTAGCGCACTTATACCAATACCAATGGCAGTTTGCCTGACAAAATTCATGGGGTCACGCAATAGCTTTCCCTTAAAAAATAGCCTAGCGCTAAACCATCCTATCTCTAACATGATTCCTCCTAGAAATTTCTCACCATATTTAGGACTATTAACCCTAAAATAATTCCAGGAATTACACCAGCTGGACCAAAAAATCCACCGAGTAACGCAGCTAACTGATAACCTAAATCTTTCCCTGCTAAAATCATGCCGCCAATAGCACCACCAACCATAGATAAGGCTGTTGCTACTAAAAACCACACAAATCCCGTCATCAAATTAAGGTCACCAGCCACTAAACTTGTAAAGAAATCTTTGAGAATAGGATTGGTTAAAATATCTGTCATGCTCATCTCCTTTTTCAAATTATTACTAGCTATAGCAATCCTAAGTCATTCATAGAAATATCTCTTTATTCTCTCTATGATCCATTCAAAAATATTATTTTTCATAGATTAAATGGGTCAATTACATATAGAATTTCTATTTAAGTTTTGAAAGATATATAGGTGCTCAATGCCTACCATGTCTGGGTTATATCTGGGTTTTAATGAGCATTGCCCACCCTACAAATACTTCACCAACTTGAAATTCCCTGTATTTACTAACCATTACCTATTTCTGCCTCAACTTCTTGCAGTACCTGTGCTACAACTTGCGCTTGTTCTATTTGTTCATGTCTCATAAAAATTTCCCAAGCTTCTTGATAGTAAGCACGCGCTTGTAAGAGGTTTTTGAGATTTCTAGCTTCTGGTTTTTCTGGGTCATCAGGTAAATTAAATAAAGCGTTAGCTTTGTTAGAAATTGTGTTGGCGTATTCTAACGGTGTATCTTTAGAGTTACGCACTTTTAACGCCTCGTTATAAGCAGCGATCGCCCGCACAATATTCTCTAAAGGATGGGAACTTGGGAGATATTGCAAAGCGTTACCCAGGTTATTCTGCAACATCGCATATTCCCTTGGATGGTTAATTAACCGAATATGCTTCAGTGCTTCCTCAAATGTCTGCACTGCTAACCCTTGACGCAGGTACTCTCTCTCTGATGCCAGGGGCATAGAGAGGTAAGCAATTGCAATATTGTTGTGTAAAATTGCATATTCCTGCGGGTATTTCTGCCACGTAAATACCTGCAAAGCTTTCTGATAAGCCTGAATGCTATCTGTTATTCGTGCTAAATTGAATGGCACAAGCGACTGCAATACTAAACCAAAATTCATTTGGGCTTCCGCCACTTCTTCTGCTGGGGCAAGTGTCTGTTGCAAAATCGGTAGCGCTTCTTCATAAGCCGTTTTTGCTTCCAACAGCAGTTGTTCCCCACCATTAGGAATTGCCTTCAAAGCCCCTGCTATTCCTACCTTTGCCCTAGCTTTCCATAGTAGGTTATCCTCACCACACAAATCATGCGCTTGCTGACACAGTGAAACTGCATTCCATAAATCTTGGGCAGTTTTTGGCTTCTTCTGAAAACCCTGCGCCATTTCAATCAGCATCTCGATTTTTTCTTGCGTCGTTGCTGGAGATGAGGCAATGACATCCATTGCTGCCTTCACCGCTGAATCTGTCACGCTGGGGATCATTACCACTTTCCTCTAGCAGGTTGAAGAATGAAGTCTTTCAAGTCCGCTTACCTTTAAGACACATATTCCTTGCGTCTTTGCGCTGTACCAACCAAATTTGTTTACGCAGATAGTGAGTTCCTTATTGGGAAATCCCTTCTATGTAGAATTAGGCGCTTGAGTTCCCTTGAGATGAAAGTTTTGAAGAGAAAAGGAGGTACAACTATTTTAAGCATTTAGTCGTTTGGCTGGAAGTCCGATGAATACTCCTTGAATTTCTTTCGTCTATTTTCTTTTAATATAGAACAATTCAATTCAAGAAAATCTATTTTTATATATCTTTAATATAGAAATTCTTCGAGCAAAATTCCTATTCGTTTTATATTTTTTTATTGTCATAGTCTTGTTTTTATAGCATATATAATTTATCAAGATTCATTAGACATATTAAAATTTGATTAACATAATATTCTTGTCATTTTATCTATAACTATTGAGTAAAAATGTTATTGGTTAACTGTTTTATTAAACTTTGATTAAACTTACATTCAAAAAAATAAACTTTTGTGTAAATAATAAACAATTGAATCAAAAAATACATGATATTAGAAATAAAGGGTGAAAAACAGGTGAAACGCTACAAACAACGGCACCTGAATCATGCAGGGTAAACAATAGAAAAAAGATAGCCAATGACTAACTTACTATGGCTGCAAGGTGGTGCTTGTTCGGGCAACACCATGTCATTTCTTAATGCTGAAGAACCGACAGCTTGCGATTTGGTGACTGACTTTGGTATTAACGTCCTTTGGCATCCATCTTTAGGACTGGAACTCGGTACAAACTTGCAGACAATGCTGTGGGAATGTCTTTTGGGCAAGATTCCCTTGGACATTTTGGTGTTTGAAGGTACAGTTGTGAATGCGCCCAAAGGCACTGGAGAATGGAACCGTTTTGCCGATCGCCCCATGAAAGACTGGTTAAGCGACCTATCCCAAGTTGCCAACTACATTGTCGCAGTGGGAGACTGTGCGAGTTGGGGAGGAATCCCCGCAATGGCACCGAATCCTAGCGAATCTGAGGGATTGCAATTTCTCAAACGCAAAGAAGGCGGCTTTTTAGGAAAAGATTTCCGGTCAAAATCAGGATTGCCTGTTATTAACATTCCTGGATGTCCCGCCCATCCCGACTGGATGACGCAGATATTGGTGGCGATCGCCACAGGTCGAATTGGTGATATTGCCCTTGATGAACTGCATCGTCCACAAACCTTCTTCAACACCTACACTCAAACAGGTTGCACCCGCAACATCCACTTTGCCTACAAAGCATCAACCACCGATTTTGGTCAACGTAAAGGATGCTTGTTCTACGACTTGGGTTGTCGTGGACCTATGACTCGTTCCTCTTGCAACCGCATTTTGTGGAACCGTGTCTCCTCCAAAACCCGCGCTGGGATGCCTTGTCTAGGTTGCACCGAACCCGAATTTCCTTTCTACGACCTCAAACCAGGAACCGTGTTTAAGACACAAACCGTGATGGGAGTTCCTAAAGACTTGCCCGCAGGAGTGAACAAGAAAGACTATGCCCTCCTCTCCATTGTGGCTAAAGACACTATGCCCGAGTGGGCAGAAGATGACTTTTTTACAGTTTAGTCATTAGACCTTTTATGAAACTGGACAAGGGGAGGAATTTTCATTGGTGGTGATAATTTCACAACACCCAACTATCTTGAAAAGGTCAATTTTTTGAATATTAAACCACAGATGAACACAGATGCACACAGATAAATCATCTGTGTTTATCTGCGTGTATTTGTGGTTCCAAATATTCTAAAACTGGATTTTTGTAACACATCTATTAGTTGTAAATAAACAAAGACAAATGACACAGGACAAAAGACAAATGGGAATTCAAACATTGGATATATCGCCCCTGGGGAGAGTAGAGGGTGATTTAGATGTCCGAGTGGAAATAGAAGATGGGCACGTCGTTAATGCTTGGACACATGCCGAACTTTTTCGAGGATTTGAAGTTATCCTGCGTGGGAAAGACCCCCAAGCAGGATTAATTGTCACACCTCGTGTTTGCGGTATTTGTGGCGCTTCTCACCTCACAAGTGCTGCTTGGGCTTTAGATACTGCTTGGGGAACAGAGGTTCCCCGCAATGCAATTTTGGCAAGAAATTTAGGTCAAATTGTCGAAACAATCCAAAGCATACCCCGCTACTTTTATGGTCTTTTTGCAATTGATTTGACCAATAAAAAGTATCGCTACAGCCATTTTTATTCAGAAGCTTGCAGACGCTTTGCCGCCTTCACAGGCAAATCTTACGAACTTGGCGTCACCATTTCTGCCAAACCTGTAGAAATTTACGCCCTCTTCGGAGGTCAATGGCCTCATTCTAGCTACATGGTTCCTGGTGGTGTGATGTGCGCCCCCACCTTAACAGACGTCACCCGTGCTTGGTCAATTCTGGAATATTTCCGTACCAATTGGTTAGAACCCGTATGGTTGGGTTGTTCGTTAGAACGCTATGAAGAAATCAAAACTTATGAAGACTTTTTAGTGTGGCTAGATGAAAGCCCAACTCATGCCAATTCTGACTTAGGTTTTTATTGGCGCATGGGTTTAGATATTGGTCTAGATAAATATGGTGCTGGTGTTGGTAGATATGTCAGTTGGGGATACTTACCTCATGAAGCAAAATACCAGAAACCGACAATTGAAGGACGAAACGCCGCCCTCATTATGAAAAGTGGCGTGTACGACAGTTTTACTGACACTCACACTCTGATGGATCAGACCTTCGTCCGGGAAAATACAACTCACTCCTGGTATGAGGAACTGACATCAGACATTCACCCCTTTGACCGTACAACAAAACCCAGCCAAGATAATGTCAAAGACTTCAAAGGGCGATATTCTTGGTCAACAGCAGTGCGTCACCAAGAGTTAGGACGTTTGGAAGCAGGACCACTGGCACGTCAGTTAGTGGCTGGTGGTAAACATGGAGAATCTTGGCAGCACTACGACGGGTTTATCCTCGATGCTTTCAAACAATTAGGTGGTGCAAGTATCCATCTACGTCAACTCGCACGAGTTCACGAAATTGTCAAGTTATATCGCCAAGCTGAACGCTGCTTACGCGAGTTCCGCCTTAATGACCCCTGGTATATCAAACCCAAAGAAAAAGATGGACGTGGTTGGGGCGCAACAGAAGCAGCGCGGGGTTCCCTGTGTCACTGGCTAGAGATTGAAGGCGGTAAGATTAAAAATTACCAAATTATGGCACCCAGTACATGGAATATCGGACCCCGTGACGCAGAAGGAATACGCGGACCCATTGAAGAAGCTTTAGTTGGGACACCGATTTTCGATTCAAGCGACCCGGTAGAGGTGGGTCATGTAGCGCGATCGTTTGATTCTTGTCTTGTTTGTACAGTTCACGCCCATGATGCGAAGACGGGCGAGGAGTTAGCGCGTTTCCGCACTGCATAATTTTGTTTTGGTGCGTTACTCGACGCTAACGCACCACCTTATCAATCATTGCTTCAACTTGATTGTAAATTTTGTTCAACTGATCAAGGCTTATTGTCTCTAACTATTTTTTTAATAACAGTACAGTATTTGTAGGGTGGGCATGGGCAATGCCTACTATATCTGAGTGATATCTGGCTGGGTTTTGACAAGCATTGCCCACCCTACGTATCTAGGTATCCGTAAGACAACCATATCACCTATAGTAAAAACACTTAGGATATCACTTCATGCTTACAATCATTGGTTGCGGTAATCTCAACCGTAGTGACGACGCTGTGGGTGTACTCATAGCCCAACGCCTACAAAAATTTCTTGCCCAACATCCTCATCCTTGTGTGCGAGTTTATGATTGTGGCACTGCAGGGATGGAGGTGATGTTTCAGGCAAGAGGTAGTCAACAGTTAATCATTATTGATGCAAGTTCAACGGGTTCTGAACCAGGCGCTGTCTTTAAAGTTCCAGGGAAAGAACTCGAAGCTTTGCCAGAACCCAGTTATAACTTGCATGATTTTCGCTGGGATAATGCTTTAGCAGCTGGTAGGAAAATCTTTAAAGAAGATTTTCCCCACGAGGTGACGGTTTATTTAATTGAAGCAGAAAATCTTGGTTTTGGACTGGAGTTAAGTCTTACTGTCCAGCTTTCTGCGGACTTGGTTTTTGCAGAAGTCACCACAATTATCAGACAATATAACGGTCAGCTTTCGGATATTGAGACACCTTTGTAAACTTTGCCCGGAGGGAAACCAACGCCGGTTGCCTACAGACTTCCTAAGCCAAATCTCGGTAAACTGAAAGTTCATCAACTCTCATTTCAAAAGGTATTCCCTGACCTTTGGGAGGACAGACACGAATTTTCGCACTGCTGACAACTTGATGAAGCAATACAGCCATCGGCACAAGTTGCTGTAACACACGCCAATTCGTCACTTGATCTGGACATTCAATAACCAAGGTCAAAGCACTTGCGTGAGTAGTTGTGTACCACCGACAATTAGACAATAAATCTTGAATGTTGCGATCGCACCCTTCATAAAAGTATCTACTGATAGAATACTCAAGCTGCTGTCGCAAGATAATATCTGCTGATGTCAGTTGAATAGGGTGTGAATCCTCTTCGTAAAAGAAATACTTCCTTTTCATCTCCTTATCTCTCAATTGCTCTCACTAATTTCCAATTTCCATTGCATAAAGTCAGTCTTGCTTTATTTCTAAAAATTATTAAGTCTTATCATCATAGAAAGAAGCAAGACCACTACAGTAAACATCCCAATATTTTCTAAATAGATACACCCTTTGTTCCTCAAAACAAGCAATTTTCATTGCCGTTTCACAATTGCTGTAGTTGGAAATAAAAATAAAGTTATAGCACTATCTCTAACAAGGGCTTGATTAATATACAAGTAACTTACCTTATCACTAAAATTACCTGCTTTAACCAAACGCTTTCCTTAATAAAATCCAGGCAATATTCCCTCTACTCAATGAATCACAGAGTCAACTTCTATTTGCTCAAAGTTCTCTGTTGGTATCGGTTTTTCTACTTCCTGCAAGATATGCCAGAAATCTTGGAGATAGATTTTATCTGAAAACGCCTGCCTAAGCGCCTTCTCCAAAAAGTTTGGTAAAATCTTCCCTTGTCAAAGTTAAACTGCGGATACTCTAGTTGTTTTTGGCAACTTTGCTGTGTAGCAGTTGCTTGATAGCCATCTTCAATAAATTGATTAGCTTCAAAATTATCAGTTCCACAAACGAAAGGTAATTTCAGCCTTAAACGTCTGACTTTCTTTTCTTGAAACTCATCAGATATGGCACAAGCAGTAATAAACTCTTTATTCTCAAAGCCTTAATTAGCATTGAGAGCAAGTTTATCAAAATCAAAAATAAATTGTATTGTCTCTATTGTGTAGATAAGTTGAGGCTGCAATAACACCTAGATGATGTCCGCTATCTCAAAAGCAATACCTCACACTCCTTTCTTTATATTTCCAACTAGATTTATAATAAACGCACCTTATTTTAAAAAAGAATCCAATGATACGATTAGTAGGTAATATATAACTCTTTAGTCTATTATCAATTAATTCATAGAAAATATTAGACAATCATTTGCAATTTCTAGATGATAGATACTATGGGCTATCCCCTCTATTCCTCGAATTTGTACGTAAACTTCAGTAGGACAGAGAGTGTCGCTAGATGGATTTGCTCACAGCTTATATGAACCATCTTGACAAAGCTTCTCAGAATCATAAAAAGTAAAAATCTGGAAAACGTACCTTGTAATAGCCATAAACTACCTCTATAGATGGAAGAGCAGGGTATTCTTCAGATAGAAGTTGGAAAAAACTACAGTAGTTACCTTTTCAGAAGAGACAAGAAAACTTTAAGCCTGCCTTAACTACACAATGGGAAGAATGCTTGATTGTGATGCTCTATGTACCTGTTTTTATGGAGGAATACCATGAAAAACATAGCATTGCGAAAGTTACTATTAAAACCGATTTTTGTAACATATCCTTGCTCTGAATTACCTTGAAGAGTGTTCAGCAATTGAAATCATAACCATCTTTAAAAGATTTAAACACAGGTATCAATGAATATGCACAACTACACACGGTTAATAAAACATTTTGTTGACAGCTTTGTAGCAGTGACTGGCGTCAGTAGCTTAATTGTTTTCCCAGGGATAGTGCAAGCAAACATGAACTTTGGTTCTTCCAATAGTTCTGGTCAGACCATGCTTTCACAAAGTACGCCAGGAACAATCAGCCCTTCTCCTGGTACAACATCTTCTCCTCGCACCACAACCCCTAATCGTTCGTTGACTGCTTTAGATAAACAATTTATGACGAAGGCAGCGCAAAGTGACCAGTTTGAGATTCAAACAAGCCAACAGGCACTGAAACGATCTCAAAACCAAGAAGTAAAAAACTTTGCACAGCGCATGATTCAGGATCATACCCAGTCAACTCAAGAATTGACGCAAATAGCCAAGAAGAAGGGTGTTGCACTACCAAAAGATGTTGGTCAAGACAACAAACCTTTATTGACGAAACTGACTCAGTCAAAGGGTACAAATTTTGACAAAGCATATCTGCAAGGGCAAGTTCAAGCTCATACCAAGACTCTGAGTAATTACCAAAATTACCTCAAACAGGGACAAGATCCGGATTTAAGAGCGTTTGCAGGTAAGATTGAGCCAATTGTTGCTGAGCACTTACAAATGGCACAGAATATGGTTGGAGGTACGGGAACCTCTGGCACGGGAACACCCGGTACAGGTACTCCTGGTCCAGGACGTTAACCAATAGCGAGGAAAAGATACAGCGGGTACTGTCTATTTAATGAAAGAATTGGTAGACAGTACCTAGAGATTGGCATCCCAACAGGTTTTGTATCATCAAAACCTTACTTTTTCCGCGCAACAATATGAAAAATATGCCAGTGTTTCTCTTCCCCTATAGCTGTTTTTCCGGGATGGTTTTCTTCCTGTAACATTTCTATTTCAAAAGGTTGCAGCAACATTTCTACTTGTTGACGCGTATGGTAACTTACGGAAGGATAAATTGCCCAAGAATCGTGATCGCCAAACAACTGCCCACAGAAACGACCGCCAGAACGCAATGTTGAAATAATCTTTTCCCATAAAGTAGGAAAAGACTTTGGCGGACAAAATGGTAGTGAAAAGCTGGCATTGACTAAATCTACGAATTCAGGTAACACTACGTCTTGAAAAAGAATAACCTGAGTGTCTAAAAGTTGATGATTGTTGATATCTGAACGATTTAATAAACGTGCAATGCCTTCAGCTTCACCATCAATAGCCAAAACCCGCCAACCTCGACGTAACAGTTCTACTGTATCTCGCCCTTCGCCGCAGCCCAAGTCAACCGCAAACCGTGAGTGTTGAACTGGTGTTCCATCTTGGTTAAGACTTTCAGTGTCAAAACGTGCCAAAGCTTCAAGTAAGGTGTCTCGTGGTGGACGACCTACCACAGCATTGTAATATGCAGAATAATCGCGCTTAAAAACTTTATCCTGAGATTGATAATTATTTAGTTCAGACATATTGTATACAATGTTAGATTTCTAATATGTAGAGGTTATTTATACATCATCCACTGTTTGTTCTGTAAACTTAACTTTTATGACAAAAAATCCACCGTTAACTGTATGAGTAAATTTACGGAGGACGGTAATGATTATTCTAAGCTACTATTAACATCATAGTTGCTGTTGTTTGAGAAAGTGCTGGCTTTTCTCTGCAACTCCTTATCTGTATCGAAAGATTACTCAGCTTTGATTTTGGATGCGAGATGAGCAATTAGGTAAAAGTGAAAGGAAAAAGGTGGTGTAGCTCTTACCTTTTTCCTTCTTCTCTTTTCGCATCATTTTTTATTTAAAATCTCAAATCTAAAATTGCTTCCATGAGTTGATGAGTTAGTTGATGAGTTAATGGTAAGCTATCAATCACCATCCCAGCGCAAAGCAACATCATGTAGAAAATTGAGTACAGAAAGAGAGAACGTGCTAGTTTTTGATCATCTGGATTGTGTAACAGTGTCCAAGCTTTTTTGATAAAAATAGCTCCTAATACAAAAGCGATACAAGCGTAAACAGCACCAGTAACGTCAAGAGGATAGAAGAGTAAAAATGTACTGGGGACAAGAAGTAGAGAATACACCCAAATCTGACGAGTAGCAGCCACATTACCAGCGACAACAGGGAGCATTGGTATGCCTACTTTGGCATAATCATCACGAATCATCAAAGCCAAAGCCCAAAAATGAGGGGGAGTCCACAGAAATACAATTGTAAACAACAACCATGGTGCCCAGCTTAAAGTGTTTGTCACAGCTGCCCAACCAACCAATGCTGGAATTCCTCCAGCTGCACCACCAATGACAATGTTTGCAGGATGATGACGTTTGAGTAAGTGAGTGTAGATGCCCACATAAAAGACAATACCGGACATTGTTAATAGGGCACTCAGCAAGTTGACAAATAAAGCAAGTAGAGTGAACGAAAGACAAGCCAGTGCGATCGCAAATATCAAAGCATGCGATGGCTGCACACGACCAGCAACCAATGGTCGGTGGCGTGTGCGTTCCATTTTGTCATCAATGTCACGGTCATAAATACAGTTAATTGTCTGGGCGCTTGCAGCAGCAAAAGTACCACCACAGAGAGTAACCAGTAATAAGACCGGGTTAATTTTTCCTTCAGATGCAATCCACATACTACCAGCAGTCGTCATGAGGAGTAGAGGAATAATCCGAGGCTTTGTGAGTTGATAATAACTGTGAATAACTTGTAGAAAGTTTTGATTTTGGCGTGTGACGGTATTCTCAATCATGATTTCACAAATTCCTCATTTGTTCACTCATCATCAATGCGGACATAAATTCTTTGAGCAAATTCCCGAGTTAATGTCAATCGTTTTTCTCCCACTCTGATGACAAAACAGGGAAATCGCTGTTCTAAAGTGATAGTAATTTCTGGTGTTATCCCCATTGATATCAGTTCTTTGAGAAATTTTTCGTCCTTAATGTTGCAGAATTTGACGATTCCTCTCTCTCCCTTTTTTAGCAATTCTAGTGATGAACCAGTGACAATAAAATTTGGAAACATTAATAAATAAATCTAGTCTATGGTTTATAAATCATAAAGAGATTTCTAGGATAAATTTTTATATAGGAATACGATTTTCTTTTTAAAAGATAGGTAGGGGAGCCAGTGCGTTGCAGTGAACCAGCCCTGCAGGCGGGTTTCCCGCCGTAGGGGACTGTGAACCCAGAGGGAGTTTTCCTCCGTTGTAGCAACTGGCGTTGCGTTAGGATTTTATCCTAACGCATCCTACTGGCGTAACTGGGCTAAAATAGTGCATTACAATTCTCTGAAATTCTATTGCACGAAATGAGTCCGGTCACGCCACTACAATATTTGCCGGCAATTAAGTAGTAGTCTACCAGAGTAATTATGACCCTCGCTTCTCAAACATTCAAAATTCAAAATTCAAAGTTAAAAAAAGAAAAAGGATGCAAGCCCCTGAATTTATTCATGGAAAATATAAAAAATGTTTTCCGATGATATAGCAATATGGGAAGATACTAATTAAGTATCATTTATTCGTCTTTCATATGGCAGTTTAATGGATTGGCTGTTGAGTGAGATGAAGCCAAATAACTTTCCAGTAAAGAAATAATAGCTTCTGTATGCATCTTTTTATATTCTTTTTTTCCAATCTGCAAAATATAATTAGGTGCACTTTTACAACATTTTAAACACCCAGTATGCTCAATTTTGACTTGGTCAGACAAACCGCGATCGCACAAAATCTTTTCTAGTTCTGACAATAACCCTTTTCCACCCCGCTTTGTACAACCAGATTTTTGACATACTAAAATTCTGGCTTTGGGAAGGCACTTTTGTTGTTGAATGGGAATTGTTTGGTTGGGACAAACA
Organism: Nostocales cyanobacterium HT-58-2; assembly: GCA_002163975.1. Classification (GTDB taxonomy): domain Bacteria; phylum Cyanobacteriota; class Cyanobacteriia; order Cyanobacteriales; family Nostocaceae; genus HT-58-2. The sequence continues at coordinate 4,986,948 of CP019636.1, read as the reverse complement.
CCACTTGGTATCACTCTAAAAGCTTTTAATTTAATTTCGCCTGTAAGCGTATCTAGTTTTTTAATACCAAGGACACGGATTTTTTCACCAAGAACGAGTGATAAACTGAGTGAATGACGCAATTCTTTAGGAATTTTAATTTGTACATCCTCGGATTCTAACGCCAATCGCAGATATTTCAATTTTCCTGGGGAATCACAATCACTAACAAAGCCAAGGAACTGTCCCTCAAAGTTAAAATTAGATATTTTCAGGTAATGATGACCCATGTTTTTTAGATTAGTGTCATTAATATTTTTTGTGTAGATTGTCCTTTGTCATAAGTCTTTTGTATCTACAAAAGACTTATGACTGTTTTGATGGAAAAAATCCAATTGAGACGAGTGTTTACTAAGAGAGCCGTTTAGCCTCTACAGTTTGGGGTAACTCTAGTGGATCTGGTAAATTGGGAAATGCTAATTCCCAACCATTGGCTAAAGTAAAAATCTTGCCTTCGGCTCCTTCAGTTTGTTTAACAACTTCTTCTTCAAGGTCTTTTTTCGCAACATAAACAACTAGAGTTCCAGCAGCATTCTGACGCAGCATAACTTTCATAAGAGCTTTCCCGCTTTTTGGTGATGAGATTGATATAAGTCGCTCGATGTGAATCAATGTATGATGGGTTAGCCTTTGAGTACCCATGCTGTCCTTTGCAATTGATGCGTTACGGCTACGCCTAACACAACGCCAGGTGCTACAACGCGGGGAACCCTCCGAAGTTTGCCCGGAGGGAAACCCTCCTCGCAACTTCTCTGCGCAACGCACTGGCTCTCCTACAAAAAATTCTGTCCGCCTACTTATTGGTAAAATTCCTGTTAGAAAAAGAAGTTTAGGAGGGTTCCTCAACAAGTTCTTGTTCCTTCTCAACAAGTTCTAATTCTTTTTTGAGACAACCTACGATAAATCCTGTATGCAAAAAATGGACTGCATAGATATAGGATCTTTGTAAATACGTGCCGATACTGGAGATGTAGCCGATATCTCCTTTTTTTGCTAAGATAACCCCGATTTCTTGACCAGGAAAAGTACCGTCATTCTTAATCATTTTGCGAAGCCGGACTTTATCACCGATACTAAAGGCGGGTGGCTGCTCAAGTTCTATTTCATCTGACCGCATGAGAATACCTCTGTTGTTCTTGTACTAAACTCAACAGTTCCTGCACAGTTAAGCTGCGTTTTTTCTGTACTGACTCTTGTCGTACTGCATCTAAGACAGATTGAGTTTCTTGTGCGCTCAAAACAATTCCGTGCTGCTGCAAAATACTAGACAACAAATGGCGACCAGAATGTTTACCCACGACCAAACGACGTTCCCACCCAACCTCTTGTGGTGCAAACGGCTCGTAGGTTAAGGGGTTTTGCAGCACGCCGTGAGCATGAATACCAGCTTCGTGAGCAAAGGTATTTTCACCAACAATTGCTTTCCAAGGTGGTACATGACACCCTGATGCAGACGCGACAAGTCGAGACAGTTCTAACAGACGAGGCGTGTCAATACCCACATTAACGCCATATATGCGTTTGAGAGCCATGACAACTTCTTCTAAAGCTGCATTACCAGCTCTTTCTCCCAACCCATTCACCGTTGTATTCACCGATAAAGCTCCAGCTTTGATACCAGCAAGAGCGTTTGCAGTTGCTAGACCAAAATCATTGTGGGTGTGTACCTCCACGGGAATCAACAAAGCCATCACCAAGCGTCTCACCTTGGCGTACGTGGTGAAGGGGTCAAGAACGCCTACTGTGTCACAGAAGCGAAACCGTGATGCACCCCATTCTTGGGCATATTGTGCTACGTCTAGAAGGAAGTTTTCATCAGCTCTAGAAGAATCTTCTCCTCCTACGGCTACCCAAAGACCTTGATCAACGGCAAAGCTAATGCTATCTCTAAGCTGTTGCAGAGTCACCCGCCACTGACCATGAAATTTAGCAGCGATTTGGATTCCAGAGACGGGTATAGCGATATGCACTCGCTTTAAACCACAAGCTATCGAAGCTTGAATATCAGATATCACTGCGCGGTTCCAACCAAGGAGTTTAGCTTGTAAATCCAACTCAGCGATCGCCGATATTGCTCGTGTTTCTTCCTGACCCATCGCCGGAATACCAACTTCCAACTCATGGACGCCGATCACATCGAGAAATTTGGCGATCGCAACTTTCTCCGCTTGGTTAAAGGCGACTCCTGCTGCTTGTTCACCGTCCCGCAGTGTCGTGTCATTTATAAGAACTTGATTCATCTTAAAAACCTCTTGAGAAATGATGAATGACCACCAGCAAAGAACTCAGATTTGTGGGAGGACAGCCGGAGACTCCGGTCAGAACTCAGAATAGTTTTTGGCGATTGAGTATTAAGCCGAAATGCAAAGCAACTAAATTTACGTGGAGATGAATAACTCTTTCGTTGTCAAATCCATTTCATGAATTTGTCGGAATATTCGCCAATTCTGACTTTTGTGTTCTGAGTTCTCATCAAAAATATCACTATTTATAATTCCTTATTCATAATTGATAATTCTTGCCTTATCTGTATGGTATAAAACAAGAAAACGGTATCAATTACAAATTATTATTATCTGACGAACCTTCTGCCTCACTAAATAGCATATGGCTAAGATAGGTATTAGCAAGACCAGATAAAAATAGAATACTTAATCCTGCAATTAAAGTTGAAATCATAGCGACATCCTATTTTAAGTTTTTCTTGTTAAGGAATGCAGTTAAAATAACTACAAAATAAACTCTTTGATAAGCTATATCCTTTGTTTAATGAATAAAAACATAAATTATGATATTTCATATTATGCTTTTATTTTTATGAATTAAATTTGATCTTCTAGCCAGTCTAAAATCCGTTCTAGCTGTTCTATATCTACTAAACCATACTGCCAAAGAAGCATTGCCAAGGGACCATTTTCTAATTGATGTTTGCGTAGTGCAATAGCAATATCCATAGTTGAAAGTGAAAGTTCATTTTGTAAAAAATCAATGAGTTTCATATCACTGTGTTGATGAACCATAAAAATAAGCAAAAGAATGAAATTAAAGATTTCAGAAGAAAGGATGTAGACGCCACTCAGGCGTCTTTCCATAGGGAAAAAGAAAAATTTTATATTTCAAACTTCATACTTTACCTTTTATACTGGTTTTCATGCTTTTTGCTGATTTTAGAGTTACCTCAATTGAGGCAATCAAAAATTTAAAGCTGCCAACATCTTTCTAGCCAATCGATCAATTCTTGGCGACTTGCCATAAATTGCAGTACAGTACTGCGGACAAGAATTGCTGTTAGACAACTATTGACTTGCACTCGCAAAGAACCATCGGGGAGACATCTACTCTTAATCATCAACTCTTTTAAGCGGTGATAAATTTGCCAGCGATCGCTCATCGGAATCTGCACAATATGCTCGCCCGAGGCTTGTAAACTACAAGATTGCAACATAGTTAACGTTCCTTTGTCACCAATTCTTTTTCCTTCTTCTGACTTGTGAGAGTTTGTAGCTTGTGTTCAAGTTGCTCAATACGTTCGAGCAAGGAGCGAATCACAGTCGCTTCTAAATCGGGTAATTTTCCGTGTTCTAGAGGCGAGAGCTGTTCGTTTTGCTTACGGGAAATAATTCGACCAGGAACTCCCACAACCGTGGAATCTGAGGGGACATTGCGCAAAACAATTGAACCTGCACCAATACGGACGCGATCGCCAATTTGAATATTCCCTAAAACTTTTGCACCCGCCCCCACAACTACGTTTTTTCCCAGAGTGGGATGGCGTTTACCACTTTCTTTTCCCGTTCCGCCAAGAGTGACACCTTGGTAAATCAGTGTATAGTCTCCTACAATTGCAGTTTCGCCAATCACAACGCCCATACCATGGTCGATAAACACGCCCTTGCCAATCTGCGCACCTGGGTGAATTTCAATTCCTGTAAAAAATCGTCCCAAGTGAGAAATGAAGCGGGGGAGAAAAGTGACTCCACGACGGTGTAACCAATGAGCAATGCGATGCAAACATAGTGCATGAAATCCTGGGTAACAAAACAGCACCTCCAGCCAATTGCGTGCTGCTGGATCTCGCTCAAATATGATGCGAAAATCAGTCAATAGTGGCTCAAGAGAAATGCCAGAAAGCATTGTAGAAAGCTGGTTGGAATGACCACCATCCAGCGTTTTTACAATCTTTGAATTCCTGATATGGTCGAAGGGCTGTTGCATCAGTACTGCTTGGTGAAAATAGCCGTGTGCTATGTTCTCTGCTTATATCAGGTGTTTGCAAAAACAGCTTTACATCCGACGCCGATTGGATTTATTGGATTGATTAAGGCTGTACTCACCAGCCCTAAACTTTGATTTAATGGAAATTTAAAATCTTTGTTGGGGTAGGGGTGCTAGTATTTTTAGGGCTGGGGTACTGGAATTTATGGGGGAGGGGGATAAGTATTTCTGTACTCAATAGAAACTCACTTGCCTGTAAGACTTTTATGCGATTTAGGCAAGATATTTTTGCATAAATTAACAGCTAGCTATCTGTACTCAAAGATGAGGTGAACTAGATAAGAAGCAAAAAATCTGTATATCCAATTACTCTTATTTATTGTATTCCTAGAATTTAGAAAAGACAAGTCTTGCTATTTTGTTTGAGAGTTTTTATCTGTAAGTATAGATACTATTTTGTATATGTCTAATTGTAGTTTGATTAACGGTTAGACCTATTTTATCCTCTTGGACAGAAATCTTGACTCTTTTTTATGAGTAAAATGCAAAAATTTTATGCATTCAATGCATATAAAAGAAATGAAAAAGCCTGTAAACCCAGGCTTTTTTAGTATAGTTTGAGACTTCTATCCTGATAGTTTTTTCAAATGTTTGATTCCTTAACTTGCAACGGTAATGACGATTTTGCCTGCTGCTCGCCCTGTTTCACTATATTCATGAGCAGCAGCTAGTTCTTGTAAGGGATAGGTGCGATCAATCACAGAACGAATTTTGCCAGATTCAATGAAATCTTTGAGGTAAACCAAGTCTTGGCTTTTAGGTGTTTCCAAGATGATTTTGGCTTTTTGACCAGGAATGAGTGCTGTTAAGAAACTTTGCACGAGGGTTTCGGGAGTAGGCAACGTAGTAATGTAGATTCCCTTGGGTTTCAGGGCTTTTTTGGAACCAGAAAATGACTGCTTGGCAACTGCATCAAAGATAATGTTGTACTGCGCTGTGTCTTGGGTAAAGTCTTGTTGAGTGTAGTCGATGACGTGGTCTGCTCCCAAAGACTTCACCAATTCAATGTTTTTTGTACTGCAAACTGCTGTCACTTGTGCACCTAAAGCCTTGGCAATTTGCACCGCAAAAGTACCAACACCGCCAGAAGCACCATTAACGAGGACGGTTTGTCCAGGTTGAATGTTCCCTTGGTCTCGCAAGGCTTGTAGCGCTGTGAGTGCTGCTATGGGCACAGACGCTGCTTCTTCATAAGTCATGTTTGTGGGTTTGAGAGCAGCGTTCTTTTCTGGGACGGCTGCAAATTCTGCGTAAGCTCCTCCTGCAGGTGGACTCAAAGAGGCGTAGATTTGGTCTCCTGGCTGAAAGCGTGTGACTTGAGAACCAACTTCTACAACTTCTCCCGACAAATCAAACCCCAACATCATTGGAAACTTATTACCCGTAATAAACCTCAACATCCCCTGGCGGATTTTCCAATCAACGGGATTAATGCAACTAGCATGAACTTTGACAAGCAATTGATCGGGTTTAATTTTCGGCGGCTCCACTTCTTCATACTGCAACACTTCAGGGGAGCCATACTGACGGATTACAACTGCTTTCATAGCATTCCTCCGGGTACCCTGATTTTTTGGCTGAATGAAAACAATATTTTTCTCAGTGTAGCGAGAGAGAAAGCAGGGGAGCAGGGAGCACCTGAGCAGAGGAGAAAGAGTTAATGGGTGTTAACTCCCTCTTCTGGGCTCCCTGCTTCTTATACCATTTCACGAAATGCCTGATACAAATGATTGGTCTTTAATTATTTCCCCTGCTCCCTACTCCCTGCTCCCCTGCTGCCTATTTGTATCAACCTTAAAGTGAAACGGTATTAGTCAGGCAACAACTACGTTACGGCGAGAACTATTGCCCTCGGGGCTCTGGGCGATCGCAAGAGTTCACGCTACAGCGAGGACAACAAATTAGGATAAAATCTCATTAAGATAGAATAAAATATAAGAAAAACTCGTTGTATTCTTACTTGCTGCATCTAAATTTCAGCAGCAGTTAATGAGAAAAAGTGTTGTGGAAATCTAAAATTTGTGAAGATAGCAAATATTAAAAAAACTTAAACTGCATTTTTCCATTAAAAAAAATGATATGTTGTATACAGAATTGAATTTCGCAAACTTCTGGAGTAGCGCTCCGTAACCTGCTCCAGATTTCCAAAACCAGAATCTCTCTTCAGTTAGTCCTCTAAACGTTTGTAAATCGGTCTTTGAGTACAAGAGAGAAAAGATAAAAGAAAGCTAAAATTTTTCTCAAACCCTTGTGTGGATTGGGTTTTGTTTGAGTACATAAATACTTGTCCCTATTTCCATAAATACTAGAACCCCAGTCTAGAAATTCTAGTACCTCTACCCAGAAAAAAGTTTTGTAATTCCTACAATGCCCAAAGAGTCAGGGTTTTTATTTTTGAGTACAAATCTAATCAATCCAATAAATTCTATCCGGGACACAAACGCTGCCCTAATTTAAGCCGACTGATATAAAACCTATATCGCCAACACTTAAAGCGCAAACAAAAACAGCGCTTCGGAGTGAGTGGAGGGATGAGATAGCACCATGCCCCTGTGAACAGAAGTCGCGGCTTTACGCGCAAATTTCCCCCAAATCAAAGCGCGTTGACACACACCAGCCGAGAAAAAGGGGTAGAGAGCGCAAGTACAAGACGCGGCTTCCATTCCTAACTCAACAGAGCGGCTATGGCATCTTCCACAGTGGCAACGTTCGTACCTGACACGCTTGCGAAATTCAATGACACAGTCTACAGGACTCGTTACCTCCCCAGTTGCGGAACCTACACCAACCAAAGCAAAATCCAGTGGTTGCGGCGGATGCGATAGCGACAGCAGCGCCACTGTGGAAATGGACGAAAAACTTAAACAACGTATTGCTACGCATCCCTGCTACAGCGAAGAGGCTCATCATCACTACGCAAGATTGCACGTTGCAGTTGCTCCTGCTTGCAACATTCAATGCAACTATTGCAATCGTAAATACGATTGCGCAAATGAGAGCCGTCCTGGAGTTGTGAGCGAATTACTCACCCCAGAAGAAGCAGCGCACAAAGCTTTAGTAATTGCAGGCAAGATTCCTCAATTGACCGTCTTGGGAATTGCAGGTCCTGGCGATCCATTGGCAAATCCAGAAAAAACTTTCCGCACCTTTGAGTTGATTGCAGAGAAAGCGCCAGATATCAAACTTTGTCTGTCAACCAACGGTTTAATGCTGCCCGAGTATATAGACCGCATAAAACAACTCAATATTGACCACGTTACTATCACCATTAACATGGTGGACCCAGAAATCGGGGCTAAGATTTATCCTTGGGTTCACTACAAGCGCAAGCGTTATAGAGGCATTGAAGGGGTCAAAATTCTGCATGAAAAGCAGATGGAAGGACTACAAGCTCTTAAGGAAGCCGACATCTTGTGCAAAGTCAACTCGGTGATGATTCCCGGGATTAATGATGAGCACCTAATAGAGGTGAATAAGGTCATTCGCTCCAAAGGCGCATTCCTTCACAACATTATGCCGCTGATTTCTGCACCGGAACACGGCACCCATTTCGGTTTAACCGGTCAGCGTGGTCCGACACCAAAAGAACTAAAGACAGTGCAAGATAACTGCGCTGGTAATATGAAGATGATGCGTCATTGCCGCCAGTGTCGTGCTGATGCAGTCGGTTTGTTAGGTGAAGACCGCAGCCAGGAATTTACTAAAGCTAAATTCATGGAAATGACCCCAGAATATGACCTGCAACAACGCCAAGAAGTTCATGCAGGTATTGAGAAGTTTAAAGAAGAACTCAAAGTAGCAAAAGAAAAGGCTCTCACTGCTGTAGAAACGACCAATGGAGTATCTGTAAAAATCAATCCAATCTTGGTTGCTGTAGCCACTAAAGGCGGCGGATTGGTTAACCAGCACTTTGGTCACGCCAAAGAATTCCAGATTTATGAAGTTGATGCCAATGGCGTTTCCTTTGTTGGACATCGCAAAGTAGACCACTATTGCCAAGGTGGATATGGAGAGAAAGCCACTCTAGAAAATATCATCCAAACGATCGCTGATTGTAAAGCGGTGTTGGTTTCTAAGATTGGTGACAGTCCCAAGGAAAAATTGCAGAAACTCGGAATTCAGACGGTTGAAGCCTACGATGTGATTGAGACAGTTGCTTTGGAATTTTACCAGCAATACGTGCAAGAACAACAGAAGTAAAAAGTCGAAGGTCGAAAGTCAAAAGTTAAAAATTGTTTTGGTTTTTAACTTTTCACTTTCTACTTTCTGTCCCATATTCCTTACCCAGCACCCAGTACCCATTTCCCAATCCACAATCTCCAACTTAGCAAGGGGAATAGTCATGGCTTACAAAATTACCAGCAAGTGCATTTCCTGTAAATTGTGTCTCTCTGCATGTCCTACTGGCGCAATCAAGATAGTTGATAATCGCCACTGGATTGACCCCAACCTCTGCACAAACTGTCATGGTACTGTTTACAGTGTCCCTCAGTGTGTGGCTAGTTGTCCCACTAGCGATGGTTGCGTCAAAGAGCATCGGGACTACTGGGAGGGCTGGTTTGCCACTTACAATAAACTCGTAACTAAGTTAACAAAAAAACAAGATTATTGGGATAATTGGTATAGTCTCTATTCCCAGAAATTCTCCAAGCAAATGCAGAAGCATCAAGCATCGGGAGTAGAAGCCTAAACCCTCACCCCATACCCAATTTCATAAATTCTTGATTGTAGTCAAATTAAGATTGGAACCAATGCAAAAAGAGTGCATATATCTCGACAATAATGCCACCACCAAGGTAGACCCAGAAGTTGTAGAGGCAATGCTGCCCTACTTGACGGATTATTACGGCAACCCCTCCAGTATGCATACCTTTGGCGGGCAAGTCGGCAAAGCGGTTCGACAAGCGCACGAACAAGTCGCCGCTCTCTTAGGTGCCGATGAATCAGAAATTATCTTTACCAGTGGAGGAACTGAGGGAGATAACGCCGCCATTCGTGCAGCACTTTTGGCACAACCAGAAAAGCGACATATCATCACTACGCAAGTTGAACACCCAGCAGTACTGAATGTCTGCAAACAGTTGGAAAGCCAAGGTTATTCTGTTACTTATCTTTCAGTAAATCGTCAAGGGCAATTAGATTTAAATGAACTGGAAGCCTCGTTGACAGGCAATACAGCCCTTGTGACGATTATGTATGCCAATAACGAAACCGGCGTGGTTTTCCCAATTGAGCAGATTGGGTTACGCGTAAAAGAAAGTGGCGCACTCTTTCATGTCGATGCGGTGCAAGCTGTGGGAAAAATCCCCATGAATATGAAGACTAGCACCATTGATATGCTCACTCTTTCCGGTCATAAGATTCATGCACCTAAAGGGATTGGCGCGTTGTATGTGCGGCGCGGAGTTCGGTTCCGTCCCATGCTTATTGGCGGAGGACAACAGCGCGGCAGACGAGCGGGAACAGAAAATGTTCCTGGAGTGGTTGCATTGGGCAAAGCGGCTGAATTAGAATTATTGCATATAGAAGAAGCAACAACCAGAGAAAAGCGGTTACGCGATCGCCTAGAGCAAACCATTATCACTACAATTCCTGAGTGCGAAGTCAATAGTCATCCAACGCAGAGATTGCCAAATACGACCAATATTGGCTTTAAGTATATTGAAGGCGAAGCAATTCTACTCTCTTTGAACAAGCACGGTATTTGTGCCTCATCCGGTTCTGCTTGCAGTTCTGGCTCTCTGGAACCCTCTCATGTTCTGCGAGCAATGGGCTTACCCTACACCATCTTGCATGGTTCCATCCGCTTCAGCCTTTGCCGTTACACCACAGAAGCCGAAATTGATGCAGTTCTAGCTGTCATGCCTGGCATTGTGGAACGTTTGCGTGCCCTCTCTCCCTTCAAAAGTGATAACGCGCTTTGGTTGCAACAACAAGAAAAAGCAGTACTTAGCGCAGGGAGATGAGGAAAGAAGCACCAGGAGAAGGGAAACGGGGAGAAGAAGAGTTAATGAACATGAATTCTCTCTCCCATGTCCCCAGTAAAGTTGCTCCCTGCTTCATACTCCCCTACTTCCCAATGACCTAATCCAAAATTTGAAATCTTCTGAAATCGGCTATGTGGGAATACACAGATAAAGTCATGGATCTCTTCTACAATCCCAAAAATCAAGGGGAGTTAGAAGACAAGAGCGAACCAGGAATCAAAATTACTGTTGGCGAAGTCGGTAGCATTGCTTGCGGAGACGCCCTGAGACTGCACCTGAAAATTGAAGAAGAAACCGAAAAAATTCTTGAAGCTCGCTATCAAACCTTTGGTTGTACCAGTGCGATCGCATCTTCAGAAGCTTTAGTGGATTTAATCCAGGGTTTAACCCTAGACGAAGCCCTGAAAGTCACTAACAAAGATATTGCCAACTTTCTTGGTGGATTGCCACAAGCAAAGATGCATTGCTCGGTGATGGGACAAGAAGCCCTAGAAGCAGCTATTTATAATTACCGAGGTATTGCTCACGAAGTGCATGAAGACGATGATGAAGGAGCACTTATTTGTAGCTGCTTTGGTATTAGCGATGCAAAAATCCGGCGTGTGATTATAGAAAATAACCTCACCACCGCAGAAGAAGTTACAAATTATGTGAAAGCAGGTGGCGGATGCGGATCTTGTCTGGCAACGATTGATGATATCATTGCATCTGTGCGCAAAGAATCTGCTGCTTCTGTAAGTAATTCCCTAAAACAGAATACGGCTGGTCAGCAAGCCGCAAAACAGCTGACCCCTGTGCAAAAGATTGCACTGATTCAAAAAGTCTTAGATGAAGAAGTCAGACCCGTTCTCATTGCCGACGGGGGAGACGTAGAACTCTATGACGTAGAAGGCGACCATGTAAAAGTCCTACTACAAGGTGCTTGCGGTTCGTGTTCTGCTAGCACAGCAACACTCAAGATTGCGATTGAATCTAGATTGCGCGATCGCGTTAGCCAAAACCTTGTGGTTGAAGCAGTTGAGCCATTAGTCACTTTCTAATTGCTCGTAGTCAGCGCTGAAGCGCCCACAACAAGCCAAAGACTTACTCATCAGCAACAATATGTTCTCAACTCCAAATGTTTCGAGTGTGGAGCGTTCGCCCCCGGCGACGTTCTGCAACCGGTCATCGCTGTAACCCTATAGGCGTGACTCACAAAAAGCAAAGACCCACCAAACCAACGAATTAATTGCAGGAGAAAAACTCATCATGTCCGACGAAAATATCAGACAGATAGCGTTCTACGGTAAAGGCGGTATCGGTAAGTCCACCACCTCCCAAAATACCCTCGCCGCTATGGCAGAAATGGGTCAGCGCATTCTGATTGTGGGTTGCGACCCTAAAGCTGACTCCACTCGTTTGATGCTACACAGTAAAGCTCAAACCACCGTGCTTCACCTCGCCGCTGAGCGAGGCGCAGTAGAAGATTTAGAAATTGAAGAAGTGATGCTCACCGGCTTCCGTGGTGTTCGTTGCGTGGAGTCTGGTGGTCCTGAGCCTGGTGTAGGTTGTGCAGGTCGTGGTATTATCACCGCCATTAACTTCTTAGAAGAAAATGGTGCTTATCAAGACTTAGACTTCGTCTCCTACGACGTGTTGGGTGACGTTGTGTGCGGTGGTTTCGCTATGCCTATCCGTGAAGGTAAGGCACAAGAAATCTACATTGTGACCTCTGGTGAAATGATGGCGATGTACGCTGCTAACAACATCGCTCGTGGTATTCTTAAGTACGCTCACTCTGGTGGTGTGCGCTTGGGTGGTCTGATTTGTAACAGCCGTAAAGTTGACCGGGAAATCGAACTCATCGAAACCTTGGCAGAACGGTTAAACACCCAGATGATCCACTTCGTACCTCGCGACAACATCGTGCAGCACGCTGAATTGCGCCGGATGACTGTGAACGAGTACGCACCTGACAGCAATCAGTCTAATGAATATCGCGCATTAGCTAAGAAGATCATCAACAACCAGAAGCTCACCATTCCTACACCTCTGGAAATGGACGAGTTAGAAGCTCTACTCGTAGAGTTCGGTATCCTCGACGACGATACCAAGCACGCAGAAATCATTGGTAAGCCCGCAGAAGCTAGCGCCAAGTAGTAATGCCCTAGGGTGGGCAAGCAGCCCACCTTTGAAGACAGAAGAATAAAGAATGAAGTAGACATACTTCACTCTTCACTCTTCGACCCTTCTTTCTCACCAGTAATTCACCAGCAAGGAACACTATGACATTTATAGATGACAAAAAAACTTCTGCGGAAGACCCAAAAGCGATCGTAGAAGAAAGGAAAGAACTCATTAAGGAAGTATTAGACGCTTACCCCGAAAAAGCTAAGAAAAAGCGGGAAAAGCACCTAAATGTATACGAAGAAGGCAAGAGCGACTGCGGCGTTAAGTCTAACATCAAATCTCTTCCTGGTGTGATGACCGCTCGTGGTTGTGCCTATGCTGGTTCTAAGGGTGTGGTCTGGGGTCCAATCAAGGATATGATTCACATCAGCCATGGTCCTGTAGGTTGCGGTTACTGGTCTTGGTCTGGTCGTCGTAACTACTACATCGGCACCACAGGTGTTGACACTTTTGGCACCATGCACTTCACCTCCGACTTCCAAGAACGAGATATCGTTTTCGGTGGTGACAAAAAACTCTTAAAGTTAATCCAAGAACTCGAAGAACTCTTCCCCCTCAACCGGGGTGTTTCCATTCAATCTGAGTGCCCCATCGGTCTGATTGGGGATGACATCGAAGCTGTTGCCAGAAAATCATCCAAAGAAATCGAGAAGCCTGTTGTTCCCGTACGCTGCGAGGGCTTCCGGGGTGTTTCTCAGTCCCTTGGACACCACATTGCTAACGACATGGTTCGTGACTGGGTGTTCACCAGATCCGATAAGGAAAGAAAAGAAGGCAAGCTCCAATTCGAGTCTACTCCCTACGATGTGGCAATTATCGGTGACTACAACATCGGTGGTGATGCTTGGGCTAGCCGTATCCTCTTAGAAGAACTCGGCTTGCGCGTAGTCGCCCAGTGGTCAGGTGATGGCACCATCAACGAGATGATGCAGACACCAAACGTCAAGATGAACCTCATCCACTGCTATCGGTCGATGAACTACATCAGCCGTCACATGGAAGAAGCTTATGGTATACCCTGGTTAGAATACAACTTCTTCGGTCCTACCAAGATTGCTGAATCCCTACGGGAAATCGCTTCTAAATTTGACTCCAAGATCCAAGAAAACGCTGAGAAGATTATTGCCAAGTATCAGCCAGTAATGGATGAAATCATCGCCAAGTATCGTCCTGGCTTGGAAGGCAAGACTGTTGCCATGATGGTTGGTGGTCTGCGTCCTCGCCACGTTGTACCAGCATTCCAAGATCTGGGCATGAAGATGGTTGGTACCGGTTATGAGTTCGCTCACAACGACGACTACAAGCGCACCACCCACTACATTGAAAACGGCACCATCATTTACGATGACGTAACCGCTTACGAGTTTGAAGAGTTTATCAAAGCACTCAAGCCCGACCTCATCGCTTCTGGTGTGAAAGAGAAGTACGTCTTCCAAAAGATGGGTCTACCCTTCCGTCAAATGCACTCTTGGGACTACTCCGGACTTAGCGATCGCCCGTAAAGGTCAAGTAAAGCAAGGTTTTTTAGTAGCAGGATCAAAAAAAAGCCTATTTTTAGCCTAAATGCAAGTTTTAGAGGTTTGTAGGAACAATCTGTTTTTATGCTTAAGACACTATATTTCCTATGAAAGTTGGTTTTTGAATTTTAATTGCATTTTGCTCAAAGAAAAACTGTTAAATAACAAACTATTTTCAATGACGATTTTTTAGATTAAATTAGGCATAGCCCGTCGTAAACATCCCCCCAACTTACTTGTGGTTCAGTCTGGGAAAGCCACACCAGTCATTGGGTCACGGATATACAATCCTAGTGTGAGACTACGCATCACTTCATCCCAAACGGGTGTTAGCTGCTCTGCTTGGTCTGCCCAATAATCGAATGTAATTAAGCACTGAACATTCGATCCCAAACCAATGCAAGTCCGCGAAAAAGCTTCGCGTGGCTCTGTCTGGGTATCGATAAACTTAATTTCTGCCCAGACAATTTTGGCAGTTTGGCGCTTGACAGTAAAAATTTCTCCCTTAGCAATGACGTTACGGCTGTCGTCTTCTATCATTTTCTTCAAGGTGGATTTCAGTGGAAACTGGCTCCAGTCATTAGGTGGCAGGCGATTGAAAGAGACTTCCAAGCAGCAATCATCATTGGGTGGTTTTTTATCGAGGAACTTAAAGGATTTTTCTTGTGGCTCAAAAACCCAATTCTGAGGAACATTCAAGCGAACAGCTCCCCGATCTGCAACAAAAATTTTGTAGCCTGAAGGAGATTCCCAATGATGATCAGGTTTGAGTTCAAGCGTTTCTTTAATCCACTGGAGATTGCTTTTTTTACGCTTTGCCATAGTGTTTTTGCAATCCTGCTAAAGATCGCGATCGCTCGAGTTAGGTCAGTTGGGTCGTAGGTGATGGCGCAAAGGACCCACCTTTTAAATTCATAGTATCAAATTGCTATAAGACTGCTGGCTTCGACCCGCAAGTATCAACAAAACTGGCGGGTTTTTGACGTTGTCACGAATGCGGTATAAAACGGATTAAGTACTAATCCATTTTTCTTATGGCAGAACCAACTTTACAGCAAGTGTTCGGCACAAACGCGACTCAAGACGCGAACATTCTCACCATTAAAAAATCGGACCTTACAGGAGTGGGACTAACACCAGCAGCAACCAACACAGCAGAATCGCTGGTCGTCGCACTGGTTAAGCTGTGGGAAAAGACCTTAACAGCAACCAACCAGGAATCCAACCCAGAACAGCAGATAACAATTGAGGATGGATTCCCTTCCATCGTCTTTCGGAACAATTCAAACTATCGTCAATATCCGAAAACAATTGCTTTTCAAAAAGTTGATAACTCCACTGATTTAGACCCAGATGATTACTAAATTATGGCAATAGCAACACGAACTGATAGCACTTTATCGGCTAACTTTACTCAATCCACCTTTGTTGATGCACTCAAGCAAGCCTTTCTAAATGCAGGTTTCTCTAATCCAATTGATGATTATACGGGTGGAACTGACAGAATTTTAGTCTACTCTCAAACAGTAGACAATACGAAAACTTACGGTACAAATTATCTCAGAATTCGTATTACTTCCGGGCTAGTTATTTATCAACAACTTCTGACAGCATGGAATACATCTAATCATTCAGGTAGTAATGCAAGCGCTGAATATGCTTATAATAGCAACACTTTAAACACAAATTCTCCAGTTTCTTTTACAAGTATTAATGGAGGAAATGAATATAAATTTGTCACAATATCTAATTCATACTTTTGGATTCTGGGATTACTAACACCAGAAAAACGTCCATCTTGGTGGGATTTAAATTCCTTCAGCTATGGGTTTATTCCTATTGATTATTCATATAATAGCCAATGGCGAAGTAGTAATATGAATCCTTATGGTAACGCCAACTATAACTCTAATATAGGCGCCGGAAACATGGCGAACGCAAATCCTACTACCAATAAACGAGATATCATAACTGGAATTTTGCTTTATACCCAAAGTAACTATGGCATTGGAGCTAAAACTTCCGATGATATTGTTGTTTGCTGTGCTAATGGTATAGCACGTAATGAAGTTATCGCCGTAGGAAATAATCAATATCTAGTTCTGCAGCCTATAACTGGAGGGCTGGGAGTAAGAATTGCATGATAAACGGGAGCGAAATATCTTCTAGTAATTTAGTGATTGGTCAATTACTGGCAAGTGGAAGTGTATTAACTTCTCCCAATTTAGTGATTGGTGAATTGTTAGCTAATGGATTCATTACTTCTTTTAGTGATTGCTCAATTGGATATCTTATAGGAAGTGGTTTTCTTTTCACTTCCCCTAATTTCTTTCAAGGAATTATTCCTTATCAAGGATTTATTACCCAATCAGAAAATCCTCTTTTAGCAAGCCTTTTTAGTCAGGGAAATCTTTGGTCAGAATCGAATTATCAAAATTATCTTTTAGCAATACAAGCTTGTTTCGGAATTAACGTTTATCAAAATATTGATTTTGTCATTATTCAAAAATCAGACTTACCAAGTTTAACCCCAAATTACAATAATCGGGCTGAACAACTTTTGACTGCTATCTTCTTACAAATGCTATCTAACTATAAAGTTTCTTCAATGACAGATAAATTTGAGATTTTTCAATGGAAGTCTTTGATTGAACAGAATCAAGTGAAACATTTATTTGTTATTCAAGAGCGACAAAGCATTGGAGATAAAGTATGAGCTATTGTGCACAAAAAGAGAAAGGCGTGGTCAGATGGACTTTTTCTAATAAAAAAGAACAAATTTTTGTTGCGCAAGCCAATCAACTTCCTATAGACGTTAATACGAGCAATGAAAAATATCAAACTTTTCATCAAAGCTTTGAAAAAAGTTACTCAGGTCTAGAATTAATTTCTCATGATTTTATTGTTGACGCTCCTCCAGAAGTGCCAAAAGGATTAAAAATTCCTCCAGGAATATATTTATTGTCAGGGATTTGGGATGACCACGGTACAATTGGTAATTATGATACTGGATATGGAATCGTTAAAAGATACAGTGGTGAACCTTTAAAAATTGGTGATGGCTATTCAATCAATGGCACTGTTGTTAATGAAATGCGTACAGAATGTTACGTGAGATTATCTCTTCTATGGAAATGGTTAGGATGTGAAATCACCATTACTTCCTCTCAATCTGGTCAAAAGTTACTCGTAGATTCTGGAACTTGTCCGGTGCATTTTCATGTATCTTGCAATGATGATTGTCCATCTGGTTATATTCGCTGCGAAACATCTCAATATCCAGGGTATTGTTGTGTTCCTTGCAATGAAATTAAATCTAATATTGTTGCTGCTACTAATGCTATTAGGAGCTTAAATCATGGCTGATTGCTGTGCAGAATTACGAGCAGAATTAGCAGCGCTACGGGCGGAAATTGCTAAGCTCAAAAAAATTGATGAAGAAAAAATTATAGCCAAAGCTGTCAAACGCTCTGAGGCTTCTATTGTCCCTCAAATCTCTCCAATAGCAAATGGAATTGTTGTTGCAGAAGTAGGACCTTTGCGAGATGCTGTCGCCTCTGCTTTTAGAAAAGCCGCAGTTGCTGAAGGGGTAGCTAATACTGCTAAAGGTGTTGCGGAAAATGCAAATGGAGCGGCGAAATCTGCCAGAAGTCTTGCTAACAAAGCTTACGGTGTGGGTGTAGGTGCTCATGATTTAGCAACAGCTGCATCCTCAAAAGCTGGAAATGCATTGACAACGGCAGTTGAAGCAGTAGCAAAAATTGCTTCCTTGGCAGCATCTGTTGCAGCCTTAGCAGCCAGTATCGCGACCTTACGAGTGCTTGGAGGCAGGATTGATGCTGTAGAGAACGGAGTTGACAGACTTGGTGCAGATTTATCAAGAGTGCTGAGTCTTTTAGGGCTTTTTGTCAGACGCAGTGAAATAGGGCGGTTGCGGGGACCACAGGGTGAACGTGGACTCAGAGGTGAACGCGGAGTGCAAGGACAACGGGGCGAACGAGGGCTGCAAGGACCACGTAGACTTCAAGGATTGCGAGGACCTCAAGGACTACGAGGACTTCAAGGACCACGAGGCGATCGCGGTTTGCAGGGATTGCGTGGACCTCAAGGCGAGCGTGGCTTACAGGGATTACCAGGAAAGCAAAGACCGCCAGGACCTGCGGGTGCTCCGGGTCGGCAGGGTGAGCGAGGGCTACAAGGACCACCAGGTCCAGCCGGCGTTTCTGGTCCACCAGGACCCAGGGACCCACAAGGAATTGCAGGAGCACCAGGACCGCAAGGAATTCCAGGCGTGCCAGGTGAAGCAGGAGGAAAAATGGAAGTAGTCAATATTTCGGTACCAATTTTTCTCAGTTGTGAAATTAGGGACGCATCAGAAGATGAGCCAAACCCTGTGATTCAACCAATATTTGGTTCACAGCGTATAAGCGTCATTAAAGGTACCGAATCACAAGCAATTCTGTATTTCCAAAGAATTGCTCAATTAGAAGCCGAAAAATGCCGATTCAATTATGTCATCGGCATAGATGACTACCCTATCAAAGTTCCGAGAACTCTCACTCATCCTGAGGGTGGGAAAATTAGAATACACAATCAACCAAGATTTTTGTCTTACTTGGTCAAGCAAATAGATGCGTTATGCGGTAAATATCCAATTGAAATTGAAATCGAAGACGCTGATTTAACTCAAGAGGGTCAGCAAAGGGAACGAATTAAACTGCCAAATATCGCAGAAACTTTGGCTGAAATTGTTGGGCTTTTGATGATACTTCGTACTGAAAGCGATGCCACTCTGTCAGCAACAATTCGGGGAATGATTGAGGCAGGAGCGACCAAGCAAACCGCTACACTAGCATACGAATACGCCAAAGCCAACGCCGAATACTTAGGATACAAAGGCAGGCAGGTTGAGCAAGAACTATCAATGGCATTCACTCCCGGTGAGGAACAGCTCGATAAAGTCCTCAAGGAAGCTACCATTAAGTACCGTGGCTGGGAGAATGATGACAATCAGGACCTCAATGATCATCTAGCGCCGCTCCTTGAACTGGCTGCTATGTGGAAAGCAGCTAATTTCCGTCATATTCCGCCAGGTGCTGTTGGAGCGTTGCGGGAACTGCTCAAACGTGGTGGAGGGCAACTTGCCAATGATATGGACAATTCCTCCTCAGATCATCGCAGTTCGTGGGATACATTTCTAGAAGAGGTAGAACAAGGATTTATTTCTCTGCCGGGGATAACAGATACTACGCATCCTTACGGCAAGGATTTCACCCGTCGTCCACGTATCCGTGAAATTGGGGCTGATGCTGATACTTGATAAATAGCCTCTTATTACAAGATTTTTCTGTAACTATCCCTGGTGGTCAAGTAATTGCTTTGATTGGCAAATCTGGCTGTGGTAAAAGTACCTTAGCTAAATTGATAACTGGTTTATATAAAACTCAATTAGGAAATATTTGCTATGGTTATTATAATCAGCAAGATATATCTTTAGAATGTTTGCGACAACAAGTTGTCTTATTACCACAATAAGCCAATTTTTGGAGTCGCTCTACTTTAGAGAATTTCCAATTTAGTTATCCCCATATTAGTATATTAGTTTTGAAGAGATTGTTTGAGCCTGTCAAATTACTGATGCAGACAAATTTATCACCCAATTACCAGATAAATATCAAACTATCTACGGCAACCTAACACTAGATGAATACACGGCAATCATTAGATCTATTACTTCTGGGTTATTCTAATGCACATTTCTTTTCGATTTTGATTTTCTCAGGAGAACAAAATCAAGATATTTTACTTGCTATGCTCTGAGTATCTGCGATTACTTGGTAATCGATTAGGTGTAATTATGTGTATTAATTTGAGCAAAAAGATTCCTGGTGTTTCATTAATTACAGATAACTATTGCAAGTCTTTGGTCTTTTATACTACTAGATTTATGTCTTTTTCATTGTACTTATCTTGACAAAAAAAATACCTTTATTGTCAAGATATCTTATATAATAAAAATCATGCCAACAGCTTAAAAATCCGTTTATCTAAGGTTACGTAAATAACATCTAAAAAACAATAAATTAATCAAGACATAGGGTTTTCTATGAGGAACATACTGTCTCATTATGCTGGTGTTTTTTTAAAGGCAAGTCTTTGTTTCATCGGCTTCATTAGCTTTACAACTTATAGAATAACTCCAGCATCAGCACAAACAGCACAAGTAGCACCACAGGTACCTACATTCACAGTAGAACGAGGAGGATTTTCAGGTGTAATTACATATATTACTCCTAGTGCTTATGTTAGTTCTATTGCTGCTGAAAAAGTTTCGCCATCAGGAACATATTTAGCCGGAATAGACGGGAACGGTACTTATGTAGTTCAAGGATCTGCATATATAGATCCCATAACTCATTTTTCAGCCCCAATTATAGTACTCTTTGCTGGTCCAACATTACCACTCCCAGAAGCAGCAGCTAATTCTGTTCAAGCCGCAATAGGTAGTAAACTACTTAACAACAACCTAACGCTAGATGAATACACAGCAATCATTAGATCTATTACTCCTGGGTTATTCTAATACACTGCTGAAGTGAGAGTTTTTACATTTTGATGTCATCCAGTGAAGAATAAGAGTCTTCAAAATGTAGTCCATTCGGGTGCGTGATATCTAAGCCGTAACGCACCCTATAAATTACAGGGCTATTTCATTCTAAACGTAGCATTTATATGGTAAGATTCTGCACGAAAAATCAGAACATTCATCTAGAGAACTCCACAGAATGATTGATCCTATGATCAGAGAAAGATAATTTCAGTGTGCAGCCTACCTCATGTCTCTAAAATCTGTCATTCAACTCACCGAGAACCTAAAATCTCTTTACATCAAAACAGCGAAAAAACTCAAGGGAAGCGACCGACGACAATTCATGGCAGAAGTGGTCAAAGGTTTGGGAATTGGTGGGCAGACTTTAGTAGAACGTGAGTTGGGATGGAATAGGCGCACTATCCGTAAAGGGATGCAGGAGTTGGAGAGTGGTAAGCCTTTTATTGATGGTTTTGAGCGTAGTGGACATAAGCGGGTGGAAACAAAATTACCAAACTTGCTGGAGGATATTAAATCGTTATACCAATTCTGTATGAAGATGCGCCAAACTGCGTCAAACTTATAGATGGGTGCATTGAGTAATTTTGTTATGAGTCGTCCATTCCAAATCGAGATTTCAGAAAGTCAAGAAGAATTGGAGAAAGCTCTCAAACATGCCACAGCAGCAAGCAGCAAAGAAAGATTGCAAATGCTCTACTGGCTCAAGAGTGGTCAAGTCAGCAGCAGGCGATCGCTGGCAGAACGTTTAGGGCGTGATGAAGCAACCATAACTCGTTGGGTGAGAAAGTATAAAGATGAAGGACGAAGGGGCTTACTTGAAGTAAAACATGCACCAGGGAAAGTTCTGAGCATAAGTGGTTCAGACTTAGAACGGTTGAAACAGAAGTTGCAGGAACCATCTGGGTTTCAAAGCTATAGTCAAATTCAACAATGGCTCAAGAGCGAATTAGGACTTTCACTTGCCTACAAAACAGTCTATGAAATTGTTCGCAAGCGTTTGGGTGCGAAATTGAAAGTGCCTCGTCCTCAAAGCACCAAACAACACCCAGAAAGCCTATCTCACTTTAAAAAAAACTGCCTCTAGCATTCAAATTCTTGCAGGAAGAGTTTGGAGAGGGTAAACGATTGAGGTACTTGTGCCAGGATGAAACACGTTTAGGATTAAAGACAATTGCAGGACGTTTAATTACGGCTAAAGGAGTTAAACCCGTGGGTTTAAGCCAATGGCAACGTGAAAATTTTTATTTATACGGAGTCGTAGAACCCCTAAGTGGATACAGCTTTTTCTATGAGTTCCCCTACCTCAATAGTGATTGTTTTCAAAACTTTTTGGAGTTGCTCTCTGCTGACCTTGGTGATGATATCGCGGTTATCCAGTTCGACCAAGGGTCTTTTCACAAAGCGAAAGCTCTCGATTATCCAGATAACATTATCCCTATTTTTCAACCTCCTCACTCTCCTCAACTCAACCCAATTGAGCGGTTTTGGGAATTTCTCAAATCTCAACTCCAATGGGAAAATTGTCAAACCCTCACACAACTACAGCAGAAGTTAACTGATGTCCTCAAAGCAATTACACCTTCCATGATTTCCTCTCTCACTTCTTACGACTTTATTCTTGAAGCTTTATTTAGCGCAGCTTTATAAAGAAATGGTATTAGTAGATCCACAAACTCAAACTGACCCCAGCTTTAAGAGTACACGCTTATATACGCGCATGACTGCCAGTGAAGTACGTCGTCAACTAATTGAACAATTTGGTTACAGTGACAAAGAACTACCTTCATCAGAGACAATTCGACGACGATTGAATGATTTGGGTTATACATTAAAACGAGTTCTTAAAACCAAACCTATCAAGAAGATTCCAGAAACAGAAGCCATTTTTGAACAAGTCGAGCAAATTAATACTGAAGCTGATAATGACCCTCATACTCTCCGGATATCCATTGATGCGAAGGTAGCAGTCAAGATTGGAGAATTTGACCGAGGTGGTAAAACTCGAATGCCAACTACCTCATTAGACCACGACTTTCCCACCGAGACGACTCTGATTCCCTACGGCATTTTTATACCTGAGTACAACGAGTTATTTTTATTCTTCGTTTCTTCCAAATTAACTGCTGATTGGATGCAAGGTTATTAGTGAGGCTTTACTTTGTATCAAAATTTGAGAGGCAGATTTTGGGACTCCCTCAAAAGATGATATGTTTTAAGGTTTTTTCGATAATTTATTTAATGTCAATAGTGAAATTACTAGTCTAATATGTAATGTTTCTTGAAAGAGAAGGCTTGAAACCTAGACAGAGTAAGTTTTTTTAGCTCATCTTGCATGATTTTACAAGAATCTCGGCTCAATGCCAAAAGGGTATTTTCATATCTTGCACCTTGTTGGGTAAACACGTAAAAAGTGAATAAACAGCGCAAAATGTTACAGTAGCAGAAGAAGTATGAGGAAAATAAATATGTAGCTAAATAGACTCAATAACTAGCATTGTTACGTACTTGCGAATGACAAAATGCTGGGATGATGCTTTGAGCGTCATGAGCAAGGAAATGACCAAGATGAAATCGTCAGGCTTGCTTTTGAAGCTTAAAACATGAGAAAAAAGGCATGAAATGTAGATCGATAAGAAGCAAGAAAAATGCTTGCCCACGCCCAAGAACTAGTTTACAGCCTAAAAGAATTGATGCCGACGCAGTATCAAAAAGATAATTTAGAAGCTATGTTGGCGTTATTCCTAGAGGCACAAGGACAGCCATTACCTGCACATAGTAAAATAAAATCCCCAAGTTCATTAAGCCGATTTTTAAATATTAACCCTTGGTCAACTAGGGAGATGATTCGTGTTGTTCGCTCCGGTGCATTACAAAAAGTTAAAAATATATTATTGTCATCAACTCCAGGACGAAAACCATTTTTACAAGTAATAATTGACCTGACAACTCTAGAAAAACGCGGTAAATTCAAAGACTTTAGTGATTTCATCAAAGTTTATAACGGTAAGCGTGGTCTACACCTAGTTGTAGTTTATTTAGTGATAGGAAGATGTCGCATTCCTTGGAATTTTCGGGTTTGGAGAGGTAAGAGAACGCCCTCCCCTGCACAGCTTGGATTGAAAATCGTTAAACGTTTACCGCAATCTTTAACTCAACATTTCCAGACTATTATTTTAGCTGATACAGCTTTTGGAAGTGTCGAATTTCTTGAGGGTATACGTCAACTGAAATATCATGCTATTACTGGCGTAGCTATTAGTCGTAAATTAGCTGATGGGAGACTGTTAAGACGTTTACACCAACAAGGGCAACAGGTTTATCTGTTTGGTTTAAAGTTTCCTGTTACTGTTTCTTGGTATTACTTGAAGCGCGATAATGGTAAGCTAGAAAAGCGTTTTGTTTTGTCTACTCGACCCATTAAAGCTTCTACTCTTAAATGGTGGGGTAAGCGTCGTTGGCAGATTGAAGGTTGGTTTAAAACTGCCAAACATCGCTTTGGTTTGCATCGTTTTGGACAAGGGACTCTGCTGGGTATGTATCGCTGGCTAATTCTTTCTCTCACTGCTTATCTCATTGCTCATTGGAGTTATATGCATACTCAGCCAACATCTCCACCTGATTGGGGACAAGCCGCACAAATAGCTCTTGAATCTATTTTCCCTCAAATACTTGTGTATTTTCTTTTACTTAATATTGAACGCCTAACTCCCCTTGCACGTAGTTGTAGTTTTGACATTTATATTTCCAGGTGCAAGATGTGAGCCTCCGACTAGCGCGGCGACGCACTAGCAAAATATCGAAGAAACACAGCCTCTCGAATGTATTAAAGCTAATAAATATTACACTGAAGTAGTACCGTGACAGCAAAAACCGTCTTATCAATGGTGCAGTATTTGCCCGAATGTGAGCCTGGTTCTGGGTGATTTTGGCAGAAATATTGGTGAAGTAATGACCGTTACTATCCCGTTTGAGAGATTAGATTTATTAGCCTCACTCAGGCATGGTACATCCTTACACAAAAACTATGCGCTCGCTGTGGTCAAAACCTATGAAGAAGCAGGAACAGCCAATTGCCGCAGAGCAAAGAAATCTACCTGTAATTAACCCGAATGCGGCAGGTATTGATATTGGTGCTGATAGACATTGGGTGAGTGTTCCTGTTGACAGGGATAGCGAGAATGTGCATAGTTTTGCTTGCTTTACAGCAGAGCTATATGCAATGGCTGATTGGTTAAAACAGTGTGGGATTGAAACGGTGGCAATGGAATCAACAGGGGTCTATTGGATACCTGTGTTTCAAGTGTTAGAAAGCCGTGGTTTCGAGGTCAAGTTGGTAAATGCTCACTACGTCAAAACTGTACCTGGTCGGAAAACGGATGTTTTAGATTGCCAATGGCTGCAAAAGTTACATAGTTATGGTTTGTTATCCGGTTCATTCCGTCCAGATGACCAAATCTGTGTCCTGCGTAGTTACATTCGACAACGAGATAACTTAATCAAGAGTGCTTGTGTTCACGTACAACGAATGCAAAAAGCCTTGACCGAGATGAATCTACAACTGCACAGAGTGATTAGTGACATTACAGGTACTACAGGCTTGAGCATTATCAAAGCCATTGTCAGGGGCGAACGTAACCCACTTACCCTCGCCGCACTTAAGGATGGGCGTATCAAAGCCTCTTGTGAAGAGATTGCTGCCGCTTTGACGGGCGATTATCGTGATGAGTTGATTTTCATCCTACAACAGGAATTGCAACTGTACGAGTTTTACCAGACACAGATTCTCGCCGTCGATGCCCAAATTGAGCAATGCTTGGCTTCATTTGCTGATAGGGTTGATGTGACAAAAAAGCCATTAACCAAACCTAAACGCCGAGGTAAGAAGCAGCCCGGTAATGCGCCTCAATTTGACCTGCGTACTCACTTGTATCGCATTAGTGGCGTTGATTTTACTCAAATTCAGGGCTTTGGCGCTTTGACCGTATTGATATTGTTGTCCGAGTTGGGATTAGATCCGACTCGTTTCCCAACTGTGAAGCACTTTACTTCATGGTTAGGTTTATGCCCTGGTAGCCGTGTGACTGGTGGTAAAGTCAAAAGCTCTCAAACTCGCTCTGTTGTTAGTCGTGCTGCCAACGCTTTCCGGATGGCGGCTCAAACTCTTTGCCGTAGTAACTCGGCTTTAGGTGCTTATTACCGTCGTATGCAAGCCAAAATCGGCGCTCCCAAAGCTATTACTGCTGCTGCTCACAAGCTAGCACGTATTTTTTATCGCCTTTGGACTTCTGGTGATAAATTTATTGACCCTGGTGTTGATGCTTATGAGCAACAGTATCGAGAGCGGGTAGTTAATAACCTCAAGAAAAAAGCTTTGACTTTTGGTTTAGAACTCATCCCCATTTCTGACTCAACGCAATGTGTTTCTTGAGAGTATTGACGACATCGCCGCTAAGCCTGAGAGTGTAAATGCGTATAATTCGCGTTGAATACAGTTAAGAAAAGTATTGGTAAACAAATAAAACGTCTGTCAAAGCCATTTCGACCCTTTGATTTTATATTTAAACTTTTAATATGCTTTTGTGGCAAAAAATGATACGTATAAATTCACCAAAATTACTTTTCTCAAGAAAAATTGTCAAAAAAAGTATTGACTTTATAGACATTTACTAGCACTACCAACTTTTGGATCTATACAATATAAGTCAAGTAAATATGTACTTTTTTATACGATACATCTTTTAGATGAGTTGAATTATGCTAGTAAGCAGGTAGTAAACGCTCACTAAGAATTAAGCTATGAAAAAAGTCTTTAGCATCTTGTTGGCGTGTGTCATCTCATTCTCAGCATTTATCGGATTTGCTCAACAAGCATCAGCAGCATTATTGAAAGACAATGCAAACAGATATACTTACCCCTCTTCTGTCACTTTCCGGGTATTCTGAATAAAATAATCAAAAAAAAACTCTGGAAGGTAAGCAGGGCAATGGATGTAGAATTACAAATCTTGAAACATTTGGCAAGAGATCCTCACCCAACAATTGCCATCATAGATGAATATTGTGCAGAGTATAAAGACCTATTTAAAGAAGTAAGAAATTATGAGTGCTTCAAATATTTACACCTGGGGATAATATCAACAATAAAAAGAAAATCGTTACCAGAGATAGCGAAGGTAGTGAGTATAAATTCGGCACAGTCATTACACCATTTCTTGTCAAATTCAGATTGGTCAGTAAGTAAGTTAAAACAAAGAAGATTAAATAAGTTAAAGAAACAATTAGATGGTAGGGCAATTACATTAGTAATAGATAAAACCGGAGATAGGAAAAAAGGTAAAAAGACTGATTATGTAGCAAGACTTTATCTAGGAAGTGTGGGAAAAGTCGATAATGGAATAGTTTCAGTCAATGCTTATGGAGTTTACTCTAATATAACCTTTCCATTAATGGTAAAAGTGTTTCAACCAAAAGGGACGCTAAAAGAGGAGGATAAATATAAAACTAAAATAGAGTTAGCGTTAGACATCATTACAGAATTACTTGAATCAGGTTTTAATATTGAACTGGTACTGGCAGATAGTTTCTATGGTGAAAGTAGCCAATTTATTAGAAAAGTAGCTGAACATAAATTAGATTATGTCGTAGCAATTAGAAGTAATCATGGAGTCTGGTTGCCTGCAGGACAAAGTGTTAGGGCGAATAAGTGGTGTAAATTTGAAAGAACATTTAGCAATCAAAAATCAGAAACTCGATACATTAGGGAAATAATTTATGGTAAAAAAAGAGCCATAACTTACTGGGAAATAACTACTGCTCCAGAAACCATGCCGGAGAATTCTACATCATACGTGAGGACAAATCTTCAAGGTAACCTGAAAAAGACTTTAGGCGACCTATATGGATTAAGAACCTGGGTAGAATATGGTTTCCGACAGTGTAAACAGGAACTAGGTTGGACAGATTATCGTTTTACAAATTTCCAACATATTGAGAGGTGGTGAGCTAGCGCGTTGCGGGGGTTCCCCCCGTTGTAGCGACTGGCGAACCCGAAGGGTGGGAAATTATTTTTTGTGTGTACACAATGATCAGTTTAAATTCTCCAGCCTTCTTAAGCTTAAATAAATCTCGTCAAATTGAAACTGAGGTACAAGAAAATAGTGATGTTGATTGTTCTAATCATCAACAATGGAACCATGAATGCGGATGGAAAAATACTCTAAATAATCTGCGTCTCATTGCCCAACCACTCTTACTATTTTGGTTGATTTATCCCTGGATACATATTTTCCCTAATTCTAATTTATTGCTGGGATTCAATCAATTAATTAGTGCAATGAATCAATTTAAACCCTATTATCCTTCTGGATGACTTAGCTCCTGAACTACTTGCTTATTCCGGAAAGTGACAGAAGAGGGGTATGTCTAATTTTGTAAGAGGATGACAAAATGACAGTTAACTCAAATTGGCTTAGTGAATCCATTGTTCGTCAACGCTTTGAAATAATTGCCGAAAATTATGACCAAACGATTGGGAAACGGCGTGAAGTTTATAATCAAGCTGTTGACAATATCGTTCTTGATGCACTCCAGTCATATCCCTCACCTGTCATATTAGATGCGGGATGTGGAACAGCTACGCGTCCAGCCAAACTTAAATGTCTACTTCCCAAAGCTCGAATTTGTGGTGTTGATGCAAGCCACAATATGATTGAGATAGCACAAACAAGGGGACTTGATGAGGTTCGCGTGTGCCGATTGGAGGATATTGATTATCCAGATCAAACTTTTGATGTGGTGACATGCTTATTTTTCGTAATATGCCATATGAGCTCAGAGGCTGAGCGTTCCCGAGCGATCGCCAATCTGTATCGTGTGTTAAAACCTGGTGGTCTCCTTTTTATAGACGCGATCAATACTTGGCATCTAGGAGAGGGTCTCGCATTTCGACGGACAATTCTAGAGGCTTTGTGGGACTATATATGGTCAATCCTCGATCCGCGATTAGCTCCAGGAGACAAGATATACTCTACTGAACACAACGGTCGTAGACTACGCGGTTTTTTTCATAGCTTTACTCACCATAGCCTCTCACGGCTTTTGGAAAAGGAAAAATTTACGATAGAGCAAAAGTACACACTTGGGTACAATAGCGGATTACTGCATCATCATTCATTTAAAGGGCAACTGTTACAAATATGCCGCCGACCATTGGAGGGCTAGTGGATTACCTTTTCGTTCCGCGTTTAGATACTAGGGTTGAAAATGAGCATTTTCAACAAGAGCTTATTTCTGCAATGACTCGCGTTCTAGACTCAGGTCAATACATTGGTGGACCCGAGGTTGAAAGTTTTGAACATGAAGTTTCCAATTTTTTAGGTGTTGAACATGCTATTGGTGTTGCATCTGGAACTGATGCATTGACTATTGCCCTACTTGCAATTGTTGGAATCGAAGCTCAGGACGGCGAGGTCATTACTAGTCCTGTAAGCTATTGCGCGACTGGGTCAGCAATTCTCCGTGCAGGTCTACAGCCACGCTTTGTAGATATAGATGAGGAAAGTTTTAACCTCAGCCCAGAGCTTGTTGAAGCTGCTATTGGACCGGAGATTCGTGCAGTGCTGCCAGTAGATCTATACGGTCGTGTTGCAGAGATTGCGCAAATTCGGTTAGCTGCTGGCAACCGCCCAGTGATAGAAGATGCTTGCCAGGCTTTTGGTGCAAAGACTCCTACTAACGAGTTTGCTGGAACTCTAAGCAATGTTACCGCGTTTAGTTTCTTCCCATCAAAGCCGTTAGGTGGTTATGGAGATGGTGGGCTTGTTGTGACTCGAGACTCAAATGTTGCAGATTTAGTACGGATTATTGCACGCCATGGATCACGTGAACGATATTACAGTGAATTCCCAGGCTTCAACTCTCGTCTCGACGCGCTTCAAGCTGCCCTTCTGCGCGTAAAGCTTAGTCGTGTTAAATCTGCACGGTTACAGCGTACCCACATCGCTCGCTGCTATCAAGAAGAATTGAAGGATCTCACATGGCTCCGGCTTCCGCAAGATGTTGAAGGCCACGCTTGGCATTGCTTTACGATCCGGGTTCTTAACAACAAACGAGAACATCTTATTCGCTACCTTAAAGACCGGGGAATTGAAGTAGTGGTGCAATATCCAGCTCCACTTCATTGGATGCCACCGTTTAAAACTGGTCAATGCCTTCCCATAGCTGAACAGTTATGCTCTGAGCTCCTCTGCCTGCCAATCTGGGCAGGAATGAGTGATGCTCAAATTAACCATGTGATTCAAGCAGTTCGGTTCGCGGGAAAAATGATATAGCAAAAATGGAAGAGATACGGAATATGGTTCAAAGAAGAAACAGGTTCGCCATTATAGGAGTTGCAGGCTTTGTCGCTCGAAGACACCTTGATGCAATCAAACACGTAGGAGGCGAACTTATTGCTGCCTTAGATATTCGTGATTCAGTCGGTATTCTCGACAACTACTCACACGAAACTGAATTTTTCATTGATCCTGAAATTTTTGCAGAGTATCTTGAATCTCATTACGGAGAAATTGATTATGTGTCAATTTGTACACCAAACTATCTTCATGAGCAACATTGCCGACTTGCTTGTACACATGGGGCTAATGTTATCTGTGAGAAACCTCTTGCTTTAGATTCTACCGGGGTCGACAGATTACAGCAACTTGAACTCGAAACAGGGCAACGGATCTACCCTGTTCTTCAACTGCGCTACCATCCTCAAATTATTAAGATGAAGGCAATGCTTGAAAAGATGATCCTTAGCTCAAAGGATATCCCCCTCGAAGTAAACGTTACGTACGTTAGCCGTCGTGGTCCATGGTATGCAGCATCATGGAAAGGAAATCCTCTGCTTAGTGGTGGTATTGTGTTAAACTTGGGGATTCATATGTTCGACATCTTGTATTGGCTTTTTGGTCCGCCTAAACCTGAGAAAGATGCGTTTCAGGTCGATCCAGATTTTGCTTCTGACCGAGTATCTGGTCTAATTGAGTTTCCCTACGCAAGAGTACGATGGTTCCTCTCAACTCGCTACAACGATTTACCACTCGATGTTAGAAGTAGGGGACAATATGCCTACCGTAGTTTCGAGATCAACCATCAACCGATTGCTGACTATTCACTTGATTATTCAGGGCTTCATAATACAGTGTATGATGAGATTGTGTCTGGGCGCGGTCTAAAGGTGGAGGATGCCCGACTAGCGTTTGACTGCATCTCCCGTATTTACGAGGCAGCAGCTCGTACTCATGTTGCGTAATAGGTAGGTATCGTTGACAATTTGGACTTTGGACAAAAAAGAAGAAGTTCGCGTATATTTTGACTTTGTTGGCGAATTCGTGAAACCTTGATTATTTCGTAGGTTGGATTGAACGAAGTGAAATCCAACATGTCCCGTCTTCATAGGTTTTTTGTAAGATTCCTAATGTTAAGAAATATTTCGTCAACAGAGTCATATTTTACGCGAACAAGCACAGGTATTAAAAAAAAGGATAGCTACCACTCCCCCAACGCATAGTAATATCAACGACAAAGCATTCTCGGGGAAATACTGATGGCTATGCCTCAATTAAATCACAATCAATTAATAGCGCAATTCCAGGATTTTCGACAAAAAATTTACAACTGTTTTTACCGTAGTAGCGATGCCTGTATGGATTTGTTGGATGCTAAGCGCGGGTAATACGGGAGCCAATTCAATTGCGTAGTTATCTTTAAGTCCTTTGTTTGCAAGAAGCTATAACTCTATTTATAAAGCAATCAAAGCATCATTTAATACAACTAGTCAGGAGACGAACGATGATGCTGGTAATTCTGTCTGGAAACCCATGTGGTTAATTGTCATCGGCGACTAACGTGAAGAAATCTCACCTACTGTTGCCTACAATGGCTACAGGCAACGCTACGATATTGAACACTTGCTACGATTGATTGACACTCCTGGACCTAAAGGCATGAGGATTCTTGCTTCAACCGTCCTCCCTAGATACTCAAATGCAGGCATTCAAATGTCCCCGGAGCGGATACGTCCACATTTCGCAAGGACTGCCCGACCGCGTTTGAAAAGGTTTATTCTATTTCTTACTTTTACTCCCACATTTGTGAGCCACTGCGGGGGTGAAGCAGCGCTCTTTGGAGGGTGTCCCTCCGCAGGCGATTGCTGAAAGGGTTCCCCGGCATAAAGCAAGTGGCGGTACAAGATCTTGGATTTTTGCTACCTTTCTTTCCGGATCAGGAGTTGTCCGCGCTTACCTACTTCGCCTTTTTTCTGTGCGCATTACCGCTGTGTTCTATTGTTGTATAAAGTCGCACTCTTATGGGCGAGGCTTTAGACCCAAAATTTTCGGTAAGCAGTGTTTGTTGATGACAGAGTTTCAAACTCCAGTAAGTCAGAAGAACCAAAAACAACCTGATATTAAGGGCCATCAACCAAGTAGCAGAGTTGCCCGTAAAACTTCAGTGGAGGAACAAAGGCAGCGCTTTCTTTCGCCATGAAATTCGCTTACATACAGGATTCATGGTTTTAATGTAAAGTAATGTTAATAAAAGAAATTGACTTGTAGCAGTCAAAATTATCACTGGTTACTTTGATTAATCAATGAACCTCACACTTCCTTCACAGTATGACTTCTTAGGTCGCTTCTATCGACTGGTACTTGTCAGTATCCTTTCCAATTTGATGGTACCGCTGGCTGGGTTGGTTAGTACGGCGTTCTTGGGACATTTGGCAAACATCAGTCACTTAACTGGCGTCGTCCTAGCTACGCTCCTGTTTGACTGCCTCTACCCAAGTTTCAACTTTTTACGCAAAAGTACCAACTCAATGACAGCTCAAGCCGTCGGCAGAGATGACAGCAAGGCAATGCTGCTGGTGGGACTGCGGCATGGCTTCATCGCCTTGGGCGTTGGCGCACTCATCTTGATTTTGCAGTACCCTTTGCAAAAGCTGGGGTTTGCTTTATTGGCTGGCACCCCAGAGGTCGAAGCTGAAGGTATTGATTATTTCAATGCCCGAATTGTGGGAGCACCTGCCGTTCTGCTCTACTACGTCCTGATGGGTTGGTTTCTAGGACGGGAGATGAATGGCTTTGTGTTACTGATGTCCTTCATTAACAACGGCGCTAATATTGTACTGAACTACCTGTTCATTATCCAGTGGGACTGGGCAAGCGCGGGGGCTGGACTAGCCACGGCTGTTAGCCAGTATCTGACGTTGTTGATAGGCTTGATTTTGGCGTGCTTCAACATCCAGTGGCAAGAGATACCAGCAGTCGCCCAAAAGATTTTAGATTGGTCAGCTCTTAAAGCTACCTTCACCCTTAATGGAAACCTAATGATTAGGTCTTTAGTTCTTAACTCCAGCTTCGCTATCTTCACCAACCTGAGTTCGGTAATGGGGACAACGCTGTTGGCTAAAAATGGTTTGCTAATGGAGGTAGTAGCACTAAGCTTTTCTGTTATTCAGGGAGTAGGACTCAGCACCCAAACCTTGACGGGAAACTTTAAAGGTAAAGACGCTCAAGAGCAGTTAAAACCGTTACTCAACATTGCTCTGCTCACCAGCTTGTTGCTTGCACTTCCCTTCGCCTTGGTGTCTGTCCTGTTTCCACAGACTGTATTTGGACTGTTAACCAACCACTCCGAAATTACCAAGTCTATTAATAGTTATGTCGGCTGGTTAATACCCGTCTTGGTATTTGCTGCAATTGCTCTTGTCCTGGAAGGATACTTCATTGGTTTAACAGAAGGTCAGACCTTACGTAACAGTGCTTTTGCTGCCCTTGGGATAGGATTTGCGCCTACGGCTTTTGTTGCCTGGTCTAGTCACAATAACCATGTCTTGTGGTTGGCTCTGTCGCTGTACATGGTAATCAGCGTAGTAACACTTGAGGTACAGTGGCAAAGGCTATCTATAAGTACACCCCCCCAGGAAAGGGATACGGAAATTATGGGAGCATAATCGTATCGTTAACCATACTGTTGAACCACAATACTGGTTAGGCGGGGACGCATCTCATACTTGCGTTGCAGTCAAAGATAGTAGACCGCTTTGCAAATTTTCGGACGTGTCTAATTTGCGGATAGCTCGATTAATGAAGCTTTATTATGCAGTCTTATCAATATTTTTGTGTGTATTAATTATAACTTTTCAGCCGCAACTAATAGTAGCACACCACCCAGAGCAGGGAACTAAGATAACTAAAAAAATCTTGGTGTCGAGCCAAGTCACTTCCGTAACCACTACAGCCACTGCCGAAGACTTTATTACTCAGGGTTACGATAAGTTTGAGCAGGAAGACTATCAAGGTGCGATCGCTGCTTATACCGAAGCGATTCGCCTTAACCCTAACTCCTACCGAGCTTACACCCTGCGGGGTCTTGCGCGCCTTCTAGAGGGAGACAACCAGGGGGCAATTACTGATTACAACCAAGCGATTCGCCTTAACCCCAACTCTAACCTAGTAGTCCACCAAGCAAACTTTGCGGAGTCAGACAGTCGGATATAAGCGCTCCATCTTTCTCCGTGCATCCGTAGTTTGAAAGCGCCAATTGACACTTGCTCGCTGTTGATTACGTTGTTTTTCCCAACTGGTAATCTCTAACTCCAAAGTTTCGCGATCGCCAATCCGTCTCTCTAGACATTGACGAGATAAAACGGACAATTCAATCTCCACCTGGTTCAACCAACTGGCGTGTTTGGGTGTGTAGTGAAACTCCAGTTTTTGTACAATCCGACGTGCTTCTTGTGGCTCAAAAACTTCATACAAGGCTGCTGGATTATGTATATTTAAATTATCAACTACTAAGCGAATACCCCTATTCTGTCACTTTCCGGAGTTAGCAAGTAGTAACTAAGCGAAATTATCCAGAAGGATAACAGGGTTTAAATTGATTCATTGCACTAATTAATTGATTGAATCCCAGCAATAAATTAGAATTAGGGAAAATATGTATCCAGGGATAAATCAACCAAAATAGTAAGAGTGGTTGGGCAATGAGACGCAGATTATTTAGAGTATTTTTCCATCCGCATTCATGGTTCCATTGTTGATGATTAGAACAATCAACATCACTATTTTCTTGTACCTCAGTTTCAATTTGACGAGATTTATTTAAGCTTAAGAAGGCTGGAGAATTTAAAC
The DNA here is from genome assembly GCA_002163975.1 of Nostocales cyanobacterium HT-58-2. GTDB lineage: Bacteria > Cyanobacteriota > Cyanobacteriia > Cyanobacteriales > Nostocaceae > HT-58-2. The sequence continues at coordinate 4,952,171 of CP019636.1, read as the reverse complement.
TGATCATTGTGTACACACAAAAAATAATTTCCCACCCTTCGGGTTCGCCAGTCGTTACAACGGGGGGAACCCCCGCAACGCGCTAGCTCACCACCTCTCAATATGTTGGAAATTTGTAAAACGATAATCTGTCCAACCTAGTTCCTGTTTACACTGTCGGAAACCATATTCTACCCAGGTTCTTAATCCATATAGGTCGCCTAAAGTCTTTTTCAGGTTACCTTGAAGATTTGTCCTCACGTATGATGTAGAATTCTCCGGCATGGTTTCTGGAGCAGTAGTTATTTCCCAGTAAGTTATGGCTCTTTTTTTACCATAAATTATTTCCCTAATGTATCGAGTTTCTGATTTTTGATTGCTAAATGTTCTTTCAAATTTACACCACTTATTCGCCCTAACACTTTGTCCTGCAGGCAACCAGACTCCATGATTACTTCTAATTGCTACGACATAATCTAATTTATGTTCAGCTACTTTTCTAATAAATTGGCTACTTTCACCATAGAAACTATCTGCCAGTACCAGTTCAATATTAAAACCTGATTCAAGTAATTCTGTAATGATGTCTAACGCTAACTCTATTTTAGTTTTATATTTATCCTCCTCTTTTAGCGTTCCTTTTGGTTTGAATATTTTTACAGTTAATGGAAACGTTATATTAGAATAAACTCCATAGGCATTGACTGAAACTATCCCATTATCGACTTTTCCCACACTTCCTAGATAAAGTCTTGCTACATAATCAGTCTTTTTACCTTTTTTCCTATCTCCGGTTTCATCTATTACTACCCTAATCGCATTGCCATTTAATGCTTTTTTAAGTTTCTTTAATCTTAGTTGTTTTTATTTATCTACTGACCAATCTGAATTCGCTAGAAAATGATGTCATGACTGGGCAGAGTTTACACTTACGATTTTCGCTATCTCTGGTAATGATTTTCTTTTAATTTGGGACATTATTCCCAGATGTAAATATTTGAAGCACTCATAATTTCTTACTTCTTTAAACAGGTCTTTATACTCTGCACAATATTCATCTATGGTGGCAACTGTTGGGTGAGCATCTCTTGGCAAATGTTTCAAGATTTGTAATTCTAGCGTTACGACGTAATAAGAATTTATAGCTAAAATCAGCAACTGCAGGCATCATCATCTGGTAGGCCATACTGTTGGTGAGCATCTCTTGGCAAATGTTTCAAGATTTGTAATTCTACATCCATATTTTCAAACATCTGGTTACGATATAAATTGAGAGTAAAGTTACGAGCCATAGCAAAAATCTGAGGTAACGGAGTGGTACGAATTCTCGACTTATCCTCTGCCTGAGTCACGTCTCTAACATAATGTACTTTGTTCTCCACGCCCCAATAACCACGTATGCGATCGCCAAATTCGCGTGCTGTTGCACTCAATGAAGAGATGTAATAACGGATTTCATTTTCAAATTCTATGTGATTGTGCCTGATAATTTGACGTTCTGATTCCACTCGAATTAAAGTTTTCAGACCAGGCCAAAAGCGTATACCATCTAGTTTTTGACAAATACTGATGCTACGCTTTTCTATTCGACCATGCCCTTTATTGATTTGTTCATGACTAAATTTCGGTATAAATTTTGTTGTGACATCTTGAAACAAACCTGGTTGGTTGCCTTTCAGGGCAGCGATGTAGTCATTGCCACTAGCGATGATCAATTCACAAGTTTTTTTTGAGTATTAATGGCATCAAAGGCGAAAACAACTCCCTTGAGAGCCAATTTTTGAATTAGCGGAGGTATCGCTTTAATTTCGTTTGTTTTGGCATCAACTTCAAATGGATCTAAAATCAACCCCCTTTCAATAATGTAAGTGCTGACTAACATAATTGCTGGATGGGAGTCGGAATTTGGATTATCATCTTCGATCTGGTATGAACCTCTAAGCACCTTGCCATCCAACCCTATCGTTTCTCCTGTTAAGGGTTGAACGTCAAAAAACCGGGCAAGGTTACAGGAGTGTTCTGCGTAGTTTAGATGTAATAGGCACGACGTATTGTGCTGTAAGACGGTAGTCTATTTTTCGGGGGTTTCAACAGATCAATCAACGGATACTGATAGCTGCTCATCTAATCTCCGATTGCTAAGAACCCTTTATTACCTGCGGCGATCGCCAACGTAAATAATGCTAAGCATAGTGGAAGAGTATGACGTTGTCCTGCACGGCGACGAGGGTCTTCAAGTCCTGCGAATGCTTCTATAATTGCTATTTGGCTCACGGGAGTAGATGAATGTTCTGATTTTTCGTGCGGCACTTTACCATATAAATGCTACGTTTAGAATGAAATAGCTCTGCTATAAATTAATTGTTTTTTCCTTAGCTTATTTAATTAAACTCAAAATTTATAATTTGTAAAAAACAGTTAGATTTTTTATTAAATAGCTATTAATTTATTTTTTCTAAAATCGCCAACCTCTTTGAAAGCGCACCTCAAAGTTATCTCCATTCATACCGATTTGAGATTCCCAAAAATTATTGCCATTAGCAGAAGTATGCTTGGTTATTAACCCGTACGATAAATCATTGTTGTTAGTTCTTATAACTTGATTAATTTCTGTAAAATTTTGCAGATAAGCACCAACAGACCAATTTTGATTTAGTTTTTGTATTCCTGTGAATTTGTACAAAAAATGATCACCTATTTGTAAAAAATTACTCAACTCTAAACCTTGATTTAGTAACAGTTTACCTTGTAGAAATCCTGCTGGTGTCAATTGCCCCTGATTATAAAAAAATATAATTGCTGGAGCTAAAGAATAGTTTAAATTATGGTCTTGACGAGAAAAAGAGTAGCTGAAATTTAGATAAGTAGGATTTTGAGAATTTGCTGCACTATTCCAATAAAAACGGAAAGACGGAATATGGCTAATAATTGCTTGGATTTGTCCTTTAGTATCAACTTCTACATGGGTTTTTATATAACTTAATGCACCGTTAGCATAAACACCCACTGTAGGCTCAGATAATCCCAAACTATTATTGGCAACATTAAATGCAGAATTTGAATTTAAGTTAAACCAGATACCTGAGTTAATACTATAATTCCAGTTACCTGAAGAACCAGCCCATAAAACTTCTAGTGTAGGTAGAAATAGATGTCCATTAAAAGTCTGCGATTTAGTAATGAGTTGGTTAGCCTGACTTAATTCAATATGGTCAAACGCAATAGCAAATGAACGAATATTCATTGGTACTTCTGTCGTATCTGCTAAACTCCAGTTTTGCACAAACTGCTGACCATTAGAATCAGTTAAAGTGACTTGTGCTACTGCTGTGCGGTTACTAGGAAGAATAGAAGTTTGTTCTAGGGGAACAGGTATACCAATAAATGTTAAAGGACCGAAACTTGTATTGGAAATATCTGCTCTAGAAATAAAAGTTTGACCTTTAATCCAAGTCAGATTTCCATCTGCAAACTGAACTGCTCGCTGATAATTTCCAGTGCGTATTTGTAGTATATTAGAGCTATTGGGTGTAATTTTACTAGGAAATGTCAATGTTCCTGATACCTGTTCTAAGCGACTATTGCGATTACCTAATAAAAGTGTTCTGTTGAGTAGTTGGTTAATTTGTCTTATCTGATCTGGTGTTGCTTTAAGATTTAAATCAGTCAAATTTTCTTTTTGAGCAAATCGCTTTTTAGCTTCTTGCAAACTTTGTTCTAGCTCTGGAAGATGAATAAACTCAAAAATTCCACCCATCAGCATTCCCAGTGTAGTGTTCGCACTTTGTAGTTCATCTATCTCTCCTTGATTGGCTAATAGAGATAGGGAAATACCAGGATTGCTAAAAATATTAGTGTAAGTTCCCTGGGCTTTTACAGGATCATATTCTAATAAGGTGCGATTATGAGGACGGCTCAAGTAAAATCTCTGCCAGTGATAGTTTTCTTGCCTCTGATTTAGAGTAATATTACTTATCCTCTGACCTAAAGGCACCCAATATAAAGAATTTAAGTAATACAAATTCCGTTCCTTTGCACTCAGAAACGGATTAATCAAAATATTTAACAGTGACCAATTATCGAATTGTCCTATTTGTCCAATTTTTAGACCTGGTTTAGAAGTCATTGGAGGTTGAAATCGAGTTGCCTCACCTGTAAAAGGATTACCCCAATAAAAACCTATTTTTGCTAAAGTATCTTGGGAAATTATTGTTCCTCTGGAAAGATTGCCAGCCTCTAAAAGTGGTTGTAAATTACTAGTGGGAAAGGTTTGTAAAAGTAGGGGAGCATTATTTGCATCTAAAAATCCAAATAAAGACTCGCCACCTTTAGGACTGTAGGTGGAAGCAGTACCAAGATTTGAAATTCGAGGAATATTCTTAATTGTAGAATTACTATTTCCATTATCGATAATAATTTTAGGTGTAGGAAAACCTGGTGGAATAATAGCTTCTGCTGCAATAGATTGGATGGAGAAATTGTTGGTGTCAATTTCTCCTGTAAGGTCTTTGAATGATTGAGGAATAACTGACACTGCTTGCATTCCCCAAAGTTTTTGAGTTAACATTATCAACTGTCTACTTTCAATCTTCGTTGATTGCCCTTGATCAAAAATTCCACCTTGCCACCCTTGAGTTTCCATAACAATGCGATTACCAGGTAGTGACCAATAAAATTGTTTTTGTTTAGGGAAACTAGCAAAAACAAGATATTCAAATATCGGTTCATGAGATTTCAAGTCAAAGGAAAAATCAATATAGTTTGTATTCTTAGTAGGATTAAATACAGAGGAAAATCTGAATTCGTCTGTAGGATAAACAATCCAAGGATATTTGTTAGAGCTATTTGTTAAAGAATCAAGTATCAAAAGTTCTAAGTTTTTATTATTCAAATCCGGAGTTTGATTTTGTCTATTCGAGTTATTGGGATTTAGATGATTAGTATTTGACTCTGGTAATGTATTTTTAGGGAGTTCTGGTATATTAATATCAGGAAAAAATTTAATTGGCTCTTGATTTAATTTTTGTACAATATAATATTTTTTGAAGATTTGCGGCTGACGACTAAGTAAACTTTTTCTAGAATGACTATCTGTATTTATTTCTAATTCTGACGTAGAAGCTAGCACACTTACATTTGTATATGCTTGATTTTTTGCATCTACCCTGTCAAACATAAAAATACTTGTCAATAAAATTGTGAGTAGCGATAAATTAATGTTTTGCCAGCCACAAATTAATTTATGCAACATTGAATAAAACTGACATGAGTTCAATCATTATGATTTTCTAAGTAGCACAAAAAAATATGTTCTTGAAACCGGGAGGTAAGACAATAGAGCTTCTGCAAAATGCGAAAATGAGATATGTCATTCTGTAGTTAGAATGTTTGCCCTTGGCGTTCCTGTTCGCTGTAAGTATCTTGTAGAGAAAGGACGAATCTTCGAGATTTTCGTTGTGCTCAACATGACATTTTCTGTATTCATGCAATAGGGCTAATAAATTTCGTAATGAAAAAAGTTAGCTCTCAATACAAATAACTTTAAAATTACAAAACAGGTAATAAATTTGACGACGAAATTTAAAAATACAAATTACTTACTAAAATTACTAGCTATTACGTATACGTAAGGGTATAGCTGTTAATTTGGTGAATATCGTACCCTAATTAGAGAGTTAATTCTATTGAACTAAAGACAGAAGTAATGGTGGTGATTGTGTTGTTAATATTTTAAATCACCATTAATTTATAGTAATTATTTGGTGATTGTCTATTGGCAGCAGACACTATATGCTGTTACGACTCGTATTATGCTACGTCGTCTTGTAGCCTAAAGATTTATTTTATAAATGGTTTCTAAGGAAACCCTCCCACAGTGCTGGACTCACCGTGCTGCTTCATCACTTCGTGTCTACATCAAGCAGCATTTGTAGACTCAATTGCAACTCCTTTTTCTTCCAAGCGATAGCGTTCCTCGTCGGCTTCCAGCTTCAGTAGTTCTTGGTGAGTTTCACAGTAACGAATCGCTTCGTAGATAGCAGGTAATGGTAAATCCCAATTATCAGCTGCCTGCTCTGGTGACATTTGATTGGCAATCATATCCCGCCAAACGGTTGAAGCAAATAGTTTACGTCCTTTTTAGAACTTACGCATTGACAGAAAATTGCTATTATGCGGTCTAGATCAACTTCTGTGATAGGTGTTCTAAAATAAAGTCACGGGCTACTTGAAGAGATAAATTTCTTTGGAGTTCATATCAATTTTCTATTAACTCTTCTGCTCGCATTAATTCTAGCTGTGTAAAAGCTCGAATTGCGCTAAAAAAATGAGTTCTGATTGTCTCAGTTGTCCTCACCATAAATTTACCAACACCACACACTTGTTTAATAGCTCTGTGGTAACACTCAATCCCCCAATGTATTGAGTGTAATTCTTTGAAGTCTGCTCTAGAAATTGATAAAAGTGCATCTTTTTCAGGAATATACATAATGTAATATCTGTAAGTTTCGTTTTTGAAACTTCTGCGAAATACCTTTACCTGACCAAAGTTTTTCAGATACACTATTAAACCAACTTCTGGGATTTCTAAATTTTGGACTTGGGTATAATTTTTTCCATCGACTGAACATGAGCGATTTTTAGCTACTCCCGTTAAAAACCTTAATCCCTTGTCTTTAAAGAACTTTAGGTTTTTCTGGCTGGAATACCAACTGTCAGTAGTCACTGTTTTTGGACTAAGACCCCAATCCAAAACTTCAGCAATCATTTCTTGTAAATAATCATTTTTAGTCTTTCTCTCTTGTTTGTTATAAATGCGATAATTTATCGGTACAGACTTAAGAGATAAGTCCGTGTAGTACAGGGTGATTAATTGAATTCCTTTGACTGCACGATGATGTCTTCCCGAATAATAGTAACCAATTAATTCTGTTATTTTTGGGTCGCTATGAGGTTTATCAACTACCGTATCGTCTCCACTTAATGTCCCTCCCACCAAGTTGATGTTTAATTTGACTTCATCAAATAAATCCTTGGGTTCATAACGCTCACGCAGCGAAAATCTATTGACACTATCATGAGACAACTCTTCCATTATTTCTGCCAACCTTGTGCAGCCTGGATATTTTGATGCTGCCAACAAGAACAGGGTGTAAGTGTCGAGATTACACTTTGTGGTGGATGGCTTGCTAATAGCTCTGATAGTCTGAACCCTAAATCTACCCAACATTAAGTATTATCTGCCATTTCATTGCCCTTACTGATTAGCCATCGCATTTTAAATTTCGTCATCATTTCATCACACATATCACTATTTTTGTCAATGCTTAAGTTCTAAGGATAATTAAGACAAAGACCTCTTTGCCAAAGAAAAAGATAAATTGAAATTAGGTCAACTCAATAGTCCTGGTAATGTTGTGAAGAGAGTGGTGGGACATAGCGTTTGCGGCGACTTTGAATGCTTTTCCAAAGCAAAACGCAACCGAAAACTAACGTTGACAGCAAGACAACACTCGCTCCAGAAGCGATATCTAAGTAATAGCTCAGGTAAATACCGATAAATGCGATCGCGGCTCCTAAAACTCCTGAAATTACAATTACAGAACCGAAGCGATCGCTCAACAATCGCGCAATAGAAGCCGGAATCACCACCGCAGAGATGATTAATGTCACTCCTAAGACGTTGAGTGTTGCTACCAGTAATGTCGCTAGCATTAAAGCAAATAATGTATCCATTGCGACTACAGGCACGCCATGAACCTGGGCAACTTCTCTGTCAAAACACCAAAATAGTAAAGGGCGATAGAAGAAAAAACATAAGCTCAAAATCACAATCGTCACGGCCGTGACAAACCATAAATCGCTAGGAGAAACGCCCAAGACATTACCAAATAAAGCCGCCTCAAAGTTTTGGCTAAATTTCCGGTAGGTGCTAATTACGGCTACACCTAAAGCAAAGCTAGCGGTTGTAACTATCCCAATAGCTGCATCTGAGTACACTTTGCGCCCAGTTAAATATTGAATGAGTAAGGCAGCTGCAAATCCCCAAATCCCAGAACCAATATAAAAATTCAGTCCCAAAACGTAGCTGAGTACTGCTCCTCCTAAAATTGCATGAGAAAGACCGTGAGCAATGTAACTCATGCGGCGAGTGATGATATATACTCCCATCACGCCGCACAATAGCCCCGCCATCATGCCCACAGCAACAGCACGGCTGAAAAATTCATACTGAAAGGGTTTGAGCAGAAATTCCATTGCTTTGATTTGGGATTTAGGATTTTCAATTGTGTGTATTGTGTTGTGAGTGAGATTGTCGCAAAATCGGCGGCAAATTATCTTGCATCTGATGGCGTAGGGAAGTCCCTTCATTAGCAATCAAAATGCGATCGCTTTGGTGAAGTACCACCATTTCTGCACCAAAGGTCTTTTTTAAGGTACTGGGAGTAAAAATATCACTAGGTTGACCTTGAGCAATGATGCCGTGATTGAAACATACTACCCAAGGTAAATGAGTTGCCACAGAGTTAAGGTCATGGGTAGAAAGCAGAATTGTCAACCCCTGCTGATTTAGTTCAGCTAGCAGGTGTAACTGTAGGAGCCAGCAATAAGAAACGCTCCGACCAGCAATAATGATCATTCTGAGCCAGAATTAATTGCAACTATGTTGGTGAATTGAGCCAGGATTATCTACAACTGGGACAGAATTAACTGCAACCAGCCAGCAATAAGAAATTTGAGCCAGAATTAATTACAACTATAAGTAAAGAAAACCACCCTTTTCTTGACCAAGAAGTTTTGCTTGCGACCACCGCCAAAGACAGTTAATTTTTGGTTAAAAAACTCAGTTAAATAATCTATGGCAAGATATAATCATAAGCAATGAGTTTCTTAACTAAAGCTAACTTCTAAATGCTGATTGGCTATGCCCGTGTCTCCACTGACGACCAGAATCTAAACCTGCAAAAAGATGCCCTAAAGCAGGCGGGATGTAGTCGGATTTATGAGGATAGACTTAGCGGAGCAGGAGTAGCCCGTCCAGGATTAACAAAGGCTTTAGAGGCAGCCCGTGCAGGAGACGTATTGGTAGTATGGCGATTAGATCGTTTGGGACGCTCCTTAAAAGATTTAATCCAAATGGTGGAAACCTTATCTGAGCGCGGTATCGAATTGCACAGCTTAACTGAGGCTCTAGCTACTACCTCAACCAGTGGTAAATTAATCTTCCATCTGTTTGGCGCACTAGCAGAATTTGAGCGCAACCTGATTCGAGAACGTACACAAGCCGGATTGACAGCAGCTAGAGCGCGGGGGCGCAAGGGAGGAAGACCTAAAGCATTAGATGCGCCAAAGCGTCAATTGGCTATCAAGCTCTACAACGAGCGTCAGTACACCATTGAAGAAATCTGCCGAATCATGGGAATTTCTAAGCCAACGCTCTACAGTTACATTGCAAAGGCCCAAGGAACACCATGAGCCGGAAGCAGATTCCTAATGATGCGTTAGTTCAATTACGGCAGAGACTAGAATTATTTCCACCAAGGTCTCGAGAGCGACGAAAACTGATTGAAGAAGCTGCCACTAGCTACGGTGTGTCACTAGACACAGTGTATCGGGCATTGCGAGAGCGGTCTCGTCCCAAAGCAGAAGGGCGTTCAGATAGGGGGACACCGCGCAAGTTATCAACAGCAGAGATGGAACGCTACTGCGAAATTATTGCTGCCTTCAAAATCCGTACCAGCAACAAGAAAGGAAGACATGTCTCAACTGCTCGGGCAATTCAACTGCTGGAAGAGTACGGTATGGAAACGCCTGATGGATTTGTCCAGCCTCCTGCCGGATTGTTGACTAAAAGTAGCGTCAACTACTACTAAAAAACCTGGGGCTACGACCACACCTCAATGACGCGCCAGCCTCCTGCGGTGCGCTTTCAAGCTGACATGAGCAATGATTGCTGGCACTTTGATCTCAGCCCCTCAGATTTAAAACACCTTGATCTTCCTACTTGGATTCAGCCAGGGCGTGGAAACCCACAGTTGATGCTCTACAGTGTCGTTGATGACAGAAGTGGAGTATGTTACCAGGAATACCACTGTGTTTATGGGGAGGACGTAGAAGCGGCTTTGCGCTTCCTATTTAACGCCATGAGTGCCAAAACCATAGAAGGGTTTGGTTTTCAAGGTATTCCACAAATGCTTTATACGGACAATGGCCCGATTAGCAAAAGTCGGGTATTTCAGAACGTCATGGAATGTTTGGGAGTAAAATTAGTTACTCATCTGCCCAATGGCAAAGACGGGCGGCGGGTAACGGCTCGGGCGAAAGGCAAAGTAGAACGCCCGTTTCGGACAGTGAAGGAAGCCCATGAAACCCTTTACCACTTTCACCAACCCCAAACGGAACAAGAAGCCAACCGTTGGTTGCACCAGTACCTGCTGCACTATAACAATCAACCCCATCGCCAAGAGAACCATTCTCGTTTAGAAGATTGGCTTTTACACTTACCAGTAAAAGGATTGCAGTCCATGTGTAGCTGGGAGCGGTTTTGTACTTTTGCCAGGGAGCCGGAACAACGTAAGGTGGATGCTTGTGCCAGGGTATCAGTAGCAGGGGTGGCTTACGAAGTAAACCCTGACTTGGCAGGAGAAACTGTCGTCCTTTGGTGGGGGTTGTTTGACAATGAATTATACGTGGAGAAAGACGGAACTAAGTATGGGCCTTACCTACCCGTGGACGGGCCGATTCCATTACATCGCTACCGCAAGTTTAAGAAAAGTAAAACGCAGGAGCGAGCTGACCGAATTGCTGCCCTGGCTACTGGGTTAGTTTTGCCTCGGGCCGCCTTAGAAGGAAACCGAGAGCTTCAATTTCTGGCTCCATCACAGCCAAAGAGCGAACCCATAATCATTCCTTTCCAAGATCCAGACCCATTCCAGGAGTTTACCTATCCCAGCATCCTCGCTGCCAAACGAGCCATTGCGGATAATCTTGCCCTACCCCTAGCAAGATTGTCGGAGCAAGAGCGGGCTTTCATCGATGAACTCTTAGCCCAAACGCTTTCTAAAAAGGTGATTTTGGAACGAGTGCGGCACTACTTTAAGCAAAGGCGGGAAAACAAAGATGCTGACTGAAGTGATGGAATTTTATGGGTTGGTGAAGGAATTTCGGCGAGCAGGATATTACGAAACAGACCACTTGAGGCAGTTGTTTAAAGAGATTAAAGCGGCAATTCCACAGGGGAAAATGATTGCTGTCACAGGCGTTGTTGGGTGCGGCAAGACTGTGACATTGCGGCGGTTGCAAGAAGCCTTAAAGAAAGAAGGCAAGATATTGGTTTCTAAATCTCTGTCAGTAGATAAAAATCGAGCGACCTTACCAACGCTCATTGCTGCCTTGTTCTACGACTTATCATCGGATAAGGAAGTCAAGATTTCCACTCAAGGCGAAAAGCGGGAAAGGGAGCTGCAAGAGCTAATTCGCAAAGGTAAGAAGCCAGTGGCTCTGTTTGTCGATGAAGCGCACGACCTACATAGCAGCACTTTGACAGGACTCAAGCGCCTAATTGAAGTGGTGGAAGATAGTGGGGGCATCCTTTCTATTATCCTGGCAGGCCATCCTAAACTCAAAAATGATTTACGTCGTCCTATGATGGAAGAAATCGGCTACCGCACAGTCATCTTCTCTCTCGACAGTATTGGGGGTAGCCAGCGCCAGTACATCGAATGGCTGCTTTCTTCCTGCACAAAAGAAGGAACATTACTGGAGAATTTAATTACAGCAGAAGCCATTGACCTACTCTGTACGCGGTTGAGAACCCCCCTTCAAATAGAAATGCACTTATCTTTATCCTTCGAGGAAGCTCATCGTATGGGGGAAGCAATTGTCACGCTCTCCATTGTCGAGTCGATTCTGTCCAAGCAGATTGATGACTTAGAGCCAACTTTGACGCGGCATGGCTACAACGTCAAAAGCCTATCTGAACAGTTAAATGCTAAACCATCTGAGATTCGCTCTTTATTACGAGGACAACTTGACCCCACCAGAACACGCGAATTACAAGAACAAATGTTAGCCGCAGGATTACCTATTTAATTAGTTATTAATATTACTAATATTTTAACAAAAATTTTTTTGATTCTAGTTGCAAACAATTCTGGCTCAAAGCAAGTTATTGCTGGCTGGTTGCAGTTAATCCTGTCCCAGTTGTAGATAATCCTGGCTCAACTCACTAACATAGTTGCAATTAATCCTGGCTCAGAATGATCATTATTGCTGGTCGGAGCGTTTCTTATTGCTGGCTCCTACATGTAACAGTTCGTGCTGCACGCGCAAGTCTGAACTACTGGTCGGTTCGTCTAAAAGAACGATTTCTGGTTCTCCCACTAATGCCCGTGCAATGAATACTCGTTGTTGTTGTCCGCCAGATAACTCACCGATCGGGCGATGGGCGACATGAGCAATTCCAACTCGCTCAAGCAGTGCTTTGGCTGCTATGCGATCATGTCGTGAAGTCCAAGGCAGAAATTGTTTTTTGCGATAACGTCCCATCATCACTACTTCTTGTGCTGTGACTGGAAAATTCCAATCCACTGTTTCTACCTGTGGCACATACCCAACTTTTGGCGGCGCTGTTCCTGGCTTTAACCGCTTTCCTTGAAACCAAATTTCACCAGCCCAAGGATGAACCAACCCTAATATTGCTTTAATTAGAGTGGTTTTACCACTACCGGAAGGCCCAACTAAGCCAGACAATTGCCCAGGATATAGGAGCAAATCAACATTTTTCAAAACTGCTTGAGTTTGGAAACCACAAGTGAGATTTCTAACTTCTAATATTGGTTCCATGCACTAATTTAATAAGTACTACTGAGTCGTTGTTGCGGTGGTTGCGGTTGGGCCAACGACATTGGTAGTGTTTAGCTTGTCAACCAACTTGGGATTACCCCCAAGATTTTCGGCAATGATTCGCAGATTATTTGCCATCATGCCAATGTAGGTGTGTTGAGGATTGGTATTTTCGATGGCATTAGCCGAACCAGTACCAGGTAATTCGTCATCAGCCGTGTTAGCTGTTTTTACCTTCGCTTCACGGGCAATTTGCTCTTCTACTTTGCTGGGATATACTTCAGAACCAAAAATCGCAGGTACACCCAGTTTACGAATCTGTTCGATGAGTTTGGCAACGTCTTGTGCAGAAGGTTCTTTAAAATCTGAGGGTTGGATAGCACCAATCACCTGGAAGCCATACTCTCTTGCCCAGTAAGCCCAAGAATCATGGTATGTCAGGAGTTTACGATTTTTTGCTGGGATACTAGCCACGACTTCTCGTGTTACTTTATCGAGCGCGTCGAGGCGTTGCAAGTAGTTATTTAAATTTTTGGCGTAGTAATCTTTGCCCTCTGGATCTAACTGGGTTAACTGTTTAGCAGCTAGTTTGGCGTAAGCTTCAGCATACTTGGGGTTTACCCATAAATGCGGATTGGGATCTCCTTTTTCTTTGGGAAAGCTAAAGTCATAAATCCACTGACTTTCGGTAATAGTGTTGCTACCTAGCTCGTAGATGTTTGTTTGTTGGGGTTTAGAAGCTTTTGCAAGTTTTTCTGTTGGGCTTTCTAAGTGCAGTCCATTGACGATAATTAAGTTAGCTTTAGATAGTAAATCAGTATCGCTAGGACGTGGCTCAAAAGTATGGGAGTCAGTACCTTCGGGAATGATACCTTTGACTTCAAGGCGCTCGCCTGCAATATTACTGACAATATTTGTTAGCGGAGCTACTGTTGTTACAACTAAAGTTTTACTCTTGGTTTGGTTCTGTACGGGTTGTACAGTCGCGGTACTTTGTGAAGGAGTAGGTGATACTGCTGTATTTTGAGGCGCATTACAAGCGGTGAGTGTCAAACTAAAGACTAGGAGCAACGCAGAGGTTTTCATTACTCAAACTTAAATAGTAATACTTTTTTATTGTTAATTTATTTCTCAGTACATCTTTTTTCGGTTAATTGATGCAATGCCCTAGTAGGGGATATTAAAGCAATTTTTAGATTTTTTTAATATAAATCTACTCCTAGAGCTAATTTGATTTTTAATTTATTTAAAAAAATATTACTAGGTATAGATTTAATTTTATAAAAATTAGTTTTGCTACATGATATTTACATTTTCTGGAATTATTGACAGTTGCTTGATAAGTTAATATTCAAGTCTTTGCTTGCCTAATAAACCATCACTAATCGATTTCAAACCAACAAAAAAATTAACAAAAACAGCTACATGGATTCTGAAGAAAAAACTTTACCCAATCTCCAACATAGTTATAGTGAAGCATCTCTACAGGATTTGATGAAGCGATTATCCCGCATTGAAGGACATATTCGCGGTGTCAAGAATATGGTTGAGTCTAGCCGTCCTTGCCCAGATGTATTGATTCAAATAGCTGCTGTCCGAGGAGCAGTTCAGCAAGTTGGTCGAATTATTTTAAATGAATATCTTAAGGAATCTGTTGCTCGAACTACTAAAGAAGGAGATATCAAAACTGAAATTGCAGCATTAAAGACTGTATTAGATCGCTTTTTAACTTAGATGGTTATTCATTACATACTATGCTAAATTACATTCACGATTATGTTCAAACTCTTTCAACACAATAAAAATAGGCATTATTTAATAACATTTTAGCTGTGGAGCAGTGTTTTGAGTTTTTGACCTATATTTTTTCAGCAAGTTTTAATGTTTAACTAATAATTTGACATAGCAGGTACGGAAGAACCACTTAGATTTAGTCCTGTTATGCGGTGAAGTCTTACTTTTTAGTTGCCAGTAGTTAATTGTTAATGCTTTGGAAATGATTGCAGTTGGTAAATTTATGGTGAGGACAACTGAGGCAATCAGAACTCATTTTTTTAGCGCAATTCGAGCTTTTACACAGCTAGAATTAATGCGAGCAGAAGAGTTAATAGAAAATTGATATGAACTCCAAAGAAATTTATCTCTTCAAGTAGCTCGCGACTTTATTTTAGAACACCTATCACAGAAGTTGATCTAGACTGCATAATAGCAATTTTCTGTCAATGCGTAAGTTCTACTTTTATGTAAAGCTGTTTACGCCAAGAATGAGGTCGAGTCACCAGATATTGCCAGTCCTCAGCTTGAGGGGCGTCTTGTAAAGATTGAATAATTGCACTGACAAGTGTGAGGTGATCGCTCACAGAAAGTTTATAGATTTGCTCTTTCAACTCTTGCAGAGACATCAAAATTGCTCCAACACAGGCTTACTCGTATCTCGATTCTAGTACTAACAATTATTTCTCTAGAGCAAGGCTTTCATTCTGCCGTGTGCTAGTTTCAGCGATACGGCTCTAACAAAAATTTATACATCCTGTGGACCAATATCAGGTCCATACATTTGACGTAGTAAATAAAGCCTCTCCTGTGCAATCTGTTGTCTGACAGCTTGGGGCGGCATTTGCAATTGTGCTGCCAAGCGATTGATTAATCTTTGTTGCGGGCGATAGTGGTAAGTTTGCCTGCCTCGCTTACCAACGCGATGCTTACGGCGTAACATCAAACGTTTGCAGCGCGTATCTAACAAGGGAAAAGCTTTGAGTTCCATATGAATTCGATGATTTTATAAATCCTTGAAAGAATTTCCGTAATCCTACGGATTTTTTTCGGGGATTCTTCGTTGACAGAGAAACCTCAAAAATAATGCGTGATATTTCAGAACCCCTATGGGTTCAATACTATCTGAATTGAGATTATTTGAGCCGGAAAGTGCCGCTGAATTCGGCTAGAAGCGATGTATTCAGGCTCTTTACAAATGATTTGCTATTAGCTAAAAAGAATGAGTGCATCATTAATTCAAATAGTTCTTGCACTATGCCGAGCTATACCAGAAATGTCAAAAGAGATAATTTAGTCTTTGTTCCAGTCAACCCAAAAATTCTCTATGGCTTCAAAACAAAAGATTTAACTTCTATTAGTGGGGTGTCTGCTGCGGATATTGCACCCTTGGGACATTTGACTGCAACAGCAGCAAGTGGACGAGCAGGAGCCATTTTGGTTGTGGGCGCAAATGCTCCCAAACCACCGCGTGTCACTAAAAGAATCTCTGCCGCCGCAGCAGGTGTTCAACAAAGCGTCAGTACCTTTTGTGCGACGAGTTCTTTGGCAGGTGCGTTAGCTGCTGGCTGGAATGTTGCTAAACCAGGCAGAGGAGTCTTAACTCGCAATGCTTCTGCTTCTCGTGGCACTCTCACAGCAATTGCCACCTTATCAAATGGCGCTCGTTACTGCTTCCCGATGAATAAAGCTGATTTTGATGCTCATGGTGCCGCTTTAGGATTAGAGTCTGCTGCAACTATTACTAATCAAGGCGAAAGAGATTCTCTTGTACGCGGCACTCGCTTACCTCGCCCTGGACGCGCCAGCTTGGAGGTAGCTGGTGGTGGTACGTTTGTCAGCTTCTTTTCCAGCAGTTTCTCTGGGGAGTTAGGCAAAAACAATTTTCATCAACTCAGTGAAGAAGTGATTTTAAATGGTGCAGCACCAGCAGCAGCCGATATTGTCCGTGAATCGCTATCATCTGAACTCACAAGAAGTCAAATTGGACGGGCAGGCGTGCGCGTTTTTCGAGCGCTGCAAACAACTCAAACAGATAGCAATGGCAATATTATTCGCTGGCTATGGAATGCTGGCAATCAATTTTTCGGTTTAATTGGTGCAGCTTTCAAGATCATCGGGGTGAGTTTTACTGCACTTTGGGCACTTGTTGTTTCTACAGTGCAGTATGTTTGGAATTTTAATTGGAACATCAGTGATAGAGAACTTGACCAACAGTTGCAAAACAGTTTGAATGTTTTGGCAGCCCTTTTGGGTGGCACTGTTGGTAACTCTATCGGTTATCTGGCTTGTGGTGTCTTGCCTGGTGCTTACATTTTTAGTTTGAATGAGCCGTTAGGTGCTCATGTCTTAGCGAATGTTGCTGAAGAAATGGCAGAAGAATTTTTAGCCAATGTCAACAACTTAATTCGTTACTCATTTATTAGTGGCGTACAAGCACTTTTGATGTGGGGTTTTAGAAATGTCCGCAAGTTGATAAAAAGTAATATTGCTTTTGTTCAAGCAGTTTTTGGGGACAAAGCTGCAAGAGCAGTCCAAGCTTGGGGACAACCAAATTCCAAGCCTTGGAGTTTTGCTCTGGCGCTCAACAATGCGGTGGAGTCTATCCCCAATACAGCAGTTCAAAATTTTGTTGAGGAGTTTTTGGAGGAAGCTTGGGAGGGGTGTGTTGAAGCTGGTTACGTTGTTGCTAATTCACTTGATGCCTACATTGCTCAACAAAAGCTAGCCAGTCAGCAACAATTGATTTTAGGGCAGCAGCGTTATGTCGAAGTTCAGCCGGACCGCACCAATGAACGTGAGCGGATTATTTTGGCAGGTCCAGAACAGCCGTTGAAGGCGGCACTTGTTCAAACCCTTAGCAACTACCAATTAATTGAGAATCGCGACGTGGGACAGTTGGTGGGAATGCCTGCCGATGACTATTTACGAGCCAAACCTCAAAGCATCCGACTGGTGATCACGTTTTCTTCTGTGTCATCTCCACCTTGGAAAGCTGCAGCGGGACAGCGGCTAGTGACAGCAACTTACGCTGTACCTGATGTGAAGCGCTCCAAATGTGACTGGGAAACAATCAAGCAGGCTTGTGGTGGAAGGAATGGTTATTTGTGGGGACGCTACCGAGCCACCGGGATATTGAGCAATGGGCGACAAATGCAGGTGATGGGGGCAACCGGTGATGAGGCAGAGGATAGACTACGGGCGTTGGTAGCGCTGAGTGAAGCCACTCTGGTAAAAAAGCCGACAATTTCCGAGGACCGCAGCGAAGATGCTTCCGGCAGCTACACCAAACAGCCAACAAGGATTTACCCAGCGTTTTGCACCATTATGAATCAGTATCAAGTCCCTGGTGCTCGTGGTAGCAGCATTCGTCTCAATGGTGGGGAGTATATGCGACGGCAGGACAAGATTCTGCTTTGGACTGAGGAGAAGCCTTTTGGTACAGATGAACTGATTGCTGAACTTTTGAGAAAACCTGGCGCTGAAGAACACACTTAGAAGAACATATGGAAGTTTATTTAAATACTCAAGTAGATCTAAATTCTGCCATTGACCAAGTTTGGCGAAGTTTATCCGAGCGTAATCAACAGTGGAAACAGCGTCAAGAAGCTGCCATCGCCCAAGCTAAGCAAATTCTCGCACAGCAGTTTCAGCAAGATTTGACTGAAGTCTTGCCAAGTGAAATACAAAACAGTTTAGGTATTCAAATTAAGCAATCACTGGATATCAGTGATATTAGTGCTGATTTTGAATTTATGGATTCTCCATTTTCCATAAAAAGAATTTGGCTGTCTGATTCTATGTACTGGCGAATTGTTCACTTGAAAGAAAACATTGATTGCCAGCCTGAGAATTTGAAGAATCAACTTTTGAGAGAGCTTGCTAAGTTAAAAAACCAATCTAATACAGAAAGTCAGAGCTAAATTCAAGCTGGGGTGAGTCTAACCGTTCTCGTATTCTGTATGCTCCAGAGTTTGTCACTGAAATCCCGCTAAAGGGTGCCGTGGAATTCTTCGGTTTCAATCCCCTTGCGGGGAAGAGGTAGTTTGTCACTGCTGAGGCTGAGATGGCTGCATCCATGCACAAGTTTCAATCCCCTTGCGGGGAAGAGGTAGTTTGTCACTATGGTGGGATTACGCTTGGTTTAGAGACAAAACAGTTTCAATCCCCTTGCGGGGAAGAGGTAGTTTGTCACCCAAGCTGGTCATTCCTGGACTCCAGATTCCAAAGGTTTCAATCCCCTTGCGGGGAAGAGGTAGTTTGTCACCAACCACTTGAGACAAGACCCACGGTTTCGAGGTTTCAATCCCCTTGCGGGGAAGAGGTAGTTTGTCACAACCCACTAGACCCAAACTATGAAGAAGCTTTTAGTTTCAATCCCCTTGCGGGGAAGAGGTAGTTTGTCACTATGACCAGGGGAATGGTAGATCTAATAGATATGGTTTCAATCCCCTTGCGGGGAAGAGGTAGTTTGTCACCTGGTTCCACGGCGGCTGGTTCTGCGACCAAATTCCTGTTTCAATCCCCTTGCGGGGAAGAGGTAGTTTGTCACTAACTGCTTTTGTTTTTCGACCTATAAATAAGATGTTTCAATCCCCTTGCGGGGAAGAGGTAGTTTGTCACTTATGTTTTGTGTGTCATAAAATGCGGATGATTGTTTCAATCCCCTTGCGGGGAAGAGGTAGTTTGTCACACTATACCTTTTCGATAGCAGAGCTCTACCTCTGTGTTTCAATCCCCTTGCGGGGAAGAGGTAGTTTGTCACCCGATTCAAAAGTTTATCGCGGCGAATGCACCTGTTAAGTTTCAATCCCCTTGCGGGGAAGAGGTAGTTTGTCACCCTCAGTGCGCCACTTCTTGTAGTCGTCCGAATTAAGGCGAAAAACCCGGGAGGTTTGCCAAAATCGCCAGAACCTAGAAAATTAAATAGTTGTAGTTATTTGCAACCTAAAAAACAGTTCTAAATAGGCAAGAAAAAAAGGCTGAAATAGACTTTTGATTTAGGTTTGCCAAAATGAGATTTAGAAGCCATGCCCAGTAAAGGTTTCAGCCTGGGCAGTTGCTTAACCACTAATCCCCGCAAGGGGACTGAAACCATCATAGCGGCATTCATCGACCGCTTAGACTTAGGTTGCTTAACCACTAATCCCCGCAAGGGGACTGAAACGAACTTGAGAACCATACCAGTTAGTGACCACCTCATGACGTTGCTTAACCACTAATCCCCGCAAGGGGACTGAAACTTTCCCTTACACTCTTGTCTAGCTCAATATTACAGAGAAGTTGCTTAACCACTAATCCCCGCAAGGGGACTGAAACCTTACTTAGCTGGGAAGATTTGGCGGAGATTCGGGGTTGCTTAACCACTAATCCCCGCAAGGGGACTGAAACTAATAAAAATGAAGACAAAAGGAGAAAATATGGAGTTGCTTAACCACTAATCCCCGCAAGGGGACTGAAACCGGCATTCCTTCGGGAAAGATTGGGAAGACCAAGAAGGTTGCTTAACTACTAATCCCCGCAAGGGGACTAAAACACCTAGACGTATCAAATTTGATAATTAGACAACTCCTGTATCGCCTCTTCTTTAAGGCGGTGACGCACTGACAAGGGGGCGATAACTTCTCCATTTGGTCGCCAGTCGCGCAGACGCATCAAAACATTGATATCACCCGTGCGAATCCATGCTTGGTAATACCTATCATTTTTGTCACGCTGTTTGATAATCTCCAACAGCTGCTTTTGTTCCACTGGGCTCAGAACAGAGGTGGCAATGAGTTTGGGCAGTTGCTCATAATCCACTGGTTGAAAAGTGGGATGCCGAACTGTGTCGTCTACGTACCAACGGGCAAAGGCAGGGGGAAAACGTAAAATTAGCAATTCACGCTTTAGGTAAAAATTAAAACCCCATGCTGTATCTAGGTGTTGTTTCACTTCTTCTGGTTGCGGTAGCTGACCAGTGCGCCAGAGTTCTTTTAAGGGTTTAGGTACACTAGGATCACCCCATGCCAAAACTTGCAGATGTGGTGAAGCAATGCGATCTAAACGGTAATTGTGCCAATCGATTTTGCCTTGGGGGTCGATGCCATAGGCACTTAAGTATTTGGCACGGCGCAGGTAGTGCAAGCATACGGGGTAGACAGTCACATTGACTTTTCGTTCCTCACTGGCTAACCAGTACTCAAATTGCACCACACCCCCAGGAGGTCTATGCCACAGTTGTTCTATTTGTTCCTGGTGAGTGTCTACTCGGTCTTGCATCTCGTCAGAGAGGATGTAGTCCAAGTGAATGAAAATTCTTTGTTGTGGTTCTGTTTTTAATTTATGTGAGGGGGTGGCAATATCTGTCACCTGTTCCCAAAGGTCTCGCACAACCACTTCCAAATTTGGCTGGACAAAGGAAATGGATTCCAACACCCGCAGTAGTTCCCAGGTTTGCGGAACCGAAAGCTGGGCAAAGTTGGGTGCTGGACTAATAGCTGTTGGGGGTGTAGGTAATTCTTGAAACGGGCGACAGCTGTATTGCCCTTGAGAATGCGCCACCAACCATCCCTGTTGTGTTAAATATTTTAGGTCTTCTCGAATGGAACGATGTACTGTTGCAAAAGGATACTGTTGTAATTGCTGTTCTAGATCAGTGGTACTTATACCTGTTAGTTGCACCACAGCCTGTTGCCATTCGCTTTTTGATAGGTAAGTATCGGTATGAAATACCCAATCTTGTAATGATTTGTGACAAATACAACTGAGGTCTTGACAAGAATTGACAACTTGTGAAGCAGATAGCTTATCACTGCGGCTGTGGGTGGGAGAAAAAAGGCGATCGCGCAGTTGGGCGTAAGTAAAAATTTTAGGAAGCGAACTTGCCCAATGTTCCTCACTATAAAGTTTATTTAACAGTACCCAAAGACGCATAGAGCGGTGTAAGCGATTAGCAAGTTGTCCTGCTGCTAACCAATGCAAAATTTCTGCTGTGGGGAGATAGGGAAAGCTGTTGGTCAAATCTGCAAGGTGTTTTCTCGTAGGGATAGTAGTTTTTTACCATATTTTTCATCCCCCTTGTTTCCTTCCCCTTACGGGGAAAAGGTAGTCTACGACTTCGGGGATCATATCGAATATACTATCCCAGGCTAGTTTCCGTCCCCTTGCGGGGAACAGGTAGTTTACAACTCTTGAAAAACCGTACGAAGAACCTGGCGTGCACGTTCATGCGTTTCCGTCCCCTTGCGGGGAAAAGGTAGTCTACGACCACGACACAGCCTTAGTATCTGAATGCCGTGATGCTGCTGGAGTTTCCGTCCCCTTGCGGGGAAAAGGTAGTCTACGACTGGTTCAGACAACACACTGGACCACATTACCCGACGTTTCCGTCCCCTTGTGGGGAAAAGGTAGTCTACGACTCTCGAAACTCCACGCAAGAAGACAATACGCTCAACAAAGGTTTCCGTCCCCTTGCGGGGAAAGGTAGTCTACGACTGTCCAAGATCAACAGGACACTGTCCAAATCCAGCGCCAGTTTCCGTCCCCTTGCGGGGAAATGGTAGTCTACGACCCTACCCTATGGAAACTCTTACCATATTTAGTTTTCAAGGTGCAGTTGCGCCAAGCTACAGAAATAAGTATGTGATTAGAAGAGTCTATACTTTTTTCCAAAAATATTTTGCGCCAAAATATGCTTGCACAGTTAATTTAAATGCAAAACTCCAACCAGTCAAGACAAAAACAACTCATTATCTCTTACAGGCAATATTTCGCTTGTAAATAGTTGTGATATCTTGCTGCGTCATTTCCACAATTTTCTTTACAATCCGTTGTAATCCTCTACGGCTTATTTTTAAGGCAGTTTCAGCATTTACATACCCCTCTATTACTAAGCTGTAGTATTTACAAAACTAAATAGTCTGGTGGTTCGTAAGCTTTTTATTCATTGTTGGAAACCTCCCTTTCTCTGGGGTTGCCACAATAAACTTGTCTCAATATTCGCGGGATAGTGCAATGGAGAAATTGGAATACCCCTGTTCAACCTAGCAGGGATAATAGTAAAGAATCAAATGTTACATGAAGTTGCTCTCAGATTGGAAGTCTGATGGCGACTGTGCCAAGTTATGATTCAACAATCAATTTCAAATCTATGAATCCTTCTCATCCCAGTATTCGCTTGCACTTAAGCCATCACGAAAACCCGCAAGGGTTGAAATACCAACAGCTAACAATTGAGTTAACCCGAAAAGACAGAATTATCTATCCTGAAGAAATTGCAGATTTAGAACTACCGAGTGGCATTGACACTACTTGTGGTGTGGTCATTTCTGGACGCGCACCCATCTGGCTGCATGGTTACTTAATGTACGAGTTACATCCCACAGCTTGGGTTGCGTACTACGAACCACGTATGTATTCGGCAATTGTAGCGGCAACTCAAACCCGTCAGGTAAAAATTGGTCAAGTGATACCCCTAGAACAGAAGGGAGATGGAACGCTGTGTGCTGGTTTGATGATAGTGGGACCGCCGGATAGTGGCAAGAGTGTATTGTCTCATACATTGTTCAAAGCTTTGTTAGCAGACCATCCTGACATTTATCTGCAACGCGCTAACTGGGATGGGGAAGGTAATTACGTTTTGGAATCTGTGTTTACAGAAGAACAACAGGAGGCGTTTAAAGCTGCAAATAAGGGCGGACTGACTGAAAGATTTTTCCCTTACCACGCCCAAGCTATCTTACAACTACGGCGACAAAAAGCACTAGTCATTGTGGATGTAGGAGGGATGGTACAACCAGAGAAACAACCAATCCTAGAAGCTTGTTCCCACTACATCATTATCAGTTCTAAACCAGAGGCGATTCCTGCTTGGCATGAGTTTTGCCGAGACAGCGGGAATCTTAAACCAGTGGCGGTGATTCACAGCACCTTGTCAGAATGCGAAATTATCCACCAGCAGGAACCCTATGTAGAGATCACTTGCGGTCCTTGGGTACGCGGACAAGCAACAGAAGTTCCTGTCTCATTGTTAGAATGCGTGCGCCCAATTGTGAAGCATTTAGTTGCAGAGGGATAAGGCGAGTTTTGATTCGACTGTGCAACTAAATGCAATTTTGACACTCCTTTAAGTAAAGAAGATACAAATGTTGGGACCAAAGCACAAGCGTTATGTCAAACTGGAAAATATTTTTTCACCGCGTTCTCCACTGGAGTTCTTAGGATTTTCTCTTGTAGGAGTCATTATTAATCTCTTATCTGGCGCACATCCAGCAGGATTTATTGGTGTAGTTGTGCTGTTTCTTTGTTGGTGGATACTAGATGTTTGGCGTAGTAAAAATTTATCTAAACAATTAGGATTTTCTATTACCAAGAAATCTCCGAAAGCTGCAAAAGGATTGATTTTACTACTCAGTCC
This sequence comes from Nostocales cyanobacterium HT-58-2, assembly GCA_002163975.1. Taxonomy (GTDB): domain Bacteria; phylum Cyanobacteriota; class Cyanobacteriia; order Cyanobacteriales; family Nostocaceae; genus HT-58-2. The sequence goes on along the minus strand of CP019636.1, from coordinate 4,928,179 downwards.
TTATTCACCACAGAGTATGGCGTTAAAGGATGAGCAAAAACTCAAACCGTTAATAACAAAGATTTTGACGATGCCACATGACACATTATCTGAGGCAGATTTTAACGACATAGATTTATTTAATTCTAATCTACTCCCTCAAATCAAAGCTGTGGAATATCACTGGGAGCAAAGTACATTAGATGATGTTTGGTTAATTAGTAGTGAAAGCTATGAAAATGTTAGAGGTTCGGAAGAAACTGCCCAAATTTTAGAAAAATATTTACGTTTTCATTATGGGAAAGTGCTGAATATTCATTCTCAAGGTTTGGTCGTAAAAGATTGGGATTACAAAACACTTTGGCAACTAGGAGAAGACATCTTCCGGCGTTCTGACTACAAAGAACAAGCGATTGTCGTTGACATTACTGGTGGCACTAAAATGATGAGTGTGGCACTGGCTATGGTTTGTATCCCCCCAAATCGGCAGATGCAATACATGGACTCACAACGCGATTGGCAGGGGAATCCGTTGCCAAAGGGGGAAATGAAGCCTGTCGTGATTGATATTAACCCCTTTTTGTATCCGTTTCTTGAGGATTAGACTAATACTACCTCTCCAAAAATCAAGCAGATTGTGGTTGTGAAATTTGATAAATTTGCAAGTATTCAATTATCAGCAAGCGCAAATAATCAAGCATCTGAAGATAGGCTTTCATTTGCCTGTAGCTTCGATTGCTTGTAAAGTAAAATTCAGTAATGACCGGAATATCAAAAACTCGCATTTTTTGTAAGCGTTCAATCGCCTGCTGTTCATTTTCAATCGAACCACGTGCTTGAATTTGAGAAGCATAGCCTCGGATATCCACTGTTAAAAGTTCAATTTCCTCTAAAATAGAAAACTCCTCATCTCCAGCAGGATATAAAGCTGTAATTTCTTTGCGCTCTTGTTTGGTGTTTTGATAATCTACTGTTAACTGCTCTAATAACTGAGAAATATAATTTCTTTTAATTTCAGGGGTTTGAGTATCAGAAGTTGTCTTAATCATCGTTTAACCCATAAGTCACTATTTTTTCAATGCCCAATTTATCAGGTCGCACAATTAGATATTCATTTCCTTTACGATAAACTGCTGAACCATCCTGACGATATCCACTTTTGGGAATTCGTGCTGCTCTTTTTTTATTAAAATTGTGGGCTTTGCGTAGATACTTCAAAGGATCAAATTCTTTTCTGCTTGCGTGGTCTACGATAGTTTGAGCCACACTGATATAAGTAGAAGCATCCCACTCAGCCATATATTGCTGTATTTCCGCAACTTCCGCCTCAGTGTAGCCTTCGCATAGTTGGGCGAAAAATGGGTCTGCTGGTGGTTCATCGTACACTATTTTTCACTCCTGCTGGTTTATTAAGTAACCTTCAGAACTTTAAAATAAGTTTAAAATCTCAGTATTTTTCGGTAGATATAACTTAGTCTGGTTATACAGTCATGTCAAATTGTTTGCTCGTAGGTGAATTATAGAAGACCCCAATTCCACTAGTGAGCTATGATTATATGCAGTTCAGCACAATCACCATGAAGTGTAATGACTGACTCTAAAGCTACCGATATTGCGTTGCAAGTTGCTCAACTTGTATGGGTTTTAGCACAATTAGCTGGTATACAGTTACTTAGTAAATGTGAATACCCAAGGTGCAATGATAGAACTTATTTTACAAAAAATTACTCAAGCAGCTAAGAAGCGCTTGAATAATAAATAACAAAAAAAATAGTTGAAAATACTTATGACAAATTCTCAACACAGCATCACAACGGCAATTAGCTGGTGTTTAGCTTGGGGAGACAAGCGAGAACCCAATTTTGATATAGCTGTTTTACAGCAGATGCGACAAGCTTTGAATGATGGGAAAGATGTTCCAGAAAAAGTGCGATCGCTTGTTGAACAAGTTAAGCAACTGCAAGGAATTGATAAAGACTATTTTCCAGAAACTCTAGATGAATTAAAGAGTAAGTATCCCGAATTATGTAATCAGACTACCCGCATTGGCTTAGTTTATGGTGGGGCTACTAAGATTAAACAGTATGTATTTGAGTCCTCAAAAATTCAAGATATTCGTGGTGCATCCGCCTTACTAGATCGGATAAATTTGATTGATTTACCTGCCTTTTTTAACAAAAACCCTCAGTCATCTAATAGTTATACAATTCAGTGTAATCAAGTTAGGCAATGGCTTGATCAAAAATTTTCTGCTGGCTACAAACTTTCGCAGATACTGATTCCGGAACTCATTATTTATTCTACAGGAGGTAATATTCTTGCCTTTTGTCCGGCTGCTTTTGTAGATGATTTAGCTAATGCAATTGAAAAACGCTACACAGAAGAAACTTTAACAGCTAACTCCTGTGCGGTAGGAGAGAAATTTAGATTATTAGAACTACGGTTTGGGTTACTACGAGAACCAATTGAAAATATGCAATGGCTAGATTGGTACTATCGCGAATATGATAAGCCTTTAGTTCAAGCTTACTTTGGATATCCTACTAATGATTCTGAAAAACTAGAAGCTTTTAAAAACCGTAAAAGTTTTAATGAACTGACAACAAAATTAGCAATTCTCTTTAATCAGCGTCGCAGTGGACATGACTTTTCTAATCGTCCCAGTCGTCGCTATCCTCCCATGTTTGAAACTCATCCTTACTTAATGCGCGATGAGGGAGAACGTAGGTCTGCAGTGATGATTGTCCAACCACCAGAACTACCTAAAAAATCTCATTTTTCTGAAGCTTCGGCTCGCAAACATCTGGTTGGTTATAGAGCAAAAAAGGGAAAACCAGACCTGCCTGAATGGTACAAAAACTCCCATTTGACATGGGAAAGCATCAGAGTTGAAGGTTGGGTAGATAAATTCAATTCATTTCTGAATAAAAATCCTAATTTAAAACAAAAATACTACGCAAATTTGAAACATGATAACATTGAAATTCCTCAAAACCTAAGTCATATCGCTAACGCTAGTAAAGATTTTATCGCCTATATTTATGCGGATGGTAATAATATGGGCGGCTATATTCAAAAGATTCGTACCTCACAGAAGTACCAGGAATTTAGCCAAGATGTGGAATTAGCAACAGAGTACGCAGTTTACCAAGCATTAGCAGAAAACTTGCATCCTCACGAACTGAGAAATTTCAAGGATGAAGAGTCTACACTGAGTAACGGTGATTTAGTTCATCCCTTTGAAATTATTACTATTGGTGGTGATGACATTATTTTGATTGTACCAGCTAACAAGGCATTACAAATAGCTCAAATGATTGGAGAGCGATTTGAAAAAATTCTCCTCAAACAAGTACCATTGGTAGAAAATTCAACAGCAGAAGAAAAAATCAATGGTTGCTATCGAATTAAGACCTCAGATAAACCCACTGACTTGAAAAAATGTCATCGCTACAAACCTACTGAGGCTACACCTTCTCAATGTGAACTTAGCACGTCAATTGGTGTCCTAATTACCGCATATAACACCCCCATTTACTACGCCAAAGGTCTGACTGAACAGTTATTAAAATCAGCTAAAGACCGTGGTAAGAAGTTGAAGGAAGCAGGATACTGTGGTGGGACGGTAGATTTTTTGACAATGAAGTCAGTCACCATGATTTCATCTGACATCAAAGAATTTCGTCAACAGGCATTGACAAAAAACCTCAAGTCAAAATTGAAACTCTATGCTGCCCCTTACACCTTACATGAATTGGGAGGATTAATAACAGCAATCAAAGCTTTGAAAAAGGCTCATTTTCCCAAGTCGCAACTCTACCAAATTCGCAGTTTGTTAGAACGGGGTAAGCACACAGCAATTCTCAACTATCGCTATTTTCGAGTGCGACTGAAGCAAGGCAAAGCAGAACTACAAACAGATTTTGAAAATGCTTGGTGTCAGCCTAAAGACGAAAATAATGGAGGTAATTTAGCTCCCTGGATGTATGACGATGGCAAAATCGATCCGAAAAATCTGGAAGATCCATTTTATGAAACCATTTGGCGAGAAATGGTAGAACTTTACGAGTTTATAGAAATACCAGATAGTGAATTATCAGAGCTTTCATCTGTGGGGACTGAGTTATGATTAATCTTCAAGAACTATCAAACCCCATCACTTCATACCAAATTACAGCAGTCATTGACACGGCTTTGTGTGTCGGTGCTGGTGGTTCTTCCGGTTCACTCGCAGATAAACCAATTGTTCGTAACTCGGAAGGAAACTTGCTCATTCCAGCTTCTCAACTCAAAGGTCGTTTGCGCCATGAATGTGAAAAAATTGCCAGAGGGTTGTGTTGGCACATCTGTTATTCTCCCAACCCACAAACCATGTGTCCTCAAAGAGCAGGGTTAACTGGCAACTTTGAGCGCACAGAATATCATGTATCAGGCTACGAGGGTCATCATCATTGCCTGATTTGTCAAATATTCGGCAATCCAGTTTTGCCCTCCCGTGTGATATTTGATGACCTAATTTGCACTGAAGACCCAGATAATTTACCAGAAGTGCTGCGTCCGGGTGTTACCATCAATCGCCGTCGCTGTACTGCTGAAGAACAAAAACTCTACTTTTTGGAAACCTCTCCAACAAATGCCCAACTCAGGTTTACAGGTCACATTCACCTGTCTCGTGTGCCAGTCTATGCAGGGGCATTAATTTTAGCTGGACTACGACACATAAATGCTTTGGGTGGGAGTAAATCAGCGGGTTTAGGCTGGTTGCATTGGCAATTTCCCAATTTACCAGTGGAACAGGCGGCGTGGAATTTTCTGGCAAGAGGTGTGCAATGAAACGGATTGATTTGGAAATAAAAGCACTGTCTCCTCTAGCAATTGGGCGACAAAAACCAGGTGGTTCGATTAGTGAAGCTGAAAGTTACATTCCCGGTTCCGTTATTCGCGGAGCAATTGCTGCTCACATCTTGAACCAGGCTAATACATCTATTACCGATGGTGACAATTTTTACGAGCTTTTTTTGGGTGAAAGTCCGGCAATTTTTCAGAATGCCTATCCTGCAACCATTGAAGAAGGCAAGCAAACTAGAGGTCAGTCAGAAGTCAAAGTTTTACCTGCTACTGCTCTCAGTTCTAAAATCAAGTCAGGTTTTAAGTCAAAACCAAACGATCCCAAGCATAATGGCGTTTTTGATACGTTGATTGACCGCTTTTGTGCTGAAGGCTATGGTCAACTTTATGATCCAAATTGCCCGACTGAACGTCGAGTTGACGGAGATAGAGTTGATAACTTCACAGGTTTCTATAGCCAACTTAAGGAGAAATATTACGGTCATTCTGTAACAAGCCGTCTGCTAACACGAACTGGTATTAATCGACGCCGTGCCACTTCAGAAGAACGGGTACTCTACAGCATTGAAGTTTTAAACGAATCTCAAGATAACAGACAAATTTCTATTATTTACACAGGGGCGATCCTCGTAGCAGATGAATTGGCAGAATCTCTACAAGAATTCATTAAGAATCACAAAGAAGACCTACGTCTAGGCGGCGCAACTTCAAGGGGACTGGGAAGAGTAAAGATAACTCCAAAGCCACCTGTAGAACTCAAACCAAAAGTCACTGATAAGATAAAGCAGTTTAATGACAAATTACGTCAACGCTGGTGTCAATGGAAGAATATTTTTGGCAATCCTATAAAAGATTTGCTGGAAAATCGTGACTATTTTACCCTCGATTTGCAAGCCGATGCCATTTTGATAGACAACTGGCGACGCACAACTGTAATTTCATCAGAAATGCTTCAACAATTCACAGCCGTTAGTGATTCATCCCTACAACTTCACGCTGCTTACAGTAGTTATGACTATCGTTCTGGCTGGAATTCTGCCTGGGGACTAATGAAAGATATGGAATTAATTACGAATAAGGGATCTGTGTATCTATTTAGTACGGCGGAAAAAGATTTGTGGAGCAAAGCGTTGGAAGATTTGGAAGTAAAAGGAGTAGGCGATCACACTTGTGAAGGTTTTGGTCAAGTACAAATTTGTAACCCATTTCATCTTGTTATGCGAGAGGAGGCAGTATGAGTTTACCTATAGAATCAAAAACAGAGTTAAAAGTTCAAAAAGGGATTCGCCAAGTTGAAGATGACCTAGTTATATGGATTCAAGAAGCTTTAGATAATGCAAACTATGGTGATTTAGAGGAGTCACAATTTCGTAATTTAGTGCGTGTTTCTGATACGACTGAAAGTGTAGAAGCAATTAAAAACTTCATTCGTTATCAAGTAGGTCGTGATAGAAAATGGGGAAGAGGAGAAGATTCTTTAGCTCAGAATATCATTGAAGATATTGATAACAACATTAGAGAAAGTGCTCAAACAATTGCTGAGTATTGTCAAACAGATTTTAAACCAATTTGGTTAGAACTAATTCGTCGTTATCTAGGTTATGGTGCGCGTTATTTGAAATATTTACGAGATGGTAATGTCTGAAAAATTACCAAGTATATAACTAAAAAATAATTGTATAGATCCAATAAATAGAGGCATTGATGTATGTCAGATAGAGTTATGCTAGTTTTGATTGGAGGTCGTAGTGCAGTTCCAGCAATTGCAGGAGTTCTTCACTTTCTTGATGAAATTGATAGAATCAAGTTTTTACTATGTCGTGGAGACCAATATTTGCAGTTTCAGAAAAATATAGAAAGAGTTATTAAGAATGAGCGGAAAAATTTGCTCTGCGATAATGAAACTGATGTAAAAAGTGTTGACCCCAGCAAGTTTGATGAAGTATATTCATCAGTCAAAAAACTTTGTGAAGGTGTCGAAAACTTAAAATATGTAAATTTAACTACTGTTCCTCAAACAATGGCTATTTCAGTTTATAGCTATGTTCAAGAAAATTATAAAGACACATTAGTATTTAGTGTCAACACTGACCAATCACAGATTATTCCATTAGCCTTTAAAAAGGAAGCTGTATCTTTTAAAAAGCAAATAACTGTGGAAAATTATGTTGCTATGTGTGGTTTTAATATCTTTAGAAATAAACTTACTTATGAAAGTAAGATAGAAATCGCAAAATACATCGTAGAGCATCTTGAAATTTCAAAAAAAATTCTTTCTGTGATTCGCAGTAGTGCGGGTAATGGTGACAGTATTAAAGCTCCAAGAGGATTCAGAATAAATGAAAAAGACTTTACAGATTTAGGAATATTAGCTAGTGAGTTAGAAGTATTTTTGAATAAGCTTGAATCTTATGCAATTATTCATCAATTGGAAATATCTAATCAAAGGATTTCATTTAAAATTGAAAAAAAAGAAGATTATGCTTTTTTAGCTGGAGAGTGGTTAGAGGTATTTGTATACGTTTCGGCTAAAGAGTGTGAATTTGATTCTGTGGAAATGGGAGTTGAAATAGATAATTATAGAGGTGAAATAGATGTATTTTGTTTAAAGAATGCTAATGCTATGATTTGCGAATGTAAGACTGGTGGAAAATTAAGTTCTGACGATCTGTCTGTTCTTGGATCAAAAGCCGAGAAATTAGGCGGTAATTACTGTGTGAAATTATTCATAACAAGCGAGTTCAAAGTAGGAGAAGATTTTATCAATAAAGCAAAAAATAATAGAGTAGTAATTGTGTCAGGCAATGAATTAATTCGCATAAGTGAAATTTTAGCAAAAGAAATGCAATCTCCCACGCATTCGAGACGCTGAATTATCATAAAAATCAACAGCAAATTATGTTCGACACTTTCAAAAATCGCCTAGAAATCACAGGCGCACTAACTACAATAACCGCATTAAGAATTAGTGCAGGACGTTCTAGCAAACCCATTGGTTCTGATTTACTCTCAAGAAACACATTGCGTTGAGTCAGAAATGGGGATGAGTTCTAAACCAAAAGTCAAAGCTTTTTTCTTGAGGTTATTAACTACCCGCTCTCGATACTGTTGCTCATAAGCATCAACACCAGGGTCAATAAATTTATCACCAGAAGTCCAAAGGCGATAAAAAATACGTGCTAGCTTGTGAGCAGCAGCAGTAATAGCTTTGGGAGCGCCGATTTTGGCTTGCATACGACGGTAATAAGCACCTAAAGCCGAGTTACTACGGCAAAGAGTTTGAGCCGCCATCCGGAAAGCGTTGGCAGCACGACTAACAACAGAGCGAGTTTGAGAGCTTTTGACTTTACCACCAGTCACACGGCTACCAGGGCATAAACCTAACCATGAAGTAAAGTGCTTCACAGTTGGGAAACGAGTCGGATCTAATCCCAACTCGGACAACAATATCAATACGGTCAAAGCGCCAAAGCCCTGAATTTGAGTAAAATCAACGCCACTAATGCGATACAAGTGAGTACGCAGGTCAAATTGAGGCGCATTACCGGGCTGCTTCTTACCTCGGCGTTTAGGTTTGGTTAATGGCTTTTTTGTCACATCAACCCTATCAGCAAATGAAGCCAAGCATTGCTCAATTTGGGCATCGACGGCGAGAATCTGTGTCTGGTAAAACTCGTACAGTTGCAATTCCTGTTGTAGGATGAAAATCAACTCATCACGATAATCGCCCGTCAAAGCGGCAGCAATCTCTTCACAAGAGGCTTTGATACGCCCATCCTTAAGTGCGGCGAGGGTAAGTGGGTTACGTTCGCCCCTGACAATGGCTTTGATAATGCTCAAGCCTGTAGTACCTGTAATGTCACTAATCACTCTGTGCAGTTGTAGATTCATCTCGGTCAAGGCTTTTTGCATTCGTTGTACGTGAACACAAGCACTCTTGATTAAGTTATCTCGTTGTCGAATGTAACTACGCAGGACACAGATTTGGTCATCTGGACGGAATGAACCGGATAACAAACCATAACTATGTAACTTTTGCAGCCATTGGCAATCTAAAACATCCGTTTTCCGACCAGGTACAGTTTTGACGTAGTGAGCATTTACCAACTTGACCTCGAAACCACGGCTTTCTAACACTTGAAACACAGGTATCCAATAGACCCCTGTTGATTCCATTGCCACCGTTTCAATCCCACACTGTTTTAACCAATCAGCCATTGCATATAGCTCTGCTGTAAAGCAAGCAAAACTATGCACATTCTCGCTATCCCTGTCAACAGGAACACTCACCCAATGTCTATCAGCACCAATATCAATACCTGCCGCATTCGGGTTAATTACAGGTAGATTTCTTTGCTCTGCGGCAATTGGCTGTTCCTGCTTCTTCATAGGTTTTGACCACAGCGAGCGCATAGTTTTTGTGTAAGGATGTACCATGCCTGAGTGAGGCTAATAAATCTAATCTCTCAAACGGGATAGTAACGGTCATTACTTCACCAATATTTCTGCCAAAATCACCCAGAACCAGGCTCACATTCGGGCAAATACTGCACCATTGATAAGACGGTTTTTGCTGTCACGGTACTACTTCAGTGTAATATTTATTAGCTTTAATACATTCGAGAGGCTGTGTTTCTTCGATATTTTGCTAGTGCGTCGCCGCGCTAGTCGGAGGCTCACATCTTGCACCTGGAAATATGAATGTCAAAACCACAACTACGTGCAAGGGGAGCTAGACGTTCAATATTAAGTAAAAGAAGAGACACAACTATTTGGGGAAAAATAGATTCTAAGGCAGTTTGTGCAGCCTGACCCCAATCAGGTGGTGATGCAGACTGAATATGAAGATAAGTCCAATGAGCTATGAGGTAGGCAGTCAGAGAAAGAATCAGCCAGCGATACATGCCAAGGAGAGAACCCTGTCCAAAACGGTGCAAACCAAAACGATGCTTTGCGGTTTTAAACCATCCCTCAATTTGCCAACGACGCTTACCCCACCACTTGAGAGTAGAAGCTTTAATGGGACGGGTAGACAAGACAAAACGTTTTTCAAGCTTGCCCTTATCGCGCTTTAAGTAATACCAAGATACGGTAACGGGAAACTTTAAACCAACCAAATGGACTTGTTGTCCCTGTTTGTGTAAATGTCTTAAAACTCTTCCATCAACTAATTTACGGTTAATAGCCACACCTGTAACCGCATGATATCTAAACTTGCGTACACCATCAAGAAATTCCACGCTCCCAAAGGCCGTATCAGCCAAAATAATCACCTGAAAGCGTTCAGTTAAATATTTAGGTAAACGCTTCACTAACTTGAGTCCTAGTTGAGCGGGTGAGGGTGTACCCTTACCTCTCCAAACACGAAAGTTCCAAGGTATACGCCACTTTCCTACAACTAAATAAACAACTACTATATGCAGACCACGCTTGCCGTTATAAACTCTTATTAAATCCTCAAACTCTTTGAATTTACCCCGTTTTTCAAGAGTCGTTAGGTCAATAATAACCTGTAAAAATGGTCTACGTCCTTTTCCTGATGCTGATAAAACCTTTGAAACTGTCTCTAATACATGGCTGCGAACAATACGAATCATATCCTTTGTTGACCAAGGATTCATATTCAAAAACCGACTCAATGCACTCGGAGATTTGGTTTGAGAGTGTTCGGGTAAAGGATGCCCTTGCGCCTCCAAAAATAATCCCATCATGGTATCAAGATTATCTTTTTGGTATTGTGTCGGCATCAACTCTTTGAGATTGTATACTAGCTCTTGGGCGTAGGCAAGCATTGTTCTTGCTATAAAAAATTCGAGATTTCACGCCCTTTCTCTCATATTTCCTGCTATCAAAGCAAATTCAGTTTTTGGAATTAAAGTTAGCGATGGCGCTCCGCGCCCGCCGTAGGCGAGCGCACTACGGGATGACGCAAATAGTCATCCCTACATCTTGTATTTTGGAAGCTGTTTATGTAATATTACGGCTACTTAAGTCTCTTTATCACTCACATATACTTAAACTTTTTCTTCATCTTCTGTTATATTTTTGTACTCCTTATTTGCCTTTTACGGGTTTGTTCGGTTAGGTGCAAGATGTGAGCCTCCGACTAGCGCGGCGACGCACTAGCAAAATATCGAAGAAACACAGCCTCTCGAATGTATTAAAGCTAATAAATATTACACTGAAGTAGTACCGTGACAGCAAAAACCGTCTTATCAATGGTGCAGTATTTGCCCGAATGTGAGCCTGGTTCTGGGTGATTTTGGCAGAAATATTGGTGAAGTAATGACCGTTACTATCCCGTTTGAGAGATTAGATTTATTAGCCTCACTCAGGCATGGTACATCCTTACACAAAAACTATGCGCTCGCTGTGGTCAAAACCTATGAAGAAGCAGGAACAGCCAATTGCCGCAGAGCAAAGAAATCTACCTGTAATTAACCCGAATGCGGCAGGTATTGATATTGGTGCTGATAGACATTGGGTGAGTGTTCCTGTTGACAGGGATAGCGAGAATGTGCATAGTTTTGCTTGCTTTACAGCAGAGCTATATGCAATGGCTGATTGGTTAAAACAGTGTGGGATTGAAACGGTGGCAATGGAATCAACAGGGGTCTATTGGATACCTGTGTTTCAAGTGTTAGAAAGCCGTGGTTTCGAGGTCAAGTTGGTAAATGCTCACTACGTCAAAACTGTACCTGGTCGGAAAACGGATGTTTTAGATTGCCAATGGCTGCAAAAGTTACATAGTTATGGTTTGTTATCCGGTTCATTCCGTCCAGATGACCAAATCTGTGTCCTGCGTAGTTACATTCGACAACGAGATAACTTAATCAAGAGTGCTTGTGTTCACGTACAACGAATGCAAAAAGCCTTGACCGAGATGAATCTACAACTGCACAGAGTGATTAGTGACATTACAGGTACTACAGGCTTGAGCATTATCAAAGCCATTGTCAGGGGCGAACGTAACCCACTTACCCTCGCCGCACTTAAGGATGGGCGTATCAAAGCCTCTTGTGAAGAGATTGCTGCCGCTTTGACGGGCGATTATCGTGATGAGTTGATTTTCATCCTACAACAGGAATTGCAACTGTACGAGTTTTACCAGACACAGATTCTCGCCGTCGATGCCCAAATTGAGCAATGCTTGGCTTCATTTGCTGATAGGGTTGATGTGACAAAAAAGCCATTAACCAAACCTAAACGCCGAGGTAAGAAGCAGCCCGGTAATGCGCCTCAATTTGACCTGCGTACTCACTTGTATCGCATTAGTGGCGTTGATTTTACTCAAATTCAGGGCTTTGGCGCTTTGACCGTATTGATATTGTTGTCCGAGTTGGGATTAGATCCGACTCGTTTCCCAACTGTGAAGCACTTTACTTCATGGTTAGGTTTATGCCCTGGTAGCCGTGTGACTGGTGGTAAAGTCAAAAGCTCTCAAACTCGCTCTGTTGTTAGTCGTGCTGCCAACGCTTTCCGGATGGCGGCTCAAACTCTTTGCCGTAGTAACTCGGCTTTAGGTGCTTATTACCGTCGTATGCAAGCCAAAATCGGCGCTCCCAAAGCTATTACTGCTGCTGCTCACAAGCTAGCACGTATTTTTTATCGCCTTTGGACTTCTGGTGATAAATTTATTGACCCTGGTGTTGATGCTTATGAGCAACAGTATCGAGAGCGGGTAGTTAATAACCTCAAGAAAAAAGCTTTGACTTTTGGTTTAGAACTCATCCCCATTTCTGACTCAACGCAATGTGTTTCTTGAGAGTTTACCTGTCATTAAAGATGCATTTGGTAATCCGTTAATACCAGGTTCTAGCTTCAAAGGTGCAATGCGATCGCGCTTGGAAAGTTTCTTACGGGGTATTATGGGAAGCGATCGCAAACTGGTAGCCAATCCCGCAAACGAGTATGAATGGTCAATTACATCCCAAGAAATGAAGCAGTTAAAAGAAAATCACGATAATGACGAGGTTTTGACTGCGGAAATTATTAAGCATACAGATATAGCTTCTCACCTCTTCGGTTCTCCTTGGCTAGCTAGCAAATTCCAAGTCCGGGATTTAACGGTAGTACCTGACACCTGGTTTGGACAATATCAAGAAAGAGATGGTGTCGCTATTGATAGAGATACAGAAACAGCAGCAGATGGTAAACTCTACGATTTCCAAGTCGTTCCTGCTGGAACGCAGTTTAAGTTTCAGGCTGTAGTAGAGAATGCAGAAGAATGGGCATTGGGATTGTTGATGATTGGTTTACACCAGTTTGAGACAGAACAAATACCTCTGGGTGGAGGGCGTTCTCGTGGTTTGGGTGTTGTTCGCTTAGAAATTGACAAGATGCAATGGGTAGACGTAACCGATGAAAGAGACCCAAACAAAACCGATCCAAATAAATTACTGAAATATCTTAGAAAACTAGTAGACAACGAGTCAGCCTATACTGATGCCAAGCCTCTAAAATCAAAGTGGGCAAAAGCTCTCATTAATCATTTAGAGCAAAAGATTTCTCATTCTTCCACCGAATCAATTTCTTCAGGAGGTTAATATGGCTTTCAGTAGTTACAAAGCGATTGGTGAAGTTCTCAAAGCATTTCAAGTTATCTACACAGAAGCTAATTTCGTAGGCGAAGTAGAATTTAAGATACCTGATTACTTCCGGGAAGACTTAGAAACTATGATGCGGGATGGTGTCGTTGATAATTCAGAGTTTGCTATTTGTGAAAATCTCATTTATCCAGTCCTCAAAGAAGTTTGGAAGTGCTACCGCAGTAAGTTTATTTTATGGAGTCATCAGTCACTAAACTATGACGAAAAACTATCAGGATTTCCTGAGTATATTTTAGCAAAACGTTCTCCTTTAGGAAAAGTAGTATTTGACAAGCCATATTTCATATTAGTAGAAGCCAAACAGGATAACTTTGAAGCAGCTTGGGCGCAGTGTCTAGCAGAAATGATTGCTGCACAAAGATTAAATGCTGAACTCCCCATAACCATATTTGGCATGACTTCTAATGGCGATCGCTGGCAATTTGGCAAGCTAGAAGGAGAAGTATTTACTAGAAATATCACTTTTTACACGATTCAAGAACTAGATAAACTCTTTGCGGCTGTTAATTACATCTTTCAACAGTGTGAGTTGCAGCTGAACAATTTGGTAGCTGCTTAAAATTCCAGATTTTACCAACTAAATTTAGTCATGCATAAAAGATTTGTTAACCACTGCACGATTGATATAACCCTAATTCCTGATGGACCAATTCTCATCAAATCCGGTAAAGAAGGAGCAGATCCAACTAAGCCGGATATGGAATTTGTGGAAACTTATCATGCTGGAGGACGTTCTATATATTTGCCAGGAAGCAGTTTAAAAGGAGCAATTCGCGCTCATGCAGAACGAATTGTTAGGACTATAGGGAGTGAAAAACGTCCACCAGAAAATACTCAAAAACTTTGGTCTAGTAATCTATTAGACGAAAGAGACAAACAGAATAATCCAAATTTTTATCTTGAAGATTGGAAAAACCGTGAAAAAAAGAAGAAGTTAGAGGAGCGACATCCTCATCTAGGGGCAGAATTATACAAACAATCATGCTTTATCTCTCAAATCTTTGGCAATACTTCCATCGCTAGCCGAGTCAGAATTGAAGATGCTTATCCTGAGAAATCTCAACCTCTAAAAATTGAAGAACGCAATGGGGTAGCAATCGACCGGGTATTTGGTTCTGTTGCAGTAGGTCCATTCAACTATCAAGTTTGCACTGCTGGCGAATTCCGCACCAAAATTCATTTAAAAAACTTCACTCTTGCACAGTTAGGTTTGATTGGTTTAGTGTTGCGAGATTTAGATGATGGTTGGTTTGGCTTGGGTTTTGCAAAATCTCGTGGTTTGGGTACAGTACAGGTGAAGTTAAATAAAGCTGTTGTGCAATATCCTGGTTGTATTTTATCGGAAGATGAACAACAAATTCGCGCTCTCGGTAGTGAAAAAAAATGGTCTAAGACTTTCCTCTTAGGTGCTGGAGAATTTTTAGAACCTCAAGAAGCACAATCATATGGTTTTCCTACACAAGATCGTCAAGATACTCCAGCAGCAGCCCAAGAAATGGATTTAGGTTTTGGAGTACAACTCACCTGGCGAGAAGGTACAGTCAAAGATTTATTTGAGCGTTCTGTCAAGTCTTGGAGTTATTTACTAGTGGAGGCAAAATGAAACCTTTTGTTGGTTATAAAAAAGAACCTTTATCAGTACCTCAACTACTAGAATTAATCCCAAAATTAGTCATTGAACCTAACTATTATTTTTTTCGTTGGACTCATAAAGTTAGTGGAATTGTAGAAAAAACACCCACACATGATGAGTTTCCCATGATTGAAGGACAAATGTTCAATCATAATTGCGAACTACGGTGGAAATACAAGTGCCAAAATACTTATGAAGTACTTTTGTTAAGTATTGGTGACAAACATGATGATTTTATCCCAGTCAAAGAAACAATTAACAAAGAAGAAAAAGAACCTTGGCGGATAGAGCCTAATAATCCTCCTTATGCATATCCTGCTTATGGATATCGTCCGGATACAACTCGTTTTCCCAAAAAGCTCATTTTTCCCGACACCTTAGATATTCGACTTCAAGAAGAAATTAAAGAAGAAGAAATTAAGGAAGAAAAAAACAATAAGCCCAAATTAGCTCAACGTTATTTTATTGATAATGAAAGCTCGACTGTGCAATTTGTGGCTCTCACTGTGGAGTTAGCGCAAACATGACTGGAAACCGCCCTCAACGACCACACCGTGTGGATTCGTCGCCTGAACTTGCACCAAAACCTTATGAATTCGTCTCCTTTCCCAAGGAACGCCCGAACTTACAGCGTCCCGTTGGACATCACAAATATTTGAGCGATCGCCTGCATGGTGCTTTGTATCTTAAGCTGAAAGTGCAGACATCTCTTCATGTTTCCACTGGGGTAGTTGTCATGGGCAACGACATTGGCAGTCGTATTCCCCTTATTAAAACAATGGTACAAGATGTTGACCAAAAGCTTTCGATTGGTGGCAGTTCTCTCAAAGGTTGCATCCGGTCTGTTTATGAAGCGATTACCAACAGCACTCTCGCAGTCATTACTTCTAAGTATAGGAGTCAAATACCTACCGAGCGGCTACCTTGTCGTAACAAAGAACAACTTTGCCCAGCCAGTCGGGTATTTGGTGCATTAGATTGGCAGGGTTTGCTGGATTTCAACGATGCTAAGTGTGAAAACATGGGCTTCGCCACTGGATTTATGCCTTCCTTGTATCGCCCTCGTCCAGAGGAACGCAGCGCATACTTTATTCGCGGTCAAGTTGCAGGTCGCAAATTTTACTACCATACAATCAGGGCGATTGATAAAGGGCAAAATGCTGGCATTCCTGTACAACAAGCCGCAAGAGAGTACACTTTCACAACAGTGCTGCACTTCAAGAATTTGCTAGCAGAAGAGTTAGGAACTTTATTTATTGCCTTAGGACAAGACCCCAAATATCCCATCGCCTTAAAGGTGGGTGGTGGTAAACCCATTGGTATGGGAACGATGACAGTCACTGTAGAAAAAATGTTACAAGCACAAAAGCTGCAGCTGCAACAGCGGTATTCGTCCTATAATCTCAATGAATCTGACGAACTAGTAGGAAAAAAACTACAACAATTTATACATGAGAAGATTCAAGCAGCCCACTCGCGCCTAATTCAGAAACCCCAACTAGAGGAACTCACAGCCGTACTGCGCTATCCAACTGATCGCGAACCCCCATCTGGAATGTACTAATTATGACTATGGTTGAATCGTCCTCAGAATCCTTGACAGATGCAGAGTGGGAGATTGCTCATGTGATCGCTCAAACCCTAGTCAAAGAAGATACAGATGTTAACGAATTAGGGAAAGCAGTTGCTTATCTGCGTACTGTTGTTGACAAACCAGATCCAACTTCTCGATTTTTCAAGTATTTAAAAACCTTGGTTAGTAATGGTAGACAAATTGGGCACAGTAACAGAACTTCAGATTATTACCGTAGTATCGAGAAGGCTTGTAGTGACTATCTTAAAGGGGTTGGAGATGCCTATAGAATACTGCAAATTTTAGGCTGGGTATCTCGCCTGATGCGTTACTACAAAGATGCTGGTGTACCCATTGGAGAAACTACTATTTCCACTCCATCTCCTGTAGAGTCATCTCGTCAAGTAGAAATTGCCAAAGTTGTGCGATCGCATGACTTTCAGGTTGACCAAATACTAGAGGCAATAGTCACCAAAATCAATGGTAACAAGGTCACCTACGAGATACTGGGAACTATCAAGCTAACTGAGAAAGAACCGAAGAAAGCCAGTGTTCTTAAGGAAAGACAGATGGTTCAAGTAAAAATTGTATCTCTCAAAGAAGATGGAAGTATTAAAAGTATAAAATGTATCAGCTAAGTCCATGGCTTTTTTCGCCAGATTTCAATAGACGGAAATATTAATTTTTGAGATGCAGGACGATTACTTACCTAATCTCCTATCTCTCTTGCCTGCAAGGGGATTCACTAAAAAGTTTCCCAAACAAATTTTGTATGCATAATTGATCCGAATTAACTAATATTCAAAACCAGTATCCATGCCCAAAACCCTCCTCGTCACCGTCGGCGGCTCCTTCCAACCCATTGTCACCGCCATCTACAGTCTCCAACCCGATCGCGTCATTTTCATCGCCTCCGATGGTGACAAAGGAAGCAAGTCGCAAGTTATCGGTGAAGGAACCCCTTGTGAGGTGCGACGCGGAAGCGAAGTTATTGAAAGATTACCAAATATTCCCACACAGGTGGACTTGGGAGAACGCTTTCAACCGCAACGGGATTTAGTTCTCATCCAAAACCCAGACAATTTATCAGAGTGCTATCTCAAAATCCAGCGGTGCATTCATCATCTCCAGCAAGAAACACCTGATCATGAAATTCTTGCTGACTACACTGGCGGGACAAAAACCTTGTCTGCTGCTTTAGTGTTGGCGGCGGTTGATTGCGGCATTTCTTTGTATCTTACTATTGCTAGCACGCGGGAAAACTTGGTGAAGGTGGAACGAGGAGAGTTGACGCAACCAGTAGATACAAGTTTTCGCTGTTAAGGATGAGCTAACAAGACGATATAACAAATCACCCCGGATTCTTTAAAGCCCGACGCGCTAACTTAACATAAGTCTTCACGGTCTCATAAGGCATCTCCAACTCTTGCGCCACTACCTGCAAAGACTCTCCCATCTCCCGCCGCGCCAAAATAGTCGCCCACTTTGTTGCGGTTTCTTCTGCGCGATCGCCCCCAGTACGCTTGCGCTGTGCTTTAAAAATATCTGTCAGTTCCTCAATGCGTCTTGCCAACAAGCTTTGCACGTCAGGCATTTCTGGTGCAACTTGGGATGACCAACCTAAACGTGTTTGACCCAGCCCAAATGTAGTTTTATGACCAGTACCGCAGTAAGGTGCTAACTTCCCCAAAGCATACAAGAGCTTGCAAAACTCTGTTTGCTCAAAGGCTTTTTTGGTTAAAGCAAATTCTATCGCACCTGTAAATCCTGTGACTGCTCCTTTTTTACCAGCTAGCACTTTTGTAGATGTCAGTTGGTGACGGGTAATCAACACATTCTCATCTATAAAATCAAGAAACGCCTCCTGGTCAACAGGTATTCCAGAAAAGTCATTCCAGCGACGCAGGTAACTATGGAAGACATTTGTTGGCATTGGCAAGGGAAAGTGATGACCTTTGCGGCGAAAACTTGTAGGACTCAAGAACTTTAGGGTTATTGTTTCTCCATGTTCAGAATTGAGGAGTTGGGCATAAGTCGTGGCAGGGAGAGCAATTTGACAAGAGCGTATTTGCAAGGATGCATCGCGTAAGTTAAGTTCTTTTGGCAAATTTTGTACCCACTGCGACATCCACTGTACAACTCGACTCGATAAAGCAGTGACATACCAGTAATAGCTGGTGTTTGCCTTGAGTTGCACTTCCCGACCACTACTGACCATTTCTCCATCCAATGCGGAAATGGTGAAGGGTTTTTCTGACTCGCCATCGTGGAGGTAAGCAGACAATTCTGGGTCAGATGAACGTACTTGGTCAAGAAACCAGGCATGAAGTCCGATGGTGTACTGGGGATAAACAGAAGCGTCTGCTTGCGAAACTAATTCAAACACCAAACCGACTAATTCTGTTTCCGGCGACCAGATTAGGTTACGTTCTTGGGACTTGGGTTGTTTTGAGATGCGTCGTGGCATGAGAAGTTAGAAATCCCAGTATATCAGCATATCATTCTTTGTCGTTTCAATCCCCTTGCGGGGAAGTGATTAGGAAAAGTTACCCTCTAGCGACAGCTCTCGGTAGACCCTTCATATTTCCGTCCCCTTACAGGGAAGAGGTAATTTGTCACTTGAGTCCATTTTATCTAAAGCGTTGTTTTCTAAAGTTTCAATCCCCTTGCGGGGAAGAGGTAGTTTGTCACAAATACTTGCCGTACTATCCCATCCATGCTCGAACGAGGTTTCAATCCCCTTGCGGGGAAGAGGTAGTTTGTCACACCCAGTGTCGAATAGGAAAGATAAAACTTCTCATGTTTCAATCCCCTTGCGGGGAAGAGGTAGTTTGTCACCACAGGTCTACGCGGGAGAGGGTGCTTGAGGAATGGTTTCAATCCCCTTGCGGGGAAGAGGTAGTTTGTCACGCAACTAGACACTGATAAAAAAGTTGGGTCATTTCCGTTTCAATCCCCTTGCGGGGAAGAGGTAGTTTGTCACGCCAGACTGTGGACGGCAACGGATGGAGTGACACCAAGGACGTTTCAATCCCCTTGCGGGGAAGAGGTAGTTTGTCACACTAGTGCTGTGGCAAACGCGACAAGTATTACAGTGTTTCAATCCCCTTGCGGGGAAGAGGTAGTTTGTCACCTACGCGAAGTGGGTGTTAAGCTAGCCAGGTTAAGGTTTCAATCCCCTTGCGGGGAAGAGGTAGTTTGTCACTTGGTGATGCTTCTGTACAAGTTCCATCCTATCTAGGTTTCAATCCCCTTGCGGGGAAGAGGTAGTTTGTCACGTTTTGATGAGAGAAATGACTTATTTATGGTTATCAAGTTTCAATCCCCTTGCGGGGAAGAGGTAGTTTGTCACCTTCTTTGGAATCAACACCTGACCAGTGTAAGTTTCTGTTTCAATCCCCTTGCGGGGAAGAGGTAGTTTGTCACCTTCCCAAAAACCCGTTCCCTGAAGAGCGCAAGGGTTTCAATCCCCTTGCGGGGAAGAGGTAGTTTGTCACAACCATTGATTTTACGTACTTCCTATTTTTGCTCTGTTTCAATCCCCTTGCGGGGAAGAGGTAGTTTGTCACTTCTGCTTAGCTCGTCGCTAGCGGCAGCAAGGTTTCAATCCCCTTGCGGGGAAGAGGTAGTTTGTCACATGGGAAAGCCGTACATCTCTGCACGGCTGGTTCGTTTCAATCCCCTTGCGGGGAAGAGGTAGTTTGTCACACCTGAACGTAGCCAAAGCGTTCATCACCCTTGATACGTTTCAATCCCCTTGCGGGGAAGAGGTAGTTTGTCACAAAAAGACGCACTACACACTTAATCCGTTCAAAGTTTCAATCCCCTTGCGGGGAAGAGGTAGTTTGTCACGCAGGCTTTTTTGTTCGTTTACACTGAAATGATGAGTTTCAATCCCCTTGCGGGGAAGAGGTAGTTTGTCACCTAGTTACGGTGATAGTTCTCAAGCTCTATTACAAGGTGGTTTCAATCCCCTTGCGGGGAAGAGGTAGTTTGTCACCCTACCATGTAGAAACTCTTACCACATTTAGTTTTCAAGGTGCTGTTGCGCGGATGCCTATTCATCATACACTCTCAACCATACCAATGACAAGCCGAAATCCTTGAAACCCCCTTGCAGTAAGGAGCGCGGATGATTCCAGGTGCTGCTTGCGCTCAAAATACCACAGACTCAGAGATCCAAGCACTTTTTTGAGCAACTCATTTTGCAACATCTACCCTTCCGCGCAGTTTGAAGGGTATAGCTAATTTTCTCAAAGTTCCCATCTCGGGGAAATGGTTCTGTGAAGAGTTCGCCTAGGAGCCCTTACTGAAGGCAGGTTTGAGCTATACAATCGATACACTTGTATGAAGTTATGCAGTTTTCAAGGAGCAGCAGAGGTGTGTGGATAGGTTTCAACGCATTTCACTAAGAAAGTATAAGTTATTACCTAAATTGTCAAAAGCCATAGAACTACTCGCTACGTGAATGACGTCGTCATCAAGTAAATCAATATAATTGCTCACATTCATTCTCCATTGACAACACGACCAGCTTGAACCTGGTTACTAAAAGTGTTCCCTCAATCAGCAAAGTGCTGAGCATCAATTCATCAAAAACAAGTAAAACTTTTATGGCAGAACAACCGGGGAAATACTGAGTATCACAAAAACGAAAATGCGAGAATTCCCCGTTGCTTTTGGCTGAATAATCCCTGCAATGTGGATTGAATATAGCTCTTAATTCAATTCACCATGAATTATCTAACACAAGTATGGCGGAAATTGCCAGATGCGATCGCGTCCACTCTAGCAATAGTTTTAGTCGGAGCTCTTGGTGTGCTGTTGCTTCTATTCCCTCGTCTGTTTGTGCTGTGGGTATTTCTGGGGGTACAACTTGTTCGCCCACGCCCACACAGTTCAAAGCAACACAAACCGAAATTCCAGTCCAAATTGCCTGGTTGGTCAAGAACATACGTAACCGACCCTAAGAACAGGCAGCTGCAACGTGTGCTCAAAGGTATGCTTCACTACGACATTTCTACCGCCAGGCGACTACTCAAACAGCAGCGGCAACTGCACCCAGGACAATCAGACAACTGGTATTTGGAGAAAGTGATTCATGATCTCGAACGCGATAGACACTAATTACTGTACAAGGAAAAACAAATAGAGATGGATCAAGACACATGGATTTACACCAATAAGCGACCAGGCAACCTTGTGCTGCGCTTTCGGGTCAAGGGATTTGAAAAACAGTTCTTCGTCGGCACTAGCTTAGCCGACAAGCTCAGAAACCGAGAACTAGTAGGAGTTCGGCGAGTCAGAACTGTAGAGTGCTTGAGTATAGCATGATAGTAACAGACAAACTATTAATCACTCTAAAGAAGATGGGACTCCAAATCTCGATCTCTGACTCTATTGTGCAAGCTCTTCGTTTACCGGAGCAGCGGGTTGAGCAAGAACTGCGCCAAGAATTAGCCATTGCTCTCTACACACAAAACATTCTCCCCTTTGGTAAAGCACGAGAACTGGCTGAGATGGATAAATATGAATTTGGACAACTACTTGCTCGTCGCGGAGTAGTGCGGCACTATGGTTTAGAAGAATTGAATGATGACTTGAATTATGCTCGTGGTGAGTAACACTTCACCGATTCTGAACCTGGCGATTATTAATCAGCTTATCCTTTTACACCAACAGTTCGGCGAGGTTCTGATTCCAAGTGCTGTATTGGATGAGTTGAAAATTAGTGAAGAACGACCTGGTTCTCAAGCAATTCGTGAGGCGATTTCAACTGGATGGATTCAGAGTCGAGAAGTGAGCAATGAGCCACTTTCGCAACTCTTGAAGCAAACATTGGACAAAGGAGAATCTGAAGCGATCGCCCTTGCCATAGAACTTAAAGCAGATTGGACACTCCTTGATGAACGCGAGGGCAGAAAAGTTGCTAAATCTCTAGGATTGAGAGTGACAGGGATTTTGGGGGTTTTGCTACGTGCAAAACAATCGGGCGAACTTAAATCGTTGCAGCCTGTGATTGATGAACTGATAAGTAGAGCTGGATTTCGGATTGCACCAGAGTTATTGGTACAAATTCTGACGCAGTAGAATGAACCTTGCCAGTGTGGACGGCAAGCAAAACAGAAGTATCCAGGGCTACCTTACCATTCATCTATATCTACTTGCTCAAACTCTGCCGCAATCGCCTTCTGCAATTCTCTAGCTTCAGAATCACTCAAAACTCCAGCAAACTTCGCTAAAGGATGTTCTTCTTGCGGCATCAAATTCGGTTCTGGTAACTGACGCAAAAAATTGGAAATCACATCATTTCTAACTTTTGAACAAATATCATCTCGAACTTCTGGATGATACTAGGCGTTTTTGATTTGTGCGACTTTACATAGTAAGCATAAAAACTTAACCTTAACAAGCACAAGAAAGAACAATGCCCGATCAAACATTCAGACAAAACCTTCCAGAAGTTGACCCAACGGAGATTGAAGATTCTCGAACTGCGATCGCCGACGAACATCGCTCGTTCCTGGAAAAGGTTTTGGTCAAAGGCGGATTTGCAGACCTGTATGACGCAAGAGACTTTACCGAAGTTGTGTTTCGCGTCATGCGTGACTTAATGACGACAGAAGCATCTGATCGCGTTGCGGCAGAACTGCATAAAGAGGCTGTACCTACCGAGGAGAAAGCACTCCAGATGGAAGTATCTGACCTCTGGAAAGACACCAATCCGATTGTGGGATTTTTGAGCCGGGTTCGTCCACCCTGGCAAGGTCCAGGCATTTTCAAGATCGATTCTGATCGCTTCCTGTTCCGAGTTGCTAATGAAGGAGGACTCCCACCGACAGTCGAGCGAGAGCAAGCGGTTAAAGCGGTGTTTTCTGCCACCAAAGACGAACTTTCCGAAGAGCGGATTCAGGAAATTGCTAGCTGGCTTCCTGACCATGTCCGTGAGCTTTGGGAGCAGGCTTAATTAAAAGCCTGGAAAAGCTGGTAGGGTGCATTGTACTAGGCGACAAGGCATCCTATTTAGGGACTTCCAGGAAATAAAATATACAACCAATAAAAATGATAATTATTACAAGGGGGGAGTCTTGGGTTGCTAACAGCAACCCAAGACTCCCCAAATACACATGAAAAGTCTGCACTTTTCTGGGCTGAAGAGTGCTATTTAATTGCTCTGCGGTTTGCTTCAATAACTTTTTTAGTGAATCCGTTAACTGTATTGACACCTATGCACACCTACAAATCAAACCATCATTGAATTTACTACAAAGAGGGGGAGGGAGAGGCTGCCAACGGCAACCTCTCCCTCCCCATATTAATAATTATCATTCTTGTTTAGTGTATATTTTATTTTCTGGAAGCCCCTAACGATAACATACCTTAAGAAAAAAAACTCATAAATAATCGTTGTTGTGTAAGATTATGTATGAATTATAGATAACTTCGTGTAGCTGTGAGGCTTCTGTCGGAGCTAGCTAATCTTTGGCAATCTATCTATATTTTTGATAAGTTCTTCAGATTCGATTCTTTTTGTCGTGCTTCTATTGGGATAGGCTTTGGTATACATATTGGTTAGGTGCTTGCCATAGACTATTTCCTTCTTTTGCCCTTTCGAGTTTACAGACAGGAAGGTCTGATTGAATTTGGGTTCGTGGAAGTAAGCAATGGCAAATCGTTCTTTTTCCTCATTGAGGATTACCTTATGAAGATTGGCTTTTAGCTTTCTGTCAGTGGCGAGTTCCATCATATCTCCCACAAATACTGTCCAGACAGATGCTGTTGGGGTTACAAACGCCCAGCCGGGTTGATCGTTATAGGCTCCAATGGTGGTTTCTTCTTCGAGGTAATTTCTTCCCCTTTTTTCCCCATTTGTAATCGGTCTGACCCATAATCCACCAACATCATCTTGGGAGGCGGCGATGAGAAAGCCATAGTCAGAGTGGGCAGAGATCCCATTGGATGAACCGCCTGCTTCTTTTTGGCTCTTAAAGCGTAAAACTCTGGCATGGTGGAATCCGTCGCGAACCATTTTTGAGAGGTAATGGTTTGGCTCTAGTCCTAGTCCTAAACCGATTATTTCTATGAGTTGATCGCACATATTGCCAGTGGCTTTCATGTAGGCTTCAATGGCATTTTTGTATTCGACTGAGGGGTAGACTGCTTCACCGTGACAAGGGAGGCGAAGTGTTTTGACGAGTTCGTCGTCTTTATCAAAGTGAGGAAACACAGTGTAGACCTCAACTTGGTCATACTGACCTCCTTTTTTCTCTTCGCCGGAAAACACGTAGCCGGTGTAGGTGGTATCACTTACAAATTTAATTTTTCCATCAAATGGTAATTGATTAAACTTTCTGTTTTGCAGGAGTGCTTGCGCGGTTAGTAAATCCTCTTGGTAATTTTTTTGGATTTGGATTAGTGAGTCTCTCTGCAATGCAGCAACAATCCTTTCTCCTAACTCTCGTTGCTCTTTAAGGTTCTTGGGTGCACGAACGTCAAATGTCTCAAAGCTTCTGGTGGTCAATGCTTGCATATTTTTAACAAAATCTTTAGATTCTTCAAGGTATGCTCCCATTTTTCTCACTGAAATAATTAATTAGAAATAAAAGTACACTTTTCATTACAAAACTTCATAATCTCTCATAAACTTGATAAAAGAAAAAATACCCATGTTTTCTCAGGGGGAGTTAATTTGTGTGTACGCTCTATAACCCGGTTCCCCACTTCCGATTCCCAGTAGTCTCTACCAACGGGTGGAGGTCACTCTATCAACCACTTTTTAGAATTGAAACTACTAGTAAATCTCTCCAACTTAATTGATTATTTGTTAATCCTAGAACTTACGCATTGACGAAAATCTTTAATTATGCGTACGTATTTTGATAGATTTTCAAACTTGATTTTTGACAATTACTGCTCGCGTCACCAATCTCAACATTATCGCCAAAAGCCTAAAACGCCATTATTGTGGTCTGTTAGGAGGAATGCCTTAACACACCCTATATAAGTGGATATTTTTATGTAATTGGATATTTTTTATTGAAGTCCCTGATTAGCGAAGACAATTCAATTACGCTTATATACCAACTCCATTTTCAACTTTTCAATCTCCAGCTTCAACTTTTCATTCTCCATCTTCAGCTTGGCATTTTCTTCTTTAATAAACTCAATCTCATTCTTCTTAGTCAAAGCTTGATTCATTGCTAACTTCCGCATATCGAGCGAGAACCAACGCTGATAAGTTTGAGTGTGAACTTGCATACTGTGCCCTAAATTATCTGCTGCTGCTTTGATTGGTATTCCTAAAATATGTGCCCGAATCGCCCAAGCATGACGTAAATCATACGGTTTAAAATTTAATCCAATTTTGCGGAACCACCAACTGACTCGTTGTGTTAATGCTGTTATGTCTGCATGATTAGTACTATCTTTTTTACTAATTGCTGTTGCCAACATCTCTAAATATTTAGGATTTCTTAAATCAAAATCTTCAATCCATTGTTTATGTAACGGTAATGCTTCCCTTTCCCCAGTCTTACAATCTTTATGGACTTTCCATGTCAAGTCTGCATTCTCTTGGCTTAACCACCAATTAATATCAGGATTAATAAAAAGTTCCCGTGGTCGTAAACCAAAAACTGCTAACATTCCGTAAGCCCATCGCCAAAGCTGCCAGCTATCTTGAACATTTTGATTAACTTGGTTCCCTCTGGTATTGAGGTAATCTTCAAACTTGAGAATTCCTGCACATATTTCAGAATCAGTCGGTATATTCCGGGAATTGTTCTCCGGCATTTTGGAATATTTAGATAAATCAATCTCAATTTTGAATGTTAGACAGAACGCAGATATCGCTCTAGCCGCATTATATTTAGCCCATTCTTTATCAACTTTTTCAATTGAACTTATCAGATTGTCAGAAGTTGCTAAATCTTGAGGATTAGTGAATCGCTTTGTTCGAGAAAAGTAATAAAAAAAAGTATGCTCACTTTTCGTCGTTCGTTTATGAGTTTTAAAATACTCATCCTCAAATTGTTCAAGTAATTCTCCTATTGTTTTAAAATCTTTTTTAATTGCCTCGCTTCCTAAATATTTATCATTCCACTCAAAGGTTTTTCGAGCAATTAATTTCCCTAATTCGTATGCTTCTTCCTCAGCCGTCTTAAGTCCATCCAAGTTGGCGGGAATATTCAAACTTATATTGTATTGCTTTCTCGCAGTTCCGTTGTTGTCCTTATCTCCCGGTTTAAGTGGTAACGTAGCACGTAACTGCAGACTTCCATTTGATTCCCTAATTGTGACTTTTGTCTTTGCAGACTTCAAACGTTGATTAACTTTCTCTAATTCTTGTAGTACTTTTGTTCTCATGTGTTTTCTCTGCTGCTGCGCTTGCAGACTTGAACCAAGAAAACTGCCATCAGTAGACGAAACTGGTTGCAAGTCTGCAAAAGCTTGTTGATACTTGTCTTTACCCGAGTTATACATCGTTGTGTTTTTAGCCTATATTTAGCCTAAAAATAAATGTGTTATCAGCGAACAGTGTTTATGGCTGACATTGCTTACTGCAAACATTAGGCTATTTAGAGCTATTAAATCATAAAAAGGATTACTCCGGTCCTTATCACGGCTATGACGGCTTCGCTATCTTTGCCCGCGACATGGATTTAGCTCTCAATAGCCCCACTTGGGGATTAATCGGCGCTCCTTGGAATAAGAACGCTAAAGCTAAAGCTGGAGCTAAGGCGATCGCCTAAAGCAATGGGAGAAAAAAGACGCAGGAATAACCTGGGGTGAAAACCCCAGGGGGGAGTAGAAAGTAGGGAATTTTTACTCACCACTTCCCACTCCCCGCTCCCAACTCTGGTTATGCACTCCTCATTGCCTTGAATCCTCAATCCTCGACCAGTTAACAATTACAGCACGCTTGGAGATAGAGAAATGCCTCAGAATCCGGAAAAAATTCAAGATCACGTCGAACTGTTTCACCAGCCAGAGTACCAAGAGCTGTTTGAGAACAAAAAGCAATTTGAAAACGGACACGACCCTGAAGAAGTAAAAAGGGTTGCAGAATGGACGAAGACTTGGGAGTATCGTGAAAAGAACTTCGCCCGTGAGGCATTGACCGTTAACCCTGCTAAAGGCTGCCAACCATTGGGAGCAATCTTCGCTGCTGTTGGTTTTGAAGGCACTCTACCCTTTGTTCAAGGTTCCCAAGGTTGCGTTGCTTACTTCCGTACCCACCTAACCCGCCATTACAAAGAACCGTTTTCTGGCGTGTCTTCCTCAATGACTGAAGACGCAGCAGTGTTCGGTGGACTGCAAAACATGATTGACGGCTTGGCAAACTCCTACCAACTCTACAAGCCCAAGATGATTGCTGTCTGCACTACCTGTATGGCAGAGGTTATCGGTGATGACTTGGGTGCTTTTATCACCAACGCCAAGAATGCGGGTTCAGTTCCTGAAAATTTCCCAGTACCTTTTGCTCACACTCCTAGCTTTGTCGGTTCCCACATCACAGGCTACGACAACATGATGAAGGGTATTCTTTCTAACCTAACTGCGGGTAAGAAGAAAGAAACTAGCAATGGCAAAATCAACTTCATCCCTGGCTTTGACACCTATGTTGGTAATAACCGGGAAATCAAGCGGATTTGCAACCTGATGGGTATCGACTATACCATCTTGGCTGATAACAGCGACTATCTGGATTCACCCAACACAGGTGAGTTTGATATGTATCCAGGTGGTACTCCCCTGGAAGAAGCAGCAGATTCAATTAATGCTAAAGCTACAGTTGCTCTACAAGCACACTCTACTCCCAAGACCCGCGATTACATCGCCAAAGAGTGGAAGCAAGAGGTTGTCGTTTCTCGTCCTTGGGGTATCAAGGGTACTGATGAATTCCTGGTCAAACTCAGTGAACTGACTGGTAAACCCATTCCCGAAGAACTTGAAATTGAACGCGGTCGGGCAGTGGATGCAATGACTGACTCCCATGCCTGGGTTCACGGCAAGCGCTTCGCTATCTACGGCGATCCAGATCTTGTGTACAGTGTAGTGGGCTTCATGCTGGAAATGGGTGCTGAGCCTGTGCATATTCTTGTCCACAACTCCAACGATGAGTTTGAGAAAGAACTTAAACAGTTGCTAGAATCTAGCCCCTTCGGCAAGAGTGCTACCATCTGGCCTGGTAAAGACCTGTGGCATTTACGTTCTCTCCTGTTTACCGAACCTGTAGACCTGCTCATTGGTAACTCCTACGGTAAGTACCTGTGGCGCGATTGCAAGGTGCCCCTCGTGAGAATTGGCTATCCCATCATGGACCGCCACCACCTGCATCGTTACTCCACCATCGGTTATCAAGGTGTGATCAACCTGCTCAACTGGGTTGTTAACACAATCTTCGAGGAAATCGATCACAACACTAACATTCCTTCTAAGACAGATATTTCCTACGACTTGATTCGTTAGGAAGTACATTAACCTGCGACGTGCCAATAAAGGAAAAGGAAAAGGCAGAAGGATGAAAGGATTGGTTAGAGGTGAGTCATTAGTTATTAGTCGTTATTTGCAATGACAAAGAACCAATGAATGACGAATAACAACTAAGTACTCACAATTCCAAAATTACCAATTCCTCATCTAACTTCCCAATTCCTTTTACCTTTTTCTTGAGTTATGGAGTTATTTACTATGAAAACTATAACTCACACTCATAATCACCCGAATCCCCATCCACCTACTTATAAAAAATCCGGCTCATTTGATTTATTATATCCTTTGCGTCGTTTGGTGGATGGAATTCAAGTAAAAAATGCTCGCCTTGCTCATCTCATTTGCCAAATAATTCCTTGTTGTTGCCCCTTTGAGCGAAATTTTAAATTATTTGGACGAACTTTCTACATTCCTGCATTATGTAAACTCAATCCCTTGTACGACAATTTTGTGGGGTTGCGTTTTCGAGCATTATCTTACCTAGCTGATGAGTGTGGAGAGGATGTTACAAAATACATTTGCTAGTCATTAGTGATTTGTTAGAGGTTAGTCTTTATTGAGAAAATAACAGCTAACTGCTAACAGCTAAAAAGTAACAATTAACAACTACTAAGTAGCTCGAGGTAAAGAAATGTAGGATGTGTAGCCTTTGAGTACCCATGCTGCTCAAACAATTGATGCGTTACGGCTACGCCTAACGCATCCTACAAAAAAATTCTGTCTGCCTACTTAACAACTAACAATTCATTATGCTCTATCCTATACGAGGAAAGAAATGAAAATCACCCAAAACAAAATTAACGAGTTGCTCACTCAACCTGGGTGTGAACACAATAAAAATAAGCATGGAGACAAGAAAAATAAGTCTTGTACACAACAACCCAAGCCGGGAGCAGCTCAAGGCGGTTGTGCCTTTGATGGTGCAATGATTGCCCTGGTACCTATCACTGATGCTGCTCATTTAGTCCACGGACCGATCGCCTGCTCTGGTAACTCTTGGGGAAGTCGCGGTAGCTTTTCTTCAGGTCCAACCCTCTACAAAACAGGCTTTACCACTGATTTAAGTGAGAATGATGTCATCTTTGGTGGAGAAAAAAAGCTGTACAAAGCCATTTTGGAAGTAGAAAAACGGTACAAACCCGCTGCTGTGTTTGTCTACTCCACCTGTGTGACTGCTTTGATTGGTGAAGATATAGATGCTGTTTGCAGAACTGCTGCTGAGAAAACGGGAACTCCTGTTATCCCTGTGAATGCTCCAGGGTTCATTGGTAGCAAGAATTTTGGCAATCGTCTTGCTGGTGAAGCTTTGCTAGATTATGTTGTAGGTACAGTTGAGCCTGAATTCACCACACCTTATGACATTAACCTCATCGGTGAGTACAATATCGCCGGGGAAATGTGGAGTGTTTTGCCACTGTTTGAGAAATTAGGTATACGAGTTCTAGCAAAAATTACGGGCGATGGTCGCTACAAGGATATCTGTTCTGCTCACCGTGCCAAGCTCAATGTGATGATTTGCTCAAAAGCTCTCCTGAATATGGCAACAAAAATGGAAGAGCGCTACGGTATCCCCTACATTGAAGAGTCCTTCTACGGTGTGGAAGACATGAACCGCTGTTTGCGGAACATTGCGGCGAAGTTGGGCGATCACAATTTACAAGAGCGTACAGAAAAGCTGATTGCTGCAGAAACTGCTGCTCTGGATGTGGCTTTGGCTCCCTATCGTGAGAAACTCAAAGGTAAACGTGTTGTTCTTTATACTGGGGGGGTGAAGAGTTGGTCAATCATCTCAGCAGCTAAAGATTTGGGCATGGAAGTGGTTGCTACCAGTACTCGAAAAAGTACTGAGGAAGATAAAGCCCGAATCAAGAAGTTGCTGGGTCAGGATGGCGTTATGCTTGAACAAGAAAGTCCCAAGGAACTTCTGCGGATTATCAAGGAAACCAAAGCTGATATGTTGATTGCTGGAGGTCGCAATCAATACACTGCTTTGAAAGCTCGAATTCCTTTCCTACACATCAACCAAGAACGCCATCATCCATATGCAGGCTATGAAGGAATGCTCGAGATGGCACGAGAACTGTATGAAGCCCTCTACAGCCCTGTGTGGGAACAAGTACGCAAGCCTGCACCGTGGGAACAGGAGAGCCAGTGCGTTGCGGGGGTTTCCCCCGTTGTAGCACCTGGCGTGAGCAGGGGAGCAGGGGAGCAGGGGAGCAGGGGAGAAAATATTACCTCTTCTTCTCTATCTTCCTTCACTCCCTCTACTTCCCCATCCCTCCTACAGGAGGTGAGCTGATGGCAATTGTCACAGTGACAAACTCATCAGTAGCCGTGAATCCGCTTAAGCTCAGTCAACCTTTGGGTGCTGCTTTAGCTTTATTGGGCTTGAAGGGAATAATACCTCTGTTTCACGGTTCCCAAGGCTGTACTGCTTTTGCCAAATCCATGCTGGTAAAGCATTTCTGTGAGTCGATTCCCCTTTCTACCACAGCGATGACGGAAGTGAGCACTATCTTGGGTGGGGAGGAGAATGTTGAACAAGCAATTCTCACCATAGCCGAGAGGTCAAAACCAGAAATCATTGGCTTGTGTACGACTGCACTGACGGAAACCAGAGGGGATGATATGCCGCGATTTCTTCGGGAAATTCGCGATCGCCACCCAGAACTGGATCATCTACCAATTGTGTTGGTTTCGTCTCCTGATTTTAAAGGCACGTTGCAGGATGGCTATGCTGCGGCTGTTGAGAGCATTGTTAAAGAACTTGCCCAAAAAAGTGATAAGCAAGATCCTTGTCCTACGCAAATTGTCATTTTGCCTAGTTCTGCCTTTACGCCTGGAGATGTAGAGGAGATAAAAGAGATTGTCACCTCTTTTGGATTGAAACCAATTGTCGTCCCTGACCTTTCTGCTTCTCTCGACGGTCATTTAGAAGACTCTTACAGTCCTATCACAGCTTGTGGGACAAGTTTGACAGAACTCCGAGAGATTGGTAATTCTGTGTTCACCTTAGCTCTCGGTGAAAGTATGCGGGGTGCAGCGCAAATCTTGCATGAGCGCTTTGCCATTCCCTACGAGGTGTTTGGCGAACTGACTGGATTAGAACCAGTAGACAGTTTTTTGCAAGCGTTGGCAGACTTAAGTGGTACTAGTGTACCAGAGAAATACCGTCGCCAACGTCGCCAGTTGCAAGATGCCATGTTAGATACTCACTTTTACTTTGGTTGCAAACGAGTGTCCGTGGCGCTGGAACCAGACTTACTGTGCTCAACAGTTTATTTCTTGCGATCGATGGGTGCTGAAATTCATGGCGCAGTGACGACAACACGTTCTCCTGTGCTGGAAAAACTTCCTATCAGTAGTGTCACCATCGGTGATTTAGAGGACTTTGAGCAACTTGCGTTAGGTTCTGATTTGCTCATTGGTAACTCCCACATAGTGCCTGTAGCCAATCGATTAGGAATTCCTCTTTATCGTCAAGGCTTCCCTATTTTTGACCGCGTTGGTAATGGTCTATTTACTAAAGTTGGTTACCGAGGCACAATGCAAGTTTTGTTTGATATTGGGAACATCTTTTTACAAGCTGAGGAAGCGAAAGTTCAGCACCCAGGAAACTTCGAGATTTTAAGTTCACACATCTAAGTTTTAAGTAAGTTGTGAGTTATGAATTATGAGTTGTCGTAAATGCTTATTTACTACTCATAACTCATCACTCATAACTTGAGGAGAGGAGAATTAAGCATGAAGATTGCATTTACAACAAGTGACCGAGTTCATATCAATGCTCATTTTGGATGGGCGAAAGAAATTGATGTGTATGAAATTTCTGAAGAAGGTTACCAGTTTTTAGAAACTCTTTCTTTTGATGGTGACCTGAAGCAAGATGGTAATGAAGATAAAGTCACACCAAAACTTGAAGCACTAGTTGACTGCAAGATTGTTTATGTTGCAGCCATTGGAGGTAGTGCAGCAGCTCGGTTAATTAAGAAGGGTGTAACTCCAGTGAAGGCGCGTTCTGAAGAAGAAGAAATTGCCGAAATTCTTAACAAGCTGGTGCAAACACTTAAAGGTAATCCTCCACCTTGGCTACGTAAAGCTTTACAGGCAAAACCCCAAAGTTTTGAAGATGAGTTGGAAGAGGAAGCAACGGTATGAGTTTTACTAATAATGTAAATGGAACTCCATCAACAGAAACATTAAACTCACCTTTTCTTAAGGCAATCATTCAACAATTTCGGGGTCAAGACACTTATGGAACTTACCGTAATTGGTCGGATGAATTGCTACTCAAACCATTCATTGTGAGTAAGCAAAAGAAACGAGAAATTCCTGTTGAAGGCGAAGTTGATCTGGTCACTCAAGCACGAATTATGGCATTTTATCGTGCTGTAGCTGCTTGCATTGAAAAAGAAACAGGTCTTTTATCTCAGGTTGTGATTGATTTGAGCCATGAAGGATTTGGCTGGGCGTTGGTCTTCTCTGGTCGCCTTTTACTAGTTGCAAAGACTTTACGAGATGCTCATCGCTTTGGCTTTGACTCCTTGGAAAAATTGGCAGAAGAGGGAGAAAAGTTTGTACAAAGCGGGGTGAGTTTAGCTCAGCGTTTCCCTGAAGTAGGAAGAATTTAAAAAAAGAGCGATGACTGAATAATGAAGAGTAAAAATTATTTTCTCTTCTATCTTTCATCTTCTTTTTTAGACAAAAAGGAGGTGTTAATGGCACAAGCTGAAGAAACATCTACTATTGAGGAGCTTAAGACTAAGATAAAACGCCTCAATAGTAAAGCAGGTCAAATGAAAATGGATCTGCATGATTTGGCAGAGGGATTGCCGACAAATTATCAACAACTGATGGATGTTGCCTCCCAAACGTATGAAATTTTTTGTCAATTAGACAAACTTAAGCAACAGCTAAAGACACTGGAGCAGGAAAAATGACCTGGGATTATGAGAAATTCAAAAAACTTGGAGATGCAGAGGAGTATTTTGAGTTTTTTCAACTCCCTTATGACCAAAAGGTTGTGAATGTAAATCGTCTGCATATTTTGAAAAAATTCTCTCAATTTATCCAACAAATTGATGAGAATTATACTGACCTCAGTATCTCAGATAGGTTAATTAAATATCGTGAGGCTTTAGAACAAGCCTATCAGGTTTTTCTTGAATCAACACCCCAAGAACAAAAGCTGTTCAAAGTGTTTAATGAGAAGCCTAAAAATGTAATCACGCTGACAGAAATCACATCGGATTAGGAGGTAAAAAGTGGTAAACCTAACGCCTACCGAGTTGGAACGTTACCGTCGCCAAATGATGCTTCCTAATTTTGGTGAAACAGCACAGAAGCGCCTGAAGTCGGCGACGGTTCTGGTGACAGGTGTAGGAGGATTGGGCGGTACGGCTGCGCTATACCTTGCGGTAGCTGGCGTTGGGCGGCTCATTCTAGTCCGGGGTGGTGACCTGCGGCTTGATGACATGAATCGTCAAATTCTCATGACACATGATTGGGTCGGTCAACCCAGAGTCTTCAAAGCAAAAGAGACTTTGGAAGCTATCAATCCTGATGTGCAGGTGGAAGCAGTTCATGAATATGTCACCCCGGAAAATGTGAACTCCTTGGTGCAATCAGCTGATATGGCTCTTGACTGCGCTCATAATTTTACAGAGCGCGATTTGTTAAATGAAGCTTGCGTGCGTTGGCGTAAGCCTATGGTGGAAGCAGCAATGGATGGGATGGAGGCTTACTTGACCACAATTATTCCTGGTGTGACTCCTTGTTTGTCTTGCTTATTTCCTGAGAAGCCTGATTGGGATAGGCGCGGCTTTTCCGTTTTGGGTGCTGTTTCTGGAACACTAGCTTGTCTGTCGGCACTGGAAGCGATTAAGCTCATCACTGGGTTTAGTCAACCTCTATTGTCACAGCTTTTGACAATTGACCTAACCCGGATGGAATTTGCTAAACGCCGTTCTCACCGCGATCGCTCCTGTCCTGTATGCGGTAACAGCGCGCCCTGGAGATACTCGCAATCTCAACTCATGGAAACCACCAGTCATTGCAAGTAAATAATTGCAAGTAAACATTAATCATGTTGGTGTCTTCATTGATTGCTCTTGAGTTTTCCATAGCTTTGTTTCTAGTCAGCGCAAAAATTGCAAATCAAATCTGGCAAATGTTAGCTACATTAATAGCTTTATTTTACCTGGGTATAAGCTTCATTTTTTCACCTGTGCCAATTGAAGTCATGATTGCAATTGCTTTACTCAACACCACTAAACAAATTCACATCTTGAATCACAACAACTAATTTCAATTAATTAGGAGGTTTGATGACAGTTACGTTGACGGAAAAAGCAGAATTTCATCTGCGGATGTTGCTACGCGGTGCTGCTGAAACCGATACGCCAAATAAAGGTATCCGCATCTCTGTCAAAGATGGTGGTTGCAGTGGCTATGAGTATGCAATGGAAGTTACAAGTAAGCCGCAACCAGATGATTTAATCAGCCAGCAAGGCAAGGTGCTTGTTTACGTTGATGGCAAAAGTGCGCCGTTGTTGGAAGGGTTGATTATCGATTTTGTAGAAGGGGTGATGGAAAGTGGGTTTAAATTCATCAACCCCAAGGCTACTGATACCTGCGGTTGCGGAAAGTCATTCAGAACCGCTGACTGTTCATCTGCAGGTATACCTTGTAGCTAATAGTTACCTACAACTCTCGCTCTAAGAAAAATTCAAAATTAGCAAGTCAAAAAGTTTTTTAACTTTTGAGAGAAGTCTGAGCGCCGGCTTCCGGCGAGCAGAACTTCGGTGATTTTGAATTGTCAAAGCCCTTGAAGTCAGAAAACCTAACTCTTAACTGTACCGACACGTGTGAGAAGAACCAAAAAATGGCTACATACCAAGTTAGATTAATCAACAAGAAAGAAGATCTGGATAAAACAATTGAAGTTGATGAGGACACAACTATCCTAGAAGCAGCTGAAGAAAACGATATAGAGTTACCTTTTTCTTGTCACTCAGGTGGTTGCTCGAGCTGTGTTGGTAAAGTTGTTGAAGGTGAAATTGATCAATCAGAGCAAAGTTTCTTGGATGATGAGCAGGTGTCTAAGGGTTTTGCTCTACTATGCGTGACTTATCCACGTTCTAATTGCACGATTAAGACTCACCAAGAAGCATATTTAGTTTAGTTCACACCTTGTTGAGTATTTTCAACTGTTATGTAGAGACACAGCATATTACGTTTCTACAAACCTGATAAATCAAGAAGTCGTAGCTTGAAAAAAGCTATGGCTTCTTGAGTATGTTTGATAGACCTATTTTGTAAATGTCTTACTTAGAAAGTGTAGGAAATTCTATTTTCTACCACCTTACAGTGCTCAAATGAATCGCATTGAAGATGAATGGTTACATCTCAAGCGTATTGATACCAGAGCAAGCATTGCACCATCAAAAGCACAATCTTCTTGAACGGCTGTGGGCACAGATTTTATATTCTGCGTTTTAAAGATATCTTGATTTTTCATAAAAGTAGATATTCCCCAGAAACATAGACAGAAAAGGGAATGGAAAAGAGCAATTTCCCATTCCCGAAAATATAACCAACCAAATTAAAAGGAGAAAACAGCTCACGCCAAGGGCTAACGCGTAGCATGTGCCTTTGGCACTCAGCTCCTCTGAAAGAGGCACGGGTAAGTCCTGAGTCCTTACGGATACGCTACGCGTACCCCTAGTGGGAGCGCTTTGCGCTTACGCCAGCTGCCTGGTGGGTCGGGAAACTTTCTTGCAGCATTGGTCTCACCGCCCGCAGCGCGCTTACTCACTTCTTCTCGTTACTAGCAACAACTTCTACGTTTCCTTTTTTCAATAGACTTGTCCGAAATATTAACTTAGGAAAAGAAAAATGGTAAAACGTTAAACTGAGCGTCTACCATTTTTCAATATTAGTTACGGTTTTTGATTATATCCAGAAATATCCGCATCGAACAAAACAAATTTTAGGGATTAGTTACGAACAATTGCAATCACTGTTAAATTGCACCTTAAAACGATACCAAGATATCAAAGCTAAACAGGAGAGTCGTAAAATTAGAATTAATGCGGCTGGTGGTGGTCGTCCCGAAAAGTTATCAATCCAAGAACAAGTTTGTTTATGTTTATTTTATTTAAGACAGATGCCAACATTTCAAGTATTAGGAATGCTGTTTGGCGTTTCTAAGACAGAGGCTAACGATACTTTTCATTATTGGATATCAATCTTGCGAGATATTTTACCGGCTAGTTTATTAGAACAAGTCTCAAATAATGAGAGCGATTTACTATTTGTTCAAGAAATATTAACAAATTTTCGGCTATTAGTCGATAGCTTAGAACAGCCAATATATAGGGATTGTGACCAAAAAGAGCAACAAAAATATTTTTTCGGCAAGAAGAGACAACATACATTAAAAAGTTTGATGATTGGGATGCCAGAAGGTAAGGATATTGTGGAGGTAGAAGTAGGCGTTCCTGGCCCAACAGCAGATATAAATTTGTTTCGTAAATCTCAGAAAGAGTTTAATAAGTCTCAACCTTTTTCAGGTGATAAAGCTTTCCAAGGAGGCGAAAACATTACAACTCCTCATAAGAGGAAACCAAAACGAGAATTAAGTCAACAGCAAAAAGATGAGAATAAGGCTTTGTCTAGTAATCGGATATTTATTGAGCATTTAATTCGATTACTTAAAATATTTCGCATAGCCTCACAAAGGTTTCGATTAAAGCTCGATACTTATGAGCAAATTATTTTAACAGTTTGCGGTGAGTCAGCGCTGCGGGAGGGTTTCCCTCCGCAGGCGACTGCGAACCCGAAGGGATTAGTTAGGTTAAGAATAGGTAGCTTAGTTCTGCCAACTTAGTTACTAGCAATAATCATAAATTTTTAGAAATTAGGAGTTAATTTTTATGCCTCTAAACTATCACTAACTATCTCAACCCCTTGTAACTGCGTTTTGACGCAAATATCAAAGTTTTGTCTCAAAGCTTTGAACAGTCCGGCTTTGGAGTTTGCGGACAAGTCTAATGCTTCTAACGCTTTACCTATCTGATCTTCTTGCTTTTTCTCGACTTCTTCTTGAGCTTTAGCTACGCCAACCAGTTTTGCAGCATTTTCTTCGCTGTCGAGGATACCGAATTCAATCAACAAGGCTTCTAACTCGTCCATTTCAATAGGTGTAGGAATGGCAAGATTTTTATTATTGATAATCTTGTCTGCTAATGTACGGTATTCGTTAGCTTGATTACTCTCG
Organism: Nostocales cyanobacterium HT-58-2; assembly: GCA_002163975.1. GTDB lineage: Bacteria > Cyanobacteriota > Cyanobacteriia > Cyanobacteriales > Nostocaceae > HT-58-2. The sequence goes on along the minus strand of CP019636.1, from coordinate 4,889,762 downwards.
GGTGCATACTCGTTCACAGTCATCCGACGTAACTCGGCGTGTTGCACAATGTTGTCACGAGGGACGAAGTGAATCATTTGGGTGCTTAATCGGGATGCTAGCGTGGTGATCAGTTCGTCTTCCCGGTCAGTTTTCCGGCTGTTACAGATTAGACCACCCAAACGCACGCCACCAGAGTGAGCATACTTAAGAATACCGCGAGCGATGTTGTTAGCAGCGTACATCGCCATCATTTCACCAGAGGTCACAATGTAGATTTCTTGTGCCTTACCTTCACGGATAGGCATAGCAAAACCACCGCAGACAACGTCACCCAACACGTCGTAGCTAACAAAATCCACGTCTTGGTAAGCACCGTTTTCTTCCAAGAAGTTAATAGCAGTGATAATACCGCGGCCCGCGCAACCTACACCAGGTTCAGGACCACCAGATTCTACGCAACGTACACCACGGAAGCCAGTGAGCATCACTTCTTCAAGTTCCAAATCTTCTACAGCACCTTTTTCTGCAGCTAGGTGAAGTACGGTAGTTTGAGCCTTGCTGTGTAGCATTAAACGGGTGGAATCTGCTTTCGGGTCGCATCCCACAATCAAAATGCGCTGACCCTTTTCTGCCATAGCAGCGAGAGTGTTTTGGGAGGTAGTGGACTTACCGATACCGCCTTTACCGTAGAATGCTATTTGTCTAATTTTTTCGTCAACGGACATGATGAGTTTTCTCCTGCAATTAATTGTTTTGAGTGTTGGGTCTTTTGATTCATGAGGTGTTCACACTGTAGGACTACAGTTGTGAGGCAGCGCGGTCTTGGGGGTTTTCCCCAGGAGCGACTGCCAAACCCGAAGGGTGACCGTATGTAGAACGTCGCCTACGTCGCATCGCAGTTGTACCAACGAAAGGCGATTGGCAAACAACAGGGCTTGCTTGTGACAGCTCCATCGCCGTCCCAAGGAGGCGATCGCTCTACCGCACATATATGAATAGGAAACATCATGTGAGTATTTGTGAGTGATTATTAAACAGACTTGTTCTACCCTATGGGAAGTTACCTCAAGGGCATTTATCTAACTTATTCATGAATAGTCATTGCCTTTTACGTCGCCCAATTCAATATCTCAACTCTATCAGCGACACTATTGATGACTTGAAAAGCCGTGATGAAGCAGTTTTCTCAAATAATACAGTAGATTTTCTTTAGTTTTGTTGCAAAAACTGTTTGCAGATATCAAGGAAATTGAGCACATCTCCAAGAATTGCATTCACTTCAAAGACAGCAACCAAAATCAATCGTAATCCACTCTAAATTGTTGCTACCAATTCCCCAGTTTTGCTTGTATCACAACCGCCGATAATTTGTAGTTGTGAATGTACAAACCGATGTTCTAAGGTATTGAGTAACTGCTGTACTGGTGCTTCTTCCAAGTACTTCTTGAGAATCACTAAATCGTAGCGTGACTGGTGCCAAGGGATGAATTCCAATCCAAAAGCCGCAGCGACAGATGCTGTAGAGACTCCTGCATCGGCAAGTCCTGAGACAACAGCATCAGCAACACTATGATGGCTTCTAGCGATAGTATCAAATCCTCTAATAGAGTTACATGGCAGTTGCTCCTCTTGCAGTTTACGTTCCAAAAGCAACCGAGTGCCAGCTCCTTCTTCGCGGTTAATAATCTTTGCTTTTGCTTCTACTAAGTCAGTCACTGTTGTGATTTGCATCGGATTGCCAGACTGCACTAATAGTCCCTCTTCCCAAATTCCTAGGGTCATTAAAACAGCTTCTTTTCCTGCTAAGACTTCACGAACAAAGGGAAGATTATGCTCTCCTGTTTGGGAATCATACAGGTGCATCCCAGCGATATGGGCTTCACCTCGGCACAAACCATGCAAGGCAGCCATGCTATTGGCAAACCTATAGTGAACTCGTAGTTGAGGATACCAACGTTCTGCGGCTCTTGCCCATAGTGAAAGCACAGGCGCACAACCAGCAATCACAACTGTATTTTCAAATCTGTCTATATCGTCAAGAAGTTTGACTCGGACTGTATTTGTATCTATCTGACTATCAACCTGAGCATCAGCTGGAATCATCTCTATACGAAAAGCATCGTTGCCAACAAGGGAATATGCTACCCATTGCCCCCCAATCCGCGCTAAACTCACTCGCTGTTGTTGACTATAAGGGATAGATTTCGCCAGAACTGCTTGGACTTGAGGCAAATCCTGCTCTAGCCAGAATAAATCCTCGACCTTGCAACCTAGCGCCTTGGCTAAACGCAATGTCATTGCGACCGAAGGAGCGCATTGTCCAGACTCTACACCACTAATTGCTTGACGGGTCACTCCTGCTAAGCTAGCTAACTCTTGCTGACTCATACCCAAGCGGGTTCTGATGGACTTCAAGTTGTTACGAAGGTCGCTATCGGTCTTCATTTGGCTCTATCTCTTGGTGACAAAAAGCGTGGTGATTTGAAGCGGATTTACCAGAGTAATAGACCGAGGTTGAATTAGTTTTAATATCCCCTTAAGGTTTTGCAATGCGCGCTTTTTTGATTCCTATATATGAGCTTAGCATAGATATCGCTAATTTATTTGCTCATGAAAAATTTATTTGCTCACTGCTTATTCATTTGGTAAGAAATGGCATGAATTATTACTTACTATTGATTCGTTCGTTGCTCTCATAAACCAATAGATAAGCAATCCAAGCATTGTTATACTATTATCTACTAATACACATATGATAAGTTAGTTATCTCATACATAAGACTCATTGAGTTTTAGTCTTCAGTAGAAGGGCATTGAATTGTAAGCATAAGCATAATTGCTTGCGCTTTATGTTTATAGGATATTATTTGTCCACTCATGAAATACTCTTACTAATTCACAAAAGTCTACCCTAAATATTCGCTACAACTTCTCCAATCTTACTGATGTCATAGCCACCGAGAACCTCTAATTGCGATTGGACTAGCCGATGTCCCAAAGTACTAAGTAACTGCTGTACTGGTGCTTCTTCCAAGTATTCCTTGAGAATCACCAAGTCGTATCGCGCACGATGCAGGGGAACAAATCCCAACCCAAAGGCAGTAGCTATGGATGCTGTACTAACACCTGCATCAACAATTCCGGAGACTACAGATAAAGCAACATCTTTATGACTGTGGACGATATGATCAAATCCTTTAACACTGTGGAATTGGACTTCTTCCTCTTGGAGTTTTCGTTCTAAAAGCATCCGACTGCCAGAACCCGGTTCGCGGTTGACAATGGTTGCTTCTAAATCCACTAAATCAGAAACTGTTTTAATTCCCATCGGATTTTCTGGTGGAACTAATAATCCCTCTTCCCAAACCCCAATGGTAATCAAGACGGCACTTTTCCCAGCTAAAGCTTCCCGCGCAAAAGGAACATTATATTCCCCAGTTTGCGGATCGTACAAGTGCATCCCTGCAATGTGTACTTCACCTCGATCTAAACTACGCAATGCGGCCATGCTGTTGGCAAAATTGTAATGGACTCGCAACTGGGGATGCCAACGTTCGGTGGCTTTCGCCCAAAGGGAAATCACAGGTGTACAACCAGCTATTACGACTGTATTGTGCAGTTTATCTATATCATCTAAAAGCTTGACGTGGACTTTATTTGTAGCTGTGTTACTTTGTGCCTCACCCTTCGGGTTTGGCAGTTTGCGTATGCCGGGGAACCCGTCCACCGCAACTGCCTCACCATCAGCTGGAATCATTTCGATGCGAAAAGCATCGTTTCCAACCAGGGGATAAGCTATCCATTTACCCCCGACTCGCGCTAGACTAACTCGCAATTGCTGTCCACTCTTGACTGGTTTGGTAAGAACTGCCTCAACTTCCGGTAAATCTTCCTCAAACCAGAATAAGTTCTCGACTTTGCAGCCAAGCGCCTTGGCTAAACGCAGTGACACAGCTACTGAAGGAGCATATTGTCCCGATTCCACACCACTAATGGTCTGACGAGTCACGCCAGCTATATTAGCTAAATCTTGCTGGCTCATGCCCAAACGAGTTCTAATCGACTTCAGATTGTTGCAAAGACTGCCGTCCTGCTTCATGAGCTTGTATCTCTCTGTTACAAAAAGCCACAGTGGACAAACTTAATCTACCGAGGAAATAGCAAGGTCTCATAGTATATGCTCTTTTGCCTTGGAAGATTTACTAATGGTTTTACAATTTGGATTATCTAAGTGCAAGTATAGCATACATTTGGCTGAAATACTTGCTCTTTTACGATTTACATATGACAAGAAGGGTATACTAATTGCTAAAATACTTGTCAGTTTTTGCTTTTTTACAGTCAATAAATTGAACTTTTTGCTAGTTGATGTTGAAAAAGAAGGTAAAAACGGGGTTGAAAGATTATTCTCTGCCTAAAGTAAGAGAACAGGAATTAATCACTGCATAAGCTTCTGTTTCCTCGTATAACTCCAATTCATCTGCTGAGGCAGTGGTAATAATAGAAGTTAACTCTACTTCATGAACAACCTTTAAAGTTACCTGACTACTTATTTCTGTGCGAATAACTTGAAGAGTAGAGTAGGCGATCATAGGATAAGAGGTTCGTGTCTAAGAAGCTAAAGCGTAATTATAAGCCATGTGCAGACAAAGTATTTGTGCTGACGCAAATATTTTAGCATTATGTATACTAAGCTTGCACTAAATTCAGCTTGAGTAAGTATTTGTGCAAGATAAATGATATTGTCGCTAAAAAAAAATTAAAAAACAGCAAATACTTTTGCAATGTGTATGATATGCTTGCATCAAGGGGATAAAAATAGCAAAAACATTAACAGGTCTTCCTCAAGAAAGGCAACACGTTAGAAGACTTAGCTATTTCTTTGGAAGGTGCTATTGAATCAGTTACGATTTTCTGTAACTGTACTTTTCAGGTATCTGATAGATCATAGTCCCTAAAAAAGATAAAACTTTTATCTTTTTACAGTTCGTCTATGGTCTTGGTCAATCACAATATCTTAGGCAACTTCACTTACTACGATTTACTTCATATCGAATTGGAAAGTTTTGTTTAGCGTGGTAAACTAATCGACCTTGTGACTTTTCACTGAATATAAAAATAAAAGCTTGCTGGATGAGATACATCTAACTTTTAACTTTACTGGTTGAGGTGTATCTAACTTGGGAAAGGGAAATTTCCCTTTCCCATTTTTTCTAATTCCGCGCTTTTAGAAAACTCCGAATAAAGTTTTGAGTACTTTCATCAAGATACTACTCCTGGTCATACTGTTTGATATCTGCAATCAATCAACGACAAGCAAGATTATGACTTATACACTAGAGAAAACAATGTTCAACAGTGTGTTTCCTCAAGAGTTGAACATTACCATTTGATAGGTTTTCTGCCGATAGGGGATGTGGGGTCAATGCGCTATAGAACACCTTTTGCAGACCCACTTGGTTACTCCTTTTACCCTTCGGGTGACGCTCCTGACGTCGCTACCGCTGCGCTAATGCAGTCTTGCCTAGGTCGGGAAACTCTCCTGCAGCGCTGTCTCACTATCCACTCTTCTATCTTTCCTCTTCATACTAAAAACACAGAAGAACGACAGTTGTTAGAACGAGGAATTTTTGGATGTCTACAATAATCAAGCTGAGGAAAAACTCTCTAATATGCTGCTTCTATAAGTTAATAAGGGTAACGCTTAAATAAGCTTTTTGACTTTTTCTATTTTTTGACCTTTTCTATACAGTCTAGATTCATAGCTTAACTAGTAATAGGAGTTACATTTATGGCGGTATTAATACAGTTCAATGACAAACAACAAGTTCTTTGGCATCAACATTATCAGAATTCAATTATCCTATACGCATCTGATACCTTAAGAGGTGCTCTCTCAGAAGTTGCACAAGCTTTTTCTAAAGAAAACAGCATTCCTATAAAACTAGAATTTGACCACTCTAGCTTGTTGCAGAAACGTCTTTTAAGTGGAGAGTACAGTGATATATTTGCTAGCGTTGATATGGAAAATCCAACTATTTTGATGAAGGCTAATAGAAGCAGTTCTGTGGTGAATTTTATTAGAAATGAAATGTGTGCAATTGTTAAACCTAGTTTAACTGTGATGCCAAATAATCTGTTAGATTGGATGTTAAATCCAGAAATTAGATTAGGAATATCAACGCCAAATGAAGATGCTTCTGGGGACTATTCACAGGAGATATTCCGTAAAGCTGAAAAAGTACAACTAGGTAGCTTTAACAAGCAAAATCAAAAAGCACTGCGCTTGGTAAGTGGACATAATTCTCTTATTGTCCCCAAGGGAAAGAATGAACTTGCATACTTCCATAACTGAGACACAACAGGTAGATATCTTTTTAGGCTATCGCACTGATGCTAGATTAGCTGTTTTATCAGCACCAAGTATACAGATAGTAAAACTACCAGATAATCTTGCAGTAAAAGCTAATTACGGTATGACTTTGATGAAAGATGCCCGCAGTTCTGGAGTGATGCTGGCGATGTATATTCTTTCCCAAAATGGACAACAAATTTTGACTAAATATGGTTTTGACTCACCTTTAATTTTGAATAACTAACTTCAAAGGGCGAAAATGAACAAAAACTATATAAACAAGTATTGTACAAGCCATTTTTCACCAACTAAAAGTTAAGAACTATAACAAATCAAATTCTAATTCGACACTACCTTTCTTCACGTCATCCTATTCAGCACAAGCCAAGACATGAAAAACACTCAAGTAAAAATCAACAAATTACTCAATGAAACAACCTGCCAACATAACCAGAAGATGTTGGAGAACAAGAAAAAGAAATCTTGTAAAAAACCACCACAACCAGGTGCAGCCCAAGGGAATTGTTCTTTTGAGGGGGCGATGGTTGCTCTTGTACCAATTACTGATGTTGCTCATTTAGTACATGGTCCTGTTGCCTGCACTCGCAACCCTTGGGAAAATTGTGGTAGCCTTTCCTCAGGTTCTGAATTATATAAAATCGGCTTCAGCACTGACTTGAGTGAGAATGAAGTCATTTTTGGTGGTGAAAAGAAGCTTTATCAAACTATTCTTAACATCGCTCAACGCTACAATCCTGCGGCTGTCTTTGTCTATGCTACTTGTGTGATTGCTTTGATAGGTGATGATACAGATAGTATCTGTAAAGCAGCTGCAAAGAAAATTGGTATTCCGGTTGTCTATATCAATTCACCTGGATTTCTTGGTAGTAAAAATTTAGGTAACCGCATCGGTGGTCAAGCTTTACTAGAACATGTGGTTGGAACTGCGGAACCAGAAGTTACTACACCATTCGATATCAATATCATTGGTGAATACAACGTTGCTGGTGAAATGTGGAATATTTTACCACTATTCAATAGATTAGGTATTCGTGTTCTCTCCAAAATCACGGGTGATGCGCGCTATCAAGAAATTTGCTACGCTCATCGCGCTAAGTTGAATGTAGTGATTTGCTCTAACGTATCACTAGGAATAGCACAAACAATGAAGGAACGTTATGGAATTTCTTACATTGAAGAATCTTTTTATGGTGTAGAAAACATGAATCGTTGCTTGCGAAATATTGCAGCAATATTAAGCGAATCTCTTCAGAATAACTTGACTTCATGTTACCTTCCAGAACGAACAGAATGGTTAATTTCAGAAGAAACAGCAGCCCTAGATATTGCTCTGGCTTACTACCGTTCTCGGTTAAAAGGTAAGCGCATTGTTCTTTATAGTGGTGGCGTAAAAAGTTGGTCGATTATTTCAGCAGCAAGAGACTTGGGAATGGAAGTTGTTGCTACCAGTGATAGAAAGAGTACAGAAGAAGAGAAAACCAAAATTAAGCAATTGCTTGGTCAAGATGGGATTGTCTTATCAAAGGGAAGTCCTAATGTATTACTACAAGTACTGAAGGATACAAAAGCTGATATGTTGGTTGCCGGAGCAAGCAATCAATACACAGCACTGAAAGCACGGATTCCTTTTTTGGATGTTAACCATGAACGTCATCATGCTTACGCTGGTTATGCAGGGATGCTGAAAATGGCACAGGAATTGTATAAAGCCTTGTATAGTCCTGTCTGGAAACAAGTTAGAAAACCTGCTCCTTGGTGGAATGAAAAAACCGACCATGATTAACTCGTCATTAGTCTTGGTTAGCGACGAATGACAAAGTACAAAGAACAATTACCAAATATCTGGAGTAAATAAATGAAAGTAGCGTTTACCACAAGTGACGGAACCCACATTAACACCCACTTTGGCTTAGCCAAAGAAATTGATGTGTATGAAGTATCTAAGGATGGATTTAATTTTGTTGAGACTTTGACCTTTGAAGGCGACTTAGAAGAAGCTGCACATGAAGATAAGATTACACCAAAAATGGAAGCAGTTCTTGATTGCAAAATTGTATATGTTCAAGCCATTGGCAAACCAGCAGGAAACAAGTTGATGAAGAAGGGCGTAACTCTTGTTAGAGCACAAGAATATGATAGAGTTCCCGATATTCTACATATGCTAGTACAAAGTTTAAATGGTAGTGCCCCACCTATGTTACGTAAAGCCTTACTACAGGAGAACAATAACTTGGCACATTCTCAGGATGAAGAATAATGGGGCTTTAAACAAAAAGACTATTCGCTGTTAGCAAAGAGTTTCGACTTTTCTAATAAGTCGAACTTTTATTTTTATGGTTAATAAAAACGCGATTCAACTTGTTTTGTGAGTGATATAAAATATAAAAAATAATCATTTATAAAATAGACAGAACTGTCTACATACGAGAAAGGGAATTAAGTTTTTGCCATCATTTTTTATATTTTTGTTATTAAAACAACTATTAACTTAAAAAAATATAGTTAATATTTAAAAAGAGAAAAGAAAAAGAATCTTTCTTCTCAAGCAGAAGAAAAAGAAGGCTTGTTGTTGTATTGAAATAGGATAAGGAGCAATGACATTATGGCATTGAAACTATTGAAGTGCGATGAAACCATACCCGAACGGGAAAAGCACGTTTACATCAAAGAAAAAGGAGAAGATACAACCCAGTTTCTGCCTCTTTCCAACACAGAAACAATACCCGGCTCATTGTCAGAGCGAGGATGCAGTTATTGTGGAGCCAAGCTAGTGATTGGCGGTGTTCTCAAAGACACCATCCAAATGATTCATGGACCAATCGGTTGTGCTTACGACACCTGGCACACCAAACGCTATCCCAGTGACAACGGCAACTTCCAACTCAAATATGTCTGGTCATCGGACATGAAAGAGTCCCACATCGTCTTTGGTGGTGAAAAACAACTCAAGAAGTCGATACTAGAAGCATTTGCCGAATTTCCGGACATCAAACGGATGATTGTCTACGTAGTTGACCTAAAAACCAAATTCTCATGGTTGAATAACGCGGAGAAAGCACACATTAAGGCAGTACTAGAGCTAGTTAAACAAAAGCTGATTGGTATTGCTATCACTGGTTCTCTGAATGCTGAACTAAACCATTCTCTCTACTAAAGAAAATGGGCGTTGCTGAATCCGGGTATGAAGTTAACTTAGGCTCCAGGCACATAGACAAAGAGAGTAAGAGTTTGATCAAGTTAATTATTAACTTTCATACTTGAATTCAGTAACACCAAAAATTGCTAGCTCTTCAATCTCCTAGCAATTTCTCTCAGTCCCCGATTTTTTTGTACTTACACAATCACTCACAAAGAACTCAGAACTCTCAGAGTCAGAATTTAGGCGAAATTCAATTCTGTAAAAGAACGCAAGTTCTGAGTTCTTTTACCAGAAACTTTACACCATTCAGGAGACCATAAGGATGACTTTAGCTGTCAGCAAGAAAGAACGTGCTGGGGTAATCAATCCCATATTTACCTGTCAGCCTGCGGGTGCAGAATATGCAACCATCGGTGTCAAAGATTGTATTCCCCTGGTGCATGGTGGACAAGGTTGTAGTATGTTTGTCCGACTCATCTTTGCCCAACACTTGAAAGAAAACTTCGACATTGCTTCTTCTTCCCTCCATGAAGCTAGTGCTGTGTTTGGCGGTATGCCACGGATTGAAGAAGGTGTGAAAACTCTGGTAGCACGATATCCTGACCTGCGATTGATTCCCATCATTACCACTTCTCTCAAGAAACACATTGCGTTGAGTCAGAAATGGGGATGAGTTCTAAACCAAAAGTCAAAGCTTTTTTCTTGAGGTTATTAACTACCCGCTCTCGATACTGTTGCTCATAAGCATCAACACCAGGGTCAATAAATTTATCACCAGAAGTCCAAAGGCGATAAAAAATACGTGCTAGCTTGTGAGCAGCAGCAGTAATAGCTTTGGGAGCGCCGATTTTGGCTTGCATACGACGGTAATAAGCACCTAAAGCCGAGTTACTACGGCAAAGAGTTTGAGCCGCCATCCGGAAAGCGTTGGCAGCACGACTAACAACAGAGCGAGTTTGAGAGCTTTTGACTTTACCACCAGTCACACGGCTACCAGGGCATAAACCTAACCATGAAGTAAAGTGCTTCACAGTTGGGAAACGAGTCGGATCTAATCCCAACTCGGACAACAATATCAATACGGTCAAAGCGCCAAAGCCCTGAATTTGAGTAAAATCAACGCCACTAATGCGATACAAGTGAGTACGCAGGTCAAATTGAGGCGCATTACCGGGCTGCTTCTTACCTCGGCGTTTAGGTTTGGTTAATGGCTTTTTTGTCACATCAACCCTATCAGCAAATGAAGCCAAGCATTGCTCAATTTGGGCATCGACGGCGAGAATCTGTGTCTGGTAAAACTCGTACAGTTGCAATTCCTGTTGTAGGATGAAAATCAACTCATCACGATAATCGCCCGTCAAAGCGGCAGCAATCTCTTCACAAGAGGCTTTGATACGCCCATCCTTAAGTGCGGCGAGGGTAAGTGGGTTACGTTCGCCCCTGACAATGGCTTTGATAATGCTCAAGCCTGTAGTACCTGTAATGTCACTAATCACTCTGTGCAGTTGTAGATTCATCTCGGTCAAGGCTTTTTGCATTCGTTGTACGTGAACACAAGCACTCTTGATTAAGTTATCTCGTTGTCGAATGTAACTACGCAGGACACAGATTTGGTCATCTGGACGGAATGAACCGGATAACAAACCATAACTATGTAACTTTTGCAGCCATTGGCAATCTAAAACATCCGTTTTCCGACCAGGTACAGTTTTGACGTAGTGAGCATTTACCAACTTGACCTCGAAACCACGGCTTTCTAACACTTGAAACACAGGTATCCAATAGACCCCTGTTGATTCCATTGCCACCGTTTCAATCCCACACTGTTTTAACCAATCAGCCATTGCATATAGCTCTGCTGTAAAGCAAGCAAAACTATGCACATTCTCGCTATCCCTGTCAACAGGAACACTCACCCAATGTCTATCAGCACCAATATCAATACCTGCCGCATTCGGGTTAATTACAGGTAGATTTCTTTGCTCTGCGGCAATTGGCTGTTCCTGCTTCTTCATAGGTTTTGACCACAGCGAGCGCATAGTTTTTGTGTAAGGATGTACCATGCCTGAGTGAGGCTAATAAATCTAATCTCTCAAACGGGATAGTAACGGTCATTACTTCACCAATATTTCTGCCAAAATCACCCAGAACCAGGCTCACATTCGGGCAAATACTGCACCATTGATAAGACGGTTTTTGCTGTCACGGTACTACTTCAGTGTAATATTTATTAGCTTTAATACATTCGAGAGGCTGTGTTTCTTCGATATTTTGCTAGTGCGTCGCCGCGCTAGTCGGAGGCTCACATCTTGCACCTGGAAATATAAATGTCAAAACCACAACTACGTGCAAGGGGAGCTAGACGTTCAATATTAAGTAAAAGAAGAGACACAACTATTTGGGGAAAAATAGATTCTAAGGCAGTTTGTGCAGCCTGACCCCAATCAGGTGGTGATGCAGACTGAATATGAAGATAAGTCCAATGAGCTATGAGGTAGGCAGTCAGAGAAAGAATCAGCCAGCGATACATGCCAAGGAGAGAACCCTGTCCAAAACGGTGCAAACCAAAACGATGCTTTGCGGTTTTAAACCATCCCTCAATTTGCCAACGACGCTTACCCCACCACTTGAGAGTAGAAGCTTTAATGGGACGGGTAGACAAGACAAAACGTTTTTCAAGCTTGCCCTTATCGCGCTTTAAGTAATACCAAGATACGGTAACGGGAAACTTTAAACCAACCAAATGGACTTGTTGTCCCTGTTTGTGTAAATGTCTTAAAACTCTTCCATCAACTAATTTACGGTTAATAGCCACACCTGTAACCGCATGATATCTAAACTTGCGTACACCATCAAGAAATTCCACGCTCCCAAAGGCCGTATCAGCCAAAATAATCACCTGAAAGCGTTCAGTTAAATATTTAGGTAAACGCTTCACTAACTTGAGTCCTAGTTGAGCGGGTGAGGGTGTACCCTTACCTCTCCAAACACGAAAGTTCCAAGGTATACGCCACTTTCCTACAACTAAATAAACAACTACTATATGCAGACCACGCTTGCCGTTATAAACTCTTATTAAATCCTCAAACTCTTTGAATTTACCCCGTTTTTCAAGAGTCGTTAGGTCAATAATAACCTGTAAAAATGGTCTACGTCCTTTTCCTGATGCTGATAAAACCTTTGAAACTGTCTCTAATACATGGCTGCGAACAATACGAATCATATCCTTTGTTGACCAAGGATTCATATTCAAAAACCGACTCAATGCACTCGGAGATTTGGTTTGAGAGTGTTCGGGTAAAGGATGCCCTTGCGCCTCCAAAAATAATCCCATCATGGTATCAAGATTATTTTTTTGGTATTGTGTCGGCATCAACTCTTTGAGATTGTATACTAGCTCTTGGGCGTAGGCAAGCATTGTTCTTGCTATAAAAAATTCGAGATTTCACGCCCTTTCTCTCATATTTCCTGCTATCAAAGCAAATTCAGTTTTTGGAATTAAAGTTAGCGATGGCGCTCCGCGCCCGCCGTAGGCGAGCGCACTACGGGATGACGCAAATAGTCATCCCTACATCTTGTATTTTGGAAGCTGTTTATGTAATATTACGGCTACTTAAGTCTCTTTATCACTCACATATACTTAAACTTTTTCTTCATCTTCTGTTATATTTTTGTACTCCTTATTTGCCTTTTACGGGTTTGTTCGGTTAGGTGCAAGATGTGAGCCTCCGACTAGCGCGGCGACGCACTAGCAAAATATCGAAGAAACACAGCCTCTCGAATGTATTAAAGCTAATAAATATTACACTGAAGTAGTACCGTGACAGCAAAAACCGTCTTATCAATGGTGCAGTATTTGCCCGAATGTGAGCCTGGTTCTGGGTGATTTTGGCAGAAATATTGGTGAAGTAATGACCGTTACTATCCCGTTTGAGAGATTAGATTTATTAGCCTCACTCAGGCATGGTACATCCTTACACAAAAACTATGCGCTCGCTGTGGTCAAAACCTATGAAGAAGCAGGAACAGCCAATTGCCGCAGAGCAAAGAAATCTACCTGTAATTAACCCGAATGCGGCAGGTATTGATATTGGTGCTGATAGACATTGGGTGAGTGTTCCTGTTGACAGGGATAGCGAGAATGTGCATAGTTTTGCTTGCTTTACAGCAGAGCTATATGCAATGGCTGATTGGTTAAAACAGTGTGGGATTGAAACGGTGGCAATGGAATCAACAGGGGTCTATTGGATACCTGTGTTTCAAGTGTTAGAAAGCCGTGGTTTCGAGGTCAAGTTGGTAAATGCTCACTACGTCAAAACTGTACCTGGTCGGAAAACGGATGTTTTAGATTGCCAATGGCTGCAAAAGTTACATAGTTATGGTTTGTTATCCGGTTCATTCCGTCCAGATGACCAAATCTGTGTCCTGCGTAGTTACATTCGACAACGAGATAACTTAATCAAGAGTGCTTGTGTTCACGTACAACGAATGCAAAAAGCCTTGACCGAGATGAATCTACAACTGCACAGAGTGATTAGTGACATTACAGGTACTACAGGCTTGAGCATTATCAAAGCCATTGTCAGGGGCGAACGTAACCCACTTACCCTCGCCGCACTTAAGGATGGGCGTATCAAAGCCTCTTGTGAAGAGATTGCTGCCGCTTTGACGGGCGATTATCGTGATGAGTTGATTTTCATCCTACAACAGGAATTGCAACTGTACGAGTTTTACCAGACACAGATTCTCGCCGTCGATGCCCAAATTGAGCAATGCTTGGCTTCATTTGCTGATAGGGTTGATGTGACAAAAAAGCCATTAACCAAACCTAAACGCCGAGGTAAGAAGCAGCCCGGTAATGCGCCTCAATTTGACCTGCGTACTCACTTGTATCGCATTAGTGGCGTTGATTTTACTCAAATTCAGGGCTTTGGCGCTTTGACCGTATTGATATTGTTGTCCGAGTTGGGATTAGATCCGACTCGTTTCCCAACTGTGAAGCACTTTACTTCATGGTTAGGTTTATGCCCTGGTAGCCGTGTGACTGGTGGTAAAGTCAAAAGCTCTCAAACTCGCTCTGTTGTTAGTCGTGCTGCCAACGCTTTCCGGATGGCGGCTCAAACTCTTTGCCGTAGTAACTCGGCTTTAGGTGCTTATTACCGTCGTATGCAAGCCAAAATCGGCGCTCCCAAAGCTATTACTGCTGCTGCTCACAAGCTAGCACGTATTTTTTATCGCCTTTGGACTTCTGGTGATAAATTTATTGACCCTGGTGTTGATGCTTATGAGCAACAGTATCGAGAGCGGGTAGTTAATAACCTCAAGAAAAAAGCTTTGACTTTTGGTTTAGAACTCATCCCCATTTCTGACTCAACGCAATGTGTTTCTTGAGAGACTTGTTCTACTGAAACCATTGGGGATGATGTGGAAGGGACAATCAACAAGCTCAATAAATTTTTAAAGAAAGAGCATCCCGATCGCCAAGTGAAGTTAATTCCTGTACACACTCCTAGCTATCGGGGTAGTCAGGTAACTGGATATGATGCTGGGGTACAGTCCCTAGTGACTAACTTGGCTAAGAAAGGTGAACCAAATGGTAAGTTAAACATCATTACTGGCTGGGTTAACCCTGGTGATGTCACCGAAGTTAAGCACATCCTCCAGGAAATGGGTGTTGAAGGTAACATCTTATTGGATACCGAAACCTTCAATGCTCCCACCATGCCAGATAGGAACAGCTTTACCTTTGGCAATACCACCATTGAAGATATTGCTGGTTCTGCCAATGCGATCGGCACCATTGCTATGTGCAAGTATGAAGGCGGTAACGCAGCTAACTTCTTGGAAAGGGAGTTTGGTGTTCCTGCAATTGTTGGTCCTACACCAATTGGCATCAAAAATACTAATGCTTGGCTACAAAATATCAAGAAACTGACTGGTAAAGCAATACCAGAATCCTTAGTAGTAGAAAGAGGTAAAGCTATTGACTCTTTAGCAGGCCTTGCTCATATGTACTTTGCTAACAAGAGAGTTGCTATTTACGGCGATCCCGATTTAGTCATTGGCTTGGCAGAGTTCTGTCAGGAAGTTGAATTAGAGCCAGTGTTGCTCTTGTTAGGTGATGATAACCAAGCTCCTTCCAAAGACCCCAGACTAGCTGAGTTAGACAAGAAAGCAAACCACGCCGAATATGATATCGAAGTGATCTGGAATGCGGATTTGTGGGAACTGGAACGCCGCATCAAGGAAAGAGGCGATATCGACTTGATTTTGGGTCATTCCAAAGGTCGATATATTGCGATCGATAATAAAATTCCAATGGTTTGAGTAGGCTTCCCTACCTTTGACCGCGCTGGTTTGTGGAAGAACCCGATCATTAGCTACAGAGGTGCAGAATGGCTCGGAGATGCGATCGCTAACGCCTTGTTTGCAGATATGGAATACAAGCATGATCGCGAGTGGATCTTAAATGTCTGGTAAGAGGTTCTTGAGGAGACTTGATGATTAATGAGATTCCTGACTTCTTCAAGAAGTCAGGAATCTCATCACCCAGAGATTGGAGAGGTATTATGGCTACAAGTATAGATACGAACATTGTATTTTACGGAAATTTGAGCGAACTGTATCGTTTAGCAAAAGAGGGTAAGATTAAGACTAGTTTACAAAGTAGTCATACTCGTCCCTGCAAATTCTGGACTGCAACGAAGATTTTAAGTGGAATAAAAGATGCAATTGTCATTTCTCACGGTCCTAGTGGTTGTGCTTATGGAGTCAAGCGGGCATACAAATTGACCAATAGCCGCAATAGTGGTTCCCCCTATGAACCTGTGGTGACTACAAACATGAGTGAAAAAGCAGTTATTTTTGGAGGAGAAAAAGAATTACAAGGCGCGATTCGAGAAGTCGATCAAAAATACCATCCTGATGCGATCGTTGTTGCAACCAGTTGTGCGTCTGGAATTATTGGAGACTGTGTTGATGACGTGGTGAATAAAGCACGCAGCGAAATCCAGTCTAAAATCATGACGATACATTGTGAAGGATTCGCAAGGAGTATCGTAGTGGATTTGATATCGTATTTCGGCAAATTGTAGACTTTATGGAGCCGCCCACTCCAGAACGGAAAGCAGAACTAGCTGATGCTGTTAATATTGTGGGTGCAAAGATGGGTCCTGAAAGGACGGAAGTAGAAACCGATGTCAAGGAACTGGTGCGACTCATAGAAGGAATGGGGGCACGAGTTCACAGTGTGATTGCTGGTAACTGCACATTAGATGAACTCAAGCGAGCACCAAGTGCAGCAGTTAACTGTACTCTATGTTTGGATCTTGGTTATACCATCGGCAAAGCCATGTCAGACAAGTTTGGTACCCCGCTGAACTCTACTATCCTTCCTTATGGTATTAGTGCTACAGAAAAATGGCTTCAAGGGGCTGCAAAATATTTAGGGATGGAAGAACAGGCAGCCGCCTTAATGGAAAGGGAATATGCGGCAATCAAGACCGAATTTGAAGAAGCTAAAAAATATATAGAAGGGAAGTTAGCGATTATCGAAGGGCATGATGCAATCAAGTGCTTGTCCATTGCCCATATGTTGGAGCGTGATTTTGGGATGCGTGCGGTTATCTATAACTTCCATCCCTAGAGCACGGAAGCACGGGAAACCAGTGTAGACTACCTGTTGGAAACAGGGTTAGACCCGGAAATCTTGATTACGAAAGGAACTCTAGCTTTTGGTAAGTATGAGTCAATGAAACAGACGGAAGACGAATTACTGAATTTTATTGGTGGTCTTGATGCAGATTCGGTAGTGTATTTTGGTTCTTCCTTGAGTTTCCCCCATATTCCTGTTGTTGATTTAAATGCCATCTTAAATCGTCCCAGATTCGGCTATCGCGGAGCCTTAAAGGTAGCTAAGTGTATTAAAACTGCACTTCAGTACGGCTTTAGACCTCGCAGTTCCTTAACCAAGCAAATGGTCTTCCCGAAAAACTCAGGATTAGCATCTGCTCAATCACTCACAGGAAAATTAGCCCAAGACTTGCCCGATTGTACTGTATATGCACACAAGAGAAAAGGAAAATGCTGTCAGGAATAACAACTGAAAAATCTACCACAGTCAATACAATTCCCTTCAATAAAGAGGAGGGGAAAATGTCTACTAGACTATCTTTTGATAATTGTGATCATAGCAAAGACCCAATTGTTGGCTGTGCCTTGGAAGGTATTGCAAACATGGTTGCTGGTATTAAAGATGTCAGTATTGTGATTCATTCTCCCCAAGGTTGCGCGTCAACTGTTGCCGCTGGTTATGATAACCATGAGGTTGATTTTACAAAGCGCAAAGTCGGTTGTACTCGTCTTTTTGAGTCAGACATTGTCATGGGAGCGTCTGAGAAACTCAAAGGTCTAATTAAAGAGGCGGATCAATCTTTTCATGCTAAGGTCATGTTTGTCGTTGGCACTTGCGCAGCAGACATTATTGGTGAGGATATTGAGGGTTTGTGCAACAAGCTTCAGCCAGAGGTCAACGCTAAACTTGTTCCTATCCTTGCCGGTGGGTTTCGGGGCAATGCTTATGATGGCTTAGAAACGGGATTAGAGGCTTTACTTCCTTTCATCAAAAAAAGGCAGACTAAGAGGAGGGGAAGGAAGCCAAGGATTGTGAACATCATTGCGCCACAGGCAAATGTCAATCCCACTTGGTGGGCTGATTTAAAATGGGTGATCCAGACGTTAAAATCTTTAAGGATTAAAGTGCAGACGGTATTATCTCACAATACCTCCTTTGCAGAACTGGAGCAAGCTGGTGAGGCAACCGCCAATATTCTCCTTAGCCATGATGTCGGATATAAATTTGCCCGGAAAATGCAACAAACCCATGATATTCCTCTTATCCTTGATGATATACCTTTACCAATAGGTGTAAAAAATACTACGCGATGGTTGCAGGCATTAGCGGCACATTTCAAAATAGAAGAAAAAGTTGAACCGCTCATCAAACAAGGCGAAGAAATGGTGGTAGATACGCTTCGCCGACGAGCATTAATGATTATTCCCCGATATCGTAACTGTAGAGTTGCTATATCTGTAGATGGGACGCTTGGTATTGGACTAGTCAGAATGCTCTTTGAAGAGTTGGAAATGATTCCAGAAGTCTTGTTGTTTCGCTCAGCAATGCGTGAATCTCGTTCAATTCTAGAGCGAGAACTGCAAAGCCTTGGTATTTCTCCCCGCGTGGCATTTTCAGCAGATGGATATCAGATCAAACAAGCCTTGACAGAGGTTGATACTGATGCCGTTCTTGGCTCGGCATGGGAAAAATACATGGCAGAGGAATTGGGCATAAAAATTGCTTTTGATGTATTCAACCCTACTAACAGAGAGACTTATCTTGACAAGCCATATTTTGGCTATGAAGGAATGATCAACATGATGGAGGTCATTGCCAACGATTGGGAAAGAGCCTTTCGTTCAAAACACATCCATTGGACTTAGGCGTTAGCGATCGCTCTTGGGGAATGATGAGAGCGATCGCTTTATAATAGAATATGAAAAATAAATCTCCATTATGTAAAAAATATGACACACTCTTCACCCGAAAGAATGATGAGACGTGGAAGAGTATTCCCGGAAATTCAGTGGACAGAAGCCCAAAAAGCTGAAGATAGAGCCAGAAGACAAGCATTTTATGAGCGTTGTTGGTTGATTTTTGAGCGTTTAAAACCAGAAATTCTAGATAAATATTATGGCTGGTAATTGCCATCGAACCTGATAGCGGCGATTATTTTATTGATCAGGATAAAGAAGTAGCCAGTAAAATGGCAAGAGAAAAATACCCTCATGTGATTCATCATATTTTTGGCATTAACGAAACAGGTGTAAGTGGCAGAATATGATTGAGGAGAGGTTTGGAGAATATGGACAAATTTATACGGATTCACAATAACTTGAAGCCTAAATTATTCAGAACCTCACGCAAATACTTGCATCCTTTTAAATATTCTAAAGTTGCAATCCGCTCGGTAGAGTGTTCTGACCAATCACTAGAAACATTCATCTTTTGTTCAGTGTAGAACTCTTTCATAATGTCGTTGTAACGAGCGATCGCCTCATCTTGCTCTGCCAATTTATAAGTTTCTCGATGCAGTACAGCGGCTTGAGGCAACCGTGGCTTAATAGCTGTTTGTACTTCAGGATTTGGATAACCTACACATAGCCCAAAAACAGGGAACACCAAAGGTGGTAAATTTAGCAGACTTGCTACCTCTTGAGTGCTTTTGCGGATTGCGCCAATATATCCTGTTCCCAAACCAAGGGACTCAGCAGCGAGAGTGGCGTTCTGCGCTGCGATCGAGGCATCGACGATTGCCTTAATCAACAGTTCTAAGTATTCTAGAGCATCATGAGATAGTCCACGACTGTCAGTCACACGAGCCACACGAGCTAAATCTGCTAACCAAACTAAGAATAAAGGAGCCTCTTTAATATGGGCTTGTCCTCCTGCTAGTTCAGATAATTCTTCTTTGCGTTGTTGATCTTCAATCGCCACCACACTCCAAGATTGGAGATTAGCAGAAGTTGCAGCAGATTGAGCAGCTGCAACTAGCAACTCTAGGGTTAAGGGCGGTAGAGGGTCAGATAGATAAGACCGAACAGAACGGTGAGATAGAATTGTACTAAGGAAGTCGTTCCAAATAATTTTGCCATCAAAGGGAATTTCACCATAGCGCGATCGCATTAGTTCTACAGGATTAGTCATTGTTAACTTTTAAACTCCAATGCTTTTTTACAATTTCAGAAGAATACTGATTGAACGTAGACGTGCAGCGGCTTCCCGCAAGGTACCGCAAAGGACGCAAAGAAGAAAACAAGAAGTTAAGTAGGCGGACAGAATTTTTTGTAGGATGCGCTCTTTCTTGCGTAACGCATCAATTGCATGGAACAGCATGGGTTACGCTTCGCTAACCCATCCTACATTTATTCACGTCGAGTTACTTAGATGTTGTTCTTGTGGAAAGGGACTATTAACTAAGTAAGATTCCGAAAAAAAGCAACTCGTACAGCCAGGCGACACTCAGATGCAGGGCAAGTCAGCGGGGTTACCGTATGCCAAGAGTTGTCAGAACGCACAATCACAACTGAGTGATGACTAAGGGGTAGAATATCTTGGAAGGCAGATTCAGGTTGGGAGTCTTTGAGAATTCGCAAACAGCCTCCCCAGTCTACAGACCATTGTTGATTAAAAAATAGCAGATGAGTTAAAACTTTGTTCGGTTCGTCTGTATGGGGGCGATGTAAATGCCCTACATTATACCGACGAAACCCAATATCAATTGCACAATTCTTTAGTTCCAAGCCAGACATTTCTGCTAAAGCTTCACGATAAGAATCAGTCCACAATCCTTCTATTAACTGTCGCCAAATATAACTGAGGTGTCCCAAGTCACTAGTAAGTCTTCCTTGTGCTATACGCTGCCGCCAGCTATCATCACTAGAGCTGAGCATAGAGGAAATATCTTCGCTTTTAGCAAGTATCTTTCCCCAGAGGTATCCGTATCCTTCCCCCTCCGATAGGCAAAACTCTTCGTGGGGAAAACTGGCAGTTAGTTCTGAGCTTACCTCTGTTGAGAGCAAATTTTCTATTAAAGCCCAGTTATACGGAACTTTTTGCATTGTCGTGGTACGAATAGATTGAAAATTAAGCATGATAGGAAAAGATAAAAAGGATGTGATTTAAATGACTAAACAGAAAGCAATTCGTAAGTCTGTTCATGAACGCATCCTAAATACGGCATCAGACTTGTTTTATCGAGAGGGAATCCGGAATGTTGGCATTGACAGAATCATTGCCGAATCTGGAGTTGCTAAGATGTCGCTCTACAATCATTTCAAATCAAAAGATGCATTGATTGAAGCTTGGTTGCGACAGCAGGATGAGCAATGGTGCAAATGGCTCAAAACTACGATTGAGCAACAAGCTTCTCACCCATCGGAACAGCTGCTGGCAATATTTGATGCGTTACGGGAATGGTTTGAGGGACCAGATTTTCGAGGTTGTGCATTCATAAATGCCTCAGTGGAATTAGCCAATCCTGACCATCCTGGACATAGAGTGGCATTAGAGCATCAACAATCGATTTACCACTACATCAAAAGCCTTGCTCAAGCTGCAGAAGTTTCATCACCAGAACAGTTAGCCCGACAACTTCTTCTGCTCATACAAGGTGCAATTGTAGTTGCAATGATGGAAAGAAGTTGGTCAACCGCAGCACAGGCGAAAAAGGCGGCGGCAATGCTAATTCAGACTGTATCAAAATCGTGAGAATCTGAGATTGCATAAGGTTTATCATGGAGAATTAATAGAAAATTGTGGGAAGACGATGAGAATTCATTACTTACAACACGTGCGATTTGAAGGACTTGGTAGCATTGAACAGTGGGCGATAGAGCAGGGTAAGATTATTTCCGCAACCAAGTTTTACAATGGTGACACGTTACCATCTGTTGATGACATAGATTGGGTCATAGTCATGGGTGGTCCGATGAATATTTATGAGGATGATAAGTATCCTTGGTTAACTTCGGAAAAAAAATTTATCGCAGAAGCAATCCAGAAAAATAAAGTAGTTATTGGCATTTGTCTTGGCTCGCAGCTAATCGCTGATGTCTTAGGTTCCAAGGTGTACAAAGGTCAGGAAAAAGAAATAGGTTGGTATCCGATTCAACTAACAACAGAAGCAAAAAAATCTCCTGTTTTTGAGCCACTCCCTGAGTCTTTCACTGTATTTCATTGGCATGGTGATACTTTTGACTTACCTCCCGGTGCTATACGACTAGCCTATAGTGAAGTCTGTTCAAATCAAGCGTTCATTTATGGTGAAAAAGTACTGGGTTTACAATTTCACCTAGAATCAACTAAAGACAGCGTTTACCAAATGATTGAAAATTGCGCCTCAGAAATAGTTGTAGGCAAATATATTCAGAAACCGGAAGAAATGCTTGCACAAGATGATTATTTTATCAAGATAAACACTGCTATGTGTAAAATTTTAGAGTATTTTGCTAGTTTTAGTGACTAATTATTAGAACTCTTGCACGAATATTTTGTGTAGGGGAATGAGAGAGTAAAGCAGCACAAAAAATCTCAGAAGATGCGTTACGGACTTCGTCCTAACACATCCTACAAATCTTTTACAGCATTCATACAAGAGGTCTATTCGTAACTCCTCTTCCTGATATAAAATCAATTATTTTTCTAAACAAAATGTGCATCTCTAGGATTGAATGTTAGTCTAATCATTTCATGACGATAGATATTATCAGATATATGACTTTGAGGCAGTCTGGCAATTAAAGTTTGTTCTCCCACCTTAACCCAAATAGTATAAGTCCCTATACGACGTACAATCCGTTCCACCCGCCCTTTGATAGTCACTATTCCTGGTTGGTGTGGAACTGAAAAACTTGTACCATCAAGATGGAAAGCATCACCAGACAAACAACAGGTAGTGATTGAAGTTCTCACCTCACCAGGATATAAAAACTCTATACTGTTTGCGAGCTTAATAAAATAACCACGGCTGCCCCGTTCTACTCGGCACGGAATAATATTATCCATTCCTACTAATCTTGCAAGTTGCTCGTTTGCTGGTCGGCGTATGAGCATTTCCAACTTATCATCCTGTACTATACAGCCGTCAAACAATGCGATCGCCCTTTCTGCAAAATGCAGGATGTCGGTGAAGTTATGACTGACTAATATAGCTGCTGCTCCTCTGGCTTGTGCCCATTGTCTAATTTTCTCAATGCTCTGGGCACGTATTCCCACATCTAAAGAGGCAGAAGGCTCATCCAAAAGCAGCAATTCTGAATCAGCGACTAACCCGCAGGCAATACAAACTCGCTTTGCTTCACCACCAGATAGAGAACGGACTGACCGATTTGCCAAGTGTTCGCAGCCAAAAGTGGCGAGTGCTGTATGTACTTTTTGCTTAATCTTGTTGGCTGGTGTGCCTCGAAACTCTAGGACTTTGGCAACATTATTAAACACAGTATCATTCAGCAATAATGTCTCCTGAAAGACTAGAGCAGAACGACGACGCAATAATGTTTTGTTGGCATGACAAACATCTTGTCCAAATAGTTGCATTTGACCACGGTAAGGCTGCAACAAATTGATCGTCCTTAACAGGGTGCTTTTGCCGGCACCATTAGGACCAAGCACCGCTATCAGTTCTCCAGGACGGACTGTAAAATTTTCTATTGATAGGATATTTTTACGTTTTTTGCCATTGACGTTAACTTGCTGCATATTTAGAACATATTCGTTTATGCTCCTAAGATTTTCCTGTCGTGCCACAGGATAGGATTGCAGATTAACAAAGGACTGAAACTGAGTCATCATATTTATAAGATTTTCTTATCGTGTTGCAAGAGAGTCAGCGATACTATGATGCTGTATGCAATGATGAGTAGAATCAAAGCGATCGCCAAAGCCACATCGTAATTCCCTTTCCCCACTTCCATAACGACCGCTGTAGTCAGCACTCTTGTCTGTCCTTTGATATTGCCACCCACCATCATGGATGCGCCAACTTCGGAGATGACGCGACCAAAACCGGCGATAACGGCAGCTATTAACCCTAATTTTGCTTCCTTGATCAGTAACCAGTTAGCTTGCCAAGGCATCGCACCCATTGATAACAGTCGCAAGCGCAGTTTTGGATTAATACTGACAATTGCCGCAAAACTAAAGCCGGCGATAATTGGACAAGCAATCATTGCTTGCGCTACTATCATCGCTGTGGGGGTATACATCAAGCCAAGGTTGCCCAATGGACCAGACCGCCATAGAAACAGGCTGACCACTAAGCCCACCACGACAGGTGGCAATCCCATACCAAAATGAACCAAGCTAGTCAGCGCCTGCTTGCCAACAAAGTCCTCTAAAGCGAGCCACAATCCCAATGGTACGCCAAAGAACACGCTAATAACTGTAGCTGTTCCGGAGACTGTCAGTGTTAACTTCATCACTTGGAAAACGTCGCTATTGCCACTGATCAATAACTCAAGAGCTTTTATAGCTCCTTGAATGAAAGTATCCACAAATCTGCTCTTTAAAAGTTGTGTAAACGTGTAGATTTATGTGAATCACTGCAAGTACATCACAAACTATGACCAGCTTGTCCAGTACAAGCCTGTTAAAAACCATAGTCTCTCTCTGTTTTACCGCCATCAACAAAAAACAGCGGTTGTCCAAACTTGTCTTTTCCGTGGGCTGCAATCAGGCCTTGTCCTTCAGGGGACAAGAGAAAATCACTAAATGCTTTAGCTCCTTTTTGGTTGACTCTGGGGAATTTCTTTGGATTTACTTCCATAACATGATAGGGATTTATTAGTTTGCGGTCTCCCTCAACCAATATCGGCAAAGACAGATTCTTCTTTTGAAATATATAGGTTGCTCGATCTGCTAAAGTATATCCCTGTTTTTCATTAGCTACTTGCAAAGTTTGCCCCATTCCTGCACCGGTTTGCTGATACCAAGCACCAGCTGGTGTGATGTTAGCCTGTTTCCATAAATCCCTCTCTAGCTTGTGAGTACCTGAGTCATCGCCCCGCGATATGAATAACGCTTGGTTTTTAGCAATTAGAGAAAATGTTTCTACAGCATTTTTTTTCCCTCGTATTTGCGCCTTATCAGTCGCTGGTCCAACGATAATAAAGTCATTATGCATAACCAACTGTCGATTAATGACCGCACCGTCCTGCAAAACTTTTTGTTCAGCTTTAGGCGAATTCACAAACAGCGCGTCAGCTTCGCCTTTTTCAGCTAGGGCTAAAGCCTGTCCAGTGCCGACAGAAACAGTTTTCAGCTTATATCCTGTTTTCTTTTCAATTGCAGGAACTAAATCATCGAGCAATCCGCTGTCCTCAATGCTAGTGGTCATTGCCACTATCAAATCTTTATTCACTGAAGATTGTGCAGTAGTGAGTTCCTGCTTAGCTGAATTATGACTACAACCAGCAAAAAGAACTGCAAGCAAGGTTATTAAACACGCACTGAGAATCTTCCCCTCAGAAAAGTTTTGCAACACAATTAATCTCATCACTTGTTTACTTAGATGCAACTTTTCAGGGCTGACGCAAAATTACGAAAAAACGTAGACCCACAGTGCTGTCTCACTGCGTTAGCCCTAATGATAAGTCTTTAACTGGATACGATATGGGTTCTACCTTTGAATGTTGTAAATATTGTGCATTTACCCTTGAGACACTAAACTCAGGAGTTCTTCAACCGTAAGACTGCGCTTAGTTTGTATTGACTTATGCCGCACAGCATCCAGCATTGATTGAATTTCTATGCCACTAAGGTTGATTCCATGTTGTTGCAGTACACTGAGCAGCAGATGGCGACCAGAATGTTTTCCTACAACCAAGCGACGTTCCCAACCAACATCTTCCGGCGCGAACGGTTCGTAGGTAACTGGGTTTTGCAATACACCATGAGCATGAATGCCCGATTCGTGTGCAAACGTATTTTCACCCACTATTGCCTTCCAAGGAGGAACCGGACAGTTGGTAGCTTTGGCAACTAATCGTGACAGTTCCAGCAACCGTTTTGTATCAATGCCCGTTTCAAGACCATATATGCATTTGAGTGCCATGACAACTTCTTCTAGCGCTGCATTGCCTGCTCGTTCGCCTATTCCGTTTACCGTGGTATTGACCGATAGAGCTCCTGCTTTAACACCAGCTAGGGTGTTTGCCATTGCCAATCCAAAATCATTGTGCATGTGCATTTCTACTGGAATCGATAGGTGAGAGACAAGGTGGCAAACTTTGTTGTAAGTGCTGATAGGGTCGAGAACTCCCACAGTGTCACAAAAGCGAAACCGAAAGGCTCCCGATTCTTGGGCTTTGAGCGCCACATCCAATAGAAAAGATTCATCAGCTCTGGAGGAATCTTCTCCACCAACAGATACAGATAAACCGCGATCGCAAGCAAAATTTATCGCATCCTGTAGGCGAACCAACATGAGCTGCTTGTGACCTCTAAACTTTGCTGCTATCTGAATTTCCGATACGGGAACGGAAATATGCACTCGTTCTAAACCACAATCTATGGATGCTTGAATATCAGACAAGTTCGCTCGATTCCAGCCTAGTAATTTAGCATTTAATCCCAAATGAGCAATAGTTTTAATCGACTCTGCTTCATCTTGCCCCATTGCGGGAATGCCAACTTCCAGTTCTTGAACACCCATCATATCAAGAAGAGTAGCGATCGCAATTTTTTCCTCGACGTTAAAAGCTATACCTGCTGCTTGTTCGCCATCTCTTAGGGTCGTATCGTTAATCTGAATGGTATGGTTGTTCATAGTGAAGTGATAATTTATGACTCTAAATATTTGCTACACGCAAGGAAATGGTAACTAAAGGAGCATATTGTCCCGATTCCACACCACCAATACTCTGACGGGTGACACCTGCTATATTAGCCAGGTCTTGCTGACTCATGCCCAGGCGATTCCTAATTGACTTCAGGTTATTGCAAATATGCATATCCAGCTTCATCAGCTATACTCTCCGTTACAAAAAGCTGCAGCGGACAAAATGAATCTACTAAGGCAATAGCAAAGTCTTCTTGTAGGTGCTTTTTTGGCTGGAAGACCTGTTAATGCTTTTGTAATATTGCATACATATTGTTGAAATACCTGCAAGATTTTTGTTTTTGCAGCAAGTATTTCTGATTATTTGTGAGTTGATGACTGCTTTTTTATTCCCCCCATAGCAAGATTATCATACATAATGCAAAAATAATTGCCTAAAGAAAAAATTTTTATCCCTGTATTTTTTTGTCAATAGTGTATTCCTAGCTACAGAAAATTTTCTGCTCCTAGTAAAACGGATTCAAGGTTTTAAACTTACCCTTGTTTTGCCAGGATAGTACTTGAGCTGAATTGCGATCGCACAGGCATTTTAGGTACTTTTAAATCAGAACTGTTAACCTCAAAACAATAGAAGAAAAACGCAATGGTTGGTTGAAAATCTTCTACAAAGGTAATGACTCTGTAAGGCGTTTTATATCTCATCATGTCTAGCTACTTATTACATCTATTTCTGAGGTTTGAGAACTTATGCAGATTTTGTAAAGATATAGGGTGAGAATTTACGCAAGTGTCACAAATAATAGACCTCTTGCATGAATGCTATAAAAGATTTGTAGGATGTGTTAGGACAAAGTCCGTAACGCATCTTCTGAGATTTGTTGCGCTGCTTTACTCTCTCATTCCCCTACACAAAATATTCGTGCAAGAGTTCTAATCAATCGCGCAACTGTTCCACCTGCAATTGCTGATAGACAAAGAGCGATCGCTCTAACAGGCGATCGCTCAGTATTGTATACGAGCCGTGAAACATTACTAGTAACCGATAAGAATATCTTTTGCCACAAAACTTGAAAACTTGCTATCTTTTGTTGTAGTGGCTGAGTATCATTGCATCTATCCAAAAAGTTGAATCACCATGACTGGTAATATCTATGCCCTGCTAGTTGGTATTGACGAATACGTAAGTCCTGTCCCCCCTTTGCAGGGCTGTGTAAATGATATCATGGCTGTACAAGAATATTTGCAAGGACGGGTTGCTACAGATGGATACCAGCTACATCTGCGCACACTACTGAACCAAAATGCCACCCGTCAAGCAATCATTAATGGTTTCCAGCAACATCTGTGCCAAGCTAGTAATGAGGATGTGGTATTCTTTTACTTCTCAGGGCATGGTAGTCAAGCAGAAGCCCCAGAAGAGTTTTGGGTTTTTGAGCCAGACCGACTGAATGAAACCCTAGTGTGTTACGACAGTCGCAGTCCGGGGGGTTGGGACTTGGCAGATAAAGAGTTGGCGAAACTCATCGCTGAGGTCGCTGCAAAAAATCCTCACGTTACCATAATTATGGACTGCTGCCACTCCGGTTCTGGCACTCGTGGTGATATGTCAGGGGAAATAGCAGTCCGTCAAGCCCCTGTTGACCGACGAAAGCGACCTTTAGACAGCTTCATCTTCTCCTTAGCAGAAGCCAACCAGTTCGCAGATTCTCGCAGTCCAGAAGAAAATCCAAGTGGGTGGAATTTTCCCCGAGGAAAACATATCTTCCTTTCGGCTTGCTTAGATAGTGAACTTGCTAAAGAGTACATCGGGGATGGGCAACGCAGAGGAGCATTTTCTTACTTTTTGCTTGATACTTTGAAAAAAGCCAATGGTAACCTGAGTTATCGAGACTTATTCAAACGTACCAATGCTCTGGTTCGCTCTAAAGTGACAGCACAATCTCCGCAAATA
This sequence comes from Nostocales cyanobacterium HT-58-2, assembly GCA_002163975.1. Classification (GTDB taxonomy): domain Bacteria; phylum Cyanobacteriota; class Cyanobacteriia; order Cyanobacteriales; family Nostocaceae; genus HT-58-2. Next base: position 4,860,921 of record CP019636.1, on the reverse strand, counting down.
GAAGCAACAGTTCTGGGAGATTTAGACCAACCTTTTTTAGGGGGTGCGATCGCGGGGCATACTCCTTACTTCACTGTTTGTTATCACAAAGACCACGGTTGGGTGATTGATGGTGGTGCAGTTCACGGAATTTCTCAACCTGTTGGGGATGAGACAACCTTACTGGCGTTGTTTGCTTTTGATAGTTCCTTTGAACAACTACGTCAATTGTCAGTGGCGATCGCACAAGCAAAAGTGCTGGAAGTCTTACCGCAAGTCAGTAAAGTTCAAATAAGCGGTATTGGGGACTTAAACACTGAGATGACTTTTAAAGCGGTTGTCACCAGTTTGCCCTTACCGCCTAAAGGAGTTTTCATCACAGGGGAAGAAGCGGGGATAGAACTTGCTCGCACTGCACTCTTGCAAGCTGGTCCTCAAAGTCAACCTTCCTTATATATTCGGGAAGTGACAACCTTTGAAGAAACTGAGTTCCAACTGGTTGCTCGTGATGGTAAATATTTGATAACACGACCAGCCGATGACCGTCCGTTAGTCGCAGAAATTCAAGGTTACACAACCGCGACAGCCTTACAAGTGATTCAGCGATTAGAGCATATTGCCCGTTGGACGAATATTGCTGAACTCTCCAGCCCCGCCAGCAGTCGCATTTCACCTGATGCGGTGCAAATGGTCATTGAACAAAATGGGCAAGAACGGCAAGATGTTCAACTGCGCTTGGAATATGTGCAGGAAAATGGCAGATGGAAGTCGCCCTCTTTCAGAATTAAACTAAAAAACACCGCTCAAGAACCACTGTACTGCGCTCTTTTAGATTTAACAGACCGCTACGCCGTCAGTGCTAGTTTGTTTGACGGGGGAGGACTGTGGTTACAACCGGGACAAGAAGCTTGGGCATTAGGAGGTAACTCGATTTATCCCACAGTTCCAGAAAAATTATGGCGGGAACAGGGAATTACCGAAGTCAAAGATATTCTCAAACTGCTTGTCAGTACCGCTGAATTTGATGCTACCTTGCTCGAACAACCAGAGCTCGATTTGCCTTCTCGGTCAGTACCAACACCCCGTCGTGGTCAGGGAACCTTAAATCGTTTGATGAACAGGATTCCATCCCGTGACTTGAGAGCCAAACCCGAGGAAGAAGAACTGTATGACGATTGGGTAAGCAGTCAAATCACCATCACAACTGTGCGTCCTCAACAGACAACTTTGGTTCCCAAGGGAGATGCAAGTATTGCCTTGGCAGCTGGTGTCCAATTATATGCCCATCCTAGTTTAAACGCTAATGCTCGTCTGACGACGCTCACCCACTCCACTCGAGACTTGGGCAATCATATGTTACCGCCTATGTTGCGGGCGGCTCCGGGAATTGAATCCTTTCGATTTAACACCACAACTCGGAGTGCACAGCCGCCTCTCGATGTGCTGGAGTTAACTCAGGTAGAAAACGCATCTGTTGTCACGCCAACAGATCCCCTGAAGCTTGTTGTTGATACACCGCTTTTACCCAATGAGCAACTGTTGCCTATAAGTTATGATGGTGAGTTTTTCCTGCCTTTGGGACGCGCTCATCGGACTTTTGATGGCAAAACGGAAATCATACTAGAGCGGTTAACAGAACCAGTCAGTGAAGGCAACCGTAGCCTTGGGGGTTCTATCAAGATTCTTTTCCAAAAGGTGATCACTAAACAATTGGGGCTCAACTTTAATTACCCACTTTTGGCTGTAGCAGATGTCAGATCAGATGAAGTTGTTAATTATACAAATGACGTTGAGCAAGTCAAGGCACGAGTTGCCCAAGCAAAGCGAATTGTTCTCTACATTCATGGTATCATTGGTGACACTCAAAGCATGGTTCCCAGTGTTCATAAGGTAAAGGTAGAAGTAGATGGACAGGAAAAAACTCTTGCTAATTTATACGACTTGGTTCTGACTTTTGACTATGAGAATCTGAATACTTCAATTGAGGAGAATGCCAAACTCCTTAAACAAAAACTTGCAGCAGTTGGTTTAGGAGCAAATCACGGCAAAGTCCTCCATATTGTTGCTCACTCGATGGGAGGGTTAGTTTCCCGTTGGTTTATTGAACGAGAAGCAGGTCATCAAATCGTTCAACACCTGATGATGCTGGGTACGCCAAACGCAGGTTCTCCCTGGTCTACTGTCCAAGATTGGGCGTTAACTACCCTAAGTTTAGGGCTAAATGGTCTCTCAGAAATTACCTGGCCTGTGCCAGTTGTGGGAATGTTGCTCAAGCTGATTAACAAAACTGTGGATGTGATTGAAAGCATCGATGTTTCTTTAGACCAAATGCATCCAAATTCTGAATTTTTGCAGAACTTAGCAGCCAGTCCCGACCCCAAGATTCCTTACACAATCATTGCTGGTAATACATCAATTATTCCTGCTGCCCTTCAAAGCGAAGCCAATCAACAGTTTAACCGTGTAGAGCGACTAGTGCAGAAGTTGTTTAACAGAGTAGTGGCAATGCCATTTCTTGGTCAACCAAACGATATTGCTGTCACTGTAGATAGTATCAAAGGCATCAACTCAGAGCGTCATCCTCAACCTCAAATTCACGAAGTCGCCTGCGACCACCTTGTCTACTTCATTCATCCCGCTGGATTAACAGCACTTGCGACTGCGGTAATTCAAGCTAGAGAAGAGGCTTACCAAGCTAGTACACTCCGCACTCCTACTCAAACTACTGCTGTTTCGACACCCGTTGTGAATACCACGACCAACAGCACTCCTCCTGCCGAGGTCAGCAAACCCAAATGGTTAATTGGCATAGTTATTGCAGTCTTGGCAGGAGTAGCAATGATTGGCTTGCTGTTCTCGCGGCAGAAATCAAATGACACACAACCCAACAATCAAAGCTCTCAAAGTAGGGTACGTTAGCCATAGTGCATAAGCCATAGTGCATAACTAAATTATCATGACAGCTATTTAGAAGATAGCTAAGGTTGGCTTTGAGGCTTAGCTTTAGTTTGAAATTTCACCGAATGGATAAAGTCGAGAAGACACATCCGTTTGGCTAATTACTATTGGGTATTAAGAAGAAATTAGGTTCTGTTGGTTTTTGCTCCTTTTCCCCAAGCAACAAACAACTCACACAGGAGGTTGCATGATGCCAGAATTTGCACGCAATATGGCATTTGTGATTGGAATTAACAATTATGGCAACGGCGTTCCCCCCTTGCACACTGCTGTGAATGATGCCAAAAAGTTGGTGGAAATTCTGCGCGAACAGCACCGATATCAGGTGTGGGTGTGCTTAGATCAACTAGCAACTCTCAAGAACCTGAAGGATTTATTCGAGAAAACTCTTCCACAACAAGTGAAACCAGACGATCGCTTGCTATTTTACTTTGCTGGTCATGGCATTGCCTTGAATAGTGAGGATGGTCCACATGGTTATTTAATTCCCCAAGATGCCAACTTGGGAGACACCAAAACCTACCTACCAATGACTCAGGTACATGAATGCCTGAGTAACTTGCATTGCCGTCATTTTCTAGGAATCCTCGACTGCTGTTTTGCTGGCGCTTTTCGCTGGTCTTCGACGAGAGATTTGTTATCTACACCAGAGGTCATTCATCAGGAACGCTATGACCGCTTTATAACTGACCCAGCATGGCAGGTGATAACTAGCGCCGCCTCCGACCAAAAAGCTTTAGATGCTTTCAGTCTCAACATTGATCGCGGTGAAATTGGCAATCATTCTCCGTTTGCTGCTGCGTTGTTTGAAGCACTGGCAGGAGGGGCTGATGCTTATCCTCCAGCTACTAGTGGTAAGCCCCCTGGAGATGGGGTGATTACTGCTACTGAATTGTACTTATATTTGCGCGATCGCGTTGAGTTAGCCACTGAAAAACATCGCTTACGGCAAACTCCAGGGATTTGGGCACTGAACAAGCATGATAAAGGCGAGTATATTTTCCTGACTCCCGGACACGTACTGAACTTACCGCCCGCACCCCCTTTGGATGAATCGCAAAACCCTTATCGCGGTTTGCAATCCTTTGAGGAAAAACACAGTGATCTGTTTTTTGGTAGAACTGCGCTTATAGAAAAGCTGCACAAGTTTATGACCACTAATCCCCTCACCGTGGTATTGGGTGCTTCCGGTTCCGGGAAGTCAAGCTTAGTGAAAGCGGGATTAATTCCTCTACTGCGAAAGTCAACTATGGAGCAATGGTACATTTTGTCAACTATACGTCCTGGTGAATTTCCATTGCGGGCGTTGAATATTGCGCTCAAAAATGCCAAATTGCCAGAAATAGAAGTTCCCAATGCTTCTTTTGGGCAAGCTGTCAAGAACCTTGCCGAGAGTATCAAAGTTTGGGCAACTAACAACCCCAACTCCAAGCTACTACTATGTATTGATCAGAGTGAAGAACTGATTACCCTGTGCCGGGATGAGAAGGAACGTAAGGAGTTTTTTAGGCAATTAGGTCAGGCGATCGCCACTTATCCTCAGCAATTACGGGTGGTGATTACGCTGCGCTCCGATTTTGAACCCCAGCTGCGAGACTCTATCTTACAATTGCTTCCTAATGCCCTTGAGTTGGGAAACACCGCCATAAAGAATAATTGGAAAGTAGCGCGATTTATTGTGCCTGCAATGTCGCGAACAGAATTAAGCCAAGCAATTGAGAAACCAGCAGAAGCACGCGTGATGTATTTCGATCCGCATAGTTTGGTAGACCAATTGATTGATGAAGTGGCGGATATGCCAGGAGCATTGCCACTGCTGTCCTTCGCCTTGAGGGAGATGTACTTGAAGTATTTAAGGCGACAGCGCGAGGCAAGTAACAACAGTATAACCATTGACCGCGCTCTGACTCAAGCAGATTATGAAGAATTGGGAGGGGTGATCCAATCTCTAACGCAACGCGCTGACCAGGAGTATAAAGCACTCGTGGAACTGAACCCAGCTTACGAGCAAACTGTACGTCATGTGATGCTGCGGATGGTTGCCCTTGGGGGTGGGCAAATAGGACGCAGACAAGTACCCATGTCGGAACTAGAGTATCCGGAGGCAATGCAACCGCAGGTAACAGAGGTGATTAAGCGCTTTAGTGATGCACGCCTACTGGTTGGTGGGACAGATGCCGAAGACAAATCTTATGTGGAACCTGCCCATGATGCTTTGGTGCGGGGTTGGCAAAGGTTGCAGAATTGGGTAAAAGAGGAGAAAAATTTAAGACTGCAACGCCGTTTAACGCCTGCTGCTGTTGAGTGGAAAAGCAAGCAACAGACAGAGTATCTTTGGCAAGGTGACCCCTATCTCGATGTATTACAGAAGGAGGTGCTCAACTCACCCAACAACAACTGGTTGAACCAGGTAGAAACTGAGTTTGTCCAGCGCAGTTTGCAAAGAAGGCGAAACAATCGTCGTCGCTTAATTAGCTCTGTGACTGGAGTCATTCTGGTTTTGAGTGGATTCGCCATTTTTGCTGGATATCAGTGGCGAACATCAGAAATACAGCAAATTAATGCTCTTAGGGAAGCTTCATCCTCACAATTGCTCTCTCATCAAGAATTAGAGGCAATGATAACAAGTTTACGGACAGGGGAAGCACTCAAGCAGTCATTTTGGCAAGCTGTCTTTCCTGACTCTAAGTTAGGCAATCAAGTGAAAAAAACCTTGCAAAAGGTTCTTTATGGAGTTAAAGAAAATAACCGTTTACAGGTGGGTAATGGTATTAGCGCAGTTGCTTTCAGCCCTGATGACCAAATGATTGCTACACTAAGGAGTCTAAGCGACGGGACAGTGCAACTCTGGAAACCAGATGGCTCGTCAATACTGTGGCCACATAACGGACGGCAAGTTCAACTCACTTCCAAGACTAATGCTCAGAAATCTGTCCCAGTAGTTGCTTCGAGTGCCGATCACCAGATCGTTGCCTTAGATTATATGGGTAGCCTACTTCTCTTCTTTAACACCAAAGACGGCGTGTACCGCATCCCTATCTCTGCCGTCGCATTCAATTCCACTAAGAAGATCGTGGCATTGACTGCTAGGGATCGTGTCATACTCTTGAGTCTCGCGGGCGATCAACCGCTCATCAGCTTGTCCGGGCGACGCGGCATTACATCTGCACTTGCTTTCAGCGGGGACGGAAAGACACTTGCCACAGCCAATATGGAAGTGAATGAAAAACAGGAAAAAATCGGGACAGTGCAAATCTGGAATGTAGAGAACGGCACCTTATTAAAAACTCTGGAAGGGGATATGAATGGTGTGCAACAGGCGGTGGCAATAAGTTCCGACGGACAGATGGTTGCTGCATCGGGGTGGTATGGTGCTACGCTCTGGAAGAGCGACGGCACCTGGCATAAAAAGCTTGAAGGTCATTACGGGGCGGTCAACACCATTAATTTCAGCCCAGATGGAAAGATGATTGCCACGGGGGGTGTGGATAAAATCGTCAAACTCTGGAAGATGGACGGCACGTTGGACAAAAATCTTGTAGGGCATAGCGATGCGGTATGGGAGGTCAATTTTAACCCCGACAGTCAGATAATTGCCTCGGCGAGTAGTGACAATACGGTCAAACTCTGGCAGCCTACTACTGATGGCACGTTTGATGGCACACTACTCAATACCCTTGCAGGGCATGAAGATGTGGTTCGTGCGGTCGCTTTCAGCCATGACGGCAAGATGATTGCCTCGGCAAGCGATGACGGGACGGTAAAACTTTGGCAGCTAGGCGGAAGCTCACTGAAAGCCCTGTCACATAACGAGCAGGTTTACGCAGTCGCTTATAGCCCCAATGGAAAGACAATTGCTACAACAAATGGACACGGTTGGCTCACACTCTGGAACCCAGACGGCACATTGCAAAAAACTTATAAATGGCATGGTGGTCCGATTACCGCAGTCGCTTTTAGCCCTAACGGACAGATGATTACCACAGCGGCGTGGGACAGGGGAGTCCAAATTCATAACTCAGATGGCACCCGTAGGGAAAGAGGTTCATTTCTAGAAGGACATGTGGGTGAGCTCAATCATAGTGAAGTGAAAGGATTGAGTTTTAGCCCTGACAGCCAGATGATTGCTACGGCTGGTGGAGATGGGAAAGTACAACTCTTTAATAGCGGCGACGGGAAGTTACTAAAAACCCTGGATAAGCAGAACAGTCCAGTTTGGGGTGTCAGTTTCAGCCCTAACGGTCAAATAATTGCTTCGGCGAATAGTGACGGAACGGTGAAACTCTGGAATAGCGACGGCACACTTTTGAAAACTTTGTCAGGGCATAAGAATGCGGTAACCGCCGTCGCTTTCAGCCCTAATAGCCAGATACTCGCCTCGGCAAGTGCTGACGGAACGGTGAAACTTTGGAAGAGCGATGGTACACCTTTGAAAACTTTGTCAGGTCATGAGAAGGCAGTAAGCGCCGTCGCTTTCAGCCGTGACGGGATGATTGCTACGGCGAGTTATGACGGGACAGTGAAACTCTGGACGAGTGACGGCACATTGCGGAAAAAGTTGTCAGGTCATGAAAATGCGGTTGTCAAAGTTGCTTTCAGCCCTGATGGAAAAACCATTGCTTCAGCAAGTTCTGACCAGACTGTAATTCTCTGGAAATGGGAGGAAAATCTAGATCTCGATCAGCTACTGAGGTACGCTTGCGCTTGGGCGCGTGACTATTTGCAGAATAACCCCAATGTTAGTGAGAGCGATCGCCATCTGTGCGACAAGTAGCCAAGTTCCTTCCAAAAGAGATCGCTAATGCTGCTAATAGCAAAGCTGCTGAGGCTCCCCTCGGACTTCGCATAGCGGCGACAATTACATCTGTATCAAACACGAAACGTATGTTTTTTATATCGCATATGATACGGGAAACATATCATATCACGGGCAATATCAGACTGCCAGCGATCAAATGTTGAAGGTAAGAGCTATATATAGAGAAGAGCGATTGCTAATTTGCCATCTTTGAGGAAGCTGCATACAGTTCCACCTATTTTCTTGCAGAAGCAGACTGGTCACACTTAAGTGAAAAAAGGAGCTAGGATGCTATGTCTGAGTTTGCACGCAACCTCGCCTTTGTGATTGGCATAAATAATTATGACAATGGAATTCCCCCCCTGAACAACGCTGTGAATGACGCCAAAAAGCTGGTGGAAATTCTGCGCGAAAGCCATGGATATCAGGTGTGGGTGTGCTTGGATAAGATAGCGACCCTGAAAAACCTTCTTCACCTGTTGGAAACAACTCTTCCACAACAAGTCAGGTCAGATGACCGACTGCTATTTTACTTTGCTGGTCATGGAATTGCTCTCAATGGTGAAGATGGTCCTGCTGGTTATTTGATCCCACAAGATGCCAAACAAGGAAACACTCAAAGCTACCTACCAATGACCAAGTTGCAGGAATGTTTGAGCGAATTTCCGTGCCGTCATTTTCTAGGTATCCTCGATTGTTGCTTTGCTGGAGCCTTTCGCTGGTCGAGTACGAGAGATTTGTTAAGCGCACCAGAAGTTCTTCACCAAGAGCGTTATGAGCGCTTTATCCAAGATCCAGCTTGGCAAGTCATTACCTCTGCCGCCTACGACCAAAAAGCTACAGATGCATTCAATCTAAATACTTCTCGTGGTCGAGTTGGCGGGCATTCTCCCTTTGCTGCGGCATTACTGGAAGCGTTAGCAGGTGGGGCTGATATTTATCCGCCTGCGGAAAAGGGCAAACCCCCTGGAGATGGGGTGATTACAGCTACTGAATTGTATTTATATTTGCGCGATCGCGTTGAAAGAGCAACAGTAAGCAATATACGACGGCAAACTCCTGGAATTTGGCCTCTCAAAAAGCACGATAAAGGTGAGTATATTTTCCTCACGCCCGGGCATCAACTGAACTTACCCCCAGCACCACCCCTAGATGAATCGCAAAACCCGTATCAAGGCTTACAGTCATTTGATGAAGAAGACACCCACCTATTTTTTGGCAGACAAGCCTTGACTGAAAAATTATATGAATTCGTTAGTAAACGGTCCTTGACTATGGTGCTGGGGGCTTCTGGAACGGGTAAATCTAGCTTAGTCAAGGCGGGTTTGATTCCCTACCTTAAGCAGCTACAGAAAAATTCAAATCAGCAGCAGTGGCACATCTTAGCTACTATCCGTCCTGGGGAATCACCGTTGAAGGCTTTAAACAATGCACTGATATCTGCAAACTTGGCGGCGACTTCAATCACCCGCTTGACCACTGAGCAAAAAGTCGAGAGTCTTTTTGGTAGTTTGTCGACTTGGAGTCAGAACAATCCTCAATCAAAGCTGTTACTAGTGATTGACCAGTTGGAAGAATTGATAACTTTGTGTCGGGATGACCAAGAGCGGGAAAATTTTCTGGAATTGTTGGCACAGGCAATAGCCAATTACTCAGAGCAGTTAAGAATTGTACTGACACTGCGCAGTGACTTTGAACCCCAATTTAGAAATTCTGCCTTAGAGTTATATTGGACTTCTGCTAGATTTATTGTGCCTGCAATGACACGGGAGGAGTTGCGATCATGTATTGAAGAACCAGCTTCGGCACGGGTCATGTATTTTGAACCGCATAATTTAGTAGACAAATTAATAGATGAAGTTGTCCAAATGCCTGGTGCCCTACCACTACTTTCTTTTACTTTAAGTGAACTCTACCTCAAGTATTTAAGGGCTGTTAGAGAAGGGACAAGGGACAACCGAGCTATTACTCAACAAGATTATGAAGAACTGGGGGGAGTCACGCGCAGTCTTACCCAAAGAGCTGACAGTGAATATGAGAAGTTGGTTCAACAGGATAAAGCTTACGCACAGGTTATCCGTAACGTCATGCTGCGAATGGTGGCAGTGGGTGGAGGTGAATTAGCTCGCAGACGTGTACCATTATCTGAACTGGAGTACCCGGAACCAGAAAACCAACGAGTCATAGAGGTGATTCAGCGCTTTACGGCTGCACGTCTGTTGGTTGAAGGACAAGATACTGAGGGGAAACCTTATGTAGAACCAGCCCATGATGCTTTAGTCCGGGGTTGGCAAAAGCTGCTAACTTGGAAACAAGATGATGAAGAAAGTTTAATTCTACAACGGCGCTTGACATCGGCTGCCCAGGAGTGGAGAAGTAAGGAACAGTCATTAGATCATCAAGGAAAAGTTGACGTTTTCCTGGATTGGTTGGATCAGAGATTTTACTCCGTCGAAAATTTGTTTAATAAAGTAAAAACTGAGTTTGTTCAACTATGGCGACAAACAGCAAATCAGCAAAAACGTCCAAAAGAGAAACCAGCACAGTTTCTTTGGAATGCTAATCCCTACCTGGATGTCTTGAATGAAAAACTCAATTCTAGTAACGATTGGTTTAACCAATTAGAAGCAGAGTTTGTCCAGCATAGTGTCCGGCAAAAACGCAAGAATGTCGCTTGGCGTTGGCGTATTGCTTTTGGGGTCATGCTAGGATTGAGCGGTCTACTTTTCTGGTCTTTAGTTAGTCAAAGAGAAGCAGAAATAGAACAAACACGTGCTGCAAGAGAATCTTCAGAAACCAAACTCCAATCAAATCAGCCGATTTTAGATGCCTTGGTATTGAGTTTACAAGCAGGGAAATCTTTGAAACACCCACTTTTGCAGTTACTGAAGCCAGAAGAGCAAGACCAAATTCAAGTCACGAGAACGCTGCGAAAAGCTTTTTATACGGTAAGAGAACAAAACAGCCTGAAAGTGGATACAGGTCAGGTTGAAAATGTTTTTTGGAAGGAAGGCAAATTACTGCTAGCTACTGCTGAAAACAATGGCACTGTTCGCGTTTTGAATAAAAACAGTCAAGTATTAGCTACGGTGAAACTACCTCAAGGCTTAGTGACAAAACTAGTTTTTAGTCCCGATACCAGCAGACTTGCCATAGCTCGCAATGATGGTATCATCACCTTATGGGATTGGGAACAAAAACGGCAAACAGAATTCAGAGCCCATCAAGCACCCATAAAAAGTGTAGCTTTTAGTCCAGATGGCAGGAGATTAGCTAGCGTTGCAAAGGATGGGGTTGCGCGCTTGTGGGACGCTTCTGGGAACAATTTGCAGGAATTTAATGAAGCTCAAAGCAGGGTTATCGGTGTTAGTTTTGACCCTAATGGTCAGCTACTGCGAGTTACCATTAGTAAAGATAACCGCATTGTCTGTTTATGGGACTCTGTGGGTAAAGAGTTGGGTAAATTCACACCTCCTGCCCCAGTTGATGAAGCAATCATTAGCCCCGATGGTAGGCGAGTGGTGATTATCTATGCATCTGCTACCGACAGAGTTTCTAGCCAGTTATGGAATTGGGAGAACAACTACTTCTGGCCCTTGGGAAAAGACATCATCGTGAGTTTTAGCCGAGACGGCAAACACCTTGCTACTACAGGCTTTGATGATGGCACCGTTCGTTTAAGGGACTGGTTTGGCAAACAAGAGGAACCAGGATTTAAAGGGCATCAAAGCCAAATCACCAGCATCAATTTTAAATCAGATGGCACAGTACTAGTTACTGGAAGCGCTGACGGCAATGTTAACGTGTGGAACGTGCTCAGTCCACAGTTAAGCATATTTAAACAACTTCCTGTTTTGGTAACAAGTGTTGATTTTGACAAGGATGGTAAGCAACTGGTGACTCTTGGAAAAGATGGTGTAGTCCGCTTGTTGGATTTGTCGGGCAAGGAGTTGAAGGCATTTAAAAAACAGTATGACCCTCAAGGTCAGGTGAGTTTTAGCCCTAATGGCAAGCAATTGGCGATTTTAGACAAAGGAACTATCCGTCTATTAGATTTATTAGGTAATCAGTTGACAGAATTCCCTGGGCAGTATGCTTCTGCAAGTCAACTACGCTTTAGCCCAGATGATGAACAATTAGCATTTATTGAAAATGACAATGTTGTTTGCGTATTGAACTTGTTGAGCAAGCAAGAAAATAAATTTTATATAGGTGGAAACGACCCACTCAAGAGTATCATTTGGAGAACTGACGACAAGCAACCCCAGCTACTGGTGGCTACCATAGGAAACTCTGCTTCCGGAGAAAAGAGTATCCGTATGTGGGATTTGTTATCAAGTCAACAAGTAGCTACTCCATTGCAGGATTATTTACGTGATTTTACTAATATTCATTTCAACAATGATGGCAGCATAGCCGCGATCGCTAAAAAAGATGGAAGCCTCGATTATTGGTATTTGGAGGGGAGCAAGCTGGGGGAATTGAAATGGGGCGAAGGCAATATTAAAAGTGTCAGTTTTAGTTCTAGTGGCGACATCGCTATCGTTGGAGAAAATGGTATTGCTAAGTTATCGCGGCTTGGTGCATTAGATGAACTGCTTTCGATGGGGTGCGATCGCGTTCGCGACTATCTGACAAATAACTTCATGAGTGATAGCCCAAGCGTTGCTTCTCCACAGGAGGATCGCCACCTTTGTGATTATATTGATACTGGGAAATGAGGCAATACACTTAGGCAGTAAGGCGGTTTTTCAAAAACAAGGCACGTACATTCGCGTTGGGCGATCGCAAACTATGTTTCTCTTCTCCATTGTTGTGTCATGTTTAGCTTGTCTAATCGTTCACGGTCATTCTTTTACACAAAAGTTTTATCGATATAGCACCACTTCCATTCTTCACCAGGCTCAAAGGACTTCACAATTGGATGTCCAGTACCGTGAAAATGCTTTGTCGCGTGTTTATTTTTTGACGAATCACAGCAACCGATATGACCACATATGAGACATTGACGCAGATGCACCCACGTATCACCTGTTTTTAGACATTCTTCGCAACCTTTGGCGCTGGATGTCACTTCGCGAACCTGATTAAGATGTGTGCAGTTTGTACTCATAGGATTTTCCTTTTATTGTCTACTCTTTAGGGGATATTCTTCGCAAAAATAATAGCGTGTTCCTCAGCTAGTTGATATACACCTTTCGGATTAGGGTTTGATAAACTTTGCTGAAGAATCAGCAAACTATGACAATTTCATCGGTAACCGTACCTGAAACCTTGTGTCTCCTGGTTGAGACAACACTCGAATATCACCCTGATGCTGTTCTACAATAATCCGATAGACAATATGCAAACCTAATCCAGTCCCCGCACCGACTCCTTTTGTTGTAAAAAATGGCTCGAAAATATGAGACTGAACTTGGGGAGGGATTCCCGGACCATTATCAGCAATTTCTACGAGTAAAAAGTCACTTTCGCAATTAGTACGAATCCAGATTTGACCATCTTGCCCATCAAGAGCATCGATCGCATTATCAATCAAATTTGTCCAAACTTGATTGAGTTCTCTGCCATAAGCACTAATCAATGGCACCTCACAGTCATACTCCCGTGTGACCACGACATTGCTATGCTTTAACTTGTGACTCAAAATTGTAAGAGTACTTTCTATACCGTCATGTACGTCTATTTCTTGCAGAGGTGCCCGATCCATGTAGGAGTAATCTTTGACGGCATCAACTAAGGTCGAGATTCGGGATGTACAATGGTCAAGTTCATCTAACAAACCCCATTCTTGCAAAGTTATCTCTGTCCAAGTTAGGGTATTGCTCAGTAATAATTCACCGACATTTTCCTTGACATTCTCTAGCCATGCAATATCAAGTCCGGCTGTCACAAGGGTAGGAGCAAGTTTCCAACTATTGCTAACATTGTTTGCTTCTAGCCATTGCGTCATTTCATCTTCGCGATCGCTTTGCGTCAGTGGATCGAGTTTGGTTGCTGTTTTGGCACGGGCGATGGCATCTTGTTGCACCTGGGCTACAAAAGCTTTTTGCGCACAGGTCATTTCTTTTTGATTCAGCTTTACAGTTAAAGGTTGCAATACTTTCCTAGTTTGACGTAATTGTCCCACAGCCCTGCGGCAGGCAGAAGCAGGATTATTCAATTCGTGTGCCAAACCGGCTGCTAAAGTGCCTAATGCAACTAGTTTTTCTCTGTGTTGTGATAGAGTCTGTAATGCTTGCAAACGTTCTGCCATGGTACGTAGAATCTCGGTCATAACGCAAGTACAACTTGAAAGCATTTCCCAAAACACCTGGTTTGGCAATTCTAAAATATGGCAGTGCGTGACAGCACGACCACTCGCCCAGAAATGTGTCTGACCCATTAAAACGGGCAATTCACCAAACAGCGTTTTTGGTTCGTACATCGCCAACAAAATCTCTTGATTGCCCACTTTTTGTGTAATCCGAATTTGACCTTTTAGCAGGATAAACACATGATTAGCAGGTTCACCTTCATGGCGATGGATTTCGCCTGGTTCTCGCCATACTTCTACACTCTGTTCTAGTAACCAATGCAAACGTTCACTTGGTAAATTGGAGAAGAGAGGAACTTGACGTAAAGTTTCTATATCAAGCATGATGACACCCTAGAATACTCCTTTTTAAATAACTCCAGTTCGACACCATAATATTTGCAAGTGCGACCCATTGGTGTCATATCAAGTCGTTGAGTCACGCGAATAGAAGCGTGATTCTCAGGCTTCACTACCGCATAAATGACTGGTAAATTCAGCATATTGAACCCATACTCAATAGCACCTCTTCCAGCTTCTGTTGCATAACCTTTACCCCAAACTGCTTTTTTTAAGTGCCAACCTACTTCATAGTCCTGAGTTGATTTGCTTTCATTATCAGGTAGTTGTTTTAACAGGCTTGTTCCGATAATTTCTCCAGTTTGCTTTTCAATAATTGCCCATAAACCAGATCCATTATTCAGTTGAGTATAGCGGTCAATGACTTGCTGCAGTCTCATCCGTACGTTTTCCACACTCTCGTCTGGAATGCCACTGAGAAAACGTACCACCTCTGGATCACCATAAATTTCAAAAGCTTGTACAGCATCAGCTTCAGGTTTCCATTGACGAATAATCAGGCGCTGTGTTTGGAAAATTTCAGTCATAGCTTGCAGTCAATCTTAGTAAAAATTCTACTCAGAAACTCCTTGACATGAAGAATTCACAGATTGAAGTGGTAAGCGTACTCGAAAGCGCGTATCACCTGGTTGCGATTCAAAGTGGATGCCGCCGTGATGTTTGTTAACAACAATGCGATAAGCAATTTCTAAACCTAAGCCAGTGCCTTTTCCTACTCCTTTAGTTGTAAAAAATGGTTCAAAAATTCGAGATTGAATTGCTGGTGGAATACCTACCCCAGTATCAACAATTTCCACAATTAGGCAGTTATTGTCTCTATAAGTCCGAATAGTTAAATTGCCCTTGCCTTTCATTGCATCAATGGCATTGTCAATTAAATTTGTCCATACTTGGTTAAGTTCACTAGCATAAGCACAAATTTTTGGCAGAGTGCGGTCATACTCTCGGTTAACGATAATTCCCTTCTTCAGGCGATGATGGAGGATGAGCAGAGTGTTTTCAATTCCCTCATGGATATCTATTTCTTGCACAGGGGCTTGATCCATGTATGAATAGCCTTTAATCGCTTTCACCAATTCAGAAATACGGGTGGTACTGTGCTCAATTTCGTTGATTAGCCCAAAAGATTCAAGTGTCGCCTCTAACCATTGAAGAACAGCACCAAGACAAGTCGTGGGAATCTTCTCAGCCAGAGTCTCAAGCTTCTCTGTGTATAATCCAGCGTTGACGAGTGTGGGGGCAAGTTTCCAACTATTACTGACATCATGGTCTTCCAACCATTCTGTCACTTCGTCTTCTTTATCGCTACAGGTCAGAGGGTCAAGTTTTGCTGCATGGATAGCGTGTTCTGTGGCTTGATGTTGAATATCAGTAATAAATTTTAGTTGTTCAATAGAAAGTAAATTGAGTTGCAAAGCCAGAGTCTGCAAGTTTTGAAAATTCTCGCGTAGTTGGGAAGCCGCCCGTTGCGCAGCCGCCCCTGGATTATTAAGTTCGTGTGCCAAACCTGCAGACATTTTACCCAGCGCTGCCATCTTTTCTTGCTGCCGCAGTTGTGCTTCCACATCTTGGGTTCGTCCTGCCATAGCGGTGAGAATCACGTCAGCAATAGGCGAACATTCAATGAGGATATGTCTAAATGTTTCAACGTCGATTTGCAAAACACGACTGGGTGCGATCGCACGGGCATTCGCAATAGCACCCGAACCTGTCAGCATCGAAAGTTCACCCATAAACTCACCACGACGGTGAACAGCAAGTAATTTGGTTTCGACACCAACTTGCTTAGTGATTTCAATTTCGCCTTCTAAAACAACATAAAAATGATATTTTGAGTCACCCTCACTAAACAGCACATCGCCCGTATTCAGTTGTATTTCTTTACCAAACTGCTTGAGTTCCTCTAAAGCATCATCTGGTAACTTAGGAAACAGCGTCATTTGATTTGGGTCGTGCAGCATGGCAACTCCTTATATAAAATAATTACTACCTACCACAGCCGCTTAATAGGATAGGCATCAAAGGCTGAATCAACACTGAAAATAGATATTTTTTCAACGATAGACTGTTCAATCAAAAGTCTGTCAAATGGATCGCGATGGTGAAAAGGTAAACTTGCGACAACAGCAAGATGATCAAGGTTGATATCTAGTAAAGAGAAGTCATTAAGACTCAGTTACTGTTCTATAAATACCTGAAATGGCAGACTAAAACTTAGCTTGCCTGTGCTGTGTTTAATCGCTATTTCCTAGATACTGGCTGTACTGAGCATAATTTCGTTGTCTTCATTGTCAATTAGCGCCCGTACTGTAGTACTGAGTTGTTGAATGTCTAGAATGTACCAAATGAAGACATGAGTGTCTAGCAACAACCTCATTACATATAGTCCTTAAAATCTTCTAACGGTTCATCGAAATCATCAGATATTGTAACCAAGCCTTTAGCACTTCCTGCACGGCGACGGCGTTTTATTGGTAGCACAGGAGTTAGTTTAATCACAGGCTGATTGTCTTTTGTAATCACAATTTCTTCACCACTCATAGCAGCTTCAACTAATTCAGCTAAATTTTTCGATGCTTCCGTGAGAGTTATTTCTTGCATGTGTGTCACCTGTGGGTTCTAAATTCATGTTGACATCAAATTCAAAAGAATCTCAGTTAGGACTTACGCGCGAATGACAAAGAATTGAGGTTTGCGATGACTTCCCTTCAGTCGCAATGACAGAATGACGTTGTCACGTAAGTCCTACCAGTATTAAGATTTTCAGCAACACATGAACCTGTCTGACAGAGATCGAAACCTCATCTGCTAGACGATTTGTGAACTCATGTAAAACATCACAACACGTTGCTAAGGTATTGATGGACAAACTGAACGCAGATTGAACCCTCACCAACACCGGAAGCAACTCGCTTGACTGAACCTTGACGCACATCACCCACTGCAAAAATACCGGGAATGTTTGTTTCTAGCAAGTAGGGGTCTCGTTCTAGTGTCCATCCCTTAATGCGTTGTCCATCTTTTTGCAAATCGGGACCTGTTAAGATATAGCCGCGATTGTCTCGTTGCACCACGCCTTCTAACCAATCAGTACGGGGAACTGCGCCAATAAAAATAAACAGTGATGTTGCAGGAACGGTTCGCGTTTCTCCTGTGAAAGAATTATGAATACTAATTGCTTCTAAACTTGTTTCTCCTTTTGCCTCTATCACAGCAGTATGTGTCTTAACCGCAATATTTGGTGTTTCTGCAATTTGGTCAATCAGATATTGGGACATACTCTTAGTTAGAGATTCACCACGCACCAACATGGTGACTTGGTGAGCATACTTAGAAAAATACATTGCTGCTTGTCCTGCTGAGTTTGCACCACCAATAATGTAAACTTCTTCACCTTGACAACTCATTGCTTCAGCTTGTGCAGCACCGTAATAGACCCCTGCACCAGTCAGACGGTCAAGTCCAGGGACATCTAAGCGCCGCCACGCAACACCCAGCGCTAAGATCATGGCGTGACAACTGATTTCACTCCCATCCCCTAATTGCACAATTCGATACTGGTCTTCTACGCGAATACCTGTAACATCCTGTGGTGTAAGAATTTCGACACCAAACCTTCTTGCCTGAGTTACTGCACGTCGTGCCAAATCACCACCACTCAGTCCCGTAGGAAAACCAAGGTAATTTTCAATACGTGAACTTGTGCCAGCTTGTCCTCCTGGGGCTTCACGTTCAATCATAACCGTGCGTAGCCCTTCTGATGCACCATACACAGCAGCTGCTAAACCAGCAGGACCGCCGCCAACAATAATCAAGTCATAAAATGGTTTTTCTGCTTGTGTTCTCAACCCTATCTTTCCAGCAACTTCTAAATTGGATGGCTGCATGAGATGGGAACCGTCCTCAAAGAGGACAAGAGGTAGCTGTAATCTATCACATTCAGCGTATCCTACTAGTTTTTGTGCTTCTTCCGATAATTCAATATCCAACCACTGATAGGGCACTTGATTTCGCGCTAGGAAATCTTTAATCTGATGAGAATGGGGCGACCAGCGGTTACCGATGACGCGAATCCCTTCAAATGGTGGGTGGAAGGTTGCCTGCCAGTCCTCCAGTAAATCGTCCAGTACTGGATACAAGCGTTCTTCTGGTGGGTCCCACGGCTTCATCAAATAGTAATCAATTTTTGTATTGTTGATGGCGCGAATTGCGGCGTCGGTATCTGCGTAGGCGGTGAGTAAGGCACGTTTCGCATCCGGGTAGATTGACATGGCTTGTTCCAAAAACTCCACGCCGGACATTTGCGGCATCCGTTGATCTACAAGGAACAGTGACACTGACTGATTGCGAAGTTTGAGTTGCTCCAAAGCTTCCAAAGCACTGGCACCAGACTCGGCGCGGATAATTCGGAAGCGATCGCCATATTCCTGCCGTAGATCCCGCGCCACGGCTTGCAAAACTTCTGGGTCATCGTCAACTGTTATGATGACAGGCTTAGCCATAGCGCTTCAGTGACCTCCCTTGTTCAATTGCTGGTTTTTTATATATCACACAAGAACCTCGTGTAAACCAATCAGTGTTCCATCTAGATCTTGAAGATAAGCTGTTTTCATTCCGTAGTTGGGATTATTCATAGGTATTGTGGTAAGTCGCAAATCTCATTCCAAGGCCCCTGCCGTTGCATCCTGTTGATAAAGGTGCCAATATGTTTGGACGATCACCCGACAGCAAAATCTTTTCATCCAAACTGATGAGCAACTATTGAACTTTATGACTCCCCAGCAGAACGAAGGCGGCGTTGACGCAGCAGAAAACTGGCTCCAATGAGCCCGCCAGCCAGCGCCAAATTAATACTTGGTTCTGGAACTCTCTGCGGAGTTTGAAAGGAGCCACTTAAAAATGCTCGACCTTTCAACGGAGCAGTTGGGTCTTGATCAAGTGGTTCAGTCTCAGAAAAGTTCAGTATGCCAGTAGCACCAGCGAATCTACCCGAACCACCAGTAATGGTCACAGTGCCAAAACCCTCTAATATACCGTTTGCGTTGTTAATTGCAGCTGTGGCGTTACTAGTTCCAATCAGCTGCTCATCACCATTGCGAAAGAAGATATCCATCCCTACTGGTAAGCCTTGTAAACCAAACCTTGATGCATCTGCAACAAATGTGAACACACCAGTGTTGGGGTCAAACTGACTGTAATTCATGCTGCTGAAGTTAGTGAGACCGTACGGGGCATCAGGATTAAAGCCTGAGATAAACGCTTCTGAAACCTCAGGCGTGATGGGTTTCAAGAGAACTTCTGTGTCATAAGATACATTAAATGGATAAGTCGTTTGGGCATTTGCTCTTGTAGAACTGGCTGCAATACCCAATAACGTCAGAGCGACTGGAACAAGCCATACAGTAGATGAGCTCAGTCTCATTTGCTATTCTCCTATGAGTCTGTTGATGAGGTCGCAAGAAACGGGTAATCTGTGTATCCTTTGTCACTATGATCATAAAATATTTTTGGGCATTGCTGAATCAAAGGATGATTTCGCAAGTTATAAAATCTCTTCCCCTGCTTTCCCTGTACCCCCTGCCTACTCAATTCATCCCACTATTCTGCAACGCCTGTTTTTGGATCTGGTGTATTCAATGATGCATTCAATTTAAAGCGTTTGGGCAAGTCAGGATTGGCGAGGAATTACTTGCCAAAGGAAACCAAATCTGCGTCCCCGAGCGCAAGTATGCTATCTGCTTTGGGATGGTCGTAGCCACCATTGGTAATTATAGTCCCTTTGTAAATTTTACGGAAGTATGGTGTTACTGATTTCATCACATCATGAGATGCCAAATCAACCTCGTTCGGTTCCATTAAGTGCAGATATGCTAAACCAAAGCAGTTCAGAAATCTGTTGAGAAAAGGTAGCATGAATGGTGAAGCAAGAGAGCAAGTAGATTAAAGCTAAATTTTGACGAAGAAAAGTTGATTTTCTACTCTCATTTTTTTGATAATCTTCAAACAACTAGAATTTGTATTTATAGTTGGACTCTGATAATCTCAACCTTAGTTAGCGACCTACTAATTCATGCGTTCTCGGCAAAGTATCCCGGAAATATTTGCGACTTTCTTGCAATTTGAGGAAGATTGCTTTAGTACTTGGATGTGGGACGCTTCCTTACGTCGCAGTATCCAGAATTCGTTGCTCAAAATTCCACAAACAGACAATGACGAGAATTTTTGGGCGATTTACTGGCATAGGTCCTGGCTTAAGACGCCAAACTCTCTGGCTGTAGGGCATTTGTCTGCTTACTTACAAGAAAGCTGTTATTGGGCAGCAAAGAGGACGGTTCCACAATTTGCAAGTGTGCAGTGTAACTTGTCTGATTGTTTTCAGATGGCGATCGCTGAAGTTCCCAAAATTCTCAAAGCCTGCGACCCTAACCAACAAGCTAGTCTCAAAAGCTATAGCAGTACGGCTTTTGGTAATATTATCCGCGATGCACTGCGTCAAAAACAAGAAATTGATTTTTGCAGTGATTGGGGGTTATTGCTGAAAATAAGCCGTAAGCGCCTACAAGAATCTTTACAAAATGCCGGGCTCAGCCCTGAAATCATTGCTCATTATCTGTTAGCCTGGACTTGTTTTGAGAATGGCTATATTCTCAGCAAATCTTCAAAAAATCGCAAGTTACAACGTCCCGACCAAGAAACCTGGGAACTCATTGCCCAAAACTATAATCAACTTCGTCTCACTCAACTCAACCTATCAGAACCAGAATGCAGTGCTCAAACTCTAGAAAAATGGTTACAGATTTGTGTCAAGCAAGTGCGTACCTATTTGTACCCAACCGTATCATCGCTCAACCTACCACAACCAGGACAAGGCGAACGGGAATTACAAGATGATTTACCTTCTGGAACTGATGAATCTTTGTTAGCAAGCTTGATTGCTGAAGAAGAAGCCATAAGCAAAAAAAATCAACAAACTGAAATTAAAAACTTTTTAATCGCCGCTTTAGCAAAACTAGATCTCCAATCACAACAGTTGTTGTCACTTTACTATCGCCAAGGACTTACTCAACAGCAAATTGCCAAACAACTAGAAATTCAGCAATATCAAGTTTCCCGCCGTTTATCCAAGGTACGAGAATCCCTCCTGCTGGCAATTACAAAATGGAGTCAAGAGAAACTGCATATTTCCCCAACTTCCAACGTGGTTAAACATATTAGTACAGTTTTAGAGGAGTGGTTGCAGGATTATTTCCGCAATCTTGACAATAAAGCCAATTAGGAGTAAATATGCCACTACCTTCTTGCATTCCCCCTACCCAATTAGGGTTAGAGGTTTCTTCAGAGGTGCAAAACTTTTCCTGGCAACAAAGTCAGTCTTGTACAAGTCCTCGTAGTCGTTGGAATACTTTTCTCAATCAAGTTTGTCTGAGTACTTTTTTGCCTTGGCTGCAAACCGAGTACGCACCCCAAGCCACAGTTTGGACTGATGTCATTGCACACCATAGTATTTGGGAAGCGGTTAACGGCACTGCCATAATAATGGATACAAAGCGCCTGATTCTGATTCCAGACAAAAACTTAGAAACTAGAGAATTGCGTGTTCCCCAAGAATGGATAGATATTCCTAACTGGGCGGGAGATTACTATTTGGGAGTACAAGTTAATCCGGATGGTGAGTGGCTGCGAATTTGGGGATACACTACCCACGAACAACTCAAAATTCAAGGGAGTTATAACTCAGAGGAACGCGTATACTGTCTAGATGCCAATCAGATGGTAGAGGATTTGAACGTTTTGTGGGTGGTGCGGCAACTCTACCCTGATGAACCAACACAAGCGGTCATAGCTCCACTGCCCACCTTAGCAGATACCCAAGTAGAAAATCTATGGCAACGCCTAGCAAATCCAGCAATTGCTAATCCCCGCTTGGAATTACCTTTTGAACTTTGGGGAGCCTTACTTCAGCGTCCTGACTGGCAACAACGACTTTCCCGTAGAGCACTCACTTCCACCAGAGTGAATTTGCGCTCGATGTTTGGGAATGTTTTTGCAGATACCTGGCAAGCTGTGGAAGCGTTGTTTGATTCCCAGCCAGATTTTGCCTTTAGTTTTCGACAAACCAATGATGCGACACAAGCATCAATTCAAAGAGCAAAAGAGATTGACTTACCGACCAAAGAAGGTAATCAAATTTTAGTCTTGATGTTGATGTTGACTGAAGAAACCGATGGAAGGCTAGGAATTCGCACACAACTACATTCTAGAGAGCGAGAACAACACCTACCTACCAATGTCAGGTTAAATTTGATTTCTGCATCAGGAGAAGTTGTCCAATCTGTGACAGCACGTCAGGAGGATAACTCTATCCAACTTAAGCGCTTTAAGTGCCCTGCAAACACTCAATTTAGTCTGCAAGTTTGCTTAGATGATTTCTGTTTTTCAGAAGAATTTACAAGTTAGAGGACATCTGCTAGTTTTATGCCGAGATATTTTTAATCTATTATCCATGTCGAAAAGGACTACACTTTGTAGCCCTAAGAGAGCTATCTTGCCCCAACATAAGCCATGAGTAAACAAATCGTCCTCAATTTAGGTAAAGGAAATTTACAGCAAGGTTTTCCGACAGTCGTGGCTCAACTTTGGCAAGCAGATGCTCCCACGCCGATGCAATTTACGGGGGGATTACCTGCTGCACCAGAACTTGAAAGCTTTTATCAACTTTGGCAGCAGCTATACGCAGCATTATATGCCAGTTTGAGTTGGCGTAGTCAACAAGTTGGGGAATTTGAAATTGAGGAAGAAGATGTTACTCATATTTCCCAAGCAGAGTTTGAAAAACTCAGTCAAGAATTACAACTTAGTCTCAATGATTGGCTAAATGCATCGGCATTTTTGAATATTGATCGGAAACTCCGTACCCAACTTACACCAACAGATGAAATTCGCTTGATGATTACGGCACAATCTGATCAAGTATTAAAGTTGCCTTGGTGTCTATGGCATTTTTTTACAGATTACCCTCAGGCAGAAATTGCCCTCAGTCCAACCGAGTTTACTCGCTCAATTAAAACAGTTGCTAGAAACCCTAAAAGTAAAGTCAAGATTTTGGCAATTTTAGGCGATGGCGCAAAACGCCCACCAAGTCCTGCGGACACGCTACGCGTTGGTGCAGCCTATCCGCAGGACTTAGGCGATCGCCAACGGATTAATATTGAAACAGACCGAAAGTTACTTCAGCAATTACCCAATGTCGAATTAAAATTTTTGGTTGAACCTAACCGTGCCCAGTTAACTGAGCAATTATGGGAATCTGGTTGGGACATCCTCTTTTTTGCAGGACATAGTTCTAGTCAGTCCAAGGGACAAATCCAAATTAATCAAACTGAAAGCCTGACGATTGACCAGTTGCGGTATGGTTTACAAAAAGCGATCGCTCGAGGTTTGAAACTCGCAATCTTTAACTCCTGTGATGGTTTAGGACTCGCACGAGATTTAGCCGATTTGCATTTACCTCAGGTGATTGTTATGCGAGAACCTGTGCCAGATAAAGTCGCACAGGAATTTTTGAAACACTTTCTTGCGACTTTTTCTCGCGGGCAATCTTTATACACCGCAGTCCGAGAGGCAAGGGAAAAGTTACAATCTTTGGAAGGTGATTTCCCTTGTGCAACTTGGTTGCCTGTCATTTGCCAAAATCCAGCAGAGATACCGATAAATTGGCAAGAATTGCGCGGTCGGCGTTTGGGTATTCAACTGCCAAAACCCAACACGCGCCAGTTGCCAGCAGTTTTTATAAGTAGCTTAATTATTACTATAATATTCGTAGTCTTACGGGGATTAGGCACGATACAACCCCTAGAATGGCAGGCATTTGATTTGTTAATGCGATCACGACCAGAGTCAGATTTAGATCCACGATTATTAATTGTAACCATTACCGAAGAAGATATTCAATCGCAAGGAACAGAACCGCGCCAAGGTTCCTTATCAGATAAACACCTCAACTTACTGTTAACAAAACTAGAACAATACCAACCACAGGTCATTGGTCTAGATATCTACCGGGATTTTCCTGTCAGTTCCAGTCAACCAGAATTAGCAAAGCGGATGCAAAAGAGCGATCGCCTCATTGCAATCTGCAAAACCACCGATGTAGAACAAGACCCTACAGGCATCACACCCCCACCAGAAATTCCGGTAGCACGGCTAGGTTTTAGTGATTTTGTTGAAGATAATGATGGAGTGCTGCGTCGTCATCTTTTGCAGATATCCCCCGAGTTGGTTTCACCTTGTGTTACTGACAAAGCTTTCAATGTCCAACTCGCTTTCCGTTACCTCAAAGCTCAAGGCATTTCAGCTGAATTTACGCAAGCAGGGCTCAAACTAGGCAATACTACTTATGAGCGCCTTAAAAGCCCAACTTTAGGATATCAGTCTGTAGATACCAACGGCTTTCAACTCTTATTAAATTATCGCTCCTCACCCCGAAACGTTGCTCAACAAGTCACTCTGAACCAAATTATCTCTGGAGAAATTAACCCCAGTGCCTTTAAAGACAAAATCGTCTTAATTGGAGTCACATCCGCATCGAGTGGGGATTATTGGTCTACACCTTACGGTAGTGGTTTTGCACAACGCACACCAGGGGTTTTCCTACAAGCGCAAATGGTCAGCCAGCTTGTGAGTGCAGCCTTAGATAAGCGACCCCTGTTATGGGCATTGCCTCAATGGGGGGAATTTTCCTGGATTTGGGTTTGGTCTTTAACAGGTGGTCTCATTGCCTGGTGTTTTCACAGAAATTTTTATTTAATTATTACTTTGAGCATATCAGTTGGAACATTAAGTGGCATCTGCTTTGTCTTGCTTGTACTGGGATGCTATTTACCTTTAATTTCACCAATACTGACCTTATTTGTGACCAGCGCCCAGGTTGCTTATATAATCAAAAAATTTAATAGATTCTAGAGATGAAAAAGATACTCTGGTTGCAAACTGCTAGGCTAACTTGTGTAATAACTTTGACCATAGCCAGCCTACCTAGCTATTTGAAAAATGGACAGGCTCAAACACCCACGCCTACAAGTTTAAATACAAGTTCAAAGGTGCGCTATGCTGCACCAAGCGGACCACGTAATCCAGGCACACCCCGTGGACGAGGTCGAGGAGGTGGTAGCCGTGGTCTTTGCAAGCAGTATGCATCACTCACAGCTTTAGTCCCCGAAACTCAGATGGGGACACAAAAGGTTGTCTGGGGACAATCAGCATCGCAAAATCCCAAATTTTGGTTTTTTGTGCCTGAAAAATTAACTTCCAAATTACCTGTAGAGTTTGTGCTACAGGATGAAGCAGACAATTACATATATAAGACGAAATTTAATCCACCAGAGACACCAGCAGGGATTGTGAGCCTGACAGTCAAGCCAACAGTTGTTTTACAACAAGGGAAATCATATAACTGGACTTTTTCTATTTATTGTGACCCAGATAAGCCCTCAACTTCGGTTTACGTGCGCGGTTCAGTGACTCAAATTGCCCAAAACCCAACACTACAACGGCAACTCCAAACAGCTAAGACACCCATAGAACGTGCAGCTTTCTATGCTAATAATGGCATTTGGTACGATGCTCTCACTACTTTGGGGGAACAAATCCAAAACAATCAGCGCAAAGATGCAGCCATGACCTCGGCTTGGAATGACTTATTAAAGCAAGTTAATTTGAGCCATGTGACTGCTGCACCTATTGTTCCCTGTTGCCAACTTAAGGAATGATACCGTTTCACCTTAAGATTGATACAGATGGCAAGCTTCGGGAGCAGGGGAAGCAGGGGAAGCAAGAAAAGTGATTTGTATCAAGAATTTCGTGAAATGGTATGACATCCTCATTTTGAGAAAAATTTTGGAAAATCTTGGTGGTAGATTGCATATTTTGACAAAGCTAACCGTGTAAATAATCAGTAAACAATACCAATCAAGATTCTCATTATGTTAAAAGTCATTTCTTTCACATTTGCCACTGTGATTATCCCCTTTGCTAATTACACATATAGTCCAGCAATTGCTACCACTCCCACTGCTAATTATCAAATTTCTCAAAATACTAATCAATCAACAAAAATAAGTTACGAACGTATTGGAGTAGGAGGTGTAAAACTTTCTATGTCTGAACAACAAGTAAGACACATCTTAGGGAAACCCGTAAAGGTCACAAATGGCTTCCTTGGCGCTGTTGGTAAAACTCGTACTCTGGAATATTCAGGGATTACAGTTGATTTAGGTGAAGATTCTCAACCAGGTAGCTTTAGAGTCTATCAAATTAAAGCTAACAGTTCTAAATATGCCACACCAAATGGAATAAAAATAGGTGATAGCCAAGAAAAATTGATGCAAACATATGGAAAGATTGAGATGTCTAAAAATGGTAATGTCACTTATTTCAACTACGGTATTTCCCAACCCAGTCCCACAAGTTTTATGTTTACTGTTAAAAATGGTAAGATAACAGAAATTACTTGCTTAGATGTTCTTGTGTAGAAATTTCTAAACTAGAGAATATATAATTTATGAACCTGGTTTATTTGAGAAACCAGGTTTTTCAGTAATTAATATATCTAATAATATAATATTAATATTATAAATCTACAAAATATTATGGCGTTAATTGGACATCTCGCCTAACCTACAAATATAGCTGTTTGCAATTGGGTAGAATACACAAAGAAATAATAAACCACAGGTAAACACTGTCTTGGAAAGCTCTGTTCGGAGGAGAACCCTCCTGCGAATTGCTTGCTGTCTCACCTCCGCTCAGACTTTCCACAGATGTACACAGATAAATTTGTACTTCATTCAAATGTAAAGAACCCCGGTATTTTGAAGATACCAGGGTTCTACAAAATTAAGTTTTCACAAATCAAATAGGATTGCTAGGTATCATCATGTTGGTACATTTGATTCAAATGAAACTGCTATATTAATTTACTTACAAGCTCCTAAAAATTCCCAGGTTAGAGGACCAACAATTCCATCCGCACGGAACGAAGGGTCTTCACTTCTACCTTGATAGTCTTTGACAGCATCCTCTGTTTTCTTCCCGAAATAACCGTCAACTTTTAAAGAAAAATTATAACGATTTAAAAGTTGTTGTAGGAATTTAACATCCTGAGAAGGAGGAGCATTATCGTTACGGCGTAGAACTGGTAAAGAAGAACAAGCGGGTAATTTATTAGCATTTATTGATTGCATGATTTGATTCTCCGATAAATTTGTTTTGATGTTCATTTAGTACGAGTGATGTCGTTCTTTGATTTTGGGTAACTCAATCAACCCTTCACATAGTTACACGTTGTACTTTGAAGGTTTATGCACCCAAATCGCAGCATTTTTTCAATTTATATATTCCATCAACTTCTGCAAATTATGTCTATTAATTTCTAGGGTAATTTTCGTACAGTACAAAGATATGAAAAACGCTCAATATGCCGTATATAGACATATTAGAGCGTTGCAGTTTTAGCTAGAACTATATTTAAATCAGAATTAGTGTTATTTTTAAGACATTAATATACCTTTTAACACTTCAACTTCCTCTAATGGTTTGACGTTAGTGTGTCCGGGTAAATCAATCATTTTTCTAATAACAAACTGTTTGTTTGGTAATCTCAGAAAATAGAGAGTATGTATAGTATTAAATCCTTTGCGTTGTTTTAAATTAGCACGAAATACGTTACCGCTTTCATCCTCTTGCACAGCAGGTAAAGTGAACTTCTCACCAGTTTTGAGGTTTTGTAAAACCATCTCAGCTTTTTTATCTGCTTTCTGACAAACATTTATAGTATAGGTATTAGTAGCTGTGCTTATAAACGTGATGCAATCATTCATAGCAACTTGCATGCTTTGCTTAGTTGGCAAAGCTTGAGCCGACAATGGCTGTGCAAATAAAGGTGTTAAGAATAAGAAAGCGATCGCCTTCGGTAGTGTAAGAACTGACAGCAGCGATTTGCGGCGAGATTGAGAATTTTGTATAGCAGACATAATTGAAGCTCCTTTGTTGAGATTGCGTTGTAAAACTTGGCGATTAATGTTGAAGAACTGATGCATTTTCTTGGTTGTTAGTAACTCAGTCAATCCTTCATAGAGTTACACGTTGCACTTTTGAGATTTATGCACTCAGATAAAAGTATGGGAAGAAATTTTTTTGATACCGAGTTGCGTTCATAGGTGTCACCTCACCCCCGCCCCTCTCCTTGCTAAGGAGAGGGGTGCCCGGAGGGCGGGGTGAGGTTTTTGAATGCAACTTAGTATGAGTACCAAAATTGGCAATCACTACAACCAATTTCCGAGCAAAACATAAGGTGCCCAATGTATGGGATGTCGATAATCTGGATCTTGTAACAGTGAGAGTTGCGCCTGTCGCAGTGCTTCCGCTTTTGTCATATTTTTTTTGGCTAACTCGTGGTAAAAGCGACTGACTAATTGAGCGCCGGATGCATCATCCAAACTCCACAGCGAAGCTAGGGTACTGCGCGCACCTGAACGTACTGCAATTCCAGCAAGTCCCAGTGCAGCTCGTTGATCTCCTGCGGCTGTTTCACAGGCACTTAGAACGAGTAATTCTATTGGTTCCGGTCGAATCAGCTCTCTACTCTGTAGCAAATCTTTTAACTCGTTGACTTTCACTGGTTTATCCCAAGCCAGCACGAAGGTTTCATCGGCATTTGAGCTAAACTGACCGTGAGTTGCCAAATGTACAACAGAAAAGGGACGTGTATCAACCTGCTGACGTAATGCTGAACTAGTAAATGTCTGATTCAGCAGTATTTGGCTGGGTATTTCAGATTTCACTGCCTCTACTTCATCATTAACATTCGGTAAGGAACTAAATCCATGTCGTGCTTCTGTCAGTCCAGCAACTAAGGTTTTTAGCTTGGTTTGGTTGAGAGGCTTTGGACCTAACAGTTCCAGTCCTGGTGTCAGCGCAATACTATATTTCTCTACCAAATACTGTTTACCATCATATAAGGCAGCCATCGGCAGATTTCGCAGACCACCATCCAAGACAAATACCAGTGTTTTGACCTGATTTTGAGAGAGTTCTGCTTCCACAGGGCGAATCAACCAGCTGTAAACTGTTTGTGCTAGCGATTTCCCCTCTGGTGTTGTGTAAGGTTTTTCCAAATTCTGCCGCAGTTCTTCTAGAACCTGTTCTACTTGGCTTTGGGAGACTTTAGCGATGTAGTGGCGCAGTTCTTGCTGAGGCAAACTTACAATCACTTCAAGTTTGTCTTTGAGGATGATGGGATAAATGACTGCGGCTTGCGATCGCTCTATTTGCTCGACTGGTACTATCTGTTCTTGCAGACAGGCTGAGCGAAAAAAGTTGTCTAACTCCGCCAATTGTAAAGATTCAATCACTTGGCGGGCTTGTTTGAGATTATCCTGGCTGAGTTGTGTCTTTTCCCTCGGAGAAAGAAGCAACTCAACATACTCACGATAGACAGGCTCTACATTTTCACGAAATGAGAATTGGATATCAGAGCTAATTGCTACCAAATCACTACGCACAGACTTAAGTGTTGTAAAGGCAACTTGGTAAGCAGCAGTTGCTGGCTTGATTGCCCCCTGCGCTTTCAAGATTCGTCCTAGCTGCCATTGCCACTGATAAGCAATATCAGAGGCATTTATGGCTTGTGCTAGTTGCAAAGCTTGCTGTGTTAAAGTTTGAGCTTGTAACCATTGCTGATTTTTTTCATACAGTCTTCCCAGATAACCCAAAGCGTAGGATTCTGCTTGTTGATCGCCTAAGCTTTTAGCTTGTTGAACTGCTGTGGCAAGTATTTTTGCAGATTCAATTTTTTTCCCACTTCCCAATTTCATCAGACTTTGGGCAAAGTGAATCCGGGCATAAATGACGACTCTGCTGGATGAAAGCTCAGTCAATTTAGGTAAGATTTGCTTCCATAAATTTTCAGCCTGTGTCTGTTGCTGAGTTTCTATTAATAAACTGAGTTGATTTATTTCTGCTTGAAGCTGCGTAATTCCACTAAGATCTGTTGTTACTGCTTGCTGGTAGTATGTTAACGCAGCTTGCGTATCTCCTTGAGCGCGGGCAGTGTTACCCAAGCTTAAAAAGGTAGGGCTGAGATGTTGCTTGAAAGCAGAACCAGCGCCTTGTGTCACGATTAAGCTTTGCAGTAAAACTCGGCGAGAATCGTTCAAATCGCCCACAAGTCTCAGAATATTGCCCAGGCTACGTAATCCTGTCATTTTCAGTTGCTGATCTGGTTGACTAGAGAGCGCTTGTTCTACCGCTCTCAATGTTTTACGAGCTTGGAGATACAGACCTAAAGCTTGTTGAGCCTGAGCTTGATTCACCAAACTCCCGACTTTACCGGGAATAGAACCCGCTTCTGTATAGGCGGCTGTTGCTTGTTGCCAAGTGTGCAAAGCTTGTTCTGGTTGACCTTGCGCTAATTGTAAACTGCCTTGAGTATTGAGTGCTTGAGCAAAGATAAGTTGCGTAGAGATGCTATGACTTGCTTCTCGACTTGAATTTTGAATGAGTTTGAGACTTGAGCTAATTGCTTCTTGTGCTTGTTGCCATTGTCCTAATTGTTGATAAGCCAGGGAAAGATGATTCAGCAGCATTGCTTGTGTTAATAAGTTCCCTTGAGCTTTTTCTGAGTTGAGTGCTTGTTGCCAAAGAGTGACAGCTTCAGCGAATCGTGATGCTTGGTAAAGTTCTTTACCTTGTTGAATTAGGAGAGAGGGAGAGGACGGAGTAGGAGGAAGAGCGACAACCTGGTCGAATCCGAGGATAAAAGCGAGAATCATGCCTAATATCAAGTTCTTCGCAAAACCCCACCTCTGTTGTGTAGGATAGGTGTTTTGCCTACCCTTTAAACTGGTGCAAGATGTGAATCTATAAAAAAATCCAGGTTGTTTTTTTGCCATTTCAGTTTCGGGCAGTTGGGCAACTCACTGGTGTCAAGTCAGATGTATGAGAGGTTGTGGTGGGTGCATGAGCGATAAGGGTGACGTTCCCCTTGGTGTCAATTGTCCATCCTTGAGCTTCGATAATGCTAGGAGGTGGCGGAGAAACTCTTTTCTTCTCTATCTGAGCATCGTTTGAGACTTCTGAGTTTAAAGTATAGAATTGCAAATCTTCCCAGACTGCATCACTACTGAGCGGTTCGCTGGGGTTAGGTGGTAAACCACCCCTTCCAGTAATGACAAATTCGCTTTGTTGACTAGCAGTTCGTCCTTCCCTCGAACAGTTTTGGGCAATTTGTTGGGAAGCATCTACCAAATTTGTAGGCAAAGCGACAAGTCCACGACTGGGATCTACATCAGGTGTGTTGATGTTGACAACTCCATCAACTCCAAGTTCTGAGCTCGCATTGATATCACTTAGGGGGGTTAATGTGTCACGCGGTGCGAGTCCAAAGATGCTTTGAGCTTTGATGTTAATTCGTCCTCCCGAACCCTCAAAAGCATTGGCAATGATGTCACTATTCTCTTTGGTAACAGCAATGACAAAATTTGTATCAATATTTATATTGCCACCATTGCCATTATTTAAAGCTCTGGCATTGATTAAACTACCGTTTCGTATCAAGATGTAGTCAGCTACTTTTAGCACAATATTACCATCTGTACCAGAGGTGGTGAGTGCTTCAACACTACCCTGATCAAGTAAGATGTTGTGAGCTGTCAGTTCTAAATTACCGGGATTGCCTGAGCTTAAACTGCTTACGGATACTTTAGCTCCGTTTTGGACAAGCAACTGCCCAGTTTCAATCAGCACACTTCCAGCTGAGCCAGTCGCACCCAAAGCGGAGCGAGCAGTTAAGCTACTAACATTCTGTCCATCGGGGGTTCTTCCAGAGACTTCCACGGACTCTGAAGCCTTCACTACTATCTTGCCACCCTGCCCCGCTGCAAAAGTGGGAGTGGAAACTTGTGCTCCATT
Organism: Nostocales cyanobacterium HT-58-2; assembly: GCA_002163975.1. Lineage (GTDB taxonomy): Bacteria > Cyanobacteriota > Cyanobacteriia > Cyanobacteriales > Nostocaceae > HT-58-2. The sequence continues at coordinate 4,828,564 of CP019636.1, read as the reverse complement.
TCGGACACTCAACCGCCTTGTGTTAACCGTGATGCTTCCTCCATCACCTCTGGCGTCGCGACGAACTTGAGAAAACAAGCCGCTTCCAAACTGGCTGTCTAATGTTGTGCCAATGAGTTCTACCGATTCCAAGGCATTCACGGTGATATTGCCACCTCGACCTGCACCTGCAGTAGTCGCTGCAATATATGCTCCATCCCGGACAATGAGTCGGCTAGTATTAATTATGACGTTGCTTCCCGCCCCAGAACCAGAATTTGAAACATTAATCAGGCTGTCTTGATTGATTGGAGAACCTCCAATGAGTTCCACTACATCTGAAGCGTTCACGGTTACGCTCCCTGGCAGTCCAGAACCCCTGTTTCGGGCAAAAATTCCTGACTCCTCGGTAATTGTGACTCGCCTACCTTGGAGCTGCACATCGCTTACCATCTCGGTAGTGCTATCAGAATTAGCAAGAATTTCTGACCTTCGTGACAATTTGATATCTTGAAAGCTTTGGATGCCTTTGTAACTTAAACTGATAGGGAAAGCTTCAGGAGCGGAAGACAAGTTGAAGCGAGCAAGACCATTCTGAGCGATCGCCCCCAATTCAATCCGTCCCCCTTCTGCCGTCATAGACCCTCCTTGCAGGTCAATATCACCTCCCACAAGAGCTAAGGTTTTCCCTGGCTGCACTTGGAGTCCAACAACTTCACCGTTGATATTTGTAGCTCTAGATTGATTAACGATGCTTGCTGGTGTTGCTCCAAATTGCAGACCCAACGGTACATTGATAGTCAACAAGGGGGGAGCTTGGGGATTTGTTGCACTAAAAGCAAAGCCATTGTCAAATACCAAGCTATCAGCCGTACTCGCGACAAATGAACCTGCAATGTCTAACCGTGCATTCGCTCCAAAAACTATACCGTTGGGATTGATCAAAAACAAGTTAGAATTACCCAACACCCCTAGAGTTCCCAAAATATCAGAACGTTTACCGATGACTCGCGTAATAATGTTTTGTACACCGTTGGGGTTGGAGAAGTAAACTCGTTGCCCATTTTCCACATTAAATTCAATGAAGCTATGAAATAGGTTTGCTCCCCGTACTGCACCACCATCAATGCGATTACCTATTTCTCCTCGAATATCAACTCCCTGTTGCACTAATGATGACTCGTTTCCCAAAGAGGTATCAGGTATAATTTCACCAAGGACAACTGTTTGCCCAATAATTCCCGTATAAAGCTCCAAGAGTGCTAATCCAACTGTGAAAAATCGGTTTAACCACCAAACCCAAGCTTTGGGACTATTATCAAGCATGACAGGTTTTATGCCTCACAGTTATTCATGTTGAGTTATTTCCTAAAATTTTATATAAGCATAAAATATTGCTCAAGCATTCCGTAGTTCCAGTTATACAAAGATTACACTAAGTTTTTCGATTCTGTTGCAAAAACTGATGGAGCTCTGGGAAGAGTAGAATTTTTACTTATTGTTACTTATTGATAGTACTCCATCAATACATACATGAAAACTTAATTTTTTGGATCTCTGTTAGCACAGCTAGAGGTTAATTTTTTGGATCTCTGTTAGCACAGCTAGAGGTTAACGGATTCGCGAAAGTCCCCACCCTCTACGAAGTAGGGTGGGGATGGACAGCGGACGGCGACGAGGGCATCCCTAAACGGTAATAACCGCAGGTTATTCAGTGCGAGGGATGTTTGAGGAGTCGTCAATCTCCGTGTTGGGTAATCGGTCAATGTAATCTTCGATTATTTGAGTCACCGTCTTCTCCTTCAACGTGGCATAGTTTTTTAGTTTTCTGAAACGTTTGTCAGATATACGGATGTGTACTTCTTTTGTTTTCATAGATATGTCCACAATATAGACATATTTATGCTAGTATATAAATGGTCGATGACCCACCTGACCGTATTGAACAGACAGGCTAACTTCAAAGTAGGTGTACGAACCTTGCCGCAGATAAATCGGTAGATCCGGGAAAGAACATGACCACTGGTTCGCGAAGGTTACGTCCTGCGGTAAAAGCAAGCCAAGCCATGTTGTACATAGAGTTATACACCTGCGGAAGGTGGGTGTCTGCGCGGGTTCTTCCTTGAGGGGATAAACGGTGCAAACCGAGAGACGCTGTGTAAGACCAATCTGTACTTGTACAAGGAGGCTGCGGCGAATGAGACGCGAAACGATGATGGTTGTTTCTAAGAAGCGATACGCTTCAGCGAAGCAAGCCGGAGTACTTCACTAGTTTCTCAAATGCTTTTTTTGATTACAGATGTTTGATTTTATCCTTGATCAACAGTCATTACCGACTGCGACACTGTTGGGTGCGGAATGTGTAATACTTGAATTGTGATCGCATGAATGTTTTTCCCAAATATTGTCGTTAGAACAGATGCAAAGACACAGTAAACTCTGAGTTCCCACTTTGTGGGGATTAGGGATGGAGGCGAAGAAGATTTTTAGTGAGTCATTAAATGGATTTCATGGCTAAAACATAGTAAGGTGAGCTAAGCCCACCCTACTCAGTCAAATTACCGATGGCTTTCAGTAGGAACTCTACCATCCTCAACTGGCTGGAGTTGCTTGTGAGGTGGACGGCGTCGCAAGCGATCGCGAATTTTCCCAATCACAATATAGAGAATTGGCACGACAAACAGACTTAAGAAAGTAGAGACAAGCATCCCCCCAACAACAGCTGTGCCAAGAGATTTTTGGCTAGCTGCCCCTGCCCCTTCAGGATTGAGCAATGGTCCTATACCCATGATAAAAGCAAAAGAAGTCATGAGAATTGGTCGCAAGCGCTCTTGAGATGCTTGAATAGCTGCTTTTGTAATCGAAAGTCCCTGCTCCCGTAGCTGGTTAGCGAACTCCACAATCAGAATGGCATTCTTACTCGCCAAACCAATCAGCATTACCAAACCAACCTGGCAAAAGACATCGTTATTTAGACTCCGTAGAGACTGTGCTGCTAACGCCCCCAATATAGCCAAAGGAACTGAGAGCATAATAATAAAGGGGTCAACGTAGTTTTCATACTGAGCAGCCAGCACCAGGAAGACGAAGACAAGACCCAGAGCAAAAATCACAGGTGCTTGACCACCAGACTCTAGCTCTTCAGCTGTAATCCCTGACCATTCGTAACCAAAACTTGCTGGTAAAACCTCTGCGACTTTCTCCATTGCTTGAATTGCTTGTCCAGAACTAAAGCCAGGAGCAGCTGAACCGTTGATTTCAATTGAGCGGAACAAGTTGTAGTGGTTAATTGTTTGCGCTGCGGTTGTGGGAGTTATCTTCACCAGATTACTCAGAGGAACCATTTGATTATTGGCAGAACGGACGTACAATTGACCAATATCGTCAGGATTAGAACGAAACTGAGCATCTGCTTGCAGATACACCCGGTAAGTCCGTTGTAGGTAATTAAAATCGTTGACATAGCGCGAACCCAAGTAACTCTGTAGCGTATTAAAGATATCGTCTACATCGACTTGCAGTGCCTTAGCTTTATTGCGATCTACTTCAATCAAAAGCTGAGGCGTATTTGCGGTAAAAGTGCTAAACACAGGTTTTTGTAATTCTGGTGTCTGATTTGCACGCCCAAGCAGCTGACCCATAGCTTGCAGCATATTATCTAAACCACCATTGCCTCTCCTATCTTGCAGCTCAAATTGAAAGCCACCAAAATTGCCTAAACCATCAATTGATGGTGGATTCACTGGAAAAACTCTGGCTTCAGTAATTGTTGAGAACTTCGCTCGCAACTTGTTAATGATTCCTTGTGCTGACTGATCCGGCTCATGACGCTCATCCCATGGCTTGAGGGTTGTAAAAATCGCGCCGTTGTTGGCACTGTTTCCACTAAAACCAAAGCCTCCTATGGCGAAGGTACCTTCAACTTCAGGTAATTTGAGGATTTCTTGCTCGACCTGACGCATCACTTTACTGGTGTAGTTGAGCGAAACCCCCTCAGGTCCCTGGATAATGGTGATGAAATAACCTTGGTCTTCTTCAGGTATAAATGCCGTAGGCACGCGTAGATAAAGCCAACCTGTCAGCCCCAAAGACAGGATAAACAGTAGTACAACAACTGCTGTGAAACGATTTAAGAAGAAGAGCGATCGCTCATATTGCTTGCGCGTCCAATCGACGAAGTTATTAAATTTTCCAAACACCCAGCCTAGCCAACCGCGTGGTTTTTGCCCCCGACGCAACAGCAGGGCTGAGAGAGAAGGAGTCAGGGTAATAGCAAGAAAGGTAGAAATTGCCATCGAAAAGGCAATTGTTAGTGCAAATTGGCGATAAATCTGTCCTGTAGAGCCAGGAAAGAAGGCAACAGGCACAAAGACTGCCATCATCACTAAAGAAGTCGCAATCACTGCTCCAAACAGTTCACGCATTGACTCGGAAGCTGCCCGACGCGGTGACATTCCTTCATCCTCAATCAATCGAGAAATGTTCTCAACGACGACGATGGCATCATCAACCACTAACCCTGTCGCCAGAGTCAGACCAAACAAGGTCAACGTATTAATTGAAAATCCAAAAACTTTAATAAAGGCAAAGGTACCAATCAATGTCAGAGGAATGACAATAACAGGAATAAGAGTCGTACGCCAGTCCTGCAAGAAGACAAAAATGACCACGACTACCAGGACAAGTGCCTCAAACAGGGTTTTAATCACTTCCGATAACGACTCTTCCACAAACAAGGTTGTGTCAAATGCAACCTGATACTTCATCCCTGGTGGAAATTCTCGAGCAAGGCGTGCAATTTCGGCTTTGACTCCCTTGGCAACATCTAAAGCATTACTTCCCGGAGTCGTAAATATCCCGATACCTACGCCCTCATTACCTCTAAACCGGAAGAAGTTACTGTAATTTTCTGCTCCCAATTCTGCCCGACCTACATCTTTAAGCTTAATAAGCGTGCCATTCGCGCCTGTTTTGAGAACTACCTCGTTAAATTCCGATGGCTCCGTAAGTCTGCTGAGTGCTCGCAGGTCTATTTGATACATTTGGTCTTCTGGAGATGGCTGCTGACCGATTTGCCCAACACCCACCTGTATATTCTGTTCTTCCAGAGCATCGATCACATCCTGAGCAGTGAGGTTGCGACTGGCTAGGCGTTTCGGATCCAACCACAGACGCATAGCATAGCGGCGTTCTCCAAAAATCTGTGCCTGACCCACACCGTTGATTCTTTTGAGGGCATCTACTATGTAAAGGTCGGCGTAGTTGCTTAAAAATACGTTGTTATACTCATTGTTTTCGCTGTATAGCCCTATCCCTAAGAGGATGTTGCTAGACTGTTTGTTAACTGTGACCCCAGTTCTCTGCACAGCCTCCGGTAACTGGGGTTGAGCTTGCGACACTCGATTTTGGATATCAACCGCAGCAATATCTTTATTACGCGATGGATCAAATGTAACTGTAATCGTACTGGTACCATCGTTACTACTGCTCGAAGTCATGTACTTCATGCCCTCGACCCCGTTAATCTGCCGCTCTAAGACAGTTGTCACGGTATTTTCTACAACTTCAGCACTAGCACCGATGTAGTTAGAAGTAACGTTAATTTGAGTTGGACTGATTTCTGGATATCGCGCCGTGGGTAATGTGGGAATGCTGATAGCCCCCACTAGCAAAATGAGGATAGCGCAAACACTGGTGAAGACAGGTCGCTTGATGAAAAAGTCAACGAACATAGAGTCATGAGGAATGGAGTAATGGAGTAATGGAGATATGGAGAGAGGTCCGAGCGAAGGAAGCTTCCGCTCCGAACTTCAGAAGGGGTAGGGTAATGGGGTGATGTTTTTTCCTCATCATCCTATTCCTTATCGGAAACTGACTTAGGACTCAGGAATAATAGGAGCGCCATCCCGAAGATTGAGTAGCCCTGAAACAATTATTTTGTCTCCTGGCTCCAATCCTTCCAGAACTTGGTAGTTATTACCTCTGATATTGCCTAACTTCACACGTTTTTGCCGAGCAACCTGTTGGGCTTCTCCTTTGGGAGATTGTGATGTTTGAACTGTATAAACGAAGGTTTCTCCTGCCACACGAGCCACTGCTGTTGTTGGGACTAAAACTCCAGGGCGCTGACTCCAGATGACTCTTGCACGAGCATACTGATCTGCTCGCAGTTGATTTTTTGAGTTATCAAAGAGCGATTTGATCAGTAGAGATTGAGTATTATTGTTAGCGCTAGGAGCGATAAAGAAGACTTGACTCATACCTAAGCTTTTGCCCTGTGTATCCAGAACCTCCACCGATGTTCCTTTACGTAGTTGAGCTCCTCGCTCAATAGGTACAAAAATATTTAATTCTAAAGGTTGATTTTGAGTAATCGTGGTTAATTGCGTAGAAGTATTGACGAAATCACCAACCTTGACTGGTATGTTCCCAACTGTGCCAGCAAAGGGGGCAGTGATTTTGTAGTACTGAAGCTGGACTTGTCGTTCTCTGATATTAGCTTGTGATTGCTTTAGTGATTTTTCAGCTTGGTTAATATTTGCTTCTTGTGCTCTAATCCGCGCTTCTATTTCACGGACAGCCGCCTGCGATGTTGCCAACCTATTTGCATACTGATCCCTAATCTGTCGAGAGACGGCTCCTTGAGATGCCAAAGTTGTGTACCTTTCGTATTCCTGCTGATTCAATTTCAAATCAGCAATGCTAGATAATCTTTCAGCTTCCAAGGATCTGAGGGTAGCGCGGGTATTCTCTAGTTGTGACTGAGCCACTTCAGCCGCAGCGTTCACACTACTCACAGCCGCTTGTTGCTCTCTAGCATCCACTTGGATAATAGGATTACCCGCAGCCACTACATCTCCTGCTCTAACAAATATTTGGGCGACTTGACCCTGAACTCTCGGTTGAAGAGTCACAGAGCGGCGCGATTCTAAACTAGCAACATACTCTGAACTATCCTCAATGGTGCCAGCTTGTACTGATGATACCTTAACTGGTACTCCTGGCGGCTGAGTGTTAGCAGCTGTGGGTGCGCTCCTTTGAGGAGCCAGCCAACGCCAAAGTGCAAAGCCTCCACCTGCTAGCAGTACTAGGGATAACAACAACCAAAGCCACCGCGGCTTGCGGGATGTCTCTTTTTGTGTCTCGTGAGGACTGTCTTCAAGATGAGTTTGAGGCTCAGGGGATTTCATGACTGACAAGGCACCTATGAAGAAACGAATGGAAGAAAATCAAAATTGGAGCCGTTGATGGAGAAATTGCTTGATTAGCATGAGGCTCTAACGTAAACCACCTAGTAGTCCATGTCAATATACTTTTTTTCCATGTCAATATGCTTTTTTTGTTTAGGTGTCTAATCTATACTAAGGGGCAATGCTAAAACTAAGCTTACATATATTACATATAATTTTGTCCTTCTGTCTTTTCAGTTCTTGCGAAAAATGTTTTAATCTTGCTATGGCTAACAAAACTAATAGTAAATCATGACAAAAATAAACTGACTGTTAAAAACATATAAAGATTGGAAATAGTTACTACTATTGTTAGTGACTTGTTCGCAAGATTGAGCATTAATAAATGGTTTATTTAAACCCATATCTACTTTAAATTCATCATTCAGTTTTGACAGCCTGAAAAAGTCATTCTTAGTAAGAAGATTTTAAGCGACTTTGAGATTGAGTGGTAGGAAGTAAGTCATTAAATGTCAGAAAAAGTCATAATAAACTTTTTCGTAAGATGAATATCTTTTTATAAAATATAAAACAATGCAAGAAAAAGTATCCTTCCAAGGCATAAGTTTATCTATCTCTATATTTGCCGCTTCTGCTATTAGCTTATTTGCTTGCGCTAGTGTTGTCCAAGCACAGAAAAAGCCAGATCCCAAACCCACAATTGCCACTGTCAAAAGCATGGTAAATGGTGATCTTATGTGCTATGTCAACTTAGTTGATGCTAAAGGAAGAAGCTATAACAGTGTTGGTGCATCATTTGAGCTCTGTGCCAATGAAAAGACTTTTTTAAACAAAAAAGTACGGTTATCTTACAGCAAAGTTTCAGTTAACGATTGCCAAAGCGCTGAGCCTTGTGGTAAATCCCGATTAGAAACTTTAATTACAAAGATGCAGATTATCCGGTAGGTGGTCTTTAAAAATTGTTTGCATTACCTGCATAATTAACCACAGCTGACGCACCGTTACCAGCTAATTTGAGTACAATTGCACGTCCAATTCTCCGTGATGAGCCTGTAATAATCGCAACTTTTCCTGCAAGAGATGCCATAAATTTATTTATTACCTTTGCTAAATAGTAATCTTGCTCCCAGGTTGACTCTGGGAGCAAGGGTGGGGAGTTCTACATTTCTAGAAAATTATTGAGAATTAACAAGTGTTGAGGAAGGATTTCTATTGCTTCAGGTGATTCTCACGCTAAATCAAAAAGCAAGATTTCACCACCAATTTCTGTACTGATATCAAGTTGCTCTTCACCACTGATTTGCACTCCATCGCCTGCTCTAAGTTCCTCACCATTTAGAGTTACGACACCTTGAGCTATTTGCAACCAAGCGTGCCGATTGGGTTGGACGTGATAGTTGATAACATTACCAGGTTCTAAAATAGATGTGTATAAGTCAACATCTTGGTAAATAGTAACAGCACCATTCCGCCCATCTTTGGCACCAATTAAACACAGTTTTCCACGTCTTTCTTCAAAAGGAAACGCTTTTTGTTCATACCTAGGTTGCAATCCTTGTGTATGAGGAAGAATCCAAATTTGCAGAAAGTGGACTGGTTCAGTTTTAGAAGAGTTGTATTCGCTGTGGGTGATACCAGTACCAGCGCTCATAATTTGCGCTTCACCAGGACGTATCACTGAACCATTGCCCAAGCTGTCTTTATGTTCTATTGCTCCTTCTAAAACATAGGTGAGGATTTCCATATCCCGGTGTCCGTGGTTTGGAAACCCAGCGCCGGGAACAACACGGTCATCGTTAATCACTCGTAGAGAGCGAAATCCCATGCGGTTTGGGTCGTAAAAACCACCAAAGGAAAATGTGTGGTAGCTATCGAGCCAGCCTATCTTGGTACGACCGCGTGCATCTCTATCATGAATGAGGTGAGTTTTGGTATTGGGAGACATAGTTTGTACCTCTGATTTGATGGTTTATTGCAGCAAAAATATCAAAGACGTTTGTTGGCTACCACTTATCAATTCTGGTTCAAAAAACCAGAAAAAACAAAGCTTTTCTTTGGGAGCAATAGTGTAGAAACAATAATTTTGGATTGGCTTAAAAACCAGGGAATTTCGTGAATAAATACTCCATTAGGTATGGTTGATTACCAGATTACAACAGTAGTTTTTACACAAATAGAAAAGAAACTTTTTCTTTAGATTTATCTATTGCATCTAGTTTTCAACTATCTAAATCTTAAAATATGTAGATATAAAATGAAAAGTACGCACTTGAAAGTGCCATACTTACCAAAAAGATACTGCTTAATTGTTTTCTTTTCACTGAACAGTGAGTTAAGCTCAAGCTTAAAGTGACTTAAATATTTCTTTTAAAGATAAAGCTGGGTTTTGTTCTTTAACCCAGCCTATAAAAAATGGCTAAATTAATAGCTATTAGCTATAGCAACAATAGACTTATCTGACAGCAGCTTTTTCTCCTGTTTTGGCAGTAGCTGTTGTACCGTTTCCACCTTGTGTGGTTGATGCTTGCAGGTGAGCTTCTAAGAACCACAACCGCTTGTCAATGGTGCGAGAGACTTCGGTGTAAAGGTCTGCGGTGTCAGCATCACCTAAATCATTCGTTTTGTCGATCGCTTCCCGTATATGCTTGGCATAGGGTGCAAAGCGATCTGCTAAAGCGGCGACATGATCTAATCCTGCATCAATGTCTAAAGGATATTCAGGCAAGATTGAATTTGCAGCTGCCAAGCGAGCTGTCCCTAACGCATATCCAGCCAAAGCAGTAACGCGTTCAGCCACCAAATCAATGAACTCTTCTAACTCAGTTGCAATTTCATCAAACAATTCGTGCAATTGATAGAAGTCACTGCCTTTGACATTCCAGTGTGCTTGCTTGACTTGGGTTTTCAAGTCCAAACTAGCTGCCAGTGTCTGGTTGAGGATTGCAATAATCTGGGACCGTGCTTCAGCTGGAATGTCAATGCGGGTTGGATAAAGACGTGTTGATGGTTTTTTGTCGCTCATGGTTCTGGCTCTCTCATTGGTACGACATAACAAGTCTACAAACACTACTATGATGTCGAAAACCCTCTACCGATAGATGGAATTTTTGCTAAAAAAATTATAATTTTTATTAATTATTTAATTTTTCTCCATATATTATCAATTGCGATGGTTATCCATGGCACTGAATCTATCACCGTAAAGGCGTTAGCGAAGCTCCTCCCGAAAGGAGGCTCGCGAAGGTATCATTTTGCAAAAAGTCGTGCTCAAGTTCTATCTGACTCACCTCGTTTAGGCGTTGCATATGTTCTGGTGATAAGGTGATATCTACGCAAGCTAAGTTATCCTGAATCTGCTTTTGTTTTCAATAGCTGAGTGTATCGAGAGTTATCTGCTATTGTCTTGTCTATTCTTGCAAAAAGTATCACAATCTTGCGATGCTTCTTTTCAAGCAAGTTTATACACATAGGGTAAGCTTGACTAAGAAGCAGAGGAGCGCAGGGGAAAAGAATTAATGTCCATTGACTTTTTTCTCCCCTCTCCCTGTTGACATTGACATTGATGTTAAGGTTTAGCGTGAGAGAGTGTGCTGATTTAACTCTCATGCTTTCCCCACAGCGTTTAAACCAATTCACTAAAGAACATACAGAAGCGTTGACAGCAATTCTTTGCGGGGTGCTGTTGTTTTTCGGATGGTTAGCCTTACATCTTAATTTTTTGGGATGGGCATTGCTGCTCCTACCCGCAGCTTACATCATTGGTGGCTATGAAAGCGCCCGTGAAGGACTGACGACTCTTATCAAAGAAAAAGAACTGGATGTTGATTTGCTGATGATTGTGGCAGCTTTGGGTGCTGCTATTTTAGGCTTGTGGCAAAGAGAGTACCACTTAATTATTGATGGGGCAATCTTGATTCTCATCTTTGCTATGAGCGGGGCGCTAGAAAGCTACGCCATGCAAAGGACAGAACGCAACATCCGCAGTTTGATGAGCCTGACACAAGAGACAGCAAGGGTTTTGCGTTTTGGGAGGGAAGAAGCCATCGCCATTAGCCAGCTAAAAGTAGGAGATGAAATTGTTATCAAGCCAGGAGAACTTATTCCCACTGATGGAATGATTGTTTCTGGTTTAAGTACCATCAATCAAGCCGCCATTACGGGTGAGTCTATATCGATAGAAAAGACGGTGGGTGAAGAAGTCTTTGCAGGTACCCTCAACGGCTATGGTGTACTGAAGGTGAAGGTGCATCAACCACCGGAAAGTAGTTTGCTTCAGCGTGTGATTCGTCTAGTAGAGCAAGCACAAACCGAAGCACCTCCTTCCCAACAGTTTATTGAGCGATTTGAACGGGGATATGCCCTGGTTATTGTGGTAGCTGGCTTATTGCTGACAATTGTGCCGCCATTTATCTTGGATTGGACTTGGGAAACTACTATTTATCGTGCCCTAACTTTTTTGGTGGTGGCTTCTCCCTGTGCGCTGATGGCAGCAATTATGCCTACGCTACTTTCTGGAATAGCTAATGGTGCTAGGCAAGGGATTTTGTTTAAAAATGGCGCCCAGTTAGAATTGATTGGTAAAGTCCGGGCGATCGCCTTTGACAAAACTGGTACTCTTACCACAGGACAGGTGCAAGTCTTCCAGATTATTTCTGTAAGTGGATATACACAAGAATATGTCTTAAAAGTCGCTGCAACAGTAGAATCCTGTTCCGAACATCCCATAGGTGAAGCTATTGTACAAGCAGCTCATGATTTGGATTGGTCCAGAGCAGTTGAGGTACGAGCCATACCAGGAGAGGGAATTTTAGGTATTCATGAACACCAACAGGTGATAGTTGGGAAAGCACGTTTTATCCAACAGTATGTAACTGATTTACCAGGTGAATTGCAGGATTCGGCTAACTTGCTAGAACAGGAAGGCAAAACAGTTGTTTGGGTAGCACAATCAGAGCAAGTCCTGGGGTTAATTGCGATCGCAGATCAAGTGAGGACAGAAGCCGCAAGAGCGATCGCCCGACTGAAAAAGCTGGGAGTTGAACAAATTGTCATGTTAACTGGTGATAACGAGCGAACTGCTCATAGCGTCGCCCAAGCAGTTGGGATTAACCAAGTGTATGCAGAACTTTTACCAGAAGATAAGCTCCATGTCATCCGTCGTTTACAGAAAGAGTATCAAACTGTTGCAATGGTAGGGGATGGTATCAATGATGCACCAGCTCTTGCTCAGGCATCTGTAGGTATTGCCATGGGGAAGATTGGCAGTGATGTCGTATTGGAAACCGCAGATATCGTACTGATGGCAGATAGGTTGGAGAAGATAGAAGCAGCAATGCGTTTAGGTAAAAGAGCGCAGGCGACAGTTAAACAGAATATTGCCATTGCTCTGGGGTTCATTATTTTGCTCTTGATTGGTAACTTTTTAGGCAGTGTTAACCTACCCATTGGGGTGATTGGGCATGAAGGTTCTACAGTGTTGGTTACTCTCAGCGGTTTGCGATTGCTGAGGAAATAGAGCTTGCAACAATCACTAACACCGCTCAGAGAGAGTTAATTGCAATCGTGCTACCATCTGGGCTCGTGCAGATACACCCAGCTTCTGAAAGATTCGTTTCAAAGTCTGCTTGACTGTATTTTGGCTAATCCATAGTTGGGCAGCAATTTCTGCATTGGTTAAACCATTTGCCACGCCTAAGGCAATTTGCAATTCCCGTGGAGTTAAACAAGTCGCCTTTTTTGACAAGCTTAACTCTTGTTGTGCCCTCAAAAATGCTAATTTTGCTGACATATGAGAGCACAGAGCACTCAGATGTATCAAGTCTTGAGTGTTGAATGCAGGCATTCCACTCGTGCGTGCAAAGTGAACTGTACCGATAATTTTTCCTTGTCCAACAATAGGTCCGGTCATGATATGTTCATGGTCATATTTTTTCCCACAGCCACTTTGATAAAGCTGACTTTGCTTCCAAGCGTCTTCGGTGAGGATGATTTGCTCGTGGGCAGGGGCGTGATGTTCGATAATATACTGCATAACTGGATCTATCATTGCACCAACACTTTCGTAGTAATCGATAAAGCTCTCGGGTAGTCCTTTAATATCGATAGTGGCGCGTTGTCCTTGACTGTCATGCAAATAAATGCCCCAGTGTTGGCAAGCAAATAACTCTCCCACTGCATCCATATACTGTAGGCGCAGTTGGTGTTCATCACGAGCGATCGCGAGCTTCTGAATTAAAGCTTGTAAACTTACAGACATGAAAAAAATGTACTCAACTGGGTAATTGGCTGCCAAGATATTTAACTCTAGGATAGCTGTATTAGCTACACGGCTTGAAATGCAAGTATGACAAATCAACCAAAACACACTATTGGTTTAGTGATTTATCCTGATATGACCCAACTAGATATCACTGGACCGCACCAAGTCTTTTCCACAATGCCCGATACTAGGGTATTGCTGCTGTGGAAAACCTTAGAACCTGTTGTGAGTAACGGTGGGCTAACAATTTTACCAACGACCACTTTTGATGAATGCCCTCAACTGGATGTGTTGTGTGTACCGGGTGGTGTCTTCGGGGCAGTGGAGATGATGCAAGATGCGCAGATGTTGGCATTTTTGCGAAAGCAAGGAGAGACAGCCCAGTATGTCACTGCCGTTTGTACGGGTTCTTTAATTCTAGCGGCAGCAGGTTTGCTGCGGGGGTATAAAGCAGCTACGCACTGGGCATTTCGCGAGCAACTGGCATTAATGGGGGTAGAAGTCAGTACAGAGCGAGTCATTGTTGACCGTAACCGGATCACAGGCGGTGGCATAACAGCAGGTATTGATTTTGCCTTGACTCTTGCTGGTATGCTTTGTGGAGAGGATACAGCCAAGTTTATCGAATTGATGTTGGAGTATAATCCTGCACCACCATTTGGAGTGGGCTCACCTTCTAAAGCAAATGCGGAACTGATAGAAACCTTCAAGGCTTTCGGGGCAGAGTTGATTGAAGCATCGCGTACGGCTAGCTTACAAGCAGGAGGTGCTTATTAAATCGGAGAGCAGAATTTTGTAGCGATGCGTTAGCCCAGAGTACGGCTTCAAATGTATCAATTGCTGGATTTGAAATGTAGGTTCTTCTATTCATCAGTGACGAGTGTCAAACACTCACGAGACTGTGTTTACTACAATTCTCTGTCAAGTTGCTCTCTATCGCATTATTGCGATCGCAACAACTGCACAAACGTATCACTCACCGTATTGTCCGTACAGTATTTAGCTAGTTCGGGCAGAAGCCCCACATCTTACCTCAAGTTGCCCAATGCCTGTGCTACACGATAATGAACGGAGGAGTCAACTTTTTCATCTTTGAGGAAGTTGAGGATATCAGGCGCGTACTTCACCGCCGCTTGCCCCAGGTTGCCCAATGCCTCTGCCACACAATAACGAACGGAGGAGTCAACTTTTTCATCTTTGAGGAAGTTGAGGATATCAGGGACGTAGTTCGCCGCTGCTTGCCCCAGATTGCCCAATGCCTCTGCCGCACGATAACGAACGGAGAAGTTAACTTTTTCATCTTTGAGGAAGTTGAGGATGTCAGGCACGTAATTCGCCGCCGCTTGCCCCAGGTTGCCCAATGCCTCTGCCGCACGATTACGAACGGAGAAGTCAACTTTTTCATCTTTGAGGAAGTTGAGGATGTCAGGCACGTAATTCGCCGCCGCTTGCCCCAGATTGCCCAATGCCTCTGCCGCACCTCTACGAACGTCAGAATTAACTTTTTCATCTTTGAGGATATTGGCAATGTCAGGCGCGTACTTCACCGCCGCTTGCCCCAGGTTGCCCAATGCCTCTGCCGTACTTAAACGAACGGTGAAGTCAACTTTTTCATCTTTGAGGAAGTTGAGGATGTCAGGCGCGTACTTCGCCGTTGCTTGCCCCAAGTTGCCCAATGCCTTTGCTACACCTCTACGAACGGTGGAGTCAACTTTTTCATCTTCAATGAAGTTGAGGATGTCAGGGACGGCGTACTTAGTCCCGGCTTCCCCTAGATTGCCCAATGCCACTGCCGCACCATAACGAACTAAGGAGTCAACTTTTTCATCTTCAAGGAAGTTGAGGATGTCAGGCATATACTTCGCCGCCGCTTCCCCTGGGTTGCCCAATGCCACTGCTGCATCATAACGAACTAAGGAGTCAACTTTTTCATCTTTGAGGAAGTTGAGGATGTCAGGCACGTACTTTGCCCCTGCTTCCCCCAAGTTGCCCAATGCCACTGCTGCACCTGAACGAACGGTGGAGTCAATTTTTTCATCTTTAAGGATGTTGGCAGTTTTCTGAGCAATATTCTCCGGTTTCTTCAACATAGTTTTCAAGTCTTGCAGCTTATATTCAGCGAATTTGTCCAAAGCGTATCCCTTCACTGTGTCATAGCCATCGTCGAGGGCAGCAACTATGCCGTTAATTTGCCAATCTTGCGGCTTGGGCTTGGCTGGTTCTTTAGTACTCACCCAAGGTAGGGAGAGGAGGAGAACAAGCAACAGGGTTAAAGGAAAAAGAAATAAGGAAGACTTTCTGGTTTGGCGGGTAGTTTTCAGCATAGGGGCACAGTCAGGAAGAAGGAACGCTACTCTCGATATAATATCAAGTCGTTAACTGGCTCATGTTTTTAAGGAAACAATACCATTAACTTGAGAGCAAACGTTTTATCTTTTACTTCTTTTCATTTCACGAGAATTTCGGATAACTGACTCTCTCCGCAGAACTTCACCCTAACCCCTGCCAGCAAGCGAGGATGGGAAAAATACTCTCCCTCTCTATTTGCGGTCAAAAGTGAGATTTTACTGTTGCTGCGCTATCTGTCTAACCGCTTCAATATCAATTTCTAATTGTTCAGCGATTTGTTCTACAGTCAATCCTGCTTTCAACAGCAGCGGAACAGCAGCTAACTTACCTTCTCTTAGTCCTTCTGTGCGTCCTTCTTCTAATGCTTCTTGGTACACTCTAGTGTGTCTTATTGCGCTACTCAATTTCAGCATATTCTCGACCTCTTGGCGGCTTAACTGAGGAAATTTGTACACTACAATTGTCTCGATTAAATCTATTATGGCTTGGCTAGAGAATCTATCTGCGACTTCTTGCCTTGCTTGGTCAATGAGTTGTCTAGCGCGATTAATGGCATTCTCTTCTGGTTCCACCACTAACTTGACAACGCCGATACCCAAAGACTGGTTGGCTGTAGAGTCTAATTCATCGAGATAAACACGCTGTACTTTAGAACTTTGCAGCAAGACCTGATAAAGTTTAGTTTCATTTCAAAGAAAATACTGGGAAACTCTGCAAATAATTGATAAAAGATACTGTCCGTCTTCACTCTTGTTGCTTGTTACCAAAATGACGCTATGTTGATTGTACGTGCAGTAGTATGCGGTCTTCCTTTGAGTACGGCATCAATTGCAAAGGACTTTTCACAGTTCCCTCTCTCCCTTGTGTCTCTTGTAGTCATTTGCGCTTTGTGTAACGCAAGCATAACAGGCACGGTAAACTAGTTGAATTGACTAATATAGTTAAGCTACGCTTTCCTTAAAAAAAGTCCTATGCCTGCGTTTTTATTAGAAGTCGGAACAGAAGAACTCCCTGCAAGCTTTTTGAGTAGCGCGATCGCACAATGGAAATCGCGCATTCCCCAAACTCTGGAAGAAAACAGCCTCGCTTACGATGCTGTGGAAGTTTACGGAACTCCCCGGCGTTTAGCGGTACTCATCAAAGGTCTACCATCCCAACAAAGCGATCGCGAAGAGGAAGTCAAAGGTCCCCCCGCACAAGCAGCGTTTAAAGATGGTCAACCAACCCCAGCAGCGCAAGGCTTTGCCAAAAAGCAAGGTGTGGAAGTCTCTGCATTGGAAGTTCGCGCTACTGATAAAGGTGATTTTGTCTTTGTTAAGAAAACTATTCACGGTCGTCCAGTTGCAGAGATTCTAACAGAACTTATTCCCCAGTGGATTTTCAAACTTGAAGGAAAGCGGTTGATGCGTTGGGGTGATGGAGATAAGACATTTTCCCGTCCCATTCGCTGGATTGTTGCTTTGTTGGATGAAGCGGTGCTACCGATTGAATTAGATAATGGTTCAGAGGCGATAAAGAGCGATCGCATCTCCCAGGGTCATCGTGTCTTGCATCCAGAACCTGTGAGCGTTGCCCATGCTACTGATTATGTCACTACGCTGCGCTCTACATATGTCGTCGTTGATACCGAAGAACGAGCAAAGACTATCACCCAGCAAGTGAAAGAGTCTGTACAAAAGTTAGATGGGTATGCAGAGATATACCCAGATTTGTTAGAGGAAGTCACAAACCTTGTAGAATTTCCCTCAGCAGTTGTTGGTAATTTTGAATCAGAGTTTTTGAACTTACCTACTGAGGTGATTACCACTGTTATGGTGAGTCACCAGCGTTATTTTCCTGTGTTCAAAGCTCAAAATACCAAAGACTTACTGCCTAATTTTATTACAATCTCGAACGGTGATCCCACGAAATCAGACATTATTGCAGTCGGGAATGAAAGAGTTATCCGCGCACGTTTAGCTGATGGTCGCTTTTTCTACGATGCTGATTTAGAAAAACCTTTGGAAAGCTTTTTACCTCAGTTGGAAACCGTCACTTTCCAAGAGGATTTAGGTTCGCTGCGTGCTAAGGTCAACCGTATTTGCAAAGTTGCTACACAAATTACAGAACAATTGCAATTAGGTGAACAGGAACGGGAAAATATCCAAAGAGCAGCTTACTTGTGCAAAGCTGATTTGGTGAGTCAAATGGTGTATGAATTCCCTGAATTACAGGGAGTTATGGGACAAAAATATGCCTTGGCAAGTGGAGAAGATACAGCAGTTGCAACGGCAATTTTGGAACATTATTTACCTCGCGGGGCAGATGACATATTACCAGAAACTTTGGTGGGACAAGTTGTCGGTTTAGCAGACAGACTTGACACACTAGTCAGTATTTTTGGATTGGGGATGATACCCACAGGTTCTTCTGATCCCTTTGCCTTAAGACGGGCAGCCAATGCAGTTGTAAATATTACATGGACGGCAAATCTACCAATCAATTTACAACAGTTACTGGAGCAAATTACGACAGATTTTGTTCAGGAACATCCCAAAGATAAAAAGGAATTAGTTGCGACTTTGGAAGAATTTTTCCTGCAACGTGTCCGTACTCTACTGCAAGAAGAAAAACATATTGACTATGACCTCGTCAATGCTGTTTTAGGAGAAAATGACCCAGAATATGCAGAAAGGGCGTTAAAGGATTTATTAGATGTGCGCGATCGCGCAACTTTCCTCCAGCAAATACGTGATGATGGTACTTTGGATAACATCTACGAAACCGTTAACCGTTCCACTCGTTTAGCAGCTCAAGGAGATTTGGATACCAAACAACTTGACCCCAAAGCTATAGTTCGCAAAGAACTCTTCCAGAAATCTTCTGAGGAAGCTTTTTACAATGCAACTGTGGAATTAGTACCGCAAACTCAAGCCGCACAAGAGTCACGAAATTATCGACAACTCGTCACAGCATTAGAGCAAATTACCCCTACTGTGAGCAACTTTTTTGACGGACCAGAAAGTGTTTTAGTTATGGACCCTAATCCGGAAATCAAACGCAATCGGTTAAATTTACTCGGATTACTTCGCAATTATGCCCGTGTATTAGCGGATTTTGGAGCAATAGTAAAAAATTTGTAGCATAAGTAAAAAAAAATTGTGTAAATTTAGGAAATAAACGTTACGATAATGGTGCTTAACCAGGGACCTCTGCCACAGTCTATGCCCAAAGCCCACGTCATTGGATTAGGAAAGTCCGGTATTGCTGCGGCGAGATTGTTGAAACGGGAAGGTTGGGAGGTGGAGATCGGCGATCGCAACACCTCCGAAAACCTTCTGAATCAACAACAAGAACTTGCCGCAGAGCAAATTACCGTCAAATTGGGGTATTCCCTGGACCTCAATAGTTCAGATTTACCTCAACTGATAGTTGTTAGTCCTGGCGTACCTTGGGATGTACCTGTGTTAACTGAGGCACGAAAATTGGGAATTGAAACCATCGGGGAGATGGAACTTGCTTGGCGACATTTGCAATCAGTACCCTGGGTAGGAATTACTGGCACAAACGGTAAAACCACCACCACATCCTTAATTGCTGCAATCTTTCAAGAAGCAGGACTGAACGCTCCTGCTTGCGGTAACATTGGCTATGCTGCTTGCGAAGTTGCCCTCACATCTGGCTCATCTTCCACTTCCCCTACTCAAATAGATTGGGTCATCGCAGAGGTGAGCAGCTATCAAATCGAATCCTCTTCTTCCCTCTCGCCACGCATTGGCGTATGGACGACTTTCACACCGGATCACCTCAGCCGCCATAAAACGATAGAGAACTACTACAACATCAAAGCGCACTTGTTGCAGCAATCTCAGCTGCAAGTGTTTAACGGTGACGACCCATATTTAAGGAAAGTCGGTGAAAGTGATTGGTTTGACGCCTATTGGACAAGTGCCAAAGGTAAAGATGATTTGATAGGTTCTAAAGGCTATTACATAGAAGATGGTTGGGTTGTAGAAAAGTTGAATGCAAACTCTGCACCAGAACGCATTATAGAAGTCTCTGCTTTGCGGATGGTGGGAGAACACAACCAGCAAAATCTGCTGATGTCGGTAGCTGTGGCGCGGTTGGCGGGAATTGATAAGGAGGCGATTTCTCGCGGAATTCGTGAATTTCCTGGTGTTCCCCATCGTTTAGAACACATTTGTACCTGGGAAGGCATTGATTTTATCAACGACAGCAAAGCAACTAACTACGACGCTGCTGAAGTTGGTTTAGTATCTGTTAAAAGTCCAGTCATCTTAATTGCTGGTGGCGAAGCCAAAGCTGGTGATGACACTGGCTGGACAGCAAAAATTAAGGACAACGCCGCCTCTGTATTGCTGATTGGTGCTGCTGCACCCGCATTCGCCGGACGCTTGCAAGAACAAGGGTATAGCAATTACGAGATTGTGGAAACAATGGAGAAGGCTGTTTCCAGATCAGCTGAATTGGCAAAACATTATCATGCGCCTGTGGTGCTATTATCTCCTGCATGTGCAAGTTTCGATCAGTATGCCAATTTTGAACAACGGGGCGACCATTTTCGGCAGTTGTGTTTGGAGTTGTTGAAGTAGAAAATCTGAAGTTGCTATTTAACACTAGACTTCTTGCATGAATCGCTCTCTACGGAGGAAGGTAATTTTGCATCTCTATATCTTCTCCTGATTAGACTAGATTTATAGCTTTTCTGTGTGACAGTTAAGTCCTGAACTACCATGTCTTTTGCTCAAGACTTAGAGACCCAAGAAGATTTACAGGAAGAAGATGTTATATTTCCTCCTAGTAATTTGCTGAGTGATGAACCACCTTTAGAAACGGAACTGCACCTGCGGCAAATGATGCTGCTGATTCAAAGTTTGGAATGGTTATGGCGAGAGCGTCAAGATTTTTATGCTTGTGGCAACCTCACAATTTACTACAGTCCACGTCAGCGCAAGTCTGAACAGTTCCGTGGTCCAGACTTCTTTGTTGTGTTAGGCACTGAGCGTAAACCACGTCAAAGTTGGGTGGTTTGGGAAGAAGATGGTAAATACCCCAATGTCATTGTAGAAATTCTCTCGCCTAAAACAGCTGCAACTGACCGGGGTTTAAAAAAGCAAATTTACCAGGATATCTTTCGCACTCTCGACTATTTCTGGTTTGACCCCAACAGTCTGGAATTTCAAGGATTCCAATTGGTGGGGGGACAATATCAGGAACTTCAACCCAATGCTGAGGGCTGGCTGTGGAGTCAGCAACTGAATCTATATTTGGGCATACACAACTCAAAGCTACGCTTCTTGACAGCTGAGGGACAGTTAATCCCAACTCCTGAGGAAGCAGCAGACCAAGAACGGCTACGGGCAGATCAAGTAGCATCCCAACTCAACCAAGAGCGGCAAAAAACTCAACGATTGGCAGAAAAGTTACGAGAAATGGGAATTGACCCGTTAGAGCTTTAGCTTAGTCATTTGTATTCATCAAAGCCTAGCTGCAAGTTCTTTCAATGCTAGACCACCGTCTCGAAATACCGACCATCCATCACCGACCAGCACAACCTCTATCTCACCTATGTTTGCCAGTCGTTGGACTGAAGCAACAGCTTGTTCACGATTGGAGAGTTTCTCATTGGGTAAAATCATCAAACTCCCTGCTTTGTGTGCCCGCACTAAATCTCCTGTGATAAGAGTCGTCTTCTCCAAAAGCAAAGCCAACTCCCCTGGTGTCTTTGAACCATGCAATTCAATGACTTGTAACCCTGGTACCAACTCTTCACTATCCGAGAGCCAGCGATCGCACATAATAGAAAAGTGACCTTGTTCAGCAGTCGGACCTGCAATTTGCGCACCAGTTAAATGTGCTATTTCCCTAGCAGCACGTACATGATCCGAATTAGTTATCACAATCCAACGAACATCACCCAGAGATTTGAGGTGTTCGTAGTCGTGGGCTGACAAAGGCAATGGGTCGATGAGAATATTACCATCTGGACGAATCCAAGCAATACTATTGAAGTCTATATTACGTTCCTCGTTGAAAGCAGACCACTCGTATAAGTCATAACGGTGTAGAGATTTCATCGGAGATTGGTTAAGAAAGTTGAGTACTGTATAGTTGTTTCTTCTTAGTATATTTATACGTAAAGCAAAGTTAAAAGCTAAGACTTTTTTGGTTAAATTTTATATTGCTGTAAGGTATGTAAATCACCAATGTTTTTATCAGGATTGTCCTTTGTCAAAGAAATGATGTAAGACAAAAGTCATGCAGAAATATACAATTGGTTTTTAATTATAAATAAAAGGTTAAAAAATCATAAATTCTGCAAAAATCGTGTCTCCACTTTTCTACTGATGGTGCATAATAACCATAAATTATCCATTATTCTGCAATCTAACAAATAAACCCTTGCTGAATGGCTTCAACCTAGCTTACTCATAGTTTTTCAGTGCTTGCAGACTAAAATATTTAGAAAAATTATTTTTTTGTATTTTTAAGATTTACAATATTTAACTCAAAAAGTTAATACAATCTATCTAAGGGACGATGAAAATAGAAATCTTTGGTTTCAAGAGGGCATCGTTCTACCCTGTTAAGGATCTATGAGTCTACACAGAGGGTGAAGGGAAAGACAGTCGTCTCTTGCAGCTTACGTCGGCATAAAAAGCCCTATTGTTGCAGCAAGTCCCCTTGTTAATGTAAGTGACATCAAACTGTCTGTAGAAAATCACTGATTTAACCCCTAAACAAGGCTATTTCATCCTGTCCAAAACAAGCGCTACTAAATCATAGGTTTTATTAAGTAATGCTCGATTTCTCAACTCAAACCTCCCAAAACGATCAGCAACTCATTGACTCCACTGGCTGGAATGTGATTGAAACAGAGTTCAATCCCAATCAGTTGCACCACAAGGAAACAGTTTTCAGTCTTGGTAATGGCTATTTAGGAACACGGGGAACTTTTGAGGAAGGATATCCTCATGATTTCCCAGCAACAATCATTCACGGTATTTATGATGATGTTGCGATCGCCAGCACAGAACTCGTCAACTGCCCTAGTTGGTTGTCTTTGGTTGTGAAAGTCGGAGAAGAACGCTTCCGTCTTGATGCTGGTGAACTTCTATACTATGAACGTCGGCTCGATATGCGCTTGGCTCTTCTCAACCGTGAAATCCGGTGGCGCTCCCCAGCAGGTCATACTTTAGATTTCCACTTTGAGCGTTTCGCCAGTTTAGCCGACAAACACCTTCTAGCTATCCGCTGTCAAATCACATCCCAAGACTTTGAGGGTGACATTTCAGTGGAAATTGAGTTTAATCCCGAACAGGATACCCAAGGTGTCAAACACTGGCAAACCCTAAATCAAGGTAGCGCCGGAAATCTTGTCTGGTTGCACAGCCAAACTCTCCATTCTGGACTTCAACTAGGTATGGCGGCGAAGCTGGTGGTTGAGGATGAAGATGAAGATGCTGCACTCTTGAGTGAACTGAATACTTCTGCTTCCCCAAGCTTCATAAAAACACTCCAATGCGTACCAGGACAAACGGTAACCGTTGAAAAGATTGTCACTTTGTTTACTTCGCGGGACACTGACACACCTATGGTAGCAGCCTTAAATAGGTTAGCTGACGAGCCATCCTACTCGACCTTGCTTGCTGCTCACATTGCTGCATGGGAGCAGGTGTGGCAAGACAGTGACATCGTCATTGAAGGTGATCTCAAAGCGCAATTAAGCGTCCGCTACAATATCTTCCAATTGCTAGCTGCTGCACCACGTCATGACGACCGGGTCAGCATCCCTCCCAAAACTCTCTCCGGTTTTGCTTATAGTGGACACATCTTTTGGGATACTGAAATTTTTATCCTTCCCTTACTGACCTTAACTCAACCAGCAATAGCACGTAATTTGCTAACCTACCGCTACCACACCTTAGATGGAGCGCGACGAAAAGCCAAAGAAGCGGGATACTCTGGAGCAATGTATCCCTGGGAAAGTGCAACGACTGGTGATGAAGTGACTCCCCGGTGGGTCACAAGTCCAAATGGTGAGCAAATTCGGATTTGGTGTGGTGATATTGAAGTCCATATCAGTACAGATGTTGCTTATGCTGCTTGGAACTACTGGGGGCACACAGGCGATGATGAATGGATGCGTGATTATGGTGCAGAAATTATCCTAGACACTGCTGTTTTTTGGGAAAGTCGGGTTGAGTGGAATCCAGAACGTAATAGTTACGATATTCGTGATGTCATTGGACCTGATGAAAATCATGATCGCGTAGACAATAATGCCTTCACCAATCTCATGGCGCAATGGCATTTACAGTCAGCGTTGATGCTTTGGGACTGGCTCCATCAGGCTTATCCTGATACTGCCGCACAGCTAGCACTCAAACTCAATTTAGAGACAGAACGCTTGGAAAACTGGGCCTTGATTGCCAAACATCTTTATGTTAATCAAGACTTAGAAACTGGTTTAGTAGAGCAGTTTGAAGGCTTCTTCCAGCTAGAAGACATTAACTGGGCTGATTACGAACCTCGTACCAAATCGATGCAGGCTCTGTTGGGAGTTGAAGCCACAAATCAAAAGCAGATTCTCAAACAGCCAGATGTGCTGATGCTTTTCTACTTGCTGCGCGATGCCTACGACCGGAAAACTCTCCAAACCAACTGGGATTATTACAACCCCCGCACCGACCATACCTATGGTTCTTCCTTGGGACCAGCTATTCACGCCATCTTGGCTTGCGACTTGAATCAACCACAAGAAGCATATACCCACTTTATGCGATCAGCATTAGTGGATTTAGAAGATGTACGGCGTAACGCAGCGGAAGGAATTCATGCTGCTAGTGCTGGTGGAGTTTGGCAAGCTGTGGTCTTTGGGTTTGCGGGTGTCCGGATGACTCAATTTGGTCCTGTTGCATGTCCAAATCTGCCCTCTGGTTGGACACGTTTGAAGTTCCGTTTGCAATGGCGCAATGAGTGGTATGACTTTGACCTGCAACCAGAAAAAATGAAAATCTTTGCAAATATGCAGCAAACTTCAGACTCAACAATTGCTGGCGTTATCTTTGACCTGGATGGTGTTTTAACTGATACATCAGAGTTTCACTATTTGGCTTGGAAGCGACTTGCGGATGAAAAAGGCATCCCCTTCGATCGAAAGACAAATGAGGGAATGAGAGGATTATCACGCCGAGAATCTTTGCTGCAGATTTTAGGTAACTCCCCCGTGAGTGAAGAGCAAATTCAGGACATGATGGAGCGTAAAAATCGCTATTTCCTGGAAATGATGCAGGCTCTGACGCCAGCAGATTTGCTTCCAGGAGTCGCGGATTTGTTGCAGGAACTACGGGCTGCTGGACTTAAAGTAGCGTTGGGTTCCTCTAGCAAAAACGCTCAGACTGTTATCAAACGTTTGGGAATCGCCGAACATTTGGATGCGATCGCTGATGGTCATAGCGTATCCCAATCTAAACCAGCACCAGATGTCTTCCTCTTTGCCGCACAACAACTTGGTCTTTCACCC
This sequence comes from Nostocales cyanobacterium HT-58-2, assembly GCA_002163975.1. Taxonomy (GTDB): domain Bacteria; phylum Cyanobacteriota; class Cyanobacteriia; order Cyanobacteriales; family Nostocaceae; genus HT-58-2. Next base: position 4,803,261 of record CP019636.1, on the reverse strand, counting down.
TCACAGTGTGTTGTCGTGGAAGATGCAGGAGCTGGTGTAGAAGCTGCTTTGGCTGCGAGAATGCGAGTTGTTGGACTTGGTCCAGTAGAACGAGTGGGAAAAGCACACGTTGTCTTACCTAATTTAGATGGCGTGCGTTGGGACAACTTACACTCACACATAGTTAATAGCAACAAAGCAGCACTCGTAGAAGTAGCCGTTTGAAGGCAAAAAAGGCATAAGTGGTGTTTTCCCTTATGCCTGTACCTACTGGAGGGGAAGTATTTCCCCTCTTTCTGTTTGTGTGCTCAAGATTTTGTTAATATCGCATCTTCAGTTGCATAATCCAGCAACCAGGATACCGCCAATTCTTGATTTTCTTCGGGTGGATGAGTCCGCTCCCAATCAATAGTTCGTTTTAGTGCTTCTTCCAATGGAATAACTTCCTTGTATCCCAACTCTTGGCGAATGCGAGTGGAGTCAACAAACCAATCTTGCTCTGTGTTTATCGTCAGTTTCCACTCGGATGGAAACTTTTCTTTGGGTACGCTGACAACCTTACCCTGCCATCCGACTACCTTACCAACTCTAGTGATGCGTTCAGCCTCGGAAAACACGTCCAGTTCGGCAACATGATAAATGCGCCCCTTTGCTCGCTCATCACACACTGCTAAAGCGATCGCATAAGCCACATTTTCCACATATCCATAAGAGCCTTGCCATTGAGCAATGCTCTCTTCCAAGACAATAACAGGGCGGTTATCGTCTATTCGTTGGAGACAGGGGTATAGGCGATGTCGGAAGTCTCCAGGACCGTAGACCATTGGTAGTCGCACAATTGTTCCTGGTAACTCGGGGTCTGACATGACGACTTGTTCAACCAGAATCTTGTCGTAATGATCAAACCGATCCTGAGGTTTAGTAGACATTTCTCGAAAAGGATAAAGCTGCTGACGCAAAGGTGAATCTTCAGTCAACGGTACCGGAACAACTCCAGATTCTTTGCCTAAAATTACCCCATAGGCACGATAAACATCCATACTGCTGATAGCAACAATACGCTGGGCAATCCCCCTAAATGTGTTCATCAGTCCCAGTGCATCTTGTTCAGTGTAGGGAATCATATCCACCACAACTAGAGGTGAAATCTCCTCAAACTTGTTTTTGAACTCGTTGAGGTGAGTGCGATCGCCCAAAATTTGATGGACATCTGATGATAAATCAGCTATTGTTTTTCCTCGATGGAAGACAGTGACCGTATGACCCATAACAGTCAAACGACGAACTACAGAAGGACCAATAAAGTTAGTACCACCAATGACTAGAATTTTCATTTTTGAAATCCTGTTCACCTGGTTTTTTATCAAACCGCTAAGACGGAAAGAGCACCGAGAAGCTTTACATCTTTGAAGGAACTTCAAAACTCAGAATGAATTTTGAGGCGGTTGTTGAGACTTTCCATTCAACTGATATTTATCAACGTGGGAGTTCGTTGAAGCTTGAACAGAAGCGGGTGTTTTCAGGATAACACCGTCAATCAAGCCGTAAGTTTTAGCCTCTTCAGCACTCATGAAAAAGTCTCGGTCTGAATCACGTTCAATCTTCTCTAATGGTTGACCAGTATTAGCAGCCAGTATCTCGTTGATTGTTGCTTTAGTACGCAAAATTTCTCGAGCTGCCACCTCAATATCACTAGCCCCTCCCTGAGCACCTCCTGATGGTTGATGAATCATAATCCGAGCATTTGGCAGAGCATATCTTTTGCCTTTAGAACCTGAAGAAAGTAAGAATGCTCCCATTGAAGCCGCAAAACCCACACAGACAGTACAAACATCTGAGCGAATTTGGTTCATGGTATCGTAAATAGCCATTCCTGCTGTTACTGAACCTCCTGGACTGTTGATGTACAAGAAGATATCTCGGTCTGGATCATCAGCATCTAGAAATAACAATTGTGCCACTATCAAATTAGCCGTTTCATCTGTGACTTCACTCCTTAAAAAAACAATTCGCTCTGCAAGTAAACGTGAGTAAATATCATAAGCTCTGTCGCCTTTTTCTGATGGCTGAACAACAATTGGTACACTAAATTGAGAAAAGCTTTTCATGTCTTTTATCTCCTAAAAAAAATAGAGAATTGTCAATTAGCCTAAATGCCTAGCTGGTTTGGATATTCCTCAAATACTTCTCTTGATTTCATGTCAAGAAGTAGAAAGTGACTCAAAAACTCCCATTTGACCCAGACGAATTGTCAAGATTTCAACAGAAGTGATTGCTCTGTGGGGACCATTTTTAGTGTTAGCAGGTGTAAACCAAAATGTTCCTGGTGTGCATTCACGTCCACCTGTTTCGATAGTTCCCTGAAGAACATAGACATACTCGTCACAAGGATGAAAATGAACTGGAATTATTGTGCCAGCAGCCATTTTTAATTTATGAATTGAGCCCTGTGGGACTGGTTCAGCCAATGATAGTATTTTTGTCCCTGGAAGCAGGTCAATTTCTAGCCACTGTCTAGTATCAGTGTCAACAAAATTTTGTTCAGTCATATTTGATAAAATGTTCAAGTTTTAGAGGTCATTTATAAAGTAAATATTCAGTAGGAGAGGCAAAAAGCGGTGTGGATATTCCTCTCCACCGAACTTCTGAGCGGCGGCTTCCGCCGCTCAGAGTTCTCGCTTTATTGCCGTTGTGTTACGGCTATGTCAGGATTTGAAAGTTTGAGAGAGTGAGAGCTTGCCGTAACGCATCGCAAAATATGGTACGTTATACGTTACTATAATGTAAGCCAGACTTTATAAATCGGTTTAAAACTTATCTGACCAAAGTTGGTAACGCTGCCACGCTTCAGTTGTATCTATCTCTGGCATATGCTTTTCTACTAAAGCGAATATCTCTTCAATCAGTTCACCAAGTTGTTTTACCGCTATTTCGGGTTCTTCTGTAAACATCTGTTGAAGACGAAATGAGAAATTGCCAGGAGCAATCGTCATTTTTTGGATATATTTATCCATTCCTTTAAACGGTGCAGCAGTGACGGGGTGGTAGAAGCGATTTAATCCTAACAATACCCCCATAATTTTCTTTGTATAATCGATTAATTCATTATGAAAAAAAAGCACATCATTACGCTTGACTCCAAAATTGGAAAGAATCCATAAAGGTCGGAAAGTCAAATGCTTTTTAACCATTGCCTGAGCTAATTCATTGGGATAAGTGGCTACTTGAGCCTTCCATTTTTCAATGTGTTCAGCACCATACAATGGCAGCATATCTACAATGCCCTCTAGCATCTTGAGCAAGAGATTATCAGGGTCACATTCTTCTAATAATTTCTTTATATCTCGCTCACAATGTTCAACAGTCATGTGACCAAAATCGCACTTGATACCCTGGACAAAATATTGTTCAAGTATCGCTCCATCTTCATCAGTATAAACTCTATAATCTGACCCTTGATTTTGTTCATACGCTGCCTTGAGTTCTTGTGCTGTTGGTAGTTCCTCATAATAAATGCTCATCTCAATATCTGAAAACATATCGGCTTGTCCACGAGCAACAGAACCAGCAACCCCTATCGCTCTAACTTTTGAGCTTGCTAAGTATGCAATAGCGTTTTGCCGTGCTATGATAAGCCGTTTTTCATTGGCTTCATTCATTTTTAATTTTGAAAAAAAATCTTTATTTCGAGAAATGACTAATTTCTTTGCAACAGAAGTTGTGGTAGTACGTATTCAAGTTTGTGTTCCCACCTGTCACAAAGATAAGAGATAAGAATTATGCTACTTGATGCAGTAAATACTGTACCTCTTGACCCATAATCAAGCGATTGTAAGCCTGTGCCATCCATTGTAGATATGTTGAGTTTTGTATCTAAATAACCTGCATAAGCAAGTTTTGTTTGTAGAGCCAGCGAATCTGATCTATGAGATTGGTGGATGGCGCTAAGCCTTGTCTGTTGGGCTCGCAACCCCTTATACAGAGCGCTTGTTGTCGTTTGCTCATACATAGACTGGTACTGGTCTGGTGAAAATTCTCGCAACCCAGTCAGGGCAGTTTCCAGAAGTTTATGTTCCAAGCGCAATTGTGTACCGCTTTCTTGTGGTTCTAGAATCCAGGTGACAATGGAAGGCGTGGACATGAACTTATCCTGCCAGGTGTAAGACAACCGCTTTGGTTCATCTAATTCAATGACTTCGCAATCTATGCTTTCATCTAGTCCTGGCAATGTGGTGTCTTGAAACCGGAATTTGTGTCCTAAACGTGGCTCAAAATCATTCTCCATAAGCCATGCAGCTAAAGCGCGACGATTGGTGATGACTTGCCAAATTTGTTGCGGTGGATACGGATAAAAAACTTCTAATTTCAAGTCTCGGAGCATACATTTTCCTCCAAATAGTTGCCCAAGGCATCTAGTTTTCCTTGCCAGAACTGTTCGTAATGTGCAACCCAGTCAGAGACCTGCTTGAGAGGCTCTGGATTAAGTCGATATAGACGCTGTCTGCCTGCTTTGCGCATCTGTACTAAACCAGCTTCACATAACACCTGCAGGTGCTGAGAAATGGCTGGCAAGCTCATGGCAAAAGGCTCAGCTAACTGTTTGACTGGTTGCTCACCAGCACGTAACTGATCCAATATCGCTCGTCGTGTTGGATCTGCGATCGCTGCAAAGACATCAGCACTGGCAGCAAGTCTACTCATAGCGATTTTGGATGGTGGGTCTTGTGTGAGGGAATGGTCATCAGTCTTGAGTACCTATACTTTAGTCCCCAACATACGATCATTCTCAGCCCACAATTGTTTGGTGCGATAAGACAAAAATTCTGTCATCGGAGTCACCAGCCATATTTAAGTAAATACTTAACTATCTCAATAATAGATAAGTATTTGCTTAAATGTCAACTTTTTAGATTTCTACATACTCACCTAAACTTGTTGCCATTTCACATGACCCTTGAAGATGTACCAGGATTGACGACTTTTGTAAGGATTCGTTAAGGTGATGTAATAGTGCGACTTGTCATCTGGTTGGCTTGGATCTTGTTTACCTTCTGCAACTTCTATAGGTTGTCTGAGCAAATCGAACTGTGTTTGACCCGGAACAGACTGTTTTGCTTTATCATTCAGGTACTGAGAATCTATTGGAAAGATTTTGAAGATTGTATCCTGCGTAGTAGTCAGTATTACTTTTCTTTGTAAGTTACTACTAGTCATTTAAAATCTCCTTAGTTTTTGAAGGGCTTACGCATCTGTAAAAGATTGCTTCTGTGAGCCAAGTCTCTGTTGCTGAATGCAAGCAAAGCTTCTTCATGGTTTGTAAATGTCAACACATGACTCATACATTGGTCGTCAGAGTCTAGACGCACAACACAATCGCTAAAAATTATACACTTAGCCCTATACTCTTACCTTCTTATACCCATCTCAAATTCTGAAAAATTTTCCAACAATACCAACAATATATGGGGTATGTGGAAAGCACATATACTCGCCAATTCTATATATTATGAGAAATTTTTCATAATTCATTCATAAATCTTTCATGAAACATTTTATTGTTTTTAGAATAATCAGGAAATGTAAATAACAACGATAATTATAAGTCAATGATACAGGTATCTAAGTTTGCTATCGTTTGGTTAAAAAAGCAGTATTTACTCTTAGAAATAGTTACTAAAACCTGAGTTCGGGTTAAGCAGATTGAGATAAAATCCACTCCATTTGAAGGCTAGGCTTGTTAGGTTGATGGCAATAAGCAATTAATCCGCATAGAATATTAACGCAGAAATTAACAGGACTTCGATGCCTAGAATGTTCTATCTGAGAAATGTTCTTGAGTTGGTCGTTAATTGTTTCAATAATTGAACGCTTACGTGACAACAGCTTGTCATGAAGTCGCATGAGCTTATTTTTCATATTGCGACGAGGTTTTGCAAAAAATTCTATTGCGAAGTCTTTGAAAAGTTTCTCAGCTAGTTCTTTCGAGACATAACCTCTATCGGCAAAAATTTTACCAAACAGACCATTAAGTAAATCTGGAATGGGTTTTCGGTCGTCAATATTACCAGGAGTCAAAATCACATTTAAGATTTCACCCTCCGGGTTCGGCAGTTCGGACTCGACGGAAACCGCCAAGACTCCGACTGCCTCACCAAGTTCGTTAACTACAATGTGCAACTTAAAACCAAAAAACCAATCTACCGACGTCTTGCCTCTAGCGGCAAAATTCTTAAACACCTTATTCCTTGAGATGCGACGATTATGGCAGACCTTCACGCTTGTTGAGTCGGCAAAACCGATACCCCTACATTTACCAAAGCAATGCTTCAAGTATGCACATAGAGGTATAAGCACAGATGGCATCCATTCAACGAATCGTTGGTAGCTGGGAAGACCTGGAAATGCACACCCCCATTGTTTCTGTACATGTTCTAAATAAAAATGCTTGAAATTTCGGTAGTGATTTTGGTGAAATGCAATCAATATCGTCATGATTTCACTCAAACATAAGCTTTTTGACCGAACTCGCTTGACTCCTCCATGTTTTAGTAGGTTTTTGTGCCATTGAGCTTCAAATTTCTCGCAGAAATCGTCTACGTGCCAGAATAATGCATCTAAACTAAACATAGGGCAGGTGCTAGATTTAACGCTATTTTCAGCTTACTATCTGCCCCTTTCCTTCTCTTCCTTATCCCGAACTCAGGTTACTAAAAGTAGTTAATAATACAAACTAGGACTATTGTTTGCACTTCTCATCATTCCTCAACTAAGCAACCCCAACACTGTTGAGTGTTAATTAGAATCTCTGTCAATAGTTAGTGTGAAATCCCTCATACCTTAGTCAGGAAATGAACTGAAAAACACACAATTGAAAATTTGCATCCAAGGAGAAGCCAATGAGAAATCTCATGAGTATCAAAGACAAAGCCTCATTGACTAGTGAATTATCAGCATCATTTGTTGTGTTTCTCGTCGCCCTTCCTCTTTGCATGGGAATTGCGATCGCCTCTGGAGTTCCTCCAGCCTGTGGCATTGTGGCAGGAATTGTGGGCGGACTTATTGTCAGTGCTTTTTCTGGCTCCCCTTTGCTTGTTAGCGGACCTGCGGCTGGACTTGCGGTTGTTGTTGCAGAAATAGTCCAGCAATACGGCATTGAAATGCTCGGTCCAGTTCTCATGCTGGCGGGTCTATTGCAGTTCCTTGCAGGTTTATTCAAAACTGGTCAGTTATTTCGCGCTATGTCTCCGGCGGTTATCTAGAGGGTGCAGCAACATTTGTGAGACTGCCAAAATTGGCAAGTATTTTAGAGCAAATTCCTCCAGGAACCGAATTGCATATTCACCTAGACAAGTTGGCTTACATAGACCACTCTTGCCTAGACCTCTTTTCAACTTGGGCAAAACAACAAGAACAGATGGGAAGCACCCTCATTGTGCAGTGGGAGGGATTAGTAGAGCGCTATCGTAAAATCTACACAGCTAGAGATTCGCAACTAGCAGCCTAGTCAAGAACAATAGACTTCTTGCAAAAATACGAATAAATCTAAAAGCAACCACAGATAAACACTGATGGGCACCGATATTTATCCGTGTTTATCTGTGGTTTAGTCTCAAAACATTGACTTTTGCAAGAGTTCCAGTAACTATTCCCCGTTCCCTTTTAAACCCATAACTAAAGTTTTTTATTACTGTTAAGCGTTTCCTACCCCAAAGGGATTTGTAAATAACTTAATAAAAATATTATTAAATTTGCATATATGGTCACTAAGAGATTCACTTTACTCCAGCAGAGAGACGCGATCGCTTGTTTGAAATCTTAAGGTAGACCCAACAGTCATTATTCGCAATTCAAGGAAAGGAACAATGGCTACCCAGGAGCAATTAAACCAATGGCATGAACTAGCACAACAACTTCGGGTTGATAGCATTCGCGCTACAACTGCTGCTGGCTCCGGTCATCCCACATCTTCAATGTCTGCTGCCGATTTGATGGCGGTTTTTTTAAGTAAGTATTATAAGTACGACTTTAAAAACCCAAAGAACCCAAACAATGATCACTTTATCCTTTCTAAGGGTCATGCCGCTCCCCTGCTTTATGCCATGTACAAAGCAGCAGGAGTCATTTCTGATGAAGAACTCATGTCGTTACGTAAGTTTGGCAGTCCATTAGAAGGGCACCCAGTACCTGTGTTGCCTTGGGTAGATGTGGCAACGGGCTCGTTAGGTCAGGGAGTGGGAATGGGTGTTGGAATAGCTCTGGCAGGCAAATATCTAGACAAACTTCCTTATAAAGTTTGCGTGTTGTTGGGGGATAGTGAAACAACAGAAGGCTCGGTATGGGAAGCCTTTGAGCGTGCCTCCTACTACAACCTCAATAATCTCATTGCCATCATCGATGAAAACCGTTTGGGTCAACGAGGTCAAACAGAATTGGGATGGAATACTCATGCTTATGTAGAGCGTGTCCGTGCATTTGGATGCCATGCGATCGCCATTGATGGGCATGATTTAAAAGAGATTGATCGCGCTTTTGGTGAAGCTGAAAGTATCACTGATCGCCCTACCGTTATCGTGGCACAGACCATTAAGGGGAAAGGATTTTCTTTAATCGAGAATGTCGGTGGTTGGCACGGTAAAAGCTTGAAGCCGGATCAAGCAAAGCAAGCGATCGAGGAGTTAGGTGGAGAACGTCACATCACTATTCAAGTCCATCAACCAGACCAAGCACAACCAGCTTCGACTGCGACTGCTCAACCACTCCAACTGCCAACTTACAAAGAAGGAAGTTCTATTGCCACCCGCAAAGCTTACGGAGAAGCACTCAGAGCAGTAGGTGGTGCTCGACCAGAAGTCGTTGCGCTGGACGCAGAAGTGAGTAACTCCACCTACACAGAGGATTTTGCTAAAGCCTATCCCGATCGCTTCTTTGAAATGTTCATTGCTGAGCAGCAAATGATTGCTGCTGCTGTTGGCTTCCAAGTTCGACAATACAAACCTTTTGCTTCTACATTCGCTGCTTTCTTAACCCGTGCTTATGATTTTGTTCGCATGGCTGCTGTATCCCACGCCAATATTAAGCTTGTGGGTTCTCATGCAGGAATTTCAATTGGGGAAGACGGACCTTCCCAGATGGGATTAGAAGATATTGCATCTTTGAGAGCCATATGGAGTAGTACAGTTCTTTATCCTTGCGATAGTAACCAAACTGCAAAACTTGTCGCCGAAATGGTGGATCGAGAAGGAATTGTTTTTCTGCGAACTACTCGCATGGCAACTCCGGTGATTTACAATCCCGATGAGGAATTTCCCATTGGTGGTAGTAAAGTGCTGCGGAGTTCTGATCGAGATCAAGTCACAGTCATTGGGGCAGGAGTCACCTTACACGAAGCTCTCAAAGCCTATGAGCGACTCAAGAACGAAAACATTATAGTGCGTGTGATAGACCTTTATTCAGTCAAACCAATTGACACCGAAACCTTGTACCAAGCAGCACGGGATACAGATGGCAAACTGATCGTGGTAGAAGACCATTGGATAGAAGGTGGATTAGGATCTGCCGTTACTCAAGCGTTTAATGGTACGGGTGAAGCACCTAAATACAATGGACCCAAACTAGAGGTTATCAACTTGGCTGTGCAGGATATGCCTGGTTCTGGTGAGCCAGAGGAATTGCTACATGCAGCAAAAATCGACGCTGATGCGATCGCGCAAGCGGCTAAAGCACTCCTCAAGCAGCCAATAGGAACATCCACCAGGTAGATCTAGGCAGTTCTTAATTGGGTTCAACACAGATATTGTTGACACTCCCACGCCTAAAAACAAATGGAGAACCCCGAAAATGGCGCTGGTTAAACTTGATCATTACTATCCTGAGTATAAACACTCAGCATTTTATGACATCACAACTTATGAGGTCGTTGCCCTAGAAGATGAAAAAGTTGGCACAGTTGCGAGTGTCTTAGTTGATGAGGATAGTAGTCGTATCCGGTATCTGGTCGTTGATACTGGTTTTTGGCTATTCGGCAAAAAGGTACTGCTCCCCATTGCATTAGCTTGCATTTCTTATATGGATCGACACGTATATGTTGAGGGGCTAACCAAAGAGCAAGTCAAGGCTTTACCCGAATACACCGATAACATACTGGTAGATCCTGAATATGAGGAAAAAATTAGAAGTATTTTACGACCCCTCATAGCAGAAGTTGCTCACAATCAGGTTTATAATCCTGCAACTTATAACCTCGATCAAGAGCCATACTTCTATGAGACGAACGATTTGCACCTAAAAGAGGTGGAGAAACAACTAGTTGCGAGAAAAAAACACGCACCAGAACAAGGCTGATATCAGCAAAGTTTTCTTCAATAGTCGTAAAAAATCTCTGGTACAAAAATGCCATCCTTGGGTGATAAGCTTAAATTAATCAGACATTTGTTGAATATGCCATTCTCTTGCTTGTTGACGGATGGTTTCTAATTCTTCTTGAGAGATGCGGTCAAGATGTCCTAAGATAAAGCTCATCCGTCCTTGAGACTGGAGTTTATTACGGTGACGGTCAAGAAAGTCCCAGTAGAAGAAATTGAAAGGACAAGCATTTTTCCCTATGCGTTCTTTGGGATTTTGAGTACATGCTTTGCAATAGTCACTCATCTTGTTGACATAGTTACCAGATGCAGCGTAAGGCTTTGATGCCAAGATTCCCCCATCAGCAAACAGCCCCATACCAATAACATTCGTTTGCATAACCCAGTCATAAGCATCAATAAATGTGGCATGAAACCAGTTTTCCACAGCTTGTGGAGAAATACCTGCTATTAGGGCGAAATTACTCAACAGCATCAACCGTTGGATATGATGAGCATAGCCAGTACGTTGCAACTGAGTGAGAATCTGGTGCAGACAATTCATCTGAGTCTCACCTGTCCAGAAAAACTCAGGTAGGAGTTGAGTGTGGTTAAACCAATTGTTTTCCGGATAGTCTGCACTCACATATTGGTAAATGCCATGCATATATTCCCGCCAACCCAGCACCTGACGGATGAAACCCTCTACACTATTTAAAGGAAGTTGGTTTTGATGGTAAGCTTTTTGGGCTGCTTGAATAACCTCTAGAGGATGGAGTAACCCAATATTTAGGTATGGGGATAGCATGGAATGCCACATTGTTTCTTCCCCTGTGACCATTGCATCCTGGTAAGGACCAAAATCAGGTAAACGATTTTTGATAAACCAATCCAATACTTGGAGTGCTTGAGAACGAGTGACTCCCCAACGAAATGGTTCTATGTCTCCGTAGAGTGGAAAAGAAAGAGATTTAACATATGCAATGACTTCCTGAGTGATTTCATCCGGTTCAAACCACTTTGCAGGGGGTGTATTCAACTTGCCTTTGGGTGGTTGACGGTTATCTTTATCAAAATTCCACTGTCCCCCTACTGGTTTATCTCCCTCCATCAAAATTTGAAAACGTCGTCGTCCTTCGCGATAAAAATCCTCCATGAGCAAACGTTTGCGGCTTTTTGCCCAGGTTTTGAACTCTTCTACACTCCATAAAAAATGGTTGTTATGAATCAAAGTGATTTTGCAGTGTAGAGATGAGAAATCTTTCGTTTCTGCAATTTTTTGAATCATTTGGGTGAATGGTCTATCATTTGGAGTCATCACACGTAACTCAGTAATTTGGTTCTCCTGAACCCATTCTTGGAGTGGTGTTTCAAAATCCTCTGCTAATTTGTATGTGACTGGATAACCAAGCTGTCGCAATTCCTCAGCAAAATGTCGCATTGCAGACCAAACCAACACCAGCTTTTGGCAGTGGTATGGGCGTACTTGGACATGGCGCAGCGACTCGATGAAGATGACAGGTATTTTCTCCATCGCACAACAGCTTTGGAGTGCTGCTTGTTCTACCCAAAGTTGGTCGCCTAATATCCAAACGCCGATAGTCATTTTTTATCTGTGTTAGGTACGTGAAGTCTGTTAATCAGTTCTCTTACCCACTTTTCAAGCGATGAGACTACAAATCGTAGGGTGGGCATTGCTCTAAAAGTTTGTGTGATGAATATTTGAAATATGAATAGGCAATGCCCACACTACAAAAAACTGCTCATAAGTTCTCTTACCCACTTTCGGAATTCCCTAAGTGCTGGAGTTGTACCCGTTGTTCGACTCATCTCTACAAATCGGGTAATCCCTTCAATGACTGGAAAATGAGGAAAAGTTAAACTCGTTTGGGACTTGACGTATTGCTCACCTTGCAGCAAATTGATTTCCAAATTACCGTTTTCGTATCGCCAGATTTCAGGGACTCTCAGCGCTTGATAAGCACTGATTTTGGTTTTTGAGGTGACATCTATTTCAATCGCTAGGTCGGGAGGAGGGTCAATAGTTAGATTTATCCTATCTTTGCCAATCATCAACCTATAGTTTTGAATGTAAAAGCAATCATCTGGTTCAATACCTGCTGTCATTTCCTCTCGCTTAAAGGTTGTTGACCCGAAGGACTCCCAATTGAGATCCAGTTCATCGAGTAAGATTTTCACCAAATCTCCAATGATAACTTTAGCTCTCTCATGTTCTGGGAGTGGAACCATAATCTCTAGTGTGCCTTGGCTGTATGCAACTCGACTACTACGGTGTTCTCCCAACTCGTTGAGAATTGCCTCAAACTCTTGCCAACTAATATCTTCCAGTAGCACCCGCTGACCTGGTGGAACTCGAATCTGTTTGAGTTGCACTGTCACCATACTCGCTTCACTCAAATTCAAAAAATCATTTTGAATTTTGAATCTCCCAGTGAATAATATCCCATCTTCATCATGACTGTTCCTTTTTCATTAACTGCTGCACCAACAGCTGCACCGCCAGCGCCAGCAACCCGATCGCCACTATCCCAAAAATCCCAGTTCCCAAAGCAATGATACCTACAACCAAGGTACGCACCGCAGAAGAAAGATTCACAACCATTGGGTTATCTGAATGAATCGGTTTGGCGGCAAAAGTGGTGGCGATCGCAATCATGAGAGAGTATAGTGCATAGGCAAGCCCGCCCGAAATTATCGCCCCAGTTAGACAACGTAACGGAGTTGGTTGAACCTGCACTTGAGTTTCTGCTTGTGGTTTTAGATTCTCATCACTCATAAAATCTTCTCCTCCAATGCTTACGGACAGTCCACACTTTTCTCCTATCACCAGACGGTACACGAACGGTTATGCTTTCTGTGAATGCATTCGCGGTGTGGGTAGGATAACAGCTGGAGTTTACACTCACTACGCGGCTGATCTCGTGTTTGCACTTTGTATCTTAATCCTTACACTGATGACGCCACTTGAATCCCATGTGAAATCATACGAGTTACAAACAATTCTAGATCCTCATCGGGAATTGTTTCCCTAATGCGAAGCTTCACCTGTTCCGCCTGCTGTTGCGACTCACAGATTGCAAATACACTGGGACCAGAACCAGACATCATTGTCCCCAAAACACCAGTGCTAGCATACGTTTCTCGCAATTGCAAGACTTGTGGATATGCTGGTAACACCACACGCTCTAAATCATTATGCAGCTTTTGAGCAATCTCTGTTGCATCCTTATGAAGGATAGCTTGCACTATTGGTCCGGAATGTATGGCTGCTGCACGAGCACTCAAGCTGTCAGTATCTCTAAGATAGGTATCACCAAACTGTTCTCTGTAGGTTTTGTATGCCCAAGGGGTAGATATCGCAAGGCTACGGTATTTTGCCAATACTATATATATGTTATCTAAACTGGGAAGCGGAGAAAGTTGCTCACCTCTTCCTGTCGCAATAGCCGTTCCACCTGCTATGCAAAACGGCACATCTGAACCTAGTTGCGCTCCCAATTCTTCTAACTCTGACTGAGTGAGCCCTAGCTTCCATAGTAAATCTATCCCTACCAATACCGCTGCCGCATTCGTCGAACCCCCAGCTAACCCCGCTGCTACAGGTATTCGCTTGTTGATAGTAATGTTGACACCACCATACTTGCCATAAGCGGTTGGAAATTCTGTCGCCATGAGTGCTGCTGCTTTGTATGCAATATTACTTTTATCAACAGGAACTTCCGGATGATTACAGCGAACGTGAATCGTGTCTGTATCACTTGCTTGTAAATAAATTTCGTCTGCTAGGTCGATGCTTTGGAGTATCATCACTAACTCATGATACCCATCAGGGCGATCGCCAATAATTTCGAGATGTAAGTTGATTTTGGCAGGGGCGATGAGAGTATAGGAACGCATTTTTAACTGCTGGCTTGAGTAGGGAGTGCTGAATGCAGAGAAAGTCGGAAAACATTCTTACAACTCATTATTCAGTACTTGTAACTCATTTGCTAGAGTGACCCATTGACTAACGCTGAGTTCTTCAGCGCGAGCTTGAGGGTTTATCTCTAATTTTTCCAGTAATTCTGACAGGTGATCGCGTTCTATGACCGATTGCAAATTATTTCGTAACATCTTCCGTTTTGCGCCGAAGCCTAACTTCACCAATGTTTCTAATCGTCGAGGATCTTTAGCTGGTGTTTCAAATTGACGTGGAACTAGGCGCACGACTGCTGAGTCTACCTTCGGTGGCGGGTAGAATGCTCCTGCTGGGACGGTACATATGAACTCGCACTCTGCCAAATACTGCACTCTTACTGACAACGCCCCAAATGCTTTTGAGCCTGCTTTTGCTCCTAGCCTTTGGGCGACTTCTTTTTGGACCAATAGCACTATCGAGTCATAAGGTTCGGGGTTTGGGTTAGCAATTGTACCCAGAAGTTTTTCTATAATTGGTCCTGTAATATTATATGGAATATTAGCAACAACTTTATTTTGCTTTTGAAAAGCTGGAAATGGTGCTAATACAGAAGGTAAGTCTAATTCTAAAAAATCTCCTTGCACCAGTAAAAAATTTTCTCGGCGTCCCAATTCTTTTGTCAGGCGATCGCACAAGTCCCGGTCTATTTCCACCGCCACTAAAGATTGTACCAAGGGTAATAGGCGACGAGTGAGAATACCAGTACCAGGACCAATTTCCAAAACGTCGTCAGTTGGTTGTAATTCAGCAGCACGAACAATTTCATTCAGAGCTTTTTCACTTTTGAGCCAATGCTGTGCAAACTGTTTACGTGGTTGTGCCTTTTGAAACTCTCTTTCTGTCATACTTTTTGCCTTTTCACTCAATAACCTAGTGAAGGTATACTTTGGAAGAGAAAATTCTCTCGCTAAATTAATAACCAGAAATTTTTATATTTTAAGATTTTGTTTAGTTATTTTGGCTATAGTACGGTGGAGAATTATTGAACAAACACCCTGCTAGATAAAAAGCCATGAGAGAAAATCCTAAGCAACAAATCCGTATGTGGGCGATGTTGTGTCATCTCTCAGCTTTGTTGTGGCTACCACTAGTTAGCTTATTATTTCTCGGTATCCCGTTGTATTTGCCGTTCTTAAATATCTTAGGACCACTCATAATTTGGCATTCCAGAAAAAAATATGACCCTTGGATTGACTTTCAAGGAAAAGAATCATTGAATTTTCAACTATCATTAACTGTTTACGCTCTCATCGTCATATTTGTATCATTACTTATGGTTTTTGCCACTTGTGGTGTTGCAGTGACTACATATTTATCGGCAAAGCATATGGCAACAATTTTTAATAGTTTAATAGCTGTTTTGAGTCTATTTATTTCAGCATTAATGCTATCACAATTAATTTTCGTGAATTTTGCAGCCATCAGGGCTTACAAGGGTCAATATTATCGTTATCCTTTCACAATTCGATTTTTAAGATGATAAAAATTATCAATTCTCCGAGTTTTCAGCTATCAAATATAAAGTTTTGAAAACTCATGATTGATAACAGAGAATTTATGCAATTGAACAATGGTATAATTGCAAAGCTATCTTATTATGGAAAATTAACTTAGCTGTGATTGGCGTTGCCGTTGTTGGTACGGGATTTGGTCAGAAAGTTCACATTCCCGGATTTCAAGCTCATCCTCAGACAGAAGTAGTTGCTGTATATCACCGAGATTTAGATAAAGCCCAAGCCATCGCAGCATCGAACAATATTCCCCACGCCTGTGATACTATTGCAGATATCTTGAGGCTGGAAGAAGTCCAAGCAGTCAGCATTTCCACACCGCCATTTTTGCATTATAAGATGGCAAAAGCAGTGCTGCAAGCCAGAAAACACGTACTATTAGAAAAACCCACAAGCCTGAATGCAGCCGAAGCCAAAGAACTGTACCAGTTAGCGCAAAAAGCAGGTGTGACTGCAGCTGTAGATTTTGAATTTCGCTTTGTCCCAGGATGGCAATTATTTTTTGAACTGTTATCAGAAGGTTATGTGGGTTCAAAGCGCCTAATCAGAATTGATTGGTTAGGTTCTTCTCGTGCTGATGCTGCACGTCCTTGGAACTGGTATTCTCGTAAAGACCAAGGAGGCGGCGCATTGGGGTCTTTGGGTTCTCACACTTTTGATTACATTCACTGGCTATTTGGTCCTGTACGCAAATTAAGTGCCCATTTCAGTACTGCTATTAACCAACGACTAGACTCCAATACTGGAGAATTAAAGCCTGTGGAAACAGATGACACTTGTATGTTGATGTTAGAGTTGGCGGACGGGACACCTTGCCAAGTTTCCATCAGTGCTGTAGTTCATGCATCGCGGACTCATTGGATAGAAGTTTATGGCGATCGCGGGACTTTAGTTTTAGGAAGTGAAAATCAAAAAGATTATATACATGGTTTTCATGTTTGGGCTTCTCAACCAGGTAAACCACTTGCAGAAATAGAAATTCCAAATCGATTATTATTTCCGAAAAATCACTCTGATGGTCGTATTTCTGCCTTCATTAGAGTCATAGATCAATGGGTACAAGGAATCGAAAGCAAGGAAGAAATAGTTCCATCTTTGCGAGAAGGAGTTTACTCACAGTTATTGATGGATTTATCACATCAATCGAATAATACATCAAGTTGGGTAGACGTACCAAGTTTAGAAACATTTCTAGCTGACTAGTACAAGACTTTTCAAGTAAGGTCATTGGTAAGATTGTTCCGTGTATGGAGACGTTGCCATATCACCTCTGTTGCCTTATCGATACTCATTCAATGACTCGTTAGAAATTATGATTATTGAATAAGTTGATGTGTATACACTATTACAAATTTGAGCTTTATACCTTTTGGACGGCGTGCGATCGCGCGTTTCCAGAGCAAAATATAAACGTCACAGGAAACCTGTTTTGGCAAACACCGTTAACCCCGACTTAGTCGGGGTTTTATTTAACCAGACTGAATTATCAAGGCTATTTTTGGAAGTTAGCTTTTGGATGTTAGTTGTGTTGTGCAATGAATAATTCCAGTTTGTCTCTTTATCCCTATCTTTTAAAATTAAAAAATAAAAATGTATATAACGTATATAAAATTACAAATTATTCACATATGAACTTTTTATATCTTTGGGATGGTGTGAAATTGCTTTACTCAAATCAAAATACAATACAACACTGGAATACGCTGCATAGATGAAAGCAACGCATACCCCGATAATATCGGGGTATTTTCTGCGTGCTAACCAATTCTTTTCAGTTGTTGGTCTCCCTAAGATTAAACTTGTAACACCAGTCATGTTTATGCTTTTGTAGGAGTGTTTACCTTTGTTAGCTATAAAGAAACCAACACTTTCTCCATCTGGAAATTTATAAATTTTTGCCCTCTACGTTCTACTTGTTGCTTTCTAACAACGATAAACCCCTTTCGTTCAAAAAAAGGTTTAGCTGTAATACTAGCTTCCGTGAATAACTTTTTTATCCCTAAAGACCTTGCTTTTAACTCAATCTGTTCTAAAATTTGTGTACCAACCCCTCTGCCTTGAAAATCTTTATGGCAGTAAAAGCGGTCAATATGACCATTTTCCTCTAATTCTCCAAAACCAAGAATTTTGTGACTTTCTTCTGCAACATAAGTCAATTTACTTTTTAAACCTTGAATCCAAACTTGAATATCCATGTTTGTAGGTGCCCAAGCATCTACTTGTTCTTTTGTGTAGTCACGAATATTCACCTCATGAACAGTATTATAAAATAACTTCATAATTTCTTCAGTGTCATCAATTTCATATATTCGTATTTTCATAGTTTGCGTATTTTCATAGTTTGAAATATTGATATTATCATGTTATTACAAAAAATATATATTCAAAAGTAATTATCGGATAGATTTAGTGTAATTTCAATATTTGAAAGCATTCAGAGAAATCTCTGAATGCATATAAACTCCAGCTTGAGGTTATCAACATGATAATTTCAGTTTAACTCCCCAAATAGAATTTGACAGTTATAAAAAGTGAGAAAAAGTCTGATTTTTCACTAGAAATATTAGAAAAAGTCTGATTGATGAATTGTTTGTAGTAGCGCTTGAGCGCAATTACGAATCTTCTTTCATCCATAGCCAGATCTTGGGAAATGATATGAGAGGAGCTTGTCCTGCTCTTACACCGACTGGCGTTCAACAGTCAAAAAACTGTTGACTCTTGACAACTTGACCGGCAGTAGACATCTAAATGTGTTTTAGCCTGTTATCATTTCACAGGAAAACATTGTGCTTTGGTATTGTGAAAAAAACTAAACAGGTGCTTCTTTGGCTTTGTTCAGCCATTCTTATTTTTGGTTTGATAGGCTGTGACCGCATTTTTCCCTCTGGTGACTTAGTAGAAAGAGTGAGTGATGGCGATACTCTCGCGCTGAAAAACGCGAAAGGAGACAAATTCACTGTGCGCTTTGCATGTATAGATGCACCAGAAATTCCGCACACCAAAAAAGAAAAGCAGAGTAAAAACTCGCTTGCTCTCGATCAATTTGATTGGGGTGTAAAGGCGCAAGAACGAGTACAGCAACTAGTGCAACAAGGAGGCGATCGCGTCAAATTAAATATTACTGATAGCGATAGGTACGGGCGCAAAGTGGCTGAAGTTCGATTGCGTAATGGGACTTTTATCCAAGAAGTGTTAGTGCGTGAGGGGTTAGCGCTTGTTTATCGTCCCTATTTAAGCAAGTGTCCTAGTAAAGATATTATTCAACAAGCTGAAACTCAGGCAAGAGACAGTCGGCAAGGAGTCTGGAGTGATTCTAAATTTGTCAAGCCTTGGGAGTATAGGAGCTTGTACAAGTAGAATGGGTATCGCTACCAATGTCTGGTTTGGGATATAAGGATTATTTGCTTGACCCACAGGCGATCGCTTCTTGAATATCACCCCTTGTCCACGCGTCAATAGCAGCAACATAAAGTTTTTTGCGATCGCTTATTCTCACAAGTATTAGGAATGCTAATAATTAAGTTTGGTAAAAGTGGCATACAGTTCTTTCCGAAGATAACGCTATCTCGGTATGATTACTGACGCAGTACACTCATAACTCAGACAATTCGTATGCAAGTCATTAAACAAATGTACTCATGGCATGACAAAATCGAAAGATTGACATCTTGTACATGCAGAAACACGAAGTAGAGGTTACGGTGTGAGTACATTCCTATCTAGTGTAGCTGTCTTGCTCTCGACTTTGGCTTTATTATGCAGTGGCTATACGGCTTACCAAGTTTTCACCCTGCAACAAACATTGAATGTTGCCAGTGCTAGTAACAGTAGCGCCACGACTTCGACCCAAAAGACTTCCAGTGTAGAAACCAGTACTGCTTCTCCAGATATCTCGCCTAGTCCACTGGAAACGTCTTCATCTACGGAGAAAACGACTCAATCAACAACCGAGACTGAAACCGTCTCTTCACCTCCAAAGTCAAAATCAACAGCTACCAGTAGTACGATTAAACCTGGTCAATTTGTACAGCCTGCTTTTGGTAACAAAGCAGAAGTGGAGTTACTTTCAGTAAAACGGATTAAAGATCCAGCAACGGCAAATCGTGATGTGGTCAATGTGCAAATGCGTATTCGCCGCCTTGCTACAGATGGAATCAGTCCTGAACAGTCTGTGGCGATTTTCAACACAACAGCACGTAATCCTGACACAAGCGAAACATATAAAGGAGTAGACATTAAGCGTTCAACAGGTAGTGTTGGTCTATTTTCTTTGCGTCCCAAAGCTTCGGCGGATGCCTATGTCTGGTTAAGGATTCCTGATGGTGTTGACAAAGTAGATGTTTTCGTACCAGATACAGCAGCCTTTAGTCAGGTGCCTATTTCCAATTAGTTCTGAATCCTAACTGATCAGTCCTAAGTCCTGAGTTGTAAGACGTGCATCCTCACAACTTTTGGACCTACGGTGTACACACAAATTTGCCCCTAAGCTGAAGCTTGGGGCTAAACGAACAAAGCCCATGAAGATGGGCTAAATAGACAAATAGTTTTTCTAGCCTGCTTCCGCAGGCTTTGCTTATTTAACCTGAGTTCGGGATAAGGAAAGGGGCAGATAGTAAGCTGAAAATAACACATTGATCCAGCAACCTGCCCTATGTTTAGTTTAGATGCTTTATTCTGCCATGTAGATGATTTCTGTAAGGCTTTTGAAGCTCAATGGAACAAAGAATTATTAAATCATGCAGGAATAAGAAGAATTCGCGCTAAAAGCCTATGTTTAAGCGAAATAATTACAATTCTCATTGCTTTTCATCAAAATCACTACCGGAATTTTAAGCATTTTTATCTGAATCAAGTGAAACAGCAATGGAGTTCTGCTTTTCCAGGTCTTCCGAGTTATCAAAGATTTATTGAATGGATACCATCAACCTTGATACCTCTATGTGTCTATCTCAAGCATTGTTTTGGACAATGTACGGGTATCGGTTTTATAGATTCAACTAGTTTGAAGGTTTGTCATAATCGTCGGATTTCTAGACATAAGGTGTTTGAAGGTTTAGCGGCTCGTGGAAAGACTTCTGTGGATTGGTTTTTTGGGTTTAAACTTCATCTGGTTGTAAATGAACTTGGTCAACTCCTAAATGTGGTTCTTACTCCTGGTAATATTGATGACCGTCAACCAGTCCCCAATTTACTGAATGAGATGTTTGGCAAAATATTTGGCGCTCGCGGTTATGTCTCCCAAAAACTGGCTTCTCAACTTTTGCACGAGTTCGGAATTCAATTTTTTGCCAAACCCCGCCGCAATATGAAAAACAAGCTAATGCGTCTCCATGACAAGCTTTTATCTCGTAAACGCTCCATCATTGAGACCATTAACGACCAACTCAAGAATATTTCTCAAATCGAACATTCTAGACACCGAAGCCCCGTTAATTTCTGCGTTAACGTTCTGTGCGGATTAATCGCTTATTGCCATCAACCTAAAAAACCCAGTCTTCAGATGGACTGGCTTTTATCTCAAACTGCTTAACCCGAACTCAGGTTATTTAGCCCTAGGCTTCCAGCCTGAGGGGCTTTGAGAAGATTTTTTCCCAGATATGCGACATATTGTTTGTAGTAGCGTTTAAGCGCAATTACGAACCTTTTTTCATCTATGAAACGGCTGGCTTACAGCACTTTTCAAGTAAATAAACTACGGGGTTGTGGCTGTTTTTGCCGTTTCCCAACGAAAATTTGTGGTTTAATTCACTGAAAATGGCTGTAATTTGATAATGTTAACCACATTATCTCAATTTTTTTGATATTCATGCTCAGAATATGAATATACAAATTATCCTGGCTGAAGTCGTCTTTTTAATACTCATTTTCTCTCTGCTAAACTGGCTGCTTGGAATTATGTTTAGGCAGCTTACTAGGGTGTCTTGGCTTCAGGGAAGAACTGCGAATATCACCTTCCTGCGCCGGAATCTCAGCAGACTTTTGATTTTGATTTGTGTTGTACTGTGTCTTGCACTGATTGGTGTGAATGGGTTGGTGATTTATCGAGGCGGAGACCTAAAAGAAGTTCAACTCAACTTCGTTCGCAGTACTCCAACTCAATTTTGGGTCAATCTCTGCATCGCAAGCTTGAAAAGTGTCAGCCTGCTAATACTGGTTAAGTTCAGCATACCACCCTTACAACGAGGTATAGATTGGGTTTGCGATTACGCAAAGAAAGCTGATCAAATCAAAGCTAATGACGATAGTATCGAAGCTTTTTTTAGAACATTAAAAAAAACGATCATTAATGCTATTTGGATAGCATCTGCTATCCTATGCGCTAAATTTTTCTCCCTTCCAGAAGTCGTTTCCAAATATCTTTACATTGCCTTAAAAATCTATATCATCGTCACAGTTGGTTTACTCATTGTCAAAGCTGTTGCTACTATCGTTGATACCCTCGATGCTCTGAGTCTTAAATACTCCAGTTCTAACAATCTGCTGCGTTTATACGAGCGTTTACGCCACCTGATTCCATTCTTTAAAAAATGTTTGGAGTACATCCTCTACGTTGGGATCGTAAACCTTGTTGTTCCAGAAATAGAACCTATCGCTTGGATAGGTGCTTATACCCCAAGAATTGTTCAAATTATTGGGATTTTCTTTCTTAGCAATGTTTTAATTGAAGTCGCCTACTTCATCCTTGATGAGTTCTACCTAAAAACTATAGATTTAAATGACTCCCAGCGACAGAAACGACTGACGCTGATTCCGTTAGTGCGGAGTTTCGTCAAATATTTCATCTACTTCACTGCCGGAGTTACGATACTCAAGCTTATTGGCATTGATCCCGCACCTATCTTAGCAGGTGCAGGAATTGTAGGTATAGCAGTGGGTTTTGGAGCACAAAACCTCATTAATGACATCGTTTGTGGATTTTTAATCTTGTTTGAAAACTATTACTTGGTAGGTGATTATATCCAAGCCGGAAAGACGGACGAAAGAAGTGTTGAGGGGATTGTAGAAGCGATTGAACTGAGAACAACTCACATTCGACATCCCGATGGTCAATTGCAGATTATTCGCAATGGGGATATTGGATCTATTATCAGCTACTCCAAGCAGTACATATATGCAAGAGTGGAAGTCAGCGTTTCCCATAACACCAATTTAGATCATGTGTACAGGGTCATTGAAAAGGTAGGACAGCAGTTAAAGGAGGATGACCAAGATGTTCTGGAACCCACGCGGGTTGCTGGAATCGAACACTTTGGGGAGCATAACCTGCGGCTTCTCACGCTTACGAAGGTCAAGCCAGGCAAACATATTCATATCCAGCGTGTTCTCCGCAAAATATTAAAGGAAACCTTTAACCAGGAAGAAATTGAAATTTTCGGTTTTCCCCAGGAGAGTAGCTCTTCATAAGAGTCTAACCTTGTGAGAATATGTTAGCAAACGCTTAGAAAGCGTTAATTTTCGACTTGACGGGTCGTTTTAATATCAATTGATAACAACTGTAGCAATAGAAAAGAGGGTCATGACTGAAGAAGAAGTGGCGAAGCTGTGGGAAGCTTTCAAAGTCTTTGATGCAGACGGCAGTGGTGCCATCTCCACAGAAGAATTGGGGCAAGTGATGCGATCGCTCGGGCAAAGTCCTAGTGACATTGATCTGCGCGACATGATTAAAGAAGTAGACGTTGACTTGTCGGGTAGTATCGATTTTGAAGAATTCAAAACACTGCTGCTGTCCCAGCAAGGCGATCGCAAAAGCCGTCTTAAGCTGGCATTTAGCGTGTTTGATGAAGACGGTAGTCGTCAGATCACTGCAAATGAGCTGCACAACGTCATGAGTCTGTTTGGGCTGACAGATGAAGAACTCGAAGAGATGATTAAAGAGGTCGATCACGATGGTGATGCCTCAATTGATTTTGAAGAGTTCATGAAACTGGTTCCAGAGGAGTCTGAATTAACCACTGGCTATAAAGATTTACCCATTTCTTTTACCAGTTCCCCTTCAAGTAATGCAACCACCGTCACTGCAGAAATAGCGGCGACGGCGACTAACGCACCCACCATTACAATCACCGAATCTCCTGTACAGGAAACACCCAGCGACAATCCAGAAGTGGCGCGGCTCAAAGAACTGCTCGCACAACATCCACAAGAGCAAAAAGAAAACGCTACTTCCCGCCTGCAAATGCAGATCGGTTTGTTTCGCTTGATTCAAGGAGCCGCTTACCGCAGCTTCCGCGAGAGTTTCTCCGCTAACCACGAAACTCACCTGCGCGTGAGAAACTTGCCCTACAAAATTACGGACTTTGTGCAGTTTGTGCAGAAAGCGATCGAATTGTACAAAGGGTTAGATGTGGTAGAAAAAGCTTGCCACCCAGTCCTAGATGCAGTCGTTGAATCAATAGAAAAAGAATACGCCCGACTGGAAGACCGCATCAAGAACTGGAACACGATTGAAAAAACACCCGAAATGCTGGCTGAGGATAAAGCCATGCAGGAGGCACGCCGTAAATCAACCTCCGTTAAGGAGAAATTTGCAGCAGGCGTGGAGTTCGCCATTACTTTGAAGAAAAAGCAATTCAGCTTTCGCGACATTGCAGAGGGCGTACTTGCGATCAACGAACTCAACCGTCTGAGGCAGATGGAACTGAATGCAGAGCTCGCTCCACCTCCCCCGAAATCAGAAGGCGATCCCAAAGATTACCTCAAGCGCTGGAACCGCGTCATCCTCTCTGACGCTTCAGAAGAAATACCCGGTGCGATGATGCCAGTGGCTTACTGGTATGAAGATTTTATGCCGAAGTTGCTAGCTGCTTTTAGTGTCAACACTGCCGCAGACATCCAAAGCAACACCGTCCCTGATGAAGCGGCTTTGGAGCAGTGGTACCAACAGACCAAAGCAGTGGGAGAATTTGACCGCTATGGGGCAGATGTCGCACAGAACTTTTCCAAATGTACCCCTAAACAAAAGCTGGCAGTTAAGCAGGCATGGCGTTTGACACATCACTACCTCAACGGGGTGCAAAAACGGCGCGAACGTCAAGAGTTTGGGCGCGAGTCAGGAGCGCTCTCGCAGTACGTGGCATTTCTTGATGTGTATTTGGGACGCAGTGATGTGCAAGATTCCCAAATGCGCGTCAGCTTCCCCTATTACATTGGTCCTGCGGTGTGGCGCTTCTTCCACACCACAGCTGAAATCGTGTCTACCAAACCACATGAGGAGCAAAAAGCACTGGTGGCAGTCTTCAAAGACTTCTTTAAACGATTTGCCACTATGTACCCCTGCCCTTACTGCCGCCACCACCTCAATATGTATGTTGTGCAGAACAAAGAGGTGGATATGTACCCAGTGGAGTATCTTTTGCTGGGACGCGATCCCCAGCTCAACAACTTTGAAGTGTCGATGGAAGCAAAGCTGTCTACAGTTGTGGATGGTCCCACCCTGCGCTTATTTTTCTGGAAACTACACAACACCGTCTCCTCATCCATTGCTCGCTCAGAAGAGTGGTACCACAAGGATGAAAAAGCTTTCTACACCACCCGTTACTGGCCCAGTTTAGACTCCGAACTGGCACGCAGCAAAGCACTCAAACATCTCAGCATTGCCGTTGAGCGCTTGTATCGGCTTTATGGGATTCTCAAGCCAGCATCCCGCTTGGCAGGGGTGAGAGCAACGCTGCAAAAGCTGTTGGATAAAGGCGACGAGGAAGGCATAAAGGAAGCTTGCACGCTAGCCCAAGATTACATTAAAGAGTTAGAGGAAGCTGCGATCGCCGGACAATTCCTTCAAGAAACCTACCGATTTGACCCAGAAATTGTTGACAAAGCTCCCTACTTTACTCCAGAGGAGGAGGAGTTTGCCCGCACCGGCGTATTTGTGGAAGTCATATAAATTACAGAATATGTAGGATGGGTTAGCGAAGCGTAACCCATGCTGTCCGAGGAATTGATGCGTTACGAATCACGCTAACGCATCCTACGAGAAATTATGTCCGCTTACTTATATTCGCTGGGGAGTCTTTAATACTCATCCACGAGACTTTTACACTCGCTGGTGATTCTTTGATACTCGTTGACAAGTTGCTGATACTTGTTGATGAGCCTTTGATACTCATTCACGAGACTTTTATACTCGTGAATGAGTCTTTGATACTCGTTGACGAGTTGCTGATATTTGTTGGTGAGTTTTTAATACTCATTCACGAGACTTTTATACTCGCGCTTGAGTCTTCGATACTCGTTGACGAGTTGCTGATACTTGTCCACGAGGTTCCAAGACTCGCTTACTAGATGCTGAGACTCGCACTCATATGCGATAAGCGGAGCGATTAGCCTTTCCTGCGGAACGCTACGCGTTGGCGTAGCCTGTCCGCAGGACTTACGGCGATCGCCCTAGAGAGCAATGATGTGTTGCACTCTCACGCATCCTACTTAAATTTACTGAGACCTTGAATAAAGAAATACGAGTTAAGTGTAAGAACGATGAGAGAATCTGTAAGAACTAACAAAAAACAAACTTCCACAGCCGACTGGCGATTAACTTCTGGCTACTTGCATGAAGGCAGATCAGATTTTGAATCGGTACATATTTTGCTAGGTCGTTTCTTGGCGGATAGAACTTCTGAAGCTCCATTAGCAGAAAAAGAACTATTTAGTCCTGATGGTATTTTTGAATGGGGGCACGCTTCACCTTTAGAAAAAGTGATTCATTCGCGAGAAGATTGTGAGTTTTTACTCAAGAATCCCAGTTTGTTACGCAAGTCCATAACCATTATCGAACCGTGGGAGTATGTGGGCGTTAATGCTCTTGGTGAAGATGTTCGGGCTTCCAAAAACATTGCCTACATTGCTCAGAAAGTTGCTGATATGGACTCAGTCTTACTGCCTGTTTGGTCTTGTGGAGTCATTGATCCAGAACTCGTCGTTCCGGCAATCACCTCCGGGTATGCGGTAATCGTGGAAGGAGGCGATCCATCAGTGTACGATCCGTCCACTTGGACAAGTCCAGCCTGCCCGCGAGAGGATATGTTTGCATTGGTGGAAAAATTACTGATTTCGCGATCGCCCGCTAGTGCTCCGGCAATCTTCATTTGTGTCGGGCATCAACTGGCTGCTGAATGTCACATACGACTGATCCGTAAAGCCGTTAAACAAGTCCTAAGCCTGACATCTCTAGAACGCGACAAGAACGGCAGAGCACTCAAATCACTACAAGAGGTTGCAGAACGCATCGAGGCTATAGGAAAGACACTCAAAGTCAAAAAGCGTGATGGACGCCTCGTTGCCTCTGGCTGGAATGATAGCCATTTTGCCGTTACGCGCAATGAATCCAAGGAAGTTGGCGATCGCGTGTTGTTACCCTATCAATCTCCCGATGGCGAAACTTTAGGTATTCCTTGGGAGATTATTCATGCCCATGATGTGACATCTGACATGCATGAAGGTGTGATTGATACGACAATTCAATATGAGCATGAAGTTTTAATTTCCATGTTCCACTCTGATGAGGTTAACGAAGAAGCAATACTGTTTGCTAACTGGGCTTACCGTAGTATTCATGATACCATTGTTCCCTATCGGCACGTGATAGCTGGAAGCCATTTGTCATGGTTGATACAACTACCTGATTCTGTAGAAATTCTTTGTTCAACAGCAGAGGAAAATGGTGAAATTGTTACAGAATGTTCGGCTACCTGCATTAACTACAAAGACTTTGAGACCAAGAAAATCCGACGCTCGTTTACTTGCCAGTTTCATCCAGAACTGCTAGAGGATTTGCGTGCTATTGGTAGTGGTGAAGCTCCCTCCTATTCAACCCTGAAAAAAGATGATGGTGTCCGCTTATTTGTACGATTACTTTATGCGGGAATGCAAGAGTGATGCTATTGGGTTGCACCACTTTAACTAGGGTCGTCCTGACTCGTAAGCAGCCAATAAGTACAAGGGACGTATAATATCTGCTGGGGAGTCTTTAATACTCATTCACGAGACTTTTCTACTCGTTAGTGAGTCTTTGATACTCGTTGACGAGTTGCTGATATTCGTTGGTGAGTTTCTAATACTCATTCACCAGGCTTTTCTACCCGTTGATGAGTCTTTGATACTCGTTGACGAGTTGCTGATACTTGTCCACGAGGTTCCAAGACTCGCTCACTAGATGCTGAGACTCATACATGAGTGCGATAACGGAGCGATTAGCCTTTCCGGCGGAACGCTACGCGTTGGCGTAGCCTGTCCGCAGGACTTACGGCTATCGCGCGAGAGAGCAATGATGCGTTCCGCTGCACTTTAACGCATCCTACTTAATGGTGAGACTAAAATCAATTTAAATTGTAGGGTGTGTTACGGCATTGTCAGGGCTTGAGAGTATGAGAGAGCCAGTTCTAGCCGTAACGCACCGGGAGCCATGATGCTTTGCTTATTCTCTAAGGTATGTTACGGCAATGATGAGAGAAACTTTCATACATACCTCAAATTCCCAAAATTTCCGGAACAGACTGTTATTTGAGTGATATTTCATACAGTAGAATTCTCAAGCAGTCAATGCACTACAGGAATTACTGAAGACAGAGTAGGCTGGTAAACATGGCGAAAGTTGCACTGTTGATAGGAGTGAGTGAGTACGAACCTGGCTTAAACTCCCTACCTAGTACTGTTATGGATGTCGATGCTATGCAGCGAGTCTTGCAACATCCAGATATAGGCGGGTTTGCACCAAGTGATATCACCGTAATGAAAAATCCCCATCGGCAGGCAATGGAAGAAGCGATTGAAGCACTGTTTTCCTATCGGCAAAAAGATGACCTGGTATTGGTCTATTTTTCTGGTCATGGTATCAAAGATGATAGCGGCAGGCTTTACCTCGCAACTCGCCAAACTCGTAAAAACTCTAAGGGAGAATTGGTCAAAACGACCGCTGTTGCTGCAACTTTAATACACGATGTCATGGAAAATAGCCGATCGCGACGACAGGTTATTATTCTTGACTGTTGCTTTAGCGGTGCATTTGCCGAAGGTATGCGGGCGAAAGATGATGGTAACTTGGATTTTAAGAACCAACTGGCAGAAACCAAAAAACTACAAGAAGTCGAAGGACGAGCAGTTCTGACTTCTTCCACAGCCACTCAGTATTCTTTTGAACAACAGGGGTCGGATTTATCAGTTTATACCCGCTATCTTGTAGAAGGAATTGAGAAAGGCGCAGCAGATACCGATAATGACGGTTTCATTGCAGTGGATGAACTGCATGAGTATGCCTGCAAAAAAGTGCAGGAAGCAGCACCCGCGATGAAGCCAGGAATTTTTGCCGTTAGAGAAGGCTACAAAATTCAGCTAGCGAAAGCTCCCATTGGCGATCCGAAACTGGAGTATCGTAAGGAAGTAGAAAAGTCTATTCGAGATGGTCAACTTTCGCGTGTCGGTCGTCGTATTCTCAACCGCCGACAGAATGAACTGAATTTGTCGGCGCATGATGCAACAGAAATTGAGAAGCAAGTGTTGGAGCCTTACCGCAAGCGCCAGCAAAATCTCCAAGAATATGAAGAAGCACTGACTGAGGCGTTAGAGGAAGAAGGCACCTTGAGCCAACATACGCGGGAGGATTTGAAGCGCTTGCAGCAACTTTTGCAACTGAGAGATGAAGACATTGCCCCAATTGAAGTGCGGTTAACCCCACCCCCAACCCCTCCCCGCACGCGGGGAGGGGTGCCCGACAGGGCGGGGAGGGGTTCTGAGGACGAGGTTGTGAAAGATACTACGTCTGCTGCACCTCCACCTCCTACGATTGAAGAAGATGACCTCAGTTCTGAAAAAGGTGTAGACTACACAAAACTGCGAGACCTACTAGCAGCAGGAAAGTGGAAAGAAGCTGACTATGAAACTTACCTAGTGATGCTCCAAGCTGTAGGTCGCAAGGAAAACGACTACATTAGGCAGGAAGAACTCTTAAACTTTCCCTGCACTGACCTCCGCACAATTGACCAGCTGTGGATAAAGTACACCAATGGGCGTTTTGGCTTCAGCGTTCAGCACAAAATTTATATGAGTATTTGCGGCAAGTCAAACGGCGAATACGACTTAGAAGCCTGGAACAAATTTGGCGATCGCGTGGGATGGAGAGTGAAAGAAGGCTGGCTCTCTCATAGTAAAGTGATATTTAATACAACAGCTGCAGAAGGACACCTCCCCACGTTGGCTATGGGTGTGGGTGTTGATGGATTGGGTGTGTTTGGTGTGGTGGTGGAGGGGAGTTTTTATTTCTTCTCTCGCGTTAAGACTTGTCAATCCAATAGCGAAGATGATCTCAGTTCTGAAAAAGGCGTAGACTACACAAAACTGCGAGATCTACTGAAAGCAGGAAAGTGGCAAGAAGCTGACTATGAAACCTATCAGGTGATGCTACAGGTAGTAGATCACCAGGAAAATGGCTCGATTAGAACCGAAGAACTCTTAAACTTTCCTACTACTGACTTCCGCACAGTTGACCAACTGTGGGTAAAGTACAGCAATGGGCGCTTTGGCTTCAGCGTTCAAAGGAAAATTTACCTTAGTGTTGATGGTAAACCGAACGGCGCATACAACCAAGAAGCTTGGGAAAAATTTGGCGATCGCGTCGGTTGGAGAGTGAAAGAAAACTGGATCTCAATTCATGAAGCCACTTTAGATACTAATGCCTCCAAGGGACACCTCCCTACTTTATGGCTTGGGCTCTTTTTTGAGCTGGGGGGTGGTGGTGTGGGTTGGTGGTTGGGTGGTTTGTTGTCTAAGTGGTCTTTGAGTGAAGATAATCTCACTTCAGAAAAAGGTGTAGACTACACGAAACTGCGACACTTACTAGCAGCAGGAAAGTGGAAAGAAGCTGACAATGAAACTTACCTAGTGATGCTCCAAGCTGTAGGTCGCCAGGAAAATGACTGGATTAGAAAAGAAGAACTCTTAACCTTTCCCAGCACTGACCTCCGCACGATTGACCAACTGTGGGTAAAGTACAGCAATGGGCACTTTGGCTTCAGCGTTCAAAAGCAAATTTACCTGAGTGTCGGCGGCAAACTCAGAGGCGAGTATTATTACGTGAACTCGTACGAAGAAGCTTGGAAAAAATTTGGCGATCGCGTTGGTTGGAGAGTGCAGGGAAGTTGGCTCACAGAGTATGATGTGACTTTCGATAGCTCTGCACCAGAGGGACATCTCCCAAGTCAAATGCTGCGGATGTGTTTTGGTGAAGTGTGGTGGGTATATCTTCTCTCGCATCGAGGCTTGTCAAGCGACTGACTGCTTCAGTGATTTCTTTTTTCTGGCTCACGAGTTTCTGATACTCGCGCTTGAGTCTTTGATACTCGTTGACGAGTTGCTGATATTCGTTGGTGAGTTTCTAATACTCATTCACAAGACTTTTATACTCGCGCTTGAGTCTTCGATACTCGTTGACGAGTTGTTGATACTTGTTCACGAGGTTCCAAGACTCGCTCACTAGATGCTGAGACTCGCACATGAGTGCGATCGCCTTATCCACGAAGTTTCAAGACTCGCTCACCAGATGCTGAAACTCACACATGAGTGCTGCGTTGCGCTGCGCTCTAACGCATCCTACTTTTATTACGCGCAATGAATCAAAGGAAGTTGGCGATGGCGTGTTGTGTGCTCTATTAATTTCCCCACGGCGAGACTTTAAGTCTTTTTTGGGGAATCTTTAAGTATTTTTGGGGAATCTTCATACCCTTTATGTTGTAAATGACACATATTAGATGAATGGAATTGTGATTAAATCTATGTTTAATTGGTTAAAAACAATATTCTCTGCATTCTTGATCACTCTCATAATCACGCTTCATCTGAGCTTTACTTCACCGACACCTGCATATGCTTCCACTCCTTTCGATTTTGTGTCGCCAAAGCAGCTTGTTAAACTTTTATCTAACAAGCTGCTTGTGAAAGATGCAAAAAGGTTTCTGGAAGCAACGCCAGAAACGATTTGTACGGCTTACTTTAATAAGTCAGCGGGTATTGATAGTTCGACTTGGAAGACGATTGAGGAAGGAGCAACCTCAGCCTTCACAATCACTCACGCCATTGTATCTGCTTCGACGGCGGGTGCTGGGTCTTTGTCTGGTTATGCCGGAATTGCATCAGCGGTTTCCCAGTTAGGATTGGGCAGTCTGACAACTGCTATTGCTGGAATGATGGGTAGTAGCGTTACGGGAGCAGCTGCAACTGCAGTTGTCACATCAGCAGTTGGGGGTCCACTTGTTATGAGTGCACTTCTTGTGGGTGGTACGAGTGCTACTGCTTTCGGTACTTATGAATTGGGCAAGTTGGCTGTTGAACGGTTGGGGAACTGGGTTGAAAGCTACTGCACTTCGTCGAGTACTTCAAAATCATATGAGGATGTCGCAATCACTCCTCATTGACAAGTCAAGACAACGCAGATATGGAGTAGGTATTTCCCACCCCATATCAACTAATTAACCCATAATTAACCCAGCTGACTTTACAACTTCGTTCCGCACTCAGGGCAGAAGTTGTTATTGGGTGGGTTTTTTGCACCGCAGTTACTACAATAAATTGGCTCTGGTGAGGCTTTTTTGGGCTGACGTGGCAAGCCAACCATTTGAGCATTGCTCTTTCCAGGAGCCACCATTGGGTAACAGTTTTCGTCTTTGGTCACGTGGACATTGACGATCACTGGACCATCATGTGCAAGCATTTCGGCGATCGCATCTTTTAACTCATCACGGTTTTGAATCACCATGCCTTTGATGCCATATGCCTTTGCCAATAACTCAATGTCTGGCATTCCGACTTCCATATTTGAGCATGAGTAACGCTCGCCATGGAAGGCTTGCTGCCACTGGCGCACCATTCCCTGCCAGCCGTTATTGATAATGACAGTCTTGACATTAATGCCATATTGTGCGAGCGTTCCCAACTCTTGCAAATTCATTTGGAAACTGGCATCACCGCTGATACAAATCACTTCTTGATCTGGGAAGGCAACTTTAGCGCCCATCGCTGCAGGGACACCAAAACCCATTGTCCCCAAACCAGCGCTAGAAATCCAACGGCGGGGACCATTTTTGAGGAATTGTGCTGCCCACATTTGATGTTGACCGACATCTGTAGTGTAGATGGCGTTGGGTGCTTGGCGATCGAGTTCCACAATCACCTCTTGTGGTGAGATACTGTCAGGATATTGTGGTACGACCAGAGGATATTCTTCCTTCCAGCGATTGATTAAGTTTAGCCATTCTTGCGTTTGGTTTGGCTGATTCTTAGCACTTGTTTGCTGACATCTATGCAACAACTCAA
This sequence comes from Nostocales cyanobacterium HT-58-2, assembly GCA_002163975.1. Classification (GTDB taxonomy): domain Bacteria; phylum Cyanobacteriota; class Cyanobacteriia; order Cyanobacteriales; family Nostocaceae; genus HT-58-2. The sequence continues at coordinate 4,770,157 of CP019636.1, read as the reverse complement.
TCAACACTTTGCGCACATCACCAACAATGGGAACTTCTGGAACGCGGTTTTTCCCAACTTCTGCAGGGTCAATATCGATGTGAATGACTTTAGCACGGCTGGCGAATTCATCCAACTTACCCGTGACGCGGTCATCAAATCTGGCGCCAACACAAATGAGCAAGTCACAGTCACTCACAGCAAAGTTAGCGTAAGCTGTGCCATGCATACCCAACATTCCCAAAGCAAGGGGATGATGTTCATCAAAAGCACCTATACCCATCAAGGTTGTGGTGACAGGGATGTTAAAAAGTTCTGCCAGTTGTTTGACTTCCTCGTGTGCACCGGCGGCGATCGCACCACCGCCAACATATAGCAGCGGACGACGACTTTCGCGAATCAATTGTATGGCTGCGTTTATTTGCCGTGGATTTCCCTTCACCGTGGGACGGTACCCAGGTAACCTGACTCTTCCTGGTTCCACGGGTACATAATCAAATTCTTCAAACGCCACATCCTTGGGCACATCAATCAAAACTGGTCCTGGACGCCCTGTGGTGGCAATGTGGAAAGCTTCTGCTACAATGCGTGCCATGTCAGCGGGGTCACGCACGACATAGGAGTGCTTGATAATAGGTAATGTAATCCCGTAAATATCAGTTTCTTGGAACGCATCTGTGCCGATCGCATGTCGTGGAACTTGTCCCGTGACAACAATCATCGGGATGGAATCCATGTAAGCGGTGGCAATGCCTGTCACCAAATTCGTCGCCCCAGGACCAGAAGTTCCAAAACACACACCGACCTTTCCTGTTGCACGGGCATAGCCATCGGCGGCGTGTGCTGCACCTTGTTCATGTCTCACCAGGATATGCTTGATGCCACCACCAGCAGCTTCTACTTTGTACAGATCGTCATAAATCGGCAGAATTGCACCACCAGGATAGCCAAAAATATGCTCAACGCCGTGGCGCTTGAGGCTATCAAGCAAAGCAAAACCACCAGATGCACGTCTGGGCGTTACGACCGGAGAGATGAAAACATTGGAGATGCTTTGACTTTCGGTTTGTGGGAGACTCATTTCGGAAGGCGAGCGCACAGTCGAACCTCACGCAATAGCTAAGTTAATGTTGGATGTCTGTAGTTAAAACTCCATTTTAATTTAAAAGTTTGATTTAATAGGATGGACTTTTTCCCATAAAACAAAAGAATAGTCAGAAAATTTTATTTTAAGATAATATTTTGCAATACTTTACGAGTATTTTGCCAAGCCCAAAAGCCCACGGATACAACGACAACACTCATAGTTACAAGGACAATCCGCAAGCCTAAAGCATCAGTGATTGGACCAGTGATTGCCAGCGGTGCGGAAAGGGCTATATTAACTGCGTGATTTTGAAAACCAAACACCTTGCCATGCATTGTAGGTGGTGTTTGCTGTTGAATCAAAGTTTGCATGGGCACGCCAATGAAAGCAGCACCTATACCCAACAATGCACAAAGTACAAAAGCTAATAACAAGTTGTGGGTAAAACTGAAAACTGCTAAAACCAGTCCCATAAGTAAAAATCCAATCAGAGGTAAGGGCTTGTGGTGGAGTTTGTCACCCCAGTGACCTAAAATACCCGCTCCCAAAACCATACCTACCCCAGCGGCTGCTAAGAAAAAGCCAAATTGTTTCTCTTTTAAACCAAACTCTGCTGCTAATCTAATAGCCAGTACTGTTAATGCTGCAAACACGCAGTATAAAGTTGTTAGTTGCAGCATGGCATTCAATACCAAACGGTTTTTCTTGAGATAACGCAAACCTTCTTTAAAGTCAGTCCAAGGATTGATCACTGGCTGATTGTTGTTAAGAGATATGTTATCTCTGAAGTTAATTGGTTGCATGATGCCAGCAGACAACAGGTACAATCCCGCCACGACAAGCTCTTGACCATACTCTGCTCCTACGAAGTTTTTTGCCAAACTCAAGATTGGCTCCCCCACAGCAAAGCCAACAATCAAAGCCCCCATCATCGTGCTGCTAAACAGCGCATTGGCTGCCAACAAATTCTCTTTTTTAACCAACAGGGGAATAGCTGCTTGCTCAGCTGGTGCGAAAAACTGCGTCACGGTGGAGATTGCAAAAGTCAGTGTGAGCAGAATGAGAAAATCTCTTGGCAAAAAAGGAATACACAGCGTCAATAGCCCGCGCACGACATCAGAGCCAACCATGATTAGCTTTTTTGGGAAGCGGTCAACAAAGACACCACCTGCGGAACCAAACAATATCGCTGGTACTGTAAACGCCACCATCAACGTGGAGTATTTCGAGTTTTCCGCCAATCCAGCCGGGGCTGGATAGTTCTCAAGGAGAGCAACCATCAAAACAAAGAAGACTTTGTCTGCTAACTGGGATACTAATTGCCCAATCCACAGCAGCATAAAACCGCGGTTTTTGAGAACGGCTATAAACCCTTTATTAACAGCAGCAGGTTCAGTTGGAAACATTAGAATCTCTGGGATAGCAAATAGGGAAGTAGGGGAAGTAGGGAGAGTGGGGGAAGCTTTGCTGACACGGGGACACAGTCAGATAGTGAGCAGTTGAGTTCAAACCAGAATCTCCGTAAACAGAGGAGGGTTTCTCTCTGTGTGACGTCCCGTAGGGAAGAGTACTCGTTTGCGCTAGCGTCTGCGTTGATGTAGCTTCTGTGATAGGAGAAAGCGAAGGGAAACACGGGGAAATTTTCTCTCCTCGTCGCTGCGTCTCCCCATCTTTGCGTCTTCATCATCTCCTTCATCTTCCTCTAATCACTCCTCATTTCTCACTCCTGGTTGGCAAATCTGTTTTCCGGACTAATTATCTCCATAACGCTTTAAAAGCAAGTGCAAAAACTCAGCTGCGCTCAGGTATTCTTTAGGCGGTGATTCGCCATAAAGAGAGTTTACCCAGTAACCCTGTACTGTTTGGGGCGATCCCCACATTTCTAAATGCTCAACTGGTGGATCTGCATAAAAGCTATTTTCCCCACTTCCAAGCAAAGAAGAACTCCAGTGGGTGAAATAATCATGACTCATCCGATGGATAGGAAATTTTCCCCAAAGGGGCACTCCCCATCCATCTATAGCAATAAAAGCTTTAATACGACCGCCAGATTGTTGCCATTTGTGAGCAGCAAGTATTGACCCCACTACACCAGCACTAAAACTAATGAAGACAACAGGCGATTCTATCCTATCCTGGAAGTGTTTGTGTAAAAACTGCAATATGTGAAATGCTGATAAAGATAAACCACCCTCTGCCGGAAAAACCTGTAGATTCACTGCTTTGTGACTTTTTCCTCTCTTGATAACTTGCTCTTGACACACCGATAGAAAGCATTGAGTTAAAGCTGAGTCATGGATGCCAGGGCAAATAATTATACTCATTTATCTTTTTGTTAATGGCTTTCCCTTAGAGGTTTTACGATATTAGTGTCATAAATATAACATTTATTGACGCTAATTCTCAGGGTACACTTTGTCTGTGATTGGTTACAGGGTTTTGTATGACTGGTCATTTTTGCTAGATAATGACGCGTTATCAATGATTTATGACTAGTGTACAAATTTAGCGTGACCACCACATTAATTGATAACTCAACGTGGCAATGACAATCTACTAAGCATGACACAATTTATGAACTAGGCAGACATACAGCTTAAAGATGAAGTCTGTAGCCTACCGGAAGTCAGAAGTCTTTAATTTTTCGTCTTTTAGAGTTTATTCAATCTCCCCCGAAAAGTCATTTTTTTATATGTATCTTTAGTAAGAAATACAAGTATGTCATTAGAAATATTGCTATTCTTTGCTTTTTTATCCTATCCCCTGGGATAGGATAGAATTTTACAAGTATGGAAAACAACAAAGTACGAACAGTGCTGAGCCATGAGTGGCGAGTACTCAGTGGAAATGACCTAAGACTCATTGTTCAGTACTCAAAACCTTTGAAGTTGTATTGAGGAACTTATTGTGGTTGCAACACCCGAAAAATTACAGCAAACGTACGAACCATTGTCAGTGCCAGGTCAAAATCGAGTAGCAGTACTACTCATGGGCTACGGTGAAGTCGAAAGCTATGAAGATTTCGCCAACTATAACGAACAAGCTTTAAATCTACTTACAGCAAAATTCGCACCCGTACCGACCTGGGTTTATCCTCCTTTAGCGAGGCTGTTGGCATTATTTGACCGTCACGAGTGGGGACATCAGCACCATGATTTTATTTCTCCACACAACGCCATTTTTGAAAAACAACGTGCTGGTATTGAAAAATCTTTACAAGAAAAGTGGGGTGAGGGTGTTCAAGTTTTTAAAGCCTTCAACTTTTGCGCTCCCTTCCTACCCAAACAAGTCTTAGCAGAAATCAAAAATCAAGGTTTTGATAAAATTCTTATCTACCCGCTACTTGTTGTCGATTCCATCTTCACCAGCGGTATTGCATTAGAACAAGTCAACAACGCTTTAGCCCAGATGAATGAGGGTGATGAACACTGGGTCAAAGGACTGCGCTATATCCCATCCTTTTACAACGAATCAGCTTACATCAATTTGATGGCGCATCTTGTCGAAGAGAAAATTACCACTGACTTAGCTGGTGCTTATCTTCCTTCTCAAATTGGCATTGTGTTGATGAACCACGGTTGTCCTCACAAAGCAAAAGGATTTACCTCTGGAATTACTGAAAGTCAAATACTCTACGATTTAGTTCGTGAGGAATTGATCAACCGCTACCCTCTCATTTCTGTTGGGTGGCTTAATCATGACACACCTTTGATTGAATGGACGCAGCCAAATGCTGAACAAGCGGCGAAAAACCTCATTCAATTGGGTGCCAAAGCGGTTATTTTTATGCCAATTGGCTTTGCGACAGAAAACCATGAAACGCTACTGGATGTACATCACATCATTCATGCGCTAGAGAAAAAGTATCCTGATGTAAATTACGTCCAAATGCCTTGCGTTAACGATCATCCTGAATTCCTGGCAATGGCAGCAGAGTGGGCAAATGCTCATATTGGGGAGTTGTTGTCAGAGCAAACTGTAGCAGTTAATCCCCAGTTAGCTGTAGCACATCATCATCACCATCATCATTAAGAAATCATCATTAAGAAGTAGGGTGGGCAACATTTTGCCCACCTTTTGCCCACCTGATTGCTGCTAAGACACACCTCTCAACTTCCGCGTGTTGTCAATCAAACTTTGAGCAAATTCGTCAAAGCGTTGAGAGAGTTTTTCATCTGATAACTTGCCCTCTGGACTAAAGGCTTTCCAAACTTGTCCAATGCCAATTTGCTCTGGAATCACCCAAGCGTGTACCCAACGCATAATGAGTCGTAGGTCATTCAGGGCGTTACTGTTTGGCTGTCCACCCAATACGCTAACCAGTCCTACAACTTTATCGGAAAGTTCCTCAAAACTCATCAAATCAAGGGCATTTTTCAGGACACCACTCACGCCACCATGATATTCTGGTGTCGCCAAAATTAATGCATCGGCACGACTAACGGTATCACGCATTCGCTGAACATCAGGGAAATCTGGATACTCTTTTTCCCCATTACAAAATGGTAACTGCAGTTGCCGCAAATCGAGAATTTCTACATCTGCACCTAAAGCTTCCACTCGTTGCGCTGCTATGCCCAAAGCTTGCTGAGTATAGGATTCGGTTCTGAGACTACCACCAATGCCAACAATTCTCACCATAGTCAAATCAAAGCCCCATTATTTTAACTATCTTCAATAGATATTATTTCAACTCAAAATCCAATAATTGAGAATTGAAGTCATTACGACTATGTGTATATAATAGCTAATTGTGACATAATACGTCAAATTCCAATTGACAAAGAATTTTATGCTTTGAGAGCGAAAAACTAAGCAGAGATAAAATGTAAGAATAGTAGCTAAAAATGCTTTTTATCAAAAAGTGTGACCAGCAAAAAATTCTCTAGCTTCCAGTTATGCGCCAAATAGAAAGTAATTGTAATAAACAGAGGCATTGGAGAGCATGGCTAGGAAAAACTTGGGAATCGTTTTTTGTGGAAGTTACACTAGGGGATTAGACACCCCTTATTTCTACTCTTAGTAGACCAAAAGGCATAAAAACGAGTGCTCAGTTATGGAGCAGCAGACGAAGGGTAATTTCTATGAAAAATGCTGAGAAAATGACATTGATGAAACAGCGACCTGGAAAGCGTGCAGCTTTGACGGGAGCGTTAGCAGCTGGTTTGATCATGTTACCAGGAATGTTGGGAGGAACTCCCGCACTGGCGCAAAAAGTAGAACGTGATTCACTTTCTTATGGCGAATTAATAAAGAAAACCGAGAAGGGAGAAGTCAAAAGAGTAGAGCTTGACGAAACTGAGCAAGTCGCAAGAGTTTATCTACAAGGGCAAAAGCCAGATTCACAACCACTACAAGTGAGGCTTTTAGAACAAAACACTGAGTTAATTAATAGACTAAAAGAAAAAAACGTTGATTTTGAGGAAGTTTCCTCCGCCAATAGTAGAGCAGCCATAGGACTTTTGATTAACCTGATGTGGATTTTGCCACTGGTTGCGTTGATGTTACTGTTCCTACGCCGCTCTACGAATGCTTCTAGCCAAGCAATGAACTTCGGCAAAACGAGAGCGCGCTTCCAGATGGAGGCAAAAACCGGAGTGAAATTTGAGGATGTTGCAGGCATTGAAGAAGCAAAAGAAGAACTGCAAGAAGTCGTGACCTTCCTGAAACAGCCAGAAAAATTTACTGCAGTAGGGGCACGCATTCCTAAAGGAGTCCTGCTCGTTGGACCTCCAGGAACAGGTAAGACACTACTTGCAAAAGCGATCGCTGGTGAAGCTGGTGTACCGTTCTTCAGCATCTCCGGCTCAGAATTTGTGGAAATGTTTGTGGGTGTGGGTGCATCCCGTGTCCGCGACTTATTTAAAAAAGCTAAAGAGAATGCTCCCTGTCTGATATTTATTGATGAAATCGACGCTGTGGGGCGTCAACGGGGTGCGGGTATCGGTGGTGGAAACGATGAGCGGGAACAAACCCTCAACCAACTCCTTACAGAAATGGACGGTTTTGAAGGGAACACCGGCATCATTATTATTGCTGCCACAAACCGCCCAGATGTGCTAGATGCTGCTTTACTAAGACCCGGACGGTTTGACCGCCAAGTGATTGTTGATGCACCAGACCGCAAAGGTCGTCTGGAAATTCTCAAAGTTCACTCCCGTAACAAGAAAGTTGACCCATCTGTTTCTTTGGAAGTTGTCGCTCGTCGTACACCCGGTTTTACAGGAGCGGATTTAGCGAACCTTCTTAATGAAGCAGCAATTTTAACAGCACGCAGACGTAAAGAAGCAATTACGCAGCTAGAAATTGACGATGCTATTGACAGATTGACTATTGGGCTGACCCTCAACCCGTTATTAGATAGCAAGAAAAAGCGGTTGATTGCCTATCATGAAGTTGGACACGCTCTGTTATCTACACTCCTGAAATATGCTGACCCTTTAAATAAGGTGACAATTATTCCCCGTTCTGGTGGAGTCGGTGGTTTTTCGCAGCAGATTCTCAATGAGGAGATGATTGACAGTGGTCTTTATACCAAGGCTTGGCTGCAAGATAACATTACTATGACTTTAGGAGGAAAGGCAGCAGAAGTCGAGGTTTTTGGCGAAGCTGAAGTGACAGGTGGAGCTAGCAACGACCTAAAAGTTGTCACCAATCTCGCTCGTAAGATGATAACTATGTATGGGATGTCTGACTTAGGGTTAGTCGCTTTGGAAAGTCAGAACAGTGACGTTTTTCTGGGTCGAGATTGGATGAGCCGCTCTGAATATTCAGAAGAAATGGCAACTAAGATTGACCGACAAGTGCGAGCAATGGCAAGTACGTGCTACCAAGAAGCCCGTCGCATCATCCGTGAAAACAGAGCTTTGATAGACCGCCTTGTGGATTTGCTCGTGGAGCAAGAAACAATAGAGGGTGAGCAATTCCGTAAAATTGTCTCTGAATATACTCAATTACCGGAGAAGCAACAATTAGTTGTGTCTGGCTAGAAAAGTAGTTAATTGAGTGAATTGTTAGTTGTTAATGAAACCACTTACAATTACCAACTAACATTCCCTCATTTAATATCCCGAATCGCCTATTGCTTTTGACTCCTCAATGATGACTTGTGACTGCTCGGAAGTCCATCTTTGTGATGAATTTCTGGCAATTTGCTGTTGGGAGAACATTTCCTGAAGAACCATTGCTGGATCTACATACTGTTTGGCGTACTTCAGTCCCCAATGAAGGTGAGGACCTGTAGTTCTTCCTGTCATACCTACCCGACCAATTCTCATTCCAGCACCTAGTTGCTGACCCTCCGCAATTTGAATTCCACCTGCCCTATCTATTAAATAACGGCGACCGTATGCAGTTTCAACGTGTCCTTCCATATGACAGTAGGTGTGTTCCCATTCACCAGACTGAATGACTATGTGCGTACCGCAAGCATCGCCATCACTTACCTTTGTGACTGTACCTGTCCACCAATTGCGAATATAACTTCCTTGTGGTGCGGCGATATCTAAGCCACTATGAAATTCCACATTTGAACCGCCAGTTGCAGAACGACGATAGCCGAATGCGGATGTGTAGGACTGAAAATTTTCTACGGGAAAAGAAGCCGCTAGCCAATTATTAGCTCTTGCTATTTGCTGAGGTTTCACTTCTATAGCCGCTTTCGGCTGAAGGATCTGAAAATTTTTTACTGGGAAAGAGGTTGTTGACCGATTAGTGAGTGTTGTTATTTGCTTTGAGTTCAATTCTACAGCTTCAACTATTTTTGACTTGGACAATAGAGTGATAAAACCTACAGCGCTCAATCCTAATATAGATAGGCTGACTACAGAAAGTGCTACTGTTTGTCGCCATTTACTCATTTTCTAGTCCTCTAGCCGTTAGATTTATCCTTCAATTGATGTTGAATACAAACGGAGCAGAGGTATGAATTTTGACTTGGTATTTACTGCTGCTTTTGTTGAAGTTCATCCTCTGCACCACGAGAAAAAGCGTATTATTTTTAGCTTCTTCATCGCATATCTTACTAGAAAATGTTCATATGTCAAATTATTTCAAAAAAATAGTGTTGGATAAAATATCAAAATTAATTTTTATTTTTAAAAGTCGATTTGTATTGACTAGTATTTTAGATACATTTGAGCAGTTGTACTCAAGTAATAATTATTCATTTATAAAGACTGAGCAACTTGTTAATCACTAAAAAAATCTGATTAAAAGTGTCAATAATTACATATTTTACTTCAGTGGCATATGTAGTAAATAAGTAAATCTAAATACTAAGTATTAAAAAATGAAAGAGTTGCCAATAAGTAAGAATGCTGTTAAGTTGATGCATAATATTGACTAAAAAATTCGTTAAGCTCTTTTGAGAGCTAAAGCGCACCCTCGAAAAAACCTCCACAAGCTATGCTGACTGAAATGTTGCCCTTCAGCTTTGAATTAGACACAATTGCGATCGCCGGAGCAAGTTTGTGGTCCTTGGCACTATATTTAGGTTTTTCTCCAGTCAGTGAATGGGTGATTCAGCAACTCAACCGTTGGTTTAACTTTGCTGAGCGATCGCTCTACACCAGTCAGTCAGAATTTGAGAAAACAAAGCAAGCCAGAGAATCACAAAATGCTTTTTACGCCTCACTTTTTAGTATTGTGCCCTTTTTAGTCATTGGCGCTTTACTGAATTGGGGAGTAGAAATCAGTTTAGGGCGCAGCTGGGCAATTAGCATGGGGATACTTGCTTGTATAGGTTGCGGCGTTTATGAATTAGGACGAAGAGACGGCGAGTCTTCTGGGGAATAGGGTAAACAGACAATGAGATGATGGGCTGAAGAACCAGGAATGGGAGATCAGTAGTGCTGTCGTAGCGCTTGTTCCAGAAGCAAGCACATTAGTTATCTTAAAGAATTATCATAAAGGCGAGAACACAAGAAGGTAGAACAGCCCCGATAACAAACAAAGAAAAAGATTATGAAGCCTTAAGAGCTAATTAAGAAGCGTTCATTTATGCAGCTATGATGGCTTTTGCTCTGGCAGTTGGTAGAAATCATTCTTCTTATCAGAATCCTCTCAGGATTCTTCTGGAGAAAGTGATATGTGGGAAAGACAAAGTCTAAACGAAACTAAAGTAGCTCTGGTCAAGACTGAGCCCTGAAACTCCTTGCACAATAGCAACTAAAACGTCTGTGTCTGGTCGATCAACATATATCCCTGTCCCTTCTGGTAAACCTTCAGGAGAAGAGCCCAAGACGTATTTTAAAGCTCCTCCAGAAGGAGATGAATCGGCAAGTTGAATAGTGTCCTCATTGGTTTTGAAGTCAGTAATGATTGCATATTCACTGACAGAGGAAGAAAACGATGTGTCGTACAAATTTCCAGACTCAGTTCCAAGAACAAATGTGTCTTTTCCTGCACCACCTATCAAGACATCAATTACATTCACACTCAGAGGAGAGGGAGACGCAACATCACCAATAAGCACATCATCACCAGCACCACCATCTAGGAGATCACTTCCATACCCTCCTTCTAATATGTCGTCACCAAAGCCTCCATTTAAGTTGTCATTACCGAAGTAGAGACCATTACTATCACCAATCAATCTATCGTTTCCTGAATCTCCGTTGAGGAGATCATTCCCAGTACCACCCACAATGTAGTCGTCACCAGAACCTCCATAAGCAGTGTCATTACCATTAGCAACTTGACGTGAAGATTGAATCACTTCATAACCAGTAAATATACGGTCATCACCAGATCCGCCTTCGAGATAATCGCTTCCAGGACCGCCTTCCAAAAGATCATTTCCAGGACCGCCATCTAGTCTGTCATCTCCAGCAATAGTCGTAAGCCCAAATAGCGGATCTACCCAAATGGAATCGCCGCGTAAGATGTCGTTTCCTGTTCCACCTTCTAAGACATCATTTCCATAACCATTGTTTTGGTACTCTTGAACATCTGAGAAATTACCCGTCAATAAACCTTCATCAGTGTTATAACCACCCCATAAAATATCATTTCCTTCACCGCCTTTTAGGAAATCTTGTCCTGCGCCGCCTTCAAGAAAATCATTGCCAGAACCACCATCTAGAGTATCTTGTCCATCACGGTTGAGTGCCAAAATAGTACTATTTGCTGTCGATCCTGGTGCAAGAAAGGGATCGCCACGTAAGGTATCTTCTCCTGCATTCCCATCTAGAAAGTCCTTACCCTCGCCGCCACTGATCTCGTCATTTCCAGCTTGACCTGATAATGTGTCGTCTCCTGCTAAACCATTGATTGAGTCATTGTCTGGAGTCCCACTTAAATTATCATTGTTTGGTGTGCCAGTAATAACTGCCATGGTTGTTACTCTCCCTAAAACTTAAGTGAGTGTAGTATCAATCAAATAACTCATTACTAATAATCTTTATTTGCAAAAAAGAAACCATACTTTAGACAGATAACTAAAGATAGATAACTAAGTATTCGTGCATCAGTGAAACACCTTGGCACTTTCTTATCTTTCAATCTCTTCCTTAACTAAAGTTGCTAGCTTTTGGGCTGCACCAGACTCACCTCGGATACTCCGCAACTTTGCTTGTATATCTGCTAATTTTTCTGGATGATCCAGAAAATCTAAAACCATATCTCCTACTTGTTGCGGCTGAAGTTTTCCTACCAGTTCCGGTACAACCATTTCTTGCGCCCAAATATTGGGCCATGCTAGCAAACCGATTCTGCTAAGTACCAGCCAGTTAATCACCTTGGCAAAAGCAGAACCGACAAAAGGCAAATTTGCCAACAAACCTGGCAAACCATCCCAAGAACGCATAGCATCTAGCTGTTGTGTTGGTAGCAAAACAATCATTGGCACAGCTAAAGCACCAAGTTCAGCAGTGTTTGCCCCCACTGTCGTCAGGCAAAGGCAGCACTGAGACAATAAATCGTGTGCAGGTGAGCGAGTCCAAAGTTCCACACACAAGCCTGCTTCTGTCTTTAGGATAGGATAATCGTAGGTAGGCATTGCCGTACTTCTACTGTCATCAGGAACAATCACAGTAGCACCACTAAAACCAAAGCTTTTAACAAAAGAATTTTTCTGTGGGTTGGCAAAACTAGCTAAAGTTTCTAAATCCAAAGTCGGGGCTACAGGAATCACAAACTTGGTTTGCGGTCTTTTTGCATGGACATATTCCGCAATTGCCAAAGTTAAGGGTACCCCTTGCATTAATTTTGCCGCTTTTGACCCAGGGAGTATACCAATCAATTCAATAGCAAGTGGAGAAGTTTTTTCTTTCCCTACTCCCTCACCCTGGGCTTCTTGCATCAAATCTCCCACAACGCTGAACTTGTGAGCAAATTTTTGAGGAACACGGTCAGCTACTTGGGGTTTCATCACGCCAAAGCGGTCAATCATGCTGTGCCAACGTGCATCCCATTCAGCGTAGACAACAGTGCGATAGCCCAGCCTTTTGCCAATGACAACGGGAAAAAATTGATCCCCACCCAGGAAAACCACAACACCGCGTTGACGCCAGTCCCAATTCTCAAATGTCTTTCCCCACAGCAAAAACTGCCAAAAATGTTCTGCCGCCTGCACGCGGTCTACTTCGGGAAAAGAACGAGCGATCGCTGCTTCTTTGCCGCTAGAATTGGGGCAAGGCGACAAAACCACAGAAATTCTCACTTGGTTTCGGTCATGACCCAGTTTTTGCCGCAATGCCTTCACAACTGGGCGTACCCAAGTTGTCACTTCACCAGGACCATTTGAGAGAACAACAATATCAGCAGTCATTGGTCATTCGTCATGAGTCATTTGTCATTAGTCCATTGTCATGGGTTATTGGTTCCCTTTGTATGTCAAGAATAGAGCAGTTCCTCAGGCTTTATTAAGATTTATTTACAATAAGTGAGTAAATACTTTTTTAATTTGTCAATAAATTTTACAAAATATTTCATTTTTTATATAATTTTGTGTCAGATAGGCGACAAAATCCCCAAATAGCAAGCGTTTTCTGATAAAAAACTCATATTGCCTAAGAGAGGAAGTCTAAGTGGCTGCTTTTGCCGAAGAGGACTTCTCAAACGAGAACACGCATCAAAGGAGCCGAGGAAGCATGTTCACTCACGTCAAGTCCACCATTAGACATATTGCGCCTGATAACCTACAGGGGCGTCATTTAATTAAGGTGGTCTATGTCGTGTTAGAGTCCCAGTACCAGAGTGCATTGTCACAAGCGGTTCGGGCGATTAACGAAAACCATCCTAATTTGGCTATTGAAATCAGTGGCTATTTAATTGAAGAACTCCGAGACCAGGAGAACTATGAGGAGTTCAAAAAGGATATCGCAACTGCCAATATCTTTATTGCTTCGCTGATTTTTATAGAAGACTTAGCCCAAAAGTTAGTAGCAGCAGTAGAACCATACCGCGATCGCCTGGACGTTGCCGTTGTGTTCCCCTCAATGCCTGAAGTTATGCGCCTAAACAAAATGGGCAGCTTCTCTTTGGCACAATTGGGGCAATCTAAGAGTGCAATAGCACAGTTCATGCGAAAGCGCAAGGAGAAATCCGGCGCTGGGTTCCAAGATGGAATGCTAAAGCTTTTGCGGACACTGCCGCAAGTGCTTAAGTACTTGCCAGTGGACAAAGCACAGGACGCTCGAAATTTTATGCTCAGTTTTCAGTATTGGCTGGGTGGTTCTCCGGATAACCTGGAAAACTTCTTGCTGATGCTAGCTGATAAGTACGTCTTGAAAAACAATGTACAGAGGGCAAATTTGGCATCTGTACAATACAAAGAACCAGTTGTTTATCCGGATATGGGGGTATGGCATCCTCTGGCGACCACCATGTTTGAGGATGTCAAAGAATACCTTAATTGGTACAACAGCCGTAAGGATATCCCGAATGACTTGAAAGACCCGCTAGCACCCTGTGTTGGTTTGGTATTGCAACGCACACACTTGGTGACAGGTGATGATGCGCACTATGTGGCAATGGTTCAGGAACTAGAAGCGATGGGCGCACGGGTCATTCCTGTGTTTGCCGGAGGTTTGGACTTTTCCAAACCAGTGGAGGCATATTTCTACGAACCAACAACCAAAATGCCCTTGGTGGATGCAGTGGTATCCCTGACAGGTTTTGCACTGGTAGGTGGACCAGCACGCCAAGACCATCCTAAGGCAATTGAGGCGCTCAAGCGTCTAAATCGTCCTTACATGGTAGCCCTGCCCCTGGTATTCCAAACAACAGAAGAATGGATTGATAGCGATTTGGGCTTACACCCAATTCAGGTAGCATTGCAAATTGCGATTCCTGAATTAGACGGTGCAATTGAGCCGATTATTTTATCAGGACGAGATGGGGCAACAGGCAAGGCGATCGCCCTGCAAGACCGCGTCGAAGCTGTAGCACAACGTGCCTTCAAATGGGCTAACTTGCGCCGCAAGCCAAAGATAGACAAGAAAGTTGCCATCACCGTTTTCAGCTTTCCGCCAGATAAAGGCAACGTGGGAACCGCCGCATACTTAGATGTGTTCGGCTCAATTTATGAGGTGATGAAAGCCCTCAAGAACAACGGGTATGAGGTGCAGGACTTACCTGAAAACGCCAAAGAGTTGATGGAACAAGTGATCCACGACGCCCAGGCGCAATACAGCAGCCCTGAACTCAACATTGCCTATCGGATGCCAGTTCGTGAGTATGAAGAACTGACACCTTACTCACAAAGGCTAGAGGAAAACTGGGGACCACCTCCCGGGCATCTCAACAGCGATGGGCAAAACCTGCTGATTTATGGTAAGCAATTCGGGAATGTGTTCATTGGCGTTCAGCCTACCTTTGGTTATGAAGGCGACCCAATGCGGCTGTTGTTCTCCCGTTCTGCAAGCCCTCACCATGGTTTTGCGGCTTACTACACTTACCTGGAACAAATTTGGCAAGCTGACGCTGTGCTGCACTTCGGGACTCACGGTTCCTTGGAATTTATGCCCGGAAAGCAGATGGGGATGTCTGGAGAATGTTATCCAGATAACTTGATTGGCACAATTCCCAATCTTTACTACTACGCTGCAAATAACCCCAGTGAAGCAACAATTGCTAAACGTCGCAGCTATGCGGAAACCATCTCCTACCTGACTCCTCCAGCAGAAAATGCTGGGTTGTACAAAGGTTTGAAGGAACTGAGCGAGTTGATTGGTTCTTACCAAACCTTGAAAGATAGCGGACGCAGTATTTCCATCGTCAACACCATCATGGATAAATGCCGGATGGTGAATCTGGATAAGGACATTGCCTTGCCAGAAATGGATGCCAAAGATATGACCGCTGAAGAGCGCGATAATATTGTTGGCTTGGTCTACCGCAAATTGATGGAGATTGAATCGCGACTGTTGCCATGTGGATTGCACGTGATTGGTAAACCACCTTCAGCAGAAGAAGCGATCGCAACTCTTGTCAACATTGCCAGCTTAGACCGTCCAGAGGACGAAATTCAAAGTTTGCCTCGCATCATTGCCAACAGCGTTGGACGTAATATTGACGAGGTCTACCAAAACAGTGACAAAGGCGTTCTAGAAGATGTCCAGCTGCTGCAAGATATCACAATGGCAACCCGTGCTGCTGTTTCCGCCCTTGTGAAAGAGCAAACCGACGCAGAAGGACGAGTTTCCTTTGTTTCCAAGCTGAACTTCTTCAACATGGGCAAAAAGGAACCTTGGGTAGAAGCACTGCACAAATTAGGTTATCCCAAGGTAGATAATGTAGCCCTCAAACCGCTGTTTGAGTATCTGGAATTCTGCTTGCAGCAAGTTTGTGCTGACAATGAATTGGGAGCATTACTCAAAGGGTTAGAAGGCGAGTATATCCTTCCTGGTCCTGGTGGCGACCCCATTCGTAACCCGGATGTGTTGCCCACAGGTAAAAATATTCACGCTCTAGATCCTCAAGCGATCCCCACAACGGCTGCTGTACAATCAGCAAAAATTGTGGTAGACCGACTGCTGGCGCGTAACAAAGCAGAAAACGGCGGTAAGTATCCCGAAACCATCGCCTGTGTGCTTTGGGGAACCGATAATATCAAAACTTACGGTGAATCCCTGGCACAAATTATGTGGATGGTGGGAGTGCGTCCGGTTCCCGATGCTTTGGGAAGAGTCAACAAGTTAGAACTGATTCCTCTAGAAGAGTTGGGACGCCCGCGTATTGATGTCGTTGTCAACTGTTCTGGTGTCTTCCGTGACTTGTTCATTAACCAAATGAACTTGCTAGATCAAGCGGTAAAGATGGCGGCGGAAGCAGATGAACCATTATCAATGAACTACGTCCGCAAACATGCCCTTGAACAAGCAGAGGAAATGGGGATCAACCTGCGTCAAGCAGCGACTCGTGTCTTCTCCAATGCTTCTGGTTCCTACTCCTCCAATATCAACTTGGCGGTGGAAAACAGCACATGGGAAAGCGAAGCTGAGTTGCAGGAAATGTACCTCAATCGAAAGTCCTTCGCTTTCAGTGCAGATAACCCAGGTACGATGGAAGAATCAAGGGCTATTTTTGAAAAAACCTTGAAAACTGCCGAAGTCACCTTCCAAAATCTCGACTCTTCCGAGATTAGCTTGACGGATGTTTCTCACTACTTTGACTCAGATCCCACTAAAGTTGTGGCAAGTTTACGTGGTGATGGTAAGACACCAGCATCCTACATCGCTGATACCACCACAGCGAACGCTCAAGTGCGTACATTATCAGAAACCGTGCGTTTGGATGCTCGTACCAAATTGTTAAATCCCAAGTGGTACGAAGGAATGCTGTCTCACGGTTACGAAGGTGTGCGCGAACTCTCCAAGCGGTTGGTGAATACCATGGGTTGGAGTGCGACTGCTGATGCAGTGGATAACTGGGTTTACGAAGACGCCAACGAAACCTTCATCAAAGATGAAGCGATGCGGAACCGCTTGCTAAACCTCAACCCCCATTCTTTCCGCAAGATTGTATCAACATTGTTGGAAGTGAATGGTCGTGGTTACTGGGAGACGAGTGAGAACAATTTGGATTTGCTCCGCGAGTTGTATCAGGAGGTTGAAGACCGGATTGAAGGAATAGAATAGTTCTTGTAGGGCAGGCAATATACCTGCCCAAATTTTTCCATCTTAAATCCCCCTATGACTGCCCTAACAGTTAATCTCAACCCTGTGATTGAACTGACAGATGAGCAATTTTTCCAGCTGTGTCAGGCGAACCGTGATTTGAGGTTTGAACGCACAGCAAAAGGAGAATTAATAATTATGCCACCCGCCGGGGGAGAAACAAGCAACCGTAATGGTAGGCTAAATCAGCAGTTATTTAATTGGGCGGATGCAGATGGAACTGGCATTGCCTTTGATTCCTCTGGTGGTTTTAAACTTCCTAACGGTGCAGATCGTTCTCCTGACGCTTCTTGGGTAACACTGGAACGCTGGAATGCACTGACTCAAGAACAACAAACAAGATTTCTACCGCTTTGTCCTGATTTTGTCGTTGAGTTACTTTCGCCGAGTGACAGTTTGAAAGTTGCTCAGGAGAAGATGAGAGAATATCGAGATAATGGTGCGCGATTGGGTTGGTTAATTAATCGTAAATCTCGGCAAGTAGAGATTTATC
Source organism: Nostocales cyanobacterium HT-58-2 (assembly GCA_002163975.1). Lineage (GTDB taxonomy): Bacteria > Cyanobacteriota > Cyanobacteriia > Cyanobacteriales > Nostocaceae > HT-58-2. The sequence continues at coordinate 4,752,477 of CP019636.1, read as the reverse complement.
GTCAAGGGAAAGAGCTTGAGGTGCTAGAATCGCCTGCTAGTTTGTCAGGGGAAGATGTTCTACCTGGGTTTATTTTGAATTTGGGAGAGATTTGGTAATAATTGCAGAATCTTGAAGATAGAACTGAGGGAATTGAGTAGGTTATAAGCGTGTAGAGACGAGTCGAGCGGCGTCTCCATAATAGATTCGGTAAAAATAGATATATAATCCCCAATCTCCAATCTCATGACAGCCTTAACGCTCAAACTTAACCCTGTGATTCAGCTAACAGACGAGCAGTTTTATCAGCTGTGTCAGGCAAATGAAAATCTAAGGTTTGAACGCACCGCAACCGGAGAACTAATTATAATGCCACCTGTGGGGGGAGAAACAGGAAACCGTAATGCTGGACTAACTGCTCAAGTTTGGTTATGGAATGAGCAGAATAAACTAGGTATAGTTTTCGATTCTTCCACAGGGTTTAAACTCCCTAACGGCGCGGATCGTTCCCCTGACGCTTCTTGGGTAACACTGGAACGCTGGAATGCACTGACTCAAGAACAACAAACAAGATTTCTACCGCTTTGTCCTGATTTTGTCGTTGAGTTACTTTCGCCGAGTGATAGTTTGAAAGTTGCTCAGGAGAAGATGAAGGAATACAGAGATAATGGTGCGCGATTGGGTTGGTTAATTAATCGTAAATCTCGGCAAGTGGAGATTTATCGCCAAGGGAAAGAGCTTGAGGTGCTAGAATCGCCTGCTAGTTTATCAGGGGAAGATGTCCTACCTGGGTTTATTTTGAATCTTGAGTCGATTTGGTAACAATTGCAGAATCTTGAAGACAGAACTGAAGGAATCGAGTAGTTCTACTTACCCTTACCAGCGCGATCATCAAACAGAATGACATCACAATAGAAGAAGTAAGCGACGAGCCAAACTAATGCACAATCAGCTTCAACAACTAGTTGTATCCGATCCAAAAGTGATGATGGGAAAACCCGTTATTGCAGGAACACGCATCACCGTTGAGTTGATTCTAGAAAACCTAGCTGCGGGAGAAACCCCAGAGCAGATTTTAGAAGCTCACCCACGACTTAAGCGCGAAGCAATTCAAGCAGCTTTAGCTTTTGCAGCTGAAGCTTTGCGCTCTGATGTGATTTATCCCATAGTTGATAAGGCTTCGTGAAGTTTTTAGCAGATGAAAATCTAGATCGTGAAATCGTTGAACGTTTGCGGCAAAATGGTCACTTAGTCTGGTACATTGCTGAAATGGAACCAGGGATTTCCGATGACGAAGTGCTGGACTTGGCTAACTAACAAGAAGCTCTGTTATTAACAGGTGATAAAGATTTTGGAGAGTTGGTGTTTCGGATGCGCCGCATTTCTTCAGGTGTTGTGCTGATCCGATTATCAGGATTATCTTCAACCACTAAAGCTGAGATAGTTTGCAATACAATCAATCAACACACTGACGAGTTGCAGGGAGCTTTCACTGTCATTTCGCCAACAGCAATTCGTATTCGCAAAGTTCAAAATGATGCTTCGCTATAAAATTATTTTCGACTATTGCCAAGGTTCCATAACTACCAAGCTGTTAACAGGTAAACTTCTCAAATTGAGAATGATAGGATGACAAAGTTTATAAAATAGATGTCTTTGAATATCTTGGCATATTTTGTGCTGTCACGTTGTGAATGTTACATTATTAATATCTACATCCAAAAACATCTATTTCCATGGACAGCACCAAATTTGAAAACCAGTGGAATGCAGAACTTTATGATAGTAAACATTCTTTTGTTTCTGAACTTGCTACTGATTTGGTAGAACTACTATCCCCAAAACAAGGGGAATGTATTCTCGATTTAGGTTGTGGGACAGGTCATTTAACTTATAAAATTGCTAGCAAGGGAGCAAAAGTTATGGGCATAGATAGTGCTCCCACTATGATTGAACAAGCGCGGAAGAACTATCCTCAACTAGATTTTGATGTTATAAACGCCAAAAATTTACCATTTACAGAACAATTTGATGTTGTCTTTTCTAATGCTGTCCTTCACTGGATTAAAGAAGCTGAAGAAGTGGTAGTTGGTATAAATAGAGCACTGAAACCTGGTGGGCGTTTTGTGGCTGAATTTGGTGGTAAGGACAACGTAAAAGCCATTGTAACTGCTATTTATAACGCTCTACAAAAGAATAATTATCCTGTTGATGCAACATTAAACCCTTGGTACTTCCCTAGTATTGGTGAATATGGTAGTTTACTAGAAAAACATGGTTTGCAATTAACTTTTGCAACTCTTTTTGAGCGTCCAACACCTTTGGAGGATGGACAACAGGGGATGCAAAACTGGATCAAAATGTTTGCAAATAGCTTTTTTAGCAAATTACCTCTTGAAAACCAGTTAAGTATCTTAACTGATATCGAAGATTATCTGCGTCCATCTTTATACAAAAATGGTACTTGGTTTGCAGATTATAGACGTATTCGAGTCATTGCTATTAAGTTATAAGGTGGTTTTAAATACAAGCTTTCTTAAATCCTAAAGTCTGAATATATAATCCTAATTTTTTTATTTTATTAAAATAACGAGGATTTACTAATAACTCAATTGCTAAAAAATATCTATATTAAGAATTATAACTGATGGTAGAGGTATGTTACATTTTCTGTTACTAGGCTAGTAATAGAAATCAAAAATATTTCTCCATTCAATAAATAGCAAGCTTTTGAATTACTATGTCTACTAAGCTTATTCAGGATGACAGTAGTAAAACAAAGGAGAGCCATCCTTCTATAGAAGTAGATATTGCTCTCTTTATATTAAGACTTAAAAGTGGTATTTGGCTCTTTGGTATACCTTCCTTTCTTTTTGGGATTACCGATAGAAGTATAGCTGCCTTTGCTGATGGATATATATCTGTTATAGAGGTCATACACCTATTTACAGCTTCATTCTTTTTCTTGACTTGGCTGTACTTAAAACCAGAGCAAAGCTTTGATATTAATGATGCAGATAGTATTCAAAGTTATATACATCAATCTTATCTATGTCCCACTCAATCTAGTCAGTTTGAGTTAAAAAAGCGACATATGATTAGCCAGGAATATATTTTACCTTTTCCTTATCTTTGCCAAATTTATCATTTATTGAATTTAAAACATTTAGAAACTATTCACAAATTTAGCCTTAATAATCTAAGGATTATTAAAGTTAGTAATGTTGAATCTACATCTATTGGTGGAATAATTACGTTTGAAACAATTTTAGATTCTCCACTTAATATTTTAAGAATTTGGAGACAACCAATCGTTGAAGTGGATTTAATATTGCATACTCCATACACTATAGAATTGAGTATTCCAGTATACAAAAACAAGAGAATCACTGTCATGTTTAATGCCTATCCGTTAACAGAAAACGAGCATTATTTCTTCATTGACATCTACAGTGATCTAGAATGGCCTAAACCTATATTGCAAATCTTGTTGCACATTGCCTCTTGTTTGACCTTGATTGAAGATTTGCCTTATTTACGAAAACTGGCTGAGATAAATATAGGTCATCTCATTCACCAAAAGCGGTTTTCAAATCATGAAACGATGTGGCTTTTTAATAGATTTGTTGAGCTACATGACTCTAGCATGGAAATGCCAAAACTAATTGCAGGAAGCAATTAATTCAGCACTCGCAACGCACGGTTCATCTTTTGCAGTTACCAGTTATCAGTTACCAGTTACCAGTTACCAGTTTTAAGTGGGAGGAAGGAGACCCCCATCGAAGATAGTACGTTTCACTTGGGGTCTAATCCCCATGTGAAACCTGGTCACTTTTCACTGGTCACTGTTTTATCACTGGATTATGCTCGCGCCAAAAGTGGGGCTGCCCCAAGTAGAGTTTTTGTATAAGGGTGTTGCGGATTAGCAAAAATCTGTTTAGTGGGACCAATTTCTACAATTTTTCCACTGTTCATTACAGCAATCCTATCACATAGAAACCGCGCTAACCATAGGTCATGTGTGATAAACAAATACGTTAACTCAAATTCCTCTTTCAACTCCAACATCAAATCTAAAACTTGTGATTGCACACTAGCATCTAACATACTCACTGGCTCATCACAAATGAGTAGTTTAGGACGAGTAATCAACGCACGGGCGATCGCAACTCTTTGCTGCTGTCCACCAGATAAATCAGAAGGATAACGTTGGTAGTAAACCTCTGGTGGTGTTAACCCTACTTTTTCTAGCATCCACAGGACTTCTTGTTTCGCCTTTGCCTGATCTGCAAGCTGATGAATGAGCAAAGGATCAGCTATGCTTTGTCCTACTGTCATGGCAGGATTTAGGCAAGCATGGGGATCTTGAAACACCATTTGCATTTGCCGTCTAGAGATACGCATTTCCTGACGTGATAAGCCAGTTAAATCTTGTCCCAAAAACTCAACTTTACCTGCAGTAGGACGAATAAGTTGCAATATTGTCCGCGATAACGTACTCTTACCGCAACCTGACTCCCCAACCAATCCTAAAATTTCTCCTGGATACAGTTCTAGGCTGATCCCATCTACTGCTTTAATTGTCTGGCTTTGCTGTCTCAACAGTCGTTCTATGAAGTTGGGTTCTATGGTGTAGTGCTGTTGTAATTCTTGGACACGCAAAATTGGTGATTGGTCTTTTGACGCAGAAAGGGAAGAAGATGGGGAGAGAGAAGCAGCAGGGAACAGGCTGTTAGGCAGAGAGTTATTGTCCATTGTCACCGTGTTTCCTTGTTCTTCACTCTCATCCACTGTTTGAATATGCAAAGCTGCTTGTAGAAGAGACTGTGTATACTGGTGCTGAGGACGCTGGAAGACAGCATAAGAAGAACCCGTTTCCACCATTTTGCCCTTGTACATGACGCCAATGCGATCGCAATACTCGGCAACAAGAGCCAAATCGTGAGAAATCAGCAGTAATGCCATGTTTTCTTCCCCACAAAGTCTTGTGAGTTCCTGTAGAATCTGCGCAGATACGGTGACATCTAAACTGGTGGTGGGTTCATCGGCAACAATTAACCTAGGCTTGAGAAGCAACGCTAGGGCGATCGCCACCCTCTGCCGCATTCCACCGCTAAACTCGTGAGGATACTGATTCCAACGACTGCCAGGAATCTTGACTTTTTCTAAAGTGGCAATAGCTATTTCTTTAGCTTCCTGACTCGACAATTGAGGTGAGTGAGCTTTTAAAGTTTCTATACAGTGGTTCCCAATGGTCATCAACGGATCAAGACGCGTCATGGGGTCTTGGAAAATGAGCGCGACTGCTTCTCCTCGGAATTTTCGTAACTGTTCAGGCGTCATATCAAATACTGATCGCCCTTGAAACTTCACTTGTCCCTCAATTTGGGTAGAGGGTGGTAACAACCGCATTGCTGCCCGTCCCAGAGTTGACTTACCGCAGCCCGACTCTCCAACTAATCCTATTCTTTCACCTGCTTCTAAGGTGAAAGATACGTTATCAACTGCCCACTGGGCCTCTTCATCACTAGGATGAGGATAGGCAACTCGTAAATTTTTAATACAAAATAAGGCTTCACTCATAAATGATTTCTTCGCTATCAGCTAATAGCTTCTAAGTTTTAAAATCAGGATAGTGTATCACATGAAATACGTCAGGGCTGCTGCCTAAGAATTTTTGAGACGAACACAGAATTTAATCAGGACAAGTTTGGAAATCTCCTTCTAGTCAAATGACTACATAGATAAATTTACTGTACTCAGTATCAAAGAAATCCTTTCTCTTTACGAATATAGCTGCTTTCAATTGAATGCAATATATGACGTTTATAGGGAAATAGTATGCTGTGTCTCGACTTGTGGTGTCAGCAGATAAAAAACGTTATAAATCTGTAAGCTTCTCACCTTGACTCTCCACTTAGTAAGAAAGAACTCATACTAAATTTTGATGCTCAAGTTCAGGGTTCTTTATAAGACAAAAATTGAAATTTCAAGAATTCTTGACTTTGCCTCTTGCCCCTTCTCCTGTCATTAGATGCACTCGCGTTCGAGGTGAATCCAGGAAAGACACGCTTTGCACGCCAAGCCCTCGCGTTTCGCCCGTCTGTGTAGCCAGAGGGAAGCCCTAGCAAGAGTGCTAGGCTCACTGCCTTAGCTCACTTTTGACTGCATTTGCAACAGATTGTGCCAATAAAATGTGTAAAGACGGCTACAAAATGTGAAAGAATATCAATTACAACAGTTCAAAAAAAGTAGAGAATCTTTAATTTTCAAATTTTCATTTTAATTTGTCATTTTTTCGTGTCATACTGCTTGCCCTGCTGGTACTATTTATTGCAATATGGCATTACAGTATTCGATCAGAGTTGTTAGGCGATCGCCTATGGCATCAAGTCTATTTTTGGCAGTGAAAGCTTGCCGTGCTCCTTGAAAAAACATCACATCTATTTCCAAGAGATGCAGTTGCTTGCTGATTTCCGTTTGATAAGACTGAAAACGACTCTCATCGAAACTGTCTGTGTCCTTATAAACCAAAGGCACAATCTGTTGCTGAAAAAATTCCTGTAAGGATGTCATACTCTGCCTCAGTTGAGATGCTTCTACTTTGGTAGTCGTGATATCCGAATGTAGTTGTTTCAGCAATATTTTCAAAGCGTGATATTTCTCGCGAATTAGAGACATTGAAGTGCTTCTTGAGATACTATTAAATTCAAGGTAATGTCAAGAAATTTTTCTGATAAACTGAACTTCCTTAAACTTTGTTTCCGAATCTCTCGCCTCATATGAAATTTGGGGCTGATTTGGTATATATCGTTCTTCCCAACTATGATACTAGACACTCGCACTGGATAACTTGCATTCTCTGCTTTGGAGAAACCACTCCACACAGAAGCGCGAGAGTGCGTGTGTTATTGACAATTTCTTCAGACGGTAATGCCCGTCAACATTATCGACCTTTGTACTTTACTCTCAATCCCCTAACCGCGCCTCTTGTATGATCAGCACTCTATCAACTTCTAGAATTGATATTACTCTTCCGGAATGGCTACATACTTGTCTAAATGGGTCATCTACAGAAAGGATTTCAGCAGAAGATGACCGAAGGCAAAGCGATAGAGCCTTAATTCACGGAGCATTTGAATTTGCTTATCAATTGCATCAAGGTCAGTACCGCAAGTCAGGAGAACCATACATTTGTCATCCTGTCGCTGTTGCTGGAATTCTGAGAGAATTAGGAGGTAGTGCTGCTATGATAGCAGCTGGATTTCTCCATGACGTAGTGGAAGATACAGAAGTCACTATTGAAGAGATAGAGCAGCGCTTTGGTAAAGAAGTGCGACTATTAGTTGAAGGCGTCACAAAACTTTCTAAAATTAATTTTAAAAGTAAAACCGAAAGCCAAGCAGAGAACTTTCGCCGAATGTTTTTGGCCATGGCGCAAGATATTCGAGTCATTGTAGTCAAGCTTGCAGACCGCCTGCACAACATGCGGACTCTTGAACATCTTCCTGACGAAAAACGTCGCCGCATTGCGTTGGAAACACGAGAAATCTTTGCTCCCCTAGCCAATCGCCTGGGGATCTGGCATATGAAATGGGAACTAGAAGATTTATCCTTTAAGTATCTAGAACCAGAATCATACCGCCAAATTCAGGAGTATGTCGCCGAAAAACGGGCAGCGCGGGAAGAGAGATTGACAAAAGTTGCCGAAGTTTTGCGATCTCGGCTTATGGAAGCGGGAATTCAATGTCTAGACCTTAGTGGGCGTCCGAAGCATCTTTACAGCATTTACCAAAAGATGCAGAAGCAAAACAAAGAGTTTCACGAAATTTACGACTTGGCAGCGCTACGGATTATTGTTAACACTAATGAGGAGTGTTACCGTGCGTTAGCGATTGTTCACGATGCTTGCCGCCCAATTCCGGGAAGATTCAAGGATTACATAGGCTTGCCTAAACCGAACCGCTATCAGTCGTTGCATACTGGGGTCATTGGTCCGTGGGGTCGTCCTTTAGAAGTGCAAATCAGGACACTAGAAATGCACCACGTTGCCGAGTATGGAATTGCAGCCCACTGGAAGTATAAAGAAACTGGTGGTTCTCACGCAACTCATTTGACCGCAGCAGATGAGAAATTCGCCTGGTTGCGGCAGTTGTTGGAATGGCAAAATGACCTTAAAGATGCTCAGGAATATCTAGAAAGCGTCAAGGATAATCTCTTTGAAGATGATGTTTATGTTTTCACGCCCAAAGGAGATTTGGTTTCTTTGAGCCCGAGTTCTACAACTATAGATTTTGCCTATCGCATCCATACAGAAGTTGGCAATCACTGTGCAGGAGCAAAAGTGAATGGGCGGATAGTACCACTTTCAACGCGACTGCAAAATGGAGATATTGTCGAGATCCTCACCCAAAAGAACGGTCATCCCAGTTTAGATTGGTTAAACTTTGTCAGAACATCTGCGGCGAAAAATCGGATTAAGCAGTGGTACAAGCGATCGCGCCGAGAAGAAAATGTTGCTCGTGGTCGAGAATTGTTAGAAAAAGAGTTGGGGAAACCTGGTGTTGAAAACCTGATTAAGTCGCAACCGATGCAGATAGTTGCAGAACGATGTAACTATCATTCTATGGAAGATTTACTCGCGGCTTTGGGTTACGGTGAAGTCACACTCAATTTAGTCCTCAACCGTTGGCGAGAAGTCGTCAAAGCGCAACAACCAGTCACAACTGCATCTACAGTTCCTACCAAAGAACTGCTCCCAACAACCAAAGCTTTGCGAGATGTTCCTCCAGCGAGTTCACGCAGCACTGACTCACCAATAGTTGGGGTAGAAGGGTTAGTGCATCATCTGGCGAAATGTTGCACCCCGATTCCTGGAGAATCGATTATTGGTGTTGTGACACGCGGTAGAGGCATTTCGATTCATCGTCAAGGATGTCAAAATTTAGAAACTGTGGAATATGAGCGCCTCGTACCCGTTCATTGGAACTCAGCAGGTGAAGTTCAAAGTCGTCCTCAGACTTACCCTGTGAATATTCAAATTGAAGCTCTTGACCGAGTGGGAGTGCTAAAAGATATCCTCTCACGCTTAAGTGACCAGGGGATCAACGTGCGCCATGCTCAAGTCAAAACTGCTAACGGTCAACCAGCACTCATTGACTTGGGGATTGAAATACGCGATCGCCCTCAACTCGAACAAGTGTTCACCCAAGTCAAAAAACTCAGCGATATTCTCAACATTCGTCGCGTTGGTCAAATCGACGAATAGTCACTCCTTGAGGGGGAATTCAAAATTCGTCTGGAAAAGTTTGCAGGGCGAGAAAACGTGAATAAATGTAGGATGGGAAGCGCGAAGCGTCACCCATGCTATTTGAGGTGATGCGTTAGCCAAGGCTAACGCATCCTACTGGTTCACTACTGGCTCACCCCATCTCTTCTTCTCCGCGTCTTCGTTGGTCATTATTTTTTTGGTGAGTGGGCAATTGGCTACAACAAAATTAATTGACCAATGCGTTTTAAGACATTAAGTACCTGTTGAAATTCTGCATCGCGTTCAATTGATAATGCATATGAACGAGCATATTTTGGCTTTTCTTGCTGAACTAGCTTGACAAAAACAAACTCTCTACCATTGACAAGTAATCCAAAAGTTGGTTGTTCAATATTGGGAGTGTCAAGCATATAAGCAAGTGCTTGGGGTAATGCGGTTAAGACATCAAATTTAGTGCTTTTAGACTCAATAACTAGTATCCAAAGTCTTTTATTTAGGACTAAAACATCAATATTACCTTGAACGACAACGCCTTCATCTTCAGCAGAAATTTCAGTTGAAGTCTCTGTTTCAATCTCGAAAGGAGGTTGATAAAAACCAGCTAAATCAAGCAGTGGAGATAGCACTACCATCTTCACAGCTTCTTCTGACATTGGACGGCGTTTCGTTAAGTTTAAATAGTTACTTCTTACTCGTTCTAAAGACAATTTTTCGACATCAGTTAGTAACGGTAAATCCTCTGTCCATTCTGTGAAACAATTAGGATTTGTAACTAATTGCAAACCAAATTTTTCTTCTAGTTCATAAAGACTGATATCCCGCGATTGTATTGTTTTCACCATAATGATTAGGGAAAATGCAAATACATATGTATTATAAGTGTTCCCTAGCCCGAGCATCTGATGGCTTACTCTGAGTTCACGCATCCTACAGAAAATATCGCCACAAGTCAGTAGGATGTGTTACGGCTATGTAAGGATTTGAAAGTTTGAGAAAATGAAAGCTTGCCGTAACGCATCATAATTTATTGGTTCGTTACTTATTACTTTATAAATCCTTTCCTAGATGATGAATGCGATAAGAGAAGCAATTAGCCTTGTCCTGTCGGACACGCTACGCAAACGGCTATCGCTATAAGTTTTGTAGACAAGCAAGCTCAAGGTATGGTGAGCATTGCTCTTAATCTTCACTGAACAGATACGAAATTTTGCAAGGCAATACCCACAATACAGTAAGTATGTCATTTCATTTGCATAACTAGTTATAAGTCTTGTAGACGAGTATTAAAATCTCATGGACGAGTATCAAAGACTCACCAGCGAGTATTCAAGACTTATCAGCGAGTATTAAACACTCATGAGCGAGTATCAGAACCTTGTGAACGAGTACTCAACACTCACCAGCAAGTATAAAAATCTCATGGGCGAGTATCAAACACTCGTGAATGAGTCTCAAACACTCATGAGCCAGTATTAGAACCTCGTGAATGAGTATGAAAGACTCGTGAACGAGTATCAAAGACTCACTAGCAAGTATCAGAGTACGTGATGCCGTACTCTGGGCTAACGCATCCTACAGAAAATTCTGAAACGCTTAATTGTTACAGTCGCTTGACAAGCCTCGATGCGAGAGAAGATATACTTATCACAGTTCACCGCATTCGCAGCATTGGACTTGGGAGATGTCCCTGTGGTGCTGAACTATCGACAGTAACATCATATTCTGTGAGCCAACTTCCCTGAACTCTCCAGCCAACGCGATCGCCAAATTTTTTCCAAGGTTCTAATCGGTTCAGCAAATGTAGGATGGGTTAGCGAAGCGTAACCCATGCTGTTCGAGTACCTGATGCCGTACCTGGGCTAACGCATCCTACAGAAAATTCTGAAACGCTTAAATGTTACAGTTTACAAGTCTCGATGCGAGAGAAGAGACGCCCAACACACCAACAAAAAACCGGGCAGGGAGGTGTCCCTCTGGGGCAGTTGTATCAAAAGTGACTTCTGTATAAGAGATCCACTTTTCTTTCACTCTCCAACCTACGCGATCGCCAAATTTTTCCCTAACTTCTTCGTAGTAATTACCGTCTGGTTTGACGCCGACGGTTAGATAAATTTTCTTTTGAACGCTGAAGCCAAAGCGCCCATGGCTGTATTTCACCCACAGTTGGTCAATCGTGCGCAGGTCAGTGCAGGGAAAGTTTAAGAGTTCTTCTTTTCTGATATAGTCCCTCTTCTCACGACCAACAGCCTGTAGCATCACTAGGTAAGTTTCATTGTCAGCTTCTTTCCACTTTCCTGCTGCTAGTAGGTCTCGCAGTTTCGTGTAGTCTACGCCTTTTTCTGAACTGAGGTCATCTTCGTCAGTTGTAGAGAGTAGAGATTCAGCAGACATAGTATCAGAACCCCTCCCCGCCCTATCGGGCACCCCTCCCCGCTTGCGGGGAGGGGTTGGGGGTGGGGTTAATCGCGCCTCAATTGATACAATGTCTTCATCTCTCAATTGCAAAAGTTGCTGTAAGCGCTTCAAATCCTCCCGCGTGTGATGGCTGAGAGTACCTTCTTCCTCCAACGCCTCAGCCAGTGCTTCTTCATATTCTTCTAGATTTTGCTGGCGCTGGCGGAAAGGTTCCAGCACTTCATTCTCAATTGTCGCGACTTCCTCCGTTGACAAACCCAATTCACTTTGACGTCGGTTGAGAATGCGGCGACCAATACGCGAAACTTGACCATTGCGGATGCACTTTTCTACTTCCTTACGATACTCCAGTTTCAGGTCGCCTATTGGAGCTTTTGCCAGCTGAATTTTGTAGCCCTCTTTGATGGCATAAATCTCTGGCTTCATAGCGGGTGCTGCTTCCTGCACTTTCTTACAGACGTAATCATGCAGTTCATCGACGGAAATTACACCGTCGTTATCAGTATCCGCTGCGCCTTTCTCAATGCCTTCCACAAGATAGCGAGTATAAACCGATAGGTCTGATTCCTGTTGTTCAAAAGAATACTGAGTGGCGGTAGAAGAAGTGAGAACTGCCCGTCCTTCCCCTCCTAATAGAGTCTTTATATCTACAGTGCCATCATCTTTTGCCCGCATACCTTCGGCAAATGCACCGCTAAAGCAACAGTCAAGAATAATAACCTGTCGTCGCGATCGGCTATTTTCCATAAACCTATGTACTTGATTGGCAGCAACAGCGCTGGTTTCTTGCAGTAGTTTGTTAGGGAATTTGCAAGTTTGTCGAGTTGCAAAGAAAAGGTTGCCACTGTCATTCTTAATCCCATGACCAGAAAAATACAGCAGCACCAAGTCATCCTTTTGCCGATTGGAGAACAGCTTCTCTATCTCCCCTTCCATTACCTGTCGTTGCGGGTTTTTTAGCACGGTGATATTACCCGGTGCAAACCCACCCATCTCTGGATGCTGCAAGACTCGCTGTACAGCATCGACATCCATAACAGCACCAGGTAGCGGGTTTAAGCTAGGCTCATCATAATCACTGACGCCAATCAGCAGTGCAACTTTCGCCATGTTGACTTACTCTGGTTTCAGTAATTCCTGTACTGCATTGACTGCTGCTTCTAACTCTTGCCGACTGCTAGCTTTTATCTTAATTTTCTTGCCGTTTGCCTCTGCTTCTAATTCAATGACTTTATTACCCAGGCGATCGCTCAAAAATCCCCAGAGTTGTTTCACATTTTCCGGCTTGACAAAAGTCATTAACTGAGCAATAACCCAACCTGTCACTGACTTGCTTCCCTCTGGCGCGTTGGGAATCACCACTCGTTCCACTGCTTCGACTTCATCCAAGTCTTTCATCTGTGCTAGCAGCTTCTTGACTTCCTCGTCCTTTTCTTCGTTATCCAGAGTTGGATCGACAAATGTAATGGTTAGTTTAACGTTGCTAGCCATAATGCTAATTTTGTATAAATAGTATTTACTGTTGGGAAAATTCTACTGTACGTAGATATCACTCAAATACTAGCCTGTTCCGGAAATTTTGGGAATCTCAGGCATACGTCAGCGTTTAGCTGAGCATTTATTAGCTTTCTTGGCAAAATACGAGACCTTCTGCTGCGTCAACTCATCGTAATCCATGAAGACCGCATCCTACTGGCTGCTTGGTAAAAACCTATTTTCAACAAGGTTGAAGGGACATAAGAAATAGCGGATTGACTTTAGTCGCTCTCATCTGATCTTTGTAAGCCAAGGATAGTATACAAGGCTACTGCTAATTGCTCCATATATTCATTATCCAGATGACCGATAACTCGGATAATCCTAGATTTATCAATAACTCGGACTTGTTCGCAAAGTACCACAGAGTCTTGGCTTAATCCGCCGCTTCCAGCTCGAACAAGTACATGAGATGGTAAAAGGGCACGTCAAATTTTAGAAGTAAATGGTGCAATGATTGTATGAGGGCTAACAGCATTTGCTCGGTCAATTTGTAAAACCACAACAGGTCGAATTCCTGCTTGTTCTGTGCCTACAACTGGATTTTGATCGCACAAAACCACGTCTCCCCGTGTAATTTCTACCACTGAATTTCTCCACGAGCCAGACGATTCTCGTAGTCTTCCAAGTTGGCGAGATACTCAGAAAAGTCTGACTCTACCATTGCTTTGGACTCAGCAGACTCAAGCCATAGCTCCCACTGCTTACCGCTATGCTTCCAAAGCAGAAAGTCAATAAAATCGCTGACCTCTTCAACTAAAGACTCTGGCATTTGGTAAATTTTAGCAATGGTTTGGTCGCGTACAGTCATGAGATATGGCTTTTGGTTGTGGTTTTATTTCTAGAATACTCTGTGCCATTAGCAAGTGACTGCGATATTCATCTTGGTGCGTTGCAGCTAGAATGAGAAGCGCGAAGCGTAACCTGTGCTGTCCTTTGCGATTGATGCTCTACTTAAAGGAAGACTGCATCTTACGAAAAATTTTATCCGCCTAGTAGATGTAGAATAGCTGCACATAAAAATTAGAGAAATGGCTGTATGAAACCACTAAAGCGAATTACATTCAATCGAGAAGTTATGGGCGGCAAACCTTGTATACGGGGTATGCGTGTGACTGTAGGTACAATTGTAGGTTTAATGGCAGCAGGACATACCCCAGAAGATATTCTCAAAGCCTACCCGTACCTAGAACGTGAAGATATTTATGAAGCTCTTGCCTATGCTGCATGGCGTGCAGAAGAAATTGAAGTACCGCTTGCTTCTGCATGAAGATTTTAATTGACATGAATCTTTCTCCTGACTGGATTCCAGTCTTTGAAAGTGCGGGTTTTGAGGCTGTCCACTGGTCAAAAGTTGGTGATCCTGGTGCTACAGACAAGACAATCATGGCATGGGCGATCATACATGAGTACATTGTTTTTACCCATGACTTAGATTTTGGTACACTGCTGGCAATCTCTCAAGCGGATGCACCCAGTGTCATCCAAGTGCGAGCGCAAGATATCCTACCAGCTAAGTTAGGTAATTTAGTTGTTAATGCCTTGCGTCAATTTCAGAAGGAGCTAGAAACAGACGCTTTAGTCACAGTTGATCAAGCGAAGGCTAAGGCAAGAATTTTACCAATTTAGAGCAATTGCTAAATACAAATAGATACTAAAAAACTCTAGATAACTAGAGTTAAACTACTGTAGTCTGAAATTCTTACTTCGTCTGCATTTTGGAGATATTATTAAACGGAGAGAGAGGGATTCGAACCCTCGTTGAAGTTGCCCCCAAACAGCATTTCCAGTGCTGCGCCTTCAACCACTCGGCCATCTCTCCAGGCGTCACGAATTATCATCTTATAATCAAATCGATTAAACTGCAACTAAATTCTGTCGAAAATTCTCAATCTCAATCAGAAATTCAGATGTCCGAGACACACACTGTTAAAGTTCGCGATCGCGCTAAAGGCACAACATACACTTTACAAGTCCCTGATGACCGCTACATCCTGCATACGGCTGAAAAACAAGGGGTGGAACTGCCGTTTTCATGTCGCAATGGGGCTTGCACGACTTGTGCGGTGCGGGTCCTCTCAGGAGAAATTTACCAACCGGAAGCGATCGGACTCTCGCCAGAGTTACGGAAAAAAGGCTATGCCCTACTGTGCGTTAGTTATGCTCGTTCCGATTTGGAGGTGGAGACACAAGACGAAGATGAGGTGTACGAACTCCAGTTTGGACGCTTTTTTGCCAAAGGGAAAGTCAGAGCTGGTTTACCGTTAGACGAGGATTGAAAGAAAGTCAAAAGTCAAAAACCTCAATTATTGACTCTTGACCCTTGA
Source organism: Nostocales cyanobacterium HT-58-2 (assembly GCA_002163975.1). Classification (GTDB taxonomy): domain Bacteria; phylum Cyanobacteriota; class Cyanobacteriia; order Cyanobacteriales; family Nostocaceae; genus HT-58-2. Next base: position 4,736,949 of record CP019636.1, on the reverse strand, counting down.
CTAATGACTAATAAGTGATGACTAATGACAAAATTTGCAATTCTACTTTGCTTATTACTACTGGTCGCTTGTCAAGCTCAAAAGAAGCCTGAAGAAAGCACACAGCAGGTGCAGGTGAAAGTTGCACAGGTGGTGAGTGGGCAAACTTTGGAGGTGGTGGGTTTGGGTGAGCAACCAAGTTTAATTTCTCAAGTTCGATTGCTTGGTATCGATGCACCAGATTTACAGCAGCGTCCTTGGGGAGATGCAGCAAAGCAATACCTAGAAGCACAGGTTAGGGAACAGCCTGTGATGCTGGAGTTTGATGTGCAAATGCAGGACAAATTCGGGCGATCGCTGGCTTATGCTTGGAAAGATGGGGTTTTGTTGAATGAACAGTTAGTGAAGGAAGGGTATGCTTTGTTTGCAGGGCGATCGCCTAATCACAGATATGATTTACGTTTAGAACGTGCCCAACAATGGGCTAGACTCATGGGACAAGGAATTTGGAATCCAGAAAAACCCATGCGTCTGACTCCTGCTGAGTTTCGCCGTCAGTATCGTTAGTAGTGAGCAGTAGAGGAGTGGGGACAAGAGGACAGGGAGACTCATGAGCGATTTGCAAATATTTTTAGATATTGCTACAGAAGCAGCTCTTGCTGCTGGTGCGGTGTTAGAAGGTTATTTGGGTAAGGTTGAAGATGCGGTTGTTGAAAAAGGACGCCCTGGTGACTTGGTGACTGCTGCTGATAAAGCTTCAGAAGTTGTGATTTTAGATGTTTTACGTCGTCATTTTCCTGACCACTCTATCCTTGCTGAAGAATCAGGGAAACTAGGAAATCAAGAGAGTGAATACCTCTGGGCAATTGATCCTTTGGATGGAACAACTAACTTTGCTCACCAATACCCATTTTTTGCTGTTTCTATTGGGCTTTTGATTCAAGGTATCCCGCAAGTGGGTGTTATTTATGACCCTTTCCATGATGAGTTATTCCGTGCAGCACAAGGGTTGGGAGCAACGCGTAACCGTCGTCTTATTAGGGTTTCAGAGACTTCTGAACTTAATAGAAGCCTTCTCGTGACTGGGTTTGCTTATGACCGTCGTGAAACTTCTGACAATAACTATGCGGAGTTTTGCCATCTCACTCATCTCACTCAAGGAGTCAGGCGCAGCGGTTCAGCATCCTTAGATTTAGCTCATGTCGCCTGTGGTCGTGTTGATGGCTATTGGGAAAGAGGTATTTCTCCTTGGGATATTGCTGCTGGTGTGATTATAGTGCGAGAAGCTGGGGGCAAGGTGACTGCATACGATGGTAGTCCTTTAGACATGAGGTCTGGCAGGATTCTTGCTACCAATGGTCATCTTCACAACACTCTGATTCAAGAGCTCAAAGAAGTTCCACCACTCTCTGCGTGGGGTCAGTAACTGTGGTGACGTTTTCCCGACACTGACCGCAAGCGGTACAGTGCGGGCTTCTGCAAATCACTTTGAAGAAATTTCCTGCTTCATTGGTCGTTACTCCAGACACCCCAAGGATGACTCCATACAGCAATATCCACGTTTCGATACCTCCACAGGCAGTTTAGAGACTCCTGACGCCCCACGGAGTCTTTGTACATGAAGCGTAAGCTTTGTACAAACGGACACTTTGCTCAAGTCGGGAAACCCGCCCACGCAAGTGTCCTCCCAAAGGGAATTGATTTTACGCAACCAACCTAACAGAGAAAAATCTATATTCCTGGCTGCAACCCCAGATCAATTGTCATGGTTCAGAACCGTTGCCAACGTTCGCACTGTTCACCTAGTCAAGCTAGTACGTTTGTGTCGAGTGGTCAGTGGTTAGCTGATAGAAAAATGATAGCATCTGTTTAGACTTTGTGTAGACATAACTGTCATGAAATCTAAGGGATTGCATATTAGAATCAGTGAACGCAGACTGAAGAAAATACGAGCGTATGCTGCAAATAAAGAAAAAACGATGACTCAAATTATTGAAGACTACATTGACCGACTACCGACGCCAGAGATTGACGACTCCTCAATCACCCCTCGCACTGAATAACCTACAGTTATTGACGTTTAGGGGTGTTTCGTCGCCGTCCGCCTTATATCCCGACGCTGAATCAAAGATTACAGCGCGGGACTTACGGCGAATTAGTTAAATTTATAGCCATTTTTCAGAAGCACAGTAAACTAGAAAAATCCAGGGACTCCATGGTGTAATACCGTTATATGTCTTTCAAGTTCAATCGCGGATTGTTTAAATATGATTTCATAGACCATCACGCGGTTCTGTGTGTACCAGTTGATGCGGATATCAAAGATATTCGCAAACGCTATCTCAAAATTGCCCGCCACCTGCACCCAGATAGCTGTGTGGCTCAAAGCGATATTGAGAAACAACTTGCTAATGAATTGTTATCTAAGCTGGTGAATCCAGCCTATGAAAAACTCTCTCACGAGAAAACGAGAACCGAATATATTTTAGTTTTGTCGCACATGGGCAAACGTCTAGCGCAGGAATCTGTTTCGGTGGATCTTTCCACTGATGTGGCAAGACAGCTAGCCAGTTCGCCTCATTTCGACCATATCTATAAAAGTGCGATCGCCAAAATCGCTGAAACTCAATATGACTCCTTCCAAAAAGCGCAAAATATCATTGCCTTGATTAGTGAGTTGAATTTGGTATACATAATGCGAAGTGCTGGCAAATTATTTGCAGCAGCATCACAGCCTGTGACGAAATCGACAATTTCCACGAGTCAATCAACAGTTCAGCAAGCATCGGCGACCCAACCACCAACGCAGACCGAAGAATCGATTGTCCTGCAATACATCCGTCGTGCCCAAGAGTTGATGGCAAAAAATCAACTGACACAAGCTCGGGTAGAATTACAATATGCCCTAAAGCTAGAGCCAAATAATAGTCGTTGCCATAGCTTGATCGCGGTGGTCTATTTGAAGCAAAATCTAACCACGACTGCAAAAGTTCATTTTGACCGCGCCCTGCAGTTAGACCCCAAAAACCAAATAGCGTTGGAGGGGAAACGCAGAATTGAACAGATGACGGGGCATAAACCTAGTGGTGCGAAGCATACAGCATCGCCTAACACAGGGGGTCAGCTACCAGATAAATCTGGGGGTGGCGGTTTGTTTGGTGGTTTGTTTGGTGGGAAGAAAAAGTAATGGTTTATCAACCACCAGTGGGAGCCAGGGATTTATTACCCCTTGATGTGGCTCAAAAACGCTGGATAGAAAACAGGTTACAGCAAGTGTTTCACCGTTGGGGATATCACAGGATTATCACCTCAACACTAGAGCGCATGGATACGCTCATGGCGGGAGGAGCAATTGAACGCTCGGCGGTGATTCAATTACAAAATGGAAATGATGAAGATTTGGGGCTGCGTCCAGAACTGACAGCCTCGATTGCTCGCGCGGCTGTAACGCGTATGGCAGGTGTAACTTATCCGCAACGCCTGTACTACAACGCGAATGTTTTCCAACGAACAAGTGAGTTGAGACACAACCGCCAGCAGGAATTTTATCAAGCTGGGGTGGAATTGTTGGGAAGTGATGGACTCCTAGCCGATGCAGAAATTCTGCTGTTGGTGGCAGATTGTTTACAAGCATTGGGTTTGAGCCATTGGCATTTGATTTTAGGTGAGGCGGAAATTACGCGATCGCTTCTCAAAGCTTTTCCCCCTCATTTACAAGGAAAAGTCCGGAGTGCGATCGCTCATCTTGACCGCGTCACTATAGACACTTTACCTTTAAGTGATGAACTCCGCGAACGGGCTAGAACCATGCTTGATTTGCGCGGAAACCCGGCTGATGTCCTTCAAAAAGTCAGTAGTCTAGGTTTAGATCAGCCTCTACAAGCAGTCGTTAATAATCTCAAATCTCTAGTAGAATTACTAGAGAAATCAGTATCAACTGCAACGGGTAAAGCAAGAGGAATGGAAATTATCCTCGACCTTAGCTTATTTCAAACCTTCGATTACTACACGGGGATTGTCTTTGAGGTTGTCAGCAATGCTGATGGACAAGCACAGGTTGTCGGGCGGGGTGGTCGCTATGACCAGCTTTTAGGACAGTATCATCCTAAAGGAGAAACTGTACCAGGCATAGGCTTTGCACTCTTCTTGGAAGATTTGCAACAAATTCTTTTGTCTGCTCGGCAGTTACCACAAACCGCCCCAGCAAGTCACTGGTTAATTGTACCAGAAACACCAGATGCGTACACAGCAGCCTTTGCCTACGCCACGAAACTCCGAGATTCTGCCCATTTGGTACGGGTAGAAATGGATTTGGGGGGACGAGAAGCAGATGAAATTCGGCAATATGCACGCGATCGCAGTATTGCCCAAATTGCTTGGATTAAAGTTGATGGTTCAACAACAATTGAACCACTGACAAAGAAGCAATAGATGGCTGGCAAAAATTCGGTTTAGCACTATTTTAGAACCGCAGATAAAAACAGATAAATCATCTGTGTTTATCTGTGGTTTTAAGCAATTCGACGTACATAAATGTAGGATGGGTTAGCCTTTGAGTACCCATACTGTCCTTTTCCATTGATGCTGTACTCAAAAGCTAATACCATTTCCAGAAAATCTGGCTACAGATGAAAGAAGGTTCGTGATTGTGCTTAAGCGCTACTACAAACATTCATTCAAAAAAATTGTGTTTCCACTGGCTGACATTATTAAAGATGGTAAATATTGTTGCTAGGCTAGATACAGCTGGCTAAACACAGCAATTTTGATCCAAAGAGAGGGGAACCATGCCGCACACGATTGTTACTGAAGTCTGTGAAGGCGTCGCTGATTGCGTAGACGCTTGTCCAGTAGCTTGCATTCATCCTGGTCCTGGCAAAAATGTCAAAGGAACCGATTGGTACTGGATTGACTTTGCCACTTGTATTGACTGTGGCATATGTCTTCAAGTTTGTCCAGTAGAAGACGCGATTGTTCCAGAAGAACGACCAGATTTACAAAAAACACCGTAATATGAAGGGCTAACACTTCATAAAAACAGGCATTTCCAATTAGCCTGTTTTTTCAGTGAAAGTACTAAAGAAAGATTTAAAAAAGTAACAATAGATATTTACCGTTCGGAAACAGCAAGTGCGCTTACGTATAGCTGAGTATAGCAATCCTACGTAGGAAAACTCATGCAACAGTTAAGCGCATTCCTGATGAGCAATATCTTAACGTTAAGTCTGGCTACAGCGGCAACGACCCTGATGTCTGCTTCCAGTGCTACAGCGGGAACACTGAGTCTTGATTTTACTAAGCTAGAAGGCTTAGCAGGTGGTAATCCCGCTCAAACGGGTGTCTACCGTGCGGCTCTTTCTAATCTTGGCTTCGATATCAGTTCCATTGCTATTACTGACAGCAACAGCGCAAAAGGTGGTGAAGGTGGGAGATTTAGTGGTTTTGATTTAGATGCAATTAAGATAAGCAATGTCTTAGTTAGCAATGCAGCAGACATCAAAAACTTACCAGGATTAGCCGTATTCGATTTTACATCTTCTGGAACTGTCTTCACTGCTGGAACCCAACGTTCTCCCGTCACTCCCGCAGCTTTATTTGGCACAACTAATGGTAGTATTAACAACTCAGTTGCCACATTGCAAAATTTTGATGGAAACTCTACAACTGATAGTAATGCTTTTGGATTTGTGAGTTTAGGTGATGGTGGAAAAGTCGTATTTAACCTCAAAAATTCCATTTCAACGACCACACCACTTTATTTGTACATTGGAGAGGTTGGTGACAATGGTGAGGTAGCCAGCGGTAAAATTACTGTTTCCGACAAACCGCTTCAGGTACCAGAACCAACTCATTTAGCTGCTCTATCTTTGCTCGGAATCTACTTTGCTGCTAGTTGTAGAAAGAAAACGAAAGCTGCTTAATTTAAATTTTCTAGTTTTTAATATCAAAGTTATACATAGGTTTTCTACCTATGTTTTCTTATATTGGCACTGTGTTTGTGTTGATATATAGCAATTTTATCTGAGTTGTGAACAAGTATCTGTAGGGTGGGTAATGCTGACCAAAACTCAGATATAACTCAGATCTGACATATATGACATGCATTGCCCACCTATGTGTATTTCAAAAATCAAATAGGATTCCTATGTATTATGTTGTATCGTTTAATTTTAAGCAAAAGAACAATAGCTTAAAGTCACTATATTTGCATCTATAACAATATCATGTCAGATTCACTAACTCATTCGTCTCCCCTGCTAGAAGTGAAAAATGTCCACGCTGGATACATCAAAGATGTGGATATCTTACAAGGTGTGAATTTCCGAGTAGAACGGGGAGAATTGGTAACAGTGATTGGTCCCAACGGTGCTGGAAAATCTACCTTAGCAAAAACTATTTTTGGGCTTTTGACTCCCCATAAAGGCTCAATGACCTTCAATGGACAGAATATTATTGGGTTAAAGTCAAATCAAATTGTTCAACTGGGGATGTGTTATGTACCACAAATTGCTAATGTCTTTCCCTCCCTCAGTGTAGAAGAAAATCTGGAGATGGGTGCGTTTGTCCGCAATGTCCCCCTCAAACCACTTAAAGATAAAATATATACCATGTTCCCCAAACTTGGCGATCGCCGTAACCAACGCGCTGGTACTCTCTCTGGTGGCGAACGCCAGATGCTTGCAATGGGGAAAGCTTTGATGCTGGAACCTAGCTTACTGCTTTTAGATGAACCGTCAGCTGCGTTGTCTCCCATTTTAGTGACGCAGGTGTTTGAGCAGATTAAACAAATTAACCAAGGTGGTACAGCGATCGTACTTGTAGAGCAAAATGCTCGTAAAGCCTTGGAAATGGCTCATCGGGGTTATGTTCTAGAGTCGGGACGCGATGCTATGTCTGGTCCTGGTTTGGAATTGTTGAACGATCCCAAGGTGGGCGAACTGTATCTGGGAGCAGGAAAGGCGCATTAAGGAGTAGGGGAAGATGAGAGAGATGAGAGAGTGTAATTTTTGACCCTTGACTCTTGACCCTTGACTCTTGACTCTTAACAAAACTTAAATAAGTCTTAAACCGTGTCGTTGCTCACTCTTGCATCCTTGCAGAGATTGATATGTTCCAGCCAACAACCAAGCTGTTGTCAGTTGGATTTATCTATAGAGATAGACGATGAGTCGAATAAATGGATTTGTAGGGCGTCGTGATTTCTTGAGGCGTTGCATTGTGGGAGTTCCCTTGAGTTTGCAAGCTGCTGCAAAATTTGCAGGTGTGGGAAGCATTGCGATTAGCAGTAGTGTACTTTGGAACATACAACAATCTTTAGCTGATGCAAGTCCAGTGAATCCCAATCCACTTGATGCAGACGAAGCTTTAAAACGATTACTGGATGGGAATCAACGATTTATGCACCAAAAGCGCAAATATCCCGACCAATCGTTAGAACGCCTGCGATTAGTCGCTAAAGGTCAATATCCTTTTGCGTCCATATTTGGCTGTTCAGATTCTCGGGTACCCGCAGAAATCGTCTTCGACCAGGGACTTGGTGATTTATTCGTGGTCAGAGTCGCTGGAAATGTTGTTAATGATATGGTTATAGGCAGCCTGGAATATGCTACCACGGTATTGGGTTCGCAACTCATTTTGGTTTTGGGTCATAGAAGATGCGGTGCAGTCACAGAGGCGCTTCAGAAAGAACCAGCTGTTGGTCGAATTAGCTTGATTATTGAGGGAATCAAACCTGCCTTGGAAAGAATCAAGTCTAAAACGGGTGATATTCAAGAGAATGCAGTGAGAGCCAATATTCAATATCAAGCAGAAAAATTACAGGAAAGCTCAACAGTTTTGGCTAAACTTGTTCAGCAAAATAAGCTAAAAATCGTTGGCGCTTATTACGATCTTGATACTGGTAAAGTCTCTATTGTTGCCTGATGTGTAGCAACGGAATGATGTAGCGGATAATGAGTCCATAGTAATCCGGTTTTATTTTTGAAAAAATTTAAGTATCTGTAAGGTGGGCAATGCCTATTATAATCTGGGTTATGTCTAGGTTTTGGTGAGCATTACCCACCCTAGGTGTATTTCAAAAATCAAATAGAAATCCTATATAAGCCCCAACAAGTAACTTATCTTTACATCCGTTGCCACAGATGATCCAACTTAGCCCACAACACTTGCAAACCATCTGCACCCATGCCGAAACTACTTATCCTGATGAGTGCTGTGGTATAATCGTGGGCTATCTGACAAGTGAGGGCAAAACTGTGGTGGAAATCATGCCAACAGAAAATGCCTGGAATGCAGAAACAGCAGCAGATTTTCCAGGAGAGAAAACGTCTTTGAGTAAGAGGCGAAGGTATGCGATCGCACCCCTGGTCATGTTACAAGCACAGAAAGAAGCACGCGACCGCAAGTTAGATATCATTGGTATCTATCACTCTCATACTGATCATCCAGCGATTCCTTCAGAATTTGACCGTCAGTGCGCTTGGCAGGAATACTCTTACATCATTGTTTCTGTACACAGTGGCAAAGCGGGTGACATGAGGAGTTGGATTTTGGATGATAACCACCAGTTTCAACAGGAACTTATTGAAAACAAAATTTAACAATATATAAAGATACCAAGTTTTTGGATAGGATTAATAAACTGTCCCACTTATAAAAATGTATATATTAAGCAGCTAATTGCTTGCAGATTTTGAACGTGTGAATTTTAAGTTGTTAAGCCTGCTCTTGCTCACAAAAGTGCTATGCTAAATCCCAATCTGGGTGAAATCCAGCTGACAAAAGATGATTACGAACGTTACTCCCGCCACCTTATTTTGCCAGAAGTCGGGCTGGAGGGACAAAAACGCCTCAAGGCAGCCAGTGTGTTGTGTATTGGTACGGGTGGATTAGGTTCACCTCTACTTTTGTATTTGGCGGCGGCGGGTATCGGACGCATCGGTATTGTTGATTTCGATGTTGTCGATACTTCCAACTTGCAACGCCAAGTCATTCACAGCACATCTTGGGTGGGTAAACCTAAGATTGAATCTGCGAAAAATCGCATTCTAGAAATTAATCCATATTGTCAGGTTGACTTGTACGAAACTCGCCTGACTTCGGAAAATGCCCTCGACATTATCAGACCTTATGATATTGTGGTGGATGGTACTGATAACTTCCCCACACGTTATCTCGTCAACGATGCTTGCGTGTTGCTAAACAAGCCCAACGTCTACGGTTCCATTTTCCGGTTTGAAGGGCAAGCGACAGTCTTTAACTACCAGGATGGACCGAATTATCGTGATCTTTATCCCGAACCACCACCACCAGGAATGGTTCCTTCGTGTGCAGAAGGTGGCGTACTAGGGATTTTGCCTGGAATTATTGGTGTTATCCAAGCAACGGAAACTGTCAAAATTATTCTTGGTAAGGGTGAAACTTTAAGTGGACGCTTACTGCTGTATGACGCTTTGAACATGAAGTTCCGAGAGTTGAAGCTGCGTCCTAACCCAGTCCGCCCAGTGATAGAAAAGTTGATAGACTACGAACAATTCTGCGGTATCCCACAAGCTAAAGCACAAGAGGAGAAACAGCAGATGGAGACTTCGGAAATAACAGTGCAGGAATTGAAGCAATTGCTAGATAGCGGTACAGATGATTTTGTGCTGCTGGATGTGCGCAATCCACACGAATATGAAATTGCCAAAATTCCTGGCGCAGTCTTGATACCGTTATCAGATATTGAAAATGGTCAAGGCGTGACTCAAGTTAAGGAATTGCTCAATGGTCATCGCCTGATTGCTCATTGTAAATCAGGTATGCGTTCTGCGAAAGCCCTCGGCATTCTTAAGGAAGCGGGAATTGATGGCACGAATGTGAAGGGTGGAATTCTTGCTTGGAGTCAGGAAATCGATCCTTCGGTACCGACATATTAAGAAAACAAAGTTTCTCTGCGTCTTTGTGTAACGGATGGTTGAACTGTCATTCTTCCATCCGTTACATCTATTATTTCATTGATCGCCAGCATTGCCAGCTTATACCTTACAATTCAAGGCGCCAGCTTTTTGCGTAAAGCGTGCATTCTCCCGGTAGTCTACAGGACAATCTATCACTGCTGGGACATCCTGTGCTAAAGCCTCTTTCAGGATGGGAACCAAATCAGTAGCAGATTCAACACGGTAGCCCTTGAGACCCATGCTTTCAGCTAATTTGACAAAATCAGGATTGCCAAAATGCACAAAAGATGAATTCCCTTTGCCAAAGTAATTTTCTTGCTTCCACTCAACTAAGCCGTAGCCACCATCATTAAAAATAAGGGTGACAAAGGGTGTACCAACGCGTAAAGCAGTTTCTAATTCCTGGCTATTCATCATAAAGCCGCCATCACCTGTTGCAGCAATAACTTTACGGTTGGGATGCACAAGTTTTGCGGCGATCGCACCAGGAATCGCAATACCCATTGCGGCGAAGCCATTGGAAATAATGCAAGTATTCGGGCTATGGCAATGATAATGACGGGCAATCCACATTTTATGGGCGCCAACGTCTGAGATGACGATGTCTTCTGGTCCCATCACTTGCCGTAAGTCATAAATTAACTTTTGTGGCTTAATCGGGAACTCGTCATCATTGGCATACTGTTCGTAGTCGGCACGGATATTTGCCCTTAAGTTGATAGCATAAGGATTAGGCTTACTCTCGCGATCTGCAAATTTTAAGATTTCAGACAGAGAATCAGAAATGTCTCCCACGACTTCCACTTCCGGGATATAACTGCTGTCAATCTCCGCAGGAGTAACCCCAATATGAACAATGGGAATCTTGCCGTTGGGGTTCCATTTTTTCGGGGAAAACTCAATCAAGTCATAGCCAATAGCAATGACTAAATCTGTATTGTCAAAGCCACACGTGATGAAATCTCGCTGTTGCAATCCCACTGACCACAAAGCTAAGGAGTGAGTGTAAGGAATCACACCTTTGCCCATAAAAGTGTTGGCAACAGGAATATTCATCTGAGTGGCAAACTGTGTGACAGCATCGCTTGCATGGTCGCGGATTGCCCCGTTGCCAACTAAAATAATTGGGTTAACTGCTTGGGAAATGACTGCTGCTGCTGCCCTGATACTGGCAAAAGACGCAAAGGTTCTTTCAATGTTGTCCTTACGCAAAGGATTGCCTTCTGCAGGCATAGCAGCAATATTTTCTGGCAAATCAATGTGAACTGCACCTGGTTTTTCAGTTTGCGCCCGTTTAAATGCTTTGCGCACAACTTCTGGGGTGATACTCGGTCGCACAATCTGCTTATTCCACTTTGTGACAGGGGCAAACATCGCCACCAAATCTAAATATTGATGGGATTCAATATGCATTCTATCTGTGCCGACTTGCCCTGTAATTGCCACGAGTGGCGCACCATCGAGGTTAGCATCTGCAACCCCAGTCATCAAGTTTGTCGCCCCAGGACCAAGAGTCGAAAGACAAACTCCTGCTTTTCCGGTCAGACGTCCGTAGACATCTGCCATGAATGCCGCACCCTGTTCGTGACGGGTGGTAATAAACTGAATTGAAGAATGTTTCAGCGCTTCTAAAACGTGCAGGTTTTCTTCCCCAGGGAGTCCAAAAACATATTGTACCCCTTCATTTTCCAAGCACTGTACGAGTAATTCAGCTGTATTCATATCTCCTCTCACTATTCCTCTGGGTTGATTGCACCTGGTGTGGTTGTTATTTCACCCACACAGTTTTAACATTGACAAATTCGTGTATCCCTTGGATACTTAATTCCCTGCCATATCCAGAACGCTTAATACCACCAAAAGGCAAGCGGGGGTCAGACTTGACCATACCGTTGATAAACACTGAACCGGCTTCGATTTCCTCTATCAGGCGATCGCGTTCTTCGGCGTTTGTTGTCCAAGCACTTGCACCTAAACCAAATGGTGTGGCATTTGCAATTTTGATCGCTGCGTCAATATCTGGTACTCTAAATAACATAGCGACCGGACCAAAAAACTCTTCCTGCGCAACTGGGTTGTCTGGGGAAATATCCGTAAGAATCGTCGGTGGATAGAAGTTTCCAGGACGATCTGATATGGAATGTCCACCCGTGAGGACTTTTGCCCCGTTTTTAACACCAACTTCCACTTGCTGGTCTAAGTCTTTAAGAATATCAGGAGTTGCCAGTGGTCCTAGGTCAGTTTCGCTTTGCATCGGGTCGCCAATCTTTAGCGCATTGAATTTTTCTAGCAGAAGCTTTTCAAACTTGTCTGCTATTGTCTCGGCGACAATGAAACGTTTGGCTGCAATACAAGATTGCCCGTTATTCAACATTCGCGCCGTCGTTGCGGTCGCAACTGCTGCTTCTAGGTCTGCACTTTCCAATACAATGAATGGATCACTTCCTCCCAATTCTAGGACGGTTTTTTTAATTTGTTTTCCCGATGCTGCCGCTAAACTTGCCCCGGCTGGTTCGCTTCCTGTCAACGTCGCTGCTTTGATGCGGTCATCAGTCATTAAATCGGCAACTTTTGCAGCACCTATCAATAGAGTTTGAAATACACCTTTTGGAAAACCTGCTCTTTGTATAATTTCTTCTATTGCCAAAGCACATTGCGGAACATTGGAAGCGTGTTTGAGTAATCCCACATTCCCTGCCATAAGAGCAGGTGCAGCAAAGCGGAACACTTGCCAGAAGGGAAAATTCCACGGCATAACTGCGAGGATTATACCTAATGGTTGGTATTTTACAAAACTCCGAGTGGCATCAGTTGTGACTGTAACATCAGCCAGAAATTCGGCAGCGTGTTCAGCGTAGTAGCGACAGACAAGGGCACATTTTTCCACTTCGGCGATCGCCGCTTTCAGAGGCTTGCCCATCTCTAGCGTCATGATTTTGGCAAAATCCGCTTTTTCTTGCTCTAAAATGTCAGCCGCTTTTTGCATCCAAACAGACCGCTCTTGAAAACTAGTTTTGTGATAATTCTCAAAAGCCTGTTGTGCTAAGTCTACTTTCTGAGCAATTTCTCCATCACTTAATGGCTCAAAAGTTTTCAGCAACTCCCCAGTTGCAGGATTAACAGTGGCGATAGCCATACCCTGACCTCCCCGTCAAAAAATTATCGGAGGTAGCATCCATATGTTACACACATCTATGACAGACGCTACTTATCAAATTGTAGTCTTTCAAAAAATGCTAACTTTACTTATATTCAAAATTCGTAAGCAAAATTGAAACAAACTATACATAATGCATATGTATTTATGCTTACAATCTCCCCTAAGAAAGTGTGCATTTCATGAACTCTGCCTGATTGTAACAGGATGTGCCACTGCAATTAAAAATAAAATTTACAATTTAATATCTTTTATAAGGAAAAAATCAAAAAATACATCAAGATAGGCTTTATATGGCAGAATAAGCCCTTTTTAAGCCATTTATCTCGTTTTTTTGCAAAAAATCTCTTAATAGGTGGGTAACTAGGTGTCTTTGAATCATGGGAAACTTTGGATTGTGAAGCGAGAATTTCCTGATCCCCAGCTACCGATACGGGCGTGAGGCATTGTGCCCCTACCGCCTGTCGTCACTGCATCTTTGTCTGATAAACCTTCACTAATCGATTAATACCTTTAAAGCGATAATCTCCCATTTCTAGGAAACATGAGGGTTGCGACAGCAATTTATAAGTAGCTTCACTCACAACACATTTCCCTGGTGGACAAACTGCTTCCATGCGCGCAGCCAAATTGATAGTAGCTCCTAACGCGGTATACTCAACTCTTTGGGAACTACCAACATCTCCAACTACGGCTTTGCCACTGTTAATGGCAATTCGTAATTGCAGTGGTTCAGTCCAAAAATTCTTAGCATTAAGATTTTCCAGACGAGTTAACATACCCATGGCAGCAGTGACAGCGCGATCGGCATGATCTGGTTGTGGTTCGGGAGCACCAAAAAACGCCATAATACAATCGCCAATATATTTATCTAAAGTGCCAGCGCAGGCAAACACCTCTTGCAGCATCTCCTCAAATAAATTGTTGAGTAAGTCAGCAATTCCAGTTGGCGTCAACGTTTCTGAAATTGCCGTAAAGCCAACTAAATCAGCAAATAAAATACTAATTTCACTTTCTTGTGGAGGTAATCGTCCATTGGGCAACGCACCAACAGCTATCAACTGCTGTACAACAGCGGGAGAATGATAGCGTTCAAGTCTTTGGCGAATCACTTCTTCACTGCGGAGTTTCTCTGCTAACAGCCAACGTTGTACACTAGAAGCCACAAGGTTTGCGAGAGCCGAAAAAAAGCTCAGTTCTTCTTCTCCTTTTTCTGCCCAATGGTAAGAAGAGAGATGAGCATCAGCATAAAGAACGCCAACAACTTTACTCTCATCCCATAAAGGCACTGCCATTGCGCTACGAATGCCTTTGACCAGAATACTGTTTTCGCCAGCAAATCGTTCATCATTTTGGGCATCAGCAGTTTGAATGGCAACTTTTTCCTCGAAGACTTTTTGGCAGATACTACGGCTAATCCAACTGCCGTCAGCTGGCAAACCTTCCTGTTGAGAGAGGTTTCTCGTCGCTGCACTGAGTAATTCCAGCTTGCCACACCCAGTGACATCAATTAATAATGCCAAACGGTCAATACTATCGAGGTAACGAAATACCACTTCTTGGACTTGAGAGAAAATCTCGTCTATTGAGGTTGCGGCAGAGAGATTCTTAGCTATATCTACTAAGTCTTTTAAGCGGGCAATAGTTTTGTCTTTGATGCCGACATCACCATCAATGTTATCAGCTAGAATCCATTGTTGTTGCAATTGTTTAACGTTGCGAAGAATTGTTCTTCCTGGAGAGAAAGTTTCCTGTTTAGACGTCAATGATTCAACAGCAGTCAAGACGACAAACAGACACACATCTCCCAGCCAAACAACATCGCCATTTTGCAACTCTTGGGCAGAGGAAATCAGACGTTCGTTCAATTGGGTTCCATTTTTGCTTCCCAAATCTTCAATAGTCCACATACCAGAAGGAGTTTTCACAAGGCGGGCATGGTAACGTGAAACTCCCCCAGAAGGTAAGTATAAGTCACATTGCGGCAAACGACCGATGGTAAAAACATCTTGATGAACCGTCACCGTTCTTTCGGAATTTCCCTCTTGTAGGCGCAGTTTCAGTTTAGTCATGACTTCTATAAATCCATTCGCAGAAGCAGGGAGTGCCAGCATTGCAAAAGCAGGATGAACCCTTCACTTTTTCTTTATGGCACTCTCCACAGCATTCCGACAACTACGAAAAAATGACATTTTTACTAGATACAGATACGGAAGAAACATTGGCAACGCCAGACTTCAGCAGTGAACAGCATGGTGAGTGAAACCTCTGAATTGACCATAGGTACGACTGTTGCTGCTACTGATGAGGGTGCAAGTAGACGTATTCTGCCGATATGATTTAAACTTAAAGCTATTTTATTTGTTGCAATTTTTACGTTGTCATGAGTAGTTGCTATCACCTGATTGTTGTACATATATTTCTGTAGCAATTCTTTCTGTTGTGATCCGGGAAAAACTGCGTTTTCTTTGAAAAACTCTATTGTGCTTAACATTTCATCCGAGGAAAGCTATACGATGATCGGTTCCTTACTAGACCAGCGTTACCAGGTGGTTGAACTATTGGGTAAAGGCGGATTTGGTCATACTTACATAGCCCAAGATACTCGTCGTCCTGGAAACCCATCTTGCGTAGTTAAGCATCTCAAGCCCGCCACCAACGACCCCGATGTTTTACAAACGGCAAGGCGCTTGTTTAGCAGGGAAGCCGAAACTTTAGAAAAGTTGGGCAATCATGACCAGATTCCCCGACTTCTAGCTTACTTTGAGGAAAATGAAGAATTTTTCTTAGTACAGGAGTTTATCGATGGACATCCGCTTTCTGTAGAGATGTCACCAGGAACCCGCTGGGACGAAAGTCAGGTCATTCAACTCCTGTATGAAATTTTGCCTATCCTAGACTTTGTCCATAATAATGATGTTATCCATCGCGACCTCAAGCCCCAAAATATTATCCGTCGCCATTCAGATAACAAGCTGGTTCTGGTTGATTTTGGTGCTGTCAAGCAGGTGCAGATGTACTCGCATATGAGTCCAGAACAGCAGATCAAAAATCAGACAATTGCCATTGGAACACCAGGTTATATGCCGAGTGAACAAGCACAAGGTAGACCTCGTCCTAATAGTGATATTTATGCTCTTGGCATGATTGCTATCCAAGCACTTACAGGCTTAAGTCCCAAGCAACTTGCAGAAGACCCTAAAAGTGGGGAAATTATCTGGCAGCAATATGCCCAAGTCAGCGATCCATTGGCAGCTATTATCAGTAAAATGGTACGCCAGTACTACAAATATCGTTTCAACTTTGCAGACGAAGCACTCGAAGCACTCGCCTCAATCACTCACCCGAACACACCAACAGCTGTTGCTGCAGCCGTCAGCTACGCGCTACGCAACTATTTGCGAGAAGGTGCTGTATCAGCAAAAGTTGTAAAATTACCCGAAAAAGTACTACGCCTAGCGCGATCACTCCAAGAACTCGCAAAACCTGGCTACACTCCGCCAGAGAACACAACAACTCCTGACGCAACTCTACCGCCAGCATCCCCTTCGCAGAGTACGGTAAAAATTCCTCCTACTTATTCAACTGCACCACAAAACAGTTCTTTTTCAAGGGTTAGTTTTCTTGATAAATACCGTCGCAAATTACTATTATTCATTGCCGCAGGTGGTAGTCTTGTTTTAGTTGTATTCAGCGTCATTTCCGCAAGTTCTCCACCACAGCAACAACAGCAGTCTTCCAATCAAGCAACAGAAAATAATAGAATTCAAGAAACAATAGAAAACAAAACAAAAGTTCCCACGCAGAACAATACAACCGAAGAAAAACAAGAACAAAACAATTGTATTGTTGTCACGAGAAATGCAAATCTGCGCTCTTTGTCAAATCGCAAAAGAACAGGAAAAGTTATTAAAGCAGGTACTCAGGTGACAATTACAGGAAAACAAAAAGACGGCTGGATTGAAATTAGCGCTCCCGAAGAGGGTTGGATTTGGGGGAGTCGGACAAAAAATACTTGTAAAGCTAGGTAAGAAAGTCAAGAGTCAAGGGTCAAGAGTCAAAAATAATAATCTTACCTACTTCCTCATCCCCCTCATTTCTTACTCAGGTGGTAACTCCAAGGGAACAGCACCCAGCGATCCTTGGCGAAAATCTGTGAGGATTGCCCGCGCAGTTTTTTCTACATCGCCTTTGTATCGATACTCTGCTAAGGCGAATAAATATGCTTCTCCAGTGAAGGAAGTGGGATCAAGTTTATAGCGCGATCGCAATGGATGCTTTGGTAACAAATCAGAAGCGTTGGCTTCGATATCTTTCAGTATATCTACTAATACTGCTGCCACTATTTGATTATCGTAAGATGCTTCACCGATGTCGTCACAAATGGCTAACTTTAATGCTGCTTCTTGGTCTTCCAACTTAGCAGGAATAACACCGGGAGCATCCAACAATTCCAATTCATCAGAAATTCGCACCCAACGCAGTTGGCGAGTCACCCCAGGACGCGCTGCACTTTCCACCACTCGCCGTCCTAGCAGACGGTTGATAAGGGCTGATTTGCCAACATTGGGAAAGCCAATCACCACAGCACGGACTGGACGGGGTAGCATCCCGCGACTTTTCCGCCGTTCATTAATCGCCACTCCAGCTGCTTGCGCTGCTTTTGATATTGCAGTTACCCCTTGACCTTGCTGGGCATTGGTAAAATAGGGAACTTCCCCTTGGCTTTTGAACCATTCTGTCCACACTTGCCGTACCTGGGGCAAAATCATATCAACTCGGTTTAACACCAACACGCGTGTTTTACTTCCTACCCACTCACTTATTCTAGGGTGGTGTGTTGCCAATGGAATGCGGGCGTCGCGTACTTCCAGTACAACATCGACAAGCTTGAGATTTTCTTTGAGATTTTTTTCAGCTTTGGCGATGTGCCCTGGATACCATTGGATGATATTTAATTTATAGTTTTGAGTTATCGACATTTGTCCTTTGTCCTTTGTCCTTTGTCAAGTGACTCAGGACTATTTATGTTGTGGAGCGAACTCTTGAAATGAAATCTGTGGGATGCGTGCGCTTCTTATCCTACATTTAATATGCTCTACTTTGACTGGTGCAAAATTATTCTGTTACCATCCGGATCATAAGCGTATATTTCTCTGCCATGAGAAGCATTGATAATTGCTCCTGGTGGTGGATATCCCAAGAAAGTCAGATGAGCAATAACACGCTCTAAGTTATTCACTTCTAAACATAAACTCATCTGACTTTTAGCAGAGTTTTCAAATTCAGAGAAATGAGTTTGTTTTGGTTGAAAAATCCCTAGTTTCAAACGAGAAAGTTGAAACTCAGCATAAACATCTGGGATGTAACTAGTTGCTTCTATACCCAGAAATTGGGTATAGAAATTAACTAAGGTTTCAATACGAAAAGTTGCCAGAGTGACGAATGCGTCAGTGTATTGAAAAGTCATCTCAAGGATGAAAGAAAGCTTCTATTTCGTTCAGCTGACTGCTGTTGCTGGTTGGTGTTGAATATCTCTTTCGGGATCACCCAACTCACGCAAATTTGCCGCAAACTCTAGCAGAATGCCATCCGGATCGAAGAAATAAACAGAGGAAATAAATGTAGTTTCGTCAACTTCGGGAACAATGCCAGCGGGAACATCTGCGTGATGCATAATAGGTGTCACTTGGACGCCTTTGGCAATGAGTTTTTCTCGATACTCCTGAAGTTTGTCAAATGAAACATTGAATGCTAAGTGGTTTAATGAAGCATGAGCAGTAGCGAAATTGCCAGTTTGCCAAGCATCAGGTCGAGGAGACGCTACACCAGGAGCAGCCTCTGGTGCTTGTGGAAACCAGAAAAAGGCGATCGCCTCTCCGGTGCCAATATCAAAGAAAAAGTGCTGTCCACCATCTGGCATACTAATCGTCTTAATTAACTTCATACCCAGTGTATTAGTATAAAAGTCCACAGTGCGTGCCATGTCCTTACACACTAAGGCAATATGATTTATTCCTTGTATTTGAAACTCGCTCATTGTTATCCCTTGTTTATCAAAATATTTATTCTTTCCAGACCAGTGTAAACATTGAATCGTTCCCCGCGCAAAAATCCAATTAAAGTAATCCCAAATTCCTTTGCTACAGAGACTGCTAAGCTACTTGGGGCGGAAACAGAACAAACAATGGGAACACCAGCTGTTGTACATTTTTGTAGAATTTCAAAGCTAGAGCGTCCACTCACCATAACAATATGATGACTCAAAGGTAACTGCTCATTCAACAAAGCTGAACCTATTAATTTATCTAAAGCGTTATGACGTCCTACGTCCTCATGTAAGTTCAAAAGTTGTCCTTGGGAGTCAAACAAAGCCGCAGCATGCAAACTCCCTGTAGAATTAAATATACCTTGAGCCGCTCGAAGCTTATCTGGTAAATCGTAAATAATCTCAGCAGTCACAATGGGTTCTGGCAGAATTACCGGACAACCTCGTAAACGCAAAGCCTCAAGACTTGCCTTACCACAAACTCCACAAGCACTAGTTGTATAAAAATGTCTTTCTAAAGGCTGTAAATCCGGATTTAAATCTTCCCGAAGAGTAACATTTACAATGTTGTAGCGTTGCTCACCGTCTACAGACTCATCCAAGCAATAACTCATGCGTTGGATATCTTTTTTACAACTAATCACCCCTTCACTGTAGAGAAAACCAGCAGTAAGTTCAAAATCTGCCCCTGGTGTCCGCATAGTCACAGCCAATGTGCGGTGCGGGGATACCAAGCGAATTTCTAACGGTTCCTCTGTCGTCAGTTGGTCTTGTCGAGAACGTACCTGACCTTTTTCTACCACCCAGGTAGTGGCTTTCATCTTGCTTCCAAGAGGTTTAGTCATTGGTCATGAGCCATATTTATTTTATTAGACCTTTGGAGGCTATAGAGATGCAAGTTATGGTGTGGACTTTGTAAGATAGACTTTATCGGGTGTGATACCGTTTGGGCAGGGTGGAAAATAATGTTGACAGAAAAACTTGAGCGGCTAAAAGCATTATTTTTACAAATGGAGCAAGCTTTAATAGCTTACTCTGGTGGTGTTGATAGCACTTTAGTAGCCAAAATTGCTTATGATGTCTTAGGCGATCGCGCTTTGGCTGTCACAGCTGTTTCTCCCTCGCTGTTACCAGAAGAGTTGGAAGACGCCTCACTGCAAGCAGCGACGATTGGGATTTCTCATAAAGTTGTCCACACACGTGAGATGGAAAATCCCAATTACACCTCCAACCCTGTCAACCGCTGTTATTTTTGCAAAAGTGAGCTGCACGATACTCTCAAACCTCTAGCTCTCGAATGGGGTTATCCATACGTAGTAGATGGAGTCAATGCTGATGACTTGCATGATTATCGCCCAGGAATTCAGGCAGCAAAAGAAAGAGGTGCGCGATCGCCTTTGGCAGAAGTCGGTATGACTAAAGCCGAAGTCCGCCAAATTTCCAAGGAACTCGGTTTACCTTGGTGGGAAAAACCTGCCCAACCTTGCTTGAGTTCACGCTTTCCCTATGGTGAAGAAATTACCGTAGCCAAGCTACAACGAGTAGGTAGGGCAGAAATATACTTGCGAAAGCTGGGTTACAAGAATTTACGAGTGCGTTCCGAAGGAGATACAGCAAGGATTGAATTACCTCCAGAGCAAATTAAAGAGTTTGTTTTGAATATTGATTTGCAATCAGTGGTTTCTGCTTTTCAAGAGTTTGGTTTTATCTACGTTACATTAGATTTAGAGGGTTATCGAAGTGGTAAGTTAAATCAAGTTTTAAGCCCAGAAGCTTTGGGTGTTAAATGACAAATAACATGGAAAAACGCTGCCAAACGCGAAATTGTCGTCGCACTTTCCAAGGAAGTTAGCGTTTCTACATTGGACTTTTTATTCCCTGTCCGCCACTACATCTGCCACGACAATTTCACCCTTTTTGTTAATCTTAACTGGGTCATTGGGAAAATCTTTATTAATCAAATAACGTAGGAGTCCTACTGTCCGGAAATGCTGATCAATGTGGGGAATTCCCTGACGATTTAGACGAACAGGGATAATTTTACTAGACACCAAATCTCCCCGAGAATTTAGTTTGGCTTCTAAAATCATTGAGTAGCCAGTCTGAGCAACTGTGGATAAAGTTCGGTATCCAATAAAATTGCCTAAAGAATAGGCAATCAGTTTTCCATTATAGATTTCAATCGCTCTTGGAACGTGAGGACCATGTCCAATAACTAAATCTGCCCCTGCATCAATCATTGTCCGAGCAAATTGGAGAGAATTCCCTCGATTTTCTCCGTAGAAATATTCTGTTTTATCTTGAACGCGCAGTGCGCCTGTTCCCTCTGCTCCTGAATGCATTGATATAATAACAATATTTGCCTGTGTTTTGGCTTTTTGTACGAGTGCTTGAGCTGTTTCTAAATCGTGAATAGAATTATAAAACTCATAAGGAGCAAAGCCAATCATGGCAACTGGAATACCATTCGCTTTTAATAAGAGGATTTGATTTTTGTGACCTAATGTTTCGATCCCAACCCCTTTGAGATTCTTGATTGTATCGCGAAACCCAACAAGACCGAAGTCGAGAGCATGGTTGTTTGCAAGATTCATAACATCAAATCCAACATCAGCAAAAAGCTGGGCATAGGTTGGTGGGGAACGAAAAGCAAAAACTTGTCCTCGACTCATGTCCTTGCTGCTGTAGGGGTAGTTTGTTAAGCTACTCTCGAAGTTGCCAAATAAGATATCAGCTCTTTGCAGATATGCTCTTATCGACTTTGGCAAAAGCTGATTGTAAGTCCGTGGTAGTCTGTAATTAGGGTAATTTGTACCAGGAATGATATCTCCAACGGCTTGAATAGTAATGCTTTCTTCTGGAGAGGTGTTCTCTGGTATGGAGAACGGAATTGGTACTTCATCTGTAGAGGTCGTAGCAGCATTTGTTCGTTGTAATTGCCCAAAGCGAATAAATAATCCTATTCCAATACCTAAACAAAAACAGACACTGATAAAACTGAATGATAGCAATTTCCCAAGCTTTTGATTGACCATACTAGAAATCCTGATAATATGGCGCAAGTATATCCCATAAATCTTGGATATAAGTGTATAGTTTGTGTCATTTAAGACATATTTAACAAGGAAGGTTAAAAAAACTCCTGAACAATTTACGTTTTATGGATTATGAATATACAACTCGCTCAATTAATAGTTAACGGTATTGCAGTAGGAAGCATTATTGCTTTAGCAGCAGTTGGATTAACACTCACCTATGGAATTTTACGGTTATCTAACTTTGCCCATGGTGACTTTCTAACATTGGGAGCTTATCTGACACTGCTCATTAATTCCTTTGGTGTGAATATTTGGCTATCTATGGTGATAGCTGCAATAGGAACAGTAGCAGCCATGTTGCTTTCAGAAAAGTTACTGTGGTCTCGAATGCGCTCTATTCGTGCAACTTCTACCACTTTCATTATTATCTCTATTGGACTTGCCCTATTCCTTCGCAATGGGATTATTCTGCTATGGGGCGGTAGTAATAAAAATTACAATTTACCTGTGACGCCTGCTTTGGACGTTTTAGGGGTGAAAGTACCACAAAATCAGTTGTTAGTTTTGTTTTTAGCAGTGATAGCAATTGTGATATTGCATTACCTTTTGCAAAACACCAAAATTGGCAAGGCAATGCGAGCTGTTGCTGATGATTTGGACTTAGCCAGAGTCTCTGGTATTAATGTAGATAAAGTTGTTCTCTGGACATGGGTGATTGCTGGGACTCTAACGTCTTTGAGTGGAAGTATGTACGGCTTGATTACAGCTGTGCGACCAAATATGGGTTGGTTTTTAATTTTACCTTTATTTGCTTCAGTCATTTTAGGAGGAATTGGCAACCCCTATGGTGCAATCACAGCAGCTTTTATCATCGGTATCGCCCAGGAGATTAGCACTCCTTTGTTGGGTTCCCAGTATAAACAAGGAATAGCACTGCTAATTATGATTTT
Organism: Nostocales cyanobacterium HT-58-2; assembly: GCA_002163975.1. Lineage (GTDB taxonomy): Bacteria > Cyanobacteriota > Cyanobacteriia > Cyanobacteriales > Nostocaceae > HT-58-2. The sequence goes on along the minus strand of CP019636.1, from coordinate 4,713,838 downwards.
AGTGTTGCTCGTGCGTCCCAAAGGTTTGTTCAAAGGCACAATTTGAGCAACACTAAAATTGAGGGATTGGGAAGCACACACAGTTCCAGTACTGCCAGTCCCTCTAATAAAAAGTTTCCTCTGCTTTACCTACCTAATTATTCAAGAATATGGAAATAATAGGCAGCTACAAGGAAATTGATAGCTAACAGCACTATTGCCCAAGTCGTACGAAAGGGGTAAGGAGCTTTTGCTCCGGTTTTAGCAACATCTTCGCCTACTTTTTTTGCAGCAGGTGCAAACTTGGCTTCCGCAGTCATTGTTTTCTCTCCTATTTAAAGACTTCTTAACAAATACCAAAGAGTTGTCATATATAGCGAGAATCTTTAAGAATATTTTTGTGGAACTTGTACCACAAATCAGCAAAATAAACAAAATGTAGCACTATGCCCTTTTGGTAGGCGAGTGTAGTGGGTGATGAATTCCTAGCCTCAGACCTTGCATCACACACCTTACACCCCTACTTTTCAACTCCTGCGTGATATGAGCTGCGAACCAGGGGACCAGAACGGACATGACTAAATCCCATTTCCTTTGCTATCTTGCCTAATTCCTCAAATTCTTCTGGCGTCCAGTATTTTTGGACGGGTAAATGTTCTAAGGAAGGACGCATATACTGACCAATTGTTATGCGATCGCACTCCACTTTTCGGAGATCCGCCATTGTCTCAATGATTTCCTCGACCGTTTCCCCATGTCCCAGCATCAGACCTGACTTGGTAGGAATGGAAGGGTCAATTTCTTTCACGACTTGCAACACAAACAAGGAGCGATCATACTTTGCACCCCGGCGTACTGGTCCTTGTAAACGCCGCACTGTCTCAATATTATGATTGTAACAAGCGGGCTTAGCTTGCACCACTTTATATATGCGATCGCGCTGACCTTGCTCTCCAACACCCACACCACCCCAAAAATCTGGTGTCAAAACCTCAATTTGAGTTTTTGGATTGAGATGTCGAATACTTTCCATTGTATTTACGAAATGACCTGCTCCTTGATCTGGTAAGTCATCTCGAGCAACAGAAGTTAGCACGACATACAGTAATCCCAAAAGCTGTACTGCTTCTGCTACCTTTTGCGGTTCCTCAAGGTCAAGAGGCATAGGTGCATGACCTTTATCTACTTGACAAAAAGCACAAGCTCTGGTGCAAGTAGATCCCATAAGTAAGAAACTTGCTGTTTTTTGCGAGTAGCACTCCCCTCGGTTGGGACACCGTCCCTCTTCACAAATTGTGTGAATTTGGCGCTGCTTGATAATACGTTGTACTGTGGAGAGTTCGCTAGCTTTGCCAATTGGGCGACGCAACCACATTGGCATTGCCATAATTTCAGACTTAAGTTCGGTATGTTGAGAAGAACTCATAAAACCTCGCGGTAAGTGTGGAAACCCAGTACCATTTGGTCTGGGTGGAAACACGATACAGGAACTTTAGTTCCCAACAAACATCTAAAATTAAACAATAGCTGCAATGACTCTTAAGCAGGGCATAAGACTCAGTTTCAACAGACTCTAGGTATAAGCCTTGAACTTGAGTTCAAGGCGTACTCACACGTTCAGTGCAAGATCTCACACCATTTCACTATAAGGTTGACATAAATAGCCAGCAGGGGTGCAAGGCTCAGGGAGAGAATAATTTGTATCAAAATTTTGGTCAAATGGTACGAGTTGGGGTAACTTTAGCCGAGTAGATAGGGGTTGCTTAACGCAACCGATGTAGCTCCACGCATGAATTCTATCCCAGAAATTACTCTCCCCCAATTAAAAAAAATATTGAGTATAGTGGGATAACTCTTGGCGTTAATTGGCGAACTCGCTATCTAAACCTAAAGTTTTTATTAGAGTATACAGTTGTGGCAAGTAACAAAATTCTAGTTATTGATGACACTACAGTTGTCAGGGTAAAAGTACGAGAAATGTTGCCACCAGGCAACTTCCAAATATTGGAAGCAAAAGATGGTCTAGAAGGATTAAATTTAATCCGTCAGGAAAAACTCAGCCTGATCATGCTGGATTTCCTACTCCCCAAGATGAGTGGTTGGGAAGTTTTCCAGCAGATTCAATCTCAACCAGATCTCAGGAAAATTCCTTTGGTAATTATGTCTGGTCGTAAAGAAGAGGTGACAGAGAAAATACCGGAACCCTTTGAATACTTTGAATTTTTGGGAAAACCGTTTGACCAAAAGCAACTTATTGGCGCAATTAAGTCAGCAATGACAAAGGCTAAATACCCGCGCCAAGAACCTGGTCAACCAATAGCAGTAGCTGGTATAAATAGTGGAATAGTGACATCTAGTGACGGAAGAGCATCAGCTGCAGAGATTCAGGCATTAAATGATAAGATTGTCAAAATGCAGGCGGAAATAAATGGGTTGAAGAAACAATTAGCTCAGGTTGTTACCTTTATTAAGCAAAAAATTAAATAACACATCAACTGAACTATATTCGTGTGTAGTAGAACAACTAGCCTGCCAAAGTTTACCAACAAGAACAGCATAGACGTTTCAGGAGTACGTTCTTGTGCACTCAGGCAGGCTTTTTTATTTAGACTAGTCCTTAAAAATATTATCAGGGTTTGGCTTAGCCTGCACTTTGCACTTACCGATTTTCCTGTAGGATACAAAACGACGCCAGTGACTTCTCAGGAGCCCAGACACTGCTTTGAACAACGGCAAGAATTGCCGAAACGGACTGCGTCCCCTACCGGAGCGTGAGATTTGTAGCAATGAGTTACTGAATTAGTATAAATACGGTTCATAAATTTTTTTTAGTGATAGAATGATATACATTTCCATATTTCTACATAGATCAATGCACATCTAGAAATAGATATTTTTCCAGATGGCTGTTACCTAGTGAAATGCAGCCAATACAAAATTTTAATAGGTGTGACAAGATACAAAGAAAAATAAACTTTGTGAAAATTGCTAGATACATAGCAGTCCGCTTTGATTTCTGAACTTGCTTACGTAGGCAGAGAACTCTTAACAGGGAATAGGAAAGAAGGCTCTTCTAATCGTACTGAGTTTTTCCAAAATCAAATAGGAGATTTATAGTGTTTTTTTAATTTTTCTGAAAAAAATTATGTTTTTTTCAACAATGATACAGATACTACGTACATGGGAATACTAAGCAATATAAACGAGACTAAGAATATTAGTGTAAATGCTTATACATTTAAGTAATTTTTTTGCTGTTCCTGGGTATCGCATATCTGAGGAAATTTACTCAGGAAGTAAAACTTTGGTTCTTCGCGGCATTAGAGAAAAAGACCAACAATCTGTAATCATTAAGCTGATGCGGAATGAAGATCCCACGTTGGCTGAGATCGCACAATTCCGTAACCAGTACTCCATTATAAAAAACCTCGATATTCCAGGTATAGTCAAACTCTATAGCTTGGAAAACTATGGCAATAGTTATGCTTTGGTTATGGAAGATTTTGGTGGTATTTCTCTCAAAGAGGAAATAGAGCAATGGGGTAGGGGTACAGCGCAAACTCCTGAAGGAATAAATAAGTTTTTCCACATTGCCATTCAAGTGACTTCCACTCTTGACAAACTACATCGTCACTGCATTATTCATAAAGATATTAAACCTGCGAATATTTTAATTAACCCCACAACGCTGGAAGTAAAACTTATTGATTTCAGTATTGCCTCCTTGTTGCCGAAAGAAATTCAATTCTTGAGCAATCCCAACTTATTAGAAGGAACGCTGGCTTACATTTCTCCCGAACAAACAGGAAGGATGAATCGAGGCATCGACTACCGCAGTGACTTTTATTCTCTCGGAGTTACGTTATTTGAACTCTTAACCGGACAGTTACCATTCACGACTACTGATTCATTGGAGTTATTGTACTGTCATATTGCTAAACAACCGCCAAAAGCTAGCAGTATTCATCCCAATATACCCTCAATGGTGTCTGATATCATTACTAAGCTGATGGAAAAAAACGCTGAAGACCGCTATCAAAGTGCTTTGGGATTAAAGCATGACTTAGAACTGTGCTTGCAGCAATGGCAAAAATCCAAACAAATTACACCCTTCATGCTAGGACAACAGGATATTTCAAATCGTTTTCTCATCCCTGAAAAACTTTATGGTCGTACACATGAAGTGAAAACCCTACTTGCTGCTTTTGAGCGAGTCACAGGTGGGATAACTGAAATGATACTAGTTGCTGGAGCCGCTGGTATTGGCAAAACTGCTGTCGTTAATGAAGTTTACAAACCAATTACGCAGCAGCGTAGTTATTTTCTCAAAGGGAAATTTGACCAGTTCCAACACGATATTCCCCTATCCGGATTCGTACAAGCTTTTCAGGATTTAATTAGGCAACTCCTAAGTGAAACTGATGCTGAAATTCAACAGTGGAAAGCCAAGATTTTGTCAGTACTGGGTGAACAAGCTCAGGTTATTATTGATGTCATTCCCCAGCTTGAAATCATTATTGGCAAACAACCTCCAATTACTGAACTCTCTGGTACTGCTAATCAAAATCGTTTCAATTTATTATTTCAGAGATTTATTAAGGTGTTTATAAACAAACATCATCCCTTGGTTATATTTCTTGATGACTTACAATGGGCAGATGTTGCTTCTTTAAAACTTATTCAATTGTTAATAGGCGACAGTCATACAAATATCGTAAATGCCACTATTTCTTCTCCCCTGTTAGAAGAAACAAAGAAAAGTAGCGGAACTGATGGAGGTTTTCTACTCATTGGAGCGTATCGTGATAACGAACTTTCCAGAACTCACCCTCTTTATTTGACACTAAATGAAATTGAGAAAACAAGAACGATTAATACTATCACATTAGAAGCCTTAAATCAGGGAGATTTAAACCGTTTCATTGCTGATACTCTCCGTTGTCAAGAAGCAGTTGCTGTTCCTCTCACCCAAATGGTCTTTGCTAAAACTAAAGGCAACCCTTTCTTTGTCCATCAATTCCTTAAGTATTTGTATAATGAAGGACTCATTAGATTTAACTTCAATGTTGGTCATTGGCAATGTGATATTGCTAAGGTAAAAGCAATAGCTTTAACAGATGATGTTGTTGAATTCATGGCGCTTCAAATAGAGAAATTGCCAAAACATACTCAAAAAGTTTTGAAACTTGCGACTTGCATTGGTAACTCTTTTGATTTAAAAACTCTTAGCATTGTGCATCAAAAATCTGTGGTAGATACAGCAGGTGATTTATGGCCCGCGTTAGTTGAAGGGTTAGTTGTACCTGAAGTTAATAATTATAAGTTATTTCTAAATCATGAGAATTCATCAGAAACCGTTGATAGTAAAGAATCTAAAAAACTACCAATGACTCCTCTTAAGCCAACAACATATAAGTTTATACATGACAGAGTACAACAAGCAGCATATTCTCTGATTCCTGAAACTCAAAAACAGTCAATTCACCTCAACATTGGGCAACTACTGCTTAGTAATACCCCTATTGAAGAAAGAGAAGAAAAGATTTTTGATTTAGTCAATCAGTTCAACATGGCGGTAGAATTAATCACCGCTCAGGCTGAGCGAAATGAACTGGCAAGGATGAATTTGATTGCCGGACGCAGAGCATTGGTATCAACGGCTTATGCAGCGGCGGTTGAATATTTCACTACTGGAGTTAGACTCTTGGCAGATGATAGCTGGCAGACAAATTATGAGCTAACCCTAGCCTTGCATGAAAATGCAGCAGAGGCATCCTACCTAGTTGGTAGCTTTGAGCAAACAGAGCAATTAGCCGAGGTGGTGTTGGCAAATGCAAAAACACTGCTGGAAAAAGTGAAAGTTTATGAAGTGAAAATTCAAGCTTATGGAGCACAAAACAAAGCTCTAGAAGCGATTAATATTGCACTACCCTTTTTAAAATTGTTGGGTGTAGAGTTTCCTGATAATCCCAAGCAGTCCTATATTCAATGTGAACTGGAGAAAACAGCTTCAAATTTAGCTAATAGGCGCATTGAAGAGTTGATTAACTTGCCAGAGATGACGGAAGCAGAACCACTGGCAATAATGCGTATCTTATCTAACGTAATTGTTTTTACCTATCAAGTCTCTCCTGAACTCTTCCTGCTGATAATCCTGAAACAGATTAACTTGTCACTCAAATATGGTAATGCTCCCTTGTCTGCCTTTACATATGTTGTTTATGGCTTAATACTCTGTGGGCTAGTGGGAGATATCGAGTCTGGATATCAATTTGGGAAACTGGCTGAAAGTCTTTCGTCTAAGTTACAGAGTAAAGAAGTCTCTGTCAAGGTTATAGAAACATTTAATCAACTAGTTAGACCTTGGAAAGAGCATATTAGAGAAACATTGAAGCCTCTGCTAGAAGTTTACTCTACTGGTTTGGAAATAGGAGATCTAGAATTTGCAGCTTATGCTCTATATGTTTACTCTTATACTGCATATTTTATAGGTGAAGAACTAACAGAATTAAAACAGAAAATAGCAGCCCATAGCAATGCCATACAGCAGATAAAGCAAGAAAGGGCGTTTTACTGGAATGAAATTTATCGGCAAACCGTCTTGAATTTGCTAGGATTTGCCAAAGATCCATGTTGTTTAATTGGTGAATTTTATGATGAGAGAAAAATGCGGCAAATTCACCTTGCAGCAAAAGATGGAATTGCTCTCCTTTATTTACATGTGAGCAAACTGCATCTGTGTTATTTATTTCAAGATTTTCCTGAAGCTGTTAACAATGCCAGGATAGCAGAAAATTTTTTAGATGGGGCAATAGGAAAGCTACTTGTTCCTATCTTTTATTTCTATGATTCATTAGCACGGTTAGCAGTTTATTCTGAGACAGTGGAGGACGAGCAGAAGTTCATACTAGATAAGGTACAAGCTAATCAGGAAAAGATGCATAAATGGGCACATCATGCCTCCATGAATTTTTTACATAAATATTATTTGGTAGAAGCCGAGCGATATCAAGTTCTGGGTAACTACGTAGAAGCAACGGAATTGTATGATCGCGCCATCATGTTGGCGAAAGAACACGAATACATAAATGAAGAAGCCCTTGCTAACGAACTTGCCGCTAGATTTTACCTAAAATGGGGCAAACAAAAGATTGCTCAAACCTACCTCACCGATGCTTACTATGGCTATCTTCGCTGGGGGGCATTAGCCAAAGTTGACGATCTAGAAAAACGCTACTCCCAATTACTGACCCCGATCCTCCAACAAAAACAACCTAGCTTTGATGCTAGTAAGGACAGCATCTCTGACCACAGCACAACCGTATCTACCCTTAGTACTAATGAAACTGTCATCGGTTGTAATACAACCTCTTCAGACTCTCTTGATTTGGCAGCTATTATCAAAGCCTCGCAAGCACTGTCTGGGGAAATTCAGCTTGAGCAACTACTTTCGACTTTAATGCAAGTTGTAATGGAGAACGCAGGAGCTTCAAAATGCGCTCTGATTCTGAGGAAAGGCGATCATGCAGAACACAGTACCCACACAATTGATGATCGCTTGTACTTAGCCGTCACAGCAGTCGGTTCTACTTTAGATACTGTGCCCATCTGTACAGCATTGGCATCAATTTCGCTAGAGAAAAGCGAAAATGTTCCTGTGACTTTAATTAACTACGTCAAGCGTACCCAGGAAATCTGCGTCATTGATCATGCAACGGCTGTTGCCTCCCTAGCAACCGATGACTACATTGTTCGTGAGCAACCCAAGAGCTTATTATGTATCCCGATTATCAATCAACGAAAATTACTCGGCATTCTTTACCTAGAAAATAATTTAACGACAGGAGCATTTACACGTGATCGCGTAGAACTCCTCAAACTGATTACCACCCAAGCGGCAATCTCTCTAGAGAATGCTATGCTCTACAAAAATTTGGCACAAGCGAATGAACGCTTAGAGGAATACAGCCATACCCTCGAGGAGAAAGTAGCTCAAAGAACGCAAGAACTCAATGAGAATAATCAACGATTGAAGCAAGCCCTAGAGGACTTGCAAAGCACCCAAACCCAGTTGATTCAAAGTGAAAAAATGTCCAGCTTGGGGCAAACGGTAGCAGGAATTGCCCATGAAATCAACAATTCTATTAACTTTATTCATGGCAATATTACTCATGCAAGTCAGTATGTTCAAGACCTGCTAGATTTGCTCGCTTTTTATCAGCAGGAAAACCCCAATCCTACAATTCTTGTTAAAGACAAGATAGAAGAAATTGACTTGGATTTCCTCGCACAAGACCTGCCCAAGCTTCTTGATTCAATGAATGTTGGTAGTTCTCGTATCCGTAATATTATTCTTAGCTTACGCAACTTCTCCCGTCTTGATGAAGCTGAAATGAAGCCTGTAGATATTCATGAGGGAATTGATAACACCTTGATGATTTTGCAGCACCGACTCAAAAGCAAGAATGAGGCTCTTGAAATTGAAGTTATCAAAGAATACATACAACTCCCTAAAATCACTTGCTATGCTGGACAGATTAATCAAGTGTTCATGAACATACTAAGTAACGCAATTGACGCGCTTAAACATTCATTTAAAGAAAAGAAAGCAACTGATTTGGAGAAAGGAAAAATTCACATTCGCACTGAGCTATCAGACGCAAATACTGTAAGAATTTGCATAGCTGATAACGGTTCAGGTATGAGTCAGGAGGTGCAAAAGAAAATTTTTGATCCATTTTTTACTACTAAGCCAATAGGAAGTGGCACAGGATTGGGGTTATCAATTAGTTATCAAATTGTTGTAGAGAAACACAAAGGTCGATTGATTTGTAATTCTCATCCGGGACAGGGAACTGAGTTTATTATTGAAATACCAATATGTCAGCTATAGCAAATAATTGATTTATGAAGCTTTCAAATCTTGAATGATAGGATGATGTTCTGCATATGTCATGAGTTCATTAATAGATTCAGTGAAAACATCAAATACTTTTTCAACTACCTCAAAAGCTTGAGTTTTTTGCTCTTTTGTCAGTTGTATGCTTTCAAGTACTTGCTCTACATCATCAGTTCCTGTAGCATGACCGATTTCCACCCGAAAATGATGAGCACCAAAATAGCGGTACTTTTGTTTGGTAATTTGTTGGAGTTCCTGCGCTATTTGTGCAGTCAGTGCTAAAACTACATTTCCTGTGGCTTCTATCGCTTCTATTGCTGCTAGCACTACAATAGGTTCTGCACGGAACGTGTGTAGCGCAATTTGGTGGCATACCAGGCGTGTTTTATAGGTTTCCTCACCCCAAAAAAATCTCATGGCATCACTGAATTTCATTGAGTGATTTAACCCTAGCTTCTCAAGGTCTTCTAGAAACCACTCCCAGTGGTGGTCATCTTCATAAGTATGTCTATTAATAATTTCCTGAAGCGGATCGTCAGTTGGTTCTTTTCGGAAATCATCTTTGTTTAACAGCGCAAAACCCATTGCAAAAGGAGCTAAACATGGTGCCCAAGCCAGCCTTTGCCTTGGGTCTATACTTTTATCTTGCAGAAACTTAAAAAATGGTAACTGGGCAAACTCTTGCTTTCTTTGTTCAACCAATGCAAGCACTTCTTTCATTTTCGGGAACCCACACTTAATAATTAAATCTGTCGAGCAAATTGACTACTATGCCAAATTAACTAAACTCACACAATGAAACTCTATTATGTGGAGTTTGCACCAACTACATAGTCTTCAAGTACAACTTTTTGACTATTGGTTGATTAAATAAACTATTTTTATTTGTTAAGAGTTTATTTGTTTAAATATTATGAAATCTTTGCACAACAGTGTAACCGTAGATTTCTAGATTTACAAATATTGAAGAAGATAAAAAATACATAGTTATTTTAAATACTAAGTAAGTAGAATAGACTAAAACAAGTTTTGGTCTGTTTATTGGAAATATCTTAGAAATAAAGCGTATAAAATAGGACGTCAAGCAATTGCTTAGAGCTACTTGTGCTTGCGTTAATTTTTTTGAGATTGCTGTGCTAATAAAAACTTAACTATTCTATTTTACTGAGATTGTTTATGTTAATTATCCATTTTCCTTATATAAAGGAGTTTTTTAAATAACCTTTGCTTTATAGATATTTACTTAATTATTATGATTGCTTGACATTTAAAACAGTAAACAATACTTTTTTTGTATTGTTTAAAACAAATAACTTTTACATATTTTCTCCCTAATGCCAGATACTAGTGTATGTGTCAGTATAAAAGAGATTTTTTTATTTGAAAAAAATCCTACTTAAGATAGATTGATAAAAAGTAAAGTTTTAAAATGCAAAATGATAATAAATAGTCATGTCTACAAAAAATAAAGAAAAAAGTGAGTCAGGAGATACTCCAGCTCACTCGTAGCTTTTTATGAAACTGCCAATAGTCAGTGCAAAAAAGTAGACTAATTAGTCTGATTAGTAGCTACACACAAGCGCAGCTACCAATACGTCGCTCACTTACTCGTTGTTCACTGCACTCACTTGAGTGGTGACAACTGTTGGCTGTTGCAAAATTGGGGTATGAGCGATGGAAGTGTTAGCCAGCGTAAAGATTGGATTTGACAAGATTCCAGCAATGGAGGTGGCGATTAATGTGATGACTAAGCCTACCTGCAAAGGTCTGTAACCAGGCAAATTCCAACGCACTTCTGGATAATTCTTCACTGCGTCAGACATTTCGTGAGGTTCTTTGACGACCATCATCCTGACTACACGAATGTAGTAATAGATGGAGACGACGGTGGTCACTAACCCCAACAAGACTAGCCCGTACTGTCCAGCTTGCCAACCAGCCCAGAACAGGTAAATCTTACCGAAGAATCCGGCGAGTGGTGGAATACCTCCCAAGGACAGTAGGGAAATGCTCAACCCTAATGTCAGGAGTGGGTCTTTCTGGTACAAACCAGAGTACTCCACAATTTGGTCAGTTCCTGTTCGCAGCGAGAAGAGAATCACGCAGGTAAAGCCGCACAGGTTCATGAACAGATAGACAAGCAAGTAGAATATCATGCTTGCATATCCTGCATCTGTCCCAGCGACTAAGCCAATCATGACGAACCCAGCTTGACCGATGGAAGAATAAGCCAGCATTCGTTTCATGCTGGTTTGAGCAAGGGCGACTACGTTACCCAACACCATACTCAGGACGGCGAGGGCGGTGAAGACAAACTTCCATTCGTCAGCCACAAAGGGGAAGGCTGTTGTTAGCAAGCGAATGGCTAGAGCAAACCCGGCTGCTTTAGAACCAACCGACAAAAAGGCAATCACAGGAGTGGGTGCGCCTTCATAAACGTCTGGTGTCCATTGGTGGAAGGGTGCAGCGGAGATTTTGAAGCCAATACCTGCAATCACAAAAACCAGAGCAATCACCAAACCTAGAGATTGACCAAAACCAGATGTGGTAATTCTACTGGCGATCGCACTCAGTTCAGTCTGCCCACCTGATAAACCGTACAACAGTGAAACTCCATACAAAAATACTGCTGTACTAGAAGCGCCAATTAACAAGTATTTCAGCGCGGCTTCGTTAGAGCGGGGGTCACGCTTAGTGTAACCTGTGAGCAAATAAGAGGAAATACTCAAGGTTTCTAGAGAGATGAAAATCATCACCAACTCACTAGCCCCTGATAGAAACATTCCTCCCAGGGTAGCAGTTAGCAAAATCGCTATGAATTCTGCTAAAGCGGTACCACTTTGTTCAATGTAGCGAATCGACATCAAAATGGTAACAGCGGCAGATAATGCCACAATACCGCGAAAGACGATACTTAGGTCGTCGCCATTAAAAGCACCGCCAAAAGAAATGGGATTTGTACTATCCCATTCAAAGAACAGGGCGACAATAGAAGCAAGTAAACCTGCAATTGCTAGATATCCAATCCAGCGCGAGGATGTCCGCCCTGAAATTAAATCAACTATCAAAACTCCCAAGAGGGTGATGATCAAAATGCCCTCTGGCAGAATTGTTCCAGCATTTAACTGGGATGCAAGATTAGCAAAATCCATGAGCTGTATAGGTTTTGGCTATCAGACATAAAGGTCCAACTGTGTTCATTCTATTGTCTTTTACTGGCGTTGCATTCACTCATCTGTATTGGGCGATCGCCCCTTTAGGGCGATCGTTTATATCCGCCCAGCAATGGGGAGCATGATTTTGCAAACGGAAATTGCCTGAAACGCTTCGTAATTCAGGCGTAGAGCACGTTCAGCACAAATATTGCCACAGTTGACCACACACGACACGAGGCGTGAGCGCAACCATCAAATTAAATTATGTTTTAGTTTAGCGAGTACGATATGAAATCCAAAATCACATCGAATACAACGTCGTTCTCATAATATTTCAATAATAATTAAGCAGATCGGTCTACTACCGATCTGCTGACACACACAACTGCAGAAACAGCTCTGATGAACTGTTATTTCTGTAGCTTATTAAGTTTCGTCTTGCGAATGCTTCTCATGCTTTTTAGCAATAAATCTGAAGCTTGATTCATCAATAACTTCAAGCCTTAATAGCGTCTACTAGAATATCCACTGTTACTGCTTCTGCCCCAGCTACCGCTGCTAGAGCGATTACTCTTTTCCTCCCGTGGTCTTGCTTTATTGACTTTCATAACACGACCCATCCACTCGGCACCATCTAGAGCATTTATGGCAGCATTTTCCGCAGCTTCTGATTCCATTTCTACGAAACCAAAGCCACGAGCGCGACCAGTTTCCCGATCTGTCGGTAGTTGAACTCGCGTTACAGTACCATACTCAGAAAATACCTTAGTGAGCTCGTCTTGTGTGACGCTGTAGGATAGGTTACCTACGTAAATTGACATGAAACTCTCCAGAATCCAACCAACATAAAGAGACGTCTATCCGGAGAGCCGCTTGCAGTTATTGATAATAACAAGGTCAGAATCGCCGAATTTACTTCTCCAGAATCATCCTAACACAACTTTTCTTAAAGAAAGGTTAAATCTCTCTTTTGGTATTGATTTTTGAAAAATGTATCACATTTTACTATCATTTATCATCCATACATGACTTCATTAAATACTTCTTAAGATAGATGACTATTATCATTTATTTTAATAACAAAGTAAAAATTAGGCTAATAAATATACAGAAAAGATAAGCTAATTAGTACAAACAGATTTGTAAAGTTGAAAAATAAATTAAGGGAAATAAAGTAAACACCGAAAACTTTGTGGAGCAATTGCCTAACTCATCCTGCCAGTTGTCTTCAGAACTGGTTTTCTATTAGATAGAAGACACAAAGCATAATGATATATCGTTCTAAGTATATTTATTTTCCATGAGGAAATCAACTCAATGTCGATGTCAAACTCTATGAAGCATAGAGTACATTACTACCATAAATCTAAAATGAAGTGTAACACTCCTTTAGATAGCAGTGCATCGTGGTGCAGACAGTTGTGTCATTTTCTAGTGTTAACAAATAAAATAATCTCAACTTAGTCTCCTAAAATCTGTCATTGTTGAAAACTAGTTGTATTTCTCTCTCATAGTAGGTTTTTTCAAAAGGCCTAATACCGTTTTAGTCTGCAACATAGTACCAAACTTCTAGCTCATATGCTCGCTAAATTTTGACCATGCAGCTACCCTGGAGAAGAGAAATGCAGTTTTATGCTCTTGGTCAGTAAATAACGCCTGTGGTGAAAGCAGCCGAGTGACTCGTGTTCGTGTTAGCTTTAGCTCCGAAGCGAAGCGAGTACGCACAAGAGTAAATTCCGCTTGTTCTATTGCTCCGACCCCTTCTCCCCATCACAAAGCCCTGATAATGAGCCAAACTGAAATCACACCAGGAAATTCTGTGTTCACCTTGAGGGAGATTTTGAAAACTGTAGTCGTCAATTATGCCCTAGATAAGTTAAAGATTGAAATAACTAGACATTCACACTCCCGCCGCTCCTACCTTTCCCTCTGGGAAGGACTTATGCCAAGCATAAAGGACTTTCGCCATTGCGGGCGGTTTGTGTAAGGATTAAATCACATATTCCTTTAGCGTGAGGTTTTAGCTTGACCGATGCGCTTTTCATGATTTCAATTGACTGTTTAGCTTAGCAGCTATTCTTTGTTTTTGAAGTTTCCATGTCAACTCTTGTCATCGTCGAATCTCCGACCAAAGCTCGTACCATTCGCAACTACCTGCCAAGAGACTACCGGGTAGAGGCATCTATGGGTCATGTGCGTGACCTTCCCCAGTCAGCTAGTGAAATTCCTGCCACTGTAAAGGGGGAGAAATGGGCGCAGCTCGGGGTAAATGTAGACGCCGACTTTGAACCGTTGTATGTCGTCCCTAAAGATAAAAAGAAAGTTGTCACTCAGCTCAAAGACGCTCTTAAAGAAGCAGATGAACTGATTCTGGCAACGGACGAAGACCGGGAAGGTGAAAGCATCAGTTGGCATTTATACCAGTTGCTCAAGCCTAAAGTTCCTACAAAGCGGATGGTGTTTCACGAAATTACCTCTGACGCCATCAAAAAAGCCTTGAAAAACTGCCGCAACATTGATGAACAGCTAGTTCGCGCTCAAGAAACGCGGCGGATTTTGGATAGACTTGTGGGCTACACCCTGTCTCCCTTGCTATGGAAAAAAATTGCTTGGGGATTATCTGCTGGACGCGTACAGTCTGTTGCAGTGCGGCTTTTAGTAAACCGAGAACGTCAACGTCGTGCTTTCCGCCAAGGTTCATATTGGGATTTGAAAGCAACGTTAACCCCAACTGATTCTCCCAAGCTGTCATTTCTTTCTCAGTTGGTAACACTGGGAGGTACAAGGCTGGCAAATGGTGGTGATTTCGATCCCGCCACAGGGAAGATTCCTCCTGATCGCAATGTCGTCCTGCTCAATCAAGAGCAAGCCGAAGCACTCAAAGAACGCTTAACAGGAAAAACCTGGAAAGTGACAGACCTAGAGGAACGCCCTGTCACACGCAAACCCGCGCCACCGTTTACTACCTCGACCCTACAACAGGAATCTAACCGCAAACTGCGCCTTTCCGCACGAGACACAATGCGAATTGCCCAAAATTTGTACGAACAGGGATACATTACCTATATGCGTACAGATTCGGTGCATTTGTCAGATCAGGCGATCGCCGCCGCCCGTGACTGTGTAGAGAAACTTTACGGGAAAAATTACCTCAGCCCCCAACCTAGGCAGTACACCACCAAATCCAAAGGTGCACAAGAAGCACACGAAGCTATTCGCCCAGCTGGTAGCAGCTTCCGCACCCCCCAAGAAACTGGTTTAAGTGGTCGGGAACTGCAAGTGTACGACCTGATTTGGAAGCGCACCGTCGCCACCCAAATGGCAGACTCTCGCCAAACTCAAATCATCGTGCTGTTGCAAGTGGAAGATGCAGGTTTTCGCTCATCTGGCAAACGCATTGACTTTCCGGGATTCTTGCGTGCTTATGTGGAAGGTTCTGACGACCCAGAAGCAGCGCTGGAAGACCAGGAAGTTATCTTGCCTAACCTCAAAGTGGGGGATAGTCCCAACTGCACCGATTTAGAAGCAGTTGGTCACGAAACCCAACCCCCAGCCAGATACACAGAAGCTACGTTGGTAAAAACCCTGGAAAGTGAAGGCATTGGGCGCCCCAGCACCTACGCCAGCATTATTGGCACCATTATTGATAAAGGTTATGCCCAATTGGCGAATAACGCCCTCATACCCACTTTCACCGCCTTTGCCGTCACGGAACTTTTGGAAAAACACTTCCCTGAAGTCGTTGATCCTAGCTTTACCTCCAAGATGGAGCAAACCTTAGATGACATTGCGACTGGTGAAGCTGCGTGGTTACCTTATTTGCGGGAATTCTATTTGGGAGACAACGGTCTAGAAACTCTGGTCAAGGAACAGGAAAACCAAATTGATGCAAATGTTGCCCGGACCGTGGAACTGGAAAATCTAGATGCCAAAGTCCGTATTGGTAAATATGGTGCTTATTTGGAAAAAGAAAATGGTGAAGGCGTTGTCACCGCCTCCATTCCTAAAGACCTGACTCCTGCTGACCTTGACCCCCAAAAGGTAGAAACCCTTCTACGGCAAAAAACTGTAGGTCCTGAACAGCTAGGTCGTCATCCCGAAACTGGAGAACCGATTTATGTGCTCATTGGTCCGTACGGTCCCTACGTCCAGTTGGGTGACAAGACTGAAGAAAACCCCAAACCCAAACAAGCTTCCTTGCCTAAAGGTGTCACCCCGGAAAACGTCACCCTTGAGGTGGCTGTTGGTCTTTTGTCACTCCCCCGAACACTGGGGGTTCATCCGGCGACTGGTGCTCAAATCCAAGCAAATTTGGGACGCTTTGGACCTTACGTTGTTCATAATCAAACTGGAGAAAAAGACTATCGCTCCCTCAAAGCAAGTGATAATGTATTGACAATTTCCCTAGAACGTGCATTAGAGTTGCTGTCTGAACCAAAAAAAGGACGCAGCACGACCAACAGCAAGTCTAAGGCGGCTTTGCGAGAATTAGGTTCTCACCCAGAAGATAGCGAACCAGTCAACATCTACAATGGTCCCTACGGACCTTACATTAAGCACGGTAAAACTAATGTGAGTATCCCAGAAGGTGTATCAGTGGAAGATGTGACGCTTGCTTCAGCTCTGGAGTGGTTGGCATCTAAAGCATCAACGGCAAAATCTACTCGCAAAACAACGAGTAAATCGACTAAATCGACGAGTTCTGGCTCTAAATCAACAACTAAGTCGTCAACCACGACTGGCAAAAAAAAATGACAAAAAAGGTTAGTTAAGCTTAAAAGTCCACAGTCAATAGTCTATGGTCATCTCTGTTGACTATTAACTATGGATCCCTTAGGGTGACGCTCCTGACGTCGCGACCGCTGCGAAGACCGCCAGTCCCCTACCCTGACGGGAAGCCGCTCCCCATCTACGTGACGGAGACCCCCAAGACAGGGGCTGGTTTCACAGCGCTGGATCACTTTTGATAAAAAAACTCATGACGCATTCATAAAAGTTGTTGCAACTAGTTATGAGGAGCTAAGTGAAGACAACATCGAGTAAGCATTCATAAAAATTAAAAACATCCCATACTCCATACAAAAACCTTCCTTGGTAGGATGCAGTCTCATAGGGAGGTGATGTGATACTCTAAAATGAAGTAGAGAAAGTAACGCCCAATTTGAAAACTTTAACAGTTTAAGCCATCATAGTTTTAAACTAGATGTAGAAACTACTCTGCTTCCTCCGTAAATAATAATAAGCACATTAGTAGTATTTCAGGAGCGGTCAGTTCAATGGACTATATAGAAAAGGTGCTAGAGAAGCTTAAAGAATTGGCACGCAAGCTGATAGAAGCCCTTCTGGGACCAGAGGCTGAACAGGAACCGGAACTCATTCCGATTCCAGTGGAAGACCGTTCACGCCGTCGCTAAGAAGCTAAACTGTGCTGGATTTAACGTTTCAACCTTTAAGCATTCTGGTGCTACATGGACCAAACCTGAATTTACTGGGACGGCGAGAACCAGGGATATATGGTTCACTAACATTGGCTGAGATTAATCGCTTGTTAGAAGAAGAAGGAGCAAAACTGCAAGCGAAGGTATATCCTATGCAGTCAAATCATGAGGGTGTTTTAGTAGATGCCATACATGAGGCATTAGAGAAATATCACGGAATTTTAATAAATGCAGGAGCTTATACTCACACAAGTGTAGCTTTGCGCGATGCGATCGCTGCGGTGAACTTGCCAGCCGTAGAAGTTCATTTGAGTAACATCTATCGTAGGGAAGAGTTTCGCCATCATTCATATATAGCCTCAGTAGCAGTCGGTCAAATTAGTGGTTTTGGGGCACAGAGTTATTTACTAGGCTTGCAAGCACTTCTGTATCATTTACAAAATTTATAAATTATGAATAAGGAATTATGAATATAAATCGGTCATAATTTATAATTCATAATTTTTCAATATGCGCTACTCTCTTGTAAGTAGGTTTCAAGGAACTTTACTAGGAGCATTTCTTGGAGAAAAGAAAGCTTCTAATTCTACACATCAGTTACAGGGTGCAGAGAAGTTGCAAGTAGCATCTTTGCACTGGATTGACATGGCTATATTATGTGCTGAAAGTTTAATTTCTTTAGGTAGATTTGATACAGAAGATTGGCGCAAGCGCCAGCAACCAAAACATACGAACTTAGAAAATAGCTATTGTGCTATTCTTGCCACGTTGCCAGTAGTGCTGTCTTTTCATGAAAATACGATGAAACTACGACAGAACCTACTGATTGCAACAGAAATTTGGCACAATGACCCAGAAGTGCGGGATGGAATACTAGCAGTGGGCTACGCGATCGCTCAATCCCTCACAGAAAAACTGAATCCTGCAACCGTTATTTCTCAAACTATTTCTTTTGTTGGAGAAACATCGACAAACTTGCCACAACAATTATTAAAAGTTCATAGTTTCTTAGAAAACGGCACAAGGTTAGAAAAAGTACAAACAGAACTCAGTAAGGAAGAAAATTTAACGAACGCTATTGCTCTGGCGTTTTACTGCTTTCTCAGTACTACAGAAGACTTTCGCCTCTCAGTTTTGCGAGCTATTCAAAAGAATCATCGTTTACCAGGTATAGGTGCAATTGCTGGTGCTTTATCGGGAGCATATAATAGCACAGTAGGTATTCCCGTAAGTTGGCAGGTCATGCTTTTGCAAGCAAAGCCAGAAGAATGTAGCCTGGCTGACTCTTCTCGGATGCTAGAATTAGCTGATGCACTTGTGGCTGTGTGGTCAGGAGTGTATCATCTGACTTCCCATCCAGATGAGGTTACGGAACAAGGAAGTGCGATTGCACCGCATCTGGAACACTTGCAAGCAATAGCAGCTCCTCGCGTCATTCGGTCACGCTGATAGTATTTCCATCTGTCAATGCGGCTGGATACAAAGCTCTATTTCACACCAAATCAGTTCCATATAGGAAAGAAAAAGAAAATTTTCATACTTGAATTGCAAAGAAAACCTTAAATCAAAATCTGTAGGTAGCTATTGTGGCAAATCAGCTTCAAGTATATTCCCGCTCCAGATTGTCTTGTTTTAAGTTATCAAAATAGGCAACTGCGGTCATAGGTGATGAAAACGCAGCCATTTTTTCAGTCCTTGACCCAGAAATTGACTTTCTGGCGGCGACAGTACAAAGTACTACGTCGTCATATGCATCTATCAAAAACAAGTGGGAAAGACAGATACTCAACAGCAAGAGCGCCAAGCTCAATGACACAATTAGTCAAAGATAAACATAGTATTTCCCCAGTTGGGTCGCACTGGGTAAAAGGAATGCGTTCCCCTGTTGTTTTCGTGATCACAGTTGTCTTCTTGACAGGGGTTATGGGGCAAAAATTATATAACCAACCCCAGTTACAAGTAGGGACTGTCGCGCCACAGACGATGAGAGCACCAGCTACTGCAAGAATTGAAAACAAGAAAAAAACTGAGGAAAAGCGCAAAGCTGCAAGTAAAAACTTCTTACCAGTGCTCATGGTAGATGCACAAATCAATACAGAAATTGAGCAAAATTTACAACAAATTCTGGAAGAGGGAAACGAAATTCGTACTTCTTTGGGGTCTTTTCCTTTTTTTGACACTTTCGTTTTATCCATCTCTACCCAAAGTTACTTGCGCTCCTGTTCTCATTGGGAATGGCAAGCACTGCTGTTAGCCTTGGAAAACTCTGGCGAGCAGAAGTCACAACTGTTGACTCAAAAGCAGAAGAGTCAAAAAAGACCGGAGGACATAGAGACACGAAGACGCTCTGATGTGGAAACTTCGGTTTTTGTGTCCCCACATAGCATACTTTCCACCTTAGAAGAAGCGTCACTTTATTCCTCGATTGCAGTTTCTTACCCACTGAACACTGAAGACCCAAAATCAAACGATTTGTTCCAAAATGAAGACTTTACACAAGCAGTCGCCGAATTAGAAGCTTATCGTCAAACAACTTCCAAACAAAGCTTGTCCTCACTCATCGCTGAAATCATAAAAGTACGGCAGAGATACGCTCAAGCAAAAACCAAACTGACAGATTTAGTGCATACCAAGCCAGAAACAGTGTACAGTGAAGCCTTTGTTTTGAACTTGTCAGATGAGGATTGGGCGAAAACACAAATGGGCCTCCAGCAAAGTGTAGAGCGCATTCTCACCCAAGGTATTTCCCCCGGGCTCCCGAAAAATATTTTACAAGATGCTGTTAGCTTGCAAGTGCAGACGTTGGTACCAAAAGAGGCTGAACCTTTAGCTACAAAACTTTTATTAGCCGTACTCAAGCCAAATCTTAAGAAAGATGAATTAAGAACGCAGTTGATGGCTGCAAAAGCTGCTGCTGAGGTTGAAGCAGTCAAGGTCACTGTATACAAAGATGATGTGATTGTTCGTCAGGGAGAGAAAATTACTGCCTGGAAGTTTGATGTACTGGAGCATTACCACTTAATTCAGCGCAAGATTGATTGGTTAGGATTGATACAGCTAGGAGGCGCTGTCACAGGCTCTGTTGGCATTTTTTTGCTAGTAGAACGGCGGATCAAGTACCAATTGCGGCAAAGCGATCGCCTCCTCGTGTTGCTGTTAACCCTCAGCGTGCCATTAGTCCTCATGATGGGTACACCCTATACAACCTGGAGTGCTGTTGGTTTGTTGTTAGGAAGCTTCTACGGACCAAGTTTAGGTGTGACAGTCATAGGATTGCTGTCACTACTACTGCCTATAAGTTTAGAAATGAGTAGAATTGCACTTTTATCCGGTGCGGCTGGAGGAGTTTTAGGCAGTTGCGTAGCGCAACGGTTGCGATCGCGTGAGGAATTAGCACTCTTAAGTGTTGCGATCGCCTTTACAGAGGGTGGTGTTTACTTGATCATTAAGCTCGTTTTCACTGCCGTATCTGGGCTTCCCTTATACTACATGATACTACAAGAAACTGCATTCTTTGCTTTATCGGGTTTAGTGTGGAGTATCGTCGGCATGGGGTTGAGTCCTTATCTAGAAAAACTGTTTGATTTAGTCACCCCAATTCGTTTAGCAGAACTGTCGAACCCTAACCGCCCCCTATTGAAGAGACTGGCGACGGAAACTCCTGGGACTTTTCAGCACACTTTGTTTGTGGCTACTCTTGCCGAAGCCGCTGCCAAACAGCTGGGATGCAACGTTGAGCTTGTCAGGGCTGGGACACTATACCATGATATTGGGAAAATGCACGACCCCATGGCATTTATTGAAAATCAAATGGGGGAACCAAATAAACACGATACAGAAATTAAAGACCCTTGGATAAGTGCAGCAATCATCAAAAAGCACGTTAGTGAAGGGTTGATGATGGCACGAAAGCACAGTTTGCCTTCCTCAATTCGGGCTTTTATTCCAGAGCATCAAGGAACGATGCAAATTTCCTATTTTTATCACCAAGCACAGCAAATGGTGCAGGCAGATTCAAGTTTAGAAGTTAACGAAGCAGATTTTCGCTACGATGGTCCAATTCCCCAGTCTCGGGAAACAGGAATTGTCATGTTGGCTGATTCCTGCGAAGCGGCGCTGCGGTCGCTTCGAGACGCCACTCCAGAACAAGCTCTTGCAATGCTGAATAATATTCTCCGTGCGAGATGGCAAGACAATCAAATGGTAGATTCCGGGTTAAAACGTGAGGAAATGACCAAAATTGCCGAGATTTTCGTGCAAGTTTGGCAGCAGTTCCATCATAAGCGGATTGCTTACCCAAAGATAAAAGCAGTGAAAGAGGTCATAGGGGATAGGGAACAGGAAAAAGTGAGGGAATAAGCAAGATATCTCAAAATTTTATATTTATTAATGTCGTGTGATACCTTTCTTGAAGGTATTTGAGAGGCAAGCTGAATGAACTACGTTTGCGTATTTTGCGGTTCAAGCATAGGTGTACAATCAGCTTATAAACAAGCTGCTCAAGCATTGGGCGAAGCACTAGCGCGACGAAAGTTGGGTCTAGTGTATGGAGGTGGCAATGTTGGAATCATGGGTACAATTGCTGATGCTACCTTAGCAGCTGGTGGTGAGGTCATTGGAGTCATTCCAGATTTTTTGGTTGCTAAGGAGATTGCTCATACTGGTCTTACACAACTCCATATTGTTAAATCCATGCATGAACGTAAAACCATGATGGCGCAACTGTCCGATGCTTTTGTGGCACTTCCTGGAGGATACGGAACGCTTGAGGAATTCTGCGAAATTCTCACTTGGGGACAGTTGGGGTTACATCAAAAGCCTTTTGCTCTGTTTAATGTTGAGGGTTATTATGACCCACTGCTAAAATTTTTTGATCAGGCTGTAACTGAAGAATTTTTACGTCCTATTCACCGCTCTTTGGTGTTGGAAGCCTCTGAACCGGAAAATTTACTTGATTTACTCGTGAATTATCAACCTCAAAATGCTGACAAATGGATAAGAAAAGAAGTTAGTCCTTGATAGAAGATAGATAGAAGTGATTGGGTTATCTGTTGCAGCAACAGGCAAAGTGATCCAGTCAGCAGAGATATTTCATCAAGTACCTTGGCAAAACCAAGGTACGAGTGCTATATCTGTTGACTAAAGAACAAAAATGTGACTTGTACCAGTCCCACAATAAAGCCTAAAATACCACCCAAATTCACAATTGCTTGCAATTCATTTTTGACAATTCCCTCAATTGCTGCTTCTAAATCAGCAGGTGAGGTAGATTTGACGCGGTCAATAATCACTTGGTCGATCGCTAAAATTGGGATGACCTCAGCCACAATTGCCTCTAAGTCTCTCTCCAAATACCGTTCTAAAACAAGAGCCAGTTCTTTGCTAACAACTTCTAGAGAACTACTCACAACACCAGAGGTGCTGAGGCGTTTGACCAGCAACATGGCAATATTGTCCCAATTGACGGAACCGCTTAATCCTTGGAGGAAGTCACTACCACGTGTTTGTAGGTAATGACGGACACTTTCGCGTGTCGTCTTTCGCAACTGACGTACTGTGCCAATTGGCAAATTTTGTAAAGATAAACTTTGCAGAAATTGCTTGAGGCGATCGCGCACATGCAACTCTTGAATCAATTCCTCCAAGCGAGCATTAGTTGCGTCTTTTTCATCCAAGCAATAAGTTCGCAGGCGGGTCAAAGTATTGCGTAAACCAAACAAGTTTGCCACAACCCAATAGGTACCACTAGTTTTCTCGCGAAAGCTTTCATCAATAGTTTGAATTGTACGATCCGTCAAAAAGTCAACAACTGCTTGCCGTACAATATCTGGTGGTATGACAACTTGCAGCAGCCAATCAGCAAGGCGAGTGGCTTGTTCTTCACTTAGTTGAAATTCCAGTAATATCTGGTCAAAAATTTGATTAATCTGCACCTCTAAAAAGTCTTCCCGCCGCGCTAATACCTTCAAAAGACGTGGCAAGGATTCCCCTAATAAATCTCGCAATATTCCCGACAAAATCTTGGCTGTCTTCTGCTCTTTATCAGATTTTAGTTGGTCAATTGAGAGTCGCAATATCCAGAGAATTGCTCCTTGCACGCGTTCGGTTTGCAACAATCGCCGCGCCAGTTTTTGCAATTCCTCTGGTGTTAGGAGTGACCCCATAATTGTCTTTGAGACATTCTGAGCAAGCCGTTCCTGGTTGCGGGGAATCAATCCAGGTGTAAAAGGTACCCTTCGTCCACCAATGTAAATTGCACGATAGGGACGAAATAACATTTTAATGGCTATATCGTTAGTGAAGTAGCCAATAATTCCACCCACTACCGGGGGAGACACATAAAGCCAAAAATGAGACCAATCCATTAGTTATTTAGTTATCAGTTCATAGCTAATAGTTATTAGCTAGTCACTCCTGACTACTAACTACTAACTACTAAGCTTTCGTTAGCACTAGCACTCCCATCATACCGTTCGCAATGGGGTAGTGTGTTGCTGTTGTAAAACCAACTTGATGAGCTATCTCCACCTGCTCCATTCCTGTGGGAAAGCGGTCTAAGCTAGGACTAATGTAGGCGTATTCTTCCTTCAACCCTAGGTAGTTGGCGACTGGGACAACAAGATTGTCCAGATACCACTGTTGAAAGGCGCGTCCTTGAGAATTCCTAGGACGATGAAAGTCTAAAATCGCGGCTTTCGCACCCGTTTTCAGAACTCGGTGTAACTCTTTCAAACTGCGAGGAATATCTGTTACATTTCTTAAACCATAACCCATTGTTGCGGCATCAAATTGATTATCCTCAAAGGGTAAGTCTAAAACATCAGCTTCTACCCAAGTGATATGAAATTGAGAGGACTGACTTTGAGAACGTTTTTTAGCAATTTCTAATAATTTTGGAGAAAAATCGACTCCATAGACTTGTCCGGTTTTTCCTACACGCCTTGCCAACCGAAAAGATAAGTCTCCACTACCGCAACATAAATCAAGACTTGTATCTCCTGGTTTGGCTTGGCTCCATTTCACCGTCATTTCCTTCCATACGCGGTGTTGACCTAAACTCAACCAATCATTTAACTGGTCATAAACAGGAGCAATCTGGTTAAAAATGGTACGAATTTCGCTAGACATGAGTCAAGAGTCAAGGGTCAAGAGTCAAGAGTCAAGAGTCAAGAGTCAAAAATTCTGCTTTTAACTCTCGACTGTGCACTCTTGACTATTGTGTAGGTTCCTACTCATGAGTGCAAGTGAGTGCGATCGCCACCAGTTGACATGATAGATGAACGTGTTTCAGTTCATCTTCCTGAAAAGTGTGGGGTTGTTTCCATTGTAGTGATAACACAGCTAATACTTTGTTGCGATAAGTTATCGGTATGATGAGATGAGCTTGGATGCCGTTAGCTGAGTAATGAGCAACACCAGCCAACTTTTGGTCGTTAGGTACGTTAACTGAGATTTGCATTTGTTGACTGGCGATCGCCTTGGTTGTCAGTGGATCTTCAGCTAGCCAGTTTTCTACTGTACTTGTGGTACCGTAAGTCCCTTGCTTGGCAACCAAGGCATTACCCTCTATGAGACGTAAGATACAGCTATCAGCTGCAAAACTTTCACCAAATGCCTTAGCAACAGAGTTGAGCTTTGCCTCCAAACTAATAGATTCTTGAGCTACCTGCACTAAAACCCTCAGCAGTGCTATCTGAGACGTTGTACGCTGTAATTCTTCTGTTCGTTGTTTGAGCAAATCGTAAGTTTGGGCTGCTCGCTGCACGACCGCCTTTAATTCCCCGGGGTCCCAAGGCTTGGTGAGATATTTGTAAACTTGTCCTGTATTAATAGCCTCCACCAAGTCTTCAATATCGGTAAAACCCGTGAGGATGATTCTTACGGTATCTGGAAACTGAGGTACGGTTTTGCTAAGAAACTCTGTTCCTTTCATTTCTGGCATTCGCTGGTCTGATATGATTACAGCGACTTCTCCTTCGAGTGCCAACACTTGCAAAGCATTCATGCCACTGTCTGCTTTAAGGACATTAAAGTCGCGGCGAAAGGTGCGATAAAGTAAATCCAGATTATCTTGTTCGTCATCAACGACCAATATTTTCTGCTTTTTGGGTTTTTCTCTAGTCAGTAATTGACACCGAATCTTGTCTATTTCAGGAATTCGATTATCCATAAAAGTCATCTCTGAGAAATTCTATTTCTGTTATTTTTAATACAAATTCAGATTAAATTCGTAGCACGATGAGAACCAGTAGATACTTGAATTTGTTTTGTATATTAATTGTCTTAGCTACTCTTTGTTATACAACAAAAATTTTAACAATTTCAATTTTCTTCCTACGTGAAATTACGTAAAACTGAAAATATATTGACTGTCTTTATTTATCGAAAACTTATAAATCTGCTTAACGCTAAATTCTTAAAGTCTATGATTCATGCAGCCAAGAATTGACCGTTTGACAATACAATAGGACTTGCTGCCTGAGTATTAAGCGCCTTCCCTTGAAGTTCGTTAGTGAATTATGACTGACCTACCACCCAATGCTCAAAATCCTGATAATAACGATGTGGCACCAGAGCTACTGAGAAAGCTCAGACAAAAGCAAGGCACCTGGGTGGAATGGGGAGTTGCCATAGCTCAACTCCAAAAACTCGGTTATGATCCCCAAACCATTTTTGAAGCAACTGGGTTTGAGCCAATACAGCAAAATCAAGTCATTGTTGGGGCTCAAGTTTACAATTCTATAGAAAAGGCTGGTGCATCAGAAGCAGTGCGATCGCACTACACCACACGTGGAAGTGATGTTTTGTACGAACTACGCCTACTTAGCCAAGAAGAGCGCGCTGCTGCTGCGGAACTGACGTATCAACAGAAACTTGACCTTGATGAGGCGCGGGAAGTCGCCAAAGCAATCAAAGATTTCTCTCGCTTCCGGACCTTACCCGAGGGATTTGAAAATCATCCAGGAGATGCAGTAGCGTATCAATGCTGGAAACTCGCCCGCCAAAACTCAGACTTACAAGAACGCTCTCGCCTCATAGCGAAAGGTTTGCGTTTTGCGCACTCACAAACAGCAAGGAAACAAATCGAACAATTATTGACTGATTTTACAGTTGTTCCCAAACGTCCTGCGCCCTTGTTTCCCTTTTATCGCCTGGACTCAGAAGAAGAATTACCGCGTATCATACCAGTTGTGGGTGAGTTACCATTGACACCCCAAGACCTGAAAGTAGTACCGCTAATAGAAGAGATAGAACCATTTCGTATGGTCAAGTTTGCTGGAGAGCAAGCTTGGGTTCCGTTACCAGGTTGGCAGATTTTGTTGAGTGCAGAAGATCCAGTGGTAATCTTATCCAAGAGCGATCGCTTTCCCAACCAAACACAAAATCCTTCACAACCTGTATTAGTGGTTATAGATCGTGCTCAACGAGAATGGGATGATATCAGCTACTTTGTGGTTGATAATTCTGGTGAATTAGATTTTCAGTGGTTTGAAACCCCACCAGAAATCCCTCTACTTGGCAAGATTATTGTGATTGTGCGACCAAAGAAGATTTTGGATGAAAATGTGACAAAAGATTTTTGGCAGATTGACGAGTAGATATTGGCTACCAGGAAGTCCTTCTGCAAGGTGGGGAAACCCGCACTTAGTCTTTGATTTCGTGTGGGAGGATGCCACAATTGATATAGCCTTGAGTCAACGAATCCAGTGTCAAAAAACCTGCAAGAAACTCACTTAAACCGTGCTCGTGCTAGTCTCAGACAAGCGCTGTCTTGGTATGGTAATCTTCGCAAACCAGGACAGTCATCAACAAACTCACAATTAGCAGGTTTGGTTAAGCCAGAATTGGAGGTTTTGACCTCGACACTCAACAAACTCGACTATAATGTGATTCGCATTGCTGCTTTCGGTTTGGTGAGTCGTGGAAAGTCAGCGGTGTTGAATGCTTTGCTAGGACAAAAAGTTCTGCAAACCGGTCCCTTGAACGGTGTGACTCAGTACCCTCGTTCTGTTCGTTGGAATCCTGGCGGTAAGGTGCAGGTAGAGTTAATTGATACGCCAGGATTGGATGAAATTGAGGGTGAGTGTCGGGCACAAATGGCGCGAGAAGTCGTACGTCAGGCAGATTTAATTTTATTTGTGGTGTCTGGTGATATTACTCGCATTGAGTATCAAGCATTGTACGAATTGCGACAAGCACAAAAACCTTTAATTTTGGTTTTTAATAAGATAGACCTTTACCCCGACATAGACAAAACAGCAATTTATAACAATTTGCAACAGTTGGGAGCAGCAAATCCTCAAGGAAAACCTCTAAAACCTGATGAAATTGTTATGGTTGCGGCGGAACCTACACCAGTGGAAGTGCGTGTTGAATGGTCTGATAGTCGTGTCACGCATGAATGGGAGACACCGCCGCCACAAATAGACGAACTTAAAGAAACAATTCTTAAAATACTTAATCGTGAGGGGCGATCGCTGTTAGCTTTAAACGCACTTGTCCAAGCACGCGATGCACAAGAGGCGATCGCCCAAAAAACCCTTGACTTGCGCCAACAACAAGCAGAAGACTTAATTTGGCAATACACCAAATACAAAGCTTTGGCAGTAGGGTTAAATCCTATTGCCTTCTTAGATATTCTAGGCGGAACAGTTGCCGATTTAGCCTTAATTCGCTCTCTAGCACGCCTGTATGGCTTGCCAGTGACTGGCTATGAAGCAGGGAAAATTTTAAAAACGATTTTATTGAGTTCTGGTGGCTTACTGCTGGGAGAACTAGGCAGCAGTTTACTATTGGGTTTAGGTAAGAGTACCGCTGCAATTGCTTCTGGAGAAAACCCAATCAATGTCACTGCTTATGCGGGAACTGCAATCACGCAAGGTGGAATCGCAGGTTATGGCGCATACGCTGTGGGAAAAGCAGCACAGGTTTATCTGGAGAAAGGATGTTCCTGGGGTCAATTGGGAGCAAGTACGGTGATCAAAGAAATACTCTCTGAGGTGGAACCAAATACAATTTTGTATCGTTTGCGGCAAGAGTTGGAGCAATTTTCTTTCAACGGTACATCATTACGTGAATAAATGCTAAATACTACACTCTTGAGAAGAGTCAGTGTTATCTCTGGGCAATCCTACCTCAGCCTCCGCACGGTTCAGCATTGACTCATGTATGTGTTTTTCATGATGACGTTGTTGTGTCATTAACTCCCGTGCTTCTTCTTCAGTCATAGCTTCTGTTTGTGTAGGATATGCTGTCTCAGCACGATTTAGCATTGACTCGTGCAAGTGTTCGTCTTGCTGGCGCTGCTGAGTCATTAATTCCCGCGCTTTGTCTTCAGTATTCATACAATTTTCTCTCATCAACTATTAAGCTGTGCTTTTATTTTCCAACTTACAAAAACAAAGCAAAACTTTAATGCAGCAAATAAAAGAAAATTTCACAAAAAATAATCTATCGCAACTCAGATGCAGCTAATTTTGTCAATTGATTAAGCGTCTCCAAATCAGGTAGTGGAGTTTCACTTTCCATTCCCAGCCATAAGAGGTATTCAATATTCCCAGCAGGACCAGTAATAGGCGACCAAATTAAACCTTTGTACTTCCATCCTAATTCTTGAGCCGTTTTCAACACTTGAAAAATAGCATCAGCTTGGTCTTTGGAGTCACGCACAACACCTTTTTTACCCACACGGTTTTTCCCCACTTCAAACTGGGGTTTCACTAATAACACAGCTTCCCGAGGAGATTGCAGCAGCTGCCAAAGAGCAGGCAAAATCTTGGCTAAAGATATAAACGAGACATCTACTACCGCTAAATCAGCTCTTTGCGCATCACCATACAACTCATCTGGCGTTAGATACCGCAAGTTTGTGCGTTCCTTTAAAATCACCCGAGAATCATTGCGCAAGCGCCAGTCAACTTGTCCATAACCAACATCAACGCCGTAAACCAATTTTGCTCCAGCTTGCAACAAACAATCAGTAAAGCCACCCGTAGAAATACCGCCATCCAAGCAAATGCGCTCTTCCACAGGAATTGTAAATACTTCCATTGCCTTTGCTAACTTTTCTCCTCCTCTAGAAACAAAGCGCGATCGCTCTTTTAATTGAATTTGAGCTGCAACATCAACTTCTGTACCAGGCTTATCAATAATCTGCTCATTAACAAGAACTTCTCCCGCCTGAATGAACCGCTGTGCTTGCTGGCGAGAAGAACATAAATTTAGCTCTACTAATAAAATATCTAGTCGTTGTTTAGCCAATTATCTTTACTCTTTTGGTAATATCAAAGCCATTGCGCGATTTATGATTTCTTCTCGGTTAACCAGTTGTTCTAATTCTTCTGGTTCATAGCGTCCTTCTTCTACTTCTAGGGAAGCCTCATCGATAGCATTTAAGTACGCTTCTTCTAAAGTTTCAAATAATTCTGCTGGAGATAAGTAATAACCCCCTGCTTTGCGATGCTTATTTTTTCTTTGAATTTCTCGAATTGAACTGCGAATAGAGACGTTCCAAGAGCGAGTTGTACGGTTTTCAGCTTGTTGTTTAATGAGATGTAACAGCAGAATCACAGCGTAGCTACGAATACTATCAATGATGTCTTGTTTACTCATTTCTTCTAATTCTTCAACGATGACCAACGCCCCTTGAACATCCCCTTTGAGTAGCAAATCTTTTAGCTCTAGTAATTCTTCCATAACTACTGTCTCAATACTATGAGCAACTTCTATTGTGGCGGATTTTCGGTGTCCTTAAAAGGGAGCCTGCTGAGCCCTGCAGGCACGCTACGCGAATGCTTGGGAGCAGGGAGAGGGGGAGAAGAATTAATCTCTTTTCTCCCTTGCTCGGGTGCTCTTCTGTTTTGCAGACCCCTTGCCTCCCCTACTTGCCCCAACAGATAACGACACTACTGAACCGTATTGGGCGGGAGATGAGGTAATTGAACCACAACTTATACCGTTTCACCTTAAGATTGATACAGATGGCAAGCTTCGGGAGCAGGGGAAGCAGGGGGAGCAAGAAAAGTGATTTGTATCAAGAATTTCGTGAAATTGTATTAGTATCAACTCGCATTTGATGTGGTTAACAAAAAAAGCAAGCCCCTTTCAAGAGGCTCGCCTTATTCTAAAACCAACAGAGCAACTTAGATGTCTCTTTCGCTTAACTCTGCAGTTATGTAGTCAAAAGGCTGATCCACAAAGCTAGTATTGGTAACACCTGCTGCAGCCGCTTGCTCCTTCACAATCTCCTTCATAATTTGGATACCGCGAACCGTTGGACCAATGGGCACACCTAAAGAATTGTAGGTTTCTCGTAGCCCTTGTAGTACCCGCTCATCTAGCACATCCATACTTCCAGCAACAAGGGCATAGGTAGCATAGCGCAGGTAATAGTCCATATCTCGCAGACAAGCTGCATAACGACGAGTTGTATAGGCATTTCCACCCGGACGAATCAACTCTGGCTGTTCTTCAAATAATTTAGAACCAGCCTGCTTGACAATTGTCGCTGCATTTGAGTTGATAGCTGCTGCTGCTTGCACACGTGCCGTACCGCTGTCAAAGTAAGACTTGAGGCTGTCAATGGCATTCCGATCGAAATACCGACCTGCAACGTCATAATTCTTAATTAAGCTTGTTACTGCATCCCGCATTCCTTTTTCTCCCAATCAATCGTTTCTATGATTTGATATTAATTTGACTGTTTTTATACAGATGCAACTTTTTGGTGCCTCTTGTAAAAAAAGCCCCAGCACAAAAACAATCTATAGCGCTAATTAAGGATTCTATGCCAAAGTTGACCCCTAGGAGATGAACTGTCTACTTTTGTAAACTTGGTTAAGGAAAAGTTAAATATAATCTTTCAAACCTAGATTCTGTTACAGAAAATACAAAATAATTTAATTTTAAATCTTTACGATATTCTAGGTATCTCATGGATTTTGGATTTCGGAGCAGGGTTTGCATGCTTTGAACACTCTGGTTTTACTATTAGAAAATCGGCAGATAAGGAGTAACCATGACAACCCCACAAGAAGTCTTGAAGCTGATTCAGGACAACAACATTCAGATGATCGATCTGAAATTCATCGATATGCCAGGTATCTGGCAGCACCTCACGGTTTTCCACAACCAAATCGATGAGAGTTCCTTCACAGACGGCGTACCTTTCGACGGTTCTAGTATCCGGGGTTGGAAAGCCATCAATGAATCAGATATGGCAATGGTACTCGATCCAGATACTGCTTGGATCGACCCTTTCATGCAAGAGCCAACTCTGAGTATCATTTGTAGCATCAAAGAACCACGGACAAATGAGTGGTACAGCCGTTGTCCCCGTGTTATTGCCCAGAAAGCAATAGATTACTTGGTTTCCACGGGCGTTGGTGATACAGCTTTCTTTGGTCCTGAAGCTGAGTTCTTCATTTTTGATGATGTCCGCTTTGACCAAACCGCGCACCAAGGCTACTACTACGTGGACTCTGTTGAAGGTCGTTGGAATTCTGGTAGAGAAGAAGGTCCTAACCTGGGTTACAAACCACGCTACAAAGAGGGCTACTTCCCAGTTCCACCCACCGATACATTTCAAGATATCCGCACAGAAATGCTGCTGACTATGGCAAAGTGCGGAGTACCAATTGAAAAGCAGCATCATGAAGTAGCTACTGGTGGTCAGTGCGAACTGGGCTTCCGTTTTGGTAAGTTGATTGAAGCGGCTGACTGGCTGATGACGTACAAATATGTCATCAAGAATGTTGCCTACAAGTACGGCAAAACCGTGACCTTCATGCCTAAGCCGATTTTTGGCGACAACGGTTCTGGAATGCACACCCACCAATCCATTTGGAAAGATGGTCAACCGTTGTTTGCTGGAGATAAATATGCTGGCTTAAGCGAAACGGCGTTGCACTATATTGGTGGTATCCTCAAGCATGCACCAGCACTACTGGCAATCACCAACCCCACCACTAACTCCTACAAGCGTTTGGTACCTGGTTATGAAGCACCAGTAAACTTGGCTTACTCCCAAGGTAACCGTTCTGCTTCTATCCGCATTCCTTTGTCTGGTACTAACCCCAAAGCCAAGCGTTTGGAGTTCCGCTGTCCTGATGCGACTTCTAACCCATATCTGGCATTTGCTGCTATGCTATGCGCTGGTTTGGATGGCATCAAGAACAAAATCGACCCAGGTGAACCTCTGGATAAGAATATCTACGAACTCTCTCCAGAAGAATTGGCGAAAGTTCCTTCAACTCCAGGTTCTTTGGAACTAGCGTTGGAAGCACTGGAGAAAGACCATGCTTTCTTAACAGAACCAGGCGTGTTCACCGAAGACTTCATTCAAACTTGGATATCTTACAAGCTCGATAATGAAGTCAACCCCATGCGGTTGCGTCCTCATCCCTATGAATTTTCACTCTATTACGATGTCTAGTTAAAAGGACAGCCTGGGCTGAGCATAACCTTCGGTTTCCCTTTAAGCCCAACGCCAGTCATCTCCTGTGGAGGAATTCAAAATTATCTCAGAATTCAAAAATAATTTTGAATTTTGAAGTAGCGAGTGCTGTCGAACTGTCTGTTCGCGCTATTTGAGCGAATAAAGACCATACATCATTAGAGCCACCCTAGCAACATGGGTGGCTCTTTTTATGTGTAAAAATACGATACGTTTCGTCTATACATTGCTCAAAAATTTTTGACAGCTAGCTCATAGCGGCGTTGCTACGGTCATAGGTCATGCGAGCGGTAGGATCTATTTTCCCTTGAATAGGATTCCAATATGTCGAGACTTCTCCGGGCAGACCTATTTCCTCGCCAGTACGTTCCAGCATCGACTGTTGACGATTTTTGATGATTTGATAATGACGCATCATTAAAGCACGGGCTTTTTCTTGAGTAGACATGGCAAACTGCTCCTAATAATTTAAGTAATGTTATGATTAGCTGACTTTTGCTCAATTACAATATAACACTATTTCTGTATCTAAAGTTACGGAATGCTATTGTTTAACAAAAATTAATAAAAAAGAGGCAATACAAATTCCTGGAGAATGACCGCAACTTTCACACAACTTTTCCTGAACTATACTACAAGTGTTACACGTTTGATGATTTGGTAGAGCGTTTGGAGAAAACAGGATTTGAGAATATTAATATGACCTGAGTTCGGGATAAGGAAAGGGGCAGATAGTAAGCTGAAAATAACACATTGATCCAGCAACCTGCCCTATGTTTAGTTTAGATGCTTTATTCTGCCATGTAGATGATTTCTGTAAGGCTTTTGAAGCTCAATGGAACAAAGAATTATTAAATCATGCAGGAATAAGAAGAATTCGCGCTAAAAGCCTATGTTTAAGCGAAATAATTACAATTCTCATTGCTTTTCATCAAAATCACTACCGGAATTTTAAGCATTTTTATCTGAATCAAGTGAAACAGCAATGGAGTTCTGCTTTTCCAGGTCTTCCGAGTTATCAAAGATTTATTGAATGGATACCATCAACCTTGATACCTCTATGTGTCTATCTCAAGCATTGTTTTGGACAATGTACGGGTATCGGTTTTATAGATTCAACTAGTTTGAAGGTTTGTCATAATCGTCGGATTTCTAGACATAAGGTGTTTGAAGGTTTAGCGGCTCGTGGAAAGACTTCTGTGGATTGGTTTTTTGGGTTTAAACTTCATCTGGTTGTAAATGAACTTGGTCAACTCCTAAATGTGGTTCTTACTCCTGGTAATATTGATGACCGTCAACCAGTCCCCAATTTACTGAATGAGATGTTTGGCAAAATATTTGGCGCTCGCGGTTATGTCTCCCAAAAACTGGCTTCTCAACTTTTGCACGAGTTCGGAATTCAATTTTTTGCCAAACCCCGCCGCAATATGAAAAACAAGCTAATGCGTCTCCATGACAAGCTTTTATCTCGTAAACGCTCCATCATTGAGACCATTAACGACCAACTCAAGAATATTTCTCAAATCGAACATTCTAGACACCGAAGCCCCGTTAATTTCTGCGTTAACGTTCTGTGCGGATTAATCGCTTATTGCCATCAACCTAAAAAACCCAGTCTTCAGATGGACTGGCTTTTATCTCAAACTGCTTAACCCGAACTCAGGTTAATATGCAATTTCACTTTATGACCAAGTATCTTATTGCTTGCAAGCCTGCTTAATGTAAAGAAAAGCTGTGGTTCATGTAAAAAAACTTATGTAATATTAAAAGTAGTTTACATAACTCTATAAAAAGTTATGGTTGTTGCTTACCCACGTAAATTTCAAAACGCTATAGGTGCAAGGGACATCCTGACACAAGTTGTCCGCGATCGCGAAATTCATCTTATCACCCTCAATCGTTACCGCTATAGCGAGCAACGTAGTTGCAAAGACCTCACTGAAATCATTGAACAACTCAATGGACAGCCACCTGAATTGGTACGGGATTTGTCTCACCATATCTCCGATGAAGCCCGTCACGCCATGTGGCTGACTGATTTGTTAGTAGAACTGGGAGCCGATGTAGGAACACCTCCAGGCTCTTCGTACATTGATGAGTTTGAAAGGCTACTAGACCGCGAACAAAAAGACCCCAGCAACGACCTGGACGATTTTTTAATTTCTACCCTAGCTGCAATTAACGTTACCGAAAAACGTGGTTGTGAGTATTTTTCTGCTCACATTTACGCCCTCAAGCAAGCGCCACAAACTGAAGAAAACATCAAAATCCGCGAAACAATTGAAAAAATCCTGCCGGAAGAAGCAGGACACGTTCGCTGGGGTAACCGTTGGTTGGCGCAGTTAGCACAAAAAAGTCCGGAATACCGCCAAAAGGTTGAGCAAGCAAAGCTGAAGTATGCTGCTATTGAACAAGCAGCCTTTGAAGCCGGCATGGATATCACTTTAGGAGCAGAACTACGTAGAGTTGCCAACTTACTAGAAGTGGCAAACACAATGCCAATGTGGCAACGTCCTCAGTACCTGATGGAACGCTTACCACAAACTCTGCTTGCACCAGATTTGCAAATGACTCGCATTGATGCCGTTCAGCGAGTTTGGAAGCGAGATCCACAGGCTTTGATGGAAAGGTTTGTGCCGATGTTTCTCAATGGCATAAAAGGTATGCAAAATAACCGTCAGAAAACGACAATGTAGAACAGATAATCAGTCTGTTGTCTAAACAGGGTGAGCAATGTTCACCCTGTTTTTTTACGAAAATGAATTTAGGTAGCTGTTGTATGCGTTAGCTAACAGCTGTCCAAAACCTAAGTGAATTTTCCTCATATTACCCCGTGATCGTCCTACAACCTGCCCTTAGACAAACTTGCAGTGTGTTCACAGATTCTCAATAGTCACAATATCTCAAACAGATGGGCTTTAGCTGAACTGATAGCCCAAGTCACACCCTTTCGCAAGATAAGTTGAAGGTTGCGATCAGTTTCCGGCTTATTTTAGGTAGTTCTTAATGCTTGCAACACAGGCTTTTATCTTGCTTTACGTTCTGATGCAAGGATTGACAACTGACTTTGTATACAAAAGCTCACGAATTATGATGCGAGCTATTACTTAACTGTGTTGTATTTTTAATGTCACATCTCTACTAAGAGGGGTGTGTAACCATTTTTATGCCTAACACCCTGGCTTACTGTAATTGAATTCTCTTGCTACAAGATGAAAGATGATTGTCATCCCAACGAATAGCATCAACTTCTAAATGGTTAGACAACAGGATGTGAGATTTGAATGTATTGGACCAATTCTTTGCGACCACTACCCCTCCATGGTCTACGTGTAGGTTTATTGGTATTATCTTTTGCCAACATTAATTGTCGAGAGCCAGAGTTTGATACTTGTGTATCGGGTGCCTGGCTGTTAACAGTTAAGGAGCTAAGGAACAATCCTGTAATTAAAAGTGACACGACAGCACGCATAGTAAATGTCTATTTTGGAACTCTCCATTTCACTGATACTGAGTTTTCTTTTGTGCATCCGGACAATTTATTAAATAGTATTTTTTTTTACTGCAAAAATTATTATGCTGTGCAAATACTTTCAACTATTAACCAATTAAGAGCGTGATTGATTCGACACGAAATTGTGAGCAGTTGCTGATCACAAAGAGTTTGCAACTGTTCGTCTATGTGCGATCGCAAAGTCACAATCTGCAAAGTATGCCCCCTATGTATACCTGGCGTTGTGATCGTGAATTTGTAATCTTGCTGAGCTATACGGTGAAAGATGCCCTGGAAACAGTAAGTGTTCTGTAAAATCACGTCATCGCTGTCAAGGTAATAATATTGACGAGGCGATGAAAAAGGACAATTGCCACTAACTGGATAATTTTTTGGGTTATATAAGTAATACATTTGCCAGCGCAACCAATCAGGATGGTTTGGTGGCAAATTCAATAATGGAATGATTGCTGCAGGCGCATATTTGTCTTGCAATAAAGCTTCTTGCAGAATTCTGACAAGCAAATTTCGAGGGCTTAAATTCAACTCAACACATATTGCAGCAGCCATTCCTGCAGCTTGACCAATACCCATAACAACAGGCTGCAATCTCGTGGCTCCATTAGCAATATGAGAGACAGAAATATTCTTCTCGCACACTAGTAAACCATCTGTTACCAAAGGAATTAAACAACCGTATGGAATTGTGAAAGGAGTTCCCGTCCTCCGTCCTCCCCAAAGCATAGATTTGGGTTGCACTTGGAACTCGACGCCCGGATAATGGTGGTCGTTGGGATAGTTGCCAATAGCGATTGCATCTTCATTCAAAGATGCAACCATACCTCCAGTCATTGGCAGAATATCCTGTTCCCTGACAGTGGTGACTCCCACAAGGCGACGGCTTTCTCGGTAATAGGGATGAAGAGCGAAAGCGCCTCCGCCAATGGACTGAGGTGAGGTGGGGAAGATGTCGTGTGCTAAACCGTAGCGACGACCAAGTTGGTTTTGGATAAAACGGGCAAAATTTTGGCTGTGCCAAAGGCATTCTTGCAAAAACTCGCGTCGTGATTCTTCTGTTTCTATCAATCGCCCTAATCCTTTGCCGTAGTCATTGCCATGAATGGGCCAGTTCATCATGAACAAACCTCCTGGCAAGCGACCGTAATTCAAAAATTTCTCTGCACCATAGTCATCCCAAGCGCCAGCAAACTGTAACTGTGATGGGCTGTCGTTAGGTGCGCTTGGGATTTCTGGAGCGATAGCCTCACCAAAGTCTTGCATAACCACCACCCAAGTGGGTGCTTGCACTGGATATCTTTGTGTGAGAGAATTAAAATCTGCTGGGGCGCTTAGTTCCCTCCACTCAGAATGCAATTCCCAGCCCCAACGATGGGGGATATCAGCTAAAGCTAATAGATCTCCTAATTCTGTCGCATCGAGAGTTATCTTGGCTTTAACAGTCAAATCTGCAAACCGGACACCATAGACGCAATTCCCTTCCTGGAAAACTTCTAACGGCACTTGTCCCTGAATCCAAAGCAAATTGGGCAATTCTTGCACCCAATCTGCAAAAATCTTTGCCCCAACACGCGGATCGTAGCTAAAAAAGCTTACCCAACTATTATCTAATCCTCCTGGCTGTTGATGCTGCAATTCCCGCACAAATGCACCCCACAGCCCCGTTTGGAAAGCTTCTAGTTCATTGCCATCTGGCGCAGAGACCCCGGCTGAAGTCAGCATTCCCCCCAACCAAGGAAATTCACTGACAAGAATCGTTCTTGCCCCCCGTCGCGCCGCTTGGATAGCTGCAGCTGTTCCCCCAGTTCCACCTCCGACAACTAAGACATCTGCTGTGTATGTTTGAGCCATCATTCCTCACCCCTCTGGATTTTCGATATATTCTGCCCAGATGGTTTGGCATAAGACAAGATAATTTATTTAAATATTTCGGATATTTCGTTTGTGTAATATGTATGATTTGATTGAGAGATTGAGACAAATTGAGACAAACATTTGGGGTATTTGAAATGACCATCTTGAGGTATAACACGCCTACAGAGCCTGTGATAGCTCAACAAGAAGTCCAGTCTATCAAACAACTGGAACGCGTTCTCAAAAGCGAAGGAGGTTCACAAGCAAAACTAGTTGGAGCAAACGGAGAGCAAATTGACATTCCTGACTCTGTTTATCAGGTACTGCGTGATGTAGTTCATGCAATGGGATTGGGTCAGGCTATATCTATAGTTCCTCAAAACCACGAAATGACGACACAACAAGCAGCAGACTTTCTCAATGTTTCACGCCCCTATCTGGTCAAATTATTAGAGCAGGGAGAAATTCCTTATGTAAAGGTGGGTTCACATCGACGTGTTCGTTTCAACGACTTGATGGAATATAAACAACAGCGAAACACTAAGCGTCGGAAAGGACTAAAAGAACTCACTCAGTTTCTACAAGATGAGGGGTTCTACGATAAGGGGAGTAGTGAATTAGATCAGTAAGATGGCTTCTCTCTGTGTTGTTTTGGACTCCTGCGTTCTCTTCCCCATGCCTCTGTGCGATACTCTTCTGCGTACTGCGGAAGCAGAACTTTATGAAGTTCATTTTTCACAAGAAATTTTGAACGGTGCTACGCGTAACTTAGTGAAAAAGGGAAGGATGACAGAGGCGAAGGCAACACGCTTTCAGCAAATGCTCAAGACACACTTTCCTGAAGCAATGGTGGACGTACCATCGCAGCTAGTTGCAGGGATGACAAACGATTCAGGCGATCATCATGTTGTTGCGGCTGCCATAGTTGCTAAAAGGGCATATAAATTTAAAAGTCATTAACATAAAGAACGCTCTAAGTGTTAAATCTATTATCGTTGAGCGGTGAAAATTCAACGTGAAAGCACAGGTATTTAGAGGCGTTAATCAACTTTCTTACGAAAATATCCCCGTACCGACACTGGAACCCGATGAAGTGCTGGTACAAGTACAGGTCGTCGGGCTATGTCAATCGGATATCAAAAAAATTCGTTATCCTCTGTATGAACCGCCACGCATTTTTGGACATGAAACTGCTGGAACCATATCAGCAGTGGGTTCTGAGGTCAAAGGCTGGCAAGTTGGACAACGAGTGGCGGTTATGCACCACATCCCTTGTATGCGTTGCGCCTACTGTCTAAATGACAATTTCTCGATGTGCGATGTCTACAAAAACATATCCACCACAGCAGGGTTTAATGCTAGCGGCGGCGGTTTTGCTGAGTATGTCAAAGTTCCTGGTCACATTGTGCGCAATGGTGGGTTAATTCCCATCCCCGATAATATCAGTTTTGAAGAAGCAAGTTTTGTAGAACCAACCAACTGCTGCCTTAAGGCAGTAAAAAAAGCCCGAATTGCCCCAGGTCAAACGGTTTTGATTACTGGTGCCGGACCAATTGGGTTAATGTTTATCATGTTGGTGAAGTATTTCGGAGCAAAGGCGATCGCCACCGACTTACTCCCATCCCGTATTGAAAAAGCTTTGAATGTAGGCGCAGAAGCAGCATTTGATGCCCGTGATGCCAATTTACCCGCAAAAATTCATGAGTTGACCAATGGTATGGGTGTTGATGTCGCTCTTTTAGCAGTTCCCAGCGAGAAAGCTTTCTTTCAAGCCCTCGACTGTACCCGCAAAGGTGGCAAAATTCTCTTTTTTGCTGAGTTTCCTGATGAAATGGAAATCCCAGTAAACCCAAATATCCTGTACCGTCGGGAAATTGATTTGATGGGCAGTTATAGTTCATCCTACCGCCTTCAAAGTTTAGCGGTTGATATTGTCTTTAATCGACGAATTGATGTCCAAGCGTTGATTAGCGATCGCTATCCATTACAAGACTTGTCAGCAGCAGTGGAACGCGCGATCGCCCCCACTCCAGAGACGTACAAAATTTTGATTTATCCCTAAACAAGAGTGGAAGAAGTGGAGGAAGATGGGGAAGATGGGCAAATCATTTCTTCCCCTACTCCTCCTACGTGTCAATTGGTATTGGTAAACTCAATGCTTGTCCTCCTCGTCGCGCTTCTCGCCTTCTACCTTGCTTGCAATCTTGGTGCAAACGATGTTGCTAACTCAATGGGAACTTCCGTGGGTTCCAAGGCTGTCACCCTAAAACAGGCACTCATCATTGCTGGAGTGTTAGAGTTTACGGGTGCAGTCCTGTTTGGACATGAGGTGTCGGAAACGCTAGCGACGAAAATTGCCAATCCAGCTTTATTCGTCGATGCGCCCCAAATATTAGTTACCGGAATGGTGGCGGTGCTTCTAGCTGGGGGTCTGTGGTTGCAAATTGCCACATCACGAGGTTTGCCTGTTTCCTCTTCCCATGCGGTTGTGGGTGCGATCGCCGGATTTAGCTGGGTTGCTTTGGGCGTGAATGCAATTGATTGGTCATCTATTGGGCGCATTACTTTAGGTTGGATTGTCACCCCTGTCATAAGTGGCGCTATTGCCGCTTTCTTTTATAGTCAAATCAAGCGCTGGATTCTAGAGCAACCAGATCCACTGGTAAAGTTGAACGAGTGGATTCCTTGGTTGAGTGCGATTCTGCTGGGGGTTTTTGGTGTGATCGTGCTACCATCACTGACTCAACCGATAGCAGATTTTTTGATTTCGGAAGTTGGTTTAAAAATACCCGCTTATGATATTTCACTGGTGAGTGGCTCTGTAGCAGCCGTTGGGCTGACTTTCTACAGTTGGGGAAAATTGAAAGATGAACAGATAAGGGAAGAAACTTCCATCCAGAATTCAAAATCTAAATTTCACAATCCTGTTGAAGGGATATTTGCTCGATTTCAATTACTGAGTGCTTGTTTTGTTGCTTTTGCTCATGGCTCTAACGATGTAGGCAATGCGATCGCACCTCTGGCGACAATTGCATACATCAATAGCACTGGCACAGTACCCATGAATGGCATCACCATCCCCATATGGATTTTAATACTTGGTGGTGCTGGAATTGTCACAGGTTTAGCCATTTGGGGGAAAAAAGTCATTACTACCATTGGTGAAAGCATTATTACCCTGCAACCCAGTAGTGGATTTTGCGCGGAGTTGGCGACTGCCACGACTATCCTACTTGCCTCCCGACTGGGTTTACCGGTTTCTACCTCTCATGCTCTTGTTGGTGGTGTTGTTGGCATTGGACTGGTGCAAGATATCAAGTCAGTTCAATTTAAAACTCTCCAAGGAATTGCTGCAGCATGGCTCATCACAGTTCCTGCGAGTGCAGCCATTAGCGCTGTCATCTTCTCTATTGCTCGTCTATTGACATACTCACCGCTCCTTTAGGAGCGGTGATTCTTGACGCTTCGTTGACTGATGCTACCAAAGTAGTCTGATTCTGTCTGTGCGCCCATTTAGAGTCGTGGCAATGCCCTATCCCGACTTTGTTTATATTTTTGGCGGCGTTCTCGTCTCGGTCGTGTTCAACACCGCAATTCAAGCATTTAACCGACCGAACCTTTAAATCGAGCTTACCCCACTTGTAGCCACACTCAGAACAGACTTGGCTTGTCGGCTCCCATCTGCTAGTGATGCGAAAATCCCTGCCAAGTTTTTCTGATTTAGCTTGGCACAACGTTCTAAAATCCCTCCATCCTTGCAAGCTAATTGACCTTGCAAGTCGACGATTCTTGACCAACCCCACGACATTCAAATCTTCTAGGACGATAGTTTGGTTTTCACTAACGATCTTGGTAGATAGTTTGTGCAAAAAATCCTTGCGGGTGTCCGCAATTGTGTTGTGCAGTTTTGCAATTTGAATTCGAGTTAGGTTTCTGCGTTTCGAGTCCTTGGGTTGACGTGCTAACTTTTTTTGAAGTTTGCGGATTTTCCTATCTAGTTTGGAATAATCTGGGCTTTCAGATTTTTCGCCATTGCTCATCACCGCAAAGGTCTTAATTCCTAAATCAATGCCAATGCTTTGGTTTTTAGCATCAACTTGAACGGGATTAACTTCTACCACAAAGCTTAGAAAATAGCGGTTTGCGCAGTCTTTGATGACTGTTACACTCGTTGGGGATGAAGGTAAACTTCTAGACCAAATTGGCTTAACATTACCAATCTTAGCCAAGTACACTTCATCACCTTTGAGCGAAAATCCACCGATCCTAAATCGCGCTGATTGTCTTCCTATCTTCTTTTTAAACTTGGGTGTACCTACTTTTTTACCTTTTCGCTTACCCTTGAGTGAATCAAAAAAGTTCTTGTAAGCAACTCCTAAATCAGCAACAGATTGCTGCAATGGAATGTTAGAAACATCAGACAACCATGAACGCTCATCAGTCTTTTTAGCTTGTGTAATCACCAACTTTTGCAAGTCGTTGTTACTGGGAAGCTTTTCAGACTGCTTACAGATAGCCAAAGCATCATTCCAAACTACGCGCACACACCCAAACAACTGAGCTAGGCTCTGTTGTTGTTGGTCGGTCGGGTAGAAACGGAATTGATATCTTGCTTTCACAACCAGGCTGACTTGAACTAATGTATTTATAATTTCATCAAAGGGTAGCTAATGGGTAGATACAATGGAGCGGGAAAGACTGAGTTTACGGGTTTCTAAGTCTAGGCTTGAAAAACTGAGACGAATCGCCGAACAAAGGGAAAAGACTATGACCCAGCTTGTAGAAGATTGGATTGATAAGCTTAAAGAAGAAAAGCCGTCCTAGAAGGACGGGGCTTGTATCCCACTAATTTCGGTC
Organism: Nostocales cyanobacterium HT-58-2; assembly: GCA_002163975.1. Taxonomy (GTDB): domain Bacteria; phylum Cyanobacteriota; class Cyanobacteriia; order Cyanobacteriales; family Nostocaceae; genus HT-58-2. The sequence goes on along the minus strand of CP019636.1, from coordinate 4,670,691 downwards.
AGTGGATAGTAGTGAAGTCAGAACTGCAAACTTGAGCCTGTGAACTTCAAACTTTGAGTTCAGAATTTCAACATAAATTTTTCTTGCTTTACCCTTGACGATTTCCACGATTTGGGTAAATCCGCTCTGGAAGTAGCCTCCAAGCCGCAGCATCCGCAGCCCAGTTCCGGAAAACCTTTTGCCGAGCAAAAGCACAAGCAAAGCGCCAGTTATAAATTTGTTTCCAAGCAGTGGACCATTGTGCTGTCTCATCTGCCACCTGTAAAGCGCGAATCTCTGCCTCTAACGCTTCAGCGTGTTTTTGCAGTATGGCTTCTATTTCCTTGAAATGTTCTTCAGGTGCTTGCAAGAGTTGATGTTGTCCTTTGTGATTAACACTAAAAGAGTTTGTGTTCTAGCGGTACTGAGTTTAGTTTAGTTGTGTAGCGCTTTCGTTACTGGTATTATTTACAGTACAAAATAATATTTGTCAAGATATCCAAACAATAACTGGAAGTTAGTGTATTAGCTTTTATCTGAGATTTCCTATCTTTTTTGATGAAAAGATGGGGCTTTTATCCATTGACACAAGACAAAAATAATAGGAATATAAGCGCCGATTCAGTCAATAGTGAAGCTGCTTCATCGTAAAGAGCGAGAGGTAAAAGACTAATGGGGCGATACGAGAGGCGACCAGATAATCCGCGAGCAAAAGGCGATCCATCTGGGGCAGCAGAAACTGCCTTGCGGGCTGTCACTGAGGAATTGCAAATTCTACAACGGAATTTGCTCCAGTCATTACAGGAGGATATAAAACGGCTGCAGGCAGAAAAGGACCGCTTAACTGATGATATTACGCGGCTGCAAGAGGAAAAAGAACATCTACAACAAGGGCGGCAAATCACTGAACAGCAAGCATTAATTCGTCAGTTGTCACAAGTTTTAGCTAATCACATATCTTCGCAATTACAATCTTCTCTCGAAACTTTAGCAAACCAAGCTACAGGAAGTGTTTCTCAGCCATTTGGAAGTTCTGAAGTGGCGCAAAGCACAAGTAGCTCAGCCAGTGAAGTGAATGAATATGCTGAAAAACTCCTTGGCTCTTTGGATGATACCCTGACTATCACGTTTAACTCTCTGCAACAGGAGTTGAAAAACTACCAAAGTCATGTTTCTCAGCAGTTGTCCCGGATGATAGTTCAACAAAGGGAAGGTGAAGCAATCTTAATAGAGTTGGTGAATCGCCTCCGCAGGGAACTAGAGGAAACAACAGAAGAAACTGCGCTGCTGGAAATTGGACAAAACGGCACGTCCCAAGGAGCGATGCTCCTAGAGGGGACTACGCAAACCCCAGCACCGTATGTGCTGCAGACAGGGAGTCTCGGTGAGGAGTGTCTCTATCAGGAGAAAGTAATCCCACCAGTCCCCTCTACTGAGATTGAACAGACTCGACAACAGCAACAACAGTCTGCTTCTCCAGGAGTTCCAACAAAGTTGCAAACGGATATTCCATCAGAAACGACTGTTTTACCCAGCAGTTATATAGAGGAAGAAACCCAAAACATAGTCTCGCCAAGCGAAACGACTGAGTCTCCTTCTGTGTTGGAACCAACACCAGAACCATCGCCTCCTGAGCCAACTGTCTTGGAGAAAAAAACACTGCCTCCACCAAAACCACTAGTAACACCAAAACAACTAATACCAAGACAACCTCTGCAAACACAGACGGGAATTTCTTTGCCACAAATTACGGGAATCATCCTGCTTGTGTTGTCAACAGTGGCGTCAGCACTCTATAACGTAGTCATCAAGGTGATTTTCCTCCCTGGTACCCAAATTTTCGGTGTGTTTGATGCCGATCGCTTGATCTCGTCGACTTTGGGTAATTGTTTCTTAATTTTGCTGCTCAGGATGCTGGTCGTCGTCCCCTTGATGCTGCTTTTGGCTCCGATACTGCATTCACGCGTGTGGCAAGACTTACAATACCTGAGTGACTCATTTAAAGGAAGTTCCACGAATTCGACCGGAAAACAGGTTTTACTACTGTCGATTATCAGTGGATGCTTTTTGTTTATATCTCAGGTTCTCATTTACCTTGCCATCGGTCAAGTTCCTACTGGGATCGCGATCGCACTTTTCTTTGTCTACCCGGTTATTAACGGACTCCTATCGAGGTTCCTGTTCCGCGATAGTTCCGGAGGGAGTCGCTCAGGGAGCGATCGCCTGACTTTATTCAGTTTTGTTGCTATGAGTGCTATTAGCTTGGGTGAGTTGCTGGTTTTAGGTGGTTCTGCTGGCAATTTCACGGGTAATATTCCTCTGGGAAGTCTTGCTGCACTTGCTGCAGGAACAGCTTTTGCCTTTTACCTCATTTTCTCGCGCGTCGGTGCTGCCAAACTGCATCCAGTTTCTCTGACCCTAGTTAACTTCGTTACGATGTTGCTGTTGTCTGTGTTCGGTTTGCTACTGCCGTTACCAACGAACTCCAAAGTGCAACTGAATCCTGCTTACTTCCTCGAACTTGTCTTATGTGCTTTCCTGCTGGGTGTACTGACGCTCTCTAGCTATTTGTTGAATAATTTTGGCATTCGTAAAATTGGTGCCTCGAGATCAGCAATTCTTGGTACAACAATCCCGGCTCTGACAGTAATTTTCGCTGGATTGATTATTCAGGAAGTCCTACAACTTGAGCAAGTTTTGGGAGTTTTAATAGTGACATTTGGAGCAGCGACTCTTTGTTTTGAAAAAATCCGCAATCGGATGAAACCTCATAATAATTCTTTCCAATAGCCGGGCAAAATCAAAAAGACTTCACGGTTCAGTACTTAGTAAATACAATAACTCTACAAATAAATCCGGAAGATTTACAAAAAGATGCGCGAGTATGCAGCCTTAATTATCCGCTCAGTCTTACAGAACTTATTCTAAATGTTGAATTCTGGCTTCTGAGTTCTTTGTTTTTTACAGATTAAACCTGCAAACTGTCAGCAAGTAAATGCTTGTCAGTATGGGAGTTTAATTTTGGATATTGTGTTCATATAATGGAGGGGTTTCACCCCTCACCCTCTTGTTCTATTTTTTGATATTTTTCATAGGTGTCAATAGGAACAAAGCTTCAAATGCTTACGATAGTTAGCTCTTAGCCTAATTTTTTTTCTTGACTTGCCATTCAAACTGAATGATTTAGCTCATTTTTAGTAACATTTTTGTAGACCAAGACAAATTCTTTTTAAAAAAAGAATATAATTTTTATAGTAAATAGTATAATAAATTTATTTGTCATTTAAAACTTGAAATTCTTGAAAAGAGAGCATTTCAGAGTTTTGTATCCTCTCGAACATATCTGTTTAATGGGAATGATAGAATTATCAAAAATTGTCAAAGCAGGAAGGTAGTTTGAACCTTGGATTATCTTTTCAACGTAAGGTCAGCAATTTTCCCTGAAAAAAATTGTCTGTACTGCCAAAACATAACGGTCAGTTTTGAGCAATCTGGTAGTTTGCAAAGAGCCGCGCCACCTCTTTTTCTGTCAATCTTGTTACCAAAGCAAGTGCAATATCCGGGCGTTGCATTCTATCCAGAGAATCTCTGTGCAGGCAGGCTCAAAAAGTAGGGAAGATGTTGAATCCTATACAAATGCGATTAGGGAGTAACTCGCTTACAAACATCTGGCTCTACTTTGCACTACCTAAATTCCCAAGAAATTCATAAAAAACACGTTTACTTTGGTTAAAATATTTCCCCTTAACTGTACGTACTAGCTAGTTTGTGAACCGAAGCAATCGCCTCAAGGGAGGCATCTTCCTTGAAATAAATGCGAATTTATTGGATCTGACTCCTCGTTGTATCGGTTCAGCCCCTTGAAGTTATAGATGTGCTTGTGGAATTGTTGGTAGTTGCTGTGTATACGCTCTGTTGATACTTGCGGTTAGGTGATGATTGCTTGCATAGTTGTTGTATTGAGGCAACTGTTCAAATAGTGCTGACTCTGTTTTTTTACTTGAAAATACGGATAAATTGCTAATTATGACTACTATCAACACTCATACTTAACGCATAATAGATAATCTGAGGTAAAGATATCACCATTAGTCGGGTGTATAATACTTGCTTTCCAATGACTGACCATCGTGTAAACATGCTATTCAACTTTCTGTAATATGAGTAACGATGTAGATCTGATCAAACGTCTTGGTCCAAGTGCAATGGATCAGATCATGCTATACCTGGCTTTTAGCGCAATGCGGACGAGCGGGCATAGGCATGGGGCGTTTTTAGATGCTGCAGCAACAGCTGCTAAGTGTGCAATTTATATGACCTATCTGGAGCAAGGACAAAACCTGCGGATGACAGGACATTTGCATCACTTGGAGCCAAAGCGGGTAAAAATCATTGTTGAGGAAGTCAGACAAGCGCTGACTGAAGGGAAATTGTTAAAGATGCTGGGTTCTCAAGAACCACGCTATCTGATTCAATTGCCCTATGTCTGGATGGAAAAGTATCCTTGGCGACCAGGGCGATCGCGCGTTCCGGGTACAAGTCTGACATCAGAAGAGAAAAAACAAATCGAGCAGAAACTGCCATCTAATTTGCCAGATGCACAGTTAATCACCTCTTTTGAGTTTCTGGAGTTAATTGAATTTCTACACAAACGCTCCCAAGAAGACTTGCCACCAGAACATCGTATGGAATTGAGTGAAGCATTGGCGGAACATATCAAACGCCGTCTGCTCTACTCTGGTACGGTGACACGCATTGATTCACCTTGGGGAATGCCATTCTATGCTCTGACTCGTCCTTTTTATGCTCCAGCCGATGAGCAAGAGCGTACTTACATCATGGTGGAAGATACTGCTCGGTATTTCCGCATGATGAAAGATTGGGCAGAACGGCGACCAAATACAATGCGTGTTTTGGAAGAACTGGACATTCCACCAGAACGTTTTGAGAAAGCTATGGAAGAATTAGACGAAGTCATCCGTGCTTGGGCAGATAAATATCACCAAGATGGAGGAGTTCCTATGATTCTACAAATGGTGTTTGGCAAAAAGGAAGACTAAAAATCAGTTATCAGTTACCAGTTACCAGTAAAAGGTTAATTGATAACTGACAACTGACAACTGACAACTGATAACTTTTAGTAGAGGCTATTGGCTGCCTGGATTTGCAGGAGTTTGAGAAGGCTCAGATGGAGCTGGAGCAGACGCAGGCGGAACCGTGGTAGGCACAGACGGAACTGGGGTAGCCTCAGGCGGAAGTGGAGTAGACTCGTAAGTGGGTTTGATTTCCGTTGGTTGCGCAGTTGACGGTATAAAAGAAGGCAAAAAGCCACTAATCCTGTCACTCGCATCAATACAAGTGTCCAGTGCTTGGGTAGGAGCCAAATCAATTTCAGCACGCAAACCTACCACACACTGAGCAAAGCGCACAGGTAATAAGCTACGACCGCAATAATTTAAAACTGCTGGGTTGGCTGTCTCTCGAGTGTACCGACTGATCCCAACAACACAATCAGCCACCTGTTCGGGACGCCGTGCTTGCCTACAGGTTGTAAGCGCATCAGGTGCTGCAATTTGTGTTTGTCGCCCAATTCTGGTGACGCAAGAGGACAAGTCTCCAGGACGTAGTGCTGCTGCACAAGCTTGTGATGCAGCTTCCGCAGTTACGCCCACACTCAAAAGTCGCCCAGCGCAAACACGGAAATCATTTCTGTAGGTAGCGGTGACAGCCATACTAACTGAGGTCATTGCGAACCATCCAGTCACAGCAAAAACTGGTACACTTAGCCCAGCAGTCGCTCTACAAACAACTGCTCTCATAGCATCTGCACTTCTTTCAAGACGCTTAGAAGTATATCTAACTTTTAGCCTAAGGTTGTGGGTATCTTCGCTTTTCCTGTTCCCTAACATTATTTCCGTTCTCCAAACACCCAAGGGTATGCTACCTCATGATAGAAGCCTGCTTTGATGCTTGCAATACAAAGGCGTAGGAAGATGAGGGAGAGGAAGCAGAGGAGCACCCGAGCAAGGGAGGAAGGAGTTAATGGACGTTTGTTTACTCCCTCTCACCGGCTTCCTGCTCACGCCAGGTCCTACAACGGGGGGAATCCCCGCAACGGACTGGCTCCCAAGCGTTCGCGTAGCGTGCCCGGAGGGCTCAGCGAGCTCCCCTGCTTCTTCTACGTCCTAAATGAACATTCCTGTACTCATATGCGAAATCTCGAATTATAATTATATGTCTGGGTAAAGTTAAGCAGGATTAAATTTAGGAAAATCATGTCCCGATACAGAGGACCGCGCCTTAGAATTGTACGTCGCTTGGGCGACCTACCAGGATTAACTCGTAAAAGTGCTAGACGCGCCTATCCCCCAGGGCAGCATGGTCAAAACCGTAAAAAGCGTTCAGAATATGCCATCCGGTTGGAGGAAAAGCAAAAACTCCGCTTTAACTATGGTCTAACGGAAAAGCAACTGCTACGCTACGTACGAAAAGCAAGACGTGTCACCGGCTCTACCGGACAAGTGCTGCTGCAATTGCTGGAAATGCGGTTAGATAATACTGTTTTCCGCATGGGAATGGCTCCCACGATTCCCGCAGCTCGTCAGCTTGTGAATCATGGTCATGTCACAGTTAACGGTCGCGTTGTCAATATTGCCAGTTACCAGTGCCGTCCAGGAGAGGAGATTGCCGTTAGAAACCGGGAACAATCTCGTAAGTTGGTGGAAAGCAACTTGCAATATCCCGGTTTGGCAAACCTACCCAGCCATCTGGAGTTTGACAAAAACAAGATGGTTGGCAAAGTCAACAGCGTTATTGAGCGCGAGTGGGTGGCGCTACAAATTAACGAACTGCTTGTGGTGGAATACTACTCACGTCAAGCTTAAGTCAAAAGTCAAGAGTCAAAAGTCAAGAGTCAAAAACTCTTTGACCTTGGACTCTGGACTCTTGACTACCCTCCAATTTGTGACATGGTGCGGGTGTAAACACCAGTCGTTGTCCCTGCATCACGTTGCTTGAAGTTAATTTCTGGCTTAAGGGCAAGCAAGCCCCTAACTTGCTCCTGCAATTGAGCAGTACTGATACCTGTACGCAGAGCAGTTTTTAAATCAATTTGATGAGTTTCATTTAATAAACACGGACGCAACCAACCATCAGCACTCAGGCGCATCCGGTTGCAGCGATCGCAAAAACACTCCGACATCTGACTGATAAATCCCAGTGTCCCTTTCGCTCCTGGAATTTGAAATACATCAGCAGGTCCATTACCACGAACTTGCGATTCTGTCAATCCCCAGCGATCGCGAATGCGTTGTCGTAACTCCTCAGAAGGTATCCAACCGCGATCGCTAAACAACTGAGAATTTCCAATTGGCATGAACTCAATAAATCGGATATGCCATTGCTTATCAATCGTCAAAGCGGCTAGATTCAGGACTTCGTGGTCGTTGACACCGGGAATAACCACCACATTCAGCTTGAGGGGATTAAATCCCACACAATAAGCCGCATGAATCCCCTCCCAAACTTGTTGCCAACGTGAACGACCGCGATTACCGATAATTGCGTTAAAGATATCGGGATCAAGGGAATCTAAGCTAATATTAATTCGCCGTAAACCAGCTTCGTACAGATCTTGTGCTATTGGAGCAAGTAAAAAGCCATTGGTCGTCATCGACAAGTCTTTAGTTCGTGGGAGAGAAGCAATTGCTCTGACCAACTCCACCACACCGGGACGTAGTAGAGGTTCCCCCCCAGTTAAGCGAAATTGAGTAAATCCAACAGGAACAAACACTTCTTCAATGAGGGTGAGAAGTTCTTCATCAGTCAACAACTGTTGCTTGAGAATGTAATCCAGTTCTACTCCCTCGGGCATGCAGTATTGACATCGAAAATTGCAGCGGTCTACTAGACTAATTCGGAGGTAATCTACCTGGTTCATGGTTTGATAAAGTCATTTTATAGTTTTTTATCAATAAGAAGCCCAAAACCCCACATTTTGGCTGAGGTATGTCAGGCAAACGGTTATTTATAACTGTGGGAGCAAATAACATCCACGCTTTTGTGATCTTCAATATAGCGACGAATAGTGCAAAATGTTATGCTGCAAGCGTTGCAAAAAGCTTCACTAACAGCATGATAGAACGTCGTTATCGCTAGGTACCGAAGAAAGACAGAATTATCTTTCTCTAATATTGCTACTTATCCTCTTCTTGAAGACTTTAACGCAGACCAACTGCAATCTTGCTATGCTTTAGTATTGCCAGACAGATCTGGTTTTTGAGGAGACTCAGGAAGTAGACGTGGAAGTAGTATTCCATTCAATGCCCCAAGGAATGTAAGTAGTGCATTCACAGCATCTTGAGATATGTGCTTTGATAACCAACTCGGCTCAATCTTTTGCACAGGAAACGCCGGATATAGCCCTACAGCAATGCCTCTAGTTTCACCTGAAATCAAGGTTTGTAATCCCTGTGGAGAGTTAGGATGAATACGTATAGAGCGCAGTCTACGAATTCCTACTTCCTTAGGTGGTATAATTAGAAACTGCTCTGGCTGTAACTCCATCACCTGCGCTCCCATGCGCACTTTTCCTTCCAAAATTGTTGAAATTTGCAATTCATCCTTCACCTTGCCAGTCGTATCAAGGCGTGAAAAGTTCACATGAGTGACATCCAAATTTCTCCGAAACCACTCCGCTACATCATTTGCATCAGACTGAGCTACTTTAGCAACAGGTAGTTGGATGAACAAGCTGGTTGGTGTTAAAAGAGGGAGGAGAAACTCATCGTTCTTTGGCTCAACTTCCAACAATAGCTCCTCAGAAGCTTCAGCATCGCTGCGAATGTTTAACTCTGGCAGATTCACTCCTGCCAAACTCACGACAAGAGCCCGTTGTCCTAGTTGTACCCTCAAGCTGCCAACGGGGTTAGCAAATTTGTCTCGCAAGCCTTCAGGAAACAGGCAGGTGTCCGGTGGTAAACTAGCAGCCTGAAGACACAAGGATAATTGAGTTTTCTTGGGTTCATAAGCAAGCTGATTAACGCTGCTGTCAGGTAAAAGGTGAAGCTCCAAAATCGAGAGTTCACTTTTGTTCCGATTTGCAGGCGTGAGAATCAGACGGCTTGTCGCATGGGGCAGTTCAATCGTCAGTTGCTTAAGCTGAGTGAGCTTTTGGTTGAGAACAGGATCGGACTTGCTGGAAAATTTCCCTGTAAGGACTAAAGCTTGCGGTTGCTTGCCCTGAAAGTCTAAGTTTTGGATACTCCTGATTGTATTGAGAAAAAGCTTTTCCGTTTGTCCAGTATATGTAAAACTCATTTCTCTAACTGTGAGACTCCCCTCAAAGTTGTAGCTACCCAAGAAAACATAATTAGCTAGAAGAATCACAATTGAAATTGCAAAAACGACGATTGCCAAAATACGATCAAGTTTCTGTTTTTTTAGATAGTTAATCGCTCTTAAAAACACCAATGTTAATCCCCACACTGACCTCTTTAGCCAAGTAGCTAATATTATGGAAATTCGTTGAATTCCATATAGTATTGAGGTTATATGTTGGGTGGAGAAATGTGAGCGCTTTGGAGTTGGGGGCATTGCTTCTGCGAACCAGATCGAGCAGTTTAAAACAAACTGGGATTGTGTTGAAACCAAAAGCTACGGGGTTGATTTTGGTCATCTACTAAATAAAGCTCATAAATTCCAGGAGGAGCATTCTGATAGCTCCAAGTGAAATAAATGTATTTTTTAGGAATTTTTTGAGGAGGCAATTTGAATGTTCTACCATTAGAACGGATTTCAACTGTAGGAAAGCTTCTTCGTTCAGAACTGTATAATATAAAATCATACTTATCAGAGACAGTCCCCAGAATTACTGGAATGTGAATCGGCTTTCCATTACGCTTGAAGAAAGCGAGCGCTTCAAGGCTTTTACTTGGAATTTCTGCTTTTTGTAGTATTGTCGTCTTCAGGGGAAACGTAAAACCCTTAGCGCCAGGGGAAAAAGTCACTTTGTTCAATAAATAATTTTTGTAGGAGGACTGAATCTCAAAATATTCAGGAGGTGTATTTCCTGTTATCGGTACTCGAATACTAAGCGTGGCTGGATAGTTACCGTCTATGGCTTTCCCTGTTGACAAGGAAATCAGATCGAATCCAGTAGTACTAGCTTGTCGTGGCAGCAATCCTTCACAACGGTTATCCTCTCGTAGTATGTAGGCAAGCGATTGAGGATTGCCTTGGGGACAAGCTTGTGCAACTAGGGGACTAAAGCTCAGTAAAAAAACACTTGTGAGTAGGGGTTTCCAGTTCATAAACTGAATAATCAGATTTACTTCAAAAGGTTCCAACGACGCAACTTTTCAATCACTGGATCAATTCGATAGGCTTTACCGTATCCACTTGTTGCGTTGAGATTACTACCTGACATGGGGGTTGGTTCATTAGGGTCAGGAGCAAGGTCGCGATTATTAAGAGTTTCTACAACCATACCAACCACCTCCTCTTGCTCATTAATGACAGGACTACCGGAGTTACCTTTAGCTAGGGTTGCAGCAATATCCATTTTTCCTTGCTGGTTATAGCCTGTCATTGTTCCACGAACAGTTCTCCATGGAGAATCAAAGTTAATAGGATGTCCAATGACATGAACATCTGTCCCAGGCTGAACTTTGCCAAGGTGATATGTAAACTTTTGGATATCAGATGGAACTCCAGTCACTTTCAAGACTGCTAAATCCGGTTCTTCATCAAAATCAGTAATTTTTTCAATGGTTGCACTATATCGGGGACGCTTAACATCTGGGAGATCACCGCTATAAAATTCCACAGAAATTTGTTTGCTGAGTTGCTTCCTTTTTTCGTCACCTACGACATGGCGATTTGTCACAATCCAGACTGTGCTACCTTCCCGTTCTATGACCCAGCCAGTCCCTCTCCCATTATTGCCATCAGCAAATTTAGTGAGGATGAGTGCTGTGGACTTCAAAGCCTTATCTGATACCCCTGTAGAAGGTGAACGTGGCTGACTATACACAACTTCATATTGGGGATTCAGGCGTGCCAAGGTTAGGTTCGCTTCCCTAAGGTTGTTTTGAGCATTAGTATAATTGTTAGGATCTAATTGGATTGCTCTCTCAAACTCAGTAATTGCCTCTGCAACCCTTCCTAGAGACAACAATGTTACGCCTAAACCGTTGTAAGAAAAAGGGTCTTGAGGGTCACGCTGCAGAGCTTTGCGATAGGTAGCCAGCGCCTGGTCAAAATTCTTTTGTAAATAATATGCTCTGCTCAAAAGATTGTAGCTATAAGAAGCGTCAGCATCATTGGGTGCGAATTGAATAGCTTTACGATAAGCAGCGATCGCTTCATCCAATTTTCCTAGTATCTCTAGACTCATCCCCAAATTTCGATAAGCATGAGTATTTCTAGAGTCGAGTTCGATAGCCTTACGATAAGCGGTAATCGCCTCATTGAACTTCTTTTGCTCATCAAATACAGTCCCAAGACCGTTATAAGCATAGGAATGGCTGGGTTTAAGTTTAATTGCTTCGCGAAATTCAGCAATTGCTTCGTCAAATCGCCCTTGGTCACGTAACGCTCTGCCCAATCTGTAGTGTGCTTCTACATTCTTTGGTTCACGTTGAATAATCAAACGCCACTTACTTTCAGCCTTTTGGTAATCTCCAGCACGATGGGCAGCGGTTCCCTGTTGAAATAACTGATCAATGCTTTGAGCAATGGTTGCTTGGGGAGTCATTGCCATTGGCAAGACAAGCAAGAGTGCAAACAATTGTAGAAATCGCACCGTTTGTCTCAACTAGAAGTTAAAGTATAAAATCACAATTCTATGATGTATAGAGTTTTGCACACTTTCTTTAGTCATCCTTGTAATTTTTATATAAATTTTTACAAGTATTAGAAATTGTCAAAAGAATGCCACTGAGATGGAATGTATAAATAAATAATGATATACGTGGACATCAAAGCGGTGCAATCCCGGAATGAACCATCGTACATTTCATACTAAGTACCTCACCTCCATTCCCTCTTCAAGTTCGCGGAGAGTGAATGGAGGTGAGAGCAAAGATTCATGCAAGAAGTCTAATTAGGATTGTACGCCTAACAAAAGAAGAATTTACTTGCTACTCCTTTTCTTCCTGAAGACTTTGACGCAGACCAACTGCAATCTTGCTATGCTTTTCAATCTGCCCCATCACTTGTTTCGCCCGTGCAATCACCACCTTGGGTAAACCCGCCAACCTTCCTGCTTCAATCCCGTAAGACTTATCAGCACCTCCGGGTTGAACTTGGTGCAAAAAGATGATTTGGTCGGGTAATTCCTTCACTGTCACCTGGTAATTAGCAACATTTGGCAACAGCGATGCCAATTCATTTAACTCGTGATAGTGGGTTGCAAAAATTGTCCGCGCCTGAATTTCCGTTGCGATATACTCCGCTACCGCCCAAGCAATAGAAAGACCATCAAAAGTTGCTGTTCCCCTACCAATTTCATCCAACAACACTAGCGACCTTGATGTTGCATGGTTGAGAATATTTGCCGTCTCATTCATCTCCACCATAAAAGTAGATTGACCCGTTGCCAAGTCATCCACCGCACCGACACGAGTAAAAATGCGATCGCACACTCCCAACCTAGCAGAGTGCGCAGGGACAAAACTACCAATTTGCGCCATGAGTTGAATCAACCCCACCTGACGCAAATAACAACTCTTTCCACTCGCATTGGGACCAGTGAGGATAATCAGGTCAGGAGAACAAGAAGTCTTTTCTTCTTCTGCTTCCCCTGCTTCCCCTGCTCTATTTTGTCTCCCCTTGTCCTCTTCTCCTCCCAACTGAGTCGAATTTGGCACAAAGAATCCAGCAGGCAAAGACTGTTCCACAACAGGATGACGCCCATCGACAATCTGAATTTCGCGCCCTTGTGTCATTTCTGGACGACAGTAACCTTGAAAAACAGCTAACTCTGCCAAACCACACAAGATATCCGCCGCCGCTACTGCACGGGAGATATTGCGAATCATCTCCGCCTGTGTGCCTACCTCTTCACGCAGCGCTACAAAAATCTCATATTCCAACTGATTCAAATCATCTCGTGCTGTGAGAATCCGCGCTTCCCGTTCCTTCAACTCTGGTGTAATGTAACGTTCTTCATTGACTAGGGTTTGCTTACGAATATAATTAGACGGGACTTGGTCTGCTTTTGCACGGGAAATACTGATGTAGTAACCAAAAGTTTTGTTAAATCCTACCTTCAATGTAGGAATTCCCGTTCTTGCTTTCTCGTCAACTTCCAAATTGGCAATCCATTTCTGGTCATCTTCGACAGTAGCGCGTCTTTCGTCTAATTGAGCATAAACCCCAGAACGAATCAACCCGCCCTCTTTGATATGTATGGGCGGCGACTCCACTAGATGAGCGCGAATCTTCTGCGCCAACTCTTCTAAGACGGGCGGCACTTTCTGCAACGCTTTCAGGAAGGGAGAACGAGTACCAGTCACTAGGCGGGCTAATTCCGGCAAACGAGATAGTGAATCTGCTAAAGCCTGTAAATCCCTGGCATGAGCAGTCCCAGAACCAGCGCGCCCTGTCAGCCGATCTAAATCATAAATTTGACGTAACAGCTGCCGTAGTTCTTGCCGGAGAGCCGTATTTTCTACTAATTCTTGAATTGTGTCTTGTCGGGAGCAAATCCCTTTGATATCAAGTAGCGGTTGCAATAACCACCGCCGTAAAGCACGGCTACCCATTGCTGTACTGGTTCTATCCAAAGCCCATAGCAAGGAGCCGACAAAAGTACCATCGCGGATCGTTTGGGTAATTTCTAAGTTGCGGCGAGTTTGATAGTCAACAATTAAAAAGTCAGTGAGGGTATAGGTACGTAGTGGCTGTAGGGGAATAGCATTTTCCTTTTGTGTGTCCTCCAAATATTCCAACAGCCCACCTGCAGCGCGGACAGCCAAAGGGAGATGATCGCAACCCAATCCTTCTAAGGAGCGCACTTTAAACTTTTGTAACAATCTTGTTCGAGCTTCTCCTTGAGAGAAGGGAGTTTGCGATCGCAAGCAATAACAAAACGATGGTGGCAAACATTCTGGGAGATGTTCCGATTTTTCTCCCGGACGCAGTAAACTTCCCAAGTCTGGTGCATTGGTAGGAACGAGGACTTCAGCTGGCTGCAAGCGCATCAGTTCCTGTGTCAGATGTTCTAAATTGCTACCTTGGGTGGTGAGGAATTCACCTGTAGAAATATCTGCATAAGACAAACCCCAATGCTCTCCAGCAATGACCACAGCCGCCAAGTAATTATTGCGGCTTGATTTGAGCATACCCTCTTCTAGCAAAGTGCCAGGAGTCAGAATGCGTGTGACTTCCCGCCGCACCAATCTGCCAGCAGCTTCCGCAGCATCTTCCACTTGGTCGCAAATGACAACCGCATATCCTTTCTCTACCAGTTGCGTCGCATGGCGTTCCCAAGCGTGATGTGGAACACCGCTCATAGCCACCCGTCCAACTTCCCCTACGAGCTTGCTAGTGAGGGCGAGTTCTAATTCCTGCGCCAAAGTCACAGCATCTTGGAAATAGCATTCAAAGAAATCTCCCACTCGATACAGTAGCATCGCGTGAGGATACTTATCCTTTATTTCAACGTAGTGCTGGAACATTTGAGTCAGCTTACTGCGATCCACCAGTCGAGAGTCAGCGTGAGGCGCAGTTGGGTGATTAGGTTCCGTTGTTTGGGATGCAGAGTAAGAAGCGGTCATGAATGTCTACCAATACACATGGCAATCTGCCAATTTCCGATGATAGCTTGATATCAGCGATACTCTCAAATTGTTCAAGGTTTGTTAACTGTTGTGCTGTTACTGATGCCTCTGGTGAAGCTTTGCTCAAGTATCAAGTTTTTGTAACCTTTATCAGAGCATTTTGACATAAAAAAAAGTTTAAAGCTCATATCATAAGGTTTTTCCCAATTTTTATCGATTTTTTCTCAATTTTCTTTAGATTTTTGAGTTAGCTTATTGACTTCAGCAGTGTAATCTCAAAAATACAGTAATTTTCAGGATCTCCACTTTGGAGATGTCACACCCAGAGGTCTATACCATGAGAAACTTTGCTGAAAAACATGAGACTATTTTAAATCACATTACAGACCAATGTTTTCAACGAAGAGACTTGAGTGGATGCGACTTAAGTGGTATCGACTTGAGAGCAGTTGATTTAAGTGGAATTAACTTGATAGGAGCAGATTTACGGGGTGCAAATCTGAGTGAAGCAATCCTCACGGGTGCAAACCTAAGTGGTGCAAATCTCATGCACGCTAATCTACAGGAAGCTTATTTGTATGAAGTTTCTTTATGTGAAGCTAATTTGAGTCATGCTAATTTAGCGTATGCAAATTTATGTGGATCTTTTTTATGGCGAGTGAAATTATCTGGAAGTAAGCTATGGGGAGCATCCTTGTGTGATGCGGATTTGAGTGAAGCTGACTTAACTGAAGCTAACTTAGTTGAAGCATCACTCATTGAGGCTAATTTAGTCAGAGCCAATTTTGCAGGAGCAAACCTTAGTGGAGCAAGGCTATTGGAAGCAAATTTGAACCAAGCTAATTTAACTGCTGCTGACTTGTCATGGGCAAATCTCCTAGAGGCAAATTTGAGTGAGGCAAACCTTTGGGAGGCAAATCTGACGAATGCAAAACTACAAGGTGCTATCATGCCTGACGGAACGATTCATCAACCTCACATATTCTTTTTTTAATTAAAGAATAGATTTAATTAAAGGATAAATAATAGGAGTTAGTGGTTGGTTGATGACAACTAACCACTCATATTTCATTAGCCAATAGTTAAAATTCGCGTTGAGAGAAGATAAAAATAGCGATTGCTAAAAATAGAATTGTGTATATTAAGCCATAACCAGCATTTAAAACAAGTGATACTGTGTCAGGCAAGGCTATCAAACCATAAACAGCTGCATTTTTTAAATCTAATCGCGAAAAATCTGGCAAAACAACATACAGTGCTTGAGTCATGCGTTGAATGCTAGGATTACTACTCATGTGACTCAGTTGTAATATGTTTTGAGTCACATGACCCATGAGATAAACTGCAAGTGTTAAAGCTGTTGCCAACAAGGAGCTCGTAAACACACCAAAGGTTAACGCCACTGCAGTTATCAAAGACAACTGTAAAAATAAAAAAATTGTGGCAAGAAGAATACTGCTCCCCGGATAAGGAATATTACCCAGTTGCAAAAATCCCAGGTAAATAACCGTCATGACGGCGATAAATACGGCTAGGACTGCCAATAAGCCAAAGTATTTACCAATAATGAATTCACTACGGCTTAAAGGTTTGGTAATTAACACTAAAACAGTAAGTTTCTCAATTTCTTTGTTAACCAACCCTGTGCCAATAAATATAGCAACAATTAAGCCAAGAAAACTCATCGCCGCCAAACCAAAGTCTAAAAACATTTTGTCTTCTGTTGAGGCAGCAAATTCAGGAAGTAACACAAGAGCAGCTGCGAGTATGAAAGCATAAAAACCAACAATGTAAAAGATGCGATCGCGCACAACTTCCCGAAACACATTGCTTGCTAATACAGAAATTCTGCGAAAATTCATATTCCCCCACTCCTGTTCTCTCTACTGCTGCGGTGGTGGTGAACCCGCAATAAATGAAGTTCTTCTTTCGCACTCAATTTCGGCGATGGTACTTTTCTGATCAAGTCTCCCACCAGTTTTACGGGAGGTGTTTTCAGAGTCAATCACCGGATCAACTCGACAGGATTTTACCAGGTAATAGCCACGGGCAGTGGAACTAGGACCCTGCCAAATACTTAGTAAATCTAGTTTGTAGCCATCTTTGACGTTAGATACACGGGGTTCTACACGCCATAAAGACTTTTCTTCATAGTTTGCCAAGCTTGTTTGTGTCACTTGCTTGCCTAAGTTGCCCACATTTTGTCCTGCATTGATTAACCATTGTTCTACCTGTGACCAGGGTTGTCCAGCTAGTTGTGCTTCTATTTGTGGGGCAAGTTTATCTAAAATCAAAACGCCATTTTTTGGAATTTTTTCAGTGGATTGTGTTTTGACAACAAAAGCACTGCCCTGATAATTATCTATCATTAGACTAGGATACTCATTTATCCAATTTTCGGTTACAAAATAAAACTGAAACCAACAACTTACTACCATGCAACCACCAATTAACATAATAATTTTTTGGCGGTCTTCTATCTTTGGAATCTGAGTTTTTGCTTCTGTACCAGTCCCTTCAAAAAATTCTGGAATTGCAGTAATAATTGCTGAAATAGTTGGCCAAAGGACAATTGTTCTTGGTGTCAAAACATCTTCTTCACGACCAAAAGCGAAAACACTCACTAAGAATCCAGTTATCAATGCTCCTATCGGTAAATTAGTACCTGGCACAAGTAAGGGTTTAAGTTGGTCGTCGTGAGTGTACCAAGCAGTGCCAAAAATTAAAAATAACCAGCCACAAAATGCAATAAAATCTTTGATAAACCCCGTAGAAAGAGATGACATTAACCAAGAAAAAAGACTCAAATAAATTAAAGTTTGCCAAGAGTAAGCTTTAGGTGGAATAAATATTTTTTTGATACGTTCATAAATAGTTTCAATAATTCCAAGGATGCCAAATACATCTTTCAATATTTGCATATTTTCTCCTTTGATAACTCAAACTCTTTGAACTATTATGATTTGAATTAATGATTGAGGACAGGATAGATTGTTTACGCGTTAACTGAACGAATAAACAGGATAATTGATATCAAACTATAGCTAAGGGCGTTTGCTATAAGTATAGTGGTAACTACATTCGTATTTTGCCATTTACTTTTAGAGGCACGACGAGAATTGCGTCGTGAAACTGCTTGATTTTCAGGTTCTTTTTCTGCTTTCTTAAGTTCAAGAAGTGAGATCATAAAAATTCTCAATAGGATATATTTCATCAAGAAAGTTCCGAAGAAAATAATAAAAGCAGTTAAGATTAGTAGTGATTGTATGTTAGGAGCCTGTAAGCGATTAAAATAAATAAAATTGAGCAACTCTGATTTTATCTGCGGTGGTAAAACCGGATCAACGAAGAAAAATATGATCCAACCAATCACATTTGAAAAAAGATTTATAGAGACAGAATAAAAAGCACTAGTCTTTTTATCAAATTTGAGTCTTGTGTTTAAGACATATGCTTCTATGGGAATTGCGACTATTAAAAATAAAAAATTGAACAAAATTGCTCCAACGGGAAAAACTCGGGGAAGTGAAAGTTCAGGAAATTCAAACATAAATGAGTCATCGCTAAGGTGTAACTTAAGAGAGTATATCTGTAATAACGAGCATGATGGGGGCAATTATCTCATTCTTCTAGCCTTCTCTTAATACTTTTCTTCATACATCTCAATAGCATATAGACTTTTAGGTGTGAAGAGTCTTTATACCCCACACTCTGCACCTCATACCCAATCTGACAAAACCTTGGGTAAGATGAAAAACTGCCACGTTACAGCTTTTAACAGATGACAAGGAACGGTATCGGGATTCGCACAGCGCAATTGCGCCCCTCACGGCTTACTGGTCAAATTCACGTTTATGATGGCGCAGGCAAAGGCAAGTCGCAAGCAGCTTTAGGTGTTGTTTTGCGCTCTATTGGTTTGGGGATAAATACTGCTAACAATTCTAACCGTGTTTTGCTCTTACGGTTTTTAAAAGGACCAGAACGGGATTACGATGAAGATGGGGCAATTGCAGCCTTGCAACGTGGTTTTCCTCATCTGATTGACCAAGTGCGCACTGGCAGAGCAGAATATTTTGGACCAGACGAAATTACACCCTATGACAGGGCTGAAGCAGCGCGAGGTTGGGATGTGGCTAAAGGTGCACTTGCTTCGGGTTTGTACTCGGTTGTTGTCTTGGATGAAATCAACCCCGTTTTAGATTTAGGTTTACTTCCAGTGAATGAAGTGGTGGAGACACTAAAATCCAAACCACAGGAGTTAGAAATCATAGCGACTGGACGCGCAGCACCGCAAGAGTTACTTGATATTGCGGATCTGCACTCAGAAATGAAACCTCATGTCCATCCGACAGCAAAAGCACAGGGAATACAAGGTATTGAAATTTACACTGGTGCAGGAAAAGGTAAGTCTACGAGTGCTCTAGGCAAGGCGTTAAAAGCTATCGGTAGAGGAATCAATCATCCAGGATCGACTCGCGTACTGATTATGCAGTGGCTCAAAGGTGGTAGTGGCTACACAGAAGATGCAGCGATCGCCGCTTTACAGCAATCATATCCAGAGGTGGTAGACCACCAACGCTGTGGACGAGATGCGATTGTTTGGCGCAACTCCCGTCAAGAGTTGGACTATGTAGAAGCCGAACGCGGTTGGGAAATTGCCAAGACTGCGATCGCCTCTGGATTGTACAAGACTATTATCCTTGATGAGCTAAATCCTACAGTAGACTTGGAACTACTACCCATTGAACCGATTGTCCAAACTTTACTCCGTAAACCCCGCGATACCGAAGTTATTATCACTGGTCGCTGCCACAATCAACCAGCATACTTCGACTTAGCTGGTGTTCATTCTGAAGTTTACTGCCATAAGCACTATGCCAATCATGGCGTAGAACTCAAGCAAGGGGTGGATTTTTAAATGAGTCATAAGTCATTAGACCCTCACCCGACATCCCTCTCCAAGCTTAGGATAGGGATGACTCAGGGTGTAGAGCTTTGCTCTTCAAACAAGAGTGGGCAAAGATTTATGCAACAAGTGTATTAGTCATGAGTCAAAATGACTAAACTTTTGACTTTTAACTTATTCGTTATCAACAAATAAACAGTTACCAGTTTTGTCGTTATGGATAGCAATACGCTCGACTTAATTACAGCAGGATTAGCGATCGCCATTATCATAGGCGGTTTCCTCATGATGTTTACCACTGTTTTCACCACCAAACGCAAGTAAGCTTGAGTCAAGAGATCACTATTTCTGAAACACTACCAAAGCTGTCCATGTCATAAGATGTGCAACAAGCGCGATATGTAAACTTTGTGGGTGTGATGAATGTCAAATCTTGTTAAAAGTAGATCTCGTAACCGAAAACTAAAGCGAAAGCCTATGGGTTTGCTTTTGGTAATTTTGGTCTGGAGTTTAGTTATGGGATGGTTGTTAGCCTTAGCAACTCATGCTCAAGGGACAACTCCTCCCTCAAATGTGGGCACTGTTGACGTCGTACCTGCACAGTACCAGTTGGGACAAGAATTATACATAGAAAACTGTTCCACTTGTCACATTGCCTTACCACCCTCTGTTTTGCCTACCCAAACTTGGAAAAATCTCCTAGAAGACACACAACACTACGGGGCACAGCTAAAGCCTTTGGTTGATCCGCCACGCGTTTTAGTATGGAAGTATCTAGCAACTTTCTCTCGTCTCCAACTAGAAGACGAGCAAACGCCATATCGCGTCAACAGTTCCCGGTATTTCAAAGCTTTACATCCTCGAGTCAAGCTACCCAACCCCGTGCAAATTGGCAGTTGTGTCACCTGTCATCCCAGTGCGGCGGACTTTAACTTTCGTCGCCTCACCCCGGAGTGGGAGAACTCGCAGTAATGGAGTGATGAGGGGGATGTAACTCCCTCACCTTTCTCATCTGGCTGTTGGGCGATCGCTACCTCTGCAAGATCGGGCTTGTCTGCTTCATTTGGAGGCAAAATGATACTATTAAAACAGTTTAAATTTAAGCTAAAAATTAAAACCAATCATTTAGTAGATCGATTGGCTCACTATCCTGCTGTTTTTAGCAAATACTCATCTATAACCCATCCAAAAACCACACAGGATTGGTTGGGTTAAGAGTTTATAATCAATCCCAATCATTAATAATTCCCATCCCCCCTTAATTCTGTTCTATAATCTGCCATGCTAAAGACCTTGTTGGGCGACCCCAACGCTCGTAAACTTAAAAAATACCAACCTTACATTACAGAAATTAACCTTCTAGAGGAAGACATAAAAGCCCTTGGCGATGACGAGTTAAAGGGTAAAACAGCAGAATTCAGACAACGTCTGAGTAAAGGCGAAACTCTGGATGATATTCTCCCAGAAGCATTTGCTGTAGTGCGGGAAGCAGGACGGCGAGTGTTAGGGTTGCGGCACTTTGATGTTCAACTTTTAGGTGGTGCGATCCTGCATACAGGGCAAATCGCCGAAATGAAAACCGGTGAGGGCAAAACCTTGGTTGCAACCTTGCCGAGTTACTTAAATGCCCTGACAGGAAAAGGCGTACACGTCGTCACTGTGAACGATTATCTGGCTCGTCGGGATGCAGAATGGATGGGACAGGTGCATCGCTTCTTGGGATTGAGTGTGGGGCTGATTCAGCAAAGCATGACGCCAACTGAACGCAAGAAGAACTATGAGTGCGATATCACTTATGTTACCAATAGCGAGGTAGGCTTTGACTACCTACGCGATAACATGGCAACAGACAGCAAAGATGTTGTGCAACGCCCGTTCAATTACTGTGTCATTGACGAAGTAGACTCTATCTTAATTGACGAGGCAAGAACCCCGCTGATTATTTCTGGGCAGGTAGAAAGACCCACAGAAAAATATTTAAAAGCTGCTGAAATCGCAATAGCACTGCAAAAAGAAGAACATTACGAAGTTGATGAAAAAGCTCGTAACGTGCTATTGACAGATGAAGGCTTTGCTCAAGCAGAACAACTTTTAGGAGTCAAAGATTTATTTGACCCCGAAGACCCTTGGGCGCACTTCGTTTTCAACGCTATCAAGGCAAAAGAACTGTTCCTCAAAGACGTAAACTATATTGTTCGCAACGGCGAAGTTGTCATTGTAGACGAATTTACCGGTAGAGTCTTGCCAGGGCGACGTTGGAGTGATGGATTGCACCAGGCAATTGAAGCAAAAGAACGGGTAGAAATTCAGCCAGAAACTCAAACTCTGGCAACAATTACCTACCAAAACCTCTTCTTGCTCTATCCAAAGCTGGGTGGAATGACCGGAACGGCAAAAACAGAAGAAGCCGAGTTTGAAAAAATTTACAAACTGGAAGTCACAATCATCCCAACCAACAGAACCAGAAGACGCCAAGACTTGTCTGACATGGTCTTTAAAACAGAAGCAGGCAAGTGGGGGGCAATTGCCAAAGAATGTGCTGAAATGCACACACTCGGCAGACCAGTACTGGTGGGAACCACGAGTGTGGAAAAATCGGAATATCTCAGCCAGTTGTTACGGCAAATGGAGATTCCCCACGAACTACTCAACGCCAGACCAGAAAATGTGGAACGCGAAGCAGAGATTGTCGCACAAGCAGGGCGCCGGGGTGCTGTAACTATTGCTACTAACATGGCAGGTAGAGGAACTGACATTATCTTGGGTGGTAATGCCGAGTATATGGCGCGTCTGAAGATGCGAGAATATCTCATGCCCCGGATTGTGAAGCCGGAAGATGAAGATACGTTTGGCATTCACAGGGCTGCAGGTTTACCTTCTCCAGCAAGCGGAGGAGGACAAGGTTTTGTCCCTGGTAGGAAAGTCAAAACTTGGAAGGCTTCTCCACAAGTTTTCCCCACTCAACTTTCTAAAGAAACAGAGAAACTCCTAAAAGAAGCAGTGGAAATTGCTGTGCGGGAGTATGGCGATCGCAGCTTACCAGAACTCGAAGCAGAAGACAAAATCGCAGTAGCAGCAGAAAAAGCTCCCACCGAAGACCCAGTCATCCAAAAGCTACGGGAAGCTTACAACCTTATCAAGCACGAATACGAACAGTTCACCAGCCACGAACACAATGAAGTCGTAGAACTGGGTGGATTACACGTCATTGGAACTGAACGTCATGAGTCGCGACGAATTGACAACCAGTTGCGGGGACGCGCAGGACGGCAAGGTGACCCCGGTTCGACAAGATTTTTCCTGAGTCTAGAGGATAACCTGCTGCGAATCTTTGGTGGCGATCGCGTAGCACGCCTGATGGATGCCTTCAACGTCGAAGAGGATATGCCCATCGAATCTGGAATGCTCACTCGCAGTTTAGAAGGCGCCCAGAAAAAAGTCGAAACCTACTACTACGACATCCGTAAACAGGTATTTGAGTATGACGAGGTGATGAACAACCAGCGTCGTGCTATCTACGCTGAACGCCGTCGGGTACTAGAAGGGCAAGACCTCAAAGAACAGGTTATTAAGTACGCCGAAAAAACGATGGATGACATCGTTGACTTCTACATCAACCCAGACTTACCCTCAGAAGAATGGGAATTAGACAAGTTGGTTGAAAAGGTCAAAGAATTTGTCTATCTGCTAGAAGACTTGCAGCCAAGTCAACTAGAAGATATGGGAATGGGCGAAATCAAAGCCTTCTTGCACGAACAAGTACGGATTGCTTACGACCTTAAAGAAGCCCAAATTGACCAAATTCGACCCGGATTAATGCGGCAAGCTGAACGATTCTTTATCTTGCAGCGGATTGATACTCTGTGGCGAGAACACCTGCAACAAATGGATGCCTTACGTGAATCTGTAGGACTGCGGGGTTATGGTCAAAAAGACCCATTAATTGAATATAAGAGCGAGGGATACGAATTATTCTTGGATATGATGACCAATATTCGCCGAGATGTCGTGTACTCGTTATTCATGTTCCAGCCTCAACCTCAGCCAGTTATGCAAGCACCTTCTGAAATGGTGTGAGGTTAAAGACTGTATATCATGTCATGCAAAGACGTAAAGTTTTTTAGTAACTTTGCGTCTTTATTTGTGTGTAAAATCCCTATTTTTTGTAGGATGCGTTACGGCTACGCCTAACGCATCCATTGCTTGAGCAGCATGGGTTACGCTTCGCTCACCCATCCTACCTTTATTTACGTCAAGCTACTTATCACAGGTATAGAAACATCTAAGTTGACCACATAAATAAAGCCCGCGTGCGCAGGCTAGACAAAAGGAAGTTTACAAACTGAATTTGATATCAGCAGCCTATCTTGAAAACTACTTTATAATCCCCGCCAAAGATTGAAAGAATTCCGGGTAAGAAACAGCAGCAGCTTCTGCACGATGTATGGTCGTTTTCCCAGAAGCGTTGAGAGCTGCGATCGCCAAACTCATCGCAATACGATGGTCAGTATAGCTATCAACATTAGCCCCAACTAAGGGAGTCCCACCAGTTATTTCCATACCATCGGGTAATTCTGTCACCTTTGCTCCCATTTTGTTGAGTTGCTGCGCCGTCACAGCAATGCGATCACTTTCTTTGACACGTAACTCAGCAGCGTCCCGAATGATTGTCGTTCCTTGTGCAAAAACTGCCGCCACTGCCAAAATCGGAATTTCATCAATTAATCTGGGTATAATATCCCCAGCTATAGTGCAGCTTTTCAAACGGCTGGAACGAACTCGTAAATCAGCTACTGGTTCTCCAGCAACCTCTCGTAAATTTTCTTGTTGAATGTCTGCTCCCATCATCGCTAGAGCTTCTAAAATGCCGATGCGAGTGGGATTTACCCCAACATTTTCTATCACCAGTTCAGAATCTGGTACAATTGCCCCAGCCACTAACCAAAAAGCGGCTGAACTGATGTCCCCTGGAACAATGACTGTTTGTCCGTAAAGTTGAGTCGGTCCAGTGATAGTGACACTGTTAGTTGCAGGGTCTGTGACTAAATCTGCCCCAAACGCCCGTAGCATTCGTTCGCTATGATCGCGTGAAAGGGATGGTTCTGTGACGGTAGTTTTTCCCTCAGTCATCAAACCTGCAAGGAGAATGCACGATTTGACTTGCGCAGAGGCGATGGGAGAATTATAGTGAATTGGTTTGAGGGACTTGCCTTGAACAGCTAAGGGTGCCAGAGAATTGCCTTTTCGTCCCCAAATTTCTGCCCCCATTTGTTGTAACGGTTTGATCACACGAGACATGGGACGCGATCGCAAGGAAGTATCGCCTGTCACAGTGAAAAAGCGCCCTGCGTGAGATGCCAATAATCCCAGCATTAGGCGTATCGTTGTCCCAGAGTTACCAGCATTCAAGATATCAACTGGTTCTTGCAAATTCCCTAAACCAATGCCTTTAACCCGCACTAATTCCGTATTCAATTCAGATATCTCTGCCCCCATAGCTTGGAAACAACTGGCTGTGCTACAAGGATCTTCTCCCAAAAGTAGACCTTTAATCTGGGTTTCGCCTTCAGCAATAGCACCCAGCATCAAAGCTCTATGGGAGATAGATTTGTCACCTGGAACACGAATACGGCCTTGTAAAGACAGTTGAGAATCGCTTCGTTGAATAATTAAGTTTTGAGAAGCGTTTTCTCTAGTTTCTACAGTTATGACAGAAGCTGACATTAGGATAAACTGGCGTTGACTGCGCTAGTATCCTATCGCTTTCCCTGTGCCGCTAGATCTACCAATGTTTATCAATTTCTTCTTGTAATTCATTTCATTTCACAGCTGTTTGCCGTTATCGCTCCCATGCTTACTCACCATCGCAAGCCCGTGTGTCTATCACTCGTCTCTACAGACCTGCCTGTTTGGTCTGTTGTCGAAACTGCCGCGACACTTTATCAGAAAGACCGCGACAGGTTCCACTTACTCTTGTCTGCACCACCAGTCAAAAATTGTGAAGCGGTAGATGAATCTCCGTGTAAGGAGAACCCTGCTCTTGAGCCAGAGCGCTGTAACGCTCAAGCCCCCACTGGTCCCCGGATATTATGGTTAGAGATTTCCCCATACCGAGTTATCATGACGATGCAAGGCAATGGTCAGTTGAGTTACCGCCACTTTTGGGAACAGGGCGTTTATGGTATTTCTCGTTACTGGTTGCCAACCGAGTCATTACAACCTAGTGAGCCTATTCGCTTACGAAATTTCACTCGCAGCTTAACACTCGACGGACACCCCTTACCAGAACATTTGCGGGTGGAATACGAATTGTGGGCAGGAGAAGTTCAACTGGGCTCTTACATCCTTGATTTAGAAGTAAAACACTAAATGTCCATGATTTAAATCCTCCTTTACGGTTATTTGTCTTTTGTTAAGGAGGATTTTTGTTCTGCCATCAGATAGAGGCAGTTTATTGATATCCCTAATCATATATATATTAGGGATGACAGAAAAATTTTTAATATATTGGTATGTCAAATACTCCAATATCTACGACAAATAATCTGCTTTAGGAAAAATAACTTGGTTCGTTACCAGGTTTCCACTTAATATTGCAACCAATACTTGGCTTTTGCTCGCCTGTAACTGATTGACCCGCCAAGATCGCATCAATAGCTGCACGTAAATCTGTACCTGTTACAGGTTTGCCATTGCTGGGACGGCTATCATCCAATTGTCCTCGATAAACCAGTTGGCGCTTGGCATCAAAGAGGAAAAAATCTGGTGTGCAAGCCGCTGTGTAAGCTTTTGCAGTTTCTTGGCTTTCGTCATAGCAGAAAGGAAACTTGAAATCAAGTTCTATTGCCATTGTCTTTAACAATTCAGGAGCATCATCTGGATAATTTTTGGCATCATTAGTGCTAATCGCAACAATTCCTAAACCATTAGAAATGTAATCTTTGCCCAACTGCCCCAATTCTTCTTTCACATGCTTCACAAACGGACAATGCCGACAAATAAACATCACAAGGAGAGCTTTTTTGTCAGCAAAAGTGGAAAGCGAAATCGTCTGTCCAGACACCACATCCGGTAAATGAAAATCTGGTGCCTGAGTACCTAGCGGCAACATTGTTGAAGCAGTTAAAGCCATAGCTCACCCGATAAACAATTTAAAATCACCGAAACTCTGATGCCTCCGGCAACCCTGCAGGGAACGGAGGAAGCTCTACCCTTCGGGAACGTCTTCGACGAACGGGTGACGCTCCTGACGTCGCTACCGCTGCGAAGAGCGCAGTCGCCTACGGTTCGCATAGCGTCTCCGTCAGAAGAGGGAAACCCTCTTGCATAGCTCTGTCTCACCGCAACGGACTGGCTCCCCTCCTGCAGCGCTGTCTCACTTCCGCTCAGACTTCTCTCAAAATTTAAAACAAAATTTAAAATTTGACAAATTAATGGTAACAAGCATCCTATCTGTTTTGCCTAGGCAAATGAAATTGCAACTATAATTTTCCAATAAAATATTTTTTCAATTAACGAAAATTGCGTGAATGGGTTTGATTAGGAAGCCGATACGAAGAAGGATGCACTTTACTTCTTAAAAGGAGCAAAGGAATACTAAAAATTCCAAAAATAATCACTGCTCCAGTCATCACCCAAACACTCAACCTACTGGGTTGATAGTTTCCTTGTTCAATTTGCCAAAAAACTTGGTTATACCGCCAGACTGCTAAAACTAAAGTTAAAATACCAAAAACTACCAAACAAATCCCTAGATTTTCAGAGGTGAAAAAGGGATGTGGCGATGGTTCCTGTTGCTGCTGAGTCAAAGTAAAATTCAGCTGGCGTATAAATAGACCAAATCTGGCAATAGCAAAACCAAAGCCAATTAATGCTATTGAAGTGCGTAGCCAAGCTAGAAATGTCCGCTCGTTTGCTTGATGCTCCCTTTGACGGTCGATTTTGGGTATGTTGCTCATAATCACCAGTTTTGTTCTCTTTTACCCACAAGAGAACATACCCTATTATGTACCCATAAATACTCCCTCTTATCAATAGCTTTTGCAAAAGAGGATATGCAAAATCACCGCACTTCAAGTAAAGACGCGAAGCACGGTAAAACAGCCAGCAGTTCTGTTCGCCCAGCATTTGGGCGACTGAGGAGGAGATTCAATAATATCAGTTTTTACAGGCTTCTTAATAAACCAAAGATACCACTTCCGGTAAACACTTCCAAGGCTATCAAAGATACAAAACCAATCATTGCCAAACGACCGTTAAGCAGTTCAGCGTAGGGGGTGAAGCCAGTGCGATCGCCTTGATCATCCACATACACTTTTGGCTCAATCGCAAAGTTGTTCATCTTACCCTGGTCGTCAATAATAGAGCCTTTCGCAGTCATGAATATTTTCCTTATGAAATTATTGCAGCCATGTAAAGAAGTGTAACAAGTTTATTAAAGAATGTAAAGTTAATAAGTGAGCAGGCGATCGCCCAAGAGTAGTGACCTTGACGTGTCATCTGAGTAGCTAAACTTTTTGAAGAATTTGCTCGAATAGCACCATCTGTGGTGTGATAAGCTAAAAGGCTAGTTTTTTTGACTTTTAGCCAACCATGACAGCAACAGGTAAGGCAACTAAACATAAATACATAGGACTGCACAAGCCTAACCAGCTGATTTATGGTCAAGGTCAGACGGCAGTTATTACAGGATGGACTGTAAAGCAGGCGATCGCCAAACACCTCCAACCAGAAGAGTATGCTGTTATTGGACAGCTATACTCACCCACAAGAGGTATAAACTTACTGATTCGCAATTTGCTTTATAATCCCCACGTTTGCTTTTTAGTCGTCCTCAACGCCACAAAGGAAGACAAGAACGCGGGTGCGTGTCAATGCTTACTAGACTTTTTCCGCAATGGATTTGAAGAAGGATTAAGCGACACTGGGCGGCATTGCTGGGTAATTCGCTCCCCTCATCCTGGCTATATTGATATTGAAGTTGACGCCAATCCGCTACAAAAACTGCGGGAGTCTATAGAATGCCAAGAAGCAAAATCAATTGCTGAAGTTTGTACTCTGGCGAAGTCTTTTGCAAAAAGAGAAGCAATTGAACCCTGGGGTTTACCCTTAGAATTTCCCATGTGTACTGTGGTGCCAACTGTTTTACCAGGACCACGCTACGGACACAGAATTGAAGGCAAGACGATAGCTGAGACTTGGGTAAAAATTATTCATTTAATTAAGACAACAGGAACAATTCGACCAACTGCATATGATGGGCAATGGCAAGAATTGATTGATTTGATGGCAATTGTTACTGATGAACCAGAAAATTTTGATTTTCCAGAACCGAATTATTTACCAATAGACCGTAGTTTTCTTGAAGAATATATTTCTCAGATTTTAGATAATACACTTAAACAAGAAGGAGTGAAGTATACATACGGTCAACGTTTACGTTCTTGGTTTGGGCACGACCAAGTTGAGCAAGTCATTAACAAACTAGTCGCTGATGTTGATTCAGCAAGGGCTGTAATGTCTTTGTGGGATGTTGGTAATGATGGTAACGACAGTCCGCCTTGCTTGAACCATATCTGGGTCCGAATAGTTAATAACGAACTCTCTTTAACAGCGACTTTTCGCAGTAATGATATGTTTTCTGCATGGCCTGCAAATGCAATGGGATTGCGTGCTTTGCAAAGACACATTCGAGAAGAAATATGCAAACGCTCAACTCATTCATTAAAAATGGGACCGTTGATTACTATTAGTCAAAGTGCCCATATATATGATGACTGTTGGGAAAATGCAGAAAAAGTGATTCAGGCTCAATATGCTAATATTCATCAGCAGCGAGATTATGCCGATCCCACAGGGAGTTTTGTCATTACTGTGCAGGATGATAAAATCCTAGTTGAACATATGACTCCTGGTTCTGGAGAAGTTGTTAATTGCTATTTAGGTAAGTCTTCAAAACAACTTTATCAGCAAATATCAGCAAACTGTCCAGGGTTGCAAGTTGAGCATGCTATGTACCTAGGCACGGAGTTACAAAAAGCCGAACTTGCTTTGTCAATGGCAAGCTTTACTTATGAGCAAGATAAGCCACTCAAGAAAGGATGAAGAATCAAGGATCAAAAATTTTATACTCACCCCTAATTCATCCTTTGTCCTTCATTAAACTTTAGCTAGAGTCACTATTTCTGGCTGATCCTGATATTTACCCTGACGAGCCTCGTAACTAATAGCGCAAGGTTCACCTTCCAAAAACAGCAGCTGTACCACACCTTCATTAGCGTAGATGCGACAGTCAGCGCTGGAAGAATTGGAGAACTCCAAGGTCAGATGACCCCGCCATGCAGCCTCAGCCGGTGTTAAATTTGCGATTATACCGCATCTTGCATAAGTAGATTTACCTATACAAATAACTGTAATATTATCTGGAACTTCCAGCCTTTCTAGGGCTACTCCCAGACCATACGAATGAGCAGGTAGTATAAAATAACTACCGTTGGCATCTGTATGTAGTGGAGTTGGTTCTAGATTATGACAATTAAAGTTTTTGGGATCAACGACTGTGCCAGGAATGTGGCGGAAAATCCGAAACTCAACTGGAGAAAGGCGTATATCGTACCCATACGAAGATAAACCGTAGCTAATAACACGTCGCAACGGTTGAGCTTCACAGATTGTTATTTCTCGAACCAGACTTGGCTCAAAGGGCGCAATCATACCCTTGTGAGCTTTTTCAGTAATCCAAATATCGTTTTTAATCACTACTTCGCTATTAATTTAAACCGAATAACTAGAATAGCGCGAACATAGTTCATTAGAGAACAGTTCCAAGCTCTGTGCGCTTAGTAAAATAAAAGTCATTTGGAAAAACTTGCTGAGACTGCGTTGCTGAGAACTTTAAGACTCAGGACTCATCACTAAAAAACTGACTTACGGTTGATGACTGCGACGGATTTCGGTGATTTGGTCTGCTATTTCCAAAATAGACTTAGGCATTTCTGGTCCTGTCAGGATAATATCGACGTGGGAAGGACGTTTTGCTAAAAATTCTAAAACTTCTGTTTCTGGAATTAAGCCAAAATGAATGGCTAAGCTGAGTTCATCTAGTACAACGAGAGAATACTGACCTTCAAAGACAACCTTTTGGGTATGCTGCCACAACTTTTGTAAAGATTGAGTTTCACTGTCGTCCAAGTGCGGTGTATCAATACAACGAGGTAAATCACAGCGAATCCAATCTAATTTTTGTCCTAGTCTAATAGGGTTTTCGTATCCTTGACGAATGCCGCCCTTGAGAAACTGTACTATTAACACTTGTGTGCCTTGACCTGCAATTCTCAGTGCTTGAGCCATAACGCTAGTAAAAAAGCTACGATGAGAACTCGTGAAAACTTGCACTAGCCCTTCCACAGAATATGGTAAGCTGAGGGTCAAATTTACGCTCGGAGTTTCTAGCTGAGCAACCATAGAAAATGTTCAAAAAAAATACAACAGAATAAAGCACTTTTGCTTAGAGTTATACTGGCAAATCTACACTGTGTAATCCAGCTTGATTTGACAATATGTGATGTATTTGCTAAGTCGCCTTCTTAGTCAAACACTACGTTTATGCTAAAGTCAAGAGTTCTGAGAACTTAGCTCATTGCCTAATAAAGGAAAGCAATTGTAAAAATAAAAACATATAAATGAAATTTAAAATCAATTAAAACAACAGAATAGAGCCCTGTGAGAGTCTACAAATTTTCTAAATTGGGAAGAAATGAAATTTACTGAATTTAGTAAAACAAATGAATAACGTTGTAAGTTTGACAAAATTAGGAGTGAATTGTTGTGAGATTAGTGATTTTAGGAGGTTCAGGAGCAGGGAAAAGCACTCAAGCACAAGAGCTTTGCAAATACTTTGATATTCCTCTGATTTCGACGAGCGAGATCTTGAGGGAGGCGATTGGGCAAAGCCCAGCCCCACAAACTGCGAACTTATCCTTTACCACTTTCAGTTGTCTCTCACAACCTTACACGGAGACAGGCGAACTTGTCCCAGACGAAATGATGATTCGATTCATTCAGACTCAGTTAAAACAACCTAACTTTAACCGTGGTTGGGTGTTAGAAGGTTATCCGCGTACAGCTTTTCAAGCTGAAGAGCTAGACTTTATGTTAGATAATCTGGGGCAAAACTTAGATTGGGCGATTTACCTACAAGTTCCACAAGCAGTTATGGTGAATCGTTCATTGGGGGGTTGTCCTCTCCCAGATGACCAACCGGAAATTGTGCAGCGTCGTGTAGAAATATTTTATGACCGTACTGTTCCTATTTTAGAATACTACGACCGTCGGCGTCGCTTGTTGACCATCAATGGCGACCAAAGACCAGAAGTCGTACAGCAAAACATAGTCACTCTACTCTCAACTCCCGAATAAGGTATATTGTTTTTCTAACAATTAATTATTTAAGAAAAAATACGTTTTCTCCTTACAAAATTCAAACATATTTGTGATACTTTATCTGATAATTTAACTATGTGAAATATTAACTTGTTATTTAAAAACACTTCAACCGTAACATCGAAAGTGTTAGCAGCTGTGTCCTAATACAAAAAATTTTGAGGCAACCCCAATGGCTTGGCAGCGTCCAGATGATCGGCAACCCTACCAACCACGTCCTATTAGCTTTGTGCAAGGTTTCACCCGCTTTGCGCCTGGTGCCGTGCTGACAAAATGTGGTGAAACTCAAGTCCTTTGTAGCGTCAGTGTTACAAAGGGAGTTCCTAAGTTTCTAGAAGGAACTGGCAAAGGTTGGCTAACTGCTGAGTATAGAATGTTGCCAACAGCTACGCCGCAACGACAAGAACGAGAATTCATGAAGTTGTCTGGACGAACTCAAGAAATCCAACGTTTGATTGGACGTAGTTTAAGAGCAGCATTGGATTTAAGTGCCCTGGGAGAACGCACGCTAACTGTTGATGCAGATGTATTGCAAGCAGACGCTGGAACCAGGACAACAGCGATTACAGGGGGATTTGTGGCGTTAGCTCACGCAATTTCTAAATTGTTGCAGCAGGGAATTTTGGAGCGATCGCCCATCATTGGACAGGTAGCAGCAGTCTCTGTAGGATTATTGCAGGGAGAGCCATTTTTGGATCTGAACTACATCGAAGATGTGACTGCTGAGGTGGATTTTAATGTTGTGATGAATGAGCAGTTGGGGATTATTGAAGTTCAAGGAACTGCTGAAGAAGGGAGTTTTAGTCGTACCCAACTCAATCATCTACTGGATTTTGCAGAAAAGGGAATTCAACAATTGTTAATCGCCCAACGGGAAGCAATTCCAGACTGGAATGAACTGT
The DNA here is from genome assembly GCA_002163975.1 of Nostocales cyanobacterium HT-58-2. Classification (GTDB taxonomy): domain Bacteria; phylum Cyanobacteriota; class Cyanobacteriia; order Cyanobacteriales; family Nostocaceae; genus HT-58-2. The sequence continues at coordinate 4,637,680 of CP019636.1, read as the reverse complement.
ATCAGGGCTGAGACAGTCAAGCCCTTATCTTATCGCAGATGCACTCGCGCTCGGGTATGCTTACTGCAGTTCTTTGCCCTAAGCCTAAGCAGACGGACAGAATTTTTTGTAGGATGTGTTAGGCGTAACCGTAACGCATCAATTGTTTGAGCAGCATGAGTTATGCTTCGCGCTTCCCATCCTACATTTATCTACGTCGAGTGACTCTGATAAATAAATATTTTTGTTAAATCCTTGTGAGAATTTATACAACTGCCTAGTCTAGGTGTGTTGATCTTATAGAAATGATGTTAAAAGTTTCAAAAAGTAAAAAGGGAAATAGTCATAATTTCGCTATTGTATTGCTGGAAGTCGCCAATATGATGATAAAGCGATGAGCAAAAAGGTTGAAGTTCTTCCTGAGAAAGAGGCGCTAACTGCGCGAGCGCTAGAGTTGATCCTGTCTGATATGGAAACTGCTATCAGAGAAAGGGGACAATTTACCATTGCCCTGTCTGGGGGCAGTACACCTAAACCGTTGTACGAAGCACTCTCCACCCAAAAACTGCCTTGGGATAAAATTCACGTGTTTTGGGGAGATGAACGATACGTCCCACCCGATCATCCAGATAGCAATGAACTGATGGCACGTCGTGCTTGGTTAGATCGAGTCAATATCCCACGGGATAACATCCACCCCATACCCACAGATGAAGCTGATCCCGCAGTAGCAGCAGCTAAGTACGAAAGACATCTGCAAGAATTTTTTCACTCCTCACCTGGAGAGTTCCCCTCTTTAGATGTGATTTTATTGGGCATGGGAGATGATGCTCACACGGCATCTTTGTTTCCCCATACGGAAGCCTTAAAAGTAACAGATAAGCTGATCACCGTAGGGAACAAAGATGGAAACCCCCGCATCACCTTCACATATCCATTTATTAACTCTGCTCGCTGCATTATGTTTGTAGTTGCGGGTGCTAATAAAAGACCAGCTCTTGCTCAAGTCTTTGCACCTGTGGCAGATGAATTCACTTACCCATCGCGCTTAATTCAACCTCAAGGAGAACTGTGGTGGTTACTAGATGCAGCAGCAGGAAGTGATCTAAAAAATGAAGTATAAAATGTTTATACTTCACACTTTTGCCTTCAAACGTACTTGTTAGAATCGGAAGTTAGAGTTGCCCCTCTGCTTGCCAGCACTATTTTACGATTGAACTTCAACAAAGGCTTAACTTCATGATCGTCTGCCCTAATTGCAATCATCCAAACCCAGACGGCGCTGTCCAGTGTGAAGCTTGCTACACCCCATTACCAGCTACTACTAACTGTCCCAGCTGTGGGGCAACCGTGCAGGCAGATGCAGCTTTTTGCGGTCAGTGTGGTTATAACCTACGTGCCGCTTCTCCCACGGCTGTTGCCGCAACCGTCGCACCTGATATTCCACCAGATGTACCTCCCTTGGTTAACCCTGATCCACTTGTACAAGCACAACCCGCATCAGTAAGTGGTGTAGCTAATTACACCTCCTCTAATTCCGCACCCGTACCACCAACAGCAGTTACGGTTCCTGAACCTCTAGAGGAGGCAACACAAAGCAGCAGCCCCCCACCACCAACTGTTGTTGCTCCACCCCCAATCGCTGCTGTTAGCGAAGAACAATCAATTCCAACTCCACCTCCAGCACCTGATCTATCCCAAACACTAACTCCACCTCCACCACCTGATCCATTGCCAACACCTGCTCCAACAGCGGCCCAAACTCCACCACCTTCAGTAGTACCGTCTGTTGCTAGAACTCAGTTGCAACAGGTGACTGCACGACTCCTTCACGTCCAAACAGACAGAGAAATTGAATTGCCACAAAACCTTTCTGTTGTTCATATTGGCAAGCCCAACGATCGCATTCCTCCAGATGTGGATGTTTCAGGATTTCCCAATTCGGAAATTGTTTCGCGGGTTCATGCCGATATCCGTGTAGAGGGAGACGCTCACTATATTGAAGATGTAGGAAGTTCTAACGGTACCTACATCAACAACCTACCCCTATTGCCAGGAAATCGGCACCGCCTACGTCCAGGCGATCGCATAAGTTTAGGTAAGGGAGATTTGGTCACATTCCTATTTCAAGTTGTCTAGTCGTTTCTAGTATGAGTTAATACTTGAATAGTATGCGATTATACTCATCTTACTAGATCCACTACAATCACTTCCATCTCAAAATTGGATTTTCGAGGACCAACCAATCATTTGCATCGGGCAAGCGACGGACAATCATGTTGTTCTTCATAGCGCTGTGGTTTCTCACTGTCATGTTGAGGTGCAACGAGTAGGTGACGGCTAGGAAGTTCATGGATAACAGATTCAACGAGTATTAGTGAATGACAGATTTATACCTCGCCTTACTTGTTCTAGTCTGCAAATCCAAATTCGCTCAAGAGAACGGGAAATGAAAAGTCAAAATCACAATTGAAAATTCAAGAAAATTTAAATATTTTGAATTTTCAATTAATTTATGTCTGGGGGCTATTGACAGCTCGCCAGACATAAACTGCAGTTAGGATGGATACAAATACACTCAAACCAATAAGGGTAGTTGAGGAAAGTGACCCATGAGCAACCTTGGGAAAGATTTTGAATCCTTGCTAACAAAAGCAGCTCCACGAACAGTTGACCAGATGGGGCTAACCTGGCTTCTCGCGGCAGCGATCGCCACAATTGTGCTGTGGCAAATTCCGGGAGGGAATTACATTTTATACCCATTCACTATCCTGGCAACTTGGTTTCATGAAATGGGTCACGGCTTGATTGCATTGCTCCTGGGCGGACAGTTTCAGAAATTAGAGATTTTTGGTAATGGTTCCGGTGTAGCAAGTTATGCCATGTCCTTGTCTTTGGGACCCATTGGTCCTGCTTTAGTTGCTGCAGCAGGACCAATGGGTCCACCTATTGCTGGTGCGGCTTTAATTTTGGCTTCCCGCAGTTTTAGATCAGCACGTCTGAGCTTGACTATTTTAGGGGGTTTTTTACTTCTTTCAACACTCATTTGGGTACGCTCGCTCTTTGGAATTGTGGCCATTCCCCTATTAGGTCTTATTATCCTGGGTATTGCCCTTAAAGCTAACCGTTGGGTACAAGGGTTTGCCATTCAATTTCTCGGCGTGCAAGCTTGCGTGAGTACCTACCATCAACTTGACTATTTATTTAGCTATAGCGCTGGTCCTCTGGGACTTTCGGACACAGCGCAAATGCAGCAGCGGTTGTTGTTACCCTATTGGTTTTGGGGCGGATTAATGGCGATCGCATCTTTGGTCATTTTGGTTCAAAGTCTACGTATCGCTTACCGTTCGAGGTGATAGGTTGAATCAAGCCTCAGGAAAAAGAAATTTGTGTGTTTGAGAAGGCAAGTCAACAAGCTTGGAAAGGATTGGGACAATGACCATGCTAATTAGCGATCGCCCTCTTGCCTTTAGTTGCTTGTTGAGCGTTTAACCTAACCCTTTTTATTGCGTGTACCCTGCATAGGAAGGCTTCTGTTGTATCTCTCCTAACTTCATAGCTGAAGAATTGTCAGCTATATCAAATTCGATGCTCTTAAGATTTCTTAGCATCAACTCATCACGTTGATTCCAAATAGTAAATATTTTTTGCCTACCGTCATAGAGTCTTTCATGGTCAATTCGGTAAACTTCATTATTGAACCGCTTCAGTTTTAAACCCAACAAATTTAATAGCCGATTTAGTATTTTTATTGGTGAAATGTACTCTTTTTCCTGCGATAAATTAATACCAAGTACTCTTTTTATATGTTTACTACATTGAAAAGTAATATTTTTTAGCAATAATAAATCAGCATCATTTTCAGTAAATTCTCGTTCTGGTTCGAGAAACTGTAGCGCTCCTAATGCTCTGAGTGCCTCAACTTTCAGAGTGTTGGTTTTTAGGTCTGGCAGAAAAACTTTGCCTTCGCCCGAAGATAATTGTTGATACCATTCTTGCTTATCTCTCCGGCGGAGAAACTCGCTTTCATGAGTCAAATAATAGTGTGTTAATAATTGACTATAATATCCTTTATCATCCCACAATTTTAATAAAGGAGTGACTTCAATACCATATCTTTGTCTGAGAATATATTTCTTAATTTGGTTGCGTTCCTCATCAGTCAGCGAGTGTTTCGTTAAAAGCTGCTCATATTCTACATAATCTATATCCTTAGAATTTGCTACAGCAGTCGCAACCGCTAATTGATTTTGCCGCTTAATTTCTCTAATTTTAGTGTCAATTTCTTTTGCTTTTTTACGGCTTTGGGACCAATCTTTTTGGACTTTGAAGATTTCTAGAATTAATCTTTTACGATTTCCCAAGTCATTGGGGTCAGTTGCTAGAAAAGCAAGACGTAAATCTCGTATGATATTTTTTTGTACATCATTACTTCGTATATGTATTTGATGCCCATCTGCAATCAAACCATCTTTCATAGACTGACGGTAGAGAGTGATAGAAGCATTCACTCTGGCAGATAACTTCGCCCAAGTTCGTAAATGAATTGGATCATAAACTAACGGCAAATCTACATCAACTTTATATAACGGACTCAGCAAAGCTAAGTTTTCTTTTTGATTTTCTTGATACCAATAAGAGAGCGAACGGTAATTTGTACTTCCACTGCCAATGAAGCCGAGTCCCCGCTTAGCGCACCAGACAATGCGGGGTACATCATCGCGTACTCTGGCTAATGCTTGTCGTGCTTCTGAGTCAGGAATGACCCCTTGAAAAATACCGTAAACGCGATCAAAATGTGGGACATCAATGCTAATTCCAGTACCAAGGCTAGGAGTGACAAAAACAGTACTGTAATCGGTAACTTTTTGATTGAGATCTGCTACAAAATCAACAGCTTCATGACCGGGCGTATTTGTCGTCTGACTGCTAATGACTAGAGTTTTTGGAAATTGCTGTTGCAATCTTTCCAAACGTTCTTTGAGGTAACGTTCAATTGTTTCACAACTGTAACGTCCAGTACGACTATCAGTTGTCACATAACATTTATGACCTGTGATTAAATCTAATTCTAGTTGATGAATTAATGGAGTTGGGTTAGGAGAATCATAAAAAGTGACGTCCCAACCTCGCTGTGGTTTCCACTGGTTGACAACAACCCAAGGCGTTATTTGAAGCCCTGCCAATCCCTGCAAATATTCTAAGGCAACATCTGATAAATCTGCATCTTGGGCAATCACTAACCCTCCAGTACTCAACACTGTGGAAATGATTTGCTGGAAGACTTTTAAAATTTTGACTCGTTTATCTTTACAAGTATCGCTATTAAGTAGATGCCATAAAGATTGTTCGACTTCATCCAAAATTATGATTGCTCCTCGCCAATCTTCAGAATTGAGCTTCCAGAGAGAATCGATGCATAATCCAAGAGAAGAGGAGGGGGAGAGGGGAAGAAAGGGAGAGGGAGAGAATTTTCTCGTGTCCTCTTTTATTCCCCAATGAATGCCGATTTTTTCGCATAAAAAGCGTCCAAGTTGAATTCTGTGAGTAATAAGTAATACGGGTTGATTTCTGCTTTTGGCTTGATTGACAACTGTTTGCAGTGTTGTAGTTTTCCCTGTTCCTTTTGCAGACTTCACTCCAACTAAACCAGATGTAGGAAACGGTATTTCTCCTAAATAGCGACGGTTAAGGGTGAGTGTCGCAGGAGTGGTTAACTCGGTGTATGGTTTAACTTGGGCAAGGTAAACTTCCAAATCAACGCTTTGCCGATAGACCGTCTCAAAAGCACTCGCACCTTTTGCGACGATAAAATCATCAACTCCTTTTTCCATACCTGGAAGTTCGATGACTTGGATAGGGCAATTTTTTTCTTGGAAGAGAAATCCCAGCTGGGAGATAGCATTATTAACTGCTGTTGTTTGCTTGGGTTGAGTTTCAAAATCAAAGCAAATGTAAAAGATGCGCTGAGTGATAGCAAACGCTGCTAAGTCAGGGATCAACTGACGAGTGAGCACTTTGCCAAAATTATCCTTAATAACGCGGTAACCACTAGTAATTCCAGGGATGGCTAAAGCTGCATATCCTTGTGTCAACAGTGCTGCTGCTTTTTTTACACCCTCACAAATAATAATCGGGATGTTCCGTTCCATGACCCATTGCCAAAAGCCTTCAGCTTCGCCGTTACGGTCAATGTTGACATGATCTGGTACGGAGAGATTATAACGCTGAGCGACTTGCTGCCAAATACGTAGTGATACCCGTAGACAAAATAACCGTGTTGGCGTGCTGGGAGGATGCTCGTATTTAATCAGCTTACCATTTTCATTTAATCGAGGTTGGTTGGGCTTAAAGCACCCCCACTCCATGACTTTCCAATGATTCAGGGGGTCTAGTCCAGAACACCACCAACCACCTTCAGCAATATGAGCGTAACGCTGTAACCACCCACTTTTCACCATTCCAGTATTTGTACGTGGGAGGTGTTCAGAAATTAACAGATATTCATACGAAGTTCTGCCTTGTAAAGACATAAAATTCAGTCTTGCAAGGTCTAAGTCTATACCACTACCTCTGACTAATTCCTCAAGGTGTTGGGGATGTAGATAGTACGGATGCATTGGTTTAACCAACAAGGGATGACAATGGATTTAACACCTTATCATGCCTTTGCTGTTTTTGAGATGCGGGAGTATGAACGTATTGTGATACTTGTTACTTTATCTTAAATAACATACTGGAACTGATAGATTCATGTATTGATGTAAATTAATACCTATTTTTTTGAACTACGAGCAATCATACGTTTATAGACAAGACGAGACATTTTAGGAAAAATTTCTATGTCATCAGCGTATGCAGAGTCTTGAGCAAAAATCGCCAAAATATAAGTCTTATTTTCTGTGACAATCATTGCTGTCTCTGCCCGAGAAAAAGAAGTCCAGCCCGCCTTAGAATAGAACTGAACACGTTTATAGGGTAAAGATTCAGCAAAAAAGGTGCGTACAGGATTGAAATCATAAGAGTCTGGCGATCGCCAAGCTTTGGGATTTAAATCCCTTTTTAGCCACCCACACATTTTTTGACTCGCTTGTGGAGAAACAGCCTGTTTAGCGTAACAAATTTCGTACAATAGTCTGGCTGCGTGTTGAGTTGTTATTCTATTCCAGTTTTTTGGGTTATCTAAGAGCTGCGATTCACTACCTTCTGGCTCTTGAAGATGAATGTAGTCAATGGGAAATGTTTTTTGCGCGATACTAATATTCTTGTAACCTGCTTGTCGAAAAAATCGATTTACGTGTTGGCGTTTGTTTTGCCAAACTTTAAATTTTTCGCCCTTTAGTTCTGATTCAGAACGCGTCCCGGTAACTTGATCCATAATAAAGCTAGCAGCTTCATTATCAGACTCCTGAATCATTTTTGCCAAATAAGGAGCAAAATCCTTTTCATTTTCCCAAAGACTGTTTTCTATTTGGGAATACAAAACCACCATCCAAAACATTTTAACCACGCTAGCGGGATATCTCGGTGTCTCTTGCTGATATCCGGCAGTTTCGTTCGTTTTTGCATCTATCAAAGTAATAGATAAAGGCATTTTAGGTAGATTTTGAGCAGCAGCAAGTTCCACAACATCGTTAACAATAGTCTGCAACTGTTGACTATGTTTAAATTTTGGAGGCTTTGTGAGATTGTAGACAACTTCTGAGTCTTGTTTTCCTTGTTGACGAGAGGGAATAGGTATTGACTGGGCGATCGCCCAATCAGGAACTGGCGGAGGTGGGACTGGGGAATTAAATGTTCGTCGAGTAAATGATTTGGTAGTGAGTTGAACAGTAGGAAGTGGCGAAGGTGTAGTCAGTCGTTTGGAAGTTGGACGGATGGATGGTTTGATGGCAATCTGGACAGCAGGAAATGACGAAGGTGCTGTGGATAAATTTAATGGTTGTTGGGCAGATGATTGGACAAATTGTTCTGCTTGATATTTAGTGATTAAAGCAGCTGCCAATAGACCCAGAATTGTGAATCTTACTGTCACATTATTTACTGTGGATGCAAAGTTAAGCTTTGAGAATTGGTTAAAAAAAACTTGAGATATGTGCCATTTCGGCATTTCTTTAATTTTTAATTAGTTTTTCAATGGAAAAAACTTGACATGACAAATTTTATCAAAAAGACGTAATTTATACTAAAGGCATCAAAAAAAATCTATGAAATTAAGCAATATTACTTAGTAAGCAACGTCAAGCAACCGCTGAAAAAGCGGATTCCAGAACCCTGATTATGCCCTAACAATTCTCAATAAACTTTCACAAATGCTAATTTTATGTATTTAATTGAGTGAGTGCCATGACTTGCTCAAAATCAAAATTTTCAACCAAAACTTTTAAAGCTTCCACAAAATCTGCTTTGTCTGGTGGAATTTGTTCCATAAGTTGAAGAATCAGCAAATCATTGCCTTGGCAAGCAGCGTTATGGAGTTGTTGTATCCATTTAGTAGGCATACTTGCTATCTGAGAAGCCAAGTTAGCAGAATTGCTCACAACTTGACTCATCGGTGGAGTAATATCTGCATTTGGAGTACTTTCTTGATAAAGATACTGCACGCCCAAATATTTGCTAATTTTTTCTAGCAACTCCTGTTCTTGAAAAGGTTTACTCAAGATATCGTCACAGCCAGCACTCAAGATTTTGCGTTTTTCCTCTTCAAAGGCGCTTGCAGTCAAAGCGATGATCATAGTACGAGGGGATGAGGGAGATAAACAATTATTTACTTCCTTGACTCTGTTAGCTCTCTCTCTTGCCTTGATCAATTTCGTCGCTTCATAACCGTCCATAATTGGCATCCGCATATCCATAAAAATCAAGTGCGGTTGCCATTCTTCCCAGATGGCGAGAGCATTTTCACCATCGGTAGCTTCTTGTACTTGAAAGCCCAAGCTACTGAGTAGCTTGACCAATAGTATACGATTGGTTTGCGTGTCTTCGACAACCAAAATTCGATAAGTTGGTTGTTGGGGAGCTAAGCCAATGACTTTTTGAGTTGTCAAATCAAGAGTTTGTATCGTCGCTTCAGTGGCTAAACAGACTGGAATAGAAAAGCTAAACTGAGTACCAACCCCCAGGGTACTACTAATCCAAATTTGCCCCCCCATAATTTGCACAAACTTGCGACTAATCGATAAACCCAAGCCAGTACCTTGACCAGATTTTAACCCTGTTGTAGTTTGTCCAAAGGCTTGAAATAATTTACCAAACTCATCGGGGTCAACGCCAGAACCAGTGTCTGTTACCTCGAACAGTAGGGATTGGGGATGAAAAGCCAACTCTGTTTCATATCGTGAATCTCCAACCCTCAGAGAAACCTCTAGCCTCACGCTACCCTGTTCGGTAAATTTGATGGCATTGTCTAGCAAGTTAATCAATACCTGACGCAGTTTACTTTCGTCAGATGTTACGTATTGCGGGACTTTTGAGCTACGCTCAAACACTAAATTTAATCCTTTTGATTGAGTCTTAAGTTTGAACATCCCCTCTAAACTGTCGAGCAGACGATGCAAATCAAAATTCTTCTCATTGAGGGTGATACGTCCTGCTTCGATTCTGGACATCTGTAGAATATCGTTAATTAACTCTAACAGGTGCTCACCACTGCGATTGATAATTTTCAGGAATTGCTGATGCTCTGTTGATAGAGAAGTATCACGATTCATCAGTTGGGTAAAGCCAAGGATTGCATTGAGTGGGGTTCTGAGTTCGTGACTCATATTTGCTAAAAATTCGCTTTTAGCACGGTTAGCTGTATCAGCGGCTTCCTTGGCTTCTTGAAGTTCGGTTGACTGCTTCTGCGTTTGCGCTAGTAATTCTGCCTGTTGGATTGCGACTCCCAGCTGTGCTCCAATTTGAACCACCATTTTAATTTCTGCTTCTTTCCATTGACGAGGAGCAGAATTTTGATATGTTGTTAGCAAACCCCACAATTGATTGCTGCAAAAGATGGGAACTATAATATAGGCGCGTGCCTGAAATTGTTCCAAGAATTCAAGGTAACAAGAGTCAAATTCAGCGTTGTAGATATCCGAAACGCAGCGATAACTTATACCAGAACGGTAAATTCCGCCTTGGGTGCTGTACAGATATGTGTCTTGTATTATCCTATCTGCCTCTCCAAAATCTTTAATAGTACAATCCTCTTTATTCACCGCAATTTGTGTCAATTGGGGTTGATTTTTTTGTAACCTTATGAGTGCTTTCCAACCTTCTGCGACTGACTCGGATACAATTTCTCCACTCCAGTCTGGATGAAAGCGATAAACAATAACGCGATCGCAGCATAAAACTTGTCGCAGTTCTTGGGTTGTCGCACTGAAAATTTGCTCGATCTCCAAAGTTTGACGCATTCGTTGAATGACAAAAGCAATGGCCCTTTCTCGTTCTGCACTTTGCTGGAGTAATTCTTCTGCGAGTTTCCGTTCTAGTTCAGCCCCCGCACGGGCAGCAAAAATTTTCAAAATTGACTCTTTGCCCAAATCAATCTCTAAAGGCTTAACATCCATCACCACCAAGTAACCGATAAGTTCGCCATCTGAGTCTATTAAAGGCATCAAATAGCTGTGAAGATTCAACTGAGCAACATCTTTTTCTTGGGGAAAAAGAGCTAGCAGTTTCTCGTTAAAATGACAGCAAAATGTCTCGCCAAAGACTGGTTTGCAGTGTTCATGGGTAAAAACGGCGATGTCACACTCAAAGTTTTTGCCGAAATCAATGCCATTCCAGAATGCTAAGGTACAAAGTTGAGTTTTCGCCTCAGTCGTAAATTCACTAACAAAGGCATAACGAACTTGTAAAACTTGGGCAATGTAGCGTACACACGAGCGAAAAAACTCATTACCAGTTGTGTAAGCTGTTCCCTCAACAATTAATTGCAGTGTGGCTTCAACTTGCTTTCTGTGGGTGATATCGCTAAAAGTGCAAACAACTCTTTCTACACCTCCATCTTTTCCTATTTGAGGATCTGCATTAACGAGCAGCCAACGTTGATTTTGGCTGGTAGGATACTCAATACCCATCACTATATTGTGAATAGGTTTTTGCAGGGCTATTGCTTTCTGTACAGGTAGTTCTTCTTCTGAGAAACGCGTACCATCTTCGCGCAATAAAAACCAATCTGCACCAAACACCTGATTCAGGTTATCCTTTGAACTGAGATTGAGGAGATTTTTTGCTGCTTGATTACTGATGAGAATCTCGGCATCGGAATTGAGCAATAAGACTCCTACATGCATTTCTCGGATCAGTGTCCGAAAGCGTTTTTCACTTTCCTCTAAAGCTTTTTGTTGTAATAACTGAGCTGTTAAATATTGGTCAAATAGAGAAGTTAATAAGGCTAAAGTTAAGAGGAAAAATGTCACAATTCCAATAGAAACAGCCATCAACCACTGATCTATCACAGGAGATTGCAGTTTTGATAAATGCTGGTGAGGGATAAAGTGAGTTGCTGACATACCAGTGTAATGCATCCCACTGATGGCAGTTCCCATCAAAAAGGCACTACTCAGTTTCTGCCATATCACCCCTTTCAAGTCTTGATTTTTTTGTATCCGAAATGCCAGCCAAAGAGCTGCAAAAGAGGTAAGGATAGCTATGACAACTGACAAAATGAATAAAAGAAAATCATACTCAATTTTCGCCTGGAGTCGCATAGCTGCCATGCCAATATAGTGCATAGAAGCGATCGCAACTCCCATACAAATGCCACCGCTAATTAACAGTGGTGTTGAAATAGAGCGACTCAGCAACCATAAAGCGATACCAGAAGCCAGAACTGCACAAAGCAGAGAGAGTAGGGTGAACCACACCTCGTAAGTGACAGGTTGCGGCAATTCAAAAGCGAGCATGGCAACAAAGTGCATTGACCAAATGCCTGTTCCCATTGCAACAGCGCCCCCCAAGAGCCAGAGTAAACGTCGCCATCCCCAAGCACGTTGTACTCGTCCTGATAAGTCTAAGGCTGTATATGAGGAAATAATTGCGATCGCGAAGGCAAGAATCACTAATTCTACTTTATACGTGCCTGTCATTTCGCTATACATATTTTTTTATGCACCTAACAGACTACTGAGATGTGGACTGAGTATATTTTTTATGAAGTTCAATACTGGTCTTCTGTAGGAACACAGCAGTATGCTCTACTAACTCTTCTTAAATGTAAGAATGACCTATATTAGCAGCTTCAGTGTCAGATAAATCTTATCTGACACATCTGCATTTTGGGTAAAAAATATCAAATTTACAATTCCTTTTTAGTAATAAACTAATGAGGAAATCTTTATTTCTTTTACAAGTAAACCGTAATTATACGTGTATTTTAAATTTTAAGATTCCTTATGATTTCATATCTTTGCTCAAGAGTATTTCTATGAAAAGATAATTTTTATAAGAGACTCTCGCTAACAACAGTCGCGTTAAGTTGGTCGAGGACTGACCAAATGTGCTGTAACATTGGTTCTAAACCAGTACCCGTAACTGCTGAAATGAGGAAAACAGGAGAGTAGGAAAGGTGATTGAGTTGCGTAGCTAGGGCTTCCAAATCCTTTGTTTCCCTGTCAACAGCATCAATTTTGTTCAGCGCCAAAATTTGTGGACGCTCTGCTAAACCCCGTCCGTAAGCTTGCAGTTCTTGTTGAATAGTGTTGTAATCCCTCACGACATCATCGCTCGTTGCATCAATGAGGTGTAGCAGTACGCGCGTGCGCTCAATATGACGCAAAAAATCGTGTCCGAGTCCTGCTCCTTGGGAAGCACCCTCAATCAGTCCGGGAATATCAGCAAAAACTGTGCCATCTCCGGTGGGCTTTCGTACAACACCTAAATTTGGAACCAGGGTGGTAAAGGGGTAGTCAGCAATTTTGGGACGTGCTGCTGATAAAGCTGAAATCAAGGTGGATTTTCCGGCATTTGGCAGCCCAATAATCCCTACTTCCGCAAGGAGTTTCAACTCCAAACGGAGTAACTTAATTTCCCCTGCTAGTCCTGGCAGAGCATACTCAGGAGCACGATTACGGTTACTTAAAAAATACTTGTTTCCCAGTCCCCCTTTACCGCCTTCAGCAACCAGCAAAGTTTGCCCAGGTTCGACTAAATCCCCCAGTATTTCATCACTTTCCGCATTATAGGCAACGGTACCGCAGGGAACTTCAATAATTAAATCCTTGCCATTTGCCCCTGTGCGATTATTTGGTCCACCACGAGAACCGTTTTCTGCCTTAAAGCGGTGATTATATCTAAAGTCAAGCAATGTTTGCAGGCTTTCCACAGCAACTAACAAGACTGAACCACCTTTTCCCCCATTTCCACCAGAGGGACCACCAGCAGGCACGTACTTTTCTCTTCGGAAGGCGACAATACCATCGCCTCCCTTTCCTGCTTCAACTTCAATTTCTGCTTGGTCAATGAATTGCATAGTCAGTTGTTAGTTGCTAGTTGTTAGTTGTTCGTCATTGGTTGTATTGTTCTACTACCCACCAACTACTAACTAAATATATGGCGAAACATCCTCCCCACACTCATCCGCAAGATAGGATAAAGCGCGGAAACGTAAGCCGACAAGTTGTTCATAGAGTGGGTTGAGTTTGCACAATGGCGGAATGTGAACAATTTTGCGTCCGAACAGCGTCACATCACGCTCGAAGGGACACTGTGAAGGTATCATTTTACATAAAAAGCGAGCAACTCTGGGATCTTGAATATCTAGCTTGTCAAGCCAATCGCGCATGGGATGCAGCGCATCAAGTTGAGGCTTTGTAGGTACAGCTTGTAAGGGAATTGGAGTCGTTACAGAAACCTGCGGCTGTGGGTGTTCGACGGTGTGGCGCAGGGCTTCTAAAAGATTCTCTGGCTGTTCTAGAGCTTTGCACAATTGGTGTAGCAGATAGTCTCCACTAGAAGAATACGTCCCATCTGCGATCGCCACCATAACTGCTGTACGTAAGAAATTTTCTGCTGTTTCTGTTCCTTTCCCTAAAACAGCGGCTAATTCCTCTGGCTCTATTGGGTCCAATGATTCTATCTTGATGCCAGGAGCTAGTTCATCCTCTGTGAGGGCGGTAATTAATTCCTGTTCTTGGACATCAAAGTCACCATCAGCCCAAGCAATAGTCAGTAGTCCACGTAGCCAAGCAGTAATTTGTTCGCTGGTATAGGGAGATTTCACAGCACTTGTCATAAAGTCTCGCCTCAAGCAACTCTCACGTCCATACTAACCTGTGGTTAGATGACAAACTATGGGTCTTATTGCCAAAGGTTTCAGACTTAGAAGAAGCAAGGGAGCCTGCTTTGCTTGGGAGCAGGGAGAGGGGGAGAACAAGAGTTAATGGACGTTAACTCCCTCTCTTCTGCTCCCCTGCTTTCTTTCCCTGCTCCTCTGCCTCTTCTTGATGGCTTAGCAACGCTCACTATCTTGCGGTACAATCCGTCAGAGGAAAGTATTGCAAATTTTTTCTACTTATAACATTATGCAGTAAAGTAAGCGAGCCAGTCGAGGAGTGAATGACAAAAACCAAAGTTGACTTAGGCATCGTACAAGAAACCCTACTCATCACGCTTTGGGCAAAGGCTGCTGAACTACAGCAAGTTGATTCCATTATCCGTGATCCAAAATCTGTTGAGATCCTTGAGACAATTGATTACGATTTTGATAAATTTACTACTGCTAAAAACTCTCAGATAGGTAATTGTTTGCGTGGGATGATTTTTGATAATTGGGTACGCACCTACCTCCAATCGCATCCCCAAAATCCGGTTGTTGAGATTGGTGCTGGGCTCAACACACGCTTTTTGTATATTCCTCCCTTACAGAATTCCTATCGCTTGGCTTTAGCGAAATTAGGTTAAACACAAATAATTTATTTTAGAGTTGACAAAAAGGCATCTACCCTAATGTTCTACTTTGGTATTGAGCATGAAGTGGCTTTCCTCAACAAAGAAGGAAAATTCGCTGATTTTTCTTGCACAAAATTTGCTGATTTCAATAAAATTATTGAACAACTTCCCATATACCCTAATGACTCTCTACAATTGCATATCGGAGATGCTGGTATTAGAAAAAAAAGATGGTATATCGAGGGATTTGAACGATTTGCTAATTCCGAAAAAGTTATTGATTGTGTTCCTAAAGGAATCGAAATTAGAACAACTATACACTCTGACATTCAAAGCACCATAACTGAATTATCAGAAAGTTTTCAGCAACTTCGTGATGTTGCGGCACAATTTGGTTTTTCACCAATTTTAGTGAGTTTTCATCCATACCGTACTGTTTATGAGCCAGACCCCCCATTAAATGATTATGAAATGAGACAATTACAGGCACATCCAGAAGAGCAAACCGTCAACATTTTCATGGTCACGTATGGACCAGACCTAAATATTTCGGTAGCTGACTTGCCTATTGAACATCTCATTGATATTGGCAGAAAGCTAACTTATTACAGTCCCTACATCATTCCTTTCAGTTATAGTTCTCCGTTTTATAAAGGCGAATTGTGGCAAGGGCTATCAGTACGAACTTTTGTCAGAACCGGAAAAAGACCAGCAACTCTAGTTTTTGTGGAGAAACAAGAACAACTGATTAAAAGCGTTCCTTCATTGACAAAAATAGCACGCATTCCGGCAGAAGTGGGTCGTATTGAATTTAAGGCATTTGATAGTTGTGCTGATTTTTCTATTTATGCTAGTTTGCTAGCTTTATTAAAAGGTCTAGTTTTAGACCAATCTCTGATGGGTAGAGCAACAACACCCGACGCAGCTTTGCACCAACTCTCGGCGCAAGAAGCGTTTGATAATGAAGAGATTTTTGCGATCGCCTCACAGGTTTTGCAAGCCGCTGAGGCTGCGCTTGTGGATGATCCAGATGTTCATTTGTTAACACCGCTTAAAGTTCTTCTTGAAAAGCGAAGAACGCCAGCACATGAAATGGTTGAGGTTTTTAACAGGGTAGGTGTCATACCACAGACACTCAGACAGAGTTACCTAAAATAAGTACGTACAGTGGTTTTCACTGAATGCGATACGCCTTAAGGATCTGGTAAAAGTCAAGAGTTATGAAAATGAAACCACAGATGCACACAGATAAACACAGATGATTTATTTGTGTGTATCTATGGTTAGAAATATCCTTGTATACTACGGTTGAGATTTAGTCCACAAATACTACAAAAGATTATCGATTGAGAAAACGTGTTTCCGCTAGGAAGTAGAGGACGAGACTTGTTAAATTTAATTAAGCTATTGGCTAGTAGCTTTCGGCTTTCAGCTTTTTGAGTGTTAGGATTCATCGCCAACCTACTCTATCCCTCGAAAGACAAATTGCTGACGGTTGAAAGTTAGTAGCTACTGATTGATGGAGATGGATGTGGTGCAAGCGATCAACATAGAAGCTAAACAGCGGGTTCAAGAACTACGACAACTACTACAAAAGGCTAGCTACGCCTACTACGTCCTAGATGCACCCATCATGGAGGACGCAGTCTATGATCGGCTGTATCGAGAATTGCAACAGCTGGAAAATCAGAATCCAGAATTGGTGACACCTGATAGTCCTACTCAACGGGTGGGAGAGAAACCCGCAACCCAATTTATCTCGGTACGTCATAATATTCCACTCTATAGTTTAGAAAACGCGTTTAACATTGACGAGTTAAAGGCATGGGAGCAACGCTGGCGACGACAAACACCTAACGTAGAACAAGTAGACTATGTCTGCGAGCTGAAAATTGATGGTTCTGCCTTAGCGTTGACATATGAAAATGGTATTCTCACCAGAGGTGCAACCAGGGGTGATGGGGTGACAGGTGAAGACATCACTCAAAATGTGCGGACAATTCGCTCAATTCCTTTGCGGTTAAATGTAGAGACATTACGTGCAAATTCTCTCCCAGAGAGGTTGGAAGTGCGGGGTGAAGCGTTTTTACCTTTGGAAGTGTTTAAACAAATTAATGAGGAAAGGCAAAAAGCAGGTGAAGCAGTCTTTGCCAATCCGCGAAACGCTGCTGCAGGAACCCTAAGACAACTAGACTCTCGGATTGTAGCTAAACGGCGGTTAGATTTCTTTGCCTACACACTGCATATTCCTGGCAGGGATGATGCTAGCATTGCTAACACACAGTGGGAAGCCTTGGAATTGTTAAAAAATTTGGGGTTTCGCGTCAACCCTAACCACACATTGTGTCCGTCTTTGAAAGATGTTGCTGAGTATTATGAATACTGGGATACGGAACGGCTGAATTTGCAATACATGACTGATGGGGTGGTAGTCAAGCTGAATTCTTTTAAGCTTCAAGAACAGCTTGGGTTTACACAAAAGTTCCCCCGTTGGGCGATCGCCCTGAAGTATGCAGCAGAGGAAGCACCCACCCGTGTGGAAAATATTGCTGTGAATGTGGGAAGAACGGGGGCGCTGACACCTCTTGCAGAAATGCGTCCTGTGCAA
Organism: Nostocales cyanobacterium HT-58-2; assembly: GCA_002163975.1. Taxonomy (GTDB): domain Bacteria; phylum Cyanobacteriota; class Cyanobacteriia; order Cyanobacteriales; family Nostocaceae; genus HT-58-2. Next base: position 4,620,216 of record CP019636.1, on the reverse strand, counting down.
CTGGCGGGGACAACGGTTTCCCGTGCAACACTACACAATGCTGACCGCGTTGCTCAGTTAGATATACGTATCGGTGATACAGTTATTGTTCGCAAAGCTGGTGAAATCATACCAGAAGTGGTGCAGGTTCTTAAAGAACTCCGCCCTGCTGATGCCCAACCCTTTGTCATGCCTTCTCAATGCCCAGTTTGTGGTCAACCTGTTGTCAGGGAGACGGGGGAAGCGGTGACTCGCTGTGTCAATGCGTCGTGTCCGGCTATCCTGAAGGGGGCGATCGAGCATTGGGTCAGTCGCGATGCTTTGGATATTCGAGGTATGGGCGAAAAATTGGTGCATCAACTCGTAGATAGAGGCTTGGTGCATTCTGTTGCCGATTTATACGACTTGACAGAAGATAAGTTGTCTAGTTTGGAACGAATGGGCAAAAAGTTGGCACAGAAGTTGGTGGAAGCCATCAGCCAATCGAAAAACCAATCTTGGTCGCGGGTCCTGTATGGTTTAGGTATTCGTCACGTTGGTAGCGTGAATGCCCAATTGTTAAGTGAGAAGTTTGCCACAGTGGAACAGTTGGCTACAGCCTCACAAGCAGATATTGAAACTGTTTACGGTATCGGCGCGGAAATTGCCCAGTCTGTACACCAGTGGTTCCATATCAGTGCGAATCAAACTTTGATTTCTCGCTTGAAAGATGCTGGGTTGCAACTTGCTACCAAACAGGAAGCAACAGAGGTGAGTCAGAGTCATCAAAAGTTGGCAGGGAAAACTTTTGTGATTACTGGTACACTTCCCACGTTGAAACGGGATGAGGCGAAGGCGTTAATTCAACAAGCTGGTGGTAAGGTGACTGATTCTGTGAGTAAAAAAACAGATTATCTTGTGACAGGGGAGGACGCGGGTTCTAAGTTGGTAAAGGCGCAAGAGTTAGGAGTTCCGCAGTTGAGTGAAGAGCAGCTGTTAGAGATGTTGCAGGATTAATTAAAGATGACCCAAATGCTATTCGTCAGCGGTGACACTCTGTTGGGCAAGCCACTCGTCATGCAATAAGGCGTATATATACTCGTCCTGCCATGAGCCTTTGATGAATTGGCTTTGCCGTAAATGCCCTTCACGCCTCATGCCAAGGCGTTCCATAAGCCGAAAGGATGCTGTGTTACGTGTGTCGCATATCGAGGTGATTCGGTGCAACTTACGGTGTGCAAAGCCATAGGTGAGTAATACTTGTGCCGCCTCTGTTGCATAACCACGCCCCTGATAGTTCGGGTGAAGTGACCACCCGATTTCCCCCTTACTTTGCACTCTTGGTAATAGGTTAATGCCAACCTCACCAATCATTTTGGCATCGTCTATATGGTGAATGGCAAACACGATATAGCCAACTTCATCGCCAATTTCCACTACTGCTTGTCGGGCGAGAAAGCCCATTGCTTGCTCCTCGGTAAGTGGTTCTGTAGGCATATACCGCAAAATTTCAGGATGAGTTTGATATGCCAGAAAATCAAGCAAATCCGTCTCTGTCACACGGCGTATAATTAACCGTTTCGTTACCACAGCTTCCATGTTTTGATTCACCTATTGATTTGTCTTTTTTGTCCAAAGTCCAGCCAAATAGGATTGCTAGAGCAATCCTGAAAACTCACAACCTTTTTGTCTAAGTTCTTGATAGGTAAAGTCTCAACGTTCATCTCACAGGATCATCAACCACCAGTTCAACATCAAAAACTTCTGCGAAGCACTGTGCCACATGAGAGCGTACTTCCATCAAAGAAATATCAGGAATCCATTCGGCTAAACTACCTACAGGCTTATCAGCAATACCACAAGGTACAATGCGCTCAAATCCTGTCATATCAGGACAGACATTTAATGCAAAGCCGTGCATGGTAATCCAACGGCTGACTTTAATCCCAATAGCAGCGACTTTACGCCCTTCTAACCAAACACCTGTGAAACCGGGATTGCGCTCTCCTTGTAACTTATAGATTTTTAATGTACGGATTAATACTTCTTCTAGTTGCCGCAAGTACCAGTGGAGGTCTTTCCGGTAACGTTGTAAATTTAAAATTGGATACCCCACAAGTTGACCGGGACAATGGTATGTGACTTCTCCACCTCGTTCAACTCGATGGACTTCATACATATTTTTAGTATCATCAAATTTCAGAAATTCTGAACTGGCTCCTTGTCCCAAAGTATAGACTGGTGGATGTTCTAGCAATATCAGCACATCCTCTAGACTAGGGTTTTTAATGCGCTCGGCTAAGAGAGTGCGCTGCCATATGAGCGCATCTGAGTATGGTATTACTCCTTGGTCATATAACAAACATCGGCGATAGTGCAAAGACATATTACAAATCAGGAAAAAACTCAATCAAAATAAAGAGCAAAATGTATTTTATGTAACCAATGTGAAGCAAAAAATGTCAAGCTATGCAAAGGATTTTAAAGGAAAATCAAGGGAATTGGTTTTGCAAAATACAAGGTGCTAGTTTTGAATATATAACCTCAATGGTGTTGGGAGGAATTCTCTGCAATAACCGTCACGCCAAGAAAATAGTAACGAATATACTGGCTGATGACGCCTAAACAATAGTTGACATAAAATACAAGATAAGAATTGCAAAAAAACTTGTGTATTTTAGGAAAAACAATTAAGCCTCCTGAAGGAGAAAACCTACGATGTCTGCATGGTCATCCAATTGCTTTTCAACCAATTGGAAACAGAGCAGGAATTCGTTGTAGGCAAATAGAGGCTACAAAGCGCAAAAACTTAGCTTCGGTGGGCTTAGGGTAGGCGTTAGAACAGCGAGAAGTCTGTAGATACGCTGCTTCCGCCGAACCTCCTTTGGAGGATACCAGTGCCTTTTGGCATACACTCGGCGATCGCGTAGTGTCTCAGTAGGAGATACGCCAACAGAACTTCGGCAGTAAGTCTAGATCCGTTCAAGATTGATTCTGGCGGCAGTGATAGACCTTACCGCAATTTCCTTTTCATCCCAAACCAAATTCACACAAAATATTGAGCGGGAGAGTTTACATGAAGCTTGTCATCCACGGCAAAAATATTGAAATTACCGATGCAATTAGGGATTACGTGCATCAAAAGATTGAAAAGGCAGTCAATCATTACCAAAACATCACCAATGAAGTGGATGTGCATCTGAGCGTAGCTCGTAACCCCCGAATTAATCCCAAGCAGTCGGCTGAAGTCACTATTTATGCCAATGGCAGTGTCATTCGTGCTGAGGAGAGTAGCGAGAACTTATATGCCAGCATAGACTTAGTGGCAGATAAAATTGCCCGTCGGCTGCGGAAATATAAAGAACGGCGTCACGAGAAGAAAACACACGCTCAAACAACAATCGATGGAGTTGTCCAACAAACGGTCGTCACAGATTTGATTGGCGATCGCACACCTGAACTTCCTGAAGAAGTTGTCCGTTGCAAATATTTTGCTATGCCACCCATGACTGTCGCAGAAGCTTTAGAGCATCTGCAATTGGTGGGACACGACTTTTATATGTTCCACAATGCGGAAACTGGCGAAATTAATGTTATTTACGAACGTAATCATGGCGGTTATGGTGTGATTCAACCCCGTCATGGAAATGGTCATACCAACGGTAAGAATGGCAAGGCAACTAATGGTTATGTTCCTATGCCAGAGAAGTCTTTCCAGCATAAGGTGTAGAAGAAAGTAGAGGCGCAAGGCATTGTGTTCTTGCAGGGAGTGGGGTGTAGAGAAATAACCACACCCTACACTCATTTTCACAGATTAAATTGCCATCGGATTAGGCCGTTTGCAGTTGTTGCAATGTTTTGAGTGCTTCCTCAACGTGACCCTTAAAGTTAAACATTGAGTCGAAAACGTACCGTACAGTTCCTTGGTTGTCGATGATATAAGTCACGCGACCAGGGAACAAACCGAAAGCTGCTGTTGCACCATATTGCTTCCGCACTTGGTCGCCTTTATCGCTTAAAAGAGTAAAAGGTAGTTGGTATTTGGCGGCAAATTTCTGGTGAGATTCGGGTGAGTCACCACTCACACCAATGACTTCTGCTCCTGCTGTTTTGAAAACTTCGTATTGGTCACGAAAGGCACAGGATTCTGCCGTACACCCTGGTGTGTCGTCCTTGGGGTAAAAATACAGGACAATTGCTTTGCCGCGTAAATCCTTGAGGCTGACTGGTGTCCCGTTCTGAGAGGGCAGTGTGAAATCGGGGGCTGTGTCTCCAACTTTGACTGGCATAGATTTAAAATTCAAATTTCAATAAAAAATTGCAGGTTATTGTCACTCCCACGGCTCTTGTGAATAACGCTTGCGCGAATACCTTAGTAAGCCATGGGATTTTTGGATTGAATTGGTTGTGTTAACAAAATTTTAACTTGTGTGTAGCTTCACAAACTTATATTGATTACCTGTACATGGCGGAGTACTGTATATTATTTCATTCAAACTACCGTCTATGGGTCGTCTCACTTCACTTGATGTTTTTCGTGGCATAACCATTGCTGCCATGATTCTCGTCAACATGGCAAGTCTTGCCGAACCTAATGTCTATCCGCCACTACTCCATGCAGAATGGCACGGCTGGACCCCAACTGACCTAGTCTTTCCTTTCTTTTTGTTTATTATCGGTGTGGCAATGAGTTTCTCCTTGTCAAAGTTCACCGACGGCAACAAACCCAAGGCATTTGTTTACAAGCACATTCTGCGTCGTGCTGCAATTTTATTTGCTTTAGGATTATTACTTAACGGTTTTTGGAATAAAGGTCTTTGGACTTTTGATTTGAGTACTATCCGCATCATGGGAGTGTTGCAACGAATCAGCTTGGCATACCTGTTTGCCTGCGTTGCCATCTTCAACTTGCCACGTAAAGGACAATGGATACTAGCCGGAGCATTACTCATTGGCTACTGGTTGGCAATGATGTATGTACCAGTTCCTGGTTATGGTGCTGGAGTGCTGACGCGAGAGGGGAATTTAGGTGCTTATGTAGACCGCTTAATCATTCCTCAAGCACATCTTTACAAAGGCGATGGTTTCAACAATTTAGGAGATCCTGAAGGACTTTTTAGCACTATTCCCGCTATTGTGAGTGTGCTGGCTGGTTACTTTGCCGGACAATGGATACGTAGTCAGCCAGTTAAATCTCGTACTAGCATAGGTTTAGCATTATTTGGTATTGGTTGCTTACTTATTGGTTGGGTATGGAGTTGGACGTTCCCGATTAACAAAAAGCTGTGGACGAGTTCTTACGTGGTTTTCTCTAGTGGCTGGGCATTATTATTACTTGCAGCTTGTTACCAACTTATTGAGGTGTGGCGGGTGCGGCGTTGGGGGAAACCTTTTGAAGTGATGGGTTTAAATGCCATCTCTCTTTTCGTTGCTTCTGTACTGCTGATTAAAATCTTGGTGAGAACTAAAGTCGGGTTTGGGGAAAATGCTCCCAGCACTTATGATTGGATTTACCAGAATGTCTTTGCATCTTGGGCTGGTGCGGTGAATGGTTCTTTATTTTTCGCCATTGTTACTGTATTGCTGTGGCTAGCAGTCGCCTATGGAATGTATCATCGGCGATGGCTTCTTAAGATTTGAATAACTTCTTCACTCAAACTTTTTCCTTGGGTGGTGTTGCGATGCCGCGCTGGATCAGATTTGCCTCAAGTTCCTTGATGAATCTCAAATCTTCCTCCGGTAGAGGCTGGCTTGAGTTTTCAAATAAATTCTCGTATGCTGAAGGTTTCTTTTCGAGGAATGCAAATGCCCGCCGAAATTGATGTGGGCTTGCCTCAATTGGCGAGTCAAAGTGACAGGAAATAATCCGCCCAAAATCCCAAGCTGCAATCTTGTCAGCCCAATTAAGTACTTGTGTTGGTGCCTGGGGAAGAATGAGAGTTTGCAGAATCGGTGCCACAAATAGACGCCCATTTCCTCGTAGGGCATCAAATGACTGCTTCCAGTTCTCTTTCCAGCGGAACGGAAATAAACCGAAGTATGCCTTTGCTGAGTGAACTGGTGCTTTCATGGCATCACGCAACGCTTGCCCCAGTCCAGTTATCTCTAACGCGCTGGGACGGAAGTAAATCGCAAACAATGAGATACGTTGCCATCCCTTGCGACGATTTGCTTCATTGTCCTCGATTGTCTCAAAGGCATTTTCTCTGGCGTGAAACAGCAAGGGGTAGGGATCTAATTGGACGATCGCAGGTGGCTCTTCTGGTACAGACTGTATACTATCAGTTACGAGTAGAGTGCGCGATCGCTTATGCAAAACTGCCACTTCTACAAAAGAACCCCGTCCCAGGTTAATATCGAGTACTGCATAGTCAAACTCATCAGCAAAGGGAGCTTGGTTACTATCCTCTGGAAGCACCTGAGTCCGTTTTTGGGGAAAGCCCAGCCAACTCAGCGGCAGGTTGAACGGAAAACTCCACTGGTGAGGAGCAACGAAAACTTGTGCTTGTGGAAAGCATCTGGCGAAGGGACCAACAAAGACCTTGTGCTCTAGACCAGAACTGGTTGGCAGGATAATGTACTTAACATCACCGTGTTTTGCCACTAACTCGTTCACGAGGCGAACACACTCAGTTGTGGGAGCAATAGGCGCATAAACCAGTAGACCATTTGCCGAGAGCTTTACGATGGTCATACGAATCGGCACAATCGTGTAGAGGATGCCGTGAAGCTGATCGAATGTCCAGATAGTGTCCGGAACAATTTCTCTGCGAAGTGTCCGTCGCTTACCGTAAGGGTAAACTGGTACGGCAGGCCAGAATGGCCATGACCAATCTCTCGGATGAGTGTCCGGATGCATCCTGTGTTTCTGCGGCTGTCCCCTGGAATGAGGTTCCTCTTGGTTCATCGTCCTGCTACCCCTGGAGTGTTCCTTTCCAATAGACTTCTTGCAAAAGGTATGATTTAAGGATATTTAGAACCACAGATGTACACAAATTAACACGGATAAATTAACGGACACTTGCTCCAAGTCGGGGAACCCGCCCACGGCAGTGTCCTCATCTGTGTTAATCTGTGGTTTGATTTTCTCCAAATTTGACTTTTGCAAGAGGTTTAATCTCTAACACTGGAACGGTTTTTGCTTGTATTGGGAGAAATTTGTGAGGACAAACTATGTTGATAAGTCGCTCTACAAAAGCAATTGCACCTACAAACTATGCGCCCACAGATTCCTTCGCAGCGTACATCACTTCTACGGTAATTTGAGTGAAGTTCCGCTCGCGAGCAAATTTCTCGGTGTTGCGCTTGACTTTACCACGCACAAAGCCAGGAACCTTATTTAATTCTGCCTGAGCTTCCTTGGTCCATGCTAGATCGGAATCTGTAGAAATGCCTTTGGTAATCACTTCCTTGGTGTCGTGTCCGCCAAAAATTTCTAGCAGATGGTCTTCCATTCCTAGAGTAAAGGAATTGTAAACCAAATCTGCAATTTGATTTGTTCCTTCATAACCCATGAATGGCTTGTAGCCAATGGGGAAGTTCTGGATGTGAATAGGTGCAGCAATAACACCACAAGGGATATCTAGGCGCTTACCGACGTGGCGTTCCATTTGGGTTCCAAAGATGGCAGAGGGTTCGACGCGGGCGATCGCATCCCCAATGGCACCATGATCTTCGGTAATTAGGACTTCATCGCAGTATTCGCTGACTTGTTCGCGGAACCAGTCTGCATCGTATTTGCAGTATGTGCCAGCCCAAACAACGTGAATCCCCATTTCCCGTGCCAGAATCTTGGTGATGGCGGCGGCGTGGGTGTTGTCACCAAACACCACAGCTTTCTTCCCAGTCAAGTTTTGACAGTCAATGGAACGAGAGAACCATGCAGCTTGAGAAACATACAGAGTTTGCTCGTTGATGAAGTCTTCGTAATCAACATCCGCGCCTTGAGCGTTAATGACCTGCTGAATTTTGCGGATGCAACGGGCAGTTTCCACTACACCCATTGGGGTGATGTCTATGTAAGGCGTTCCAAATTGTTCTTCCAGGTAACGAGCTGCCATTAAGCCGAGTTCACGGTAAGGCACCAGGTTAAACCAGGCTCTGGGCATCTTCTTCAACTCGTGAACCGAAGCACCTTCGGGAATGACAGTATTCACCTCAATCCCCAAATCAGCCATCAGCCGCTTCAGTTCGGTGCAGTCGTGCTGGTTGTGGAAACCTAAGGTAGAACTACCGATAATGTTAACGGAGGGCTTTTCAGTTTTGCCTTCTGGTAGTTCACCCTTCTTGCGGGCTTTCTCAATGTAGTACTGGACAATTTGATAGAGAGTGCGATCGGCAGCTTGCAGTTCATTAAAGCGGTAGTGGTTCACATCCGCCAGCATCACGTCTCCTTTCGCTTCTAGCTGCGCCCGCTCCACAAAGTTGTGCAAGTCTTCTTGCAGAATGCTGGAGGTGCAGGTGGGAGTTAACACAATCAAATCTGGGCGTTCCTCGGTGTCTTTGCGGGTGATGTTGTCTACCACCTTCTCTTGGGAGCCGCGTGCCAAAACATTGCGGTCAACAACACTCGTTGTCACTGGAGTGAAGTTTCTCTCCCGCTCTAGCATGGAGCGCATGACGTTGAAGTAGTCATCACCTAGAGGCGCATGCATAATGGCATGAACATTTTTAAAGGAACTGGCGATTCGCAGAGTGCCAATATGAGCAGGGCCCGCATACATCCAGTAAGCCAATTTCATCAGAGTGTTCTCCCTTTAATTGAAACAAACTGTGTCCGATAAGAGCTGGACTATAATTGCTTGTCTTTTAAATCGTTTCTGATTCTCTCAGAACTTGCAGCCTGGAAGAAGCAAGGGTTAAGAAAGTTCAAATAGAGGTGCGATCGCTCTTTGGGCGGCTCCCCTTAGGAGCATCGCTCAAACCTCCTTGTAAGTTGAGATTGGGCTTTTGACTTAAATAACTGTTATGTTGCAAAATGATACTAATCTTAATTTTTAGGCAAATTTCTTATCATTTTGGTGATGTCATGTTGCAAATGATTGATTCACAATTGCCTTCACTGATGACCCAATCGATGAAACCTCTCACTATACTTAAGTTTTATTAAAAAAAACTTGATTTAGTTAAGTTTTGTGAGTACTAAAATATAGCCATATAACTTAGAAACATAACAATGAAATATAACAATAGCGATGTTCGTGATCGCTCTCATGGTCGGGAGGTGAGCTTTTGAGTAGACCTCAATTTTGCCAAGTCTCAAGTGTTAGAGAAACCGGAGAGGCAAAGCCTCCCCAAGGTCTTCCCAGGCAAAGCAAGAGAACGAGAAATACTCGAAAATTATGCAGATACTAAGCGTCGCAAAGAGTCAGAACGGCGTTTTGCTGTGGTATTGTTTGGCTGAATTTTCAGCGCATCTTCATAAGTTTGCAGGGCTTGAGTATTTAATTTTTTCCGCTCGTATGCATGACCAAGATTATTCAGTGCTACCACATAATCAGGTTTGAATTTGAGGGCTTCTTTGTATTGACGAATGGCTAAGTCATACTGTTCTTGAGCGAAGTAAGCATAGCCTAACCCATTGTAAACATAAGCTAAACTTTCTTCACCTTCTTCACTACCATCTCCTGCTTCGCCTTCTTCACTTTCTTCTTCAAAAGCTTTGATAGCTTTTTGAAATAGAGGTATTGCCTGGGAAAAAAGTTTTTTCTCAGAATATATACTGGCTAACTCGTAATATTCTTGAACTGTACCTTTGTCTTTGCTCAGCTTTTTACGCAACCTTGACATGGTACTTTCCAGCCTACGAGTTTTGAAGATCTGACGAAAAATACTGATCACTGCAATTGAGAGCAGACCTACTAAAATTGACAGATAAATAATTGCTAGATTGCCATCCATTGTCTTTAGTAAATTTGTCTTTAGTAAATTTTCTTCTTTTTCTATTATCAACTTAGAAGGAACATTGAATATTATGAATTATGAATTAGAAAAAAATTAATTATAATTCATACTTTTATATGTCCCTAATTTAAGGTAATCCCCAATATGTCGCGCGTTGCTGGAGCCAACCAGAATGAATATAACGGGCAATGGCTTCGTTTATCCGCCTTCGTAGTTGATCGTACTGCAATCCCTTGGGCATAACCACAGATAATGGTTCCGTTGATAGCTTGGTTGGCAGTAGCCGATACTGGGGATATTGTTGCACCCAGCCAGTAAGAAAACTAGCATCTGCGGCAAAGGCATCTGCTGCATTGTTTTCTAGTAGCGTGAAGCCTGCTTGATAGGAATTGACTCCCACTAACTCGGCACTTGGTAAATAATAACGAACATCGGCAATTGTGCTGGAGTTTTTGAGAACAGCTATTTTCCGTTTTGCCAAATCGCTCAGCTTTTGTAATGATGTATCTTTGGTGACTAGTACAGTGCCATCAAAGTAGTAAGGAACACTGAAACTGACTAGGCGAGCACGTGAGGAGGTTGCTGTAACTCTGGCGATCGCAATATCAACTTTATTATCTAAGACTGCGGACAGGCGATCGCGATTGGCGACGGGTTGCAATTTTACAGCATCTGCTTTGCCTAGTAAGTCTACTGCCAGTGCTTTTGCTAAATCAATTTCAAAGCCTTGTAAATTGCCGCTTGCATCTCTAAATCCTAATGGACGCAAGTTATCTTTGACGGCAATATTTATATAGCCCCGCCGCTGAATTTCTGGCATTTCTGCGGCAGATGCTGATAATTGTGTATCTGCTATAACAAAAGTCAAAAGGACAAAAATGGCAGTGGATATGAGCAGATGTAACGGACAAGCTGCTTTCCATGTGTTACATCCGTTATCCATCTGTTGCCACCTTTATCCTTTAGCTTGGCTTGCCAATTCAGCGACTTTAGCGAAGCTGGCTGGATCGAGGACTGCCAATTGTGCCAACATTTTGCGGTTGAGTTGGATCTCGGCTTTTTTGAGATTCCCTATCAACTGGCTGTAACTCAAGCCATGTTCACGTGCAGCAGCGTTGATGCGGGTGATCCAGAGGCGACGAAAATCGCGCTTGCGTTTTTTGCGATCGCGATAGGCGTTCCGTAGCGCCTTCATCACTCTCTGATTAGCGGTTCTAAACAGAGTTGAGTGGGAACCACGAAAACCTTTAGCTAGTTTGAGAATTTTTTTGCGGCGTTTGCGAGCAACGTTACCGCGTTTTACCCGTGTCATATCGTCTTAGTTCCTAGATAGATTACAAATAAGGGAGCATGAGGCGCACGTTTTCTTCATCGCGCTCATTCACAACTGCCATTTGCGATAGAGTACGTTTCCTGGTGGAAGATTTGTGCTGTAGCAGGTGGTTTTTGAAAGCTTTGCGACGTACGATTTTGCCGCTACCTGTGGCACGGAATCTCTTTGCCGCTGCTTTGCGGGTTTTGAGTTTAGGCATTGGTTGGCTTTAATTCGACACAATCTATCATTATAAACTAAGAATTTTGAAACGAACCGCAAAGAACGCAGAAGGTGCAGATATTATATGTGGATATATGGATGAGATAGAAATTGTTGAATATAATCCGCGTTGGGCAAGTTTGTTCACTCACGAGGCAGAACGCATTCGCAAGGTAGTGGGTGATGATTTCATTGTTGCTATTGAACATATCGGTAGCACAGCAGTACCAGGACTAGCGGCAAAACCAGTAATTGACATCATGGTGGGAGTGCGTTCTTTAGAGGAAGGTAAACGCGCTATTCCTGTGCTAGAGGCGATTGGATATGTGTACTGGCGTGAAAATCCTCGTCCTGAACGGATGTTTTTTGTCAAAGGAATGCCGCCATACGGAAAACGGCGTACTCATCACGTCCATGTGGTTGAGGCGTACGGAGAATTTTGGGAGCGAAAGTTATTCTGCGACTACCTGAGATTGCATCCTGAGGAGGCACGACGTTATGAAGCGTTAAAACGGGAGTTAGCAGCGCGTTTTCGCACAGATCGAGAAGCCTACACTCACGGCAAGGGGGAGTATATCCAAGCCGTGATGGAAAAGGCAAGTTTAACCTTTAGCGCCGCTGATTTTAGGATCTAAGACGATTTGTGAGCCAGATTCGTTGACATGGTATACCCACGATTTTTTCCCAACTTGTACAACAACTTCCCAGCCTTTTATGGGGTTGAACTCCTGGGTGCAAATTTCTCCGAACTTGAACCGACAGGGATTACTAAAGGTTGTAGGCGTCGCCTCGGTAATTTTCAACTCATCTATTGCTACACCTGAACGCTTTGAGGCGTCGCGCAAAATCGAATTTTCAATTTCTTTTGGCAGTGCGCTTGGTTGTGATGAACTTACTTTTGGATCTACAACGATTTGTGAGCCGGATTTGTTGACGTGGTAAGTCCAAGAATCGTCTCGCACGCGAACAACCACTTCCCAACCTTCAATAGGGTTAAATTCCTTGGTGCAAACTTCCCCAAATTTGAAGACGCAGGGATTGCTGAAGGTTTTTGCTGTTGCTTGAGTAATCTCTAATTCACGGATTGGTACGCCAGAACGTTTGGCTGCATCACGCAAAATTGAATTTGCCACCCGTCTTGGCAGGACGTTTGACAACTGATTTGTGTTTTGAGATATTTGAATTTTCTGCTGGCTGTTGAGCTGTATTTGTTGAATGATTTGTTGAACACTAGAAGTTGGTTCAACACCAGAAGTCTGTTTAACACTAGATGTTTGTTGAACACTAGATGTTTGTTCAACGCCAGAAGTCTGTTGAACACTAGAAGTTTGTTCAACGCTAGAAATCGCAGCAGCAGAATTATTTCCAGCAAGTCCTAGTCCACTGAATAGTAAGCTCGTCAATGTTAAAGTTAACAAAATGCTTTTAGGAGACTTGAACGCTTTGATAGATGCAGGATATAGTTTGTTTATGTCTTTCATAGAAAACCTTTAATATTAGGTAAGTTAGATTAGGACTAAGGGTTATTCCCTTAGCGCTGCTTTTGCATAATTTGGCTTTTCTCTATTACTAGAGACTACAAACTCAAGTTTAAAAGTTTCGGACTATGTGCCGATTTTCTTTCTGTCTTCTGTGGGATTTGTTGCCAGAGTAACTGTGCTTTTGGGAAACTGGCGTTTGAGTGCTGGAAAGACGGGACAAGGGGTTTGCTCTTGTAAGTTCTCTGGTTTACTCCAGGTAAATGGAGCTTTCTTTGCCGCTGACATCCATAACAAACGTTTTGCCCTTGTCATGGCAACATAAAGTAAGCGATACTCTTCTGCGGTTTTGAGGTGTTTTGCTTGTTCCCAAGCTGTGGTGACGCTGGGTAAGGTGGATTGACCGTGGAGTGCAGCGCGAATTTGAGCGCGGGCAACTTCTGATAGAGTGTAATCACCTAAAAACTGGCTTTGGGGAGGAACCCAAAACCTTCCGGGAATTAGGTTTTCATGCAGAAAGGGTATAAAAACGTAGTCCCAATCTAGCCCTTTTGCCTTGTGCATGGTAATAATTGTCAGTTGACCGTCACGGGTATATCGTTTTTCTAAATCTTCTGTTTCCACAGGTTCAAACCGTTCAGAACTAACAATTTCACTTAATGTGTTCAGCATCGCTCCCATGGAAGTATTGCCAGCTATTTGCTGGATGACCCGTTCTGCGAGTTTGTCAGCTGTTGCGAGTTCTGCTTGCTCGTAATTGAGTGTCAGGGCGATGAATGAAATTAACTGGTACAAGGGAAGTTCCAAACGGGCACGAAGTAAACTTCGACACAAGCGTCCAGCTTTCTGCACTGGTTCTGGCTGAGGTGGACTCAAAGGACCAGGATATAAAAATTCTTCAGGCAAAGTTGCAAGGGCGTTGAGGTCTTGTGTTTCAATCAATCGCCTCTGGACAAGAACTTCTAGTGCTCGTTTGAGAAAATCGGGAGAGTGAGGGCGATCGCAAAATTGCAGGAGTGCCAAAATCTCTTCAGGGACATGAGAATGGCGATCGCGCTCTCCTACATCGTAAAGTACTATTTTATGCTCTTTGCACACTGGAGTTAGCGCCTCTGCCAACCACCTGCCTTGACGGTTTTCTCGCACTAAAATAGCTGCACTAACTTCTCTTGAGTCTTGGGAGAATAACTCTACAACCCTGTTGGACAATAATTCGACTGTGTGATGAATATCACGAGGTGTGTATAATTCCAGCCCCCGTCCCACAGCTAGCGGATTGACATCCTCTTTGCGGTAATTGGGTTCAACGGGGCGAATTCTTTGGAAACGAAACGGAGTGGGCGAAGTGGAGAGTTGAGGTGACTCTTGACTCTTGACTCTTGACTCTTGACTCTTGACTTGGTAAGAGCTATTCACCCATTCCAAGACAAAGTTGGCAGCATCAATGATAATTTTGGTACTGCGACCTGCTTGATCCATTGTTACCAATCGTTGTTGGGCGTCGCACTCTTTGCAGAATTGTCGAAAATAAATCGGATCGGCTGGGGTGAATGTTGAGTTAATTGCTTGATTGGGATCGCCGACACGGAGGAAATTTGGTGGCTGTTCGGGGTTTTCTGGGTCAGTCGCGAGAATTGTTAATAGTTGTGTTTGCAATGGACTAGAATCTTGTGCTTCGTCTTCAAAGACAGCGAAAACTTGATTTTGCTCGATTCTACGGGCGTTTTCGTTCTCTAAAACGCGCAGGGCAGCTAAAATCATGTCGTCGTAGTCGATGAAGTCACGCGTTCGCATTAGATTTTGGTATTGCTCGTACAACCCTGCGGCGATACTTAGGATTTCATATTCGTCTGTGGTTTGTTTGCTTAATTGACGCAAATCTTCTGGTGATAAACCAGAACTTTTTGCCTCATGAATCACTGTCGTTGCTACTTCTGGCAAGACTTCTGTTCGTAAGACCGACTGACGCCGCAGTCTTTCTGTTTCTTCTCCGTCAAATTGTATACCTTCGAGCAATCGAGAATAACGCCCTGGATGATTGCTAATCCATTGTTCTACGGCAGTACGAATAAATCGGTGACTTTGGTTTGGGGTAATCAAAGTCGCATTTTCTAACTCTAAACTTGACAACTCGGGGTAGCGGCTGGCTATGTTTAAGGCAAGACCATGGAGTGTGTGTACAACAAAACCAGTTTGAGGTAGGGATAAATCCTTTAAGTATTCGCGAATTTTAGCTTTAATATTGGCAGCAGCCGAACGAGTAAAGGTGACAACAATAAGTTGACGACGTTGGCTTCGTCGTAATTCGGCTGATTGCTGATACTGACGGGCGATCGCAATTGCCGCCGCCGCCGCCATACCTGTGGATTTCCCTGCACCAGGAACCGCCGAAACAGCAAGTGAACCAGAGTGCCAGTCAGCCATATGCTGCTGTCCAACACGGAGGGTGTTACGGATATGTGCTATGCCTGTCTCTCGCAGTGAAGACACGGGCAATTCTAGATCGACTTCAGTTGATTGAGATTCTTGAGGCACTGATTTGTATAATTAGCGTCTTAATGTAATAAGATTTTAGATTTTAGATTGAGAATTGTTAGTTAATAGTTGTTGGTTGTAAGCCGTTTGACTAAAAACTAACCACTAACTAAAAACACCGAATGGCTAATCGTAAACTTTATCTACATTATCTCGCCTTTGCTGGGGCGATCGCTCTCGGTATCATTTTGCGTTTTTGGAATTTGGATCTCAAACCTCTGTGGATGGATGAGGTGATTACAGCTATTTTCAGTTTAGGCAAAAGTTACAATGATTTGCCCTTAGATGTTGTGTTACCCCTCAAACGTGTGCCAGAGATTTTTACTCTCCAACCAGGCGTCAGTTGTTCTCAAATTGCTCACAACTTAGTGAGACAGTCCACTCATCCGCCACTCTTTTTTTGCGGGATGTACAGTTGGTTGGAGTGGTTGAGTCCTTTGGGAAGTGAGTGGGTAGAAAAATTGCGATCGCCAGCAGCATTTTTTGGTGTAGGTGCAATTGTCACCATTTACTATGTCAATCGTATTGCCTTCTTTCCATTTGCAGGGTTAACTGCAGCAGCTTTTATGGCTGTTTCCCCCCTAGCTGTTTACCTTTCCCAAGAAGCACGACATTACACATTGCCCATGCTCCTCATCACTTTAGATTTATTGGGGCTGGTTCAAATTGTAAAGGATATAGAAAAGCGACAAAAAGTCAGATTTTGGGTTGTCTTGGGATGGGCAATCATTAATAGCATCGGTCTTTATGTTCATTACTTTTGCATTCTTGCTTTTATTGCCCAAATGGCTACATTATTAGTTCTGATATGTTGGCGTAAAGTCAACATTTTGAACAAACGCCAAATTTGGCTCGCACTCCTTCTATTAACAAGTATTGTTACAATTAGCTTCCTGCCCTGGTTGCCAGTTGTATTTCATGACTATAGCCGTTCTGAAACTGACTGGTTGCCATCTCCACAAAACATTGCTCCACTCTACCAAACTCTCATGAGCTGGCTGCTCATGGTGGTTTCTCTTCCTGTAGAAAATCAACCCCTTATCATTGCAGTCATATCTGGTTTGTCAATGCTTTTCTTTGGTATGTGGGTGGGTTGGCGAATTATCCAAGGATTAAGGCAGCTATGGTATGAGCAATCAACTCATTTAGTCACATTTACTCTCTTAAGTTTCTCTGTTTGGGTGTTATTAGAATTCTTTACCATTGCCTATTTATTAGGCAAAGATATTACTGCTGTTCCCCGCTATCACTTTGTTTATTACCCCAGTTTTTGTGCCCTAATAGGTGCAGGTTTAGCTCAAAGTAAGAATGAAAAAAATATAAAGAATTCTATTTTTACTCTTTACTCTTCAATTTTAATTCTTGTTCTTGTCAGTTTTATTAGTTGTATATTTGTTGTTTATAATTTAGTTTATCAAAAACCATTTGAACCTGAGAAAGTCGCACAAAATATGAACCAAGACCCCTCTATTCCGCTTATGGTAGTCGTAGGATACAGGGATTACCAAGATGTAGCATTGGGGTTAAGTTTTGCTTTGGCACTAGAACCAATTAGGGAAGTAGGGAGAGTAGGAATAGGGGGAGTAGGAGAAGAAAAAGATATTGTTTTGTCTTCCGCATCCCCCTCATCCTATGTTGCTTTCTTCAAGCAATCACCAGACTTAGCTCCTGTTTTGCAAAAACTTGCTCAACTTCCCACGTCAACTACGACTAAACTCAATTTATGGGTTGTTGGTCCAGGAAGAAAACGCAAAGACTATCCTCAGCAGATAACACTTTCTCAACAAATGACTTGCTCCATCGATTCCTTACAGCACTACCGTATTGGTATTCCTTATCAACTGTATCGTTGTGGAAATTGAAAATGTTTGCAACACCAGTCGGGAATTAATTTTTTCCAAAGAAGTACCAAAGTTAAAAATATATGAAAACTTTGCTTTGTCATCACTGCATTTTTTGTTAAAAAATAAATATAATAATCTATAATTAAAATATTTTTATTTTTTATAATAAAATATTTATTTATCAAACAAAATTTATGATGAATTCTGTTTGACTAGGAGATGAATAAGTGGATTTAAGACTCCTGCTAAATTGTTCGCGTAGCGTCTCCGATAGGAGAAGATTTAACAGTCTAAAATTAGTGTTGGGTCTGAATCCCTCACTAATTGATTCTGGCTCCTGAATTCTTCTTTAATAAATATATAATAAGTCTTCTTACCAAAGAAAGAATTCAGTATTGCTTATAAATGTCCTTTTAGCGTCAAAATAATTGAAGGATTCGTCTAACTTATTCATCTGACTTTTGGTTTCTATGACTCATCAAAACAGTGATGCAAAAGAACCTTCTGTGTCATCGCGAGGATGGAAAAATTTACAGGAAAATCTCATTCTGATTGCGATCGCCCTATGCTTGGCACTCTTGATTAGGACTTTTGTTGCTGAACCCCGCTACATCCCCTCAGATTCTATGCTGCCAACTTTACACAAGGGCGATCGCCTGGTTGTGGAAAAAGTTTCTTATTTTTTTCACACCCCACAGTTTGGCGATATCGTCGTTTTTCAGCCACCAGAGGAACTACAACGTAGAGGATATCCTAAAGACCAAGCTTTCATTAAGCGTATTATTGGCACTCCCGGCAAGACAGTGAGTGTTGCTGGTGGCAAAGTGTACATTGACGGGCAACCAATACAAGAAAACTATATAGCTGAACCACCAATCTTACCAATGGAAGAGCGAAAAGTGCCTGCTGACGAATTTTTTGTTATGGGAGATAATCGCAACGATAGTAATGACTCCCGCTACTGGGGGTTTTTGCCCAAAGAAAATATTATCGGTCGGGCAGTATTCCGCTTTTGGCCGTTTGATAGAATTGGGGCTATTTGACTCTAGAGACGTAGCGCTTGCTACGTCTCTACATCAAAACCGTAGATAATACATTAAATGGGAAACTATATCACCAGGTAGGTTTAACCTCTGCTGAAAATCAATTAAGCTACGGTAAGGTCCAGATGATATGCGATTTTCCACCACTGCTTGCGCGAGGAGCAAATCAAGAAATGGTATTTTTGCCAGACTCTCAACTGTTGCTGTATTAGGATTGACTATATAACTGGGAAGAGCCAGAGATTCATCGTCGTAATAACTAAAACTCAGAATAGGCTTGAGTAGTTCCAGCCTCTGCACTGGGACACTCAAGGCTGCAGCAATATCTTCAATACAATAAAACTTTACACCAGCGCGAGACAGTTCTACGAGCGATCGCGCTTGGTGAATGGATAAGCCTGGTAGGCGTAACCAATCATCAACCGTTGCTTGATTGGCATCAATGCAGATACCCAATTGTACAGCGATCGCAATTTCTTCTCCTGATTGTAGTCGATAGTAAGGATCGTTAAGGAGCTTAGAACGTAGTTTTTGCAACTTGGGATTTAAAGGGAGCCAATTTTTCATAACGTTGCTTGCTTTAAGAAATGTGGTCTAGCAACTGGCGGCGCTTTTGCTCAAACTCATACTCAGAAATCAAACCATCCTGGCGCAAACTTTCTAACTCTCGCAAAGCTTCAGCAATTGCTCCTACTTGATTGCTAGGAGAATGTGAGTTTCTAATGGCTGATTTACCTAAGTTAAAATGACGGTCGAAAGCTTCTTCGTCTTGGGCTAAATACCAAACTCCCTCAATGGCGCTTGCTACTTTGGGAATGGGTGTCCAGGAAAGCAAGACATAAAGCAGCCCCCATAATGGTTGTCCTAGATAAAATTTATGTAATCCTGAAATTGTCAACGTACCGGAAAAAGCTAAAATCGCGGCAATACTTCGGTTTTTTCGTTGATTAAACATAATCAAAACACCATAATAAATTCAGCATTGCTGCTATCCTATCTGAAAGCCAATATCTGAATCTATTCTATTCCCCAAGCTATGAGCGATTGACCAGTTTGATTGAAGGTAAGTATATTTACTATTTTATACGTTTGAGCACTCAATATTGCTGCATTGTGAAGTTTGTTCTTATCCGAGTCAACCCCTGCGCTTAATTCATAATGATATTCGACATGAAATGAGTGATGCAGAAATTATTAATTCTTGTTACAAGAAGCCTTCAAAGCTGCATAAGTTGCTTTTGCTTGTACCTATATGAATAATTTTTGCTATTTAAAATTCCAAAATCAGTATCTACCAAAAGATAGATTTTTTTATATCTTGTCTCTCTTTAGGTTGATTTTGATCAGGATTTATGTAAGTATAGTCTCCAATATTACACAAAAATCATGTGTACCATGCCAAAAAAATATTAACAGAGTCAATCAAAAGGCTGACAGCAAGATTGTCGGCAAGTAAATATATTTATCAGAAGAACAGTTGCATTAACACTAAATAATAGCTTTGAGGTTCTAATTAATATGAATAGAAAAAGTGAACTACTTGCATTTACAGTTGCACTGCTATCAACCATAACTTTAGCTCATCCAGCTTTGGCAGGATGGGGAACGGTTGTAGACGACGCACTCAGAGCACTAGGGCAAGGGGTTCGTTCATCTGGAGATGATGTACTCCGAGGGTCTGGACAAGCGTCCAGAAAGAACACAGTTAATTTTGTGAGCAGACAGTTCAACCCACAGACAGGATACACAACAGCTGCTTTTTTGATTGGAGGTGGAGCAGGCACTGTTGCTACTGAATATTATCTGAGAGTCAATTGTAATCAGAGAATAGCACAATGGGGAAATTCAAAGCAAGGCTATCAGAATGTTGATTTTAATTATGTTAAGAAGAAATTATGTTAAGAAGAATTTTTGTAGATAGTAGTTCAATTTAATCCTGACAATTAGCGAGAAATTTCTCAGTGTCTGCATTTTTTCAAAGGCACTTCCAAGTAATCAAATGCTCAGCCGTCGCTTTAGCGTAAGAGGCGAAAGTGCAGAAATCTTTGGGTTTGACTAAAACACAAAATATATTTAATACGGCTAGGCATTTTATTTTTTGGATATCCTTAAAGTGCTAGTATAGTTCCGCTTAATGATAAATCACAATGGCTTCCAAAGCACCTATTGAAATTTTTATCGCTTACCACCAGAAAGACGAAGCATTATTCGAGGAATTGAATAAGCATTTAAAACTTTTAGAGAATAATAAAGATATCATAATCTTAGACAAAAGTAAAATTTTACCAGGGCAAGAAACAGAAACAAAAATTAGTGAGGATTTGAGAAAAGCTAAGATTATCCTGCTGCTGATTAGCGTAGATTTCTTATCTGTTCAATCTTTAGAAGTTACACGAGCGACGGAATTGCACGCTGATGGGAAAGCTTTAGCTATTCCAGTATTACTACGTTATGTAGAATGGGAGTATCCTCCGTTCAACGTATTATCTCCATTGCCTAGCGATAAAACGTTTTTACCTAGCGATGAGTCTAAACGGGATGAGGCATTCTCAAAGATTGCTAAAGGCATTAGGGATCAAGTAAAGAAATTTGATAGAAATCAGGAATGTTCATTCTCCAATAAAAGTTTAGCAGATGAAAATTGTCAAAATCAAGTTACAAAACTGATTAGTGATGCAGATCGTTCACTCAAAGAAGAAAAATTAGAAGAAGCAGCCCTGAAATATCAAAAAGCTCTCAGTCTTGACCCTAATTCTGTAAGAGCGCGTATCAGCCTTGGCAATCTTTTAAACGAACAAAATAAGTATAAAGAAGCAATTGACGAGTACCAAAAAGCGATTCGATTGAATCCTGACAATGCTGAAGCTCACTTTGGCTTAGGCTTTGTCTTATACGAAGAAAACAAAATTGATGAAGCAGTTAAAGAGTTACGTGAAGCTCTCCGCTTAAATCCAGACTTTAGCCTAGCTCATCTCTTGTTAAATATTATTCTTTTAAAACAAGGCAAATTAGAAGAAGCGAAATTAAAAGAATTTGCTAACTTTGCTTCTTGCGATGACCAACTGACCCAAAGCCTTATGAAAAGAATGTCAGGCAAAAATAAGGCTATTTTACAGGGTTTATGGGCAATTATTTTATATAAGCAGAATACACTTGAAGAGACAATTCAAAAATGTAAGCAAACTATTAATTTTCTGAAAACACAAAAGCGCGATTCTGAAACCATTCAAGTTCTTGCAAGTTTTCACTTTTGGCTTGGGAAGGCTCTACAAGATCAGGGCAAGCTTGAGGATGCTATTGTAGAGTATCGCCAAGCTGTGTACCTCGACGCCAGCCATGTAGAAGCTCACTATAACTTGGGAGCAGTTCTGTCTAAACAAGGCAAGCTAGAAGAGGCGATTGCAGAGTATCGCCAAGTTCTGCGCCTCGACCCTAGGGATGCAGATGCTCATAATAAACTGGGGATTGCTCTATACAAACAAGGTAAGCTCGAAGAGGCTATTGAGCAGTATCGCCAAGCCCTTCATTTTAACCCCAATAATGGAAATGCTCACAATAACCTGGGACTTGCTCTATCAGAGCAAGGTAAATTTGAGGAAGCAATTAAACAATTGAATCGGGCAGTTTCGCTTGAGCCTAACAATACGATTTTTAGCGATAACCTAAAGATGGTTATAAATAAGGAGAAGGGTTTTTGGGGGCGTTTATTTGGCTGGTAGTGTTTTGTCAGAGAAATTTTGACCGACATTAAGGAGTAGAATCCGCAAAACTTTTATGCCAAATATTGTTCTGTGCCAATGTGGGCACTTGGTACCTCCAAACTTAAGCTAAGTGCATGATTTATATTTTTATTCAGCTACGCCGTTTTTTTATATCTTCAACTACTTTACGAATTCCTCTAGCAACATCTGCAAACGCCTGATCGGAATTCATCCAATTAGTTATAGGTTCGGCATTTTTGGGCAAAGCTTGAAGCTTGCCAAACACTGCACCTTTCCAATCAACTTCACGGAGAATAACAGGAATAATGCAGGCTTCTCCAGTTGCGTGCCTTTCCATCGCCCGTGCAAGCTCGACATCATAGCAATAATTGGAAGCCAGAAAATCTGAACTAATCAATAGCAGAATTACACTGGCTGTATTCAAGTGTGTATCAATTTCACCAGCCCATTCTGTTCCCGCAGTAATCTCTCGGTCATGCCAAGCTGTAATTACGCCCTGCCGCTTTAAAATGCTAAGGTGTTTCACTAATTCGTCTTTGAGTTTTTCATCTTCATGAGCGTAGGAGAAAAAAACTTCAACAGGCGGAGTAGGTGATACAAAGATAACTTCTTTTTTGGCTGAAGATTGCTCTTCAGACACACTTATCTTGACAATCGTCTCATTAATATCTGGCTTTTTCTTTAAAATTGGACTTAGTTGCTCTGGAATACCTGCCAGCCGAATTGCAGCACAACCAAATTTGTAAGCAAATTCCATAGATCGTCCAGAACCTATAGCATCATAAAAACCTACTGCAAATTCAATTGCAGCTCTATCTCCGATTGCTTTTTTCATGCCAATCACATAGTTAACGTGTTGGGCGAGTGCTTCTGCTTGCACCTGGGAGTAACACCCGTTAAGAACAACACACTCAACTTGATCTGTAAACAATTCAAACAGTCCTGCTAAGGCTTCTCCATCGACTAGCTTTGTCTGTCCAGTTTCATCTTCAAATGCCAGACCTTCATCACCTACCCCGTGTCCAGAAAAATGAACAATCTGCGGATTGATATCCAACATTGCCCGTTGGATATCCCTCGGTCGCACTGCCCATTTCTGCTCTAAGACAAACCGCTCACGGTGTTTAGCTCGCTGCAATCCAGCATCAATTTCACGCACCTCCTCATCCAAACGTAGCGGTGTTGTGCCTTTAGGATTTGCTGCCAAAATTAAGATTTTTTTCATTGTTTTTCTTGAAGGAAAAATAGGCAAGTATCTGAGCCTTAATACATACAAAGCATACTATTTTCCCAAATATTGGAAAATTACCCTAAATAACGTTTACTACCTTTGTAGGGCTAGCTCTTTGAAGGTAATTGAATAAATCTCTTTGGCGATAAAATCTTTCCTTTTCTCTCTCGGTTCTCTGTGTCTGGTACGGCTTATAAGTAACTTATTGAACCACGGAACACAGAAAACACAGAGTAAAGAGGTTAAAGAGGAGTTTCTGGGCTAAAATTTTCACTCACCTTGAAAGGGCTGGTCCTAATAAATTCAAAAATTTTGAACGCGTGAATTTAAGGGCTGCGAGAGTCAAGTGTTGAAATTGCGGTAATAAACCGTACGTAAACCGAAGCTTGTTTTCTGGATGATTTCCTTAGACTAAAATAAGGCTAGAAGCACTAACTAAGAAAGCTACTGAGTGTCGCCGCTCAGTGAAGTGTAGGCAAGATGGGATTCTTTGATTCTGACATAGTTCAGCAAGAAGCTAAGCAATTGTTTGAGGATTATCAAGCACTAATCAAGCTTGGCGGTAACTACGGCAAATTTGACCGTGAGGGCAAAAAGCTGTTTATCGAGCAGATGGAAGCCATGATGGAGCGGTATCGCATTTTTATGAAGCGTTTTGAGCTCTCAGAAGATTTCATGGCGCAAATGACTGTACAGCAGCTCAAAACTCAGTTAAGTCAGTTTGGTGTGACTCCTCAACAAATGTTTGACCAAATGGACCTCACGCTACAGCGAATGAAAGAAGAACTAGAAAGACAACCCTAACGAAAGTTATGAATTAGGAGTGAGGAGTTAGTTCATAACTCTTCACTCCTGCCTTTAGTTTGATTTTGGTCGAGGGAACTGAGAAGGTGACTTAAAATTCTCCGCAGGTACATCTTTAAGGGCTCTCGACATGAAATCACGCCAGATAGGAGCAACCATGACACCTCCTGTCGCACCGTGAGCCAAGGTTCTGTTGTCGTCCCTACCCACCCAAACAGCGGCTGTTAACTGGGGTACAGTACCAACAAACCAAATGTCTTTCTCGGAGGAAGTCGTTCCTGTCTTACCAGCAGCAGGGCGACCTATTGCTGCATTTTTACCTGTACCATCATTAATGACAGAACGCATCGTATCAATAATTGCTGCTGACGCCCAAGAATCGAGAACTTGTTGCGGTTTGGGTGTGTTGTCAAGCAAAACATTACCACTACTATCCGTCACACGGACAATGATTGTTGTTGGAGACTGCCAGCCATAATTGGCAAAGGTCGCGTATGCACCTGCCATTTCCAACGGAGTGACACCAATAGCACCCAAAGGCAGAGAGGTCACAGGTTCCATTGGACTCATAATACCCAAGATGCGGCAGGTTTCGACAACCTTATTCATCCCGACAGCCTTACCAATCTTAATGACGGGAATGTTACGAGAGAGCTTTAACGCAGTGCGGATTGACATGGCTCCCCCGTAGCTATTATCGTAGTTGCGCGGGTAGTACCAACCATCACCATCCCGATAGCTTACGGGTGTATCGTACACGACTGTCTCTGGACCGTATTTACCACTAGCAAAGGCAGTGTAGTAAACAAATGGCTTAAAAGCAGAGCCTGGTTGCCGCAAAGCTTGAGTTGCCCGGTTAAACTCACTTGTTTTCGGATCTACACCACCGACTAATGCTTTGACAAAATGAGTGCGGGGGTCAATTGCAACGAGAGCAATTTGGTTCTTCGATAACCCTTGTTCACTAAGTCTTGGATGCCATTTTTTGACAGTATCCTCTGCCATCTGTTGAAATTGGGTATCTACTGTGGTTTGGATTCGCATTCCACCTTTAAGGAGCGTCTCGCGACCAAATTTTTTGGCGATTTCCTGGGCTACGGCATTTGTGACATAAGGCAAGGCGCTTCCTTGAAACGACCTAATCTTACCTAGTTTGATTGGTTGTTTCAGGGCGTTGTCGTATTCTTGTTGGGTGATCCAGCCGAGTTCTTTCATCCGCCCCAAAACTATTTTCTGCTGCTCCCGTGCCTTATTCATATTTATGAACGGGCTATATCCTTCTGGGGCTTGGATCAAACCAGCCATCATCGCCGATTCAGCCAAGGTTAAATATTCTGCCGACTTATTAAAGTAACTGCGTGCTGCTGTTTGTGCGCCATAGTTGTTATGACCCCAATAAACTTGATTGAGGTACATTTCCAAAATTTGGTCTTTAGTAAGAATTTGCTCTAAGCGAATTGCCAGCACAGCTTCAGCTATTTTACGAGTAAAGGCGCGCTTTTGAGACAAAAACAGGTTCTTCACCAACTGCATGGTGATGGTTGAGCCACCTTCGCGTACACCACCTGCTGCCCAGTTGGTGACGACGGCACGTCCAACGCCTTTGGGATTAATACCGTGATGGTAATAAAAGTCGCTGTCTTCACTCGCCAGTACTGCCCGCTTGAGTTGTGGAGAAATTTTATCTAATGGGACAACTTCACGGTTGGCTTCTCCGTGAATACTGGTTAACAATTTGCCCTTGATGTCATAGATATATGTCGTTTCTGAGGGCAAAAAGCTGCGTAACTGTCTGACATCTGGCAAATTGCGGAAACTAACGGCTAAGCCAACCAGCCCTCCCGCTACAATAGAACTTGCCAGCATAGTGACGGATAGTAGAGTACCGCCAGCTACCTGACCTACTCCTTTGAGAAACTCAAAACCCGAGCCAGCTTGTTGATGTTGTGGCTGCTTATCTTCAAAAGTCCTGGACGACACGGTGTTTTACTTCCTCACTGTAAATATAAGTGTAATGTCTTAGGTGAAGCAAGGCGGTTAATTTTTTGCAATTATATTAGTTTGGCAAACCAGAGTAATACAAATTGTCAGTGAGTATAACCAATTCTTCTTTGATAGTACAAACCGTAGTTAGCAATCAATCTCCTAGTAGTATGACGCAAGATTTTTCTTGGCTGCGTCGTGGTGTTGCTGAAATTTTTCCACAACCTACTGATTCCGATAGTGACGTTGAAAGTCTAGAAAAGCGCTTGGCGACAACTGACCGTCCTTTAAGGGTCAAATATGGAATTGATCCGACAGGGGCGGAGATTCATTTAGGTCATAGCATACCAATGCGAAAACTGCGAGCGTTTCAAGATGCTGGTCATACGGCAGTACTCATTATTGGTGATTTTACCGCTCGGATTGGCGATCCGACAGGAAAATCTGAGGTACGGCGCCAACTCACGGAAGAAGATGTGGCGAACAACGCCCAGACTTATCTTGACCAAGTGCGACCTATTTTAGATTTTGATACACCAGGCAGGCTGGAGGTGCGTTACAACTCCGAATGGCTTTCCAAGCTAGACTTGGGCAAAATTTTGGAGTTGCTCTCCACCATGACAGTGGGGCAGATGCTGGCTAAAGAGGGTTTCGCCGATCGCTATAAAAAAGAGAATCCTATTTTTCTTCATGAGTTCCTTTACCCACTGATGCAGGGCTATGATTCTGTCGCGGTTGAGGCAGATGTGGAATTAGGAGGGACAGACCAAAAATTTAATATTGCTGTCGGGCGAGATTTACAGCGACATTTTGGGCAAAAGCCACAGTATGGAGTGTTGCTACCAATTTTGATTGGCTTGGACGGTGTACAAAAAATGTCCAAATCTATAGGGAATTATGTGGGTTTATTAGAACACCCAACTCAGAAATATCAGAAGCTACAACAAGTTCCAGATCATCTGCTTGAAGAGTATTTTACACTCCTGACGGATTTGTCGTTGGAGAAGCTACCAGAAAATCCACGCGATCGCCAAAAACTTCTAGCACAGGAAATTGTCAAACAGTATCACGGACAACAAGCTGTCAAGGACGTTGAGGCGGGCGATGTTCCGGAATTTTCCCTCGCTGGAGTACAATTTCCAGCGAAGCTAGCTTATATCCTGAATGTGAGTGGTTTGTGCAAAAGTAGCGGGGAAGGTCGGCGGAAAATTCAAGAAGGTGGGGTGCGGCTTGATGGCGATCGCATGACCGACATTGACACCACTTTCCAAGACCCTAGCGAATTGCACGGACGAGTTTTGCAACTGGGGAAAAATAAGTTTGTTCGTTTGATACCCTAATGAGGTGGAAGCACAAGGGGCTGAGACTTTACTCGCCACTTGTTTGAAAAAGTCAAAAGATATTTAGAACCATAGATGCACACGGATGCACACCGATAATTCATCTGTGTACATCTGTGTTAATCTGTGGTTGAATTTTCAGAACAATTAACTTTTGCTAGAGGCTTAATGAATATACAAGAGCGAATTATCGTAGCTCTAGATGTGCCAGATGAGCAAGCGGCAATCGCCCTAATCGAACGGCTTGATTCAGTCACTTTTTGGAAGGTGGGCTTGGAGTTATTCACAAGCACAGGTCCTAAAATTCTGGAGGTGTTAAAATCTCGGCAGAAACGTATTTTCCTAGATTTGAAGTTTCACGATATTCCCAACACGGTTGCTGGTGCGACCCGTGCTGCTGCTCGTTATGGTGTTGATTTGCTGACAATTCATGCCTCAGCTGGTAGAAATGCATTGCAAGCAGCAACGGAGGCGGCGCTTGCAGGCGCAGAGGATGCGGGTGTCAAACCACCGAAATTAATTGCGATCGCACTATTAACAAGTATTTCTTCTAGGCAGCTGGCGTTTGATTTGAAAATCCCCTTAGAATTACCAGAATATGCTTTGAAAATGGCTCTCATGGCTAAAGAAACAGGTTTTGATGGGGCTGTTTGCGCTCCTCAAGAAGTGGCACAATTGCGACAAACTTGTGGAGATGATTTTTTGTTCGTTTGTCCGGGGGTGCGTCCAACGTGGGCGGAAACTGGTGATCAAGCGCGATCGCTCACTCCTTTCCAAGCTTTCCAAGCCGGAGCAAATTACCTCGTGATTGGGCGTCCTATCACCGCTGCTGCCGATCCAGAGTTAGCCTGGAAAAGAATATGCGAAGAGTTAGTCACAGTGACATGAACTTAGGAGTCAAAAAGAAAGATAAAAGCTTGTGGCTTCTTTGTTGTGGCTTTTGCCTGTTAACATCAAATGCTTTTGATGACCAAGCATTGGCGAAGAACTTAAGCCTCAACCCCTCCCTGCAACCGGAAAGGGGAGCTGTTGGCGGGAAAAGGTCTTGTGCTGATCAAAATTTAGAAGCATTAATGACTCCGCTGTTGCAAGATTTACCGAGCTATGCTAATCGCGCTAGTCAACGCGCTCGTCGCTTAAGCAGGTCAACTCAAGTTTACAGTTATGTGGTGGTAGCAGGAAGACCTGAGTTTGAACCATTGCCTCTAAATCCTAGTGGAGACACGGCAGATTCACTAAAAACGACTTCAGAAGGAGTAGAGCAAGTTTTTTTTACTACCTTAGAGCGCCAGTACGTTGCTGGTAAACCCATTCAATTACAGCAATTCCACTGGCTCTTTTTATCAAAAACCAAGAGTGGTTGGCGTTTTGTGATGATGTTTTCCCAAATTGGTTCGTATCCTCAGAAGCAACCACCTACACCGCCACGAGATAGCAGTAATGGCATTATTGCTCAAGGAATTACTGCGTGGTTGCGGGATTGCCAAGCAAGAGGTGTGCATTTGCGTTCTGGGAATGGAGAAGACTCATCTCAATCAAAGTCAAAACTACCATCAGAGTCATCGTTATCGTCGCCATCTTTGTTCCACCCTCCAGCATCATCAAGATACCAACTGATGTCGATTTTGCCGATATAAGGGTCAGGAGATGTCCGTTTACTACCGTCAAACGAATCATGTGGAGGTCCTATAATTAGAACCCTTAGCACAACTATGAACAATACAACTATAAATAATATGAAGAACCAGATTAACATAAGCTTTCTCCTCAGCAATGGTGAGGTGACGCCACGCTCAATAATTTGCACCACGAGAGGAGTATTTTTAGACCGAGCATTATCAGCTAGAGGCGTCGGACGTTAATTTCTATTTAGCTCATTCCACAAGCTCATTCCACAATAGACAGCGATTGTGCAGAGCGCAGCGCCCTGACTAGCGATCGCACGAAATCAAAGGGTGATAACGGCGCGATTAGCCTTATGCTGTTGGACACACACTCGCATTCGGCGATGGTCCGTATGAAGACACGCCTTTTCTCAAAGAAAAGGTATCCCTATTGCTCTGGAATGGGGCAAACGCATGAACTGCGGTTGGGCAACAGGACCTGCATAGCGCGATCGCACTCTGGATTTTGTGGCAAACTTTTGGTAATATATAGAACAGTTACTAACTAGTTGTCCTTCTTCTGGATTTCATCGAATTTAGCACGAACAGCTTGTATATCTTGCCACATTAACCACTTGGGGCTGCCGACTTCGCGGGATTGGTTGCGTAACAAATAAGACGGATGAAATACGGGCATACACAAACGCCCCTGCCACTCCATCCACTGTCCCCGAATTTTGGTAATTCCGCGTTTATCGCCAGTTAATCCTTTTACAGCTGTTGCACCTGTTAAAAGAATGATTTTTGGATCAACCAAGCGAATTTGTTCCAGGAGGTAGGGTTTACAAGCCTCCATTTCTTCATTGGTGGGAACCCGGTTTCCTGGAGGTCTACACTTATTGATATTAGAAATGAAGACATCTTTCTCAGTATCTAGTTTGACTGATGCCAAAATTTTCTCTAGCAACTGTCCTGCCTTTCCAACAAATGGTAACCCGGTTTCATCTTCATTTTGACCTGGTGCTTCTCCCACAACCATGATTAGTGCTTTGAGATTCCCACGTCCGACAACAGCATGAGTGCGTGTGTCTCCTAATCCACAGCGGTGACACTGATTGCAATGCTGTGCTATTTCAGTCATGCTGGTATAGGTTCCTGAAGGAATAGGAATTTTGGCATCTGTAGGAATCAACTCTTTTTGGTCAAAGTTTGAGTCAATATTTGAGTCCTCGAAGAGGCTGAGTTGTTGTTCGTTGCTCATGAAAATTTTATTGTTAGCGCAAGTGCAAACTACTTATGACGTCTAGATCTTTCTACTAAAGAAAGTATGTAAAGGGATCTCTGTCTCAATTTTGGAGATTCACCTAAGAATCTGCTTCGGGTAATGTTTGTGCTGATTTAACAACAACACGACCATTTTCCACAATAGTGCAGTTTTTGGACGTACTTTTGCCATTACTGACTGGGGCATCAGCACACTGAGTTCTATCAGTACACTGCTTCTTATGGTAGGAAATATTTTGCTCTTGTTGTTGATTCAGGGTAACAGCACAACAAGCAGAAGTTGTGAACGACATATTTTATAACTTTGACCTCTGTATATTATTATCGCTCGATTAAGTTTTAGTTTTACAGCAACCTAAGACTTGTTTTCTGTCATAGTCTTTGTGCAAAGTTGCTGTGTGAAGGGGTTGATGATTAATGATGCGATTTTTAACTGGAAACGCTGTCATTGCTGCTGTTCTTACCAGAACTGGTGATACTCCAAAAGTAGGAGAACAAATCGACGCAACGTCAGATAATGTTAAGCCCTTCAGTGATGGGCTGTACTGCAGTTGTTGTGAGGACACAATATGCTTGTGTAACCCTCCCAAGCAAAAATCACTATAGTCTCTCATTCTGAGATGAAAATAGTTGATTTTTTTATCTGTAATTTTGACATCTTTTTATCTTAATACCATTAAATAAATGACTACAACAAAGGCTGAAACCTTTACATAGCAAAAGTTTTCATGTGTAAAATCAACTCATCAACCTGAAACTATGGGCTTGTCAGCCACATTTTTATACCACTTTAAAGGCTATAGGATAGTTAACTAGACGCTATATTTTCATATGGCTGTGTTTATCACGTTGCTGGAAATGCGAACTTCCAACTGCTCCTAGCCATTGTGTTAAGAACATCCAACAACGAAGGAAGAACAAATTATGATTGACTTCAGCCTCACTCTTGAACAGCGAATATTGCAGACAAAAGCGCGTGACTTTGCACAAAGAGAAATTATACCTATTGTTCAAATTATTGAGGAATTTAATAATCCACAAATTGAGCCTTGGGACTTCTGTCAAAATGTGTTCTACAAGGGAGCGGAACTGGGATTTACATCACTACTAGTTCCAAAAGAGTACGGTGGTTTGGGTAGAAAGTGTGTAGACTTGGTTTTGATTCTGGAAGAACTAGGTGCAGCTGACACCAGTATTGCTTGTAGCTACTTTAATCTTACCGCTGCGATGTCACTTTTCGTCACCAGGGCTGGAACAAATGAACAGCAAAAGCGAATATTGTCGCACCTCAGAGCCGGGCAACCTCAGTTGTATAGCGCTGCAGAGAGTGAGCCAAATGTTGCAACCTCAGATTTGTTCTGTCCACTACCAGACGCGAAAATCGGAATTAAGACATTTGCACAACGCGATGGTGATGCATATATCCTTAACGGACAAAAGTCGTCGTTAGTGACAAATGTTGGGATTGCGGATGCATATTTCATCATTGCACGCACAGATCTTGACAAGCCATTGCGCGAGAGTATGTCCATATTCTATGTGCCAGCAGATACCCCAGGTCTGAAATTTGGCAAGAGGACAGAGATGATTGGCTGGAAAACCTCCCATCATGCTCCGATTCATCTTGATAACGTGCGAGTTCCCGCAGAAAATCTCCTTGGACAAGAGGGAGAAGCAGCCAAACTTTTGATGTTGCTTCCCGAGGTGGCTATTGGACTTGCAGCTTCCTACGTGGGTTTAGCGCGTGCTGCATACGAGTATGCTTTGGATTATGCTAAAAAACGGGTTAGTTGGGGGCGTCCAATTATCGAGCATCAAGCAGTTGCTTTGAAGCTTGCTGATATGATGATAAATACGCAAGCTGCGCGATTAACAGTATGGGAGGCAGCCAATACCGCAGACACTGATCCCCAACTTGCAGCGATGGTTAAAGCACCAGCAGCTAAGACATTTGCTGTGGATGTGGCAATCAAAAATGCGCAAACAGCAGTCGAAATTCTTGGTGGATATGGAGTGACTAAAGAGTCGCAGGCGGGTAAGTTTCTTGCTGATGCGTGTATTGGTTACTCATGTGACTTCACGCGAGAAGTCTTGCGTCTTGGACTTGTTAGCTGTTTGTAGGTTTGTAGCTTGACAGCAAAGGTAAGGAATTTCGGTTTTCCCTATTCACAATCCCCCAACCCTTGCTCCCAAAATTGGGAGAAGGGGAGCCAATCTCAAAGTTCCTCTCCCAAGCTTGCGAGATAGACAACACAGATATTTACATTAGATATTCACATCATATTTAATGGATCAACATCAATTGTTAAACTCACAGACTGATGACAAAGTTTACGCACTTCTTCCCAATCTGGTAACTGTGGCAAGGCATTCGGAGAAAACTTTAGCAATATTTGCCAGCGATAACGATTAGATACCCGTAAAATAGTAGCGGGTGCTGGTCCCAAAATGTCTAACCCCTCATGTTGAGGCAAAGCAGCTGTTATTATCTGTGCTGTATTCTCTACTTGAATTGGATCAGGACTACTCAAGCGCAATAAAATTAACCGTCC
This sequence comes from Nostocales cyanobacterium HT-58-2, assembly GCA_002163975.1. GTDB lineage: Bacteria > Cyanobacteriota > Cyanobacteriia > Cyanobacteriales > Nostocaceae > HT-58-2. The sequence goes on along the minus strand of CP019636.1, from coordinate 4,587,401 downwards.
ATAGGGAGGGTAATTCAGCACTTGTCGCTGTTCTAATTCCGCATCTGTGAAAGACTGATAATCGTGTTTTTGGACTGCTTCAATCACAGTATGTTCTGGTGTGTATGTTTGGATAATCACTCTTCCTGGCTCTTCTCCCCTACCAGCACGTCCAGCCACCTGTGTTAGGGTTTGAAATGCCCTTTCACTCGCGCGATAATCTGATAGATGTAGTAACCCGTCAGCAGAGACAACACCCACAAGTGTGACTTGAGGCAAATCCAATCCCTTGGTGAGCATTTGCGTACCGACTAATAGATGTGCCTCACCATTAGCAAACTTTGTCAGGAGTGTCCGGTGGGCGCCTTTGGTGCGGGTGGTATCGCTATCAAAACGGATAAAGCGCAGTTCGGGAAACTGTTTCGCTAACTCCTGTGCGACTCGTTGGCTACCACTACCGAAAAATTTTAGATAGGGAGAACCACATTCTGGGCAGTTGCGGGGATGCGATCGCGCAAAATTACAGTAATGACACCGCAACACCTGTGGCGCATCCTCCTCGGTATGGTGATAAGACAGCGACACATCACAGTTTGGACAATCCAGGACATATCCACAACTACGGCAAGAGACAAATGTGCTGTGTCCCCGGCGATGGATAAATAAAATTCCCTGTTGACGGCGTTCTTGTAGTTGCTGCAAAGCTTCTTGCAAGGAACGACTAAATATAGAACGATTTCCCAGCTGCAATTCTTGCCGCATATCCACAACTTCCACTGGAGGTAAGGGACGGGACTGGATGCGTTCGGGGAGGGAGAGGTAGTAAGTAGGGGGTGACGCGGAGAATTTCCCTATCTCCGTGTCCTCTTTTGCTTCCCCTACACTCACCCACGTCTCCAGGGAGGGGGTTGCTGAACCAAGCACTAGGGGGCAGTTTTCTAACTCAGCGCGCCATTGGGCGACACTGCGGGCATGGTAGGTAGGGATGGGAGAATCTTGCTTAAAGCTGCTGTCATGTTCTTCATCTAATATTATTAAGCCCAAGTTTGGTAAGGGAGCGAACACAGCACTGCGTGTACCTATAACAACTTGGGGTTCTCCTGTTAGCATTTGCCGCCAGGTGTCATAACGTTCACCATCTGAGAGGGCGCTGTGGTAGACGCTGACTTTGTTCCCAAAACGAGCGCAAAAACGATCTGTTAACTGGGGTGTCAGTCCAATTTCTGGTACTAAAACAAGGGCTGATTTGCCTTTCTTGAGGAGAGGCGCTATTGCTTGCAAATACACTTCTGTTTTTCCAGAACCTGTGACACCATGCAACAGCACTACAGCAGATCCATCGAGATGGGTAATGACCCCTAACGCTTGCGATTGAGCTAGTGTTAGTATTTTTTTCTGTTCCACTGCTAGCATACCCTCTTGCGTTCTATCTGCAAGTGGGGGGAACACAGGAGGAGTTCGCAAGACTTCTCGTTCTTGAATGGTGATGTACCCCTTTTGTTCTAACGTCTTGAGGATGGAGGTACTTGTACTACAAATCTGTAACAGTTCACTTTGCCATAACTCGCCGCCACGCTTTCGCAGCACTTCCACAACTTCTCGCTGACGACTGGTTAAGTTGCCCTCAAACGTACTGTTAATCAGTGTGACTGCTTTTTGCTGTTTTGGTCGAGTCAGTCGTGGGGGTTCTAAGTAACTTTCCACGAAATCTCGTCGCTGCAACTCTCGTATACCTTGGTAAGCAGCTTTGACTTGACGTTGCAGGTAGGCGAAGCTGTAATCTCCATCTGCTTGTGCTTGTAAAAGTTTCAGAATTTGCTGCGCAGCTGAGGAGAGAAAGGGAATAGATGAGGGAGTATTTCTTTCCTCGACTTCGTCCACTTTCTTAACGAGACGAACACGACGTTGCGATCTCCCTAACAAACCTGGTGGTAGGGCGACACGGATGACTTGAATCAGTGGTGTGTAGTAGTATGCTGCAACTCGATTCAAGAGTTCCCAATAAGTTGAGGGAAAAAAACCAACGCTGAGGACATCTTCCACATCCCGAATTTTTTCTACTGGTAGATCTGCAGAGGGTTGTGTTAGAAAACGAATGGCGATTCCTCCTAGCAGTTGCGGACCAAATGGCACACTTACAATATCACCTGGTTTTACTTCCAGCTGAGCTGGCAGCCGATATGTATACAGTCCTGAACTCCCCGGACAGTCCACTAACACTTCAATCCAACGATTCCCTGTTGTTCCTAACTGGTACGATTCACCAGCTTGGGCAACTACCAAAGGAGGCAAACTAACGCCATTCATATACATAGTTTCTAAATCAATAGAATAGATATTTCCCTTACCAAAACAGTCTTAAGTGCCAAGTGCCAACTGCTAGGAGTTTTCCATCCTCCAGAATACTCGCTGAATTTAGAAAATAGTTAAAAGCTCCTGAATTGATTTCTGGAGAAAATTAAACTTTTTTCCTGGTTTCATCGACTGTATTCGTTCATCAGGATTGACTCAGAAACGCCACTTTGCAAACTCGGGGAAATCTCCACAACGCAGTGGCTCCTCATGAATTAGCACTCTGCACTGATTTACCAGTTTAACCTTGCTTTCCTTAACTCTAACTGTATGCATTCTTTGACCAAAAATGTAATTGGCAATACTGTCATAAGACATAATACTTGATAAGTTTCGTCTTATGTAATCTGACAGAAAATTACTCCCATTTGTAGAAGGCAATAAATATTTAATGCCAACTCAACACAACTAGATAATTTCAGATTTTTTCAGTTGATTTTCTCTGATTGCTAAATAGGGAATCAGGCTTTTCCCCCTATTGATAGATATTCTGTCCTGTAAGTATGTGAGATCCTTTATCAAGAGAATACATTGCTAAAGTTTTTACTTGTTGAATGACTTGTTTTGGGGCAGGCTCAAGAGCGACGCATAACCCCGCACTCAAAAATCAGATGCCCTAAGCAATGGCTAAGGCATAAAAAGTCAAAGAAATTAGAAAAATGCATGAATATTTAAGAATGTGGAGAGAACCAAATGAAGTTTTTATATTTGTTAAGATAGGTAATTTTAAGAGAGGAGGATTTCAAAAAATCTGATTAAGAAAAAAGAGAAAAATATGTGTTAGCAGCCTAAAACATACTTAAAAGATCCAAGTCTTAGGCTTAGTGAAGAATTGTATCTATCTGAAACTGACAAATGGAGTTAACTGAGGTTTAAGTGTTAAGGATAAAGAATGAAAAAATCCCAATAGTAAATTCAGGGGATTGTCTGCAAGTGTTCCCTATTTTTTCATAATTTTGCCTTGATCCCAGTTTGTGACGTTACATTTCAAACATCTACATTTTTTCCCGTCATTAGCTTAATACACTTTAACCAAATTATGAACTTCGGGTAATGGCAGTATAGATATCAATGATCGGAATCACACAAATTCTAGACAAAGACTCGTATTTTGGAATTTAGCGGGTGTATTTGTCCCTCAAAAAATTACCAAGAATCACCATAGCAGCTGTCACTAATTATGTACCAAACAGAGCAACAATCCCTGAAGGAAACTATGAATATTGCTGACTTGGGAACAATGGAAACAATGGGAAGTGCTGCTGATAATGAAGAATTATTTAATACATTAGATGCAGTGGCAGATGAAGATCCCCCAATAGTTATAGAAAACTTGGAAGCCGAAGATCGTATCGGTGATCAAATGGCGGCGGCGCGTCCCTCGGGATACAACAAAACCGAGTATGACGATGCTGTGGGTGCCTTTTTTAAAGAAATGGCTCGTTATCCGTTGCTAAAGCCAGATGAAGAGGTCGAATTAGCGCGGAGAGTGCGATTTTTAGAGGAAATTAGAGAATTACAAGTTTCCTTACTTGAAGAACTAGGAAATCAACCAAACAAAGCAGCTGTAGCTTCCCATCTTGGGATGACCGAAAAACAACTAGAACATAAATTGTATCAAGGGCGAGTCGCAAAACGTAAAATGATTCGCTCAAACCTACGATTGGTTGTATCTATTGCTAAACGATATTTAAATCGCGGAGTTCCTTTTCTAGATTTAATTCAAGAAGGAGCAATGGGGTTAAATCGTGCTACAGAAAAATTTGACCCAGATAAAGGATACAAGTTTTCTACTTACGCTTATTGGTGGATTAGACAAGCAATTACGCGAGCTATAGCCAACGATGCGCGTACTATTCGCTTACCAATTCACATAGTTGAGAAACTTAACAAACTTAAAAAAGCGCAACGGGAACTCAAACAGAGACTAGGACGCAATCCAACTGAAGAAGAAATGGCGGAAGCTCTAGAGATTCCCGCGCAACAACTACGCCAACTGCAACAACTACGACGCCAAGCACTTTCCCTCAATCACCGTGTTGGTAAAGAAGAAGATACAGAATTGATGGATTTGCTAGAAGATGAAGATAACCAATCTCCAGAGGCGAAAATGAACGAAAGTATGATGCGCCAGGAGATTTGGGAAGTCTTAGGAGACGTGCTCACGCCACGGGAAAAAGACGTCATTTCTCTGCGCTACGGTTTGATTACCAGTGAGCCCTGTACCTTAGAAGAAGTTGGTACAATGTTCAACCTTTCCCGCGAGCGAGTTCGACAAATTCAAAGCAAAGCGATGCGGAAGTTGCGGCGTCCTCACATAGCCAAACGCTTAAAGGGTTGGTTGGTATAGTTCAAAGCCAAGCTGGAGATGTTCCGTCTCCCAATACAGTTTGGATAAGGGACGAAGGGGAAGGGTTAGTGGACATTAATTTTTTCCCTTACCCCTTAACCGAACCGAATTGAGAATATACCCATGAGGGTGTTGAGATTGCCTCAAGAGTGCAAACTGTTGTTCAATGGTCAAAAATGTTCAATGGTCAAAAAAGATATGACTATTGACTAGCGAATATGAATTATGGGCTAATGACTTATGATTAATGACTTATGATTAACAACCAATGACTTTGCATAGCGATTTAATTGTGCGTTTTGCTGAACCAGCTGACTGCGATGTCCTGTTTAAATTAATTAAGGCGCTGGCAGAGTACGAAAAATTATCTCATGCAGTTACTGGCAATGCTATGGAATTAAAGGAGCATCTGTTTGGCTCCCGGAAATATGTAGAGGCTATATTAGCAGAATATGCAGGGCAAGCTGTGGGGTTTGCCCTATTTTTTCATAATTATTCCACATTTTTGACCAAGCCGGGAATTTATTTAGAGGATTTGTTTGTTTTACCAGAATATCGGCGAGAAGGTGTTGGCAGAGCGCTGCTGATAAAAATTGCTCAGATAGCCATAGAGCGTGGTTGCGGAAGATTAGAGTGGAGTGTTTTGGATTGGAACGAGCCAGCGATCGCATTCTATCGCCGCATGGGAGCAACTATTTTAGATGACTGGCGAATTTGTCGTGTAACTGAAGAGGCGCTGTATCAGTTAGGGGGTAAGTAGAAAATGATACGGGGACGCGGAGAGACACCAAACACAGAGACATCAAAATTCTCCACGTCGCTGCGTCTGAGCCTGAGTGCATCTTCTTGATCCTCGCCACACTCTACACGAAGTTTGACGGCTTGTCTTTTGACAAGTATTTTTACCAATCGTAAGTTGACAAAAGCTCCTACTAGAGTTTTTGTCATTAAATTTGGGTGTGGTGAGGTAGAAAATGAAATGGAGTGTCTTCATTGTTCAAGTTATATTAACTAACTTGGCTTTAACTTCCGTTGTCTTTGCACAAGACAATCATTCAAATCAAAAAAATACTTTTATACAAAAAACATCAAAAATTCCATCTTTAAATGAAATAGAGCATCCACACACCAGTGCAGAATTACTCACTCAAACACTAACTGTCCCATCAAAAAAGCCACAAACAACTGATAGTCCATCCCCTAATTCCCCAACAGACGAATCAGAACCGACAGTTCAAGATGATGAAATTATCATAGATGTTACAGGAAAGCAGGATGAGCTTCCTCAGTCTACGCCTACATACGTTATTGAAAAAGAGGAAATTCAAAAACAAGGGGCGACAAGCGTATCTGATGTTTTGAAAAAATTGCCTGGATTTGCTATCAATGATTCAGGTCATGGTGCAGATATTCACACAGGTACATATTATCGGGGAGCCTCAACGAACCAGTCTGTATTTCTTATTAATGGCAGACCCATTAACACTAATATCAATACTTATCATGGATCAACGGATTTAAATAGTATTCCTGTAGAGGCTATTGAACGAATAGAATTATATAGTGGTGCAGCTTCCACTTTATATGGTTCATCAGCTTTTGGAGGAGTTGTTAATATCATCACTAAAGAAGGTAGTAATGTTCCTCGCTTCAACGCAACTGCAGAATTTGGTTCTTTGAATTTCAATAATCAACAATTAAGCTATGCAGGTGCAACTGGCTCTTTAAGATATAACCTCAGCTTTGAAAGGTATTTTATTGATAACCGTTACCGCGTTCCTGTGGGTGCAGCAAACCGTGATCCTCAAGGATATTTATTTAATGCAGATACAGCTACCAGCACATACTTTGGTAGTTTTGCCTTTGATGTAGATTCTAGAAATACCTTAAGTTTAGATGTCACTAAACTTAGCAGTCGCAGGGGATTAATTTATTTTGGCTTTCCTTTACAAAGAGACCGACTCGATCGCGATGGTTTAAATATTGGCTTTTCTTGGAAAACTCGCCTTGGTAATGGAAACAGTTCTGTTCTTACAACCACGCTAGGTTATAACCAAGAATACTTCAACACTTATGGTCCCAGCAACCAATTCTACCGTACAGGAACTTTAGATACTCAATTGTATACAGCTAGGGTAGATCATACCTGGCAAATCACTCCAAATAATAAATTGCGTTGGGGATTAGATTTACAAAACACAGATTTAAATGGTGATGCATTCAGCACAGTTCCTAATCGAATTAACTTGAATGAAAATGAAAGCCAGAGTTTATTAAACACTGCATTATTTGCTGTTAATACTTGGAATATTAGTGATAATTTTCAGGTAGATTTGGGCTTGAGACAAAGCTTTGATAGCAAATTTGGGAATTATCTTAATCCTAGTGTGGGATTTAAATATGATATTGTTCCAGCATTAGCTATACGAGGAAGTTGGGCAGGAGGACAGCGCAATCCAGGTTTGGATCAGTTGTATGTTTATGACACAGTCCATGGATGGCTACCTAACCCTGATTTAGAACCAGAAACTGGTTCTTCTTGGACTGCAGGAGTTGATGTCAAATTTTCGGAAAATTTAACAGGACAGTTCACCTACTTCGGCAGTAGTTTAGATAATCGCCTAGGAGTTGTACAAGGAAGATGGGCGAATATTGGGTTAGTTGATACCAATGGTTTAGAAGCGGCGCTGCGATGGAAAATTGCCGCTGGTTGGTCAACTTTTGTCAACTACACATATACAGATGCCAAAATAAAAACAGGACCAGAAGAAGGGTTACAGCTAGGCTTAATTCCTTACTCTGTTGCCTCTGCTGGTATTGGTTATGAAAGTGGAGGCTGGCAAGCTAATTTGTATGCGACTTATTATAGTGGCGCTCGTCGAGCCTTATATACAAGAGCTGGGGAGACAACTACAGAGTTTTCACCATCTTTCTTTAATTTGGATTTTAGTGCTCGCGTTCCTGTGACAAGAAATTTGGGATTGACAGTTTACCTAGAAAATCTATTAGATGAACAATATGAGCGAGTCAATCGTATCTATAGCCCTGGGTTTACTTTCCGCTTGGGTTTAACAGCTAATATTTAGGAATTGGGGTGCTTAGTTCACGATGGGCAAGATGTTCGTTCCAGAAGAAAAGAAAATTAGGATTTTGCAGTAGTTAGTTAAAAATCCCTATAAAAATGAATGCCTTGCGCCCCACATAGCAACAACGGTGCTAACATATCCAACACAGAAGCCAGCCAAAGTTGACCATGAAATTAGTTTGCACCCAAAGCGACCTTAGTACTAACCTCTCACTCACAAGCCGTGCTGTACCTTCACGCCCAACGCATCCAGTACTTGCCAATGTGCTGCTACAAGCGGATGCTGAAACTAATCAGGTTAGCTTAACAGCCTTTGACCTTAGTTTGGGTATCCGTACCAGTTTTATTGCCGAAGTGTTGGAGGGGGGCGTTATTGCAATTCCTGCTAAGCTGCTCAACGATATCACGACTCGTCTTCCAGAAGGTGAAATCACCTTAGAAGACGAATCACCTACCGATGACACCTTGGGCGGGGAAGGCTCAATCGTGACGCTGACACCAAAAAGTGGGCGTTATCAAGTACGAGCAATGGGAGCAGAAGAGTTTCCCGAACTCCCTGTCATTGAAAATGCGCAAGCGCTAAATATCGCTGCTAGTGCATTAATTGAGGGCTTGCGAGGTTCACTGTTTGCAACCAGTTCAGATGAAACGAAACAGGTTCTCACTGGAGTACATTTAACAGTTCAACAAGACACACTCGAGTTTGCAGCAACCGACGGACATCGCCTAGCAGTCGTACTAACCACAAACGAGAGCCCAGACACAGACTCTCAAACTCAGTTAGAAGTGACAGTACCAGCGAGAGCTTTAAGGGAACTAGAGCGGATGCTGGCTCATACTCACTCACAAGATGAACCTGTGGCGTTGTATTTTGACCAAGGTCAAGTTGTTTTTGAGTGGCAAAATCAACGTTTGACAAGCCGCACTCTTGAAGGACAATATCCTGCTTATCGCCAACTTATTCCCCGACAATTTCAGAGGGAATTAATTTTGGATAGACGACAATTCTTGAGTGCTTTAGAGCGGATTGCTGTATTTGCCGATCAGAAGAATAATGTTGTTAAGGTCAGCATGAATAGTGAAGCGCAAGAAATTACTATATCTTGTGAAGCTCAAGATGTTGGCAATGGAAGGGAGTTAATGCCAGCACAGATATTGGGAGAAGATATAGATATTGCTTTTAATATTAAGTATTTGATGGAAGGTTTAAAGGCGTTGCCATCTACTGAAATTCAAATGCAATTAAATGGAAATTTGACTCCAGTGATTTTCACCCCACTCGGTGCTTTGAAGATGACTTATTTAGCTATGCCTGTTCAACTGAGAAATTAGAAATATTATGGTCTTTTATACATGATTGTGTTTTGTATTTTAGCCAATTTATGTTAGGCAAAAAATAGAAGTTATGAATTATGAATGCTCAAAAATTCATAATTCATAATTCCAATTTGGAACTCTAACTCATTCTCATACCAAGTAAAAAAATGTTTGCGACAGATAACCCCACCCACCCTATCGAGCACCCTCTCCTTAACAAGGGGAGGGTTGGGGAGGGGTTTAACCGATGTGTTCCATTCTTTTTTCAAATTGGTATCACACGGCAGCAAAACGGATTTTGAGATAGTCTTCTTCCATTTTTGCTCCTGCAGGTTGCAGTGCTGCCAAAGCTTGCGGCAATACTAAATTTCGGCGGTGATTCCCAATTGTGATGTTTAATTCATCTCCAGTTTTACTTAATTGAACCTGATTTTTAGGAATGCCTGGCAAGTACAATTCCAAACTATATTGATTTTTTTCTTGTACAACTCTAATGGTAGTTTCTTTGTAATAAACCTGAGTTGGATCTTCATCCTTATAGAGTGTTTCCTTCAGACGTTCTAACGCATCCAAGCCACACATCTCTTCAGAGAAAAGCGGAACTTCCTTGACAGGTAATGGATGAAAGTTTTCATGAATTTCGTGGCGGTATTGCTGTTGATTCTCTTTCCACCGTTGGAAAAAGGGGTCTTGCACTGCTTCAGGAATAATGCGATTTGCGACGACTAAATCTGTCGCAACATTATACAAACTTAGATATGCATGAGCGCGAAGAGATTCTTTAATCACCATCTTTTCAGGGTTAGTGACAAGACGCACAGAGGTTTGATTATTATCTGTTAATACTTTTTCCAAGGCTTCAATTTGTTCATAAAACTCGTAAGGTGCGTCCATCACCTCTTTGTCTGGTAAAGAGAAACCAGCAATTGGTTTAAAAATAGGTTCAACCAAAGGTCTCAGTGCAACAGAAATGTTTTGGAAAGGTTTATAAAAGCGGCGCATATACCAGCCGCTGACTTCTGGTAAACTCAAAAGTCGCAATGCTGTGCCAGTGGGGGCTGAGTCGATAATTAAAACGTCGAATTCCCCTTCATCGTAATGCCGTTTCATCCTTACCAAGCCAAAAATTTCATCCATACCTGGTAAAATCGCGAGTTCTTCTGCTTGTACTCCATCCAAACCGCGTGCTTGTAAAACTTGAGTGATGTAGCGCTTTACAGAACCCCAGTTTGCTTCTAGTTCTAGTAGCGCATCCAGTTCAGCACCCCACAAATTGGGGCGAATTTGTCGCGGTGCGTGTCCCAGTTCTAGGTCAAAACTGTCTGCCAGAGAGTGAGCAGGGTCTGTACTCAGAACAAGTGTACGATAACCCAGTTCTGCACAACGGAGTCCAGTGGCTGCGGCTACGGAGGTCTTTCCCACACCGCCTTTGCCTGTCATTAAAATTACACGCATTGATGGTTTTGTCCTAGCTGAGGATTATTTACATTTATTTACATTATGAACTTTTTAAGGAGAATAAATGCTGTTTCAGCACGTCGAAGCGTGAACAGTGCCAATAATCGATGTGGGAAACAATCAAACCTTGAGTGTTGAGGCGCAATTCACTCCAGCCAGAGATAGAAATACGTGGTTTCCAAGGAACGGGGGTGTTCCAGCTGAGTGTCCACTCAGTTTTGATAGTGTCTCCTGTACGATTAATGTCATGCAAGTCCATTTTGGGATTCAAAAATGCCGTCTGGATGAATTTAATCATCTGTTTGTACAAATTCAGACCACGATATTTGAAGACCGGGTCTTGAAAATAAACATTTTGAGCGTAGATACTATATGTCTGATTATTTGGAAATCTTTGATAATCTTGTTTTAAAGTTTCAATGATATTCATAATTAAGCAATTTAAATGACGTGTTTAAAATTTCTATTGGGGATTTGAACCAACTTCATTCCATAGGCGTTCTAACTGATAACGCCATGCAGCTAAAACTTCTTCACGGGCTTGGGAAGTTTGGTTAATCTCGCCCATCAATCCTTCTGCATACAAGCGTTCTAAGTTTTGCATAGTGGCTTGAAGAGACTGACCTTGCTGTTTTGCTGTTTGAATAATTTCCCGAATGCGTCTTTCGATAAGTCGATTAAAAACATTATCTAAACCACTTTGATGGAGAAAAATAAGTCGGGCGATCGCATCGCGAAAATCTTCTTGGACTAGACTATTGCAGTTATGCTGAAATACTCCCCAGATGACCCCTTGCTGCAAGGCATAACGTACTTCCTGAGTTTCGTCAAAGTTTGCTTCCAAAATTTGTTCTAGAAAGGGTTGAGCTTCAGAGGCTGGCATAATCGGTAATAAAATGCGTAGCCAACTTTCATCGTCCGAAAGCATAACCAGCAGTCGAAAATTGGGAGTTTCTATTTGCCAGGAACCAGATGCAATAGGATTAGCAGACGCTGCACCAAATAATTCTTTGAGCGTATCCGCGATTTCTGATGGTGTCATAGTCTTTTTTTTAGCTTCAGTTTCTAGCGTACCTTTTTCAGGCAGTCATGAGATCTGCTTTACTAACAACTCTCTCTTTTGACGTAGCTTGCTTTTCCTGAATTGCTAAAACTTATAGAAAAATTCTTAGTTATTGGATTTTATTAATTATTCAAAGGTCTCTGATAAATTAGGAAGACTGACCCAATTTGTCCAGGATTTTCTACATAAATTTTCTTATTATAGTAAAGTCCAGGAGACATACCTCCATCAAATAACATTCCCTCTTGAATTTTTCCTAAACAGTTATTGCGAGCAATTCCTTCAAGAACATCATCAAACATATTTGGCATCAGTTCTTGATTGAGTTGAGATAATTCAAGATTTGAATTTGCTTTTATATCATTTACTAACAAAATGACATAACCTTTATTTGTAATAGCTACCATGGACCGATTTGTTGCTTGTTTGCAGGCAAGTTCTCCTAAATCTTGACAAATATCTTTAAACTTGCCGTTACGATAAAACCTACCGTTACCACCTACTAAGTTATAGTTCAGAATCTTTTCCTTTCTTCTTCCTACTTGAATTGTTGCTTGGCGTTGCTCTGGTTTACCTGCTGATATCCCAAAGGAAGAACGCTTATTCTTAAAAGCTCCTGAATATTCCACCCCTCGAGAAATATTTAAGCCTTGAGGTTTATGATCTATATCTATGTAATCAGCGTTAATGGCTGCGATAGGTGTTTGTCCGTTTAATTTTGCATTTTCATCAGTAATAAGTTCGTGAAATGATTTTGGTATATACTCTTGACGTAGTTTACCTTGATTGTTTTTTGCATAGAGTTGATGAGATAAACCAAGATTCACTTTGAAATCTAATTCTTTTGATTTTGGGTTAAAAATAATGACATGATTAATACCTCTTGCATCTTTTTTACCTTGATTATTAGTTTTTAAGAATTCTATACTGGATTTTGTATTATTTCCAATACATTGTTTTGATACTTGTGTTGTTGCTGAAGTTTGAGAAGTCTTTTGGCAGGCTAAACAAAGAGTAAATATGATTATTACTTTAAAGAAATAGATAAATTTACTTTTTAACATGTAAACACTTCTTATTTTAAGAAAATCTGGTTTTATCTATATCTATTTGTGATTGATTAAGTAGTAAGTACAGCATCAATTGCAAAAGACAGCATGGGTTACGCTTCACTAACCCATCCTACATTTATTAACTACATTTATTTACCGATTTCTCTGTATCCATCTGTGGTTTATTATTTCTTCCTGTATTTTACCCAAATGCAAACTATCATATTTAGATAATTCTTAATTCATCAATAAAACTATCCTTGATACAAAACCTCCGCCACTATTTGCTGAGGCGGAGGATAATAAGGCTAATTCCAAATCAAAAATATAAAATCAAGAGAGCCATTCTAAAACAGCTTCTTCTTTGGTATTGGTATTGCGTGAAGGTGTCTCACGAGTAAACTTCATATGAATTGATCGTGTTTGTTCACCATCAGCAGCAACAGCCATAATTGGATAGTCAATCAAACCATCCTGGAAGGACATTTGGAAACGGAATGTCCCGTCTGGATTGAGTTTAATTGGACGACCGCCAATTGTTACGGTAGCATCAGGTTCGGTTGCGCCGTAAACAATCAATTCAGCATCAGCAATCAGCCAGAACTTGCGTGGACGCATAGGCACGTCACCAGAGAAGCCTGCACCAGACATACCTACACCAGACGCGGTTAAACCAGACACGGTGGGAACTGCCCACATACCCACGCCAGAAGGGAAGATGTAAGAGCTGATGGCTTGTTCTGGAGTGACAGAACCAGGAACGTGTTGCATGGAACCAAACAGAGAACCTGCAACCCTTTGCGCTTCGGCAGACTCCGCCAAGCCAAAGATTTGGTCGTAAATTGGGTTCGCACCATTTGCAGTTGCTGTTGGCACTTTCTTGGTGGGAGGAACCAGTTCGTAGACGGTCTTACCACGCAAATCTTCTTCAAAGTTTACGGTGATGAAGACATCTTCAATCCAGTCGGAAGGATAGACAGGAGGAACGTGGACAGGTGCAGAACGAGCGAGTGTTAACCAGCGACCATCAGCGCAACGGTAACCGATGTCAATAACATAATCGCGATCGCTCACTGGAATTGGCAAATACCATTCCCGTGCGAGTTCATCACTTGGGTATTCTTGAATGCTATGGGGGCTTTGGTACTCTAAATTGATGTCGGTAACATCATAGATACGCAACGCTAGCTGTTGTCCGCCTTGTCGCCGCAGTTCTTCTTTGTGTTCATTAGGAACATCCCAGTAGGTATAAGCCCACTGTGGATCTCGGGGCAATAGAACAATACGGCTTTCTCCATAGCCTTGAGGGAGATCCCCTAGTCCTTCATCAACATCAGCGAGTGTTCCGCCAGTGCGATCAACCTGACCCAACTCAAATTTTGCTGCTTCCACGGTTTCCTGTGCCTCCAGTGAACGAGATTGGCTAAGAGAAACTTTACTGCGCTGAACTTCTTGAATAGATGCCAGCAATTGCGATTTACGCATTCGGCTATAACGAGAGACACCATATTCGCTAGCTACTTTACGTAGTTGCCGTAATGTCATCTCTTCTAATGGTGGGCGTTCTTTTGCCATGATGAATTTGGCCTCCAGTCGTTTGAAAGGTTCATGATGTCCCCTGGTTTAAAAGTGGCTGATATATAGCTATCAACCCCAGCTAAACTTCTTATTTCTGACTCCTGGTTTTGCCGAGTTTTTTATGTTTTTTAGTGTGTTTTTAAATTGAGAGTTACTCCCTTTTAAATCCCTGTTATGCCAAAATCAGCATTTTTTATGGGGGAGCGGAAGAACCTTTTGTTAATGAATATTAACTAGTAATTCTCCCTCGGGATCAAGGGGTTTCTAAACAGATTTTTCCGTTTGTCACGAATTTATAAGCACTTAGGGGATCAAAAAGTCATGCTTCTCTGACATTTTAGCTCGTTATCGGCGAGTCCAGCATCTAAAACATGATAAAAATGTCATGCTTTGATGACAAAACTCTTCAGGTCAGATCCCCTAGAATTCATTAAGCTTACTCACCGATTAGCAATTGTTGGTACTGGTAGAGGATTTGAGTTAACCAAAGACCAAAATCCACAAAGGAAGTACGAGGAGTAACAACAGTGTGGAGATGATGATACTGCTAGTAATCAAATCGCGATCAAGATTGTACTCTTCTGCCAAAATTAGACCAGCAAAAGCTGTCGGTACACCAGACATTAAGACCATTGCCAAACGCGGAGAACCAGACAATCCAAAAAACAAAGTTGTTGCTAAACCAACAAGTAGAGGAGTGAGAAAAACCCTTAAGAAAGCGGGGACAAAGGCAAGTTTTAAACTCTTCCACCCTTGAAGTTGCGCTAAGCGAATACCAGTCAGTAAGAAAGCGCAAGCGATGACGATATTCACAGATCCTTGGAGTCCCGACTCAATGATTTCTGGTAATTGTACAGAGCGAGTGAGATAACCGAACAGAAAAGCCCACAGGGAAGGTACACTCAAAACATCGCGTAGTTGCATCCACCAGCGATTTTGCTGTTGTGAATGACTGAAGTAGCTAGCAATCACAACTCCAAAGCCATAGGTGCCGATGACATTGTGGGTAATACTGTAAAGAACAGCCCAGTTGACACCATCTGAACTCACTAACGATGGGGCGATCGCCAACCCAACAAAACCTGTGTTACCTAAGACAGCAGAAATCACAAAACTGCCACTAGAGGAAGAGTCAAGCAAATAAGGGGGAAATAACTTAGCCGAGTATGGCTTTAACTTGTCGGATAGTAACAGTTTCCATCCTTTCAAGATAAGTGATGTCATCACCAAACCAAGCACTAGTACTCCTAAAGTGATGATTGGTGCTAGTATAGGCAGACTGACTTCACCTGCAAATTCATTGAAACCACGTTGTCTTGCTAACGCCAGAAGCTCGAGTGGCACCCCGAACCAGTAAAGACAACGACCCAAAAGACGTGGAAACCACTGAGGTAGAAACTTAAATATTAATAGCCCCAGACTCGTCCACAGAATCAAGGGCGCATAGGCATGAAACAGAGTTTCTGTCATGAATAAAAATTTTTCCAGCGATTGGGATGAGCTTTATCCTAAATACAAATTAAAAATTAAAATGAAAACAAAAAAATAAAAATTTACAAATTCTATCCTGAGTTAGACTTTGACCGTTTTCTGGACACAGCAGAGATAGACTTAGTCTATCTAAAGATAGAAAAGCAGATTTAAACTTTTGTAATCTAATTTTTGTCTTGAGTTGATCTGTTATTAATTTTTTTATCTAAGAAATCATACTCAACTTGTTTAAAACTGACATATCTTGGATACGCCACGTACCCTCTACCCGCACCAATTCATACCTAACTCGCAATTTTTCGTTATCAGATTTTTTTACTTGACCATTCTCGTAATACTCTGTCACTTCAGTCACCGAAGCTTCTACCGCAGCATGATTCTGGTTAGCCTGGTTTGTCTCCAAAGATTCTACTTTCACGCTGTGTTGATATTTTCGATAGCGGTTGTCTGTTCTTTCTTGCTTTGCCAATCCCCGCCATTTTGTCAAAGTTGAACCTACTAAAATATGATCCAAACTATCAATCTCATGGTTGTAGCCAAGAGCTGCGGCTTTGGTATCTAGCCAAGCTTGAACCATTTCTCCTGCTGTCTCTTCGGTGAGAGATCCTGCTGGTAATTGTGGTTTGCTGTTTTGGTCAGGAATAGGAACTGGAGGTTCATTGAGCTGCACTGATAACTGTTCGCCTTTCAAAGAGGGTCCGGGGAAAAATAGAGGTTTGAACAATCCAATAGTTGCTGCTGTCAAAATCCACAGCACCACCAAACTGACCAAGGAAGCCAACACTATAAAAACGAACCGTATTTGTGCTGGAGAGGTCCGGGCAAAAACTCGCCGACGATGAACCTGTCCATGACGCTTATCCAATCCCCGCTGTGAACTGGTAGACGAACTGCGTTTGTGCCTCCTTTGGGTTTGCGGCTGAGGGGGTACCGCCGAGGCTTTGAATCGACCATTCAAGTTACGGTAAGTTCCTGTCGCTGTAGGATCAATGTTGGCAGGTGGTGCTACAGGTGTTTGTGCGTTTAGACTCCAAGAAGAACCTGAAGAAGGCGGTGGTGTTGTATAACTAGGTGAGGAATAGTTTGAAGACTCAGGTTTTTGTGGGGTTGGCGTTGCTTGTGTTCCTGGGTTGGGTGTTTGTTTATTTTGGTATTGTTCCTGACCCACTGCGGAATTGTTGCGGCGACTCCGACGAGTGGTCTCCTGTGTTTGGGAAGACTGGCGATGTATGCCAGTTCCTTGATTTATTGGTTCAGCTTCTGTAGGTAGAGCTTCTAGATAAGCTTGCACCTGTTTATCGGCAAAATAATCTTTCAGGGAAGCTGGTTGTTTCACCAAATCTCGAAAGTTGGGAAACAGTTCGTTTTCTAACCAGCGCTCTCCGTATAAGCACAGTCCTGGTAAGAGGTCTGGAGAGTCTTGAGAATTTTCTCGAATAAAAGCCAGAGCCTCATACTCCTGCGAAAGTTCTAAAGCACGGCTTGCTTCTTCTGTTTGTCCCAGAAGTAACGCACAAAGGGACTGTTCTAGATGGACATCTTGACGTCTGCCCAAGCGGATCAGCATTTGCTTTGCTTGACGAATTAATGCAGGTTGACGTTGCGTGAAACCTCTTGCAATTGAAGCATAAACTGCTAAATAGGTGGCGACTGCTGAAGGACGCCTGCTTTCCATTTCAAACAGTTTGTGCTGCTCTACAACTGTTAGGTAGTTACGTAGTTGCTGAATAAAGCGCAAAAAATCATCTATATTCAGACCAGATTTATCGTCTCCAGTTCCATCAATGCCACTGCGCTCGTCTAAAATATCTTGCAATAGTTGCAACCCTTGTTGTCGTTCACTGGTCTGTTCTTCAGGTAGCGCCAGGAGCTCCAAAATACGATATGGTCGCAATCTGTATAAATCAGACTGAATTTCAGCCCTAACAGTAGGAAATAACCCTTCACGTGCTAGGAGTTCTTCTCCAGTTTCTAGGGAAATAGCAGCATTTTCGTAGTGACTTTGCTGCCATTGCTCGCGTCCGAGTTCTAAACAAGCAAGGGAAACAGTGAGCACAACATCTGGGCGTTCAGCAGCAGTGGAGGGACTTTCTTCAGTATCTTCCCCGTTGCCTTGTATACTCAGCGGTGTACCGTTTCTATTTATGAGATATGGACGACCTAGTTTGAGGACAAGTTCGTATTCCCCAAGCTCTTGCAAAATCAATAAAGCACCAACTAATTCATCTTGGGAAATTTCAATATTGAGAGATTGATACTCCGTATTATCAAATTTGCTTTGTTCACGGCTTTCAACAGCGACTACGCCCCCTTGAGTGCTGTCAGAGCCATACGCATGGGCAAGATAAAGCTGATCGTAGGTTATGCGCTCTTTTGGATTTGAGAGAACAGCGTAAGCTTCTTCTATAAGGTTTTTTCGAGATGTAATTGCTGCTTGGGAATATTCACGGCGTGGCAATTGTACGATGCGATCGCCATATGCCTGCCGCAACTGTTCCTCACTTGCCGCCATCGGTATCCCTAAAATTCTGTAGTAATCTAGCGGAATTCGCACGGCTCAATTCCTCTGCAGCGCGCTCAACATAATTTTCCTAGAGTATTCCAGGCTGACATAAAAGTTTTACAATAATAACCTGCTGAGTTCACACTACAAGTATGTTTTGCAACTACTTTACTAGTGCTTCTCCAAAGATATAACCCTGCTATGGTACTAGTGTTTTGCCCTAGCTGATAAGTATCCAATTTTTTTAATAATATTTTTATTATTTCTGGCTTAGATAAAATTGCAACCTATTTAGCAAACCAGGAATCTACCATAGTCCATAGCATTTGAGATATCAGCATAAATCATGCTGCAAAGGCAGGAATATTTTTGGTTCTTTTTCCGGGATGTATAGCTTGACCATTCCTGCAACTGGTTCAGAGGAACTTTCCCCGGCATATAGTTATAGAAGCACCACTTTTAAAGTTGGCTAATGTTATATAGTGAACCTAAGCTTATCATAAGTTATTCTTTGAGTACAAGAATCTACAGATAAATACTTAACTTTTGGAACTATTTTCTTAAATTGTTAATAAATATGCAGAAAACTTGTTAATTTGGTAGGTAGTCTATGGACCAGGGTCAGCAACTATCCAGTGCTGTCAAACCAGAAGAAAGACAGCAATGCCAGGAATTTGATTATTTGCTCCTTTAAACGGTATCTTTTTAAAAGCTTACGCTGTATAAGCGCAACTTATCTCAAATCGTAATTTTAAGTTTTACGACAGGAATCCCCAGAAATAATGGTTACAGAACGCACATTACCCAAATTTGATGCGGCTACCGTACAGATAACCAAAGAAGAAGGATTGCAGTTGTACGAGGACATGATGTTGGGGCGCTTGTTTGAAGACAAGTGTGCCGAGATGTACTACAGGGGCAAAATGTTTGGTTTTGTCCATCTGTACAACGGTCAGGAAGCTGTATCCAGTGGTGTGATTAGGGGTGCCATGCGCCCGGGTGAAGATTTCGTGTGTAGCACCTACCGCGACCACGTTCATGCTTTGAGTGCTGGAGTTCCAGCCAAAGAGGTTGTAGCAGAGTTATTTGGTAAATCCACAGGGTGCAGCAAAGGGCGTGGCGGCTCGATGCATATGTTCTCTGCTAAACACCGTCTGCTAGGTGGTTATGCTTTTGTGGCTGAAGGTATTCCCGTTGCTTCTGGGGCGGCTTTTCAAACGAAATACCGCCGCGAAGTGTTGGGGGATGAAAGTGCCGATCAAGTCACCGCTTGCTTTTTTGGTGATGGCGCAGCTAACAACGGTCAGTTCTTCGAGACGTTGAATATGGCGGCGTTGTGGAAACTACCGATTCTCTTTGTTGTGGAAAATAACAAGTGGGCGATCGGGATGGCTCACGAACGGGCAACTTCCCAACCAGAGATTTACCAAAAAGCCAGCGTCTTCAATATGGCGGGTGTGGAAGTAGATGGTATGGATGTCTTAGCGGTGCGTGCAGTCGCGCAAGAAGCCGTAGCCCGTGCCCGTGCTGGAGAAGGACCCACCCTAATTGAAGCACTGACTTACCGTTTCCGGGGCCATTCTCTGGCTGACCCAGACGAACTGCGGACCAAAACTGAGAAAGAGTATTGGTTTGCTCGTGACCCAATTAAGAAATTTGCGGCTTATCTAGTTGAGCACAACTTGAGTTCAGAGGAAGAACTCAAAAATATTGACCGTCAGGTGCAGCAAGTCATCGACGAAGCCGTGAAATTTGCTGAAAGTAGCCCTGAACCAGATCCAAGCGAGTTGTATCGCTTCATATTTGCGGAAGACGAATAAAAAACCTTAAGTCCTGAGTTTTAAGTGTTGAGTATCTTTTACTCAGCACTCAAAACTCAGGACTAAAAATGTGTTTGTGATAACCCGTTCGCGCAGCGTGCCGCATGCAAGGGTTTAAGCTACGCTTATCGCACTCCAACCAAAGAAATACGAATGAATAAACGGTCTATTCAAACAAATCAATCCCGGCTGGAGGTTGTACCAGAAAGAGGTGGTATCATCACCAGCTGGCGCGTACAAGGTCAAGAAATTCTCTTCCTAGACGAGGAACGCTTTGCTAATCCGCAATTGAGTGTAAGAGGTGGAATTCCAATTTTGTTTCCTATTTGCGGGAATCTACCAGGTAACACCTACACCTACAACGGCAAGGAATACACCCTCAAACAACACGGCTTTGCCCGTGACTTACCTTGGAAACCTGTAGAAGACCAAGTCACACCAGAAAAAGCCAGCCTCACTTTAGTCTTAACCAGTAACGAGCAAACACGAGCAGTTTATCCTTTTGACTTTGAGTTGACTTTTACTTATCAAATACAGGGCAACACATTAGAAATCAAACAGAAGTACAAGAATCTTTCCACTGAACAAATGCCTTTTTCTACAGGCTTACATCCTTACTTTTTCACAGCGGATAAAACTCAGCTTCAGTTTGAAATTCCCTCACGAGAGTATCAAGACCAGATCACTAAAGAATGTCACCAATTTCACGGTAATTTTGACTATACCCGTGATGAAATTGATGTCGCTTTCAAGCAGTTAAGCAGTCAATCGGCCATAGTCACAGACAATAGTCGCAAGCTCAAATTGACGCTGGAATATGATGAGACATATCCCACTCTGGTCTTTTGGACTGTTAAGGGCAAAGATTATTACTGCCTGGAACCGTGGAGTGCTCCCCGCAATTCTCTCAACACAGGTGAACATTTGACCGTGTTGGCTCCAGAAGCAGAACGGGAGGCAATTGTACGTCTGACGGCAAATTTTTTCTAAACCACTTTACAAATCAACAGATGGTTATGCTATATTAACTAAGGCATTACGAAAAAGGGTCGCTAACTCAACGGTAGAGTACTCGGCTTTTAACCGATTAGTTCCGGGTTCGAATCCCGGGCGACCCATAAAAAAGAATAGATCCATGAAAAAGAACAACTGTAGTTGATCAAGAAGGCAGGTTGTGAATTTATTTGCTCTGTTGTTCGTCCCTGGTAATTCAAAGTACAAAATTAAGTCAGCGAAATGATAGAGTGGGGTGGGCAATGTCCGCCCTACTTTGCTTAAAGTTTTTCAACATAAGGGACACATCACTAGTTATAATTTCCTATAAGCTTAAAATACTATTAAGAATAGCGTACTCATTACGCTTGTCTCACCCACTAGCTGACAACCATATTAGGAGGACTATCTATGGCGCTCGTACCCCTGCGGCTGCTGTTGGATCACGCAGCAGAAAACGGTTACGGCATACCAGCTTTCAACGTTAACAACTTGGAGCAAATTCAAGCTATTGTACAGGCTGCCCATGAGACAGATAGCCCCGTGATTTTGCAAGCCTCTCGTGGCGCTCGCAAGTATGCTGGTGAAAACTTCCTGCGTCACTTGATTTTGGCTGCGGTAGAAACCTACCCCCATATTCCAATTACCATGCACCAAGACCATGGCAATGAACCTGCTACCTGCTACTCAGCAATTAAAAACGGCTTTACCAGCGTGATGATGGATGGTTCACTGGAAGCCGATGCCAAGACCCCCGCGAGCTACGAGTACAACGTTAACACGACCCGCGAAGTGGTGAAAGTGGCTCACTCTCTGGGTGTCAGCGTTGAAGGCGAACTCGGTTGCTTGGGTTCTCTGGAAACTGGTCAAGGCGAAGCTGAAGATGGTCACGGATTTGAAGGTACACTTTCCCATGACCAGCTCCTAACTGACCCAGATCAAGCAGTTGACTTTGTAGAGCAAACCCAGGTAGATGCTTTAGCAGTTGCCATTGGTACCAGCCACGGTGCTTACAAGTTTACCCGTAAGCCAACTGGGGAAATTTTGGCAATCAGCCGCATTGAAGAAATTCACCGCCGTTTGCCCAACACCCACTTGGTCATGCACGGTTCCTCCTCTGTACCCGAAGATTTGATTGCCATTATTAACGAGTATGGCGGTGCGATTCCCGAAACCTATGGCGTACCTGTAGAAGAAATCCAAAAGGGTATCAAGAGCGGTGTACGTAAGGTCAATATTGACACCGACAACCGTCTGGCTATTACCGCTGCTGTGCGTGAAGCTTTGGCAAAAGCTCCGAAGGAATTTGACCCCCGTCACTTCCTCAAGCCTTCTATCAAATATATGCAGAAGGTTTGTGTTGATCGCTATCAGCAATTTGGCACTGCTGGCAATGCTAGCAAGATTAAGCAGATTTCCCTAGAAGAGTTTGCTGCTAAGTATGCTAAAGGCGAACTCAACGCTGTAACTAAGAAAACTGCGATCGTCTAAGTTTGAGATAAGTAAGTAGGGACACCATAATGTCGTGTCCCTATATTACTGAGGATTCTTATACTTACTAGACTCAACCGGGTAATATTTATGTTCCCCGGTTTTTTGTTTTGTTTGTTAGGGATAAAGGGAAAAGGAGTTGTTTGTTCCTTTGTCTACTTTCTTATAATTAACTTTATAGATTACCTCTTACAGCTGTTTTCTGTTGTGTGGGTATTGCCTAATAATTTTTCAAAGGTTCATCATATAGGTTTTTTGGGCAACGCTCACCCAAGAAAGGGAAGTCGTTGTTATCTATACTCTTCAAAATGTACATTGCTATTAAGTCAAAATTATTGTCTCACATAACAAATACAGAATTATGTTGCTAGCTTTATAAACTTGGAATACTACTGAACACTCAAAAATTATGTACTAAATCAGTCCCATGATTCAGCGTACCTCTTGGAGACTAAAACATACTGAAACGATACGTAATCGACTGCTGACCTATGGAGTTGCTATTGTCAGCATTGTAATTGCCCTTGTCCTGATGGTAGTGCTTGATCCCTGGCTTGAGATGACCAAGTCGCCTTTTTTATTGTTTTTTGGCGCAATCATGCTAAGCGCTTGGTATGGTGGTCACAAACCAGGTGTTTTCGCTACCTTGTTATCTGCCTTGACTGCTAACTACTTGTTTATGGGGAATTCACGCTATGAATTCGCTTTAGATGCAATTAATATTTCACGGGTGCTGATATTCATACTAGAAGGGATTTTAATTAGCACCTTATCAGGCGCATTACTTAAAGCCCAAAAGCGGACCCAACAGAGTTTACAATTGCTACAAGTGAGTGAGGCAAAGTTTCGGCGTTTGGTTGACTCTGACATTATTGGGGTTGTCTCATGCGATATATACGGTGCTATCACCGAAGCTAACAATGCCTTTCTCAAAATGGTAGGCTACACTCAAGAAGATGTGCTAGCAGAGCGAGTGCGTTGGGACGACATGACACCGCCAGATCTGCGTCATTTAGATGTGCCTGCCTATGAAGAATTAATGACCAAAGGGAAAAACTCACCCTATGAAAAGGCATTCATCGCCAAAGACGGTCGTCGGGTTCCGATTATTGTTGGCGCAGCTATCATAGAGGACGAGTCAAGAGAGAATGTAATCAGTTTTGTTCTTGATTTAACTCGGCTTAAGCAGACAGAAAAGGCGTTGCGGGAGAGTGAAGAAAAGTACCGACGCATTGTTGAGACAGCAAATGAGGGCATCTGGTTGAATGACGCTCAAAGCCAGACGACTTACGTGAACTCTCGGTTGGCTCAGATGTTAGGCTACTCTATGGAAGAAATGCTTGGTCGTTCTGCATTCGATTACGTTGACAAAACAGACTTAGCAGAAGCGAAGCGTAACTTTAAGCACAAGAAGCAAGGCTTGACAGAAGAGCATGACTTTCGTCTTCGTCGTAAAGACGGATCATCTGTTTGGATTCTTTCGCGTTCCAGCCGAATTTTCAGTGAGAATGGTGAACTCCTCGGCATTCTTAGCATGGTTACAGATGTGACAGAGCGCAAACGCTCCGAGCAGCGTAAACTCTTACAGTATGCAGTGAGCCGCGTTCTTGCTGAAGCGAAAACAGTTGGTGATGCAATGCCAGCAATTTTGCAATCTTTATGTGAAAGCTTGGGATGGCAATTAGGCATTTTTTGGGGATTAGAGCATCAGTCAAACTTGCTGTACTATACCAATCATTGGCACATACCCTCCTTGGATGTTAAAGAGTTCACAGAGGTCAAACAACGCATAACCTTTGCTTTAGGAGAAGGGTTACCTGGATGTGTTTGGGCAAGTGGTCAACCTACTTGGATCGTAGATCTCATTGAAGATGAAAACTTCCCCAGAGCCTCAGCAGCTGTTAAAGTAGGGCTGCATGGAGTATTTGCTTTCCCCATTCGACTGGAACAGGAAATTTTAGGCGTTATTGAGTGCTTTAGTGACAAAGTTCAGGAGCCGGATGAAGATTTGCTTGAGATGATGGCAAGTATTGGCAGCGAGATTGGTCAATTTATTGAGCGGAAACGAGCCGAGGAAGAGCTTGCCAAGAGCCAACAATTGTTCTGGAGTTTCATGAACAATATTCCTGGTACAGCTTTTATCAAAGATGAGGAGGGGCATTACCTTTTTGTCAACCCAGTCACAGAGCATTGGACCAACTGCAAGCAGGCTGATATTTTGGGGAAGACAGATTTCGACATTTTGTCAAGCGAAATTGCACAGCAGATTCGAGAGAATGACAAGGTTGTCCTTGCTGCAGGCAAGCCCATAGAGATACAAGAGACGCTACCACAATCAGATGGGGAACGCTATTGGATGTCCTTTAAATTTCCCATAGAAGATGTCTCTGGGAAAAAGATGCTTGCAGGTATGTCGTTTGACATCACCGAACGCAAGCAGCTAGAAAATCGGCTACAGCAACAGGCTACTGAATTAGCTCAAGCAAACAGTATTAAGGATGAGTTTCTTGCAGTGCTTTCTCACGAATTACGATCGCCACTCAATCCAATTCTCGGTTGGGCGAAACTTCTTCGCACTCGAAAGTTTGATGAAGCAACTGTTGCTCGTGCCTTAGAGACGATTGAGCGGAATGCTCAAGTGCAAATACAAATTATTGCTGATTTGCTGGATATTTCACGTATTATTCGCGGTCAACTCAACCTGAATATTTCCTCAGTTAACCTAGTTTCAATTGTTGAAGCTGCGATTGAAACTGTGCGTTTAGCAGCCGAAGCCAAGGCAATTGAGATGAACCTAGATATTCATGCCAATCATGCCGTTGTTTTAGGTGATTCCAGCCGCTTGCAGCAAATAGTGTGGAATTTTCTTTCCAATGCAGTGAAGTTTACACCAAATGGAGGTCGAGTGGACGTCCGATTGGAGTCCATTGGCACAAATGCTCATATTACTGTTAGTGATACAGGAAAGGGCATTAACCCTAACTTTTTACCTTACGTTTTTGATTATTTTCGTCAAGAGAATAGTACCACAAATCGTCAATTTGGCGGCTTGGGGCTAGGACTGGCAATTGTCCGTCGCTTAGTGGAATTTCATGGTGGCTCTGTTAAAGCAGATAGTCCGGGAGTAGGGCAAGGAGCGACTTTTACCGTGACTTTGCCCTTAAAAACAGCTGTACAACAGATGAATAATCATAGGGATATGAAATCTGATGATTTGCCCAATTTAAAAGGTCTACGAGTACTCGTTGTTGATGATGATGCAGACAACTTAGACTTGATAACCTTCATACTAGAAGAGTATGGCGTTGAAGTGCGTGCCCTTGCATCAGCAAAGGAGGTACTTTCTGTGCTGGCAGAGTGGCACCCGGATTTATTGTTGAGCGATATCGGTATGCCGGAAGTTGATGGCTATACGCTGATTCGTCAAATCCGAGCTTTACCAGAAGAACTGGGGGGACAAGTGAGGGCGATCGCCCTCACAGCCTATGCTGGAGAGATGAATCAACAGCAAGCATTATCAGCCGGGTTTGAAAAACACGTGACTAAGCCAGTAGACCCTACTGAATTAGCTTTGGCGATCGCAAACGCGGTTGGGCAAATGAACCGTGTTAACTATAGCAGTGGGTAATGGAAGTGTCCTGCCCAATCTACAAACTTAAGTTCTCCGATGTTTTGTTTTGTTTTGCACGAATCTTTTATAGCTGTGGCTTCTTAAAGCATGAACTGTACCTCGTACGGAGGTTTTCTCCTTTGAGAGAACTGATACTGCAGTGTCTGTTTGCTGTTTTGTTTTATTTTCCACTAAAACGCACGAGGAGTTAGCCATTGAGGGTGGTGCTAACAGTGCAACCGCATGTGGGACAGGACGAGGTTCATAACGTACAAGAGACTCTCCGTGGTAAACCAAGGAAGTGCTTTGACCAGAATCAACCATAACCACATCTTGTAACCCAGCTTTCACCAGTGCGACTCCCAAAGATATAGAGTCAACAGATTCTAGAGAAACGCCGATAGTAGCTTGTTTATTTTGATTAATCCCCCAAAAAGCCCGATAACGTGGTGCATCAAAGCCAAAAAGACCGTTAAAAGTGCTTGCTTCACGGGGTTGACCATCTTTCACTAACCACGCTGCTGCAACAAAAGCATCAGTCACTTCTGGCATTTCAGCTTGTATCCCCTCTAAAGTGTTGTGCTTGAGTGGATCAAAGGGAATAAAGCGCACTTCATGAGGACTAACCAATACCAAAGGACGTCCGCCTAGTTTTTGGTTATCACCATTGTTACCTGGAATGAATTGTTTGGTTACTTGGCTTAAGACAGGTCCAATCATCACATTAGAATTTAAGGATTTCAGGGAGAAGAAACCCCCATCCACAGCAGCAACGGCATTGGTGTTACTTTTAGCCAAAATTTCCTTCACTGTATAACGGCTATCAGCGTGGATGGTGATCGGTTTGCCACCGGAAACTAAGATGAGAGGAATTTTGTCAATGGTGAGGTCAGTTCTTTGCACTGGACTTGCAAAATCAAAGCCGATTTTCCAGCTTGGTAATTGGGGTCCTCCCCAAGCTTGGGTAATCACATCTTTGATTCTGGATTGACCGAAACGGGAAACTGCTAATAAACTTTCCGATTGACCTGCAAAACGCTCATCCACATCATTCATGGTCAGTGCTAGATCATATCCTGCTGCTTGCACCAAACTTGCAACTTGCTCATTGTATTTTCCAGCAGGATAAGTGAAGTAGCGAATGGGAATGCCTAAAGTTGCTTCCAGCATTGCTTTAGACTCGACAACTTCTTTTTGAATTTGTTCAGGTGGCAAAACTGTTAAATCTGGTGGGTGACTGACGCTGTGAGATGCAATTGTTACTAAGGGGTCATCTGCCATTTCCTTGAGTTGTTCCCAACTGACATGAGTTCGACCAGCGTTGTTGCCGACACCTTTGGTGTAAATGGAAAATACGGCAGGGTAACCGTATTTTTTGAGCAATGGATAGACATACTCGTAATGCCCCCCGTAACCATCATCGAATGTCAACAACACAGGTTTTTCTGGGAGTGGCATTCCTGTCTGTAAATGAGTCATTAACTGGTCAAGACTGATGGGAGTGATGCCATTCTCTTTGAGGAGTTGAAAATGCTGTTCTAATTCTTCAGGAGTGACATCAAAAAAGACTTGTTTTTTTGGTAGTATATCATGATACATAACAATAGGGACTCTTGCCTGCTTTGCCCGTTCATTGATGCTGGGCCAAGCACTGCGATTCAAAAAGGCAAAGACGTACGGACCGATCGCCCCCACAATGTTTTCTAATCCCCAATTAGGCTTACTTACCCAAGTGGATGCCAAAACCAAATTATCAGCCACGCGGGAAACTTGGTTATTTAGACTCATCGCATTATTACTACAAGATTCGCTCGTTGTTGTAGTGCTGTCAGGTTCAACTTGTTGTGAAGCAGAAGATTGAGCAACACTCATTTGTGGTAACAATCCTGAAGCAGTAAACAATCCACAAATCAGGGCAGAAAAAATGATTCGGCTATGGAAATTTAAAAATATGTATTTCAGGATACAATGATTAGGAATGAGCTTCATACTTAGCTTTCAAAACGCTTCCGCTTTGTAATAGTGCATTAGCTTCAGTCAGAGTAACGCTTACACTTTATTCCCGATTCGTCATAACGAAAAGAAATAAAAGTATAAAGAATAGTTAATAAAAGAATAAAAAATCTTTAAGATTTAAATCAGCACTTCTACAGGAAGTAGATATTTGTGACAACATATTCAAACTTAGCAATTTGCTGAGCTTAAACAAGATTGTTTTGATGTTTAGACTGAGCTTGCCACTCGTTAAGTTCCGTACGGTGTACACATAAATTCGCCCTCAAGTTAAAGCTTGGGGCTACATGAACAAAGCCCATCTTCATGGACTACATAGACAAATAATTTTTCTAGCCTGCCTCCGCAGGCTTTGCTTATTTAGCCCCAGGCTTCCAGCCTAAAGAGCTTTGAGAAGATTTTTTCCCAGATGTGTGTCCATAGCAACCTAGTAAGCAAATCGGGGAAATCTGGAATGCGAATTAAGTAAAATTACACAAAAACACGGTGTTGCAGACTAGGCATTTGACGGCGGACTTGTTCCAGCCTCAAAGGATTAATTTCTGCTATTGCAACTCCTGGCTGCTCACCAGCATCTGCTAATATCACTCCCCAAGGATCTATAATCATGGCGTGTCCATGAGTTTGGCGACGGGCGTAATTTATTCCGGTTTGTGCAGGAGCAATAACGTAGCAGGTATTTTCAATAGCACGTGCTTGCAGTAAGACTTGCCAATGGTCTTTGCCTGTGAAAGCAGTAAACGCAGCAGGTACAAATATAACGTCCCCGCCTTTGTAAGCTATGTGTCGGTAGAGTTCAGGAAAGCGAACATCATAGCAAACCGATAGCCCTATATTACCCAGTTCTTGAGAGAAGTAGACAGGGGGCAATTGCTTTCCAGCCATGACTGTAGCGGATTCTCGATAGGTGTTGCCATCTGGCACGTTAACGTCAAATAGGTGTACCTTTTGGTAACGAGCGAGTTCTTGACCACTCGGATCAATGAGTAAGGCAGTATTGTAAACCCTATTGCTGGTATTGTCTACAGGAACTGGAAAGCCTCCACCCAGGATAGTAACTTGAAAACGCTGCGCCATCGTTCTTAGAAATTTTTCTGTTTCTTGGGCGATCGCCTCAGCTTGAGCCATTTTTTCATTTTCTTCTCCCATAAAGGCGAAGTTTTCTGGCAAACCAATCAATTCAGCACCCTGACGCACGGCCAAATCGATGAATTCCTCTGCTTGTGCCAAGTTCTTTTGTATATTCGGCACACTGGTCATTTGAATAGCGGCGGCTAGATAAGACTTCATAAATTCAACAACGAATACTTAAAGTTGTGCGAGGCTGGAAAGAGTTATGCTACCAAATTAAGAACAGTTAACTTGTCCTCAACAAGTCTTATGCGATGAAATGTTAACAATGGATAAAATCAACAAGTTGGTTGAATGAATTAGTCCAACTGTACATTTGTGAGGATATATGCTACACCGTAAAATTCCAGATTTTCCGGCGCAAGCAACGCTATACTTATACCCAGGTTTACGAGTAAAGTAGTCAACAAAGCTTATTTTGGATGAGAAGTAGATTACCAAAATATTTCTCGGCTGAGAAGCGAGTAACCTTCAATTTGAGAAATATTTCCCACAAAAAGAGGAATTTTTACTCTTTTTATTCTTAACTTTTTATTCTTAATAATTAAGTGAGTCATCACTGCTGGTGGAAATATCCCTCGTGCGATAGCGAAGCGCTGCTGCGTTCGCCCTTGGCGTTGCCGCAGGCTAGCGCAGATCGCACCTATGCCTGCCCCTTAGAGGCGATGCTTCCGAAGAGCGGCTCTTCTAGAGTGTCGTACTGTAGAATGAGTGTCATGGCAGGTAAAATAAACTCGACCAAAAATATTGCTGCGCGGAAGGGTGGGTGTATTTTTAAACTGAAACAAAAAAATGGCTAAACAATTCATCACGCAAGGCTTTGAAGGGTTAATAACTAATTTTCCATCTTTAACTGCGATCATGATCAATCGCCTTCTAGACGTGTTACAATTCATACGAATCCCTATTAGGGATTGAAACTAAGTCCGCGATCGCTCTTTGTGACGTGACTGTTTTGCAGTTACAATTCATACGAATCCCTATTAGGGATTGAAACGCAATTGGTCCACCTGCTGCTCGCGTACCACCCGGTTACAATTCATACGAATCCCTATTAGGGATTGAAACCTCTGCCAGAGAGCCTTCTCAGAAGTCGTCTAGAGTTACAATTCATACGAATCCCTATTAGGGATTGAAACATATCCGGTTAGGATAACGTATGAGCAAGGTATTGAGTTACAATTCATACGAATCCCTATTAGGGATTGAAACTGAATCATTCCACTGAACTTGTAAAAACCAAGATTTGTTACAATTCATACGAATCCCTATTAGGGATTGAAACTATAATATTTTCTGCTTGTTCAAACCTATTGAGTTGTTACAATTCATACGAATCCCTATTAGGGATTGAAACATGCCAATCATAATAGACTTCGTCTTTCTCTATTAAGTTACAATTCATACGAATCCCTATTAGGGATTGAAACAATTTCCTCAATCTGTTTGTTGCTGAGATTTAAGTTACAATTCATACGAATCCCTATTAGGGATTGAAACGATTTGTCTACGTCTGTTGCTAACGCACGTAAAGTGTTACAATTCATACGAATCCCTATTAGGGATTGAAACATGGTGCGGTCACTGCAAGTTTAGAAAGCACGTGTTACAATTCATACGAATCCCTATTAGGGATTGAAACAGTCTTAGACTTTCTCGCGCCAGTCTAGATAGTACGTTACAATTCATACGAATCCCTATTAGGGATTGAAACTGTTTGATGACTTGAGAAAGGTTTGAGGCATAAAGTTACAATTCATACGAATCCCTATTAGGGATTGAAACAGTTTTTGTTAGTAATTATCGTTGTGAGAACAACAGAGGTTACAATTCATACGAATCCCTATTAGGGATTGAAACCGCACCGCAAATATACTTACCGTAGTGGTCATAGTTACAATTCATACGAATCCCTATTAGGGATTGAAACCTATCTGGTAAGGATACTCCCGTGATAATCGGGATGTTACAATTCATACGAATCCCTATTAGGGATTGAAACACATCGTTTCATCCGCTTCTGCACTGTGGAACATGTTACAATTCATACGAATCCCTATTAGGGATTGAAACAGAAGAGTTATTTTAGCTAGGTAAGCTATGCCTGAGTTACAATTCATACGAATCCCTATTAGGGATTGAAACCTGAAGTGACGGCTGGCATCCCCAAGCGTCTCAAGTTACAATTCATACGAATCCCTATTAGGGATTGAAACTTGTAAGTTTCAAGCAGCTTGTAGGCTAAAATTAAGCCATGTTACAATTCATACGAATCCCTATTAGGGATTGAAACTTTCATGGCTTGCAAGTCGTTTTGAGCGCTCACAGCGGTAGTTGTTACAATTCATACGAATCCCTATTAGGGATTGAAACGTAAAGCTCGTAATTTCCAAGATTCCTCCTCTGTCGTTACAATTCATACGAATCCCTATTAGGGATTGAAACACACAGCAATGCTCTTACGTACTCCCAGTATTTTGTTACAATTCATACGAATCCCTATTAGGGATTGAAACATACTGCAACCACATACGGCTCCACAACATATCCGTTACAATTCATACGAATCCCTATTAGGGATTGAAACAAAGAAGACTCAGCATTTACGTTAGACGAACAAAAGTTACAATTCATACGAATCCCTATTAGGGATTGAAACTTTATTATGATTATTTATTTCTGAAGTACTTCAGAGTTACAATTCATACGAATCCCTATTAGGGATTGAAACCCACTATTCTCTCAGAAAAACGCATCGAAGAGTAGTTACAATTCATACGAATCCCTATTAGGGATTGAAACTTGTGGGTCTATGCTCTTCAGTAATTCCTTAGCAGGTTACAATTCATACGAATCCCTATTAGGGATTGAAACACGACTGTTTCTTACAAACCATTCAACACCTTCTCGTTACAATTCATACGAATCCCTATTAGGGATTGAAACGTATGTACTTTGGCGCATATACAGAAACCCCAAGTTGAGTTACAATTCATACGAATCCCTATTAGGGATTGAAACTTAGTTTCTTGGGTGTTGGCTAAAATGGGCTAGCGTTACAATTCATACGAATCCCTATTAGGGATTGAAACAGCTTTTATTGTCAGCGCTGACTGGGAGAGAGAGGTTACAATTCATACGAATCCCTATTAGGGATTGAAACGACGACTGAACATCTCACCAGAGAATGTCCAGACAAGTTACAATTCATACGAATCCCTATTAGGGATTGAAACACATCATGAGTTTAGCATCGAATGCCTTCTTCAAGGGTTACAATTCATACGAATCCCTATTAGGGATTGAAACATCAAGGCTCCAGTCTTGAGATGCTGAAATCCAACCTGCGTTACAATTCATACGAATCCCTATTAGGGATTGAAACCACCATTTTCTATTATGAAACGAAGGACAACAAAGTTACAATTCATACGAATCCCTATTAGGGATTGAAACGTGCAACAAGATAAGAGCGCTCATTCAAGCAAAAGTTACAATTCATACGAATCCCTATTAGGGATTGAAACATATTCGCTCCAGTTTGATTTGTCACTAAATGGGTCTAAAGTTACAACTGATACGAATCCCTATTAGAGATTAAAATATATGTGTGTGTACGTGCTATTTGATCATCCAACTTAGTTTTGCTTTATCTACTGCTGTTTATATAAAAAGTTTCTTAACCACCTAATCGCCTCACTTGTCGTTTGTTCACTTGCTATTTGGAGACATTGCCGTACAATTTCTGAAACGTTAGGAAAGTAGCTGCTTTCTGCAAGTACATAACTAGAGCCCTGCAATCTATAAACTAATAGCTGGTTATTTCTTAGTAGCCAAACCTCTGGCACTCGATAAGGTAAATAATCATTAATGTCAGTGTAACTAGTGACATCTACTTCAATTGCCAAATTAGGTGGAGGGTCGTTCTGCCAGTCGATACGGTCTTTACCTGCTACCGCTGCCCAATTCTCAATGTAGAAGCAATAATCTGGCTCAATACCCCTTACTTCGGGCAAGCTCATGGTAATCGGACTGAATTCTTCATACTGCCGATTTAAGTAGTCAAGTAAAGTTGTCACTATTCGGGCAGTCAGTCCTGCTTTGCGCCCATGCTCTGGTAGCGGAGACATCAATAGTATTTCACCTGGTCGATATTTTACTCGTGGGATTGAGCGATCGCCTAACTGTTGCTGCAATCTCTCATAGTCATGCCAATTCCCTAGCATCCGCACCACTGTGCCTGGAGGAAGTTCGATTTTCTCTGGTGTAATTATGGTATCCATTTTAGTGCGACCTGTCGTAAGGGGGCAGATTGTTGTCCATCCCCACCCTATGAGTACATTGAGAGTGGGGACTTCCACAATACCGTTAAGCAGCTGCTTGAGCAATCAACTGGTTAGCAATCTGCTGCGCTAAGTTAATCGGAATCGCAAAACCCAGTCCTTGGGCACCTTGAATAATGGCAGTGTTCACACCAATAACTTGCCCTCGTTGATTCAGTAGTGGTCCACCTGAGTTACCAGGGTTAATCGCAGCATCGGTTTGAATAAAACCAACTCCTCGACCTCGGGAGCCAAAAGCACGACTAGAACGGTCTGTTCCACTAATAATGCCGACTGTCACAGTGTTATCTAAACCCAGAGGGTTACCGATCGCGATCGCCCATTCTCCTGGTTTTAATTGGTCAGAATTCCCAATACTGACAACAGGCAGATTGTTAGCTTGAATTTGGACAACTGCTACGTCTGTTGATCTATCTTGCCCTACCACTCGACCTGTGAAGCTACGACCGTCTTTCAATGTTACGGTCACTGTGTCTGCTCCACCTACAACGTGAGCGTTTGTCAAAATCAGACCATTCGACCTAATGATAAACCCTGAACCTGTACCTCTAGCTACCCGCCTACCATACGTATATGGACTTCTCACAGTGCGTGTAGAGTCTATCCGTACCACGGCAGATCCGGTTCTTTCAACGGCAGAAGCAACAAAGTTTGTCTCTGTGTTGCCAATAGGTGCAGAAGGTAATTGAGCAATCGGTTGCTGAGACAGGACTGGATTTGTAGGCATAAAATGCGCTCCCAACAAAGCTGTTGCTGCTCCAAGAGATACCAAAGATAAATTACTGAGAGACTTTTTCAAAGAAATAAAAGAGGACATTGTAGATTTCCTATAAATGAGGATGATTTGACACAGAATCATTGGAGACAAGCGCCGTTTTCCTCACCCACAAAATTAGTTCACGCTCACAATCTGCTTGACAATATCCAGCGCTACTTGAGTCGTTTCATTTAATAGTTTCAGGTCTACCTTTTTATCACCTGGTGTGTGATAATTCGGTTCCTGACCCCGATAGAAGAACAGTACTGGCACGCCTTTATCAGCAAAGGGTGCATGGTCGCTACCGCCAAATGAGCCAAAGGTTTTCACTGTGGGTTCAAGATTTCGAGCAAATGTTGTTAAAGATGATGTTCCACCAATTCCCAACTGGTCATTCACCCCAACCATATCGAAATTGACCATAGCTTTTAGCTCAGACAGAAATTGCGACCCAGCTGTATTGACAAAAGCTCGTGAACCGTGCAAACCGTCTTCTTCACCATCAAAGGCGACGAACCAGGCTTGACGAGCAGTTGGTGTATTGGATAAATTGCGGGCAAGAGCCAGAACAACTGCTGTCCCTGAAGCATTATCGTTTGCTCCTGGTGAACCAGGTACTGAGTCGTAATGCCCACCTAATATAATTTTTGGCTGAGTCACACCCTCAAGATGTGCGATGATGTTATGTCCGGTCACATCACGCCGTTGTGCATTCACATTTAAGTTAACATTCACGGAGGCAGTTTGCACACGTTGAATTAACGGATTTCCTTGCTTACCGGAAAGCGCTAGTACAGGAATTTTTACCTCTTCACCAAGCGTCCCATACACATTGCCTGGTTCATTGTTGACAATCACCAAACCTACAGCCCCAGCCGCAGAAGCATTTTTTGCTTTTTCTGAAAAACGAATTTCACCGCGCCGGACAATGGCGATCGCACCCTTGACATTGACTGCTGCAAAATCAGCTTGTCGTCCCACGTTGGGAACTGCAACCAGTGGTGCATTCAATTTTCCTGGAACTGTTCCGCTGAGTGCTTTTCCCTGAACTGTCGTTCCATCAACTGTAAGGTTTGAGCCTAAATCTTCAAATTTGGAATAATTAAAGGTTTGAACTTCAGTCACATAACCAGCCTTGCGGTACTCGTCAAGCAGATAAGTACTTGCCTTTTCCATGACTGGTGTCCCAGCAACTCGTGGACCAAGATTCACTAAAGTTTGCACATCTGCAAAGGTGCTGTTAGATTGCTGATATCGAGTTGCGTTCATAGGTGTCACCTCACCCCCGCCCCTCTCCTTGCGAAGGAGAGGGGTGCCCAGAGGGCGGGGTGAGGTTTTTGAATGCAACTTAGTATGAGTCTCAACGACAGACTGTGAATGGCTAACTTCCCTAGCACTATTTGATTGGGCAACACAAGCTGTAGGAAGTCCAACCACAACAGCAACCAACACCGTTTGTAACCATGATTTTGCGAGGTTTCTTTGTAACAGAAAAATTGATTGGAATTTTGTGTTCGTCACCTTTGTCCCTAGATTTATAAAAAGCGAAGCTAAGTATGGGTATTTCACGTATATGCAATCAAGCGACCACAAAGAATCACACCAGTCCAAAGTACAAGGGAAATTACTGCGATCGCCCTAACTACGATTGGAGTTTTCACACCCCGGTTCCAAAACTTCACTGATTTAAAAGCCACTCTATGAAAGAAAGCCGCATTCATCCCAGCCGCACACAATAGCAAAAGCTTTAAGCGAAAAGCTGGATTTGCTGCTATGTCAGTTGCATCCACTGCAAACATGAGAAATCCTGATAGCACGACAACCACAAAACTTAGGAAAGACCAGGGCAAGAGGTGTCGTGCCATGTCTGTTACCAACAGGTGGCGAGAGAAACCCAGTAACCTTAAATCAAACATAGCAACTGAGCCAAAGACAATGGCTAGACCAAGAATGTGTGTTGTTGAAATCATTGGGTAAAGCCATAGCCACTGGCGAATTGCTGAGGATAAAGGACTATTTTCTAACCACAGCCACCAGCTTGTATCAGCAATGTTCATCAACAGTATTCATCAACGCAATTCTACTGTTTGCTTACCTATAATAATTCTCTCTGCCCGCATTTCATTAGTATCAGTGCGATGAGGGTAGCCTACTAATTTCACTCGTTGCCCAACCTGCAAAGAACCTTCAGGTAAACCACGTCTCTGCAATCGAGCAGGTGGTGCTAGGACTGCTTGCCAGACTTTATTATCATCAGTTTTTACTTCTATTGTAGTGTGCGGATTATCGTAGTTCACATTTTGGATTTCTCCAGTCAGGTTGAGTGTTTGCTCATTGTTGTACTCACTCCAACCGTGGTGCGCACTAGCATTTTCAGTTCCAGAAGCTAGGAAAGTTGCAATTGTTGCCGCAGTCAGCGCAGCCTGCACAAAACTTTTTTTGAGCATAGCTTTGTTGATCGGTTGCTGATTGTCCATGATTCAATTCCTGCTTTTGTTAAGTTTTTGATCAGTTCACCTGTACAGTCTTGCCACCAATCGTGATTTGCGACGCGCCCATTTCATTGGAACCATCATAAGCCGGCCATCCGAGCACAGTTGCAGTTGCTCCTACCTTAAGAAAGTCTCGGGTGACTCCTCGGCGTTCAGCTTGGGTGGGTGATGGTAAATCAATCCTCCACACTTGCTTAGAGTCTCCTGTTGTTTGAAGCTGCATCCGAATATGGGGACTTGCATATCTCACTGCTTTAATCACGCCTGTGATTGTTCGTGGATGTCCAATATCATATGTTGTGTCATAGCCGTGATGTGCTGCAACTTCTCCAGCAAAAGCAAGGCTTACAACTACAGTAATTACGGTTATCCAAAAGAACTGAGAGCGTGAAATCATACAGTTGGCGGTGCTAAGTTGTGTGAAAGAATCAAGGTGTGTTAAAAACTCCCTTACTGCAAATACAAAGAGGTTGAGAATGAAATTTGACAGCCATTATGGGTAATAAAGTAGACATAATATGACAAAAGCGTGAGATTATTGTTATCTGTTAGTGTGTTATCTCTTAGTGTGATAGGTAAGTATGACAGAAAAATGTCAGAACTCCTAAGGCAGAAACGAAAAATTGTATCTTTTAAACCATTTACTTTAAAGGTAGTTCAATTTTAAAGGTTGAACCTTGCCCAAGCAGACTCTTTGCCGTAATCTGTCCTCGGTGCGCCTGCACAATTTGTTGAGCAATTGCCAGTCCTAAACCAAAGCCACCTGTTTGACGCGATCGCGCTGCGTCTACTCGATAAAATCTTTCAAAGATGTGAGGTAAATCTTCTTCAGGAATGCCAATGCCGTCATCTTCTACTTGAATAATGGCTTTGTGAGATTGTGTCAGGAGTTTTAGTGTAACTGTACCTTCATCAGGGGTGTACTTAAAAGCATTGCTGAGTAGGTTTATAATAGCCTGTTTTAACAAATCCAAATCAGCTTTTAAGTTAACAGGTGACTCAGGGATATGAAAAGTAAAATTTAGATTTTGCGTCACTGCTTGTTGTTGGTACTCTTGGGCTATGGATCTTAGTAATCCAACAAGGTCTATAGTCTTTAGAGTTATGGTATCTAGCGGTCCATCTTGACGAGCAAGAAACAAGAGATTATTGATGAGATTGCTCATTGATTTAGCAATCCCCGCAATATTTTCTAAGCGAAAATGCTGTTCTAATTCATCCCGTGGAGGCATTAAAGCTACCTGTGCATTACTTAAAATAGCGGCAACAGGCGCACGTAATTCATGAGAAGCATCAGCTGTGAAGCGTTGTAGTTGTTCGTAGGCTCGGCGAGTTGGTTGCATAGCAAGTCCGCCCAAAAACCAACCAGTGATACCTATTGTGCCTAAAGCCACTGGTAGACTTAGTGTTAAAAAAAACCTTGCCTTATTTAAGTTTTTACGTAAAGGAGTCAGAGGAGCTGCAACTTGAATATATCCAATCAAGAAATTATCTTGTATAACTGGTAACGTCAACTCTCGAAGCCATTCTTTTGTAGTAGTTTCTCTATCTCGATTTTTGTTGATTTTAATGGTTTGAAAACCAGGAACAACAGTTAATTTTCTCGAACCAGACACACCAATAGAATCAACTAATTCTCCATTGGAGTTGTACCACCGAAGATACGCGAAGCCATTATTGATTTCTGGTACTGTATCACTATAAATTGGAGGGTCCCTTCGTTGAACCTGCCATTGTTTGTTATACAACCGATACAGCAGATTTCTAGCAATAGCTTTGCTCTCAGAATAAAGTTTGTCATCAAAAGCCTGAAGCTGCTGTTGAACCACCAGGTAATATGCTAAGCCTGCAAATACGATGAGAATACTCCCCATCGAGATTGTAAATAAATAAGCTAAATTACGACGACTACGAATAAACATAAATAAAGAGCCAAGGGTCAAGAGTCAAGGGTCAAGGGTCAAAAGTTATTAGTTTCTCCCCACTTCCCTCTCTCATTTTTCAGGAACATTAAGCCGATAACCCATACCATAGACATTTTCTAGCCAATCTTTTGCGCCAACTGTCTGTAGACGTTGTCGCAGTCGGCGCACAAGTGTTGTCACAGCATTACTTTCAGGTTCTGTCCCCCATCCCCAAAGTGTTTGTTCTATTTGGTTGTGAGATAAAATCTGGCGAGGATGACGCATCAAATACTCCATCAGTTGAAATTCTCGACCAGATAATTGAGTCGTAAGTTGATTTCGCTCAATGGTCAGGTTATTCAAATCCAAATGTAAATCTGCCAGAGTCAGTTTATCTCCTTGCCAAAGTGGCGATCGCCGTCTTAAGGCTCGCACTCGTGCTAGCAGTTCGATAATATCTACTGGTTTCACCAGATAGTCATCTGCTCCAGCGTCTAATCCATAAACTTTATCTGATGTTGTATCCTTGGCTGTTAGCATCATGACTGGGGCAGTTTTCCCAGCTCGTCGATATTCTAGACAAAGGTCAACTCCACTGACTTTGGGTAGCATCCAGTCTAAAATCAGCAAGTCATAATTTTTTTGAGATAGCAACCACTGAGCCGTTTCTCCATCTTCTATAGCATCAACGTTATGTCCTGCTTTAGTGAGTGCAGCTCGCAGTGGCTCTAATTGGGCTAAGTCATCTTCCACCAGTAAAATTAACATAAGGGCATCGCTGCTCTAGTTTTTTTCTTGATCCTAATGTGCGTAGTATCTTTGACGTTCACCTAATTACTCTATGCTCCAATCCCGATGGCTGAAAATTTTGCGTTCTTTGGGATTAGAGTTTTGGCTACCCTTACCACTGCTTGGCTTAGCTTTTTGGGTGGGGGGTGGATTTGTGATGAATGGAATATTGAGTAGCTCTCATCAACCAACGAGTCCCCTGAAGGCTGAGACATTATCAGCCAAGCAACCAAGAACAATCGTAGTGTCTATCACTGCCAAAATAAAAAAGCATCAAGGTGTTTCAAGAGTTCGAGTCAAGACAGCTTCCAAATTACTCAAAGAACTAGAGTTTGAATTTCCGGTTACAGAATTTAGTCAAGTGGAAGCAGCAATTAGCCAAGAGTTACGATTGCCAATCTCCGATGTGAGGAAGTTGATGCACTATACAACAGAAAATGGGATGGAATAGAACAACAATGCAATACCCTGAAAAAAGAAATATGCCTGTGAAAACAAAATTTTTCAGGTCAACGGCTGTGCTTATTTTCCTCAGAATAGCATCCAACTAGAGTAAGGATTCACACTGCTTCAAGTCGTATTAAGAGCCAATTTTCCTTCTGTGGTTCATTATTTCTTCTTTGTCCCTGGTACAATTGCAAACTGCTATGATTTCATATGTAAGTTATAAGAAACAGTACAAAATTTAGGCTATTTTTTTAGAACAACTACTTATAAATACTATCTGCTGTGGATATCTCGATTTTAGTAAAAACCTTTATTGCTGTCTTTGTTCTTGCAGATGCAGTCGGTAACATACCCATACTTTTGGTTTTGACAAAAGGCATGGAACCAGAAAATAGAAGCAGAGTTATAGATAAAGCAATAGTAGTGGCGATCGCGGTGCTTTTGCTATTTGCCTTTGCTGGTCAATTGATTTTAAGTTACTTAGACATCAGCTTGGGGTCGTTGCGAGTCGCTGGGGGACTGCTACTATTGTTAATTGCTTTACAAATGCTTCAGGGAGACTTGGATACGCCTGTTATCGATCAAGAACGCGATGTTGCAATTACTCCACTTGCTTTGCCACTACTAGCCGGACCTGGAACTCTGACATCAGTTATGCTGTTGATGTCGGAATCTCCCAGCCCGCATATTAGCGTCATTGTGGGTATTGTTGCGGCAATGTTCAGTAGTTGGTTGATTTTACGTTTAGCAAGCGGTATTGACAAGTGGATCGGTGTGGAAGGAGAAGTGATTATCACTCAGCTTTTAGGTTTTTTACTAGCAGCACTTGCAGTGGAAATTGGCAGTGCTGGGATCAAGGAGTTATTTTTGAGTTAGCGAACCGTCCTGGAATACAGCCAGTGCTATCTTACAAGCAACAGATGGTGATTTAACGACTAGGGGAGAAAATCATGAAGCGCGATGAGGTTTTAGCAATTGTCGCCGCTCATCGGCAGCAATTGCAGGCAATGGGGGTGAAGTCTTTAGAATTGTTTGGCTCAGTGGCACGGGATGAAGCCGATCCAGACAGTGATGTAGACTTTCTGGTAGAGTTTGATCGCCCAGTGGGGCTGTTCGATTTCAGTCGGGTACGGCTTTACTTAGAGGATGTTTTGGGGTGTTCGGTAGATATGGGAACGCAGGATGCTTTGAGAGAACATTTAAGAAAACCTGTTTTTAAGGATGCAATTCGTGCCCTCTAGAGACTGGCAACTTCGTATTCAGGACATTGTGCAATCCATTGCTGCAATTAGACAACGTACAGCAGGGATGAAATTTGAGCAATTCCAAGGAAATGACACAATAGCCAAAGCTGTTTTATATGACTTTTTAATTATTGGTGAAGCAGCAATAAACATTCCTGCTGATATTCAGTCTCGCTACCCCAATATTCCTTGGCGTATCATCGGTGACATGAGGAATATAGTCGTTCACGAATACTTCCAAGTCACGTTGAGAATAGTCTGGAATACTATTGAAAGTGACCTTCCCTCGTTAATGCAACAATTAGAACAGTTAATGAAGTGTGAAGGGATAGGAGAAGAAGCAAATTAAAACGCGATCGCATTCCTCAGTTAAGTATTACCTTGTATATAAATAGACGCTAAGGAACAGACCTTCAAGAAAATCTTTCCCGGACTTCCCCTGTTCCCTCCTCTTAACCCAACCCCAGCTGTTGCTTCAACTCTTCTGGCATATTGACAGCGGTGTCTAGTCCACGTACATTCTGCCACTCTAGATTTTCATTCCAGGTCATGTCTTCCAGATTGGCATCACTGAGGTCTGCATCAGCAAGAACAGCATAGCTGAGATCTGTGTAGCTAAGATTTGCCCCACTAAGGATAGCACCACTGAGATTACTACCGCTGAGGTTAGCGCTACTCATGTTGGCATAACTTAAGTCAGTACCGTAAAGCATAGCATCGCTGAGGTCAGCGCCACTGAGGTCGGCTTCGTTAAGAAGAACTCCACTGAGGTCAGCTTCGTTGAGAATGACTCCACTGAGGTCTACACCACTGAGATCTGCGCCCAAAAGAATAGCACCTTGAAGATTGGCGCCGTTAAGTTTTGCGCCATTGAGTTTGGCATAGCTTAGGTCAGCAGCAACGAGAATAGAGTCTGTAAGGTCAGTGCTGAAGAGAATTGCATCGCTAAGGTTAGTACCTTTGAGGATCGCTTGACTGAGGTTAGCACCACTCAGGTCAACGCGGCAAAGGTCAGCATGACTGAAGTCTACATTATTGAGGTGTGCATCACTGAGGTTGGCACCAAAGAAGATAGCATCAGTGAGATTGGCACGAGACACTTCGGCATTCTTGAGGTTGGCACTCGTCAAGTTAGCAGCCTTAAGGTCAGCGTTGCTGAGGTCAGCGTTGCTGAGGTCGGCACTGCTGAGGTTGACATGGCTGAGGTTAGCACCACTGAGATTAGCACCACTGAGGTTGGTACTGCTGAGGTCACTACGCTGAAGGTTAGCACCACTGAGGTTTGCACCCGTCAAGTTGGCATCACCGAGGTTAGCACCCGTCAAGTTAGCACCACTGAAGTTAGCACCTGTTAGATTGGCATCACCAAGGTATGCTCTCTTGAGATTGGCATGGCTAAAGTTAACACCAGTTAAATTGGCATCACCGAGATATGCACCACTAAAGTTCCCTCCTCTCAGGAATTCTCCAACAACATTACTAAAATTTCCAATTTCAATAGCATCGCTGTAGTGAATGATGCGAAGGAGTTGGGAAGTGAAAAAATAGTCTTTATCCCCTTGACCAGAAGGATAGAAGATAATTTGATGTCTCAGCTCATCTCGCTTTTGAGCATAGCGGTGTAACTCCAAAAGCAAAATCATGACATTGAGCCCTGTATTAATATCTACTTGCCTCAGACCTATAGGAATGTTTTGTGCTTGCATCTTAAGCATTTTTTTCAAAGGTAAGTTATTGGTAGGTGAAGCATCAATAAATTCCCCTTGGCACCAACGACGGTAAAAATTTTCTAAACGTTGGAAAAGTAGCACTGGGTAAAATTGATTATTAGCGATGAGGTTTCCCATGACTTGTGCCAAAATTTCAGGTCTGAGTGTACCACTACCCAGCAACTCGTAAATTTCTTCATATAGTCGCTGTTCACCTTTATTTGAGGCTGAACGACTCCTCAATCTTGTCCACTTTTCCAAGCTTTTTTGCACTCTTTCCTGAAATCTAAATTCCTGCCAAGGACTTGGAGAAAAAGCATCTGTTTTGTCATCTTGATTATGAATTTTTCCTAAAGACGAAGCCGCTTCGGCTTTAAGAGATGTTCTCTTAAGCTTCTGTTTTAGCCAATGCCCCTTCACACAAGTTCTCAAAACCTGCCAAATTTGAGATAAATGTGACATAATTGTCTTACTTAATACTATGCACTTACTGATAATCGAAAGCTAATATGAAGACTTTTGCTTGTCTACTTCATTTTTAGGCACTTAATAAATTTGTATGACTTAGTACCATGTTGTACCATGTTTTCTGAAAAGAACGTAATAATGCAGCCTGCTGATGAGCAGTTTTCTCGCGAAAATCACTTCTGTATGAGCGTATGCTTTTGACAAAAAATGTCTGCTTAAAAATATTTTTGTTTTTCAGGAACCTCCTTATTTTGTTTAAGTTGTTATACTATATTCCCTACTTCTTTATCAGACAGATGTACAAATGATTTAAGTACTTTGTGATACAGAAGCAATCGCGGGGAAAACTACTACAGTAAAAGATTACAACAAAGCTGAAAAATCGTATCAACAACTACCTGAGAAAGGTCGATGCTTGATTTAAAGCTGCTAAGAGTGTTTTCAGATATTACCACTTAGTTGAAGAGAGTAAGAGACAGCTTTGTTACATAGGTATTGAAAATAATATTGGGAAGCAATGCTAAGGATAAATTGAATGAGGAAATTTAATTTTTGTATTTTTGTGTTGCATTGTTTATTTTTATCTATACCAGCTGCTAACGCTCAGTCAAAAGCTGTCAATAGGGTTGACGCAGGGATAGCGGAGACAGGGGACACGGGGAGGAGGAAAGAAGAAATTGTCGGT
This sequence comes from Nostocales cyanobacterium HT-58-2, assembly GCA_002163975.1. Taxonomy (GTDB): domain Bacteria; phylum Cyanobacteriota; class Cyanobacteriia; order Cyanobacteriales; family Nostocaceae; genus HT-58-2. The sequence continues at coordinate 4,543,277 of CP019636.1, read as the reverse complement.
GACTCCCCCATCTCCTTTGCGCCATTGCAGTCGCCTCAGTCTGGAACACCAAATGCTAGGTTATTTCAGAACCTGGGTTTACCACAAGAGCAAGTATGGGTGATTGATAGTCAGCAACAAGCACAGCGCCAACCTTTTATTTGGGTCGTTGAAGATACTAAACAATCTGAACAACCATTTTTGCAACTAGAAAAAAACCTAGATAAGCTTACTAAACCTGAGGAGAAAGCGGATTTAGTCTCAAAAACACCCAAAAAGGAAGAGTTAGAGCCATTTGAGAAAGTCATAAAAGATACTGAAAAGTTGCAAGGGCTGTTTACTCTGTACCGAGATAAGGAAAAAAACAAAATTTATCTAGAAATTCAGCCGGAGCAGCTCAATCAAAATTATTTAGCGACAGCAACGCTCGAATCTGGCATTGGTGAAGCTGGAATTTATAGTGGAATGCCATTGCAGGATTTTTTATTTTACTTCCAACGGGCAAATAACAAATTACAATTTGTGGTTCGCAATGTCAATTTTCGTACCAATGAAGGAGATCCGCAGGAGCGATCGCTCGCCCGTTCTTTTAGTGACTCAGTTCTCTACTCAGTTGCAATCAAAAGCATTCATCCAGAACGCAAAACAATTCTCATCGACTTGGGGGATCTGCTGCTGACAGATTTAGCTGGATTATCTTTCAGTTTGGGAGTTTCTCCAGCCACAGATAAATCTTATTTTGGAACTGCTAAAGCCTTTCCTCTCAATATGGAGATTGAGTCTGTATTGAATTTCACGAATACTCGTGCTAACAGCGAAAAGCTACGTCTTGGTGGTACACTACCAGACCTTCGCGGTTTTACCTTACGCGTTCATTACAGTCTATCTCAACTCCCAAATAACAATTACCGATCGCGCTTAGCCGATGAGCGTGTCGGCTATTTTATCACTGCCTACCAAGATTTATCGAACGATGAGCGTAGAGATCCATTTGTCCGCTACATTAACCGTTGGCATTTAGAAAAACAAGACCCTAGTGCAGCTCTTTCTCCACCTAAAAAGCCAATTGTCTTCTGGATTGATAACGCAGTGCCCATAGAGTACCGCGATGCTATCACAGAAGGAGTCCTCATGTGGAATAAAGCTTTTGAAAAGGCAGGATTCAAGGATGCAATTCAAGTCCGTCAAATGCCAGATGACGCTACTTGGGACCCCGCAGATATACGTTACAACACAATTCGCTGGATTAACACGGTAGATGGGTATTTTGCTATGGGACCATCTCGTGTTAATCCCTTAACTGGAGAAATTTTGGCTGCAGACATCTTAGTAGATGCCAGCTTTATCCGCGCACTTAAGAATGATTATCCTAAAATTGTACAATTCAACCAAACACAAAAACTTAACCAAACAGAAAATCAGACGCCGCTGTCTGCGTTGATGCAAAGTAGCTTGCTTTGCACTAATAGATTGGAGACAGAAAAATTAGAGGCAGAAAGTAGCGACACTTCCATGCAGAGTTCAGAATTGGAGGGGGTAGCTAGTCGTTTACCAATATTGGCAGGTCAATACGACCTTTGCTATGGCATGGAAGCTGCTAACCAGTTTGCTTATGGTTCAATGGCAATGAAGCTTTTGCGAGATACTCCACCAAGTCATGAGCAAATGAAAGACTATGTTCATCAATACTTACGTTTAATTATTGCTCATGAGGTGGGACACACCTTGGGCTTAAGGCACAACTTCCGTGGTAGCACTCTGTTGACTCCAGAACAGATGAATAACACAGATATCACTCGTAGCAAGGGTTTGATTTCATCTGTAATGGACTATATTCCACCAAATATTGCACCCCGAGGCACGAAACAGGGAGAGTATTTTCCCAAAATGATTGGACCATATGATGAGTGGGCAATTCAGTACGGTTACACGTCAATTCCAGGCGCAACTCCCGCAGCAGAAAAACCATTTTTGGATAAGATTGCCGAGCAGTCTTATAAGCCTGAGTTCAGTTATTCCACAGATGAAGATGTGTTTGACCTTGACCCAACTGCCAATGCTTGGGATAATAGCAATAATGTGCTGCTATATTCCTATTGGCAATTAGATAATGCGCGGTTTATGTGGCAGCGTCTTAACAAACTTGAGCCTATTTCTGGTGAGAGTTTTAGTGAAGTGAAAGAACAGTTTGGTACAGTATTTAGTCATTATTTCCAAAATATTTACTATATTACAAAATATATTGGCGGTCAGTCTTTCTACAGAGTTCAACCAGGAGATCCAAAAGGGAGATTACCATTTGAGCCGGTTCCTGTAGAAAAACAAAAGCAGGCTTTGGAAATTGTACAAAAATATGTCTTCGCTGAGGATGCTCTGAGCTTCCCACCAGAATTACTCAACAAATTAGCGCCTTCGCGTTGGCGACATTGGGGTAGCGTTCCCCGAACTGGGCGTTTGGACTTTCCAATTCATGATTGGGTGTTGTTCATGCAGAGTTCGGTGTTGTGGGATTTGCTCTCAGGCGATCGCCTCTCTCGCCTCAAGGATATCGAACTCAAAAGTGAACCTGGTCAAGCCCTAACTCTACCAGAACTCTTTGATACATTACAAACCGATATTTGGACTGAAGTGCTCAAACCCAACGGCAAACCTATTGTCATTTCCAGTTTACGCCGAGGCTTGCAGCGGCAATATGTGGAGAAATTGACTCGGATGGTTTTGCGCAAAGAACGTGTTCCAGAAGATGCTCGTACCCTCGCATGGTATAAATTAAAGCAATTAAATGAAAAACTGGATGGACTTAGTTCAAATGATGAGTATACGAAAGCACATCTACTAGAAACACGCGATCGCATTAACAAAACTCTGAATGCTCAGTTGCAGGCGAACTAGGAAGATTTTTGGTTATATGCACCCGGCTTTTTCACAGTTTATACGTCCAGTTTTTCCAAATCTGAACGTATAACCTACTTTATACATAGACGCGTTGTTTTATGTCTGCTTAAAGTCGCAACGCCTATCTATTCCTTATTTGCTAAAAGCATCTTTGATGTTATCAACAGTGCGTTCAACAGCATTCTTTGTCTTGTCTACTGCTTTCTGAGTCAAAGCTGCATCTTGCTCTGCTCTTTGCTCAATTCGAGCTGCATCTCTGTTAGCTTTGCGCTCAACAAAACTACCATTGTCATCCGTTGCTCGCTCGACTCGATCAGCATTTTTGTTTGCAGTTCGCTCCACTTTATCTGCCGTATCGCGGATAAAATTCTTGGCTCGCCCAGCATCTTTACTGACTTTTCCTTGAACCTGTGAGCCTATGTCTGCCTCGGCGATTAAGTTTGTGGTAGGATTAGCCATTGCTATGGTGTTCGAGAAAAACGCACCCTGCCAAACAAAGGCGATCACTGACACACAAAACAGAACTGTAGCCAGAAAGCGTCCTACAGTCGAAAGCCATTGCATAAAAGAATTCTGTTTCATAGATTACAATCTGCATTTCTATTTAGCATCCTATTTTTACTTCATCTGGCTCATCAGCCAAATCGTTCCATAGACAGAAGTTCTCCAGTCATAAGATAGGCAAGCCGCACTGAACGCAATCGATAACGCAAAAGCAAACAGAGTAAGCGCCGCTCCTGGAGTCTCTTGCAAAAGTCAATTTTTTTGAGATCAAACCACAGATGAACACAGATACACACCGATATTTATCTGCCATCGGTGTTTATCTGTGGTTCCTTTTAGACTGATTCGTATTTTTGCAAGAAGTCCAATCTCTCTAACCCTTCACCCCTAACCTTTTCCCCTGACTTGTGCAAGAAGTCTAATATCGCTCAATGGTTCGTTAATTCCTCAATGCCCGTAAGAAACGTTGTAAACCCTTAAACAAATTGGGCTTTTTGGCAGGTGAAGCAGCTATCGTCGCTGACGCAGGCTGTGTCTTTGCTAAGATTAAGTCCAGTTCGTCACCAGATGGCTTTTGCGGTAATTCGGCAATCTTTTGATACTCACCACTCTTTTCCACCCAGACTTCCCACGCTCTGGGATAACAGCGAAATACAGCAGTCTCGTCATCTACAGGGCGCAGGTAATAGCAAGATTCAAGAGTCTTAATGAAGCGCTCACGTAATTGACGCGCTGCATAACCAATACCCACTGCCCCTAAATCTTCCAAACGAGGGTTTAATATGACTATTGGGCGATCGCCTACTAATTGAGCCATCTTTTCCACCTCTGTGACTTCCACCACAGTAGGAGCAATCAAAAAGAAAATTTCATCTTCTGGCTCAATTTTCTGCTCGAGAGGTAATTTTCCTGTACCAATATCAAGAATTTTAAACGGCACATCTGTCCAATCGCGACGAGCCAACGCAGCACCACCAGCATCTGGAAAGAAAACCTTGAGGCGAGAACCGTATTCTTCAAAAACTGGCAGAAATTCCTTCGCTACAAGTATGGGTTTGAGTTCTGGAATGAGGATTTCAACTTGTAAGCGCTTATACCCGTCTGTGAGTGCCGCTTTAGTCGTTTCACGGGCTTGAGCAATTGCATCTTCTAGGCTATTGGGAAGTTCAGTCATACTAAATAATTTTGCAATTGAGATTTTAAAATTCAGCAGGATTCTTTGGTTTGCCGTTAGAAATTGACACTCTGGGTGCGCTCTTGTCTACTTGTGAGGCACCTTCTAACGTCTTAGATTTCTCAACTAACGACTAATTACCAATTCTACAGTTGATAGTCGTTGTAAAACCTGCCTCAACACCATTGCCACCCAATCCACATCAGCTTCTGTTGTGTCACGCCCCAGCGTCATGCGGATAGCCCCCAAAGCTGCGTTGTCTGGATAGCCCATCGCTAACAATATGGGACTGGGGCTAAGTTTACCACTGTGACAGGCAGCCCCAGCACTGATACCAATGCCTGCCAAATTCATCTGTCGCACTAAAGTTTTGCCGCTGAGTTTTTCTCCATCGGCATAGTCAAGGCAAAAACTGACATGATGCGGTAAGCGGTGGGCGCGATCGCCTGTGGGTATCAAACCAGGAATGTCTGCTAGTTGGGCAAACAAGCGATCGCGCAAGTTAATCAACCGGGGTGTTTCTGTTGACATTTCTTGGGCTGCTAATTCTGCTGCTATCCCAAACCCAGCGATTACGGGTACTGCTTGTGTGCCAGAACGTAATCGTTTTTCTTGTCCCCCACCACCCAGTAAGGGAACTAACTCTACACCAGGACGTACATACAATGCTCCAGCGCCTTGCATTCCGTAAATTTTATGGCTTGAAATACTCAGTAAATCTACGGGTATTTTTTTTACATTTATGGGTAAGCGCCCTGCTACTTGTACAGCATCTGTATGGAATAAAACACCCGCATTCCGGGCTATATTTCCCAGTTCCTCAATCGGTTGTAATGTGCCAACTTCACTTTGACCGTATATGACCGACACCAAAACGGTATTATCTAGTAACGCCGTTTTTAAATCTAAAGGGTTCACTCTTCCTTTCGCGTCCACTTTCAAGCGAGTAACTCGCCAGCCCCACGACTCTAATAACCTCGCAGGTTCAGCAACAGCAGAATGCTCAACATTAGAAATGATTATGTGTTGGGGCTTGGCATACAAACGGGCAACTCCCAGAATCGCCAGATTGTCTGCTTCAGTACCACCAGAAGTAAAGATAATGGACTCAGGATCTGGTGCATGAATTAAACCAGCGACTTGCATTCTTGCCTGTTCCACAACCGTTGCCGCCCGTTGTCCCCACTCATGCAAGCTGGAAGGGTTTCCCCACTGTTCGGTGAGGACTGCTTGCATGGCAGCTATTGCTTCTGGGCGAGTAGGAGTAGTTGCGCTGTAATCGAGATAAATTTGCATAACCTAATTTAGGTGAGAACACGCTGGGCAACGTGTTATTTCTATTTTCAGACTATATAGTTAATCTGACAAATTCTTACAACTTTGTGGATACCTATCTCTACATATGTGGGTGGATCTTTTCCACTGTTTGTCATACCATTTCTCTACTCAAACCAATTCATTTCCTGTCAAATATTACGTAAAAATACTTAAAAATATAGATGCAGAATATTGTGTCTATACAATAGACTTTTTGCATGAATCACTGTATGAAAAGCAAAAATCGAGATGTCGTGCAATTACTGAAAAGAACTGTAGTCAACATTAATGAACTTCCGTAATACCCGTATTGTTATGACATCTCTTTAAAAGAATACTGATAAAAGATATAACTCAAGTTTCCAACTAGGGAAAACTTACGCCCCACACTTCTCTATTATTTAATGAAAATACTATTAGATTTTATTAATTTTGATAAACAAAAATTTAAATATCTGAGAAGAGCCATCTTTCTATTGCTGCTTTTTAGCAGTAGTGTTGTTCTAGTTAAGATTCTTAAACTTTTACCAAGAGCAAAACTTGTCCAACCTTTACCTCAAGACCCTGCTGTTAAAGTTTATTTCAACTACAATTCGGATTCTTCTTACGAAGATCCTTACAGACACTTTACCCGCAAAGGAGACAATTTAGAACAGCAAATTATTGATGCTATTGATCAAGCGCACTCAACTGTAGATTTGGCAGTCATGGAGTTCAGGCTTCCTAAAGTTGCTGAGGCACTCAGTGTTGCTCATAAGCGGGGAGTCAAAGTCAGGGTACTCATAGATAACAAGTACAACAAAATATTAAATAAATATACACAAGAAGAAATCGCAAAGATGAATCAGCATGATAAGCAAGCATATGAAGAATTGAAGCGGTATCCTGCTGATGCTTTAGCTATATTGCATTCAGATGGAATTGAGATAAAAGATGACACATCTGGTGGTGCAACACAAGGGAGTGGACTGATGCATCATAAATTTGTCGTCATAGATGAAAAGACAACTATTATATCTAGCGGTAACCTCACGACATCTGATATGCATGGGGATTTTGGAAATTTTGAAAGTCGTGGGAATCCCAACAATGTGGTTGTTGTTCCTGATAATCCTCAACTTGCTAAAACTTTTACAAATGAATTCAATTCTATGTGGCAGGGATTATTTAAATCTCATAAGCCAAAAAGACATCCCGTGACGATTCCAGTTGGGGCAGGAACTATCACTGTCAACTTCTCACCATCTCGCAGAAAAGATAACATAGCAACAACCAGTAACGGAATCATTGCTTCTTACTTGCAGCAAACCAAAAAGAGCGTGCATATTGCGGTGTTTGTTTATTCAGACCAAAAGATTAGTGATACTCTTGCCAGTGTGCATGATCAAGGTGTTAAAGACGTTAAAGTGCTCATAGACCCAGATTTCTTTAGACAACCTTACTCAAAAGCATACGACGCAATGGGTGTTTGTCCTCGTCCAGGTAAGAAACAGAGCTTAATGAAAGTTAAACCTTGGAAGCACCCAATAACTACTATTGGTTTTCCCACAGGCTCATTGGGCGATCGCGGAGTTCATAGTAAGATGGCTATCTTGGATAGAATACTGGTTATCACTGGCAGTCACAACTGGTCTGATTCAGGGAATTACCTTAATGATGAAACTTTGATATTTATACAAAATCCTATCGTTGCCACACATTATGAAAGAGAATTTAGTCGGCTTTATGCAACAGCACAAGTCGGTCTAAAAACTCTACCTCACGCCCAAAACTGTCATAATTAAATCATCATCTCTTCATTGTGTTGTCGTAGACAATCAAGAGCTTCCTTGGTCTCTACTTGAGGAAATATTGAGTAAAAATAACTAACACTACAAAATTGTTCTGGTGTTGATAAGGCAACAATACGATCGCCCCACTGACGTAACCAAGGTAGCAACTTCAAAGGTGCAACTGGAGTACAGATCCAAACTTCTGCTGGAGAGAGTGCCTTGAGAGATGTTGCAGCGACTGCCATTGTCATACCTGTGGCAATACCATCATCAACTAAGATGAGTGTAGCACCTTCGGTCGCCACCTGCGGACAGACAGAACTTAATTGAGCTTGAAGAGACTTTGCTTGACTAATAGCTCCATTTAATGCTGTTTCCCGCCACCGTACATTAGGTGCATAACGAAAAGACAGTTTGTTTTGATCCCAAAGAACATTTCCAGAGGCGGTGACTGCACCAATAGCTAACTCAGGATTTTCTGGATGGCTAATTTTTTTCGCTACCTCTGTCGTCAAGGGACAGTTGAGGAGACGTGCGACTGGCGCTGCTACTGGTAGTCCTCCTCTTGGCAAAGCATAGACAATAGTGTTAGTCTTTGGTGCCGAATCAGCCGTTTCCTGAGCTAAAATATGATGAATCGCTTGCGCTAGTTGCTCACCAGCTTGAGTGCGATTAGCAAAACGTGCGGTGTTCGTCATGCTTCCCCTAGCATATGACAACGCCTATGCTTCTATCATGACTGATTTTGGCTGAGATTGACTGATAATGACTGACCTTAACTAACTCCGCAACAATTCTTTTGCCACCAATCCTTTCTGAATAGCCAATACTGCAGCTTGAGTGCGATCGCGTACTTCCAACTTTTGCAAAATTGCATGCACGTGAACCCGTACTGTACCAGCAGCAATGTAAAGAATTTCTGCAATTTCTTGATTACTTTTACCAGTAGCTACAAGCGCCAGAATTTCTTGCTCCCGCTTTGTCAACGGATTTTCTATTGGTTCATGAGCTTGTGTGGGCGATGTAGCTGTGTTGCCTACCACAAAAGCAGCTCGAATTTCTGTGGTTGCTGTTTGATCCCACCAAGAAGCACCTGTTGCTACTGAACGCAATGCCAATATCAAAGATTCAGAAGGGATTCCTTTAAGACAGTAGCCGGCAGCCCCTGCTTCAATTAAGCGCGAAATCAAGAGTTTTTCTGAACGAGAGGTTAAAACTAGGATTGGTAAATTAGGGTGCTGCTGCTTGATTTGGCGACAAGCTTCAATGCCACCAATTCCTGGTAAACCAACATCCAGCAAAACTAAATCTAACGGATAACGATTCGCTAGTTCTACAGCTTGCTCGCCATCTTCCGCCTCGGCGACAATTTCTATACCCGCCTCCTGTTGTAACCGCATCCGTAAACCCAGGCGAAACAGTTCATCATCTTCAACAAGTAATATTCTCAGCGTTACCCCTGGTTTCATATTTAGTTATGAGTTATCTTGTTAGAACTGAGGAGTCCTCCTGTCTTCCCACTTTCCCATCTTAATGCTTTGGTGGCAGATATGCAGGCAGCCGAAACCCAAACATTGCTCCCTGACTTGCGCAATTCTCTGCCCAAATTATACCGCTATGTGCTTCAATAATCTGGCGAGATAAGTATAGTCCTAGCCCTGCTCCCTTGGCATTGCGATCGCTGTGTCCTTGATAAAATCTCTCAAATAGATGAGGTAACTCTTCTTGTGTGATGCCACGACCACTATCAATAATTTTAACAATTTGATGAGTGGAAGAACTGTCCAAGACAACTTCTACTTTGCCGCCACGAGGAGTATGGTTAATGCCATTGATGACAAGATTAGAGAAGACTCGCCCAAGTTGCAAATAATCCCCCTTAACCCATAACGAACGAGGAAAATCTGATTCTCCATAATTAAGAGAGATACAGACTTGACGAGATCTTGCAACTTCAGTAAGCATGGCGATCGCCTCCTGAGCCAGTGTCACTAAGTTAACAGGAGAACACTGAAGTTTCAATCCCTCGGCGTCAATGCGGTACACATCCAACAGAGTTTCTACAAGTTCCAACGTGGTGCGGTGAGAACGACTCATAGTTTCTATGACTTGCTCTTGTATTGTTGTCACTGCACCAAATTGACCTTTTTGAAAGGATTTGAGTGTTTGAATTGCGCCTAGTAGGGGTGTTTTCAAGTCATGAGTCAGAGTGGAGACAAAATCTTCTCGCATTTGTGCTAGTTGTTCTTGAGAACGTAACTGTGCTTGCGTGTAGGCAATGGCTTCTTCGTTACGGCGGTTGCGATGGCTTAAGTAACCAGTCACAACCAACGCAATGACAGCAATTAACCGATTTGCTATCGTTGGTGGATGAATTATTTCTACTCCTGGAATAAATAAATTCAACAACGTTAAGCCAGCCGCTGCTACTGTCACACCAAATACTGCCTTGTGACTTAATCGAGAGCTTGCCAACAAAATTGTTCCAGTGTACAGGTAGCCGAACACATACCCAGGTGGCGTTAAATATTCTAGCGTCATGACTACGGCAAATCCGCTAGTTATCAACCAGTAAATTAGTCCTCGTTCATTTCTAGTCAACACATTTCTTTGATTTTCGATAACTAAGACCACATCGTAAGCTTCTGATTAAATATTATTTATATCTTTTAGAAAACCTCTTATTTTAACCTACTGTAATAATCTTTTTAAAAATTCTTTACTTGATACTTTCTAGCTAAACCATTATCTTATCTATATCAATAGATATATGACATTGCTAAAAACTATATTACTACATATAAAATAATTATTCCTATTTTTTTATTGCTAAATAAGTGCTTAAAATGGTAAAAATATAATATAAATGAAGATGAGTTTTTAGTAAAAGCTTAGCTTCTAAAAATGAACATTATTTATTAATAAAAAGAATGAGATGTTATCTAAAAGTCAATTTTATTGAGTATAGTAAAAAGCAAACAACTGAAAATAGATTAAATATACAGCGCTTTGCATTTTTATTGAGGTACACCTATTCAAGTCAAGAGCCCGATATAGAAGAACTTTTGCTTCTGACTCAGGAATTGCTGCTGTAATTCTGAAGAATGGCTAGAGACAATGGTACTAAAATAAATCAACTCATATGATTGGAGATAAGAAAAAATAAAAGTCTTAATAAATAAACCTCAAAAATACTCTAGAAAAAGCCAACCAATTTTGCTTCCATAACTTTCCACATTATCCATTAATTTTAGCTAGATAAATGGGACAAGGATTTTTTCAAATTGGGTTAACTTTGTGTATTGTGATAGCCATCACTCCGCTATTAGGCAGATATATGGCGCGAGTCTTCTTGGGAGAAACAACATTGCTTGACTCGGTCATGAACCCCATAGAGCAAATAGTATATGCATTAGCAGGTACACGCAAAAAAAATGATATGACAGGTCGGCAGTATGCCAGAGCAGTCCTTTACACCAATATTATGATGGGTGTTATGGTATTTGTGCTCATATCTTTTCAGAAATTCTTACCCTGGAATCCTCTCGGGTTAGCTGCTCCTAGATGGGATATAACGCTGCATACGACCATTTCATTTTTAACAAATACCGACCAACAACACTACTCTGGTGAAACAACCTTAAGTTATTTCAGCCAAACAGCGGCTTTAGTCTTTTTGATGTTTACCTCAGCCGCTACTGGGTTAGCAGTAGGAATCGCTTTTATCCGAGGTCTGACAGGCAGACCATTAGGGAACTTTTACGTTGATCTGACCCGCTCAATCACTCGCATATTGCTACCCATCTCGATTGTAGGTGCGATCGCACTGCTGGCGCTAGGCGTTCCCCAAACATTAGATGAAACTCTAAAAGTGACAACATTGGAGGGAGCAACACAGTATATAGCTAGAGGTCCAGTTGCTTCATTTGAAATAATTAAACAGCTAGGAGAAAACGGTGGCGGTTTTTTTAGTATGAACTCTGCCCACCCTTTTGAAAATCCCAATGCGGCGACCAACTTAATCGAAATCATCGCCATGCTTTCTATTCCAACGGCGTTGATTTACACCTACGGTTTATTTGCCAATAACACTAAGCAAGCTTGGCTGCTTTTCTGGATGGTTTTTGCTATCTATGCAGTTTTAGTGAGTGTCACAGCAGTTGGCGAATATCAAGGAAATCCCATTGTTAATAATACCTTGGGATTAGAACAGCCAAATTTAGAGGGCAAGGAAGTTCGGTTTGGCTGGGCACAAACAGCATTTTGGGCAATCACAACGACTGGAACGATGTGTGGTGCAGTGAATGGAATGCTCGATTCTTTCATGCCACCAGGAGGATTTTCAACTCTGTTAAATTTGTTTTTGCAGATAGTTTGGGGTGGGCAAGGAACTGGAACAGCTTACTTATTTATTTATTTGATTCTGACTGTATTTCTGACAGGGCTGATGGTGGGACGAACTCCAGAATTTTTCGGGCGCAAAATTGAAAAGCGGGAAATTGTTCTTGCGAGTGTTGTGTTGCTGATTCACCCGATTGCAGTTTTGATTCCCAGCGCGATCGCCTTAGCATTTCCCAATACCTTAGCATTTCAAGTTCCACCACCCGGATATACGGGTTCCCCTGAATTTCATAACATCTCGCGAGTGGTGTATGAATATGCCTCAGCCAGCGCCAACAATGGTTCTGGTTTAGAAGGGTTGGGAGATAGTACCTTGTGGTGGAACCTCAGTACTTGTTTTAGCCTGTTGGTGGGACGTTACATTCCAATCATTGCTATTGTGCTTTTAGCAGATAGCATGAGGCGCAAACAACCAGTTCCTGAAACTCCAGGCACCTTGAGAACAGATTCCACACTATTCACGACCGTCACAGCTGGAGTGATTTTGATTTTAGGTGTGTTAACATTTTTCCCTGTTTTGGCTTTAGGACCAATAGCTGAAGGTTTTAACCTTGCCAGTGGTGTTAAATAATCAATCCAATAAAGATGGACTCCGAAAATCCTTCATCTAAACCGACTTATTCTCCTCGTAAAAGCGATCGCCGCCAAGCACGCAAACAATCGCGGGTCAACACTAAAGGACTTTACCAAAGAGCTATTAAAGATGCTTTTGTCAAGCTCAATCCGAAATCCGCGATTAAAAACCCAGTAATGTTTTTAGTTTGGGTTGGTACCATCATCACTTTATTAGTCACCATCGATCCTTACTTGTTTGGTCGAGTTTCAGGAAATAACCTGCGACTTTTCAACGGATTGATTACGGTCATTTTGTTCTTCACCGTTTTATTTGCCAACTTTGCTGAAGCAGTCGCAGAGGGGCGAGGGAAAGCGCAAGCTGATGCCTTAAGGTCAACCAAATCAGAAACAATTGCCAAAAAACTTGCCCCCAACGGTTCAGTGACTGAAGTTCCTTCCACCAGTTTGCAAGCAGGTGATACAGTGTACGTGGTTGCTGGTGATGTGATCCCCGCTGACGGTGAAGTGATTATGGGTGTCGCCAGTGTGGATGAATCGGCAATTACCGGGGAATCTGCACCAGTGCTGAAAGAAACAGGCTCAGATGTCGCCAGTTCTGTGACGGGTGGTACGCGAATTATTTCTGATGAACTCATCATCCGCATCACAGCAGACCCAGGAAAAGGCTTTATTGATCGGATGATTGCCTTGGTAGAAGGGGCAGAACGCACAAAAACACCGAACGAAATTGCCTTGACAGTATTACTGGCGGTTCTGACCTTAGTCTTTTTGTTGGTCGTCGCAACCTTAAGTGGGATCGCCAACTATGTCAGAAGTCCAATTAGTGTGGCAATATTGGTTGCCTTATTAGTCGCGTTGATTCCCACCACCATTGGGGGGTTGTTAAGTGCGATCGGTATTGCTGGCATGGATCGAGTCGCCCAGTTTAACGTCATAGCCACCTCAGGACGAGCAGTGGAAGCATGTGGTGATGTCAATACCCTAATGCTTGATAAAACAGGTACTATCACTTTAGGTAACCGTTTGGCAGAAGAGTTTATCCCCATCAACAGTCACACAATTGAGGAAGTCGCCAATGTTGCTTTAGCAGCAAGTGTTTTTGATGATACACCCGAAGGGAAATCAATTATCCGATTGGCACAAAAGTTAGGAGCAAGGATTGATTTTGACCGCGACAGATCTCAAGGAATAGAGTTTTCAGCAAAAACCCGCATGAGTGGCACAAACTTGCCCAATGGTAGCCAAGTGCGTAAAGGTGCAGTATCAGCCATAAAGGGATTTGTACGTTCCCGCGATGGACGAGACTCACCAGAACTTGATGCAGCATATCAAAGAGTTTCGCAACTGGGAGGGACACCTTTAGCAGTCGCCCTTGATGGTGAAATTTACGGTGTCATTTATCTTAAGGATATTATCAAACCAGGTATCCGCGAACGTTTTGACCAGTTGCGACAGATGGGAGTGCGTACCATCATGTTGACTGGAGACAACCGCATTACTGCTTCTGTCATTGCCCAAGAAGCTGGAGTCGATGACTTTATTGCTGAAGCAACTCCAGAAGACAAAATCTCTGTGATTCAGAGGGAACAAACTGCAGGTAAACTAGTCGCGATGACCGGGGACGGTACCAATGATGCACCTGCACTAGCCCAAGCAAATGTTGGGGTTGCTATGAATACTGGTACTCAGGCGGCAAAAGAAGCAGCCAATATGGTAGATTTGGATTCTGATCCCACAAAGCTCATTGATATTGTTGCGATTGGAAAACAATTGCTCATTACTCGTGGTGCTTTGACGACATTTTCTATTGCTAATGATATTGCCAAGTACTTTGCGATTATTCCAGTGTTATTTAGCTCGGCTAATTTGCAAAGTTTGAATATTATGAAGTTAACCAGTACAAATTCTGCTGTGTTGTCGGCTTTGATTTACAACGCTTTGATTATTCCGGCTTTAATTCCTTTGGCACTAACGGGTGTGAAGTTTAGACCTTTGATGGCTAATCAGCTTTTGCAACGAAATATTTTTATTTATGGCTTAGGAGGTGTGATTGCGCCATTTCTTGCAATCAAGTTGATTGATATGTTGATTAGTTTGGTGGGTTTGGCTTAGAAAACATAGACACGCAACGGGACCTCATACTACCACATGAGGTAAGAGAAAAAGGAGAAAAGGACAGTAGATTATAAAAGCAAATTTTAGAGGGTGTTGAAATAAATATTTTTATGTCTATTCTTCGAGAAATTGCTAAAGCAGCTCGCATCACTCTAGTTTTATGGTTGTTAACTGCAATCATTTATCCTTTATTAATACTTTCGGTCGGTCAAATCCCTTTCCTTAAAGACAAGGCACAAGGTAGCATAGTGCAGGATATTAAGGGAGAACTTATTGGTTCGGCTTTAATTGGTCAACAATTCCGCTCTGATCGATATTTTCATAGTCGTCCTAGCAAGGTTAGATATAGCCAAGGAAAACAAGGCAATCCTACAGGCATTTCTGGGGCGAGTCATCTTGCTCCCAGCAATCCAGAGTTGCTTGAGCGCATTACAGCAGAGGCAAATCGGCTCCAAGAAGAAAGTATTCAACCCTTAGCAGATCTCATTTACACCTCTGGTTCTGGCTTAGATCCGCATATTTCGGTCAAAGCAGCACGAGACCAGTTGGATCGGGTTGCTCGTGCTCGTGGTTTGAGACCAGATGAGATATTTCCTTTCATTAACAAGTACACAGATGGAAGGTTTTTAGGTATTTTCGGTGAGCCTGGGGTAAACGTTCTAAAATTAAATTATGCTTTAGATTTAGATGAATTTAACCGTCAGCAAAATAGATAAGTCCTTAAACAAGAATTCAGTACTCAGTATTCAGAAGTCAGGATGGGAAGAGGCTCTTTAAATTCAGCAAGCATTAGATGACTTTTTCCAACGTCGCAATCTCATCGCTTTACGTGAATTAGCACTGCGGGAGGTGGCAGATAACGTTGAAGAAGATGTTGTTGCCTGCACTCCACAAGACCAATTCTGCAACATTCATGAGCAGGTTTTGGTGTGTGTGTCCACTTATCCCAACTCAATACAATTATTACGTTGGGGCGCAAGGATTACTAGCTACATGAATGCCCCTCTGTAGGTTGTCTATGTGGCCGAGCCAGACCGCTTCCTCACTAAAGAGGAAAGCCTCTACGTAGAAAACTGTGAGAAACTTTGTCAAGAATTTGACGGTATATTTCTTCGTGTCAGCGGCAGTAATGTAGCCCAAGCAATTGCGGAAGTCGCTGAAAAATACCGCATCGCCCAAATTGTTATTGGTGCAAGTCAGCGATCGCGCTGGCAAATACTCTTAAAAGGTTCATTAACCCATAAATTGCTGCATTTACTGAAAAATATCGATTTACATATTATTTCTACAGAAAAAACAAAAATAATGGGTCAACTTGTTCGGCTTTGGAAGAATGAGGTCTTTGGAAATTTTGCATTAACCTAAGATCTAAAATCTCTGATTCACAATCACATGGCTAGTCGTGTAGTAGGTTTAATAAGTGGCACGTCCGTAGATGGGATAGACGCTGCCTTGGTAGACATTTCTGGTACAAATCTAGATATCAAAATTGAGTTAGTCACTGGTGCAACATATCCTTATCCAGCAGACTTAAGAGAGCGCATTTTGGCAGTTTGTGCAGGGGAAGCTATCTCAATGGCAGAGTTAGCAGAATTAGATGATGCAATCGCCCTTGCCTTTGCCCAAGCTGCCCAAAATATCCAAATCGGTCACGAAAAAGCGACTCTCATTGGTTCTCACGGTCAAACCGTGTTCCATAGACCACCTCAAGAGAAAGCGCAGCAGAGGAGATGCGGTGAGTCCAGTACCGCTTTGGGTTACACTCTGCAAATTGGACGTGGTGAAGTCATAGCAAATCTCACAGGTATAACAACAGTCAGTAACTTTCGTGTAGCAGATATTGCTGCTGGAGGTCATGGTGCGCCCCTCGTACCTCGCATAGATGCGGCATTGCTGAGTCATCCTCAAGAAGCACGTTGTATTCAAAATCTTGGTGGTATTGGTAATGTCACTTATATTCCTCCTCGTGTGGACAACTGGTTAGAAAAAATTCGCGCTTGGGATACTGGACCAGCCAATAGTCTTTTAGATCTGGCAGTGCAGCATCTAACCAATGGTTCTAAAAGCTACGATGAAAATGGAGCTTGGGCTGCAAGTGGAATTCCTTGTCATCCTTTGGTAGAACAATGGTTGAACCAAGACTACTTTCATCTCCCACCCCCCAAATCTACAGGTCGAGAATTATTTGGGGTGACTTATTTGCATCAGTGTTTACAAGACGCCGAAGCATACCAACTCAGCTCATCTGACATTCTGGCAACTCTCACCGAATTAACAGCAGCTTCAATTGTTCACAGTTACCGCACTTTTCTACCACAAATGCCACAGCGTGTGTTGTTGTGTGGGGGTGGAAGTCGCAATCTCTATCTGAAAAGTCGGTTACAGGTCCTGTTGGAATCTATGCCAGTTTTGACAACAGATGAAGTAGGTTTGAGTGCTGATTTTAAAGAAGCGATCGCCTTCGCGGTTCTAGCTTACTGGCGACAGATGGATACTCCTGGCAACCTACCAACTGCCACAGGCGCACGTCAAGAAGTGCTGCTAGGTGAGGTTCACCCACAGTGATTGCTGATGACAAACAACCATAAAGCACGTCAACTGTTAATTTACTTGTAGCGAAGTTGCTTTCAGAGATTGTGGGGCAGGCAAAATGCCTGTCCATCTTCAATAACTCTTGTATATGTTGGGTTTCGCTCCACTCTACCCAAGTCACGTATTTGTCGCATTTTCTTGTTTGAACAGTATAAAAAAATACTTGATGTTTCTCTACTAGAAGTCAATCATTGTTAAGTAAAGATTCTTGATAAATTGTAAAAATCATGTTACTTTGTTTACGGTTACGACGTGAGCAAAATTTCAACACAATCAAAAGTTATTGATTAGACTTGGCTTTGTGTTGTTTACATCGTCATAGGTTTGACTCGTTAGTTTGAGTATTCCTCGAAAGCGAAAGATTAAGAAGTCATTTTTTTCTACGACTTAATCTGGATGTGGCCTAGAGGTTACGGACATCATGCGGTTCCAGACCCTCCAGCCTAGTGCTGATGTGGATCTGAATGGTTACGGTTTGGCATTGACTGTCAGTTCTGCGTTTTTAGCTTCTCCACTAAACATCCCCTAGTTTAATAGAGGTAATACGTTCAATGAGTTACAGCAGCTTTGGTATCAACCACAGCGGTTCAACTTCCGTGGCGTTCAGCAATGATTTAGTGAATGCACTCTCATCTTTGCACGTTCAAGTTGAGGGATTTGGTAGCACAGGCATCAGTGATGGCATTGCAGACTTTGCCATCACTGGCGGTGCGGCAGATGTCGATGAAGTGAAAGTGGAAATCATCCACGATGGTGGTTTGACGTTAAAAGCAGCCGATACAACTGTTGATTTGACCGATTTTATCATCTCAAATTTGGGTTATCGCACTGTTTTAACCGGACTCGTCAGCGTCAACGGTAGCTTAGTGACTCGTGCTCCTCTGTTTGAGTTGCAAGTTGGGGGATTAGAAGCATCCACTGAGGGTGAAGAGCCTTCACTTAATCTCACGGATGTGAATGTGACTCTGACATCAGCAGCAGCAGATACGCTCAATCAAGTCTTTGGTGTCACAGCATTCACACCAGGATTCAACATCGGTACTGCTCAGGTAGAAACACCGCTTACTCCCACGTCAGATACAACCACCGATTCTGTTTTTGACATCACCTCGACACCGACTTTTTATAAGTCATTTTCAGCATCACCCTCAGATCTAACTCGTGGTGGTGGAACCTCTGTAGCATTAAGCAACGATTTGGTAAGCGCCTTAGGTGCCCTACAGGTAGAAGCTACACTATTTGGAAATACCAATGTTGGTCTTGACGCTGTTGTTTTCCCAATTACCGGTGGTGCAGCAGATCTCAATTCTGCAAAGGTGGATATTATTCATGATGGTGGCTTGACTCTTAGCACCTCGAATACCACTGTTGATTTGACAGACTTCATCATCACAAATCTAGACAATCGTGCCGTTTTAACCGGGCTTGTCAGTGTTAATGGTGACTTGGTGACCCGCGCTCCTCTGTTTGATTTGGAAGTTGGTAGCTTGGCAGTTTTAGGGCCAGGAGAGGTGTTTGATTTGGAAGTTGGTGGCTTGACAGCTTTAGGGCAAGGACAGACTGTTCTCAATATTGGGGATGTGAATCTGACACTCACCTCAGATGCAGCTGGCACACTGAACCAAGTCTTTGGAATCAGTGCGTTTACTCAAGGATTTAATATTGGTACTGCACAAGTTGAAGCACTGTTAGGCTAAGTTGTTAGTCTGACTAAGTTTGTTAGTCTGAGATGAAGTAACTATGAGTGCGTCGCACTCATAGTTACTTTTTTGCCATTATCAGACTTCTGGTAATCTCTGTAATATATTCCGTGCTACTGCACTCTAATATTCATCTTTATATTCAACATATATCTCCAAAGCTTTCTGTAAATTAGCCCTCGTCTCTGCGTAGTTTTCCTCTTCTTCTGCCAGTGTTCCCAAACAATGGTAAGTCAGTGCTTGAGAATAGCGATCGCCAAATTCAATAGCTAATGTTGTAATACATAGGAAATACTTGTATTTCTTCTTATGCTTGTTGAGTGTGACAAGTGGAAGACTGTATTGGTTCAAACAAGATTGTGCAGTGATACTAGATATTGGGCGATCGCCAATAGATTGACAATATTCTGGAGATTCAAGTTATCTAGCTAGGTAAATTAGGGAAAAATAAATCAAAATAAAAGTATGTCATAGTACAAGGATATACGTAAATATACTCTTTATTCTTACGCATTTTCAAACCATAACTTTTACAAGTTCTTAGTTGGGCAGGAATCTCTCAGAGTTGTTAAACATTGGAGTCGAATTTTCTATGTCAGACCCCAACATTGGTCGTTTACTTAACAAACGCTATGAAATCCAGCAGCTCATTGGTACAGGAGCAATGGGTAGGGTTTATCGTGCTAAGGACGTTTTGTTGGGAGGCGTACCCGTTGCTGTTAAGTTTCTTGCCCTATCAATCCAACATCAAAAACTGCAAGTGCAGGAACGCTTTGAGCGAGAAGCCAAAACTTGTGCTCTACTTGGGCAAAAAAGCATTCACATTGTCAGAGTGATGGACTATGGAGTAGACGAGAATGATACTCCTTACTACGTTATGGAGTACCTACAAGGAACAAGCTTAAGTCATATCATCCGCCTGCGGCAACTATCTTTACCAAGATTTTTAAGCATGACGCGTCAAATTTGCTTAGGGTTACAGTGCGCTCATGATGGTATCCCAGTTGATGGCAAAATCTACCCAATTATTCACCGAGATATTAAACCGAGCAATATGTTAGTCATTCAAGACTCAAGTTTCGGTGAGTTAGTCAAAGTTTTGGATTTTGGGATCGCGAAGTTATTACAGTCGAATAGTAATCAGACGAACTACTATTTAGGGACTCTAGTTTATTCTTCTCCTGAACAAATGGAGGGTAAAAAATTAGATCACCGTGCCGATATTTATAGTTTGGGTGTCATGATGTATGAAATGCTCACAGGTAAAATTCCCCTAGTAGCATCAACTCACTCTTTTGGAGCATGGTATAAAGTACATCACCAACAACAACCACGTTCCTTTGCTGAGGTTGCTCCAGATCTACAAATACCAAAAAAGGTAGAAAACTTGGTCATGAGTTGTTTAGCCAAGACACCAAGTTCAAGACCCCAAAACACAGAGGAAATCATCAAAGTTTTGGCATCTCTGGAACAGCGTTATGGTACAAGCAAAACTTTGCCACTTGTTCTTCCTTCGGGAAATATAGATGAAGACAAGACAAAGCCAGTGATGCTGGAATCTGATTTAATTGATGAAATTGCACAGAAAGCTTCTTGGCCCCGAAATAAACCTATTGCTGATATTGTCTTTCCCAGTCCTCTCTCTTCCGATGGAGAGCTTCTACCAGCTTTGTGGGTAATGCTACCACATTCAGAAATCCAGAAGCGTTTAGTCTGTACACGCTATAACCAATTTCTTTTCATCCCTGCTCCTCACCCCATGCTGCTATGGATTACCCTCATCTACAACTATCAGCATGGTGCCAAATGGTTGCCGTACTATCTCGACCTGAAAACAACTTTTGGGCAAGAAATGACTAGCCTACTGGCTCAAACAGGTTTCTACCGTATACTTTTCTTTGCTCGAGAGACCCCAAGCCGTTGTGTTCATGTATTACCTTCTAGTATCGCCTCTGCACAACGCCAACGCTTACAACAGTGGATGATGATGAGCAACCAGATGGTATCGTCTACTGACCCCTATGTTAGTAAAAGTTTATTGAAAACTGAGTATGAAAAAATTCGACCGATAATACAAGCAAAGATACAAGCACTTGATACAGATTCCTCATTTGACCTTTCCGGTTAGAGATGGCATGCTCTCTATGCACATAAGTTGTAAAGTAGCAATCTGATTTTCTGTTATTTTTTATTAAAAAAATATGCACCTATTTGCTTATAAGTTATAAGAAATGTAAAGATCGATAACATAAGCAGCAAAACTTAGATAAACTAATTGCTGAAGGTTACATGAGTTAAATGAATCGGATGCCGTTTAGAAAAAACTCATCAGATTCATAAAAGGATACTTCACGGAAAGTGTGGAGATCCAGTACCTTTAAGTTTGGGAAAACTGCGGCATAGAACTTAAGAGTTCCGTTCCGTCAAGCGCCCACAAGCAGTGAAGTTAGTCACTAGCATTGAGTCTTGAATAACCGTGAAACACGGAGGAGTAAAATGTTTCGGTTAAATAATGAATAACCGAAAGAGCGTTTGGGTGAGCCAGCGCGGCAGATAGAAGTTCCGTGTTGGGGTTCCCGAGCCACTGCATAGGGCGGCTCTGCCGACTTGTTCGCGCAGCGTCTCCGTAAGGAGAAGCATATGGCGTTCTGTTGAGAGAACTTCGGACAGGGTTTCCCGACCTAGGTGACTAGTGGTGCTGACACTCCTGTTCAAGCCTCTACAAACAATGTATTTAAGACTAACTGTTTAAAACTAACAAACATAGAGCCAACAAAAAGTAAAAAAGTAAGCTCGATTCCTTTTGGAAGAGATTCTATTGGCAATTGACGCCGCCTAGGATTGCTGAAAGTCTATAGACAAGTAGGCTTTAGCAGGTAAGCCTGTCTTCCTAAAGAATCCCGGGTCTGTGAGAGCTGGAAGTGTCAACTATGTATTTGTGATTTGATAATTTAAACATTGTGAAGACAAATGGCAGTTTAGCTGACGCATACAGCTGAAATGACGCTTGTTCATTTATGTAGTAAGGGATAGATAAGTAGACAAATTTGTCAGATGAGTTATGTTTGTATATTCTTTCATCGGAATTGCTTATCGTAGTTGACGCCCCGGCATCCCCAGCTCTTTTCCTCCTTGGAACTGAGCAAGAGAAGGAGGTCGCCACTGCGGCGCTAGAAGTCTATGCCAAAGTGGAACCAGAATCCAGCCCCCATTGGTGTTTGAGAAGCTCCTTGTAAGTTGCTTCGCGTACCATCATTTGTTCATAAAGCTTGACTAAGAAGTCTTTAGCTTGTTCAGGGCTCATGTGTTGTACTTGAGTCGCAAACGAGCGGATACTAAATTGTTGTTCAAGGCTGAGTTGAATAGGTTGGTTCATGATTAACTCCTAAAAGTAGGAAAAGTTAGGTTAATATAACTGTCAGAGGACCGATAAGGTCAAGACTTTGGCTTTTGTTTATCAAACATTTGTACCTCCGTATTACGAAAGATAACAATTGTTTGACTGATTGCCCATACCCTAATGGGTAATTTTTTTGTCGAAACACCAAGTTCCTGTGCCAACTGATATAGACCCCAAGTCTGCTGAAGCAGATTTCGGAAAAATATTAGATTTTTTATACCCTTTCGGGTGGCTGGAACTCCCTTTCTTGGTTGAGAAGCAGGTAAAATGCGTAGCAATTTTTACACTGTTACACATACATACGCGCAATACGCTTTTGTTTTTTTGCACCTTGTCCTCTTAAGTTATATGAGGCAGGTAAGTTTGAATTATATTCGCCCTACCTTACTAGGTGCAAGATGTCAATTACACAAAATAGGATAAATTCATTAACCTCCTCAGTTAAGAACTTCGGGGGTTAAAAGTATATGTATCAAATTGTAAATAAGAAAAATGCTCAATTTGAACAAATTTTGCCTGAAAACAGCAAATTAGGAACAGAGAAAACCTGTCCCCTAAACAATAAAACCTAGAACTTGTTGTCTACTGCAGTGTGACAAGCACGACTGTGATGTTATCGTGTCCTCCATGCTCTTTCGCCGCTTCAACAAGAGAGAGTGCAGCTTTTTCCAATAGGGGATGTTCTTTGAGGTCTTGAGCAATCTTCTGGTCAGCTAGTTCTTCTGTTAAACCATCACTGCACAACAGTAGGCGATCGCCTACTTGAGCGTCTAGTTGCTGCACATCAATCTGATGTATGTCTTCGCGTCCCAAACAGCGGGATAAGACATGACGAAATGGATGAATCCGGGCTTCTTCTGAGGTAATTTCACCCATTTTCAGAGCACGTGCTACCCAAGTGTGGTCTTCGGTGATTTGCTCTAATTGGGAATCACGAAAGCGGTATAGCCTGGAATCACCAACGTGAGCGCACAAAAGTGTTTCAGAGCGAAAGATGACGACGACAATAGTTGTTCCCATGTCAGAGCGTTCGGGATGATTTTGCTGATCTTGCAAAATCGCTTCATTCGCCTGTAATAAAGCTTCCTCTAGTAACTGCTCTGAAGCCTGAGAGGAATTCCAATTTGCACTCAAGTGCTCCTGAATTTGCTCAGTTGCAATGCGGCTCGCTTGTTCGCCTCCTGCATGACCACCCATACCATCAGCGACAATGAAAAAACGCCCCTCTGGGTCAATGTAGTAAGCATCCTGATTATTAGAACGAATAAGTCCCGGATCACTAACACCGGTGAAATTAAGTTTCATATACCTTCTACAAGATTTAATACATACGGTCGTAGCGGTCGAGGCGCATCAGCAGTCGAATCAGCAAGCTTGACACTGCAGCTGCGATTAAACCCGCAAATATAGCCAACCATATATATCCTTTTACCAATAAAATCGTGGCTGAGAGTGTAAAACCACTGATAAGCACAGCATAGGTCATTCCTATCTGAACATTCGTTTGACGTCGCAGCAGGCGTTCTGTTTCCACAGACCTGACACGCACACGCACATCTCCCCGTTCTAGCTTTTCCAGTGTGTCTTCTAGCCTGCGTGGTAGTCCCAATGCAGTGCTGCTAACCTGAACTGCTTGACGACTCAATTCATTAAGAAAACTATTGCCCTCAGAACCATTCATATTGGTCATAAGTTGCATTGCATATGGTTTGGCAACTTCCATAAAGTTAAATTCTGGATCTAACCCTTTCCCTACACCTTCGAGTGTCGAGAAAGCTCGCATGACGAAAGTGAAAGTTGCTGGAAATCTAAATGGCTGATTATACGCTATTTCGTACAAGTCGTCACTAATAGTAGCTACTGACTGGTTTTCAAAGGGCTTATCCATAAAATTGTCCAGCATATACTGGACGGAACGCCGTACAGGTCCCATATCCTCTACAGGCGCAAGCGCTCCCAGGTCAATTAGGGACTTGACAACGCGATCGCCGTCTTTGGAAGCAATACCAAACAGCGTCTCCATCAGTCCTTCACGCACGTTGGTCTTAATGCGCCCCATCATGCCAAAATCATAAAATATCAAAGCCCCATTTGGACTGACGGCAATATTGCCTGGGTGGGGGTCAGCATGGAAAAACCCATTATTCAGGAGCTGATGCAGGTAAGCTTCGGCACCTTGACGGGCGATAATTTTCCGATCCAAACCAGCTGCTTCTATGGCTTCATACTGGCTAATTTTTATACCAGGAATATACTCCAGCGTCAACACCCGTGATGAAGTGTAACGCCAGTAGACACGCGGAACTTTCACCCATTCATAGGCGCGAAAATTGCGGCGAAACGTATCAGCATTGCGACCTTCATTGAGATAATCAATTTCTTCCCATAGAATGCGACAACACTCTTCATAGATGCCGATCCAATCGCGTCCCCGCCCCCATTTAGGATGGTTTTGAAAGTAGCGTGCAATTCCCTTGAGAATTTGTAAATCTATTTCAAAGAGCTTTTTCAGACCTGGGCGTTGTATTTTGACAACAACTGCTTCTCCTGAGTGCAGCACAGCTTTGTGTACTTGTCCCAAGCTAGCAGCAGCTAAGGGTATGGGTTCAAAACTTTGGTAGAGTTCAGGGATTTTCTTGCCTAGTTCTTGTTCAATAATCGCTTCTACCTGCTCATAGCTAAATGCGGGCACTTTATCTTGGAGCTTGGCAAGTTCATCCACATATTCGCTGGGGAAAATATCAGCGCGAGTAGAGAACAGTTGCCCAACTTTGATAAAAGTTGGTCCTAAGTCTAGGAGGGTATTACGAATCCATACCGCCTGCGCCTTACGTCGAGCAGCTTGTTTTGCTTCGGTCACTCCTCCTGGGTAACTCCAGGATTTGTTGTACCGCCAAAGCTTGAACATTAAGGTCAAGACAAAAGACCAAATGTCCAAAAAGCGCCGTCTACGAGAGTAGTTTTCGCGATTCCAACGGTATGCCTTATCTGAATAACCTTTTTCCATATGCTTTGCGTACCGCTGGTTTTTGACCGAGTCAATAGGAAGAAAAGACACTCTGATTCCAAAACTGTTTCTCTACAATTTTCTGCTAGAAAGGTTGCAATGCAACGTCTCTACAGAGAATTCCCGCTACGATAGCGTTGTAATTCTGTTCGCAATGTCGCAATTTCTGCTCGCAGCTCATCAATCTTGGCTTGTAAGTCAACTGGCGCTGAACCAGATTCCCCATAGGTTGCTGTTTGAGCAGCGCCAGCAGCTTCTGCCGCCCGATTTGCTCGCTCTATGACTTCTTCTGTAAACTGGCGTAGTTGCTCTCTTGTTTCAGCATCCCATTTGCCGAGTTCGCTCAAAGCATCAGTAAAAGCGAATTCCAACCTCTCCGTAAGGATTTCAGCAGCTGCTCTACCGACGAAAAAGGCTTGTAAAAGAGGGTCACTCATAAATTTTTGTTACGCTCATCTGCAAAAAAATTATAACTTGCCGATCTGCTTTACTGCTTATGCCTTAGTACTGGAGTGTTATCTCGCTATAGATTCATTGCAACACACCCTGTTTAGATGCAAGTCGTATCGTTGTGGGAAATCGTTCAAAGCGCTTCCCATCCTACATTTATTTACGTTGAGCTATTTATACCGAGTTGCGTTCATAGGTGTCACCTCACCCCCGCCCCTCTCCTTAGCAAGGAGAGGGGTGCCCGGAGGGCGGGGT
Source organism: Nostocales cyanobacterium HT-58-2 (assembly GCA_002163975.1). Classification (GTDB taxonomy): domain Bacteria; phylum Cyanobacteriota; class Cyanobacteriia; order Cyanobacteriales; family Nostocaceae; genus HT-58-2. The sequence goes on along the minus strand of CP019636.1, from coordinate 4,517,140 downwards.
GAGGTTTTTGAATACAACTTAGTATTAGTTGCTACTTTGGGGTTTTGCGTAAACAGCTGCGAAGTTCCGAGGATTGCTTGTCTTTTGGAAGGACAGCTTTGTTTCCAGTAGACAGTGAAGTTTAAGACTTTGTCCCACTCGCTTTGAACTTCGGTGATTTTGAATTCTCCCTAGAACTGACCTGCAACTGTCTTCAATAGAGTTGATTTACTAACACTATTGAACCGATTAAGGCAATGTAATGACGCGGAGCGTCCGCCGTAGGCATCACCCTGTTCAATGCTTAAGTGAACACCTTTCAATAAAGTCCTGGTTGTGCTGATTTTGTAAGCTCAGTTCTCAGCTAGCTTCTTATTGAAATCATTGCTGATAAACTCCTTACGTATGCTTGTTTATCAGCAAATCATCTCATTTTTTATGACATTTATAAATGACAATCGACCACTTACTAGCAAAGGCTCTTTGCTATGACTTTATATTAATTTTATCCAAAATATATTGAAGTTTCATATTAGTCGCATGGTAGTAGCAAAAAAATCAAAAAGTTATTTAGAAATGACAAAGATGTTGTGAAGTTTCCAGAATATCTTAAAAAAATTGTACAGAGAAAAATGCTTATGCTTATGATGTTTTTTTGGTCACTAGTTAGACGCTAAAACAAAGTATGGCAGTAACAGAGAATCTTAATCCCAATTCCCTTCTCAAAGATGCAAGAACCACCATCGATTTCAATAATGATGGCAGGAGCGATATCTTTTGGCGCAATAGAAATACAGGACAGAATGCCATTTGGTTGCTAAATAACACCAACTATAGCGATGCGGTTTTTTTACCAACTGTTCCTACAAATTGGGATTATACAACTGCTGATTTTAATGGGGATGGCAGGAGTGATATCTTCTGGCGCAATTCCCAAACAGGACAGAACGCTATTTGGTCGCTAGATGGCACCAATGTTGCCCAGGCAGTAACTCTACCGACTAATGTACCCACAGCCTGGAATTACAGTCTTGGTGATTTCAATGGGGATGGCAGGAGTGATATCTTCTGGCGCAATTCCCAAACAGGACAGAATGCTATTTGGTTAATAGAGGATACTAACGTTGCCCAGGCAGTAACTCTACCGACTAATGTACCCACAGCCTGGAATTACAGTCTTGGTGATTTCAATGGGGATGGCAGGAGTGATATCTTCTGGCGCAATTCCCAAACAGGACAGAATGCTATTTGGTTGCTAGATGGCACCAACGTTACCGAGGCAGTGACTCTACCAACTAATGTACCCACAAGCTGGGATTACAGTCTTGGTGATTTCAATGGCAATGGCACAAGCGATATCTTCTGGCGCAATTCCCAAACAGGGCAGAATGCTATTTGGTTGCTAGAGGGTACCAACGTTGCCGAGGCAGCTACTCTACCGACTAATGTACCCACAAGCTGGGATTACAGTCTTGGTGATTTCAATGGCAATGGCACAAGCGATGTCTTCTGGCGCAATTCTCAAACAGGACAGAATGCTATTTGGTTGCTAAATGGCACCAACGTTGCCGAGGCAGCTACTCTACCAACTAATGTACCCACAAGCTGGGATTACAGTCTTGGTGATTTCAATAACAATGGCACAAGCGATATTTTCTGGCGTAATTCCCAAACAGGAGATAATGCTATTTGGTTAATAGAGGGTACTAACTACACCAATACGGCTGCGCTGGCAAATGTTCCTACAGCGTGGTCTTCTGTACCCATATAGGATTCAAGCTTGAGTGATCACTTCATCGAGGATAATGTTGAGCTAAAAATTCCTTAGCCTCATCTCGGGTGTTAATCACTCCATCTAAGGTTGCTGCCAGCAAATCATCAAGCATTTGTCGATACTGTGGTCCCGGTCTGTAGCCCACGCTTCTTAGGTCGTTACCATTTAGAATAGGCTGGACTCTTGACCAAATGGTCAAATATTGCCAAATTCTGCGCCTAATTGCTCGGGAACTTTGCACAGCTATTAAGATCAGCATTGGTACATCATACTGGCGCAGCAACTGCACCACCTGACTAGGACGCACCTCATCCACTGCTCCTGCGTTTGCTAGCCCAGAACGGCAGAGAATCAGGCTGTTGATGCTATCTTGCGCTTGTGCTAGAAGCGCTAACCTATTGATACTATCTTCTGGCAATTGCAGATTTCTGGCGACACGTCCTCGGTCTTCTGCTGCTAAGTGGGCAATCAAAGCTTCTAGGCGCATTTGCCAGTGGATGAGGGTTTGCTGGGAGTCGAACCGTCGCAAACAACGTTCTAACAAACGCAATTGCCGCAGAAGTTCCTCATCTAGCTTCAGGGTGGGATGGATGCACTGCAACGCCCCTAAGTCTCCGAGTAACTGCAAAGCTGGCTTCCAGTAGGGAGCTTCTAGAATATGTTTCAATTCTGCTTTCAGTCTAGTTTGTAGTGCTGGAGTTCTGCTATTTTCTCGGGTGGTACGATCATAAACCCCGCTGTTGATGGCATAGCGGATATACTCCTGTGTTTGAGCTTCCAAGTGAAATCCCAGGCGCACGGCAAAGCGCACGCCGCGATAGATGCGGGTGGGGTCTTCAATAAAGCTGTTAGCGTGTAACACCCGAATTTGTTTTGCCTGTAAATCTACCAAACCACCAAAAAAGTCGAGTAATTCACCAGAGCGAGGTGGCGTCAACCGCAATGCCATAGCATTAATCGTAAAATCTCGGCGATACAAATCTTGACGAATCGAACTCGCCTCAACTTCAGGATTGGCTGCTGGATAAGGATAAAATTCTGTTCTAGCAGTCGCGATATCAACCCACAACGAATCTAATTCTGGGTCTTTGTGCCATAATAGAGCCGCAGTTTGAAAAGCCCCGTGGATGTCTAGACGTGCTGTTGGGTAAAGTTGCTGTAATGCCCTTGCGAGTTCCACACCAGCACCAACATCTGCTGCTTTGTGAAAGCCATCAACCACCAAGTCAATATCTTTTATCATCAAACTGCCAGAGGCTTCTTCCGCAAGTAGCAAGTCGCGGACTGCTCCCCCAACAAGGTAAAGATGCCAACCGCGTTTCTCTGCTTCTTTTGAGGCTTTAGCCAACAATTGCCACAGATGTGGAGCCAATCGCGAATGCAATTCAGCCAGGGTAGGATGCCTAATACTCTTTTCTCCCTCTACTCCCCCGACTTCCCCTGCTTCCCCATCTCTCTCCTGATGCAATTCTCGCAAAACATCTGTACGGGTGACAATTCCCACCAAATGCCCATTCTCCAACACTGGTAAGCGTCCGATATCATATGTCACCATGAGTGACTCGATTTCTGGCAGTGTGGTCTCAGGGGTAATTGTTTTCATATTGATTGTCATGTACCCTTTAACAGGAGCATGACTAAAGCCATGATGCAGGGCAATATCCAAATCCCGTCGGGAAATAATACCTAGGAGTTGCCCTTGGGTATCAGCAACACACAAACCAGAATGTCCATAGCGCAACAAAGTGCGCTGTGCTTCTGCAATTGTGGTTTCCGGACGAATGGTGCGGACTGGGGAAGACATCAAGTCTCTCGCTCTAGGTGGATGAGGAATTGTCGCTTTTATCCCCTCAAGAAGTTGGTTTACGATTTCCTCAAAGTTGACTCCTCTCAAGTTCAATGATGCTGCTTGGGAATGTCCACCGCCTCCCAGTGGTTGGAATAACTCATTGAGATTGATGCCTTGAATTTGCGATCTGCCAATCACTGTTAAGCGTGATTCACCTTCTGTGAGAGGATACTCATTGAAAAGCAGTAAGGCATCTATTTCTGTTAACTCTACTAACTGAGAGGCAAGACTCGATAAACCTGGAACAAAACTCCCGGTTTTCAAAGTGACCCAAGCAATTTTGTATCCCCTAACATTTATGTGTTGTAGTTTTTCCAGCGCTACCTTCAAGAGTTGCTGCAACTGGGGAGAAAGACCAGGATCAATGTACTGACTCACCACTGACAAACTCGCACCTTGTTGCATCAACCAAGCTAAGGCTGAGGCATCTCGGGATGTGGCATAATCAAATGTCAGAGAGCCTGTATCCACATGTATCCCCAATGTCATCACGGTTGCTTCTGCACTTGTTAGGGAAATTTCTTGTTTTTGCAATTGCTCAACAATGAGAGTTGTTGTCGCTCCTACAGGGGATATGTGTATCTCTGTAGCAGGAATATCCCCTTGTTGTTCGTGATGATCATAAATGATAATTTTTTGAAGATGAGGTAAATCTAACCATTCAGCAGCTTTACCCAGGCGATCGCGCTGTTGTGTATCCACCACAACTAAAGAACGGATTTCCTTTGGATTAACCGAACGCCTTTCAATCAAATGATACTCATCCCGATACAACGCTAAAAAATCTCGTACGGCTGGATGACTTCCGCCACTCAGCACAATCTTACTTCCAGGTAACAGGCGTGACAGCCCTACCGCTGCTCCTAACGAGTCAAAATCAGCTGTTGTGTGGCACAGAATTAAATCCATTGTCAGTGTTGAGGAGAACTTAGAATTCAGCACTCAGTAAGGAGAATTAGGAAACCTACCCTTACTCAGAATATCCCTATCAATAGCTTCAGTTGCCCCTTATTCTAACTAGATACTCAGTTGCCCAAGAATCATTATGGGGTTCTGGGTTCTGATTGATCTATGACTAAAGTGTGTCAATTTCTGCTAGCTTAACAAATAAGGAAAAACTGTTCGTATTGACCTGTACAATATTTTATCTTTAGCAACTGATTTGCTGTTTTGGGAGAAGGGAAGATGACCATTATATTTCAAGTCGCTTTATTAGCTCTGGTTGCGCTGTCTTTTGTTCTAGTCATTGGTGTTCCTGTTGCCTATGCTACTCCACAAAACTGGAGTGAATCTAGAAGACTACTCTGGATTGGTTCAGGAGCTTGGATAGCTTTGGTGCTTTTAGTCGGGGCATTAAACTTTTTTGTCGTCTAGGCGACTCCGTACCTTATAACAGAGGAGCAAACCCTACGGCAAAGTCTTGCCGGAGGCACACTCTAAAGCAGATGCAGGAACACAGAGATTTAGGAACATTTTTCCTCTCTGCGTTCCTGCATCTGCTTTTAGCTACATCTATTAACTGTCTGGCTCCTATACTTGTTGAAGAACAAATGTATATTGGCAAGAAGTATAGATGAGTTAGAGGCGGTTATGGCAGTTTTTGAGGGAACTTTTACTCAGACAGAACCTTTACGGTTTGCAGTGGTTATTGGTCGATTTAATGATCTCGTGACTACCAAGCTGTTGGAAGGGTGTCAAGATTGCTTGAAACGCCACGGTGTTGATGTCAATCCTCATGGCTCTCAAGTAGACTACGTTTGGGTACCCGGCAGTTTTGAAGTTCCAGTTGTGGCACGCCAAGTGGCCCTGTCTGGTCGTTATGATGCCGTCGTTTGCCTGGGTGCTGTCATCCGAGGGCAAACGCCTCATTTTGATTATGTATCTTCTGAGGTAGCCAAGGGCATTGCTGCTGCTGCTTTTCAAACAGGCGTACCAGTCATTTTTGGTATTTTGACAGCAGATACCATGCAGCAGGCCTTGGAACGAGCAGGCATCAAAAGCAATCATGGTTGGGACTATGCTATGAATGCTTTGGAAATGGCTAGCCTCATGCGACAATTGCGTTCAAACCTTGCAGAGCCGTTTGCAGGTAATTCTCTCTCGCCAGCATCACTCAAAAGTGCCAGCGTAGGCGAGTTGCCTGCAGAATAGTTAATTCGTTGGTGGTGAGCCAGTTGCTCATGGGGAGCCAACGCCAGTTACCTCCTGCGGAGGAATTCAAAGTTCAAAATTCAAAAACAAAATTCTTAATTTTGAATTGATAATTTTGAATTTTGAATTGGAGCGTAGCGAGTGGCTCACCACAAATTAAAAAAGGGCGTTGCAGAATAGTGGGATGAATTGACTAGGCAGGGGAGGCAGGGGGTGCAGGGGAAGCAGGGGAAGAGATTTTATAACTTGCGAAATCATCACTTGATTCAGCAATGCCTAAAAAAGATGTTGACAACCAACGGATAATCTGACATATTAGATATACACGAGATTTGCGGGTATAGCTCAGTGGTAGAGCGTCACCTTGCCAAGGTGAATGTCGCGCGTTCGAATCGCGTTACCCGCTTTGAGTACACAGCTTTTATACAAAAATAATAACGAGAGTTTTGGGATATACAACTTTTTTTCTACAAGTAAGTAAGCTTGCGACTTTAGGTAGAAGTCAACATTGGGTTATGAGCCGAGGAGTAGAGTCGGCAAACTGCATCTATTTTGTTGATTCATCAAACACGAGCTTGTTGACACTCCCCACGGCTAAAAGCCTTACCATAACTTGATTTCAAGCTTTTATTTCCATTCTCATTTGTGAAAGTTTGTTAAAAATTGCCACGACAGAATCAGAGTTCTGGAACCGATTTTTAGACGAACGCCTTTTTTGAAAAAAATGTGGGTAATGACAAGAGCTAGAAGCTAGGGGCTTGCGCCCTCTAATTTCCGGTCAACGAAGTCTTTTGTTTGTGATGGCGATCGCCCTCAAGGAGGCTAACACCATCACACAGGCAATTCAAAATCATCTACTAAAGTACAAACTTTAAAGTGAAATGGTATTGGCTACGCTTCCCAATCTGGGCAATGTTCACCCTCAACCCCATATGGGTGCATCGCACAAATTAAAGGAGTGCTGTTGTAATGAACCCCATGGAAATGCTTGCACCCTTCACATACAGAAAGTTTGCAATTCTGTTTTTTTGTTTGTTCTTCTATGCGCCTCATTTCTTCTATTGCCAATTGCTCACCAAAACTTGCTATCCACAGAGCAGCTCCAGTGAGAAATAATCCAGCACCTACAGAAGCAGTACCATATAAAATCATTTTTTGATATTGAGGACGATTAAAAGAACTCAATTTTCCTAATTCAACAGTTTCTATGGCAAGCACTCCACATAAAAAAGATGCTCCGCCAATAGCGACAGCCAATACTCCGCTGATTGTAATTGATGTGGTGAGAAATTTTATTAAGAACATAATTTCCCTAACAGAAAATACTAGATTTGTAGAGCGAATTATGATTAACTAATTATCCCTTGCAACTGACTAGTCTCTGAGATATCCTAAATTCTTGTCTATTTGCTATCCAATCTTTATCAGCACTCTTAAAATGGTTGCAGTGTTTTGTCTTATTTGTCTTAAGATATCCGAGGATGACAAAAGATACCAGACAAACATTTGTTGGCTATCAGGAACAAACTAGGTTTCAAAGAGCCTAATGCCTAACCAATCTTTTTACTCACCCATTTTTGTTTTTACAATCTCAAAAATACCGTCTTCTATTTGCTGAGCCTTCAATGTTATATCATGCCCATATCTCCCATGTAGAACTGAAAATGTCAGTAGTAACGTGGGTAAAAATATATAGCTTTTCTTGCTATTTTGATTACCTTTTGGGCATTGTTTGATATTTTAATTGATATTTTATGCTCTGCTTCATCTTTGAAATGACTTCACTTAAAACAATGTACTCTCTATGACAGCTATCATCAAAAGCATAAATATTGTTTTTTAGGAAAAATGCTCACATTCCCTTCAGACACAATAAAGGAAGAGAATATGAGCTAACAAAAAAAAGAAGGACATATACACCCTGATTAAAGAAATTTATTTCTGTTTTGATGGTTGTCACGTCCGTCTGGAGGATGGTTTCAAATTAAGTTTGAATGTAAGCAAAAATACAAGAAAAATCATTTGCACTACAAAAGTTTTCGCTGATACCGTCGCATATTTAAGAACAGTGATCCTCTTTAAAGAAGAGTCGGCATTGAGGGCATTTTCCATTTTGTTTCTTTTGCCACTTGCACCTTGCGTGCCAACTTAGTTTGTTGCAAAAACCAAATGATTATCCATGTCAAATCAATTTCCCACCACTGTAAGCCATGACGAGCAGAATATTGAAAAGCGTGATGATTGTTATGCCATCCTTCCCCGTAGGTTAGCAAAGCAACCCACCAACAATTCGTAGAGCGATCGCCACAATCATAAGTACGATAGCCAAACATATGTGCGGCACTGTTTACTAACCAGGTACAGTGATATGACAGCACCAGGCGAACAAAAATTCCCCAAACTACAAATGACCAACCGCCTAGCAGATAAAGCAAAACTGCCAAAATGAATTGAATTCCAAGAAAATACTTCTCTAAAAAGTGATAAAACTGGTCATCAAGAATATCTTTGACATAACGCTCCATAATAATTGGCGCAGGGACTTCGTGCAGCATCCAACCAATGTGACTCCACCAAAAACCCTTACTTGCTTGATGTTGATCGAGTTCTTGATCAGAATGCATATGATGATTACGATGTAAACCTATCCAATCAATAGGGCTACCTTGACAAGACAAGCTGCCAAAGAAAACCAGCAAGTATTCTAAGTACTTAGGAACTTGGAAACTACGGTGTGCTACTAAACGATGCCATCCTAAAGTTATACCTAAGCAACCAGTTACCCAATGTAAGAAAAGTGCTAAACTGACAGCAGCCCAACTAAAATTACTTGGTAAAAATACAAAAAGTGCCGCCAGATGAACTGCTGCTAAAAAGAGAATGTTTGGCCATGCAAGGCGAAGTTTGGTAGAAGATGCACTAGTCATTCAAAAAATCGTAGATAAGTAGATAAATTGTTATTTAGTTGAGAAAACATAAGCTATTGAGTCACTAACTCTGGTTTGACTTCAACTTGTTCAGGAACTCGACCTTTATTCCAAATAGGTTTGCCAGTTATTAGTTCTGCAACATCCATACCATTAGCAATGACACCTGCTACACTCGGATAGCCTGCGGTTGCTCCTACTAAGAACAAGTTAGGCAATTCCGTGCGATATCCTATGCGATTGAGTCCCACTTGCCTCGGTATCAACTTAGCACCATAAATGTTGCCCTGTGGTTGTCCCAGGTAATACTCGGTTGTGGTGGGAGTACCGTAGATTTTCATGCGGATATAGCGATTGATATCAGGAACTAAATCCAGCACACTAGTCATAAGATGTTTGTAGATTTCACGCTTTTTAGCGTTGTAAGCTTGACGGTCTGTTGCCTGCAATTTTTTAAAGGGTTCATAAGGACAGATAGTGGCAATCTCTAAAACATGATTACCTGATGGAGCCATCCCTGGTTCCCTAGATTTCATCGTTGGACAGGATAAGAAAATCCAAGGACGTTCCATGTTACCTTCTATTTGTTGCTGATAAGCACGATTTAAGTTGCCTGTGGGATAGTACCAAAGATTCCAGTTGCCAATACCATATTTTTCTGGCTGAAATTCGCGATCTAAACCTAAGTAAATATTGAAAGCACTGTCTGAATATTCGTAACTAGTTAATCGCTGTTTCTCCCGTTCACTCAAAGCATGAGTGTCCCCCATTAAACTGACTGTCAGTTTCGGATCTAAATCGCTGATGTAGGTTTTGGCTTGATAAGTTTTACCTCCAGCAATCACAGCTTGAACTTGATGATTTTTGACCTGGATATGTTCAACTGGAGTTGAGTATTGGACTACACCGCCACCTGCTGTAATGACTTCGACAATTGTTTCAACAAAGTGCTTGAAATGATGTTTAGGATAGTAAGCTCCTTCAGAGTAATCCGAAACGACAGCAGTATGACTAAGCAAGGCAATTTGATTGGGAGGCGAACCATAATCACCACTCTGCCCAGCTAACAAATCCTGAAGTTTAGGTGATAAACCTACGTGATTATAAAGGTCTTGAAGTGTCCAGTTACGTTTAGAAAATAAGTTCCAGTATTTGGGTAATTTTAACCAATCTGACCACTTTTGATGAAACCAGTTCACTTCCTGCAACAAGTTGCGCATTTCTTGATGTAACCGCTTGATTTCATCACAATAAAGATGAATAGCAACTGCTTCTTCGGGAAATGTAGAAAGTAAACGGTTGCGCAGTTCTTCCCATCCCCCAGGAATTTTAAAATCAACCTCTGGCGTAATCACACGATCAATACAATCAGGATCAAGAAAATTAAATTCTATATTTTTTTCGATAAAATTTAAAAACCTACCAATTGTTCGATTTGGTTGACATTGATAAATATAGTGGACGTCAGCACAAAAACTATAATCACCATAATCAAAAGTATGGCAACATCCACCAGGTAAGTAGTGCTTTTCTAAGACAGCAACCCGATGACCCAGACGAGTTAGGCATGCAGCTACTGAAAGTCCACCTAATCCCGCTCCTAGAACTACATAATCAAAGTTTTCCATTAGGAATAAACTCCAATAAAGGACTATGAGCCATTAATATTTGTGTCAATATTTTCTCTTGACTCCTTAACAAAAAGGTATTATTCAGTATGTGACTTCTACTGAATTTTACTGAACAAGAAATGAGATTACTAAAAACTTTCAAATTGAGTTACCAGTTTATCTGCGATTATGTCTATATTGAATTTGCCTCACTTACTTCAACAAGTTAGCTGTTAATGTCTGCTTGAATTTCTATCAAAAGTGTGAATTAAATGTTAATTTTACTTATGTCTGTGAATACAAAAAACCTATTTTACAAATTGGTAATCAAGATTCACAAAAATGATACTCGCAATCATTTGAATATTAACACTTGTCATTCTTGTATTCCTAAAGCAACATTCTGCCTCGCTTGGGGTACATCGTCCCTGTAATCGTATTTATTAACACAGCATTTCTTAACTTAGATTCAGGCTAGGGGATGAACTTTTGCAAGTAGGGTGTAGATAGGATTGTACCAAGCACGACAACCTTAACCATCACTTACCATTAATGCCCCTCTGGGGCTTTTTTTTGGGTGGGATATGAGCTTATACCGAGTTGCGTTCATAGGTGTCACCTCACCCCCGCCCCTCTCCTTGCTAAGGAGAGGGGTGCCCGGAGGGCGGGGTGAGGTTTTTGAATGCAACTTAGTATTAGTAATGAAATGAGCCTAAGTGAACTACCCGACGCTCCCCTCCGGGAGAGCGCGGGCTTCTGTAATCATAGGCGAGTGCCTAATGAGACTTTCGCCCCATCTTTGGTCTTACCTCCCCTCCTACAGCAGAGACGGCTGAACCTTCCGCCCTTACGGGTTCACCAGTTGCTTCAACGGGGGGAACCCCCGCAACGCACTGGTTCACCTTTAGCAATCTGATTCCCTCTGCCCTAATATTGATGGCTGCGTTTCCATCCCTGTCATGGTGGGTACCACAATGAGGACAATTCCATTTCCTCACATCTAGAGGCATCTCACCGATTTGGTAGAAACAATGAGAGCAGAGCTTAGAACTGGGGAACCATCTATCAATTTCAACCAACTTTGCACCTTTGCGTTCTAGCTTAGAAGCTAGAAAGTTGGTAAAAGTTCCCCATCCACAATCAGATATTGCTTTTGCCAAATTACGGTTACGAACCATGCCCTTGAGATGAAGATTCTCTACTATGACAGCTTGGCTATCGCTGACCAACCTATAACTAAGTTTCTGCAGAAAATCTTGCCGCGAATTGCTAACCCGTTCGTACACCTTGGCAACAACTTTACGATATTTCTTTCTAGTTTTACTCCCTTTTTGTTTCCGAGCTAATTTCTGTTGCTTACGCTTGAGATTTTTTTCATGCTTGGCGATATGTTTCGGATTGTCATATTTAGAAACCTTTTCGCCGTCAGTAACAACAGCAAAGTGTTTCAGTCCTAAATCAACACCGTAGATTTTGCCCTCTGATGTAGTTGGGGTATCCCCTTCTACTTCAGTCAAAATAGATGCAAAATACTTACCTGATGGAGTCTTGCTGACAGTGACAGTCTTGATTTTCCCTTCAACTTGTCTGTGTATTTTGGCTTTGACAATTCCAATACTACCTGGAAGCTTGACATTGCCATCTACTATCTTGACGTTTTGAGGGTATTGAATAAACTGTTTGCCGTGTTTAGATTTGAACTTAGGAAACCTTGCTCTACCTTCAAAAAAGTTTTTATATGCGGTAGTTAGATTAAGCGTCGTAGCCTGTAAAATCTGGCTATAACAATCAGCTAACCAACAAGTATTCTCTGCTTTTTTGAGTTCAGGCAGAAGGGCATTGAGTGCTGAACGCCCAAGTCCTTTGCCCGTTTCTTTATAAACTTCAATTGACTTATTCAAAGCATAATTCCACCACCACCGAGAACAACCAAATGCTTGCGCTAGTTGTGTTTGTTGTTCTTGAGTTGGATATACACGAACTTGTATAGCTTTATGCAGCACTCAATATCACCTCCTTGATTTGTTGATTCTATCACAATATACATTTAGCGATAAGCACAATCCGGAAAACATTTTGGCGATTCCGCGCTAACGCGCCGCTCCGCTAACATGCATCTTTTTCCTGTCTTTCCTACGGAAAGATTTAGTCAAAGATACAATCGTCACCACCCGTCTTATATCCCGACGCTAAACTGAGTACAGTTATAGCGCGGGACTTACGACGAAATAGTTAAAGGAATGAAATAGTGGAGTGGGTCTTACAGGTAAAAAAATGAGCTAGCCCCAACTTTGAATGGGAAATCAAAGAATGTGCTATGGACAAGCTGGTATGCTGCGCGTAACACGAACGCGAGTGTATGTGCAAATTGCTTGAGTGTACACCTTACTCTTCACTCCTCAAACAAAAGCTTGTAGTGATTCGTGGTGATTATTGATCGATGACTCGCAAAGCTCTAGCTTGGTAAAAATGCTCACATTCTCTTTCCGACATACAAGTGAAAGATGAAGAGAATGTGAGCAGGCAACCATCGTAGATACATGATAAACAACCAAGTTAAGTAGGCACCCTAGTATAAAGAAATGTATTCCGACTCATAGGGTTATCTCTTCCACCGACTGGATGGTTTTGAGTTAAGTTTGAATGTAACTAGAAATACAAGTAAAATTTTCATCCTTTGCAAAACAAAAGTGATACTTGAGTAATGTGCCAAACTGACAATCATTAATAACAACTAGATTCTTGGGTTAATTTCCAAGAAGTTAACCCAAGAACATTACTAGTTTAAATTGTTAGTCAATTCAAACGCTTCAAGCACCGTTTAAAGATTTTTTGGCTTCAGTTGCAACAGCCTCTACACCATCATTTGCCAAAGTTTCCAAGACAGATTTGGCATCTGTACCGCCTAAACTATTTAAGGCTTGCGCTAGCCTGTAGCGAACTTGCCAATCTGGATCTGCTACATAAGGAACTAACAATGGAATAGCCTGCGTATTTCCCAACTCACCCAAAGAACTAATAGCTGCTGTTTTCACTAGCTCGTTGTCTGAAGAAAGTGCTTGTTTTAGCAACTCAAAGGCTCTTGGATCGCCTAACTCCCCGAGTGTGGCGATGATGCTGAACTTTATAATCCACTCGTTGGTTGTTTCGTAGAGCCGTTGTAAATCTTCAAAAGCTTCACGCAGCTTAAGAGCGCCCAAACAATCTGCTGCAGCTGCTTGTACATCGGGCTCGGGGTCATTGAGTAGGCGATCGCGCAATATATTGAAAGATAAGTTTAAATCTTGTCTACCCAGAGTATCCAACTGACTAACAGCTGAGTACCGCACACGGGAATTGCTATCATTAACAGCACTTTGAATCAAATCAAAACCTGTGGCTGGCTCTAGTTGACGAATTTGATTCACTGCTCGCAAGCGATCGCCTAAATCTTCAGAATCAAGCAGTTGCTTTACAGATTCAGGGGTAATGCTCATTTGGTTATCCTAATTTCTAAAGAAGTTAAAAAAATCAACAATTAACTCTCACTAGTCAAATACTGGACTCATAAGTCATAACTCATGACTCATCACTACTCTTGACTGGTAGCCATTGACCGAATGATGTCACCACGGGTGAGAATACCAATAACTTGACCCTCGCTATCAAGTACTGGCAAGCGGTGGACATTGCGATCATGCATTAATCTGGCAGCTTCTGTAACAGTTTTGTCAGGAGTAATGGTAATGGGGTTTTTGCTCATAACTTCGCCAACAGTTTGCCCAAGCGCCTTGTGCAAATCACGCTCATAATCTGCAGGATTTTGCAAATAAATGACGCTATCAAGAAACATGATGTAAGCCGGAGGAGTCACACCGGTTTGTTGCCACATCAAGTCTGTTTCCGAAATAATACCGACTAATTTACCAGAGTTATCCACAACAGGTAGCCCACTGATGCGTCGTTCTGCCAGGATTTTAATGGCTTCCTGTAGAGGAGTTTCCGGTCGGACGACAATCGGATCGCGGCTCATGATGTTGGCAACGGTCTTAGGCATTGGCTTGCTGTCACCTTTTATTAACCTACCTGGGATTATTGTAAAGAATTGGGGGTATCAACCTTCTTAGATTAATACATTGTTACTAAGAAAGAACTCAGAACTGCAGAGTCGGAACACTGACACATTAGTCAAATTTCGTTTCACAGAATACTTGTAACAAATCAATACAGTTTCCAATTGCTCCCAAATGGGCGATTTCGTATCCGTGAGTGTTCTGTGTAGGAAACGCCAAACAAGCACCACGAGCAACATGACCAAATTTCATAGCAATTGAAGCATCACTGCCAAAACCACTCAGCGTTGCAAGCTGTATTGGCATATCCAATTGCTTGGCGCATTGACGCAGTTGCCCATTTAAGGTTTCATCGTAAATCCCGTATCCATCTTGAAAAAGTAGCACAGGGCTTTTCCCGTCTTCAATTGGGTATTCTGACGAGAGAGGACAAATTTCTAAAGCTATCAAGGCATCTAAGCGCTGGTTCTGGGTAAAGAACAGTGCGCCAATTGCTCCCACTTCTTCTTTGGCTGACGCGACTAGATAGACATCAACTGCTGGTTGTTTGACCTTTTCGGCAAGTTCCAAGAGAATAGCAACTGAAGCTTTGTTATCCAAGGTATAACTGGCAATGTAGTCGTTTAACCTAATGGGGCGCTTACGATGTTTGCCAATAACCATTCTGGTTCCTGGTCGAATACCAGCAGCTTCTAGTTCATCTGTAGAACATTTTGTCTCAATCCAAGCATCTTCCCATTTTACAGGAGTATCTTCCTGCTGAACTTTTTGGGGTGATTCGTGCGAAACATGGCGAGAACCAAAACTCAGAATACCGCTTATGGTGGTATTGTCTCCCAGTAAATCTACGACTCCTTCTCCATAAACCCAAGGATATGCGCCGCCTAACTTGCGAACTTCAACTCGACCATTATCACCAACAGTTTTCACAATTGCGCCTATTTCATCTTTATGAGCGGTGATAGCGATCGCTCCGGTTGAATCTAATCCTTGAATTTTCGCAATGATATTATCTGCGCGATCGCACCAAACTTCCACGCCTAACGCCGCAAATTGCTGCATCAAGAATTGGTTGATTTCTGCTTCTACGCCACTGGGAGAATGGTGCATAACCAATTCTTCAATTTTTTTAAATAAATGATCGTAATCCCACATTTTTTACTTAAACAAGAAATAATATTAACTTTTTTATCTAAACAATTTTATATTAAGACAGTATTGCCCAGACTTCATATGATGACAAAGCCGTAATTCATCAGAATCACAGCTAGCTTGCATTATTCAAGAATAAATTATTCAGTTAATTCATGTGACTGATGTACAAGATGACTGTGGACTAGGGATTTCATTGAGTACTACAGTCATGGTTGATTGTGTTTGTCTACGTTTAAGCATTGCTGCTCCACCCAAAGCACCTAGTGCCAACAAACCCAAAGCTGATGAAGATTCAGGAACAGACTTAGGCTTAATCGCCGCCAGGACTGTATTTGCTACTAACCTATGAGTTGGTGAAGTTGGATGGACAGTATCAAAGAACAAGAAATCGTTTGGGTTATCACATACACTTTCTATTTTTCCTTGGATGGTATTACCTACGACACAAGGATTGGTAACATCCTTAAACCCAAATTCCCTTGGATTGGTCAGTACTCTAGTAACTAGGGAATTAATATCAACAGGGATGATATTCACACCAGGAATTTTATTGCTTAGTTGGTCTACAGATGTTGCTAATTCTGCATTATGAATATTTGTTAAAGTCGTTAAAATGCTGGAATTTTCTGACCCGAATACAAGTGGAGCCTTGCCTAAATCTGGCAAGTTAAATACCAAAATATTTTTTGCACCAGCTTGGGCAAGTAACTCTACTGAATCTGATAAGTTCTTCACTATTTGATTAACATCAGTCTTCTGACTAAATAAGTAATCGTTTGCACCTCCCCAAATAGCATAAAGACCATTTGGATCAACCTTCTGATTACTTGTTAGAAACGGTTGAGTGTATGATCGCACTTGCGCTAGCACTCCTGGTATACCAGGAACAAAGGCATTATCTTCACCAGAGTTAGAACCACCGAAGGCGTAGTTTGTCCCATTGGGAAGAGTGGTGGTCAACTGAACAGCTAAATTAGTAATAGGAGTGGGGGTTAACCCTAACTCTTCTCCAACAAAGTCCACCCAAACTTTATTATTAGAAAAACGTCCGTTAAAGTAAGGTGGGCTTGGGGGAATAGCTTGTGTAGAATTTCTTAATCCTCCAGTCAGATTAAATACATTACCTGTATCCGACAAGCTATCACCAAATACATTAAATTGGCTAAAGATAGCAGCCGAAGCTTTCAGCGGCAAAGTCAAAGATAAAAGGAGAAATCCTGCTGTCACAATTTCTTTTTTCATGCCTACTTTGCTCCTTGCATTCTCTAGTAACTTATTTAAAATTGGGTTTTGCCGATTAATACAAAATAAGTATTTTTACTTATCTTTAAAGTCAACATTGATCCACAAAGTACCACAATCAGTTACTGTAGCTACTTATTTTTACTAGTTTTTTATAATTCATTGTGATTTGGTAAAGAAACTGTGAAGATGTGAAGCAACTTCACCAAAACTGTTCAAGATTTGCACTGTGAGTAAAATTGTGACAATTTTTACTACTATTGAGTTATTCATCAAGTTATTCAGCTATACAGAATTTAGTATTTAGGAATGTGTGAAGTGGAGGATAGAGATTACCTTATTCATTTCTATGAGTATGGTATACCAGCCAACGCTGGAGCCATTAACCTTAATGAAAATGGAGATATCACCATGTTAAATAGTGGATTAGCCCAAAAATGTGACTTAAAAATATTTTTTAAATTGTCTGCCAATAACAGTGCAGAATTTCTGGCGTCCGATTTCAATTAGGTTAATGAGAGCACCGCTCCGTGTAGCTATCGTAGTGCCTTTTGTACTGCAAATCTTGGCTGCTGTATCGTTAACAGCATTCTTGTCCTTAAAAAATGGGCAGAAAGCTGTTAATGAAGTTGCTATTCATTTAAGAAATGAAGTTACAAATAGAATTAATCAACACATTACTGATTACATGAAGGAACCCCAACTCATCGTTCAGATTAATGCCAATGCCGTCCGTTTTGGTGAGTTGGATTTGAAAGATACGAAGAGTTTAGAACGTCACTTCTGGCAACAAATGCAGTTATTCAAGTCTCTAAATCCGATCGCTTTTGGAAGTGTTGGGGGAGCAGTTTATTCGGTAGATCGCTTGAATTATGGTTCACTAGTTATCCGAATAAAGAACGAATCAACGGGTGGCAAATACTATACTTACACCACTGATAGCCAAGGTCATCGGGTTAAGTTAATTCAAGTTAGCACAACCTTTGATCCTCGCACTTGTCCCTGGTATACAGAGGCTGTGAAAGCAGGTAAAGCGACTTGGACTGAAATTTATCCATATTTTTCTTCGTTAGGTCTAGCGATTAGCGCCACCCAACCTCTTTATGACCAAACAGGTACCCTGCTCGGTGTTACAAATGCAACGTTATCTCTCTCGCAACTGGGTAAGTTTTTGCACAATCTAAAGATCGGACGCTCAGGAAAGACATTTATTATCGAGCGCTCAGGAAACTTGATAGCAAGTTCAACAGCTGAGCAACCCTTTATCCTCAACCAGAAGCAAGGACAAGTGCAGCCCAGACGGCTGACAGCCCTCAGTAGCAGAGATCGTGTTATTCGTTTGACAGCGCAATATTTAAAGGCACACTTTAATAACTTTAAAAACATTTATTCTAGGCAGAATCTCGACTTTGAAATTGATGGCAAGCGGCAATTGGTACAGCTAATGCCATTCTCAGACGGTTACGGGCTCGATTGGCTAATTGTCGTAGTGGTCCCAGAAGGCGACTTTATGGAACATATCGAAGCCAATATGCGAATCACTATTTTGCTGTGTTTGGGAGCATTAATCCTAGCTACAGTAACAGGAGTGATGACTTCTCATTGGATTACTCAACCAATTCTTCGCTTGAGTTCAGCCTCTAAGGAAATCGCGAATGGCAGGTTAGACCAAACTGTTGCAGTAGAGGGCATTAACGAACTAAGAGTTCTTACTCAAGTTCATAACCAAATGGCGGCTCAGTTACAAGAGTCATTTGCTGAACTATTAGAGACTAACAGGCAACTAGGAGCTGAGATTACTGAGCGTCAGCAGGCAGAGCAAGCGTTGCGCCTTAGTGAAGAACGATTCCGATTAGCAATTGATAACATCCCTGATACATTTGTTATTTATAATGCCGAGCGACGGTTCCAGTTTGTCAATGCTTATGGAGTTAGCCGCAGTGGTTATTCTCAGGCGGCACATATTGGTCATACGGATGAAGAGATACATCCACCAGAAGTCACGAATACGTATTTACCACTGCTACAAAAAACTGTGGAGACACGCACCAAGCAAACTGGAGAATGCAATATCAACTTGCCCAGTGGTTCTTTTACGATAGTTGTCACCTACGTGCCACTTTTGAATGAATATGGGGAAATTCATCAGATTCTCGGGCATACCTATGACATTACTGAGCGCAAACGCGCAGAGGAACAGTTGCGGCAGAATGCGTTTCACGATGCACTGACAGGTTTACCAAACCGAGCTTTGTTTATGGAGCGCTTAAAACATACAATTGAGAGAGCCAAATGGCAAGAAAATTATTTATTTGCTGTCCTGTTTCTCGACCTAGATCGCTTTAAGGTCATCAATGACAGTCTCGGACATCTGGTTGGAGACCAATTTTTGCTTGCTATTGCAAGCAGGTTAAAAGCATGCATCCGATTAGTGGATATAGTGGCACGGCTTGGGGGAGACGAATTTACAATCTTGCTTGAGGAAATTCACAATGTCTCAGATGCCATCAAAGTCGCTGAGAGAATTCAACAAGAACTGGCGTTACCTATTGAGCTTAACGGGCAAGAAGTATTCACAACGGCGAGTATTGGCATTGCCTTGAGTTCAACAGCAGATTATGACCAGCCAGAAAAGTTGCTTAGGGATGCTGACACGGCAATGTATCGAGCCAAGGCATTGGGCAAGGCACGCTATGAACTATTCAACCAACAGATGTATACCGATGCTGTGGCCAGATTGCAGTTAGATACCGATTTGCGCCGAGCGATTGAACGTCAAGAGTTTCAGGTTTATTATCAACCTATTGTTTCGCTTACCAATGGCTCTATTTTGGGTTTTGAGGCTCTGCTGCGTTGGCAACATCCAGATCGTGGTCTGGTTAATCCGGCAAATTTCATTCCCCTAGCCGAAGAAACTGGACTGATTATCGAAATTGGCTACTGGGCACTTCATGAAGCATGCCGCCAGATGCAAACCTGGCGGGTGAACCATAAGACAAACTCGTTAAAGAAAATCAGCGTCAATCTCTCAGTCAAGCAATTTTCACAACCTGATTTGATTGAGTTGATTGGGCAAATTTTACATTCGACTGGTCTGGATGCTGGCAGTCTTATGTTAGAAATTACTGAAAGCGTCATTGTGGAAAACGGCGATGCGGCAATTTCCACACTGTTAGAACTTAGAAAAATGGGCATTGAGTTATCAATTGATGATTTCGGTACAGGCTACTCTTCATTGGGTCGTCTTCATAGCTTTCCGATTAGTGTGTTGAAGATTGACCGTTCCTTCGTCAGCCCAATGGAGGCTAATGGCAAGAATTTAGAAATTATTGAGACAATCGTCACATTAGCACACAAACTTGGTGTGGATGTGACCGCCGAAGGGGTGGAGACAAAAGAGCAGCTAGCACTTCTAAGAAAGTTGAACTGTGAATATGGGCAAGGATATTTTTTCTCCCATCCATTAGATAACTCAGCGACAGAGGCATTAATCGCAGCAAATCCTCACTGGTAAGGGTCGCCATTTATCCCTGTTGTTTTAGGGCTTTGGACTAAGATTGCAAACGTGGTTGTCTAGATTTGTCTACCTTTAGGTAGCTTTGTCCAGATTTCTATGAATGGTTTATTTGAACCTTAATCAAAAAAGGGAACAGAGAACAGGAAACTGTTCCCCTATGCGGGTCGAAAATTCCATAGTCTAGCAGTTAGGGTTATGGTTTAAATCCTCATCCTAAAACCCTCCTGTTCCCTTCTAGGCTAATTCTGACTCCTTCTTCAATTCTTCGCCTGTGTTGGTGAACCGGGAATTGTTACATCTATTGGCGTCACTTGTGTTGTTAACTGCGTTAGTGGCGGCTTAATAGCGCTTTGATTCCCGACGACCAAAGTCACCAAATTGTCTGGCTTGAGATATTTCCGTGCAACTCGTTGCACATCAGCAGCTGTGGTTGCAGCTACCGCCTTTTGATAACGGAACAGGAAATCAGACGGATAGCCGTAATATTCGTATCGCATCAAGCGTGACAATGTTTGTCCGGGATCTTCAAAATTGAAAACAAATGAGTTGAGAGTCGATTCCTTCGCAAAAGCCAACTCTTGAGGCGTCACGCTTTGAGCTTGCAGACGCTTGATTTCTTGCTGTAGAGCTTTGACAAACTGCACTGTAGCATCTGAGCGTGTTTGTCCACCAGCGATGAACATTCCAGGGTAGTCGTATCGGGGACTCCAAGCACCATATACCGAGTAAGCTAAACCCTGACGCGATCGCACCTCATTAAACAAGCGTCCGCCAAAGCCATTTAAGACTCCATTCAAGACATCCAGCGCCGGATAATCGGGGCTCTTGAACTGTCCTCCCAAATGCCCAATCAGAATATTACTTTGAGTCAGTTGTGGCTGATTGACAAAAAAGACACCACCAGCTTTATTTTGCGACACTGTTGGTAACACAGATTTAGCCAGTTTGGGATTAGGTTTCCACGCACCAAACTTATTCTGAATGAGCGATCGCATTTTCTTGGAGTCAAAATCCCCCACAATTCCCAAAATTATATTATTTGGATAAAAATACTGCTCTTTAAACTTCACCAAATCCTCACGGGAAATATTATCCAGCGTTGCGTACTCCTCAGTACGAGCGTAAGGGCTGTCCTTCCCATAAATCAATTTTTGAAATTCCCGATTCGCAATCTCATCTGGATCGTCATTGCGACGGGCGATCGCACCCCGCAACTGTGTTTTTGCCAAATCCAGCTTCTCCTGGTTAAATACTGGCTCTTGAAGGACTTCAGCAAATAACCCAAAAACTGTTTCTAAATCTTCACTGAGTGCTTCAAAACTAGCATTACCAGCAGTGTCACCAATACCAGTTTCTACCAAAGCCGCCCGTTGCTCTAACATCTCATTGAGCTGATCAGGCGTATGCTTCTGAGTTCCGCCAGAACGCATCACAATACCCGTCAACTGAGCCAAACCCACCTTATCTCCAGGTTCAACGCGCTGACCTGTACGTACCATTGCTGTACCACCTACCAACGGTAGTTCATGATCCTCCATCAAATAAACAACCATGCCGTTGTCCATCTTATAGCGCTCATACTTCGGCAATTTCACCTGAGGTAGCGGTGGAAATTGTAACTCTGTATAATGCTTCGCCGCTGTCGCTGCCCAAGATATGTTAAATACTCCAAAGGACAACAACGGAACCAACGCCAAACAAACCAGCAATGAGTAAAAAAACCTTCTCACTTTTACCTTATTCCTTCTCCCCTTAAATCTCTTCATGTCTCTCTTTGCGCCTTTAGCGTCTTCGCAGTTCATTTTTTCTACCCTTGCTTCGACAACAGCTTACCAACCGTACGATTCTCCGTCGTAAACGTCGCGTTTGCCACCCGTTGAATATCAGCAGGTGTCACAGCCACAATCTCATCCAGCTGCTTGAACAAATTCCGCCAAGAGCCCGTTTTTACCTCATACTCCAACAACTGCTGCGCCATTCCCATATTGGAGTCAAGCATTCGCAACAAACCCGCCCGAGCTTGCGTTTTTACTCGATCCAACTCAGCAGCAGAAACTGGCTCAGTCTTCAACTTATCAATTTCCAATCGCAGAGCCCCAGCCACTTCATCAACCGTATGGTCTGGAGCTGTAAGAGCATAGAACAACATCAAATTTGGATATTCATCTCCTGGGAACCCACTAAAACCCTGTGCTGTGAGTGCCAAGCGCTGCTTTTCCACCAAAGACTTATACAGTCGAGACGTACGTCCGTCACTTAGCAACCTGCCAATAATCTCATAAACTGCCTGATCTGGATGAGTTATTGCTGGACGATGATAACCTTCCAAATACCAAGGTTGAGAACGTAATTCAACAGTCACTTCTCGCGTTTGTGTCTGTTTTGGTTCTGCGGGGATTTGAGCAACAACTTTTTCTTTTGCCTTGTAACGCCCAAAGTAAGTTTGTGCCAGTCTCTTGACTTCAGTAGGGTTGACATCACCAACAACAGCAATTGTCAAATTACTAGGGACATAGTGCGTTTCAAAAAACTTCTCCACATCATCGGGTGTGAGATTGCGGATATCTTCGTCATAACCAATGACCGGACGTTTGTAAGGATGGACTTTGAAAGCAGTATCTATAAACTTTTCAATCATCAGTCCAATAGGGGAATTCTCCACTCGCAGACGTCGCTCCTCCAAAATCACATCTTTTTCCTTAAAGAACTCGCGACGAATGACAGGGTCGAGAAATCTTTCTGACTCCAACGACATCCACAGTTCTAACTTATTAGAAGGAAAGCTATAAAAATAACGAGTCGCTTCTGTGGAGGTATTAGCATTTAAGCCCACACCTCCAGCCTGTTCTACAATTCGTCCTAACTCATTTTGCTTGACAAGTTTGTTGGCTTGTGATTCTACTTTTTTCAATTGCGCTGCTAACTTTGCAACTTGATCTTGATTACCAGCGGCTTTCGCTGCTGTGATTTGCTCTGCTAATTGCTCCAAGCGCTCAAGGAGTGGTTTTTCTGCCTGGTAATTAGATGTCCCTATCCGCGTTGTACCTTTAAAAGCCAAATGCTCTAGAAAGTGTGCGACACCTGTTTTCCCATCTGGCTCATCTACACCGCCAACATCAGCGTAAGTCAGAAAAGAAACTACAGGGGCTTGATGCCGTTCCAAGACAATGAACTTCATCCCATTGTCTAGACGAAACTCGGTCAACTGCTTGATTACCCGATCTAAATAAGGTTGAATCGAAGTTTCAGCAGGCATTGGAGGCTGAGTCTTTGCTAGGGCAATTCCTGGTACCCATCCCCAGCAAAGGAGTACTGCGACAAGAAATGAAATGAAAAGTCGGCAAGATTTGTTTTTAACTTCCCTTTGGTATAAGCGACTAGCTTTGTTCATACGCGAAAATAAGAGTAAAGTTCTATGACAACACCAAACAGGTTACCTAAGAAATAGGGTCTTAATCTTGTATTAAGCTTTCTGTAGTTATTGCTCTTGACGTTAGACAATGATGCTACACAACCTGTTCCGGATATATCACTATAACTGTTATGCGAATTTTTAATCCTCCCCCATCTTCTGAAGCACAAACACGCATCCGCATTTTAGAGGCGGCTAGGCGATTGTTTGCGTCTCAAGGATTTGATGGCACCACGACACGTGACTTGGCACAAGCAGCTGGCGTTGCTGAAGGCACTCTATTTCGTCATTTTCCCAATAAAAAGGCAATTTTGGTTGAAGTCGCCACAAAAGGATGGGTAGAGATTCTGACAGATTTGCTGACAGAATTGAGTGAAATGGGGAGTTACAAGGCTGTCGCTCAGGTTATGCGTCGCCGGATGTGGAATATGCATAAAAATGCCGACCTCATGCGGGTTTGTTTTATGGAGGCACAGTTTCACCCAGACTTGCGCGATCGCATCCAGTCTGAAGTGATTGTCAAAATGACTGATGTCGCTGAAGCATTCTTTCAAACTGCAATGGACAAAGGAATCTATCGCAAGATGGATGCTAAGCTCGTGGCAAAAGTTTTTTTGGGGATGTTTGCGATCGCAGGCTTTTCTAACAACACCCTGATGGAACCTAACGCTTCTCCCCAACAAATGCAGGAAATGGCAGAAGGACTAGCTGATATCTTCCTGAATGGAGTTTTAGCAAAAGATTGAAGAGTCAAGGGTCAAGGGTCAAGAGTCAAAAGTCAAGAGTCAAGGGTCAAGAGTCAAAAATTATTCTCCCTCATCTCTTGAGTACCTAGAACTGTTTTAGCTTGTTGGCTCCACTGTTTCACTTGCTCAATTGAAGGACATAAATCACGTCGTTGCATTGTCGCTACAACTAAGCGCAGAAGTTGCTGGTAGAGTCTATGAATCGGGGTGGTTGCTAACTGGGTTACAGAACCAATGCCTGCGTGTAGCAATAATCCGCAATATTGTGTTCCTATACCAGGAATGCGAGCCAAATCAGCTAACGCGACCCACTTGTTAACATATTGAAGATGAATTTGTAATTTATTTGCGAGTGCTAGCCTATCTGCAGGTGTTTTGCCTTGTTGAAGGAGCGCCTCTGTGGTTGTGATTCCACAGTTTTGCAGTTGGAATTGTTCTTGCTGACTCAATCCAGGCAATTGCTCAATAGCCCAATTGCAGGATGAGATACTCTTTACAGTTGCTTTTGGTTTGGACGACATTTCTTCAAAAAAATAGACTCTATAAATAGAGTGAATAGTAATAACTACACGAATTCATGGGTTTATTCCATCCTATCTTAAGAAAAATTAAGCTATATAGCGCGTTTCAAGTAAATAGACTTCTTGCATCCTCACCGTAAGTCCCTCTCTTACGGTGAGTGTAGGTTTTTCATTTGAGCAAGAAGTCTAAGTTATGGCAAGTCTTAAGTAGGCGGACAGAATTTTTCGTAGGATGTGTTAGGTGTAGCCGTAACGCATCAATTGTTTGAGCAGCATGGATTACGCTTTGCGCTCCCCATCCTACATTTATTCACATCGAGCTACTTATTCTCTATTAAACAAAAATCCCCTGCCGTTTAGAGCAGGGGAGTATCAAGACAAGCCGTGGTGTCGAAATTCCTAAAACCGACCATTTCCTTGAACAATATGCTTGACGGTTGTCAAGCTTTCTAGACTAATTAATCCGCGTCGATGACCTTTTTGATTGGACATTCCTAGAAAGACTGACTCTCCTCGCGACGGGTTTCGAGAGAAACGCGGAGAAGCATTGATGTAGCTGGAGGCGCTGTTTACTCCCAAGGCAAACTGCCGACTTTCTTGATAAGATTCGGTCACAATGCAGTCAGCATGACCGCTGCTGTAACGATTAATCCAGGCGATCCCAGCCTCTAGGCTATCTACTAGTTTAAAAGCGACTGTCTTGGTGAGATAAGCGCTTTCCCATTCTTCATCCTTAACAAGCTGTAACTGAGGAAAGGCTTCTACCAACTCGGCATCTCCCTTGATCTCAAAGCCTTTCTCTTTTAAGCTATTCCACAATGTCATTAAGGATGATGGCAAGGCTTGTCGGTGAATCAGTATTTTTTCAATTGCGTTCACCGGATCTGGCTCGCTTTGATGGCTATCTATGGTGATCCACCGTACCATATCTAAACTGCCATTTGGCGACCAGTAGAGGTAACAATTGCCCATAGCTGATTTTAAAACTGGGGAGGTGGAGTGTCGCACGACCTGCTGTACAAGACTGGAACGTCCGTAGGGAACCACTAAATTTAAGTACTGGTCTTGTGTCACTAAGTCTCGAATAGAGGTTCCATGTTCTGCTGTTATGAGTTGTAAACAACCTGCTGGTAAACCAACTTCACTCACCGCAGCCAGGAGTGCGTTAGCGATCGCCGTGTTAGAATGAACCGCCTCTGCACCACCTTTGAGGATTAAACTGTTGCCAGTTTTGATGCACAACCCAGCGGCGATCGCTCCCAACTCCGGAAACGCCTCATAAATAAATGCAATCACTCCTAGAGGCATTAATTGCGTATAAGTTTGAGAATCGTCTAGTTGATAGTCAGCGTGTCTGACTCGCCGCAGCGGATCTGATAACTCCCCTACCCGTTGCAAAATCTCTACTGCCATCTCCAGTCGTTTTGGAGTCAGCTTCAGCCAATCCAAAATTAAATCTGGTACCGCCATTTCCCGACTTGCTTCCAGATCCAAGGTATTGGCTTCTAGAATGTCGTCAAATGAACGCATAATAGCTTCTGCCATCGCTAATACAGCACGACTTCTATCTGCTCCTTTTGTTGTTCCTAACTTTAAGGCAGCTTGATAGGCGTGTTTAGCGCTTGCAATTGGTTCGAGGTTAACATCAAAAACATCCACTGTCATTCAGTTATCGTCTGTAGGTAAGCCAGACCATCAGTGCTGGCAGAATAGCCAATAGCACTGCTACCATCGCCCAAGCAATAATGCTGTAACCGCTTGCCAAGCGTAGTGCTAATGGTAACCATATAATCACTAGCACGAAAATAATGCCAAGTGCTACAGGCAAATAGCTTTCTCCTAACCGAGGATGGACAACTTGCCAACTATTCCCTGTCCAACGCCAAGCTCGTTTATAGGGATATGTAGTGGAAAGTTGCTCCAATACGTAACCATTATCTTCCACCACAAATATTTGCTGACAGCGATCACAACCAAATGCTTCTGTCAGCGTAATTGGAATTAACCGCCCCCGCCGACGGCAGGGACACGGATATTCGCTACTAAAGTCAATTTTGTCTGCTTTTTGAGGTTGCACAAGCGAACTTTTAACTTGAGCGTGTTTGCTAACATTTGTGAGAATAGCATCCCTTCGTCTAAGCCTTCGGGGCGGGCTACCCTCTCATGGACTTTCTTTATAACATTAGTCAGTTTGGGTTACTGTTTGCCCCCAGACATATTTTTCATAAATTGAGTGGCAGTACAAGTTCTCAACTGAACTATATTACTAATAGCCAGCCATTTCAACTTTGAAGTACAAAGCCAGAAGTAAAAAAGTTTTTTCTTCAGTCTTTAGCCTTCATTTCTTTTTTGTCACCCTTTATTTAGTGTAGTGCATCTTACAAGAAACTATCAAACTACACTTAAATATTATTATCAATGACATTCTCCTAAGTTTACCACTATTAGCAGGAAATTGCTTCTTTAATATTTACAGCGCTTTTGAAATCATTTGACCATGAATGACGAAAACTGCTGTAAGCGTCTCTAACAGAAGAACGGTAGTGTGTTGCGTTGAATCTGCTCGTCCAAGTAAGCCGACGTGTAAAACCAGTGAACCCAAATCGTAAAACTTGGCATCCTACCCTGCGATTAGATAGAGAAGGGGTGGAAGGATGTCAATTGCACCATTTATCACAGGAATCCCGAAGGTTTGATACAAATTGTTCAAAAAGCCTTGCTCTTCTTGAATCGCCCATCAGCTAAACATAAGTCTATGGCTACTGCGGAAGCTTTTCCCGTAAGTCGTAGGAGCAGGATTCTTTAGCTGAACTCAACAAAGATATGTATACTTTTGTTGCCTTAGAGTGTGTGGAACTTTGTCCAACATCTTCTTGCTCCGAATCCATTGGAGTCACCTCTGAAAAGCATCGTACGAGACGGCGCAGACAAATCACAACGCGTCTCCTTATCAGAAAGATATCCGTCTGGGGTTGTTACAGCCAAAGTGATTGCGACAAAAGCATTCACCAGACTGAGTGTTTCTTAAACCAGGGCTTTTCGATCTGAATACTGTGTCGAACAGAGCCATCTTAGCTTAATCTTTTTCTTGTGTCTCATTTGCGTGCGTCTAAGTAGCGGCACACTTTCTCGTGCTTGCGTCGCCAACAGGTTTTTACATAACGCTATGAGACTTGTGCGCTTGAGTGTTCCTACAGTTTGTTGCTAGCGAACACTTGCACTTAAGGCTTTTCGACAACAAGTGATTTTTCAGTTTGAGGTGAGCGAATCTGTGACTCTGGGGGAAGCCCTTTTGCCTAAAGCGTCTGTGGAGAAATTGGACTTAATGAAGCCGTTTTGCATCTACGCGAATGCCTGATTTTTCCATAGTTTCGATAACTGCTAAACCCAAGCCAGAAAAGGCAATGAGTAGTAATGCCGAAAGTAAGAAGGCGTTTACAAGCATCCGGAGGGCGTCGTCAAAGAATATAGAAGTGGTCATCGTTTTGCCTACTGAACTCAATGTTGCTAGTACTTACTTACTTCTTCACATCCTGATTGAACTTTTCCGTTGATAAAATACCAGCAATTGCATCTTAACAAAACTTTAGCTCTTTCATGACAAAACTTAGATTTTTTCTTCTTGAATTTTATATAAACTTCTTTTATTTTTCGGTAAATATGTAATATTTAATACATGACAAATCTAATATATAAAAATAACTTGCAATAATTTTAAGCGTATTATGGCTCAAATTGGTAAACTTAGTTACACAAATGCTAAACATCTCAGACTATGGAACTGTCGCAGGTAGAAATATCGACAAATCGGCTTTTGTTACTGCCTATATCCCAGAAATATAAAGAAGACATTTTTCGAGAATTCACTGAGGACATTACTACTTATATGCATCCTCGTTCACCTAAACATATTTCTGAAACAGAATCATTCATTAACGATTCAATAGTTGAAATCACAAACGCAAAACATCTGGTAGTGGTGATTGTAAATAAAAGTTCACTAGAATTTTTAGGGTGTGCAGGAATTCATGAAATAAGTAGTGAGCAACCAGAACTTGGTATTTGGTTGAAAAAGTCAGCACATGGAAATGGTTTTGGACTAGAGACTATGAATGCACTCAAGCAATGGGCGGAAGAAAACTTAGATTATAACTATCTTGTATATCCTGTTGATAAGGCAAATACGCCCAGCCGAAGAATCCCAGAAAAGCTCGGTGGGCAGATTGTGAGAGAGTATGATAAGACAAATTTAAGTGGAAGAGTTTTGCATATAGTAGAGTATAGAATTTTTAGAAAATAAAATTTGCCTAAAGTTCGTCACAAGTGAGTTAAAGCGAATGAGTTTATTTAGTGTTATGAGTCATGAAAATTCGGAAGGTAATTGATAATACCCCATATATAAATAAAACTATCGTTTTAGCTGTAAAATAAAGCATGAAAAGTTATTTATCAAAAACTAAAAAAATAGGTGGAGTAAAGATGCAGTGAGCATCATACAATTCCACCTGTCAGTTTTTGAATACGACTGCTCTCAGTAGAATGAAAACTTAACGCTTTTCAGTCCCCTGATTGCCAGCACCTTCGGTAAACTGATCACTGCTACCAGATTCTGGCACAGCAGATTCCTTAGCATCACTTTTAGCAGCTACACCAGTCTTGCGGATATCAGAGTCAATGGGAGTTTGGTAACCACCGGAAGCAGCAGCGTCTTGTTCGTCAGATTTTTGGTTTTTTACTTGGTCGTTTTCTGGATAAGTCATAACTAAACTCCGTATCTAACACTGGCATTATTCTACGAAGTCCAGGAATGTCATTTCTTCTCTCCAGGATGTAGTTATGCTTAATCACTCTATCTGTCTTCTGGATGAATTTTCACACCGATAGTTGAACAAGAAGACAAATTTTGGGCTAATCTCATCGTTTCCAGTGCTGTGTCAACTCTAGGTAAATGGCATCGCATTAGGATTATAAGTTAACTTATTTATATTACCGCCGGACAAATTATAGATGAGTCATCCCTTCTGTTTCTGGCGCATCTCAAAACATTATTAATCATTTGACATTTTACCTTGTTATTGAAGGGGTAAAGGAGTCGAATATATGCCTTATAAAGAGATTAATGATTTACCAGAATCGGTGAAAAAAACATCTTCCTAAACACGCTCAAGAAATTTTTCGGGCTGCTTTTAATAGTGCAGAAGAACAGTATGGGGAAGAAGAAATTGCTTTTCGCGTTGCTTGGAGCGCAGTAAAGCATGATTACGAAAAAGGTGAGGATGGAAATTGGCACAAAAAGCCAGAATAAATCTCGCAAACTAGATCAATTCATCAAAAGCTAGTGAAGTTGGGGTGCATGAGTCATGAGCTTTGATTACGATTTCTTTATTATTGGTGCTGGTTTCGGAGGTCTTGCTGCTGCTAAATGAGCTGCTTCTTACGGTATTTGTGTAGGAATTGCTGAAGAAGCTGCTACAGTTGGTTTGACCGAAGCTCAAGCACGGGAAAAATTTGGTGAATCTGTCCACTGTTACCATCAAGAGTTCAAACGACTTTTTTATAGTTTCACTAACTTGATGAAAGTTTTTTCATCAAGTTAGTGGTAGATGGTGAATCAGAGCGACTGTTAGGTGCTCATATGGTGGGTGAATATGCATCGGAAATTATTCAAAATATTACGCTTGCAATGAAGTTGGGAGTCACTAATAAAGATTTAGATACAAGTATTGGTATTCACCCATCTATTACAGAAGAAGTTTTTTCTTTATAAGTGCATCATTCTTCAACTTATTGTGCTTACAGTCACATTTTCTCAACTTGGTATCACTCTTTAGGCACACACATAATATTGGTGACACAACTCGAGAAAGAGGAAAAAAGACTTTTATCTGTCTAGGATCATTCCATAATAAATTATTTTATTTTTTGATAAAAATTTTATTAAATCAAAAAAATCTATTAGTAGTTTTCTTTTCTCTGTGTCCTACCCTTCGGGAAGCCCTCCGGGTGAATCCTGCGGATACGCTCCGCGAGTAGCAGTCGTTCATGGGGAGCCAGTGCGTTGGTGAGGCAACGCTGCAGGAGGGTTTCCCGACTTGAAGCAACTGGCGTGGAAACCGCCAAGACCGCGCTGCTTCAGCACTTCGTGTCTGTGTGGTTCGTCATAACAGAAGCAGTTTTGAAACACTGGATACATTGTCTTAGTTGACACTAACATTCTCGCCTCTCTCAGAGTTTTAGTCTTTAAATAAACAAGTTTATAACCCATAGAAACAGGTTGTTATAAATCAATACTTATTAGGTTTAGAATTATGGCAAATGCAACTACAACAAAAACAAAACTAAGTGATGGACTGCGCCAGGCAGCGCATCCAGTTAGAGGTGTAGAAGATTACAACCCACTTATGGAGCTCATCGGCAATGCTCGCTTTGTACTCATTGGTGAAGCGTCGCATGGTACCCATGAATTTTACGAGCAGAGGGCTGAGATTACCAAACGGTTGATTAAAGAAAAGGGTTTCACAGCTGTTGCAGTGGAAGCAGATTGGCCCGATGCTTACCGTATCAATCGCTATGTGCGCGGAGTCAACGATGACCATACGCCTTCTGAAGCATTGACTGGTTTTCAACGCTTTCCCACCTGGATGTGGCGCAACACGGATGTTGTGAACTTCATCGGCTGGCTACGCCAGCATAATGATACTTTGCCGCAGAATGCAACAAAGGTTGGCTTTTATGGGCTTGACCTGTACAGTATGTATACTTCAACCGATGAGGTTATTAGCTTTCTAGAAAAAGTTGACCCAGAAGCGGCAGAACGGGCACGCTACCGCTATTCATGCTTAGAACACTTTGGTGAAGACTCACAGGCTTATGGATATGCTGCTAGTTTTGGATTGACCGAGTCTTGTGAAAAACAAGCTATCAATCAATTGATGGAGTTGCAGCAGAAGATTACGGAGTATGCACAACGTGATGGTCAGGTTGCAGAAGACGAGTTGTTCTACATAGAACAGAACGCTCGACTTGTGAAGAATGCCGAGAAATACTACCGCTCAATGTTTCAGGGGCGTGTGTCATCTTGGAATATCCGAGATAGGCATATGGCAGAAACTTTAGATGAGCTGGTTACCCATTTGGATAGACAAGGAAACCACACAAAGGTCGTTGTTTGGGAACATAACTCTCACATAGGCGATGCGCGAGCAACTGATATGGGATCTGCGGGTGAATTGAACGTGGGGCAACTGGTACGCGAAAAATATGGGCGTGATTCTGTACTTATAGGCTTTAGTACTTACACAGGTACAGTCACGGCTGCTGCTAAATGGGGTGGTGTGACCGAACTCAAACAGGTTTGTCCCGCATTGTCTGCCAGTTACGAAGCTTTGTTTCACCATATAGGAATATCTTCGTTTTTACTGAATTTGCAGCAAGATAATCAAGCAGTTAAAGGATTGCAAGAACCTCGATTAGAACGGGCGATTGGTGTGATCTACCTCCCGGAAACTGAGCGTGTTAGCCACTACTTCTATGCACAACTGCCTGAACAGTTTGATGTGGTAATTCACATTGATAACACAAGAGGCGTAGAACCTCTGGATCGCAGCCCCGAATGGTACATAAAAGAACTGCCAGAGACATTTCCCTGGGGTGTCTAGATTAAGAATGAATTGTAGGGACTTGACGTTAATACATAATTTCAAAATTTATTCATAACTAAGCATTAATATCAAATTCAAAGACTAAAAGAAATGTCAACACAACAAAATTATCAAAACTTTGACGAGCTATTATCTAGCTCAATATTACCCTTATTGGTAGTTTTCGATGCTCCTTGGTGCGGTCCATGTTACGTAATGGATTCAATTCTAGAACAAGTCAATAATCAGATGAAAGAACAGATGATTATTATAAGAATTGATAGTGAAAAATATTCTCGTTTAGCTTCTAAATATCAAGTTCATCCCTTACCAACACTTTTGCTTTTTCAAAATGGTCAGGTCTGAAGGGGTGACAAGAGGGCTGAAGTCGAGAAAATAGGGGAGTGTGACCGTTTTAAGGTAAAAAAAGATAGGTCAGATATTCTCAACAAGACCTATCAAATGATAATGTTACCTAAATTCTATCAAAACTGCTTTTCCAATGTACTGACACCGACGCAGTACAAGATGCTCTCAATCTTGATTATGCTATTGCAATTTCATAAAACTGTGACGATTGAGAAGCTCTCATCTGTATTTCCACAACCGATACTTTTTGAAAGTCGGCGACGGAGTATCCAAAGGTTTTTACTGCTGCCGCAATTATCAATTCAATATCTGTGGTTTCCCCTGCTCAAAAGATGGATAAAAAACAGGGATATATTGGGAAAGAAACAACTGATATTTGCCATTGATAGAACACAATGGCGTGACCAAAATGTGTTTGTCATCAGTTTCATTGAAGAAAAAAGAGCAATACCTGTTTACTGGTTATTGTTATCAAAAAGAGGATGTAGCAATTTGGGTGAGCAGAAAAAGTTAATTCGACCATTGCTGCGGTTGTTTAAAGGATATCGAATGTTGGTGCTGGGTGATAGAGAATTTCATAGCATCAAACTGGCGAATTGGTTACACAGCAAGGGAATTGACTTTGTGCTACGTCAAAAGCAAGGCACATATATTCGACAAGAAAATCAATCATATCAACGGTTACAATCTTTGGGATTAATTCCTGGTATCTCATTCTTCCTAACAGGTATTCAAGCAACTAAACAGAAAGGTTTTACTAAATTTAATTTAGCCGGATATTACAAGCGTAAATATCGTGGCAAAGTTGAGCCTGCTGGCTGGTTTTTACTGACTAACCTAAATAGTCTCGAATCAGCAAGGAAAGCATTCAAACTACGAAGTGGCATCGAGGCGATGTTTAAAGATTGTAAGACTGGTGGCTATAATCTCGAATCTACTTCTGCTGATGGTCAACGTCTGATAGCACTAATTTTATTAATTGCTATCGCATATACTTGTGCTGTTAATGCTGGTCGTCGCTCCCGCCAGATGGGACTACAAAAATATGTTGGTCGTCTGAAGGAATTACACCGATTACATCGCCGACATAGTACATTTTGGGTTGGTTTATATGGTCTACTTTGGGTGGGAGCAATGGAATTTTGGGCTCATTTCGCTCATGATTTGATGCGCTTAAAGCCCAGTAAATTACCTTATTTTCACAAGGGTCTACGTGCTATGTCTCTTATCCAATCTGCTTTGTAGCTTCTTTGTCACCCCTTCAGTGGTCAGGTTTTAGGACGAATCGAAGAAGAAAGGACCGAGAATTTATTGCCAGTAGAACGCCTTATCCAGCTTTTGCAAAGACTGCTTTCAGAAGATTGTATAACTCATCCCGAAAATCCCTCAACAGAAGAAATATTTTAAGACCACCTGCAAAAACAGTAATAGTCTCAAGTTAACGCAAATATCTGAGGAGAAAATCATGGCAACTGCAGCCGATGTTCTGATTGACTGCGTGAATATCGCTACGCTCATTTCCGCTAAAAGTCAGGAGATTTTTGGTTTAATGAGACCACTTAGACTAAGTTTTTTCCTATTCTCTCCAACCCAAGGGTGGCTCAATTAAGAGCTCCTCTGACTTACCAGCCCTGGCTCCTGCTTTATCCACAATTTGTACAGTGCTTGCCTTTGGACCCTCTAAACCATCCTCATCCATTGCAAAACGGACACCAGTACCAATTTCTAAACGGTCAAAGTCGTCATGGAGAACACTATTACGGTGAAAGTAAATTTCCTGACCATCTAAGGTTTTGATAAAGCCATAACCTCTGTCGGCAAATAACTTGGTGACAAGTGCTGTCGTCTCCTGCGTATCATCGTGAGTTTTGGCTTTATCACTCTCTTGCTGACGCTCAGTAAGTTTTCTTAGCTGCTGAACAGCGGCTTTAAATGCATCTCGAATTACCGCATCTACTGGCACATATTGGTTAGTATCCGCTGGGTTGCTTTCTGCTATAAGTTCGTGACCAGGTGGTACTGTAATATCAATCCGCACTCGGTAGGGAGAACCACTGCGTGGACGATCATGTATTTTTTCTATGACAATATGGCAACTACTAATATACTCGCAAACTTGCTCAAGCTTGCCAATCTTTTCGTTAATTAAGTTATTAAGGGCATCAGTTTTTTGTACATTGCGATAGGTAATTTCTGGTGCTATTTTCATAATTTTATTTTGACTCTTAATTTTTGCATTTTGAACTGTTTATCAGGCTACTTGTCTCAGGTGTTGTATTAGTCCTTATCGATAAATAAGTCTGATAAGATAAGTTAATTTTTCTATAGTAAATTTGATGAATTGGAAGCGCTCTGAGCGCTGTCTGCTATGCCCTTACACTGACTAGATACTAATTGCTGTTGTCTCATGGTTGTTTGCAGCCTGCTGTATCAAGTCTCGAACTTCTTCATCTGTTGTTTGTGGAAAGTCTACATACCACAAACCAACACTGTAGAAAGGATTTGGTATCGCTGCGCAAACTACTTCATCCACCTTGCCTACAAACTCTTTACAGGTTTCAGAGGCACAGACTGGCACGGCGATTATTATCTTGGCGGGTCTATGTCGCTGCAACGCTTCAACAGCCGCACGCATAGTTGCACCTGTAGCTAAACCATCATCTACCAAAATCACAGTTCGTCCATTTAATTTTGGAACAGGGCGATCGCCCCGATAAAGGCGTTCCCGCCGTTCAAGTTCCTGTTGTTCTTTCTGTGCAACCTGGTTAATCTCAGCCTGGGATATACCAAGCGATCGCACGATTTGTTCATTCAAAACCCGCACTCCACCAGAGGCGATCGCTCCCATTGCTAGCTCTTTTTGTTCGGGTACGCCAAGTTTACGCACCACAAAAACGTCTAAGGGAGCATTGAGTGCTTTAGCGACTTCAAAAGCGACAGGTACACCACCCCTTGGGAGCGCTAACACCAGTACGTCTGGACGGTTTGCATAAGCTGCTAATTTTTTAGCCAAAAATTGACCTGCTTCCTTTCGATTCTCAAATAGCATAGTGCGCGCTCCTTTTTGGTTTTCAAAGGAATGAGTTTTTAAGTATTAACATGCATCTTTCCTTGGCTACCCTCGAACAGTGGGTCATACTCTGATGGGAGTTGAGCACGAATATCATTTATCTCGCCTACAGATAATGCCTCGTTCAGAACCTCCATCACCACACGGGCGTGGTAAATAGCCTGTGGTAGTTCTACACTTTCTCGTTGACTTATACGTTCAAAAAACTCATTTAGTGAGAAACGTGCTCCAGCACCTGCATATTCATGTTGCAGATATGCTGCAATGCCCTTTGGTAATTGGGAAGCAGCGTTTAATGGCTCATTCCCCGCTAGACGTTCAGCAAGCGTTTCTAAAGTAGCACGAGTTGCCACCTCAGCATCACCCCGAGAACTGAGACGGGCACGATTTTGTACCTGACCGATGAACTCGTCGTGTTGCATATTACCTCCTAAGTTGTCTGTCTTCAACTATGGACTTGCTGCGGTTGGTAGTTTGAGAAATGCTCTATAACTGCTATTACTTTTTGTGATTTTTGTGTAATACCAATTTGAAAAAAGAATGGAACACATCGGTTGAACCCCTCCCCTTGGTCAGAGGCGGGTAGCGTTATCTGTCGCAAACATTTTTTTATTTGGTATAACTTACTAATCCTAAAAATTTCTCAATTATCTTTCCTCTGACTAACGGGAGGTTGTATCAGTTTTATCGGTCTACTCAGCGAATGAATTAAAATGCAGAACAGAATGTAAAAATACTTAAAAAAATATCTACACAAATATTCCTAGTTATTGGTGGATAACAATTATGAGTCAGATTTATCCTTATGAGGAGTCATTCCTATTGATGTTCTTAGGAAATTAGGCAATGCCACATCAAATTATTGTCATTGGAGCTGGACTGGCAGGATTAAGTGCATCTTACGAACTGCTACGCGCAGGTATGGATGTTCAAGTTTTTGAAGCCCGTGAGCGTGTTGGCGGTCGGGCTCATACCGTTCAACTCAATGCAGGACAACATGGCGAGTTAGGTGCTGAGTTTGTAGACGATAACCACACTGCACTCATGACTTATGCTGCACAATTCGGTATTCAACTTGATCTAGCCAATAAATTTCCTGATGATCTTTACTGGTTCATAGATGGAAGTCTTCGTAACCGATTGTCCCTGACAACAGAACAAAGTGCCGCTTTAGACAATTTATATGCAAAGCTCCAAACCCTAATTCAAGAGCAAAAAGATCCGCAACAGACCTTAGATGAGTGGTTGGATACACACTCAATTGCGCCCTTTGCCCGCTGGATTGCTCGTTTGATGGCTTCTTCATTATTTGCCACCGATCCCGAGTTGATTAGTATAGGCTTCTTTGCCTATTTTGCAGGTATTGGCAATAGTGGCTGCAATATGCGTGTCCATGGTGGTATTTCGCGTCTGGTAGATGCTCTAGCTCAGCATTTAGGTGATCGCGTTCACACAAGTACTCCGGTGCGCTGTATCCAACACACAGATGACACTGTAACTGTCAATGTTGAGACCGCAACTGGTCTAGTTGAGGTTACAGGTCATAGCGCGATCGTGACGATTCCTTGGAGCGTGCTGCGTCACATCCCGATAGAAGCACCACTCACAGAGATACAACGAGAGGCAATTTCTACTTTACCCTACGGTGGCGTTGTCAAGACATTGCTGCAATACCCATACCAGTTTTGGTCAAAACCTAACTTTGGCATCATATTACTTGAGAATAATTATCATGCTATCTGGGAGCCGACCTCCGCTCAGATGGGTAGGGAAAAAATCCTTTCTTGTTTCAGTGGAGGTAAGCGTAGCTTAACGTTATCTGAGCAAGCAGGTGAATTAGCGGTGGCAGCAATAAATACTCTCTATCCCGATGCACCCGAGATCATCGCCTCTCGTTCATGTGATTGGAGTGCTGATGAGTGGGCACGAGGTGCTTACTGTTATTTTAGACCAGGAGACTTGCATCGCTTTAACCCACATTTAACGCAACCTGCTGGTCGGATTTTCTTTGCAGGTGAACATACTGCTCCTGTGGAGTATCGCGGTTATATGGAGGGCGCAATTCGCAGTGGTCAACGTGCTGCACAACAAATTTTGAGTTTGTTAGGCGAATAATTCTTGTGCAGTCGTCTCTGGTAATGGTGGACGCAAGCAAAGATATAACAATGGACCAAACAAAGGTAGTAGCGCAACAGCCCAGAAAATGCGAGTATCTTTCAGACCTCTTCTTGCCATGTCATCATCAAACAATGAAGTTATGGGAAATATCAGACACATTAAACAGAAGTCTATACTAATGAGGTGAACAAAGTGCCTAGTCTGAAATTGCTGAACGTAATCTTCCCAGTTCCCAGCAAGTGCTGCATAAGCTAGGATGACAGTTGTACTAATAAGAAGGTAAACTCCTGTTGAGCGTCTATCAAGAATTTCTAGCCACTTATCTTTTGCTCCATAGAATTCTTGATTAGATTGACGAAAGATTAGGTAGGGCAAAAGGCATATAACTCCAGTGAAGTTTGACCCAATGAAATAAGGCCAAACACGAAAGTTTTGCATTCTACCATCAGCAAACATTAAGCACGCGTAAATCATGGACCAGATACCCATGAGGCAGAATATAGCAGGGATAATGGCATTAAGATTTCCCCATTGGAGTGTTAATAGTTTCGATCCTAAAGCCCATGTGTTTGGTTGGTCCACTGGAGACAACCATAAAGTGTAGGCAACAAATCCTAGCCAAATTAGCAACAAAACGGCTTTTCTAGCCATAAGTCAATTTGATAGTAGGTTGAGGAAATATTGACTGGGAATACTCAGATTTCTAAGTACTAAGCTCAGAACTTATCACTCAGTCATCTCCTCTATTTAGTGAAAATCGATAGCAGGTTGGAGAAGGAGTGCGATCGCTCCCACAATCACAAATGATAGAGTGATCCAAAATAAAGTCAAATTAAACTGCATAATTAGTTTCCTTATTCACGTCTGTACTCACTCAGACTTGGTATCTATAACCAATAAGAACCAACAAGTTTTCGGACTATTGGAGATAATACTAGCTACTTAAAACCAAGTTATATAGATACTATGAAAATGAAAGACAAATAATCGTCTTTCTCTGGTAAGGTTTATCAATTGAGGAAAATACTGGTTTGTGTGGAAAGACAACAATCAACACAACGATTAATAATATCGTACCTACAGGTGTTCCATGTAACCAAGAACTGATCTATTTCTAATTTGAGATATTTTGAGCAACTATATCTTTGCGATCAATGCCTATTCAAAACTATAGATTTTATAGCATTACTATGTGGGGCAAAGTCTCATGGACTTGCCCCTCTCATATGCTGTTAAGACAGCAGCTACCTATACCGTTTCAACAAACATTTGCTACAAAACCTTCTTCCTAACCCCTTCTTCAAAGAAAGGGTGAGAATTTGATTTGTTGCAATGGTTGATTCCAGTAGTATCAAGCTTGTAGTGCCATTTTGCTTTCTGTTGGGTCTGCTAGAACCCATTCAGAATACACATCCTCAATAAACTTACTCTGATTATCAATTCCCTGATTGTTGCTTGCTCGTACTTTTAAAGTGGTTAAATAGACTCCTTGCAGTATTTGATGTCCATAACCAATGACATGACCTATCTGTCCTGTCATTTGATGCTGTACGTAGTCCCCGATATTCAGCATATTGACAACTCCCTAATGTGAGAGATTTAGTAGCTGGCTTTTTATTTTTTGTGTGCGTTTTTGCTCTTTAGCAAAGTCATTAAGCAGAATTGCTCTATTTACTAGTGCTGAGTTCTAAGTGCTGAGTCCGGAATTTTTTCCATCTAGCATTTGGTATGGGTAGGTACAAGGGATTGCGCTTCTACTTACTCGACACTATCAAGGCTATAAAAATTAAGCTGCAACTTGCGATTTGCTTTGTATTGATGGCATTGTCTGATTTAGCAGATGTGTGTATATCTGAGTCAATCGGGATGCCACACTTTGCCAACTAAAGGCAATTTCTACACGTTGCCGACCAGCCTCACCTAATTGATCTCGCCAAGCTGGATTGGTCAGAATGCGGTCAATAGCAGCGGCAAAAGCGACTTCATCTTTAGAGGGAACGAGTAATCCAGTCACTTCAGGCACGACTGTAAACTTCAATCCACCAACATCACTCGCCACAACTGGAGTCCGACTAGCCATTGCCTCAATCGCCACTAAACCAAAAGGTTCATAGTGACTAGGTACTACACACACATCTGCAGCTGCGTAGTAGAAGGGGAGAACAGAATCATCTAAGCGACCTGGAAAGATTGTGCAATTTTCCAATCCAAGTTCAGTCACGATGTTTGCGATGCGATCGCGCTCAATACCGTCGCTGTAACCAGGACGATAACCTCCTCCAATGATGAGTTTTAGGTTAGCTTGACCTCGCAAACTGGAGTTTGCAATAGCTCGCACCAGTGTCTCAATGCCCTTTCGCCGATCAAAGCGACCGACGTAAAGAACTATCTTGGCATCCAATGCAATTCCTAAGTTTTGTCGTGCTGTAGACCGTTGAATAGACCCAAACTTATCAACATCAGTCCCACAGGGAATGACTTCGATTTGCCCTTGAGTGGAAACGAGTCTTCGCATATGTTCCTGTTCTTGAGGACTAGTTGCAATCACTCTGTCCACAGTTTCCAGACAGGCTTTTTCAATGGCTAATCGCTGGTTAGCAATTGCTGGAATATCTGAGATAGTGTTGTACTTGACTGCTCCTAAAGAGTGATAAGTATGCAGCTGAATCAACGGTTGATACTTTTTCAGTTCCATACCTACCCACGAAGATAGCCAGTAGTTACTATGAATCAGAGAGTACTGAAATCCTTGATTCTGCTGGAATTTCTGGAACTCTGCAATGAATTCAGGTAGATACTTGAATAAGTGATCCCGTCCTATAAATTCAGCAGGTCCAGTCTTTAACCGGATAGTTCGACAATTCGGTTCATGTTGCACAATAGCAGCTTGCTCAGAACTGTTTCGGCGAGTAAACATATCCACCTGCCAACCCTGCTGAGCAAGCGCCAAACCTACTTGCCGCACGTAGACATTTTGTCCTCCAGCCTCTTCCTTTCCAATCTCTGCAGCTGGGTCTCCATCAACAGAAATCAGAGCGATGCGATACTTTTTGGTCGGTAACATAGTTGAACTTCACCACATGGCATTTTTTCCTGCCTCAGCTGCCAAAAGACAAGGTAAATGTTCCCTTTACTTATGGTCGAGGGCAGGTACAACGAAGTGCACAGATACCAGCCAAGGACACTGACGAGAACAAGGCATAACTTGTAAGTATGCTGCTCGTTCAGTCTCCTCTCAATGCCGACGAAGTTAGCTGACGGGCTAGGACTGAGAGATGTCCTTCTTACAAAAGAGAAAGTCAGAAAAAAAGACAGAAGTAAAGAACTAGAGTTATTTTGTTTTTTTTCATTCTTTATTCTTCATTTTTTACTTTTTTGTCAGATGAGCCCCAAACTTGGTTCCTCCGCTCTTGGCTTACTCCCGATGTAACAGAATGTTTGGAGTAAACCGTAGATTAGGCAGACTGATGTAGATTTGTTAAGAATTTAACGCGTAAGCATATTTTAGTCAACCTCTTTTAGGAATGACTGCTAATAACCACAAGTACTAATGCGCTTCAAGATGATTCATTGCAAGTTATACAAACACTCAACAGCCTTATCTAGCGATGCCTACCTGGTAACAAAATCAGACTGATATTGCATTTTAAGCATAGAACTTATGCTGATTATATCTTTACAGAGAGAAAAAAATAGATGTTAAACATAAGTTTATCAAATAAGATAAATTTTCATCAAGTAAAATTTAATGAAACATTATTCATGTAGATACTTTTAAATAAAATAAAATTAATTATAAGAAAAACTTAATTTTTATATTTTTTCTTTTCGTTATGTTACTTGATATCTAATATATTGCATATCATTTTTTACGGTAAACTCCAATTTTTTTGCGGTGTTTTCAACAGGAAAACTTGTCATGAAAATTTGTCATGTGAATAAAAAAGTATATTACCAGATCTAGGTGTAATCATACAAAAAGAATAAATTAGTGAACTTATATTCTTATTTCATCCTTTTACCTGGTTACGGCATCGCTTGAAGTCACTACGCTTAAACGCCTAATATAAACTAAAGCTAAAACATTCTTCTTTTTCTAGAATGTTATGTTAAAAGTTCTAGAATGTTATCTTAAAAAAAAATTTAATAGCTTAGAGATACAGCAGAATTCAGAGTCAGAAGGAGCACTAGTCATACAGGAGAAGAGCCAGTCTTGCAGGAGGTGAGACCAGTACCACAGTTTTTTACGGAGGGAAAACCTCACTTGCTTCTCCTTACGGAGACGCTACGCGATCGCCAACTGTACAGTAAAAATGGAACCTTCATACAGCTTACTTTTGACAGAGATAGACCCATCGCAACGAGATAGTAATAATTGCACGATTGATAAGCCCAAACCTACACCACCCGGATCTTCAGTTACGACTGGACGTACGCGATAAAAGCGATCAAAAATTTTGGGAATCTCACTATCGGCAATACCAATACCACTATCACGAAATTCTAATTGAACGTAATTTCCCAGAGCACGTCCTCGTACCCAAACCTGTCCACCATTGGGGGTGAACTTAATACTGTTGGAGAGCAAATTAATGACAATTTGCCTCAGCCCACCGCTCACACACCAAACAGGTGGAAGTTCAGTAGGTACGGTGTAGGCTAACATGATACCTTTTTCTCGAGCTAGGGGCTGGTAGATACTAACAACTCCAGGCACAACTTCAAACAGACGTACATGCTCTAACGGCATCCGCTCTAAATTGTGCTCTAACTGCACTAGATCTAACACACCAGTAATGAGGGCATTTTGGCGATCGCACTGAGTATTGAGCATCTGAAAATAACGTTGTCGCTGAGGAGGTTTCAAATTAGGAGAATTTAAAAGACTCAGCGCTGTTTTCATGTGTGTTAAAGGTGTACGCAGTTCCTGACACACATTACTCAAGTATTCATCTTTAAGTTCGAGAGTATGGTGCAGCTTTTGATTTTGCTCCTGCATCCTAGCGAGACGCTTTATCGTTATGTGACGAGAAATTTCATCATGGCGCCGGAGTTGTTTTGCCAATAGTTGACCTATGAGTGCTGGCTCATGTGCTGAGGGACAAATAAAATCAGTAGGTACAAACAAGGATGATTTTGGTGTGATTGCCTGTTTAACAACATCTAAGACTTGCTGAATGGCTTTGCTATCAAAAGTCGTTATGGCAAATAACAGCGGTTTTTTTATTCTGTTGGCTTTTACCGAGTTATTTCTACGTCTTCTCAATGGTCTGTGAGCCAAAATCAGACAGCAAAACTTGGGCGACAACACCATCAAAAAGTATTCCCGTTGCAATCGACTATCTGGCTGGCTGTATACTCTTATGTCATTCAAGTTCTCTGATGAAATGTTGCGATAGAGAGAGAGATTGCTTTCACTA
The DNA here is from genome assembly GCA_002163975.1 of Nostocales cyanobacterium HT-58-2. Lineage (GTDB taxonomy): Bacteria > Cyanobacteriota > Cyanobacteriia > Cyanobacteriales > Nostocaceae > HT-58-2. The sequence goes on along the minus strand of CP019636.1, from coordinate 4,473,588 downwards.
TCCTCCCACTTCCTTATTCTCTCTAATGCCCATTCCGTAGAAACCCCGAGTTCCCCATCTGCCTTGCTTCTGATTTCTTCTATATGTAAAGTACGAATGACACCAGACGTTCTCACTTGTTGAGAATAACGCTGAATTTCTGAGTGCCACATTTTTCCTGGTGGTAGTTTGACCCATAAAGTAGCTGTAATCTGTTGCTCAATGAGTAAATCAATTTGTGATCTCAAAAGTGACAGCAGAGTTGCAGGACTATGAGGCAATGGTTGGGCAGGAGCAAGCACCTCCAAAGCCAACTGATAAATGGACAAATCCTGAGCAAAAGAAAAATTCATGGGCAAAGCACAACAAGGAAAAGGAGCAACCAATTGATACTGCCTTAGTTTCTTATCTTATAGGAAAGCCGAAAAAATCCTGACTTTTGATGAAGCTTAGTTCTCAAAGCGCATGCACCCTTCCACTAGTGATTTTGATCACCGCCCAAAAGCAAGAATGTCATAAATCCGTAGCGTTATTTAAAGCTTAACTAATGAGACTTATGTAAGGCAAAGTTGGTTACTAAGATATGCAAACCTGTACTAAGTGCCCTCTTTGATAGATTCACTAAGTATAAACTTCTTCAATATTTGTGCTCTCGTGATTTTGACGATCACCAACAAGAATGTGTGCTCAACCACCTACGTCAAGGATATTCTCCCTATTCCTCCCAAGTTATTTCTACGCTATTCTCAGAGCGCACCATAATGCTAAGTTACTTTAGGAAGCGATCGCCCCAAGTAATAAAAGCCGCTGGCTTGTTCATATCGTGTCAGAAACCTCCCACACTTATGATGACCTATTAAAAGTATTGATGATTAGTGAATAGTTTATTAAAATCAAAAATTTTCGTTTATCAGATTCCTGTAAATTTATTTTTATCATAAGGATACTTTGTGACGAAGTAGTCAATACATAAAAAAATGCTGTAGCTTTTACTACAGCAAAGATACAAATCATGACAAACTAAAAAAGTCAGCAGCTATCTCATTTGTTATCCTCGCTAAGAGCTTTCCTTACCTCAGCTTGCGTTTGATACTGTTTATTTGGCAAATTCTTAAGCATTCTGAGGACTCCTTCGTCAACTCCTTTTTCCTCGGCATAAAAAATTAAGTTTTTCTTGCTAACCGGATATTCAACTTCGTTCAAGTTTTTCTGTAACTGCACTAGGTTCACTTCAACCATGATGAGCCTCCTGCTGTCTAGTGCTAGATATCAAAATGGAAAATTATCACCTCTAAGATTGAACGACAATCTATTTTCTTCTCTTTTGACTTAGGAAGCAGTCTAATAGCATCGTACGACTACATAGTTTAATTCAACTACCACTATAGGTGTTAACTGTCTATCCGATGAAATGTAAAACAGTTTTGCTACTTAGAATACAACCTCTTCACAGTTCAAACCTCCTACTAACGGAGGAGAATGCGCAGGCAATCTTACTGCACCAACACGATATGCACTCTAATAACTCTTGTCATAAGAATATACTGGTGCAATTTACAGCAATGAACTCAGCAACCCAGTTCCTTTTTGAAACGAAGTTTCTTGCTATCTTTACTGATTAGTCGCAAGTTTTTTTTGTAAAACAGAAATTCGCTCTCGTGGTGCTGGATGGCTACTCAGAAATGTTGGTGTAGAACGCTGATTCATCAATTTAGTTAAGAATGCAGGCATAGCACTAGGGTTATAACCTGCTCGTTGCATATATCGTAATCCTTTGTCATCAGCGTTGAATTCAGCTCCGCGGCTGTTGGGTAGGTCTACAGCAAGTTTATAAGCTACAGCAGCCAGAGTACTGCGGTCTAACCCAGCCAGTGAGGCTGCCCCTTGAGCTAGTTGTGCTTGTTTGAGCTTGTCAATTAGGTCATCGTTACATACATGAGCAATTTCATGACCTAAAACAGCTGCTAGTTGGTCTTCATTATCCACCGCATTAAGTAGCCCAGTATGTACATAAACGTATCCTCCTGTGGTTGCAAAAGCATTAATGCTTTGGTCTTGAACCACATAAAATTTAAAAGGAATTTGAGAACAGTCACTAGCATTCGCCAAGCGTTGACCCACGCGGCTAACAGAAGCACTAGTACTCAGTCTGTATTGACTACGAACCTGTTGGTGAATTTCACGACCTAGTGCCACCTTTTGCTCTGTTGACAAATTAGAAAGTTGCAACAACTGAACACCATTAAAAAGTAACTGTCCCCAGGAAACCGCACTGGCTGGTGCTGGAGTAGATAATCCCACACCTACAGCAGTTCCTAAACCACCAAGAAAGAAGGCAAGACTTTTACGTAATTTAGAAAAGCGAACAAAACTCATGGCTCAGAAGAGATAATTTTCAGTTAAAAGAAGCTTAATTGTCTATCACTTAAGCTAAAACCAGCATTTCTAACTTGGATTTTGAATATAAGGTAAATCTTTGTTATGTTGTTTGCTCGATTCTTGCTCATTTAGCTATTATGCTTCTTTAGCTAAAATATAAACTACATACTGCATTAACAGAGACAGCACTGGGGAGGAATTTAACTTATCAACTAAAATGTTTCTAATTTCATTCATTGGAGAGTTGCCATTTTTAAACAAAGAAAGTGAAGTGAGATATTATATCTCTATGACCATAGAAGACACTTGATCTTTTTGTTATGTATTTATAATTCAAATTTGTTTACTTGCTTGTTTACTTGGGTTTTCTCAAGTGACTTTGTTAAGAAAATCTTTCCAAGACTACCTGCCTATATTTATCTGAGACTCTACAACTTATCCACCATAAGATCTACTCCATTACATTGAGAACTTCAGTGCCATACCAATGCTTAAAAAACAAGAAATTCACTTTTGATGTCTTAAAGCAAAATCTCTACAGATCTCTTCTATCGAAAGACATACCTTACTCATATCGTTGTATCTATACTCAAGATCCTCGACACATACGAGTGGTTTGTACATTTGTGTATAAACTATGTCCGCATTCCGTATTCCTCACAAATGTTGTACTTGTTAAGGCTCGGTAGGTTCGACAGATTCTGCAACTTGTCACTCATTTTTTCGTTTCACTCGGTCTCATCAGGCTTCGAGATAGTCGAAAGCGGCTTGCTGTGTTTCCGGACGAGAAAAGTGTTCCACGATAAGTGATTGGAATAACTTAAAGATGTGCTCCATACACACAACGCATCCAGTGTTGCACTCATGAGAAGTGAGTTCTCTAGTCCAACATGACAGTGCTTCATCTAGATGCTGTGATCTTGTTTCTTCTATATGCAACGTAGAGAGAGAACAACAGGGTCAAGCAGAAAGACAGACAAAAGGGGCAGAACAAGGATAGAAGGGAAGCCACAGAAAGTGGGTGAATAGGGTTGATCTGTTCTTAAACAAAATTCCCAGCCTTTGGAGTGGAGCGGGTTTGATTCTTCAAAACCCGTGTACTCAACTGCAAAATCCTCCTCCACTGCTCTGTCTGGTGAACTCTAGATGGGCAATTTTGTCCAGACGGAATGAAAGGGGTGAGAAAAAAAGTTTGAGCAAGCCCTTGACAAGCAAAAGAGAGGAGGCTAGACTAGATAAAGTGTGAAGAAGACAAACACACGCCGAACCAAGACAAAACAATAGTTTGAAAGCCAAAAACATTATATATCCTCGTCAAAGAAATTGAGTCAAAGGGGAAACCCAAAGACAAAAAAACTAAGAATAAGGATTCTGGAAAAGAAATTTTCCATAGCCTTGACAAACTCAAATGACAAAACGGAGAGTTTGATCCTGGCTCAGGATGAACGCTGGCGGTATGCTTAACACATGCAAGTCGAACGGGGTTCTTCGGGACCTAGTGGCGGACGGGTGAGTAACGCGTGAGAATCTGGCTTCAGGTTCGGGACAACAGTTGGAAACGGCTGCTAATACCGGATGTGCCTTATTGGTGAAAGATTAATTGCCTGAAGATGAGCTCGCGTCTGATTAGCTAGTAGGTGTGGTAAGAGCGCACCTAGGCGACGATCAGTAGCTGGTCTGAGAGGATGATCAGCCACACTGGGACTGAGACACGGCCCAGACTCCTACGGGAGGCAGCAGTGGGGAATTTTCCGCAATGGGCGAAAGCCTGACGGAGCAATACCGCGTGAGGGAGGAAGGCTCTTGGGTTGTAAACCTCTTTTCTCAAGGAATAAGTACTGAAGGTACTTGAGGAATCAGCATCGGCTAACTCCGTGCCAGCAGCCGCGGTAATACGGAGGATGCAAGCGTTATCCGGAATGATTGGGCGTAAAGCGTTCGCAGGTGGTCAATCAAGTCTGCTGTTAAAGAGTGCAGCTCAACTGCATAAGGGCAGTGGAAACTGAGTGACTAGAGTTAGGTAGGGGTAGAGGGAATTCCTGGTGTAGCGGTGAAATGCGTAGAGATCAGGAAGAACACCGGTGGCGAAAGCGCTCTGCTGGACCTGGACTGACACTGAGGGACGAAAGCTAGGGGAGCGAATGGGATTAGATACCCCAGTAGTCCTAGCCGTAAACGATGGATACTAGGCGTTGCCCGTATCGACCCGGGCAGTGTCGTAGCTAACGCGTTAAGTATCCCGCCTGGGGAGTACGCACGCAAGTGTGAAACTCAAAGGAATTGACGGGGGCCCGCACAAGCGGTGGAGTATGTGGTTTAATTCGATGCAACGCGAAGAACCTTACCAGGGCTTGACATGTCCGGAATCTTCCTGAAAGGGGAGAGTGCCTTCGGGAGCCGGAACACAGGTGGTGCATGGCTGTCGTCAGCTCGTGTCGTGAGATGTTGGGTTAAGTCCCGCAACGAGCGCAACCCTCGTTCTTAGTTGCCAGCACTTTGGGTGGGCACTCTAAGGAGACTGCCGGTGACAAACCGGAGGAAGGTGGGGATGACGTCAAGTCAGCATGCCCCTTACGTCCTGGGCTACACACGTACTACAATGCTGTGGACAAAGGGCAGCGAGCCAGCGATGGCAAGCAAATCCCACAAACCACGGCTCAGTTCAGATCGTAGGCTGCAACTCGCCTACGTGAAGGAGGAATCGCTAGTAATTGCAGGTCAGCATACTGCAGTGAATTCGTTCCCGGGCCTTGTACACACCGCCCGTCACACCATGGAAGCTGGTCACGCCCGAAGTCGTTACCCTAACCATTCGTGGAGGGGGATGCCGAAGGTAGGACTGGTGACTGGGGTGAAGTCGTAACAAGGTAGCCGTACCGGAAGGTGTGGCTGGATCACCTCCTTTTTAGGGAGACCCACTTTTCAGTGAACAATCAACAGTCAACAGTGAGCAAAAAAACTGGTAACTGAGCATTGATAACTGATAACTGAAAAGACATCCCGAGGTCGGTCGAGGAAAGATGTAAAGTCTGGCTTTCAAACTATGAACTGGTTCGATAGAGGTCGTCTTGCAAACAGCAAGATGAGTGATGGGTTAGGATGAGCAAGTTCAGCAATCTTGTGAGACGAAGAAGCAAGACTGCTGGATACTAGTCCAGTGAAGAACCTTGAAAACTGCATAAGTGAAGCGAAAGTAGCAGGTAGGTACAAGAGTGATACAAGGGTAAAACAAGACAATTGTTAGTACCATGAGTATCATGAGTATCGAAAGTTTGCAGACGTTGAGTTTGCGAACCACCAATGTGAAGTCAAGCGAACAAGGGCTAATGGTGGATACCTAGGCACACAGAGGCGAAGAAGGACGTGGTTACCAACGAAAAGCTCCGGGGAGCTGGAAGCAAGCGTGAGATCCGGAGATGTCCGAATGGGGGAACCCTTAGAACTACCTGTTGAATCTATAGACAGGAAAGAGCCAACCCAGCGAATTGAAACATCTTAGTAGCTGGAGGAAAAGAAATCAAAAGAGATTCCCCGAGTAGTGGTGAGCGAAAGGGGAAGAGCCTAAACTAACGAGCTTGCTTGTTAGGGTAGTGGGACAGCGATGTCGAATCTAGAGGTTAGACGAAGCAGCGAAAAACTGCACCAGAGAAGGTGAGAGTCCTGTAGTCGAAAACTGAAGGATAGTAGCTGAATCCCGAGTAGCATGGGGCACGTGAAATCCCATGTGAAT